>NZ_JBHYEI010000001.1:0-134937 GCF_051860225.1 Sediminibacterium sp.
GATCCGCTACCTTGTCCGGATGTCCTTCAGAAACACTCTCAGATGTAAATAAATAAGGCATTGAATATAGTTTTTAAGTTTTGTTGTTGACTAATTATAATCTAGAGTATACCTGTAAAAAAATATCCATTCTAGCAAGAAAATTTCATATAAACATATTCATCAATTTATTTAGTGATATTTAAACGAAAAACAGATGCCGATTGCGAGTTTGTTAAAGATTATGTAATAAAATAAAGCAAAAACTGAAATTCTTTCGAGTACATTTTATATAGTCACGCTCTTGAGTAACCAATTTTATGTTGAATTTAGTATACCAACTTCTATTTATTTTTTAAAGAAAAAATAAATAGAAAAATTTAATTGATTGTTTCGCTTATCAGATAATGTTGAGGGGCCTGCAAAACTGCCATCTAATTTTGTCCAGCGATAATTTAAAGAACTAGTGTACATGTAAGTTGCATTAAATAAAACTTTCTTAAAATCCCATTGCACTTGAAAAGAAGCATTAATGTCAATCCAATAATATCTAGGTTCTCCTCTTCCAATCAAGCCTCTAAAAAAGTTGAATTGATAAAAATCTGCATTATAGTTTATTCGCTCTATAGTTAAACCGATTTTTTTCATGCCTTTTACCCAGCTCAAATTTAATGTTTGACTATTAGAGCCTGGCCCAATTGAAGCCCCCAATATTTGTCCTTGTTGGGTATAACCTTGTTTAATATAAGGGTGGGTATACCAACTATTGGTTCTGGGTATTCCTCTGACATCTGCAGCATTAAAAATTAAGCGATTATCAGGCAGCTGTAATTGGGTAAGCTCTACCCCTAACATGATTGCAGCTTGATCCTTTGAAATTTTTTTCTGCCTTAATTTGAATAGTTTACTAAATCCAATTAAGTAGGAGGTTGGAATGGTATCACCTAAAATATGAAATGGCGCAAAAAACTTGCCATTTCTTCCGTATTCCAAATAAACTTCTGCATTCTCACTTGGTATCGCATAGCGAAAGAATACTGAACTTAAACTGGCACTGCCTTGCTTATTTTCAGAATCTAAAATATTTGCGCTTAGCTGTATAGCTGGTTTATTCTTATAAAAATAAGTCATCCCACCTAATCCCAAATATAAGTGCTTGAACCATTTAGGTTTCCAGCTGATATAATACCCTGCTATGCCTCTTTGATTAATTGATTTAGGTTCAATAAATGTTGAATTAGCAGTTAAATTATTGAAATCAATTGCTGGGGCGATGGCAGAATCTAAATTCCCCAAAATTACTTGAAATTCAAAATTACCTAGTTTGGTTTGAATGGGTTTGATTGAATTTAAGGTCAAATGCATAAACCCAGGTGCATTATTCGTCAATAAAAGACTATTTCTTATACCTGGCCCCCACCAAAGATTTTCTGTTGACAGGCCAAATGAAAAATTTTTTGAATTGAGACGAACAGAAGATTGTCCCCAGTATAATTTTTTAAACGGCTGGGTGCCAATTCGTGTTCCATTATCTACTTTATTTCGAACATACCAATAGAAGTTTCTACGGTAGTTAACGTCATTTACATCATCAACAAAAGGGCTTGAATTTAAATTTTGTCCTTGAACCAACTCGGGTTGTAAATGAATACTAATTAGTCCCCAGTTAAATTGAGCACCAATGCTTGCTTTATGTTGCAAACCAACATTGGGTAAAAAATTGCCATCGTTAAAGCTTATGGGTAAATTATTATTGTGTTGAATTCCATAACCTGCGAATAACCATTGGATTTGGGGTTTCTTTGTAACTTGCTCATTTGAGATTTTACTCCAATTATTCTTTGCGAACCGAATGGCATAAGATTGATATGTTAAACTATCATTATTCAATAAAGCTTCTAATCTTTTCTGCTCTTGTATGCCCATATCTAATTGCCAAAGCTGCGCAGGAGCAATTGACTGTAGGGAAATAAAAAATAAAATAAGGAGATATCGCATATTAAGGCAGAATGTAAAGACAGTTTAATTGTAAAAATAAATTCCCCTGATTCCCTCTTTCCCATCCATAATTATTAGAATGTACCCAATGAGCTTCACCGTTTAAAATCAAGGATTTAACTCTTTTCTGAAATAAGAATCCAAAATCATAATCATTCCAAATGATATTTCGCATACCAAGAGTAGATAAATTACTTAAGATTAAACCTTTAGGATCTTGTTTTATTCTTTGCAACTTAAGTCCAAAATAATTTAACAGCTTTATTTTTTTAATTAATAGAGTTTGTACATTATTTCCAAAACCACTACCAGCTCCCATAATTTGGTTCTGATGAGTATAGCCTTGGCGAATTATAGCATGTGTATACCAATTACCTCCATTTCTAATGATATATCCAGGATTTTGAGCCATATTCACGATTTCTGATGATACATCTAAAATAGATTGATCTTTGAGTTTAATCATTTTTTTAAATCCAGCTAAAAAAGCATTTGCATGACTAGAATTTGCAGTAAGATCTCTTATATTCTGTTTGAAATCATTATAGCCGTATTCAAAGTAAAATTCAGTTTTTTGAGTTGGCATTATCCAACGACCAAAAACTCCTACACCTCCATCATTAATGGCAGCTCCCCTAATATTTTCACTTGCCGATTCGTATGTTAGTGCAGGTAAATACCTCTTAAAAAAACCACCCAGTCGTGTTTCTTGAACAGATAGGTACAATTGCTCAAAACGAATCAACCCGAAGAATATATTTTCCATCCATTTGGGCTGATAGGTTATTACAAATGCATTAAAATACCGGGGCTCATTTTTAGCTGGAGTACTTTTTAAATAATTACTTTCGAAAGCCAAGCTGGTATCTTCGTTCAGTTGTCCTACAATCAATTGCCATTCAAAATTACCCATCCAAGTTTTTATTGGCTTTCTAGTATTAAAAGTAACGTGCTTAAAACCAGGCGCATTATTACTCATAAATAAAGAACTAAATTGTCCAGGGCCCCACCATAAATTTTCAGTAGAAATGCCTAATGATAGAGACTTCGTATTTAATCTAATAGATGATTGTCCCCAATAACTTTTTGACAATGGCTTATTACTATTGAAGCCAAAGCCAGTGGTAGTTTGATAATTTTGTGGATTAATATGATAATATTCTGGTTGTAATTGCACACTCAACGGACCGACCTTCCAGAAAAAACCAGCACTAAAAGATTGCTGGAACCCTCGGACCATTCTCATTCCAGCATCGTTCCAACCAAAAGGATGATGACTATTGAACTTGGTATTCCATGAAATAGGTAATAATTGAATTTTTTTCGAATTAGATTTTAATAGAATATTCGAATCAGCAAAATTTAGAACTTTCAACATGTTAACTGAATCACTAAACACTATTGGCCTAATAGTTAAAGAAGAATTTGGATTTAATTGCCCCAATAGTTGAAGTGAACGTAAATTTGTTTCAGAAACTAATTGGCCTACAGGAATTGATTGGGTTATCCCATTCTTTATTAGCAAAGAAAAGAAAACAAAAATGAGTAACCTTCTAAAAGCAATATGTATCAAAATAATTTTTTCAAAATTTTATAAATAAATGTAAAAAATAAATCACAAAAAAAAATTGATTTAATTAATGAATATCCAACTTATTATTTTCAATTTAATATAGATTTAAATTTTAAATTACTTCACACTCAAGAGTTATTCTACCTTCATATATGATTCATGAACAGTAAGTGCCCGTGCTTGAGCCTAGTTAGCCCAAAGGAAAAAATTTCAGTTTAGGTGGAAGTATCACAATTAATGCTGATAAAAGTTCTAAAAATGTTTCAAATACGTTCTTACAAAATCCTTCTTGGTACATTTAAAAAAATCGAAAGATTCATTAAAGTAGATAATTAAAATCAAAAGTTCAATTGATAAATAGTAGAAATAAAGAATCAAAACTTCTTCACTTTAATGGATTTGGTTTTCACTAATAATTCTCATTAAAAAGTAATTAATAATTCAGTTCAAGTAATATAATGATGAATTAACTGCTAATTAATTAATGCTTGCCGTTGTTTACAATTAATGAAGAATCCATTTATTTACTAAAATCCTATTGGCATGGTCTTCATTGCTATTATACCAATGTTTAGGTGCAATAGTGATAGCATCTGATTGTCTATTTAAATAAGCTGGCCACCAACTAAAAGTACTATTAGCAATTATATAATGTTTACATAATGTCATCAAGTAGAACTCTAAAATATCATCATCCGTATCTGAATCATTCAAAACTAAAATAATATTGGAGGAATTAGAAAAATTTTCTTTTAACCATAGCTTATCATCCGAAAACAAGAAAAAAACAGGGTTCGAAACCTTTCCAAGGATGATTTCCATAGATAACTTATAATATTTCATATTAAGTGAAATATGATAGTCACTACTTAAATAATCGCCTCTTCTAACGTGAACAGCAACTCCATTCGGTGTTGTTGAAATTAACTGATAAAAAACATTTTTTTTGAATTTATCTGTATTAAAAAAAGAGAAACGAAACTGATTTTCCTTCCTTAAATAATCTAAGAATTCTAAGTTTTGCCAATAACCATCATAAAGTTCATACTCAACTATATTATCTTTTAAATAATAAGAATGATTTTCAACTATAATTTTATTAGAAAAGTATGGAAAAAGTAGCAAAAACTTTCGGTTGATTCTATAAAATTTATTGAAATAATATGGGTATTTTTCTAATTTATTATTATAGTCATTTTGACTAAAATCAAGATCTAAAAAGGAATTAAGCTTTTCAGGTATTTCTGGCACCCCAAGAGCATTTAAATAAATTACTGAAACATTCGTTTTATGATTCAAATATTGTCCAAAGTAATATTGAAAAAGCTGATTACCAATCCCCCCCCAAATTTTAACGAGTTTCATTTAGAATAAAAAATTAATTTAAGTTGCAACTCTAACTCTTTCAAAAAAGTGAATATATTAGTAAAAAATGGACTTATATCCAAATATTTATTGAAAAAATATGCTTCACTGTTATATTTAATTCTCTCCATAGCAGGATTATAATTTTTCAAGCTTGAACCTGTCGAAGCTCCTTGCATATGTTTAATTTGAACAAATCCATTTAATAAACAACAAGCACCATAATTTTGAATTTGTTTTGCCAAAATCATTTCCTCGAAATATAAGAATACGTTTTCATCTAAATATTTATTTATCCTCATAAAATCGGAACTGACAATAAAAGCAGCTCCGTTGATAGAATCACAAATCAAATACTTATTTTCAAAAGGCATTTGGCTTTGATAGATAAGAGAATTTGTAAAAAATGGAGTAAGCCATTTGAACAAACTGAAACTAAGCAAATACATTAAAAAAGGTGATAAAAGTTTCCTTACTTGAATTTGCCTTCCAATTGGTTTTGAATTACTTAGAGTATTTACAAGAGGAGACTGAGCCACAACAGGAATAAAACTATATTTATTGAAACCATCTACTAATTTTTGAATTAAAAAAAAATCATCTATCTGCAAATCACTATTTAAAATAAAAAATAAATCAGGCAGAAATCCAGAATTATATTTCATTCCCAAATTATTCCCGCCTGAATAGCCAAGGTTAGAATTAGATTGAATAAAGTAAACTGAAGCTGGTAATGATGAACTTAAAAGTTGCTTATCATTATTATTGCTATTATTATCAACAACAATAATTTCTAAATTATTATATTTTTGTAATAACAAACTATTAACTAAGGCTAAAGTAAGAGTAGCAGTATTATAATTTAAAACAATTGTTCTAACTCTAAGCATTTATTCCAATAAAAAATTTCTTGTACTCTAATTAAAACTAGATGAAAGATGTAATATTTTATTTTTTTGCAGGATCACCTGAACCAAAACCTAAGACAGTCAAGAGTATGTATTTAAAATAATTACGTATTGAAAAGTTTTCTATCATTTTAACATCTAATTCAACTAATCTCTTAGTTTTAGACATGTCTATTTTATTGATTTGAGCCAACCCAGTTATTCCAGGCTTTACAACGTAAACTCCAAATTTTAATCTTTCTTCAATTAATTCTATTTGATTAAATAAACTTGGTCGTGGGCCTACAAAACTCATTTCGCCAATTAAAACATTCCAAAGTTGTGGCAATTCATCTAACTTATTTGCACGTAAAAATTTACCATATTTAGTAATTGAACTTGGGTCAACTAGATGGGTGGCAATAGATTCTGTACTTATATGCATAGTCCGGAATTTTAATAAAAAAAAAGGTTTCATATTTTTTCCAACTCGCTTTTGACTAAATAATGGTAATCTAGAATATCTAAACCCAACAATAAAGAGAATAAAAAGAATTGGGCTCAGAAATATAAGCCCTAATAAAGAAAAAATTATGTCGCAAATTCTTATCATGTAGAATTTAAGCATTTATTAAAACATGATGTTACCTTGTTGTATTTAAAATTCCTATAATAATTGCCCCTAAACCAACTACACTACTGCTAATTCCCATAATTTCAGCAATACTTAAAGGCTTTTTATATCTTTTAACCGGAACATATAATTCTGCACCAGGAACTAATCTTGGGTATGTTCTAAAAAATATATAGCTATTCGCTGTTCTGATTTTTCCGTCAGGATAAAGAATATAAGATCCTCCTCTGTTGGCATTTTCAGCAAAACCACCAGATTCCTTTACTAGTTTTCTAGTACTTAGGCCCTGGTAAAAATTTACTTTCTTTTGAATATTCACCCCACCAAAAGCCTGCACTGATACAGGTGTTTTAGGAATAGTAATCATATCGCCTTCCTCTAAAATAATATCGTCAGATGATCCTGGATTAGCAAGAGCTTTTTGCAAATTTACCGACATCAAAACCTTTTCTTTAGATAAAGTGCTATCTAAAAATTTTTTAGTTAAAGTATCATTACTTAGTTGTTTGGATAGTGATTTTTTAATCTCTAATACTTCGCCTTTTAAAGCTGCCTGATAAGTATTTCTTAAGAAATAACCAGAAGAAAGTGATCCTGTATTTAAAATACCACCCGCTCTTGCAAATAAATCACTTACACGGTCTTTCTTGGTATTGAGTAAATAAGTACCTGGGAATAACACTTCACCATTGATTGTTACAGAACCGGCGGCTTGATTACGTGGCAAGTTTTTCACATTTACAACATCATAAGGCTCTAATTCTATTGAAGCTTGACCATTAAGTAGAGCCAAACTATCCTTTAAATTAAATTTTAATATAATATTATAAACACTTGTATCACTTAATGTAGCATCATTTCTGATTCTGCGTAGTACTTCAACTTCTTTAAAGGATGCACGATCTCTTAATCCTCCGGCTAATAAAATTAAATCTTCTAAACGTAATCCTATTGCATGTGAAAAAGTGCCAGGATTATTTAATTCACCAGTAATAGTAACAATTGCTTTTTCCTTAAGTTCTACTTTATTATAAACATGTAGCGAATCGTCATTACGAAGAGTTAATTTTAAATCTGAGCTATTGTTTAAATTAATGGCAGTGATAATAGTATCTTTACTTTCATTTGTTCTAAAAAGTAGGGCACGATTAGAAAACGCGTTTTCTTTTAGTTGAGCAGCTTTCAATAAATCTCCTATAGTAGGGTAGACAGTATTTGAATAACTATTGGGATAATAGACAGCCCCAGCAATTACAACCCGATTTTCAAAACGTTTAGGAATGGCGCCTACAAAGATTGAATCAGAACTCTTCAAATGAAATGTGTTAATATTTTTATACTCTACATTTAATATAGACTTTCCCAGCTCTCCTAATCTTTGAATAGTAATCTGATTTCTGTTAGCATTATCTTCAAATCCAGTAGCATATTTTTCAATAACGGTACCTAAGCTTTCACCCGACTCAGACTCATATATTGCTGGTCTCTTCACAGCACCTGTAAGTGCTAAACGAACTGCATAGGGGTGAATCTTAATGATGTCATCATCTTTAAGTAACAGATTTTTTGTAAGATCTCCATTCAACAAAAAATCATATAAATCGAAGGTTACTAGTCTTTTGCCATTTCTAATTAAGTCAATTTTTCTAAAAGAGCCATTGTTTGACGGGCCACCAGAAGCATAGAGGGCATTGGCTAAGGTAGATAATGAGGACATTTCATAAGTACCTGGTTGATTCACTTCCCCTATTAGAGTTACACGTATACTTCTGATTTGCCCTAAACTGATTTGTAAGAATGTGTTGCCATTGTTTAATCCAGGATAGGTTTTGGCCAGTACCGATTTTAATTTAATCTTGGCTTCTTCAATGGTTAATCCTGAAATAAGAACTGGTCCAATATTAGGGATTCGGATTTGGCCCTCGGTATTAATCTTGTATTTTGATGTTTTTTCAGAGAAGCCGAATATATCGATAGCTAATTCGTCATCTACCCCTAAAACATAGTTACTTGGGGTAGCTATACGCATATTAGGTTCGAAAGTAAGGTTGGCATTGGAGAAAAATTCTGACCCAAAAATTTTCAAGCCTTCTTTTTCTTCCTTTTTAAACTCATTCTTAATATTAAGAGGCTTTCTAGATTCATATGTAACATTGCTGGTCTTTTTATCTCCAATTGAACCTAAATTTAAGGATGCCATCCTTGCTTTTATTTGTGCAATTTGTGCAGCACTAAGCCCTCGTTCCTTTGCTTTTGTTTCTAGTTCAGATTCAGATAGTCCGCTAAGTTGTGCTTGTTGTATGTAAGATTGAAATTGTGCATCAGTTAAGGCATTTATATTTATACTTGTTAACTGTGGCCCACTAGGTAATTGAGCTATTGTCAATTGGCTAGCAAAAAAAAGAAAAGCAATAAGGACAAATTTAATCAAAATTTTATACATGTGAAACATATGTTTGACAACTATTTTATATTCGCGGGGATGGTAGGCTTTGTTACTTGAACAGTACACAAATATAATACTAAAAATAAATTTATTCAAATTTACTAATGTTGAAGTTGAATACAAAAAAGTCCCCCCCCCAATTACAGTGTTTTTATAGGTAAATAAACTCACAATTTAGAAAAAGGCGAATTTTATTAATTAAGTACTATATAATTTTAAAAATAAATTTACCAAGAATGCATCAAAATTCTAAATGAAATATAAAACAAGAATTTTATTATAATTAGTTGTAGACTCAGCAATATTAAAAACCCCTAATTCCAATATGAATAATAAGTTATTGTTGAGAATCAGCCATATTTAACTAAAGAATAAACCTTAGATTACATTATTTTAAATAACCTTGACAAAACTTCAAAAATTCGATCAAAATCCGAATCAGTCAAATTACTCCCACTAGGCAAACATAACCCATTACCGAAAAATCTTTCACAAATACCTGACCCATAAAACTGCTTATTTCGATAGATTGGTTGTAAGTGCAACGGCTTCCAAAGCGGTCTACACTCAATATTTTCTTTCAGGAATTCCTTTTGTATAATTTCGATTGTTAGATTATTACTATTTTCTTTATCCAATATAAAAGCTGTTAACCAAAAATTTGAATAAAATTGGTTATTGGGTTCAGAATGCATTTTTACACATGCTATATCCTTGAAAAACTCGCGATAACGCAAATTATTGGCTCTCCTTTGAGCAACTCTTTCATCAAGAACTTGGATTTGTCCTCTCCCAATAGATGCTATAATGTTACTCATTCGATAATTATACCCAATTTGAGAATGTTGATAGTGTATTGCTGGATCTCTTGCTTGCGTGCTTAAAAATCTAGCACTGTTAACATATTGATTATTTTTAGAAACTAATGCACCACCTGAACTCGTTGTAATGATTTTATTCCCATTAAAACTTAAAATAGCCATATCACCAAAACTGCCACAGCTTAAACCGCCATATTTTGAACCCAATGATTCAGCAGCATCTTCAATAATCGGTATATGATAAGTTTGGCTAATCTTGCTAATTTCATTCATTTTAGCTGGCATACCATATAAGTGAACTGGAACAATAGCTTTTATATACCCTTTCCCATTTTGGGGTTTAATTTGATTAGCAATACCATAACCTTGTTTTGTCAAATCTTTAATTGAATTTTCCAAATAAATTGGATCCATGTTCCATGTTTCTTCTTCAGAGTCTATAAATACAATTTCAGCTCCTTGATAAATCACTGGATTAGCTGTTGCGCAAAAAGTAAAACTTTGAACAATCACTACATCTTTGGGACCAACTCCAAGAATTACCATAGCTAAGTGTAATGCGGAAGTTCCTGATGATAAAACAGCAGTTGTAATTTTAGATTCAGAGAACTCAGTTAAATATGCAGATATATCTTCTTCAAAGGCATTTACACTAGGTCCTACTGGTGCAATCCAATTATCATTGAATGCTTCATTAATAAAATTTATTTCATCTCCACTCATATGAGGAGAAGAAAGCCAAATTTTTTGTTTATTCATAAATTACGGGGAGGGATATACATTGATAACTTTTAATCATTGCCCATGAACTCTTTCATGGTTATATTATCAGATTGATTAATATTTTTTCTGAGAAGAATATTCTTAATAGTCATTATCAATATTTTAAAATCTAAATAAAAGCTTAAATTATTCACATAAAAAACATCAAGTTTAAACTTTTGTTCCCAAGAAATAGCATTTCTACCATTGACTTGTGCCCAACCTGTGATGCCCGGTTTAACCAAATGACGCTTATTTTGTTCGGGCGAGTACCTTTCAAGATACTGCATCAATAATGGTCTTGGCCCCACCAAACTCATATCGCCTCTTAATACATTAATTAACTGAAGTGTCTCATCCAAAGAAGTTGACCTAATAAAACGTCCAAATTTTGTTATTCGCATTTCATCTGGCAAAGGATTTCCTTCATTATCAAAAGAATCAACCATTGTTTTAAATTTGATAATTTTAAAAGGTTTTGAGTTCAACCCTGGTCTAGTCTGTACAAAGAAAACATTTCCGTTATTACTTACTATTAATAATAATATTATTAATAGTAAAATCGGAGAAAGTATTAATAAAAGAGTAAAGGCCGCTATGAAATCAAAAAAAAATTTAAAAAAATTAGAATATATATTGCCCATATAAAATGAAGTATATTAAAAACTCTTTGATTAAATTCTACAAAGCATTACTCAAATATTGTTTGATTTAAAATAGCTTCGCTACTCTCAGACACAAATTTGCACCCAAGTTGATTCTCAAAATCTATATATATCAGAGATATTGGGAAGCACAATCAGAGGAGGTGTAATGTGCTATAATTTATTAAGAATAAGCAAATATAACAAAGAGTTATAAAAATTAAAAAGAAATTAATTTTTAACCTAAAATGTTAGAAACTAGTGAGATGAATATTAGATTTTATTCAACAAACAAACAGCATGTGCTACCAAACCCTCTTCTCTCCCAACAAATCCCATTGTTTCTGTAGTAGTAGCTTTAATGGAAATATCCTTTACACCGATCCCTAAAATGGATGCAATGGCTTCCTGCATAGCAGGGATATAGGGCTTTATTTTAGGCTTTTCTAAGCAAAGGGAGGCGTCAATATTCACAATACTATAGCCTTCAGTTGTAATTAGTTCTTTTACTCGGGCGAGTAATATTTTACTATCAATATTTTTGAATTCATTGGAAGTGTCAGGAAAATGTACACCAATATCGCCTAAACAGGCTGCTCCTAACAATGCATCACAAATAGCATGCAATAACACATCAGCGTCACTATGGCCCAATGCACCCTTGGTATGTGGGATGGTAACACCGCCAATCACTAAATCCCTACCCTCCACCAACTGGTGAAAATCTATCCCATAACCAATCCGCATAGCTAACTTATCTTTTATTTCTTCGTGTAGGGAAACTATTACCCGTTTTAGCACCTCTTCCAATACCTTCTGAAGCTCCATAATGACTCATGGCGCAACGGAAACCAATGGTATTAGCGCTTTCATTTTCCTCTAAGAATCTTCTAGTGCCTGGGCTTAACCAATAAGCACGATCATTCCAGCTTCCGCCTTTATATACTCTTGACTTATCAGAAATCAAGGTAGTTATACCATAGCCATAAGTAACATTACTTAATGAGTCACCATCTAGATAGTTTAGCGCACTGGCTTTTTGATAATTTCTTCTATTCTTGATAGCAGAGTCAGCTTCAGGCTTCATTTTAATTCTACCCTTATCATCTCTTAAATTACCCTGACCACCACTCATATCAATTTGTTGAAACACATTACCACGGAATGGATTAAAATCTTCCGCTTCAGAGTTTGTTAAAGGTCTGTATACATCAGCTACCCACTCACTCACATTACCACTCATATTATATAAGCCATATCCGTTGGGAACAAATTGGTCTACTTCCGCTGTAACAGCAGCATTATCGTTCAATCCACCTGCCACACCCATATTGTCTCCACTACTTCTTTTGAAGTTAGCCAAGAAAGATCCTTGATTAGCGCCCTTGGTGGTAGAACGTAAATTATCGAATCCATCATTTCTCCAAGCGTAAATGGCTTTATTGGCAATCAACTCTTCACCCTTAATTCCTTTATTACTCTTACGTTGTGGATTTTCCATAATGTACCCATAAGCAGCATATTCCCACTCAGCTTCTGTAGGTAAGCGATAATCTCCAAACATTAATCCATCTTCAAACTTAGCAACCGTTCTAGGTCTGCCCTGTGCGTCTTTTAATGGATTTTTCTTTGAAGTAACATCTCTACCAGGAACCGCTTGGTACTCTCCTAGTAAATAAGCTTTTGTATTAAAATTGTCTTGACCTGCCCCATTTAAGGTTTTCTTTACCTGTGTTTTAGGATCTAAAAATCCCTTAGACATTAAGGCTAATTCATTAACTCGGTCTGTTCTCCATTTGCAATATTCAGTAGCTTGTAACCAAGTTACCCCTACTACAGGGTAGTTATTGTAAGATGGGTGACGGAAATAATATTCAACCATTGGCTCATTGTAGGCCAATTCTTCTCTCCATACTAAGGTATCAGGTAAAGCTTGGGTTACAATCGAATCCATACCCGCAGCACCAAAAGTTCCTTCTAACCAGTATAGATATTCACGATAATTAAGATTGCTTACCTCGTATTTATCAATGAAGAAAGAGTTCACGGTAACACGATGTGGAATATTATTCCAATCGGCCATAATATCTTCTTGAACAGCACCCATGGTAAAAGTACCACCCTGCACAAAAACCAATCCAGGAGCGGTTTTGATGTCTTTAGGCTTCACCACATTGAAGTTCCCGAATTGCTGGTCATTGTAGTTCCAACCAGTTGCCGTAGACTTTTCTTTCTTCCCTTTGAAAAGGCTACAAGAAGCTGCTACACTCACAAGTGAAACCAATAAAACGGTGTTCCGTACAAATTTAATTACCTGCATTGTCTAAGTTTGTTATACTGATAAGAGTGTAAAGTTCAACTAATATTCGTCGGATTTATTCAATAGCGAATGTATATAAATATTAGTTAGCAAAATCCTAATTTTCCAATTACAAGTACTTTTCGCCGTGATTTCTATTTCTCAATTTACGAGCAGGCACTCCTACATGAATTTCATTGTTTCCAATATGATTGATAACGGTTGCCCCTGCCCCAACAATTGAGTCTTCTCCAATATTTATTCCATGCTTTACCGTTGCACCTATAGAAACCACTGCAAATTGGCCAACTTTTACAGATCCCCCTAGAATTGCACCCGGTGAAATAGTAGCGAAATCATCAACTTGACAATCATGGTCAATTGAGGACGCGGTATTTATAATTGAAAAATTGCCAATGACCGTTTCGGGATTAATCACCGATCCCGCCATAACAGCCACTCCTATTCCAATTTTAACATTTTTACCTATAATCGCACTAGGATGAATAACTGTAGCGTAATTAAATGGTTTATCTAAGGCGTTAATTTGATTAAAGACTTTAAATCTAACAGCGTTATCGCCAATTGCTATGAACAAATGAAGATTACTAGATTCTAAATAATACTTTATTAAAACAGTTTCATCACCCAAAACCTTGTATCCCAATGTTTCCTCTCCAATTGATCTATTAGCATCAACCAAGCCAATTATATCATACTTCCCTTGTTTTTCAACAATATCAATAATCACTTTAGCATGACCAGAACTACCTATAATTAAAAGAGGAATTTTCTCCATTTTAGAAAATCTTTATAACAAATATATCTTTAAACAATCTAATGCTGACCGTAGTTTAACTAATTTCAATTGCGATTAAAATTTCAATGAAAAAATTTTTTTTCTTTTTTGGCTTAATACAAATATGCTTGAATTTATTTTCTCAGCCTAACTATGCCCCTAACTCGTTACTTGCTAGTGGCCAATGGGTCAAAATAGGCGTAACACAAGAAGGCATATACAAAGTGGATCAAAGCCAACTAAACAGCCTGGGCCTCCCCGCTTCGCCTTTTCCCACTAATACTATTCGGGTTTATACCAATGCAGCCAATAATGCTGGTTCAATGTTACCAGAAAAAGTTAACGCTTTCCAAATAAACGATTTACTTGAAATCCCTATCGAAACCGGTCCGAATTATTTTTTATTTTATGCCCCAGGTCCGCACCAATGGAAATACAATACCAATTCAATGCGCTTCAATTTTGTTAAGAATTTATACTCAGATACTGCTTGGTATTTTATCACGATTAGTGGAGTGGGCATACCCAAAAGAATTACCACACTTGCTGCAGAAACGCGACTAACAACCAGCACCATCAATACTTATACGCATCGCTATGCGCATGAGAATACTCGATTGAATTTGCTGAGTAGTGGTAAAGAATGGGTGGGGGAAAATTTCACCAATAACAATGGAACCAGAACATTCAATATACCTTGGACCAATCCAACTAGTTCCATTGAACTATTCACCCATTTCACTAGTCGTTCACTGGGGGCTAACGCCAATTTTATCCCTTCCATTAATGACCAATCTGTTCAGAATATTAGTATTACTGGTGTTACGGGTGGCTTATTAGATGAGTATGCACGAGAAGCCAAAACGTTCACTCCTATTGGTTTAAATGCCATTCAAAATAGTAATTCCATAGCAGTAAAATTTCAATACCAATCAACTGCTAATGGAGCAGAAGGATGGTTGAATCGATTTAGTTTACAAGGGCAAAGAAGGCTAATTCCCGATAATGCTACCAATAGTTTTTACTTTAGAAATACCAGGTTAATTCACCAAGATAGTATTGCGGAATACCGTATTGCCCCACCGTTAAACAACGGCTCCCCTACCGTATTTCCACTTGATACCCGTGTATGGAATACGAGTAATCCACTGAACCCGCAACAAGTAGTTATAACCAATACAAGTAGTGAAATAACTTTTAAAGCCTCCGTAGAAACACTGAATGAGTATGCGTTATTTAACCCTTCACAAGCATTGTCTCCAATCATTCCCAGCAATGCAAATATCCCCAATCAAAATATTCATGGACTAGCTCAAAGCGCTACTCCATACAACGGGATCATCGTAGTGCACCCCAACTTATTGCCGGCCGCCAATCGATTAGCTGCTTTCCATCAAAGCCAATACGGTTATACAGATGCTGTCATAACCACTACACAGTTTTATAATGAATTTTCAGGAGGTATTCCTGACCCTGCTGCCATTCGTAATGGGATTAAATTATTTTATGACCTGTCAAAAACAAACCCAAACTCCAATGCGAAAACATTGCAGTATATCGTATTGTTTGGAGCAGGTTCTTTTGATTATAAAAACATCATCAGTTCCGATAGAAACTTAGTGCCTACTTTTCAAAGCAGTAATAGCGTATCACCTTTGCTAACTTATACTTCGGATGATTTTTATGCATTGCTAAATGACAATGATGATATCAATCAATTAAATGATGCCCCATTATCCATTGCAGTAGGACGATTACCAGTTGGCAATTTGCAAGAAGCCAATCAACTGGTTAATAAGATTATTCGCTATCATATTCCATCCAACAATAATCCTTCTAATACCAATAATTCTTGGCGTAGCCAGCTCGTATTTATTGCGGATGATAAAGACCAGAACTTACATTTGAATGATGCCGAAAGCATTGCTGCCACTGCACTTGCAGCGAACCCTGCATTTAATGCACGTAAAATTTATTTGGATGCGTTTCCATTAGTCAGTGGTGCAGGTGGAGCAAGATACCCTTCAGTTAGCGAAGCCATTGTGAATCAAGTATTACAAGGTGCACTTATCGTAAATTACTCTGGACACGGCAATCACTTGCGTTTATCAGAAGAAGCGGTAATTAGTGCATCAGAAGTGAATCGCTTTAATAACCCTGATAAATTACCACTCTTTATTACTGCCAGTTGCGATTTTGATCCCTTTGATCAGCCCAATAAACCTTCTATTGGACGCAATCTTTTATATGGCAGCAATAATGGGGCTATTGCCTTATTGACAACTACCCGTTTGGTTTTTGCTTATAGCAATCGGATCATGAACCAAAATTATTTGCAATTGGCCATGGAACCCATTACCAATAACCCTGCTGGCAGATTGTATCGTTCTTTAGGGCAAGCCACTATGGAAGCCAAGAATCGCAGCAATCAATTGAATGGAGATCCGCTCAATAGCAGAAAATTTGCCTTATTAGGAGACCCTGTCATGCAACTGGCTTTTCCTGAATTACCCATGCGCATTACCCAAATAACCGATCAATCATCCGGTAGTTTGGTGGACCTCTCAGATAGTTTATTATCCCGACATAAATACAAAATAGAAGGGCAAGTAAATCAGTTAAATGGATCCATTCAAGCCAATTTTAATGGTATTGCCAATGTACAGATTTACGATCAGGCACAAACGGTCTTTACCCTTGGCAATACCCCAGAAAGCCCACGAACTTCTTATTCTACTGAGAACAGTATTTTGTTTAATGGCAAAGCCACGGTTACCAATGGAAAATTTAGTATTGAATGTGTGATTCCTAAAGACATCAATTTTGGACCAGGCAAAGCTACTATTCGGTTATTTGCAGAATCCAATAACGTATTGGCAGCAGGTGCTTTACCTATTCGTATTGCGGGTTCTATGGGAACTATTAACCGTGATACCTCTGGCCCTCAAATCAAATTATACCTAAACGATACCACGTTTAAAAACGGAGGTATTACTAGTGAAAACCCTATACTCCTTGCACAACTCTTCGACACATCTGGCATCAACGCAACAGGTAATGGTATTGGACATGATATAGTACTAGTAAAAAATAATGATGAACGAAACAGCATTGTTCTCAACTCCTTTTTTAGTAACGATTTGAATCAATACCAACGCGGAACAATCAGGTATCAGCTACCTACCCTATCCGAAGGAAAATACCAACTCAAACTAAAAGCTTGGGATATGGTTAACAACAGCAACCAAGCGTTTTTAGACTTTGTAGTTTATAAGCAGGAGAAATTAAAAATCACCAATATCAGAAATTATCCCAACCCATTTAAAGCAAATGGAGGCAGCACTATATTTGCATTTGAACACAACCAACCCAATACCGAATTATTGGTAGCCATTCAAATAGTGAATAGTGCTGGGGCATTAGTAAAAACAATACAACAGAAAGTGAAAACAGAAGGAACTAGAAATGTTGAGGTTAAGTGGGATGGAACGAGTAGTTGGGGAAAAAGAAATAGTTCTGGCGTATATTATTACAGCGTAATTATTAGCACTCCAAATAATCCTATATTGGGTTCAATAATAAAAGTTGGGCAAATTATTATTGATTAAATCCTATGGAAAGAGAGACATACATTGTTGGAGCTGGAAGCATTGGTGGACATATCGTTTCGAATTTGAACTTGTACAATTTAATATCATCCAAAATCAATTTTGTAGATGATGATATTGAGAAATTAAATACGCATCATTGTGGTGTTAAGGTTGCAGGTAATATAGACACCCTATTGCAAACTTTAAAAGAAATTGATGTAATTGTTGCAATAGCTAACCCAATAGTAAAGAGCGATATTGTGATGAAATTGAAAAAAAACAACAATATCCGATTTCCATCATTGATTGCAAATAATTCATGGTTTTCGCAGGGTGTGTCATTGGGAGAAGGTTGTATAATTTATCCTAATTGTAGCATCAATTATGGCTCAACTTTAGGTGATTTTGTTTTATTGAATATGAATTGCACAATAGGACATCATAACAGTATTGCTACTTGTAGTTCATTATACCCATCTGTTTCAACAGGTGGAAACACAAAAATTTTAGAAAATGTTGAAATTGGAATTGGCTCATCAATCATTCAACATATTACCATAGGAAAAAATGCAATCATTGGCGCAGGCTCAGTTGTTATTAATGATGTGATTGATAATTCAAGTGTTGTAGGAGTGCCAGCTAAAGAATTAAGAAAAGAAAAGATCAAAGAGTAGAAAATATTATCTATGACAATTGGAGAATATATCAGACTGAAAGCATTTAAAGTTATCAATCTACTTAAAAGTGACTCAATAAAAGGCTATTTAAATGAGTTGGAAAATTTTGAAATGGAAGAAGCTAAATATGCTGTAGTTGAAAAAAAACTATATGAATTTCTTCGCAGAGCACAGGATTCCACTCCTTTATACAAAGAAAAAAAGAACGAGTATAATTTAAACGCCTATCCAGTAATTACAAAGAAGTTTATAAGTAATCATTTAGAATTGATTTTATCAAAAAGTTATTCTAAACAGGAATTAAAGAAAGTAACTACAAGTGGATCTTATGGAACACCGTTCTCCTTTTATCTTACCCCTGCAAAGAAAAGAAGACAATCAGCTGAAGCGATTTTTTATAGTAAGAAAGCTAATTATGAGGTAGGCATTTGCCATGGATATTTCAGAACAAAATTAAGCAAGAGTAAAATTGAGCGGTGGTTACAAAACGAATATTTTATTTGTTCAAAAGTTTTGGGAGAAACATTTTATTCAGAAACAAGAGCGCTTTTAAAAAAGAAAAAAATAAAGGTATTAATAGGATTTGCATCTGCAATTGGAATGTTAGCAGAGTATTGCATAGATAAAGGAGATAAGCCAGAAGACTTTTCGATTTACGGGGTATTGACTTTTGCAGAAACGCTTACTGCTAAGCAGCAATACAATATTTCGAAGGCATTTGGTTGTAAAGTGGTTAGCAGGTATGGTACTGAAGAATTAGGAATACTGGGGTACCTAGAAGACAGAGAAAAGGGTTTTATATTAAATACTTGTAACTATATTTTTGAGATACTAAAACTAAACGAAGATATTAGTGTGTTGCCAGGAGAAACAGGGCGAGTTGTAGTAACGGATTTACATTCAGATGCACTTCCTTTAATAAGATATGAAACAGGAGATTTGGCTGTATTAGGTGATGTATTTTTAGAGAACAAGAGTTGGGCAAAGAGTTTGAAGTCGTTATCTGGCAGAGTAATACAAATTATTAATGCTACCAACGGAGATCAGCTCTTTTCCTCCTATTTTGAGTTTATTATTGAAAAGTATGAAGTTGTTACACAGTATCAATTGGTACAGGAAACGGCAAAAAATTTCATCTTACGAATTGTTCTGAAGTTGAATTTTAATTCTGAGGATTTTTCGGAGTCTGACCTAGTACTTGATATGAAAAAATGGTTAGGTGAAGATGCTCAAATTAGCATTGAGATAGTAGATGATATAGAAATGCTGCCTTCAGGAAAGAGGCCTTCGATTATTAATAAAATTGATTGACTGTTATATTAAAAAATTAGTGATCCCCGATTTGGGATGTATATTATTTATCTATGTAGAACGGTATAATGGGAAAAAATTACTTTTTACGTCCTTTTGAAGTTTCTCATTTATTTCAGTATATATATTTTGATCAACTACCATTTGCCAGGTCTCATAGGAAGTAAAAAAATTTGAAAACCCAGATTTAAAACGGAATAATGAATCATCATCACTACCACCAACTCCACCACCTAAATGAAGGAAGTCTAAATTTAGTTCATTTCCCATCAACCTAGCTTCATCTAATATTAACTTCATTGGAGTCTCTTTAATAAATTCGATTTTGGTTCCTGCTAAATGATATTGCATAATTTTATTAGTAATAGTAAAAATAGCTCCCGCTGCTATTACACCGTCTTTTTTGGCTAATAGTATTACACTATTAAAACATTTACTATTCAAAAAATCATAAAAATATTTATGATCAAAAAAGTAGCTTTGAGAAGCATTTACCCTAATCATTGTTTCATGATAAATTGAAATAAATTCATCTATATCATCTTTGGTCTTCCCTACCGCAACTTGAAATCCTCTCTTTCTCAATTGATTCAATTCAGATTTATTTGATTTTCTATATTGTGACCTTTGTTCAACTGTTGATAATCTCAAATCAATTGTTACCGTTTTATTAATATTCCTAACAAGACCAAAATTTTCAAACAACTTACCATAGCTAATTAAAGGATGTAATCTTGAAAAAGCAGTAATTATTTTATTATCCTGAAAAAATGAAAGAAGAGCATATTGAAAAAATTGAATAAAGTCCAATTTTATAAAATCCAAATTAATATTACTAATTGGTCCACAATATCCATAAGCAGATGTACAATCAAAATAATCAGAGTTTGGAATTTTTCTGATGACAAAAGGAATTGCTATGAAGTTATTCTCCAAATAAACAACAAATAAAATAGGCCGATTTCCCTTTTCCAAGCTATGATACGATTTTGTATGATAGAAATCAAAAAAAATACAACTACCTATGAAATTTGACCAAGATTCATCTGTTACCTCAATTATTTTATACTGGAACATAAACAAAATATTCTTTAATCAACTTCGTAATAATTAAAACATCATATTGATTATAACGATAATCCAAATGAATAAAAAGTATACGATTTTCAACATCTATATCTTCTTGCCAGATTTGATTAGGCCACAGAACAGCAGGGAAAATATTATTTTCAATTAAATAATCCTTAAACTTATTTTTAATTATTGTTGTTTTGAATTCAAGGCACAAGCCAAATACATCACAATTACTAGATTGAAAATTTATAATAACATCCTTTATATTACTTAATTGCTCTAATGCTGTTTTAATGTTATTTTCCTTAATCTTTAATACCTTTTTAGCATTAATCTTTAGTAAAATCTCATATGCACAATTCGGCATTTTAGCATTTGTAAAATCAGATTGAAACTTTTTTTCACTCTCAGTGAATAATTTTCTGTATAAAGATTTATCTTGATTAGTACCATCCAAATACTCATTTTTTAGCTGCATAGCTAAAAGCCTATCACCTGCTACTTTCTCAGCGTTAATATTTAAAGTCCCCTTAGGCAATGGTTTCATTTTAGGTGAAATACAGAAGCCACCAGCTGGTAAAGGAAGTTCCTTACGAAGTGAGCCAAAGCAATAATCGGCTTTACTGTTTTGAAAGCTTAAAATACTATGAGTACAATCTTCAATTATAACTGTTTTATTAAAAGATATATGGTCAATTTTCCTAACTCCAAAAAAAAATACATTTATAAAGACATTTGTATCAATATCCTCGATATCAAGAAAATTGATAGTCGAATTAACAAAAGGATTGTAATTATAATAGAGGATTTGAACTGATAAAGATTTAATAAAAAGAGGTACTTCATGACAATAAAAACTTGGAAAATACACTTTCTTCCAGCCCCACAATTTTATGCCTTGACTTATGATGTGAAATAAAGCGGCTCTGCCAGAAAAGAATAGAGAAAATTCTTCTCTATGAAAAATTGAATCTTCGATGGAATTTGAGACTATATCTTCATGAAGAAAATAATGAAAATCAGAACCATATTCTTTATTAATCATTAGTTCCAATAATTATTTTCATTAATTAAATTAAAATAATCATCTCGCGTTATTCCAACTACAAATTGATCCCACCATTGATTTTTTCTGAAATAATGATTTTTTTTTATCCCTTCAATTTGCCAACCACACTTTTTTGTGTATACTCCGATTGAAGCATCATTTCCAGAGATAATTGTTGTGTTCATTCTCATTAGACCTAACTCTTCAAATGCATATTTATTTATTGCCATTATAGTATCCTGACCAAACCCTTTCCCTCTGATATTATTATCCCCTAATAACATACCGTGAAATGCATTTCGGTCTTTCCAATTAATGTCAACTAAATTGGCCATTCCAATTAAACCTAAATCTATAGAATGAATCGCAAATCTTTGATTAATATTATTGATTGATAACGAGTTATACCACTTTTCTTGGTCTTGCATACTAGAAGGGAAGTGCCATCCTCCTAACATGTAATTAATTTCGGGATCATTAGACCATTTTAAAAGCAAGCTTAAATCTTCTCTTTCTATTGCTTTCAATATAACTTTTCTACCAAGTATATTCATAATTAAGATTTTTTAATATTCTTTATCTCAAATTCTTTGATAATCCAATATCATCAACCTCACCAACAGCTTGACCATTAATGACTGAATTAGAATTAAAAATAATCGATTTAACAGTCATTATTATAATTTTCATATCCAATAAAAATGAGATGTTTTCAACATAATAAATATCATTTTTAAGTCGTTCACTAAATTTTAATTTATTTCTACCTTTAACCTGAGCTAACCCGGTAATTCCTGGTCGAACATTGTGTCTTTTTTTTTGCTCTTCTGTGTAAGTCAACAAATATTCAGGCAATAAAGGTCTAGGACCTATGAAACTCATATCCCCGCTAATAATATTAATTAATTGAGGAATCTCATCTAAAGATGTTTTTCTAATTATTCTGCCGACAAGAGTTAACCTATCTGCATCTGATAAAAGTACTCCATTTGAATCCATTTTATCATTCATAGTTTTAAATTTAATTATCTTAAAAATTTTTTCCTTTTTACCTGGTCGTGATTGAAAAAAAAAGGGCAATCCCTTATTTGAAATAAATAGTATTAAAGTCACAATGAGAAAAAAAGGACTCAATATAATTAAGAATAATATAGCAGTAAAAAAATCGAAAAATGGTTTTATAAATTCTTTGTACATCAAAAACTAGATTAAAAAATAAAGTATTCTATTTAATTATTTTACCGATGATTAAATTATAAGAAATATCAATATGAAAATAATTGTTTAAAAATCTCCATGAATTTTCACCTAATTCAACTAGATTATCTGCTTTAACCAATTTTTGAATAGCATCTTGCATTCCAATTTGGTCACCTGAATTTACATTTATACCACAGTTATTTTCTTCAATCATCTTACCTAAGTCAGTAGATTTATCAGTTGCAGAAATTACTGGCTTACACATTTCCAAATATGATAACAATCTTGAAGGAAAATTAGGGATAGTGAAATCTCGATGCAAGAAAATGAGACCTATATCACATGCAGCTAATAGATTATCATACTCGTTTTTTGGCAACCCACTCAATAATAAAGCATTTTTCGGCATTTTAATGTTAAACCAATTTGAAACCATTTTATATTCTGTTCCATTCCCTATTATCAAAAAAAACACATTCGAGTACTTGCAATTAGTAATTGTATCTAATAAAAAATCTAGCCCTTGAGGTTTCCCTAAGTTTCCTCCATAAACTAAAATTTTTTTATCTATTGGCAAATTGTACTTTATTCTAATTTCCTTACGACTTAATTCATCGTAAATGATTTTACATGGGAACAATGAATTAGGGTTAACTTCTACCTTATTAGCATTTATATGGGGGTTATATTTTAAAATATATTTTCGATTTGCTTCAGACATACATCCAATTGAATCAGACAAATCGTATAATTGTTTCTCTCTTCGTTGAAAGAACTTATGTAAAAAGCTACCATACTTCATCATTCTCATGTCCACAGCGTTTTGCGGGAAAATATCTTTTAATAATAAATAGCTGTATGCGTTATATGTTTTTTTTATGAATTTTATAATATTTATATAAGATATTGGTGGCGTAGAATATAAAACTAAGTCAAAACTAGTTGACTTTAATTCTTTTTTGATAGCATATAAATATTGATATTCAATAGCTAGAGTACCAATTCCTTTTTCGAAAATATTAGTCTTTTGGATATTTAAGGTTTTGACTTGCAGTATCGTAACACCCTCTTTTATTGAAATATTTGTTGCAATATTTCTTCTTCGTTCTACAGGTGTTATAACTGTAACTTTATGTCCTTCATCTCTAAACTTTCTTATCAAGTCTTCATAAATTCCTCTTGTTTCGATAGAATTAATATTTGCTAAGGTCAAAAAAAGAATATTCATACTTTCAAATTATTCCCCCCAAACTATACGTTTAACATAACTCGAATAACTCAATATAATCCTTACCATCTTATCTGACACATTTGGCATGGAATAATCATTCACTCTTCTAAATGTTCTTTCTTCACCCGTTTTTTGAAGTGTTAATTGTGCTAAACCCTGTAATATCCTTTCAGTATTTAATCCAACCATCATCACAGATGTTTCTTCCATTGCTTCTGGCCTTTCGTGCGCATCACGAATATTCAAAGCCCTAAAATTCATGATTGAAGATTCTTCACTAATGGTGCCACTATCAGAAAGTACAGCGTAAGCATTTAATTGTAATGCATTATAATCAGAGAAGCCCATTGGCTTCTGCCACTGAATAAGTGGGTGCATTTCTCGCTTATCCTCATTTAAAGACTCTAAACGCTTCCTAGTCCGAGGGTGTGTAGACACGATGATAGGATAACCGTAATTTTCTGCTATTTGGTTCAAAGCATCCAATAAGCCAAAGAAATTTTTATCGCTACTGATATTCTCTTCTCTATGTGCAGAAACAACAAAATATTTTTGCTTTTCTAAGCCTAACTGATTTATTATATCACTGGCTAAAATCTTAGGCATATAATGACCAATCACTTCAAACATGGGTGAACCAGTTTTGATGATTCGATCTGCTGACAAACCTTCTCTCAATAAATACTCACGAGCTATATCACTATAGGTTAAATTAATATCTGCAACATGATCTACTATTTTCCTATTGGTTTCTTCTGGTACACGTTGATCAAAACATCTATTACCTGCTTCCATATGGAAAATAGGAATATGCCTTTTTTTTGCAGGTATTGCGCACAAGCAAGAATTTGTATCTCCTAATACTAAGAAAGCATCTGGTTTAACCTCTTCTAACAATGGATCTATATTAATCAGTATTTGGCCAACTGTTGCGGTGGCTGTTGCTCCAGCAGCGTTTAAGAAATAATCAGGCTTACGAACACCCATATCTTCATAAAAAACCTCATTTAATTCATAATCATAATTTTGACCCGTATGTACAGTTATATGCTCAATAGCTGGACTTTCATCTAATGCTGCCATAACTCTAGATAGTCGAATAATTTCAGGTCTAGTGCCCACTACAGTCATTACTTTTAACTTCTTCATTGATTAATCAGTATTTATTATACAGTTTCAAAATAGGTATCTGGATTATTGGGGTCAAAAGGCTCGTTTATCCAAAAGTTGGTATATAATACTTCATCCCCAATATTTTTGATATTATGTGTGAACCAAATGGGCATATCAACATAAGCAGGTTCCTCTCCGTCCAAATAGAAATCATACACTTCCTCCGTCCCAATTCGTCTTAATTGAATCAAAGCCTTCCCTTTAATAACAGCAAATCTTTCAATTTTTCTGGTATGGTAATGGTTGCCCCTTGTTATTCCTGGAACTGTTGTGGAGAACGACACTTGACCACCAATACCCAATCTTACTATTTCTACAAAAGCACCTCTAGCATCAATATGTTGAATGAACTTCTTTGGGAAGTAATTTTTGATGTCCATATAGCATCTGAAAGT
This sequence comes from Sediminibacterium sp., assembly GCF_051860225.1. Taxonomy (GTDB): domain Bacteria; phylum Bacteroidota; class Bacteroidia; order Chitinophagales; family Chitinophagaceae; genus Sediminibacterium. The sequence continues at coordinate 25,907 of NZ_JBHYEI010000001.1, forward strand.
ATTGAACAATTGATGCTCATATAAATTGTTCAATACAGGTATTTCCCCTTTTTCTTGATATTGCTCTTTATACTTCAATAACAAATTCAAAATATCTGAAACTTTAGTTTCAGCTGTATGGGAAACAATATATTCTGGATTGAGATATTTATTTCTGATTGCTTTGATGATCTCTTCTACTAATTCACCCACATAAATTAGCTTCAATTGGCCATCTACTTCAATTTTAGGAGTTTCATTTCTAGCAACTTGATGACAAAAAGTAGCAATTACAGAGTTATAAAAAGGATGACCAAAAGGACCAAATACATTGGGAATAACCATGCCAGTGAATACTGCTTTATTATCCTCCGCCCAATTAGATAGTAGTGTTCTGGCTTCTCTTTTAGACTTACCATAAATATTATCTCTTTCTTCTTGTGTTGAAGAAGAGATGATGACATGGGGAGTATGCTTTGTTCTATTAAGTGCTTCAACCAATTTACTAACTAAACCCACATTGGTATCATAAATAGCTTGCTGATCATTGTGCCGATTTAAAGCAGCTAAATGAACAATTACATCACATTGTTGAACAAATGCATCTATTAAAGATTGATCATCAAAAAAAGATCGATCAAAATCAATTAATTGAAATTCAGCTGGAAACAATTTTAATGTCTGGTATAAATGATATCCAACAAAACCATTCTGACCGGTAATTCCTATTTTTAGCATTGTGTTTTAATTAAAATAATTGATTTCAAAACGATACTCATCTTTTAATTCGCCCAATAAATAATCAGACATAGCCATTAATTTAGACCCCGCTTCTAATGCTTGTATACTCGTTATATGTCCATTTGGAACATACAAAACGCTAGTATTTTCAGCATTTAAATGAAATATATTTATTTTTAAGTCAGTGGAAGGATTTTCCCAACTGTCTAACCTAATCACATTGATTTTAAAAGAGCCACTAACACAAAGAAACCACCTTTTTTCTATTTTATGCCCCTGCCAACCACGTATAAAATCAAGAGCGCGATTCTCTATAAAGTAAATTCTTTTTACTTCTACAGCATTAAAATTATTATTGAAACAAATACTACCTCTTCCATCAGTAGCACGATTACCTTCAATAATAAATGGATTTTGACTCATATCAAATTGGCATTTGCTGCACATTTTCTCCAAACACTTCTTTCCTTATCAAAGGTAAACTAGAAATTAACCTTTTTAAGCCTTGAACGCCCTGCTGCTCGGTATTATGTGAATGATAATCCTCAATCGTAGAAATATCTTGCTCCCCCTCAGAGAAGTATTTTGCATAATTTAAATCTCTATTATCCGCAGGTATCCGATAAAAGTCTCCCATATCTTCCGCTTTTATCATCTCTTCTCTAGTGCACAATGTTTCGTATAACTTCTCACCATGGCGTGTTCCAATAACTTTCACTTCCGTTTCTTTTCCAGTGAGTTCCATTAAGGCAGTAGCTAAGTCACCAATAGTTCCGGCTGGAGCTTTATTCACAAATAAATCTCCTGGATTACCATGTTCAAAAGCAAATAATACCAAGTCTACGGCGTCTTCCAATGACATAAAAAACCTTGACATTTTAGGATCAGTGATGGTGATAGGTTCACCTTTTTGAATTTGATTTAAAAACAATGGAATAACTGATCCGCGAGAAGCCATCACATTCCCATAACGAGTTAAACATACAACAGTATCAGTTAAGTTTCTTGCTTCTGCAACTGCTACTTTTTCCATCATTGCCTTAGAAATACCCATGGCATTAATTGGATAAGCGGCTTTGTCTGTAGACAAACAAATAACTTTTTTAACGTTATTACTAGCCGCTGCACGTATCACATTTTGAGTCCCTTCCACATTCGTTTTTACCGCTTGCATTGGGAAAAATTCACAAGAAGGCACCTGCTTTAATGCAGCTGCATGAAAAATAAAATCAACCCCTCTTGTTGCTGGCTCAACAGAATTATAATCTCTTACATCTCCGATATAATACTTGATTTTACTGTTCCTATATAAATTACGCATATCATCCTGCTTCTTTTCATCACGAGAGAAAATACGTATTTCGCTGAAGTGGTCTGTTCGCAAAAATCTATTTAGAACAGCAGTACCGAACGATCCTGTGCCTCCAGTAATAAGTAGGGTTTTATTATTAATTCGCATAACTTTGTTTGAGCATTTTATAAATTTTTTCACACTGTTTTTCAGGTGATTTGTTTTGCAAGATAAATTGTTTCGCCCTTTCACCAAATTCCTGTAATTCATTTTGATTTTTATTGCAAACTGAAATAATTTTTTGATAAAGACTATAAATTGTTAAACTTTCAGGCACATAACAGAATTTAAAATATTCATTGGGTATTCCAGGTAGTCTATAAAGTATACATGGTGTTCCTGATGCTAAATATTCAATTGTTTTTGACGGGAAAGAATATTTTGTAAATTCATCATTAGGAATTCTAGGATTAACTAAAACAGTTGCACGAGCTTGCAAATTCAAAACTTGCTCACGTGGCATTTGACCGAATATTTTAATCCTAGAATCATTTAAAGCGATTTCTTCTAACTTTTTTCTAGCATCACCATCCCCGCATATCCAAAGTTGAAAATCTCTTTCTTTTATCATTAAAAAAGCTTCAACTAAATTTAGTATTCCATATCGCAATGCAAGAGTGCCAGTGTATAATATAGTTTTAAGAATCTCTTTTTTACTTTTTAACACGTTACTATTTGGATTGTATATTCCCTCAACTCTAACCCAAAGTCGATTGTTAACACGAAGTGGAATGTGCATAAAATCAGATAGTAATACAAATGAATCGACATTTTTAATCAAGTCATTTAAAAGAATTTTTTCAAGATGCTTAAGAGTTCTCAATAAGAAACCTTCACTTTCATTCATGTATTCAGGTAAGTCTGGAACAATTAAACAGATTTTTATATTTGGATAAAGTTTCTTTAATTCAACAGTGGCTTTAATGAAAGGAGTGTGAATAGCATAAATTAAAATAGTTTCAGAGCCATCTTGAATTACACTATTTAATACTTTTTTTAAATTGTAATACCTTGAGATTAACTTATAAATTGGTAAATTTATAAACCCAACATTTAAATCATTTGATCCTGACTTGTGTGAAAATTTGAAAGATTTTATTTTTAAATCTTTATATCGAAGCGGATAAGAACCGATGTAAGGTAAATTCAAGATTTGTAAATTATCCGTTTGTGAGTCTAATCCTTCTACAATTGCCCATTGCAAAGAATCAGCAGCATATTGAACTACTCCTTTGCTTTTTTTGTGTATATCTTCTCTTATGTTTTCTGGGAACAACCCAGTCAAAAAAATTATTTTCATTTATTAATCTGTTTCATCTGGAAATAAATTCAACAATACTCTCTTAACTCTATCTTTTTGATTAAAAGCTACCTATTGTTTTTTTAACTTTACATTTTGGTTAGTATTAAAAATATATATTTTTAATACTAACCTGCTGGTTGCAAATAAAGTGAGCCGAAAATTAAACAGGCTCAACGCACTTATATGTTTTAATAGCATGTCCTTGAAGTTAGAACTCTAAACGCAACATGAAAAGATGATTTTTATAACCTATCATACGAGCATCTGAAATTCATCTTACTTGGCTTAAGCCATTAAATGCCAAATTTACAATAAGACTCTACTGCTTTTTAAAGAATATTCAATTTCAATTAAAAATTCTTCTTAGTTGAAATCATCAATTGCACTGAAGAATCTAAAGCTCTTTCATTCCTTATTGCATCAGTCATAAAATCTAAGTTTCAGGCTTGTGTGAATCAATCTGTTACCTCTATTATTTCTTTAATGTGATATATTATGTTCGATTAGAAGTTCTTTAAAATTCAAATTTGTTTTTTTGAATAAAAATTAAACTCTGGATTCTTAAAAGTTAATTATAGTTCCCCAAACCTTCTTGTGATTGGCTCTCAAATTAAACTCATATATTGATAATGAAATTAATGTTTTCATATTTACTCTGGTAATACAAATTTTCTTTGTCTATTCTAATTGCCAGAACTGACCATGACTCGTTAGGGCGGTTCTTCTGTTTTCATTTGAATTTTTACTAGCTTGCTCCTTAATGATACTTAGTTTTAAGGAAGAATATAAAGTTTTTTCTGAGTGTATGTGCACCAACTTAACTGTATGGCGAATTTGGAGCACCTCCGTTTTAAATATATATTTTCATCTTCCCGCTCCTTATTAAGTTTGATTTCATTGACTTTCAAGACACCATAATGCACCACTTATTTATAAAAAAGAATTTACTTATTTCATACTTTAGATGGGTTTCTTAGTATAATTTACCTTGCATAAGCTTATTTAGAATTATAATAATATATGAGTGCCTAAGATGACTCTTTCTCCAATTTTCAGTTTATATATAAAATATTTTTGTATATATAAACACTTCCTCTTTGTGAGGATATCCTACTATTAAAAATAACTACACCATAGAGAAACAAAAAAAAATAGACCATACATAAGAAATCACCTTAATCTACATCCATGAATTTGAAGAAAAAATACTTTGGTAATTATAAAAATGTTTATGCCAAATACCAGATTGATCAAAAAAGTCAAAAAAAGACTTTAATATCATTAAAATATAAATAGTTAGAATTAAGTATTTAGCAAGAATATTTTTAATGGCTTCAAACATCCAAGGAAAAGCAACTATAGAGAATATTGAAAAATAGAAACTCAATCTACTTATCATACTTGCGATTTCGGTAAAAAATTGAAAAAAAATGTAAAAGGAAAATAAAGTAAAGTAAAATTTAATTTTTTCAGGTTGATACTTTTGATGTAACAATAAAACAATGAATAGTATGAAGTTAAATAAAACTCCTAAACCAGATGATTCTCCAAATGATTCAGTATCCATATAAAGTTCATATCTTTTGAATTGTTCAAAAATGAGTATTTTTAAAATTATACTACTCAACAAATCTGTTCCGATAAAATAAATTATGCAATAAAAAATTAACAAGTAAAATATTTGCTGAGTTGAAAGTGTGATATTTAAGAATCCTAAAAGGACAAAAGGTAATAAAATAAATGCCGTTGTATGCATCAAGGTTGCTAGAAGAATTAAAAGCAATGCTACTATCCAACGTTTATTATAAATAAACTCGGATGCTAGAATAAAAATACAAATTGCCAAAAATTGCCGCATCATAGAACTAAATACTAACATAAAACCAGTATTCATTGAAAAGATGAAAATTGAAAGCCAATACCATTTCGGCGGAACATTTTTCTTTACTAGTAAATAAAGTATAAAAAATTCAAGTCCCGTTAAAACAATGTTCATCCCAAAAAAACCTATTGGCTGGAAAAATAAACAAATTAAAGTCCAACCAAATTCATTGTGACCCATAAAAGGATTCTCATCCTTATTTACCTCTTGAAACGAATCAAGATATCCAATATAATCATTACCAAAATTATATCTAAAACCAATAAATATAGCTAACAATAAAAATGACAGCTCCAAACAACCGTACCTACTTCTCTGATATCGCGAAAGCCAAGAAATAAAAATGGCACTACCACTAATAATTAAAGATGCGATCATTCAAATTTAATTTTGTCATAAATTGTCAATTGTACATTCTTTATTAATTCAGGATCACAAAATTGACTCATTCTAAAAATTGATTTTGAAGAGAATGATTTTGCTAAATCGTTGTTTTCAAGAATTATATCAATTTTAGAAGCTAAATCAATATAATCCATTGGAGAATAATAAAGAGCTATTTTATTTTCATTTGAAAAATTTGGCATGGCGCCTGCGAATGATAAAATCGAAGGTACGCCAAGGTATAGAGCTTCTGCACTTGCTACAGAATAAGATTCAACAAATGATGGATTTATGAAAATATTAGAATTAAGTAGTTGTCGACATATTTCTTGAGCATTTAAACTCCCCAAGAAATGTATACATTCATTTAAGCCCAATTTCTTTATTAGTGATATTAAAAAATGTATATACCCATCTTTTTTGTAATACGGTATTAAATATATGTTAGGACCAGCAATATTTAGTTTTAGACCTGGATATTTTTTTTTCAATAATGAAATACTTTTAAAAACAATATGCAATCCCTTGAATGGTAATACATACGATATAGATAAAAAAATTGTCGGACTATAATTTGGAATTGAGTTATCCCACTTAGCACTATTATAAAAAGGAGACCTAATAGGTACTAGCGTTTTAAATATTTGAGAGGAGCCATTTATTTTAAATTTTAGCTGGTTTCTAACCCAATCTGATTGGGTTGATATATTTATTGAATTTGATATTATCTCATCCTCTCGATTTATTTGTTTTTTTAATTTTTCCCTTGATACAGGCAAAAAACTGTTTAACTTAACTAACTCCTTGAAATGAAAACATTTAAAAATTTCATGAATAGATAAGCCCCCGTAGAATACATTATAACATGAACTTAATAAACCTTGTATTTCTAGAATATAATTCCCTTTCAAAATCCCCCTACTAAATAGTAGCCCCCAATATGCTTCAGTGCCCCAAATATGAATAATATCTGGTTCAATTTCATCAATTATTTTTTTAATTTGACAGATATCGATCTCTTTAGGTAATCCGTTAATTAAACTATAATTTGGGATTATATATTCTTCAAAATCATTGTATTTTTTGTGATTAGTTTCAGAGATATATGAACTTGTGAGATTAAACAACTTAACGTTATTTGAGATTATATTTTTCATGCCAAATAACCAAGAGCCTGAAGCAATACTTTCTTTTCCTCCAAGAATACAATTTGAAATCCATAATACTTTCATAATCCAACAAAAACGAGTTAATAAATTTTATATATTATCAGATTCAAATAAAAAAAAGAGTAATCATCCGAAACAAGAACTAAGAAGCTTTTATCTCTTTGACTAAAACAAGCTTTCCATTTTTTGCACAAATAAAATGTATGATTTTGTCTTAAAATATTATAGTAATTAAATCTAAGACAAAGCTGAAGCAGAAATAAGCTTATCAGACTAATTTGCTTTTTTTAGCACACACTTAATTGATTTCTGAACGAAATTTCACTTGTTTTATCTCATTTAAAACGTTGGCAATATATAATTGACTGAAATAGCCTTTAAAAAGGTTTAAATATGGAATTTAAACCTTTTTTTCTACAAATAAACAATACACTTTTCGGGATGCTTTCCAAAGCAGCAAACATCTTTACTAACAGAACCTCCAAAACAGAAAAAAAAATTCAAGAATATACTATTTAAATATTAAGGTGATTCACCAAAAATTGAATAGAAGTTAATTATTTATGTGACTAAATTCAAGAATCTTCTTAACTGTTTCGCTCCAATTGTATTTTGTCATAGCTTTTAATCTTGCTGACTTGCTCATACTTTTTAAAACCGTTTTGTTATTCATAAACTCAATTAAAACTTTTGAAAGCTCAAGTTCATCATTTTCATGTAATAAATATCCATTAATATCATGATCAATAATTTCATCAGAAGCAACACTGTATTTTCCTGACATATTACTTATTGCAATGCAAGGTAAACCACATGCCATAGCCTCAATATATACACTTCCAAAACCTTCATACAAAGATGGCAATACAAATACATCGTTTTTTATATACCATTCTTCTATAGACTCTTGTCTGCCTGCGAAAAAAATATAATCTTGCAATTTCTTTTCTAAAACTAAGCGTTTTAACTCATTTTCATAATTACCAGTTCCAAGAATAGTATATCGAATATTAAAACCTTGATTTACAATATGTGATACTGCTCCTATCACACATTGTATATTTTTATCATACTCTAGTCTACATACTGAAATAATGCTAAAAAAAATTTCTTTATTCAAAACTTTTATAGCCAATGGCTTGAAACGATTTGAATCAACGCCAGCAGGAACCACCAAATATTTATCTTCAAAATATTTTAACTTAAAATAGTTAATGGTTTCATTCATCCTAGCATGACTAAGAAATACGTTTTTGCATAAATCAATTGCCTTACGTTCGTAATTGTATGCAAAAACTAAATACAACTTTGAAGATATAGCAATACCCAATTCCCTAATGCTTCTAGCTTGACTAATACTTTCTAAAAGCCCTTTTTGACCATAAAAAGAAAATGGGGCCGCATTTATATAAACAACCTTTCCTTTACCAACAATTTTCGCTGCAGCATATGCCATTCTAAATGATCTTGTCCATATAATATCAAAATCGGATAACAATTCCTTTAATTGATTTCTAAGGTCCTGAATTTCGAAAAATATATCACTTATAGGATTTTTTTTAGACTCTTTTAATGTGATAATTTTTACTCCATTCGGCGCTGAATCAATAGGATTTTCCAGTTGCTTATTGATGAGTGTAACATCATTTCCAGATCTTATAAGTTCCTCACTTGCATGGTAAATCCAAGCCTCTATTCCCCCTCTTGATCTACCTAAAATTTCATACAGAATTACTATTTTCGCCATAACAGCTTATAAATTTTATTAGTGAATTCTATTAATTTATATACAATTCGAATTCTAAAATTCGAAGCATGATTTTCCAATCCAGAAAAATCAGATAATTCCATTTTCGTATAGCATTTTTCACAAATATTTATATATTCACCACTAATGACATTTTCCTTTATTGCTAATGCAACTGTGTTAAATACCCAAGCATCGCTTCTGACATAATAATTTGAGTCTACTACTTTTCCATTTTCATCAACAATTGGATAAAAATACTCGCCTGTCCATGCATTTTCTAAAATCCAAGTTACAATCCGCTTTGCTCCTTCTATGTAATCTGATTTTCTTTTATTATCAAAAATAGATGCATATATAAATCCAGAGGCACATGAACAAAACCCCCATAAGTGAATAGGAGTATACGTATTGAAATATGGAATTATTCCAGACTCATCTTGCTTTGAAAAAATATGTTCAGTAGCATCTAAAATTATTTGTTTTTGAAAAGGACTAGTCAATGATATCTCAGCTATAGAATGCATCTCTACTTGTTGCATTTGGTGGTAATAATCTATTTTATTTCTTTGTAAAATAGTTAAGTCATTTCTCATTTGATCTGAATAAAACCAGAATTTGCCTTTATCTAATGAACTTGACGATAAAACACTGAATAAGTAATTGTTCATTCCATGATAGATTTCTTCAAGTTTATCATCTTTAAAAATAGATAAATACACACCTATTGCTCCAACAGCAAATGAAGTGCCATTATATACCATTACTTCTTTTGTACTATATGGACCATAAGGAATACTCCAATTACCATCCCCCAGATTTAATGCATTAGATTTAATCCATTTAGCTGCTTTTTGCGCTGATATTTTTACTTCTTCACCTCCAAATATTTTATAATATTCAACTAATGCCAACATGGCCACCAACTCAGGTGAAGTGGACTCCCCTTTTTTATGGAACTTCCCAAAATTGAAATCATAACCAATATCAAAACCTCCATCTGGCCTTTGAATTTGAACTAATAATTTAACTAACTGATTGGCCCTTTTTTCCCACTTCTTGTCATTGTTATGTTGATACAATCGAATAGTACCTAATAAAGATTGGTATAATGTCTGGCTACACATATTTACTTTAGTTGGAAAAAGTAAATATTTATAAATGAATTGAACAGCTTTTTTAATCATTACTACTCCCAATTAATTTTGCAGGAATTCCCCCAATTATTGAAAAAGATCCAAATTTTTTGGTTACAACAGCCCCAGCTGCAACCAAAGAACCTTCACCAATGGTAACTCCAGCTGTTATGATAACATTTGATGCAATCCAAGTACCTCTTCCTATTATAATTTTTGATCCGACTCCAGGTCCAAATCGAAAACTGTTATTCTTCATTGTGTGATTGCTGCTAACCATTTTAACAAATGGTCCAAACATAACTTCGTCTTCAAGAATAATACCACCTCTTATTCCACTAATCCAACAGCCGTGCCCTATATATACATCATTACCAACTTCAATTTCACTTAGATGTTCAAGCTTTGCATTCATGCCTACTTGAAAATTTTTTCCACATTTTTTCAAAAACGGTCGATAAATTAATCCTCTAATTTTACACCCTCTAGAGTCTTCTGGAAAAATTTGACCAATCAACTCAATTATTCGAAATAAAAATCTCCCCAAAAATTTAATCTCAAAGATTAAAACAGAAGCCACTATTCCAATAATTTTTTTTAAAAAAAGACGCATACCTATTTTATTTTCTTTAATAGAAATGAAATTTGACCTTTAAAAAGGCGAATTAAAACTAAGGACTTTGCTGATTTTTTAAACAAAATAAAATTAAAAACCAATTGAAGTAAAATGATACCTAGCACCAAAATAAATGAAACACCAAATAGTTCAATCCAATTATCAATGATATAATTACTTAAAATTGAATTGCAAATAAAATAGTATGCAAAGGATAAAAATACAGGAAGAATTGTTGTTTCAAAAGAAACACGAGAAATGTTCAAGTCTTTAAATACTTTCTTTCCAACATAAAGACAAAGAAAACTACCTACCCAAGAAAATAATAGAATTCTAATCCCTGATCCATTTATTCCGAACTTATAGACTAAAAATGCTGTAGCTATAGTCGAAAATAATGTAAGAGATGAAATGATTTTTGTTAACCATTTAACTCTTCCTGTCCCTTTTAGCAAAGCAAAATATGCAGATGTTCCTCCATTAAATGCAACCCCAAAACTAAATAACGTTGCAAAGGTTGAGCTATTTTCTGCAAACTCACGAGATAGCCAAAGAGAAAGAAATGAAGGAATCACAATCGCTAAAGGAACAAAAATAATTATAGACAGTATTGTTAATACCCATAAACTTGTAACATAAAGTTCTTGCATCTCTAACCCTTCTTCCATTGAACTAAAGCGAGGGAATAAGGCTTGACCAGCAGCACCTGTTAAACTTTGGGCCTTTGTTATTAAATCTTTAGGCGCATTTAAATAAGCGACACTTGATGCACTGAAAAATAATGCTAAAATCAATTGATCAATATAATTCGATGCACGTTGTATCAATTCATTAATAAATGAAAAAATACCGTAACCAAAAACCTCTTTTATTCCATCCTTATTAAAATTGGGGGTTAGGATCAAAGCCGGTAATAATTTTTTGGACAACGACCCGTAAACTAAAATATCGACAAATGCGCTTGATAAAGTCAGTATTGTTAAACCTATAATTCCTCCTCCTAAAATTGCAATCAAGTACATCCCTGTGTACCTAAAAACCATCATTATCAAGTTATATTTACTTAAAATGTCATAACGTTGTAAGGCCTCAGGAATAGTTTTAAAAGCGGTACTAAAAATGCTTACGAAAAATGTGATCCCCGCAATACGCAAAGCAAAAATTGCATTATCAATATTCGCTAAACTAAGCTTAAACCAACTTATTATAATAGATGAGAAAATAACAATTAAACCACTAATTAAAATGCCTGAAAATATATATACAGACAGAGTTGCTCCGAAAACTTTATTTACTCCAGCAATATCTTTTTTTGCAAAATAATATGAAACGTATTTTAAAGTGGCCTCACCTAATCCTAAACTCTGAAGTTGTGCAAAGCCTCCAATCATTAAAATTATTGTATAAATACCAAAATTTTCAGTTCCTATTTTATTAAGAATAAGTGGAACTAAAACGAATCCAGCTAAAGCAGTAAATGAAACTGTAATTATATTCCATATTGCATTAGTAAATAGACTTTTAGGTTTATTTGCCATTTTGGTTAATTCATTTCTAACTTTACAATCTTAATCATTAAGAACTTTAATTTTAGTATTACTTATCGAACTTCAGCATCAAATGTGTTAAGAAAAAGTATTTTAAAGTCTTGAATCAACTAAATTTCTGTCTAAAAATGATTTGGTATCAAAAATTACTGCATTTTCATCTGAGCATAAATTTTTGATATCTAGTGCAAGAAATTCTTTGTGTGAAACTGCCAACACAATTGCTTGGTAAGTTTCACTAATATCATTGATTAAACGAATACCATATTCCTCTTCTACTTCGTGTTTATCTGCATGAGGATCAAAAACATCCACAACTAATCCAAATTGGTCTAGTTCCTTATAAATATCAATCACTTTTGAATTTCTAATATCAGGACAATCTTCTTTAAAGGTAATTCCTAAGATTAATGCCTTTGCACCACTGACTCTTTGCCCCTTTTTGATTAGTAATTTCACAACTTTATTGGCAACAAACATCCCCATATTATCGTTAACCCTTCTGCCACTTAAAATAACTTGTGGGTGATACCCAAGGCTTTCTGCCTTATGTGCTAAATAGTATGGATCTACTCCGATGCAATGCCCCCCTACTAACCCAGGTCTATATTTAAGGAAATTCCATTTGGTGCCAGCAGCTTCAATAACATCGGTTGTATCAATCCCCATTTTATCGAAAATTAATGCCAGCTCATTCACAAAAGAAATATTTACATCACGTTGAGCGTTTTCTATTGCTTTTGAAGCCTCAGCCACTTTAATACTCGGTGCTTTATGAGTTCCAGCAGTAATGATACTTGAGTATAAATTATCTACCACATCTGCAATTTCAGGTGTAGAACCAGAAGTAACTTTTTTGATTTTGGTTAGGGTATTTACCTTATCTCCCGGATTAATTCTTTCTGGAGAATACCCGCAATAAAACCCTTCATTGAACTTTAAACCAGAAAATCTCTCTAGAATGGGAACGCAATCTTCTTCTGTACATCCAGGATATACTGTTGACTCATAAATTACAATATCACCCTCTTTCAAAATTTTACCTAACATTTCAGATGCTTTTTCAAGCGGCTTCAAATCAGGTGCTTTAAACTGATCAATAGGAGTAGGAACAGTTACAATAAAAACGTTATAATCTTTTAATGCAGTCACATCATCAGAAAATGTAAGGCCAATTAAGTTATTCGATTTTGCGATAGAAATTGTCAGATTTAAATCGTCTAAACTAGCTTCTTTTGTTCTGTCCTTGCCGTTTGACAACTCATTTATCCTATCACGATTAATATCAAACCCTAGGACTCTGTATTTTTTTGAAAACTCAATTGCAAGAGGCAGACCTACATAACCTAATCCAATTATAGCAATTTTTTTGTTCGTTAGTACCATTAATTTATTTTGAATAGCTCCGCTTATCTCAGTCACAGAAAATACAGAGTTAAGCATTTAAATATTAAAAAAAATAAAAATATAATTCGATTAACAATATCAGAAGAATGGGGGGGGGTAATAATTCTTCATGGATACAAATATAACTAAGAGTGATAACTTAAAATAAAATTAATTTCAACAAATAATCCCATTAAATCAGAGTGTTCTTACTGTATTTATTAGATAAAGTTACAATTAATCTACTTGGTTTATTTTCTTCTACTTTGTCATATTTTCTGAATTTTATTTTTTTGAAGTAACGAGAGTCGAAGCACGAAAATTGGCACGATTGGTTTCGACTTAATTCTATGAATATTAATTTTTTTGAAAAAAAACATCTTTTAATAATGTTTTGTTTGGATAAGCCTGATTTCCTGTAATAAATTTAATATTTGCTAGGCGAAAACAAAATATTTTCGGTAAAAAATTATGCCAAAAGTAATAATCAGAAAACCATATAGCAGCTGTAAAGAAAAATGAATTGCCTATTTATAAGTTTTATAATTGCTCAAGAAGCCAATTCCTTCCATAAAGAAATCCAAACCCTAAAATAATTCCTATAACAAAACCTATAAATAGAAATATAATTTTGCTTTTAATTTTTGGTTTAATAGGAGAAAAAGGATATTCAATTACCTCAAGACCAACAACAGTTGATTCATTCAAAAATCTAAATGTCTCTAAATTTTTCTGGGCTTCTCCGTACATTATAGTTAACATTTGCTCTTTCATCATCAATTTTTTTTGATCAACTCTATCTTCTTGCATCAACAACCCTAATGTCCTATCATTAGTTCTAGCCAATGAATTTTGAACTCCATTTAATTCAGATTTTATACTATCAAGTTTATTTGATAATATATTAACATTTTTACTACTTATTGAAACAGATTGGTTGTACATGAACTGCTCCAATTCGTTATAAATTAATTTGCTAAATTCAATTGAGAAGGATTCATCCTTCGTATTTATACTTAGTTCAAAAACGCCACTTTTTTTATCAAAGGATTTAAATAGAATTTTGGACTTTTCTCCAATTAACATATTTAATATTAACTTATACGCTTTTCTATGCCGAAAGTCAAAATCTTCCAGCCTTGTTTGGTTTTTATTAAACAATATGTCATTAAGCAGTGTATCCTTTTTCCAATTCTTATGTAATTCTTGAATTCTAATAAAGTGATTTACAGCCAGATCTGCATTGTTATCAACTGTAATAAACTCTAATAATGCAGCCCCAACTATTCTTTCTGATCCAATTATTGCTAAAGTTCTATCCATAGGAGAAACAGTATTAGAGCCTCCCCCAATTAATGAGCCTAAATTACCTAAAGAACTTAATAAAGCTGAAGTTCCACCTGATTCTTTCATTAAAAACTTCACTCTTGCAGAATAAATAGAAGTAGCATTATATGCAATAAAAAAACCTATTAATCCTCCAGTAATACCAAAGATAAATAGCTTTAAGAATTTAGTCTTAATAAAAAGAATTACATCATTTATTTTATCAATAAGGTCTTTAAAACTCTTGTCACTCTCATGTTTTTTAAGGAAATCATTTTTTGTATAATCCATAAAAGATCTTATTATCTAGTTGCTGCTAATATTAATCCCAACGCACTTCCAAATGCTAATAATTTTGTCATAAACTTATCCCAATCTACCTGCTTTGCTTCTTTTCGCTCAGGTTTTGGTGGCTTCATTGCTGTTACCATAATACGATCTCCATATAAAACACTGGGATATTTTTTAAAGAATAAGAACCGGTTGGTTTTTTTAATCAACCCATTTTCACGCACTACCAATACAGAAGACCGTTCTGCATCCCGTTTAAATCCTCCTGCAAAATTTTTGATATACCATCTAGCAGAATAATTTCCTTGGTAGTTTACTTGTAATAGTTTTTGGTTTTCGCCTAGTATATATCGAGTCCCCATCGTTTCAATCTTCACAATATTATTCAAACGAGGGACAGTGATTAAATCTCCTGGCAACAGGATAGGATCTTTTGCGGTATTACCCTTATTATCCAATGCATCTGCTGCATTAAACACAACCAAACCAGAATTATCAACATATCTAATTAAACTAATATTGGCGATATCTGCAAATTGATTAAAGCCCTCGGCTTGTGATATCAATTCAGAAAATTGGAACCTCTTAGACGTCATGCTATAAACACCTGGTGTTTTAACTTCCCCATTAATGGTTACAAAATCTTGTAACTGAAATTCAGGTATTCTTCTTACCACTACATAGTCTAATGGTTGTAATTCAAATTGAGCACCACTGATTACATTGAACTCTGGATCAATCGTTAAAGATAATACTTGCTTATCAGGTGCTCTTTCTTTGTTAAAACGTAACCTAAAAATGTCTACCCTATTTAAATTTGAACCTAGCGTAACACCACCCGCTAATTTAATCAGGTCTTTTATTTTCAGCGTACTATCATAACGAATACTAATCGGGTTATTAACTTCACCCGCAATGCTTACATTGAATTCGCGCTTGTAAGTATCCTTATTTAATACTACCAAACGATCTCCTGGTTTTAATTTATAGCCCGCTTCATCATTTAAGCTCACAGGGATATATTCTGTTTTCTTGGCATTGAATGGGTCTGTTCTATAAACATAAGCATTGAACGAAGCAGCAGGTTTTAATTCTCCCGCTAATCCCAAAGCTTCTTTAATGCTTATGCTTTGATCGTATCTGAAAGGTCTTTCAAATGGATTTCTAACTTCTCCAACAACTGCAATATTGAATAAGTCGGTATAACGCGCCTGATCGTAAATTATGACTTCGTCTTTTTTCTGCAAAGCAATATCCGCTGATTTACCCGCTAATATGGCTTCTGCATTTAGGCTAAGAATTTGAACACTTTGATCCAGGTTTTTACGAATCAAAAAGATCGGATCTAACTTGGCTTCTGGCTTTAATTTAGCTTTCTTTAATAAAGCAGATAACATTTTTGTAGTGCCTAATTCATAATTACCAGCATAATCAATGGAACCTTCAATGCTAACAAATTCAGATAAAGGGGTATTGATGGCTTTGAATCGAACAATATCGCCTCTTTTCAATTCTACATTGATTCGCTTTTTTAAGATATCCTCTAAGGAATAATCCTTAATTACCACTGCATTATTCTCGAAGCGTTCTATTTGTACAAATTCGGTATACACATTCGATTGCAAGCCTCCTGCAAAAGAAATCAACTCTGGTATACCTTCATTGTCAATCAATTCATAACGCATAGGTCTATTTACCGCACCTTGTAGGGTAACAATTTTCTCTGCTGGTGGCACATAAATAATATCGTTGTTCTGCAAATAAAAGTCGAATTGTAAAATGGGATTACGCATAAATGCATATACGTCCAAAATCTTCTTTACGCTTCCTCGCATTATTTGAATCTTACGGACACTTCCGTTATTAGTGGGTCCTCCTGCTACGGCCAATGCATTAAGTGCAGTATTGAGCGCAGATGTGGTATATGATCCCGAACGGTCAACTTCTCCGAATATATTCAGGTTAAGGGTTCTAGAAGTATTTAAAGTAAGGGCAAACTGGTCTTTGTTAAAAACGTAGAAAGAAGAAAAACGATTCACCAATAATTCTCTGGCACTTTTTAAGGTTAAGCCCGATAAGAATATCTTGGGCATTTGGGCTGGCTGGATATATCCGTTCTCATTAATCTCATACTGTAAATCGGCCTGTGATTTACCAAAAATGATGATATTAATTTTATCACCAGGTGCCAAAATATATAAATCGGGAGGGCTCGCGTCTTTTGAAATACGATAAGCTTGTAAGGTATTGTCTTTGAATATATGGTGTCCGTAAATGCTATTGGGAGATTTGGGCTCTTCTTTTACAGGTACAATTGGGGCCATTTCAGCAGCTTGCTTGGCTTTGGCAACTTGCTCATCATTGGTTTCTACTGGTTTTGCAACCACAGTATTAGTAGTTGATGTAGCAGGGGCAGTGTTTGCAGTACCTGCACCAGTTACTTTTTGTTTCTTCTCTTGCTCCATTTCATTGATGATGGCTTCAATGGTCGGGCGTTGGCCAATGATTTCCTGGTCCGACATTTTATCTACATCAATATTGCGTGTTCTCAAACGTGCTTTCACTTCATCTTCGGTAAGACCCTTGGCTGATAAAATAGCCCTGATTTGGTTCATTACCTGTGGATTGTTTCTGGCATCCTGAGAAAATACAGGATTTGCCTGGAAAGAAAACAGTACAATAAAAAGAAAAAAATAATTAAAACACCTTCTCATATAATCGATTAAATACTATGTTTATTATTCCATTTTGGAATAAAAATAACGTTATTGTTTAGAAATCATGGGGGATTGCCGCAAATGTAAGGCTAAATTAGTAAAATTAGTGATTTCTCCTTATCATTGCATAGCAGTTCCCCCTGCAATGCATAAAAAGACTGAATGGCATAATTTCTACGCTAAAAATTCGTTTTCCTTTTAATTTGATTGTATGAAAAATACACGTAAAAAATTATGTGCTTTAGCGTTTGCAAGTTTAGGGTTGGGTGCGCTATTGCCTACAGCTATAATCGCCCAAGCTGATTCTATAAATATTGTTTCTACGGCAGTGCCTTTTTTGCGCATTTCTCCCGATGCTCGAGCGGGTGGTATGGGTGATGCAGCTATTGCTACCAATCCGGATGGCAACTCCCCTTTTTGGAACCTTGCTAAAACGGCTTTTGCCGAAAAGCGTTCGGCGATTGCCTTGAACTATACCCCTTGGTTGCGCGATCTGGGCTTGAATGATGTGTATTTGGCCAGTGCGGCTGCCTATAAAAAGATTGATGATTATTCCGTGATTTCTGGGTCTATGCGTTTCTTTAGTTTGGGTAATATTCAATTAACTGATTTTTCGGGGAATGTATTGAATACTGTTAAGCCTACTGAATTTTCTTTTGATGCGGGCTATACCCGTGTGTTAAATGATCGCTTGAGTTTAGCGGTTGCCTTGCGTTACATCAATTCTAGATTGGTAGTGGGCGATGTAGGTACGGGTGTAGTGTACAAAGCAGGTAATGCTTTGGCGGGTGATGTGTCCTTATTTTACAATGGCCGTGATGAAGAGGGTCAGGGATTCAATTTTGGTGCAGTGTTATCTAACCTCGGTACCAAAGTGGGGTATACCAATGATGCGCGTAACAAAGATTTCTTGCCTGCTAACTTGGGTTTAGGTATGGCTTACACAAAAATATTAGACGAAACCAATAGCATCAGCTTTGCTTTAGATGTAAACAAATTATTGGTGCCTATGGCACCGATTAGTACCGGTGTTTTTGCTACCGACTCTGCGGCACTCTCCGATTACAGAAATACTTCGGTGGTGAGTTCTTGGATGAAATCTTTTTCTGATGGATCCAGCCTTCCTAAAAGCTTACAAATTTCTGCTGGCGTTGAATATTCTTATAACAATCAATTTAAATTACGCGCAGGCTATTTCTACGAAGACAAAACCCGCGGCAACCGCCGTTACTTCACTGCAGGTGCAGGCTTCGATATGAAGTTCTTGCAAGTGAATGTGTCTTACTTAGTACCTTCAGGAGCAGGTGTCACCCGTAATCCTTTATCGAACACTTTGCGTTTGGGCTTGGTGTTTAATTTAAGTAATGATGATTTCTAATGACCGAAGCTATTTACGAGATATATAAGCAATACCCATCCATCCAAACCGATACTCGCAAACTAAAAGCCGGCGATATTTATGTGGCGTTGAAGGGACCGAATTTCAACGGGAATCGTTTTGCACTGCAATCTTTAGAAGCTGGTGCGGCTTATGCAATTGTTGATCAATTAATATCCCCTAATGGGGAACCCATAATTGAAGGGGCTTTGCCAACAGGGCTGCGCAAGCGGCTCCTCCTCGTAGACGATGCATTAACAACATTACAGCAATTGGCGAAACACCATCGCCAACAGTTGAATATCCCTTTTATTGCCATTACAGGAAGCAACGGGAAAACAACTAGCAAAGAATTGATTTATGCGGTGTTGTCATCGCATTTTAAAACTTATACCACACAAGGAAATCTGAACAATCATATTGGCGTACCTCTCACTATTTTGAGTGTGAAGCCCGATGCGGAAATGGCCGTGATTGAAATGGGTGCAAACCACCAAAAAGAAATTGAAAGTTATTGTTCCTATACCTTGCCTTCGCACGGTGTGATTACCAACTGCGGAAAAGCCCACCTAGAAGGCTTTGGCGGAGTGGAAGGTGTTCGCAAAGGAAAGGGAGAACTCTATCAGTTTTTGCGCGAACAACATGGTACGGCATTCGTTTATGCGGATTATGATTATTTGCAGCCTATGAGTGCAGGTATCGAAAATATTGTGCAGTATGGCATTTCGGAGGGATTGGTGCAGGGGCAGATTGAAACCGCCGAACCTTTTCTAACAGTACGCATAACGACAGGGATAGATGCCACGCTGATTCATTCACAACTAGTTGGAGATTATAATCTCCCCAATATTCTTTGCGCAGTTACCATCGGAAAATATTTTGGTGTGCCTGCAGAAAAAATAATTGATGCCATCGAAAACTATGCTCCTTCCAATTCACGCTCACAATTAATTCAGCGAGGTACGAATCATATTATTTTAGATGCCTACAATGCCAACCCGAGTAGTATGAAAGTAGCGATTGAAAATTTTGCGCGTATTCATGCCCAGCGAAAAATATTAATGCTCGGTGCCATGAAAGAATTGGGCGAAGAGAGTGTGGCTGAACACCAAGCATTGATTGAGCTTATTGCATCTCTTGAATTTAAAGAAGTAGTGTTGGTAGGCGGAGACTTTGTTTACACGAAAGATTTGTTCCCCCAATACCCCAATACCCATTTTATTTACAAGGATAATTCTTTAGAAGCCCGCGATTGGCTCACTACATTAAATCCTCAAAACAGTTATATTTTAGTTAAGGGATCGCGTTCTATAAACATGGAGCATGTATTAACAGATTAGGGCATAGGCTTTGATTTTGTATCAAAAAATAAACTATGATACAAAAAAAATGGATGCTAGGACTGCTGCTCTTTTCTGCTGTAACTTTTACTGCTTGCGAACAAGCCAAACAACAAGCACAAGAACAAGCCAATCAAGTAATGAATCGCACCAATGATGAAGTGCAAAAAGTTATAAACGATTTGGGCTTAGTGTATGTAGAAGAAGGTGCTCAAACTGTAATCACTTATGATGAAGTGAATGCTGCACAACAAGCATGGTGTAATGCATTGGTAAAAATTGGAGAACTAAAAGAGTCTGGTGGCGATTACAAAGCTTACGCAAACGAAGTATTGTCTACTGCGTATAATTACGACAGTGGTAAGGTTTTCTTTAAACCTACTTTAGCTTACGGAGATCAAACTTTTAGGAACGATAAAAAGGGGGCATTGGCTTATTTCGTTGGGGGCGATCCTGATTATCCAAACGATAAAGGATTTGCATTAGCTCCATGGGTAAAAGCACGCTACGACAATGCTGGGGCAAATAACGAGGGCATTCAAATATATGGTTCTATTGCCATTACCATGGGCAATGTTTGGGTAACAGGCAAAGACGGAAAAGAAGTAATGGTTGATAAAACTTTTGTTTTCAAAAAAGGAAAAGATGGCAAGTTGCGCATCATTGTACACAAGTCTGCCTTGCCGTTTAGCCCAACTACAAAATAAAAAATCACGAAAAAAATATACCCGAAATATATTTATCATGCAAGCACTTTTAATGAATATACGTACGGTATATTTTTTTCTACTTTTTTTCTTGATGATTATTGCTCCCCCCGAAGCAAGCGCGCAAGGACCAGGAACACCTAGTGGCCCAAATCCAAGCGCCCCAGCCAATCGCTCAACACATTATAATACGGTTGGCTGGTTTAATTATTTTGGCACGATTAAACTTTCATCCAAATGGGGATTACACACCGAATACCAGTTCAGGCGCAACGATTTAATTAATAGTTGGCAGCAGGGTTTATTGCGCGTTGGTATTAATTATCAAGCAAGCCCGAATCTATTGTTGCGGGCAGGTTATGCATGGATTGAAACTTACGCGTATGGAGAAATTCCGATTAATGGGCTGGGCCGAGATTTTACTGAGCACCGTTTGTTTCAGATGGCGCAGCTATCTCATCAAGAAGGGTTGATTTCGATATCACATCGCTTTATGCTAGAGCAACGTTTTGTAGGAAGATACAGTTCAGCAGCAGTAACTAAAGAAGATGAATTTCCATTGATGCATAGAGCACGTTATATGCTCAGATTACAAGCTCCGTTAAAAGGCCGTACAATAAAAGACAAAACACCCTATGCCGCAGCTTACAATGAAGTCATGATTGGATTTGGCAAAAATGTTGCAGCTAATATTTTTGACCAAAACCGCATAGGACTTTTACTAGGGTATCGATTCAATAAAACCTTCCGCATAGAAGCCGGCTACTTTAATCAAACCCTACAATTTGGCCGACTCATTAACGGCCGCAATATTTTCCAAAGCAATAGCGGATTAATCGTCAATACGAATTTTAATTTCTAAGATTTACCAATTCGCAAACTGATCTTTATTGATTCTCTCAGGAGCTTTGATTGGTTTCGTTTTCCAATTGGGTTCGTATTTTACAAACCAACTTAACCAAAGCGATCGGGCTAAACGCATCATTGGGGGCTGCAGTATTAGTAGCAAAGCAATATTGGTTCCCAACCAATAGAAAATTCTATTGTCGTCAATATCAAAAGTCATTCCTATTAATACTTTCCAAGCCACAAAAGTGCTTACCGTTAACGCAACAGAAAGCGCATAGCTCACATAACCAGTGCCGTAATAAAAACCCACTTCAATTTCTGTAGGCTGATGACAAACCGGGCAGGTTTCATTCATTTCAGTGGCGCTACCCTTGAAGCTGTAAGCAGATTTACGCTTAAACAACTCCCCTTCTCTACATCTAGGACACTTATTGGTGAGGGCACTTACTAAATAGGTTTTCTGAAGATCCATGTTTTATCCTTTACCTCACAAAGGTACTTAATTATAGCTGCTGGCTATGTAACAAAAGTAGAATAGTAGGTTAAATAACGGCTCCGGCCAATTGCGCGAAAGTTTTGCTCCCCCGGGAGAAACAAAAACTAAAAAGGTAAAAAAAATATACCGAAATGATATGTGGCTCACGGTATATTTTTTATTCAATTTACATCTTTGATGTCCCCCCCCTCTGATTTTCATCGTTTTGAGAAGCTCTTTCTTCGACGGTTTTCCATAATAAATTTACAGTTGAAAAACCCAAAATTCTGCAGCTAATACGCATATTAGAAACCCATAGAAATACTAGTTTTCATTTTGAAAAAAGAAAAACTATGGCAAGACTAAAAACAGATTTCGAGGAAGTTATTCCGCTAAAGATGATATTCGAATTAAACTTCGCAGAAACTTATGTTTGGTGCTGGGATTTACGATTTAGGTTCGTACGGTTATTTTCCGTACTTTTGAGAAACAATTTTTTGTCATGAGAACTTCTACCCAATCCAGATTTGATACAAGGCTATCTAAAGAACAAAAAGAATTTTTTGAATATGCGGCTCAACTTGGTGGCTTTAGAACTTTAACCGAATTTGTTATACACTCAACGCAAACGCAAGCAACTCAGATTGTTGAAAAACACCAGTCAATTTTACAATCAAAAAAAGATCAAGCGATTTTCTTCGATGCTTTAATGAATCCTCCTAAGCCAAATACTAATCTAAAAAAAGCTGTTGCTCGCTATAATAAAACTATCAATCAAAAATGAACTACTTTATTGAGCCTTTAAATGCCAATCATATTAGAAAGAATTTTTCTTGTGGTAAAAGCATTTTAGACGACTACATAAAAGTTCAAGCACGCCAAGATATTAAGAGAAAATTATCCACATGTTTTGTATTAACAGATGAAGAAAATAATGTAATCGGTTACTATACATTATCAAATACCGCAATTGAAAGAGATATACTTCCGAATGAAATAATAAAAAAATTACCACCATCGTATAAAAATTTACCGGCAACATTGTTAGGTAGATTAGCTGTAGACCAAAATAATTTTGGTAAAAAACTGGGCGAATTTTTATTAATAGATGCAATGAAAAAAAGCGTCGCAGTTGCTAAAGAAAGTATAGGCTCAATGGCTTTAATCGTAGATCCAATAGACGAAAATGCAATAGCATTTTATACAAAATATGGTTTTATACAATTGCCACATAGCGGTAAGATGTTTCTTCCGATGCAAACCATCGCTAAATTATTTATAGATTGAAGCAAAAAACTGAGAAAATATATTTATACGCATATTTTAATTTTATGCGTATTTTTGACTTATGAAATCTAGATTAAACCTCACTATTGAAAATAGCCTGCTAGAAGATGTTAAAAGCTATGCTGTAAAAAATAAACGAAGTATTTCTGATTTAGTAGAAAGCTATTTTAAAAAAGTCACAAGACCATCAAAGCGAAAAAATATAATTGATTTAGTAGAGAAGCTTGAAAAACCAACAATCAATGATAATGCCGATTTAAAGGATTTGTACTATAAAGAAAATGCAAAAAAACATGGCTTTTAAAGTTTTCATTGATGCCAATATATTATTAGACTTTACTTTAAAGCGTTCCGAATATGCTCAATCAAAAAAAATCATCGAACTTGCAATTGAAGGAACGGTAGAAGCATATATCACTCCTTCTATCGTTCATAAATTGGGCTATTGGCTAACGAAAGAATATGGAAATTCAAAAGCTAAGGAATTACTTTTAGCATTACTATCAGATATTACCGTCATAGATATACCTCATGAAATTGTTGTAAATGCGCTGCATTCAAAAATGAATGACATTGAAGATGCTTTGATATACTTCACCGCTATTCATTATAAGCTTGACTACTTTATTTCAAGAGATAAAAGTCTTCAAAAACAAGGTACTCCAACTTTACCAATTTATACTCCAAAAGAATTTTTAGCTGAATTGACCCAATAACACCAATACTTTGGTTGCCCCCGGAGAAACAAAACATAAGAAGCTAAAAAAAATATACCGAAATGATATGTGGCTTACGGTATATTTTTTATTCAATTTACAGTTGAAAAAACCAAAACAGTACGGCTAATACGCATATTAGAAACCTATAGGAATACTAGTTTTCATTTTGAAAAAAATAAAACTATGGCAAGGATAAAACCAGATTTTGAGGAAGTTATTCCGCTTAAGATGATACCGCTTTCACTCAAGCTGAACCCAACAGTATTAGACAATATGGAAGCGGTTAGGGCAATCATCAAACAAAATAGAAATACCTATATCAACCTGGCTATAGATGCCTTCAACCACTATCATCGCTATAAAATGATTAAGAAAAGAATGGATCAAGATGCATATAATGTAACTACGTATTACTTGGAAATATTTAAAGAATTTGAAGAAATTAATCAAAGTGGAATCCTTAAAGAATTATAATGACAGAAGAAATAAAACCAGTTGAAAAGAAAGCATACAGATGGCCAGCATATAGCAAAAATATTAAACAGTTTGAGATCTGGACCGTTGAATGGAGAAACAACCCAAACGATGTAAAACATGCAGTTATAGTGCAAGGCAATGCATTAAATGAAGCATCTCCCATGACCTTCTTAGTTTGCCCTCTATCAAAGTATTATCCCCATATAAGGCACTGGTTTTTAAGGCAGTATATTGATCTTCAAGATAAAGGCAGATATACAATTTTAGTTGATAATATCACCACCATTTCAGCAGAAGCTCTATTAGACCGAATAGATATATTAAAACTAGAAGAACAACAACGCTTACGCAGAAATATTTCTTTAATATTGGGATTCACTATCTAACCTGAAATGGAACAATATGATTAATTCATAGTAGCTGTTGGCTTTATAGCTTTAGGTTTAAGGCTTTGTAGTAGGGCTGCGGTTTCTGGCTGAATGGGGAAATAATAAAAGCCGCCATCTTTTATAAAGTACATATAGGCGCAATTGCCATTGGCTTGCGTGGTCTCGCCTGGATTTTTCGAAGCCCCTTGGGTATTAAAATAAACGGTCTTCAACTCTTGCGTGCCCTTGAAGAAAAATATTTTTCCTTCTGATCGGCATTTCATTACTTCTGTTCGCAATAAAAATAATTGATCGAGATTTTTTAAAATCGGTTGCACTACTTCTGCTGCGGATGTATTGTAGTGTTTGTAAAATCGTGTATATCTTAAAGAGTCTTTTCCGAAGGGATCGGTGAAGTATAAAATTTGTACGCTGTCTGCTTGATGCAGACCCGCGATGTCTAGTCCTGTGTTTGTTTTGATTGCACCTGCTGCGCCATCAGGTTCTGGTCCATCAACTGATTCTAGCTCAGTATCTGAGACCTCAATAGTCTTCGTTGTAGTTCTTGTTGTGGTGGTTTCGCAGGCTGTGAAGGAGAGCATAAGGGCGCCCCCCAGAATAAGTTTAAATAAAACATTCGAAAAAATATGCTTAAAGTATATTTTGCGCACGGTATATTTTTTTGACAAATTTAGTTATTAAATTCGGCCCGCCTACTTTACAATCGCAACGCGAGTGCCGCCTACTTTACAATCGCAACGCGAGTGCCGCCTAGATGCGAGGACCGGGCCGAGCACGGGCGCGAGCGCCGCCTAGATGCGCGGGCCGTAACAATTGCTCCGCCTAAATGCGTGGCGCGCCCTGCAAAAAAGAACCCCCATGAAAATGGGGGTTCGGTTCTTAACTGTTATATGAACACTGCGACGTTATGCATTCGCAGTGTGAGAGAAATTTAAGCGACAGCTACAATCGCTCAGCAAATCCTAGTATGAATTAGTTTTACTAGTATGTGTTGGTTTGTGGTGTATAGCTTGCCCATCCTGATGTCCAGTTGGTGGTACCAAATGCCCCACGGAATGTTCCTGGTGTAAAGAATGCATCCATACCTGTAAAGCTTGCGCCTGTTAATGCTGGTGAACCTGCCATTGGTAAGAAGTTAGGTGCGGTTACATTAAACGGTGCGGTCAACATAATATCTGCTGCATTGGTATAAGTTATGCTTCCATTTGCTTCAACCTTTGTTCTTACTGCAGCGGCTGTAATCACCCCACCTGCTGATGCATCTACTTTGTACGCATCTGCTAATGCATGTACTAAGTTGTTTCTGAAAACTGATGTGTCATTGTTAAATGCAGTTGCTGTTAATGCAGACTCCATTGAGAACCCTCCTTTAGGGAAGCCCATCAAGATTGAGTTGCGTACATCAAATCTTACCCCTCTTCTCCATCTGTGTGCAAAGTTTTCCAATGCCTGTGTGTTTGGCGCTCCGTTAGAGCCTATCCAAGTGAAGTTGCTCAACTCTGGGCGGGTGAATGGTCTTGCTGATGTTCCCGCTCCATCATTGTCTGCTTCTACTCCATTGCCTGCATCAGAATCTCCAATTTCTGGATTACGCTGTGCTACTGCATACTGGATTTTTCCTGTGTAACCAAAATCGAAATCGTAATCATCATCTGATGTTGCATAAGACAATAAATACTTTAAGTTAACGGTACCACCAAAAAACTCATACGCATCGTCATTTCCGTAAGAAACCTGAATGTATTCAAGTGTAGTGCCTGAACCAACACCCCCCAGTGTTAATCCATTAATTTCACTTCCAGGTTCTGCCGCAATTCCTGCGAACTCAATACGCACATAACGCATGGTTCCTGAGTTGTCATTTGCAGTAGTACCGCCATATCTTCTATCTACCCCACCTTCTACCAATGGTGCTGGTGATAACGGTCTGTTGGTTGGTGCATTTCCTAAAAGGATGATTCCGCCCCAATCTCCGCGTAAGCGTGATCCGGCTGCTCTTCCTGAAGTAAATACAATTGGATTAGAAGCTGTTCCATTCGCTTCTATCTTTGCTCCGCGCTCAATAATTAAAGCACCTTTTTGAGAGATATCACTCTTCAAAATGGTTCCTGCTGGAATGGTTAATGTTGCGCCTTGTTGAAAGTATACATATCCTTGAATGGTATATGTACCACCGGTTAATGTGATGCTTCTTTCATAAGAACCTTTTAAGATTCTGGTAGTGTTGGGATCATCTGCATTAGCACCTGTACCTCCACCTGCGATAGGATCTTCAAAGTTTACTTTTACGCATGAAGTTGCTGTTAATGCAAGCATTCCTGCGAATAATAGTTGAGTAAGCTTATTCATTGTCTTAGTTTTAAGCGTGTTTGTTTAAATCGAAACTTTTATTTTTTAAAGTTGATATCGTAACTAAATGATACGGTAACAGTAGTGCCTGGTCTGTATGCATAGTTGATGCGATCGCCTGCTGCAAAATTGTATCCTGGCTTTGTATCTGCATTATCGTAGAATGCAAATTGGTTATTGAAAATATCTGATACGGTTAATTTGAACTCACCTGCATTATTCAACACTTTCTTTGATACTTGTAAGTCTAATAAATTTCTGCTCTTCTCGTAGATATCGTAGAAGCCCGCTCCTTCTGGATCTCCTACTAAAGATAATCTTGGTCCTTGTCTATTGTATAAGATAGATGCGTTGAATCCTTTCTCTGTATTCGTATATTGGAATCCTGCGTTGATTAAGTAAGGGGATTGTCCAAACAAAGGTCTGTTCTGGGTAGTTTCTTTTCCACTTGCTTGAGTAGTATTCAACTTAACTGTTGATTTCAATACAGTAGCGTTACCAATGAAAGTGAAGTCTTTTAATTTATCGCTGATGAAATCCATTCCCTTTCTGATCTCCACTTCTGCTCCTACTAATGTTGCTGATGCTGCATTGGTGTAGCTGAATAACCAACGGTCACCATTACTACCGCCGTCCATTCTCAATTCAATTGGATCAGTGAAACGTTTAGTGAACACACCAAACGAAATCATTTCACCAGACTTAGGATAGTATTCGTAACGAACGTCTACGTTTAAAATTTTTGTTCTTCTTAAAGAAGTATCTCCACCAATACCCCAGATGCTTTCGTAATCAAAGAACTGGAAAGGTGCAATTTCACGGAACTCAGGACGAGCTACTGTTTGTGATAC
Organism: Sediminibacterium sp.; assembly: GCF_051860225.1. Lineage (GTDB taxonomy): Bacteria > Bacteroidota > Bacteroidia > Chitinophagales > Chitinophagaceae > Sediminibacterium. The sequence goes on from NZ_JBHYEI010000001.1 coordinate 54,303, forward strand.
TGCAAAACGAATCTGGTGTTGGTTATTAAATGAGTTAGTGATATTTAATGATGGTAAGAAATCCCACTTCTCTGTGTTTACTCTTACTCTGTTTAATGCTAGGTCGCGGCTGCTCAAGAATTGCTCAAAAAACTCTGCTCTTGCTCCCCAGATTACTCTTAAGCTATTCGATAATTTATTATCAAACATTAAGTATCCACTATTGAGTGCAGAAATTCCGAAATAACGATCGGTGTTTTGTGTTTGCTCTTCAATCAACAATCCATTGCTGTTCATATTGCTGCTCAAGAACATTTGATCATAGGGCTTGTTCACGTCAACACCGTTGGTTACTGGTCTGTAGCGGAATACTCTTGCATTGAAATCTCGGAAACGTAATAAAGTAGATCCGCCAATTTTCATGGTTTGCTTTTGGCTGCCCATATTAAATGGAACAATCAATGTGCTATTCAATCCTGTTGAATAATCTTTTAAATCAGAGAAGAATCTTCTTGAATCATCTTCATCCAGTGTGAACGGTGATGATGGTGCTGATGAACTTTTTACAAATTGTGCCGTTCTAAAATCGGGCTGTGTTTTACTATTGAAAGAGCCATTCGCATTCCAGATAAATTTGATGCCACGGCTCTTGCTTAATAAGTGTTCTCCTTCTAATTGGCTGCTCAACAATAAACGTTGATTCGCAAAATTAGATCTTAACGAAATAGTTTGTAAACGACCTACGTTGTCTAAGGTTCTGTTTAAATAATTCTCTTCATACACTTGGTTCACTAAATTTCTGAAAGAGATTTTAGTTGCGCCTTTTACATAAGTAAAGTTGGCCATTAAACCTAAGTTGGTAGAATACCTGTTTTGTACTTCAGACCCTGTGAATATAGAAGTTCTCGCTTTTTCAAAACGACCTCTCTCAACATCATCATAAATGATAGATGCATTTCTGTAATAAACAGATATGATAGATCCTAACTTTCCTTCGTTCTTAAATGTCTTTGTATTAGACCATGCCATATTTACTGTGGTGATTGGAGCCGCCGTGGTTACGCGCTCTCTAAACGCATTGCCATTAAAGTCTTTGCTGATCGCAATTTTGTCTGCATCTGGTAAGCTTCTGTAAGTAACCGTATTAGGCATGCTCGCTGGTAAGTTGCGATCCCCTCCGTCAAAACCTAACCATGCAGTGCTGCTGCGTTCGTTGCTAGTAAAGCTTTTGAACGTACTCTGAGAGTTATATCCCAAAGAAACCGTAACATTCAATTGATTTTTTGTAGGGATATCACGCGTGTTCACCTGTACCAATCCACCTGCAAACTCACCTGGCAAATCAGGTGTTGCTGTTTTATTGATAACGATATTATCAATCATTGCAGCTGGGATAATATCAAAGCTAAATGCTTTTTTATCTGGCTCTGAACTTGGCATTAATGCATTGTTCAATAATGCTTGGTTGTAACGATCGCTTAATCCACGAACCACTACAAATTTATTATCTTGAATAGAAGCACCACTCACACGCTTTAATACGTCTGATGTATTTCTATCGGGTGTTCTTCTGATGAAGTCTGCTGCTAATCCACTTGACATGGCTGTGTTGGTTTTTTGAAACACAATCATGGCATTTGAACTCTCTTTACGTGCAGATGAACGTACAACTACTTCTGTAGTGGTTGTTTTAACTTCTAAAACTACATTAAGGTCATTGCCTTCAATACCTGCTTTTACTTCTATATCTTCTAACACTTTGGTTTGATATCCTACGCGTGAAAAAGTAAGTGTGTACTTACCTGCTTTTACTGGAATACTAAAGCGTCCTTCTAAGTCTGCTGCTACGGTGCTATTGGTAGGACCCGATACCTTAATAGATGTTCCTGATAAATTTTCGTTATTAGCTGAGATTACTTTACCATTGATCTTGGCTTGCGCAAATACAGCGGTAGCCACTATAGTGAACAAAAAAGTAAAAAATAATCTGATAGCTGGGGGTTGTTGCATCACTTGAATATTTTTCATGGTGCAAAACTACCAGCACAGTGTTACCTCAATGTTAAGGCACTGTTACGCAATTGTTATGGGAATGTTACCAAATTGTTATCTCCTTATTTTTTGCGGCGGATGATTAGGTAAGGCACGGTTTTCATATTATATAGGCCGCGGGTCCTAAAATCGGGGTTAGCGTGGTCTCCTATGATGAGGATGCGGTCGAAATCTTTGGATTCTGCGACCCGCTTAAACGTATGCTTAATAATCGATGCTATCCGATAAAACTGATCGTAGGCTTGCTGGTTTTCTTTAAAGCTCTTGAATAACTCGCGTTTGATTTTATAATAATGCTTACCGTCTATATTATTCTTTACATCGAATCTAAAAGGTGTATGCGTATTAATCGTAAGCGCATAAGCAAATACTTTTTCATAGCGTTTGCTTTCGTTGAGGATACTATCAATTAAGTTTTCATCGAATACGGCTTGATAGGTATTTTCTTTATTGTCTTTGTAATGTTTGCTCAGTTCTTCGTAATAAAAACGACTTTTAAATCCGAGTGCTCTTCTAAATCCTTCTGCATTACTCATATTACTGCCGTATTGTTTAGAAGCAGTGAAGCCTGCGATAGTATGATAACCGTTTTTATTTTTAAATTCAGTGATATTATGGGGCGGCTTTACATTTCGCTCCAGGAAGGCCCTGTATGATTCTTCGTCGTTCATATTGAGTAACTCACGTCCTTCTGCTGAACTGGTATTTCCGTGAAAACAAGTGCGCCCGAATTCTAAACTGTAATTATTAGTGAGATTGGAACCTTGTTGCTTAAATAAGGTCTTTATATGATTGATGAGTTTCTCTTGCTCCTTTGGTTCTGCTAGTTCTCCCCAACTTTCCATTAAGAGTAGAAAGTCTTTATTTGCATTGGTGTCTTGTAAATACTGAATAGTGGGTGCTAAGGTTGTAGCAATTTCGTCCTCCGTAGTGTTGCATTGATATGGCGTGATGGATGTTTTGCCCTTGCTGTACTTGTAATAATCCGAATGAATCACATTGATTTTATTTTTTCCGATATAGCTTATATAGAGTTTTCTCCAAGTAAAAAAGGATGCACTTTCATTATTTGTAGCAGCATTGGGTATTGCACGAGAAGAAAGAATTGTTATGACGGGAGCTACCAACTCTGCAATCAATAGCATAATTGCAAACACCGGCACCACATAAATTTGACGGCGCATGCTCTTGATTAATTTTACCTGAACCCATACGATGCCCGATATAGCTGCGGCTGCAATCAACAAGTAAACAAATGCGATGATGAAATTGCCGGGGCTCAAGAATATATAATTCATGCGCGCATAAAAGTTGAACATATTAAAGAAGAACAACTGCGGCACGAGTACGATGGCATATATAGCTAGTGAGATAAATTGTAAAATGTAAAACCATTTATAATGGCTGGTGAATAATAGTAATAAACAATTAATAACGAAAATAAAACTGAGATTAATCGTGATTTCAGGATGACCTAAAATTAATTGCGGCGCTTGTTCAATCATTAATTGAATGGTAACGAGCAATATTAATTTGAGTATAGCAGAGAAGTGTTGCATATTAATTATTTATAAATGCCGACTCCATTCTTTGTTGTTCGGCTTTTGGTATTTTATAATAAGTAGCAACTTTACGCCAATCTTTTACAACTGTTGTAATTTTTTTAATAATTCTATTGGCTTTATCACTAGACAATTTAAAATAGGGAGCTACTTCAAGTGCCAAGCTCAAATCTAATGCATTGTTATGTTCAGTGATATTAATGCTTAAGCCCGAACCAAATTCATTTGGGTTCAAATCATATGCAGGGGAAAGTTTCCAACCAGCATTTGTAAGCAAAAAACCATGGTTCCTTAAATGATCATCTGTATTGCTTACACAAATATTAAAGACAATTCGCTTCCATAATTCTTCTAAATCATTTTCTACCGCTGCCCCATTTCTGAAAATAAATTCCATCAATTCTAAATAACTTGCTCCTGCTGCCTGCTCGCCATCGGTGTAACAAAGCATCGTCATTGCTGAAGCAAAATGAATTCTTTTATTATTCTTTGTTCTATCAAACCGCTTAGAACAATAAGTATGGTATTTATTATTAAACTTTACTAATAGGCCTTCTGCAACATCAATACCAGCTGATTTAGCCATTTGATTAACTACCATTTCCCAAGCAGCAATATCTTTATTGTCGTACTTACTCGGAAATTTAGCTATCCACAATTTCTTCTTTAAATCTAACACACTTGCTTTGGGCCTTGCACCACCTAATGAGGAACCTGGTGCAATTAATAAATTAATCCATTTTCTATTTGCTTTATTATCAGCATCGTCATTTTCCAAATGCAAACAGGCTTGTTCTAACTCACGTAAAGAAGTCCAAGGAGGTGTTGCGATTCCAACTTGGTCATTTAAGAAAGGACCCGATTCATATAGCTTAAATCGTAATCCTCCCATTCGATTTTCATCAAATACCCCAAGCAAATAATCAGATTCAAATAAAGTTTTTATAGACCTAGATTCCTGCTTTGCTATCATAGCTTCTCTTCTTTGAATTAAAGTTCTACCCCATCGATCCGGACAAGAATCTAAAAAGACACCAAAATTCTGTTTGTTATTTTTTGGGAAAAAAGTTCCTGGGAATAATTGTAAATCTGGATCGATTATTTGCGAAAAGCCCAATTGAAGCCAAGTATCAGTATATTCAAAAGAAAAACTCTCTTTCCCCCTTACAGTAGAAACAGCAAGATTACCCATAAGGGTGGGCATTCCTATTTGCTCCCAGTCCGCATATACCAGAATATTTTTTTTATCATTCGTAGCCATATAATATTACTTTTTGGGCGCACGCTCTTTCACTATTAACCCCAAGTCTTGTAGCTTTCTTCCTAATAAATCATCATCTGCAATTTTTAGTAAATCCTTTTCTAAGTGTAGCACAAATAAAACTTGAGCATAAGCACCTATAGAAACAGTTGGCAACCCTTTCTCTATTGATAATAGAGTAGGCCTACTAATACTTGCTCTTTCAGCAACTTGTTCAGTACTTAACTTCCTTCGCAACCTCGCTAATTTAATATTCTCCCCAAGTACGCCTAATATTTTAGTTACTGAAGGTACAACCAATTGTGTAGATTTTTTCATAATGTAAATTATATTTTACAAATATATCATTTTTGTAAAATATAATTTACATTATAATTATCATTACCAATCCGATGGCGGCTTTTTTGATTTCAATTGGTTTTTCACACTTGCTCGCTTCCTTTTTTCTAAATCTTGCTTTGCCAATAATAAAGGACTGAATATTTGCTTTGCTTGAAAAGAATCGAAGAGATGAAGTTGTTCTAGAGCCCGTAAAACTTGAATAAAACTAAGCATAGTAGCCCCACTACCATTTTCAATTTGAACAATAGTAGACCGATTAACACCAGCTATTTCCGCTATTTGCTGTTGCGTTTTATTTTGTTGCAATCTGGTTGTTTTGATAAACCCGCCAAGTTTAACTAAGATTTGTCTATCACTTAATTCATGTATCAATATGTTGGAACTTTCCGTCATAATATGCAAATATGCTCATTTGTGATGGATATAACCAACATTTTAGTCATTAATTTTCATGTCGAAAATTTTGCATTTTTTCGACATCAATTATTTTTCATGTCGAAATTTTGGCGTTTTTTCGACATCAATCTTTTTTAATGTCGAACCTCACTCCACAAACCCCTTCTGCGTAGCAATATATCCTAAGGGCCGAACAATCGTAATAAAGTACTCGCCTTTAATGGCATCAACTTTTAGGTCATGACGCTGACCTGGTTTTAATGCGGGAATCTCATATGCCTTTGTTTGCAAATAATTATCGGTCTTGCTTGAAATGTATAGCGCATATCCTTTCACAGTATGCTGCGGCAAGCCCATACTACCGTAAAGCGTAATGTTCAACTTCCCCTTGCCCCAACCAGACACATGTTGTATTTCGATAGGGGTGGATTGTTCTCGCAACACTTTCATAGAGGGTTTTGGCTTCCCATACATATCGTACACACCATGTATTCTTCTACGGAATTTTCCAATATCAGTGGTGCCTGGATAATGCGTTCTATAATCAGTTAAATCAAAATAGATTGCTCCTTCTACATAAGGCTTACTCTCATAAATGGCCATATGATAAATTAAGTCTTCAACTCTACGCTCATCACCACCTTTAAAATTGGGTTCACACAATCCAAACTCTGAAATAAAAAATGGTTTGGTTGGATAACTCATATGTACACTATCTAAATACAAATGAATCTTTCCTGTTGGAATACTCCACCAACTTCCTCCATACTCATTCATCATTAAATAATCTCCTTCTGCGGCAGCATCAGGAACAAAATTTGGATGGGTAATATATCCATGCGTTAGGGTATTACTAACATACGCGGTATGACGACTAGGATCTAGCTCTCGTGAACGTTTCATTAATGCACTAATAAAAGGTTTCATGTCTGCATCTCTAGCACGTAATTCATTGCCAGCACCCCAAGAAAATATACTTGGATGATTATACATATTCGAAACCATTCGCTCTAATTGAGAAAATGCAATTTGCTGAACTGCTTCACTGGCAGGTGTTTCAGGCCCCCATAATGGAACTTCTTGTTGTACTAATATTCCATTGCGATCGCAAAAATCATAAAACAAATCATCTTGTTGAAAATGTTGTCTCGTAAAAATCGCGTTCACGTCTTTCATCAATTTGCAATTGGCCAAGATCACTGAATCTGTTTCAGCGAATCCATAATCAGGGTTTGATCCTGCTGTCCATTCTACACCCATTAATTTTATGCGTTCTCCATTTAAATGCGTTTGTCCGTTAATGAACTCCAATCTTCTAAAACCAACAGTGGTTTCTATTTCATCCACTTGAACGACACCATTCATTGCTGCTACGCGCACTTGATATAAATTCGGAAAATCAATATGCCATGGTTTTACCTTCGGGATTGAAACTGTTGCGTAAGCATTCACTCCGTCCCATTCAGGCGTTACTAATTGAGTAGTCATTTCATTTTTTGCAAGTTCATGCACCGTTAAATTTGGCTGATGGTGTAATCGCTTATACTGATCTAATTCAGGAGTAATTTGAATATTCAGTTTCAATTTAGTTTTTACCCCTGCATATTTTTTCTCAAGAATTGCTTTATTAAATGGCAATCGAATTTTTACTGTTGCCGAAGAGTCTTTATGTAAACTAGGTGTTACAAATATTTCCTGCGGCGCAACTAAATTTGTAACAATCATTTTTACTTTACGAATGATGCCCCCATCATTGGGCCAATCAAAGGAGTTACCAAAAGGAACTTTATTTTTTCCATAATCGTTATTAACCGCAACAGTTAATATATTATCTGAGCCAATCTTTAATTTACCCGTTAGGTCTAATTTAAACTTACTAAATCCATCTCCAATATTCTCCGCTACTTTTATGCCATTCAAATAAATATGCGCCGTATGATTGATAGCGCCAAATTCAATGATGGTTTGTTTATTTTTATAGGTCGCTGGTATAGCTATACGCTTTTGGTACCAAGCCCATCCATAATGGGTTTGATTACTATCTTCAATATTCCAGGTATGGGGAATCGCAACAGTTCTGGCATTAGGTAGTGCGCTCAAATACCACTCACGCTTAAATCCCTCCGATTGTTTATCGGTTACAAATTGCCACTGATTATTCAAATGAATTGTATCGCGATGTGTAAAGGACGATAAGTTTCCGCGTTGCGCAAACAAAGACAATTGACTACAACATATAAAAACAAAAAAGAAACTTAATTTAATGCGAAACATTTTTAAAATTTTAGGATAAACAAAAAGAATCAGCCAGTGCTAACGAACTACTGGCACAAAAGTGAACATATATTTAGCAGGATTCTGCCAATCTTTTCCGCTGAGTTTTCCGATAGGAATTTTGATGCGCACATCATTCCATCCTTTTTTCAAAGGAATCATAGTAGGTTCACGGTATTCGTACCCTTCATCTACTAATGGAATTTCAGCATTCCCTTTTTGACCTGCCCGCTTCCATTCTGGAGGTGGAATAATAGTACCGTTAACCATAACGGTTGCATGGTGCTCATTCCATGCAAATGCATGCGGTGAATCAGTTGCAGGAGAACGAGATATATTATTAAAGCCAATCCAAAATGGCTTGGTTGCATTTTCCTCACTCCAAATTTGGGTCGTTGCATACCAAATTTGATTGGGTTTGATTGAATCAATTGCACCTTTAATCAAGGGCGCCCACCAATGACGCAGCACTACTGTACCCCCAGTTACGGTTTTCACCAATTTGTCTTTTGCATCATAGAGCTTCCACTTAATGGATGACTGTGCTTGATAAGGAAATGAATATTTAATTCCTCTTGCATCTGATGAATTAAAATGTTGTTGCTGATGATTCAATAAGCGCGACTCAAATTCAGCAAATGCTTTTTCATCTCCATCGCTGATATTTGCAATCCATCCTGGTTGACCACCTCCTCTCCAACTTCTTTCTGCAAATGCCATCATAGCTGGATAAACCGGATTCATTTTCAATACATCTTCTTGTGTTGCAATGGCTCTATCATGCCAAGTGCAAATGATGGCGCCTAATGCATTATCGTCTCCACTGTTTCTGTTTGCCAACTGTCTATTAAAAATAGTAGTAACTGCTTCCAAAGGATCCATATGATTCAAATACAAATGCCTTGAATCAATATACTGAACTTGCTTATCGTTAGTGATTTTTCCTAAGTCGTCCATCCATAATTGACGAATAGTACTATCTAAAAAGTTGCCACCTGGTTGCCATCCAATTACTTTCTTTCCAAAGCTTTGTATATACTTGGTTACTTCAGGAATAAAATTAGGATTGGTAATTTTTACTTCGTCTGCACCAATATGAATATAGGGCACATCGTAAGTTGTGCAAAATTCTTTGAGTATATTTTTTACATACACAATCCCAGAATCACTTTGCATATCTACTTTCATGGCTCGTTTAAATGCTGCACTATGACCGGGCATATCTATTTCTGGCACAAATAAAATATTGCGTGCTTTGCAATAAGCAATCAACTCTTTAATTTCTGCTTCGGTATAATACATGCCTTTATTGCGGAGCATATGTTCTGGCGCTGTTAATTGCGGATACTGCTTAATTGCAATACGCCAAGCAATGTCTTCGGTTGCATGAAAATGAAATACATTCAATTTATACTTCGCCATGATATCAATTTGCTGTTTAAGCAAATCCATCGACAAATAATTTCTTCCTACATCAATCATATAGCCTCTCCAAGCAAATGCAGGCGCATCCTTGATTTCAACTGCATCTATGGTTTGACCATTACGTGCTAATTGTTGCAAGGTTTGCATCGCATTGAATACGCCGTGCTGTGTTGCTGCTTTGATGATGATTTGAGTAGGGCTTACGCTCAGCTCGTAGGCTTCAGTAATACCATCAACTAATTCTATAGTCACTTGCTCCTTCAAGGTTTTACCAGCATGCAACTGAAAATATCCCTCTTTCCAATTCACTTCCTTGGGCATTGGAATCAGCGCAGGCTTCTCGGTTAATCCAAATACTTTTGGATAAATTAAATGACGCCAATGTTGATAACCCGCTCCAATTAAATGCAATCCATCATTGGTATATTTTGCATCTAGTAACCCCTGCGCATCTACAAACTTCGAATGCAAATCAATGTATTCGAATCGGTGTTTTGCTGACGCATCTTTCAATAATTGATTCGCACGTATAACTTGAGTTCCCTTACTCACTTGACCCGGGAACTTTCCAAAGCTAGCATTCACTGGTAAAATGCTTTCAATGAAAACTTTTGTACTAGGGCTCTCTTGTTGTATATAATCGTTGACCAATAAAATATTTTTCACTACCGAATCAGGAGATACGCCCCTACCTAAATCATTAATACCGATCATTAAAAAAACTTTGGCCGGCTTTCGATCAGTCACTTCTTTTAACCGATGTAAAATCCCTGGAGTCATATCACCACTTATGCCTCTATTCTTTATTCGAATATCATTGAACAACTCGTACCATTCACTGCCGTCATTTATACTATTCCCTAAAAAAACAATGTCTCGCTTAGAATAGGGCAAAGTACCCATATCGTTCTGCATTGATCCTGCCAGATTCGGCATTGATTTAAATAAACTGTATCGCTGGTGGTAATAAGTATTAAATATTGAATCAGGATAAGTAGGTAAAACAATTTGTGCATTACCCAACATTGAAATACCCAACAAGGATATACAAAAGAGTAGGACCAGTTTGTATAAAAAATTATTTTTCATAGCATTTTATTCAACAATGAATTCATCTGCAAAAATCCAAGCTGGTTTTCCTTCTCCTGAATGACCCTTCGGTAGTTGATCTAATACTTTAGCGGTAACTTTTACATAGCGCGCTTTCATTGAAGTAAAAGAAGTAGTAAAGTTTTTTATCTGCGCGGCTTTATCGCTTGTAGATACTGTATTCGCAACCGTCTTAATTTCAGTAAAATGAACCCCATCTAATGACACTTCAAACTTTACCCACTCGGGCATCATGATCCAATCATTATAATTTTGTAAACATCCTAGTGACAACAACTGAATATTTTTTTCTTCTTCTAAATCAATTACTGCAATTAAATCTTTTGCGGATATTCCATGCCAAAATTGATTAATTGCAGTAGTACCCTTAATACCATCCGTTAATGAGTTGGGGCCATCTGCCATATAATACCTGCTAATCGGATTTGTATAATTCACTTTTTTACCAATCGCTTTATGCAAGGCAAACTGTTGTTCTGCGGGAATTACACTCTTTACTTCATTATTTACTACCGTTGATGCTTTAATAGTTAAGGAGGAATTAATTGCTACAGGACCTTCATAGAGATGACTTTGTATAGAAGGCTTTTCCCCATTGGTGGTATAATACACTTGCCCCTTGTATGCTTCTGTTGAAAGGGTTGCATAAAGCTTCCCCTCTTTTAAAATAGGCTTGATGTCTACTTTAAAATTTCCCTTACTATAATTCAATCCTTTTTGATCAAATCCTTTGAAGTGCTGCTGAAGCCTTTCATTAAACCCATTCCAATCTTTTGCACTCGAAGGACTCCACAATACTTCAGACAAAGCCAACATACGAGGCAATACCATATACTCCACTTGTTTTGGCGTGGTTACATATTCTGTCCAAAGATTCGCTTGCGCCCCCAACACATGTTTCGCTTCTTGTGTAGTCAATTCTTTTGGCAATGGCTCATAATAATATACTTTCTTGAGCGTATTAAATCCACCAATCGCCACAGGTTCAGATGCAGGATCTCCTTGATAATGGTCAAAATAAACTGGATTACCTGGCGTCATTACCACATCATGGTTCATTTTTGCAGCAGCAATCCCACCGGCTTCTCCACGCCAGCTCATCACCGTTGCGCCTGGTGCTAAACCCCCTTCGAGTATTTCATCCCAACCAATAATTTTTCTTTTTTTACTACTCACGAATTGTTCAATTCGTTTGATAAAATAACTCTGTAATTCATCCTCATCTTTTAATTTTTCACTCCGAATTCTAAGCTGACATTTTGCGCATTTTTTCCAAGAACTTTTATCCACTTCATCTCCGCCAATATGAATATACTGAGAGGGAAATAAATCTATGACTTCAGTTAACACATTTTCTAAAAAATGAAAAACCGAATCATTTCCTGCACAGTAATTAGAAGCCATATTGGTGTAATTACCTCCAGTTAATGGCAATTGCTTTTGCTGCGTACAACTTAAAAATGGATAAGACGCAATGGCTGAAGCTACATGCCCTGGCATTTCTATTTCTGGAACAATGGTTATATTTCTCGCCGACGCATAAGCAATAATCTCTTTGATTTGTGCTTGGGTATAATACCCTCCATAAGTTGGCGCTTCCCCCTCCTTGGCCTGTGGCCTTGATCCCCAAACAGTATTGGTATGATCAACACGCCATGCACCTGTATTGGTAAGGGCAGGATATTTTTTAATTTGTATGCGCCATCCTTGATCGTCTACTAAATGCCAATGAAATGTGTTGAACTTATAGGCGGCTAATAAATCTAAGTACTGCTTAATTAGATTGGGTCCAAAGAAATGCCTACTCACATCTAAATGCATACCACGCCATTTGAATCGAGGAAAATCGGTTACTTCCATGCAGGGCACTGAAAGTGCTGCATTGGTTTGAACAGCAGGGAGCGTTTGTAGTAATGTTTGTATCCCATAAATAATTCCTGCTTGTGTGTTGGCTTTTATTTGAATCCCTTTACTGGAAACATTTAAATGATATCCTTCTAATCCTATAGATGAATCTTTAATTAATAAAAGGGCGATTGTTTGTTTTGCGTTTTTATCAACAGAATTTTCCGAATGAATTGGCAGGTTCAAGCCGGAAATCTCTTTAATCGCATTGCGGAAAAAGGTAGCTGCTGATTGCAACGATTTCGAATGCAATGAAATATCAATATTGGTTTGATCATTGATTACAAACGCTCCATCCCGCTGGACTAAAATTACCGGAGCGGGCACTATACTGAGTTGCTGATTCTGCGCAAATAAGCATGTAGGAAAAAAGAATAGTAGTAAAAAATATTTCACGTTAGTTTATTTTAATGAACTTTTATTTTGAAAGTGGAAGCAGGCAATTGTTCACTATTCACCAAATTACCGTCACTAAATGGCTTCCACCCATAATATACAAAATCAGGTTTTGATTTCGCTGCAATATGAATCTTATTTTGTTGAATGATTGCTGCCACCTCCTTTATTCCATCAAGTGAAAAACCACGCAAAGCTTCACCATCAGCGGTTTTTAATCCGCCTGCAACATAATTCAACTGAATAATTATTTGCCCTTTCACGTATTGAGCGCTCAAAGGCAATGGCCCTGAAGGCACCACTGCTACCCCATAATTTTTGTTCAATGCCCATCTGGCCAAACGCTCGCCCACTAATTTTTTATTCGTGGGATGCACATTATCTTTTGAACCAATATCGCTAGAAACCGCCATACCACTGTATGCTATTTGATCTACTATTTTCCTTTGCTCATTTCGAAACTGCGGCCATAATTGACCTTTATATTTTAGAGTATCTATCGAACTCAACTGAACAAAATAAAATGGCAAATTGGGTTGCTTAAAACCCTTCCGATAATCATCCACCATCAACTTTGTTAGTGCTGCATATTCATTTACCCTTTCTATTTCTTGCGCATTACTCTCGCCCTGATAGTTAATGATTCCTTTAATGCCCATTTTAAATAAGGGCGCAATGCCTGCTGCATAAGCATGCCCTGGCTTAAAGGGATGGTTAGTTCCTGAACGCAAATTTTGATTGCCTCTCTCTTTTACCCAAGTAGGAATTGAAGGATTGGTTAACCAAGGTTCAATTGTTTTTTCAGCAAACTGTGCAGATGACTTCAAGGCTTCAACACCAATAAATGTTTCTAAGGGAGCCCCTCCCATTGAAAAATGAATTAATCCGATGGGCACTTTCGTAGCTGATACAATTTGTTTTCCGAAATAATAAGCCACTGCACTCATTGCACTAAAACTATTGCTATCACTCACTTGCCAACTGGCAGGTGCATAAAATTTTTCTGGAGACATATTCTGCAAAACCGAATCAGAAAAATACTGATTGAATATATTTTTGCCTGCGTAACTCGGATTATAGAACCGCAATGATGGCTGATCAGCAGTTGCTTTTGCTTCGCGATAATGCATTTCGCTTTTCATTGGCCACTCCATATTGCTTTGGCCAATGCATATCCAAATATCACCCAACAGCACATTGCTGATGAGTATATTTTTTTTACCTGAAATGATTTTCAAATCGCGGGGCCCCGAACTCGCAGATTGTGCATGCAGATAAACACTCCAGGTGCTATCGCGCTTCACACGGGCCACCGCGGAAATAGCCTGATTCGCCGAAGATGCCCGCGCAACAACTGCAGAAGCCTGCAGAGCCAAAGTTACCCGCACCGATGCACCCGGCAATCCCCTTCCCCATATATGGATGGGCTGGTCTCGTTGCAACACCATATCATTAGTGAAAATTTTATCAACACGCAGAAAGTCAGCGGCGGGAGAAGCAGCAACATGAGCAGTCTGCGCTACCAAACCCTGCGCCATAGCTAAAACCATACATAAGATCATCCCAACACGCATCAGCGTTCTCATGACAAATACGATTTGAGTATTTGCATACAATACCATTCTTGTCTAGGTAAATGAAATGGACATTTATATAAATTTCCTTTAGCAGTTTGTGCAATCGTTCCATCACGGTGTAAATATCCAAACCATTCCCCATATTCTGGATCTAAGAAATGTTTATATGAATAATCGTGCACCATCTTATGCCAGCTTGCATATTTCTCCTTACCAGTCATTAAGTAAGCCAATAATGTAGCAATAATTACTTCATTGTGTGGCCACCAAAATTTCATGTCTTGCCAATACTCTTGTACTGGTTTATTATACACATCTCTAAAATATAAAATTCCTCCATATTCCTTATCCCATCCGCGTTCCCACATATAATCTAACATTCTACATCCTAAATCAATTAATTGGGGATCATTATTGCGATACTTTGCTTCGTGTAAAATAAACCAAGCCCCTTCCATGGCGTGCCCAGGATTTAATGTGCGTCCATCTATATGATCAATGATAGAACCATCTGGTGCCACTTGTTCCATCACACATTGTATATCGTCTTTAACAAAAGAAGTTTCTATCTCATGTATCCATTTAGTGATCCATTCGTCGCATGGAGCATAACCAATTGTTTCACGCAACTGCTGTGCGGTATTCATCATAATCATAGGAACACCAATTCCTTTGCTGGGTCTGGTGTTGGTATATTTTGGTTGCAATAACCCAGGAGTAGTGGCATATTGAATACATAAATCAAATACACGTCTTGCATTAGCTGCGGCTGTTTCATCCCCAGAAGCTTTTGCATAAGCAGCGGCTGCAATCACATAAAAGGTTTCTGAAAAAAAATACCTTCTTTTACGAATCGGCTTACCATCTCTTGTTACATGAAAAAACATTTGTCCATCGGTATCAAAACAATGTTGATTTAGAAAATCATATCCCAGCTTAGCTCCCTCCAACCATTCTGGTTTTTGTTCTACCGTATTGTATAAAGTAGACAACATCCATGTAGCTCGTCCTTGAATCCAAACCGCTTTATCATCATCTATTAATGAACCATCTGCATCTCGCATTAATAAAAATCCACCGTGCTCCTGATCATAGGATCGTGGAAACCAAAATGGAATGGTACTATTTAATAATTGATTGCTATAAAAGGACTCTAGTGATGCTAACTCTTTTTCTGAATAAATCATTTCAATAATTATTTAATAATAGATGCCACAGGTACTTTCACAAAAAATAAATCCTTAGTGCCTTCGTATAAAATGCCAATGGTTTCCGAATCAATTTGTGTTAAGGAAGAGTAACCATAGCAGTTGCGTTCGTCAATTAATAATTGATTAGCTGGCAACCAAGTCTGTCCCAAATCTAAACTGGCTTTAATAGTGATATCGTATCTACCACTGGTAGTATTAGGATTACTAAAGAACAATACTTCTTTTAATACTCCTTTTACTTTTACAGTGGCTTTAATAAGACTTCCCATACATACGGGATCTTGTAATGCATTATATGAAGTAGCATGCTCTGTCCAACTGGCCCCCATATTAGTTGTAGTTGCTACACTTCTATAAGATCCTCGATTATCACGCATATTCAACATCAGCGTTCCGGGTGTGGTTTCTACTACTTGACTTTCTGTTGTATTAGATTTAGGACCATTCAAGTTTCCTTTCCAGCTTGCTCCATGATCGGCACTATATATAATGGTAGAATAAGGCATTTTATTTTCGTTCCAATATTGTGCAGCAAATACAAGCTTACCATCTTTCATAGCAATGCCTGATCCTGGTCCATTAAAAAATAAATGCCATTTAGGATTTTTAATTTGAGGTGTAATAGTATAAGGCGCAGACCAGGTAATTCCATCATCATCACTGCTTACTAATACAAACTGTCCGGTGGTATCTGGGGAAATGCCAGGCAAGGACCCTGCAATAGATCGATTACCCTTACTCCATAATGCTGCTACCCATATTTTTTTGGTAATGGGATCAAATAGTATAGCGGGATCACCCACACCGTTGTTATCATGTGGCGCTCCCATATCCATAATGATTTTCATTGGCTCCCAAGTTTTTCCGCTGTCGGTAGATCTGCTCAACCCCACGTCTATATTGCCTGGCAAGTCTGCACTATTTTTATAGCGGATATCATATACAGATAATAATGTGCCTTTATTGGTTGCAACAATGCCTGGTATACGATAGGTATTTACATTGTCATCCCCTGCTTTTCTCACAGCGGTTCCCTTAAGTTTTGCGTAACTACCCGCTGGTTGAGTTATCGTTAATTTTTTTCCGTTCGCTTGTACCAAATCGGTTGCCCTTAATTCTACCATACCATTAATGACTGCTTCATTTTTTAGGGTAACACTTATCCAAATAAAATGAAGCCCGGGTGCCAACTTTAATGTGAGGGGAATACTAAAATTGACACTTGAAGGCTTACTGGTGGCAAGGGGGCTATTGGTTGAAAAAGGTTCTGCACTGGTTTGATACAATGCAATTTGGTCTATATCATTGATTGCACTGGCATTGATACTGAAATTGATACCATTAAATGATTGTGGCGTATTATCTGCAGGAATAAATATATTCACTCGCAAAATTGCATTGGTTGCTAATCCTTTTAAAACAGGAATATCAGGCGTATAAGCAGATGCTTTTATTTCTCCTACTACAGGTGTGGTTTGTTTTTTGGCACAGCCTACTACTGGTATAAACAGTAGCAACAACAAAGAATAAAAAATATTTTTTTTCATATAAGAATATTATGCATCTATAAAATCATTGTGCTTTGGACGCAACACGGTTAATTGCAAAGCAAGCGCAACAACAACCACAATGGCCATCATTGCAAAGTCTTTACCAAGGCTGCCCCCATCGGAGCTCTTTCCTAATAAATTCGTAATAAATGCTCCTGCAAATACCCCAATCATATTCATGAGTCCATAAGCAGTTGCTCTATGTTTAGAAGAGATGAATTGACAAAGTATGGGCATATTGTTTGCATCGAACATACCGTATCCAAATCCAAAAAAGAATACAGCTCCTACTAAATAAATTAATGAGTTCCCCAATCCAATAAACAATAAGGCAGGGATGGTCATGGCCAATCCGATGGCACTAGTATAAACTCTACCACGAATATTTTTTTGTACCCATTTATCGGAAAGTATGCCACCAAAAATTACGCCTAGAAATGAGGATGCAGCAATAGTAATGGTAGACAACGGCCCTGCTTTAGACATGTCGATGCCTAAGTTCTCAGAAAATAAAGTAGGCAACCAATTTTTTACTCCCCATCCAGGCAAGCTGGGAACAGCAAAATAAAATAGGATGACCCAGAAGGAAATATTGGTGAATAAAATGGTCAAACTTTTGATAATAGAATCCTTAACAGATAGATTCACTTTTACCGCTACAACCATATCGGTAGCAAATCCCTCCTTTATAGGCTTCTCGCGCAAAAAAATGATCAACACTACCGAGTATACAATCCCAATCAACCCAAAACTAATAAATGCATTTTGCCAAGAAAATTCAGCTGCAATGGTTGCACCAAATCCTCCCAACGCCTGTCCCATATACAGTCCTGTCATATGTATACCTACGGCCAATGAGCGAGTTTTTGCAGTATGATAATCTGCAATCAAGGATAAGCCTGCTGGAATATACAAGGCTTCACTAATTCCCATACCAGCACGCAACCAATACAATTGATCGAAGGTTTTAGCAAAGCCCATGGCAAATGTGATGGCACTCCAAACAAATAAACTACCAACGATTAACCATTTGCGATTTATCCGATCTGCAATCATACCAGAAACTGGGCTCATCAATCCGTAGATCCATAAAAAAATAGCCATCAAATATCCAAAGTTGGTTGCCGACTGCAATTCAGCAATATCCAATTGCATAGAAGGTTTCATGGTACTCAGCATCTGCCGATCCATATAGTTAAGTAAGGCTACTATCCAAAGCAGCGCTACCACTATCCACGGATATTTTTTATTTTGAATCATTGTTGATTGGAATGAATCGTAGCTTTTAAAATATGTGGAGACCTTACTCCTGCTTTAATTTCACCCGATGGAATATAAATGGCATCATTCCATTTCACTGCGGTGGTGGTAACGGGTGTATCAAAAGGAATGGCGGCAATTACTTGCCACTGATTGGTACTAGCTCGATACAACAATACTTCTTTACTAAATCCTGGATGGGATTCTTGTAACTGATTTTTTTGGTTGATCAAAGCTTGCTTTTTATCCGAATTTGTTTCTGTAGCGATAGCAGCTAATAAAGTTTCTACCTGCGTAAATACCGTTCCTTTATCTCCACCAAATACGATTATTTGATCTTGATTGTACCATACGCCTGTGCCTGCACTTAATGCATATGGCAAAGACGCTTTTTCTTTCCATTTATTCGCGCGTATATCAAACGAGTAAACATTATTGTATAAAGTACTAATTCCATTGGTGTTTTTCTTTCTTCCACCTATTAAGTACAATATAGGTTTGCTTGTATCTGCTATTCCAATCAAAACAGAATGTGATACTGCATGTGGAATTGCAGGAAGCACTTTCCATCCTGCCATCAAATTGGATAAATCAAGCATGAAAAAATGACTTGTTGCATCACTAGCTGTTTCGCCACCTGCTACATAAACTTTCTTGTTGATTACAATTGCAGCTGCATTGGTTAATGCAAATGGTATTGGGGGATATGCTTTGCAGCTCATCTGCATCTTGCTTTGGTTCCATTGCAATAACCAAACTTTGTTACTGATTCCATTTTCATTTTCTCCACCTATATATAATACTCCTTCAGCAGTATTACATACAGCAGCATAGGCAATATTTTCAGGCAACTCAAACGATTGACTAACCAACTTCAATGTTGGATTGCTAGAAGCATACACGTATACAGAACGGTGATAGCTTTTTTTACCTCCTTGCCATGGCATGGATGCTGGAAAATTAGCCCCTCCCGCTACCAATAGATGATTCTGATGTACCCCTGTCACGGCGCCTGCAAAGCCGCTAGACACTTGCTTATTCGCATCTGGAGGCAAAGTTGCTGCAGAGGTGAATTGTAGCTTCCAAGTTGCTGGATACTGTGCGTTAATTGTATCAGCTAACAACATAAAAAAGATACATATGGTACAAAAATATTGTTTCATTAATGGGCATTTGCAGCTATGGGTATTTTTGAGCAATACTGTTCAAATCCTAATAAAGACACTTCTCTTTTAAACTGTTCAAATTGTGCCGCATCCATATTTTTTACCGGCAATCTAAAGCTACCACAATCTAATCCTATTAATTTCATATAGGCTTTCCCAGTAGCGATGCCACCATACTTACCCAATAGTCTAATCATATCAATAGACTGTTGCTGCAATTGTTGTGCACTTTGCAAATCGCCATTATTAAAGGCTTCCATGAGATTATGGTACAATGGTGCTGCATAATTATACGTACTTCCTATGGAAGCTTTTGTTCCGAGGGCTAATGCGGGTAACATATTTTCGTCTCTACCCCATACCATATCATACTTTCCATTTTGATAATGCAAACATGATAAAAAGTCCATGAAATCTTCATGGGTATATTTAATGCCTGCAAAATTGGGAATCAATCCATCTACTGCTTTTAATAAATCATACATCGCAAAACCCACTCCAGTTAATACAGGAATATGGTAATAATAAAATGGCATATTAGGAACCGCTGCTGCAATTTCTTTACAACAGGCAGCCAGCATTTCAACATTGGCTGGTTTAAAATAAGATGGGGCTGTAAACGAAACGGCATCTAATCCGATTGATTGAGCATGCAATGCCAAATCTTTTGCATCTGCTATACAGGTGCCTCCTAGTAAAGGCATCACGGCAAAATCAGGATCATTTTTTGCGCAAGCAGCCCATGCTTCGGCTACTGCTTTTTTTTCTTCTTTGGTTAATGAAACACCCTCTCCGGTTGAACCACATATAAACGCCCCTTTTACCCCATTGGCTTTTAATTGGGCATAATAAGATGGAATTAATCCAAGGTTAATTGTACCATCTGGATGCATCGGCGTAAAAGGCGCTGCTATTAAGCCCTGTAAATGTGCATGTTCCATTCTAAAAAATTAATTGAAATAAATACAAGGGGTATTTTACAACCCCTTGTTAACCAAAACTACCATTTATGCTTGCTTAATAAAACTCTTTTTAATATCCAGCTGTTTGCTTCAATAAAGGATCTCCGTTCAACATTGCCAGTGATAGTGGCAATAAGAATTTAGCCGTACTGCTTGGGTTTAAAAAAGCAGGATTGATGTTTGCATACACATAAGAATCGCCCGCTCTACGCAAAGACCACCAACGCTTTCCTTCTCCAATAAATTCTCTTTGATCTTCTTCTAAAATGGCATTCATATTAGCGGTTTGGCTACCACTTACATAAGGAGTAAAACCTGCACCGTATGCTCTCAGTCTAATTGCATTAATTTCTGCTGAAATATCTTCACCCAACTTCGCTTTTGCTTCTGCTAATAATAATAATACATCTGCATAGCGATAAATTGGATAATCGTTATTATATACTTGAGATGTTCCAGCAACCGTACCTAAATACTTTGTCAACATCACGCCTCTTATGGCAAATGGTGAAGCATTAGAATACATAACTCTAAATGAGTTAGTAATTCTTTGATCAGCAGGACCTGAAATAAATTTATTTAGAATGGCAGGATTAATTCCTACTCTATTGGCCCCATTCACAAAAGGATAAACAGAAGCTACAGTGGGTGTTGCAGCTTGCGAAAAGGATAATGTATTTGCCTGAATAGAGTTAACAGAGAAACTTCCAAAGAAAGTTAACTGTGCTTGTTGCAACTCATAGTTAACTGCAAAAATCATTTCTGCATTATTCACTTTTCTGGTGGGATCAAATATGTCGCGATAATTGGCTTGTAAATTTAATGTAGCACCCTGCAAATTTCTTACTTCTTGTAATGCTGCTTTTGCTGTAGTTAAATCAGCTGCACCGCCCCCCATATGGGTTCCAGACCAAATAAATACATCTCCTTTTAAAACTAATGTTGCCAACTTACTCCATACCACCCGCTTATCGGTTGAAACAGGAGTGGCAGATCCAAATAGCTCTAAAGACTTAGCTATATCTGCTTTTACTTGAAGCATAATAGAGTCTGCGCCTGTTCTTGGCTTATAGGTTTCTGCTGTGTTGGTTAATGTTTCTACTGGTTCAGTATTCAATGGAACTGCTCCCCATGTTCTAAGCATAGTATAATATACGTACGCTCTTAATCCATGCACTTCTGCTAAGATTCTTGTTTTTTCTGCTTGAGGTAATGGAGTTTGCGGAATAATTTTAATGACATTATTAAAATTGTACATCAAGTTATACAAGCCACCCCAGTTGCTGAATGGCACGTTTAAAGCACTGATATTATGTCTATACAAATTTTGTAGACCACCATCTACACTCTCTGTAAATACCCCATCTGCCCAAGTATCTCCTCTCATTTCACCCAACTGAAAGAAAGTACTAGCATAAGAGCGGAACAATCCGTAAGTACCATAATACAAGGTTCTAGCAGCGTTGGGATCTTTTAATGCCTGATCTTTACTAATGCTGCTTTGCGGCACTACTTCGTCTAATTTTTTGGTACAAGCTGCTGCTACTAGCATGATCAGTAGTGCAGCCGTTGTAAATATTTTATTGTGTTTCATTCGTTTCATTTTTAAGTTGAACAATCCATTAAAGGGTTACTCTTACGCCAATGGTTAATCTTCTTGGTAAAGGAAATTTACCTTGGTCTACTCCACCTACTTCAGGGAAATTGCCGCTGTAACCAGATAAGTAGAATAAGTTAGAACCAGTTACGTTAACGCTTAATCCCTTTACTCTATTGGCTAAGTATTTACTGATAACAGTAGTTGGCAAATCGTATGCAAGGGTTAATTCTCTTAACATAACATAATCACCTTTCTCCCATAAATTGGCTGCAGGATTATTACCACTTGCATCTGTTGCATAGTTTCTTCCTTGGTTTGCCCAATAGTATCTTGGCATGGTAGCAGTTGGATTAGCTGGTGTCCATGTTTTTAATACATCGGTAGTTGAGTTCTGCGAACCTTGTACCTGACTTAATCCTCTAACGATTTGATTGTTCAAAATCACAAATCCAAATGCATAATCAAACTGTGCATATAAACGAATGCCTTTGAATGAGCTGGCAATATTGAATCCACCCATATGTTGTGGAGTTGTTCTTCCTACATAAACAAACTGACGGTTGTCAATCGTATCATTTGGATTTACTTGGTGCCATTGTGCATCGCCTAATTGTTTAATACGCTTATTATTGTATGGCAAGAATGCATTGAATACATTGGCATCTCTTGCAATAGTTGATGGATCGGTGTAAATACCATTCCATTTTGGTGCCCATACTTCATCTAAACCAATTCGTTGACCTTCTACTAAGCCACCTACATAAATTTGTTTGCCTGGATTATTTTTATCCCATACAAAGAAACCACTGGTTCTATTCCCTTCTAATCCATTAAATGGTAATTTCTTTGCGAAACTTTTTACATGGAAATAGTTAGCACCCACAGACAATTCAAATCCACCATTTGTTTTAGGTTCAATGATTTTTGCATTCACTGCTAATTCAATACCTCTATTTTGCAATTGACCTAAGTTGGTTGTAAAACTTCCAAATCCTGTTTGTGAAGAAATATTTAATCCAGCTAATTTGTCAAATACATTTCTTACAAAATAGTCTGCGGTTAAGGTAACTCTCTCATTAAAGAATCCTGCATCTAATCCAAAGTTTAAGCTATTGGTACGCTCCCATCTTACATCAGAATTAATATAGTTTCCTACAAATGTTCCTCCGAATCCATTGTAAGTTCCTGCATTATTATATATCTGTGAAGTTGCAAAGAAGCCCAACGAACTTACGTTACCATTTACGCCATAACTCAATCTTGGCTTAATTCTATTGATGTATTTAGACAAAGTAGTGTTCTTGTAAAATGCTTCTTCGTGCAAATTCCATCCCAAAGAAACCCCTGGGAAAGTACCATAGTAATTTCCTTTTTTCAAACGGCTTGATCCATCCACCCTTACTACCGCTGTTAATAAGTAACGATTCATGTATGAATAGTTCAAACGTGCAATAGAAGAGGCAATTCTTTCCCACTGATCAAAGTTAGAAGAAGCGCCTGCCGGGTTAACGATGGTTGTTCCTTGTACGTTAGGAGGTGTTGCTGCAGTTAACCAAGGAATTAAATCGGTTGGTGCACCTTGTGCAAATCCTGATGTAACATAGTTTTTATAATCATAAAATTCTACCCCAGCTAAGGCTGTTACATTATGTTCTTTAAATCTTTTA
This sequence comes from Sediminibacterium sp., assembly GCF_051860225.1. Classification (GTDB taxonomy): domain Bacteria; phylum Bacteroidota; class Bacteroidia; order Chitinophagales; family Chitinophagaceae; genus Sediminibacterium. Next base: position 77,998 of record NZ_JBHYEI010000001.1, read on the forward strand.
CTGAATTGTAAAAATGCATTGGTAGTGTACTGCATTGTTTTGGTGGTATTATAACTTGCAGCCCTATTGGTATTCATTGCTCCACCATTTCCTTGTTGGAAAGCTTTGGTGAAGAAATTATTATTGGTATACTGATAATATCCAGAACCGCTTGCCAATACTTTTAAGTAAGGAAGAATAGTATACTCTAAATTAATTCCACCTAAGAAACGTTGTTGATTAGTATTGTTTACTGTTAAGTTACTCCAGTATGCTGGGTTACCTAATGTAACATCATTAGGACCAGGCAGAATTTCACCCGTAGCATAATTGGTGTATCGAACAGTAGGAGCCACTCCCACAAAGCGCTGTAGCAATCCACCTGCCGCGCCACCTTCTGGATCTACTCCACCAAATCCACCGTAAGGCAATGCTTGCTCTACATTGTATGCACTAATATTGGTGGTTACTTTTAAGCGCTCTCCAATATTCAATCCACCATTGAAGTTCATGTTCAATCGCTTCAATTGAGAACCAATGATCATACCATTGTCTCTTACAGATCCTAAAGACAAAGCATAGTTGCCTTGATCGTTTGCACCAGAAAAATTGACATTGTGTTCACTGGTATTGTTCTGCTGTAAAATCATCAGCTCTCTTTCCCTTGCACTGATATCAGTGAAAATAAGGCTATCCATGGTACCAGGTGCAAATGGATTAGGATCTACCAATAAACGCCATCTATTATCATTCAATAAAAAACGATTCTGGTTGTTTAATAATTGGGTCGTGTATAAACCAACATCTGATCTCCATCCTGAGTTCACTGCCCATCCCCATGCACCTAATAATTGGTTACGATCGGTTGTCATGGCACCCGCATTATTGTCTAAAGAGTCTCCTCTAAAACGAGCTTGTAAACCCAAACGATTCATTCGGATATAATCAGCAGCACTTAAGTACTCTGATGGATTTTTACGAATAAAGTTGGTGGTATTATTGTATGAGTAAGTTACTTGTGCTCTTCCTTTTTTACCTTTCTTAGTAGAAACCAATACTACACCATTGGCAGCTCTTGCTCCATAGATTGCAGTAGTTGCCGCATCTTTTAATAAATCGATGCTTGCAACATCATTGATATCTAAACCATATAATGACGGAACAATTACTCCGTCTACAATGAATAATGGAGTACCGCCTCCGCCAAACTCTGTACCACCTCTAAATGTAATAGACGGAGTAGTACCTGGCTGACCTGTACGTTGCTGAATTCGTAAACCGGGTGTATTACCTTGAAGTACAGTAGCAACGTTGGTTGTTGGGCTATGTTCAAATGCCTTGGGATTAACCGTTACAACAGCGCCAGTTAATTCCTTTCTTTTTTGTGAACCATACCCTGTTACTACCACATCTTCTAATTCACTAACAGCGGTAGCAAGTGTTAAATCTACAATAGCACTTGATCCAACCACTATTTCACGAGAAGCAAATCCAAGCATTGAAAACACCAATGTATTTCCTTCTGCTGCTTCAATGGTGTATACACCTTGTGCATTGGTTTGGGTTCCGGTTTTCTTACCCTTGATGGTAATAGAAACACCTGAAAGCGGTTTTGCCTCATCGTTCAGGATAGTACCTGAGATTTTTTTGGTTTGGGCTAGTACCGCAGTGGAGAGCATTGTAAACAAGGCTACTACACAGAGTTTTAAGCGGTTTAAATTCATGGTGAGCAATTTAGTTTTTGTATTATGTATGACATAAAAATAATAATCTTTAGTTTTAATTTCCAAATAAATTTTAACAATTTTATAATATATTGGTTACTAGTGAGTTACGAGTTAGTTGAAAATTAGCTTCATTTTTGGTAACTTTACAGTTGTTAAATATTAAGTAATACATAATCTGGATGAATTTAGACTTACTCAGATCCGAAATGAAGCCAATGGATACTAGTTCATTGGTTGACAAAGTAGAAGAAAGCCTGGTAGACCTGCTACAAAAAAGGAAACTTTCGGTAGGAGATATTATTCCTAAGGAAATTGAATTAGCGGAAACACTGGGGGTAAGTAGAACAGTTATTAGAGAAGCATTAACGCGTTTGCGTTTAATGGGCTTGATTGAATCAAAAAAGAAGAAAGGATCTGTTATTACGAGTCCGGATATTTTTGGCATGATGAGTAAGAGTATGAATCCACATATTCTTGCGCCTGAAACCTTGAAAGAAATTTTTGAAATACGATTGGTCTTAGAAATTGGGATGGCCGATTTATTGTTTCATCGAATTACCAAAGAAGATATAGCCGCTTTAAGACAAATTGTGGCAGACGAACCGCCTGCTACCCAATACCATTTATTTAATATTGAGCACGAGATTGCATTTCATGGCAAGCTCTACGAAATCACTGGGAATGCTACTTTGAAGCGTTTTCAGAAAATGCTTTTACCTGTTTTTGATTATGTACACAACAGTGGGTTATTAAAAAAGCAACCTATGTTGAAGATGTTCGTATCGCACAAAGAGTTGGTAGACTTTTTAGAAAATGGTACCCCAGAAGAATTTAGAAATGGTATGCGTTCGCATTTAGAGAATCACTTTACCAGATTATTCGAGAGATAAAAAAGGGAAGCACTTTTAAAGCACTTCCCCTACCAATAAACAACTGTAAGCTTATTTTAATTGCACGTCTAAATAAACCGAATGACGGCCATAAGTATCGTAAAATGGCTTAAATACAATATCGCCAATATTAAATTGTAATTGCTTTGGATCACCCGTAATAGACTTGCTGATATCTTGTGCATCTAGTGTTACTTTTCTCCACTCTTTTCTAGCTTCTGTTTCTTGTGCTGCTAATAAAATAGGGCCATAAAATAAACTAGCAATATTCTGTTGATCCATCAATGGATCTAAATGAAATTGAAAAGGCATTTTTACTTCAATGATATCGCCGCTTTTCCAATTACGGCTCAACTGAATATAGGTGCCTGGTATGGCTTTTACATTGGCTTCTTTCCCATTTATTTTCACCGTGTAACCCTTGGTTGCCCAATTGGGTACGCGAATATGCACATCAAATTTTCCATTTCCATTAATGGTCAATTTGGTTTCATCTTCCTTAGGGAAATTTGTGGTTTGTTCTACTACTATTTTTTTCTCTGTCCAATTTAAAGTAGAAGGCACAAACAAATTCACATACAATGCTTGGTTGTTATTGCGCTTAAAATAAATCGTATTCTGCAACTTGGTATTACTTTCAATGGCGGTTCCATTACAACAGGTAAAGCCAGTCATATTCGGGTTTCCAAATTGCTTAATGGCGCCTGGTCTTAAGGGAACATGGTAAGTATTGGCGGGATTGTTTTCTGCTACTGATGCCAATATATGGTTGTACAAACTACGCTCATAATAATCCATCAATTCTCCACGCTGCTCAAACTGAAATAAATCACTGGTTAGCTTAAGCATATTGTACGTTGCACAAGTTTCATTCTGCCCCCCGGCAGATAAACCGTTTTCGTACAATGTACCTGGTTGTGCAAGAAAACATTCCGCATTCGCTGGGTTACGTGCGCCAGCTACTCCACCAATACTGTACATGTAATCGTTCACAATTTTATACCAAAAATTGTCTGCTATTTTATAGTATGCTGGATCTTTCGATGCTTTGTACATTTCCACACTTCCAATGACTTGTGGTATATGTTGATTGGCATGTAAGCCCCTGAACAAATCTACATTTTTGGCTAAGCCGTGTGAATGATCGGTATCACCAAAAAACACTCGAACGTTATCAAATAATTTTGCTGTTTCTAAATAATTTTTTTGGCCAGTCATTTGATACAATCTGGCCATGGTTTCATTCATTCCACCATATTCGCCCGCGATATAGGTATTCCAGATTTTAATCAACGTGTCTTTCGGAAGTTGACTCAATCTTGCATGTACCCAATCCCCCATATTGGTTGCAATCTCGAGTGCTTTTATATTTCCACTCACTTCATACACATCCATCAAACCAGCTAATATTTTATGCAGGGTATAATAAGGTGCCCATACTTGATTTTTTTGTCCACCATATTTTGCGCCTTTTTCGAGCATAATAAATTGATCAGGAGGATACGCACTGATGAATCCTTTGCCCCAATTCCAATAATCGTTTCTTATTCCAGCATCACTTAAGTCTGAATCATAGTCTGTTTTTCCCGGACCAGTTGGGACCATTTTAGGATCAGCTACAGAAGGACCGCCTGGTGTGGCTGGATTACCTGATAACTGCGATAGATTATACAACGCATCTACCATATAAGTCATTTTTTGAGCAAAATCATTTTGCAAGTATTGATCATAACTGGTACTTGCATAAGCTTGGGCAATGGCCGTTAAATAGTGGCCGGTTGCATGCCCACGTAATTTGGTATCTCTGCTATCCCATGACCCCAATGGCTTTGCTCCTTCTGGTTGTGGTTGTCCAAATGCATGTCTGAACATAAACAAGAATGAATTGGGATCGGTCTTCACCAATGTGCGTACAAACTTATCTCGGTTTTGAATAAACTTGGTTTCATTGCCCAGTGCATCCGATTTTAATGTTACCTGATTTAAAGCAAATGCTTTTAATTGTGGAGTAGGGAGTTTAGGTTTTGTTGGTGGTTTAACAGTCACAACAGCTTTTGGCTTGAAGTTGGTGCCGGCTACTTTACCTGTTACAGTGTATTGCCCCAATTGTAATACTGCTTTGTTATCTACATCTGCAGGCCATACCACTCTTACTTTTGGACCTTTTATTCCATTTTTATATTTGCCATCTACATAACTAGGAAATCGAGGCAATATTCCTACTTCGGTTTCAACTACTATATCTGAAACCTCTTCTAAATAAACATTGTATAATTGTGGTTGATCAGCAGCAAACTTGGGTAATTCTTCTTCTACCCTTCTGGTATTCACTGCACCAGCATTTACGCTACTTCCTTTTGCACTACTAAAAATACCAACTACTTGTCTTCTATTCAAAGGAACTCGATACACCCTTAAATCAGCTAATAAGCCATTCAGGTTAGTGCTACCTGCTACTGCTTTGCCTATAAAGATTTGTTGTTGATTACTTTCCGCTGTTCCCAACATTTGAATCACAGCAGGTGTTAAAGCTACTGGTTCTCCCGTAGGTCTTCCATCAATAAAATTTTGTACTGTTTTTGCAGCAACATCAAATACAACTGCAATATGTGCCCATTTATTTTCTATAACGACTGGAATAGTTGAAGAAAAAATAGGTGTTGCATTTTCTTTCCCGATGATAAAAAAAGTTTGTCCTGCTGTATTTGATCGCAAATTAATCCAGCCTGCAATACTTAGCGACTCTATATCGTGGAAAGATTCTGCTGGAATTTTTAAGTATGCACTTGATTCCCCATTCAGTAACAATACTTTTCCAAATCGGCTATCATTTACAAATGGGGCTTCTATCCCGCCATATTTAGCATGTAAATTATTCCTTGACCAATCTTTGATATCTCCATTTAATTGGTATCGAGCAATTAATGCAGTTTCTCCAATACCATCTAAAATTTGATCTCCGTTCTGCGCTTTGATGTTCGCAAAACCAATTATTAAAAAGGAAACGGTTAATAGAATTCGGGGAATTAATTTGCTTACACTCATCTTTATTTATTTTTTTCTTTTATCCATACTGCTGAAGATACAGGTCTATTTTGAATACGCTGGGGTGGTTCATTCGCTTCAGTGGGCAAAGTTGTAGTTACTGCTGCAGGCATTTTACCGTCTAAGCGATTCGTTCTTGCATAGTTAGGGATTGCTATTAATGGGGTTCCGTCTTCCCATGATCCTTTTATGATCATCATGCCTCTTAAGAAATTATCCCTCCACTCAGTTGTAAATGGTTTACTTGCATCCACTGCTTTATTGATATCTTGATTATCCACTGTTTCTACATTGTATACCAATGGGCCGTAACGCAATGCCATTCTACCAATATTGGCTTCTATTCTTTTATCTGCATTAAATTTTTGTACTTCCATTGGCATTTCTAAAGCTATTTGATCCCCCTTTTTCCAAACACGTTTGATAACGGCATATCCTTTATCCATTTGGATAGGTACATTCTTTCCATTTACTTTAAGGTACTTCAATCCTTTCACTTCTTTATCAGGTGTGTACAATTCACTCGTAGTTCTATTGGGCACACGAACATAAATAGCAAACTCCTTTGCTTGCTTCGGATTTACCGTAATATTCACCGATCCCTCCCATGGATAATTGGTTTTCTGCACCATTTCAACTTCGGTGCCTGCAAACTTTTCTACGTTTATAGTACTTCCTACATACATATTTACGTACAAGGCTTTAGGTCCTGTAACATAGGTCCAAGTAGGCATCATCAACAATGTGCGTGGAATATTTCCTACACAACATGGGCATACATGCCAAGGATCTCTGGGTTGTGCTTCTGACAAACGATTGGTATAATAGAAATTTTTACCATCTAAATCTATGGATCCTAATAATGCATTGTACATGGTTTCTTCATAAAGGTCTGCATACTTTGCATCGTGATAAGCCAAGTTCATTTTATATTGGAAAAAAATTAATCCTGCACTTGAACATGATTCACAATAAGCATTGTTGCGCAATGAGTAATTGGGCCCAAATCCTTCAGAAGTTTCGCCACTGCCAATTCCTCCAGTGAAATAATATTTTTTATTGGTCAAATTATTCCAAAGAGACATGACTGCACTTTGGTAATCTGTATCACCTGTTTCTGCTGCTACATCTGCCATGGCAGAGTAATTATACGTTGCCCTAACCGCATGACCTACGGCTTCATATTGTTGTTGAACCGGTACATGACTTTGATCGTACTCTGATCCATCTTTTCTACTATCTAATAAAAATTTAGCGAGCTTAACATAACTATCGCCTCTTTTGTTTCCTTCCATATCATTTACAAAACGGCCAAAACGTACCAATGCTTGTTCCATTTCTTGGTGACCATCGTACCATACTTTCTGCCCTGGACCAGTTCCAATATTGTTAACCCAACAATCGGCTAGTTTTTTAGCTGCATCATACAAGCGCTTGTCTTTTCCGTTTGTTAACGTGTAATGGTTGATTGCAGACTCTATAAAATATCCTGCAACATATCCTTCATGATCGCTTCTATTCCTTGGATCCCAACGATTTTTCCAACGAGTGGTATCACGTAAGGTATAGGCAGTGTGTAAATATCCATCTGATTCTTGTGCAGCTAAAATGATAGGAATCCATCTTTCTAATGCTTCCTTCATTTTTGCTTGTGCTGCAATTATTTCCTGGTCTCCTTGTGGATCTACCATTAATGCAATACAAATAGACTCTACTGTTTGATGCACCCATGCATTTGAGAATACATATCCTTTGTGGCGTTGAAATGGCTGTCCTTTAATGGCTTTTGCCGCTTCTATAAAATTGTCAATTCCTCCTTGTCCACTGGTTAAATCGGTTCGCTCATTTTGTGCTATACAATAGGGAATCCAATTAACAATTAAAGCTTTAGCCCGATCGTTCCATAGCTTATTATCAATCTTGTATTTTTTAGTATACACCACATCTAAACGATTGGCTGGTGGTGGCTGATGTACTTTTACGCTGATGGTAGATGACTTTGTTTGTGAGCCTTCTGTTGCACTTAAGGCCAAGACATAGTTGCCTTCTGCAGAAAAGTTGGCAGTTGCTTTTAATGAAGATGGATCACTAAACTGTACATTGCCTGGACCTGAAACTTTTTTCCATTCAATCTTGGTAACTGGTGTAACAGATTTTACCGTTGCATCTAAATATGTTTTACCGCTGATGATTACATCTCGATCAATACCCGCATTTACCAATGGATTGGTATTAGGTGAATTAGGTGATTTTGTTACCACCCATTCTAATAAAGTACTCACTCCTCTATCTGCAGAATCTAAATCTATTCGCATACGAGTCGTCGTGATTTCTTTGAATGAGGACATATTGAATTGTTTATTCTCTTTGCCCATTCCTTGAATATTTTCTACAGGAACAAATGCATTCCCATTCCAATAAGAAATCCGATAATTTTCTGGTAGTCTAATATTATTATTAAAGTTCCACCAATAGAGTCCTAATTCTGATGTTGTTATAGGTTCTTCCCATTCGTATTGTACCCAAATATTTGCACGGGGCTGGGGACGATTATTGCCTCCGCCTCCTATGCGATTGTTTCCTGTATTCACAGGGGTTTGTTGATCATTTAATCCATTCAACCCAAAGCCTCCTCTACTTGAACTCACTTTTGCAATCAGCGCCAAGTTGGGTTTACTGAAATTGGATGGCTGTGCCATTAACGACGGCATTAATCCAACTACAAATAAAAAATGGAATAAGAATGGAATGTTGAATGGACTTTTTTTCATCTTTGATTTTTTAAAACGGCAAAACCTACAAGAATTTTGCAGGCTTTGCCATTGCTTAAGACCTATAAACTAAAAGAGAAATCTAATAACCAGTATTTTGTTTTAAGTTGGGATTAACCAACAATGAATTTGCTGGTATAGGAAATATATTACGGAATGTTGCTGATGGCTTATGGGAGAACCAACTCTTTCTATGAAATACGCCAAAACGAATCAAGTCTTGACGACGCTTTGCTTCTGCTGCAAACTCCCATCCTAACTCATCTAACATTCTTCCAAATGGGATATCTGCTCCTCCTTCAAATGTAGTTTGTGCTCCATTGGCCCATTCACCATAAGGATAACTACTTCCTTGTTGCAATTGTGCTCCTGTTACAGTTGCTTTTGCAGGATTAGCCGCAAAATTTCTAGCTCTTACTTGGGTAACAATGGTTGCTGCTTCTGCTGCATTACCAGTGCGTAATAATGACTCTGCTTTCATCATTAATACATCTGCATAGCGCATCAATGGGAAGTCTACACTTGAGCCTCCACGCATACCTGCTTTTATTTCATATTTACCAATTCGGAATCCTTGGCTATTGGTGCTAGATGCAATACTTGTTACCGTTTTTACATAATTGATTACCATTGCACCTGTTGTTGCATTGTATTGTGGTCCCATAATCCATGTATCTCTTAATCTGCGATCATCTGGATCATATGTATCTATCCACTGCGGTACTGCACAGTTTCCGCCCCATGGCTGAACCTGCATTGGATAAACCAATTGCATTAATGGATCTAATGTTTTCATGTGAATATTACTCTCCGTTGCAAAAATTTCATCATAAGGAACTGCAAAAACCATCTCCTTAGAATTATCATTGGTAGAAGTAAAGTTTTCTCTATAGGTTGGTGTTAAAATATATTGGTTAGACGCAATAATATCATTACACTCTTGAATACATTTTGCCCATTGTGCAGTTCCAGTATATACTTCGGCATTTAAATAAACACGTGCTAAAAATGCTTTTGCTGCCCATCTTGTCATTCTACCGTAAGTTGCTTTTGAAACCACTGGAGACAAGTTGGGAATGGCATCGGTAAATTCTTTTACAACAAAATCATAAACTTGCTGACGGGTTCTTTGTACTGGCAAACTAGTATCTTTGAAATCCGTTACCACTGGTACATTCCCATGGTTGTCGAGTAACAAATAATAATAGTAAGCCCTTGCCGCTTTTAACTCTGCAATGATGGCTTCTTTACCACTACTAACCGGAATTTGACCTGATTCAATTTGAAATAATACCCTGTTGGCATTATTGATTCCAGTGTAACAACGATTGTATAATCCATTGGGTTGTCCTTGTGTTGGAGTCCAAACATGCTCATGCATTCTTCTATACGTTCCGCCATCTACCCAACCGTTTGGTCTTGCTGGTGTAACAATTTGATCAGCGGCCTCTTCCTGCAAATCAAATAATGCTTGCCAGCTGGCGGTATTTGCACGCAACACAGTATACACTGGCGCAATTAATGCAGGTACATCATTGGCAGTTGCCTGAAAGTTTTGCGCAAGCACTTCAGAATAAACTTCTTCATCCAACTTGGTACATCCGTTGAATAGCATGGTGCCGGCTAGCGCTGCTGTTAAGAACCATTTATTATTAAAATATGTTTTCATGATTTATCGTTTCGTTTTTCAAATTATAATGTTACCAATGCACCCAATGTAAATGTTCTGGTAGTAGGGAATTTATCCCGTTCATCATTACCTGGCGCCAAACCACTTCTGTTTACTTCAGGATCTATTCCTTTATAACCAGTGATGGTAAACATATTCAAACCAGACGCATATAAGCGGAGTGATTTAATATATTTGTTACCCTTCATATTTACATTGTATCCAAGGGTGATATTATCTATTTTCCAGTAGTCGCCATTTTCAACATAATAGCTAACATAGGCCTGTGGATTCTTTAATCTGGTTTTACCATACACATTATCAAAAGCAGATTTCAATACATTGTAATTACCCAAAATCTGTGGTTGTGAATTTTCGTAGAACATGCGTTGGAAGTTCAAAATTTGGAAATCAAATGCACCACGCATTAATACACTTAAATCCCAATTTTTATATCGAATGGTATTGTTCCATCCCCCATAATACCTAGGTAATCCATTTCCTAAAATTTGCTTATCTTCTTGACGTGCTTGTGTGTATGGTTTTGGCTTACCATCTGCACCCATAATGATCCACAATCCGTTTGCATCAATATCTACTGATTTATATCCATGGAAGTTTCCAATAGGACCACCAATATCTACTCTATGTGTGTAATCTTGCACTGGTTCTCCTGTTCCTCCAGCAGTAAAAAAGTTCGCAGTTGTTCTAAATTGATTATTAGAAAGCGAAACTAATTTGTTAGAGTTAGTAGAGAAGTTGATGCTAGTTTCCCAAGAGAAGTCTTTCTTTTGGATGGCATTATAGTTAATCAACACTTCTACTCCTTTATTTTCCATTACCCCTACGTTGGCCAAAATACTATTGAATAAATACGGTGGAACTGGCACACTATAATTGTACAACATATCTTTTGTGGTACGCTTATAGATATCAATGGTTGTGCTTAACCTTCCATCTAATACAGATAAGTCGATACCAAAATTGGTCTCTTCTTTTCTTTCCCATCTCAAATCTGGATTAGGGTTACGCACGGGTGATAATGATTGAATCCAAACACCATTATCCAAGAAACGGGTTCCATAATTCAAACTGGTTTGAGACAAATAAGCTGCTGAAGGAGCAATACCAGTGATACCAAATCCTGCTCTCACTTTTAAGTCGGTTATGAACTTTACATTGCGTAAGAATGGTTCATTCTTAACTCGCCATGCTGCTGAAATAGCGGGGAATGTTCCCCATTTATGATTCGCACCAAATTTTGAAGAACCTTCTCTACGCACACTTGCGGATACTAAATACTTATCGGCAAAATTGTAATTAACCCTACCAAAGAATCCAATTAGTTTGCTTGATTCAGCAGCACTACTCATAGACGCTTCTCCACGGCCGAGTGCATTACCTGCCTGTAGTCTATTGTATGAATATTGATCGGTTGGAAAATCCCAGTTGGATACTGAAAAAGCTTCATCAAAAAAGTCTTGGTAACTATACCCTGCTAACGCAACCAAGCGATGCTTCCCAAATGATTTGGTGTAGTCTAAGGTAAACTCCATCAAATTATCTTTCGTAGCGCTGGTTCCTCTTGATGCATTTCCATTTCTACCATTCTTGGTAGTTGATATATGTTTCTTAGTTTCAGCAAAACCAGATAATGATTCGGTTGTAACGCTAGCCATTAATAATTTAGCATTTAATCCTCTTGCCAAATTAGCCGTTACACTTCCTGACAAACGAGTTTCTTGAAACTCATTCCTTGCATTGGTTTCCATCAAATAAGCCAAAGGATTATCATAGAAATAAATATTTCTTTCCTTCCATTGTCCTCTATAATCGTATACACTATCAGTTGGGTTTCTAATTACTGATTGACGATAGATATAACTATTAAAAGCACCATCATCATTACGCTGACGGCTGATGACATTTAAATTCACTTTTACTTTACCATCAAACATACTGTGGTTTACATCTGCACGTAAGGTTAACTGACGATTCACCGATCTCAAGAACATACCTTCCCAGTTACGGTAGTTGATATTAGCTGTATAGCTGGTTTGTCTATTGCCTCCTTGAAAAGTAAGGTTATGGGTTTGGCTGAATGGGGTTGGTCTTGAAATTTCTTTAAACCAATCGGTATTTAAACCATAATCAATAAAAGGAAGCCCCTCTCTACCAAATTGTCTAAACTCTTCAGCGTTTAAAAAACGAGGACGTCTTGCAATTGTTTGAACACTTCCATAGGTATTGTATTCTACAACCGATCTACCACCCCCTTGTATTTTACGGGTCGTAATTAAAATTACGCCATTGGTACCTCTAGTACCATAAATAGCAGCTGCAGATCCATCTTTTAATACGTCCATCGATTCAATATCTTCTGGAGATACTGAATTCAAATTACCTGGGACACCATCTATCAAAATCAATGGGGCAGTAGACGCATTTAAAGTGGTAATCCCTCTTAATTGAATTTGTGTTCCTGCAGTTGGAGAACCTGAAGAAGTAGATACAGACAACCCTGCTACTTTACCCTGAATCAATTGTGCTGCATCCCGTACAAATCCTTTGACGAAATTTTCTTGCTTCACACTAGAAACTGCACTGGTTAAGTCCCCCTTCTTTTGTGTACCATATCCTACCACAACCACTTCATCAAGGCTATTAATATCCTTGTTCAGCTTTACGGTAATGGACGTTTGTCCACGAACAGGTATTGAAAGAGTTACATATCCTATATAAGATATATCTATCACTGCATCATCTGATGGAACTACAATACTAAATTTACCATCTGCATCAGAAGTGGTATTGGTATTCGTATTCTTAACAGATATGGTGGCACCTTGTAGCGGGCCACCTGATGCAGCATCAGATATTACCCCAGTAACGGTTTTAGGCGGGGGAATTCCATTTACAGGCATTCTTTCAAAACCAGCGTAAACACTGTTTACCGCCAAGAGAAAAAAGAGTAATAAACTTTTTAGAAACTTTTCCATAATGCAATCGTTTTAATAAGAGTCAAAATGACAATTAAAACTATTTTTAATAGTTCAGTAGCTTACCGAATATTTTAACTAATCCTAAACATATTTTAACCATTTTATAGACGGAAGGAATATTCGGCCTAATCTCTTATACCTTTATCTTACTAATTAATAATATAAGCTTGTACTATGTCAGAGTCTACACAGTTTAAACCTTCGCTCAAACTATTAGATGCTACCATGATTGTTGCTGGATCAATGATTGGGTCGGGCATTTTTATTGTAAGTGCTGATATCACTAGAAATGTAGGAAGCACAGGTTGGCTAATGGTAGTTTGGCTAATAACAGGATTCATGACTGTTGCTGCTGCATTGAGTTATGGAGAGTTAAGTGCTATGTTTCCAAAAGCAGGTGGGCAGTATGTATACTTGAAAGAATCGTATAATTCGCTGATTGCATTTCTATTTGGGTGGAGCTTTTTCTCTGTGATTCAAACAGCCACTATTGCTGCTGTGGCAGTAGCTTTTGCAAAATTTACGGCCTATCTATTCCCCTTTTTTAGTGAAGATATTATAGCAATTGATTTGGGTCTCTTAGCCATCTCTAGGGCTCAATTATTATCGATTGTTGTGATTGCAACACTTACATTTATTAATACACGAGGAATTCAAAGTGGGAAAATCATACAGACCAGTTTTACTATAGCTAAGCTATTAAGCTTATTTGGCCTCATTTTATTCGGTCTTCTTTTCTTTAACAAGGAAGTATGGAACCTCAATTGGCAAAATGCTTGGGAACTCAGGCCAATGAATACGGATGGTAGTTTTGGAAATTATACCCTATTTGCAGCTTTGGGCGCCATTGCAGCTTCCATGGTTGGTTCAATTTTTAGCAGTGACTCTTGGAATAATGTAACGTTTATTGCTGGTGAAATTAAAAACCCGCAACGAAATATAGGGCTAAGTTTATTCTTAGGCACTTTAATAGTTACTGTTATATACTTACTTACAAATATTTCTTACGTAGCATTACTGCCTTTACAAGACATTGCTCATGCAGATAAAGATCGTGTAGGGGTAGTTGCCGCAAATATCATCTTTGGTGAAGCGGGTACCATTATAATTGCCATCATGATTATGATTTCTACATTTGGATGCAACAATGGGATTATTCTTGCTGGTGCGCGGGTATACTACACCATGGCAAAAGATGAACTCTTCTTCAAGAAAGCGGGCTCCCTCAATAAGAATAATGTTCCAGCGTATGCGCTTTGGTTACAATGTATTGTTGCTTGTGGCTGGAGTTTAAGCGGAAAATATGGCCAACTATTAGACATGATTTCATTTGTAGTAGTTGGATTTTATATGCTTACGATTGCAGGTATATTTATACTTCGCAAAAAAAGACCTGATGCAATAAGACCTTATAAAGCTTTTGGTTATCCGATCCTTCCTTTAATTTATATATTGATGGGACTAAGCTTTTGTATTTTACTGATTATTTTCAAACCGAATTTTACTTGGCCAGGTTTAATTATCACTTTATTAGGAATTCCGATATACTATGCAGTAAAAAAGAAATCAACTATTGCTGTTGACGCTTAATTGATTGTAAAAACTGTTGAGATGCTTCAGGATATTTTGCAATCAAATGCGATCGTACCAAATTCGCAATTTGTTTTGAATTATGCTGGGTACCTAGTTTGATTAATTCAGATGGCTTTGCTGGCATATGGCAATCAATACAATTATTGACAATGGTTGGACCAACTTTTTGCTCGAAGGAACAAAACTGAGGCGTATTTGGCTGATGGCAATTCATGCATTTGGTAGAAAACAACTGCATATTTTTCCTTTCTGTTTGATGCGGATTATGACAAGAACTACAAGTAATTGTTTCCATAGATCCCTTAAAACATTTACTGGCTAATAGAAGTTGATATTGATTGCCATGGACATCTAATTTTTCAGCTACTTGCTGGGTTGTATCTGGTTGATAGAAATCCTTTAATGCATGTCCTGGTCTAAACAAAAATGGGGAACGAATGGGCTCTCTTAATCCTGAATGACAGGTTGCACAGCTTTCAATTTGTTGTACATTACTAATTGTGGCAAATGAATGAATGTACTTGGCTTTTTTATCGGTTGGATTTTCCTTTTGGTAAGCCACATGCGCTGCTGCTGGGCCATGACATCGCTCGCAGTCAATACCGAGTATAACCGTCTGCTTATTCATTTCATCTATTCGATAGCCGTTTTCGTTTCTCATGCCCGTTCTTTCTATAAAAGAACTATGGCACTCAAAACATCCTATAGGTATTACTCGATCAAAACGAACATGATCTGTTGGATAATTAGGGCTATTTACCCAGCAGTTCCCCACTACAGAATAACTGATTGGCAACTGATAAGCATTGGTGCCTTGCCAATACAAAAAACTCTGTGCTTTTCTACCAGATCCAATCACTAGATCGAATGGAAATCTTGCTTTTTGCATTCCATTCTCATATGCTGTTTGAAAGAATTTATTTTGTTCTTGCTCCATTAAGACTTTTAAGTCTTTATTGTACAAAAACTGATTACTATCTGCATCAAAGCTCCCTTTTATATTCACTGCATTAGCAAGACTGGTGGTATTATGATGGGCAGTTTGAGCATACGTGCTGGCAATAGCTGCATGACAACTTTTACAAGATTCAGCACCTGCATACGCAATTCCACGTGGATCTTGTGCCAAAGGTGTTTTGCTTTGCACACAAAACTGAAACAGCGTTACTGTTGCAGCAAGTATGCCCATTACCCAAATCCATTTTTGCTTAATCATTCAGTTGATTATTCATTATAGAATCTCCAGTTGGTTGTAAAGTTTTCAGTAAGTGGTTGTTTCGTCAAGATGGCGCGTACCATTTCTACAGGCATTGCATTCAAACTCAATACTGCATCATGGTATTGTTTGTAACTCATTTTACCGCCATCAACCAATTCCTTTTTTAGTGCGTAAAACTGTCTGCCTCCTGTTAAGTAAGCTAATTGATACAATGGTGGATATCTTCCAACAAATGACCTGCGTACTTCTCCTTCTGCGTTAGCACGTTCGTGCCCTACTCGATCTACTAAGAAATCAATACACTGTTGTGGTGTCCATTTCTTCATATGATAATTCAAAGAGAAAATAATTCTTGCGCAGCGATGCATATGCCAGAAAAGCATACCAATTCGATCTTCCGGAATTTTCGCAAACTGCTGATCCCATAAAATCAATTCCCAATATAATGCCCATCCCTCTGTCCAAAACGGAGTTCCAAAATTGCGATAAGTTCTGGTTCTTGAATTTACGAATTGTTGTAAGTTATGACCTGCAATCAATTCATGGTGCACGGTTGCTTTTGAAAAATGTGGGTTATTGCCACGCATGCTCATCATGCGATCTTCATAACTCATGGTATTGGTTGGATAAGATATCGTGATATCTGCGCCTCCCGTAAAAAATGGATTCACCAACTGACGTTCAGGAGACATCATCATCATTCCCCATGTTTCTTCTGCCAATGGGGGTATGGTTAATAGTTGATTCTTTTTTAAGAAATCAATTGACTCTGTATATAATTTTAAAATGGCTTCAGGTTGTTTACCAGGTGGAACATACAAATTTTTTACTTTTTCTAAAGCTGCTTTCCAATTATCTCCAAAACCCATTTCTTTAGACGCTTTCAGCATTTCTGCATCACACCATGCAAATTCTTTATTGGCAATTTCAATCAGTTCTTCGGGTGTATATGGAATCATTTCACGCTGTAGCTGTTTGATTAATTCGGCTCTTCCAACTTGCACCCCCACAATTCCACTGTTGTCTGTTGCAGTAAGTGCACTATTGGCTTTTGCTTTAAATGCAGCCGCATATGCCACCAATGCTTCATCCAATGTTTTTTGTACAGTTGGTACCCACCAAGTAAACATAGGGTCGTACCCATTGTAAAAATCTTGGATACTTTGTACGGTTGCTCGGAGATTATTGATTACTTCGCCAGCAGTATATACCGATTCTGGATCAACTGATTTTTCTTGCTTTAGTTTGGCTTGCAAAGTTTTGATTTCTTGTGCAATAGCAGACCAATCTCTTGCTACTTCTTCTGCTTTGGGTTGAATGCCTCTTCTGCGCAATTGCTCTAAAGCATATACTTTGGGAGCAAATGGAATCCAAGCTTGTATTTTAGTTACTTCAGCTTCTTCGTTTTTTAATTGTTGCAATCTTTCAGCTAAATCTCTTTTGAAAAGAATATAATCTGCTTTACATTCTTGAGACAAATTATTAAATGAAACCGCCGCTAATTTCTTTTGGTAATCTTGCACCAATTGTTGCAATCGTTTATTCTTTTCAGGAGAGCCAATGCTTGCATCTGCACCAGCTCCAAATCCACCACCCCCCCTAGAACTAGTAGGACTATAATATCGACTCAAAGTGCGGTTGTCTACATTGTATCCCTGAATTAAACTGGGCATTTCTTGACAAGGAACAAATGATGCTGTTGATACTTGTGCCGTTGCTTTTTGAAGTGTAACACTAAAAAACTGGCCCGCTATCAACATGGAAAAAACAAATGGGGAGATTTTCATATTGCTGATTTAAATGGTATTTTATTAATCAAATCTAGTTGGATCAAATGCTTTAATATTAATTGGTGTTGCTTGCTTTGTAGCTAATGCTGCAATCAAATTACCAGTAGCTGGCCCTAAACTCAGTCCCATCATTGCATGACCTCCTGCAACCAACAGATTATTATATTTTGATGTATAGCCAATATAAGGTAATCCATCTGGCGAACATGGCCTAAATCCATACCATACTTTTTCTTCAGTTGGCATATTAACCGATAATCCTGGCAAATATGCTGGAACAGATTCTACAATTCCGCGCACTCTATTCATGTTGATTTTATTATTGATGGAACCTATTTCCATTGTTCCGCCAAATCGCAACTGTTGATTCATAGGCGTGATGGCCACTCTTGCTTCACATAAAATGGCTGGTACTTGTAATTGTTTAGCAGGACTTTCTTGTGTAAATGAATAACCTTTCCCAGGCATCAGCGGCAGTTGTACCTGAACCATTTTTAATAATGCAGGCATCCATGATCCTGCAGCAAAAATGAACATATCCCCTTTTATGATATTCTCTCCAATATGAACGGATTGTATCGTATTGTTCTTAGTTTCAATACGGGTAACTGGTTTTCCTGTAATAAACTGAACACCGCTGTTTTGTAGATATTGAATCAATTGCTGATTCAGTTTATTGGGATACAAATGTGCATCACATTTATAGTGTACTGCACCTAATACATCCAATGAAATTTCTGATTCAATTGCTTGCGCCTCTTCTTTGGTTAACACTTCTACATCTAATCCCATTTGCTTGGCTTTCTCAGCCATATGCGTTTCTTCTTCAGCTACTTTCTCCGTTTTATAATACATCATGATTCCCTTTTTCTCAAAAGAGAAATCAAAACCCGGTTCATTACTCAACTTTTCATACAACTGTTTACTCAATAAGTTGATGGCTGTTAAATGTGGTCCTGATTGATCTACATGTTTTTGATTGGCCGATTTAATAAACTGTAACCCCCAACTAATTAATTGTAAACTCAAAGATGGCTTAACATAAAAAGGGCTCTTCGAATTAAACATCCAACGTATCCCTTGTGCCACTATGCCTGGTGCTGCCAATGGAACAAAATGACTGGGCACAATCATTCCTAAGTTACCATAAGAGCAACTATCCGTTAAATCCGTTTGATCTATCACCGTTACTTCCCATCCTTCCTGTATTAAATAGTAGGCTGAACTCAATCCAATAATTCCTCCACCAATGATAACTGCTCTCATATTTTTGTTGAATTAAATTGAATCACGAGAATAATTTCCGTTTATTTTTCGCATAATTCCTGCGTGATTTTTATTTTGTAAATACAATGGCAGCAAAGCTTCTGGGCAATCTTGATAACAAACTGGTCTTACAAATCTTCTTATTGCTTCTGTTCCTACCGATGTGGTTCTTGAATCGGTTGTTGCGGGAAATGGACCACCATGTACCATTGCATGACATACTTCTACACCAGTTGGGGCACTATTGAAAATCACCCTACCCGTTTTTTCTTGTAAAAGCTGAACTACCGTGGTGTACCGCAGTAATTCTTCATTGCTTCCAAAAACTGTTCCAGTTAATTGACCATGCAACTGGGTTAGTGCGGTTTCCAACTGCATTTTATCGTCGCAAATAACCACTAGTGAAGAGGGTCCAAATACTTCGTTTTGCAATGCAGGATTTGCAATAAATTCTTTTGCGGTAACACTAAACAATGCTGGCGTTCCCTTATACTCATTCGCTAATTCAGTTCCTTTAAAAATTATTTGTACCTGTTGATTATTGATCAATTTATTCCGATCTGTATAATAAGCTTTACAAATGGAATCGTTTAACATGGTTCCTGCTACCACTGCTGAAAGAGACGCTGTCATCAATTCAATAAAGGCTTCTGTTGCCTTAGATTTAATCACCAATATTAATCCTGGATTCGTACAAAATTGTCCAACCCCTAATGTAATTGAACCAGCAAGCGTGTTAGCAATAGCAGCTGTTTTTAATGCTAATGTTTCTGGCAATAATACTACTGGATTTATACTACTCATTTCGGCATACAATGGTATAGGAGCTTTCCTTTTTTGTGTAACCGTTTCATACAATGCCATCCCTGCTCTATATGAACCAGTAAATCCGATTGCCTTGATTGAAGGATCTACTGCTAACCTTTGACCGAGCGTTGCGCCTTCTCCATTTAAAGAAGAAAATACGCCATCTGGCATACCTGTTTTTTCAGCTGCTCTCTTGATAGCGGTTGCCATTAATTCATTGGTACCAGCATGAGCACTATGTGCTTTTACTATCACAGGACAACCCGAAGCTAAAGCGGAAGCAGTATCGCCGCCTGCTGTTGAAAATGCGAAAGGGAAATTACTCGCTGCAAAAACAGTTACTGGTCCTAGTGGTTGTAATATTCTTCTAAGATCTGCTCTCGGTAATGGTTGCCGATCAGGCATTGCTGTATCTATTACAGCATCTGCCCATGATCCCTCTCTTAATAAACTTGCAAATAACTTCAATTGATTCATTGTACGGTCGCGCTCACCAGTTAATCTAGCTAAAGGCAAACCCGATTCAAGATGGGCTCTTTCCAATAAATCATCACCAAGCTGTAATATTTCTTCTGCAATTGTTTCCAAAAAAACAGCTCGCTCTGCAAAAGATAGTTTACTATAAATGCCAAAAGCAGCTACTGCTTTGGCAATTGCTGCTTCTATTTCATTGTTAGTGGCAATATGAAATTGATCTGGTAAAAAACTTCCTTGAACAGTGCTAAAAGATTGAAAAGTTTCTTTTCCTTTAGCAGATTCTTCAAAGCCAATTAGGTTATGCCCATGTAGCATTTTTTGTATGTTTCAGGTTCAAATAATCTGGCAAAGTTGGTCTTGTGGCCAATGCCGTTTCTATAATATTAGTAACTCGTTTTAATTCTGCTCCTTCAATAGGAAGTCTTGGTGCTCTTACATGACTTGACCCAATACCAGTATGCATTGCAGCCAATTTAATGTACTGTACTAATTTAGGATGTATGTCTAATTCTAATACAGGTAAAAACCAACGATAGATAGGCAATGCCGCTTCAATTTGTCCTGCTTTTACTAAACTGTAAATAGCCACTGTTTCTCTTGGAAATGCATCTACCAATCCTGCTACCCATCCATGTGCCCCCATACAAAGACTCTCCATTGCCAAAGTATCTACTCCACATAAAATATTGAATCGATCACCAAAACGATTAATCATTCTAGTAACATTAGAAATATCTCGCGTAGATTCTTTAACAGCTTGAATATTTTGATATGGCATCATAGATTCAAACATATCCAATGTAACATGAATCTTATAATCCACAGGATTATTATAAATCATGATTGGCAAACTGGTTGAATTGGCTACTGCTTTAAAATATTCTAGTGTTTCATGACTATCTGCATAGTAACGCATAGGTGGTAATAACATCAGCCCATCAGCCCCATTCCGCTCTGAATCTTGTGCCAATGCAATAGCCGCCTTTGTTGTTTGTTCTGCAATATTGATAATCACTGGAAAATCGGCGGGGATATTTTCCTTAGAATAAAATAACAAGTCCCGTTTTTCTTCATTAGATAAAGAACTTGCTTCACCTAAAGATCCGCCCAAAATAATTCCATCTACACCCGCATCTATTTGCGCTTGTAAATTACGATTATACACTTCAAAGTCAATTGAATCGTCTTGTTTAAAAGGGGTTAGAAGAGCCGGATATACGCCCTTCCATGTTAGATTAGCCATAATTATAAAGATTAGAAACACAAAGCTACTTGGCTTATTGTGTACGCTATTTTCCTCAATTAATAATTTATGTACCGATTTTAACTGATTATTCTTTGTCAAAATAATAATTGTATAATATACACTAATTAACGCAGCATTTTCTGTATCTTACCTGTCTTTGGCAATAAATGGGGCTTTTGAAGCTAAAATTGGTACTATTTACTGTTTATACCTGTCAAAAACTGCTTAAATGAAAGTATTACAGTTTACTATTCCCGTTCCGGGAGATAAGAATATCATCATTAAACATGATGTGCTACCCTATTTTTATAAGTACTTACATAGGCACGATGAAATACAACTTACTTGGATTATAAGAGGAGAAGGTACATTGGTGGTAGATAATAATATGTTTCCATTTAAACCCAACGAAGTTTATTATATAGGCGCTAATCTTCCGCATGTATTTAAAAGTGACCCTGTTTACTTTTCTCCAAAAAGCAAAAAAACAGTAGAAGCAATTACCATCCACTTTAATCCGAATGGGAAGCTGGGTAGTTTATTTGATTTAGCTGAAATGAAACATATCCAAACTTTCATTCAAAAGCACAACAATGGCTTTATGATTCCCCCAGAATTTATTACAGCAGTAGCGCATAAAATTCAGATCATCAGTAAATCTAAAGGGGTTGACCAAATGATTGCGTTCATAGAAATCCTTAAAAAGTTTTCAAGTATCCCTAATTTAAAGGAACTCTCAAGCGCATCAAAATTAGAAACCTTAAGTGAAAATGTGGGTGTACGGTTAAGTGAAATTTACCACTATATCATGGCTAACTACGAAAATAATATTACACTAGAAGATGTAGCCCAACAAGCACATATGACCCCACAAGCTTTTTGTAGGTATTTCAAAAAGAGAACACATCATACATTTGTTTCGTTTTTAAATGAGGTAAGAATTAATGAAGCTTGTAAAAAGTTAACTACAGGGGATGGAGATAGTATTAGCATCTCCACTATTGCTTATAATTGTGGATTCAATACAGTTACTCACTTTAATCGAGTATTCAAATCGGTTATTGGAAAATCACCGCATGAATATGTAGACGACTATTTCAAGAGTACGTATGAAGTTGGTCTAATCTAATTCATCCGCATTCCTATCTGGTGGATCAATGC
Source organism: Sediminibacterium sp. (assembly GCF_051860225.1). GTDB lineage: Bacteria > Bacteroidota > Bacteroidia > Chitinophagales > Chitinophagaceae > Sediminibacterium. Next base: position 100,640 of record NZ_JBHYEI010000001.1, read on the forward strand.
CTAATAAACTTTTTACAAAGAAATCTCGCTTCTTAGTTCTTCCATAAGCTCCACCATCACTATGACCCATTCCTGGTACTGCTAAAAATTCAAATGACTTTTTAGCTTTAATTAAAGCATCGGCTACCCGATAGGTAGATTCTGGAGGAACATTCGTATCAGCTTCTCCTACAATCAACAATAATTTGCCTTTCAATTTATGCGCATTGGTAATATTGGATTGTTCATCATAATGTTTCCCAATAGGATAACCCATCCATTGCTCATTCCACCATTGCTTGTCTACTCGGTTATCATGACAACCACAGGATGAAACTGCCGCTTTGTACCAAGTAGGATGAAACAATAATCCGCCCAACGAATTTTGTCCACCCGCTGATGTTCCAAACAAACCAACCCGATTCGTATCAGCTTGTGGGTACTTAGCCGCCAATGCACGCATCCATGCAATGCGATCGGGGAATCCTGCATCTGCTAAATTTTTCCAACATACATCATGAAATGCTTTAGAGCGATTATAGGTTCCCATACCATCAATTTGCACAACTATAAATCCTAATTCTGCCATACTCTGCATTTCACCGGTAGTAGCAAACAATTTAGGAACAAATGAATCTTGTGGACCTGCATAAATATTTTCAATAATTGGATAGCGTTTATTGGGATCAAAATCGGATGGTCTGCATATTACCCCCCAAATATCTGTAACACCATCTCTTCCTTTTGCACTAAATGGTTCAGGTAATCGATAACCGGCTGCTTTATGCAAACTAATATCCGCTTGCTCTAATTCCATTAATTGTTTTCCATCAGCAACTCTTCCTAAAATGGAGACAGGCGCTTGATCTACAGTTGAATAGGTATCAATAAAGTATTTTTTATCTGGCGACCAAACAATGCGATGATTAAAACCTGGCTTTGTTAGTGTTACCATTTTTTTACCATCAAAACCAATTCGATAATAATGAATAAAATAAGGATCTTCTCCTTGGTTCATGCCACTTGCTTGAAACCAGATTTCTCTTTTGGCTACATCAATACTATCTACATTTCTAACTACCCACTCTCCTTTCGTAATAGCATTTTTTACCGCTCCCTTTTTAGCATCTACTAAATACAAATGTCTCCAACCATCTTTTTCGGTTATCCAAATAATTTCGGAAGTAGCAGGCAAATAATGAGTAAATATTTTTTGCTCGTAAATAAAAGTGTTGGTTTGCTCATCAATAATATTTCTAGTACTTCCATCAGCTAGATTTACATCTATAATTCTGAATCTTTGGTGTCCACGATCTACTCGCTCAAACATAAAATGGGTATTATCTCCTGCATTCCAGTTGAGTTTAGGTGCATCAAAAAAGTCGATGATATCTGTTTGAACTTTTTTGATTGCTTTATCAGCAACATTTATAACAAACATTTCATACGTAGTAAATGCATCACCTGGTTGCTTATACGGACGTTCTTTTACTTCTCCCCTCGTGGTATTGGGCAATGAAGTTAAAATATAAAAAACGGGCTTATCTACCACTCGTTTAATTTTATAGGCGATCAAATGCTTGCTATCGGGTGACCAGCTAACTTCACCATAAGGTGTATCGGCAGTTCCATCGGTGGTATACTGAATGAGTGTTCCACCTTTAGCAGGCTCTAAATATATATTGTGCTCTTTAACCACCAAATTCCATTGTTGATCGGGGGAAGTTCTTACCGTACGACCACGTTGCCATCTGCTTGCAGCCCTTGTAAGACCTGGATAAATGGTTTTATCAACGGGAAGACTATCGATTTTAGTTAATTGGTATTGCAACAAGTCTACCTCGTAAAAAATATTCTCCACTGCAATGGCTAACTTTTTTTGATCGGGGTGTAAATAGGCATTTTTAATGGGTAGTTTCTGTATACTGATATTTTTATGTCCTGCGTTAATTAATGCTGCTGCTAATTTATCTGCATCAAAAAGTGGCTTTTTATTAATAGTTATAGGGTCTACTAAAAAATATTGCGTTATACTGTCTGCCAAAACATTTCTATACCAGAATGCGGAGGAACCACTCCAATTAGGCATGACACTAAGTTTAAATGCTGTTTTTCTAACCATGCTGTCTCTTTCTGTTGCCACTTTATATCGCTGCAACATTTCGGTTCGAGTGGGCGAAAAAGCAGGTAACGGCTTATTTTGTGCTTGAGTAACGGTTAATAAAAGTGTACCCATCAAACAAGCAAGCAGCATTCTTTTCATAAACAAACGTTTTTACTGATTATTTTTTTACTGGAATTCGTAAAGCAGTGATTGAATTTTTAGGGAAACGATACTTGAATTTTTTTCCGATTGTAATAGGGGTTTGTGTTTTAACAGGAATATATTCCCTTGGATTTGTAAATGAATTTTCTGCTTTTACCGATTCAGCTTGAATAGTGTATGCAGTAATTTGTCCATTCAATTCGGTTTCACCATTTAAATCAAATTCAGTTTCATAATCCTGATCTGCACCATTTACCATTTTAATAATTAACTCCCCGCTTGTTTTATCTCTCCCTGCTAAACCAAATAGTTTTTGAGGCTCAGTAAAAGTCATCAGTAATGAATCATTCAAATAACAACTTACTTTATCTAATTCAACTACCAACTGAATATCATACCATTTACCCGATTCTATTGGTTGACGTAATCTTTTAGAAGCCGATATATTTGACACTGAACCATCGCTAACAATTTCGAATACTGCATTTGCATTTACATAAGACCCAATATGTGCACGCAGCATATTATTGGCATCTGTTACGGCAAAAGGAATAATAAACGCATTAGTGCCGGATAATTTTCTTGCCTGTAACTTAAGTGTGTATGTATCAAAACTTTTATTATTCAATACCATCAATCGTTGCGGGCCTTGAGCAGTTTGTGCTATTGCATTCTCTTTTACTTCCCAAGAACCCCTTACCATATTCCACTCTTGAGCATTATTGGTAAAATCACTTTTATAAACCGTATTACCATTTTGAATCACTTCAATATTTCGGTATTCCGTTTGCGTATCCCAGGTAGCCAATCCTATACTACCCTTATATTTGGGAATTTTACTTGAAGTTGGGGCTATGCTAAATTGCACTTGTAGATTCTCATCCGCTCGGTGATCATTCATTAACTGTATAGTGTAATAAGATATTCTTGCAAAAGAACTATCCGATTTAAATTTAATCAGATTCACAGGCCAATGCTTGGTATTAACGTTTTCAAATAATGGCGCATAACTCGACATTTTTACAAGGTCTCCGTTATTTTCCATACTCAGGATATAAGTAGCATCATTCAATGCTGCTTGTAAATTACCCGATCCAACGCCAGCATTAGTAGCATATTCGCCTACATAGAGTTCGTAATCCCCTCGTTTATATTTATCAAAATGATCGTAGTTGGTAAAAGACCAATAAGCACTTTTATATGCATGTTCATCTGCCATATCGGTCACTTTAATACTATCCAACGTTCGTTTATTCACGTCGCCAATACCCATGCTAGAAATAATTTTCAAATCAGGGTATTTTGTTTTAATCGCTTCATGGAAACGATTGTAACGCTTGGCATACCAAGGTCCGTGCTGCTCATTTCCTACTTCAATATATTTTAATGGGAATGGTTTGGGATGTCCATTTTTTGCACGAACACTTCCCCATTTAGAATTAACCGGACCAATGGCATATTCTATGGCATCTAATACATCATCTATTACAGGTTGTAATGCTTCTTCGCTAATAAAAGTTCCACTTCTAAATTCGCAAGAAACGCCCGCATTAAATACATATAAGGCATCTGCATTGATGTCTTCACAAAATTGTAAGTATTCATGATAACCAAATCCATCACTTGACCAATAGCCCCACACACTAAATGTTCCTGGCCTTTGTTCAATTGGTCCAATAGATGTTTTCCAATTGGGTGCACTTTCTACATTAATTCCTTCTACAAAACAACCACCAGGCCAACGCACAAAAGCTGGTTTTAAATCAGCTAAGTACTGAGCCAAATCGGACCTTAACCCATTGGGTCTGTTCTTAAATGTTTTTGAAGGAAACAGGGAAACGAAATCGAACCAAATACTTCCAGTAGAACCAAATTTAAAAGCAAATGAAGCTGCCCCATCGGTGGTCGTTGGAATAAGTTTACAAGTATATTTTTTCCATGCTTTATTGGTCAATTTTGTAAAAGTATATTGGGCTATTTCCTTTCCATCTGCAGATAATAAAACTACTGATAATGGACCTTTGTAATCTTCTCCTGTTTTAGTATAAAAACTAAGTTGATATTCTTCACCTTTTTTAGCATTGATTCCCCAAAAACCTTCATTCAAAAAATAATCGGCACCATTGTTAGACAGCTTATTCACTTTAATCTGTGCAGACTGAGGTGTTGCTGCATTTAAAGGATTGTCTTCTCTTAAAATTGCTTCAACACTTCCATCACCTGTTGACTTTGTGCTCCAATAAGGCATAGCCGATTTAACAGGCCATGGCAATTTAAAATTGCTGGCTTTGCCATTTAAGTTATAATGTGGTTTTTTATTTGGATTGGGATTAAGCATATTCCCCTCTAATACAGCACCAGGAGGAATTCGACTTTCTTCAAATCCACGATTTTGTATCATTTCTGCATATAAACCACCTTCTCCACCATGACTGATTTCTTCAAAAAAAATACCATGCAAATTGGGCGAAACGGTATTCTTTACTTTATTGGTAAATATTTGCATAGTGGCTTTCTCTTGCGCATGCAATAGCGAAATACAAACAGCTATTACCAATATGGTCAATCGGAATTTCAAATTGATTCTAAACATAGAATGATTATTTAACTATCCATTCATGAACACCCGTTGCGTGATTCACAGGTAATTTAATTTTCATTCTTACACCTGTTGTTTTTACTGGTTCAAATTGAATGGTATTGTATTTGTCTTTGGTTGTTTCGTAAGGAGTTAAGGCTTTTACTGGCACCCAATCATTTCCTTGCTTATATAAAACTTCCCAATTAGCTGGTATTCTGCAACCACCAAATGGACTATCATCGTACCAATATACTTTTGACTCACTGATGGTATATTCTTGATCAAAAGTATATTCAATGAACTCCTCGGTATTCTTTTTAGGCCACCAATGAACATACAATGCAGACTTGTCTTCAGAAGAGGATGGCTCAAACTGATCATTCAAAGAGCTTAACATACGTTGGCTACTTACAGAGCCACTTATTTTACTTTTTGAGGCAATTGTTGGAGCAGGCTTGGGGCGTGACAATGATTCTTGAGAAGGAATCCAAACCACCATTTCGCCAGGACCACGATTGTTCCAAGCATAATAAGGAATCGCTTTTACAGGTAGTTCTTTCTTTAATAATTGATTGCTGTTGACTTGTCTTGAAGTGGCGCTTCCTTTTCCATCTAAGGTTAAAATACCATTTAATAAAGAAGGATTATAATTAGCTGTAAAATTAGTTTGTTCTTCTACTACAATATTTTGTACTGCCTGATCTGCGTGATCGGGTCCTTCTAAACAATAAACAATTGGACCTCTTTGTAAAGCGAATCTACCTTGGTCGTCTTTCACTTTTTCATTGGCAATTACTTTCTCTATTTCCATTGGAAGTTCGAAAGAAATAACATCACCTTTCTTCCATGTTCTATTGAATACCGCATAGCCTTTTTCTAATTGGTAATCAACTGGTTTTCCATTCACAGCAATTACAATTTTATTCGCTTTTTGAAGACTCGCAAAACGATATAAATCGCCCGGAACGGCTTCATCTCTTGCCCATCCTGGGATACGCACACGCATTGCAAAAGCCATTTGCTTTACTGGATTAACCGAAATTTTTACGTCCCCTTTCCAAGGATAAGCTGTTTCTTGAGACAAGGTTAATTTACCTGAAGGAAGTTGAATGTCTGCCTTATTAGACATATATAAGTTCACATAAACATTATTCTTGTCTTGTGCATAAACATAACCAGGAACCGATGGCATAAAACGGGTTACATTTGAAATACAACAAGCACAACCAAACCAAGCACTGCGCTGATGTTGGCCCATGGATGCTAATGGATTAGGATAAAAGAATTTCTTACCATCTTGTGCAATACCCGATAACATTCCATTGTATAAAACCCTTTCCATCACATCAATGTATTTTGCATCGCCATGTAACAAAAACATACGATTGTTCCAATACACATTGGCAATAGAAGCACAGGTTTCGGCATAAGCAGACATATTAGGTAAATGGTATGCTGCACCAAATGCTTCACCCGCACCGGTAGCACCAATACCTCCTGTTAAATACATTTTTTTATACACTACATCAGACCAGATTTTACCAATTGCGTTAATATAGGATTGATCCCCAGTTAAAGCAGCTACATCGGCCATTCCCGTGTACATATAAGCTGCACGAACCGCATGTCCAACTCCTTCATGCTGATCAGTTACTAGTTTATGTGATTGGCTATATTCTGAACCTTTAACAACCCCATTTCCACGTATGTCTAAAAAGTATTTAGCTAATGCTAAGTAGTCTTTTTTACCAGTCACCCTATACAATCTTGATAATCCAGTTTCAATTACTTGATGTCCTGGGAAATAGGGTGCTTTGCCGTATAAAAAATCCTTCACAATTAAATCAGCATTTTTGATAGCAATATTCAATAAAGATTTTTTTCCAGTTGATAAATAATGCGCAACAGCAGCCTCAAATAAATGACCAGAATTGTATAATTCATGGCTCAAATCGGAATCTTTTTCCCAACGTTTTTGACTAATCCATGGATGCAATTTTTCTGGCTTCATCGTACGGAAAGTATATAAATAGCCATCTGGTTCTTGTGCTTCACCAATAATTTGAATCAAAGTATCTAGAGACCTTTCAAGAGAAGCATTGGCCTTAGTTTGTAAAGAATAAGAAACACCTTCAATCACTTTAAAAACATCCGAGTCGTCAAAAGGGTATTCAGTAAGATTAGTAGGTGGCTTTTTGCCAGCAGCTTTCAAAAAATTATCTACCCTTCCTGTTTCCCTGCATTTCTGTAATACATATGGAATGGTTATTTCGGCATTCACTTCAATCCTTGGTGCCCAAAACTGATCGTTCACATGCACATGATTAAACGTAACAGGTTGGATTGGATAATCTTTATTGCCCTGTGCCATTAAGTTGCTAATCGAAAGTACAACTCCAGCAAATAAGGCCTTACTCTTGTAATGTAGCATGACAGAATGTTTAATTGGTGATACTTAATTATTTTTTGATTCCAAACTTATAAATAGTAGTGGTTTGATATTTTTTTCCAGGTGCTAATTGTGTGCTAGGAAAAGCAGGCTGATTGGGTGCATCTGGATAGTGTTGTGTTTCTAAACAAAACGCTGATCTATAAGGGTACTGCTTATTTTTTTTCCCTATCAAACTACCATCTAAAAAGTTTCCACTATAGAATTGAATGGCTGGCTCCGTAGTAAATACTTCCATTGTAATTCCAGTATTGGGAGCATACACTTCTGCAGCTTTTACCTGCTCATCGGGCGATTGTTTATCTAAAACAAAATTATGATCGTACCCTAAACCGTTTTTAATTTGAACATGTTCTACTCCAATATCTTTTCCAATTAATTTAGGGAGCGTAAAATCAAATGGAGTTCCTTTTACAGTTACTGGCGCACCTACTGGAATTAAAGTACTGTCCACTGCAGAATAATTGGATGCAAAAATGGTTAACTCATGATTAGTAATCGTATTTTCTCCCTGTCCATTTAAGTTGTAATAAGCATGATTGGTTAAGTTTACTACAGTCGTTTTATCTGTGCTTGCTTCATACTCCATTCTTAATTCGTTCTCATTGGTAAGTGTATAGGTAACTTTTACCAATAAATTTCCCGGATAACCCTCTTCTCTGTCTTTAGATAAATAACTTAACACCAATTGATTCGGCTGATGACTAACAACTTCCCAAACTTGGTTGTGAAAACCCTTTGGTCCACCATGCAATGAATTAGGACCATTATTTGCAGTTAGTTGATACAAGGTATCGTTTAGTTTGAACTGAGCTTTTGCTATTCTATTACCATATCTTCCAATGATTGCCCCAAAATAAGCTTCTGGCTTATTGAGATAATGATCTAAACTATCGTAACCCAACACGATATCCGTAGCTTGCCCGTTTTTATCTGGCACTGTCAATCCAACAATTCTACCTCCAAAATTGGTGATGGCTGCTGTTATATTATTTGTATTAGTTAAGAAGTAAATACTGGTTTTTTGACCATTTATTGATTTTGTATATGCCGCTTTTAATGCAGTAGAATCAAGCACTTGGCCATTTTCATTTGAAGCATTATCAGCGCTACAATGTACCATTAAACTTATCAAACCAATGAAGGCAATGAGTTGGATTTTTTTCATATTGAAGCAAATATTATTAGTAATAGAAATCGATTCAAGTGAATTTCTTATTTACCAAATTAGCAAAAAAATATTAATTGTAAAAAAAACACTTATTATTTTTTTAGGAAACTCAATATTATTCGGATATTTAATTAATTGTTTAATGAATGTAAAATACGTCTGAAGCTGAACATATGGTTAGGTATCACAAACAAACCCGCATATTGGTTGCCCTAGATTGTATCATTTTTGGATTTGATGGGGCCAACTTAAAATTATTACTTGTTCAGCGAGGGCTTGAATACGAAAAAGGAAAATGGAGCTTAATGGGGGGATTTGTTCAAAAGGATGAAGATTTTGAAAAAGGATCGGCACGTATCTTAAAAGAATTGACCGGCTTAGAAGGGGTTTACATGGAACAACTTTTTGCCTTTGGTGACGTAAACCGTGACCCTATTGAAAGAACTGTATCGGTTGCCTATTTTGCTTTAATTGATATACATCAGTACGAAAAGCAAATCAATACAGACTATCATGCTGAATGGTTCCCTATTAAAAATACCCCAAAGCTCATTTTTGACCACCAAAAAATGGTAGACATGGCCAAAGAGAAGTTGAGGTATAAAGCAGCTTTTCACCCCATTTTATTTGAACTTTTACCTGAAAAATTCACCCTTCCACAGCTACAAAGTTTATACGAAGGCATTTTTGATTCGCAGTTTGACAAAAGAAACTTTAGCAGAAAATTGCAATCGACCAAACTTTTAATAAAACAAAAAGACAAAGACAAAGAAAGCTCTAAAAAGGGAGCCTACTACTATAAACTAGATAAGAGACGTTACGCTGCAAACTTTCACGCATTCTTAAATTTGATTCCCAACCCAGGTAATCTGAAATAATTGGCAAAATTTATTATCAATAATTTTTGATTTTCATCTTTAAGTGTTAATTTGACACGAATTGTAACAATTCATTGCTTGCTAGATGAAAAAAGAAACTTTTGTAATTGGCGTAGACTACGGCACCGATTCGGTGCGTTCAATTATTGTAAACACAACTACTGGCGAAGAAATTGCCACTGCTGTGCATCATTATGCACGATGGAAAAAAGGACTGTATTGCAATGCAGCAGAAAGTGTTTTTAGGCAACACCCGCTAGATTATGTAGAAGGGTTAACAGAAACCATCACCAACTGTTTAGCGCAAGTAGGAAAATTGGTTGCTGAAAATATTGTAGCTATTGGAGTTGATACGACTGGCTCTACTCCTGTAGCAGTTGATGCTACAGGCACTCCACTGGCATTAAAAGAAGCATTTGCCGAGAATCCAAATGCCATGTTTGTGCTTTGGAAAGACCATACCAGTGTAAGAGAAGCTGCAGAAATTAATCAGCATGCTATAAAATTTGAAACTAATTATTTGCAATACGTGGGAGGTATTTATTCCTCCGAATGGTTTTGGGCGAAACTCTTACATATAATTAGGAACGATGACGCTGTTAAGCAAGCCTGTGTTTCTTGGGTAGAACATTGTGATTGGATTCCTTTTATGTTAACCGGGGGCAATAATATCAAAGAATTAAAAAGAAGTGTTTGTGCTGCAGGACATAAAGGATTATGGTCTGAACAATTTAATGGATATCCACCCAATGATTTTTTTACTTCATTGGATCCCTTACTAGATGGATATGTTCAAACCCTTGGTGACACTACCTATTCTTCAGACAAATCTGCAGGAACGCTTTCTAAAGAATGGGCAAGTAAATTAGGATTAAATGAAGATGTAGTAGTTGCAGTAGGTGCTTTTGATGCACATATGGGTGCAGTAGGCGGACAAATTGAACCGTATCATCTTAGTAAGGTAATGGGCACTTCAACATGTGATATTTTAGTAGCTCCTACTGCTGATTTAGAAGATAAAACAGTAAAAGGCATTTGTGGTCAAGTTACCGGATCGGTAATACCAGGCATGCTTGGATTAGAGGCAGGACAGTCTGCTTTTGGAGACACTTATGCATGGTTCAAAAATATGATACTATCTCCGATTAAAGAAATGATTGAGCATTCTGATGCAATTAAACACGATGAAGCAGAACAACTGATCAAAGAATTATCTGATCAACTGATTACACATTTATCAAATAAAGCTGCATTATTACCACTTAACGAAGATGATGAATTAGCCCTTGATTGGTTTAATGGAAGAAGAACACCAGACGCTAACCAATACCTAACGGGAAGTATTCATCAATTGAACTTAGGATCAACAGCCCCTTCTATTTTTAAAGCATTGGTAGAGGCAACCTGTTTTGGCGCAAAAAGAATTGTTGATCGTTTTATATCAGAAGGAGTTCCAGTAAATGGATTGATTGGATTAGGCGGTGTTGCAAAAAGATCTCCGTATATTATGCAAGTAATGGCCGATGTGATGAATATGCCTATTCGAATACATAAGAGCGAACAAACCTGTGCATTAGGTGCTGCTATGTTTGCAGCCACCGCTGCAGGTGTATACGCAAAAGTAGAAGAAGCCATGAAGTACATGGGGCAAGGATTTGAAGGCGCTTATTATCCCAACGAATCCAGAAAAGCTTATTATGAGAAAAGGTATTCTCAATATATAGTAGCAGGAAATTTCACAGAAATTCATGCACCCAATAATAAATAAAATCAAGTAATGAGTCAATATAATGCGATAAAACAAGAAGCATATGATGCAAATATGCAGTTGCCAAAATTGGGTTTGGTTTTGTTTACTTTCGGAAATGTGAGTGTTGCAGATCATAACAAAAAGGTATTTGCAATAAAACCGAGTGGAGTTCCTTATGAAGAACTGAGTCCCGAAAAAATGGTGATTGTAGATTTTGATGCAAATGTGGTTGAGGGTACACTCCGTCCCTCTTCTGATACCAAAACACATGCTGTTTTATATAAACATTGGAATGGAATCAATAGTATTGTTCATACCCATTCTACTTATGCAACTGCTTGGGCTCAATCACAATTAGACATCCCTATCTTAGGCACTACCCATGCAGATCATACCACTTCAGTTATTCCTTGTGCACCACCGATGAGCGATGAAATGATTCAAGGAGATTATGAAACAGAAACAGGTTACCAAATCATCAACTGTTTTAATGAAAGAAAATTAGATCCAAGTGAAACAGAAATGATGCTGGTAGGCAATCATGCTCCGTTTACTTGGGGTGCCAGTTCACATAAAGCAGTTTACAATGCTGCAGTACTAGAGGAAGTAGCTAAAATGGCTTTTGTTACTTTACAAATTAATCCTACAGCCCCAAGTTTAAAAGAAACTTTAATCAAAAAACATTACGAAAGAAAACATGGACCAGACGCATATTATGGCCAATAATAATCATCCTATTCAACTTTAAAGACAAGCACCATGATTAATTTGAAACAACTTGAAGTTTGGTTTATAACCGGAAGCCAACATTTATATGGAGAAGAAACACTAAAACAAGTCGCAGCAAATTCAACTGTAATTGCAACTGCATTAAACGACGAACCCAGCATGCCTGTTAAGGTGGTATATAAACCAACGGTAAAATCAACAGAAGAAATTTTTTCGATTTGTCAAGAAGCCAATAATGCAACCAACTGTATTGGTGTAATTACATGGATGCATACTTTCTCTCCTGCTAAAATGTGGATTGGTGGATTAAAAATATTGAGAAAACCTATCCTGCATTTTCATACGCAGTTTAATAGAGATATCCCATGGTCTACTATTGATATGGACTTCATGAACCTCAATCAAAGTGCACATGGTGATCGTGAATTTGGTTTTATCATGAGTAGAATGCGTTTAGACAGAAAAGTAGTGGTAGGACATTGGAGCGATCAGGAATGTATTGCAAAAATTAACGGATGGATTAGAGCCGCCGCTGGATGGCACGACTGGCAAGGCGCGCGTTTTGTGCGTTTTGGAGATAATATGCGTTTTGTGGCTGTAACAGAGGGCGATAAAGTTGAAGCAGAAATAAAATTTGGTTACTCAGTAAATACTTATGGTGTTGGAGACTTAGTAGAAGTGATTAACCAAGTTTCGACTGCTGATATAGATGCGTTAGTAGATGAATACCATACTGCCTATCAATTAGTCGATAGTCTAAAAAAGGGTGGATCACAACACGAATCATTAAGAACAGCAGCGAAGATTGAATTAGGGATTGAAAAGTTTCTCGTAGAGGGGAATTTCAAAGGGTTTACTACCACATTTGAAGACTTACATGGCTTAGCTCAATTACCAGGCATAGCAGCACAAAGGCTGATGGCAAAAGGATATGGATTTGCTGGAGAAGGAGATTGGAAAACAGCTGCTTTAGTGAGAGCTATGAAAGTTATGGGTAGTGGATTAAAGGGAGGAAACTCTTTCATGGAAGATTATACTTATCATTTTAATCCTGATAATAAATTGGTATTAGGGGCACATATGCTTGAAATATGCGAGTCAATAGCGGATGGAAAACCTCATTGTGAAATTCATCCTTTGGGCATTGGCGGAAAAGCGGACCCTGTTCGTTTGGTATTTAATTCAGGACCTGGTCCTGCCATCAATGCATCCATTGTAGACATGGGAAATCGATTCCGTTTATTGGTAAATAATGTAATGGCTATTGCACCAATAGCTAGTTTACCTAAATTACCTGTTGCAAGAGTATTATGGAAACCCTATCCAGATATGCACAATGGATGTGCAGCTTGGATATTAGCGGGCGGCGCTCACCATACTTGTTATTCGCAAAATATTTCTGCTGAGCAAATGGAAGACTTTGCCTCTATTGCAGGAATTGAATTTGTTTGCATCAACAACGAAACTAGAATGTATCAATTTAAAAATGAACTCCGCTGGAACGATAAATTTTATCAATAATCCATCTATTTATTCAACATAAGAAACTTCATTATGAAAGGACTTGCCACCATCGATATAATTGTTTTTCTTTTTTATTTTATTCTTGTTGCAGGATATGGTTATTGGATTTATCAAAAAAAAAAGAAAGCAACTGCTGATACAAAAGATTTTTTCTTAGCCGAGGGCTCACTCACCTGGTGGGCAATAGGTGCATCACTTATTGCTTCTAATATATCTGCAGAGCAATTTATTGGAATGAGCGGCGAGGGTTTTTTTGTTGGGATTGCAGTTGCCGCTTATGAATGGATTGCTGCATTGGCTTTAATCATTATTGCCATTTGGTTTATGCCGATTTATTTGAAGAATAAAATCTTTACCATGCCGCAGTTTTTAACCAACCGTTACAATGAAACGGTGGCATTAATCATGGCAGTGTTTTGGTTGTTCTTATACATTTTTGTAAATCTTACATCTATTCTTTACTTAGGAGCTGTTGCTATCAATGGATTAGTAGGTGGTGAATACTTGCACGTGATCATGATTTTATTGGCTGTATTTGCTTTATTCATTACCCTAGGAGGAATGAAAGTAATTGGATACACGGATGTGATTCAAGTGGCTGTTTTAATCATTGGTGGATTGGCCACTACTTATATGGCGTTACTGATTGTTAGTGAAAAATTCGGAATGGGAAGTAGTGTACTTGCTGGATTTAATACTTTGCTTAAAGAAGCACCCGATCATTTTCATATGATACTAGATAAACCAGGACCCAATGCTACTCAAGAAGAAATTAATAAATATTTAGTACTTCCTGGTTTGTCTATGTACTTTGCCGGACAGTGGATTGTAAACTTGAATTACTGGGGTTGCAATCAATATATTACCCAACGCGCACTAGGTGCAAATCTTCAAACAGCTAGAACAGGTATTTTATTTGCAGGCTTATTGAAATTGATGATGCCGCTCATTGTAATGTTACCGGGTATTGCTGCATTTGTTTTGTACAAGAATGGTCACTTACCGCAATTAGAAGGTGGAAGTAAAGACGGTGCTTATTCTGCAATCTTAAGTTTCTTACCAAGTGGATTAAAAGGCTTGTCTATTGCCGCATTAACCGCTGCCATTGTTGCATCACTTGCGGGTAAAGCCAATAGCATTTCTACCATTTTTACGCTAGATATTTTTAAAAAATACATCAGACCCAATGCGGATGAAAAAAATATGGTTTGGATTGGTCGTCTAACTATTTTACTAGCCATGTTTGTGAGTGTCTTATTTACATGGAACGATACACTAGGCATAGGTGGTGAAGGTGGCTTTACTTTTATTCAAAAATATACTGGCTTTATTAGCCCTGGTGTATTTGCCATGTTCTTATTGGGCATGTTCTGGAAAAGAACTACTGGAGCTGCAGCCATTGCGGGTGTGATCTGTGGATTTTTGTTATCTGTATTCTTTAACAACTATGCACCAGGGGTTTTAGGAAATGAAACCATTTTGTATACTGCTTATCCAAACGGGAAAGGTGGATATGAAATTCCTTTCTTAATTAATATGGGATGGTCTTTCTTTTTCACTACTTTATTAATGGTAATAATCAGCTTCAGTGGACCAAAAATTAATCCTAAAGCTTTCATTTTTGATAAAAGCATGTTTGCCGTTAGTAAGTCGGTAATAGTGTTAATTGTAATTACCTTATTACTATTGACAGTATTATATGTTCGATTCTGGTAAGAACCTTCTCTTAATAAAAAAGGGGCTAGCAAAAAAATGCTGGCCCCTTTTTTTACATTAAACTATGATAGTCTTGTGCAAAACACAAAATATTTGTGTAGCCCTCAAAATCTTTAATAGCATGAGAAGTAGTCAACACAATACATTGCATACCTGCATTCAATGCAGCTTCCACTCCTTTTGGTGCGTCTTCAAAAACAATACAATCTGCTGGATTAATTTGTAAGTCCGCTGCAACTTTTAAAAAAGTTTCAGGGTGTGGTTTGCTCTCTTGAACATGCTCGGCGCCAACAATAGAATCAAAAAAGGACCGAATATTTAATCCATCCAATACAAATTCGATATTATCAAGAATTGCTGCAGAACCAATCCCCATTTTAATTCCAGCGGCTTTCGATTTTTCTAAGAAAGGAATCAATCCTGGTAGCCCTGCTAATTTGGGCTTATATAAAGCTTGGTATCTTTTTTCTTTTTGGTTAGACAAACGAATAACTTCTTCATCAGTAAAATGATGTTGACCAAAAATACGGGTTAACACTTCTTTATTCTTCCCATACATTTCTCTGGCTACTTCATCCCAACTAAGCGGTGTGTTTAAATCTTTAGTGATTATTTCATACCATGCTTGAGTATGGTAATCCATATCATTAATCATGGTGCCGTTTAGGTCGAATAAGTAAGCTTTAGCTGTTTGAATCATATACGTTCGTCATTAGAAATCCACCTAAAATAATTCTCTTTATTAATAATTAAAAATTTAGCATCAGGATATACCTTAACAAAAGCAACTGGAATTTTGACTTTTGTTTCTTTCCATTTACAATCGAGTAATTATAGCGATTGAATTTTATACGCTCACTTAAAAAATATTGTTCCCACAATTGACCAATATCATTTCTTAGGTTTAGTATCTTTCAACAAATAACTATTAACTATTTGTTTCAAATAAATACCGTCCAGAGGGGATATGCATACATGTTTGTATAGATAATTTTGAAAAAATATTATCATACAAACCAATTGACCCCTATCATGAAAAAGATTAAAATAATCATTGTATCACTTACCCTTTGGGTTTTGTCTATAACTGCTTGCAACAATGCTAAAGATCAAAGTAATGTAAATGATAGCAGTTATACTATGGAAGAGCAGCTAGAGATAGCAAGGTTGGCAGCCCAATTAGAGGGTACCGCCCCTGATATATATGATTTTCAAGAAGGAAAAGCTATAGTGATATCATCAGATAGTATTGGATTTATTAGACTCAATGGCCAAGTGACTTATATTCCTGAACTAAAAGAATTGCAGCAGTTTTCTAACGGACTTGCAGCTGGCATAACCAGGGAAGACATTCCATGCTATGTAGATAGTACTGGCAAAATTGTAAAAATCTTTCCTGATTATCAATCTGTATATGATTTTGGCAAAGATGATATTACTGTGTTTCTTCACAAAAATGACAAGTTTGGTTTAATGGACAAAAGCTTTAAGGAATTAATTCCAGCTAAATACAATCAAACTAGCTTTCATGATAAAGGTTTATTTGTGGTTGAGTATAATGGGAAATGGGGTGCTGTTGATAGAAATGATAAAACCATCATTCCTTTTGAATACGAGTCATTAGGATATCTAGATGATGCTGGAATGATTTTAGCAACCCAATCATCTTTGAGCGGGTTTATTGACCAATCTGGCAAAGTGATTGTTCCATTAACCTTTTACAATTTGTTCCCTTATCAAGAAAATTTTGCAAGATTCATAGATAAAGCTTCTGGGAAATATGGGGTTATTGATAGGAAGGGTAATATTATCGTCCAGCCTAAGTATAACGATATTGGATTTTTCAAAAATGGGCTGGCAATTATTTCAAATTATCATTACCAAACAGGTAAAGGGGAAGATATTATTACTAAAAGGGGATACATCGATACCACTGGAAAAGAGTTTATTCCCTTGACTTTTACCATTGCTACTGACTTCGAAAAAAGAGGTTTGGCCTTTGTTCAAGATAGTGTTGGGGATGCCTATATTGACAGAAGCGGTAAAAGAATTCAGTTAAAGATTACTCAACCAATTACGAAATTAGGCATGTTTAATCATGGTTTTGCTAGGATTGAATTAGGAGATGGTGGATTTGTTTATTTAGATGGATATCAGCGCTTGTTGAAAAAGCAGGATATTATTAGGTTGAGGGATGTATACTTTAAGTAGGTCGGTGTTGGGATTTGCTGCGCTGATCCACCATGGGATTTGCTGCGCTGCCCCACCATGGGATTTGCTGCGCTGCCCCACCATGGGATTTGCTGCGCTGATCCCATGGTGGGGGGTAGCAATATTATAATGAAGCAAAACCTGGGCACTTGCGTGCCCGGTTTTTTTATGTCCCTCTTCTCCCTCGGGACTGAAGTCCCGGAATCGAATCGGGACATAAAAAAACCCCGACTATGTCGGGGTTTTGCATCATAACTTATTGCAGAGAGGAAGGGATTCGAACCCTCGAAACAGTTTCCCGTTTACACACTTTCCAGGCGTGCTCCTTCAACCACTCGGACACCTCTCTGTTTATTAATGGGCTGCAAATATAGGCGCAAATGCCCATATTTTTTCAGCTTAAACACTCCTACCCACCTAATCATCCTCTAAATAAAGCGATTGCATTGGCTGTTGTAATGCTGGCTAACTCGGCCACCGTAATCCCCTTGGCCCCAGCCAATACTTCTGCAATATGCAGGAGATATGCGCTTTCGTTGCGTTTGCCGCGATAGGGCACTGGGCTTAAATAAGGTGCATCGGTCTCGAGTACTAAATGCTCCACTCCTATATTTTCTAAAGCTTTGGGCAAACCTGCGTTTTTATACGTT
Organism: Sediminibacterium sp.; assembly: GCF_051860225.1. Classification (GTDB taxonomy): domain Bacteria; phylum Bacteroidota; class Bacteroidia; order Chitinophagales; family Chitinophagaceae; genus Sediminibacterium. The sequence continues at coordinate 118,544 of NZ_JBHYEI010000001.1, forward strand.
ATCACCCCTCCGATCCCCAATAAAAATCCCATATCTACAATTTGCTTGGCTGATTCATAGGATCCACTAAAACAATGAAATATTCCCTTCAAACCCTTTGCTGCAAATGGCTTAACCATCTCAATCGTTTCTTGCATGGCATTTCGGGTATGAATCACAATGGGGAGTCCTTTTTCGAGCGCCCAGCCCATTTGGGTTGCAAAAGCTTCTTGTTGTTGGGTTTTAAAACTGGTATCCCAATAATAATCAAGCCCAATCTCTCCAATAGCAGGAAAATCTCTTTGCTCCAACCAATATTGCACTAAATTTAATTCTTGCAAATAATTTTCTTTCACATAACAAGGATGTAATCCCATCATGGCTTTACATACCCCTGGGTATGCAGCTTCTAATGCCAACATAGCAGGTATAGATTCACTATCTATTCCTGGCAAATAAAATTGTTCCACTCCTTGCGCCTGAGCCCTTGCTATTACTGCCTCTAGATCATTTTTAAATTCTTCTACATATAAATGACAGTGTGTATCAATCAATTTCATTCTGTAAAATTCTACATTTTTTTTAGCGCTTTTAAAATAAAGTTCTTGACAAGGCGTTTATATATGCACGAAAGGCAATTAAACGAAAGACGATTAGCAAAGATATTCAATGCATCCCTGCGAATGTTGAAAAACAGCAGCAGTAACCTTTGTTTTCATAGGGTACGGATTAAAAACAGGCTGGGGTTTCTACCCTGGCCTTCCATTTTTATAATCGTATATAAATATCTGTAAACGTTTATTAACGATTACAAACCCTTGCTACAATCTAATTACAGCGATTTAAACTTAAATCCTTGATGTGAAAAATAATCGAGCATTTTAGGTAATGCGTATTTCATTTTATCGAAAGCTTTGGCACTATCATGAAATACTACAATGGATCCAGCTTCGGTATGTTTAATACAATAAGCCAAGCATCCTTCTGGTGTTAGGTTTGGATCAAAATCGCCGCTGAGCACATCCCACATAACAATTTGCTTATCGAGTGCCTTGGCTTGTGAACGTTTAATTCTTCCGTAGGGAGGTCTAAATAAATTGCTTTGGATAACTTCCTCCGCTTGTTGAATATTTTTGAGGTATTCGTTGTTCGGGGTATGCCATCCATTTAAATGATTCTCTGTATGATTACCTACGGTATGACCTTCTGCAATGATGCGTTGGTATATTTCTGGATGCAACCGTACATTTTTACCAATACAGAAAAAACTGGCTTTAGCTTGGTATTGTTTTAAAGTGTCCAATACAAATGGGGTTGCCACTTCATGGGGTCCATCATCAAATGTCAGGTAAATAGCTTTATCGGTTAGGGGCATACGCCAAGTATAACCCGAATAGATCATTCTTAACCACCAAGGTGTTTTTACCAAATACATTAATCAAAGATATTCATTAGGGCTGCATGAATGATTTATATTTGCAGCATGGAGAAGAAAGTTAGGGTTCGTTTTGCACCTTCCCCCACAGGTGGCTTGCATTTAGGTGGCGTTAGAACCGTTTTATTTAATTATCTCTTTGCTAAAAAGCATGGAGGAGATTTTATTGTTAGAATTGAAGACACCGATCAAACAAGATTTGTGGAAGGTGCTGAAGCATATATTTTCAATACCCTTGCCTGGTGCGGGCTTACACCTGATGAAAGCCCTTTGCATGGCGGGCCTTATGCTCCGTACAGACAAAGTGAGCGCAAAGCCAGTTACAAACAATATGCTGATCAATTAGTGAATGCAGGTTATGCTTATTATGCTTTTGATACGCCTGATGAGTTAGAAAAAATGCGTGCGCAATATAAAACAGATGAAAATCCTTCGCCTCAGTACAATCATTTGTTGCGTACTAAAATGCGTAATTCCTTAACACTTTCTGAAACGGAAGTGGCTGAGTTATTGGCTGCAGGAACGCCGCATGTAGTGCGTATTAAAATGCCATTGGATGAAACGGTTTCTTTTAATGATATGATTCGTGGAGAAGTGAGTTTCAATACTTCGCAGGTAGACGACAAAGTATTGTTGAAAGCAGATGGTATGCCTACTTATCATTTAGCGGTTGTAGTGGATGATTATTTAATGAAAATTACCCATGCTTTTCGTGGGGAAGAATGGTTGCCTAGTGCACCTGTCCATATTTTGTTGTGGAAATATTTAGGTTGGTCGGCCGAAATGCCTGAGTGGGCGCATCTTCCATTGATTTTAAAACCTGATGGAAATGGTAAATTAAGTAAGCGCGATGGAGATCGTTTGGGCTTTCCTGTTTTTGCCATGGATTGGACCGATCCTAAAACGGGCGAAACAACGATTGGTTTTAAAGAGCGTGGATTTTTACCCGAAGCGTTTGTAAACTTGTTGGCTTTATTGGGTTGGAATGATGGTACCGATAATGAACTGTTTACTATGGATGAACTGATTGCTGCATTTTCAATGGAGCGGGTACACAAGGGCGGTGCTAAGTTTAATTATGAAAAAGCATTGTGGTACAATCAGGAGTGGATCAAACGCGCTACTGCTGCAGATTTGGCGGATCAAGTGGCGGAAACCCTTGCTGCGGCTGGGGTTGCTGGGTTTGGCTCTGTTGCGGGATCCGCGGGGGATCGTGAAAAGTTATTGCGTGTGATTGATTTAGTTAAAGAACGTTGCACATTAATGGCTGATTTTGTAACACAGGGTTCTTTCTTTTTTATGAGCCCTACCAAATGGGATACTGCTTCCATCCAACCCAAATGGAATGATCAAAAAAATATGTTCTTTATTGAGTTATCTAACGCATTTGAAAGCAGCATTGTTTGGGAAACACATGATTTAGAAAATACCTTTAAAGAAATTGCTGCAGCGCATCAACTGAAACCAGGGGAGCTCATGTTGCCCTTGCGCGTCATGTTGGTAGGGGGTAAATTTGGACCTGGCATATTTGATATCGCTGAAATAATTGGCAAGCAAGAAACAGTAAATAGAATTCAAAAAGTCTTGAGTATACTTGAACATAATTAACCAGTCATTATGAAAAGACCTATACGGGTTTTAGTAGCAAAAGTTGGATTGGATGGGCATGATCGCGGAGCAAAAATTATTGCTACTGCTTTACGCAATGAAGGCATGGAAGTAATTTATACAGGCTTACGCCAAACGCCTGAAATGGTGGTAAATGCTGCATTACAAGAAGACGTGGACGCCATTGGCATCAGCATTTTAAGTGGTGCACATATGACCGTATTCCCGAAAATTATTTCGTTAATGAAAGAGAAAAACATGAACGATGTTTTGCTCACCGGCGGTGGGATTATACCCGACGAAGACATGCATGAACTCAACGAAATGGGAGTGGGTAAACTCTTTGCTCCTGGCACTCCTACCACCGATATAGCGAAATATATAGAGGAATGGGTGGGGATTAACAGAAGTTTCTAGTTGCTATAAACTTAATCAATAATCTATCTGGCGTATCTTTGCGGCAAATTTTACGATATGGCTTACCAGACCTTATTGACTTCTCTTGATCAAGGGATTTTTACCATTACCATTAATCGTCCAGATAAATTAAATGCTATTAATCAACAAGTCATGACCGACTTGAATAGTGCTATGGACGAAGTGTATCACAATCCAGACATTAAAAGTGTCATCTTAACGGGTGCTGGCCCTAAAGCATTTGTTGCAGGTGCAGACATCAGTGAATTTGCTGGAGCTACTGTTGCAGAGGGAATGGCATTGGCAAAAAAAGGCCAAGACATTTTCTTTAGAATCGAAAATTCTCCTAAGCCTGTAGTGGCTTGTGTAAATGGTTTTGCATTAGGGGGTGGATGTGAGCTAGCGATGAGTTGCCATTTCCGCATTGCATCGAGCAACGCAAAATTTGGGCAACCCGAAGTGAACCTAGGATTAATTCCAGGCTACGGTGGCACACAAAGATTGGTGCAACTAATTGGTAAAGGACGTGCCATGGAATTACTCATGAGTGCGGGTATGATTGACGCTAACACTGCATTACAATATGGATTAGTCAATTATGTGGTAGCACCAGAAGAATTAATTGCGAAAGGGGTTTCCATTTTATCTGTTATCAACGAAAAAGCGCCATTGGCTGTTGCTTCATGTATCATGAGTGCAAATGCAGTTTTCAATGAAAACGTAGACGGTTACGCAGTTGAAGTTGCTGAATTTGGCAACTGCTTTGGCACTGAAGACATGAAAGAAGGCACTACTGCATTCTTAGAAAAAAGAAAAGCTAATTTTTCAGGAAAATAAAAACAACCATATGGAATTTAGAATAGAAAAAGATACCATGGGCGAGGTGAAAGTACCTGCCAATGTTTATTGGGGCGCACAAACACAGCGCAGTATTGAAAACTTTCCGATTGCTCAAGACATTAATAAAATGCCAAAAGAAATTATTCAGGCATTTGCTTACTTAAAAAAAGCAGCCGCATTAACCAATCGTGATGCAGGTGTTTTACCAGCGGAGAAAGCGGAATTAATTGGAACCGTTTGTGATGAAATTTTAGCAGGTAAATTGAATGATCAATTTCCATTAGTTGTTTGGCAAACTGGTAGCGGTACGCAAAGCAATATGAACGTAAATGAAGTAGTTGCTTACCGTGGTCATGTATTAAAAGGTGGTAATCTTACCGATAAAGAAAAATTCTTACACCCGAACGACGACGTAAATAAATCGCAAAGTAGTAATGATACTTTCCCCACTGCAATGCATATTGCTGCTTATAAAATTTTAGTGGAATTAACTATTCCAGGTATTGAAAAATTACGTGATACCCTTGCTGCTAAAAGCAAAGCTTTTATGCATGTAGTTAAAATTGGGCGTACCCATTTTATGGATGCTACTCCATTAACAGTGGGTCAAGAATTAAGCGGATACGTTTCTCAATTGAATCATGGTTTAAAAGCTATCAAGAATTCATTGGCACATTTAAGTGAATTAGCACTAGGTGGAACAGCAGTAGGTACAGGCATCAACACGCCAAAAGGATATGATGTTAATGTTGCAAAGCATATTGCGGACCTAACTGGCTTACCTTTTGTAACTGCTGAAAATAAATTTGAAGCATTGGCTGCACACGATGCTATTGTTGAAGCACATGGTGCTTTAAAAACTGTAGCAGTTAGTTTGATGAAAATTGCGAATGATATTCGTATGTTATCTTCTGGCCCAAGAAGCGGCATTGGCGAATTATTTATTCCAGACAACGAGCCAGGTTCTTCTATCATGCCCGGAAAAGTTAACCCTACTCAGTGCGAAGCATTAACCATGATTGCTGCACAAGTAATGGGTAACGATGTGGCTATTAGTATTGGTGGTTCTAACGGTCATTTTGAATTAAATGTATTTAAGCCAGTAATGATTTATAATTTCTTACACAGTGCTCGTTTAATTGGAGATGGATGTGTAAGCTTTAACGATAAATGTGCTGTAGGTATTGAACCGATTGAAGCGAATATTCAAAAGCACGTAAACAACTCATTGATGTTGGTGACTGCATTGAATACCAAGATTGGTTATTACAAGGCTGCTGAAATTGCTCAGACTGCTCATAAAGAGGGAACCACATTAAAGGAAATGGCTGTTAAGCTAGGTTACTTAACTGCTGAGGAATTTGATCAGTGGGTGATTCCTGCGGATATGGTAGGTGAGATTAAGTAATCTAAAGTAAAATAAAAGCAAAACATACAATACTCTCGGCCCCCAGATTTTAGCTTGTTTAATTTGCAACACCTAAAAATATTACAAGCTAAAATCTGGAAAATGTTCGTATTGTATGTTTTGCTTTTTTACATATAATCACTTTGATATTTTCTTCTATTTGAATTTTAGAAATGTTCGAATTTGAATGTTTACCCTCTGTAATGATTATCTACAATGAAATGATCACTAGCGCTAAAATTTGAGGAGTGGCCAAAATGCAAGGATACTAAACTCCCCAGCACAGATAAATTAATACAATAAAGAGTGAACAAGAAAATTCACTCTTTATTGTATTTAGTTGCATGGTTAGTTTAACTGTCGATATTCTATTGGTGTATGCCCTGTTTTTTGTTTAAATAATTTAGTAAAGTATTGTGGATACTCAAATCCTAATGAGAAAGCAATTTCATTAATTGTAGAAGGCGAATTGAGTAGTCTATTTTTTGCCTCCTCAATTAAATAAAAATGAATATGCTCTTGTGCGTTTTTTCCAGTTTCCTTTTTTAATAAATCACTTAAGTAACTAGATGACAAGTGAACCTTATCCGCTAAAGACTTTACAGAGGGTAACTCCTTTACATCAGATACTGTAAAATAGTTTCTTAATAGCGATTCAATCTGCGATACAATAGATTTATTTGATTGGCTTCTTGTAATCAATTGTCTTCCATAAAAACGGGAACAATAATTTAAAAGCAACTCAATAGTAGACACCAAAATATGCTGACTATAATCATCAATATTTTCTTGAAGTTCTAATTCAATTTTTTGTACCGTTTCATATAAAATGTTTTTCTCTTTATCCGAAAGATGCAGTGCTTCAGTAATTTCATAGCTAAAGAAACTCATCTGACTAATCTTATCATATAAAGATGTTGCCCTGATTAAATCAGGATGAAAGAACAAGCCCCAGCCCAACATGTTTTCTTTGTGCTCTACTTCAACATCAATTTCAATTACTTGACGAGGTGCAATACAAATCAAATTTCCTTCTTGAAAGTCAATGGTTTTTCTGCCGTATTTAATATGGTTTTTACAATAGTTTTTGAACATGATAGAATAAAAATCAGTAGTAATTTTTGAGTCTTGTTCTAGTTGCTCACTTACTTTACTAAAATCTATCACGGCTATCAATGGATGTTCATGATGACCTAAGTTGAATAATTGATATAAATCGGCAATACTTTGAAGATGAATAATCGGTTTCATACACTTGTAAGATATTGCATAATTAAAGGCCAAATTGTGTTTTCATTCCATTTATAAAAGTAGTGTCATCATATTGCTGCCTATTAGCTAATAACACTTTTGCATCCTCTCCTGCAGTATAACGTAGTTGGTTTTTACCATCAGTTGCAGCTTCAAATATGACTTTTGCTACTACAGTTGCTGGTGAAGCATTTTGAGACATTACTGGCATTGCGTTCATTAATGCTCCCACTATTTTTTGATACTCAGGCATACTTTCATCATTACTAAAATCGAATGATGTCCCAGCAAAATTGGTTGCAATCATACCTGGCTCTACAATTTTAACCTGCCCTCCAAATTGTTCCACTTCATAATGCAAAGATTCAGAAATACCTTCTACGGCAAATTTTGTTCCATGATACAGGCTTCCCAATGGGAAAGTGATCTTTCCTCCTATAGAGGATATATTAATAATGATTCCTTTTTGATGCGCTCTAAAATGAGGCAGAATAGCCCTGGTAACATCTAGAAGTCCGATCACATTGGTATTGAACTGACGTAATATTTGTGCTCGTTTAAAGGACTCTAATGGACCGTAAGCGCCATACCCTGCATTATTGAGCAATACATCAATCGTTCCAAAGTGGTTGATGCCTAAACTGATTGCCCTTTCGATGGAATCCAAATCCAACACATCCATAGGAACAATCAATACCTGATCTAATTGCTTTAGTTCAACCGCTGCATCAGGATTACGCATGGTTGCAACAACATTCCATCCTTGAGATTGAAAGTAGATTGCGGTTTCTTTACCGATACCACTACTTGCACCTGTAATTAAAATCGTCTTTTTCATTTTTAATTGTATTGTTAAGGTGCAAAGGTTCAGCTATTCATTCACGCATGAGTTATACAAATTCAGGGTAATTCTATTGTTTTTACTGATTGGAGCATTTCTCAAATTTCTAGATTAAGTATTTAAAGAGGGGGATGAACATACTGATTCGAGCATTTTCCAGATTTCAACTTGCAGTATTTTAAAGTATTACAATTTACACAAGTTGAAATCTGGGGGCAGCGAGAATTGGTATGTTCACCCCCCTATTCTATTTTAGTTGAAATGGAGAGACCGAGAGTATTGTATGTTTTGCTTTTACATTAAAGTATATTAATAAACCCTCTTACCTCCTAAATAAGTAGCAGTAACTTTAGTTTTAAGAATATCTTGCTCCGCAACTTTCATCAAGTCTTTATCCAACAAAATAAAATCAGCTTTCTTACCAACTTCTATGCTTCCTACCTCCTTTTCTAAGAACCCTGCTTTTGCTGCCCAAATAGTCATGCCTTTAATGGTTTCTTCGCGTGTTAATGCGTTCTCCATTTGAAATCCTTCCGCTGGATAGCCTGCTGCATCTTTGCGCACCACTGCTGCTAAAAATGTTTTGAATGGAGAGATATCTTCTACTGGGAAATCAGTACCTAATGGCAACCATCCATTCTGTTTTAATAAGTCTTTGAAAGCATACGCGCCCTTCATGCGTTCCTTGCCCAGTCTGGCTTCTGCCCAATACATATCACTGGTTCCATGAGTGGGTTGCACTGATGGAACTACGTTCACCTTACCAAATAAATTGAAATCTTCGGGTGCTACTATCTGGGCGTGTTCAATCCTCCAGCGCTTATCATTACCCGGTTGTAAATACTTGTTATAAATGTTTAAGATTTCTCTGTTGGCACTGTCTCCAATGGCATGGGTACACATTTGAAAATTAGTCTTACTCAATACTTGCGCCAATGAATCATAATGTGATTTATTGCGCAATAAAAATCCACCCCATCCTGGTTGATCCGAATAGTGTTTCAACAAACAAGCTCCTCTACTTCCTAGCGCTCCATCTGCATACACTTTAAATCCATTCACAAATAATTTATCGGTTTTGTATGGGCCTTTTTTTAAGTAGGCTTCGTAGTTGGCATCTTTATCAGATAACATCACATACAAACGCATATTCAATTGATTGCTCTTGTGCAGGCCATCAATAAAATCTACATCTTGGTAATTTAACCCACAATCGGTGATTGTAGTTAAGCCTTGTGCAAAACAATTTTTTTCTGCGGTTTGTAGCCAAGCAGTTAATTCTTCTTTTGTGGGAGTTGGCATTTTAGCATTTACTGCTGCATCGCCATTATCAATTAATACGCCTGTTAATACGCCATTCTTAGTTTCAATTTCTCCACCTACTACTTTGTCTCCTGGCTTAATGCCTGCTAGTGCTAATGCTGCGGCATTGGCTATTGAAGCGTGTCCATCCACCCTTTCTATTAACACGGGTATATTCGGAAAACGTTGGTTCAACAACTCATTGGTTGGATATTTTTTTCCTGGCCATTTATTCTGATCCCACCCGCGACCTTTTATAAACTTTAGTTCTGGATGTTTCTGCGCAAATGCAACAATTAAATCAACCGTTTCCTCCCATGTTTTGGTATTGTATAATTCCACTTGAAATAAGGATGCACCATATCCTACAAAATGAGCGTGTGCGTCTATTAATCCTGGATAAATTGCTGCGCCCTTTGCATCTACCATGCTGTCGGCTTGGTATTTACTAGTAATTGCTTCATTGGTTCCAGTTGCTACAATTTTCCCCTCTTTAATGGCCATTGCTTCAACTACTGTAAACGCAGAATCAACGGTGTAAATTACCGCATGATGCACAATAGTATCCACGCGATTGCTACTGCATGCTGTAATAGCTGCGGCTAAAATGAAGAGCAAAATTTTATTCATATAGGTATTTTAAAATTGATTGATTTGATTCCAAGGAAGCAAGGTTTGCTTAGGTTTGATTTCATCTGCCATGTCTCCACCGTAAATTAATAAAGTATTAGCAGAAGGATTGGATTTATTCCAATGATTAAGGCCTCTGAACATAGCAGCATCAAATTTTTTGGCCGATTTTATTTCAATTCCAAATTGCTCTTCATTTTTATCTACCACTAGATCTATTTCGTTTCCTGCACTATCTCTGTAAAAATAAAGCGGACTAATGACACCCTGATTCAATCGATTTTTTTGAATCTCCGTAATGGCCCAGTTTTCAAATATAGCGCCATATTGTGGATGCTTTTTTAATGCAGTCTTATTGTGAATACCTAATAAATAACAGAGTAAGCCTGTATCGTGAAAATATAATTTTGGACTTTTAACCATTCGTTTATTCGCATTTACAAACCAGGGTTGCAGCATAAAAATCAAATAACTACTTTCTAATAACCCCATCCAGGATTGAATTGTTTTAGTATCAACCCCAGTTTTTTTTGCAATCTCCTCTCTGTTTAATAACTGACCTGCATAATTGGCACATAAAAAAACAAATCGATTAAATGCAGCTAAATCATTGATATTTTTCAGTAAGCGAACGTCTCTTTGTACATAAGTTTGCACATAGCTCTCTAACCAATTGGTTGGCTTTAATTGTTCATTCCATATTTCAGGATATCCTCCTCTTATTATTAATTCATCAACAGAGGCAACTGAGATTTTACTTTCTATTAATTCTGAATAGCTTAATGGTAACAATGATAAATAACCCGCTCTTCCAGCCAATGATTGGGAAACCTGTTCTTGCAGCAAAAAATTATTAGAACCAGTTAAAATAAACTGCCCCCTCTTCGTATTCTTATCCAGCATTTCCTGTAAAAATCTAAACAGTAATGGTACCCGTTGCACTTCATCAAATATGGCACCTCCAGCGTATTTTTTTAAAAACACTTCCGGGTTCAATTCAAATGCTGCTTGTGTAGTAGGGGTTTCAAAATTGACATAAGGCTTATCCTTGAACAGCAATTTACTCAAAGTGGTTTTTCCGCTTTGCCTTGGACCGGTAATACACAAGGCCCTAAACTGCGTGAGCTTAAATGTAGCTTCTGCTTGTATTTCTCTTTTAATCAAATTGGCCATTGCACTATATTTTGCAAAAATGGAATTATACTCCATATTTACAAATATATGCAAAAATGGAATCATATTCCAGATTTACAAAAAATTGTAAAAATGGAATCAACTAAAATATCTGGGTTTTGTCGTTTACTTCTGCGTTGGTTACAACGGTATGGTGTTGTTCTTGTTCGGGCCTATTAAAGAACTTATTTTGAAAAACCAAGATGGTTATCACACCAGTTGAAATGGCCATATCCGCTATATTGAATACGGGTCTAAAGAATTCAAATTCTTCTCCACCTACAATTGGAACCCAAGTTGGATAATGCGAATTAGTGATGATGGGGAAATACAACATATCTACCACTTTGCCATGAAACAAGCCTGCATAGCCACCGCCAGCTGGCAACAATGTAGCTACATTCTGTGTAAAAGGATTGCTGGCTTCGAAGATGAGACCATAAAATAAACTATCAATTAAGTTGCCGAGGGCTCCTGCATATATCAGCGCCGCACAAATTAAAAAGCCCTTGTGCTGTTTCTGCTTGATGAAATTGCGTATCAGGAATGATCCCCAAATAACCGCTCCTAATCTAAATAAAGTGAGGGCTATTTTCCCAAACTCTCCGCCAAATTTCCAACCCCAGGCCATACCTTCATTTTCTACAAAATGTAGTCTAAACCAAGTTCCCAAGACATTGTGTTCCTCGCCTGTATAATAGTTCAGTTTAATGTAAAACTTAGAGCCCTGATCAATCAGTAAAATGGCTAGTATAATAAGTATAATCTGTTTTGCTTTCACGGTATAATTTTATCGTAAAAACAAAGATAAGGCGCAGTTATAGTATAATATCATAAAAAAACCGCCCCAAATAAATTGGGACGGTAAATTGAACCGAACCTAACTGCTATTCATTTAATATAATTATTCCAGTAAAAAAATGAAGTAACTGGATAGGTTAACTTTTTGGCCTCACTAAGAATGTGACCCGGATTTGTCCAGGAAGTTGTGATAAAATATTCATTGTTGATTTTACGAACTGTCCAATTTTGTCTAAATACATACCCATTAGGCCAACTAGGATCATCAAAAATGGTATAAAGCGCTTCATTATTATTTTTCAACTCACAAAATAACTTACTGTTTGGTCCATTTCCAACATGTTGAGTAACAGTATATTTACCAATTGCAGATAACCGGTATAATTCAGTAGAATCAATTACTGCACCCATATATTTAGCTGAAAGAGATTTTTCAAAACTTTTATTGATTAAGTTAGATTTGAACCCTACAACCATATTAAAATTGATATTCTCTGTAACTGTAGAGTTTAGTTTCACATTAATACCAGAGTCTGCAGGACTGGCAACATAATTAAGTCTATTATCACTAACAGATTTTATGAAAATATTTGACGCAGGAACTGTATATGATACTTTTTTGATGGCTGTGTTTGGTATTCTACTAGTGTACAACACCCAATTCAAATTAACTTTCTTAAGTGCATTTTTTACTTGATTGAATCGGTCTGCAACTCTTTTATCTTCACGCTCTAAGTCCGTATCATTTTTTAATGCACCAGTAATATTTTCATGCAAACCAATATCGGTTTTGATTAAATTTCGATATTCTACACGCATTTTTAAAAATTTTGGAATACCAGCACTAAACTCTGGTATTGTGCTGGCATTAGTAATATCAGATTGTTGGGATCGGATAGTTTGTTGAATAGAGCGTGAATCATTGGGAATGATATCAGTAATTGATTCTACAACTCCATTTAATTTACCCAATTCTTCTGCCCTCTTAATAGCTGCCTCCCTGAGTACAACATAGGTAGTGATACTTCCGATTAAAATTACAGTAGTATATGGATTAGGGAATGCCGCAAAAGCCGCAGTTGAACCTATTAAAAATGGAACACTGCCTGCAGCGAGTATGACTTTAGTAGTATAATCTTTTGCTAACCTTATTAATTCTTCTGACGGATCACTATAACCACCTAATTGTGCATTATAATAAATAGGCGAAATGGGTTTTGTGGTTAACCCAGCATAATCGATTTTATGCTCACGTAAAAAGTAAGCAAGCTTAAGTTTTTCATTTGCTGTTAGACTAGCATAAGCTGTATTAAACTCCTCTTGAAATTGTTTAAACAATGGAACAATTGCTTTGTCAATAGGTGCTATTGCGGAATTAGATAGTTTTGTTAAGGAATCAATTGCATTACTGAAGGCTGTTGAAAAAGAATCGATAACTGGTTGAGCTTGCGTTACAATTGGATAGGGCTTTATACTAATATTCAATTTAGACAACAAACTAATATCCTGAAATTTAATATCATATTCCCCAGCAGGCACTACGGGTAATATAAAGTTGTATACTGAATCATTGATTGCGTAAACTTCAATATCAGTAGTATTCATAGTCCCCTTTAAACTACTTTTTTTAACCGCCTGACTAAAACGAATTGTTGCCGATTCGCCAGGTATGCCTTTAATTACTTCTACAGTGGCATTGTACTTGATAGATTCTGAAGGAGTTATATCATTTTTCTTACACCCTAATAATACTCCAATTAGCAAGCAAAAAAACAGATTGTAATTTTTCATTTTTTAATTTTTAATTTTTAAAATATACTTATGCTCAATTCATTTATGTAAATGCATCAAAGCAAATATTGGATTTTAAACAAGAGGGTATTACTTTTTGGGAGGAGTTAGTAAGAGTAAGGAGACATTATTAAAATAAAGGTATACTAGAGAACCAAAATATGAAATACCACTTTGGTGTACTTTCAATTTAAAGTGCAACCAACACCAGACTTATTCCTTCAGAACGATTTCTTTCATTGAGTTTTCGGTATATATGTTTATTGTGCACCTTTACAGTTTCAACAGAAATCCCTAGTACATTTGCAATTTCTCTATTTGTCAAACCCTTTGCCAATAATTGCAGAATAAATAATTCTCGATTAATAACTTGATCTTTAGAAATAAGGATAACTAAATTATTTAAATAGAATTAACTAAGTGCCAAGAATTAATCTCGTGAATTTAGATTTATACCTAATCCAATTTCATATTGTTGACTGGAAGCATTAGCTATTTTAATATTCGTATTGTAGAAGAAATTTGCTTCTCCAAAATCGCTAATTTTTATTCCAGCCCCAGCCCTAATATTTCCAACACTTTGGTAGACCAGCATTGCATTGAATTTGTTATTATATTCAAATTGCGCCCCTAAATCAAGAATTGGACTCGCTTTTCTGAATAACTTTATTAACATTAAAGGCTTTAAGTTAAAATCTTCATCATCATTAAAATATATATCGTACGTGCCTCCAATTTGAGCAATAGCTAAGTTTCCGGTAAAAAGATTATTGGATTTAAAATTTTCTCTAAGTCTAAAAAAGGATGCCCCTAAGTTTAGTCTCTTATTAATGTAGACCAAACCAATATTTCCATCATATTGTGTTTTTGAGTTTATACTATTTAACAAAATTGGATCAACAAGCCCTCCTTGTTCAATGTATTTGTTATTAATTCTATCACTGGACAAGGCTAAGGCAACACCAATTCGTAACTCATGCGCCTCTTCAAATTTCACTCGATAAGCATAATTAAACACACCATAAGTTCTGTATAAAACTCCAGTCAAATCAGCAGTTATTTGTAACCCTGCAGAAGAATTTTCACCAAAGTTAAACTCTCCAGTTATATTAGTCATAACAGGTGCCCCGTCAAAACCAATCCAGCTTCTATTTTGCATTGCATATACTTTACTGCCGTCTATTCCGGTGAACCCAGCATTCCATAAAATTCGATTCCGAAAATACTGGCTCATGCTATTCTCAATTTGCTGCTGAGCTTGGACATTGCAACAAATGAATAAAAATGTTGAGATAAAAAATACTGATATTAATAAACTTCTCATACTTTCTTAATTAATCTAATAAATAATTATCTAACCAATGTTATAGCTCCTTTTTTTACTATTTTACCCTGGATTGTTATGATATAGAAGTAAGTGTCTTTTATAAGAACCTTTCCCCCAATAGTACCATCCCACGTGTTCGCATAATTTTTTTGCTCGAAGATGAGCTTACCTGCTCTATCATACAATTGCAATTTATTATCAGGATATTGATCAATATTATTAATAATAAAGCGATCATTTACCCCATCACCGTTGGGTGTAAACACATTAATTGGTTCTACAAATATTTCATCTTCCTTAACTGTAACTGTTACGCTTGATGTTCTTACACATCCTTGTGCGGAGGTTGCAGTTAATGTATAGGTCGTATTTTGCGTTACTCGAGCCAATGTACTTGCCTGTGTTGGATTTACGATGTTGGCTGCCGGAGACCATGCAAAACTTGGGACATCACCTATCACAGTAGCATTTAATTGTGTATTCTGCCCTTTTAAAACAACGGTTGGACTTGCAGTAACAGTTACATTTGGCAGAGGATTGACGGTAATAGCTCTGTTTACAGTTGTTTCACATCCAAACGGGCTTGTTACCGTGTAACTAATTATTGCGTTTCCAAGTTGCATTCCATTAATGACACCCGATGAATTTACTGTTGCTACTGTTGTATTACTACTTCTCCAAGTTCCTCCATCTGTTGCACTCATAAATTGAGTAGTCGATTGAAAACAAAGTTGCTGAATACCAGTTATTGCAGAAACTACTGGCAATGCAGAAACCAATCCTGTGACCGAAATTGATTGATCAGAAGCCCCTGTAGAAGATGCTACTATATTACCAGATAGATTTCCTGTGATTGCAGTGTTCAGTCTTATAAAAATAGTTGTATTAGAAAGCGTTCCACTTGTTATATTTAAAACTAAACTATTAGTATAAGATCCGCTTGCACTAGTAGATAATTCAAATCCGACTGGAGCAGATACAGTTACGTTTGTTAATAAATTACTTCCGTTAACCGTAAAACTTTGCGCAGTTGACTCTTTAGTTGCACATGAATTAAATATACTAATAGAACCAGTTAAAGTGATTGAAGGAATATTGACTAATGGAGTAATATTAGCGGCTAACCCTGCTGGTTGACTTACCGTATAGTTGCCGGCATCCAATCCACCCAATGTATAACCGGTTACTGTTACAACTATATTATTACCCACTGCGCTACTTGCAAAAGTTGCAATAGGCGTTCCTGTTGCAAATACATTATCTGTTCCAACAACTCCATTTAAAATTGGTGTGCCACTTAAGGTTGCAACTGTCGTACCATCAACGATTTTATTATTTGCAGTTATCCCAGTAATGGTAAGATTTTTTCTATCTACAATAATATTACCAGCAGTATAAGTGATGGTATAATTATTCGCATCAAAGGTTCCACCTGTTGCTGCACTTGGTGTAACACTACCAGTGTATGTTCCTACTGCCGCAGTGGCTGCGGAGCCTGTGCCATAAGCGATTGTTACACTTCCAATGGTTTCATTATTTAATAATCCTGTACTCGTAAACGCTGTTGACCCTGCAGCACCTGTTAAGGTTG
>NZ_JBHYEI010000001.1:135937-1572473 GCF_051860225.1 Sediminibacterium sp.
TGTTACACTTCCAATGGTTTCATTATTTAATAATCCTGTACTCGTAAACGCTGTTGACCCTGCAGCACCTGTTAAGGTTGAACCGTAAGGCTTGTTTACATTCGTTGCAGTAATTGTAAGGTTTGCTTTGCCTACTATAATATTACCAGCAGTATAAGTGATGGTATAATTATTCGCATCAAAAGTTCCGCCTGTTGCAGCACTTGGGGTTACACTACCTGTGTATGTTCCAATAGCAGCAGTAGGTGCAGCACCTGTACCATAAGCGATTGTTACACTTCCAATGGTTTCATTATTTAATAATCCTGTACTCGTAAACGCTGTTGACCCTGCAGCACCTGTTAAGGTTGAACCGTAAGCTTTATTTACGTTTGTTGCTGTAATCGTAAGTGGGGTTACTGTTACAGTACTTGAAGCAGTTGCTACATTTACTGTTGCCGCATTGGTACTTGTACAAACCACATTGCCATTATATGGTGAGGCAGCTACAGTATTGCTTAATTTTAATCTTACATAAATAGTAGTTGATGGAACTATACCTGCTGTTTGAGTTAAATTAACTGTATTAGCAAATCCTGTAGTTGATGAAAGACTTACCTCAAAACCAGTTGGAGCTGTTACAATGATATCATTAGTTAATGAAGCACCACTAATATTAAAGCTAGTACTGTTTGATGCAGTTCCGTAAGTTGTTGTCAATGCAGCTAAAGTGCCTGTGGTAGTAATCGTTGCAACATTACTTACAGTAATGATATTACCAGTTAAATCTGCTATTACTACAGCAGCATCTGCTCCTGCATTCCAGTCTTCAGCAGCAGCTAAATTATACGTTGTTGCACCAACTGAGCTTGTTCCATTTTTATTAAGTAAACTAATTAATGATGCACGGTCTGTTGCACCTAGACTAACCGTAAAACTTGTTGCGTCAGTTATTTCAACATTGGTAGTATTGTTTGTTAAGGTAAACGTAGCTCCCCCCTGTCCGGTAATTGTAAACTTGGTAACATCTATATCATTGGTTGCTCCAGATAGTTTTAATAAATTGGCACCCGTAACTACCAAAGATCCTGTTGATATATTAAAGGTAGCAGAAGAAATGGTAGGAACCGCTACATTACTTACAGTAATTGGATTTCCTGTTAAGTCTGCATTTCCCAAAGAACCAGCCATCCAATCAGCTGCGGCTGCCAAATTAAATGTTGTAGCTCCAGTAGAAGTTGTTCCGTTCTTATTGAGTATTTGATTTACTGCAGCAATATCTGTAGAATTAAGTGTAATACTAAAACTGGTTGCATCAGTTATTTCAACATTTGGAGAAGTTGTTAGAGTATATGAACTACCGCCTTCTCCAGTTAATGATAACTTGCTAAGATCAATATCATTAGTTGCTCCTGCATTTGATACAAAATTTGTTCCAGTAACAGATAACACACCTGTATTTGCATTATAAGTAGCAGAAGTGATGGTTGGAGTTGGTACATAGCTATACACCCATGCAGCTCCGGCATTACTGTTATCAGCATTTCCACCAACCATCGCCGTATTGCCATCCGCACTTAAGCTAACTCTATTACCTTGGTAGGCTGCACCCACTGCTCCTGTGCCTACTAATTTTGAGCCTTGCTGTGTCCACACTCCGCCACTACGGCTATACACCCAGGCAGCTCCTGCATTACTGTTATCTAGGAATCCAGCCACCATCGCCGTATTGCCATCCGCACTTAAGCTAACGCTAAAACCTTGTTGAGCAGAACCAACTGCTCCTGTCCCTACTAGCTTTGCGCCTTGCTGTGTCCATACTCCTCCACTGCGAGTATACACCCATGCAGCTCCAGCATCACTGTTATCGGCAAATCCACCAACTATCGCTGTATTGCCATCCGCACTTAAGCTAACACTTGAGCCTTGGCGGGCAGCACCCACTGCTCCTGTCCCTACTAGCTTAGCGCCTTGCTGAGTCCACACTCCTCCACTACGCGTAAACACCCATGCAGCTCCCGCATTACTGTTATCATTACGTCCACCAACCATTGCCGTATTGCCATCCGCACTTAAGCTAACTGACCAGCCTTGTTGGGCAGCACCCACTCCTCCTGTGCCTACTAGCTTACTCCCTTGTTGTGACCAAACACCACCACTGCGGGTATAAACCCACGCAGCTCCGACACTACTATTATCACTCTGTCCACCTACCAGCGCTGTATTGCCATCCGCGCTTAAGCTAACGCTAATACCTTGGCGAGAAGCACCCACTGATCCTGTGCCTACTAGCTTACCCCCTTGCTGGGTCCACACACCGCCACTGCGGGTATACACCCAAACTGCTCCGGTGGCACTGTTATCACCCCACCCACCGACCATCGCCGTATTACCATCCGCACTTAAACTAACGCTATAGCCTTGGAAGGCACCGCCCACTGCTCCTGTCCCTACTAGCTTACCCCCTTGTTGTGTCCACACACCACCACTGCGGGTATACACCCATGCAGCTCCTGCATTACTATTATCAGTAAATCCACCCACTATCGCCGTTTTACCATCTGCACTTAAGCTAACGCTAAAACCTTGGCCGGCAGCACCCACTGCTCCTGTACCTACTAGCTTAGCGCCTTGTTGGCCATTGGGTATTCGGCTGGCTGTTACCGTAAAGTTTCCTGTTCCATTGGCTGTTCCACTTCCTGTCGTTACACTTACCGCTCCTGTTGTTGCTCCCGGCATTACCATCGCAACTAAACTAGTTCCTGTATTGCTAATTGGTATCGCTGCTACTCCGCCTATTGTTATTGCCGTTGGATTGTTTAAGTTCGTTCCTGTTATTGTTACCAAAGTTCCTACTGGGCCAGTTGTTGAGGTAAATGAAGTAATGGTGGGGGGTAACTGTATATCTGCATTTCGTAAAATTGATAGTGTATTTGAACTACCATTCGATACTGCCAAATCAGGCTTCCCATCTCCGTCCAAATCTCCTATTGCAACTGAATAAGGATTTGTCCCAGTTGTAAAATCTATCTTAGCAGCAAAACTACCAGACCCAATGCTTCCACTAGTAGCGGTATTTCGTAATACAGATACTGTACTTGTACCGCTATTTGAGAATAACAAATCAGACTTACCATCTGCGTCCAAATCTCCAATCGCAATGGAAAAAGGTCCATTAGTCGCTTGAAAAAATACACTAGCAGCAAAACTGCCAGACCCAATGCTTCCACTAGTAGCGGTATTTCGAAAAACTGATACTGCATTTGAACTCTGAATTGCTATAGCCAAATCAGACTTACCATCTCCATCTAAATCTCCAATTGCTATTGATCGAGGATTAGCACCTGTTGTTAAATCTACTTTAGCGGAAAAACTACCAGACACAATGCTTCCAATTGTAGCTGTATTGCGAAAAACTGATACCGAATTTGAACCACCATTTGCTACTGCCAAATCAGGCTTTCCATCACCGTCCAAATCGCCTATTGCAACCGATTGAGGATTTGTCCCAGTTGTAAAATCTACCTTAGCAGCAAAACTGCTGGTACTAATACTTCCACTTGTAGCCGTATTGCGAAAAATAGAAAAAGTATTTGAAGACCAATTTGCTACTGTCAAATCAGGCTTTCCATCACCGTCCAAATCGCCTATTGCAATCGATTGAGGATTTGTCCCAGTTGTAAAATCTACCTTAGCAGCAAAACTGCTGGTGTTAATACTTCCACTTGTAGCTGTATTGCGAAAAACCGATACATTATTTGAACTTCCATTCGATACTGCCAAATCGGGCTTCCCATCTCCATCTAAATCTCCTATCGCAACTGAAATAGGTCCTGTTCTCGTTGAAAAATCTACCTTATCAGCAAAACTAGCAGAACTTATGCTTCCACTAGTTGATGTATTGCGTAATACCGAAACAGTATTTGAATTATAATTAGCTACTGCCAAATCGGGCTTCCCATCTCCATCTAAATCTCCTATCGCAACTGAAATAGGAGTACTTTCTGTTGAAAAATCAAACTTAGCTTGAAAATCAGCAGCGGTAATATTTGTTTTAGCAGGACTATAAATGGGTGTGAAATTACGTAAACTATATGCTGCTAAACTAGTTCCAGTATTTAATACAGTGATAGGCGCATAAGTTGCACCTGAAGGCACTGCAACCGTTAAACTCGTTGATGTTGCTGCAGTTACTGTTGCTTTAGTAGCTCCAAAAAATACAATATTATTTGCAGGGGCAGTATTGAAATTGGTTCCAGTAATAGTAACTACATCACCGGGCTTTGCACTGATGGGGCTAAATGAAGTGATAGTGGGTTGTGCAAAAACAGGTGTTAATCCAGTTATTAAAAATAGAAATACTATAAGCTTCAGGAAATATTTTGTCATACTGCTCATTTATTTTTAAGAATTGATAGGGGTGCTAATCGTTTACTTTTTTATCTAAAACATTTCCTACATCATTAAATATTTTTGTGATAATACTTATTGAAGCGTATGCTTGTCCATTGGTTAAACCAGGCACTTGTTTTCCAAAAATAATAGGCGCATGAAACTGAAACCTGAAACCATTATACTTGATAGAAAGTCCTGCAATTAACCCTGCATAGAATGCTTTATTATTTCCTAAAAAAGCGGCTCTTTTCTCTGTGTTAATATCACCAGCTATATAGCGAGCGGTGAAACCAAAGTCGGATGAAATTAAAATGTCTTTACCAGGTTCATATATAGATACCCAATGAACAGGAAACATGAAATCCATTGAAATCGGTAAAGCTTTTGCTTGAATACTATCTTGATTACTACTATTTTTAATTAGCCAATTGTAAGGCGTAACATTTACATTCCAAATAAACCCAATTTTATTGGTGATATTATTATAGGCTAATGGCCATAAACTATTCAAACGAAATGTTGTAAATAATGAAAACCTTCTCACCCCAGGAATTAACACTGATTGGGCAAAATCATTGTTTGTTGTTCCATTGCTTGTAATTGTATCATTTGCTTGTGAAACTGTAAAGACTCCTATAAACTCAGCCCTGTTTGGCTTATATGCCATCAAACCAAACCCACCACCTAATTGACTTTGATTAGCTACTTTAAAAGAGGTTACTACGTTTGCATTTCCAATAAATGAAACCTCATATTTTCTTTTGCGTGATAACACATTTATTTCTTCTTTTAATACTTTTGCTTTTATTCGATCTTCCCATTTTGTAATACCTGATTTTTTAAGAATATGTTGTTTCTCCTGAAAATCTAAGAGAGCAGCTTTTTTATCTGCCAATAATTTTTTCTCCTCATCAGTTAAACCGTAATAATATGCTACCCCATATTTTATTTCAGAAAATTTGATACTTTGTTGGATTTTTTCAAATATTTTAATTTTTTCGTCTTTATTTAATGAATGCTCTTTTGCAGATACTTTCGGGATTATTGAATCTAAGAGTTTTTTAATCTGAGAATCGATAAGATAAATAAAGGGGTCTTGTTTTAAATCAACAAGTGTATCACTTACTACTATTTTACGCTTATCAAAAATAACTTGTGAAGAAATTGTAAAACCAAATGCTTCTTTCCGATAATTAATTTGGACTGTGTGATTTTCAATCAATAAATCACTAGAAATCGTTTGACTAAAAACCGTCAAACTCAACTGAATAAATAAAAAAATTAAAATAATCTTTTTCATAACAGCACTTTAAATAAAACTTTGATCAGATGTGCTGCACAGAATAATCGCCTCCGCTCGATTTCTCACACCTATTTTTTTAAAAATATTCTTATTATGCTTTTTAACAGTATCCTCTGAAATATTCAACTGGATAGATATTTCTTTATTAAGAAAGCCTTTGCACAAATAGAACAGTACTTCCTTTTCCCTCCCTGTTAATTTCTCGAGTGTACCCATTAGTTTAGCGTATGACCGTTTAGCTCAATTCATTCAAGCAAATGCTTAAAAGCAATTATGGATTTAAAACCTGGGGGGAGTAAAAGTGGGGGTGCTTTATTAAAATAAAAATACACCAAAGAGGGGTATTAAAAAATCCCTCTTTGGTGTACCTAAGATTTGAATAAATTAAACCAAGCTACTATTGCTTCTGATCTATTACAAACATTCAGTTTTTTATAAATATTTTTATTGTGTGACTTAATCGTTTCTACAGAAATATTTAATACTCCAGCAATTTCTGCATCCGTTGCACCCTTAGATAATTCACTTAAAATTTGTACTTCCCTTTTTGTCAGCTTATTCATTCCTCTATGATTTGGAAAAGTCAAAAACTAGCGGTATTTTACTTATCCGATTTGGTTTTATAAAGATTCATGTGCAGCTCCCCCCGAAGCTGCACATTTGAACCTTATACAAATAGGTATTTTCAATTTGTATGGAACAAATTTCACATTATATAGACCAGTACAAATACGGAAAATGACTTTATTGAATACGTAAAATCACGTACTAAGCACCCCCGGCTTTAGCAATACTTTTACTTATCATATCTAAACATTTATAAAATGAAAAATGTATCAATTGGTCTCTTTATTATGGCGGCACTAGTCGCGGGTTATTTTATTGGCAAATCCAATGGCAAAATTCAACAGCCAGTAGAGAAAGAAAATGAGAAATACTTTATGGGCGATAATTTTATAATGGACTCTTCAGAAGTAGTTCGACTAAGAGATGTCTATGTAAAACATGGAAAAAGGGTGAACGGAGGAAAACCAGACAGTACGGTTACCAATTTTATCACATTTGATCGATCAAGCTTTGAAGCAATGGGAAGCTTTTTTAGTGACTCAACTAATAATGATGTGGCAGGTGTAAGATGTTATCTGATTCGCTACGACAAAAAATATAAAAAAGCAAATGGCCAGCCTCAAACAGCATGTGAAATCAAGGGTAAAAAATATGAAGAACAAAATAGCGTTGTGTTTCTTCCAGTTGATAAAGCAGGGCGTACACTTTATAATAGATGGACAAAATATACAAACAAATCAATTGCAGGATTTAATCATGGGGAGCTATGTCCTGAAAACTGTTACAATGAAATTCCATAGAGATTATGAACTTTATATTTCTATACTTTGAGATAGCTGCATTTATCTATGGCTTAATCTATTATAAGCATATCAAAAAAACCAAATTTGCTAAATTGGTTTGGCTCATTGGGATTGTTGTATTAGCGGAATTAATAGGCACTTATCAACGAAGGGTATTACATGTACCGAATGTTCAAGTGTATAATATTGCAACCCTAATTGAATTTATTTTATACGGACTAATTTTTACTGAAGTTTTCGGTTCAAATAAATGGTCTTGGTTTAGTAAATACTTTGTTTTAGCATATCCCATTTTATGGCTAATTAATATTACCCTCATTCAAGGATTTCAGGTCTTTCACACTTATACCATGAGTTTAGGAAGCTTTAGTATGATTATAATGGCTTGCTTTTACTTTATTAGTATCATCGAAAACGAGGAAAAAATAGACCTCCTTAAATCTGGTTCTTTTTGGTTTGCTACCGGAATTCTAATATTTTATTCAAGTGATATATTCAATAGTTTTTTTTTAAGAAATACCCATAAGATCAATTTATTCAATGGTTTTACCCTGTTCAAACTCATTAATACCGTGTTGAATATTATTTTATACTCCTGTTTTATTAAAGTTTTTCATATAACTAAAGAAAGAATTCAAAAAGAGACCAATGAATTAGTTCAATATTCTATACACAATTAAAATTGACACTATTTATATCCATATTGACTTTGCTTCTACTCTGTATTTATTCAATGAATTATCGTTATTTGAAGCATGGTGTACTTAAAAGTTTTATTCTTTTAATAGTGCCCTATGCAATCGTTAATTGGATGAGTTATTGGGTAAGTAATAATCAGGATGATTTAAACTACTTGGCTAATAATTTAATCAGGTTAAATGAATTTATTTTTATTGGATGGTTTTATAGCCAACTTATTAAATCAACAAAGACGCTTAAAAGATTTAAAATTTTATATTGGATACTGATAGTTGTTTCAGTTTCGAATATTCTTTTTATACAGGGTTTCTACGAATTAAATTCTTACACAATTATTCTAGGTAGCTGCATTTCTGTCTATTATATTTTTGAATATTTCAAAGAAATGATTCAACATACACAAAGCATCAACCTATTACAGAATCCATTTTTTTGGATTAGCATTGGGTATTTATTTCTTTTCATAGGTCTGTTTATATTGGTCTGTTTTGGAGCATATTTTAAATATTTAAACGACTTTGATTCTTTTCTGCCAATATGGTATTTATTTAATAATTTAATATTTACAATTCTATATTCTTGTTTATTAATAGCATTTTCCTTCAGGCTCAAACCAACGACTACCTAATTATAGGTATAATAATTGGTGCAGTTGTATTCCTGTTTTTAACTGTATCAATTGTATATTTTGTATTTGCCTATCAAAAGCGTCAAGAACAAAATAAATTAGAAAAAACCATGATGCAGAACACTTTTGAGCAAGAACTTATAAAAACAGAGCATGAGGTTAAGGAACAAACACTACAAACAATTGCAGCTGATTTACATGATAATATTGGGCAATTATTGAGTTTAACAAATGCCACTCTGTCTTCAATAAATGTGAGTGATCACACTAATACTGAGCAAAAAGTGGCAACTGCATTAAGTTTTGTGAATAGCTCTATCAAAGATTTAAGACAATTAGCAAAATTATTACAAGCAGAAAACTTGTTACAGCAGGGTCTTGTTCAAGCAATTGAACAAGAAGTAAGCTGGTTACAAAAAAACGGACAGTTTGATGTTCAATTCATCAATTATTGCAATAATGATCTTGTAGACCTAAATAAAAAATCACTTTTTATTTTCAGACTATTACAAGAGACTATTAGCAATATAATTAAACACTCAGAAGCAGATAAAATCATCATTGAAATTGGGGAGGATGAGAAAAAGCAATTTTATTTTAAAGTGACCGACAATGGAAAAGGAATTGATTTATTATCAGTTCCAATCAGTAAGAAGCAAGGATTAGGAATCGGAAATATGAAAAAGAGAATATCGATTATTGGGGGTCACTTAGATATTATTTCATCCCCTAACAAAGGCACTACCATCTATATCCAAGTTCCCTATGAAAACTAAATTACCCATTTTTAATATTGCCATGGTGGATGACCATAAAATGTTCCGAACAGGTATTGCGGCATTATTAAACGAGTATACAGATATCAATATTCTTTTTGAAGCAAATAATGGTATTGAGTTACAAAACAAAATTGCACTATTCCCAGATACACAAGTGATATTAATGGATATCAATATGCCACATATGAATGGCTATATGGCTACTTCTTGGTTAAAAACCAATTATCCGCATATCCATATTTTAGCATTGAGTATGTATGATGACGAACAGGCAATCATAAAAATGTTAAAAGCAGGAGCAAATGGCTATATTTTAAAAGAAGCTGAAATTAGCGAACTACACAAAGCAATTATTCAATTGGTTGAGAAGGGATTTTACACCAATGATTTGGTTTCTGGAAACATGATTCGGTCCATTCAAAAAGATACACTTACTACTGGTGGCGTAAAACTAACAGAAAAAGAAATATTGTTTCTTCAATTGTGCGCTAGTGAGCTTACCTACAAAGAAATGGCCGATCAGCTCAATATTGCAGTTCGCAGCGTTGACAATTACAGCAGAAGTTTATTTGAAAAAACCGGAGCAAAGTCAAGAGTAGGGGTGGTTTTATGGGCCCTGAAAAACAACTTATTAAATCATTAAAGACTTAATTCTGTTATGCTTTAGCGAAAGGAAAATGTTTGCAAATTGTATGCAAATAAAAAAGACCCGATTTAAAAAGACCCAGATTGTTTCGATTTTGAAACAACAGAAAGGTGGCATCTTTAATTACCACCGCCCGTTCCTGTAGTGTCTTTTTTAACAGTAGTGTCCTCCACAATTTGAACTGGAGTTGCTGTTATCGTGAATATCTCTGTAATTTTTTGCATATCACCACAATTGGTATCTGCACGCTTTAATGCCAATGAATAACGCCCTGCGGGTATATTGTCAAATAAGCCAGTAGTATTGCTATAAACTTGGTTATTTACTAGGTTTGTTAAGATATATTGCAATGAAATTTTAGGATCGGAAACTGCAAAATGCAATACTCCATTTTTTGCATCTTCAGTAGTGGCTGGAACAATTTTAGTCATTTTCACATCCACCTCTAATACAGATTCTTCAATACGGAATTTTCTTTCTACAGGCTTACAAAAATCGCTATTGTTAGAGTAAACCAACACACTGTATTCACCTGCTTGTAAATTATTGAACATCCATGTTGGCAAATTCGTAAACTCTGAACGGAATATCTCTTTGTTGTTATCACGCTTTACCAATACATAGCGAAATGGTCCAACCCCTTGTGTTATATTCACGGTAAATGAACCATTGGGGGTTTCCGTACAGCTACTTTTAACCAAATTGGTTACATTAATTTTTGCTGCTACCGGCTCCGTTAAGGTTGCTGCAAATTCTATTTTATTGTTACAAGAATCCAAAATTTGAATAACATATTTTCCTGCCATTAATCCACTGAAAACAACTTCTCTGTTTTTAATTTCCATCGTTCCAGCTTGTGGTAATATAGTAGCTCTTAGCGCTGCTGGATTACCACCTCTAAGTGAAACAACCACCGATCCATCAGATAAACCATTACAGGTAACGGCATTTATCTTTTTACTCAGTTCTTCTAATTTAGGATGTTCATTTACCACAACTGGATAATTAACACTACAAGCACCCTGATTTTGATCGTCGTTGCTTAAGAATAATTGGTATTGTCCTTTTGGAACACCGGTAAATAGGGCATTTCCATCAGTACTGCGTTCTGTTCTATCAGTTGGCTTTAATTGAAGTAAATACTTCTCTGTGTATCCTACAATATTTTTAATTGAGATAACCCCTTCACTTAAATCTTTGCAAGTATTGCTTACTACAATATTATTCAACTTCAAGGAAGGTGCTGCTGGCATAAATACAAATGCATTCGTTACTGGCATTCCCAATTCTGTTCCAACCATTAATGATGCACGTACATTTACTTTTTGATTAGCCATGGGTTCTGCTTTAAGCACATCAGCTAATGACACCTGTAATTCTGGCGCTTGCGTGGTACTCAATAAACTCCATTCTGATGAACCTTCTAATTGGTATTCCCATTTAAACAATACGTCTTCTTTATTAGGTAATAAGGAAGCGCCTGTTGTTAACTTTACTTTGCTATTACTGCAATATTTTCCAGATGCAATATCCAATACAATAGGATCTGCTGCTGGCAGCGTGTACTTTACTTTATATTCAATTGCAAAATTACCTCCTGAAGTACTCACATTCATCTTTCCGGAAGTGACACCTGGCTTAATGGTTTTAAGATCTATCACCCATTCTCCAAATTCATGCATTTTATCTTTATTAAATAAACCGCTTCCATCAAACTCACAATCTCCTTTCTTCTTATTTTTTTCAAATGCCTCCATCTTTAGGCCAATGGCAGTGCCATTGCTTAAATCCCATTCAATGGGGATTAATGGATAATCGACCATTGCATCAGTTTGCTTAAAGTCTATTAGGTGAAAACAATTAAACCCTTCGGAATCCTTAGGGTTTAATAGGGTATTATCTAGCTTGTTGAAAAATTTAATTCTTGGATCTGTCCCACTTTTATTGGAATACTTTAAGTGTACATCAGTTAGTTGAATACTAACCTTAATTTTCTTTTGCGCACTTGATTGGTTTATTAACGCCACCATGCATAGTACAAACAGTAAAAGCTTCATCACTTTCATAATAATTTATTAACCTATTCCAGCCTGGGGGGAGGGGCAATTATTTTCTAAGTCTAAGACCTACATAAAGCATATACATACCTGGTCTGCTGGTTCCTTGAGCAATTTCGGATATATTAGAAATTCCAAAATTATATCTAACACCTGCCATTAAACGTAAAGGCAAATTCATTTCCGCACCAATCACACCTGATAATTCAGTTGTTTTGAATGAGTTTTTTACATCTTGTTCTAAGTTACCTGTTTTAGATTTTGCAGTAATTAAGAATCCCATTTGTGGACCTGCATAAGCTTTTAAAAAGCCAATCTTGGTTTGTAATAATAGTGCAGGAGCTGCAACATAAGATAGGTTTGTTTCATCTACTGCACCACCTCTGTAAGTTCCACCTTTAGAATAGAAACCCAATTCGGTTCTTAGCGTAATAAAATGGCCAATTAGTCTTGAATTTAAAAAGAAGGATCCACCAACATTGGTTTTAGCTTCTTCTGATACATTCATTGTAGATATTTGATTATAGTCCAAATTAGACCTTTGTAATCCTACAATAAATCCAATTTCTTTTCTTTTCTTGTCATTGTCTTGAGCAAATACGCCCAATGTGGTGCCTGCTAAAAGCGCTGCGGTTAATAGGAGATGTAATTTCATAATTGTTATAGTAAGTACTAAAAGTATAAAATTTAGTTAACTTCGCAATAAAATTTGACGATTTGCATTCCTAATACCTATAAATAGGTACAGGAACCCCCCAACAAAAAAACCGACACCCCCCGGCTAATTTTGTTTACCAACTACACTATGAATAAAAAGTACTTACTTCTTTTCTGTTTTGTTACCACTGTAGCAATTCCAATTTGGGGGCAACCAATTGCAGATTTACTAAGGACTGCTAATAACAAAATTTTATTTAAAAATTATAAAGAAGCATTGGCTGGTTTAAATAAACTTGTTACTGTTGAAAAGTCTAACGAGCAAGCCTCTAAAGTATATCATTTAAGGGGTAGAGCACATGCAGGTTTAAAAATGCAGAAGGAAGCTTTAGCCGATTTTAATAGTGCCATTCAATTGGATCCAAACAATGCTGAAGCGCATAATTTTAAAGGAATCATTTTTTTGGAACAAGATAAACCAGAAGATGCGTTACTTTCATTTAACACTTCAATTGAAAAAAACATCACTTATGCCGATGCTTTCTTAAACAGGAGTAAAGCATTATTTAAATTAAATAGACACCAGGATGCGTTGGAAGACATTAATAAAGTAATTAAAGCCGCTCCTAGTAGTGTAGAAGCTTTATTATTGAGGGCTTCTATTAAGCGAGGGCTTAATGAAATTAATGGCGCATTGCAAGATTGTAATAAAGCTATTGATATTGATGAAAATGCTACGGAAGCATATATGATGAGAGCTGATATTCGATTAGCATTGGGAAATCCTGGGGCTGCTGTTTTAGATTTGAACTTGGCATTAGAAATTGAAGACAGCAATGAGTACTTATACTTTCAGCTAGCAAATACTTATTATAGTGCTGGGGATCTTAAAAATGCACTGAAATTCTTTAATACCGCCATTAGCTTTAATAACAAAGAAGCTAGTTTCTTTTTACAAAGAGGAATGGTAAAACAAAAACAAAATGACAAGTCGGGTAGTTGTGCAGATTTTACTCAAGCTGCTAAATTAGGTAGTTTACAAGGAGACTATTTAAAGAAACAGTATTGTAAATAATTTATTCTTCAATGTAAACTCTTTTCACGCGCAAACTGATTCCTGTCATTATCTCATAGGATATGGTTTCAGCTGCTTTTGCTACTTCTTGAATAGAAATATTTTTCCCGAAAATTTCTACCGTATCTCCTGGTTTTACATCAGGTATATGGGTAATATCTATCATACACATATCCATACAAATTTTCCCAACTGTAGGAGCTAGCGCACCTTTAATAAACATTTTTCCAACGCCATTCCCCATTCGTCTTGAATAGCCGTCGGCATAGCCAATTCTTACAGTAGCAATAATACTATCTCTTGTGATTATTCCTGAACGATTATAACTGACTGTATCTCCTTTTTTTAAGTGTCGAATTTGCGCAATAGTTGTTTTAAGTGTTGCCACTGTTTGCAAAGGCAAATTGGCTTGATGTACATTATCTGCCCCATACAATCCAATACCCAATCTGACCATATCAAATTGCCATGTAGGATTTCTTCTGATTGCTGCGGTATTGGCAATATGTTTTATAAATTCATATCCCAATGCAGTTTCAATTTGTTTGCAAGCATTGCAAAATTGATCCACTTGCATTTGTGTAAATGAATCTTCATTTGGGTCTTCACTGGCTGCTAAATGACTCAATACCGACTTTACTCTTAGTAAACTTTGTTTAGAGAGCCAATTGCATAATGCTGTTATTTCATGTATATCAAATCCTAACCGATTCATTCCAGTATTTAGCTTAATATGAATGGGGTATTGCTGTATACCTTGTTTGGAAATGTATTGATGAAAAGCCTTTAATATTTCAAAAGAAAATAATTCGGGCTCTAATGAATAATTTACCATTGCATCAAAAGAATATTCATCAGCACTCATCACCATGATAGGTAAATGAATTCCTGACTTTCTTAGCGTAACGCCTTCATCGGCATAAGCAACCGTTAAATAATCCACTTGTTGTTGCTGTAATCTTCTGGCCACTTCTCCTGCTCCACTTCCATATCCAAAAGCTTTAACCATTGCCATCATTTTGGTACTAGGCAATAAGAGGGATTGATATGCTTTTAAATTATGCACCATGGCTGTTAAATTAATTTCCATGATGGTTTGGTGTACTTGTTGCTCTAACCAATGTGCAATTTGCTCAAATGCATATTTTCTGGCCCCTTTTAATAAAATATAACTTTGCTGAAACATGGTTTCATGCAAATGATGCAATAGGTCTTCAGTACTTGCATATACTTGTACACTAAAAGGAAATTTTTCTACATGATGCTTGGAAAAATAGTTGCTTATTTGAGGACCTACAGCATGTAATGTTTTTACCCCACTAATTGCCAACATATTGGCTACATCTTGATATAAGTGTTCACCATCTTCTCCTGATTCAATGATATCTGAAATAATAGCAATAATGGGTTGTTGATTAGCCTGCTCTTTTAAAAACTGTAAAGCTAAAGAAAGTGAGATTTTATCGTTGCTATAGCTATCGTTCAAAAGATAGCTTTGATTGATTGCTTTCCGTAGTTGCATTCGCATTTCAACTGCAGTAAGCTGCATCACCCTTTCTTGTATAACCGAAATACGATAATTCATTTGCAGCAATACCAAAACACAAGTCAATACATTTTGGATAGATACTTCGTCGGTAAATGGAACTTGCAACTGAAATCGTTGTTGCTGATAACGCAATACCAGCTTAGTTTCCGTTGACGATTTTTGCTGTTCTATTAACTGCAATTCAGGTAGTTGATTATTTGTACCAGGCAGCGGATTTGATCCCCACCGAACAATTGTTGCATTGGTTCTGAATGAAGTTGGAATATAATCACTTGCAGTGATAACTGTTTTTGCGTAAGAAAAGAGTTGAACTTTTTCATCCATCTTTTCTATCACATTACTGAACCCTTCATTATGCGCATCCCCAATATTAGTAAGCACGCCCATGGTTGGTT
Source organism: Sediminibacterium sp. (assembly GCF_051860225.1). GTDB lineage: Bacteria > Bacteroidota > Bacteroidia > Chitinophagales > Chitinophagaceae > Sediminibacterium. The sequence goes on from NZ_JBHYEI010000001.1 coordinate 151,470, forward strand.
GCACTAATTGAGACAAAGCATGCATTTCTCCTTTTGCCGAAATACCGACTTCAAATATTCCTAACTCATGTTGTGCATTGATTTGCCAAATACTTAATGGAACGCCTATTTGAGAATTATAACTCCTAGGACTTCTTACAATATTATAATCTGGTCGCAATAATTGATACAACCATTCTTTTACTATCGTTTTCCCATTACTACCAGTTATACCGATGATTGGTATATTGAATTTTTTCCGATGGTATGCGGCAATTTTCTGTAAGGCTTGAACACTATTGGCTACTATAAAAAAAACGGCGTCTGGATATTTGCTTGTATCCACTTTTTCATCTACCACAAATACCCTAACCCCTTGTTGATATACTTCTGAAATAAATGATGATCCTGATCTTCTTGGCCCCTTAATAGCAAAGAAAATACTTTGCGCAGGCACTACAATATTTCGGCTATCAATGATTAAATATTGAATAACACGGTCTGCATGCCCCTGTAAGGGTTGAGCCAAAATACTAGCTATCTCATTTAACTGAATCATCTACTATATCTTTTGGCGTGCCTTTTTTATCTAATACAATCGAATACAAAATAGAACCTGAAATACAAAGCACAATAACCCCTAAAGATAATGCCACCTGACTTGTTTTACTCATCCACATACTTAAGTAATGCTCTCCTAACATTTTAACTCCAATAAATACAAGCACTATGGCAATACCTTGCTGTAAATAATCAAATTTAGTAACAGCACCCCTCAATAAAAAGAATAAAGAACGTAAGCCCAAGACAGCAAAAATATTTGAAGTATAAATAATCAAAGGATCCTTTGAAATGCCCATTACTGCTGGTATAGAATCTAATGCAAATACTAAATCAATGGCTGCTAATAAAATAACTACTACAAATAATGTTGTGTATGCTGGTTTTCCGTTTTCTCTAATCCTGTACTTTCCGCCACCATCGTGATTCACTAATGGCAAGAAGGATTTTAAAAATTTATAAATCTTAGACTTATGGGGATCAAACTGTTCTTCTTCGTTTGCTTTAAACATATGATAGCCTGTGTAAATTAAAAAGGCGCCAAAAAAGTATAACAACCATGCAAACTTAGCAACCAATGCTACTCCCAATGTTATAAATATAACCCTAAAAATAATGGCCATTAAAATACCTAAAAGCAATACTCTTGAATAATATGCTTCCTTCACTCCAAATGAATTAAAGATTAAAATGAATACAAAAATATTGTCAATACTTAAGCTCCACTCCATCAAATAAGCACTCAAAAACTCGAATGGCAATTGATGTCTGCTGATATCTGCTCCACCGCTATCTGCTGCTAATGCAGGGCCTTCTATCCAGAGAAATACAAAAAATGCTATCGCTAATCCTACCCAAAACATAGTTTGGTTAAGTGCCTGTCGAATAGTTATGCTTTTATTTTTTTTACTTAGCAGCCCTAGGTCAAATACCAGGGCAACAGATAAAACAATTCCAAATACTAAGTAAACAATTTGATGTGCGTTCATAATGATAAAAATATATTAAATACTGTAGCGCTTTTTACGCCACAATTGAAAAAAATACCCGGTTAACAATATTATTACTACTGGTAGAGATACATTCACGATCTGCCAAATCGCTTTTTGCTCACTCAATTTTTGCTTATTCAATAAACGTAAAACCACTGTTTTATTTCTACTCTCAAACAGCGCATTACTCGATGAAAGATAATCTATACTATTTAAAAAGAAAGCCCTATTTGCAAAGCGATAATTCTCCATTTGTATAAGCCCCATTGGTAATGGCCCAGTAGTATTGCTTACTTCATTAGTAACAATATCCCCGTCTGCTACCACTATTTGTTTTCCGGCTTTTACTGCTGAAGACAAATAAGGTTTTCCAGTGCTCTTTCGAACTGAATCAATAACCGACTTGGCTAAGCGATTGCTGAACAAGGAAGTGAATTTCCCTTCCAGCAAGACTGCAACAGGAACATAGCTTTTATTAAAACTGTATAAATCTTCTTGACTTCTAACGCTGTTTAAAGAGACCAAAGCGGGTGATGGCAGTATTCTACTATTAGTATCGGAAGCTAATAAAATAGTTTTTTGAATCCCTTTTGCCATTACTGTATCAATACTAGATGGGAAGATAGGCAATACTCGATCTAGGTTTTCTGAAATAGGATTGGGTGTTCTTGCAGATAATAGTGGATAATAGGGCCAAGGTATTCTTTGCATGCGAATACTCCCATCCGGATTTTTACCTACCACTAATGGAATCTTTGAACAATTAAGATCTTGTAATAAGTCACCATTGATTCTTACCCCATACTTAAATAATAATTCATCTAAACCTAATCCTCTATCAAATGCGGTATACTGCCCTTCTGTTCTTTTTAAGCTATCTAATTCCGCATGTAATTTATCGATGAACCAAATGATATTACCTCCGTTCATTACATACTGATCTATCTTCAATAAATCTTCTTCGGTAAAAGTATTCTTGGGTTTTACCATTACTAATGTTTTGATGACACTAGCATCTGGATAAGCTTGTTTTAAATCAAAGATTCCTAATCGGTAATCATTTCGTAAACTTTCACCTAAATCGTTTACGGTTAAATCGGTAGGTTGCCCATTACCAACTACATAGGCAATAGTAGGAACCTCCTTTCTAATGAGCTTATAAATAGCTGTTGCAAATTTATTTTCAAGCAAAGCTTCTGCTGCATTTCGAGTTGCTTCTACATCCTCTTGTGGCTCTTCAGATAAAACATTAAACTGCTTATATACCTTTCTACTACTTCTTAAATCTACCGCAATTGGCGGTTGATTTTTTTGATAATAAACCATTGCACTTGGTACAATTAGTTGATTCAATATAGCTTCACCCGATTCTTGCGCTGTATTGGATTGCTCAAACACCACTCCCATTTTTTGTAAACTATCATACAAAATGGCTTTGGCAGTATCACTTGATATTCCATCACCAGGATGCTTAAAGACAACTCTAATGTGATTATCGGCATAATTATTAAAGGAGGCCAAAACATCAGCAGTGGCCATACTCAATTTTTTATAATCTGCAGGCAAACTACCAGTTAAGAACACTTCAACGGTTATAGTAGAATCTATATTTGACAACAATTCAACAGTGGAATTACTAAGCGTGAATCGCTTATCTTCTGTTAGGTCTAATCGCTTACTGACTAAAGACCCTAGAAATGAAATGCAGATCAACAGAGCGATTGCCACCACCAACTTGGATGATTTTTTAGAAGTGGTCGTTAACTGTAATTGAGTAATGTATAAAAAGAATCCAATTACTGCAACAAAGTAGATAATATCAGCCGCTGCCAATACCCCTCTACTGATATTAGCCGAATGCATTTGAATACCCAGTAATTCAATATAATAATCTGCTCCCCCACTAAATAAAGGCAGTTTAGCTATTGCACTAAACCCAGCAAACAAAGCAAAAGAAACTAATGCGCCAATACCAAATGCCGCAATGGTGTTATTCGTTACACTACTTGCATAAATACCTATGGCAGCATATACCCCAGCTAATAAAAACAAGCTAATATAACTTCCAATGGTTGCACCCACATCTATGCCTCCGGTAATACTTAGTGCCTGCATAGAAAATGCATAAATTACTGTAGGACCCAACGCAATCAATACTACAAATAAAACACCCAAATATTTACCTACAATAATTTGCCTTACTGTTAGTGGGAGGGTTTGCAGTAATTCATAAGTACCTGTTCTAATTTCATCTGAAATACTGCGCATGGTAATTGCAGGAATGAGAAACAATAATAACCATGGCATTAATTGAAAAAAGGGTGCTAAACTAGCATAGCCAAAATTGAGTAGGCTGGTATCGGGAAATACAAAAAACAATAACCCCGTTACACCTAAAAAAATCCCCAGCACAAGGTATCCTGTTACCGAGGCAAAAAATTGTTGCCACTCTTTTTTACAAATCTTCCACATGGGTCAAAACTAAAGTTTTTATATGCAAAAACCCCGACGAATCGGGGTTTTACTATACAGATTTCAATTTTTAACACTGATTTTATTCAGTATGGGTATGCTATACTGCAAAGCTTTCTCCACATCCACAACTTCTGCTGGCATTGGGGTTGCTGAAATAAAAACCCTTCCCGTTTAATCCATCAGAAAAATCTAATTCGGTATTTACTAAGTATAAAAAGCTTTTAAGATCTGTGACTACCTTTACTCCATTGTCTTCAAAAACTTGGTCCATTGGTTTAATTTCATTGTCAAAGTCTAACTTATAACTTAAACCAGAACAACCACCTCCTACTACGCCTACTCTTAAAAAATAGCTTTCATCTCCAGCCACGCCTGCCTCTTCCATCAGCTGTTTCACTTTGGCTTTTGCTTTCTCACTTACGTAAATACTATTTTCAGTTGCTGTTTCGCTCATACAATTGTGTTATGGTATTAGTGAATTCTTTCTTCGAACACTAATTCTTCTAAGCCATTCTTTTTTCTGTAATCGTTGATAGCGCTTTTAATAGCGTCTTCTGCCAATACAGAGCAATGGATTTTTACAGGAGGAAGATTTAACTCTTCTACTAACTCCATGTTATCAATTGCTACTGCCTGATCTAAAGTTTTTCCTTTTAACCACTCTGTTGCCAAAGAAGAAGATGCAATAGCAGATCCACATCCAAATGTTTTGAATTTTGCATCCGTGATTACACCAGTTGCATCGTCAACTTCAATTTGTAAACGCATTACGTCTCCACACTCAGGTGCACCTACTAAACCTGTACCCACATTGGTTTTAGACTTGTCAAGCGTTCCTACATTCTTAGGATTACTGTAGTGATCAATTACTTTTTCTGAATATGCCATGGTATTTTTATTTATGTTTTATTAAAAATGGTTTGTTTTTGCTGAGGGATTTAAGCCACCATTAATGGTGTGCCCACTCAATTTTATCCATATCTACTCCTTCCTTAAACATTTCCCATAATGGGCTCATGTCTCTTAATTTCAATACAGTTTCACTAACCGATTTAATGGTATAATCAATTTGTTCTTCAGTTGTAAATCTACCCAATCCAAAGCGCAATGAACTATGTGCTAAATCATCCCCTAAACCTAAAGCTTTTAATACATAGCTAGGCTCTAATGAAGCAGAAGTACAAGCTGATCCAGAAGACAACGCAATATTCTTATTGAAGCCCATTAACAAGCCTTCACCCTCTACATATTTGAAAGAAATATTAGCAACATGTGGCAAACGGTGTTCTCTGTTTCCGTTTACATACGCTTCTTCTAATTGAACCAATGCAGACTCCAATTTATCACGCAATTTGCTTAAACGAGCTGCATCATCGGCCATTTCTAAGCGAGCTAATTCACAAGCTTTACCAAAGCCTACAATACCCGGAACGTTCAAGGTACCACTGCGCATGCCGCGCTCGTGTCCACCGCCATCCATCTGCGCGGTAACCTTAACCCTTGGGTTTTTGCGACGCACGTATAATGCTCCAATCCCTTTAGGACCATACATTTTATGTGCAGTGAATGCCATAATATCAATCCCATCTTTGTTTACATCTACAGGAATTTTACCTACAGCCTGTACGCCATCGGTGAAAAACAATACACCATGCTTCTTAGCAATCGCACTAATTTCTTTTACTGGTTGTATTACCCCAATTTCATTGTTAGCATACATTACCGCAATTAAAATAGTCGTTGGCTTAATAGCCGCTTCTAACTCTTTTAAGTCAATTAACCCATCAGGCTGAACTTCCAAATAAGTTACTTCAGCACCTGCACGCTCTAAATGCTTGCAAGTATCTAAAACTGCTTTATGTTCAGTTGTAACAGTGATAATATGGTTACCTTTTGTGGCATACATTTCGAACACCCCTTTAATAGCTAAGTTGTCTCCTTCTGTAGCTCCTGAAGTGAAAATAATTTCTTTAGGATCTGCACCAATTAATTTGGCAACTTGTTCACGAGCATAATCTACCGCTTCTTCCGCTTCCCATCCAAAAGGGTGGTTACGACTTGCCGCATTTCCAAAGTGCTCTGTAAAATAAGGTATCATGGCTTCCAATACCCTTGGATCCATTGGAGTGGTTGCGTTATTATCTAAATAAACTGGTAATTTCAACATATTGCTTGCTAGTTTTTTCTAATAACACAAAAGTATAACAATAGGTTCTATAATTTTGGGCTGTCCTGTTACACAATACTTGTTTTTCCTCAAATCGTAAGAACACATATAAAATATTTTAAATGAATAAGATTGAACATATTGGAATTGCAGTTAAAGATTTGGCTTCAAGCATACCTTTATTCGAAAAATTGTTGAATAGTACCTGTTATAAAACCGAAGAAGTAGCTTCGGAAAAAGTGATGACGGCTTTTTTTAAAAAAGGGGAATCAAAAATCGAACTGGTCGCATCTACCGATCCTGAAGGCGTAATTGCAAAATATATAGATAAAAAAGGGGAAGGCATGCATCATATTGCTTTTGATGTAACAGATATTCAGGCTGAAATGAAGCGCTTGGTAGCTGAAGGCTTTACCCTTTTAAATGAAGTGCCTAAAAAAGGGGCAGACAATAAATTGGTATGTTTTTTACATCCAAAGGGTACCAATGGGGTTTTGATTGAACTTTGCCAAGAGATCAATTAAAGCCCCAACTTTTCAATCGCGACTTGTGCGGCAATTTGACTGGCGTCTTTTTTATTCCCCCCTTTTCCTTGTGCAAACACTTCTCCATCTAGTACGGCATTCATAGTGAAAATCCTTCTATTTCCCTCTAGCTTTTCGTCTGCCATTTCAAATGTAATGGTCTTCCCATTTTTATTGGCCCAGCCAATTAATTTATTCTTGAGATTAATATCAATCAACTCTAAATCTTCCATAAACAAGTGAGGAATCACTATTTGTTTCAAGATCCAACTTTGAGTTTTACTGTAGCCCTTATCCAAATAAACCGCTCCTATCAAAGCTTCTAGCGTATTTCCAAAAATATGACTGGCTTTTAATGCATTATCAAACTTGTTATAAAAAGTGAGTTTTCTCAACCCCATTTTTAAAGCAATATCATTTAACTGTTGCCGATTTACCATTTTAGATCGCATTTCAGTTAAGAAACCTTCCCCTTTATATGGATATAATTTAAATAAATAATCGGCCACCACCGCACTCAATATAGCATCCCCTAAAAACTCTAGTCTTTCATTATTTTCATCAGGGGTTTCTTTAACAGATCGATGACTTAGTGCACTACGATAAAGTTGCGGATTGCCGGGTTGAATACCCAACATATCATGAATTTGCTGCTCAAAAGAGGTGGCAGCTTTTGGCTTAAATAACTTTATTAAAAATTGCACTTTTTATGCTACGTATTTTTTTACGATAACGCATGCGTTATGACCTCCAAAACCAAATGTATTGCTCAATGCAGCACGAACCGTTCTTTGTTGTGCTTTATTAAACGTAAAATTTAATTTTGGATCCAGTTCAGGATCGTCTGTAAAGTGATTGATAGTAGGGGGAACAATATCATAAATCACACTCTGGATACATGCTATGGCTTCTATTACACCCGCTGCACCTAAGCAATGGCCTGTCATAGATTTTGTTGCACTGATATTTAGATTATATGCATGGCTTCCAAAAACTTCAGTGATGGCTTTCGCTTCCGCGCCATCGCCTAATGGAGTTGAAGTTCCATGTGTGTTAATATAATCAATTTCATCAGGTTGCATGCCAGCATCTTTTAGGGCTGCTATCATTACATTTCTTGCGCCTAATCCATCAGGATGTGGTGCAGTCAAGTGATATGCATCGGCAGTTGCCCCGCCTCCAGCTATTTCACAGTAAATTTTAGCCCCTCTTTTAATTGCATGCTCATATTCTTCCAATACCAAACATCCTGCGGCTTCTCCCATTACAAATCCATCTCTGTCTTTGTCATAAGGACGACTTGCAGTTGCAGGGTCATCGTTTCTTTCGCTCATGGCTTTCATGGCATTGAAACCACCTACACCTGCTTCACTAATAACGGCTTCTGATCCACCACTAATAATGATATCTGCTTTACCCAGTCGAATGGTATCTACAGCAGCAATAATGCCGTTCGTACTAGATGCACAGGCACTTACCACTGCAAAATTTGGACCGCGGAATCCATGACGCATCGAAATTTGTCCGGCCGCAATATCCAAAATCATTTTAGGAATAAAGAAAGGATTGAATCTTGGTGTGCCGTCGCCGGTTGCAAAATTCTGTACTTCTTCTTGGAATGTTCTTAGTCCGCCAATTCCGCTTGCAAAAATGACACCCACTCTATCTGCATCAATATTTTCTTTATTGATTTGAGCGTCTTCTACAGCCATATCACTAGCATATAATGCTAGTTGTGCAAAGCGATCCAGCTTTCTTGCTTCTTTTTTCTCCATGAAACTGGTTGGATCAAAACCCTTTACCTCACAGGCAAAACGAGTCTTAAACTTACTTGCATCAAATAAAGTGATAGGAGCAGCACCGGGCACACCATTAATTAATCCTTGCCAATAATCATTGAGATTATTACCAATGGGAGTGATCGTACCTATGCCAGTAACAACTACGCGCTTTAATTGCATACAACAAACCAGTTTATGTTATAATCCGCCTTCTATGGTAAAACCTTAAAAGGCGGATTAAAATTATTCCTTACTAAATAGATATTCTTACTTAGCGTGCTCTTCTAAATAAGCAACAGCCTGACCTACAGTGGTGATGGTTTCAGCCTGCTCATCAGGAATAGAGATGTTGAATTCTTTCTCGAATTCCATAATTAATTCAACGGTATCCAAAGAATCAGCACCTAGATCATTGGTAAAAGAAGCTTCGTTGGTTACTTCTGCTTCGTCTACGCCCAATTTGTCTACGATGATTTTCTTTACTCTTGTTGCGATGTCTGACATTGTTAAAGTTTTTGTTTACTGCGGCAAAAATATACATTTTATGGTTATATTAGTATTATGGCATTAAAAATGATTCAACATGGGTCTAAAGAATACGAACAAATGGTAGCATTAAGGCACCAATTGTTACGCAAACCATTGGGGTTGCAGTTTACCCAAGAAGAATTAGCCAAGGAAAAAGATAATATCCTATTAGCCTACACCGACGATGACATTATGGAAGCTTGCTGTATGCTAGTAAAAGTATCCCCTAATACAGTGAGACTTAGGCAATTGGCCGTACTTTCTGGATTACAAGGAAAAGGAATTGGCAGAGCCATGGTGCAGTTTGCCGAAAATTTAGCTAGAGACAATCGGTACCATAAAATTATTATGCACGCCCGCAAAGACTCCATTCATTTTTTTGAGAAATTGGGTTATCAGGTAGAAAGTGAGCCTTTTATAGAATTAACCATCCCACACCAGGTCATGGGCAAAGAGCTATAAATTTTTTGGCGATGGGTTTGAGTAGATCATAGCCACGACTTATTGTGGTCTCTGCCTATTTTGCTGCGATCCCTTTCTTTAATGCAGCTCTTAACTCATGGCGAAATTCATCGCCCATTTCATCTTTAGGAACCATGAAAAAAGACTTGGAATTGAAATACAAATGAAAGAAATGAGGGCTTTCGAAATAATGGCTAAACTGGTTCCAATCCCAATGAATAAACCCTTTCTCATTTTCTAATGTAACGCCGTTTTGCTTAAAAGCAATGGTAAACTGGTCTTTAAAAGTATCAATTGCCTTTTTATAAATTGAATTAGGCAGAATGTACCAAAAACTCGCCATCATCATTACCCAAATAAATGACCCTAATAAAAAAGGTTCGGGTCTAATTTTTTTAGTATAAAATAAGATAGCTGCTACAATGGCAAATACATTGACCAGTACTACCAATACTTTTACTTCGGGTCTTTGCACAAAATGGTATCTTAACCCTTGGATTACTTTCTTTTTGTCGTAGCTAAAAGCGTGTTGCATGACACAAAATTAGCTATTTTTAAAGACTAACTATTCTACTATGCAATTGAGCAAGCCAAAACTCAGCTTCATGCAAATCATTAACATGAATGTGGGTTTCTTTGGAATTCAGTACAGCTTTGGATTACAGCAAAGTGCGGTGAATCCCATTTATGATTTTTTAGGTGCCAAGCCCGATGAAATTCCCTTACTTAATTTAGCGGGGCCAATGACAGGCTTATTGATACAACCGATCATTGGCGTATTGAGCGATCGTACCTGGCATCCTCGCTTTGGCAGAAGAAAACCCTACTTTTTTATTGGTGCTTTATTTTGTAGTCTTTGTTTATTCTTATATCCATTTAGTACCACATTATGGATGGCTGCGGGATTATTATGGGTATTAGATGCTGCCAACAATACTGCGATGGAACCTTATCGTGCTTTCATCGCCGATAAACTACCAGCGCCACAATTAGCAACTGGTTTTTTAACGCAAAGTTTTTTTACAGGCTTGGGGATCACCCTTGCCAATATTTCTTTGTTCATTTTTCAAAAATATATTCCTGGTCAGCATGGCGCTATTCCTTACTGGGTTTTTGGCTCATTCTTTTTAGGCTCCATTTGTTCTATTAGTTCGGTGATGTGGAGCATTAGCAAAACACCTGAAATTCCACCGACCCCTGAAGAATTAGCCGCTTTACGTGCGCAAAAAAAAGGAATATTGCAGCCCTTTATAGAAATAGGAGAAGCCATTGTGCATATGCCAGCTGTTATGTGGAAGTTAGCATTGGTCTACTTATTTCAATGGTATGCGCTGTTTTGTTATTGGCAAAATGCATCCAAGAGTATTGCAGCATCTGTTTGGAAAACAAGCCCGTCTGATAATAAAACCCTGTATGAAGAAGCGGTGGGTTGGGCAGGTTTGGTAAATGGTTGGTATAATGTGGTTACTTTTTTATCTGCTTTTGGATTGGTTTGGATGGCAAAGAAATTCTCCCCTAAGAAAGTGCATATTGTATGCTTATTGATGGCTGGTATTGCTTTATTATGGTTCCCTCTTATTGAAAATAAGTTTTTACTTTTTGTTCCAATGGCAGGATTTGGTATTGCATGGGCCAGCATGATGGGCATTCCTTACTTGATGGTGGTGAATGATATACCCAAAGAAAAATATGGCGTATACATGGGTATCATCAATATGATGATTGTTATTCCAATGATATTGCAGACCACTACTTTTGGTTGGATTCTGCATACTTTCTTAGGAAACAATTCAAGCAATGCGATTTCATTTGCAGGTGTTTTATTGCTGTTGGCCTGCGCGGCAACTTTTTTAATTAAAGACGTTAAACCTGAAGAAGAAATTCAAGCGGTATCCGTTGGAGGACATTAATGAATAATCAACTGAATTTGTTTTTCTTATTTATATAAATGAAATTTTTTTCAATGAAAATTCTCTGTATTGGCGAAGCCTTAATTGATATGATTTGTACCGACAAAGGCATGACTTTATCGGAGGGATCTAATTTCTTAAAAAAGACGGGCGGTGCTCCCACCAATGTGGCAGCTGCTATTGCGGCTTTAGGGGGCACTGTAGACTTGGCTGCTAAAGTAGGTAAAGACCCATTTGGCAAACAACTCATTCAAACCATGGAATCTTTTGGGGTTGGTACCAAAGCAATGTTAGAAGATCCGCATCACTTTACCACTTTTGCTTTTGTTTCTTTAATGCATGATGGGGAAAGAGATTTCGTGTTTAATAGGGGGGCAGATGGCCAACTTTCCATTGATGATGTAGACGCTATCAATTTAAATAATGTAGGAATTATTCATTTTGGATCGGCCACAGGTTTTTTGCCTGGGCCTCTGCAAGCTGCCTATTTACACCTCTTAGAAAAAGCGCTGCACCATAAAATTCTTATTAGCTTCGATCCTAACTATCGGCATTTATTATTCCCCAATAACACCGAGACTTTTGTTAATCAGAGCTGGCATTTCTTGCGCAATTGTAATTTTTTTAAAGTGAGTGACGAAGAAGCCATGTTGCTCACCAATACCCATTCATTACAAGAAGCTACTGCGATATTATTGAAAGAAACCTCGGGGGTATTTACCATTACATTAGGGAAAGATGGTACTTTATTGGGATTAAATGGACAACAATATATCATTGAATCAATTCCGATAAAACCAGTGGATACTACAGGTGCGGGAGATGCATTTGTTGGCGCTGTTTTGTATCAATTAAGTCATTTAGAACCATCAGCTATTCAAACACTTTCATTAGCTGATTGGAATAAAATAATTTTGAACGCCAATAAAGCGGGCGCAAGAACCTGTGAGTACATGGGTGCAATGGAAGCTTTCAAATATTTAAACAATCAAATTTTCAAGTAAACTATTTTATACGTGTATCAATATTTGCTTCATCAAAAAATCAAACAAATTTGTAACGAACAGTTATTGGATATAGCTGGAGTAGACCATGCTTTCTATGTTCGATTTGTTGCCAATGCCAATACTTTACAAGATTTATATAATAGCATTTATGGTAATCAAAAAAATGCAGTACAAGACTTTGATGCATTATTGGTTTTACTAATTGAATCATACAAACTTCGTAAGCCTGCATTTAAAAAAAGAGACCTAATAAAAGAACAAGAAGCAGCTTGGTTTACCAGTAATCAAATTACTGGGATGAGTTTATATGTAGATCGGTTTGCGGGCAACTTAAATAAAATGTCCGAACAACTACCCTACTTACAAGAATTGGGTATCAATTTTTTACACTTAATGCCATTATTTCAAAGCCCCGAAGGAGAGAGCGATGGCGGTTATGCAGTTTCTGATTTTAGAAAAATTGACCCACGCTTTGGCACACTTAACGAGTTTAAATTATTACAAGAGAAAATGCAAGCTTTGGGTATGTACCTGATGATTGATATTGTATTAAATCATACTTCACATCATCATGAATGGGCCCTAAAAGCTAAAGCAGGAGAAAAAGAATTTCAAGACTATTATTATATGTATGATAGTAGAGAAATTCCCGATCAATTTGACGCTACCATGCCCGAAATTTTCCCAGAATCTTCTCCCGGTAGTTTTTCTTATGTACCCGAATGTAATAAATGGGCAATGACGGTTTTTCATCATTATCAGTGGGACTTGAATTATTCAAACCCCGCTGTTTTTAAGGCAATGCTCTCCAATATTTTCTTTTATGCAAATTTGGGAGTAGATATTCTACGGATTGACGCCCCCGCTTTTATTTGGAAACAGTTGGGAACTACTTGTCAAAATTTACCACAGGCACATACCCTGTTGCGTTTGATAAAACAGTGCGTACATATTGCAACACCGGGCATGGCATTATTGGGTGAAGCTATTGTTGCCCCTAAAGAAATCATGAAATATTTTGGCACCGATTCATTCACTGCTAAAGAATGCGATGTTGCTTACAATGCCACTCAAATGGCATTACAATGGGATGCATTGGCAACTGGAGATACACGTGTTATGCTGGCTGCGCAACATGAGCTCTTACAAAAGCCCTTTGGTACTACCTGGATTACCTATACCCGTTGTCATGATGATATTGGTTTAGGTTATGATGACAGCATGATTGCAGCGGCAGGATTTAATGCATACGAACATCGTAAATTTTTAAAAGAATACTACTCAGGCAATTTTCATAACTCACCAGCAACAGGTGCTTTATTTTCGGTGAACCCCAAAACACAAGATGCTCGTATTAGCGGGAGTTTGGCTTCCCTTTGTGGACTAGAAAAAGCCATTGAAGCAGTTTCTGCAACTGAGAGTGATTCAGTAAACAGTACTGCTATTGACACTGCTATTGCAAAAATTATTTTAATGCAAGCGCAGTCGATGTTTTTAGGCGGAATCCCTATGTTATTTTATGGAGATGAAGTAGGTTATACGAATGATTATAGTTATTTGGGAGATCCAGGTAAAAGTTATGATAATCGTTGGATGCATCGTCCCATCATTGATTGGAATAAAAATGCATTAGCAAAAGTAGAAGGAACAATTGAAAACCGAATTTTTAGTGCAACCCAACAATTGATTCAATTGAGAAAATCATTCGATGTTTTTTCAGACAAAAAAAATATCACTTGGCTAAGTCCGCATAATATACATGTTGCAGGATTTATTAGGGGTAATCAAAATCAAGCAATTTATTGCCTATTCAATTTTAGCAACAAAGCCGCTTATATCACCTGGTATCTATTTAAAGAACATGGATTTAAACCAACCTATTTAAAAGATCATTGGTCGGGTAAAAAACACCTGGTAGGATCCGATCACGAGTATCTCGTGATGGAACCCTACCAGTTTGCTGTTTTTGAAATAGTTTAATTTGTTTAGTTGGCTCCATCGCTTTGCGCTCTTGTAATAGCGAAATTGCCCACTTTAACGCCTTGTGAGAATCCTATCTCACAGTCTGATCGATAATGTATACCACCAAATAACCTAGATTCAGATGCTTCTTTAGCCATTGCAAAATAAGCTGAGGCTCTCGTTGGATTGATATGGCCTAAAATAGTTGCTGCCGCCGCGCTAAAAGTTGAATGGCCTGAAGTATAGGCAGGAAAATTAGGAAGCCCTGTTTGTGTTTTAATAGAGGGGTCTATTTGTAATGGCCTTGGATTAAAATAGGCAAACTTAGTATCCCAGCAGGTGATTGCAGCATCCATTCCCGCCATATTTAAAAGCGCTAAATTCCTTGCCCATCTCACTTCACTGAAACGTTGTTTTACAAAATCATCCGCAGCAATAGCATTCCAATGACCAGGCGGTGTATAAGTTCCAACACCATCCGCCCAAAAATGAACAATCGCAATTTGCTGTCTGGTTGCATTTTTAGCATAATATCTTACTTCTTCTAATTCTTTTCTAAATTTTTCAGACTTAGTAGAAGGGGGTGCAGCAGGTCTAAGTGAAATGGTTGTTAATGAATCAAATAAAAATGGCTTCACTCTACCAAAAAATGGCAACATAGGAGGACGTTTTGGAAGCTCTTGACTGATCCATGGTATTTCTCCCGTTGCAGCAGTTTGTGTTTCTAATTCCGCCCATTGCGTAGGTGTGCCAATTGCTCTAGACATATTATCCGATGCTGCTCTTGCAATTACTTTAGCAGCTACTTGCCTAGCTAATTGAACACCTGCTTCAATGTCGGATCTCGTATTCATACCTGCCATAATTCTTGAAAGCATATGCTGATCTGCTTTTTGTTGTATGTAAGCAATATCTGCTGGGAATAATAGCTTGAGCATTTCTACACTAACTGCTGCAACTACAGCATCTTCACTTGGATAAGAGGGCAGGTTGGTGGCAGGTACTAAAGGCTTGATATTCGCATCAATTGCATGTGGTGCAGCTCGATTATACAATCGTTTATAATAGAACGCTGCAACTAATGCATCATACTGTGCAACACTTACATAAGCATAAGCTCTTGCCGCGTAAGGTGGATTGGCAAATGGAAATTCTGGATACCCAAATGGATTGGCAGCTGAAGGCGTTGGATAGGACCCATCAGGATTATTGACTGGCGGTAAATTTCTTTTAGCTACTAATTCACGCAAGATTTCGTTCCACCTCAACACTCCACCTGCGCTCCAATATTGAATGCTGGCTCTTTGTTCTGCAGTAAGTGTAGCTTGAAAACCTTTGATTTCAGTAAGTTCTCTGTTGTAAACAGCTATATTGGTTGGTGTAGGCGCAGCCAAAGGAAATTCGTTAGCAGCATTTAACACCACTGGCTTCCAGTCTCCTGCATTGGCATCTGTATTGGTTGGATTTATGGGTTCATACATTGTATGCCTTTCTTCAATCGTCCGTTTACATCCAACCACTACCGATGCAAAAAAGAGGATAAATAAAATGATATTATTTTTTTTCATCTGAATCAGTTTTGTTGTTTGAAGATTTAGTGAAGTCTAAAATATAAAAGACACCAGCGCTGATGGAAGTGGCTTGACCCATATTTCTTCCTGCTACTGTATACATAGCATTACCAACTGCCGACAAGCCTTCTACCTTTCCAAAATTGTACTTGAAACCCAACCCAATTCTAGTGGCATTCATTTGATTGCTTAAAAAAGGCATATTATTTCTGGAGATATCAAAGCCCCCATTTGTTTGCATAATGTCTACAATGGCTTCGGCATAACCTTTTCCGCTTCTGTATCCTGTTCGAAAGTTTAAATTGGCCATATTGGGCATTTCTACCTGATCGGTGTAGTGCATCCTTGTTGTGTAATAGGCAGTTCGATCAATGGTAACATTACTACGAGAAAAAACTGCTGCAGATGCGGTAGTGAAAAAATTACCCAATTGATAATCAGCCATCAATCTTGCCATTACATTTTTGGACCCAAGTCCAATTGAAAGTGGCAAATAATCCTTCACATAATTAGTCAGTGGCATTGAATACGACCCTAATGCATACACAGCAAAATCTGCTTTTCCAATGGTTGTTTCAATAGGCATCCATTTTACTGTGAGGGTTAAATCCTGTATACCATGTCTTCCAATTAAAGTGCCCGCTGATGCTTTATTATTGAAATAGGGTACTGAAAAAAGAATATTCAGATTATCCTTTATCCCGTAGTTTCCCATAATGCCAATCATTTGAGAACTTACTGATCCTAAATTTGGATTGTCGCGTTTTAATGTTCCTTCCCAATAATTTTTCCAAGAACTGTTCCCGTACATAAAACCTGTACAGAAATTATTTTTAGCCATCATCAACGCATCCATATCTGTTTGTGCGTGCGAATAGATTGTCATAACTGCAAATGCAGTAGACATGGCAATCCCCTTTAGGGTTTGCCTTAATATTTTTTTCATGAATGATTTCTGTTAAGAAATAAATAAATGATAGTTACTTTTTCATCTTCAGTTTGGTCGCAATATGCTTACCCACTTTTTGTCCTATATCAGTACTGATGATACAAGAATTGTGAAAATGTAATCCACCGTAAAATCTGGCCCAATTGTTTTCTTCAGCCGCGTGTCGGAATGATTTGAAACTTCTATTGGCAATACCAAATTCTAATTCAGTTGAATCTGTATAAGCGAAATTATCTCCATATACACTGGTCAATGCTTCTGCTGCTGCAGAAGAAATGGTTGAATGTCCACAAGTATATTCTGGAAATGCAGGTGTTTGCAAATAGGGTCTCCAGTTGATATCAATGTATTGATTAATCACTGTTTCCGGACGTACTGTATTGTACTTGTACTTAACATACCAGCATTGTATAAATGCATCAAATAATGCGATAGCTGTTTTAGTGGTTGCGTAAATGGTTTCAGCGTAATCACTTTTTGCTTGCTTTGCAGCAATTCCGACTACACTCATCCAATGTCCCGGAGGTGAGAACTTTTTACTACCAAACATTACATGCCCCGTTACATTCATTTTGAATGGATTGTCGTCCCAAAATTCAGCTATATGTTTTTGTTCAGGTGTTAAACTATCAATCGCATTTTTGATGGCAATTACTTCTTGATAATATTTACTGTTCTTATCTTTTATATTAAAAGCTGGTGGTGGCGCGGGTTCATATATACTAGCGCTATCAATTACCATAGTTCTTATTTCCATCCAATGTGGTTCTGCTGCAGAAGCGTACATTGGTGGGGTGGGAACCCATCTTCCTGGTTCTTTAGTGACAGTGTATTTTTCGGCCCCTCTGGTTTCTAAATAATTGTCTTTTTTGCTCCACCTGATGATGGCTGCACTTACACTATCCGCAAGCAATTTAGAAGCTTTTTCCACCTTTGACGGAAGACCTTGTTTTCTAGCCAACTCCATAATACTGTCTGTATAAACTTGCATGCTTCCCTCTGGAAAGGTTACTGACTCCCCTACTTTAGCATAAGCCAATAATGCAGCTAATTTCCAATCGGTATCAGGTGAAGAAGCAGGTAGTTTTAGTTCGGGCAGCCCGTTCAATTGACCGCCTAAAGAATGGTATTGGCTAACATTACTTGCTGCCATTACTTCATAAGCAGCTATCGCCGCATACGCATAATTTCGAGATGCAACCATGGGTGGAAAATTATTTCCCATAACCACTGTATTCAACTCATGAACGGTTTTGCTAAATAAGATTGGATTGTGCAAAAAGTTTTTATACTCAGTATTATTATTGCATGAAATCAAGGCTATAACAAGAAAGCCAAGCACCGCCAAGCGCTTTAACATAGAAAATTAATTAAAAAGTAAATAAATGGATGCTTAATATGCCAGCATTAGGCTTGAGGCGGACGCTCTAAAAATGAGGTATAATCAGCTAAAGCAAACATTGGGTTGCTCAATTGAAAGGCTTTAGGAATGTCTCCATCACGAAACTGCCAGGTAAAGCAATGGTCACCTGTAAAGTCGGACAATGAGAACTTATGTATAGGTTGCTGATTGGATGACTGATCATTATTACTACTGCTATTAAAATTAGCAGCTAGACTTAAAAATTGATCTCTTGCATTACGAATGCTAATCTTATCAATATTGGGTACGCAGAGTAATTCTAATGAATCTTTAAAAAATCGACGCTTCACAAAATGATAAGTAACCCCATTGATGTCAATATCGCCTGTTGCACTCTCAAATGTGGCAGAGTTTGGACCATATGGAGTACTTGCAGCTATCTTTAAATGAATTAAACTAGCTTCGTCGTATTCGTCTTGAAATAGACTGGTCTGGAAATCCTGATCTGATTTGGTTTCTAAATAACTAAGCAGCAGGTTGTATCCGCCCCAGCTAAAGAGTAGCAAACACAAGGATAATATGGTGAAACCCTTCTTCAACACAATAAAAATAGTTTTAATTTTTTACATTTAAAATATTTTATTTTTGTTTTTAGTCGTACCAAATACAACAAAAAGAATATGAAAAAAGGATTATACATAATAGTGCCGATTTTGCTTTTTTTGACCATTTCCTATTTACTTCCTACTGAAAAACCTACAACCGAAACCATTTCTGTTCAAATGCCGGTTGACGCCATCACTAGAGTGGTAACTAGTCAAAAAGATTGGGCTAAATGGTTTCCAGGCACTAAAGTGAACGACAGTGTTTATACTTATTATGAATCAACTATCACGATTCACAAGGTTTTAATGAATGGATTTAAAGCAACCATGAATAATAAAGGAATTGAAGTAGACCTTGATTTTTCTTTTATAGCCGACTACAATGCCAAGAGTAGTTTCACTTTAAAAACGGTAATGAAGATTTCTTACAATCCATTGCTACGCTTTAAACAGTTCCTATCATTAAATGGCGTTGAAAATGATTGCAAAAGATTACTTTACCAAATGCAAGACTATTTTTCAGATGTTGAGAAAGTTTACGGTTTCCCTATCCAAATGCAAAAAGTTCCTAATTCCTCTTATGTTTCTGCAAAACAAACTTATGATCACGAACCAACTACTGATGAAATTTATGCGCTCATAGACGAAGTGAATGAATTTATTGATGGAGTTGAAGTGAAAATTGTAAACTATCCCATTCTAAATGTTTTTAAGGAAGACTCTATTAATTATACCGCAATGGTTGCGGTTGCTACTGAAAGAGATATTCCCTCCAATGGTAAGTTCATGCTAAAAAATATGATGCTTGGCAATATAGTAGTTTGCGAAGTAACTGGAGATAAAAATGTAATTCGTCAATGCAATGATGCAGTAAAAAATTATGTTCAAGACCATCGCAAAACCAGTCCTGCCATTTCATTTGAGCGATTAATTACCAATAGGAGAACCGTTCGGGACAGCACAAAATGGAGAACTACCATTAATTATCCTGTATTTCAATAATTGAATACCATCAATGTTAAAGACAAGTTAGGTTTACTTAGTTTTGAGTACTTGAAGGGGGCCATTGTTTTTAGCTAAAATCCAACAAGATTGGTTTCCAATTCTTATTGGAGTGGCATTTCTAACTTCACCTTCAACCAATAATGATCCTAATAAATTAGCTTTTGCTGAACCGTTGGTTGGCCATTGGAGCACTGTGCCAAAATCAGCATCTTGTTTTCCTATTTCAATATTATTGTATCCAAAATTGCCTAACAATAAATGCATGGGTCTGCTTTGTGTAGGATCTTTAAAAGGAATTGCTACCCGATAATTGCTAAGTTGTGCATTTGCAGGCATTGCAATTGGTTCAAAATTACCCTTACCCTTACTGATTAAAACGCTGTTCGCAAATTGTGTTGCTTTTAATTGAATTGCTTTATTCAATTTCTCTTTTTCAAATAGTTGATCCAATGTGGCATTTGCAAAATCTGCTGCATAAAGAAATTTCTTTTTTAATACAGGCAAAGATTTTTCTAATTGAATTTTACTGGCAAAAGGTATTTCTTTTCCATTTAAATAATAAGTGATCACTTGCTCAGTCCTTCCATTATTATCAAAATCATTTAGATACATAGTAACTGGCTCGGCTTCACTTGCTTTTAATCGGCTATTTAAGCCAAAATTTCCGGCAATAATATCTTGAGTTCCATCACCATTAACATCAGTTATTGTTAGTGATTGCCACCAACCGTTTTGATTTAAAAGTGTCTGTTTAGAATAAGTTTGACCTTTCTTATAATACGCATCAATTGTTCCCCAAGCACTGCTTAATAAGAGGTCTTTTTTTCCATCTTGATTTAAATCTACAAAATGGGCATCAGTTACCATACCAGGATTCATCAGCTCTTTTGAAAAGCTAATAGTGACATCATTGAATTTTCCTTTTCCATCGTTCTGCAATAAATAACTTCTTGGAGCTATCCCGTTTTTCCATGGCTCTACCCTACCTGCAATAAATAAATCGATATGTCCATCCCCATTAATATCATCTGCTATAATCTTACTTTGAGTTGTGTAGATAGCGGTGAATGCATCTAATTTTCTAGCCAAATTACCTTTCCCATCATTTAGATACAATAGAGGCAATAGATGTGGGTCTTCACCGTAATATTCATTTCCCCCACTGGCAATTACCAAATCTTTTGCTCCATCTTTATTGACGTCTACCCAAATCGCATCTGTATTTTCCCACATAGAATCTTGCAATAATGCAGGCTGTGGCATTGGTTTGAATATTCCATTCTTTGTTTGAACATATACCGCATTATGAAAGGTTTTTGAAGCCCCTACAAAAACGTCTTCCAGTCCATCTCCGTTAATATCTGCAACAGCCAAGGCAGGGCCTTCTGCAGAAACCATATATGGTATCAGCGGTTCGCGATCAAATTCATTAAAAGGATTTTCTTTATGCAAATAATTCAGCTGTGTTGAAAGGGTAATATCTTCAAAATAAGTAGGTGCAAGGTTTTGTTGTTGAGATGTGTTTTTTTCAAAACGATATTTTGGTAGCCCGCTTTGGTAAACAATTTTTTGTGTGTGCCCCGCATTCAACTGAATTCTTTCAAAACTTTGATCAGGCCAAATAAGTATTGCCGAATCTGGTTTGATTTGATCCAACCCAACGATTAAAGGAATTTGCATACTCGATAAAAAACCATGAACTGGAAATTGTTCCTGTGTGTAAACTTGGTCTTTAGCGTAAACCAACAGCTTTGCTCCAACCGCAAAACGATTTTGTGGTGATCCTTCTAAAATGATACTTGCATAATTTTTTGCTGCACTATCCGTATTGGTATTATTCTGGTAAACCAGTACGGGGTCGTTGATATTATTGACAACAATATCTAAATCACCATCGTTATCTAAGTCGGCGTATACCGCACCATTAGAAAAACTATTTGGATTATTTTGAATATTACTACTGATATTATTAAAACTGAATGCCCCTTTATTTAAGAAAAATTGATTCGGTATTTTAATTTCTGGAAACTGATTTATCAAAGTCAAGTCTTTGCTTTCTAAACTATTGTTTTTTAGTTTTTCCTGTAAGGCTTCTCCAGAAACAAAATTGATATAATCAATATCGTTCATTCTTTTGGGTATTCCGTTCGAAACAAATAAGTCTTTATTACCATCGTTATTAAAATCCATCCACAACGATGCCCAACTCCAATCGGTCGCATGAATACCTGCGTATTGCCCTACTTCACTAAAGCGATTATTGCCTCGATTATATTGCAAATTATTTCTTGCATATTGATACGTATATCCAAATGCCAATTTGTTCTGGAAAATATTGTAATCGTCTTCAGACAAGGACCTTCTGAGCATATAAGATTCATAGGGCAGCATGTCCATCGAAACAATTTCTGGGAGTCCATCATTATTTGCATCTGCTATATCTACCCCCATGGTAAATTGACTGGTATGCATGAGTTGTGTTCTTCCCTTCTCTTCAAACTGTCCTTTCTGGTTATTGATATACAAATAATCATTCTCATGAAAATCGTTCCCTACATAGATATCTGGCCATCCATCTAAGTTGATATCAGCCACTGCAACACCCAATCCATACCCGATTTTAGACCCATTGATTCCAACCGTTCGGGTGATATCTGTAAAACGTCCTGTAACAGTTCCAGCAGTACTCAACTTGGTATCGTTGCGATAAAATTTTTGTCCTGCCAGTGAGTCAAATGTATTTTCGAAATTTTTTCTTGGAGCATAATTTCCATCATGATTCACAGAGTGATTTAATAAAAACAGATCAAGATCTCCATCGCCATCATAATCTAAAAATGCAGCTTGTGTGCTAAAGCCAGAAAAATCTAATCCGTATTGAGTAGCCTGATCTTCGTAATGGGGTATCCCATTTTCGTCAATTTTGGTGCATACCAATAATTGATTTTTTCCCTTTAACACTTTGTAATTGCCTACACGACAAATATAGATATCTAGTAAGCCATCATTGTTGATGTCAACAATTGAGACCCCCGTACTCCATGCGCTATCTGCTGGAATTCCCGAAAGTTTGGTTATATCTTCAAATTGCATTTCGCCTTTATTCAAAAAAAGGCGATTAGATTGTTGATTAGCTGCGAAAAATAAATCCACTTTTCCATCCTTGTTGAAGTCTCCCGCTCCTACCCCTGCACCATTATAATAGTACATGTAAGAGAATAAATTAAAGTCTGTTGTGGGGATTAATGTATTAGTGAAGTTTAAGCCTGTTTTAGCCGATTCAATCGGAGTAAACAAACTGTTTTCCTGTTTACTTTTACATGAAACGAGTACAACCAGTAATAAAATGTAACGATTCAAATACTTCATAGTCCCTATTTTTTTACTGCACCGGTTTTTCGAAAATATACTGGATACTCGTTATTCTGCATGAATAAATAACCCAACTGATTATTGAAACGCAATGGCAAAATCTGTTTGATTTGTCCATTAATACTTACACCAGATTGTTGCGGACTTGCAACAGAAAAACCACCCTTCCCATTCCCTAACAAGAGGTTTCCATAAGAAGCATCAATGCTACAAAACTGTGGTAATAAATCAAAAAAGTTACCCGCTGCTAAAATATCTACATGACCATCCCCATTCATGTCTTCTACCACCATCGACTGAATACTGGATAACTGTAATTGATAAGGAAGTGCCTGTATGGTGAACCCTTTGTTTGAATTATTGACTGCTATGATTGAAGCACCTGTGTTAACTGAAAGAACCCTTGCATCCGATAGTGTATTTGGAAATAATTCTTGCATTGTTTTGGGTGCAAAATCTTGGTGCTTTAAATTTTCTTTTTTAAGGGCAGGTAATTGTTCGGTTATATCCTTCTTTAAAAACACAGGCATATCTTTTCCATTCAGCGTATGACTAAATATTTTTTCGATGGTACCGTTTTTGTCAAAATCTTTTAAAAAGACTTTTACTGGAGCATCTTTACTTGCGCGCAAATAAAAATTCTCTCCTAAATTTCCAAAGACTAAATCCTGGTCTCCATCTTTATCTATATCAGCAGCAACAAGCGTTTGCCACCATCCTAGTTGGTTTTCTAATCCAGTTTTTTCTTCAATAAATTTTTTCCCATTAAAATGGTAAACATGAGGATACATCCACTCTCCTGTCACTACCAACTCTGGCTGATCATTTCCAAAAACATTTGCATAAACCGCTCCAGTAATCATACCCAAATTACTTAAGAAGGGTGCAACAGTCGCGCTTACTTCTTTAAAAATACCATTCCCCTCGTTGTGGTATAAAAAACTCTTCGGTGCAATTCCATATTGTTGTGGCTCACTTCTACTTCCAATAAAAATATCCATCTTTCCATCCGAATCATAATCCAATGGAATTGCTATACCACAATTGGTATGACTGATTAGAAACGCACCAGGTTTTAAGGAAAATCCACCCTTGCTATTATTGATATAAAGTTGATTCTGATATAAGTCTGAATTAGCAGGCGCAGTGTTTCCGCCGCCTCCTACAAATAAATCTTGATCTCCATCTTCATCTGCATCAAAGAAAAAAGCAGCAGTTACATCATTGAATTTATATTTATTAAAATCATCTACTATTTGAAGCTTGAACCCTGTTTTTGTTTGAAAGTATAATTGGCTGGCTTGTCCATTGGCACCTCCAATAAATAAGTCTTCTAATCCATCCCCGTTTAAATCAGCAGCCGCAGCTTTAGGACCCAACTTACTCAACATGAATGGAATATTCCTTTCGATATAAAAATCTACTTGATCGTCTTCGGTATGTTTTACTAATTCTACTGTAGTTTGCTGTAATAAAGGAACTGCGGGCTTTGCATCACTAAGTCGGAAAGGCTTAGCTGTTTTTGCATCATAAACGATTTTATGCAATTGATTAACACCTGGCTTTAAAAGGGTAGTGGTAGACCTATTCGGCCAAATAATTTGCATAGAATCTGGGAGATTTTTACCTAAGCCAATCGTTTGTTTATATTCTACAGAACTTTGAAAACCCTTACTCGGTATTAATTCTCTGGTTATGATTTGGTTGCCTTGGAATACTTTAATGGTACTACCAATTGCAAAAGGATTAGGATTGCTATAGGTTAAAGAAACCGCAATAAATTGTTCTTTATTTTGTTCGCGACTTTTATTCTTATAAATCGTAGCAGGCTGATTAACATTATTAATAACTAAATCTAAATCGCCATCATTGTCTAAATCTGCATAAGCAGCTCCATTGGAAAAACTAGGTTTATCTAACCCCCAGTTAGTACTTTCATTTGAGAATTTAAGATCCCCTCTATTCTTAAACATACTATTTGGAATAGGTACAGAAGGCATTTTATCTATTACAGTATTCACTTGTTCTTTCTTGCCATTTAACACCATTTGATTCACTACATCGTTGGCAAAAAAATCAATGAAATCTTGATCGGTAACGTCTCTGTAAATTCCATTACAAACTAAAATATCAGCTAACCCATCATTATCTGCATCAAACATTAAAGCCCCCCAACTCCAATCACTAGCTGCTACCCCACTGTAAAAAGCTGTTTCTAAGAACTTTCCTTCCCCATTATTTACTTGCAAGGCATTTTGAGTAAACTGATTAAAAAAGTCTTGGTTTTTCTTAAGCATAAAAACATCATAGCTTTCAAATGAGGTATTAGTCTTTAGTCTATAATCGTCACCTGGCAACATATCCGTGGTAAAAATATCTGGCTTACCATCGTTGTTGATGTCTTGCAAATCTGCTCCCATTGAGGAGAAACTAATATGTTGCGTTCTACTAGAAAGTTCATCTTTAAATGTTCCATTCTTTTGATTGATGTACAAATAATCTTTTTCGAAAAAATCATTAGAAACATATACATCTGGATATCCATCTAAATTAACATCTCCCACAGTTACCCCTAAACCGAAGCTGATAATACTACCATAGATTCCTGCTTCCTTTGTAACTTCTATGTATTTGCCATTTTCATTTTTATACAAATGGTCTCCCCCACCTTTTAAGAACTCAGCAAAAGGTGCTTGTGCGTCTGGAATACTACGCATATTGGCGTAATTAAGGGTATTCACAGGAATAGGGCTATTATTAACCAAAAAACAATCTAGGTCTCCATCTAAATCATAATCAAAAAAGCTAGCCTGCGTTGAATAACCATCATTGTCTAGACCATAACTCGCCGCAGATTCTGTGAATGTGTTGTTTTTATTATTGAGGTAGAGTTTATTTTTTCGCTTCGCTTTTTGCAACATATTACCAGCATTGCAAACATAAATATCTAACCAGCCATCTGCATTGATGTCTACAAAAACTACTCCTGTACTCCACTCTCCATCATAGGTAATTCCCGCTTTTTGCGTAATGTCTTCAAATTCGAAATTGCCTTTATTTAAATATAATTTGTTGGCACTTTGATTGGCAGTAAAAAAAACTTCAGGCAATCCATCATTATTTAAATCACCGGTTGCAACACCTCCTCCATTATAAAAATTACGGTACTTAAATACATTAAATGCATCTGACTCAGTTAACGTATTCGTAAACTGAATATTGGTTTTCACTTCTTCAAATAAGGTTTCTTTTTGCTTGTATTTACAAGCACCCAACAATACCAACGCCACAAACAATACAGCTATTTTTTTCATACGCATACGCTAAAATACAGAATCAAACTCTTACCCTACCCTTTAAGAACATTTAAATTTGGCCAAAAAAAATCCCTCCGAATCTTTTCAGACTTGGAGGGATTAGTATCAAAAAACCGAAGATTTTAGTATCCGAAGTTTTGCTTCAAGTTAGGGTTAGAAGACAATGAAATGGTTGGAATTGGATAAACCACTTTGTATGCATCAGATGCATTTGGTCTTTCTTCAACAGGAGCGTTGAATACACCAAAACGAATCATGTCAGTTCTTCTGTGACCTTCCAAATACAATTCACGACCTCTTTCAGCTAACAATGCAGGAAGAGTTACAGCTGCTAGAGCAGTTGTTCTACGCTTAGAACGCAAATCGTTCACAATTGATAAAGCTGTTTCGCCGTTAGCACCTGTTGTACCACCTCTTAATAAAGCTTCCGCTTTCATTAAGCGAACATCAGAGAAACGGAAGAAAGGAAACTCGTTAGCACTTCCCCATCCACCACCATTGATTTCGTTTGGATTGAGAGGAAATTTATTTACACGAATACCACTTGCTTCACCATTAAAGAAGATAGATGCGTTACGAGTAAAAACCAATGGGTTACCACTTCTATCAAACAAGTTGCCAATTGGATCACCAACTTCTCCTGGCTCTTTAGGGTTACCTGGTTTTACCGGACCACGAGCTTGACCTACCAATAGACCAGCAGTTGGCCCCACTCTATTAGTGTATCCAGCCAAGGTATCGCTCCTACGAACGTCGTTACCTTCGAAGCTATCGTAGAATTGAGCCAATGTAACGAAACCATTCCAGCTTGATGGACGTTGGTTATAGTGCCAGCTTTGGCAAGTTTGCCATACTAGGTTTGCACCATTTCCAGCTCTTGCATCACCACCTGGTTTACGAACAAAAATGTTCTCTGAAGATGCTGTACCATTGTCCCACTTAAAGTTATCCCAGTAGTAAGAATCAATAGACAAGTTGGTATTAGCCGCAATTAAGTTGCAATACTCAATTACCTTATTCATATCTGCAGCAGCAAAAGTATAAGGACCAGCTGGCTTAGTAGGATCTTGCTTATAAACAGCTTTGTTTAAGTAAGCTTTCGCTAATAAAGCCCATGCAGCTTCTTTAGTTGCCTGTCCGCGATTACCTCCATTGTAAGCAGGTAATGCAGGAACTGCAGCTTCTAATTCTGCAATGATTGCATCAATAGCAGCAGATCTGGTTAAAACATCAGGAATTGCATTTGCAGCTGCAGTAGCAGGTCTTGATTGTACTTGACCATAAATATCGCATACCAAGAAACGGAAATAAGCTCTTAAGAACTGTCCTTCTGCTTTTTCTAAACCAGTTTTGGTTTCAGCAATCAAAGTGGTTTGAAACAATGCACCATTTAAACCATTCCAAGTATCGTTGATTTGGTTATGGTCAGGACCCCAAGTATGAAGGTGTAAACGACGCCATGTACCAAAATCGTCCCAGTCGGTACCACGTGTTGGTCCCATGATTTCATCGGTGGAATGCTCTTGCAATCCAAACCAGTTACCCTGGCCACCGGTTAATTGGTTTAACTGCTCATAAACCGCAGCAATTGAAGGGGCTGAAGGAGCACCACTCGCTTGGTTTGGAGCGATGGAGTTTGGTGCCTCCAACTTTGGATCAAGCTTGGAACAAGACGTGATCGCAAGTACACTTACTGCCGCAGCAGGTAAAATGTAGCTTTTTATTAAATTTTTCATATTGATCAATGTTTTTGTTTTTCTATATTAAAACCCTACGTTAACACCTACAGTAATAACCATTGGTCTTGGATACTGAGTGTAATCAAATCCACGAGAAGGAATTCCACCAATATTCTTGTCTACGTTTACTTCTGGATCAATACCAGAGTATTTGCTGAACAATGCTAAGTTTTGGCCAGATGCAAAAGCAGTTAAAGTTTTAATTGCTTTTCCGCTCTTAATGTCAAATGCATAACTTAAGTTCAAATTCGCTAAACGAATAAAGTCTCCCTTTTCTAAGAACCTTGTTGAAACAGAACCTGGGTTAAATGGATTCTCAGGACCGTTACCTACAGCATTGGTTACATTATGTGCGTTACGTAAGCTTCCTTTTAAGAACAACGCATTCGCAGTATTGTTGTAAACATAATGTCCGGTTACCGCATTTAAGAATACACTTAAATTCCATCTGCCATAAGAAAAGTTGTTGGTTAAACCAGCAAACATTTTAGGCAATGCAGTACCAACCAATTGGTTAGCAGCACCTGCTGCATAACGTGCGTTACCGTTACCATCAAATCCTTGGAAAACAGGCATTGACCAAGTAAAGATTGGAGAACCATTGGTTAAGGTTTGTGCAAAAGCACCTGTTAAACCTTGTCCATCTACTTGACCAGTATTAATAGCTGATGGTAATCCAGTTACATTATTGCTAACAGTAGTTAAGTTCGCATTAATATCCCAATTGAATTTGTTTCCTTTCACTACTTTGTAGTTAACACTAAATTCCCAGCCTTTGTTGGTTACATTACCAGGTAAGTTAATCCACCAGTTAGATTGAGGTGCAAATCCACCAGGAGTTGGAGCAAAGAACAACATATTGGTACGTTCGTTCTTATAGTAATCTACCGTTGCAGATAAACGACCATTCTTAGTAGTGAAGTCTACTCCTACACCAGTTGTAGCCACTTCTTCCCATCTTAGATTAGGATTACCTTGCTGAATGAAACGAGTAACTGGACCATTACCTACGTCAAATGTTTGTTGTAGATTTAATGCAGCATAAGAACCTAGGTTATCTTGGCTACCCAAAATACCATAGTTGGCTCTGATATTGAAGTCACTAAATAACTTACCTAATGTATTCTTAGCCCAAGACTCTTCTAATACTCTCCATTTGAAAGCAAATGCAGGGAAAGTTCCGTAACGATTGTTAGAACCAAACTTAGAAGATCCGTCAGATCTTACAGTAGCGGTGAAGAAATACTTATCGTTGTAAGTATAGTTTACACGAGCAAATACAGACTGTAATTCGTTTCTGTCAAAACCAGGAAGAAAGTTTGCAAAATTTCTAAACTTACTAAAGTCTTTTACGAAAACATCGGTTGGAGCAACAACTGGTGTGTTTAATCCCCATCCAAATCTCGCACTATAGTTATTTTGGAAACTCTGATAAGAATAACCTGCCACTGCATTGATTGCATGTACATTGTTAAATGTCTTATCATAAGTAAAATAATGTTCAATCAAAGTAGACTTGGTTTCTAGATTTTGTCTAGTTCCACGACCATTTCCTTGAATTGGATTTTGGTAATCTCTACCAAATACGTTGATAGTTCCACCGTAGGCATTTGTACCCAAACGAGGATCAAAAAAAGCAGTACGCTCAGAGGTAGAATTATCTAAACCAAGCACAGCTCTATAAGATAAGCTTGGAGTGATTTGATAAGTGGCAGATAAGTTAGTTAAGAATCTGTTCACAAAATCACGATCATCCATATAAGCTAGCATTTGAACTGGGTTACGCTGATCACCTGGTTGGAAGAATGATCCATCCCTATTATAAATAGGATTAGTTGGATTGAATTGTAAAGCAGCACCCAATAAAGAACCTTGGTAACCCGCATTGTTAGACAATGGAGCATATTGGTTCTTTGTGTTAGAATAGGTAATATTTGCTTCTAACTTCAGTTTATCATTGAATAATTTTTGTCCTAAGTTAGCACGAGCAGTTATACGCTTTAATCCGCTGTTTCTTACAATACCTTGTTGATCATCGTAAGAAGCACTTAAACGAGCAGTAGTACCTTTATTACTATAAGCCCAGCTTAAATTGTAATTCTGAGAAATAGCTTGACGGAAAATTTGGTCTTGCCAATCGGTGTTTGCACCATTGTCAATTCCTCTAACCGCTTCACCTGCAGCAACTGGATCTGAACCACCATCAATGTTTGCTTTTTTAGCAGCCAACAAAAAGTCTTGTGCATTCATTAAGTCATAACGACGCTGTGTATTTGCTAAGCTAGTAGTTGCTCCAAAATTAAATACGCCAGCTTTTCCACCTCTACCTTGTTTGGTAGTGATTAAGATAACACCGTTTGCACCTCTAGATCCGTAGATCGCAGCAGCAGATGCATCTTTTAATACAGTGATACTTTCAATATCATTCGGGTTTAAGAAAATCAATGGATTTTTTGGAGTAGATCCACCTACAACACCACCAGAAGAATTCAATGTACCACCTTGAATCAACGGAACTCCGTCAATTACATATAATGGCTCTTGTGCACCACTGATAGATCCTGTACCTCTGATATTGATTGTTGCAGCAGCACCTGGTTCACCGGTAGATGGAGTAACCAACACACCTGGTGTACGGCCTTGCAACAACTGATCTGGAGAAGCAATTTGACCTTTGTTAAAGTCTTTCTCCGTAACACGCGCAACAGATCCTGTTACGTCTTTTGATTTTCTAGCACCATAACCAATTACCACAACATCACTTAACGCATCAGCGGTTGATGTTAATTTAGCATCGGCAGTGTTTGATGCAGAAACATTCACTTCTACATTACCAAAACCAGCGAATGAAATCACTAAAGTTTTTGTTGAAGAAGGAACGGTTAATTTGTAGGAACCATCTGCACCCGTTTGGGTACCTGTTGAAGTTCCTTTAGCTACTACAGATGCACCCGCAAGTGGTGATCCGTCTTTTGAGTCAGTTACCTTTCCGGTAACTGTTTTCGTTTGCGCATGCGAGAAGATGGCAAACAGACAAGCGAAGGCTCCCATCAAAATGGGCCTGGCAAGCAGTCTTAGATTCATAAATGGCAGTTTACTGGTTATTAAGCGTGTACAAAATACACATTTTTGGCATTAAATAAAATTTTTGTTAATTTTTATTAAGAAATTAAGAAAAAAATATTCGACACCGATAAATGAGTGATTTGTACCTTTTTTATGACCATCGCTCAATATAAAACGTTGCATCAATTAACAAAGTTTTTAATGAGTAGACGGTTATTTAAAACGCAAATATGTTTGTTATAGTGTCAAAATGCAGCTTAAAAAAAGATAAAAAATTAAAAGAAATAACAAAAGCGCACATTCTCGCATATTATGCACAAAAAAGCCGCAAATAACACTGAATTATTTGCGGCTTTACGAGTTATTAAGACTTAAAGTAATTGCTTCAATCTGGTTTTAAAACCCTTCATTTCTGTCTCTAAAACATTAATTCCTTTCTCTTGACCCTCAGACAATGGCTCTAGAGCTGTTACCAAATCAAGGTAAAAATCACTGATTCTTTTCCTGAATTTGGTTTCATCAAAAAAGATGGATTTTCGATTCAATTCTATTAGCTCTCTTTTAAATGAGTCCAATGCTTTTATCTTTTGACCAATTTCATCTGAACTAGGCATTTTATTCCAAGCTGCTAGTTTAACATCAATGGTGTCTACCATATCAGCTAATTGTTCTTGTAACAAGAAAACGCGCATACTTTGTTGATGTAATTTTTGCAAAGCCATTTCACTCAATCCAGCAGCTGGATTAGGCAATACGGCTAACATTTGCTCACTACTATCCTTTCCTGCTTTTACAACAATGCGATATTTTCCTGCAGGAACTTTAGGGCCATAAAATCCCGCATATTGTATTGATGATTGTGCCACAAATCCTCCTTTTGCAACTCTTGGAGGATTAGAAGTAAGGGTCCAATAAACTTTGTTCAATCCTTTTAATCCAGTACCATTCAAGTCTTTAATTTTTTGGTTTGCAGCATTATAAATGGCAATTTTAACCACATCATTGCTGCGTTCTTTTAAGTAATAATAGAATGTTGGTGCCAATGATTTACTAGCTCCTACATAGCCCACTAAATTGGATGCTGCTTGAGGATATTGTGCACCATATTCATACTTAAATGATTGGATGGGATAAAACAACAAAGATTTATTCAAATCAGATTTAACCATTTCTCTTAAAGGCTGAATATCATCAATAATATAAACACCTCTACCATGGGTTGCAATGATTAAATCATTCGTAATAGGATGAATTTTAATATCCCTAACTAAGCTGTACCAAGGTAAGTTTTGGTACTTACTTCTCATCCAAGTTTTACCTGCATTTAATGAGATAAAAAATCCAGATTCTGTCCCAAGAAAAAGTAATTCTGGTGCTTTCGGATCTTCTCTAATGATGTGGGCAAACCCAGTAAACTCCTCTGATTCAAATTTTGTAAAACTATTACCGCCATCATTACTCACTAACGCATAAGTATTGTTATCTCCATACATATGATGATCTAGTGTTACAAAAATTCTATTGGCATCATGTACAGACAGTTCTATACTACTAATCCAAGCATTTGCAGGCACGCCCGCTTTTACAAATGCGTTCGCTTTATTCGTCCAAGTTTTCCCCCCATTATTGGTAAACATTAAATTACCATCATCTGTTCCTACCCAAATAATATTTTCATTTTTTGGGTGCTGCACAATGGTAAAAATGGTACAATGATTTTCTGCACTGGTATTATCACCAGTTACACTTTCGCTGGTTTCAGCTTTATTTTGAATGGCTTTATTATTGGTAGTTAAATCCGGAGAAATTCTTTCCCAATTTCTTCCATTGTCTCTCGACCTAAATAAATACTGCGCACCTACATACAAATTGCTTTGCGAATTACCAGTAGCAGACTTCGTGCTAGATTTAGCAGTAACAATAGGTGTATTCCAATTCCAACGATGATCCTCTTCACCTGCTTGTTTCTTTGGCTTTATGCCAGCAGATAAACCAGTTCTTAAATTGATTCGATACATTTCCCCACCCTGCGATTCTGCGTAAACTATTTTCTCATCAATTGCATCTGGCTGCACCCAAAAACCATCTCCACCCCCAAGCGCTTTCCAGTCGGTAGCTGCAACCCCGCCTGGTGCAGTATTAGGGGCCATCCAATTGTTGTTGTCTTGTAATCCCCCATAAATATTATAAGGCGATTGATTATCGATACTTACATGGTAAAATTGGGGAACAGGCAAGTTGTTTAAGAACTGCCAAGTAACGCCCTTGTTATAACTTAAGTAAACACCCCCATCGGTACCCAAAAACAACATATCGGTATTAGATGGATTGATCCATAAAGCATGATGATCTGCGTGTGGAGCAACACCACCAATTACCGTATTTGCAAATGTTGCGCCGCCATCATTGGAATAATTAAAATCATAAGCAGGTCTGTAAACACGCTTAGGATCTTTCGGATCAATAACCAAAGTGCTAAAATAAAAAGGTCTAGCAGTTAAGCCTGTTGCGGAAGTGAGTTTTGTCCAAGTTTCGCCCTCGTCATTGGATTGATATAAAGCAGATTCTTTGGCTTCAACCAATGCCAAAACTTGTGAAGGTTTAGATGGATTAATAGTCACCACAATTCTACCCAAATTACCTTCTGGTAAACCTTTTGTTAGTTTATTCCAAGTCTTTCCACCATCTACAGATTTATAA
The DNA here is from genome assembly GCF_051860225.1 of Sediminibacterium sp. Classification (GTDB taxonomy): domain Bacteria; phylum Bacteroidota; class Bacteroidia; order Chitinophagales; family Chitinophagaceae; genus Sediminibacterium. Next base: position 185,505 of record NZ_JBHYEI010000001.1, read on the forward strand.
AATGCAGAGCCTGATCCACCAGAAACAAAAGAAAAAGGTTTACGCCTAAATTCCCAAGTTGATGCGAAAACAATATTGGGATTGGTTGGATGAACGGCAACATCAGCACATCCAGTATTTGCATTGATAAATAAAATCTTTTCCCAGGTTTTTCCTGCATCAGTAGACTTATATAAACCACGATGCGTAGAGGACTTAAACAATGGACCAGGAGCTGCTACATACACTACTTTTTTATCAGCAGGATCGATTGCGATTTTACTGATATGCTCGGTACTATCTAAGCCAATCTTTTGCCAATTAGATCCACCGTCGGTTGTTTTATACAAACCCGCACCAATAGAAACTGAATTTCGCATATTGCTTTCACCAGTTCCAGCATATACCACTCTTGCACTACCCGGCTCTAAAGCCAATGCACCAATAGATTGATTGTATTTATCAAAAATTGGCGTGAAAGATTGACCTCCATTTTGACTTTTCCAAATACCACCTCCTGCCGTACCCACGTATAGATTAAGTTGTGCATCTGCATAAGCACCTTCAATTGCAGTAATTCTTCCACTCATGGTAGAAGGGCCCAAAGCCCTTGCTCCCATTACTTGAAACTGCGCAGTATTAAAAGAGGGAATATTTTGTGCATGCAATAAAATGCCCATGCCTGAAATCAGGGCAACAAGAAGTACTCTCATTTAGTTTGGTTTAGTTACCTGAAAAAATTGCTGCGTCGATAGTAGGATTGATTGTCACTTTTTTAGTAACCATCATCATCATGCCCATATCAGATTTGAAAGCCATTTTAATACCATTCTCTAATGTTTGATAGTCTAGGTATTTAACTGCTTGTTTCATTTCTTGTCCTTGTTGCTTCACAGTTGATTCTTCCTTATAAATTAAACCTGTAGTAAGGTCAAAGAAATAAACTTTTTCGTTTCCGTTCTTGGTCACTAATTTCAATTTATGATAAGCTGTTCCTTCTTCTTCTTCCTTACCTAAATACTCCACAGTAGAACCTTTTTCCTTATAGTTCACAAACTCATCTTGAACGTCTAACTCATCCAATTTAGTCTTCAATTCATCTTCTGTAATGGCTTCTAAACTAGTTTTACCCATTAAAGGATTTTGAGACCAACCTTTGGTAGGAGTAGTAATGTCAATGATTTTGCTGCCCTGAAATTCTGCATCCACACGCATACCCTTCATATGAACGGCTTGCATGGTAAATGGAATGGCAATACCCTGCACTTCAATTTGACCTTCTACTTTTAAAGACTGAATTTTACTCCACTTGTCTGCACCGCCAATAGCAGTTACATACTTGTTAATTACTTCCTCTGCAGTTTGAGCCGAAAGGCTGATTACAGAAGCTACTAAAACAAAAACCGACAGCAAAACCTTTTTCATAAAATGGTATTTAATTAATTTACTTATGAGTATAAAATATTATGCCAATATTACATACTTGGAATAGATTATTGGTATTTTATATGTTAACGGTAAATTAATTCGGTCTAACGGTTACAACTTACAAGACTTTTCGATTTCGATGGTAGCAGCAAAAACCCCCATTGCTGCTGCTTTTTGTAAGTCTGCACAACCGCCTGTAGGCTGTTTTAATATAACTTTTAAAATCCCTCTGTTTAAATAAATATCGCCGTTCTTAGCATCAAGTTGTATGGCTTTGTCATAGTCTGCTATTGCAGCTAGAAACTGCTTTAACTGGCCTTTTACAATCCCTCTGTTAAAATAAATATTAGGCATTGCTGGATCTAACTGGATTACTTTATTGTAATCTGCCAATGCTCCTAAGTAATCTTTTGCTGCATATTTAGCCAAGCCCCTATTATACCAAGCCCCTGCATTACTTGGTTTCAATCGAATGCATGAGTTGTAATCCGCTAATGCGCCTTTTTTATCTCCTATAGCAGCCCTAACGACTCCTCTATTAAAATAAATATCCCCACTATTTGGATCTAATTTAATTGCGCTATTGTAATCTGCCAAAGCTGCGTCAAAGTCGCCTGACTTTTCATATTGAATTCCTCGGTTAAAATAAGCTGACACATTTTTTTTATTGTATTCAATTGCACTTGAAAAATCTTCAATAGCAGCTGCAGTATCGGCTAATTCAAGGTAAATAAGCCCCCTATTCACATACAAGTCTGCATTCTTTGGGGTAAGCACCAACGCTTTATCAAATTCTTCTTTTGCTTCTTTCAACTTAGATAAACTTCGTAAAGCAACTCCTTTATTAAAGTAGATATCCGCATTAGATTGATTGTATTCTAATGCTAAATCTAAATCTGGAATCGCGCCTTTAAAATCATTCAATTTTATTTTACTCAGTGCGCGATTAAAGAAAACATTTTCTACAGTTGAGTCCAATGCAATGACACTATTATAATCTTCTATTGCAGCAGTATGATTATTCAATGCTGCTTTAGAAATGGCCCGATTGAAATAAATATCTGCCGCAGGATCTAAGTTTATGGCTTGATCAAAATCCAAAATGGCTCCCTTATGGTTATTCATTTTCGCTTTTACAAACCCTCTGTTAAACCAAGCTTCAACAAAATCAGGTACTAATTTGAGTGCATTATTATAGTCATTGATTGCCCCGTTATAATCTTGAATATTGGTTTTTTCAATTGCTCTATTGAACCATGCACTTTCATTTTTAGGGTTGTATACAATTGATTTACTATAGTCTTTTAATGCACCATCTGCATCTTTTAATGCACTTTTTACAACCCCTCTATTAAAATAAACGTCCCCATAATTAGGTTTTAGAGCTAAAGCCCTATTATAATCCTCTAAAGCACCCTGTAAATCTTTTAGCTTCTCTTTTTCGATCCCTCTGTTAAAAAGCATATTGGCTGTTGCAGGGCCAATTTCTATTGCTCTACTATAATCTTGAACCGCCCCTTCGGTATCACCAGATAAGCTTTTAACAAATCCTCTATTAAAATACAAGTTTGGATCTGCTTCATTAATTTCTAAGGCAAACCCGAGGTCTTCAATAGATCCTGCATAATTCTTTAATTCGCGTTTAGCAATAGACCTATTAAGGAACAGGTTTACGTCATCTGGTGTCAATTCTAAGGCCTGGGTAAAGTCTTCAATGGCTCCTTTATAATTTTTAGCTGTCATTCTTTGGAGACCACGCTTTACCAGCTGATCCAAATTTTGTGCCTGTACAGCAACTGAAAAGACAATCAAGAATACAATAAGAAAACCTCTGATAACAGTACTAATTTTAAACATATAATCTTGCTAATTGGCTGCAAGTTAATTACTCTGCTTCATTCTTTAGCATCATTAATAAGGTATAAGCCCCTTTGGTAACGTAATTTGCTTTTTCTTGAATAGCTTTTTCTGGCAACAAAATTTCGGTCATTCCATTCTCGGTATCTCCCACTGTTACTTCTGTCATGATAAATTGTTGTTTATCAATTACTTTAAAAATATACTGCTTCCCCTCAAAACGCACTACCCCATCTGATGGTAGCACATTGGCCTTTCTGTTTCGAACTTTAATTTCTGCATTCATATATGTGCCAGGAATCAACAACTTATCATAGACCTCAAAATGACAATGAACATCGGTAAAGCCCTCTTGGTTGATATCTTTCCCTATCAGAAGAACTTCACAATCGTATTTTTTTTGGGGATTGTTATTGGTATAGGCAACCAATTCCTGCCCTATAAAAAGCTTCTCTATGTCTTTTTCAAAAATCTTCAATGCCAAATGAATATCAGTTGGATTAACCAACTCGAACATGATTTCTGTAGGGGAAATATATTTCCCAACATTTACATTCACTTTGGTAACATAACCATCTATCGGAGAATGAATGTTTACGCTTTTACTGATATTATTTTCATTTAGTGCTGCTGGATTAATTCCAACTAATTGTAATTTTTGCGCGAGCGCCGAAACCAATATTTTATTGGTTTTATACTCAGATTCTGCTTGCTGCAACATTTTATCACTACTTGCCTGACTTGCATTTAACTCGCGTTGACGCAGAAATTCTTTTTCAAACATGGATAGTTTTACTTTAGAAGTTAAGTAGTCTTGTTGCAACTGAATGTACTGCTGATCTTCCATTACTGCCAACACTTCGCCTTTATTCACATGCATTCCAGGCAATAATTTACTTGTTTTTAAATACCCGCCTAAGGGAACACTAATAGAGACCATATTCTGAGGTGGCACATCTATCTTTCCATTCACTTTCATTAACGAAGCAATTTCTAGTTCTTGCATTTGACCAATGACTAATGAAGCATTTTTTAATTGTTCATTGGATAATATCAATGTATCCGAAGAAGCAGTTGCCGCAGCTGTCTCTTCTTTTTGATCCTTATTGGAACAAGCCATGAAAAAGAATCCACTTATTAAAATATATAAAAAAGTTTTCATGATTTTTATTGTTGTATGTAGTAGGTTAATTGTATGATTGTCTCGTTTAAGTTTCTTACTGCTTCGGTGTAATCATTTCTGACAGTGGTTGCCTGATTAATTAATTGTACCCATTCTAAATAGTTAATGGAACCAGCTGACAATTGCTTGTTAGCAGTTTCTGTAATTAATTGAGCATTTTTTAACCCAGTTTTTTCTAAATACTGAACGGTCGTCAAATATTTTGAAAACTGTGCTATGGTAGTTTGATATTCAGTGGTTAGCTGTTGCTTTGCTTGTTGGTATTTTGCCTCTGCTAATTTTTCATTTAATGATGCACTGTTAATTCTTGCCTTTTGTGCTTTAGTAAATAATGGTATCCCCATTCCAAACTGAACCGTACTGAATCTTTTACCACTGTAAAAAACATTGTCTGCTCCTATTCCCCTAATACTTCCATTTAAATAGCCTAAAGACAAGTCGGGTAAAAGTTTACTTTTTTCTAACTCAGTATTAGCCAAAGCCAACGATTGCTGCTGTAGGATACTTTGTAAAATGGGATGATTACGCAGTGCGGCAGTATCTAACAAAGAGGTGGGGGATAATGGACCTTTCCCTTTTTCGGGTTGATAGGCCAGTTGGGTATTTAATAAAAGTTGAAATTGCAACTGCATCATTAAAGCGTCTTGCTCTAATTGCTGTAATTGCATTTGAATTTGCCCAAGTAAGGTTTCTGCACTGGTTTTTTCTAAAATATTTGACTCCCCGGTTTTCAAGCGCAAAGCTGCCTTTTGATAAAACGCAGCATACAAACTATCAGAAAAAAGCAACAGTTCTTTTTTCTTTTGCAAATAAACCATTGCATAATAAACCTGTTGTACTTGCTTTTTTAATATAGCTTCTTGAATAGCAATATTTAATACACTGTTTTTATATTCAGCTTGCAGTAAATCGCGCTCCCTTTTATACACCGTTGGAAAAGCAATGGATTGTATAAGTCCTATTCTAGTATCAGTATAAATACTGTTGATTTGTCCTACTTCGCCTATAAAAGCAGTCTTAGGCAAATTAGCAGCCGTACCAATTAGTATTTGTTGATACTGGGCTTTTAATTGTTCATTCTTTACCAACAAATTATTTTTTAAAGCAGAGTCTACAGCAGCTTTAACAGAAATAGGATGGGCATTATTGATTTGTGCAATAGCAACAGAACCCATGAATAAAAAACCAAACAAAATGGCGCCCCCTTTATTGATAGGTAAACTAGCATTAAATCCTTTTTCGAACATCATGTATAATACGGGCAAAACAAATAATGTGAGCAATGTTGCAATCATTAAGCCCCCAATCACCACTGTTGCTAAAGGTCTTTGCACTTCTGCACCTGCCCCATTACTTAGTGCCATAGGAAGAAATCCTAGTGAAGCCACAAATGCGGTCATTAAAACAGGACGTAATCTCAGACTTGTTCCCGTAAGTACGATAGTTCTCAAATTGTCCATCCCATCATTTTTAAGTCGATTAAATTCGGCAATCAAAACAATGCCATTTAATACTGCAACGCCAAATAAGGCAATGAAACCTACTCCTGCACTAATACTAAATGGCATATCTCTTAATGCCAAGAAAAAGATTCCTCCAATAGCAGATAAAGGAATGGCTGAATAAATAAGCAGCCCATGCTTAATTGAATTAAATGCGAAATAAAGCAATAAAAATATCAGCAATAACGACACTGGAACAGCAATCATTAGTCGAGCTTTTGCTGCATTTAAATTTTCAAATGCGCCTCCATAAGTAATATAATAACCAACTGGAAATTTCACCTGCTTCTCTATCTTTTGCTGTAATTCTTTTACAATGGTTTCTACATCTCTACCTCTAACATTAAAGCCAATCACTATTCTTCGTTTTGCATCTTCTCGTTGAATTTGATTAGGGCCATCCTTAATTTCAACAGAAGCCAACTGTGAGAGTGGAACTTGAACACCTGAAGGAGTTGGTATTAATAATTGCTGAATATCTTTCAACTCCTTTTTCATATCGCCTTTAATACGAACAACCAAATCAAATCGCTTCTCTCCTTCAAAAAGCAATCCACTGCTTTGACCTGCCAATGCCGCATTGACCACTTTGTTAATGTCTTGTACATTTAAATTGTATTGTGCAATAGTATTGCGATTGTACTCAATTAAAATTTGTGGCATACCGGTTACTGCTTCAACATAAATACTTTTAGCACCTTCCACAGTGCCCGCAATTTTGCCGATAGTTTCTGCATATGCAGCCAATGTATCTAAATTTTCTCCAAATATTTTACAAACCACATCTTGCCTAGCACCCGTCATTAACTCATTAAATCTCATTTGAACAGGAAATTGAAATCCAGTAGTTATACCAGGAACAGCAGCCATCGTTGCGCCCATTTTTTCAGCTAACTCATTAAATGTTTTTGCCGATGTCCATTGGTCTTTAGGTTTTAAAATTACCATTAAATCACTTGCCTCCATAGGCATTGGATCGGTGGGAACTTCTCCACTTCCTATCTTGGTTACAATCTTTTCAATCTCTGGATACTGCTTTAATAAAAGCGAAGCAGCTTTTTGAGTACTCTCAACGGTGGTCGTTAAATTACTTCCTGTTAAAACCCTTGTATCAATTGCAAAATCACCTTCTTCCAATGCAGGTATAAATTCGCCTCCTAGTCTGCTCAAAATAAATACAGCAACAATAAATAAACTAATCACAAAACCCAGTACTATTTTAGGGAAATGCAAAATATAGTCCAATGACTTTTTATAAGCCCCTTCTATTTTAGCCATTATACGATCTGACCAAGTTAGCTGATGCGTAATTTTTTTACTTAAAAATACCGCACTCATCATAGGAATATAAGTGAGTGAGAGGATAAAGGCTCCCAACAAGGCAAAAGCAACTGTTTGTGCCATTGGCTTAAACATCTTGCCCTCAATTCCTTGCAAAGTAAAAATGGGTAAGTAAACAACTAATATGATGATTTGTCCAAATACCGCACTATTCATCATTTTGCTAGCCGAATGGTTTACCTCTTTATCCATTTGGCCCTGTGTTAATTTATTTACTACACTAAACTTTTTACTATGACTTAATTGATGCATTACTGCTTCCACTATGATTACTGCTCCATCTACAATTAATCCAAAATCAAGCGCGCCCAAACTCATTAAATTTCCACTCACACCAAAAACATTCATCATAATAATGGCAAATAACATGGCTAATGGAATAACAGAAGCTACAATTAAGCCCGCTCTTAAATTGCCTAGAAAAACTACCAATACAAAAACAACAATTAATGCCCCTTCTAATAAATTCTTCTCCACCGTACCAATGGCATTATTCACCATTTTAGTTCTATCTAAAAATGGTTCAATCACCACTCCCTTTGGCAATGACTTTTGTATTTGAACAATTCGATCTTTTACTAGCTTAATTACATCATTGCTGTTTGCGCCTTTTAACATCATCACCACTGCACCTGCAACTTCACCTTGATCATTATAGGTCATCGCACCATATCTTGTGGCATGACCAATTTTCACATCCGCTACGTCCCTTATAAACAAGGGAGTTCCGCCAGAAGTCTTTTTTATAGCGATATTTTTAATGTCGTCTATATTACCTAAGAGCCCTTCTGTTCGAATAAATAAAACAGTGGGGCCTTTTTCTATGTATGCTCCACCGGTATTTTGATTATTCGTTTCTAGTGCAGCAAAAACATCTGCTATGGTGATATTATAACTTAACAATTTAGAAGGATCTACTTCAACAGAATACTGTTTCAGTTTTCCACCAAAACTACTAACCTCCGCAACCCCTTTCACCCCTAATAACTGTCTTCGTACTATCCAATCTTGTATAGTTCTAAGCTCGGTTACATCGTATTGGTTTTCATACCCTTTTTCAGGCCTTACTACATATTGGTATATTTCTCCTAAGCCAGTAGAAACAGGTCCTAATTGGGGTGTTCCAATCCCCGAAGGAATTTGTGATTGAACTTGTAACAGTCTTTCGGCTACTTGTTGTCTTGCCCAATAAATATCGGTTTCATCATTAAATACAATCGTAACCAAAGAAAGTCCGAATCTAGAAAAACTCCTTATTTCTAATAACCCAGAAATATTGTTATTGGCTTGCTCTATAGGAAAAGTTACTAAACGCTCAATATCTGTTGCGCCAAAAGAGGGCGCAATGGTAATTACTTGTACTTGGTTATTAGTGATATCTGGAACTGCATCTATTGGAAGCTTGGTTAAATTATAGGTTCCATATCCAATTAGGGCAATTACAAATAGCCCAATAATGAGTTTATTCCTTACGGAAAACTCAATAATTTTTGTCAGCATTTTTATAGAATTAATTATAAGTCGATTGGGACAGCAGGCTCTGCAAGCCCCTAATTCTTAGCCCGGCATTAATTAATCCATTTTAGGAGGCTGCCAAATATTCACTTGATAAGCAGAAAAAAGGAATGGAGTTTTTTGTTGAGACCAAACCATATTAATTGCATCTTCAGGATAATGAAGAACAATTTGTGCATTTAATGGTACAAATGGAGTTGCAGATGATGAAAAAAATTCACCAGCCGTTTTAAAAGGAAGTTGCATATCCCTGTCATAATCTTTGTCTTTTACATTTCCTTGTAGATAATGTATTTGCAAAAATTGTAAAGCAGAAATTTGTGGATCTTCTTGTTGGTGTTCAATAAAATGTTGGAAGACTACCGGAATTTTCAATAATTCATGCGCTTCCGTAGTAGAACACAAGTAAATAGATAAAAATAATATGGCTATCTTCTTTCTCAAGGATGGAAAGGTACAACAAAATTAATAATCCGAATAAGGGGTTGATTGCATTAACTGGCTGTGAAGGGCTGACATATTATTTTGATAAAAAGGCATTGTTGAGATCTTTTTCCAAGTTGCAGCTGCAGAAAATGCCTTCCAATGCTCATTTCTGCTCTCAAGACTTTCAAAACTAGTCATATACATTAAGTTCGGCATTCTAGAACCGAACAATACATCTGCATAAAAAACAGCATTAAACTGTAACTCATCAAATAATTTGATTTCCCCCCCTTCATTAAACATATGCACTTTATTCAAATATTTTTCTTCGGTGGGGCTTTCGTAACTTCTTAATTCAAAAATTCGATTGGACTTTTTTGATTTATCTGTGGGTATTTTCATTAAAGGCATCCCTTTAAAAGCGCGTAATAAAAATTGTTCATAACGATTGTAAATGGGCTCTTTAAATGAACTTTTTTCATTTAAACTCCACTGAAATGGCTTAGCAAGTTTGTTTATATCAAACCCATTAATTAAAATTATAATTTGCTTGTCAGCCGCTGTATCATTGGTGATAGGTTTAAATACACCTACTTGTTTAAATCCGATTTGATGAAGTGCAGGCAAATATTCAGCTGCAATAAAATTATCCAATGATTTTTCTTGTGCAGCAGTAGAAAAATGATAAATAATTAATTTATAATATTCTGCTGAGGAAGCAGCATTGGCAAAATTGGAATAAAATAAGGCTAAAACAAGAATGGTCTTTTTCATTAATAATTTTTTAAGTAAATTCAATTTATTACTTTATCGAATAGCAAAATTAGCCCCCACAATAGCTAAATCCATGCCTACAAAGAAAAACAAAGAACTGCTAAATGTAGCAGAAACTATTGCAAAGTTTGGCACTTATGAGTTTAACTTGAATACACAAGCGCTAATTTGCTCAGCTGGAGTGTATACTATTTTTGATTGGCAGGAAAACGAACCGCTACCAAGTTTGCAGTCAATTGTAGACCAAATTCATGCTGAAGATAAAGATGCATTCCTATCATCACTACTATCTGCTGTAAAATTAGGCAATGAATTTAGCGCACCCTTACGTCTGTATAATAAGTATCAGCATTTACGCAATATCATATTTACTTCATCAGTAAAAAAAAGTGAGGAAGACAATCAACTGTTAGTTATTGGAGTAATACAAGACATAACAGATATTAAAACAAAAGAGACCACTTTACTGACTATACAAAATAGGCTTAGTAAAATTTTAAATTCATCCCCAGATATTATTTGCACATTAGACGAAGACGGTTTTTTTACATCAGTAAGTTCTGCTTGCTACAATATATTAGGATACACGCCAGAAGAAATGGTTGGCAAGAACTATAAAGAATTTGTTTACAAAGGGGACTATTTTAAATCACAACAGGCTTTTCAAAGTTTTATAAGTGGAATCAACATCATGAATTTTGAAAATAGTTACGTCACAAAAAATGGAGCATTGATTCCAATTATTTGGAGTTCATATTGGGATGCAGAAGAAAAAACAATGTACTGTGTAGCTAGAAATGGAACAGAAATAAAAAAACAAGAAGCAACCCAAATTAAAAATGAAAGAAGGTATAGGGCTCTGGTAAATAATTCTAGCGATGCTATTATGATTTTTAACCATGAAAGAAAACCAGTTTATGCATCGCCATCTATTTATAAAGTTATTGGATATACAGAGGAAGAATCTTTATCAATCAACATAACGCGCTCCATCCATTCAAGCGATATTCGTAATTTATTTCGTGAATATTTAATGTCGGAAGAAAATCCAGGAAAAACGATTGAAGCAAAAACAATCCGATTTAAAAATGCAAGTAATGAATGGATTATTATAGAATTAAGTTTTACTAATCTAATCAACGACCCTTTTATTGAGGGCATGGTGATTAATTTTAGAGATGTAACCAGTAGAGAAAATGCACTCAGTGAATTAAAATTAATGGAGTCAGTTGTAAAGCATACAAGCGATGCTATTATTATAACAGAAGCTGAGCCATTTGAAATGCCAGGCCCAAGAATAATCTTTGTGAATGAGGCTTTTTGTAGAATGACTGGTTACAAAAAGGAAGATGTGATTGGTAAGACCCCTCGAATTCTACAGGGCCCAAAAACAGACAAAGCCGCTATTCAAAAATTGAGTGCCGCAATTAAAAAATGGGAAAAGCACGAAACTACCCTATTGAATTATAAAAAAAATGGGGATGAATTTTGGATCAATTTCGCCATCAGCCCAATTGCTAATGAGAAAGGTTGGTTTACACATTGGATTGCTATCGAAAGAGATGTAACAGAAATAAAAATTGTAGAACTAGAAAAAATATTACTTGCCGATATCAGCAAATTATTTTTAAAGCTCAATAACTTACAAGAGTTACTTCAAAGAACCATTCAACTTATTCTAGATTCCGAATCCTTTTGCATGGGAGAAATATGGCTATTAAGTGCAAGTAAAAGGCAAATCACATTGACTGCCACTGCTTACAATTCGGATGAAATGAAATTATTTTTTGAAGAAACTAAAGCAATTAATCAGTTTGAAGAAAATATTGGCCTTGTCGGAGTTGCTTGGAATTCCAAAAAAATATATCACTGGGAAAATGTAGCTGAAAATGAACTATTTTCTAGAAGTGCCGCAGCAAAAAAATATGGTTTACAAGATTTATATACCATACCACTTATCAATGGTGAGCAGTTAATTGGTATTCTATGCTTGGGAATTAGTCAAAAGCAGAAAACAAAAAAGATTACTAGCAATTTGTTAAGTCAATTAAGCGCCCAATTATCTGCAGAAATCATCAGAAAGCAAATAGAAATTCAACTCAACAATATTTTTAATAGCTCCTTAGATTTAATCATAATAGCTGGCTTAGATGGATTTGTAAAAAAAGCAAACCCTGCGGCAAAAGATATATTAGAGTACGATGCTGATGAAATTATCAATCTTCCATTCACCCATTTTATTCATCCAGATGATGAAGAGATTACAAGAATAGAAGCTGATAAATTGGGCAAAGGACAAGCAGTAAAATATTTCGAGAACAGATTAATTACAAAAAATGGAAATGTTAAATGGATTGCTTGGACTTTTACTCCATCCAAAGAAGATAATTTGATTTATGGCTTAGGGAAAGATATCACAGAGAAAAAAAACCTAGAGGATATTTTAAATAAATCAAACAAACTAGCAAGAATTGGTAGTTGGGAAATCAATCTAAATAGAGGAACAGTTTTTTGGTCTGATATAACCAAGGAAATCAGAGAAGTAGAACCCGATTTTGTTCCAACGATGGAAATAGGCATTTCAAAATTCAAAGAGGGTTTTCACAGGAATACGATACAAAAAAGAGTTGAGGAATGTATTCGCAGCGGTACAAGTTGGGACGAAGAATTGCTGATAGAAACATTTAAAGGGAATTGGAAATGGGTTAGAAGTATTGGAGAGGGTGAATTCTTAAATGGCAAGTGCATCAGGGTATACGGAAGCTTTCAGGATATAGATGAAAAGAAGAAAGCACAACAAGAAATCATAGAAAACAATGACCGATTTAACCTAGTAGCAAAAGCGACCAATGACTTAATTTGGGATTGGGATATTTTAACAGGTGAAACCCTTAGATTAGGTAGCGCATTTTTTGAAAACTTGGGCTATGTTAAAAATTTCACCTTCACGAATAAATTACTTTGGTTAGATCTTATACATCCAGAAGACTTAAACCGGGTTGAGGATAAACGAAATGCCATATTTGATGACCCAACACAAACATATTGGGAAGACCAGTATCGCTGTAAAAGAGCAGATGGAACTTATGCAATTGTATATGACAGAGGCTATATTGTTAGAACGAGCAATGGTGTAGCACTGAAAATGATTGGATCCACACAAGATATTAGCAAACTTAAACAAACTGAAATAGAACTAGCTGAATTAAATCAGCAATTAACTATACAAGCTAAAGACTTGGCTTTATCTAACAAAGAGTTAGAAAATTTTGCTTACATAGCTTCTCACGACTTACAAGAGCCGCTTAGAATGATTAGCAGCTTCTTATCACAAATTGAAAAAAAATATGGCGAAATCCTAGATGAAAAAGGGAAAAAATACATCTTTTTTGCAGTAGACGGTGCAAAAAGAATGAGACAAATTATTTTGGATTTATTGGAATTTTCAAGAGTAGGGAGGCAAGAATTAAAAGAAGAGTTAATCAATGTTAGAGGGGTTCTAGATGATATTTTAGATTTATATAAAAAACAAATTGAGGAAAAAAATGCAGTATTTGAAATAGGAAGTATGCCTATGATTATCACTTATAAAGCCACTTTTAGACAAATCATGCAAAATCTAATCAGTAATGCCTTGAAATACCAACAAAGCAATAACCATCCAATTATTAATATAAAATGTCAACAAGAAAATAGTTATTGGAAATTCAGTATTCAAGATAATGGAATCGGGATTGAAGCTGAATTTCATGATAAAATTTTCGAAATTTTTCAAAGGCTCCATAGTAAAGAAGCGTATAGCGGAACTGGAATTGGACTGGCTATAGTCAAAAAAATTATAGAAGGCCAAGGTGGTAAAATTTATCTTGTATCTAAGAAAGGGGAAGGAAGTATTTTCAATTTTACCCTCCCCATAAAGAATCCACAATCAAATAAAAATGATTGAAATGAGTAAGGAATTGGAATTAGAAATAAATAGATTAAAGAAATTAAACCTATTATTTGAGGAAAGTAATAAGGTTGCGAAAATTGGTGTGTGGGAAGTAGATGTAATTAACCATCAACTTTTTTGGTCAAAAACAACTAAACTGATTCATGGAGTTCCTAATGATTATATACCATCACTATCTGCTGCGTTAAATTTTTATAAACCTGGAAAAAGCAGTCAATTGATAAAAGAAGCAGTGGAACAAGCCATACAAAAATTTCAGCCTTATGATATTGAGGTAGAACTTCTGAGAAAAGATGGCAGTACCTGTTGGGTAAGAGCAAAAGGAAGTCCTGAAGTTCACAATGGTCAATGTGTTAGATTGTTCGGCACTTTTCAAGACATTCAGGAACAAAAGGAAAAAGAATTTGAATTAATAGATAAGGAATTAAAAATGGCAGCCATTTTTAATAATAATATTGATGCACTGTTTTTAACCAATCCAATTGATGGTTCTATCCTAAAGGCTAATAAAGCTGCTTCTGAAATGTTTGGATATACTGAGGCTGAGTTTCAACAAATTGGCAGAAATGGAATTATAGATTTGACTGATTCAAAAATTTCCTCGATTTTAAAAGAAAGAGTGCAGGAAAAACAAATAACGACTGATTTAATTGGAATAAAAAAAGACGGAACAAAATTTCCTATTAGAGTCTCTTCAGGAATTTTTATGGACTCTCAAGGCCATGCACAAGCTAGTACTTGTATTATTGATATGACTGAAATAGTCCATTACCAAAAACAAGTGAGCGAAACTGCCAGAAAGTTCAAGGGTATATTTGACTCTGCATTTCAGTTCATTGGATTCTTAACCCCAGATGGAGTATTAACTGAAGCCAATAATTCTGCTATTGAATTTGCAGGTCTAAAACCAGCAGATGTAATTGGCAAGAAATTTTGGGATTGTCACTGGTGGACTATTTCAGATAAAACACAAAATGAATTAAAAGCTAGTATTGAAAAAGCAGCAAAAGGAGAATTCATTCAATATGAAGTAGAAATTTTAGGCGCCAACAACAAAACTACCACCATCTTATTTAACCTCAAACCTTTATTTAATGAAAAAAATGAAGTCTATTCAATTATACCAGAAGGAAGACTTATTCAAGATATTGTAGATACAAGAAAAGAACTGATTAGCAAAAACAATGAACTTGCTAGTTTCGCAACTATTGTGTCGCACGATTTAAAAGAACCATTAAGAATGGTTAGTCAGTTTTTGGCAAAGCTAGAGCAAAAATATTCTGGCGCTTTAGACGATAAAGCAAGACTATATATTTATTATGCCGTAGATGGTGCCAAAAGAATGAGTAAAATGATTGATGAATTACTCAACTTCTCCAGAATTTCAGAAAAGGACAAAACTTTTGAAAGTATCCGCGTAGACCGATTAATTGATGATATATTACAGGGATTCAAACAAATAATTGAAGAAAACAATATTAAAATTGAAATTGGGGTTTTACCAGAAGTGCTTGCAATAAGGACCGCTTTTAAAATTTTACTGACCAACTTAATAGGTAATGCTATTAAATATCGAAAAAAGGATGGACTGCCAGTTATTAAAATAAATTGTCATGAAGAAACGAATGATTGGCTATTTACCATTCAGGATAACGGCATAGGAATGGAAAAAGAACACCATGAAAAAATATTTCAATTATTCAGCAGATTACATACCAGAACTGAATATGAAGGAACTGGAATAGGATTAGCAACTTGTAAAAAAATTGTTGAATTACACTATGGAAAAATTTGGGTAGATTCAACATTGGAAAAGGGAAGCACTTTCTTTTTCACTATTAAAAAAAATATCAATGTCTAAATTAAAACCAAGTCATGTTCTTTTAGTAGAAGATAATGAAGGGGATATATTGTTAACCACTGAAGCTTTGGAAGATAGAGCTTTAGCAGATAAGATAACAGTTATACGAGATGGAAAATTAGCCATTGAATTTTTAGACAATTTAGCATTGAATAATAGTAATACTTTACCAGATATTATACTTTTAGATATCAATTTACCAAGGAAAAATGGGCATCAGGTTCTTCATCACATTAAAGCCTCCCCTATATTGAAGAAAATACCTGTAATTATGTTCACTACCTCTTCATCTGAAAAGGACATAACTGAATCCTATAACAACCATGCAAATTGTTTTATTACAAAGCCAATTGATGCAGACGACTTTAATACTACTATGGAATCAATTGAATCATTTTGGATGCAAACTGTAACGCTTCCTAACAATCATTGAAATGATTAAAGATAAAAAAGCATATAAAATTCTAATAATAGAGGATAACCCAGGTGATTTTTTATTAATTAGCGATTACTTGGAAGAGCAAATAAGTAAGCCAACAATTTTCCATACAGTAAACTTTAAAGAAACCAAACAAATTCTAGAAACAGCTGAAACCTTATTTGATGTTGTACTGTTAGACTTATCGCTTCCTGATAAAAGTGGAGAATTATTAGTGGAAGAAATCTTATTACTATGCACAAATATTCCAGTGATTATTTTAACTGGATATACAGATGTAGATTTTAGTATTAATTCAATATCAAAAGGTATTGCAGATTATTTACTAAAAGATGAATTAAATGCAGAATCCTTATACAAGAGTATTATATATTGTATTGAACGTTTAAAGAAAAACAATGAATTAACTGAGTCTGAAAAAAGATACAGTGACCTATTCCACTTAAGTCCTTTGCCTATGTGGGTATATGACATAGACACCCTTGAATTTTTAGATGTGAATGATGCGGCTCAAAAACATTACGGATATACCGAAGAAGAATTTTTAAGCATGACATTACAAAATATCAGGCCTAAAGAAGATATGCCCTATTTTGAAGCACAGCTAGATTTAGCAAAGAAACATGCATTTGAATATATGTCAGGAGTATTTAGACATATAAAAAAGAACGGAGAAATCATTAATGTAGACGTTCAAAGTAATTATATATCATACAAAGGAAGAAATGCACGAGTTATTTTAGTGAATGATATTACTGAACGACTAGAATACATCAGCGCTATTGAAACAAAGAACAAAGAACTCCAACATATTGCTTGGTTACAGTCTCATGTTATTAGAGCCCCAGTGGCAAAAATTATGGGTATAGTAGACCTGATAAAAAAATTGCAACTTAGCACCGAAGAAAAAGAGTCATTACTTGCAGACCTAGTTACTTGTGCAGAAGAGCTAGACAATGTTATTCATGATATTGCCCAAAAAACACATGATGCTAGATTGAAATGATTACATTAGAATGTATAGATTTTTCGTCATAAATTTCATTATTTACTTCTTTTAAGTTTTTTTTTATAAATTTAATTTGGTGAGTGTAACTCTAATCAGCAGCAAGTATCGCCATGCTTTTAAATAAATCCAATGATGCTAAATCTATAGCAGAATCCTATGCGGGATTTGGCACATGGAGTTATCATTTAATCACCCAAACACTCAACTGCTCGGCTGGCGTTATTTCAATAATAGGTTGGACAAATGAAATGGCTCAACCAACAATTACTGAGCTAACTAAATTAATTTCACTCGAAGATTTCACTGATTTATCCCTATCATTTAAAAATACTTTAGCCAATAAACAAGGATTTGAAAAAGAACTGAATCTTCGTTCTTTGAATGGAGATGCTAAAGTATCTTTTATAAAAACAGCTTGCCTACTAGATGAACAAGGAAATATTACTGAATTATTTGGATTTCTGCATGACATTACAGATAAGAAAACAACGGATAGGTATTTACAAAGGGAGAAGGAAAAATTTGAAGTGCTAATAAACAATGGTTTCGATGCTGCTATTATTATTAACAAAGAGTGTATCCCCACTTATATATCTACTTCGGTTACAAAAATAACAGGCTATTCAGCAGCAGAAATAAAAGAAAATAATTTAATTTCTTTTGTTCATCCAGAAGATGTGAATAAGCTTTTACACAGTGTGTTGATTTCTGAAAAAATACAAAATGAAATTATTTCTGCTAGTAATATAAGAGTAAAAAATGTTCGTAATGACTGGCTCATCCTTGAAATGCAATTCACCAATTTCCAAAATAATCCAACAATTGAAGGCACCATCATCTATTTCAGGGATGTTACCAGTAGGGAGCTGGCACTTGAATCGCTCCAACTAATGAGTTCTGCGGTTACCAATACCAGTGAAGCTGTAATTATCGCAGAAGCCGAACCCTTAGACATGTCTGGTCCTAAAGTCATTTTTGTTAATGATGCTTTTTGCAATATGTCTGGCTATTCTAGGGAAGAGATCATAGGAAAATCGCCCAAAATACTTCAAGGCTTCAATTCAGATAAAATTGCAATTGAAAACTTAAGAAAAGCAATTAAAAGTTTTAAAAAACACGAAACAACTTTATTGAATTATAAAAAAAATGGGGAGGAATATTGGATCAATTTAAATGTGAGTCCCATTAAAAATGATAAAGGAATTTATACGCATTGGGTTGCCATTGAAAAAGATATTACTGAGTCTAAAAAGGCTGAAATTGAAAGACTTTTGCTAGTTGAAATAAGTAATCTTTTTTTAAACAATCAAAACATTCATTTTCTACTAAAAGAAACACTTAAACTCATATTAGCATCAGTACATTTTAGTATTGGTGAAATTTGGTTATTGAGCGCAGATAAGACCAATATATTTATTGCAGCTAAAAAATATATAGACAAAACATTAGCAGGTTTTTATAATGAGACCATTTTTTTTAATTCAACGAAAAAAGAAGTTGGGTTGCCCGGAATTGCCTGGAAAAATAAAAAAATAAATGTTTGGAAAGATTTAGCCAATAACCCCGATTTTATTAGAAAAGAGGCAGCAAAAAAATATCATCTTGATACTTTTGTTACTATTCCATTAATGAATGGTGAATACGTAATTGGAGTGATCTGCCTTGGTTTAACAAAAGATAAATCAAAACAAGCAATACCTGAAAACACATTCCGCCAATTAGGTGCTCATTTAGCAGCGGAAATTATCCGTAAACAGTTAGAATTACAACTGTCCAATATTTTTAATTCCCCACTAGATATTATATTAATTGCAGGGCTGGATGGAGTGATAAAAAAAGTAAATCCTGCTGTTACGCAAGTTTTAGATTTTGAACCATCAGAAATTGAGAATTTACCTTTTAATCAATTTATTCATCCTGAAGACCAATATCGCTCTTTTAAAGAAGCGGAAAAAATGCTAAAAGGTGTGGTGATCCCCTATTTTGAAAACAGATTAATCACCAAGAAAGGAAACGTAAAATGGATTGCCTGGACTTTTACCCCTTCCAAAGAAGACAATCTGGTTTATGGAATGGGAAAAGATATAACCGAAAAGAAGGAACTTGAAACAAGATTAACCAAGTCCAATGAACTTTCAAAAATTGGTAGTTGGGAATTAAACTTAATTGACAATAGTATCTATTTATCTGACCGAACTAAGGAAATAATAGAAGTGCCCCTTGATTTTAATCCAAAAGTTGAGAATGGGGTGGTGAAGTTTAAAGAGGGCAATCAAAGAAAAATAATTCAGCAAAGAATTGAGAATTGCATCAATGAAGGAACTGCTTGGGACGAAGAAATTTTAATTGAAACCGCCAAGGGTAATTGGAAATGGGTGAGAAGCATTGGAGAAGGTGAATTCTTGAATAATAAGTGTATTAAAGTTTATGGAAGTATTCAAGATATTAATGACAGGAAAAGAGTTGAACAAGAAATCATTGCAAGTAATGAGCGATTCAATCTTGTTTCAAAAGCTACCAATGATTTAATTTGGGAATGGGATATTGTATCAGGAGAAACTTTCAGATTAGGGAGTCCTTTCTTCAATAATTTGGGTTACAAGGGGGATTCAATTACACAGAACAAAATTAACTGGGTAGATCTTATTCATACAGATGATATTGAAAGAGTGGAAATGAAGCGGAATCATATTTTTGAGCATACCCTAGAGACTTATTGGGAAGATCAATATAGATTTAAAAAAGCCGATGGCAATTATGCTTTTGTATATGACAGAGGATTTATTGTTAGGCAGATTAACGGAAAAGCCATCAAGTTAATTGGTTCTACCCAAAATATAAGCAGACTGAAACAAACTGAAATTGAATTGGCTGAGTTGAACAACCAATTAATTAATAAATCGGCTGAGATTTCTGCCTCAGAAAAAAGATACAGTGAGTTATTCCACCTTAGTCCACTCCCAATGTGGGTTTATGACATTGACACACTTCAGTTTTTAGAAGTGAATAAAGCAGCAATCAATCATTATGGATATTCTGAAGCAGAATTCCTTAGTATGACCATAAAAGACATTAGGCCAAGAGAAGACTTGCCATACCTTGAAGCACAGTTAAAAGTAACTAGAAAGAACTCAACTGAGTATGTTTCTGGAACGTTTAGGCATATTAAGAAAAATGGTGAATTGATCACTGTTGAAGTGCAAAGCAATTACATTTCATACAGTGGAAAAAATGCTAGGGTGATTCTTATTAATGATATTACCGAAAGACTTGAGTACATCAATACTATTGAAAATAAAAATCAAGAATTACAACAAATTGCTTGGATGCAATCACATGTAATTAGAGCCCCAGTTGCAAAAATATTAGGGATTTTACATATTCTTGAGCAAGTAGAAATAACCGAAGAGGAGAAATTAATTTTACAACATGATTTAAAAATAAGTACTCAAGAACTAGACAGGATTATTCATGACATAGCAAAGAAAACGC
The DNA here is from genome assembly GCF_051860225.1 of Sediminibacterium sp. Taxonomy (GTDB): domain Bacteria; phylum Bacteroidota; class Bacteroidia; order Chitinophagales; family Chitinophagaceae; genus Sediminibacterium. The sequence continues at coordinate 206,263 of NZ_JBHYEI010000001.1, forward strand.
ATGAAGCAAGGTTAAAATAGTTATTCTAGATTTAACTGTATAATAGTATTGATTGAATCTTGTTGTATATTTTTCAAGTAGATAAATATTCCTTCGTTAACCTGCTTGAATTCTACAGATGCTTTGTTAGCAAATAACACAGTCGATTTAACTTTAACTCCACTTATCGGAACAAAAATATAATTATTCACAACCTGCTTTAATTGGTGTATATATACTTTCTTGTCTTTTGCCGTTACCACTCCCCATTCCTGCGCAGGTATAATATTGCCTCTAGTACCTTGTATGGTGACTGCATACTGTTTCATCCAATTTCCAAGCTGTTGTAAAGTGTCAATATTTTCAGCCTGAATTTTACCATTTGGCATTGGCCCCACATTTAGTAAAAAATTGGTATTGAGTGATGCTGCTTTAACTAAATAATGAACCAAGTCTTTTACTGACTTATGTGCATGATCGGTTATATTATAGCCCCATGAATTATTCATCGTTTCACAGGTTTCTAAAGGCAATTGATCAGAAGGTTTCTGAAAACTTAATCCGGTATGATTTTGACCAGGTAAGTCCTTTTCAAACATTTGAAAGTCTTCTCCCGGCAAGGGATCTAAATGATGATTATTCCCAATCAAACAAGTCGGTTGCAATTGATGTATCAATTCATAAATTTCATTGTATTTCCAATCTATTCTTGAGCTCCTATCTTTGGAACCTTCAGGGTTTGTTTGATCCCAATGTCCATCAAACCAAATAGACATAATTTCACCATAATTAGTAAGTAATTCTGTAAGTTGGGCTTTCATAAACTTCAAATAGGATGCATAATTACCTCCTGATTTCCTTCCAGTTCCTTGACCCGTTCTACCTGTTGTATAAGGATAATCTTCTCTAAACCAATCTAAAGTAGAATAATATAAACCCAATTGCATTCCTTGTTTTTTACACTCATCTGCCAATTGCTTTAACGCATCTTTGCCATAAGGAGTATTGGTTATTTTCCAATCACTTTGCTGCGTATCCCAATTAGAAAAACCATCGTGATGTCGAGTAATAAAAACAATATATTTCATTCCAGCAGACTTAGCTGCAGCAACCCATTCAGCAGCATTAAATTGTGAAGGATAAAATGTTTCCTTTAGTAGAACATAATCTTTCACTTTTATATTTCTATTCTGCATCACCCATTCTCCTGCTCCTAACATACTAGAAACACCCCAATGAATAAACATACCAAATCGATTGTCTTGAAATTGATTTCGCGCAACAAGATTCTGAGGAGTCGGTTTATACGTTTGGCCAACCACTTGAAAGCAAAGCATTAGGGAGAAAATGGCAATAACTATCTTATTCATAAATCATGTTTTTAAACTCAATTTCATATTCCATTAACCTTTCTAATAACACCGTTTGATTAATGGTCCTATCTAAATTATGATCCTTGTATAAAATTTGATAATACTGATCATCATTGAAATAATCCGTTAAAAAACGAATCGCTTGCATATAAATCATAAACTGAGCAGCATAAAAGAAATATCTTTTTTCAACTTCAGTCAATTCATTTTTCATTTCATTTAAATACCCTTGAACAATTGCATAATAAAAAGAGGGTCGGATTATTATTTTATTTGTATCAGTTTCATTTTCAGAAACAGGACATAAATAAGTACGCATCATATCCCCAACATCGCTAAAAAAATATCCTGGCATTAGGGTATCAAGGTCTATTACACAAATCCCTTTATTTGTTTCATCAAATAGAACATTACTAATTTTTGTATCATGATGGGTTACCCTTTTCTTAAAATTTGAATCATGTATTATTTCTTCATACTGCTCTACCAAATAGTCAAATTCAGATAAACGTTTGAATAAGGATTGTGTTGCATTTATTCTTTGAGGATTACCATTTTGTGCTGCGTCAACAAGTTGTTTATACCGATAACTTAAATCATGGAAATGGGGTATGGTGATCTTTAATTGGGACACATCAAAATTTTTCAACTTAGCTGTAAACCGACCAAATTGTGTTGAAGCTTCTAATGCTTGATCAGCGGTTTCAACTACTTCTATAGTATGGGTTCCTTCAATAAAGGGGAATAGCCGATAATAACCCTCTCCTGAAATATGAACCAGCTCAGTTCCCCCTTTAGAAAGAATAGGTGCAGGAAATAGATAGTCTGGATGATATTTATTTAAATAACTCGCAACCGCGGAAATATTATGATGAATATTTTCAGGATTTATAAAAACCTTGTCATTAATTCGTTGTAGAATATAATCAACGGCACCTGACTTAACTTTCCAGGTATTGTTTATTATCCCGCTAGATATTTGCGTTAAAGCAGCATCTGCATTTATTCCAAATGCACTTAAAACATTCATCATTAATATTGATCATTTAATGCAAATACTGGCTTTCTATACATCCATTGGCCTCCAGTAAAATCAGGAAATTCTATCGTTTGATTTCCTAATTCAATAGATTGCTCACTTAAAGGTGTTATAGCACTCCATGCTGCTGCATCATACACATCCATTGGTGTTGGAGTTTGATTTTTAATAGACTCTATAAATGCATGTATCACAAAAAAATCCATCCCACCATGCCCTGCTCCTGCTGTTTCTTTACTCCATCTTACCCATAAAGGATGATCATATTTATCAAACCATTCTTTTTGAGATTCCCACTGATGCGGTTTAGCTGATTTACCCTCTATGTATACAGATTTATTTAAATCCATCCAAATACCTTCAGTACCCTGCACCCTAAATCCTATTGAATAAGGTCTTGGCAAATTGGTGTCGTGTTGCAATAGAATTGTTTCCCCATTATTACAATCAATAGAAGTAGTTACCACATCCCCTAACTTGAATTTCACCTTTGCATTGGGGTGATTAGGACCTCCTTTTTTAATAATATAGTCGTTCAATCCTCTTGCCTTTGACGAAAAGGAACACAAGGAAAGAAAACGGTTTCCTCTATTAATATTTATATAGTGAGCAATTGGCCCAATTCCATGCGTTGGATATAAATCTCCATCTCTATATACAGAATGGGTAGTTCTCCAAGCAGCTTCGGAAAATCCTTTCTCACCAAACTCTACCCCTCCACCATAAGGGCGAACACCATCATTAAACTTTACTTCTCTTAAATCGTGCTGATATCCTCCTTGTAAATGGATCAATTCGCCAAATAAACCCTGACGAACCATATTTAATGCTGCCATTACATCTCTTCTGTAGCAAACATTTTCGAGCATCATTACTTGCCCCTTATATTGCTCTGCAGCTTTTACTACATCCCAATGGTCTTGGAGCGTTATTCCCAATATCACTTCAGTAGCAACATATTTGATTCCAGCATGCAAAGAGTCAATAATCATTTCTTTATGCAGCTCCCAAGGAGTTGCAATTACCACTCCATCTGGTTTTTCTTTTAGAATCATTTCCTTCCAAGCTTGATTATTGCCGGTATAAATTTTCGGCATTTTTTTTCCAGCCTTTTCAATCATTGCTTTAGCTGTAGAAAGCATTTTATCATTGATATCACAAATGGCGGTTAAGTCTACATCTTCTCTACGTAATAAAAGATCTAAGTGGTTTTGTCCTCTAAGACCAGTTCCTATTAGCACAATTTTTACTTTATTGGCAGTATTTTTTGCCATTAACATGGTGGAAGACAGCATGAAAGCACTTGAAGCCATTGCTGTTTTTTGAATAAAATTCTTTCGATTCATAATGCTGCAATTTTGAGCATTTGAATGTACGTAGAATATACGAAAGCCTAGTAGGGATTTCTAAGTTTATCTGGCAGTACTTTCCCACTCTGCATAGGAATCACTGGTCTCATAAATTTTTAATTTTTTTAATTTAATTTCATTGGGCAACTCTGCTAATAATACGTTTCTGATATAAAGTAATATATTCTCAGCCGTTGGTTCCATTTCCCAAATTATTAAGTTCTCTGATGCAGCTGCATGTGGGTGTTCTACTAAAAAATCTTTTGACAGAATTAACCGATGGTCTAATTCATCAACAATAATTCGATTCACTATTTTTTTTAAGTCTTTAAAGTCAATTACAAAGCCTGGCTTAGGCAAGTATACCATATCATCGGCATCTGAACCCACTGTTACATGTAGCACATAAGAATGTCCGTGGATATTTCTACAATGGCCATTATATCCATGAATAGCATGCGCTGTTTCGAATCTAAATATTTTAGTTACCTGAATCATTGGGCAAAAATACAGTATTACACACTACGCTTGATTTTTCAATATGGTTTGGGGCTTGACTTTACCTTTTAGTCTTTCACACCCTGATTTCAAATTACCTCCGTGCCGTTTTCTATAGTGGCAATATAATAATCCAATGGTAATCCCATCGCAGCTTCATAAGCTGGTTTAATACTTTTGATTAATGATTCAATTTCATCTTCTAGAACCAAGTTAATGGTGCAGCCTCCAAACCCGCCACCCATCATTCTTGCTCCTATTACTTCAGGTTTATCTTTTACAAAGTCTACTAAATAGTCGAGTTCCTTGCAACTGACTTCATACTGACTGCTTAAGCCAATATGTGTTTCAAACATACATTCACCCATTGAAGCAATATCATTTTTTGCTAAAAAATGGCATGCTTCATGCAGTCTTTTCATTTCATCTACTACGAATCGACTCCGTTGATAGGCTATAGCATTATTGGGCTTTACGAATTGCTCTAACATTTCAACTGTTGCATCCCTAAGAGAAAGTACTTCAGGATGGTGGTGCTGAATTAACTCAACTGCCTGCATACATTCTGATCGGCGAGTATTGTATTCTGAAGATGCCAATGAATGTTTCACATTCGTATTCAACAATAGAATTTTTATTCCTTCTAAGTTAAAAGGTACATATTCAAATTCAAGAGAACGACAATCCAATTTTATTACTTGATTAGCCTTACCCATCATAGAAGCAAACTGATCCATAATACCGCACATTACTCCTGCATATTCATGTTCTGCTTTCTGTGCCATTGAAACCATTTCAACGCGGTCAATATTGGTTTGTAACAAATGGTTTAAAGCAAATACAGTAGCACATTCTACTGCAGCGGAGGATGAAAGACCTGCACCAATAGGAACATCACTTGTAAGTACTGCATTAAAACCTGGAAGCTGTATTGAGCGTTTTAAAAATTGAGCAGCTCCTCCCAAAATATAATTGGGCCAACTTATATCTCCAATAGGCTTTAGTTGATCAACTGTAGTAGAAAATTGTTCATTTAAGTCTAAGGCAGTCAAATTAATTTCATTATCATCTCTTAGAGAAATGGCTATATAAGCGGCTTTATCAATGGCTGCTGGCAATACAAACCCATTATTGTAATCGGCATGTTCTCCAATAATATTAACCCTTCCAGGAGATCTAACGATTATCGTAGGTTGGTGATGATATTTTTCAAAAAAAAGTTTTTCTAATTGGGTTTTCATGGCTTATTTAATTTGAAATAATGGATTGCTCGATTTTATTCTTTCTTTATCCATTAAAGCTTCTAACAATTTTACTTTTTGCTCATTTTGTGCTGCAATATCAATGGTTTCACCTCTATCAATTGCAAGATCATATAATTCTGTTCGAATTGGAGTAGTGCCTTTGTAAAAACGTATGGCTTTCCAATTTTTTTGCAAGATGGCTTGCTTAAATCCACCTTCGTAAAACTCCCAATATAAAACATCATGAGCCAATTGCTTTTTACCTCTTAATGCATTCAGTATTGAAATTCCATCCGTTTTAGGCATCGTTTTAACCCCTGCTATTTCACTAAATGTGGGAAGCATATCCCAAAATGAACCTACATAATCACTAGAAATATCTCTCCTTATTTTACCTTTCCAACTAGCAATAAATGGGACTCTTATACCACCTTCATACAGGTCTCTTTTTGACCCTCTTAATCCACCACTGCTATTAAAGAAATCAATGTCTTGATTGGTTCTACCACCTTCTTTGTGTGTTCCATTATCACTAGCGAAAACAATGATGGTATTATCATATAATTTTTGCTGTTTTAAATAAGCAACAATTTGTCCAATGTATTCATCCATCTGAGAAACCATTGCCGCATAAGCCGCTTTAGGAAAAGCTTGTGGGCCATAATGCTGCCCTGTCGGATGCGCTTTTTCTGAGCCAAATTTACTCGTACCATCTTCTGTTAAATAGGGAAGCATTGCAGTTTTGGGTACAACTAATTCTGCATGAGGTAAAGTATATGCTAGGTATAAAAAAAAGGGACTAGCTTGCTGTTCTTGTATAAATGTTTTTGCCTGATTCGTAAACCATTCATTGCTGTATTGGTTTGCAGGAATTTTAACTCGAGTAGTTTTCCCATTCAACAATTGCCATGCAGAATCTGGTTTTTGGTAATGCCCTTCTACATGATGCAACAATCCAGCAAAAAAATCCCAACCTTTATTTTCAGGGGCACCAGTTGTTCCAGCCTGCCCTAATCCCCACTTACCTACTAAGCCATTTTTATACCCTGCTTTATGCAAATACTGTGGCATAATACTATCGGATTCAGCTAATGGTATTTCTCCATTGCCTCTAATAGAAACATGACCTGTATGCAATCCAGTCATTAATGAAGCCCTAGAAGGAGCACAAACAGTACTTCCCGCATAAAACTGCGTGAACTTTATTCCTGACTTTGCTAATCCATCAATATTAGGTGTACTTATTTGAGTAGATCCATAGCAGCCTAAATCGCCATATCCCAAATCGTCCGCCAATATAAAAATGATATTGGGTTTCTTCTTTTGCGCAAATAAATTTTGTTGATTAGCTAGAAGTAAAAAAAATAAACCAGTAAGTATTCCTTTCATTACTACGAATTTAATATAAACTTACTGTCAAAGCGTTTTTGCACCAATTTGATTTAACCAACTTAGTAATTGTCTTTTTAATTGATTGGTTAGGGCTTTGTTTTTTAATGCAATATTATTTTTTTCAGCAATGTCTTTTGTTAAATCAAAAAGCGCTACCTGTTGATTTTCGTAATGATAAATCAATTTATACTCTCCTGAACGTATTGCTGCGCTTGGCTTTCCACCCTGATTGCTATAATGAGGATAATGCCAAAACAACATTCGTTTTTTATTTACTTGTTGAATCATTGGAAAAATATTGTCTCCATCTATCATTGAATCTTTTTTGTATTTCCTATTGATTGCACTCGCTAATGTTGGATATAAATCAGCAGTAGTAACAGGCAAAGATGAAACCTTACCAGACAATAGTTTCCCTTTCCAATATATAATTAATGGAACCCTTATCCCACCTTCGTATAACCAACCTTTTCCTGCTCTGAATGGCGTGTTTACAGTATTGCTTCCTTCCGCTGTACTTAACCCACCATTATCAGAGGTAAAAACAACAATTGTATTATCGTCTAAGTTGAGAGATTTAATTTTATTCAATAGCCTTCCGACATTCCAATCCATATTTTCGATCATGGCAGCGTACACCGGATTGTCTTGAATTAATCTTCTTTTCCATCCAACTTCTGGCTTCATCCAATCCTCATCTTTGGCAAATCTTTGTTGATCATTCAATCTTAACTGATCTTTTTTGAGTTGATATTTTTTAATCAATGATTTGGGAGCCTGTAATGGATTATGAACAGCATACATTGAATACATTAAGAAAAATGGTTTATCTGATTTGTTTTCTAAAAATCGAATACACTCGTTGGTTAATCGATCCGTTAAATATTCCCCCATGGGCCCGTCTGACAATAACGGGTTTTTATAGGGCGTAAAAAAACCGCCTGTACTATCATTCAATTTACCCGTTGGGGCACCCTTGCTCCATCCCCCAATATTTGTTTGAAATCCTTGGTGTTGTGGCCAGAATTTTTCTACTTCCCCTAAATGCCATTTGCCCGCAAAAAAAGTTTGATAGCCATTTTCTATTGCATATTCTGCAATTGTTTTTTCTTCTAATGCTAATTGAAAGGAAGTTGGATGGGTGTTTATTTTTTCATATTCCCGCTTTTTCCCATCTTCACTTCTTCCAGGAATCCAATCGGTAACTCCAGTTTTAGTTGGATATTTTCCAGTCATCAAGCTAGCCCTTGTTGGACTACAAACAGGACTAGTTGAATATGCATTAGTAAATTTAATACCCTCTTTTGCTAATTGATCTAAAAAAGGGGTTTCATAAAAAGTACTTCCATAACTAGTTAAATCGGCCCAACCCAAATCGTCTGCAAGTATCACAATAATATTGGGAGGAGTATGATGCTTTTGTGCATTAAGATCACACAAATAAAATGATACTAAAAAAATAGCAGCTATTTTTTTAAACATAAACTTCCCTTTTACAAATTAATATTATGGCTTGGTAATATCACGAACACATCTAAATCCAGTATGCTCTAAACCTGTATCAGGGCTACTCTTCATTCTTCTTGCAACACGATACCCACTGCAATAAGCATCATTACACAAGAAGCTTCCACCACGCAACACTCTTTTTGGTGTGTAAGGGTCTTGTGGATCATAACTTTTATTAGGTCCTGAAGGATTAAGGCTGTTGGTTTTAGCAAGGGTCTTATAATAATCATGATGGTACCAATCACTACACCATTCCCAAACATTTCCTGCCATATCAAATAATCCGTAATTGTTACAGGAAAACATTTTTACCGGAGCATATTTTAAAAAACCATCTTTCTGTTCATTGAAATAAGGAAAATTCCCTTCCCAACTATTTGTTTTAGGCTTTCCCTGATTAACTCCTTCGTTACCCCAAGGATAAATCTGGTTGATACGTCCCCCCCTTGCTGCAAATTCCCACTCTGCTTCTGTTGGTAATCTTTTTCCAGCCCATTTACAATAAGCCATTGCATCATCCCAACTCACCTGTACAACCGGATAATTTTCTTTCCCTTTTATAGAACTGCCTGGTCCTTGTGGATGTTTCCAATTAGCTCCATTAACCCAACTCCACCATTGACTATAGTCATTTAAGTTAACTGGTCCATTGCTTTGCTTAAACACTAAAGAAGCAGCTACTAATAAACTATCTGCTGGCTTTGGTGTGCCTGGTGGAACTGATTTTTTTAATTCGTCCCAATCAGGTTTACGCTCTGCTGTGGTTATATACCCTGTAGCATCAACAAATTTTTGAAACTGCGCATTGGTCACTTCAGTTACATCCATATAAAATGGCGCAATGGTTACTGTATGTTTGGGGAATTCATCTTCTGCAGCTTGGTCATTATCTCCACCCATTTCAAAACTACCTCCAGGAATTAATACCATATTTTCATAAGAACTATCTCCGCCAAAAGCAATATTTGAATCAGCATTTGCACCAAACCTTTGGGGCACTTGCATACAAGCATGTGCAGTATCTTTTTGCGCTTCCAACTTATTATTATCACTGTTGTTACAACTTAATAATAACAAAAACATGAAAGAAATAAATCCAGCCTTTTTATTAACCATCAATTTAATTTTGTTTAATCTTATCTAACTGAGCTTTCATTTCATTTACCCTTTCAGGATAAACCGATGCAAGGTTTTTGGTTTCCCCTGGATCGTCTGCTAAGTTATACAATTGTGGCTCTAAGGAATTACCCAATTCAGTATTAGTGTCTTTATTTATTTTAGGCCCTTTTGAAGGCTCAATATATTTCCAATTTCCTACCAATAAAGACAGTGTAGAATTAAGTGACTGTTCAACTAAAAATTCTCTAGACTTTGTACTTTGGTTCATTAAGCTAGACAATGCATTCTTACTGTCTTGTGCTTGTCCCTCTTCTTTTGTAACACCTGCAACCTGAGCTAAACTAGCATACAAATCTATTTGACTAAACAAGGCATCATTAACTTTACCTGGTTTTACTTTAGCTGGCCAGCTAACGATAAAAGGTACTCTTGTACCCGCTTCAAAAGCACTGTATTTACCTCCCCTAAATATTCCATTAGGTTGGTGTTTGCCTAATTTTTCAACGGCTTCATCTTTGTACCCATCGTCAATTACTTGACCATTGTCGCTAGTAAAAATAATCATCGTGTTCTCTAATAATCCATTCTTTTTCAATACTGCTTCAATTTGTCCTACCGTCCAATCTAATTGCAACAATACATCACCTCTTGCCCCCATTCCACTTTTACCAACAAATCGTTCATTTGCGATTCGCGGAACATGAATATCATGTGTTGAGAAGTAAAGAAAAAATGGTTTTGATTTTTGTTGAGTGATATATGTTGTTGCCTTTTGAACCAATATATCTGCAAAATCTTCATCCTTCCAAAGTGCTGCATTTCCTCCAGTCATATAGCCAATTCTGCTAATTCCATTTACAATAGTCATATCATGTCCATGCGAAGGATGCAATTTTAATAATGCTGGATTCTTTTTTCCAGTTGGTGCACTGGGATCAATCGGCTCTTTGTAACTCACTTTGATAGGATCATTCTTATCTAAATTGACAACCTGGTGATTTTCTACAAATACACAAGGAACTCGGTCACCGGTTGCTGGTATCAAAAAAGAATAATTAAATCCAATCTCGAGTGGTCCGGGGGCAATTTTACCATTCCAATCTGCTCCTTTTGCATCCCCTAATCCTAAATGCCATTTTCCAATTACGGCAGTATGGTACCCTCCTTTTTGTAACATACCTGGTAATGTAGTGGTAGTTAATGGAATTATCAAAGAAGCATCTCCTGGCGCAATACCTGTTCCTTGCTTACGCCATGCATATTTTCCTGTCAGCAATGAAAATCTTGAAGGTGTGCAAGTTGCAGAAGTTGCATGAGCATTTGTAAAACGAACACCATTTTTAGCAAGACGGTCTATATTGGGCGTTTTGATTGCAGCAGTACCATAAGCACTTACATCACCATACCCTAAATCATCTGTATAAATTAAAATTATATTAGGCTTCCCGTTATTTTGAGAGTGCAGATTTGTTGAAATAATTAAAGTAATTGCAAATAGCAAAAATCGACAACCTCTTTTATACATAAAGCTAATTTTAAAGTATTGGCAACAATATAACTTGCTAAATTATCTTATTAAACCAATTCATTTTTCCCAAAAAAGGGGTACAAACGTGGCAAACAGGACATTTAAAAATACTATTTTCTATAATCAGAAGGATTGACCCCAAATTGATCATGAAACCTTTTTCTAAAATATTTGATATCATTAAACCCTGAATCAAGTGCTGCTTCAGTAACAGAATAATTACCACTGGCTAATAATTTAGCTGCAAAGTTTAATCGAGCAGTTCTGATGAATTCATTCCCTGACATTCCAGTAACCGCTTTTAATTTTCGATAAAAAGTAGACCTACTCATAAACATAAGATTGGCCAAATCATCATTATTGAAATTACTATTAGCAATATTCTCTTCAACTAGTTTCATCAACTTAACTAGGAACTCTTCTTCAAAAGTTTTGATTTCAAAATTTCCTGAACCTAAGAATATTTTTTTAGCGTATAAATTCTTTAATGTGTTTCTTGAGTTGATTAAATTATGAATATGAACCAATAATAATTGAGAATTAAATGGCTTTGGCAAGTATACATCTGCTCCTTCCCTAATACCCTGAACATGGTGCTCCATATCCGATAAAGCTGTCAACAAAATAATAGGGATATGAGAAGTGTCTTTATTGGACTTTAATTTTCTACACAATTCTATACCATCTAACTCTGGCATCATCACATCACTTACTATTAAATCTGGAATAGTTTCAAATGCTTTTTCGATTCCTTCTTTCCCATTTATAGCAGTTACAACTTTGAATGTTGGCGATAGAATTTCAGAAACGTATTGTAGCATATCAGATTCGTCTTCTACCACAAGAATGATTGGTTGATCTTGCCCTATCTGATCTATTTCTTCACTCATATAATCGTAGTTTAAATTGGTATCGTTTTGTTGATTTGTTTGATAGATGGCATCTACAGATGCATTGAGCAAAGCATCATTTACAGCTATTGAAGGTAAGATAACTGTAAATGCACTTCCATTTATTCCATCACTTTCCGCTACAATAGTTCCTCCATGCAATTGGATGAGTTCTTTTACAAAAGAAAGTCCTATTCCTGTTCCAGAAATGGTAGTGGCATCTTCTTCTCTACCTCTATAGAAACGCTCAAATATTTTATCTAACTCATGAGGAGGTATTCCTTTACCAGTGTCGTTGATGGTTATTTTGAATTGATTATTTTCATGTTTTTGAACTGAAAAATGAATACTACCACCATTTGGGGTAAATTTAAAAGCGTTAGAAAGTATATTATATATGATTATTTCTAATTTATTATGGTCAAAATTGAATGATAGGTACTTTTCATTTGAATTAAATTGATAAACAATATTTCTTCTTCTTGCCTCGTCTATAAATAAGAGATAAATTTCATGGCAGAAAGAAACAATTTCACCGGGCTGCAGCGAAAGTTTCAAACTTCCAGCTTCTGCCTTTTGAAAGTCTAATAATTGGTTTACCATCCGCAACATTCTCTTTGACTGTTTCTGAACCAACCGCAAACTTTTTTCAATAGATAGCTCAAATTTTTTCCTTTGTAATAAATCATCTAACGGTCCCAATATCAAAGTAAGTGGGGTTCTAAATTCATGTGATATATTCGTAAATAATCTTTCTTTAAAATCAGACAATTTGTTTTCCTGTACCCTTTCAAATTGACTTAATGTCAATTGGTTTTTAAGGGCAACTTGCCTTAAACCCAAATGCCTAGTTAACCATAGTAAGAAAATAAAAACGGTTGTATAAATACAATAAGCCCACCAAGTTTTCCATGGTGGAGGTAAAACATGTATGGTTAATTCATGTATGGTAGGATTCCATGTTTTATCACTATTGGTTGCTTTTACTTTTAACTGATAAGTACCAGGTGCCAAATTGGTAAATGAAACCAAGCGATTGTTTCCAGTATACACCCAATCATTATTAAAACCCGCTAACTTATACATGTATTCATTCTTATCAGGGGCATGGTAATCTAAGGCTGCAAACTCTAATGAAAAAATATTTTCTTTGTGAGTGAAAGTTATTTCCTTGGTTTCGTAAAGCGGTTTTTTTAAAAAGGAACTATCTGCATTAATTGAACCATACTCATATGGGGTATTATTGATAGATAAGTTAGTAAAATAAATGGGAGGATTGAACGTATTTATTTTAATACTATCAGGGAAGAAATAAGTGAGCCCTTCTAATCCTCCAAAAAAAAACTGCCCTTTTGAATCTACAAATGAAGCATTTTCGGAGAAAACAATGGATTGAACTCCATCTCGTTTATCAAATACAGCAAATGAATTAGAGTATTGATTATAACGGATTAAACCTTTATTGGTGCTTAGCCAAATATTTCCATTTTTATCGGGTATTACTGCATGAATATAATCACTTGGCAAACCTTGTTTGGTAGTGAAAGTTTTAACTTGTAGCAACCCATCTTTAACACCAGTAATTTTATTCAGTCCATTTTGAGTTCCTGCCCAAATATTCCCATACTTATCTTCAGATAAACACAAAATAGTATTATTACTGATTACATTTTGTGTTACATCATTTTGAGTAAAAACTTGAAACTGATTCGTTTCAGGTAGATAAAGGTGCAACCCCTTATAGGTTCCTACCCAAAGCCGTTTTTTAGAATCAACTAATAGGCTACTAATTCGCTCATTTTGTAATGCCCCTTTTACTCCATATGCTGGTTTATAATTTTTAAAAATGGGGTGCCCTTTTTTATTATACCCAGCTATATAGCTAAGCCCATTCTCTTGTGTTCCAATCCAAATTCTTCCAGTATGATCTTTAATGATTACATTAAGCTTTTTCCCTCCAATTGAATTACTATCATCTACAATTGGTTTATAAACAGCCAAAACTTTGGCTTTATCAGATTCATTAATTACGCTTATTAATCCATTGCTAGTTGCTACCCATAAATAGTTACCATCTTGCAAAAATGAACGACTTTCATAAAGCAGCTTCATTTGGTTAGATGCGTTTTTTTCAGCAATTTTTACTTTTTGAAATGTTTTCCAATCTTTAGCATATTGAAGCCCATCACCTTTTGTGCCTATCCAAATTTTATTATATGGATCAACAAATACCGATAGTACATGGGTGCTTTCTAAAAAAGATCCTTGCTGATTTTCATACCCTATATTGCGAAACATTTTCTGTTTCAAATCAAATTTAAATACGCCTGCTCCGTCAGTTCCAACCCATAATAAACCTGATGGATCTTCTTGTATTGTTAAGATAATTTGATTGTCTTTGGTATAAAGTCCTGGGATATTTAATTGAACCTGATCAAACTTATTAGTGCCCCTATCAAACTTGTTTAAACCACCTCCCCAAGTGCCTACCCACAAACAGCCTTTACTATCTAAAAACAGTCGATATGTATTATTGGAACTAAGCGAATTTGGAACTCCTGAAGTATGCCTAAAATTTTTAAATGCTTTGGTTGCTAAGTTTAATTGGTATAATCCTTGATTCCATGTTCCCAACCATAAACAATTCAATTGTTTATCTTTTACAATGGAAGTAATATTAATATCAGGAATACCAAAATTAATTGTATAATCATTTTCAAGTTGAGGATTAATATGCCTCAATCCACTATTCGTTGCTAACCAATAGCCATTTTTTTCATCAGATTGAATATCGAAAGTTTTCCAAACAGTACTTAGGACGCGAAACTTTCTAGTTGCCTTATTTAAATACTGAAAACCTTTCCAAGTTCCAATGAATACTTTATCTGTATCTGTATCAAAAATCGATAAGATATAATCAGCATAAAAACCTTCGCTATTTTGGTTATCATTAATATAATTAGTGATAACACCAGACTTTATATTAAACCCACTTAAACCACCAGATTTTGTTCCAATCCAAATAATATTGTTCTTGCCATTTTGGATTACTTCTATAGATTGGCTCAAAAGATTTTTACCTCTTCCAAATTCTTTGTTCAATAGCTTCATTTGATACCCATCAAAACGCTGCAATCCACCCCTAGTTCCAAACCAAATAAATCCATTTTTATCATGAATGATAGAAGTAACTTCATTATTAACAAGACCATCAGTTATACTAATAAACGAACTAGCTTGTTGAGAAAAAGCCAATTGGCTTAAACCCATCAATTGCAGAAAGCAAAAAAATATTGCAACCCTGAGTAACAATTTGTCGTAATTAATCGTTAGTTCTACTGTACAATCTAAAGAAATATTAATAGCAAAACAAATAGTAGTATGAGTAAAAAATAACTAACACCAATTTTTATATTTAAATGCTGTTTATCCTTTTGCATCTTAATAAATTTTCACATTGCGAAATTTTTCCAGTTGCGCAGGATCTGCAACTCTAACTTTTCTATTATTCATTAAATCATCATGAATCATTAATGTGATGGTATCCCAGATTGCTCCTTCCCTCCAAATAGGTTTCATTTTGTCTTTCTCCCAATCCAATAATTGATTCTTCATTTTGGCATAGATGAGGGGTTCAGTATTACGTATGTCGATGGTTTCACCAGGATTATTTTTTAAATTATATAAACGATCCTCCAAACCTTTAACCCTAATCAACTTATATTGATGATATCGTATAGCTGCTTCAGCGTCTTTTCTCCAGATCAACTGATCATGTGGTGCAGTTGATTTTTTCCCCTTTAAGAAAGAAACTAAACTTACTCCATCTAATTTATTTTTCATTGGCTTTGTAAAACCTGTAGCTTCTAAGGCTGTAGGAAAAATATCCAATGATGAACTTAAACCTTCGTATTGATGATGCTTAAATTGTTTTGGCCAACTCACTAAAAAAGGAATTCGATGACCCGCTTCAAACTTATTGCCTTTAAACCCTTTTAAAGGGAGATTGATGGACTGATTGTTATGAGCACCTCCATTGTCACTTAGAAAAAAGATTAGCGTGTTTTCAAAAATACCTTGGCGTTTCAATTCATTCACCATATTCCCTACTGCTCTATCTAAAGCAAAAGTCATGGCTGCTAATTTTTGCCTTGGATGATTAGCAAATTTTTGCATATCCGCTTCACTTGCTTCCATAGGCGTATGTACTGCATTGGGGGCCCAATACATAAAGAATGGATGTTGACTATTTTGTTTAATATAATCAACGGCTTTATTTCCAAGCACGTCTGTTAAGTATCCGTCAAAAGTAACTTGCTGTCGATTTTCGAGTAATGCGTTCTTTGAGCCTGGTCGATCGTCTTTATTGGGTTGATAAAAATAACTTCTACCCCCACTTAAGAATCCATAATAATAGTCAAAACCTTTAGCCAATGGGTGTTGATTGGCATTAAAGCCTACATGCCATTTCCCAAAAGCTGCTGTTGCATATCCCTGTGATTTTAATAATTTAGGTAAAATCACTTGTGCAGTATCCATACCTGTATACCCTTCTCCTTCATTGCATTCGTATCCAAATCTTTGTTGATACCTACCTGTTAACAATCCTGCTCTTGAAGGACTGCAAACCGTTGCACTCACATGTGCATCTAACAATACAACAGAAGAACTTGCCAATAAATCTAAGTTGGGAGTTTGCAAATCTTTAGCCCCCATGAATCCAAAATCGGCATAACCTGCATCGTCAATTAAAATAACAATGATATTTGGCTTACTTATAGTTGTTTTGGTATTAAAAGAAGTAGTGCCAATAAACAATATCAACATGAGCAAGAGTATACCAATGCTCACAAAAAATAATTTAGACTGACTAAGACTCATATAAAATTTCCAAATCCTCATTTCTTTGGCAATTTTTTTGATTTATTGTAAAGTTCTTCTTGGTTTAAACCAAAGAATAAAGGTGCAATGGTATTGGCTTCCCATTTTTTTCGTTGCAATTCAAAACTGTTCAATGAAATATTGTTTTGATCAATTATATTTCTCTCTTCTCCAATATCTAATTTCAGATTATAGACTTGCATGCTAGTGTCTTTAATTATTACTTCTTTAATTCCCGACTCGTGTAACACCGCGTAATTCTTTTGATCAAACTGTCTCCAGAATAAATATTCATGTGGAGCTTTTTTAGGTTTCCCCTTGATGAAAGGGATTAGATCAACACCGTCTAACTCATTTTTTGGCTTGGCCGTTGAAGTAATATTTGCTGCAATTGTTGCAAATATGTCTAAAGAGATAATTGGCTGATTGTACTTTGTATTTGGTGCAATTTGTTTTGGCCACTGCATGGCAAAAGGCACTCTAATTCCACCTTCATAAAAAGAACTTTTTCCAGCTCTTAATACTCCATTATTACTTGCATTATCCGATTCAGGACCGCCATTATCGGATAGAAAAATCACCATTGTATTTTCCGTTAAGCCCAACTCATTTAACTTATCTAGAACAGCACCAACCCCATCATCCACAGCACTCACCATGGCTGCATATGTTTTTCTCTTGACATCTTTTATATGTTCAAATCGGTTTAAATACTTGGGCGATGCTTGTAATGGACTATGAGGTGCATTATATGCCAAATACAAAAAGAAAGGCTGCGCTTTATTTTTTTCAATAAATGATACTGCTTCTCTAGATAAGACATCCGTTAAATATTCGGTTTCTTCTACAGTTTGTTCATTCCTAATCAACTTGGTTCTATAACTCTGTCCTTCATTTTTTGCACTATCCTGATGAGCGATATCATATTCATTGGGGAAATAACGGTGACCTCCACCAAGGAATCCAAAAAATTCATTAAAGCCCCTATTCCAAGGTCTAAATTGTTCATGAACACCTAAATGCCATTTCCCTATTCCCATTGTATTATATCCTGCTTGTTGCAAAAATGCTGGGAGCGTTTGTTCTGTTAAAGGAAGACCAATGGTTGAATCAAATGGCTTATAAAGTGGATTACGGCTGTAGCCAAATCGATCTTGGTATCTTCCAGTGATCAACCCTGCTCTGCTTGGCGCACACACTGCATAACTCACATAACCTTGACTAAATACCACCCCGTTTTTTGCAATACGATCAATATGTGGAGTTGGAATATCTTTTGAGCCGTTGAATCCTACATCGGCATACCCTTGATCGTCTGTAACAATTAATATTATATTAGGATTAGACTTATTGGGATTAGGTAATTCGATAGCACCAATATCTGGCTGATCATTTATAGGTTTTCCTAAAATATCTTTCTCCACTTTTAATCCAATTCTTATCCCAATACTATCATTGGGTAAGTGATTAATTTGAATCCCTTTGTTTTGAACTAATGAAACATTTAGTGGCGTATAATCTGTAATTGCTAACCCTGCTTTATTTTTAAATACGGGATTACCAAAAACTGGGGAAGCATCTTTAAATGGAAAATTACTTGGCCAATTATTTGCACGTAGAAAAAGATTGTTATTAAATTCTACATTGGGTATGACATCTGTATCTAATTCTTTTTTCTTTTGATCGCCCGCTACCGATTGTGCTGCTGATTCAAAATAAAAAATATTATTAGCAATTAATACTCCGTTAGCACTACTACTCGCTGCTATTTTAGGGGTAATATTTTTTGCAACATAGATAGTATTGTTATAGAAATAACTATTGTATGGACCTGTATTTTTCTTTTGATCGCCAACATAACCACTTAGCCAAAAGATTTTGCCTTCTTGAAATGCGCCATTTTCCCCTTTAATTCTATACCCATCATTAATGCTGATATTATATCGATAAGCACAGTTATAATTGTTCCCTAATATTTCACAAAAGCCTCCTGCATTATTTGCACTAACATTGTATTGAATAATGATATCATTGCAATTATAATCTATATGAACGCCTGCAGAATCAGCCGGTCCATTGGCATTTTCGAAGCGATTATGTTCAATTACAAAATTGGAGCAGCTCCATGTCCATAAACCACTTCCCCTGCCCCAGTTCCTACTGTCGGAAGTAGAACCAGAATGATTAATGGTGTTATGATGAATATGTGCATTATTGACTCCAGAGAATTGCATTCCTGGTCCACCTGTATTGTTTACAACACAATTGGCAATTTCCAATTGCACTATTCCATTTTTAGTGGCGGTTGCTTTTAATCCTGTATGACTCACATTATAAATGGTTGTTTTGAGTAATTTGATATTACTCAATTTTCCTTGCTTGGTATTATTAATAATTCTTATTCCCCACCCATAACTTTGGGTTCCATTGGCAGATTTTGTTTCTGCTGCCGAGCGTGTAAAACCTGGCTGATTAAAATAAACATCATGCACATTCAAATCGGTCAAAATAATATTTCCCTGCGACTCTTCTTTAGTAAGTTCTACCAATACCCCACATTTCATTGCAGACTTATTGGTAGAGTCGGTTTTGGGATAAGGTGTCATTCCCGTAAATTCAATTCCTTTAACAGTAATATGTGAACTATTCTGTATTAACAGCGCATTTAATTGATTCCCCGCATCAATAGTGGGTCGTTCGTTTTTTCCTTTATGACTATAGCTTGAAATGACAATTGGTTGCTTTAGGGCCCCATTGCTATTTTTTATAACCAGCATCCCAACAAATTTTTGACCTGATGCAAAAAGTACAGAGTCACCTGGTTTTAATGAAACTAAATTGACTGCATCAATTGTTTGAAAAGCTAGTTTTACACTTGTTCCCTTATTCGTATCTCTTCCTGATTCGGCATTGATATAATAGTTAGTTGCCTTTGATGAAAAGCTAAAAGACAAAACAGCTATAAAAAATAAGAAAAAATGATGCTTCATTAATACATTAATTTGAGCTCGATTTTTGAAACTAAGCATAAATAGACAATCTCCTAAAGCTAAAATGAATCTAATGTAGAGACCGTATTACAAGGCTCAAAAAAGGGGGACAAAGCATTCAATTAATTACCAATTGTCTGTTCTAAAAGAAGATGCTGGTAAGCCTTGGATATTATATATGCTTGCTTCTGTCCAACTAGTAAAGCCATAACGAACACTTACTGGATTTTTTACCTCTTCATTCCATACCGTGATACGACCATTTTTATCTTTTGTAAAGATTGCTTTAGCAGGATAAAAAACTTTGTCTTCCCCTGCAATTTCAAAACCAGACAAAGGTTTCCCGAAACTGGTTAAACCCATTTCAGCATATGTAAAACTAATTTCTAATTTACCATCAGTTGTATTTTGTATTGATTCATAAACAGGGCCACTATATGCGAATCCTTTAAGTTGATAGTCATTTGCCAATGCCCAATAAGCCAGCCTATTTCCAACCATTTCTTTTTGTGCTGGATGTATCATATTTTTTTCTCCAATATCCATGGTAACCGCCATACCAGTATTCTTTTCAGTCAACATGGTTTTTAATTGAGCTTCTCTTAATAAAGCTGCATTCACTTTGCCTCCTTCAAATGGCGCAATTTGAACAAAGTAAAAAGGAAAATCTCCTTGCTTCCATTGTGTTCTCCAAGACTGAATCATGGTTGAAAATAAAGCTTGGTAATCATGGGCATTCTCTCGATTTGATTCGCCTTGGTACCAAAGTACTCCTTTAATGGTGTATCCAATATATGGATGCAACATAGAATTGTAAAGAATAGTCGGCGTTCGATTGGGTTCTGCAATAGGAAGCTTTTGCGGAATGGGTTTAGTGTTAAACTTTAGAAGACTTTGTTGATCCATCCAACTCTCTATGGTAGAAGCCCCCCATGCAGATTGTATGATTCCAACAGGAATCCCGAGTACAGATTGTAATTTCCTCGCAAAAAAATAGGCAGTAGCGCTAAAATTACCTGTAGTTTCTGTATTAGCGGCTTTCCAATTTCCATTTGAATTATCTAATGGAGTTAAGCTTGATACTTTGGGCGTATTGAAAAATCGAATTGAATTATTGGTTGAATGCAGAATTGCTTCATTACTTCCAATAATAGGTTGATTGGGGTTGCCTTTAACTGGCATTTCCATATTGGATTGACCTGAACAAAACCATATTTCTCCAATAAGTACATCATTCAATGTAATAGTATTGCTTCCTTTTATTTCAATATTATAGGGGCCCCCAGCTGAAGGCGTGGGCAATTGAATCTTCCATTTGCCTTGTGCATTAACTATTGCAGTGGCCGATTTTCCCCAACTCGCTTTAACGGTAACTTTTTTATTGGGTTGATCCCTCCCCCATATAGATGCAGCTGTTTGTTGCTGTAATATCATATGATCACTAAAAAATCCTGGCAGCTGCGTTTGCGAAAAAGACTCGATACCTAAAAATATAAATAGTATAAAGCAATATTTTTTCATTGATTGATCAGTTATTGTTTTTGGGAGAGCCTTCAATATTGTAAAGTATGTATTTTTTGCATTACCACACTTAAAGAAAAATACTTAAGTCCCATTGATCAAACCATCTTAAAATGGGCTTACCGTCTTCAAATAAAATAGGCAACCATATATATCTTCCATCAATTGCATTTTTGGGTGTCCACCGATCGCCCATATAAATGAATGCATTTTTCTTACCCATCACAGGAATGATATAAGTGCTTTGAGACCAAAAAGTCGTTTTATTTTGTGCTTCAGTTCCTCTACTAGGATCACCCAATTCTTTCCATGGTCCTTGTATATGATCTGCAACCGATAATCTAGCAGGATTGGGATCCCATCCAGTTGTTCCAGAACTAATCATATAATATTTCCCATCTTTTTTAAAAATGGCTGGCGCTTCATTGGCCTTTCCTTCTAATACGCGCGTATACTTGCCAGTAAAATTCTGGTAGTCATCCGTTAATTCAGCAAAATGAAGTGTTTGATTATTTTCAGATGAATGAATATGATACGCTTTGCCATCGTCATCAACAAACAATGTCATATCACGAGCCATTTGTCCTTTTGAATAATCTCTTCGAACAAAATATCCTTCTGCCAGCAATTTTTGTCCTTCAGGAGATTTCCATTTCATTCCTTCAACATTTAACTTAGGATCGGCTTTTTTGAATGAGTCGGGAAAATTCATTGGCCAATTTCCTGCATTAGGATTTATACTCTTAATATATTGATAGGGCCCAGTTATTTTTTTACTAATTGCTAATCCAGTTAATGCAGCTTTATATCCCTGTCCTTTTAGTTCGTGGTGAAACCACATGACAAATGTTTTGGTCTTCTTATTATATATCACTTTGGGTCTTTCTATAATGCAACCTTTCACTAATAAACTGGTTGTGTCTTCAACAACTGATAAAGCAATCCCTTCATCTTTCCATTGGGTTAGATTTTTTGAAGAATATACATGAACACCTACCATTGCCTTATTCCCTTCCTCACCTTCTACTTTGTGTTCACCAAACCAGTAATATGTTTTATTATGAAACAATATTCCACCTCCATGAGCATTAATATGAACGCCCTTATTATCTAACCATAATTTTCCTGGAGTGAATCCACTCGACTCCTGCTTTTGTGCAAAAACTAAACTAGTACTCAGTAGTAGTATACTACTAATTAAATATTTTTTCATTAAATTTCTATTTTACTAAAACTGCATCCCCAATAATATTTCCTGAAAGCGATTTTGTTGTAGGTAAACTCTTCCAATACAATGCTATATTAGTTAAACTATTGTCGAGATTAACTGCAGGTAGAGGACTCGGAAAAAAATAAGCATATCGCTCTATAAAGGACTGATTATTCATCCACTCTGTAGAGAGTTTCATGAAATACTTATGAACTGTTTCAGACGTTCTATTGATATTAGCATTGTATTCTGTTAACCAAATAGGTGTATTGGGATAAGCTAATCTTACATTATTCATATAGTTAGTGAATCGAGTAAAAACTCGCTCTGCTGTTAATGAATCGGTAGCTGCATTATTATTTTGATTTCCCCAATCGTACCAATGAACGGCTATATAATCAATTCGCAGTTTTTGAGTTACCGCTTTTGCCATAAAATTAGTCAGCCATTTTCCTGGTCCAAATGCTTGGTCTTGTGTAGTTACAGGCGAGCCTAATCTAAGGCCTGTTTTCATCATTATTTTGTAACGAGCAATTGCAGTGTCAACTGGAACATTGGATTGATCGGTATTATCTGGTTCATTAAATGAAAGTAAGTGGTCAACATCATTTCGCTCTATTAAATATTTAGCTTGTGGATCTGTACAAGTTCCTTTACCCCAGGTCATTGGAACAAATTGTTGGTTCACAAATGAAGCTTTGTCTATGCTCCAACCATAATACCATTGAGCTGCAAAATTTTGAACTGCAACAGCATTCGTTGAGCCAGTTCCTTTCTTTTCTGCATTATTAATTTTAATGTATCGTATATAGGAAATATTGTTTCTTAATCGATTAGGCAAATTGGCTTTGATTGCACTGTCTTTTGCTACGAATGTAGCTGCTTCACCTGTTCCATCTAAATTTTCTGCAAATACCACCATATAATCTTTGGGCAAATAAAAAGAGATAATCTTATCTTCTAATCCTGCAGGAATTGCTTTAACTTTTGCAGACGAAAGATTGTATGCAGTATAAACAGTATCTGCTTTTAGTTCTGTCCAAGGAGAAGCGATATTTTCAACTGTTGAAAGAGTTAAAAATTGGCCAGAATAATTCCCTTGTGGTACTGTTACCGGAGGAGTTGGTGGAGTTGGAGTGGGTGTTGGCGTTACTGTTTGTTCAGTACTTTTTTTACATGCAACTAAAGTAGAGACCACCAAAAAAGTCGACACCAACAATTTAGAAAATTTCATATGCATAAATTTTAGCGAATCGGCATCACTAATTTATGCTATGTTAAGAGGCCAAATTTCTAATGATTCCACAATGAATGAATTGTCCCTCAAACTTGAGACTATCCAATCTTTACAGAAGTCATAGTAAGTGAGCCCCCTACTGCCTTGTCATTAAAGAATGAAATAGCATCATTTGAAGTTTTTAATCCTAATGTATAAAGCAAGGGCAAATAATGTTCTGGTGTTGGAATGGCTAATTTTGCAGCTGCTCCTAAAGACTCAAAATTTATTAATGGCTTATAATCACCTGAACTTATCAAATTTTTGAATTGGTCATTCATTTGAAGTGCCCAATCATAACCGTATTCAGGCTCATTCAATTTATCCCAAGCTACCATTCTTAAATTATGTACCATATTGCCGCTTCCAATAATTAATACTCCCTTCTTTCTAAGTGAATAAATTTCCTTTGCTAAATCAAAATGCCATTGAGGACTCTTGGTATAATCAATACTCAATTGTAAAATAGGAATGTTGGCATTAGGATACATATGTCTTACTACCGTCCAAGTGCCATGATCTAAGCCCCAATCATGATCTAGTTCAACTTGAGTAGTATGTATTAAAGAACTTGTCTCTTTGGCTAATAATGGATTACCTGGCGCTGGATATTGTACATCAAATAAAGCCTGTGGAAATCCCCCAAAATCATGAATGGTTTTAGGAAAATCCATTGCAGTAATTTTAGTGCCCTTGCTCAACCAATGCGCTGAAACAACAATCACAGCTTTGGGGGTTGGAATCTCTTTGGCCATCTGCGCCCAGTTACGACTAAAAATAGTGTCTTCAATTCCATTCATAGGAGAACCATGACCAATAAAGAGAACTGGCATTAACTGCTCTTGTTCTTTTAATGTATCTGTAAAGTTTTTGAATGCAGATAATGTTGTCATACCAGCGGTGGTTATTAAGAATGATTGAATAAATTTACTTCTTTCCATATAGGTCCAGCTTTGGTTTCAGACTTCATTAATTGATTCTCCGCCACCATCTTATTTAAAGCTAAGAGGGCTTCTTCGGTACTCAAGTTGAAAAACACTTCGAATTCACGTAATGTAACCGTTGGATAATGTTTCAATATATCTGTTAATACATTAGTGGCATTTTTTACAACTGGCCCTTCAATCAATTTCAGCAAGGCAGATTCATATACTTCGTATGGTTTACTTCCATATACTTTAAATTGATTATTGTTATTATCAATGAAAAAAATAGTAGGAAACCCTCGCACGTCTTTGGCTCTGGCTAAAGCAAGGTCTTCTTCAAATAACTGCTTTGCAGGTTGTTGTAAATCAGATTCAAACCGTTGAAGATCAAGGTCAATATCTTTTGCTGCCGACAGTAAATTTTCTTTTCGAGCAATATTTATTTTTTCTGTAAAAACCATTTCTTTCATTCGACGAAGAAATTGATGCGCTTTTTCATTCCCTTGTAATTGCGCAGCTTTAAATGCCATAGATGGCAGATAAGAAGAGGGTAAAGGATCTGTTAACCAAATATCTCCATCAATTGGCATTTGATAATATTTGCCAGCATCATCCCAATGTTTTGCAACACTTATCGGACCATTCACATCAGATCCACCATATTCATCCCAGCTTTTTAATAAGCCCCCCATTCTATAATCCATATCAAAGTATTGACCATACTCCTGTTTCAATTTTCTGAGTTGTGGCTCTATCCCCCAACAAGATGAACAAATCGGATCAGTGAAATACAATAATTTAACAGGCTTTTGAATAATGCTATTATTAGAAAGGGGTGTTGTTTGAGGAACTTCACAAACACCCGTATCAATATCACAATTCAGTTGGCTTTTATTGATCGCTTCCATGCTAATTATTTATGCAAAGTTAAATCAGCCTATCACCGCTCACCATTGCTTTAAAGCAATTAAATGAATTGATTTAAATCAATTTTAATAGATAGAAAGCTGGCTTTACTTACTTGATATGCGTCTTCTTACTCTGCTTAATGTTTCAGGTGTGAGCCCCATATAAGATGCAATCATATGTTGAGGGAAACGTTGCATCATTTCAGGATATTGCAAACGGAATTTTTCATATCGCTCTTCGAGAGAAGAGCTGATTATAGATGTTAATCTTCTTTGCATGGCTATATAAGCCCCTTCAAAATTCAACCTTGTATAGGTTTCATATTTAGGTAGTTTTTTAAGTAACTCATCATGTGCAGATTTACTCATCAGTGTCAATTCAACATCTTCTACTGCATCAATATTATAACTAGCAGATTCATTGGTTAAAAAACTAAAAAGGTCTGCAATTATCCAACCCTCTATTCCAAATTGGATAATATGCTCCACCCCTGCATCATCAACCGTGTAAGATTTCATTGCTCCTTTTTCAATGAAAGCAAATGATTTACAAATATCTCCAGCTTGTAAAAAGTATTGCTTTTTACGTAGTCTTTTAGTAGTTAGATAAGTTCTTACCAAGGACTCTTCTTCTACAGTAAGGGGAACTTTACTGTTAAAATGCTGAATGAATAATTCGTACATATTAGATTATTTATAACCCAACTAAAGTCAGGATAACTTAGGTTGTTTACCCGCTCCTCGTCACTTTCCGATACAAAACTTACTAAAAATATAATCCAACTGATCTTCGTGTGTGATGCTGCCCGTGATGGTTCCTAAATAATGTAAACACTGACGAATATCTAATGCCAACAAATCGCCAGGCACTTGGTTGTATAATCCTTGCTCTACTTCATCCAAAGATTGCATTAAGCCCACCAATGCTTCATAATGCCTTGCGTTTGTAACAATAGTAGATTCAGTATGAATATTTCCTTGAATAGTATTGGCAACTAATGCTTTTTTGAGTGCATCAATTTGGTCATTGTTCTTTGCTGAAATAAATAAGCTATTCTTAAATGAAGAAAACTTTTTTACTATTTCATCACTAGCTAAATCGGCCTTATTCCCTACCAGTATATAATTGATTTGTTCTTGCTCAAATTCATTTACAATTAGCTGTAATTCTTCAACATGAATATTTAAGAGATCATATAAATACACCACCACTTGCGCAGCCCGCATTTTTTCTTTGCTCTTACTAACCCCAATCTGTTCAATTGCATCATCAGTGTGTTCGCGTATGCCGGCGGTATCAATCAACCTAAACAATACACCATCAATATTAATGACTTCTTCAATTGTATCACGAGTGGTACCTGCAATATCACTTACAATAGCCCTATTCTCATTTAAAAGGGTATTGAGCAATGTAGATTTACCCGCATTGGGTTTACCAATGATGGCAACCTGAACGCCATTTTTGATAACATTACCTAATTTAAAAGAACCTATCAAAGTTGCAGTAGCTTCTTTTAAATCGCTTATTAAATTTTTAAACTGTGTTCTGTCTGCAAACTCTACATCTTCCTGAGAAAAGTCTAACTCTAATTCTATTAACGCTGAAAAACTTATGAGGGCTTCACGCAACTGTGTTAAGTCTGAAGAAAAACCTCCACGCATAGTGTGCAATGCTGCTTTTTTGCTGGCTTCGGTGTTGCTCGCAATCAAATCAGCAACTGCTTCTGCTTGTGCTAAATCCATTTTGCCCTTTAAGAATGCACGCTGTGTAAACTCACCTGGCTTGGCCATTCTTACGCTACGCTTAGTAATAGCTTGTAAAATTTGTTCTTGTATATAGGGTGAGCCATGACAACTTATTTCTATTACATCTTCGCCTGTATACGATTTAGGACCTCTGTATAAAGACAATACTACTTCGTCTAAAACTGTATCTCCATCTTTTAAGAAACCAACATGAATAGTATGTGAAGCTTGTGTCAACAAGTCTTTCTTAGGAAATAGTTGGTTGATTACTTCAAATGTGGCTGGACCACTTATTCTAATCACTGCAATAGCACCTATTCCTGGTGCAGTTGCCAATGCAACAATTGTATCGTCCCAACCCTTGAATTGCATATTCATGCAACAAAGTTACTGTTTTTAATTACCAGCATAAAATACGAAATCGCAGCTAAAAATAGGGTACAAAAAAGCCCTGAATCTATAAGACTCAGGGCTATATAAAATGGTAGAGTTGACTTATTCTTCAGATACCATGAAAGTAATACTCTGCTTATGGCGATAGATTACGTTTCTACCGTTTTGTACCGCAGGCTTCCATTTTGGACCTCTGGTAATTACACGAACTGCTTCAGCTTTTGTACCATAACCTGGATCATTCTCAGCAACTACATCGCTGATTGCACCATCTTTTGCTACAATAAAAGAAACTACAACTGTGTATTTTCCTGGAGGTGCACCATTCTCAACAGGTAAATCTCTATTTAAGTTACGCTCTAAATATTTAGCCCAAGCTGGTAAGCCTCCAGGGAATTCCGCTGGAATTTGTACCACAGTAAATATTTTGTCGTAGTCTTCTTCTTTTTTAGGAGCTTCTACCACACCAGTACCACTTTCAACAGGAGGAGCAACTATACCTTCGTCTTTTGCACCTTCCTGATTAATAGTACCAATCTTGGTATCTTCCAATTTTTCTACCTCTTTGATCTCATCTTCTTCTTTCACTTCTTCGTCCTTAACAATTTTAGGAGGAGTGAACTTAGTGATCTCAACTTTTGGAGGTTCTTGTTTTGGTGGCGGAGGAGGAGGTGGTGGCTCAGGCTTTTTTTCTTCCTGTTGCACGTTTTCCAGCGACACGTCTTGTACAATTAACTCTTTGCTCTCTTTGCCGACAGTATTTGCAAGTATGTTACCCAGCACTGCTAGTAAAAGAATGAGTACGGTTCCTACTAAAGCCTTAGTCATACGCTTGTTGTAGGTTTTGCGCAACTCATAAGCACCATACTCTTTATTTCTGCCATCAAAGATGATGTCGAGAATATCTGCTGATTGAATTTTATTTACGTCCATTGTAAAAAATGTTATTTGTTAGTTGCTTGTTGATCCTAATTAGATGCGCCAGCTCCTGCACTTCCGCTTGCATCAGATATTTTAACCAAAGCGGCTTCGCCTTCAGAAATATCAACTAATGCATACTTCTTAAGTATATTAATAGCCATTTCATCTAATATATCCACTACATTCTTATAAGTACATTCAACAGAAGGTTTAATAATCACCACTAAATCCTTTTCAGGAGTATTTCTCTTCTTGTCAATCAAAACAGTTCTGATTTCCTTGAAGTTGGATGATTTAAAATTAGATCCATCTGTTGCCAATTGACCTTCATAATAAAAGACATTGTTGTTATTGCCCAATAGAAGGGTAATTACACCAGACTCTTTTGCTTTATTTTGGTCTTCAGGCTTGTCGGCATCTTTTGGCAAGATTAACCTCATAGCCGTTGGTTGACTCATGGTTGTAGTGAATATGAAAAAGGTAATCAACAAGAAACCTAAGTCCACCATTGGTGTTAAGTCAACCCTGGTTGATAGTTTTTTCCCTTTCTTGACGCCGGGTCCTTTTTTGTGGCCACCGCCGCCCGAGGTATCCATTTCTGCCATGTCGGTAGAATTTAGTTTTCGTTATAAAATATTTTTCTTTACTCTTCTACTTTTTCCCCTTTCTGATTGATCTTCCAAAGATCTGTTCCAACAGGCGCAGCTTCTGGGCTAGTTACCATTTGGAACTTTAAAATATCATTCTTTTTGAAAGCATCAACGATTGCTTTAAAAGCAGGATATTTAGCCATATTGTCTCCTTTTAAAAGGAACGCTGGCTCTTTTTCACCCATATAGGCTTCTTTGGTTAATCTCATCCAAGTAACCAATTCATTGTTGGCTGTATCTGTTACAGGAATACCAGGCAACTTATCGCCCTTACGCTGATCTTCAGGTAAGGCAAGGAATGAAGCAAGGCTACCGAAAGGAGCTCCAAAAAATAGCGACTTTTTAAAAGAAGCAGTATTTAAACCCAGATTTCTAGTAGTATTAAGTGCATTAGCAATTGCCTCTTTCTTAGACTCATCGTCCATTTCAAGAAAAACTTTTCCGTTTGCATCTAAAATTACCATTACATAATCCTTCTGGGGCGCCACTTTTGCAGCAACTGATTTAGGAGTTGTAACTGCAATCGCTTCAGCAGGCTTAAACTTGGTCGTTAAGATAAAGAACGACAACAAGAGAAAGGCCACATCGCACATTGCGGTCATATCGATGTTTGTACTCTTTCGAGGTAATTTGGCTCTACCCATTGTTTAGTTTTTTACTGTTTCACTTATTATTAGATTCAAATCTTCACTGATTCCACAAATAATTTCTAAATTATTTGTAGTTAGCAGCAAAGCTTTGAGTTAAAGTGAAGCCAGACTCATCAATTCCGTAAGTGATACCATCAATACGAGTAGTAAACACGTTATAGAAAATAATCGCTACAGCTGAAGTACCAATACCTAATGCAGTGTTGAACAATGCCTCAGAAATACCTTTTGATAATTCACGAGCAGCATCTCCACCACCTTCTTCACCTAATGCAGAGAATGATTTAATCATACCTAATACGGTACCGAACAATCCTAATAAGGTTGCCACAGAAGCGATGGTAGATAAGAATACTAAGTTCTTCTCTAACATTGGTAACTCAAGTGCTGTTGCTTCTTCAATTTCTTTTTGAATGTTCAATACTTTTTGTTCTGTTTCCAACTCTGTATTGGTGATCATTTCTTTGTACTTCTTAAGACCTGCTTTCATTACATTTCCTACAGAACCTTTTTGCTTATCGCAAGCAGCCAAAGCTTTGTCTACTTCTTTGTTAGCAAGGTGGAACTGAACACTACGAACGAATTCAGCATTGTTTGCAGTACCTGCAGCTTTCATAACTGTTAATAAACGCTCAATTACGAAAATTAATACAATGATGAAGTTACCAATCAAGATAGGTACAACAATACCACCTTCATACATTTTAGCTAACCCAGTTAAAGGTCCTTTGTGGTTAGGCCAGAAACCACCAGCTAAATCTGGATTGGTGAAATTACTATTTGTTCCAAGTACAAATCTCCAAAGGATGTACCCTAATACAACTCCAGCAAATGGAGCAATCCAAGAAATAATGTTGCTGCTCTTCTTTGGTTGGGTAGAAGTTGCACTTTTCACTGCAGCGGTTGGTTTTGTTTCAGCCATGACTCAAATGGTTTTTGATTTTTTAAAAAAAA
The DNA here is from genome assembly GCF_051860225.1 of Sediminibacterium sp. Taxonomy (GTDB): domain Bacteria; phylum Bacteroidota; class Bacteroidia; order Chitinophagales; family Chitinophagaceae; genus Sediminibacterium. The sequence goes on from NZ_JBHYEI010000001.1 coordinate 237,212, forward strand.
TAACAAATGGTTTAAAAAATTACTTCACAATGCTAATGAAAATTATTCTGAATTATCAAATTCTTTAAAACAAATTCAAATGGCATCCTAAAGGGCTTACAAATTAGGTATTTTATTTAAAGCAACAAATTTGAACGCAATAATCTTTGGTGATATTTTACCGATTTTTAATAAAAGTTCACCATTCATCCAATCCATTTAGGCATTTGATTGTTAAATACTATTCAAGCCTATCTTTATAGGCATTTTTTTAAAAATTCTAATTGCAACAATGAAAAAATTATTATTCTCCAGCACAGCACTGATGCTTGCACTAACTGTGTTTGCTCAGCAGCGTCCACCAACCCCGCCGCAAACGCCAGGTACGGGTGCTCCAACACAAGTTCCTAACATGGGTAATTTATCGAATATGATGAATACTCAAAGACAGGGACCTAAACCATATAAGGAAGTGATTACTGCAAAAGCGGTTTCCAAAGTGGGCTTATTTACTGTTCACAAAGTAGAAGACAAATACTACTTTGAAATTGCAGATTCAATTTTTGGCAGAGAAATACTATCAGTAGTTCGTTTTGCAAAAGTACCGGCTGGTGCAGGTTATGGTGGGGAAATTGCCAACCAACAAACTATCACATTCGAAAAAGGACCGAATAATAATGTCTTTTTAAGAACGGTTACTTTAGTTAATCAAGCAGAAGAAAACCAAGATATTTATAAGGCAGTTACCAATTCTAATTTGAATGCAATTGCATCTGCTTTCCCTATTGCAGCTTTTGGTAAGGATTCATCTGGTGTAGTAATTGATGTGACTGAATTTTTCAGAGGTGATAACCAAGCGGTGAGCGTTAATCCTAATATCAAAACAAGATACAGATTAACAGCATTGGCTCAAGACCGTTCTTATATTGGAAAAATAAGCACTTACCCAATAAACACAGAAATAGTAACGGTAAAAACATTTCAATCAATTTCTAGTGCTGCTCCAAGTATTCCAGGATTACCGCCATCTCCAGGTATTGCAGCAGCTAGAGATGCTGGTGCCGTAACTATGGAAATCAATACTTCTTTATTGCTTTTACCAAAAGTACCTATGCAACGTAGAATTGCTGATAAAAGAGTAGGATTCTTTACTGATGATTTTGTTCGCTACAGCGACTCTCAACAAAAAGTAGAAGAAGTTAGTTTTGCGGTTCGTTGGAGATTAGAACCAAAAGATGGAGAATGGGAAAAATGGAGAAGAGGAGAATTAGTTGAACCTAAGAAACCTATTATCTATTATATCGATCCAGCAACACCAAAGCAATGGCGCTCTCATTTAATTGCTGGTATTAACGATTGGCAGGCTGCTTTTGAAAAAGCTGGTTTTAAGAACGCTATCATGGGTAAAGAATGGCCTGAGAATGATACTACTATGAGTATGGAAGATGCTCGTTTTTCTGTAGTTCGTTATTTTGCTTCTGATATTGCCAATGCATACGGGCCAAATGTGCACGATCCAAGAAGTGGTGAAATTTTGGAAAGCCATATTGGTTGGTACCATAACGTAATGAAGTTAGTACACGATTGGTATATGTTACAAGCGGGACCTAATGATCCTGGTGCAAGAAGCATGAAATATGATGATCAATTAATGGGTGATTTAATTCGCTTTGTGTCTTCTCATGAAGTAGGTCATACTTTAGGACTTCGCCATAATATGGGAAGCAGTAGCCAAACTCCTGTTGAAAAATTAAGAGACAAGCAGTGGGTTGAAGCAAATGGACATACTGCTTCTATCATGGATTATGCTCGTTTCAACTATGTAGCACAACCAGAAGATAATATCAGCAGAAAAGGCTTGTATCCAAGAATTGGCGATTATGATAAATGGGCTTTAAAGTGGGGATATGGCTATATTCCAGGTAAAACAGAAGAGGAAACCAAAATGAACAGTAATAAAATGGTTACTGCTGCATTAAAGGAAAATCCTCGTCATTGGTTTGGTACTTATGAAAGTGGCAATAGAGTAGACCCTAGAAGTCAAAGTGAAGACTTAGGTGACAATTCTGTTAAAGCCAGTGAATATGGTGTAATGAATTTGAAGCGAGTAATCAAAGGATTACCAGAGTGGACCAAAGAAGAAGGAGATCAATATGAGAATTTAGCAAATATGTACCTAGCAACATTAGGTCAGTTTAACAGATATATTGGTCATGTGAGCACTAATATTGGTGGTGTTTATGAAACTTTTAAAACAGTAGAGCAAAACGAAGCTGTTTATGAAATTGTTCCTAAAACTCGTCAAAAAGAAGCAGTTGGCTTTATCAATAAAAATGTGTTTGAAACGCCTACTTGGTTAGTAGATCGTGCAATGTGGAATAAATTTAACAACCCTATTAGTGCTGACCCTATCATGATCTTACAAGAAAGAACATTAAATGGTGTTGTAAGTACTGATCGTTTAGGTCGTCTACAATTAAGCGCTGAAAGATTCGGTGCTGATAAAGCATATACTGCAATGGAATTATTGAATGATGTTCAGGGTACCATCTTTAATGAATTAAGCAGCAAAAAGGCAATTGATACTTACAAGAGAATGCTACAGAGAGCGTATGTTGATCGTTTGGCTTCAATCATCAATCCAACTCCTACTGGAGGAATCACCATATCATTTGGTGGTGGACCAGCACCAATTGACGCTAAGAAATCTGACGTTACTGCAATTGTACGTGCACAATTAGTAGGTCTTCGTGGTCAACTAAATACTGCAGCAGCATCTACTGCCGACAAAATGAGTAAAATTCACTTAGCAGATTTAGCTGAAAGAATCAAAGAAGCGTTGGATCCTAAATAACCAACAATGTTTCATTAGCAAATAAATTTTGCTAATTACAACCCACAGGTTTAAATACCTGTGGGTTTTTTATTTTATACCATAGCAATATAATAAAGGCTTCAAGTAAATTGTATCTTTACTACATGAAAAAGATTCTACTATTAATGGTCATATCTTTTGTTGCATCTAATTTAAATGCACAACAAACCGTATGGGGATACTTGAAAGATAGTATCAGTAATGAGCCAATTGAATTAGCAAGTGTTACCAACACCAATAAAAAACAAACCGTTATTACCAATAATAATGGGTTATTTAAAGTTGAAATAAGTAAAGATGATATTCTATCTATTTCAGCAGTTGGTTATCGTTATTATACTTTTATTTACAGTGGGGTGATTGCTGCCTCAGATACCATAGAACTCTACCTAGTACCTATCAGCCGTAATCTAAACAATGTTACGGTCCAAAACTCCGGAATTAGTCAATACACATTAGATAGCTTAGAAAGAGACAATGAATTTAAAGAGGCAATGATAAGTCCTCCTGTAAAAGCTGTTGAATTGTCCAACTCAGGTGCAGGATTTGGAATTAGTTTAAACAGATTAACAAATAGAGAGAAGAGCAAAAGGAAGGCAGTTCAACTATTTAACAATAGTGAAAAAGAAGCTTACATCAATTATCGTTTTTCTGCAGCAATTGTAAAAAAATACAGTGGCTTAAAAAATGAAGCCTTACAAGGTTTTGTACAACGTCATAGACCTACTTACGATTGGTTAAGAAAGCATCCTAAAGAAGAAGATGTAAAATATTATATCAACGATAAATTAAAAGCCGATAGAAAAAGTAACAAAAACTAATTACTCGTATCGAAGTGCCACAATTGGATTTAATTTAGCTGCCTTCATGGCTGGATAAATTCCCGCTGCTAAGCCTACTACAGAGCAAATTACAATTCCAATGAATACCCATGTCCAAGGAACTACAAAGCCGGTATCTAAAATGACACCAAATATATTTCCTACTAGGATACCTAAAATAATTCCAAAAATGGCACCTAACAAACTAATGATCATACTTTCGAATAAGAACTGCTGACGCACGTATTTACTCTTACCACCAATTGCTTTAATAAGACCAACTTCTTTTGTTCTTTCATTTACAGCAACTAACATAATATTCATCAACCCGATTGCAGCACCAATTAAAGTAATTAAACCAATAGCACTTGCGGCTCCTGTGATACTGCTCAAGAAGCCAATAAACATCTCAGCAAACTTGTCGCTTTTTTCAATTACAAAATTATTGTCTTCAGTAGGTTGCAATTTACGAATAGCTCTGAAAACAGAAGTTGCTTCATCTGTAGCAACTGGAATTACATTGATATCTGTAACATTGATTCCGATTAAATAAGTTGGACCAATATTGGCATATCTGCGCACATTTGTATAAGAAGTTACAATTACGTCGTCTTGACGTAGCATAGCACTAGAGCCCTTGCTTTTTAATAGGCCTACTACCCTGTAAGGCGTACTTCCCACTTTAATAATTTTATCTAATGATCTTTCAGGTCTTTCACCAAATAAGCGTGTAGCTACATTACTTCCAATTAAGCAAACATTTCTTCCACTTTGAACATCTAGACTATTCAGATTTCTTCCCTGCTGTATAGTGTATCCATTTACTAATAAATAATTTTCGTCGCCACCCCAAACTAAAATTTGAGGATTGGTTTTACGGTCTTCGAAACGCAACTCCTGCCCCCCCGGACCTCTCCTATAAACACTTACCAAGGAACCGGGAAAATTATAATTAGCTTTAAAACGTTCTACTTCTTCTAATCTAAGCGGCTTATTTAAATTTGATTTTTTTTCTTTTAGCCCACGTTTGGTTTTCTTAACCTCATCGTTATTAGGGCCCATTCTGGCACGAGAATCTTTATAACGAATACTAAAAGAATTGGCTCCCATAGAGGAGAAACTTTCTTTTAAACTTTGGTTCATAGCTTCAATAGCAGTAATAATACCAATTAAAGCCATAATTCCAAAAGCAATAATCGCAATAGTAATACCCGCACGAAGCTTATTGCTTTTAACCGTGCGCCATGCCAAAGTGAATGAGTCGAAAGCTGTCATAAAATAAAGGTACAGCGTATTCACTAAACCCTTTCTACCAACTAGTCTAATTATGAAGAGTGGTTAAAAATAGAACCAATTGAGCACTATTGAAGGAAGAACGCCAACCAATATAATGCCCGCGGCCACCAAAATTAACCCAAACTTGAAACCACTAGTGATTTCACTAGTTTCTGGTTGACCTTCTTTAAAGTACATGGCTTGTATTACTTTGAAATAGTAATATGCACTTACAGCGGCAAATAATACAGCAACAATCACAATCCATAATGGACCGCCAGCTTTAACTACTGAAGCCAACATAAAATATTTTGCAAAGAACCCAGCTGTCAACGGTATTCCTGCTAGAGAAAGAAGGCAAACAGTTGCTACAAATGCTAAAACAGGTTGAGTGGATGCTAACCCATTAAATCCATCAAAAGTGTAATCTTTCACTTTCATCAAAATGGCAAAAAAACCAATGGTAGCCAAACAATAGGCAACCGTGTATAATAAGATTCCCTCTGTTCCTAAATCGTTATTACTATACAAAGCAAATAGCATAAAACCTGCTTGCGCAATACTAGAATAAGCCAACATTCGCTTAATACTACGCTGAAATACCGCAGTAATATTTCCAGCTAATAAAGTAGCTACAATTACAAAAGAGAGTAGAATATTCCAGGTAGGCCCTAACAAATTGGTGTTAGCAGAAAATAGTTTAATAAAGGCAAAAAAGCCAGCTGCTTTAACAATGGTTGCCATAAAAGAAGTGAAAACACTTGGGGCACCATCATACACATCAGGAGTCCAGAAATGAAATGGAGCAGCAGATACTTTGAAACACATCGCTGCAAATAATAAAAGTAAGCCTGCAACTTGTAAAAATGCAGGACCTTGAATGCCAGAAGATGGAGGTAAAGCTCCTGTTCCAACGCTTGCCATCCCAAAAGTTCCTGTAGCTCCATACAACAAAGCAATACCCATTAACATTATGCCTGTTGTAAATGAACCCATCAAGAAATACTTAAGAGATGCTTCATTACTCTTCAAATTATGTTTATCTGAGCCTGTTAAAATATATAATGGAATAGATAAAATTTCAATCCCCAAGAACAACATGAGCATACCATTATAGGAGGTAAGTATTGCAGTTCCGCAAAGCACAAAGAAAATTAATGCATAGTAGTCAGCTGTTTTATTTCCTAACTTCTCAATCTCTGACCCACTTAATAACACAAAAATCAACGTTGCTCCTATAATCAAACTATTAAAAAATAGACCCATTTTATTGAAGTGTAGTAACTCCTTAGTATCTATTTGAATAGAGAAAAACCCATAACTATTCATCAAGTTGACTGTCAATAAAACGAACAATGCAATAATTGCAGTTAAAGTAATGACCGGTTTTTTATTGGTAAAAATGCCTGTAAACATCATTACCACACCAAAAATTGCTGAAAATATAATTGCGTTCATAACTACTAAATCGGTCTTTTACTTTTTTACAAATAATGCAGAAACACTGTCTCCTGTCAGGTTTAACAATGGTTGCGGATATAAGCCAAATACAAGAATAAGCACAACAATAATTACTAAAGCAAACTGCACATTGAATGGCATTTCAGTTGCTTTTTCTGTAGTTGCGTTCAATTCACCATAAATAACTTTCTGTACCATATTCAATGTATATACTGCAGCCAAAATAATACTGATACCTGCAATAGCAGCCATAATCATATTATATTGAAATAAGCCATTAAACATTAAAAACTCTCCAATAAAAGCATTAGTAAGTGGTAATGCAACATTTGCTAATGCCATGATAACTAATAAAATAGCCATTACTGGTGCTTTCTGTGCCAAACCGCCTAGCTGACTCATACTTCTAGTACCTAATTGTTTTTCAATTAAATCTGCAATAATCCAAAGCCCTATTACATTCACCCCATGGCTAAACATTTGAATCATCACTCCATCCATTGCAGTTTGATTATTCGTAAACATGGCAGCACTCATTAAGCCAATATGCGCGATTGATGAATAAGCAATCATTCGCTTAATATCATCTTGGCGTATCGCTATCAATGAAGCATAAAGCATTCCGATAATAGAAAGTACAATTACTAAATTGGCAGATTGAGCTGCAGCATTTGGGAACATTGGTAATAACCATCTGATTACCGCAAATACACCCATCTTTACCATTATACCACTCATTACCATTGTAGTAGCTGTAGGCGATTGTTCATAAGCATCTGGCTGCCAAGTATGAAAAGGAAATATGGGCATCTTTATGGCAAATGCGATAAAGAATAACCAGAACATTATTGTTTCTTGTTGAGTAGTTAATTTAACTGCGTAAAAACTCTGTAATGAAAATGACTGATCAGCAGTGTTAAAGTACATGAATAATAAACCAATCAACATTAAAAGTGATCCTATAAAAGTGTATACAAAGAATTTGAAAGTAACTGCAATTCTTTTTTCTCCTCCCCAAATTGAACAAAGAAAATAAACTGGAATTAATGCTAACTCCCAGAAAAAGTAAAATAATAATGCATCTGACGACAGAAAAACCCCCATCAATCCAGCTTGAGATAATAGCATTAGCGCATAAAAAGCTGAGGCATTCTTATATTCATTATTGTAAACCGCACTAAATATAATTGGGAAAGAAACAGCTGTTAATAAGCTCAGCATTTTACCCATGCCATCTGCTTTTAAACTGATTCTACTACCTAAACTATTTAACCAGGCTGCATCGTATCCAATTGTTCCAGGGGTGAATACCGCAACTAATGCAATAGCAAGTGTTGCCACAGATGCTAGTAAAGCAAATGTTTTGGCAGAAGCACCCTGCTTTAATGAAAATGCAATTAGTCCAGCTACAAGTGGTGTTAATATGAGTAATAAAGTAATCATTATTGCTAGCTACTTAATGAACGAATTAAAATATTTTATTTATTAACTTGATGATAGTGGCATCATTAAACCATATAATGAAAAACACTACCATTGATAAAACCATTACAAGGAGATAGCTTGCAACCTGCCCACTTTGAATCAAGCGCATTTGTCTCGAGCCATAAGCAACCAGTTTGCCTACTCCATTTACTGCTCCATCAATACCCGATTTTTCTACTACATTTTTGAGTAAGCCTGCCAATGCATTCAACGGATTTACTACAATTGCATTATAGCATTCGTCTACATACCACTTATTCATTAAAACCTTACCCAATCCAGTCTCTTCGGTTTCGCTGGCATTGTTGTAGTTCCTATAAGATTTTACTGCAAAGGCAATCACTAAAACAATTAACAAAGTAACCACACCCATCATCAAATACTCTTGTGAATGACTTAAATGGTGCGCTTCTGATAGTTTGGTTGATTCAGCAAAAATAGGTGCTAAGAAATTTTGCAACCAATGCTGATTCTCTGCAAAAACAGCAGGTATTCCAATAAATCCACCTACAACAGAAAGAACTGCTAATACAATTAAAGGAAGGGTCATTGCCGAAGGGCTTTCATGCAAATGGTGTTCTTGCTCATGTGTTCCCCGGAAATTTCCTAAGAACGTAAGCGTATATAATCTAAACATGTAGAAGGCAGTCATCAATGCACCACCCACTCCAATATAATAGAACAACGGATTACTTGAGTAAGCTGCTACTAAAATTTCATCTTTAGAAAAGAAACCAGAGAAAGGAGGTATACCAGCAATTGCTAAGCAAGCCAACAAGAAAGTAATATGGGTAATTGGCATATATTTTTTAAGGTTACCCATCTTACGAATATCTTGTTCATGATGCATGGCATGAATAACAGATCCAGCGCCTAAGAATAATAATGCTTTAAAGAAAGCATGTGTCATTACATGGAATACAGCTCCTGTATAAGCGCCAACACCCAATCCTAAGAACATATATCCTAGTTGACTTACAGTAGAGTATGCCAAGACCTTTTTAATATCATTTTGTTTGAGTGCAATGGTTGCAGCAAAAATAGCAGTAGCCAATCCAACCACAGCAACTAAGGTTTGCGTTGCAGGAGCTAATGAATATAAAATATTGCTTCTGGCAATCATATAAATACCTGCTGTTACCATGGTTGCGGCGTGAATTAGCGCAGATACAGGAGTTGGACCCGCCATTGCATCTGGTAACCAAGTATACAATGGAATTTGTGCACTCTTACCCATTGCACCAACAAATAAAAGCGTGGTAATAATGGTTAGGTCGGCACCAGACAACTCTGCTACCCCAGCAAATACTTCTGTATAATTAACAGTACCTAACTTGAATAGTAAATAGAAAACGGCTAGTAGAAAACCAAGGTCTCCAATACGATTCATAATAAATGCTTTCTTAGCAGCATAGTTATAAACTCCGTTTTTAAACCAATATCCAATTAATAAATAAGAACATAATCCTACTCCTTCCCAACCAATAAACATGATGACGTAGTTGCTACCCATAATTAATAGCAACATCGAAAACACAAATAAATTCAAATAAGCAAAGTAGCGTGCAAAGTGATGTGGTGCTTCATCCTTCATGTAAGCAGTAGAATACAAGTGAATCAAGAAACCAATCCCTGTAATGATTAACAAAAACAATACAGATAGTTGATCTACCTGAAAAGCAAAAGGTATAGTGAATGCTTCTGTTTGAATAAAATTAAACAGGGTTACAACAGAATCGAAAGGTGCTCCTCCGCTGTTTGCTGTAGCTCCATACACATATCCAAATAAATAGCAGGAAGTAAGGAATGATAAGAATATCACCCCAGAGCCTACAAAACCTACGGCAGATTTAGACAAGCGATGCCTACCCAATCCGTTAATCAGGAAACCCAGCAAGGGAAACAATGGTACTAAAAAAGCAATTTTACTCATATACTAAGTTGCGGGTGCTAGTTTTTCAATCGGTTCAAGAAATTAATATCTACAGAATGGGTGTTACGATACATCATTACTATGATGGCCAACCCTACACTTACTTCTGCGGCTGCAACAACCATTATAAAAAATACAAAAAGTTGACCTTCCACGCCAGCAGTACTGGTTGCATTATTTAATAAAGCATTTCCATGATGCATTTTAGAAAATGCCACCAACAATAGGTTAACCGCATTTAACATCAGTTCTACGCACATAAAAACAATGATAGCATTTCGTCTGGTGAGTACACCAATAATCCCTATGCTAAATAAGGCTAATGAAAAATAGATATAATACTGTATTGGCATAGTTGTGTTATTATAAATTAATCTTTTTTACCAATTACCACCGCACCTACCATTGCACTCAAAAAGAGTACACTGCTTATTTCGAATGGTACTACAAAATCACTAAATAAAGCTTTACCCAAGTTTTTAATTAAGCCAATCTCTCCTGTTTTCATCAAGGCAGCTTTTCCTGAAAGCTCAGTTGCTTGCCTAACTAATGAAACCATAACCATCAAAAAACATCCTCCAGATACTACTCCTGCCAATTTCATCGTCCAGTTTTTCCTTGGCTCTGTATCAGCATTTAAATTCATTAACATGATGACGAATAAGAATAATACCATGATGGCTCCTGCATAAACAATCAAATTAACAATGGCCAAAAATTGTGCATTGAGTAAGATATAATGACCAGAAATAGCAAAAAAGACTGCAATAAGCCACAGTACACTATGCACTGGATTCTTACTTACCAGTACCATAATAGCACTAAACAAAGCCAGCGCACTTAAAGAGAAAAATAAAATTTGAATCGTATCCATCTGTTTGATTGTATTAAAACGGGCAAAAATATTAACCTCTTGCAGCACCTCTTGCCGCTGCATACTCTTCAGGAGCTTTATTTTTATCAGGGATTAATAAATCCTCTTTCCCATAAATAAAGCCTTTTCTAGTAAAATTAGCAGGTGCAAAAGTTTCACTTAAGTAAATAGCATCTTTTGGACAAGCTTCCTCACATAAACCACAAAAAATACAGCGAAGCATATTGATTTCATATTTAGCTGCATATTTCTCTTCGCGATACAAATGCTCTTCACCCGGCATACGCTCTGCTGCTTCCATGGTAATTGCTTCAGCTGGACAAGCAACCGCACATAATCCACAGGCAGTGCAATTCTCTCTTCCTTCCTCGTCTCTATTTAGCACATGCAAACCTCTGAAAACAGGACTAAACTCACGTTTTTGTTCTGGATATTGAATAGTAGGTTGTTTCTTAAAAATATGGCTAAAAGTAATAGCCATGCCCTTTACAATATTAGGCAAGTAAAGGCGCTCCATGAATGTCATTGGATCCCTACTCACTTGTTTTGCTCTGTTTGTTAAAGCTTGCATTTATTCTTTAGTATAAAAGGTTCACAAATGTAGAATTTCTATTTTAACCCTGCTGCCATAAAATGACAGCACCTGTTGCCAACATATTCAATAAAGCCAATGGTATTAAACTTTTCCATCCTAGGTTCATTAATTGGTCGTACCTGAATCTTGGAATTGTCCAACGTATCCACATGAAAAGAAATAAGAAAATTACAATCTTAGTTAACAAGGACAATACTCCTAGAATAGCAGCAACATTGGGCGCCAAAGTTGACTCGTCTAAAAACGGAACATCGTATCCGCCAAAATATAAACTGGCCATAACCGCGCTACTCATAATCATGTTCACGTATTCGGCAAAAAGGTAAAAACCCAATTTCATAGAAGAATATTCCTGATGGTAACCCATGTTTAATTCGTTCTCTGCTTCAGGTAAATCAAAAGGAGTTCTATTACATTCAGCCATTGCACAAATGAAAAACAAGATGAAGCCCAAAGGTTGATAGACAATATTCCACCAAGCACCTGGAGCCATTTGTTGATCTACAATAGTCTTTAAACTTAGTGATCCTGAAATCATTAACACCGCAATTAATGATAAACCCATCGCTAATTCATAGCTAATGGCTTGCGATGCTCCACGAAGTGCAGCCATTAAAGAGAACTTGTTATTGGATGCCCAGCCACCAATCATGATGCCATAAACGCCCATACTTACTACACCAAATACATATAAAATACCAATATTAATATCTGCAATTTGCAAGTCAATTTTGCGACCAAATAATTCAACCGAGCTACTCCAAGGAATAACTGCACAAGTCATTAGTGCAGCTGTCATTGCCATAGCAGGTCCTAGAATGAACAAACCTTTACTAGCAGAATTAGGAATAATTTCCTCTTTCATGATGAGCTTTAATCCATCCGCCAATGGTTGTAATAAACCCATGGGACCAGCGCGGTTAGGTCCTGGTCTATCTTGTAATACCGCAGCAACTTTACGTTCTGAAAAAGTGGTGTATAGGGCTATGCCCAAACTAGCAAAAACTATAATCGCAATCAGGATTAGTTTTTCTAGCATCAATATCCAATCTAAGGCCAATAGTGTCATGCTTATGGTAATTAGTCTTTGTTATGGTTAAAGTCAGTTGAATGAGCTGGTCTATCTAATTTACTCAAAGTGATATCAGTTTGGTTAACTTCACTAACACTATGAATATCCATCAACAACTTGGGTTGTCTTCCGGAATGAACTGCCTCAAAAGTTTCTGTTGGTTTATGGGTACCTACTGATCCAGCATAATGGCCTTGTGAGATAACCGAATGGCGGTCAATTAATCTTGGTCCTTCAATTACCCAATCACTGGTTTGCTTTTTATCGAAACGGCAAGTATTACAAATCCAATCTTCTACTTCGCCCCACTGATCTTTTCTTGCAGTGACCCTATATACTTCATCCCCTCTATTCCACAAGGTAACTTTACCGCTACAAGTTGGGCAATCTCTATGCGCGTCTACTGGCTTTAAGAACCAAACACGATTTTTAAATCTAAAAGTTTTATCGGTTAATGCGCCCACCGGACAAACGTCAATTACGTTTCCAATGAATTCATTGTCTAAATTCTTTTCAATATAAGTTGCAATTTCAGCATGATCGCCTCTGTCTAAAACGCCGTGTTCTCTTTTGCCAGTTAATTGGTCAGCAGTAAATACACAACGATAACAAAGAATACAACGCGTCATATGCAATTGAATCTTATCGCCTAAATCGTGTTTCTTAAAGGTCCTACGTTGAAACTCATAACGAGTACCCGCTTTACCATGCTCGTAACTCAAGTCTTGTAAATGACACTCGCCTGCCTGATCACAAACAGGACAATCTAACGGATGATTAATTAATAAAAATTCTACCACCCCATTGCGCGCATCAATCACACGATCACTGGTAATATTCTTTACTTCCATTCCATCCATCACCGTGGTTCTACAACTTGCAACCAATTTAGGCATTGGCCTAGGATCTTTTTCTGAGCCTTTGCTTACCTCTACTAAACAGGTTCTACATTTACCACCACTGCCTTCGAGCTTACTGTAATAACACATTGCAGGGGGAGCAACATCTCCGCCAATCTTACGCGCTGCATTTAAAATGGAAGTTCCCGCGGGTACTTCTACCGTGATATTATCGATGGTTACTTTAAATAATGGTTGTTCAGACATAACTTAATTAAGCTGGTACATGAATAGGATCTGCATAATGCGCCAATCCATAATTTCTTTTTTGTGCTTCTTCCGGATGAGTTACATGCCATTCAAATTCATCTCTAAAATGTCTTATGGCAGCAGCTACAGGCCATGCAGCAGCATCCCCCAACGGACAGATGGTATTCCCTTCTATCTTACGTTGAATATCCCATAACAAATCAATATCACTCATCTTACCTTTTCCGGTATCAATGTTTTTTAAAATCTTTTCCATCCAACCTGTTCCTTCTCTACAAGGTGAACACTGACCACAACTCTCGTGTCTATAAAAACGGGCCAAAGTATACGTGTTCTTAACAATACACTGGTCTTCATCTAACACAATAAAGCCGCCAGAACCCATCATTGAACCTGAAGCAAAACCACCATCACTCAAACTTTCGTAGTTCATGTAACGGGTTTCACCCTTGGCAGTTTTGAGTAAAAGATTAGCTGGCAAAATAGGAACAGATGATCCACCCGGAATACATGCTTTCAATCTTTTTCCATTCGCAATTCCACCACAATATTCATCTGAATAAAGAAACTCTTCTACTGAAAGGGTCATTTCAATTTCATACACACCTGGCTTATTAATATTACCACAAGCAGAAATTAATTTGGTTCCGGTAGAACGACCTACCCCAATTTTAGCGTACTCATCTCCACCCATATTAATGATAGGAACCACGGCTGCCAAGGTTTCTACGTTGTTTACCACTGTAGGTCTTTTCCATAAACCTTCAATAGCAGGGAACGGAGGTTTAATTCTTGGATTACCTCTTTTACCTTCTAAAGATTCAATCAATGCAGTTTCTTCTCCACAGATATAAGCACCTGCGCCTCTTTGAACAAAAATTTCACAGTCGAATCCAGTACCTAAAATATTTTTACCTAAAAAGCCAGCTGCTTTAGCTTCATCAATTGCTTGTTCTAAAATATCTACAATCCATGCATATTCTCCACGGATATAGATATAGGTATCATTGCTTCCTAAGGCAAAAGAAGAAATGATTAATCCCTCAATTAATAAGTGAGGTAAAAACTCCATCAAGTAACGGTCTTTAAAAGTTCCTGGCTCACTTTCATCAGCATTACAAACCAAGTGACGAGGAACGCCTTCTGGCTTTGCAATAAAACTCCACTTCATTCCCGCAGGAAAACCAGCACCACCTCTACCACGAACACCACTCTTTTTTACTTCCTCAACGATGGCAGCGGGATCCATTTGCTTAAGCGCTTTTTCAACCGCTCGGTATCCGCCTTCTTTGCGATAAGTTTCAAAGAAACGAATCCCAGGTACATGCGCTTTATCTAATAATAATTTTACACCCATATTCTTAATTATTTATGGCAGCATTTTTTCTGCACTCATCAATAATGGCGTCAACTTTTTCTTTGGTCAAATGCTCCCGATAATGTTTACCTAATTGCATCATTGGCGCATAACCACAAGCACCAAGGCATTCCACCGTTTTTAAGGTGAACATACCATCTGTAGTAGTTTCCCCTGGTTTGATGCCCAATTTGGTACCGATATATTCTATAATATCATCCGACCCATTAATCATACAAGGGCCTGTTTGACAAACTTCAAATAAATGCTTACCAATTGGCTTTAGATTATACATACTGTAAAAAGTAGCAACCTCGTACACTTCAATAGGACTAATCTGCAAGAGTTCTGCAACATAATCCATGGTTTCGGCACTCAACCAACCACCAAAGCTATCTTGTGCTAAATGCAATACAGGTAGTAAAGCACTTTTTTGTTTGCCTTCGGGATAGCGAGCCACCAAGCGGCTAAACTCTTTCAGTTGTTCATCATTAAACTTACTCATACGGTCAAATTATTATGCATCCAATTCACCTGCAATCAGGTTTAAACTACTCATGGTTAAAATGGCATCCGATAACATACTGTTTTTTACCAACTCAGGATATGCCTGATAGTAAATAAAACAAGGCCTGCGGAAATGCAATCTAAAAGGAGTTCTTCCTCCATCACTAATCATATAGAAACCTAACTCTCCATTACCCCCTTCCACAGATTGATAGACTTCTCCCTTAGGCATATCTACCTCACCCATAATTATTTTGAAATGCCAAATCAATGCTTCCATTTTAGTGTACACATCTTCCTTCTTTGGCAAATAGTATTCAGGAACATCCGCATGGTATATTTCGGCTTCTGCACCTTTAAACTCTTGTATTTTATTGTAAGCCTGTTGTATGATTCGCATACTCTGCCACATTTCTTGATTACGAACTAAGAAACGATCATAGTTATCGCCAGTTTTACCAACAGGAATCTCAAAATCAAAATCTTCGTAGCTACTGTATGGGCTATGTACACGCACATCATAATCTACCCCAGCAGCACGTAAATTTGGACCAGTAAATCCATAATTTAGTGCGCGTTCGGCACTGATAGGACCACCGCCAATCGTGCGTTCCATAAAAATTCTGTTACGTGTTAAAAGACTCTCTAACTCACCCAAGGCAACAGGGTATTCTTTTAAGAATTTCTCGAGTTTCGTAAACGCTGTATTTGTGAAATTCCTTTCAAAGCCGCCAATACGCCCAATATTAGTAGTAAGACGGGACCCACATACTTCTTCATATATTTCATAAATTAATTCACGGTATTGCATTACATACAAAAAGCCAGTAAAAGCTCCAGCATCAACACCCACAATAGAATTACAAATTAAGTGATCGGCAATTCTAGCCAACTCCATAATTATCACACGCAAGTAATCTACTCGCTTTGGCGTTTGAACACCTAATAATTTTTCGCAGGTTAAGTGCCATCCCATATTGTTAATGGGGCTGCTACAATAATTCAAGCGATCGGTAATTGGTGTGATTTGATAGAGTGGCCTTCTCTCTGCCAACTTTTCAAAAGCGCGATGAATATAGCCTACGGTTTGTTCACTAGAAACAACCCTTTCACCATCTAACTCCATAATATTTTGGAATACCCCATGCGTTGCCGGATGGGTAGGTCCTAAGTTGATGGTAGTGGTTTTCCGCTCAATGGCGTCTTCTGCTAATGTTATATTATGATCACTCATATTTTTATTTTTATCCGCGTCCAAACATTTCGTCGTCCTTGTCAATTCTGGTTTGATCTTCAAGAGGGTATTCTTTTCTTAGGGGGAAATAATCCATCTCATCCACATTTAGAATGCGCTTTAGATTGGGATGCCCCACAAAATTGACCCCAAAAAAATCATAGGTTTCTCTCTCCATCCAATTGGCAGAAGAGAATAACTGAGTTGCTGTAAAAACATCAGGTGTAGCAACAGGGGTAAATACTTTGAAACGAAGACGGGTATTTTCTACTAGATTGTGTAAATGATAAACTACCGCTAATTCCCTGTTAGTGCTTTCAGGATAGTTTACTGCACACAAATCAGTTAAGAATTGAAAGCTTAAACTAGGCTCATCATACAAGTATTGCAATACTTTTAGATTTAGCTCTTTGGGTGCCTCAAAGCAAAGCATACCATAAGTGTCTTCAAAGTTGAAGACCTGGTCTCCAAACTTTTCAGTTAGTTTTTGCTGAATATATTCGTTGCTAATTGCCATATACTATTGTATTCCGTAACCGTTCAATAATGCTTTATAATGATCGCTATTTCTTCTTCTGATACTTTCTTGACCCACTAATTCCTGAATCTTCATGAATCCATCTAAAATAGCTTCAGGCCTAGGAGGACATCCTGGAACATAAACATCTACCGGAATTACCTGATCAATTCCTTGCAATACACTATAAGTATCAAATATACCCCCACTAGATGCGCATGCCCCAACCGCAATCACCCAACGTGGTTCTGCCATTTGCAAATATACTTGACGTAGAACTGGTCCCATTTTTTTAGCGATGGTTCCCATCACCATTAATAAATCGCACTGACGAGGTGAGTGGCTCATTCTTTCAGCGCCAAAACGAGATAAATCGTAGTGAGAAGCAGCTGTTGCCATAAATTCAATACCGCAGCAAGAAGTTGCATAAGGCATTGGCCAAAGTGAATTCTTACGCGCCAAACCCACCACATCACTCAATTTAGTGGTAAAAAATCCATCACCACCATAGCCATCAGGTGCATCAACATAAGTAACAGAATCAGCAATATTTGCCTCTATCGGATGAATATTATATCTAACTGGACGTGACATATTCCTTTATATTAAAAGTTTAAGACCTATTGATTAATCAAACAGATACCGCAACATTTAGTTCGGTTTAATCTTCCCACTTTAATGCACCTTTTTTAATGATATAGGTGAATCCAATCAAGAAAAATCCTACAAACATCACCACAGCAAGGAATCCATTCCATCCAAGCTCACGGAAATTAACCGCATACGGATAAAAGAAAATAACTTCTACATCAAAAAGAACAAATAAGATGGCTACCAGAAAGTACTTGATTGCCATGGGCTGACGAGCATTACCATGTGATTCAATACCACTGGTAAAGTTTTCTAATTTATCCGCAGTTTTACGCTTTGGACCTACCCAAGAGGAAATTCCAATCATGGTAGCCACAAAACCTGCAGCAAAAATTAACTGAATCGCAATTGGCAGATAATTAGATGCCGAATTGGAAGCACTAGCGTCTAACAAAGTGTATAAAGTACTCATAGCTCTGTTTAAGTCCGCAAAAATACGCTAGTAATAGATATAAAAGAAAAACTCCTCAATTTGAGGAGCTTTTTCTTTAAGTTAATTTTAAAGCAAGTACTTAGCTACCAGTTTTAGCGCCAGCAGCATTGCCTTTTGCACCAGGATTAGAGTAATAATCAATATTTTTCTGAATTGTAGCTTTTACATCTTGTGCAAATTTGTTGTTTTCCTCACCAGCTGTAGGATATAAAACCAACATTTTATCTGCAACAGCTATTGCTTTTTGACAAGTAGCTAAAAATTCTTCAACTGCTGGTGATTTTTCTCCTTTAGTCGTAACCTTAAAGTCTGGACGCTTTTTGATTTCATTAAACAAGTTCACATAGTAATTTATCTTAAAGTATTCATCTAAGAAAATAGCTTTTCTATGTTTTTCTAAATCTACTTTTGCGTAAACCGAATCCAAATAATCCAAATTACTAATGATTAAAGCGGTATCAGTTCCTAAAGCCATGGTAGCTCTTTTAAAGAAGCTATATGGTTGTGGCTTTTCAGGATGAGCAGCCATATAGGGTTTAGCAAACTCGATTACTTGGCTATATGCTTTCGCATTGAAAGCAGAAGAAGTCAACTTGTAATGATCAAATTCGGTTAATTCACCTTTCATTTGCATACCACGCTTCATCCAGTTGACACGCTTCATCCAGTTGAGTTGTGCATTATAAGATTTTGCTTTACCAAACATATCGGCTGCAGCATTAATCAGGGCAATTTGATTGGCTTTAACGGTATCTACCATTAAGGCTTTCTCAATATAGCTTGCTGCTACCGCCTCACTTCCAGGAAACTTGGTTAACACTTCAACTCCTAATTTGTAATCAGAAGCCTGTACCTCAGTAGCAGGTGCAGTTGCAAGAAATTCTTCAATGTATTTTTTAGAAGACAAAGAATCTCCTTTCCTTAAATAGTTATAAGCATACACCACTCCTAATCTTGGAACAGCTTTTAAACCAACTGCAGCATCTAGTTCTTTGGCTTTTGCTAAAGACTCGTCATATTTACCCGCACGGAATAAATAATCTGCTTGATACAATTCATTTCTTGAATCCTTATCAGCAGTTTGAACATATTGATCTAAATAACCCTTAGCTCTGGTAACATCTTTTTCAGAATAATATAGATACAATGCATAATATACAGGAGGAAATGCTGGATCTGCTGTTTTAGCATTATCAAAATATTGGTTAAACAACTCCTCATTGTTTTGGCTCTTGTAGATAATACCAATTCTAAACATAGCTAATGCGCTCTTAGGATCACGCGAAATGGCTTCTGTGTAAGCTTTTACGGCTTCTCCTCCATTTTCACCACCCAATTTCTGATAGCTAATACCCATGTAGATATAAATATCTGGGTTTACCAAATCAATAGCTGCAGCTTGCTTTAGCTTGTCTATACCATACATAGGATCACCCATTTTACTATCTCCATCAGCATTGGCACGACCAATGGCAGTAAGGATTCCAGCGTTAGGCTTTCCTTTGTTTTTTCCTTTTGTTTCAGTGGTTGCAGTAATAGCTTGTTCAAACTTTTGCTTAGCTGAGTTAAGGTCTCCACCTTCGCGTAATTCTACATGACCCATTCCAACTAACAACCAAGCATCACTGCCCAATTCTTGTAAACCTTTTTGATATAACGCTTTTGCAGCAGCCACATCTTCCTTAGACACTTCAATACCGTTGCCGGCTAGAAATGCTTGACCTAACCAATAAATGGCTTGAGGGTCTTTTGAATTGGCATCATAGTTTTTTTGCAGTACTTCTTTTGCACTCTTGTTTTTTTCATAATGCAACAGCTTTATGCCTTCGGCAACTTGTGCCGTTAAGCACTGTACAGCAAATACAGCTGCAAACATCAAAGCAACAGACTTCTTCATGTTCTCTCTTTTTTATAGTTGTTTTGTTATTCCTATTTTATACTACCCTGTCTTTTATGAAAAGCCATTTTAGCCGGAGCTAAAAAAGATCTTCGAAATATTAATTGTCCTCTTTCTAAACTCATGAAATTCATGAACCCAGTTCCTAAACCAGCATGATTCTCTTTTAACACATAAAACAAAGGCCGTGCCAAAGGGTACTGGCCATAAGTTATGGTTGATTGAGAAGGTTTTGCAAACATGCCTTTTTCTAAACAGGCCGTACACTCTACCCTAGCCAATCTAATTTTTTTCAAATATGCTTGTTGTTGTTCGTCGTATGAATCACCGATCCAACTCATCCCAACAAACCCAATCACATCCGTCCTTGAAGTAACTATTTCAATTACTTCTTTACTACTATTCGCAGCTACTACATTGGTTCCAAAATTTCCACCTTTCAACACACTGTCTTTTAAATATCGAACCGTACTTGTAGCAGATTTTCCATCCATTACTGCAGTAATATTATGCTTGCCACTCAAAATATCTTTTACATCTTCGAATGTAAATATGCTGTCAGTTGCATTGTTGTTAACAATTAAAGCTACCGCATCATAAGCCAATTCTGCATACTGCGGATTGTAAGATAAGGTGGATTTATAAAATGCTGCTTCTTTTTCGTCTAATCCTCTAGCAACAATAATCATTCGCGTACTGTCGTTTTGCAAATCACGAAAGCAATCTGCTTCTGACTTGTACGATGCAATGATATTAGCTTTAGGAAATGAAGACCGATGCACTTTAAGCTGCTCTTCAATTACAGGCTTAAAGCTTTCGTCTACACTTATACGAATCGTTCCCTCTTCGGTATTATCTTGAATAGCATTTTTTGATTCTTTAGAATCACAAGAAACAAAGAGCAAAGCAAACAACAAGCAACTAACCCAACTACACTTCATCATAACTAATAATCTTGCTTTATGCCTCTATACAATCTGAATGCGCCATACAGTAAACAGATACTACCAAACAAATTACGGTAAATCGGTTCTGCAGTAAACACCAAATCCATTCCCAATTTTTCTATAAAAAACACCGCCAATCCAACACCCAAAAACAATATCGACATAGAAATATCATAGATCCTTCTAAAGACACTGTACCGTTTTTGGTTTCTTTCTCTTAACGTATTTTCCATACAATCACTTTACGGGATGGGCAATTTAGTAAATATTTTACGTGAGATGCCCGAAAATTAAAAATCCATAAAAACTTTCCTTAAAATTTACTTTTAAACTAATGACTGTTAGCCAAAAACCGCTCGAAATAAGACCTCAAAGGATAGCTAAAGGATAATTACCACACAAACGTTAAATTTGCGGCCTTATGAGCAACAAACCAGCTATACCCCAAGGAACCAGAGATTTCAATGCCGCCGTTGTACAAAAACGTAATTATATTTTTCAAACTATACGAACTGTTTTTGAATTGTATGGATTTCAGCCATTAGAAACTCCTGCAATGGAAAATCTAGATACCCTAATGGGCAAATATGGCGAAGAGGGAGATAAATTGATTTTTAAAATACTCAATAACGGATTAGACAACCCAGCCAAACAAGAACAAATTGTAGCCGATTTTAATAAAGTGCTGGAAGGTAAAAATACCAAGGGGATTACAGAGCGGGCACTTCGTTACGATTTAACCATACCATTTGCCCGCTTTGTTGCTATGAATTTTGGTCAATTAACCATGCCTTATAAAAGATACCAAATTCAACCAGTTTGGAGAGCAGACAGACCTCAAAAAGGAAGATACCGAGAATTCTACCAATGTGATGCGGATGTGGTAGGTAGTAATAGTTTATTAAATGAAGTTGAGCTGACTGCAATATACGCCACTGTTTTTGAACGCTTGAATTTGCCGGTAGAAATTAGAATCAATAGTCGAAAAATATTAGCAGGTTTAGCAGAATTATGTGGTAGTCAAGATTTACTAGTACCTATTACAGTTGCTATTGATAAATTGGATAAAATAGGAATTGAAAAAGTTAAAGAAGAATTATTACAAAGAGGAATTAACCAGGCTCAAATATCCATTATTGAAAAATACCTATCTATTGATGGAGCCAATGAAGTAAAAATTGAGCAACTAAAACAGTTGATGGGAAACAATCCTACCGCTATAAAAGGCATTGAAGAATTGGAATATATTATAGCCTATCACTCCGACAAATACAGTTCCAAATTATTAGTTGATTTTACTTTGGCAAGAGGCTTGAATTATTACACGGGTGTGATATTTGAAATCAAAGCCATTGGCGCACAAATGGGAAGTATTGGGGGCGGTGGACGCTACGATGATTTAACTGGTTTATTTGGTGTTCCGAATATTCCTGGGGTTGGAATCAGTTTTGGCGTAGATAGAATTTATGACGTGATAGAAGAACTACAATTATTTCCTGAAGCAGTACAAAAAGGAACCAAAGTATTGTTCTTTAACTTGGGTATTGAAGAAAGCAAAAAGGCTTTTAACTTGATGCAAGCACTTCGCGAAACTGGTATTGCCACTGAATTGTACCATGAGCAAAGCAAGTTTGATAAACAATTCAAATATGCAGAAAAAAAACAAGTTCCTTTTGTTGTCATCATCGGCAGTACCGAATTAACAGAAGGAACTTGTATTATAAAAAATATTGTAACCGGAGAGCAGAAAACTATTTTACAACAGGAGCTGACAACACAACTTTTTTAGCGGACAAAAAATAAGTTGAGCTGGGCTCTTTTGTACCCACCAACTCATAACCCATGGCTAAGATAGTTACTCCTGTCACTTTCTTATTTCCGTCACGAGTAAACTTTGCAGTTCCCTGAAATTGAGTGATTACGTAAACATCTTCAGCAGACTTTTCTAATGTGGAAGAACCAGCTTGAGAGTTCATCATTAATACGCCGTTTTCTAATACAACAGTAACTTCGGAGACAGGACTTCCCTCCGCAAATTTGTATTTACCAACTAATTGATTTACGGTTGTATCTGTTTGTGCGTTGGTAGCGCTTATAAATCCAACCAACATGAGAGTGAACAAAAGCATTTTTTTCATTGTCAAAAACATTTTATGTAATACAAATTACGCAATTCGGAAATAATGGTTCAAACCTTTTATCACAATTAAGCTTTATTAAAGGCCTTCATAAATAATGGCCGCCCCCTGTCCTACCCCCACACACATGGTTGCTAGTCCATATTTTGTTTGAGTTCTATGCATCTGGTGGAGCAAAGTTGCCGAAATACGCGCCCCCGAACAGCCCAATGGGTGTCCTAATGCAATAGCACCGCCATTTACATTAACGATTGATTCAGGTAAGCCAAGGTCTCTCATACAAGCAATGCTTTGCGAAGCAAAAGCTTCATTTAATTCTACCAAACCCAATTGGCTAATCTGTAACCCAGCTCTTTTCAATGCTTTTTGCGATGCTGGAACAGGACCGATACCCATGATAGCGGGGTCTACGCCAGCAACAGCCATACTACTAATACGAGCAATGGGTTGAAGGTTAAACAATTTAACCGCTTCTTCGCTTGCCAACAATACTGCAGCCGCCCCATCATTAATTCCAGAAGCATTTCCCGCAGTTACTGTTCCCTCTTTAATAAACGCTGGTTTTAAGGTAGCCAGTTTGTCTAAACTTGTTTTCCGAGGATGTTCATCTTTATTCACCCAGCTTACCATTCGATCAACTAACATTTCTACGGCCACTATTTCATCGTTCCATAAACCAGCAGCTTCTGCAGCAAAATACTTTTCTTGAGAATTAAACGCAAATTGATCCTGTTCTTCTCTACTAATTCCCCATGTTTTTGCCACATTTTCTGCGGTTTCACCCATTGTGTAAGGATGATATATTGCAGACAATTTAGGATTGATAAAACGCCATCCAAAACTGGTATCATAAGTTTCTACTTTTCTACTCCAGGCAGCATCTGCTTTGGCCGTTACAAATGGAGCCCTAGTCATGCTTTCTACCCCACCGGCTATGTATAATAAACCTTCTCCACATTGAATGGCTCTTGCAGCATCCATAATGGCCTGTAATCCACTTGCACAAAGCCTATTTACAGTGGTACCAGCCACTGTTGTGGGTAATCCAGCTAATAAGGCAGCCATTCTGGCTACATTTCTATTGTCTTCTCCAGCCTGATTGGCCGCTCCGGCAATTACATCTTCTATGGCCGTAGGATCTATGCTGGGATGGCGTTCTACCAAAGATCGAATGACAGTAGCCAAGAGATCATCTGGTCTTACCGAACTCAGTTTTCCGCCAAAACGCCCAATTGGCGTACGCACTGCATCAATGATATAGCAAGCTTTACTCATATAGAATGGTTGAGGCTGCAAGATATAAGTTATCTTTGCAGAATGAGTGCCTCTTTACCCAATATTCGCCACCAAAGTCAACAAGATTTGGAAACTTACTTCGAAAGTATTGGCGAAAAAAAATTTAGAATCAAACAGGTGCAGGAATGGATATGGCAAAAGCATGCCCACAGTTTTGATGATATGAGTAATCTTAGCAAAGAACTGCGGACTAAAATGGCTGCCGATTTTTCCCTGCCGGCTTTACGTGTAGATGCAACCCAATACAGTAATGATGGAACCGTTAAAAGTAGATTTAAAACTTTTGATGGCCACTTAATTGAGGGGGTATTGATTCCTACAGACGATAGAAAAACTGCTTGTGTATCTTCTCAAATTGGTTGCAGTTTAAGTTGTAAGTTTTGTGCAACGGGCTATATGGAGCGGAAAAGAAATTTGACTTACGATGAAATTGTTGACCAAGTAGTATTGATAAACCAACAGAGTGAACAGGTATTCGAAAAAAAATTAACCAATATCGTATTCATGGGAATGGGCGAACCATTACTCAATTATAATAATGTGTTAAAAGCCATCGAACGCATTTCTGCAAAAGATGGGTTGTTCATGAGCCCTAGAAGAATCACTGTTTCTACGGCTGGTGTTGCCAAACAAATTAGAATGCTCGGAGACGATCAAGTCAAATTTAAATTGGCATTGTCTTTACATGCACCCAATGATGCCAAGCGCAATCAAATTATGCCCATCAATGAAACCAATAATATCAAGGTTTTAACAGAGGCATTAAATTATTTTTATAAGAAAACGGGTAATGAAATTACCCTTGAATATATTTTGTTTAAAAACCTAAACGACTCTGCAAAAGATGCAGAAGAGTTAACCAAAGTATTTAGACAAATACCAGCAGATTTAATCAATATCATTGAATACAATAGTATTGATGCGTTTAAATTTACCAAACCCGACGAGGAAGACACCCAAATATTCATGGATATTCTTGCTGCAAATAAAGTAAATGCAAGATTAAGAAGAAGTAGGGGTAAAGATATTGATGCTGCATGTGGTCAATTAGCAAATAAAGGCTAACATAAAATATATTTAATAATAAATCCTGTTGTAAAACAGCAAATCAACAAAATGCAAAAACGTACAGACAACTTCAGCAAGTTTGCCGAAAAGAAAAAAGGTGCAGCCATTAAAGAAGCCTATCGCCAAGAAAAGAGAAAGAATAAAGCAGATGCAAGAGCAGCTGGTGAAGAAATGAGGGCAAGAAAAAAAGCGAAAGCACGTGGCGAAGAATACATAGATTCCAAAAAAGTTGCGGCGCCACCAAAAGCTGGAAGACCAGCAGCAGCTGGCTCAGCAAAACCTGCAGCAGGTTCATATAAAGCATTTAAAAATGAGAAAGGCGGCAGCACATCCAATAAGGCGGGTAAACCAGCAAAAGCAACTTATCCAGGTAATCCAATGGATGCCGATAAAAAAGAAGCTACCACCAGAGAGTCTTTAATCCCCCTTAATAAATATGTTGCCCATTCAGGTGTTTGTGGAAGAAGGGAAGCAGCAGAATTAGTGAAAGAAGGAAAAGTAACCGTAAATGGCGATAAAATTTTTGAACCTGGTTACAAAGTTTCACAGGCCGATAAAATTTTAGTGAAAGGCAAGCCCATTTTTTTACAAAGAAATTCCGTTTATATTTTATTGAATAAACCCAAAGATTATTTAACCACTGCAAGTGACCCTCAAGGAAGAAAAACAGTGCTTGATTTAATCAAAGGTGCTACACCTGAAAGGGTATATCCTGTGGGAAGATTAGATAGAAATACTACAGGCGTTTTGTTGCTAACCAATGATGGAGAATTGGCGCAAAAGTTGACGCATCCTTCATTTGAAGTAAAGAAAATTTACGAAGTAACATTAGATAAACCTGTTACAAAGAAAGACCTAGATTCCATTGTAAGTGGTATCACTTTAGAAGATGGATTTGTTGCAGCAGATTCAGTAGGATATGCCGATAGCAAGAGTAAGAATGTAGTAGGCATAGAAATTCATAGCGGCAGAAATAGAATTGTACGAAGAATTTTTGAGCATTTAGGTTACGATGTTAAAGCACTAGATCGAGTAATGTTTGCCAACCTTACCAAGAAGAATGTAGAGCGAAGCAAATGGCGTTTTTTAAACGACAAAGAAGTGCGATTGCTAAAGTTCATGAACAAATCTTTTCTTAGAAAAAACAAGACAGAAGCCAACGCATGAGTATTCATATCATAGTAGAAACAGCCGATTTTGTTGCAGTTAACAAACCATCCGGCTTATTAAGTATTCCAGATAGAATGGGTGTAGAAAAGTCGTTAAAAGACTTATTAAAACAACGCTATGGGAATATTTATACAGTCCATCGTTTAGACAGAGATACCAGTGGCATTATCATTTTTGCTAAACACGAGGAATCTCACAAAGCCCTCTCACAACTTTTTGAAAGTAGGGAAATGGAAAAATTTTACCTGGGTTTAGTAAATGGTCAAATGATGAATACCAGTGGAAGCATAGATGCTCCAATAATGGAACACCCAGGTAAAACCACTAAAATGATGACCCATGTAAAAGGGAAACCATCTTTAACCGACTATGAAGTGGTAGAACAATTCAGATTGTTTTCATGGGTGCGTTTTCAAATACATACCGGTAGAACTCATCAAATTAGGGTGCATATGCAGCATATAGGACATAGCATTGTGTGCGATGAAATATATGGAGATGCAAAACCCATTTTGCTTTCTTCTATCAAAAAGAATTTTAAGCTGGCAAAAGTTGCTGAAGAGGAAAAGCCCATTTTATCAAGATTGGCGCTGCATTCTTTTCAATTGAATTTTACTTATAATGAAATTGCTTATCAACTAGAAGCGCCTTTGCCTAAAGATTTGCGAGCACTATTGCAACAATTAAAAAAATGGAAGGGGTAAATTTATTGTTTAAAAACTTTGCCTCCTTTCATTACAAATTGTACCCTGCCCATACTACTTACATCTTGTTGCGGATTACCATCCACCGCAATGATATCGGCCATTTTGCCTTTTTCAATACTACCGATTGAATCATCGCCTAATAAGTCAGCCGCATTTACGGTAGCACATTTAATGGCTTCTAAAATAGGCATACCAACTTCGGTCATATATTGAAATTCTAGCCAATTTTTCCCATGTGCATACACACCAGCATCTGTACCAAAAGCAATTTTAACACCTCGTTTATAGGCTATTGCAAATGTGCCTTGAATAAAATTTCCAATCACTAAAGCTTTGGCTTTTACAATATCTGGATAGTAGCCAGGCTTTTTTGCAGAATCTGCCGTAGACTTACCAGCTACAATAGTTGGAACCAAATAGGTTCCTTTTTCTTTCATTAAGTCCATGACTTCTTCAGTCATATAACTTCCATGTTCTATTGAATGAACTCCACCTAACACAGCTCTTTTCATACCTTCAGCACCATGCGCATGAGCAGCAACTTTAAATCCATAATCATTTGCCGTTTGAACAATCGCTTTTATTTCATCGATACTAAATTGTGCTCCACTCCCGTCTTTAGCCATGCTTAATACACCGCCAGTTGCTGTAATTTTTATTAGGTCTGCTCCATCTTTGTAACGCTGACGAACTGCTTTTGCCGCGTCTTCTACACTGTTCACCACTCCTTCTCTAGGACCAGGATCACCCATTAGGTCTTTTCTATAGTTATTGGTGGGATCAGCATGTCCGCCAGTAGAAGCCAAAGACTTACCTGCAGTATAAACGCGAGGGCCAACAATCCATCCTTTATTGATGGCATTACGTAATGCAATATTGACATTGGTACCTCCTAAATCTCTAACGGCAGTGAATCCACTCATCAAGGTTTTTTCTGCAAACATGACCGATTGAAATGCATAGTCTGCTGGGTTAAACGTAAACCCATTTAAATAACTAGCTGGGCCGGTTTCCGATTCTAAATGTACATGCATATCAATTAAACCGGGCATCACGGTTAACTTCTTTAAATCTATCACAGTGCTACCAGCTGTTGCAGCAGTATACCCTTTTTGCACTTCAACAATTTTATTTCCTTCCACAACGATGGTCATTGCAGACAGTTGAGTAGACGTTTTTACATCAATTAATTGACCGCAATGAATGAGTGTTCGTTGTGCAATTACAGAATTGCCGATTAATAAAATTGCCGCCAAAAAGTATTTACGCATAAAAGGATTTTCAGTAAGATAACCAATTTTGGTTATTTATTGGGCTGAGGAGTATAACGCAAATAAGGTTTAACTACAGTTACTCCTTTGGGGAATCGTTGAATAGCATCAGCTGTACTCACAGCAGGCACTACAATCACATCCTCTCCTTCTTTCCAATCTGCTGGAGTAGCAACACTATATTGCGCGGTTAGCTGCAAAGAATCAATTACCCGCAATACTTCATTAAAGTTTCTTCCAGTAGAAGCGGGATAAGTAATCATTAATTTCACTTTTTTGTCTGGCCCTATAATAAACAAAGAACGAACAGTAAAAGTTTCTGAGGCATTGGGATGAATCATATCATAAGCATGAGCAATGCTTCTATCTTCATCTGCAATGATGGGAAAATCAACCTGCGTGTGTTGGGTTTCATTGATGTCTCCAATCCATCCTGCATGTTTTTCTAAACTATCTACACTTAATGCCAACACTTTTACATTGCGTTTTTCAAATGCATCTTTTAAAGCAGCAGTTCTTCCTAACTCAGTTGTGCAAACAGGTGTATAGTCGGCTGGATGAGAAAACAAAACACCCCAACTGTTTCCCAAGTATTCATAAAAATCTATTGGACCTATACTGGTTTCTGCAGCAAAATTGGGAGCGATATCGCCAAGTCTTAAAGCCATAGTAATTCATTTAAGTTGCTAATATAGTAATTTCCTACCAAAGTAGTAGACTAATAAATTATCCTTTAGCTGAACCATCCTTTTCAGGAGATCTTACCGATCTGGCTTTTTGTAAAGCAGATTTACCAAACTTATTTTTAACGGCATCAATGGCTTTATATAAACTACCTTTTTTATCAGATTCATCAAACAAAGAGCCTTGTAATACATGAGAAGTAAGTTCAGATAAACGAACACCTAATAATCGAATAGGCTGGCCTTTTTGGTAAAGTTTATGAAACAAATCTATTGCAACAGGTATGAGTTCGTCATCGCGTAATGTGTAACTGATGGAAGCTTGTTTTGAAGTAGTATCAAAATTGGGATAACGTATTTTAACAGCAATACAACCCGCTAACTTACCATCTTGTCTTAATTCATAGGCCACTTTTTCGGTCATTCTTACTAGCTCACTCAATAAAAATCCTTCATCGGTTTTATTTTCTTCAAATGTGTTTTCAGTAGAAATAGATTTTGATTCATGATATGGCTGAACAACTCCATCATGTAATCCCTGAGATTTTTTCCAAAGATCTGCCCCTGATTTTCCTAGCACTTTTTCTAATAAGGCAATGGGAGTATTGCTCAATTGTTCTATCGTATAGATGCCCATTTGATTGAGCTTAGCATGCATCGAATCGCCAACACCAGAAAACTTATTGACGGGTAAAGGAGCCAAGAAAGCTTTTTCCATTCCAGGCTGTACAAATAAATAACCATTGGGCTTTGCTTCATCTGTAGCAATTTTTGCAACCATCTTATTGCTAGCCAATCCAAATGAAATAGGCAATCCTGTGGTCTCCGTTATTTCATTTCGCAAATCAATGGTCCATTTATATGGATCAAAAAATTTATCCATCCCTGTCAGATCAATAAAAAATTCATCAATAGATGCTTTTTCAAACAAGGGCGCTTTGGCGGCAATAATATTTGTCACCCATCTAGAATACCTGCTGTATTCTCCTCGTGTACCTCTCACTAAAATAGCATGTGGACAAAGCTTCATCGCTGTTTTCATGGGCATAGCACTTCTAACGCCAAATTTGCGTGCTTCATAACTACAAGTAGTTACCACACCCCTATCAGCACTGCCGCCCACTATAACTGCTTTCCCTTTTAAAGTAGGATCATTTAACATTTCTACACTCACAAAAAAAGAGTCAAGATCTAAGTGAGCAATATATCGTTGAGGAGAGTGCATGGTCTATACCAATATCGTACTTTGAACTGATAGTCTGTTATAATCCCCTGTAAATATCTAACAACCCATCAGGTAAAGTAACATATACTTTTTTTGCAACCCGGTCTATCTTATCTAATGTTTCTGCATGCAGTGGTATTAATGCCTCATTTCCTTCTAAAGTAACGCGCAACAATACTTGATGGGGTTGTTCAATAACTTCTTCAATAGGGCCTAAATTTTCCTCCTCATCTGTGATTACTTCATAGCCCAATAAGGAGATGGGTGCATCTTTACCAGCAAGCTTTCTAAAGTCTGCATCTAATAACCAAACTGGTTTTGCGGTAAATCTTGCTGCAGCTTCCTTACTATAAATACCTTCTAACTTAAGGAAAGTTTCTTCCGCGTCTTTTGCTTTCGCAGTTTCTACAAAATAAGGAATATAAGAACCTTTTGTCTCCTCCACAAAAATGGCAGAAGCTTCTTTTAAATTGGTTTTTTTACCTAATGAATGTTTTAAAATCAATTCGCCCTTTACTCCAAAAACGGCTACTAATTTCCCAATATGAATATAATCCTTCATGCACGCAAGTTACTAATGAATAAGGATAAAGAAAAAGGGCCCGGAAAACCGGACCCTCTTACAGATGTATGAATCATACAATTAAGCTTCTGCAGGAGCTGATTCTTCAGCTGGAGCAGCAGACTCTTCTTGCTTTTCTTCTACTTTCTTAACTACAGGAACATAAGCTCTTTTAGCACTTTGCTTGCTTTTGTGTTCACTGTTTCTGCGAGCGTTATTTTCCTCATGGGTAGCATGCCACTCTTGGAATTTAGTCATTGCAGTTGCATCATCAAACAGTCCTAATTTAACACCGCGTAATAAGTGTTTTAGGTACAATACTCCTTTGAAAGAAAGGATTCTGCGAACAGTGTCTGTTGGCTGAGCACCTTTGTTAAGCCACTCTAAAGCTTTTTGACGATCTAATTGAATGCTTGCAGGAACTGTTAACGGATTGTAAGTACCAATTTTTTGGATAAACTTACCATCTCTTGGTGCACGAGCATCAGCTACTACTATAAAGTAGAAAGGACGCTTTTTACTTCCGTGTCTTTGAAGTCTCATTTTTACTGCCATGTTAAATAGAAATTTAAAGGCGTTATTAAATAGGGTTAATTCCGGTTGAAACCGGGAGCGCAAAACTACATCATTCTAGATAAATTTCCAAAGATTAACGTTTCATGCCTGGGAAACGCCCCCCCATTGGCATATTATTCATCATTTTCATCATTTGTTTCATTTGTTCAAACTGTTTCATGAATGCGTTCACTTCCGTTAAATCTTTTCCAGCACCTTTAGCAATTCTGGCACGTCTGGATGGAGTAAGGCTGTCGGGGTTGGCGCGCTCGAAAGGGGTCATTGAACTAATCATGGCTTCAATCCCCTTAAAGGCATCGTCTTTTATGTCTATATCTTTTACCGCTTTACCTACCCCTGGAATCATACCCATCAAGTCTTTTAGGTTACCCATTTTCTTAATCTGCTGTAATTGGTCTAAAAAATCTTGAAAATCAAATTGATTTTTACGAATTTTCTTTTCCAATTTTTTTGCTTCAGCTTCATTAAATTGAGCCTGCGCTTTTTCTACCAAAGTGGTAATATCCCCCATCCCCAAAATTCGTTGTGCCATCCTCTCCGGATAAAACACATCCAAGGTTTCCATTTTCTCTCCACTGCTGACAAACTTGATTGGCTTATCTACCGTGTATTTAATAGAAAGGGCCGCACCACCTCTAGTATCCCCATCTAATTTGGTTAAAACTACTCCTGTAAAATCTAAGCGATCATTGAATGCTTTAGCCGTATTTACTGCATCCTGTCCCGTCATCGAGTCTACTACAAATAATATTTCTGAAGGATTAACAGCCGCCTTAATATTAGCTACTTCATTCATCATTACCTCGTCAATGGCCAAACGACCAGCAGTATCTATGATGACCACGTTCTTATTGGTTGCCTTTGCTTCTTTGATGGCGTTTAATGCAATGGCTACTGCATCTTTATTCTCCCGTTCGCTGTAAATACTTACCCCAATTTGTTCAGCCAATACCGTTAACTGATCTATAGCCGCAGGTCTATAAATATCTGCAGCTACTACCATTGGACTTTTGCCCTTTTTGGTCTTTAGATAATTGGCTAATTTACCTGTGAAAGTGGTTTTACCACTACCCTGTAAACCGGCAATTAAAATGACAGCAGGTCGGCCTTCTATTTCAAAAACAGCTTCTTGGCCACCCATTAATTCAGTCAGTTCATCCTGAACAATTTTCACCATTAACTGCCCTGGACTTATGGCATTCAGCACTTTTGCACCTACTGCTTTGTCTTTTACTTTATCTGTAAATTCTTTGGCAATTTTAAAGTTGACATCGGCGTCTAATAAAGCCCTACGGATATCTTTCACCGTATTGGCAATATTGAGTTCATTAATTCTTGCTTCCCCCTTGAGGTTCTTAAACGCCGACTCTAGTTTTTCTGATAAATTCTGAAACATGATTACCCACTTATTGATGAACGAGGTGCAAATATACTAGCTTGTGGAATTTGCGCGCATTCCTTATTTTCATATTATAAAATTTATCCTAAATAATAACGCAGTTGTCTGGCTCTGTTTGCAGAACGTAATTTGTTGATGGCTTTGTCTTTGATTTGTCTCACGCGCTCTCTAGTAAGATTAAATCGAGTACCTATATCTTCTAAACTGAGTGCTTGATCTACCCCAATTCCAAAGAAAAAGCAAAGCACTTTTTTTTGTCTATCAGTTAATGTACCTAAACTCCTTTCAATTTCAACATGAAGGGATTCATGGTATGCTAATTTTTCATCTGTTTTTGCTTCGTTGGTATTTTCTAATAAGTCAATTAAACTAATATCTTCCCCTTCAGCAATGGGCGAATCCATGCTTACATGCTTAAATCCTGCTTTCATTGTTGCTGTAACATCTTCAAGAGGCATTTCTAATAAATCGGCAATTTCCTGTGGTGTTGGCTCCCTTTCATATTCCTGTTCTAACTGTTGATATGCTTTGCTTATCTTATTGGATAAACCAACTTTATTGAGGGGCAATCTCACTATTCTACTTTGCTCAGCTAAGGATTGAAGAATACTTTGCCTAATCCACCAAACTGCATAGGAAATAAACCTGAATCCTTTGGTTTCATCAAAACGCATAGCGGCTTTGATCAACCCTAAATTACCCTCATTAATTAAATCAGGCAAGGTTAGCCCTTGATTCTGGTACTGTTTTGCCACTGATACCACAAATCGAAGATTTGCTTTTACTAAACGATCAAGTGACTTGGTATCACCCTCTCTAATTTTAAGGGCTAAACGAACTTCCTCCTCTGGTTCAATCAAATCAACTTTACCAATTTCTTGTAAATACTTTTCTAGACTTTGCGACTCACGATTGGTGATCGACTTGGTTATTTTGAGTTGGCGCATACCCATAACAACTAGATTAAGTTTGGTAAATAATGAACTTACCTAATTTAACATTTTCCTCAGTTTTTTAAAAATAATTTGATAACAATTTGATAACAAAGCATTTAGGCAATAAATAGTTCTTTTATACAAACTTTTATACGGGTAATTTTTGAATTTTGTAAAAAAACATTTGGGTAATAGGTATTATTTAATATCATTGCACCTACCTAGATGGTAAAAGAGAAATAATGAGTAAGAAGCAACTATTTACATTAGAATTTCCGGTAAGATGTTCTCCCGTTATATTGTATGAGTTTTTGGCGTCTCCTGCAGGCTTGCAGGAATGGTTTGCCGACAAAGTGGATGAGTGGGAAAATGTCTATAGTTTTTCATGGGACGGTGGTGTTCCTGAAAAAGCGGAAGTGTTGGATAAAGAAGAAAATAAATTCATTCGATTCCGTTGGTTACACAGCGATAAGAACGAATATTTTGAGTTTAAAATTGAAAAAACGGAGATTTCTAATCAAACCGTTTTAGTGATTAAAGATTTCGCTGAAAAGAGTGAGATTAAAGACCAAAGCCAACTTTGGGGCTACCAAACCAAAGAACTATTCCACAGATTAGGTTCTTAATAATCTGTTAGAATCGATAGCATTTTTTTAAAATTGCTTATCATAAAGTTTTCTATATCATCCCATTCTTCGAGTGGGATTTTTTTTGCCAATTTTAAAAAAGGTAATAATGTTACACTGTACCCATTCCAATCTTGTATAGAAGCATAATTATCTTTTTCAAAATGATGCTGCCATGGATCATTTGCCACACTAAAAAACCAGTCTTTGGTTTCAAAGCCATATTTGCCATAGAGTTGAAAATAACGGTCTATAGACGGTCCGTATTGAGCCAAAAATTTTCCCTTTAAAATCAAATGAATGCTGCAATGGTTGCCCCACCAGAAAAAGGTCCTAATGGCAAAAATATCTGTTTCAGTAAAATACCTAGGAAAATCTAACATTACATAGGGCAGCATTTGATATTGTTCCCCTTTTGAGATCTTTGGAGAAATGGCAAAAACCGGATTTTCAGCAAAATCATCTTGAAGCATATAGGCATCCCTATATTCATTGGCCAGTGAACCAAATAGTTCATAAACCTTCTGAATAATATGGTTCTTTGTTAAAATCCAATCGGCATTACTAACCAATTCCAGTTCCTTTGGCGAAAGTGTTACTTTTGCAGCGCTCATATAGCAATATTAAGCCAGCATCGTGATAAAAAAACTAGATATACTAATAATTCGATCTTTTATAGGTCCATTCATAGCTGCATTTGCTATTTCATTATTTGTGTTGACTATGCAGTTCTTTTGGTTATATATTGATGACTTAGTAGGAAAGGGACTAGACTTAGTTACCGTTTTAAAATTAGTGGGATTGGTGGCATTATTTTGGGTCCCCATGGCTTTACCTCTCGCCTTGTTGTTTTCGTCTATTATGACATTTGGAAACCTGGGTGAAAAGTTTGAATTAGTGGCCATAAAAGCAGCGGGGATTTCGCTAACTCGTTTTATGCGTCCACTACTTATTTTTACCTTTTTTGTTTGTGGAATTGCATTCTTATTTGCTAATAATATTATTCCAGTTACGCAATTGAAATTGTCGGCACTTAAGTATGATATCATCGTTTCTAAACCATCTATTGATATTAAAGAAGGGGTTTTTTACGATAAAATAGATGGGTTTATTATTAAACTTGGTAAAAAAGAGAAAAATGATAGCATCATTCATGATGTAGTCATTTTTGAAAAAGGATTTTATTTACAAGATAATATTATGGTAGCCAAGAGTGGCGTCATGCGTGTATCGAAAGACAAACAATTTTTAGAATTTATTTTAAAAGATGGCTGGAGATATCAAGAGAAAGGGCCAAGGGGGGTAGTAGAAACAGAGTTTACTCGAATGGGATTTAAGGAATATAAAAAGGTATTTGACTTAAAGAGTTTTCAAATGAATAAAACAGAAGACTCTGCATTTTATGACCCAAAAATGTTAAGTATTCGTCAGTTAAATTCGGCAATAGATTCTTTAGACCATATTGATACTTTTTACGCTAAAAAAGCAAAGCTCGAAATTAGCCCATACTTACGCTTCAGTAGATATTCAGATACTGGCTGGGTAAAGATTTTAAAACCTTTACCAAAAGTGAAACCATCCAAACTATTACCAGATAGTTTAAATGTGCAAATCATTGATGCTGCTGCTAATCAATTAGCAACTGTAAAAGGGTCAGTTAGCGTAATGGCCGAAGATTATAAAACAAAATATTTATCCATGCAATTGCATGAAATAGAATGGCACAAAAAATTCACTTTATCTGTTGCTTGTTTAGTCATGTTTTTAATAGGTGCACCACTAGGATCAATTATTAGAAAAGGGGGATTGGGGACGCCGATGGTTTTTGCGATAGTGTTTTTTGTATTATTTCATTTACTGAATACGTTTGGAGAAAAATTTGTTCGCTCAGGACAGACGAATGCCTTAATTGGAATGTGGCTTAGCACTTTTATTTTAGTTCCTATAAGTGCCTTTTTAATTTACAAAGCCATGCACGATTCACAGCTTTTTAACCAAGAATTCTACTATCGAAATTTTAAAGGGCTGCGTAAATTTTTGGCTACCTTTAAAAAATCAAAAACAAAGTAACATGCACAAGTACAATAGACGATTGTTCTTAAAGAACAGTAGCAAAGCAACTCTCGCGGCAGGTATTGGCATGAGTATTTTACCCAAACTGGCATCAGCTGCCAACAATAACCCTTATCAACAACAACCGTTACCTTATGCATACAATGCATTAGAACCCTTTATTGATGCTATTACAATGGAAATCCATTATAGTAAACATGCAGCTAGTTATGCAAAAAATTTAGCAGATGCCTGTTTAGCTGAAAAAGTAAATACAGCTGAGATTTCATTGGAAACATTAATGCAAAATATCAGTAATTATTCTGTAAAAATGCGCAATAATGGGGGTGGTCACTACAATCATGAATTTTTTTGGAAATGCATGAAGCCCGGAACAAGCAGTATGCCATCTGGAAAAATATTGTCTTTAATCAATCAATCATTTGGTTCATTTGAAGCTTTTAAAACACAGTTTTCCGATGCTGCAAAAAATAGGTTTGGCAGTGGCTGGGCCTGGTTAATACAGTCTTCAGACGGAATATTAAAATGCGGGTCAACGGCCAATCAAGACAATCCATTAATGGACATATCAACTTTAAAAGGAAAACCATTATTAGCCTTGGATGTTTGGGAACACGCTTATTATTTAAAATACCAGAATAAACGTCCTGACTATATTAATAATTGGTTCAATTTAGTGGATTGGAATTTTGTAGCAACCCAATTACAATAGGCTGTTTTGAATAATAAAATTGATTTGAAAAAAATTAAAAAGAATATATGAAAGTAAGTTTAAGTTGGAAAGAGGCTTTGGCATTTGATGCATCCGGTGAAGATGGTCATGTAGTAAGAATTGATACCAGTAAAGAAAATGGCGGATTAGATAGTGGCATGAATCCTAAGCGTTTATTACTTGCATCACTATGTGGTTGCAGCGCAATCGATGTAATTGAAATTTTAAATAAAATGAAAGTGACTTTTAGCAAATTAGAAGTTACCGCTGAAGCTGATCAAACAGAAGATCATCCAAAAACATTTACGCATATTGATTTAGTTTATCACTGTGATATAAACCCAGAAGACGAAGACAAACTCAAACGTGCTGTTTCATTATCTATGGATAAATATTGTGGTATTTCTGCAATGTTAGCAAAACATTGTCCTATTAATTATAGCACAGTTTTGATTTAAGAAACCTTTTCAATCCATTTGCGAATTGATTTATAACCTATCAAGTATTTAAAAAAAAGTAGTAGTGCATATTTAAGCGATACCCAATTGATATCTAAAACCAATGCACCCCAAGCTTGCTTCAAAGCAGCTCCTGTATCATTGAGTTCATGGTATACTTTATGTGATAATTGCGCAAAATGTTGAGAGAAGTACTTTTTAGATTTTGCGTTTACCTCATCTCTTATTTCTAATGGAAGGTACGCACGAATGATTCCAATAATCTTAGTAACATCTTCAATATTCCTACCAGACTTAAGCGCTTCAGAGTGTAGGGCCTTTCCATGAATTCTAAAGTTGGCCAGGACTTTTGGCACATAAGCCAACTCGGCATGAGCAGCTATTCTAACGGTCATTTCCCAGAACTCACCATGCTCAGCACCAAAATAGCTTCCTAACTTTTCATACGTGCTGCGCTTAATTACCATAGCAGAAATTTCTGCATTTTGTTTTAATGCAATCGTTCTTACCCAATTTTTCAAAAGACCTCTTTCACTCGCCAAAGGTTGGTGTTTCCAAATGGGTGTTCCTCTTTCGTTGATATATTGAAACTCTGTGAAAGCAGCCCCAACTCTTGGAAACTCATTAAATAAAGCTGAGATTTCATCATAAAATCCTGGTAATACATAATTATCACCATATAAAATATGGATGTATTTCCCTCTCGATAGTTTTATGCTGGTTTCTAAATTTCTTAACTTACCAACTTTGCTAGGCTGTCTAAAATATCCAATTCTTCCTTTTCCAATATCTTTTACTAGTTGCTCAACATCGCCATCCACACTTGCGTCATCTACTACCATCAATTGCATTACCCCTAATCCTTGGTCCATTTCAAGAACAGACAACAAAGTTGTATTCAAAAAAGAATAGGTATTGTCAACAACAATCATCACCGACCATATTGGTTGGTCTGTTACATCATGAAGCGGTGATATAAGCGGTGGCCTCGATGGGATTCGCTCTCTTTGTTCTGGTTTACGCATTTCGGGGGTTAGGTTTCCAAATAAAATACCCAAATTTGAATGTTAAAAATAATGGAATTTTAAATAATACCCACTAAATAAAGCTTTTATGTATGAAAGTAAACAGAATTTTCTAGTCCAAAAGTGGGTAACTGCACTAAGTGTAGTATTGTTTATCCTCAAAATAACCGCTTATTATCTAACCACTTCATTGGCCATTTTATCAGATGCCTTAGAAAGCATAGTGAATATAGTGGCTGGTTTTATAGGCTTATATAGCTTGTACGTTGCAGCAAAACCTAGAGACGATGATCACCCCTATGGTCACGGAAAGGCAGAATTTATTTCGGCAGCAGCAGAGGGAAGTTTAATTATTGCAGCTGGAATACTAATCATCTATGAAACCATTTCAACTATTTTATCCAAACACGCTGTTCAGCAATTAGATCATGGAATGTGGCTGATAGGTGTAACTGCTGTATTGAATTATTTGGCAGGCGCTTATTGCATTAGAATCGGCAGGAAAAATAATTCATTAGCGCTTGAAAGCAGTGGAAAGCATTTGCAAATAGACACTTATTCAACATTGGGTATTTTAATTGCTATTGTATTAATGTATTTAACTAAGCTTTATTGGATAGACAAAGTAATTGCATTGGCCTTGAGTGGATGGATTATGTATAATGGATATAGCATTTTACGTAAATCATTGGCAGGCATCATGGATGAAGCCGATGAAGAAATATTAAAGAAATTCATTCAAGTCTTAAATGTATCCAAAAAACCCAATTGGATTGATCTCCACAACCTTAGGGTAATCAAATATGGCGATTTACTTCATATAGACTGTCATTTAACGCTTCCCTGGTTTTTGAACATTCATGAAGCGCATCATGAAATTGACGAATTATCAAATTTAATCAAAACCAATTTTGGGGATTCAATTGAACTATTTGTACATACAGATGGTTGTTTAGATTTTAGTTGTGCAATCTGCACCAAAGATGATTGTTCCGTTCGGGTGCAGCCATTTAAAGAGCAACTAAATTGGAACTTAAATAATATAGTTTCTAATCAAAAACACCGTATTGCCAAGCAAGGCTAAAATGGTAACTTGCAGGCTCAAATTTTTATAAAATGGATAGCTGGAAACAATACCAAGAAGAGCACAAATCGGAATTTTTAGAAGAACTAATCGACCTACTAAAAATACCCAGCATTAGTGCCCGGTCTGAAAATAAAGCAGATATGCTGCGTTGTGCAGAAGTTGTAAAACAAAGATTAGCAGAAGCTGGAGCAGATACGGTAACGATTTATCCAACTGCAGGGCACCCTATTGTGTATGCAGAAAAAATAATTGACCCAAACAAACCAACCGTTTTAGTATACGGCCATTATGATGTTCAACCTGCCGACCCATTAGAACTTTGGCATAGCGGGCCATTTGAACCCGTTATTAAAGAAGGAAAGATTTATGCTAGAGGATCAGCAGACGATAAGGGACAGTTTTATATGCATGTAAAAGCATTGGAAACTTTTTCTAAAACCAATTCTTTTTATACCAATATCAAATTTTTAATAGAAGGAGAAGAAGAAATTGGCAGTCCTAATTTAGCGGAGTTTGTTAAGGCGAATAAGGAGCTTTTAAAGGCTGATGTAATATTAATCTCAGACACATCTATGTTAAGCATGGAAAATCCCTCTATTGATATTGGTGTAAGAGGACTAAGTTACATTGAACTAGAAATTACTGCTGCCAATAGAGATTTACATAGCGGTGTTTATGGCGGAGCTGTAGCCAACCCTATTACCATATTAGCACAAATGATTGCTTCTTGTCACGATGAAAATAATCATATTACTATCCCTGGTTTTTATGATGATGTAATAGCGGCAACACCTGCTGAAAGAGAAAAAATGGCCAAAGCACCATTTGACGAACTAGCGTATAAAGCAGATTTAGGGATTAACGAATTATGGGGGGAAAAGGGTTACACAACAAATGAAAGAACTGGCATTCGTCCAACATTAGAAGTGAATGGTATTTGGGGAGGTTATACAGGAGAAGGTGCAAAAACAGTATTACCCTCAAAGGCTTCAGCAAAGATTTCTTGCAGATTAGTACCCAATCAATCATCAGAAGTGATTACTAAAAAAGTTTTGGATTATTTCCAAAGTATTGCACCTGCTGGCGTTTCTGTTAAAGCAACTGAGCACCATGGAGGAGAGCCATACATGACACCAATCGATTCCATTGAATATAAAGCTGCAGCAAAAGCAGTAGAAACCTGTTTTGGAAAAGAACCTATCCCTGTTAGAGGCGGCGGAAGCATTCCAATTTGTGCTTTATTTGAAAAGGAATTAGGTTTAAAAATTGTCTTTTTAGGATTCGGATTAGATAGCGACAACCTGCACAGTCCTAACGAAAAATACAATTTAGAAAACTATTACAAAGGCATTGAGACTATTCCATACTTCCATCGCTTTTTTGCAGAAATGAAAGCATAATTATGGCCGCTGAAAAAGAGAAACTTCGGATTGATAAATACTTATGGAGTATCAGGCTTTTTAAAACAAGAAGTCAGGCAGGAGACGCATGCAGCAAAGGGAAAGTTAAATACAATGGAGACTCTGTCAAATCATCTAGAGTAGTTGCTATTGGGGATGAATATGAAGTGAAGACAGAAGCCAAAAAATGGGTAATTAAAGTAACTGGATTATTACATTCTAGAGCAGCTTATCCAGAAGCTATTAAACACTATATAGACATTACTCCTGCAGAAGAGTTAGATAGAATCAAATTTGAAGCTTCAAGTTTTCATACTGGTAAACGTTTAAGTAAAGTAGGGAGGCCTACTAAAAGGGATCGAAGAGATTTGGAAGAATTCATGGATTAAATTTTGATATTAAAACTTAAATATGATGACTATTGATATAATCACAGTGGTGCCTGCCTTATTGGATGGCCCCTTTAGTCATAGCATCATGAAAAGGGCACAAGACAAGGGATTGCTTACGGTTCGTACGCATAATCTTCGAAAATGGGCCATCAATAAACACGCACAGGTAGACGATTATCCTTTCGGCGGAGGTGCAGGTATGGTATTAATGTGCGAGCCATTGGCCAATGCAATTGAAGAATTACAACAAACTACTACTTACGATGCTATCATTTATATGACTCCAGATGGTAAAACATTTGACCAACCGATGGCCAATCAACTATCAATGTTGCAAAATCTATTAATTATTTGTGGGCATTATAAAGGAATTGATCAAAGAATCAGGGACCAGTTTGTAACAATGGAAATTTCTATTGGAGACTATGTATTAAGCGGTGGAGAATTGGCTGCAGCAGTGGTTGTTGATGCAATCGGAAGGCTAATTCCAGGTGTTCTAAGTGATGAAACCTCTGCCTTAACCGATTCTTTTCAAGACAATCTATTAGCCCCACCAGTATATACCCGTCCAGCTGATTTTAGAGGGATGAAAGTTCCCGAAATATTACTACAAGGTGACCCCAAAAAAGTAGAAGACTGGCGTTTTGAGCAATCTTTGGAAAGGACAAAAACAAGAAGACCAGATCTTTTTAAGGAAGATTGAGTTTTCGTTTATCCGTTCATTCTGCCATTAAGCAAATTATTAAGGCTTACTTGTATAATTTAAATCAAATTTGCGTTGGCTAAAACTGTTCCTTACAAGGCCATGTAGTTTATGAGAGTATTTATATTAATGTGTTTAAGTGTTTTATATTTCCAATCTTTTGGGCAATTAAGGAATGGAGAAACTTTCCAAAAGGATTATCAAATCAAGATCGCTAAAACCAATAGTCCAATTAAAGTTGACGGTATTTTTGATGAAGAAGTTTGGAGTAGAGCACAAAAAGTGAGTTCGTTTTGGGAGAAATATCCCGACGACAAAAAAAAGGCTAAACATTCAACCGTTGTTCAAACAGCTTATGATGATAAATTTTTGTATGTAGCTTATACAGCATACGATTCAGGTAAAGTATTTATACAAAGTCTTAAAAGAGATATTGGCCACGATGGGAACGATTGTGTAGCACTCGTACTTGATCCAGTAAATACCCGTAACAATGGCTTTTTCTTTGTTGTAAATGCTTATAATGCGCAAAGTGAAGACCAATTAATATCTGGTGGAGATGGGGTTTCATTCAGTTGGGATCAAACCTGGTTTTCTGAAACAAAAAGATATGGCGATCGTTGGACTGCTGAAATGGCTATCCCTTTTAAATCAATTCGTTATCCAGCTGATAAAAAATTATGGGGTATTAATTTTGTTAGAGTAGACACAAAAACCAATGAATATTCTACTTGGACCAATGTGCCAGTAAATTTTGCCTCACATGATGTTGGTTACACTGGTGCCTTGGTATGGGAGGATGCTCCACCAAAGCCAGGAGCCAATACTGTATTTGTGCCTTTTGTAACTACAGAAGTAACTGAAAATAGATTCAATGGAGATCCAATAAATGCCAAACCCAATACAGGTTTTGACGCAAAAATAGGGCTCACATCATCCCTTAACTTAGATCTTACGGTAAACCCCGATTTTTCTCAAATTGAAGTAGATAGACAGGTAACCAACTTAACTCGATTCAATATCTTCTTTCCTGAAAGAAGAACCTTCTTCTTAGAAAATGCCGATTTGTTTTCAAGCTATGGTATTGACCCAATCAGACCGTTTTATTCTAGAAGAATTGGGTTAGATAAAAACGGAAATAAAATACCCATTCTTTTTGGAGCTCGTGTTACTGGAAATATTGCCAAGAAAACACGTATTGGTTTCATGAATATGCAAACAGGCAGACAGGGTGACTATGCTCCAGAAAATTACACCGCTTTGTCTGTTGATCAGCGTGTATTTAATCGTTCAGTCATAAAGGGGTATTTCTTGAATCGAGCCAATTTCATGACTGATGCAGAGAAAGCGGCAAATCCCTTAGATGCTTTTAGTAGAAATGCAGGTATAGAATATAATTATTCAGATTTAGAAGGAAAATGGGGGGCATGGGCTACATATCATCAGTCGTTTAAACCAGGAATTAAAAAAGATAATGCCTACTATAGTATGGGTATGTCTTACAATAGTCGAAATTTTGGATTTGTTCAAGACCTTACCAATTTAGGAACAAACTATTATGCAGATATGGGCTTCATTGAAAGAATAGAAAACTATGATGCAGCCAGAGACACCTTAGTAAGAGTCGGATTTAAACATTCTTACACCAGTGCAGAGTATAAAATTATTCCTACAAAAGGGAAATTAATCGGAATTAGATTTGAGTTAGAAAACTATATCGTCTTTAACCAAGATAATAGTTTTAATGAACGCAATACCAGTTTTAGTAACAGTATAGAATTCAGAAATACTTCAAGATTTAGTTATGGAATTAACGATTCAGAAGTAGACTTACTATTCCCCATATCATTTACCGGTGCAACCCCATTGCCAATAAATAAGTACAGATACCAAAACTTGGAAGTGAATTATCGGTCCGATTTTAGAAGACCATTTAGTTTCAGGGTAAGTGGAGGAACAGGGGGATTTTATAACGGAACCAATCG
The DNA here is from genome assembly GCF_051860225.1 of Sediminibacterium sp. Classification (GTDB taxonomy): domain Bacteria; phylum Bacteroidota; class Bacteroidia; order Chitinophagales; family Chitinophagaceae; genus Sediminibacterium. The sequence goes on from NZ_JBHYEI010000001.1 coordinate 281,725, forward strand.
AAGTTTATCTGCTGGCATTACCTTTAGGAAACTTCCGAATACCAATTTAGACCTCAATTTTCAATACAATAAATTAGAATTTCCCGACCCCTATGGGTCTACGGAATTATTCTTGATTTCACAAAGAACTGAAATCAATTTTTCTACCAAAGTTTTCTGGACTACTTTTTTTCAATACAATACGCAACGAAACAATATTAATATCAATAGCAGATTGCAGTATCGATTTAAACCAATGAGCGATCTGTTTCTAGTTTATACAGACAATTATTTTACATCGCCTTTATTTAAAAGTAGAAACAGAGCGCTCGTGTTCAAGTTGAACTATTGGTTTAATTTATAAATAATTTATTTAACGCCAATCACAGGAACCTGTTTGTCGTTGATCATTTTATTTAACTGCCTAATATCGATGTCCATGATTTTGCTAAGCTTGATTAATTGTTCATTTGCCTGACCACCTAATTCTGCAAATGCTTCGCGTACTTGTTTGCTAGGAGCATTTTGCCCACTCGACGCCACTCCATACAAACCGGCAATTTTATCATTCAATCGAATAGGGAAGTTTAACACATCTTGACCACTTTTCGCTTTTGTTTGATATAACGCTTCTTCAATAGCAGTTAATTGTTTGCTGATGCTGTCTGCATATTGCTTTAGCTCCTTATTAGCCTTAGCATCAATTCTTGTGGTTAAATCACTTATTTGTGTTCTTACTGTACGAATATTTTTAATCGCTTTTTGTACCTCATTAAATTTATCACGAACAGATAATAAGAAAGATACTTGTTCATCATAATCTGCTTCTGTTGCGGAATATACTGGATTAGGCTTAATAACAAAACTGATTTCTGTTGAGTCATTACCATATTTCAGTTTTGCAGTGTATTTACCTGGAGCAGCTTTAGCATAGCCAATACCTCCGTTCCATAAAATCATACCATCAGCTCTTTCTGCAGGCGGATAGTTTTGATCCCACACAAATTGATTTACTCCTTCACTAATTTCAATTTGATCTTCCGCTGTTTTTGTAAAGCTGCTGAAGGTTTTAATTGGTTTACCTTTTTTGTCCATTATGGTAATGGATAATTTTGAACTATCTGTTACACCCTTCAAATAAAAGTTAATTACAGTCCCCTGTGGAGGATTAGCACCTGCATTGGGTTCTGTTGCCGCAGCACCACGCCTTCTTCTTCCGCCACCTTCAGTTCTATAACTATCATTTACTGGAAATACATGTAAACTTTTTTCTAAGATAACAGCATTTTTTTGTTGTACAATCGTCAAATCATCAATCACCCAGAAAGAACGACCCTGCGTTGCAACAATTAGGTCATTGTCTTTTAAAGCTATATCGGTGATGGGCACAATAGGAAGATTTAACTGAAATGGTTTCCAGCTTAAACCATCATTGTAACTAATATACATGCCAAATTCGGTACCAGTATATAATAAACCTTGTACCTTTCTATCAGCTCTAATTGCACGAGTAAAATGCATATTATTAATACCAGTAGTTATTTTTGTCCAGGTTTTACCATAGTCAGTGGTTTTGAATAAATAAGGTGTGTAGTCATCCAACTTATATTTTGTTCCTGCAAAAAATGCAGTTCCCTTTCTAAAAGGATCTGTTTCAATACAATTCCACATCATCCATTTTCCAGCTTCTGGCGGGGTAACATTAGTCCAATTTTTACCTCCATCCATACTAACATGAATCAGTCCATCATCACTTCCCGTCCAAAGAACATCTTTTTCTAATGCAGATTCTGTTGCCGCAAAAATGGTTGAATAATACTCTACAGAGGTATTGTCTTTGGTAATAGGTCCACCACTAGGACCTTGTTTTGATTTATCGTTGGTTGTTAAATCAGGACTAATCATTTGCCAACTTTGTCCTTCATTTTCTGTTACAAATAAATGGTTGCCTGCAGTATATAATCTTTTAGGATTATGCGGTGAAAAGAAAATAGGAAAATTCCATTGGAAACGGTATTTCAATACATCAGCACCAGCACCCATTGGATTATCAGGCCAAACATTGATGGCTCTATTTTCTCCAGTACGATGATCGAGTCTTGATAAATATCCACCATAGTTTCCTCCATAAACAATCTCTGGATTCAAAGGATCTGCAACCACATGACCACTTTCTGAACCTGCTGTTACATCCCAATCTCTAGAAGTAATTCCAGCACCATTGGTTCTACTTTTAATACGTACAGTAGAATTGTCTTGCTGAGCACCTAAGATTCTATATGGAACAGAATTGTCAGTAGTTACGCGATAGTATTGACCAGTAGGTTGATTGTCCATCGTGCTCCAATTGTTTCCCCCATCAAAACTCACTTGCGCACCACCATCATCTGCAACAATCATTCGTTTTCCATCTTCTGGATCTATCCACAAATCGTGGTGATCTCCATGCGGCGTATTGATGGATTGAAAGGTTCTACCACCATCTGTACTCTTCATGAAGTTTACATTAGGACAGTAAACCAAATTTTCATTTTTGGGATCAACATATACTTTAGTATAATACCAAGCTCGTTGACGAATATTATTATCATTACTAGTTAATGACCAAGTTTCACCGGCATCTTCGCTCTTATATAAACCACCATTGCTGTTTTCAATGATTGCGTAAACTTTTTCTGGATTAGACGGAGCTACAGCCACACCCACAATACCCCATAAGCCCTTCGGCATTCCTTTTTTATTAATCAATGGAACCCATGTTTCTCCACCATCGGTGCTCTTATATAAACCACTTCCTTCACCACCACTCTCCATACTATACGGTGTTCTAATCACTCTCCACATTCCTGCATAAAAAACATCAGGATTACCAGGCTCCATTACTAAATCAGAAGCACCTGTTTGGTTATTGATGTATAAAGTTCTTTTCCAAGTTTTTCCACCGTCTGTTGTTTTATACACCCCCCTTTCTTCATTGGGTCCAAATAAATGTCCCATCACAGCAGCCCAAACTGTGTTTGGATCACGTGGATGAACCACTAAACGAATAATATGTCTTCCATCATTTAGTCCAATATTTTTCCAAGTTCTTCCAGCATCTGAACTACGCCATACACCGCCTAAACCCTCGGCTACATTGCCTCTCATGGTATTCTCTCCTTCTCCCGCATACACAACAGATTCATCACTTGGCGCAACAGCCACTGCACCCATAGTACCACCGAAATATTTGTCTGAAATATTCTTCCAGTTACTGCCACCATCAGTGGTTTTCCAAACACCACCACCAGTTGCACCGAAATAAAAGGTAGTTCTGTTTTTGTAACTACCCGCAACCGCAGCGCTTCTTCCACCTCTATAAGGTCCGATGGAGCGGTATTTTACTTTAGATAGTAATTGATCAGACTGATCGTCTTTCGGCGGAGCAACTTGTTTTACTCGTTCTTTTTTTTGTGCGTCTACTAATGTTGCTGTAAACAACATAAGCATGATTAAGAATATTTTTCTCATATCGAAATATATTTTTTTAAAACCACAATGTTTAGCAAGTAATTTACGGTATATTTAAATATGCACAATCATCGGTCAACATAATTCAATAATCGGCAAATGCACCAAATGGGACAAATAGAAGCAGAAGAGTTCGTTAAACTCTCCAAGCATTTGCCTGATATGATCTATCAGTTTGTTCGACGTCCCGATGGTTCCTACTGTCTTCCTATTGCTTCTATTGGGATAAAAAATATATTTGATTGTGACCCAGAAGATGTTCGCGAAAGCTTTGATCCTATCGTCAAAGTAATCCATCCAGAGGACCTGCCAAAAATGGTTGAAACAATAGAATATGCTTCCCAGCATTTAACAGAGTTTATTTTAGAATATAGGGTATGCTTACCAGGAAAGCCTATTCAATGGATCTATTCTAGATCAACCCCTGAAAAATTGCCAGACGGTTCAATTGCTGCGTATGGTTTTACAGCTAATATTACGGAGCAAAAAATTGCCCTTGAAAAAATAGAAAAACTGGCACAAAAACAGGAAGCGATTTTAAAGGCCATTCCTTTCCTCGTTTTCGAAATAGGAGCAGATAAAGTTATTTATGATTTTCATTCTCAGTCATCAGATATGCTATATTCATCCCCTGAATCGTTTTTAGGAAAGGGATACCATGAAATATTACCTAAAGAAGCAGCAGTGGTTATAGACATTGCGCTAGAAGAAACCTTACAAAAAGGATATTCAAATGGACTACAATATCAATTAGATGTGCCGCAAGGAAAGAGTTGGTTTGAATTAACCTTAACACCGATTAAACATAAATCTGTTGAAGACGAACGATTTATGATGGTAGCAAGAGATATTACAGAAAAAAAGTTAGAGAATGATCAATTATTAAGGCTCTCACACGCAGTTGAACAGAGTACTTCGAGCATTGTGATTACCAATTTAGATGGCGACCTAATTTATGTAAACCAGCAATTCTTAGCTATAACAGGGTATACAGAAGAAGAAGTGATTGGACATAATCCCAGAATTCTTAATTCGGGATATACCAAAAAAGAAGATTACAAAGCAATGTGGAACACCATCAAATCTGGGGGCACCTGGCGTGGTGAATTTTTAAATAGAAAGAAAAACGGCACCACGTTTTGGGAAGATGTAATCATATCACCTGTAAAAGACGATGAAGGTAGAATCATTAATTTCCTGGCTATAAAAACAGATATTACCAAACAAAAAAAGACAGATGAAAAACTAAGAAAAATAGTTTGGAACCAAAGTCATCAGGTACGTGGCCCATTAACAGATATTTTAGGAATATTGAATATCCTAAAAATGAATATTAGTGAAGAGGAAAAAATTACTTTAATGGAACAATTAGAAATTGCTGCCAAACAATTAGACCAGGTAATTCATAAAGTAATTGACGAAACCAAAAAGCCTGTTTAAAAATATTCCCATTTGTTAAGCTATATTAGCTTATGAAATTTACCTTAACTGCTCAGCTAGTTGATATTTATCAAAAGCAGATTTATCCTGCAAAAGTTTTTGTTGAAAATAAAATTATTACGCGAATAGAAGCTATTAATTCTGGGGATACCATTACCAAAGGTTTTTTAATGCCTGGTTTTATAGACAGCCATGTACATATTGAAAGCAGCATGCTGATTCCTAGCGAATTTGCGCGAATTGCCGTATTGCATGGAACAGTTGGCACAGTGAGTGATCCACATGAAATTGCCAATGTATGTGGCATGGAGGGCGTACAATTCATGATTAACAATGGCAAGCAAGTTCCTTTCAAATTTAATTTTGGCGCACCCAGTTGTGTACCCGCCACTGTATTTGAAACAGCAGGTGCAGCACTAAATAGTGATGATATTGAAACACTACTTGCCTCAGATGATATTAAGTACTTAAGTGAAATGATGAACTTCCCCGGCGTGCTGCACAATGACCCCGAAGTCATGAAAAAAATTGCAGCAGCACACCGGGCCGGTAAGCCCGTGGATGGGCACGCCCCCGGCCTTACCGGGGCAATGGCCAAACAATATATAGAAGCAGGCATTTCAACCGACCATGAATGCTTTACTTTAGAAGAAGCCGTAGATAAATTATCCTACGGGATGAAAATCATTATACGCGAAGGAAGTGCTGCTAAAAATTTTGAAGCCTTGGCCGAACTGATAGATGACCATCCAAATATGGTTATGCTTTGTAGCGATGATAAACATCCAGATAGTTTAGTGGAAGGGCATATCAATCAATTGTGTGCAAGAGCGGTGGCCAAAAGTTTGGATGTATTTAATGTGTTGAAAGCAGCCTGCATTAATCCAGTAAAACACTATAACTTAAATATAGGAACGCTACGCGTGGGAGACCCCGCTGATTTTATTATTGTAGAAGACTTGACTCATTTCAAGGTATTGCAAACCTATATTGACGGGCAAGCGCTTTTAACTACTGATGAAAAATCAGCTTCATCCGCGCCAACTGCATCAACTGCAACACCCGCAACATCGCGCCAATCACTCATCCAATCCGTTGCAGCAACCCCCATCAATCAGTTTACCTGCGCGCCCGTTAATGAAGTTGATTTAGCGGTACCAATCGCATCCTACCCCAATCAAGATGGACTTATTCCTGTTATTGAAGCATTGGATGGACAACTCATTACGAACAAATTGTATTTGCCCGCAACCGTTATCAATGATTGCTTTGTTAGCAATACCGCTGATGATATATTAAAAATGGTTGTGGTGAATCGATACCATATGGCGCCGGTTGCAAAATCATTTATTAAAAATTTTGGCTTCCGTACCGGCGCCATCGCCTCCACGGTAGCACATGATAGCCACAATATCGTTGCGGTGGGTGCAACCGATGAAGCAATAGCAGCAGCCATCAATGCGGTTATTGCAGCTGAAGGAGGAGTAAGCTGCGTAGATGGCAATAATGAAACTTTAGTACTACCCTTGCCTGTTGCAGGACTAATGAGTACGGAAGATGGATTTGAAGTGGCTAAAAAATATACAGCCATTGATGCCATGGCCAAAAGTTTGGGAAGCCCATTAAGTGCCCCATTTATGACATTGAGTTTTATGGCGCTTTTGGTGATACCCCATTTAAAATTGAGTGATAAAGGAATATTCGACGGAGATCGGTTTGCATTTCTATAAACTCGTATTTTCGCAACTCAATACTATCTAATGGTCATCAATTTAAGTGAGCAGCATAGCCTGCTAAGCAACTGGGTATCTGAGTTAAGAAATGTAGAAGTACAAGGCGACCGCATGCGTTTCAGAAGAAATTTAGAGCGCATTGCAGAAGTAGCTGCATTTGAAATAAGCAAGCAATTGCCTTGGGAAACAAAGGAAATCCCTACCCCATTAGGAATCCATGAAAGTAAGGTATTAGCCGCGCAACCAGTATTGGCCACGATATTAAGGGCTGGATTACCCATGCATACAGGCATGCTGAATTATTTTGATAAAGCCGACAATGCATTTGTTTCAGCATATAGAAAACATCATCGCGATGGTAGTTTCGAAATCAGTATGGAATACATGAGCTGTCCCGATTTGAATAACCGTGTAGTGATTATTTCAGACCCTATGTTGGCAACAGGCGCATCGGTGGTAAAAACCATTCAGCATATGAAAGCTGAGGGAAAGCCAGCATCATTTCACGTGGTAGTGGCCATTGCCTGTTCAGTAGGCATTGAATATTTAGAAAGAGAATGTGGAGATGATATCACCATCTGGTGCGGAGATATAGACGAGGAATTAACTGCAAAATCTTATATCGTTCCAGGTTTAGGCGATGCAGGTGACCTAGCATTTGGCTCAAAGCTGCAAGCATAGTTTAATTTGTATCTTTAAGACCAAGTTTGGCGTATGCGCAAAGTAATGCTTTTGTGGGTGGGGATGGTTTTTGCTGTGGTAGCTACTGCACAAGATCCGCATTTTTCGCAATTCTTCTCTTCGCCGCTTACATTAAATCCAGCATTTACCGGAAAATTTTTTGGAACTTATAGAGTTGCAGGAAATTACCGGAATCAATGGCCTACCATCAATAATGCATTTACGACAGGCACGGCCTCTATAGATTTTCAGGTAATGCCAAACAAAATGGCTACAGGAGATGCATGGGGAGTAGGATTCATGGCTTTGAACGACAACAGTAGTAATGGGGCAGTAAAATTTAATTATGGAAGTATTTCCACGGCTTATCATAAAAGTTTAGATGAAGATGGAATGCATCAAATTGGATTGGGCGTACAAGCCACTTATGCCAATATGCTCATCAATACCAACAGTCTGAATTTTGAAGATCAGTTAACTACAGCGGGTTTTACACGCATTACCTCTGAGATATTTAATGCAAGTAATCTAAAATCGAATTATGTAGATTTAAATGCAGGCTTATTGTATAACGGAAGTACCAACGATCGAAATAATTTTTACTTCGGAATAAGCCTATATCATATTAATCAGCCAAAGCAAACATTCACTGGTGCTGAATATTTATTAAAACCTAGGACTAATATTCATGTTGGCGCTTATTTTCCATTAAGCCAAACGATTACTATGCATTTGAGTGGATCACAAAGCTTTCAAGCAAAAGCAAGTCAAACCATATTTGGAGGTGCATTGCAGTTAAATGCCACTCCCAATCAAGACAATCCAACTAGTTTATATGTGGGAGGATGGATGCGATGGAGAGATGCTATCATCCCCTATATCGGTATAGAATTTAATAATTTAAGAATAGGGGCAACTTACGATTACAATGCCTCTTCATTAAGAACAGCTTCTATGAATAGAGGAGGAATAGAAGTCTCATTAATTTATATCAGAAGACCAAATACAGATAGACCAGTTAACTGTCCCAAGTTTTAGATTGCTATTTGTTATCTTTGGCAAAAACCCCCTGATTGCTAAAAGAAATTATTATATCCATTCAAGCATACGGTAAAGCACATCAATTTATAAAAGCCAATAAATTGTGGAAATGGATTATTGTGCCAGGCTTATTGTATATGCTATTGTTTATTACTGGCATGTTCTTCTTTAGTCAGAGTGCCAATAATGCCATTGAGTGGATTGCACTTAAAACAGGCTTAAAAGGCTGGCTAGATACAATCGACAATGGATTTTTAGGATTCTTATTTACGATGGGAAGCATGCTCTTATGGATTCTGCTCATGCTTTTTTACTTTTCCTTATTTAAATTTTTATTCCTGATAGTAGGCTCCCCCTTGTTTGCTTATTTAAGTGAAAAAACAGAAGCCATCATTGAACAAAAAGATTTCCCTTTTAATAAAGAGCAGTTTATCAAAGATATAATCAGAGGCGTAAAACTTTCTGTGCGCAATAGCTTGTGGCAAACAGTATACTTACTCAGTATTATCTTTCTTAGTTTGATTCCTGTAGTTGGCTGGTTAACTCCATTTTTAGCATTGTTATTAGAATGCTATTATTATGGTTTCTCTATGTTAGATTATAGTATGGAAAGACATAAAAAATCGGAAGCAGAAAGTATCGCATTTGTGAGTGCACATAAAGGGCTTGCCATGGGCAATGGAATCGTATTTTACTTGTTTCATTTTTTACCCATTATTGGTTGGATCTTAGCCCCTACTTATGCAGTAGTTGCTGCCACTTTAAGCATTTACCCACTAAAGAAAGAAGCCCTTGAACAATCCATCAGTAAAAACGGGTAAAGTCATTTTAATCCCAACGGTATTGCACGAAGATGCTTTGCACACAATTCCTGCATATATAACTGAGGCAATAAAAACCTGTTCGGTATTTTTTGTAGAGAACGAAAAAACCACCCGTCGTTTTTTTAAAAAGCTTTGGAAAGAAATGGTGATAGACAATTACCAATGGCATACCATACATAAAGCAGAAAACGCAGTTACCAAAGCATTCATTGAAGCATTAGAAAAAGGACATACCATTGGAATTGTAAGTGAAGCGGGTTGCCCAGGCATTGCAGATCCAGGACAAATCTTGGTAGAAGCCGCACAGGCAAAGGGTTTTAAAGTGACACCCTTGGTTGGGCCCAGCTCCATCCTAATGGCATTAATGGCCAGTGGAATGAATGGACAGTGCTTTCAATTCAATGGATACTTACCCATTGACTCTTTAGAGAAAAAGAAAAAAATAAAAGCACTCGAAGAAGATTCATTAAAAAATCAATGCACGCATATTTTTATTGAAACCCCATATAGAAACAATCAATTATTGGCAGAACTTTTACAATGTTGTAAGCCAGAAACCCGCATTTGTATTGCTAAAAATATTACGGCCCCTGACGAAATAATTGTAACTAAAACGGTAAAAGATTGGGCAAAAAAAATACCGGAACTTCATAAAATTCCGGTAATCTTTTTAATACAGGCTTAAATAAATAAACTCGCACCATCGCTGCACATGCATCATTGGTTCTTCGGCGCAATGATGGTTTCATTGCCTACGCCTCTTACTTCTAAGATGCTGTCTACAATATATTTTTCTACACCACGCCAAGGCAATGCACCTAAGTAGCGTTTATAATGCACATTAATTTCTCTGCCTGAATTTTGATTCAATACATTGGCTACTTTTTCATCTACTACACTAAACACAAATTCATTGCTTTGCACATTGGCCTTAAACCCACTCTGAATTAAATTGCCTTCATAGGTTTTAAATACGAATCCCTTTTGTTGAAAGGTATTTAGTATTCCAGCTTTGGTACCTTCTGAGTACACAAAATAAAAACGCCAATATATAAATGCAACTAGCAACAAAATGATTATGGTAGTAGCACTCCAAGCAAATTTTTTCATTGTCATATTACAATCCGTATTGATCAACAAGGTAGATTAATGCAGCCATATTCACTGCACCCAAATTCAATTCTCTTTTATTCACGTTTTCGAATACATCAGAACGAGCATGATGAATATCAAAATAACGCTGGCTATCTGGCATCAAACCAGCAATCGGTGTTCCAAAAGTTTTATTGAGTGGACCAATATCTGCACCACCTCCACCAGCTTGCAAGAAGTCGGTACCATAAGGTTTTAGCAAAGGCAACCAGTTTTGAATTTTAGTTAACTGCGCGGGAGAGACGGTGAAACCAAACCCTCGCGGTGTAAATCCCCCCGCATCAGATTCTAAAGCAAATACATGTTTCTCTTTATTTTTTTGTGCTTCTTCTGCATATTTATTTCCACCGCGCATGCCATTTTCTTCATTGGCAAATAATACAAAGCGCAGTGTTCTTTTTGGCTTGTAGCCCAATGTTTTTAATGCACGCATGATTTCGATGGTTTGTACGATTCCCGCACCATCATCGTGTGCGCCTTCATTTACATCCCAACTATCTAAATGACCACCTACAGTAATATATTCGTTTGGAAATTCAGTACCCGTTAATTCAGCCACCACTGAATGACCCACTACATCTGGGCCAAAAGAACCATTGGTGGTCATGGAAACTTTAATGGAACTATTTCGTGTAGTAGACCAAATATAATCAGCGTCTTCATTGCCTAAAGCAATCGCTGGAATTTTAGGATACGCTTCATCATAACCTGTTGTACCTGTATGTGGATTGTTATCGGTCGCTTCGGTTAAAGAACGAATCATTACACCAACCGCGCCATATTTTGCAGCACGGCTAGGGCCTGATCTTCTATATTGACCTGCCTCTCCATATGATTTAAATGTTTGAATATTGGTTGGATTGAATTTATTGTTGAAATATACAATCTTACCTTTCAATTGGTCTTTCTTGGCCTCCATTTCATCAAAATCTTGCACGGCAATTACTTCAGCTACCAAGGGTTTACCACCCGTACCCAATGAATTACCCAATGCCAATACATCTAATGAACGATTGGTTTTTTTTCCGTTCTGTAATACCACAGCAGCCAAGTCTTTGCCGCCTCTTTTCCAATTGGGCATCATGCATTCTTGTAAAAAAACTTTGTCTGCCCCTAATTTTTTAAGGGATGCTTCGCCCCACTGAACTGCTTTTGTATATTGAACAGAACCAGCTAAACGGCCTCCAATTCCTTTAGTGAGTTCGCGCAATAAATCATGGGCCTTACCATTGCGCATAATTTCATCACTTATTTTCTTGATATAAACCGAGTCCGCATTGCTTTGAGCGGAAGCCAGCATTGGAATAAATGCGGCTAGAATAAATAATTGCTTCATTGGCTAAAGTTAACGATTTGATCGATTTGTTATGCTTTGATGAACGGAACGAACAAAAGCGAAAAAAAGCCGTTCTTTACATAGATTAATCTAGCAGTTTATGCGTATAGGTATTGTGTGTTATCCCACATTTGGTGGATCTGGTGTTTTGGCGACCGAATTGGGTAAAGCCTTGGCCGATGAAGGACATCAGGTCCATTTTATTACGTATCAGCAACCCGTGAGATTGAATGTATTTAATACGAATATCTTCTATCATGAAGTGAGGGTACCTACCTATCCTTTATTCGACTACCCTCCCTATGAAGTAGCATTGGCCAGTACCATGGTAGACGTAATCATGAATTACGATTTGGACTTGTTGCATGTGCACTATGCTATTCCGCACGCATCTGCAGCATATATGGCGCGTCAAATTGTACAGAAGAAAACAGGCAGACATGTACCATTCATTACTACGTTACATGGTACAGATATTACCCTAGTAGGAAAGGATAAAACCTATGAACCTGTAGTTACTTTCTCTATCAATGAAAGCGATGCCATCACCGCGGTATCAAAAAACTTGCGCGATGAAACCTTTCAATCCTTTGCAATTGAAAAAGAGATAGAAGTCATTTACAATTTTGTAGACGTTAGCCGCTTCAATAAAAAACCAATTGATGCATTTAGAAAAGTGATTGCACCACATGGTGAAAAAATATTAATGCACGCGAGTAACTTTAGAAAAGTGAAAAGAGTGACCGATGTGATTAAAGTATTTGCAGCTGTTCAGAAAGTAGTGCCTTCCAAATTATTGATGGTGGGCGATGGCCCAGAGAGACCAGCTTGTGAAGAATTGGTGAGAGAGTTGGGGGTAGAACAAGATGTACGGTTCTTAGGTAAACAGGAACAAATAGAAGATATTCTTGCAGTAAGCGATGTGTTCTTATTGCCATCTGAATACGAAAGTTTTGGATTGGCCGCATTAGAAGCCATGGCAGCCAGAACCGTGGTAATCAGTACCAATGCGGGTGGATTAAGCGAAATCAATATTCAAGGTCAAACAGGGTTTATGGCCGACGTAGGCGATACCGCAGCCATGAGCAGTTTTGCCATTGAATTGCTGCGCGATGAAAGCCGACTCAACACCATGAAAGAAGCTGCGTATACACAAGCCACTTTGTTCGATATCAAAAATATCATCCCGATATACGAAAAACTATACGGCAGGTTTTGTAGGATGGGTTTGTGACAACTGCCCAAAAAATAGTACTGACTTTTTATAAAATCCTTACTATTTGTATACTAAAACCATGTGATTCGTCTGCAATGCGAAAAGGTTTCGGTGGCCAATACAAACCAAATTGAACCGCTGGTCGTAAACGGTACTTTTCAGCAACGTGAATATTTAAACCTAGTGGAATAAAAAGACGTTGTACTGAATAAGACCTTCCACTCCAACTGCGATTTTCATAATTAAGTGATCCTAGTACTTCAGCGCCTCCGTTGGTGCTTGTAAAAGTTAATTTGTCTATGCTGCTACTGTAAGTATGTAGAATTGATTGATGATACAAATATTGAATTCCTGAGAAAAAAGACGCTTTTTTCTCAGGACGAAAAATGTAAGTTAATCCAAGTTGCACTCCTAAATAATTGCGTCTTTCGGAAAAGTTTAAGGTTTCAATATTTCGTTGATTCACGGAAGGTATTGGATTTGTCATATATCGTTTCGACAAAAATCCAGTGGGGTGACTTTCTTCTAAACCCACTGAAATACCCAGATTTATTAATAACTTTTTGCTTAGTTTACTATTTCCTTTTAAAGAGAATGCTGTTGAAAAATTAATAGATTTTGTTAGACTGTAAAACCTTCCTGAACCACCAAGTGCATCATGCTGAAAGTTATTTATGTAGTTATTGAATTCAAGTGGATTTTTCATTAGGTAACTTATGGTCAGAGGGTTGTTACCAAAGCTTTGAGTTTCAAAAAAATTTGTGCCTATTTGAAGTTCAGTAAGTTTTTGAGCTCTTGTATTTTGTGAAATTAAAATGATAATTATCAATACATATTTTCTCATATCATCAGAAAAAGCTTAAAGAATATTTTTCTTAGTTTATGACATGAAATTATAATGCTTGGTAGATATTTCTTTATGAACAATTACTAAAATTGTGTTAACAACTGTTCAATACTATTCAACACAATATCACATAGCAGGTGTAGTTCTTCTTCTGTAATAATTAGCGGGGGCGCAATTCTGATTCTATCTGGCGCAAATAAAAACCAATCAGTTACTAATCCATTTTGTACACAAGCATGTGCGATGGCCTGTGCTTTTGCATCTGAAGCAAATTGCAAGCTTATCCACAAGCCATGGCAATTCATCGACACAATGGCTGGGTGTTGCAATCTTGTTGTTAATATATTGGCTTTGTGCTGTACTTGTTCAATCCATGCCCGATTTGCCAAGAGCAATTCAAAAGCCGCTTTGCCTGCAGCGCAAGAAACCGGGTGTCCGCCGAATGTAGTAATATGTCCTAAAACAGGAGCATAAGTTAAAGTATTCATGAGTCGTTGGTCGGCTATGAATGCACCCAGAGGCATCCCTCCCCCCAATGCCTTGCCCAATAATAAAATATCGGGCACAATGCCGTATTGTTCAAATGCCCATAAAGTTCCTGTTCTACCAAAGCCCGCTTGTATTTCGTCTAATATCAACAACACACAATGTTGATCACATTTTGCGCGTAAAGCTTTCATCCATGTTTCGGAGGGAGCAGTGACGCCGCTTTCTGCCTGAACCGTTTCAATAATCACACAGGCTGTTGCTGAATCAATGGCTTCAATCAATTCATCAGAACCATAATTAAAATGATACACATCGGGCAACAAGGGTCTGAATGCGTTTCTAAAGTATTCATCGCCCATTACACTCAATGCGCCCTGAGTACTGCCATGATAGGATTTATTGGCTGCAATAATTTTAGTGCGGTTGGTAATGCGCTTAGCCAGCTTCATTGCGCCTTCTGTGGCTTCTGCCCCACTATTGGTAAAATACACGCAGTTTAATGAAGCAGGTAAATATTCCGTGAGCAGTTTTGCATAAGCTACCTGAGGTTGTTCAATAAACTCTCCATACACAATCACATGCATATAGGCAGCCGCTTGATCTTGCACCGCTTTAATAACAGCGGGATTACTATGTCCAATATTGCAAACACTAAAGCCAGATATACCATCAATGTATTTTTTTCCGTCCGTATCAGTGAGCCACACCCCTTCTGCACTGGCCATTTCAATGCCAATGGGTTTGGGCGAAGTTTGTGCCACATGGTCTAAAAATAATTGACGATGATTCATTTGAGCCCAAACTTATACTAAGATTGTCGATTATTTATATCTTCATTGCAAATTCTATTATGGCTACTATTTTACCTGTACTTGGCAAACACCCTCAAATGGGTTCAGATTGTTTTATTGCACCCAATGCAACCATTGTAGGAGATGTAGTGATGGGCGATGAATGCAGTGTATGGTTTAATGCGGTCATTCGCGGAGATGTACATTATATTAAAATGGGTGACAAAGTAAATGTGCAAGATGGTGCGGTGATTCATTGCACTTATCAAAAAAATCCAACCGAAATTGGCAACCGCGTTTCTATAGGTCACAATGCATTGGTGCATGGATGTACCATTCACGATGATGTGTTGATAGGGATGGGATCAATCGTAATGGATCGCTGTGTAATTCATTCTAATTCAATCATTGCTGCTGGCGCTGTTTTATTAGAAGGCACAGTGGTAGAATCAGGAACGATCTATGCTGGCGTACCTGCGAAGAAAGTAAAAGACTTATCACCCGATATGGTACATGGGGAGATTGATCGGATTGCCAATAACTACGTTCAGTATGCTTCTTGGTTTAAGGATTATAACCACAACAATTTCTTGAAGCAATAACTAATACTTTTTGTCTTCCATCGTATCTAAGATGGTTAAATAACTCACGTATCGGTCTTCGGAAACTGAACCAATACCTACTTGTTGCTTCACTGCGCAGCCTGGTTCATTAATATGCATGCAGTTATTAAATTGACAATCGTTGAGCAATAAACGCATCTCCGGAAAATAATGCGAGAGTTCCGATTTGCTAACGTCTACAATCCCCAATTCCCTTACCCCTGGTGTATCAATGATATGGGTCTGTTCATCTATGTCGAACATCTCCGCAAAAGTAGTCGTGTGTAATCCCTTCCCACTCCAATCGCTTACTTCCTGTGTTCGCAAATTAAACTGGGGAAATAAATGATTGATAAAAGTGGATTTCCCTACGCCACTATGTCCACTTAACAATGTGGTTTTATTGGTCAATAGATTTTTTACTTCTTCTAGTCCTTGATTGTTCTCGATACTGGTTAGCAGAACTTGATACCCTGCATTGGTATAGATCTCTTTCAGCTCATGAAACTTCTCCATTTCTTTGGCCCTGTATAAGTCTGCTTTATTGAAAACAATAATGGCAGGAATATGATAAGCTTCGCAGGAAATTAAAAATCGATCTATAAAACCTTGAGAAGTTTTGGGGTCACGCAGCGTTGCAAACAATAAACTTTGATCTAGATTGGAAGCAATAATATGGTGCATCCGTTTGTTATGTGGAGACACTCTGGCCACATAATTTCGCCGATCATGAATTTGGTGAATGATGGCCGACTCTTCTTGAACATCTTCAATATCCATTTCTACCTCATCTCCTACTGCAATAGGGTTGGTAGATGTATGACCATCAATTTTAAAAATACCTTTTGCACGGGCATTATAAAATTGTCCATTTGCAGCTTTTGCTACATACCAGCTACCCGTTGATTTGTATATTTTGGCCTTCACAAGTACGAAGATACTAGCAGCACGCACAATTTTTGCGAAATATTAACCCAAATAAAGCCTAAGAGGGCTTAACAGAACTATTTCAAGGGATTAAAAAGAATATCTTTGACCCATGGCAAAATTTGCGCACGATGAAATAGTGCCTTTTAAAGAAAGTGAGCTGGCAAAAAAAGACCAGGTAGCAGATATGTTCAATAATATTGCTTATCGCTACGATTTCTTGAACCGTTTTTTGAGTGTAGGGATTGATGTGGGCTGGCGTAAAACGGCCATCAAGCAACTCAAAACAATCGCTCCAAAAAAGATATTGGATGTTGCAACCGGCACGGCCGATGTAGCATTATTAACCGAGCAGCTATTAAAACCAACAGAAATTGTTGGGATTGATATTTCTGATGGCATGCTCAGTTTTGGAAGAGAGAAAATTAAAGCTAAGGGCTTAGAAAACACCATTACTTTACTCAATGGAGACAGTGAAAATATTCGTTTTAACAACGATTATTTTGATGCCATTACAGTAGCTTTCGGGGTAAGAAATTTTCAAGACCTGAGTAAAGGTTTAAAAGAAATGCACCGCGTGTTGAAACCGGGCGGCAAGGCAGTTATCTTAGAATTTTCTAAACCCAGTTCAATTGGCTTTAAACAATTGTATCAATTTTACATGAATTATATCACTCCTTCTATTGGTAAACTCTTTTCAAAAAACAAAGATGCTTACCAATACCTCAACGATAGCGTGCAGGCATTTCCGGAAGGAGCTCAATTTTTAAATATACTGAATGAAGCAGGCTTTACCCAAACCTATTTGAAGAAATTAAGTTTCGGAATATGCACTATTTACTGCGGAAGCAAATAGTCCTGCTCGTAATTGGCCTAATGGGTCTTTTACAGTATAGCTATGCTCAAAAACAACTCTACCGGATGCACCGGGAAGATCAACTGTATTATTTTGGCATTACGCTGGGATATAACAGTTCTTATTTACAAGTAAATAAATCTAATTTATTTACCCAATCAGATAGTATTCTACTGGCCGAACCTGGCTCTAGTGGCGGTATAGCAATGGGATTATTAGCAACTGGCCGTTTGGGAGAACATTTTCAAATTAGAGCTAATCCGCAACTCATTATTGGTGGTGCTAGAAGTATTCGTTATGAATTGGGAAGTGCTAGAGTAGGTGAAGGAAGCACCCAAATTCAGCGGCTACCATCCACCTTGGTTAGCTTTCCCTTTCAACTGAAATTTAACTCAGATAGGATTGGCAATTTTAGAACCTATATTTTGGGTGGACTAAAATATGATATAGATCTGTCTTCTAATTCCACTGCAAGAAATGCAGATGATATCATTAAATTAAAGAGAAATGACTTTGGTTTTGAAGGGGGTATTGGGTTTAATTTTTACTTACCCTTCGTAACTATTTCTCCTGAAATTAAAATCAGTTACGGCTTAACCAATTTACATCAAACCGATGCGGCTTTGAAATACTCCAATGTTTTAGACAAAATCCAGTCTAGAATGATACTATTTTCTATACATATTGAAGACTAAGGTTATATGCTGCGGATTAAATAAATTGCAGCATGCAACATACCATAATTAAGAATGCGAGTATTGTTAATGAAGGAGTAATCATTCAAGGTGATTTATTGATTAGCAACGATAGAATAGAAAAAATTGGAGGTAGTATTGATATAAAAGCTAGGGCTACCGAAATAGATGGAACTGGTTTACACGTATTGCCTGGTGTGATAGACGACCAAGTACATTTTAGAGAACCGGGCCTAACCCATAAAGCCAATATTTATACCGAAGCAAAAGCAGCTGTTGCAGGCGGAACCACTTCGTTTATGGAAATGCCCAATACTTCTCCTGCTGCATTAACAGTCGATTTATTAGAGCAAAAATACAGTAGAGCAGCAGAATCATCTTTAGCGAATTACTCCTTTTTCATGGGTACTTCTAATGATAATTTAGAAGAGATTCTACAAATCAATAAAAAGAAAAATCAGGTTTGTGGAATTAAAATTTTCATGGGCTCTTCTACTGGAAATTTATTAGTAAACAACACTTTGCAATTAGAGAAAGTATTTGCAGGAACAGAATTATTGATTGCCACCCATTGCGAAGAAGAATCCTTGATTAAAGAAAATCTAGCCAATTTAAAATCAACTGGTAAAAAATTAACAGCTGCAGATCACCCTATTATTCGCAACGAAGAAGTGTGTTTTGAATCTTCTTTTAAAGCCATTCAATTTGCCAAAAGAAACAATAGTCGTTTACATATTTTGCATATTAGTACCGAGCGTGAACTACAATTGTTTACGAATATGTTTCCGCTGAAAGACAAAAGAATTACTGCAGAAGTTTGTGTACACCATTTACATTTTACCGCGGACGATTATGATCGTTTAGGCAATCAAATCAAATGCAACCCTGCCATTAAAGGACCGTCTAACAAAGAAGCATTGTGGAAAGCACTATTAGACGATCGTTTAGACATTATTGCTACCGATCATGCCCCACATACCTGGGAAGAAAAGCAAGAAGATTACGAACATGCCCATGCAGGTTTGCCCTTGGTTCAACATTCATTACAATTGATGCTACACTATGTAAAAGAGGGTCGTATCAGCTTGCCAAAAATGGTAGAAAAAATGAGTCATGCGGTAGCCGACTGTTTTCAAATACACGAGAGAGGGTATATCAGAGAAGGCTATATGGCAGATTTAGTACTGGTCAATCTGAATAAACCCTATACCATTCGTAAAGATAATATTCTGTATAAATGCGGCTGGAGTCCTATGGAAGGAATGACCATGCCTTCCAGCATCGAAAAAACTTTTGTAAATGGCCATATGGTTTATGGAAACGGAGTGTTCGATGAATCTAAATGGGGAGCAAGAATGGAATTCAGGAGAGATTAAAACCACTATAATAGCCAGCAGCCTATGCAAGTTGATAAAGTTACATTACATGATCTCTCTGTTTTTCATTCAGAGGAATTCCAATCGGTATTCCATCATATCAATTTAACCCATACCAATGGGGGTAGAGAATATTTGCGGCATATATTGGCCCATCCACTAGATAGTGTAAAAGCAATTGAGCAAACACAACAGACCATTCAATTTTTAAGTACAATCATTCATCAATATCCAGTAAGCCCAACCAATGGAACCGTGTTGGTCATGGAAAAGTTTTATGAGTCTCCCATCAATAACTATCCATCTGATATTGGAGTGGTCAACGCGTACATCTATAAATGGTTAAACCTTGCCGATTATTCCTTATCAAAGTTTACCGTAGAACACGCATTGGATTTTGTTCAAGGGATGGAAAAAATAGCTGCCTTGATTAGTACGGAAACTGCTTCGGTTTGGCTTTCACAAACGGCAGAAAGGATTCAACAACTGTTGAATAAAGAAATGGTACAGGCTATGATACAGTCCAATAAAAAAGACCTATCAACCACTACCATACTAAAGTTTGCGCAGTTCTTAAAAATGCGCTACCGCAATGCCACAGAAGAATTAATAGATATCCATAGTAAACTAGATGCTTACTTAAGTTTAGCAAAAGCTGCTAAAAAATTCCATTTTAGTTACCCCGAACTAATTGAAACCAACGAACCTTGTATTGAAGCAGAGGGCTTGTATCATTTTCTATTAGAAGTGCCTATTCCTTATCATCTAACCTTAAATAGAGACGCCAATTTTATTTTTTTAACAGGCGCAAATATGGCAGGCAAAAGTACTTTTATTAAAGCGGTAGGATTGGCTGCTTATATGGCGCATATTGGTATGGGGGTTCCTGCTACAAAAATGAAATTGAGTAGACTGGATGGCATACTGAGTAATATTCAGGTTAGCGATAATATTTTAAAAGGAGAGAGTTTCTTTTTTAATGAAGTACAAAGAATTAAAAAAACCATTGAAAGAATTAGTGACGGGAAAAAATGGTTGATTTTAATTGACGAATTATTTAAAGGAACCAACCAAGAAGATGCAGTTAAATGTAGTACCGTGGTCATTGAAGGATTGAGAAAGCTACCCAATGCATTATTTGTTCTTTCTACCCATTTATATGAAATAGGACATAACTTAAAACATCACTCTAATATTCAGTTCCGTTATTTTGAAACAGCCGTTCAAGACGATCAATTGGTTTTTAGTTACCAATTAAAAGAAGGGATTAGCAATGATAGACTGGGCTACCTTATTTTGAAAAGAGAAGGTGTGGTAGGCATGTTAGAAAATTTATAGTATCTTAACGATAAAATGATACTAGATGAAATTCCTTGTAAAATTGGTAGGCATTTCGATGATTTTGGTGGCCCTATACAATGTATGGGTTGTCATTGATGTTCCACCTCCCGATAAAGTATTGGCCAGCAGTGCGGTTGACAGCAATAGCATTGTATCTGCCGGAGTTGATTCGGGCAAAGGAAATTTGTTGGGGATTCAACCAGTGTTACAACCTATTCATTACGCCAATAAAGTTACCCTTAGAGAAAATTTACGTAGCTACCTGAAAGCTGCAAAATTGCGGGGATATCTCAATCCTAAAACAGTGGTTGTTTTTCCGGAATACATTGGCAGCTGGTTAGTTGCCATGGAACAAAAAAGCAGTGTTTATGAAAAAGCTGATTTAACAGATGCAATGACTGCTGTGATTACCGCGAATCTATTCAAATTTGCTGTTGCATATTTTTCTACACCTGATGGTGTAACCGAAAAAGATAAGTATGCGGCTTTTGCTATGAAAGCAAAACAAATAGCCAATGCTTATCATGAAATTTTTAGTGAACTCGCATCAGAATTTAAAGTAACCATTGTGGCTGGGTCTGTTGTTTTACCAGAACCTTCCATTAATGAAATGGGCAAACTAAAAATAAGCCGTGGTAAATTATATAATACCAGTGCGGTTTACAGCCCAGAAGGAAAATTACAATCTCCATTAGTTAAAAAAATATTCCCCATTAATGATGAAGCTGGATTTACTGCAAGTGGGGATCCAACTCAGGTTCCTGTATTCAACACCCCTTCCGGAAAATTAGCAGTATTGGTTTGTGCAGACAGTTGGTATCCTGCTGCTTACGCAAAATTAGGTACTGATATAAAAATGATTGCAGTTCCTTCTTTGGGTGCGGTTGATTCTGTTTGGAATGCTCCTTGGAATGGTTACAATGGATTTAAAGCACCCGACGATGTAGACACTTTAGACTACAAAAAAATCACAGAAGGAGAAGCTTGGCAGAAATATTCAATGGGGCCAAGAGCCAATAATGTAGATATCCCTTTTGGATTAAATGTTTTCTTTACGGGAAATATGTGGGGCAAAAAAGCAGAAGGAAGAGTGCTCGTCTTAGATAAAAACGATTTATCTGTTTTACCAGCTACCACCAATTCCGGTAGAATTGTTAACCTCTGGTTACATTAATTTATGCAGTACGATGTTGTGGTGATTGGTGCTGGCTATGCTGGATTAGCCGCTGGTTTGGCTTTGCAAAAAGCAGGAAAAAATATACTATTGTTAGAAGCTCGCAATAGATGTGGCGGCAGAATTTTAACCGAATATTTTAGTGAACAGGATTACACCGATCTAGGCGGCCAGTGGATAGGCCCTGGGCATGAAAGAATGTATCAACTGGCCGCCGAATTTGGCATAGATACTTTCCATACCTATGATAGTGGAAAGAGCACACTGCTATTAAACAGCAAAATAAAACACTATAAAGGGTTGATTCCGCCCCTGCCCTTATTTGCTTTATTGAGTTTAGATAGAGCCATCAGCAAAATAAATAAACTAGCAAAAACCATTGATCTAGAACATCCTTATCAATCACCCAATGCAGCAAAATGGGATGCCATGAGTTTGCAAGATTGGATGAACAGCCAAATGAAAAGCGAAACAGCTAGAAAAATGTTTGCGGTTGCAACGGAAGCCATTTTTGCAACCGACGCATCAACGATTTCATTTTTACACGCACTGTTTTACATCAAGAGCAATACTCATTTAGACTTCTTAATGAATGTAAATAAAGGCGCTCAACAAGACCGAATAAAAGGAGGAGCACAAAGCATTTGCTTTAAAATGGCAGCAGCTTTAGGGGATACCATTCACTATGAAAAAGTAGTAACGCATATACACCAAGAAGACAGTAAAGTAACAATTAGTGGTCAAGGATTTAGTTATACAGCTGCGCATTGTATAGTAGCAGTGCCCCCTGCTGTATCTACTGAAATCAATTATACCCCAGCAGTACCATCTAACCAATGGCAATTGATGAAAGCCAGTTTTATGGGTACGGTGGTAAAATGTTATGCAGTGTATGATCGTCCATTTTGGAGAAAGGAATTTAAAAATGGATTGGTAGCCGCCCCCGATGAATTAACTAGTGTGGTATTTGATAACTCTCCATTCAATGGTAGCAAAGGCATTTTAATGGGCTTTAGTTTGGCAGAAAAAGCCAAGCAATTAATGCAGCATAATCAAGCAACCAGAAAAGAAATAGTGAAAGAAGGATTTGTAAAAATGTTTGGACCAGAAGCAGCCAATATAGAATACTATACCGATAAAAGTTTTACCGAAGAACCATTTACCAAAGGATGTTATGCAGGCATGTTTCCTCCAGGCATACTCACCCAATTGCAAACATCACTAGCCACTCCATTCCAACGCATTCATTGGGCAGGCACAGAAACCAGTACCCAATTTAATGGTTATATGGAAGGCGCTGTTAGAAGTGGGGAAAGGGCGGCGAGGGAGATTTTGGAATTAAGGATTGATGCAGTAAACAAAATTGAAATTAATAAATTCTGAATATTTAGGATTTAAGATATTTAAAGCACTTTATAAATAATCAAGATAAAATTTAAGTACCACTAAAATTAAAAAAACTGTTCTTCGTATAAAATTTCTTCAAACTGATTGATAAAAGCTTTTTCCGCTTTTATGATTATTGATAATCTATATGATAAAATATTATCTGAAATAGAGTAATTTGATAATATAAATTTCTTAAGCTTTTCATCCAAGAAATAATTGGCCGAAAATGTATTAAAATCGCTTCGAGATAATAAACTTTTGATATTAAGTAATTTATCTTGAATTAAATTCCTTTCGTTGAATTCTGAAATGTAATTAATTGTAACAATAGCATTTTCAGGCGTTTGAACATGAGGAAACAAATAGAATATCTTGTAGTGGTCTACCTGTTCAGAACGAATAGGGTGAAAATTATTAGAATAATTTAACAAAAAAAGTACAAGTGCATTTGCTCGAACACTTCCTAATGCGATTTTCCTAGGAAAATCTGCAACTTGAAATTTGATAGTTGGTTTATCATTATATACTGGAGATTGATTATCTAGTTTTACGAAATCTTTAAAATGATTGAATGCCGCCCTCTGTTTACTCAAAGAGTAAATAGTAAAATAATTTGAATATGTGGTCACCCAAAACCATTTTTTTAAATTATTAAGTTGGAGTTTAGTTGGATTTTCAACTTCTTGAAAAAAATAAGATAAAAAGATGAGCTGACTACCATATGGCAGCAGTTTACTATCAATGACAAGCAAATCTTCAAACAAAAACTGTACTGCACGCTTAATACTTTTAATAGAAGATCTAGCTTTATTAACAAAGACTGGTTTGTCTTTAATTATATCATTTAGTTTTACATCAAAAAATAATTTACCATAAGATGTTTGAATACATTGTAAAATCAAATCCCTTTTAATTTCATCAAAATTGTAAATAGCTAAATCTTCAATCAAAGTATCTATTTCTTCACCAAGAGTAAATTTATTGTCATTATAAGTTAATGCCGAAAGCATCCAATCAGTTGATATTTTCATGCCCATAGAATTAATTCGAGAAAAAATATCTACAGCATCCTCAATAGCCCCCCCTATAATTTGTATTGCTGGCAATTCATAATCCAATAATGTTGAAGCCAAAACTCTCGCCCGATTAATAAGAAGATCAGCCTTTTTATTATCGTCATAAGCCCTTCTAAGTTCATCTGAGTAATTCAATAATGCAAACGTATCAATCAAGATATTCACGGGCAAATATGAAACTTCTTTGGGAGTTCCTCTAGATAAAGTGAACTCTTCATTTTCCAAATCATAATAAATGGAAAAATCACTTACAATATTATCTAATACATCTAAACTAGTTTTTTGGGGGCTGACTAAACATCCAAACAAAGTAGTTAATCTTTGAAAACCATCTAATATATAGAAGTATTCAAAATTTGGCTTAGTTGGTTTCATTTTATAGGGCCCAATAATGTCTTTGGTACTAAAAACCTCGTCGGGTTTCCAAAATAAAACAGAACCAATTGGGTACCCTTTTTTAAGGCTTTCAAAAAGATCTAACTTTTCTTTTTTTCCCCAAACAAAATTTCTCTGGAAAGAGGGCACTTTTAATCTTCCATTCTCTATATCTTCTATATAATTTATAAGCCTTGTAACCCTTGGTGTCACTTTTAATTTAGTACTCATAATCGTTGGCTTATTTCTGTTAAAATACTTACAAGCTCGTTAGGATCAACTTGATGGTTACATCTATTTTGCAAATCAGCACCCTTGACAACATCCAGATTGAAAAGTCTCGGTAATAACTGCTTGTAGTCATTATTTCCCTCCTTATCCATAATTATTGGGTATTTTCTTAATATAACACTAATATCTATTTTTCTCTTTCTGAATATCATATAATCTTCTTGAGATAAATCGCTATATAAATCTTGTATATTAGGATCAAGACTTTTAAAGTTAACATCTTTAAACCCATTTTCAATATCAAAATAATCTTTTTGCAATGATGTGAGCTTTTGATAAGCATTTATAAAAATATCTTCCTTTTCTAATTCTTGAAAAACAATATTCGGAAGGTAATTTTCTATTTCTCTTTTTTCTAATACATGATAAGATATATTCTTAGAATTCAAAAAATCAAAAACTTTATTTTTGTTAGTTACCGAATCTTCAGGGAAGGTCTTGTCGCTATCCATAATAACAAAAATTCTCAAGTAAGAATATTTATCTTTGGGAAGCCCTTGAAAACTTAAAGCCTTATTCTCAATGAAATTAGGAATATTATTACACCCCCCTGCATTACCATATTCAAACCAACCAAAATTTATAGAATGTTGAATTTTCTTTGCATGTTTTTTAAAATTTTTAATTAAAGAATTGATGAAATAAGAATCATTTAAACTATTCTCAAGAAGTAATATAAATGGGGGTGATAGATATCTTATTCCCTCTTCTATGCCCATTTTATTTTGATTAGTAGGGTCAATTTCTAAATCTGGCTTTAAGCTTCCTTCAACATATGAGCTAAAATAATTTTCAATTGTATCTCTACTATCAGAGTCTAGGCTTTTGAATATTTCGGTGTCCCTAACCAAACTCAATTCAACAAAAAAACTGTACCGATGATTAAATGAACATAACTTTAATAAATAACTTATTGACTGAAAGTTATTCTTATCCAAAAATGCTCGGTAGGAAATTTCAATTACCATTTTTCATTTTCAATTGAACAGATCTTAAGGCCAAAGTTTCATCTAGGGTCTCTTTAAAAATATGTTCAGGCCAAAAATCGACAGAACCATCATCATTGACATTAATTTTCTTAAGGGTACTCATGTTTAAATCATCATCACTATCAACCCAATAAATGGCAAGATCAGATTTAGGTAATGTACCTTCTGCAACAAGCCTCCTTAGTCTTAGTACAAAGCTTGGGGAATGTGTTTCAATTAAATATTTTTTGTCAAGTTGTAAGGCAGTAATTGCAAACAATTCGGCTAAATTAGCATGAGCAATTGGATGCAAATGTAATTCGGGTTCTTCAAAAATATTTAATGTAGGCTCTCCATTTGCTATAAAGGCACTAACGATAAGTGGAAGTGCTTGACTCATTCCTTGTCCAGCATCTGCAATATTTATAGAAAAATATTCAGGTACATCTTTAAACAAATGAATCTCAAAAAATGGCATTTTATCGTTTACAACTTTTAATTTCCAGCCGTTAAAATTTTGTTCAAACCAATTACTTACATCATTAATAACAGTACTTTCAGACTTTAAGGATTCAGCTGCAAGAATTTGATAAGCGTTAAGACCATCATTTCCGATATTTGGATCTTCAATATTACTAGTGAATTGAAAAATTCTTATACTCTGGGAAAAAACTCGAAATGGGCCTACATAATTTGTTTTAAATAAGAAAGAACTGATATCAATTAATCCTGGTGACGCTTCATTCTCAATGTAATTAATATGCTTCAATACAAACCCATTAAACAGACAACTATATTGTTTGTTATCTACATTATTAAAGTAGACTTGTGGTGACACGTATTTCAAATCATAATTAGTATCTAGCTTCCAAGAAAATATATTGGGCAATGAGTTCATCTCATACCCTGGAATTGTCACTTCAATTTCAAGTTCTTGCTGATTATGTGAAAAAAGATGAAAATAAATTGGTCGACTTGGCTGGCGATAACTGAAAACATCTCTGTACTCAGCACCAAGCATAACACCGTTATTATTAAACTTAAATGCCTCTGCAAATTTCCCCTTGACTGATTGTTCTAACAATGTGGGTAGCTTACATATTGCACTTTTTCCAGAGCTATTTTTCCCAATCAACACAGTAATTTTCTTGAGTTCGAGCTCCTGTATTTCTGTAAAAGATTTATATGATTTGAAGAGTAATTTTTCAAGCATATTTTAAAGTTCTAGTTCACAATAAATACTTTGCTAATTTATAATACTTCAAAGCTATTAAGGAATTAAAGGTCTCAGAGAAATAGTATAAATAGTTAAAGTTAAATAATATAAATAAATAATTTTTGATAAGTTAGCTAGAAGACATTAAAAATTCTTTTCCCACGAATCTAGAATGTAAAACTATAATAAAAGTATGCAAATATATTTTATCAATTTTTAACTTCTGAATACTCATAAAATCAACATTTTGAATGAATAGGTAGATTTTGTCATTAAAAAGGAGAACAAAACAGCCAATTTAAAAGTCAAGAAAAAGCATAAATCTCTTCATACTTACTTAAATATCAATCAAGTAACAATTCCTTATATGATATAATTAGTTTAATTTTTGTTTGAAATTGTTCTTGGTTTATAAGTTATAAATATCTCATCTAAGACTTACTCCTTTCTTCTAAGTAGATTTCTTTTGCTATTTTTGAAATTAATTTATTCAGAATGCTCTATTTATTTGGAATTGGCATTAATTTTTTTCTAATCCTTCTGCTTTTTTCAAAAAAAGACAAAATATTAGCTGATAAGTTTTTGTTAGCTTGGCTAATAATCATTTGTTGCCATTTATTGCTTTTTGTTGTTGCTACTTCAATACCTGGGAATAAATATATTGACGTATTTGCGATTGCTCCCCTTTTTCCTCTATTACACGGACCAATGCTGTATTTGTATTCAGCAGCATTGACGAATATGCTACCTGAAAATAAAAAAATATGGACTTTACATTTCATACCTTTTATTGTGGTTTTAATTATAATTAGTCCTTTTTTAATATTATCCCCAGAAGAAAAAATAGCTATAATTGATTCCGGAGGCAAAGGATTTGAAATTCAGATAAGAATTAATAATTATTCTACGTTAATTTCTGGAATCGTTTATGTAATATGGTTGTTTGTGATTTTAAATAAGCACAAACAAAATATTGCCAACCAATTTTCTTATGAAGAAAAAATCAAATTAAACTGGCTGCGATACTTAATTTACGGGCTGGGAATTATCTGGATAATTATAATTGCACAAAAAATAAATGAGACATCTTACGATAATCTGATTTTTGGCTTTGCTGTTGTATTGGTCATTATCATTGGTTATTTTGGTATCAAACAAGGAAGGATATATAGTAACACAATTAGTCAACAGCTAAATAACAACTTTGAAATAAGTTTAAATCTTGAAAAAATTGAAAATAATATAACTAATTCAGAGATTTCTGAGATTAGACTAAATCAAAGCTTAGATAAGAAAGGCCAAAATTTAGTTAAAAAGAAATATGCAAATTCAGGGCTAACAGAAATAACATCGCAAATACAATATGAAAAGCTGAATGAATTGATGCAAATTGAAAAATTTTATACGGAGCCGGAACTTACTCTTTCAGCTTTAGCGGAGAAATTGGATATTTACCCGAATCATTTATCACAAATAATTAATGAAAAAGAAGGTAAAAACTTCTATGATTATATAAATAAACTAAGAGTCGAGGAATTTATACGCCAAGTTCTTTTACCTGAAAATTCGAAGTTTACTATGATGAGTATAGCATTAGATTGTGGGTTTAATTCAAAATCATCCTTTAATAAGAATTTCAAGAAAGTCACTGGACAATCTCCAACAGAATATCTAAATAAAAGAAGTCTTGATTCGATTTTATAAGTACTCTCCTACACTGTAAGCCATATTTTTAGTTATTACTAATCTATTCGCCTGATAATCAATCGCTAAACAATAAGCCTCGCCATATAGGATAACCCCTCACTTGGAATTTTGAGTTTAATATTTGCATAAATCAAAAAGCAATGGTAATACAATCATTGTTTATTGCCATTCTATCTATTCAACTCAAAATCAAAAAAATGAAACAACTTATTCCTCTTTTTTTTGTTGGCTTGATAAGCCAGCACAGTTTAGCACAAAATAATGGAAGTGAGTCCATTCCATACATAAACCAAAGCTACTCCAATAGTGGGAAATTGTATACTGAACTGATTAATCCTCAAAACCCAGATTATCAACTTTCAGATAGTTTGAATAAGTATATAGGCAACTATCTACTTTCTGGGCAAACTGTAAAAGTTAACGTAAAAGATAATATACTAATTGCCTCAATTCCTGGTCAACCAGAATATGAATTAGTTTTTACAAGGGACCATATGTTTGAAGTAAAGGGAGCTCCTGGTTTTACGGTTTCTTTTGAAAAAAATAAGAGTGGGGATATAATAGGATTTACCCTAAATCAACCAGATGGAAAAATTAAGGCTAAAAAGGTTTCCGAAGAAATATTGAATAACACTGAAACACCAGTTAAACTTTCACTAGAACAGATAGAAAAATTTACTGGAAACTATATGTTATCAGGCAATATCATAAAAGTATACATCAAAGAGAATACACTTATGGTCAAAATTTCTGGTCAGCAGGATTTTGAATTAGTGGCTAATAGTGAAAGCAATTTTAGTGTAAAAGGAGTAGCTGGTTTTAGTCTACAGTTCCAAAAAGATAATAAAGGAAATGATACTGAATGCATTATTCGCCAACCTGGAGGAACTGTAATTGCTAAAAAAACATCTAATTAATCATTTTAAATATAAAAAAATAAAAGAAGTGATTATGAAAAATAGAACATTTATTATAAAAATAGTTTGTTTATTCTTATTGAATATAATTAGCAAACAAATATTCTGTCAAGTTCCCAAGTTAAAAGAAATAACTTATGAAGAAATAAAAGCTAATGGACAAGCTGTAAAAATAGTACACGGATTTATTGATGTACCAGAAAATAGAGAAAAACCAAATGACCGAATAATAAGATTGCCTGTGGCTATTTTAAAATCGCCACTAAAAGATGTAGGAGAACCAATATTTTATTTTGAAGGCGGACCTGGGGGCTCAAATATGTTAGACTTGAAAAGTCTAGGTTTAGTAACTAATCATGATATCATTTGCGTGGGTTATCGTGGTGTAGATGGAACAGTAAAACTACAATCAAAAAAAGTTGGAAAAGCAACAAAGGGATTAAATAATAAACTACTTAGTGATAAGTCTTTAGATAACTTAGAAAAAGCGATAAAAGAGTTTGCTGCATCAATAAAAGAAAAAGGTATTGATATAAGCAAATATACTATGCTAGATGTTATAGAAGATATGGAATATACCCGTAAGGCATTAGGCTATGTAAAAGTGAATTTATTTAGCGTTAGCTATGGAACAAGAGTAGCATTAATATATAGTTATAAATATCCAGAGGTAATTAAGCGATCAGTAATGGTAGGTGCAAACCCCCCAGGCCATTTTGTTTGGTTCCCTGAAAAAACTGAACAGATTCTTGATAAATACGACAGTATTTATAAGGCTACCAATATTTTCAACTATAAGGGTTCAATTAAAGCAGCTATAAACCAAGCATTTGATAAAATGCCCAAACGTTGGCGGGTATTTAAATTGGATGCCGATAAAATTAAAACTTCAACATTTCAAATGATGTTATCTAAAGAAGGAGCTGTTGAAGCGTTTGATGCATATTATAATGCAGCAAATAATAAGGATTATAGTGGTCTTTATATGATACAGACACTATTTGATAAGGGAATTACTAAAAATATGGCATGGGGAGATTATTTTCAAAAAGCTGCAAGTGCAGATTATAATCCAACTGTAAATTATCGAGATTGGTTAAGATCTACAAGAACCACTTTGGGACCTACATCCTCATTACAAGGTTGGGGAACTATCAAAGCCTGGCACTCATATTCAATACCAGAGGAATACCAAAAAGTTCAAAAATCAAATACTGAGACATTAATAATAAGTGGGAATCTAGATATATCAACCCCTTCTGATTTTGCCACTGAAAAGTTATTACCAGCAATGCCAAATGGTAAGCAAGTAATCCTAAAAGATTATTCACATAATTTATTAAGCGGGAAACAAAATGGTACAGTATTTGGATTAATATTTAATTTTTACGATACAGGAAAAGTAGACGAAACAGGTCTACTGTATGATCCTATAGATTTTTCAGAAGTTAGATCGCTAAGTACAAAAGCAAAAAAGAAATATTTCTCTCTTTTACTGAACAAGATTTTCTAAAAAATAAGATTCAAAAGCTGTTTGTTTACAATTTTCTGTTGTTTGTAGAAAGCATCCGCTTAGGGTTACAAAGTTTCTATAATCTTACATATAGAAAATCAATAAAGATATTATGAAAAGACTTGACCTGATTATAGTTTCTATTTTGTTTATTTCAACAAAAAGTTATTCCACTTTAAATAAAGATTCAATAAAAATTATAATTACTATAAGTGGATTTACTCATGGGTTTAATGATAGTACATGGCTTTACTTGGATAAAGCAGAAAATTTTGGAACACCAATAGATTCTGTAATGATAATAAATGGGAAATTTTCCTTTAAAGTAAAAAAGACTTTAAATGATATTCCACAAAACTTTGCCATCAGAACAAAGTCTTTTACAGACTATAAATTTTTCTGGGTAGAGAATAAATCTATTGAATTTAGTGGCATCAAAGGCAGCTTTAGAAAATCTTTAATTAATGGGTCTTTATCAGAAGAATTGAATCAATTGTTTGAAAAACTAAGAAATCCAATTGAAAATGAAATCGATAGTTTATTGAGAACTATTGGCAAAACTGATAGTTTAGCTTATAAACGAGTTTTACAACTAGAAAAGAAGCTTGATGAACAATCAGCACAATTAATTTTAAAATATCCTAATCAGTTTATAACGACTTATTTATTAAGTGTCTATTGTATCAAATGGGGTAA
Organism: Sediminibacterium sp.; assembly: GCF_051860225.1. Classification (GTDB taxonomy): domain Bacteria; phylum Bacteroidota; class Bacteroidia; order Chitinophagales; family Chitinophagaceae; genus Sediminibacterium. The sequence continues at coordinate 313,883 of NZ_JBHYEI010000001.1, forward strand.
AGAGATAACGAGTTCTATATATGCCAAAATTCCCAGTAAATTCAAATTAACAATACACGGATCTAAAATAAAAAATTATTTAGATTTAAATAGGCAGATTAAAATTGGTGATCAATTTGTAGATATTCAGCAGAATAGTATTAATAAAGTCCAATTAAAACTCTCAGATTATCGTGGGAAATTTATATTACTGGAATTTTGGGCTTCTTGGTGTGGCCCATGTAGGAGGGACAATCCTTTCTTAGTTGAATTATATAATAAATATAAATCGAGTGGTTTTGAAATATTTGGAGTCTCTCAAGATGTAAATGAGCAAAGCTGGAAATCAGCGGTTGAAAAAGATAAACTTTCGTGGCCAAATGTTAGTGATTTAAAAGGAAGTGAAAATGCTGCTGCATTAGTGTATGGAGTTCATGAAATTCCAACGAATTTTTTAATAGCTCCTAATGGAAAAATTATTGGAATAAATTTGCGTGGCATAGAACTAGATAAAAAGTTGAAAGACTTATTTAATGTTAAAACCCTAAAAGATACTCTCGCTGAAAAAGTAATGGCTGAGCAAGATAAAGAAATTTATGGACTGAAAGGGAATACTAAATCAGATTTTCTTTTGAGTAGTACAACAAAATAAATACAAATATTAATTAACCTTAAAAAATTTGCTTCTTTGAAAGATATAATCCTATCGTTAGTTATACTAGGCAGCACAGTTGTGGCATGTAAAAAAAGCGATACCAACCCCTCTTGTGATCCTAATATAACAACTCTAACAGGCATATACAAAACTACCGCTATAATATACAAAGCCAATAGTTCAGGGACAGAGCAAGATATTTTTTCAACACTTGATGCATGTGAAAAAGATAATGAAATAATACTTAATGCCAATGGTATTGCGCAATATATAGATATTGGTTTAGTTTGCTCACTCAATGCAAATTCTACAAGTACATGGTCAATAAGTGGCAATACAATAACTATGGATGGAACAATTGGATCAATTCAGTTTTTCGATTGTAAAAAATTAATAGTAATAACATCGCCAGGAATTTTTCCAGGAGATATATATAGGGTTACCTATGAGAAAAAATGAGAATAATAATTACACTAAAGCAACAATTTAAAGAATGAAAATAATAATAGCAATTTTTACTACTACTTGTTTGTTGTTTTCCTGCAAAAAAGAGATGTATATAAATACACCAGGAATGTTGGTCCCTAAAACAGTTGACCAAAATACAACTATACCATCAATTACAATAAATGGAGCAAAATTACATTCCGAAACATTTGGTCATCCAGATAGTGCAATTATAATTGTATTGCATGGTGGACCAGGGAGTGATTACCGTTCTTTACTTAGATGCAAAGATTTTTCAAATCAAGGTTATAAGGTAGTCTTCTATGATCAAAGAGGATCCGGACTATCGCAACGCTTTTCAAAAGAATCATATTCAATACAGATAATGCTTGATGAACTCACTGGAGTAATAAATCATTATAAAACTATTGCCAACCAAAAGGTATTTCTGTTGGGACATTCCTGGGGGGCTATACTTGCAACTGCGTATATTAATAAATACCCTACTAGAATAAATGGGGCTGTTTTAGCTGAGCCAGGAGGCTTGATTTGGCAGGACATTCTTGACTATATTAAACGTTCGAGAGATATAAACATTACAAAAGAATTATTTAATGATTTGTTTTATATGGACCAATTTATAACAGGAAAATTGAATGAGCACGAAATACTAGACTATAAATTTGGTTTGCTTACTACTGCAGATGGGGCAAAAGATAATCCAACTGGAAACGAAGGTCCACTACCAATGTGGAGAAATGGAGCAATAATAAATAAAAGCATGTTTGAAATTGGTGAAAAGGAAAAACCAAATTGGACAACAAATCTCCATCAGTTTAAAGCTAAAGTTCTTTTCGTTTACAGCGAAAATAATAAAGCTTATGGCTTTGAATATGCGAAAAAGGTTTCAGCTCCTTTTTCAAATACCCAACTATTTAAAACATTAGGGGGTGGACATGATATGCTATCATTTTCAACTGGATGGAATAATACTTACCCCGTAATGTTAAACTATTTTAACTCAATTAAATAATTTATCATAATGACTAAATCGAGAAATAAAATAAAGCTACAGTTGACATTGGCACTAATAATTTTTTCAAGTTCCCTAATTGCTCAAAATATAAATTGGGCCAGCCTACAAAAAAATCAAAGACATATAATCAATATTAATACAGGTATTGACTTTGGGCTAACTTATGGCATTGGTTATGGGCACCAATTAAAATCTAAACATCCAATTATACTGTCGGGAGAATTTTCCCTTCCCTCGGGCAATAATCTACTAGACGATTTTAAAATAAAGATTGGCGGAACAATTCATCTTGCAAAAATTGAAAATTTTCAAGTCAGTGCTAGACTTTATAGTGTATTCAGGAGGTACGAAAATACCTTAGTAAGACTAGTGAACTTTGGAAGTGATATAAGTGCTACTGCAGGTTATTATAAATCTGGTTGGCATTTTGCTGTAGAAATAGGATTTGACAAATCCATTGTTACACACTTTAAACATTCAAAATTATATAAAGAAAATTATCCCGATGTACAAGATGGTTGGTTTGAACCAGCAACAGGTGGTAATTTTTTCTATGGATTTCAATCAGGTATTTCATTTAAAAAACATGATATATATCTAAAATTAGGTAAACTCATTACACAGGATTTTAGAACAACACCTTCTCTTCCAATATTAGTTCAGCTAGGATACAACTCTAAAATAAAATAAATTTTATAAATGACTCAAATAACTACAAAAAGCATTCATCTAATCCTTTTGTATATTTTTTTTGTTACCAATAATTCATGCACGTCTGCAAAAATACCTTTAAGCATACCACAAAATAGCACTAGTAAAAAAGTAAATACAATAAATGTTTCTGGTATAAAAGGCAAAAAATTGCCTGGTTCTAAAAGCCAACTTAGATTCGATAGTAAATTTTCAGGAACGTTTACAGATGGTTGGTCAGTAAGTAAAGGCACATATGATAAAACAACTGGAGGAATATTTACAGCCGAAGAAATTAAACGAACTTTACTATTGAATTTAGGCTTAGACATAAATGATGTAACTGCAAGATCTACCAATAAATTTCAATTTTATATTACTAATTTAACAGACTCAATTTTCATATTTTGCAAACAAGAGAAGACTGATCATAGCAAAAACTTTAAGTACAATAAAACAAAAGATTTTTCTATCCCTAAATCCGAGGAATCAAATTTTAGTGCAATTCTATTGACAAGTTCTAATACAAATAAAATTGAATGGAAACTTAATCTAAATTATAAAATAGAAATTACCCCTGGTTCATTTTCTACATTGTTGAGGGAAGGCACTACAAAGGAAAGTGGACTTTTAACTAATAACACAGACACTATATTAATCAAGCCATTAGTAATTAATCTTTCAAATCAAAAAAGTGAAAGCAATTCGATTACAACGCCCTTTAAAATTGTAGGTGGATATGAATTTATAATGCAAGAAAAAACAATTGGTATTGTTGACCTATATCATTCATCTTTTTCATTTTTCAGTGATACAAATGCAAATTATGAGCTAATAATTGCAGCTACTTCAACAGCTTTATTACTTAGAAATAGATAATAATTTATAACCAATTTAGATACTAATCATGCTAAAAAGAATAATACTAAACAGCAAGAATCTAATAAACTTTCCAGAATTTGAAAAAAGCTTAATTGAACTTTCTGTATTTGATAATAAAATTGAACAAATTCCAGATGAACTTTGGAATCAATCTACTTTAGAAGTCCTTAATCTTTCTTGCAATAAGATTAAATTCATTTCTGATAGAATAAGAAACTTAATAAATCTAAGAATGATTGATTTAGGGCATAATCAGCTTATTGAAATACCAAAAAGCATTGGTGAACTATTAAGGTTAGAAACATATTTGTACCTCCATGATAATAAAATTGAAAAGTTGCCAATAGAAATTTGTAACTTATCAAGACTGCAGTATTTAAATATCAGCAATAATAGAATCATTGAATTGCCAGTTGATATTGGTAATTTAACCAGCTTAGTGGAATTAAAACTTGAAAAAAATAATCTAAATATAATTCCACAGTCATTTGGCAATTTGAAATCATTGATTGAACTTAATTTGGCTAATAATATGATTTCAGATTTACCTGAACATTTTAATGAATTGAATAAGTTAAAGGTCTTAAACTTGGAAAGTAATTTCATTAGTAGTATACCAACTGAAAATAAATATTTGAGAGAAATACATTTACGGAACAATAAAATAAAAGCTATACCAGTATCCATAAAACAATTGAAATATTTGAGAAAAATTGATTTAAGAGGTAATAATATTTCTGAATTACCAATAGAGATACTGGAATTAGAAAACTTAGAGAGAATTGACTTGAGGTGGAATCCAATTGAAGTAATACCCAATTGGATTGAAGAACTAAAGAGAAAATGTATAGTATACCTATAAATCTATGTGTGGGAAACCAAGCGACTGGGTTAATCAATTTTTAATAAATCGATAGAAAGCATTTAATATCGTAGCAAAATGACAAAGACATTCTTTTCAATTCTATTTGTATTGACAGTATTTTCTGTTTCTTTTGGACAGACAACTACTAAAATGCGTTATGAAGACAAAATTAGAATACGCGAAGCTATCAATATTTCAAATCAGTTTGGGGAGGAAATTTGGAAAGGAATTAATCAAGTCCCATTTGTTGTTTTGCTCATCGAAGATAGCGTAGAGTATCTGATTAACCATCCTTATCCTTCTAACGATTTTAAATTATCGGAAAACGACTCAATACTAAAAACTAAAATATTTTACAGACCAAGAAAGTTTCCTGATTGGTATCTTGCTACCTTTCCAGCAGTAAATGGAGTAAACTGTATTGTAGTTGGTACACCAGAAAAAACAAATAAAAGTTCAACAGCTTGGATTGTAACGTTACTGCACGAACACTTTCACCAATACGAATATACATACCCCGATTATTACAGAAGTGTCGACAAACTAGAATTGTCAGGTGGTGACCAATCAGGCATGTGGCAATTAAACTATGCTTTTCCTTACGATAGTAGTATTATTATTGAACAATATAAAAAATACATTGCAGCATTGTCGAAATCATTTTCAAGTATTGACAATAGATCATTCAAAAAAGATTTCAAAATTTATATATCGGAACGAAATAAATTTAGGCAACTTCTTAAACCTGCCGATTACAGATATTTTTCATTTCAAGTATGGCAAGAAGGTATTGCAAGATATTCGGAGTATAAATTTTTGCAGGAATTAGACAATTATCAACCTTCAAAAGATATAATACAATTACCTGACTTTATTTCGTTCAAAGAATATAAAAGCGAATTTATTATTCGTGAAAAAAATGGACTCGAAAAGTTAAAAGTAAATATTGATAAAAGAATTTGTTTTTATGCAGTTGGATTTGTCGAAGGGATTCTACTTGACAAACTAAACCCAGAATGGCATGACAGGTTTTTGAGAGATAAATTTTATATAGAAAAATACTTTAAAAAATAAGAATCGGAAGAATATGTTATATAATTAACTTTTGACATTTTTGGTTAACCAATTCTCTATAAATTCAGCTACTTCTTCCCAACCCTCTTGTACACATATACAATGAGAACGTCCTTTAAATTCTTTAAAATCGGTTACACTTTTTTTGTCTTTATAAGCTTTAACATTTTTAATGTTCAAACTAATTGGAATGATATGGTCTTTTTCAGCACTAATAAACAGAAGTGGTTTATGTGGCTTATTAAAAGCAATTTCGCCATCATTAAACCTGCTGCTTCTTGGAATATTTCTACTTTCAGGCACAACAGCCTTTTCATAAATTTCATCTGACTCTTGTCGTGTCAAAGTGTTACAAATAGCATAATGAAACCATTCTTTTGTACCACAATACAAGCTATTACCTTTTAATGGATTTATCACTCCTATATTTGATTTAATAAAACTCCACTTTAAACTAAGAACTCCTTTGGGTGAAGCAGAAGTTATGCAAACTCCTACCGAACCTTTTTCAGCTTGAATAAGTTTTTGTACAATAAGCCCACCCATGGAATGCCCAATTAAAATAGGCATAACATCTCCCAAAGTTTCAATAAATTTTGCATAGAAATCAACAACATTGGCCATTCTAATATTGGCTAAAGCTTTATTTGGATTTTGCCTCAGTTGATTTGGAATGCCATCGTGGAATGGATAGTTTGGTGAATGGCAAATAAAGCCTGATGCTTCAAAAAATATTTTCCATAATTTCCAGCTTTCAGCATTTTCGTGAAGTCCGTGTATAAATACAATTATTTTACTAATTTTCATCTCAATAAATTTATAAACTATCAATAACATCTTTGTAGCCTCTACCTATTGGAATGCTTATGCCATTTACTTCAACCATTTCTGCAGTATATGATTCAATTTTTTTTATTGAAACTATAAAGGAACGGTGAATACGTTTGAAGAGTTCAGTAGGTAATAAAGATTCAATTTCATGTGTGCTCAATTTGGAAACGAATTCTTTTTTTGTAGTAACAATTTTGATGTATTCCCGCTGGCTTTCAATATAAATAATATCAGAGAATAAAATTTTTACTTTCTTTTTTTGAACATTCAAAAAAAGATATTCTCTAACGTGCAAAAGATCATTTGGCTGCAGTTTCTCTACCACTGTTGTTTTTACTTTATTTACAGCTGCGAGAAAACGTTCGAATTCAAATGGCTTTAAGAGATAATCTGTTACGTTTAAATCAAACCCTTCAACAGCATATTGATGATAAGCTGTAGTTATAATTACTGCAGGTGGATGGGCAAATGTTTTAAGAAAAGTCATCCCTTTTAATTTAGGAAGATGAATGTCTAAAAACATTAAGTCAATGCTATTTGAACGGAGCCAATCAGTTGCAAGGATTGCATCTTTAAAGCTTTTCTCTAATTTTAAAAATGGAACTTGGGATATGTAATCTGATAGCACTTTTACAGCTAAAGGTTCATCTTCAATTATAATACACTTTATTTCAGACATGGCTTAACAAATTGATTGTTAGGGAGGATGTAAAAACTGATGTTTCTTTCTGAACGGTTAAATTATAATCTTTATATAGGAGTTGCAATTGTCTACGCAAGTTCGAAAGTCCAATATTCTCTTTGACTTCATATAAATCAGATGATTCTTCAACAGAGTTTTTAACAATAAACAGCAATTGTTGATTGGAAATAGAAAGCTGAATATCTACAAATGGCTGGTTTCTCGTTTCTGAAACGCCATGTTTAAAGGCATTTTCTACTAATGGGATAAGAAGTAGTGGAGGCAGGGGTTGTTTTATATCTTCAACAACTTTATTAAACTTTATTGTTAATGAATCATCGTAACGAAGTTTCTCTAATGCAATATAATCACTCAGTATTTTAAGCTCTTCTTCTATTGCTATATATTCCCCACTGGTTTCATATAGCATAAAACGTAATATTTTTGACAATCTCAAAATAGATTCCGGTGCTAAATCAGATTTATCTCTAGATAGTGAGTAGATATTATTTAAGGTATTAAATAGAAAATGTGGGTTGGTTTGAGACTTAAGATAATTTAATTCTGCTTCTTGCTTTTCAATACGCAACTGCTTTGAAGTGCTTATCAATTTTGTATAATTGTAAATATGGCGCACAATTGTAAAAAAGAATAAATATGTAAAACTAAATTGAGAATGAACAAGAACATCATTGAGTAGAGAAGTATCAGGTATGAAAGATGTATAAACATCTGCCTGAATCCAAAAATATCTCCAAGCGTATAAACCAAATGTATAGAAGACCAAAAGGCTTGCTATAAGCAAGAACCCAATTAAAACCCACTTGAGAGTTAATTTTATAAACGGAAGAGTAAACTCAAATAATATAAAGTTGAGTACTGTTATGAACATAACAAGCAAAAAACTATTTATAACTCTTGGTATAATTGTTCCTGGATAAGCAAATGATTCTACGAATGAGTATAGCAACAAAAAAGCAGCTGCAGTCCATAAATAAAAGTTTAATTGCTTAATATCAAGGATTCTCTTCATTAATTAATTTATACTCTAAAAATAATTAAATCTTTCTTAAAATAATTATTAGTCTATGTAAATAGAATTAAGATATACTAATAGCCCGTTAGTGTAAATCAAAATGATCAAAATATATAGAGTTTGTTCAAAAATTATTGTACTCAATCTACTATACTATCTACCCTCAGATGTTTTTTGTTTACAAAAAGCTGTTGTTTATTGAACATGGTTTAAAATGTTGTAATAATTTATATAGTGTTGTATATATAACATTGCTACTATGAATCATATTATAAAATTTGGAGAAGATGTCAAGGGATTCAATATCTCAGTTTTAAACGAAAGAGAGATACGAGCTGCTGCTGGAATAATGTTCTTAGCTACATTCATTTCATGGATTCAAATATTATTTGAAGGGAATTTTGTCCCAATTAAATACGTCTTAACAATTTTTCTTTCAGATTTTAGTATTCGTTTATTTATCAGTCCAAAATTTTCTCCTATCCTAATTATTGGACGCTTAATTGTAAGCAATCAAAATCCAGAATATGTGGGTGCTAAACAAAAAGTGTTTGCATGGTATATCGGATTGATTTTATCAGCAACTATGTTTGTCTTGATGGCAATTTTTAATACATACAGTTATATCACTGGAACTGTTTGTTTACTATGCCTCATCTTAATGTTTTTTGAAACAGCTTTTGGAATTTGCTTGGGATGTAAAGTTTATAAACTATTTTATAAAGAAAGAGCACAATATTGTCCAGGTGAAGTTTGTGAATTAAATGAAAAACATGAAATTCAAAAGGTTTCAAAAAATCAAATATTTGTCTTCTTTACTTTTGTTTCTATTGTATTTATTGCAGGAATCTTGTTCAATGAAAAACTAAATGAAAGACCACGTGACCTATTCCAAAAACATATCAAATCCAAAGTTACTCAGCCGTAATTATATTTCTTAAAAGATAAATCTATGAACTCAAAAAAAACAAGCAATTTAGAAGATACTAAAGTAAATATCAAAATTAAACTGTCTGCATTATGGGCTTCTGTAACACTTTGCTATTTGTATGGAGATTATTTTGAGTTATATGTTCCTAGAAAAGTAGAAGGATTGATAAATGGAGAAAATTTATTGAATACCCCAACAAATTTATTTGCAGCTACTTTATTACTCGCAATTCCGGCTATGATGGTTTGTTTATCAATTATTCTAAAATCTGTAATAAACAAATGGCTCAATATTGTTGTAGGATTATTTTTCACTGTTATAATGGTATTGATTGCATTTACTTCAATTATGCCTTGGCGTTTTTTCTATGTGTTCTTAGCAATAGTGGAAAGTGTAATCACTTTAATAATAGTTCAGTATGCATATAATTGGCCTAGGCAAATTAAAAATATTCAAAATTAGGCATTTCATTATATATACATCTTCCAGCAAGCATTGGTGAAATCGGAATATGTTTCTGCATGTTAATTATTGGTACAAAGTTTAACATGTCTTCACAAAATAAAATAGAAATTGACTAAACAATACCTACAAAAAAAAAGAAAGCTTCTAAACACAGTTATATCAATATGGTTCTTAGTAGCAGTATTGGGGCAATGGATTTTTGCTACTTACGTGATTTTATTTTATGGAAATGCAACTGCAAAAGGGAATTTTGAAAATTGGAATAAAGTGTTACCACGTGGGTATGTTGCAGGTGAAACACTTGGAAATCTGATTGTTGGAAGTCACTTATTTTTGGCGGCAATAATTATTATAGGTGGGCCACTACAGTTGACTCCCCAATTAAGAAAATATGCTCCAGTTTTTCACAAATGGAATGGTTATCTATATATTTTGACTGCCATAATACTAAGCTTAAGTGGACTTTATATGGTATGGATTCGAGGTTCTATAGGCGGATTGATACAACATTTTAGTATTAGCATTAATGCAATACTGATTATGATTGCTGCAATTTTTGCAGTAAAATATGCTATTATTCGAGATATTAAAAATCATCGTATTTGGGCGATCCGATTATTTCTGGTGGTCAATGGTGTATGGTTTTTTCGTGTTGGCTTATATTTTTGGTTGTTTATTAATCAGAAACCAGTTGGTTTTAATCCTTATACATTTGAGGGGCCATTTTTATATTTTCTTACTTTTTCTCAATACACTTTACCATTAGCAATATTTGAACTTTATTTAAAAGCAAATAAAAGTTCAAAAAAATGGCTTTTACAAATTGCCACTTTTGTAATATTCATTTTCACTATGCTAATGCTAATTGGGATTTTTGCTGCCTCAGTAGACTTATGGTTTCCAAAAATGAATGAATAGATTTTAAAAGTTTAATGAAACAATTCAAATTTATAAATCCCGCAAATAAACAAATATGAAAAAAATTAATTTATGAAAAAAAAATCTATTTATTTCTAATATTTTTATTAGTAACGCTATTTTCTTACGGTCAAAATTAAATGATTGATTTAGCAAAACTTTATAAGGAGAATAAACTTATTACGTTCAATCGAACTGTTTCTGTTGTAAATGACGCTAATGGAGAATTTTTAAAAATTTCAGAAGCCAAAGATCAAGGACTAGTTTGGCTACCAATTAATATGTTCACAACTGGTATAATTAAAGTTGAAATGCGAGGAAAAGATGTTCTCCAACGAAGCTTTATTGGAGTAGCATTTCATTCAACAAATGATTCAACATACGATGCAGTTTATTGTCGTCCATTTAATTTTAAATCTACAGATTCAATAAGGAGAATTCATGCTATTCAATATATTTCACATCCATTTTATACATGGAAATATTTTCGAGAAAATAAAAACACCGTATTTGAGAAAGAGATTAAAAATACACCAGACCCCAATGATTGGTTTGAAATGACCTTAGTAATCAAAAAGAAGAGTATAGATGTTTTATTAACGACTCTGATAATCCCGTTTTAAGCATATCAAAACTTTCCAGCATTAATGAAGGAAAAATAGGTCTTTATATAGGAGATAGTAGTGGTGCCGATTTCAGAAAAATTTCAATTAGCTCAACTAATTAATGTAAATTAATTAGATTAAGTATTTGAAGTTATTCCATCGATTCAACTACAATAGGTGCAACTTTTCCTCAATCACAGAAAGCTATTCATCCTATAATTGTTAATGACCCAGCACATTTATGGAATCATCCATTTGGAATTTCCTGCAGTACAGCAGTTTTGCCAGAGTTAATCATGCATCCAAAGGTTAAGTTAACAGACCTTATTTGTTCCGTTACAACAGACGGCAGAATAGTATTTAATGAAAAAATAAAATGCCTATTGGCTGCTTCAATAAATCCAGATATGGGAGACTTAATGCCAATAAAAGTTTGGCACAATAGAAGACCGTATGAATATTGGATTTTTAATCCTGCAGGATATCAATTAGATGTTATAGATTTTGAACGATCGGAAATTTGGTTAGTAAAGTCAGGGGTAGAGCAAGAGCAACAATTCTTTACTGACCCTAATATTTTTTTGATAGAATTAAGAATACCCTCTATCCAGAACAAAAGGTAATCAAGAAGCTCTCCTTAAAAGATACAATTGAAAAAGATTTCATTGTAGTCCATTTTTTAAATGACGGACTTGGGTATTTTGTATCGTAATCTTTAAAAGTTAAAATTCTAAATGAGAAGTGTACAGGTATTATACTCACTTAAACATTTAGTTATTCCTATTTAGATTAACAAGGCAATAAGATATCCATCAATTCTTTTTTGTTGTATGCTTTATTCCCCACCCCTCTTTATCTAAACATCTATAGCGAACTGCTTCTGCAAAATGATCAAAACTAATTTGTTCGCTACCTGCTAAATCTGCAATGGTTCTACTGACTTTTAAAATTCGATCATAAGCCCTTGCACTGAGGTGATTTTTTTTCATAGTGTCTTCTAACTCAACTGACTTGGTGTGCTCTATTTTGCAGTACTTCCTCAAATGCTGTGTGGTCATTTGTGCATTGGTATAAATACCCGACTTTCCTTTGTAGCGGTCTGCTTGAATGGCTCTTGCATTGATGACTCTTTCCCGAATAATGGATGAATCTTCTTCAACTGTATCCTTAGTCATATCATTAAATTCAATTGCATCTACGGTGATATGCAAATCAATTCGATCCAATAAAGGGCCAGACACTTTATTTAAATAACGATTTACTTGACCCGATTCACAAGTGCATTCTTTTTGTTTATGGTTGTAATAACCGCAAGGACATGGATTCATTGAAGCCACCAACATAAAGCTGGCCGGAAATTCTTGCGATACCCTGGTCCTGGCAATACTAATGGTGCGTTCTTCTAATGGTTGTCTTAGCACTTCTAATACCGATCGATTAAATTCAGGTAATTCATCTAAAAAAAGTACACCATGGTGTGCCAGGGAGATTTCGCCTGGCTGCGGATTTGATCCACCCCCTACCATGGCAATATCTGAAAGCGTATGATGCGGCGAGCGAAAAGGTCGCTGACTAATTAATGCTGCGTTGTGTTGTAGCTTACCTGCCACACTATAAATTTTAGTGGTCTCTAATGCTTCGGCCAAATTCAAAGGCGGTAATATGGTGGGCAATCTTTTGGCCAACATGGTTTTGCCTGCGCCTGGGGGACCAATTAAAATAATATTATGTCCACCCGCTGCAGCCACTTCCATTGCACGCTTCGTGATTGCCTGCCCTTTTACTTCATTAAAGTTGGAATTGAATAGATAACGATCATTAAAAAATTGATCGCAGGTATCCATTTCTTCTCGCTTCAATATTTGCTCGTATGAAAAAAATTCAACCAATTCTTTTAAAGTACTCACCCCATATACTTCTAACTCATTCACCATACTGGCTTCCTTCGCATTTACTTTAGGTACAATCAATCCCCTAAACCCTTCTTTTTGTGCTTGTATTGCAATGGGTAAAGCACCTTTGATACCATTGACTGTTCCATCTAAGCTTAACTCACCCATGACCACAAAATCTTTTAGTTTTTCCGCATGGTCTAATTGTTCACTTGCACCTAATATTCCTAATGCAATTGGCAAGTCTAATGCTGAACCAGATTTGCGAATATCGGCTGGTGCAAGGTTTACAATTACTTTGGTTCTTGGCATATGAAAACCCATATTCTTAATGGCGCTTTCTGTTCGATGCAAACTCTCTCTCACCGCACTATCTGGCAAACCTACCACTGCGTAGCCTTGACCCATACTCACATTCACTTCAATACTAATGGTAATGGCATCTACGCCCTGTACCGAACTTCCAAATGCTTTTATAAACATATACTGATATTAATAACACAAAATGAACATTCAATTTGACATTACTAATAGTAATTATACCTAACTTTCTACCATGAAAAAACGGTTGCTTGTACTCATCTTTCTGATGGCAGTAGTGCATGTTCATGCGCAATGGAAGCCTTTTCGATTTGCATTTATTTCTGACACACATATAGGATCTCCTAACGGGCATGCAGAAGAAGACTTGCGTAGAACAGTGGCAGATATCAATAGCATGAATGATATTGCTTTTGTAGTGCTTACAGGCGATATCACCGAATTGGGTACCGACGCAGAAATTAAATTGGCTAAAGAAATTTTGTCCGAACTAAAAGTTCCCTATTATATTCTAGCAGGAAACCATGATACAGGATGGAGTGAAAGCGGCGGGGTTAGTTTTGGTAAGATTTTTGGATACGATAAATTCAGTTTTAATTTTAATGGCATTCAATTTTTAGGTTGTGCATCGGGGCCTTATGTAAGAATGAGTGACGGCCATATTCCGCGTGATGCGGTGAATTGGTTAGACCAAGAATTAAAGAAATTAAAACCCAATCAACCAGTTGTTTTTTTAAATCATTATCCATTAGATAAAGATTTAGACAATTGGTATGAAGCAGTAGATCGTTTAAAAAATCATCGCACGTTGGCTGTTCTAAATGGACATTGGCATACCAATAGAAGATTGGATTATGAAGAACTACCTGCTGTGGTAGGACGTTCCAATCTCAGGGCCAAAGCGGCTTTCGGCGGATACAATTTAGTAGATGTAGGTTTAGACTCGATGATTTTTTCAGAACGTACACCAGGTATTGAAACCAAAAAAGCATGGACAGGAATTGATTTAGCGGAAAAAAAATTCAGTGCTAAAAAATATGATCGCCCGAACTATTCAATGAATGACAGCTTTCCTTCGGTAAAAGCACGTTGGATATATGCTTCTGATGCGAATGTAATTTCAACACCTGCTGTTACATCAAACCTAGTCATTTTTGGAAATAGTGTAGGAAGTATTGATGCCATTTCTAAAACTGATGGTAAAAAGAAATGGGCTTTTAAAACCAAGGGCGCTATTTATTCAAGCCCTGCCATTTTTCAAAATAAAGTAGTGGTTGCATCAGGTGATGGAAGTATTTATTGCTTGAATAATAATACCGGAAAATTGATCTGGCAATTTAAGGCTGATGCTGCAGTATTGGGGTCTCCACTTATTCATGACAACAAAGTATATATAGGGGGAAGTGATCACCATTTCAGGTGCTTAGACCTTGCTACTGGCAAACAACGTTGGAGTTTTGGAGCGCTGGAAGGACCTGTGGTTAGTACCCCCATTTTCAGTAATGGAAAAATTATTTTTGGCTCTTGGGATCGTCACTTATATGCCCTAGATGCTTATACAGGAGTGCTTTCCTGGAAATGGAATAATGGCTCTATGGTTCGCAATTTTGCTCCAGCTTCTTGTATACCAGTTGTGCAAGATGATATTGTTTATATAGTTGCCCCTGATCGTTATTTATCTGCTATCGATATCAATACGGGTACCACTTTATGGAGAAGTAAAGAGGTAACTGTAAGAGAATCCATTGGTATTTCTGCAGATGGAAAATGGTTGTATTGCAAAACGATGTCCGATGGATTTGCTGTATTTCCAACAGGAAGAAATATGCAAACATTGGCATGGAAAAAAGATTACGGCTTTGGTTATGAGCATGTACCTAATATGCCTGTTGAAAAAGACGGCAAAGTATATTTTGGTACAAAGAATGGCATCGTGTACGGCATTGATCCTTATACCCGCGAAAAATTATGGCGCTATAGAATTGACAACTCAATGGTGAATACAGTGAACCCAAGTGCTGCCAATGAGTTGGTTGTTGCTACAATGGATGGTAAAGTAACCTTACTCGAATTGAAATATTAATATTGACCGGTACTTAACATGACCAGCGTACAAGCTTCAATAGTTTCAATACCATTCTGCTGAGCAATCGCTTCTAGTTCATCGTTTTCAGTGCCTGGATTAAAAATAATGCGTTGCGGTTTTAATCCAACAATATAATCGTAGTAAGGCTTTTGTGCAGTTGGATTTAAGTATAAAGTTACTGTATCAATTGCATGTGCTGAAGGTGGTTCGGTTTCAATTTGTACTCCTGCAACCATAGCGGCTTTCCTTCCCACGGCTATCACTTCATGCCCATATTTGCGCAATCGAGTGACTGCTTCAAAACTATACCTAGCAGGGTTTTCAGAAGCACCTAAGACTACTGTTTTTTTCATTATTCGTTCTCCTTAATCAAAGACTTATGAGAAGCATCACAATAAGGTTTATTCTTAGATAAACCACAGCCACAAAGTGATACTTTTTCTTTTACATCCACCGTACCATCTGGCTTATGAATATAAGATTTAGAAGTAACTACAATAGGGCCCAAAGGCTTAATTAAAATATCTACTCCGTCTTTTACAATTGGTTGTTCTTGTTCCATATAGTAAAGATACGAATGCTTTACTTGATGGTATAACGAAACCCTAAAAATCCTCGGATTCCTTGATTAGGTGCAAACATATACGTGGGATCAAAACTGAGCGCATAGGGATTGTCTGCAGTTGCACGAACCTGTCCGTTGGGCTGAAATTGCACCCCTTTATCAAATGGATCATTGGCCCTTGCAATCAAAAATGGACTAAAGCGGGTTGGCAAAAAGTTCAATAAGTTTTTTACACCACCATATATTTCAATACCGCGCCAATAATGAAAAGTAAACTGCACATTTTGCAAACTATACCAGGGGGAGTAAGGCTGCCGTGGATCGAGCGATCCTAACAGAGGCATACGCATGGGACTGTAAACATTACCTGTGTAATCAATATCTAAATGAATCGATGGAATACGATAAGACAAAGACCAGGTTCCCGAAAATCGTTCCGTTAAAATCTGCTGTTCTTTTTGACCGTTCTCATGCAAAGCAACATCCATATAAGTTGCACCAATATTTAATTTGATCCCATTGTTCAATGCAATATCTGCATTTGCGGAAACCCCTTTACTAATGGCATGTCCATTTAAATTAGCATAAATAATCTGATTAGGATTTGTTTCAAAATCACCTACAATTCGATTATTGAAATAAGTATAGAATGCAGAAAAATCAAGGGTGGTAGCAGTACTACCCTTTCCATATAGTTTATGGATATAATTTAAATTAACATTAAATGATTGCTCAGGTTTTAACTGTTCGGCTAATACCACTTTTCTAGCACCTGATAATGCAGCATGGTCTTCGGTAAATATATTCACTACCCTAAAACCAGTCCCCATATTTAAGCGTAGGAACTGATGATTGTTAATGGTGTATTTATAGGCAACCCGTGGAGTAAAAATATTTCCATGTGCCGTATTGTAATCGTAGCGAAGACCTAGTAGCAATTTATGTTTTTCATTGAACGTAATTTCATCCTGCGCAAAAATGCCTGGCAATACAATGCGCTGTGGTTGTGTTCCAAATTTGGAAGGATCGATTGATCCAGTTGCGGGGGTATTATCATTATAATAAGTATAACGCAAGGCAGAACCTAATAAGAAGTCGTGTTTACCAATCGTCTTATCCCATACCATTTGCGCAAATCCTACTTGTTGCTTACCCATGTACAATGTATTGCCATACATGCTATTTTGGTGATGGTGATTCAATGAAAAAGCAAGACTAATTTTTTCTGTAGTAGGCAATTGATAATTACCCATTAACTCCACCCGATTGGTGAAAATACTTTCTCCATAAACTTCGTCTGTTCCCCTAAAACGCTTGTTCCAATTCATCTGTCCACCCCAACGATCTTCATAAAAATAACGAGCAGCTAAATTAAGTGCACGATTATTCTTTTGTTGGATGGACCATTTTTGAAAAATTGAAACCCTTTGTTGCAAAGTCAAATCAGTGAATCCATCTTTATTGTTATCAATTGGATTACTGTAATTAAAGTAGTTAAGCCCAGTTAATACGGTGGTTTTGCTCCCCACTTTAGTGGTAAAACCTAGATCGGTATTTACTTCTCCCCAAGTAGTTGCCATCATATCTGCGGATAGATGAGGGGCTGTTCCTGTTTTTTTAGTAATCACATTAATTAGTCCACCAATAGCTTCACTACCATACAAAGTAGAAGCAGGTCCTTTTACAATTTCAATTCTATCTACCATTGAAGCTGGGATACCGGATAAACCATACACGGTAGATAAACTACTCATAATGGGCATCCCATCTATTAACACCATTGTATAAGGACCTGGCAACCCATTGATTCTAATTTCCCCTGTGTTACAAATATTGCAATTGTTCTGAGGCCTTACGCCATTGATATGTAACAACCCTTCAAAAATATGGAAGGCAGGATTCTTTTTTAGAAAAGCTGCGGTATACACTTCAACAGGCACAGGACTTTCTACTCGCTTCACTTCTTTTAGCGTACCTGTTACCACTACTTCATTTAAGACCCCCTCATTGGGTTTTAATAAACGGGACGTATCTGCAGGAACCTGCGCTATTAGCTGTTGCAGCAAAATTAAATGCAGACATGACAGTCCTATTATAAGCTTATAAAAACGCATTGAATTGTAGCTGTTTTAGTTAAAAACTGCGTAAAACTATATTTGTTAGACTAGTCTAACAAATTTTTATTTTGATTTTAGCTTACTTTTAACCCATGCAAGCCTTATCGTATACCGAAGAAAATTACTTAAAGGGATTATTTAAACTGACCGAAGAGCTCGGGGCAAAAGAGGAAGCGGGCACCAATGAAATTGCCAACCACTTAGGCGTAAAGCCCGCTACGGTAAACGATATGCTGAAGAAACTGAAGGACAAAAAATTGATTCATTACGAACGCTATGGTAAATCTTCTTTAACTAAAGAGGGTAAAAAAAGAGCTATTGAGATTGTAAGAAAGCACCGATTATGGGAAACTTTTTTACACGAGAAGTTAGCATTTAACTGGGATGAAGTGCATGAAGTTGCAGAGCAATTAGAACATATACAAAGCAAAAAATTAATTGATAAATTAGATCAGTTTCTCAATTATCCATCAGCAGATCCGCATGGTGATCTTATTCCCAATGCAAATGGCGAGCTCAATATTCTTCCCCATAAAACCTTAATAGAAGAATTAGTAGGGCATCACTGTAAAATGGTTGGTGTAAAAGATAATTCTGCAGAATTTTTAAAATACGTAGATAAATTAGGCCTATCAATTAACCAACCCATCAAGGTAAAAGCAAAACAAGCTTACGATAATCAAATTGATATTGAAGTAAATGGCAAGAAGCACAGTATCAGCCCCAAGTTTGCCGAGCAGATCATTATTGTATGCCCAACTTGTAATAAAAAATAAATAAGAATACTTTAATCGATATTTACTTCACCCTGTTTCATTTTATTCAATACTGTTTCAAATGCTGCAGCAGAAAAACGCATAGTAGTTCTTAGTTTAATGGCTTTTTCTTCCCAATTAATGGCTTCAGCTTTATTGCCTGTTCTATATAGTAACCTTGCATAGGTATCCATCAATTCTGCCGATTCATAAAACTCTAACCCTCGTTTAGCTAATAATAAGGCCTTACTTAAGTATGCAGGATTTTTAGAAAAAGTATATACATCCCATGCGCCTTCATTCAACGCATTGGCATAAAATTGTCCTCGGGGTGCAAATGGTATCACACTTCGTTGTACGCCTTGAACACGAACAGTTTTACCTAACTTATTACGAATGCTATCTGGAATTTGAGCAAAAACTTCAGGGGGAATCCCCGAACCAGTAGTATTGAGCAACTTTAGTTGCGCCAATGAATCTTCTTTGCGAATATCTTCAGGTTTTATATTCATAAAGTAACGTTCATAAAAAGAAAATACATTACGCATATAATTAACCGTATCATTGACGCCTTTATAATAGGTAAGCATTAGCTGCATATTGGCTTTAGGTCCCTCTTCTGGCTTGTCTGCAGCAAAAGTATTTTGCCTAAATGCAGCAACTTGATACGCAAAACCGAGGTTTTTATCTTCAATTGCTTTATTGATAGACTTAAATGCAATTCTACTATTAATGACCTGACGTTCTCTCAAAGGAATATTATACCAAGCTATCATGTAATTATCTTTTTGCTTTTCTACAAATTTTTGTGCTGTAGAACCAACAATAGGTGCGCATCTCAAAACATATTGAAGAAAAGAAATAGAAGCTGCTGAATCATACGGTGCTTTTTGTGTGAGTTCGTCAATAAGATCTGGATGAGGTTCAAATCCAATCTTTACTACTTTGTCTACAAGCTTTCGAATCACTACAAAATCACCAACTTTATTATAATAGTCTTGTTTCAATTCTTTGAATGAACCAGTATTCGAACGCATTTCTGCAATGGCACGTTGAATACCCTGAATATAGGGATACGCAGACGTAGAGCTTGAAGGTAATATTTGTAAAATATTCAACTGTGCATCAAACCAAATAATACCAAAAAAATCTTTAGGTACTGTATAAATAGAATTTGCTACAGTAAATTCAACAGGAAAACGAGGTTGCCGAATTAAAATACAATTGCTATCTATGCTTTTTTTTGCAGCCACCAATCCTGCTTCTGCAACATCATTACACTGAACACATTTTTCCGATGTAATTACTAGCATTACTAATTTATTTTCCTTATCCGCTTTTTTAGCAGCTTCTTCAAGAGTAAGTGTAGAAAAATGAGGCTGCGCAAATACACCAACTGAGCATAATGCTAGCAGGATAAAGAAATAAGACTTTAACATAGATTGATTATTGGAACATGAATATAAGCATCAATAATCAATCTCCAAACGCAGTTTGTCTTTAAGTTCACGAAGCAAGGGATATTGTTCAGCAATCCGTTCAAATTTTTGCTTACTATTCAATCGCATATACAAAGGCACATCTTCTTTTTCACCCTCTTCTACTAAAACAGTAAAACTAATCGCTCGATTATTAAACTGCGTTTGTAACTGATCTAATAAAACGGTCTTTTCGCTCTCCACAAATTTCTGTGCAGTAACTGCAGAAACACGAACGGTAAAATGAATATCACTATCTATTTCTAAACTAGCGATTTTAAACGTACCAACTGCAGAATGTTTTAATTGCTTTTCTAATTGCAAAATATAAGCATCCCAAAATGAGCGGAGACCTTCTTCCGTTAATGGCATTGCTTCTTTTACCTCTTCAATCTGGTAATTGCTGCCCGCTTTTTCTTTGAGTGCTTCTAATAAAGACTTCTTAGGTCCTGTTTTGATGGTACCTACAGGTGCAGGTGATTGAGTAGGAACCAAATTTTCTTTTACGAACAATTTAGGACCCGCTGCATTCGCAGATACGGTAGTAGTTCCATTTCCCGAACCCTGTGCCGGATGAACAGTATTGCTTACACTGGTAGCAGCAGGCGGTGCTGGTGGTGCCAGTGGCTGAATCATTTTTGTTTTGAAAGCAATTGGACCGTCAACTCGTTTTTTTTTAACTACAGCTCCCTTATCGGTCGTTAATTCAATTGCTTGTTGCAAAAAACTCAACTTAATTAAAGCAAGCTCTACGTGTAAACGCTTATTGCGAGCCATCTTATAATTAACTTCCGTATCGTTTAAAATATTTAATGCACTTACCAAATAGCTTAGAGAGGTTTGTTGTGCTACCTGTGTATATTTTTCTTGCATACCTTCCACTACTTCTAAGAGTGCAGCCGACTTCGGGTCTTTACAAACTAATAAGTTTCTAATGAATTCTGCAAATCCATTCAACACCAAATCACCTTCAAATCCTTTGCGGTTGATTTGATCAAATAGCAACATCGCTCCTGCCATATCTTGTTGATGCATGCATGCTAGCAATTGGAAGAAATAATCTTCGTCTAAAATATTTAAATGCTCTAAAGTATTTTGATAAGTAACCGTGCCATTGGTGAAACTCACAATTTTATCTAGAATACTCAGCGAGTCTCGCATACAGCCTTCACTCTTTTGAGCAATCACTTGCAATGCTGCTTTTTCTGCATTAATATGCTCTTTGTCTACAATTTCTTGTAAATGTTCAACTGTATCGTTATTAGTAATTCTTTTAAAATCAAAAATTTGACACCTACTTAAAATGGTAGGTAGAATTTTATGTTTCTCTGTTGTGGCTAAAATAAAAATAGCGTAGGGAGGCGGTTCTTCTAATGTTTTCAAAAATGCATTGAACGCACTTGAACTGAGCATATGAACCTCATCCACTATATACACTTTGTATTTACCAGCTTGTGGAGCAAAACGCACTTGTTCTACTAATGCCCTTATATCATCTACAGAGTTATTACTAGCAGCATCCAACTCATGTATATTCATTGAAGTGCCTGCGTCAAAAGAAACACAACTATTACATGTATTACAGGCTTCACCTTCTGCCGTTTGATTGGTACAGTTAATGGTTTTTGCCAAAATACGTGCACAGGTCGTTTTACCCACCCCTCTAGGTCCACAAAATAGAAATGCATGTGCCAATTGATTATTACGAATGGCATTCTTTAGGGTAGTAGTAATATGCTGCTGCCCCACCACTGTATTAAAGTTTTGGGGACGATATTTACGTGCTGATACGATGAAATTGTCCATAAAAATTGCTGCAATATAACTTATTTATAGTCCATCTCAGGATGCCGTTCAAAAGGATATTTTTCATTGAATATATAACGGAAAGTAACCATTCTTCGGCTTTGTGTTCCGCCCAAACTTTTGTAAATATTGACCATTTTAGGATTCCAATCTCCTGCCCAACCCATCTCATACTGCTCGTACCATCCTTTACCCTGCAAAAATAAACCAGCTGCATAAATTAAGTAGCTATCAACGCCCAATGCCTGGTATTTTGGTACAACGCCAAAAGCCAAACCAGTTAAACGTTTATTGGTTCCCCTCCACTTCATCCACAAAAGTTTCAGTTTTTGGATGATCCCAAATTGTCCGTTGAAATGTTTAAAATATTGATTTAGATCGGGAATATTAATAAACATAGCTATCGGATCTTCTTTGTAATAAGCAAACCATACTACTCGCTCATCCATAATGGGCTTCATTTTACTAAAGAGCTTTACTACCTGTTCTTTGGTAATTTCTTTGGCTTCTCCATGCTGTGCCCATGCAGCATTGTATACCGTAGCAAAATCTCCTGCATATTTATTGAGTTCACTCAGCTTTACATGCTTTGCTGAATAATCGGGTTTTGCATTAAACTTGGCATATCGCTCTGGAAATTTTTCTGGCAAAGGATCATCTACATTCATGTAATAGTAGTACTGATTGTAATAATTCTTAAACCCATATCCCTCAAACAACCCTTCATAATAAGATGGATTAAAAGACATCCCATACATGGGTTCTTTGTCAAAACCCTCTACCATTAAACCCCACCATTTATCGCGGTCGCCAAAATTGATTGGACCATCCATGGCTTCCATGCCCATTTCAGCTAACCATTGTTTTGCCGTATCAAATAACAAATTAGCAGTTGCTTGGTCGTTGATACAGTCAAAAAAACCAACTCCGCCAGTTTTATATTCCGTTCCTTTATTGATGTACTTATCGTTCGTAAAAGCTGCAATTCTACCAACCAACTCACCACCATCTGTATAAGCAACCCAGCGTATGGCTTTTCCCCATTTGAAATATTTGTTTTTTGTAACATCAAATACCTCATTTACTTCATTGTTTAAGGAGCGGATATAATTCGGGTTTGATGCATTCATGATTGCATTTACAGTTAAAAAGTCCTTGACTTGTTCTGCGTCTTTTACTTCTACTATTTGCATATCCTTCTTTTACTTTTGAAATAATTTTTGAGCCATTTTTTGATCGTGCTGATAAATATCTCTTCTAAAATGCAACACACCAGCTTGATCTACCCATGAAGTAAAATAAACAAGAAAAACCGGAATTTTCTTTTTTAAAGTAACCCATTTTTCTTTCTCCAAATACATCAAGCTATCAATGGCTGTACTGGTATAATTCGGCTGATCACGCAATAAAAACTCAGCAAATTTTTTAGGCTCTGCAATTCTGATACATCCATGGCTTAGCCCTCTATTAGTTTGAGCAAATAAATTTCTATTGGGCGTATCATGTAAATAAATATTAAACTCATTAGGAAATAAAAACTTAACTCTTCCTAAAGCGTTATTGGCACCAGGCTTTTGCCTAATCTGTGGAAGTCCTCCTACATACTGGGTGATTTCCATATTATGTTTGGCAATGTATCCTGAATTTTTTCTAATAGCTGGCAACAATTCCTTACGCACAATACTTTCTGGCACATTCCAATATGGACTAAATACAACATACTGAAGATTCCCTTTAAATATAACTGTATTATTAGCTGATGAACCCACAATCACATTCATTTGCAACAGGTTTTTGCCTGCTTCAAATACACGCAATCTAAATTCAGGAATATTCACCAACACATATGTACTATCTTGTTGCGGTGGCATCCACCTAGCCCGTTCCATATTAATTAATAACTGCTCAATTCTTTTTTTAAGCGGAACATTTAAATCGGCAATCAATTTATTCCCAATAACCCCATCCACATCAATACCATGACGTTCTTGAAATTTTTTAACCGCCAATACTAGGCTTGTATCAAAAATGGGGGTATTGGTTAATGAGTCATTCTGCAAAAACTGAAGTCGCTTCTTTATTCGAATGATTAATTGACTTGTATCATTACTACGCAAAGATTTTTTAAGATTAGGTATTGAATCAAGCACTTCTTTTTTTTGCATTTCTACTAAACGAAATAGCCATTTTTCCATCCGAGGGTATTGCAAACTTACTGGCGCATAATTAATCACATCGGTGGCTTTTTTCTCAATAATAGAATCTAATAAAGCATGAAGATTTAATTTTTTTCTAGGTATATACCATCCCAAATCTGCAAGATTAATATCTGCCCCTTTATACATTTTTGCAGCATATTTGAAAAACTGTCCAGTAAACATTAGTTCAGTAAATAATACTTCTTTGTTAGGTTTTATTGCTTTAGCTGGTTTATTTGAATAAACAGCATATAAGTCACGGAATTGTTTATTAAATAATGCACTATCTTCTAAACGAGTAATATAGTCGTTTTGTAAATTGTAAAAGTGGTGAGCTTGCTCAGATAGACCAGTAGAATCAAACCAAGCATATTCATAGTTTCGATCGGTATAAAAATCAACAAACTGTTGCTCAAATTCTTTCACCCAATTATTTTCTGCTATAAATTGTTGTAGTGATGCGCTATCTAAGAATAAGGGATTGTATGAAGTAGTCAATGTAATTGAACTATCGCGGATTACTTTTTTATCTTTCACATTATTCCACCCACAAGAGAATGCAATCAAAATTAACAACCCTAAAAAAGAAAACGAAGATTTACCCATTTTGCTAAGGTACAAATTGTAAGTAGGATTATCTGTTCTGTAAAAGCACAGCTGCCGCTATCCCTGCAGTTTCTGTGCGAAGACGGGTATAACCCAAGCTAATCATAGTGGCCCCAGACTGAGCCGCCAACTTAATTTCGTCTGGTGTAAAATCGCCCTCAGGGCCTATCAATAACAAAGTATTAACGGACCGATCTACTGATTGAAGTGCCTTTTTCTCCCCTGGCTCGCAATGTGCCAAGAGCAATTGAGCATTGCGGGGTTGTTGTATCAATGATTTAAACGCAATCGGATCATGCAAAACTGGCTTATAAGTTTGTTGGCTTTGCAACATGGCTGAAACTAAAATATGTTCCCAACGTTCTTTTTTAAAGTGTGTACGTTCCGTTCTATCCGCAATCAAAGGATAAAATGATGCAATTCCAATTTCAGTTGCTTTTTCTAAAAACCATTCCATTCTTGCAGCATTTTTCACAAAAGAAATGGCAATACTATTTTGAGGATTCGGTGAAGCAATTTGTTCAAATGCCGACAATTGAACAACTGTCTTTTTTTTATCGGAAGCAACTATTTCGCCCGAGCATTTTAATCCAAGTCCGTTGGTTAATAAAATAGAATCCCCTTCTCTCATTCGTAATACCATGCTACAATGTTTACTCGATTCGGCTGAAAGAGAAAACAAACCAGGCATTACTGGCAATTGAGGTTCATAAAAAAAAGGGGTAGACATCTGAGTTGAAGTTTAAGCTATTTCAAAACTAGCACCATGATTCCTTCACTGGCAGCTTTTATTTTAGGCAAATAATAATGCTTGCCGTTATATAAAATATGTACAGGTTTAGTATCGTTGGGATCTAATAAAAAATCAATTCCATTCATGAATGGAATTGATTTAAAAGTTGGAATTAAATTACCAGTACTATTACCATCCCCATTTTCAAAAATGAAATGGGCAATTGCAGTTTTTGTTGCAGGAGAAATGGTTTCTGAAGCTAAATTAAGTCCGTCAATTGTTAATGAATCTCTTCCTGCTATAACGGCTCGATTACTACTAAAAATAGCCAACACTGATTGTTGATCATTAGAAGGCAAAGTATTTAACAACAAAGCAGTCATCCCAGTTTTTGGCAAAGCCCTTAAATAAACCAATGGATCATCTGTAGTAAAAGGTTCATGAAAATAATGTACCGTTCTTTGCCCGCCAGCAGGTTTTAAAACAAACTCATAAGCAACAGCTGCTTGTGCTTTAAAGGGCCCCCAATTTCCTTGCTGATCAGTATTATATTTAAAAATTGGCTTTTCATCCATTCTTTTCCCTCGGTTTAAACTGAAGCCATACACTTCTACAACAGCATTCGCTAAAGGGGTGTTTTCACCCATTAAACAAGCTTTACCGGCAATGATTGGTTGCTTTTTAATTTTAACCTTTTGTTGGTTGGTGATTGACGGATTAAAGAAATGAAACATTTCCCAAAAAGAAGCCTCACTTGTTGCAACTTCATAATGATCACTCTCTTTTTGTTGCACATTTAATGCCCCGGGTATATCACCTGCTTTCACTACTTTATCACCCAATGAATAGATATTCAGTGTACTAATTTGCCCGTTGTTACCAGCGGGTTTCGTTTGCTTACTACTTCCTATATGAACATATTTGGCCACTTTTAAAGCCCTATCAGCATCATTTAAATACCCATAGCCAACACCGCCTCCTGCAGAATGACCAACCAAATTAACCCGATTAGCTCCTGTATTAGCTAATACCATATTGATAAAAGAATCTAATTGATTGATGGTATTATTTTTTGCGCCAACACTATTCCAATCAAATACATGTAATTGAGATGGCAGATAGCCATTAGCAATGAAACGTTGAAATTGTGTTGAATAAGTATCCCCACTTCCTAAAAATCCATGTATAAATACTAGGGGTAATTTCTCTTCTGCATTTTGAGCAACAACTGGCTTAATTAAAATAAGCAACACGAAAAACAGCAAGCTATATTTCTTCATGCAATAGGGTAATAAATTTATTTAAAACTAGAAAGGTTGATCATTGTCTATTCCTTCATCAAAATCAGCTGAATTATTCATCTTACTGCCCTTTTGAATAAAGAAGGCTGTTTCCCCATTTCCTTGTGACATAGAAGAAGTACCCATAGATTTCCAATTACTAGGGCCTGGATCAACATCCATGTCCTCAAATTTTTGAATCTCCAATTTAGCACGCAACTTAATGGTTTCTAAAGAGCCATTCCTGTGTTTAGCTATTCTAATATGAGTTTCACCACTAATACTTTCTCCCATTTCATTATTATTTACCTCGTAATACTCAGGACGATAAATAAACATAACCATATCAGCATCTTGTTCAATAGCACCCGATTCACGAAGGTCACTCAATTGTGGCATTTTACTTTCCTTACGGGTTTCTACCGCACGGCTTAACTGGCTTAATGCAATGATGGGAACTTTTAACTCTTTAGCCAACGATTTTAAATTTCGAGAAATATTGCTGATCTCTTGTTCACGGTTTCCTCCCTTATCATTGCTTCCGCTCATTAATTGCAAATAGTCTATGATGATGATTCCTACATGATGTTTGTTCACCATTCTCCTAGCTTTGGCGCGAAACTCAAAAATATTCAGTGCAGCTGTATCATCAATAAACAAAGGGGCATTTTCTAATTTCTTTATCCCTTTACTATGCAGTTGTTGATATTCATGGTCTTCTAATTTACCACGACTAATTTTTTCCATTTTGATTTCACTCTCTGCACTCAAAATACGCTGCACCAACTGTGCTGCACTCATTTCAAGCGAGAAGAAACCTACTCCAACAGGTTTAGTAGGATGTAACGCTGCATTACGAGCAAGGTTCAAGGCAAAAGCAGTTTTACCCACAGAAGGACGAGCTGCTAAAATAATTAAATCGGTTGGCTGCCATCCATAAGTCACTTTATCTAACATACTAAAACCGCTAGGCACCCCAGAAATTTCATCTGTCTTAGTTCTAAGTTCATCAATACGAGTAATCGCTTCAATTAGCACACCGCCAATATCTTCAAAGTTTTTCTTTAAATAGTTATTAGTGATATTGAACATCTTGGTTTCAGACTCATCAAGTAAATCAAAAACATCTGTTCCTTCTTCGTAAGCATCTCCAATAATTTCACCGCTAATTTTAATCAACTCACGTTGAATAAATTTTTGCAAAACAATACGAGCGTGTGCATCAATATTTGCAGTAGATACAACAGAATTAGTTAGTTTGGTTACAAAATAAGGTCCCCCAACCAAATCTAATTTTTCTTGCATTTTCAATTCTTCTACCACCGTTAAAATATCGATTGGTATTGATTTTTGTTGCAAGCTTTGCATCGCAAGAAAAATATATCGATGTGCATCAACATAAAAACATTCTGGCTTAATGATTTCAGAGACGGTATCAAACGCACTTTTTTCTAACATCAATGCACCCAAAATCGCTTCCTCTAACTCCTTTGCTTGAGGAGGTATTTTCCCGTATACCATGGTACTCAAGTCTATGGCTGGTTTTCTTCTTTTTCTGTCTTTATTTAAACTAGTAATCTCCATTGGATTTTGTACTTATACTTTTAAAAAACCTGTTTTTAGTTCCCTACCTATGTTACCGAAACGTTAACAAACTAGTAAGGGGGAGCGAATATAATGGTATGGAATTGGTACTGGAAATTTTTTTGGGCTCTATTTATTCCACAGCCAATTCCCAGCTTATCCACAGCAAAACCCCTTGAATTCACACAAAGTACTAAGCTTATCCCCCATTTACAAAAGTTTTCCTCTATAATTTGAAGAAATTAACATTAGTAGGTTAACAAAGAAAAATTAAAAAAACAGGGTTGGTTTGAACGGAATGAATTAAGTATAAATACAGTTGGTAAAAACTTAGCCTAACTTTAAAGGGAATAGTCCAAAATATCCAAAATGAAACAACCCTATAA
Source organism: Sediminibacterium sp. (assembly GCF_051860225.1). Classification (GTDB taxonomy): domain Bacteria; phylum Bacteroidota; class Bacteroidia; order Chitinophagales; family Chitinophagaceae; genus Sediminibacterium. Next base: position 342,786 of record NZ_JBHYEI010000001.1, read on the forward strand.
TTACGATACTGTTAGTGAAGCATTAAATGACCTAGCAAAACGCGGCTTTACACACGACTTTAATATCCACGAAGAAGCTGATTGTTTAATCTGCACAAATACGATGACTCAGCTTTCACCTGAAGAATTTGAAATAGTAGAAACCTATCGTTTTGAAGGAGATACAGACCCTGCAGACGAGATGATTATTTTTGCCATTTCTTCTAGAAAACACAACCTTAAAGGAACCTTATTAAATGGCTATGGTATATATGCAGATTCATCTAATTCAAAGATTGTAGAAAAATTAGTTGAAAATACTGCAGCAGTAAAACCGATAAAACGAGCAACATTCTTGATACCTATTAGTCGAGAACACCACCATGGATTATTACTTTGTTGGAAAATAAAAACAGGTTTATCAAAAAGCATTTCCCCCTTAAGAATTAAAGCATATGCAGACTGGTTTTTTAAGTCTCATTTACTACCACATTTTGAACTAGAAGAAAAATTAGTTTTTCCCATATTAGGTAAAGACCATCCCTTGATTATTAAAGCATTGGATGATCATAAAAAATTAACAGCGTTATTTAACGATTCAACTGAAGTTGAAAAAGCATTAAAAGAAATAATGACCAATTTAGAAAGTCATATTCGATTTGAAGAAAGAGTAGTATTTAATCAAATACAAGCAATCGCTTCACCAGAAAATATTCAAAAAATAGAAGAACTGCATGCTACAGAAAAATTTATTGACAATACAACCGACCCATTTTGGAACTAACTACAAAAAAGAAAAATAATTGTAATAGGGGGTGGTTTTGCTGGAGTGCAGCTTATTAAAAATTTAGATGAAACCCTTTTTGATATTTTATTAATTGATAAGATTAATCACCATCAATTTCAACCATTATTTTACCAAGTAGCAGCTTCACAGTTAGAGCCAGCAAGCATTTCCTTCCCATTAAGAAATATATTCAAGAATAAAAAGAATCTTCAAATAAGACTAGCGGAAGTATTATCTGTAAACAAAAGAGAACACACTATTGACACATCAATAGGATCGTTCAATTACGATTTTTTAGTGCTTGCTGTTGGATGCACCACCAACTTTTTCGGGAACGAAACAATAAGACAACACAGTTTTACTTTAAAAACAACTAATGATGCAATTGAAATTCGAAATCATATTCTGCAAACATTTGAAAACATTATTTCCGCAGAAGACAATGATAAAGAAGCATTATTGAATTTAATCATTGTGGAAGCAGGGATACTTTAAATAGCATGAGTGAGCTTGCAAAAAAGACTTCTAGAAAATACCTAGGAGAAATGGGCGTTCACCTCATTACAGAAACATTTGTCAAGAATTATGATGGGCTTACACTTGAATTAAGTAATGGGAATACCCTACAATCAAAAACAGTTATTTGGGCAGCCGGGGTGATTGGTAACAAAATAGATGGATTACCCACAACTGCAATAAAACAAGGAAATAGAATAGCGGTTAATAGAAACAACTTAGTAGAGGACACGCAAAATATTTATGCCATTGGAGATATTGCTTTAATGGAGACCCTCAAGTATCCGAAGGGACATCCACAACTAGCCAATGTAGCCATTAATCAAGCGAAGAATTTAGCGAAAAACCTAAAACGCTTAATAAGGAATAAGCCGCAAAAAGAATTTGAATACACTGATCTGGGATCCATGGCTACTATTGGACGAAATAAAGCCGTAGTAGACTTACCGTTTTACCATTTCAAAGGATATTTTGCTTGGTTAGTTTGGATGTTCTTGCACCTAATGCTCATTTTAAGCGTAAGAAACAAACTCATCATTTTTATCAATTGGGTATGGGCTTATTTTACCAAAGACAGTTCTCTTAGATTGATATTAAAGCAGAAATAATCCACTTACGCCGAATACCTTAAATTCGCATTTTAAACCATCGTCGCTTTACTATGACTATCAGTTACAATTGGCTTTGTGAATATTTACCGGATGCAATAGAACCAGCTCAACTGTCTAAAATCCTTACTTCCATTGGTTTAGAAGTAGAGAGTTTAACACAGTATGAAAAAATTAAGGGGGGATTAGCGGGCGTGGTGATTGGAGAGGTATTAACCTGTGAGCAGCACCCTAATGCGGATAAACTAAAATTGACCACTATCAATATAGGTAAAGAAGCACCATTGAAAGTGGTTTGTGGCGCAGCCAATGTAGGAGTAGGACAAAAAGTAGCCGTAGCAACAATTGGTGCAACCATTTATCCAATATCAGGTGAACCCATGACCATGAAAGCCGCTAAAATTAGGGGTGAGGAAAGTCAGGGAATGATTTGCGCAGAAGATGAACTTGGATTGGGTTACAGCCATGATGGCATTATGGTATTGCCAAATAGTTTAACGCCAGGTACACCTGCAGCAGAATACTTTAAACCTTATTCGGATTATATTTTTGAAATTGGGCTTACGCCTAATCGTATGGATGCCATGAGTCATTTAGGCGTTGCGCGTGATGTGGCTGCTTACTTAACCCATCATCAAAAAGAAACCCGTGTTAAACAGCCTTATGCCAATGGATTCAAGGCTGATAACCAGGAGACTCCAATTAAAGTAACCGTTGAAAATACCCATGATTGCCCTAGGTATGCGGGAATAACTATTTCCGGAGTTACCGTTGCACCTTCTCCAGAATGGTTGGTCAATAAACTGACCGCTATTGGGGTAAGAAGCATCAACAATATTGTAGACATCACCAATTTTATTCTGCACGAAACAGGACAACCGCTTCATGCATTTGATTTGAAAGCCATCACCGGAAACGAAATCATTGTAAAAAATGTAGCAGCTGAAACAAAATTTACGACCCTAGACGAGAAAGAAAGAAGTTTACATGCAGAAGATTTAATGATTTGCAATGGCAATGAAAGCATGTGTATTGCAGGTGTTTTTGGAGGAAGCAAAAGTGGTGTAACAAACGAAACAACTGCTATCTTTTTAGAGAGTGCATGTTTCCATTCTACTACTATTCGCAAGACTTCTATGCGTCATGGCTTAAGAACCGATGCAGCCACGCGTTTTGAAAAAGGAATAGATATTTCAAACACCGTAAATGTATTAAAGCGTGCAGCCCTTCTAATTAAAGAGGTAGCAGGTGGAACCATTTCTTGTGATTTGATTGATGTTTACCCCAGTCCAAAACCAAAGACAACGGTCACCATCAAAAACCATTACCTTAAAAAATTAAGTGGAAAGAATTACCACGCAGATAAAGTAAAGCGCATTTTAACTTCATTGGGTTTTGTGATTGCCAAAGAAGGATTAGATGAGCTAATGGTGGAAGTGCCTTATAGCAAGCCAGATATCAGTATTCCGGCAGATATTGTTGAAGAAATTTTACGTATTGACGGCTTAGATAACGTGGAAATCCCAACCATGATTAGTATCAGCCCTTCGGTAGAAAAACTAGGCATCAAAGAAAACTTAAGAGAAAAAATAGCTTTGTTCTTAGTTGGGAAAGGATACACAGAAATACTTACAAACTCTATAACCAATAGTAAATATTTTGACGAAGCCACCGCGGCTAAAACGGTCAAAATGATGAATAACTTGAGTGCAGAGTTAGACGTCATGCGCCCATCTATGTTAGAGAGTGGGCTTGAAACCATTGCCTATAATGCAAATAGAAGAAATACCAATTTGCAATTATTTGAATTTGGGAAAACCTATTTAGTAGACGGGGAAGGTTTTAAAGAAGAAGAACATTTCTGCATTTTTGCAACAGGTAATAGCACAGAACAAGGATGGAGAAACAAAACTACTCCTATTGATATTTATGCCATGAAGGGATTGGCAACCGCTGTACTACAATGGTGCGGGCTACAAAATATCAGCATGGAAGAATCGGCCGAAAACCCTGATACCATTGCGATTTTTACCAATAAACAATTATTGGGGACCCTACAAATGGTGGGCAAAAACAAATTGAACCAATTTGATTTAAAGCAGCCAGTATTTATGCTAGACCTCCCTTTTGCACAATTGGTAAAAGCTGTACAAAAATTAAAAATAGTTTATAAAGAAGTCAACAAGTTTCCAGCTGTTCAACGTGATCTGGCATTGGTAGTAAGCAAACAAACCCGATACGAACAAATTGAGAAAGCAGTACAGGGGCTTAAAATAAATAAGCTACAGCAAATGAATTTGTTCGACGTATTCGAAAGCGATAAACTAGGTGCCGATAAAAAATCGATGGCAGTCAATTTTACTTTTTCAGACGACACCAAAACCCTAACAGATAACGAGATTGATGCAATGATGAATAAATTAATCAAGTGCTTTGAAAACGAAATAAATGCTGAAATCAGAAAATAACAACTAATTTTCTTCTATGTCTCAGCTGAATGAACATATTATAGAATTGCAAGAAAAACTGCAAACCCTATTGAAAGCTTATCGCCAAGTTCAAAAAGAGAACCAGCGATTAGAAACCGAGCTCAACAGTATGAAGCAATTACAAGCAAGTAATAACGCTGCTTTAAGTGTATTGGAACAAAAATTAGTTGCTGCAAGAATGAGTACGGGCAATTGGGATCCGGAAGAAAAACTTAAACTGCAAAAGAAAATAGACACTTACCTTAAAGAAATAGATAAATGCCTGGCGTTGCTGCACGCTTAATTTTATGTCTGAATTAATACCTGTAAATATTGTTGTTGCCGACCGAACTTACCGCTTAAAGATAGAGCCAGAAGATGAAGAAATGGTGCGCAAAACCGCTAATACCATCAACGAAAAAATAACAGAATTCAAAAGTAATTTCGCAGGTAAAGACACCCAAGACTATTTGGCCATGGTTTTGCTATGGTTTGCGACCGAACAAAAAGACAATGCAAAATTGGCTTTATTGGCAGACGAAACTTCTAAACAAATCAAAGAAATGGCTCAAACCATTGATAAAGCGTTGGAAGATCAACCTTAATTTCTATTCCTATTCTAAAATCTCCTATCTTCTTGTTATCTTCGTAACTAGTCAATTACTTATTATTATAAAATGAGGTTTGATCTGTTAAATAGAATTGTGAACGTTTTAAACACTTGCCAACAACATGGATCCAATAATTATTTCCATCATATCAGCTGTAGTAGCCCTTGTAGCGGGGATTATAGCGGGTAAAGTCATTTTTGCAAAAAACACTAAAAAACAAGTTGAAGAGGCCGAATTACAGGCACAATCGATCTTAAAAGAAGCTGAACTAAGAGCCGAAACCCTTAAAAAGGAGAAGCAATTAGAAGCAAAAGAAAGATTTGTACAGCTAAAGTCGGAACACGAGCGTGAAGTAAACGATCGGAACCGTAAAATTGGTGAAATAGAGAACCGCATCAAGCAAAAAGAGATTACAATTAACCAGAAAGAAGCCAGCATAGAAAAGCAGGTGAAAGAAAACGACGCGATTAAGGAAAACTTGAATCGTCAAATAGAACTGGTTAACAACAAGCGTACAGAGCTAGAAAAGCACCAAGAAGAACATATCCGCCGCTTAGAAAAAGTGGCTGGGTTAACTGCAGAAGATGCTAAAGCTCAGTTAATTGAAAGCTTAAAGCAAGAAGCACATACACAGGCATTGGCTTTACAGCAAGATATCATTGAAGACGCCAAGCAAAAAGCCAATAAAGAAGCGCGTAAGATTGTGATTCAATCTATTCAACGAACTGCTGCAGAGCACACTATTGAAAATACCGTAACCGTATTCAACTTAGAAACCGACGAAATCAAGGGTCAAATCATTGGTAGAGAAGGGCGTAATATCCGAGCAATTGAAGCGGCTACTGGAGTTGATTTAATTGTAGATGATACGCCAGAAGCTATTATCCTCAGCAGTTTTGATCCACTTAGAAGAGAAATTGCCCGCTTGAGTTTACAGCGTTTGGTATCAGATGGACGTATTCACCCAGCTCGTATTGAAGAAGTGGTAGAAAAAACCCGTCGCCAGCTAGAGGACCAAGTAATGGAAATTGGAGAGCGCACTGTGATAGAAATGGGTATCCATGGCTTACACAAAGAATTGATTAGAATTGTTGGTAAAATGCGTTTCCGTTCTTCTTATGGCCAAAACTTACTGATGCATAGCCGTGAAACAGCCAATTTATGTGGGATTATGGCTTCCGAGTTAGGCATGAACCCTAAACTGGCTAAAAGAGCTGGATTATTACACGATATAGGGAAAGTTCCTGATGAAGAAACCGAGTTGAGCCACGCATTATTAGGGGCTAAATTAGCCGAGAAATATGGCGAAAACCCTGCGGTAGTTAACGCAATTGGGGCTCACCACGACGAAATGGAAATGCTTTATGTGATTTCTCCAATCGTTCAGGCTTGCGATGCCATTAGTGGTGCAAGACCAGGTGCCAGAAGGGAAATTATGCAGCAATACCTGCAAAGAATCAAGGATTTAGAGAATCTTGCGCTGGCTTACCAAGGGGTAGAAAAAGCCTATGCAATTCAAGCGGGACGTGAGTTACGCGTGATTGTAGAAGCAGATAAAGTAAGCGATGTAGACAGCGATAAACTCAGTTTTGAAATAGCACAAAAAATACAAACAGAAATGACCTATCCAGGTCAAATTAGGGTAACGGTAATCAGGGAAAAGCGAGCAGTAAATGTAGCTCGATAGAAAATTCAGGAAAATTTGCATTTTTTAAAATATTCCCATTACCTTTGCCGTCCGATAAAAATAAATGTTATGCAGGCAGCAGTACAGTTTGTTCACGAACAATTAACCGCTAAGAAAGAATTACCTAGCTTCAAAGCTGGTGATAATATTACCGTTAACTATAAGATTGTAGAAGGTGGAAAAGAGCGTATCCAGTCTTTCCGCGGAGATGTTATTAAACTACAAGGTGTAGGAGCTACTGCTTCATTTACCGTACGTAAAATCTCTGATGGTGTAGGTGTTGAGCGTTTGTTCCCTATCCTTTCTCCAAATATTGAGTCAGTTATCTTGAACAAAAAAGGTAAAGTACGTCGTGCGAAGTTGTTTTACCTACGTGAAAGAAGCGGTAAGAGCGCTCGTATTAAAGAAAAACGTTTCTAGTAGAACGTTAAATTATAGAGAAAAGCGTCCCGATTTATCAGGGCGCTTTTTTTATTTAATATCCTCAACTATAATAATATCATTTGATTTTGGGTAAATTTTTTCGCCTGATTTATACTTGTAAATATATTGGTGTTTGCCGCCTTTTTCAATAATGTATTCCCATATAAGATCATTTTCATGAGAATATCTGTCAATATCTTTTCTGTTCATTTTTAAGTGACTCAGATTTGTAATTTTAGATTCTTTATAGAAAAGAAAGTAGAAATTTAATGTGCTATCAAAATTCTTTGTTTTGAAATAGTCAACATACTCTTTAATCAAAGAATCTCTGTCGCTTTCTTTAACAGATTCATCTACAACATAGTATCTCAGTTGGTTAATCGTATGTTTACTCGCATTTATGAATGTGTCGTTATGATTAAAAAAATCTAGCTCTTTTATGTTTTTAAATGATGGATTCTTTTCATAATTAGTACAACTTATGATAAAAAAAAATATGAGAATGGATGAAAGAATTTTTTTCATAGCTAATTTCAAAGTTGAGAATAAATCTTTTCCTTAACGGTAATAACAGTTTTAAATGGGACATAATCAAGAGTTCTTTGTAAAATCCACCAAGATGAAAAACCGCCATGATAAAACTGATATTTTAAAACATCAGTTTTATCAATCCCAAAGTGATCAAATATTGTAATTGTTACTTCAGCACTCCAACTTCCTGATGCCCCCATTTGGAATTTATCTATATGAATATCTGTAGATTCTGTATCATTTATCAAAATCTGTAACCCGTGAAATTTATTGAATAAGCCATTAAATTTTGGTCGATAAGTCAAATTTAACTCTGAAATAGAATTTAAATTACCACCAGTTTCCCTTAGTTTATCATTTAACTCCTTGCCAAACTTTTTGATATAGTTTATCATGGCACTGCTTTGAGCTACTTTAGCATTAAGTAAAGGATTGGTGTATTCACCTCCTGTTCTATCTTTAAATTTTTGAATCATTTCATCTGCAACAGATTTTAATTGAAAATCAAAAAATGTACAAGCATGAAAAAGATCCTTCATCTGATTAAAATGCCATTCTTTAGGCATTATTGGATATAAATTTAAAATCCCAGTAGTATTGCCGTCTGTCCCATGAAGCATATCCTCAATATTTGGCTGTGTTCGACGAGATTTAGCAATTAGTCTCCCTGGTGGGGTTAAGCTTCCATTTCCTGGATCTACTTCATCTGATAGGCTAACCCCATTATTGATTATTGGCTCATCGGGAGCATCATATGGTTGCTCTGGATAATTAAATGGATAATCATAACTATATACCACAAATGGTAACCAACCACTTGTTCCATCACAAGCATTATTTTGTTTTATTTGTTGGAATGAATTAGGAAGTGATGCCTGTGATGGTGGGCCTTCGCATGGAATTGGTGGGAGATCTGATCCTCCATTGTTATTTCCACCCCCAGATGAGCCTCCGCCCTCTGATCCGCCTCCTATATCCCCATAATTAAACCCTAACCAAGTAAAGTCCCCACCGTTTAAATCCTGAGTCCAGCCACAAATTGGGGTAGCTCGTAAGTAACATAATCCACAATTATTTAGGTAATCACAAGAATTTCCACAATACCAAGGAGTACCACATATGTAAAAATCAAGACAAACTAAATTCTCTATGTCTGACCCTAGGATTCCGTTAATTGAAATTGTATTTTTAACTAAAATTCCTAGCTTTCTATTATTGGTACTTCGAGTTGAAGGCGATGTAAATAAATTATTATCCTTAATAGTAAATTCTTTATGTCCAAATGTCCTGTAATCAAGCATCATAAAAAACAATGCATGTCTTTCCGCAGTAGAATCTACAGATGTTGATCCATGAGTTTTGTTTTTATACTGCCAATCGCTAATATAGTTTATTGTTGTATCAGAAATTGCAGCTTTAACAACCATTACTGCGTTTACATTATTTTCATCTTCTTTCACAAATGGTATATAATATGTATCCTCTATAACCTTTGAAGGATTGGAACTTGATTGAACGTAACTAGAATTACGAATTCTTGATACGTTTACGGTGCCTGTTGCTTTGAACATTTTATCCCATAATGGGTAACCTATGCGCTTAACTGTCTCTTCTACAAAATGGGATTTACTGTTTCTGCGCTTTACAAATTCGAGAATTGCATTTTCTTCTACTCTCAAACTTCGATGAAACGCAAAAAATTTACTTTCCACTGATTCTGTTTTCATTGGTTTTTCGACAATGAGCATATCAGTTTTACGGCAGGATACAAATACAATGGTAACAACTAAAACTATAAGCGCACTCCAATTAATTATTTGTATCAACCGTTACGAATTCACACATCTATATCGAAAAATTCAGGTGCATATGATGTTGGGGGAGCATTTATGAGCAGGAATTACTACAAAAATGTTTTAACTGAATTGTAATTGGGATTTATCATTCATTTTGAAAATTTCCAAATAAAAGTAAATATTTTTTAATATCAAATACTTTTGGGAAAATATTGAGCTAAATACATGTTACATTCAACTTATTTATCAGAAATTAGTTGCAGAGCCTGCTATTTATCTTAACTTTACTTCATTAAAATAAACACTATGGGAAGTTTAGGTTTTCAGGAATTACTGATCATTGGTATCGTAGTCCTAGTTTTATTTGGTGGTAGAAAAATTCCTGAGTTCATGAGAGGTCTTGGTAAAGGTATCCGTGAATTTAACGACGCCAAGAACAACGTGAAGAAAGAATTAGAAGAAGGCATTAAAGAAAAAGACAGCACAACCGCGTAATGTTTGGTTTTACTACAATCAAAGCATTTCATACAGCATTGCAAAACGGCCAAACCACTTGTGTGGAGGCCGTTCTTTTTTATACTAAGGCCATCGCTGAAAATGCACACTTAAATGCATTTTTAGAAGTGTATGAAACCGAAGCACTAGAAAGAGCTAAGCAGTTAGATGCAGCAGCAGCCAATGGCGTGCTAACAGGTCCATTACACGGAGTAGTAGTGGGACTTAAAGATGTGATTGCCCATAAAGGGCATACCCTAACTGCCAGCTCAAAAATGTTGGGCAATTTTGAATCGGTTTACAACGCCACAGCTACTCAAAAATTATTAGACGCAGGAGCCATTATTATTGGCCGACAAAACTGCGATGAATTTGCCATGGGGAGCAGCAATGAAAATTCTGCATTTGGCCCCGTGCGCAATGCAGCCGATACCAATAAAGTTTCAGGAGGTTCTTCGGGGGGATCGGCAGTTGCCGTTCAAGCCGGACTCTGCATGATTAGCCTGGGCAGCGATACGGGTGGATCGGTAAGACAGCCAGCAGATTTTTGTGGCGTAGTGGGCATCAAACCAAGCTATGGCAGAATTTCTCGCTATGGATTGATTGCCTATGCGTCTTCCTTTGATCAGATAGGTATTTTTTCTAACACTGTTGAAGATGCAGCATTGGTTTTGGAAGTAATTGCAGGGGCAGATGAATATGACAGCACGGTTTCAGAACTTCCTGTTGAACAATACAGCCAAGCAGTTGCAAGTGGCATAGCCAATCTTGCAAGCGACTCGCATGGCAACCCTAAAAAATACAAGCTCGCTTATTTTAAAGAAGCATTGTATCATCCTTCTTTAGACCCAGCCATACAAGCACAAATATTATCTTTCATACAAAGCATGCAAGCAGCAGGGCATACCGTTGAAGCCATTGATTTTAATTTATTGGAATATGTGGTGCCCACTTATTATGTATTAACCACTGCAGAAGCATCCAGCAATTTATCTCGATACGATGGCGTGCGCTTTGGACATAGAACCAACAAAGAAGGAATTGATTTAACCGAAATGTATAAAGCTTCTCGCTCAGAAGGATTTGGCGAAGAAGTAAAAAGAAGAATATTACTCGGCACATTCGTGTTAAGCGAAGGATTTTTTGATGCTTATTTTACCAAGGCACAACAAGTTCGTCAACTGCTGAAACAACGCACCGACGCTATTTTCAGCGAATACGATGCCATACTCTCTCCAACTGTTCCAGCCACCGCATTCAATATTGGAGAAAAATCGGACGATCCTATTGAAATGTTCTTGGCAGATATTTATACCGTGTACCCCAACCTAGTAGGTATCCCCGCTATATCCATTCCCTTGTTTAAACATCCCAATGGAATGCCCTTTGGTTTGCAACTCATGACGCGTTCTTTTGATGAAATGAATCTATTACAGTTGAGTGCTCAATTGATGGAGCTTAAATCATGAAAAACTGCAGTTATAATCCACCTATAATAAAACAAACGGGCTTAGGTTTTTTAAATCGAGCGCTTTTCTTGGCGGCAATTTTTTGTTTAATATCGATAGCATTATCCGCACAAAAAGACAGCACCACCGATAAGTTTGGTTTTAAATCACTCTTCAAAAATAAGTTTGATGCATCCAAGCCTTATGCCGCACAACTCAATCCCAGAGCGGTTTCCTTTGTACAAGAATACATGCGCAAGCATACCAAGTCGTTAGAAAAAATGAAGCTATGGGGTAAGCCTTATTTTGATTTATACGATGGAGTACTGACACAATATGGCATACCTAAAGAGATGAAATACCTCAGTGTAATTGAAAGTAATTTAGGTGCAGGGGTGGTTTCTTGGGCGGGTGCTGCAGGCCCTTGGCAAATCATGGATTTTGAAGCCAAGCGTTTTGGATTAAGTGTGCGCAACCCCGATGAACGCATGGATTACAATAAGAGCACCCATGTTGCTGCTAAAATAATGCGTGAATTATTTGCGCAGTTTAACGATTGGCTTTTAGTAGTAGCTGGCTACAATGGAGGTGCAGGAAGGGTTAGACAAGCCATCAAAAAAACAGGCAGCAGAGATTTTTGGCAATTGCAATACCATTTACCCGAAGAAACGCGCAACCATGTAAAGAAATTTATTGCAACACATTATGTAATGGAAGGGGGGGGTGGATGGACAACTATGACTGCTGCTGAAACCAAATACCAAAAAGAAAATACCCCACAAAGCGGGAATACATCATTACTTAGCGCAGAAGAGCTGGCTAACTCAACTGAAATTTTGATAGCTGGAAGGTATCAATCGTTAATACTAGCAAACGAACTGAGTATCGATATACAACAGTTTAATCGTTGGAACCCTGGATTTGAAAAAACCTTGGCTTCGGGAAAAGAATACACCATGCGCCTTCCTAATGAGAAAGCAGCATTGTTTCAAGCTAAGAAACAAGCCATATTAGGAGCTTCACTTAGGGCATTGCTAGGCAGCAATTAAACACAGTGCACGGTCGCATTTAGTTCACAGCTTTATCAGCACAACAACTGCTCGCAAATGCATCAGGCTTGGCTTTGAAGGCAAATCCCATTCCCAAAATATAACCCATGGCTTCGCGCAACGCATCATTGCTTTTAAACATAGGATTCGTATTAATGTCTGCATGCACTTCCATTTCAATATGGTGCTCAATAAATAATGGACAAAGCTCATAGGCAATTTCAATGCTCTTGGCCACTTCGGTTAGCATACGCTCTTTTAAATGATACCGCTGTTTTGTTTTTTCGTTGTGGATGTACATGAAGCCTCCACTATGTTCTCTCAAAAAAACAATCACGGTTGCAAACTCCGTGTCTTCGCCTTTTACTTGGCTGTCGGTACCAATACAAACTTTCAATTTAGTGCCATTTGCAGCTTCTCTTTTAATGGCTTCTTCTACTGCATCTTTGATGGGTAAGATGATGTTTTCTCCATTGAATTTTCTCCAACGCATAAAATAGGGTTTTCTGAAGTTACCAATTAAAAGCCCTATTACCCGTTAAACAAGATGATCTTATTATTAACAGCGGTGGATAAGGCCTCAAATGGTAACTTTGCGCTAACCATGAAACTACTGTTACAATACCTGAAACCCTATAAATGGCTGATTGGACTAGCCTTGTTATTGGCAGCCATTAACCAGAGCTTTAGCATGCTCGATCCCTATTTTTTCGGAAAGCTATTAGACCAATATGGCATGCACCCATTGCAAACAGGCTATTTTAATGAGCAAAAACAATTTGTTGCAACAGGCACGCGTACCGAATCAGAATTTATTTGGGGCGTTCTAGGGTTTTTAGGCATCTTGATTAGTGTAGCCATGATCTCTAGAATTGCCAAAGCATTTCAAGATTATTTTAGCAATGTAATTGTACAAAAATTTGGAGCAAAAATTTTTACGGATGGATTAAAGCATTCGATGCAGTTGCCTTATCAAGAATTTGAAGACCAACGAAGTGGCGAGACCTTATCGATTCTATCTAAAGTAAGAACCGATACAGAACGATTCATTATTGCCTTCATCAATGTACTCTTCAGCATATTAGTAGGCATTGTATTTATATCGGTTTATTCATTCCGATTGCATTGGAGCATCATGCCCATTTATGCAGTAGGCATTGTATTTCTTTCTTTGCTTACTAGCTTTTTAAGCAAGCGCATCAAGGCCATCCAAAAAGATATTGTAAAAGAAACCACCACCCTAGCAGGCACAACCACAGAGAGTTTGCGCAATATTGAACTGGTAAAAAGTTTGGGATTAACCGAACAAGAAATTGGGAGGCTTAATAAAAATACTTACAAAATATTAGGACTTGAATTACGTAAAGTAAAGAGCATTCGTTCTTTAAGTTTTGTACAAGGCACATTTGTAAACTTACTTAGACAAATCATCATGTTCACTTTGTTGTGGTTAGTGTTCCAAGGAAAACTCACCGCAGGAGAAGTAATGACATTAACTTTTTACTCTTTCTTTATTTTTGGACCATTACAAGAAATAGGAAATATTATTCTAAGCTATCGCGAAGCAGAAGCATCCTTGAATAATTTTCATAACCTGATGCAAAAGCCATCAGAACCCAAACCTGCAAATCCCAAGGCAATTGGCGCAATTAATGATTTGTCCTTTAAAGACATCCGATTCAAACACCAGTCGGCCAGTTTTCATGCACTCGATGGCATATCGTTCCAAGTAAAAAAGGGCGAGACAATAGCTTTTGTAGGCCCATCAGGTGCAGGCAAAAGTACCTTAGTCAAATTGCTCGTGGGACTATACCATACGCAAGAAGGATCAGTAGAATACAATGGAGTTCATGGGCATGAAATAGACATGGAAGAACTTCGTAACCAAATTGGATTTGTAACACAGGATACCCAATTGTTTGCAGGTACTTTAAAAGAGAATTTATTGTTTGTGGCGCCCAATTCCAGTGACGAAGAAATAAAAGCCGCATTGCATAAAGCCAGTTGCGATAATTTATTGGCCAAGGCCGATAAAGGCATCGACTCATTAATCGGCGAAAGTGGATTGAAGCTCAGTGGTGGAGAAAAACAACGATTGTCGATCGCCCGCGCCTTAATCAGGCAACCCAAACTATTAATTTTTGACGAAGCTACTTCAGCCTTGGATAGTATTACCGAAGAAGAAATTACCAATACCATTCGATCTATTTCGGCATTAAAGGAACAGATCACCATTATGATTGCGCACCGCTTAAGCACCATCATGCATGCCGATCGAATTTATGTGCTAGAAAAAGGCAAAGTGGTAGAAACTGGTAGTCATGCAGAACTCTTAACTGAGAAGGGTTTATACTATGCTATGTGGCGTCAACAAATTGGGGAGAGGAAGGGGTAGGTTATTGGAAGATTAGAAAAAACCAACCACTTCAAAGTGCAATCCCCCCCCGGAAATGACACTCGTCAGTGGCTGGCTGATTTGTCAAAATCTAATACAAGGTAAACATCTAAGATTCTCCGACTAGTAAAAAAGGTAAAGGAACCGATTACCAAATAGGTTATTTCCTATATTTTGCAGTGTATTTGGACCAAATCCTGCGAAAAGTGAAAAAACTACTTGTTTTGTTATTAGGACTATTTATGTCTGGAAGCATTTTTGCAGCAGAATTAGATAGCGTATTAACAGTAAAAAATTCCCCTTTCTTTAAAGACTTACTAAATAAAAAAGATCCTATACAACCCTTGAGGTCGCCCAAATTTGGATTTATCAATCCGCAACACAAGGATTTAAAAAGACGTACATTTCAAATTTTTACCCTTCAACAAAGGCTTTATTTACACTTTAATGGATCGGGATTATTGTACCAATTAGACAATCCCAACGACTCCATCTTAACATTTAAGCGAATAGACGATACCGAAAATTATAATTATAATCTTGAAGCCTTTTTATTTACGCATGGTAATGAGATTTATAATATTGGGGGATATGGTTATTGGAGAACCAGCGGAACGCTTAGAAAATATAATAACAAAGACTTTGAGTGGGATGCAGAACCTGTTGACCAAGAAATTCATATGCCGTATGCCGATCAATTAGGAACATTTGGTCAATTAGCTTGGTTTAATACTCATACCCAGCACTTATATATTCCATATCAGCGGATCATTAATGAAGGAGTTAAAACTAACAAAGAGGATGAGCAGTATGAAAAAAAAGTGTACCGTTTAGACTTAAAAACCAAAACATGGAAAAAGCTAGGGAAAACCCATCCCGATTATTTTGAATTATTGCAAAACACAAAATGGGTATTACCCACCGACTCTGGTCAACTCATTTGTTTTAATCATAAAGTGTATCAAATCAATTTTGAAGAAAATACTATTAAAGAAAATGATGATCCAAGTCTTATGCAAAGCTTAGAAAGAATCAATTATGACCACGTAGCTTATTATCATAACCAAACCATCTATTATCTGAATGGAAAAACGCAGCAGTATGATTCTGTAAAAGTTCGTTCAGCAAGTTTTGAGAAATCCGATTTCAAGGTTTGGAAGAAAAGTAATACTGGAACAATATTGGGCATTGCACCCATTTTTATCATACTAGCTGCTGCAGCTGCCAGAAAAAGAGAAGCTAAGAAAAAACGAGCTGAAGTATTGGAAAGCGCTCAGCAACAAAAGCCAATTGGGGCTGCTGTAAAAATAAAGTTCAATCAAACAGAACGTCAATTGCTAAGGCTTTTATTAGACAAATCCAAGCAAAACGAAACCACTAACATCACAGAGATCAATTATGCTTTGGGCATTAAAGACAAAAATATAGGTCTTCAAAAAAAGGTTAGGAGCGATGTAATGAACAGCATCAATGAAAAGTTCAACTTTTTACAGGAAGATGATACCGACCTTATTTGTAATCTAAGAAGTCAAGAGGACAAGCGCTACTTTGAATACTTTATAGATAAGAGCAATATTGAATTGCTAGAAATTATGTTGAAAGAGGGGGACGATTAATTACATAATGGACCCATCCCATAATTTTTCTAAGAAGATTTTCCACGGCATTACTGTGATATCACCTATTTGTCTTTCTAGAGGGTCATTACTTACCACAATTAAATTTTTAACTTTGTATTCCTCTGCAAACGCTTTAAGTCCTTTTAAATGGCGGGTTTGAACATTATCTGTCCCTTTTACTTCAACAGCAACTTCATGGTCGCCTAAAATAAAATCAACTTCAATTTGTGAAGTAGTTCTCCAATATGAAATTGGGTAATTTTTATCAGAGTAATTGCTGTGTGCATACAACTCTTGGTAGATGAAATGCTCAAATGCATTTCCGAATGACTCACTGCCCATTACAATTCTACCACGTTTCAATAAGTTATTTGCTATACCTATATCAAAATAATAAAACTTAGGGGCCACAATAACTCTTCGTTTGGGCTTTTTCTGAAAAGCAGGCACGAATCGACCAATCAATGTATCTACTAAAATTTGAAAATACTCTTTCACAGTCGTATGACTAACGCCACATTCAGTTGCGATATTAGTGTAGTTAACCATTTCTCCATTTGAAAAAGCAGCAGCTTCTAAAAACTGTGTGAAAGCATTGATATTTCTAATTTTTGCCTCGGCAATAATTTCATCTTTTAAATAATTACCTATATAAGCATCTATTAACTTTTTGGGATTATCTGATAAATAATGCCTTGGCAATAACCCATTGTTTAAAGCTTTAATTAAATCGAATTCTGGAATTTCTGATTGTAATAATGGATATAGTTCGTAACGAAGTGCCCTGCCCCCTAATAAATTTGAACCAGCTCTTATAATTTTTCTAGGACTAGATCCACTCAATATAAACTGAATCGAATGATTGACTATTAGCCAATGTATTTCATCTAGTAATTCAGGAATTTTTTGAATTTCATCAACAATTACAATATTTCTTGTTTCACTTGCTAAGATGGTTTCTCTAAACTGTGAAGGGTTTGCTTGATATCTTCTATAAACGTCAGATTTAAGTAAATCAAACCATATAGCATTGGGAAAAAGCGATTTCAATAAGGTACTTTTCCCCGTTTGACGGGCACCCCATAAGAAAAGGCTTTCTTTACCAGCCCCCTCAAATACCTGCTTTCGTGTGAACATATGCCAAATATTTACTTTCATTTTTCATGATATTTGAAAGCAATACTTTCAAATATCATGTTTTTTGAAGGTTAAATATACAACTAATCTTTGTCTTTATCAAACTTGCTCTTGATGTATTCGATAACAGTAGGGTCTTCTAACCCCTCCATATCACTTAATTCCAATTCAAGGGCTTTAGTACTGAGCTGAATCTCCCAAAGCGAAATGGCTAAAGAACAAGAAAAACTTAATAAGCTAAAAGCAAAAACCCAGTGACTCATGACCATCCATTCTATGTAAATAAAATACATACAGATAATGCAGCTTAAAAATGCCATTACCCCTAATGCCTGCATTTGCTTGATGAGCTTGATCCGAAATCGTAGGTTTTTAATTTGAGCATGAACCACTACATTATTTTGGGTTTTATTGTATTCACTGTGTAAACTTCTTACCCTGGTTGCCAATGCTAAAAATCGATTGGTATACGCCAACATAATTAAGCTAATTGCAGGGAATAAAAGTGCAGGAGTGTTGATGCTTATGTCCATAGAGTTTAAATTTAAGCAATAAACACAAACGCACCCCTTTCACAAGGAGTGCGTTTTCTTCTTTGTAAAACCAAACCAACAAAAAACTATTTCAATTTCCACTCTAGTGGAATATTCAAGCGGAGGGTAAAATTGCGGCCCATATTAAATACACCTGAACGTCTGGTTACTAAATTATCTGCTGTGTACTTTAATCTGCTCAAATGATTTTGATAGGCAACATCGGTAATATTATTCGCAGCTAAATTAATAGTGGCAAATGTTCTTCCCTTGCTTTGGATATCTGCACCAATTCCAAAATTGAGTAAAGAGAACCCTTGTGTTGCTGTTTCAGTATTATAAGTAGTGAATACCCTGTTTTGGGTAAACATATTATCCAACTCTAGCTTCACATAAAAATTTCTTAATGCACCATTTGCTGCTTTTGCAAAGTCTCCTCTTAATTCGGTAGTCCATCTTGCAGGTGGAATAAATGGTAAGCGATTGTTTCCTTCGTAAAGTGTATTGAATCTACCTGCTACATAAGAGAAAGTGCTAGCCAAGTGCAACCAGTCTAATGGATGCGGATGTATATCTATCTTGGTTTCAAAACCATACAGTCTTGCATTGTTTTGTCTAAATTGAAATGCCATAATATCTTCTCCATCTACATTCACTAATGAATCTCCACCAAACACACTATTCAATTTAGAATAGAAAATATAATTGCTGATGCTATTGTAAAAAGCGGTTACTTGAAAACTAAAATGTTGGGTATTTACTTCAATACCTGCATCGGCTTGTATAGAAGTTTCATTCTTCAAGTTTTGATCGCCGTGCTCGTATCGATTCGTTCCTTCATGGGTTCCATTGCTGGCTAACTCAGAAACTGAAGGCGCTCTATAGCCTCTAGATAAATTGGCTTTCAATGTTACCGCTTCAGATGCGTTGTAACTTAATCCAACTGATCCACTGATATTGCTAAAGGTTTTGCTGAAACTATTAAACTTCACTTCTGTTCCTTCAGTAAATCCTTCGCTATTTAATTTTCTATAATCGCTTCTAAGTCCTCCACTCAATGTCAATTTATCATTGAATGTTTTTCGAGTGTAAACAAATAAACCCGCATCAAATAATTTATATTCTGGAATCAATACTTCATCTGCTTTATTTTGATTTTGTTGCTGCATTCCATTCACACCAATACTGGTCTTCCATCCGTTCATATCGGCAAAATGGTATTGGAGATTATAGTTGACAGTACGCAAATCAAAATACAATTCAGGACTAGTGGGCGCTTCTGGGTCTCCAAATTCTTTTCGCTGGTTTCGCTGATAGCCAATATTAAATTGAAGTCTTCCTGTTCCCAATGCAATATTATTGTCTAAAGCAATTTTGAAATGATTGATTCCTTGTGATGGGGTTTGCAATTGGCGTGAATTCAAATCTGCATCAGAAGCGATTCTTTCTAGTGGAGAACCTGCAAACAAAATAAATTTCCCTGTTGCATCATCCCTGTCTCCTTCTACTAATCCTAAGTTTTGATTAAAATTACTTACCATCAAATGACTGTAACCCCATCTTTTATTGATGCCAATATATCCACCAAAATTTCGTTCATTAAATCTGCTTCCTAATACCCTTCCATCGTATTTATTTTGATAGTCTTTTGCACTTTTAAATGAACCATACATATTGTAATTGAATCCATTTTTAAAATGAGCTGCTGTATTAAAATTATTACTGATTAATCCATTATTGCTATTGGTTGAAACATTGTAATTGGCTCTAATACGGCCCTGTTCTATTGGTACATTCGTAATAATATTTACTACTCCTCCCATTCCATCTGATCCATATAATAAGGAGGCTGGACCTTTTAATACTTCTACTCTTTGAACACTTGCTTCATCAATTTCAATACCGTGCTCATCTCCCCATTGCTGTCCTTCTTGTCTAACACCATCGTTTATAGTAATGACTCTATTGTATCCTAATCCTCTTATGATGGGTTTGCTAATAGCAGGCCCCGTGCTCAATGCACTCACTCCTGGAACCAATTTGCTCAACGCATCAATAATATTGGTTGAACTTCCACGCATCAAATCTGTTTTTCTAATAACTGAAATGGCTTGTGGATTTTGTGAAATTCTTACTGCAGATGCAACACCTGTAACAGTGACTGCTTCATGCTCTACTACCGATTGCTTTAATGCAATGTCTAAAACTTGTGCTTGAGTAATGTCAATTGTTTTTAAGAATGCAGCATAGCCCATAAAACTAACTTCTACCAAATATTTTCCTGAAGGAATTTGGGCTGTCTGATAACTCCCATCAGCTCCTGTGATGGTACCCGTTTTTAACTCATGCAAATAAATGGATGCTCCCGCCAATGGCTTGCCCGTTTGGGCGTCGGTCACTTTACCTTTTAATGAACCATTAGCTAAAGCGGTGGCCGTAATCCAACCTAAACAAAACATTGTCAACACAATTGATTTCATATGCATCTATTTTTGCTACTATGTTGCAAATATAGGAAGGCATTTGATTTTTTACATCATTGTTGCAAAAATATTTTTAGGAGTGGATTTTACCTGACTTTTAGCATAGGCCGCACTTGCTGTACTGCCATATTTTGAAAGCGTGCATAATAAACACCTGTTGGTAAAAAGCCACTATTAAAGCTAACAGTATAAGTACCTGCTGGATATTCTTTATCCGTTAATACCGCCAATACTCTTCCAGAAGTGTCAATGATTTGTATCATTGTATGTCCACCTGCAGTTTTAAATGTAATAACTGTACTCGACGTAAATGGATTGGGATAGTTACTAATTAACTGCTCTGTCGACAATGGCTGTGGACGTTTGCATACTGTTCCACTCACCAATGGTAAGTTCTGATAATTCTTGAGCATGATTTGTTGTAAATCGGCGTCGTCTACGCATAACCAATTGCTTAACAAAGTTGAATACACCGACCTGAAATCGTATTGAAATGGTACATTGTCTCCCACTCCTACATTCGCACCAAAATTAGGGGTATTGCCAGTAACCCCTCCAATCACTTGTTTCCCAAAAACAAATACAGGGGCGGCTGCGCCGTGATCGGTGCCACTACTTGCATTACTCTTCACACGTCTTCCAAACTCGGAGAATGTCATACCCACCACTTTATCATCCACTCCTAAAAATGCTAAATCATTTTGAAATGCTTTGATTGCATCGCTTACCCTTCCTAATAAAGTAGCATGTGTTCCGGTAGTTGTATCACTAGCATTCACTTGTGATGCATGCGTATCAAAACCTCCAATACTAACCATATATACCCTAGTTTTCAATCCTCCTTTAATTAATCTGGCAACAATTTTTAACTGATCGGCCAATGTATTATTACTAGGATAAGAAACCTGTGTGGGCACTTTGGCAGCAGCATCTTTTATCACTGATGCATATTGTTGTGTTTGTTGAGTAACCTGTCGAATATAAGTAAGTTCCTTCCCTGCAGGAGTTGCTGGTGCTGGATCCTGCACCCCATTAATTAAGTTATAAAAGTTATTAGGATTACTGATACTCATCGCCATACTTACAGAGGGGCCTTGCATAGTGAGTGATGTAGCCGATCCTATTTGTATGGCCAAAGGGTCTTTCATGTTTGCATTGGGATAACCAGTTGGAAAATTGGGATACTGATAGTCTAAGTACCGGCCTGCCCATCCACTGTTCACAACATTATTACTATCGCTCGCACTCATCCAAATATCCGTTGCTCTAAAATGGGAGAAGCTAGGTTGTGGATAGCCTACTGATTGTATGATATTGAGTTTTCCTTCGTTATATAAACTTTGTAATCCAGTCATGGCTGGATGCAATCCTGCTTTATCTACACCCGTTAATTTTAATACCTTATTTTCTGGTATAAAAATATTTGAGCGTGCGTTGGCGTAGTTGGCAAAGTTCTCAATAGGCACTACCATATTCAATCCATCATTGCCTCCATTTAATTGTATGATGACTAATATATGATCGTTCTGTTCCGCTTGCATTTGAAGGGCTGCAGCAAATACAGAGGAAGCACCAAATACTTTAAAAGAAAATCCACTGACCAATGAGTGTAAAAGAATACCAGCTGGCAAAGTATTTTTTAAAAAGTCTCTCCTTTTCATAAAATTGGTTTTAGGCAAGTTGGTATTCGGCCAGGTTCATTAAATATTTTATTAGGTCGCGAACTTTATTACGCACAGTAGTAGCATTAGCGGTATTGGTGGGATTACTGATGAATAGATTCCAAGCATCAGTCCAATAATGATCGCTGGTTTGTCCACTCAATAAAATATCTCTTTTAATTTGAGCTTTTGATGTTTCTGATAAATCAATTCGAAACAAATGAGCAATCAATTCATTCAACAAAATATTTGGATCTGCTGGATTAGTGAATGTTCGTATAAGGCTTACTCCATCAACTTGTATACGGTTCCCATTAAAGCTATACCCATTAATTACCATGGTATCTGTAAATTGGTTGCGCTTTGGTAATGTATCGCTATTAATCCAAATTTGATAAAACTGCGGTTCTTGATAATATGCTTTCCACCCACTTACATCGGGTGGATCTCCTATATTTTGTTGCATATTACTCACCCAATTAACCAAATAATTCCAATGTCCATAATTAGTAATGTAATCTGCACTCGGAGGAAATTTTAGATTTGTTTCTCTGCAAAATCCTACTACTAAATCAACTGGACTTTTTATTTGACAAGCTCTAGAAAGTGTATCAAAAAAATGTTCACTTTGCAAAAGTGCACGCAGAACCGGTTTAACTTCATAATTACTGGTACGGAATAAATTCGCTAATGGAGTGATGATATTAGTTTCCACCGAAGCGTCAATATCATAATATACAAACCAGCGATACAATCTTCTACAAATATATTTCGCTACTTCTTGTACATTAAAAATCATATTAATAAATTCATCCAGTTCAATATCGCCTGCAGTAGCACCCGTTCTTCCAGCTATTACTGTATTGTTATAAAAAGAAGAAAATATTTTTGGATTAGTATCATGCCTATTGGGATCAAAAAATGAAGTAAAAGTGTTTGAATTATTTCTCCAGCCTGTTAATACTCTTGCAGCTGCTTTTACATCTGCTTCTGTAAACAAGGAATCAGGACCTTTTCCACAACAAAATAATTCTTGAATCTCACGTGCATAGTTTTCATCTGGAGCTGTTCTTGAATTTAGTTGACCATTTAAATATACCAGCATTGCTGGATTAACAGTGACCGCTCTGGTAAGGGCCTTAAAATTTCCTAAAGCCTGTGTTCTTAATAATTGATGATGCTTATAAATATATTGTGCATTACTTACATCATTCATTTCAGTTGCAAAATGATTATGCCAAAACAGGGTCATCTTTTCTAGTATAGATCTATCTTGATTGATCATTCTACCCATCCACCATTTCTTGAACGATCCTCTTCGTTGGCTTTGGACTGTTCCATCATTGTTTACATCTCCCACCCAAGTAGTCCCTTGTAAAATACTAGTGTCGGGTGAAGTTGCTGTGGTAGAAGTTGTATATTCCTTTAATGGTGGTGGTGGATTAGTGTTTACTGGATTCAAAAGCTCCTCAAGCACATCAGCTAGTGTTTTCCCCCCAAAATAATTAAGGTCATCCTTACTTACACCAAATAAAGTCCTTTTTAGCAAATGTTGTAATTCTATTTGTGTAAAACTACCCGTATAAGGGGCTAAACCAGTAAGCGGCGGGGGGCTAAATGGACTTTCCATAAATAGAATTGGTAAAGAAATGACACTAAGTAACGCTTTTATGCAGCTTTTTAACATTAAAATTGTCTTATATTTAGGGTAATAAAAATCCCTAAATGACCGAGCAAACCATTCTGGTAGGCTGTTTAAATAATGATCCCTCTGCACAAAGGGAACTGTACAATCGGTACAGTCCTAAAATGCTGAGCGTTTGTTATAGATTCAGCAATAGCAGAGAAGACGCAGAGGACATGTTGCAAGAAGGTTTTATTAAAATATTTACACAAATTCATACATTTCAAAACAAGGGTGCTTTTGAAGGATGGATTAGAAGAATAATTGTTCATACTTGTATTAATTTTTTAAAGAAAAATAAAAAATTCAGCAATAGCATCGATTTAGATCAGGCCGATTATTTAGAAGTTAAAGAAGAAACTGTACCCTCTGTAATGCAGGCTAGACAAATCATTGAGTGTATTAGGCTCTTACCAATTGGCTACAGAACTGTTTTAAATTTATATGCAATGGAAGGGTATAGTCATAAAGAGATTGGCGACATGTTAGACATTGAGGAGAGCACAAGTAGAAGTCAATACACGAGAGCTAAAGCGATGTTAGAAGCAATTTTAATTAAGAAACGAATAATAGAACAACCAAGAGAGCGATTCTCTTGGGCAGCTGCCTTTAAGAAGTAGCAATTAGTATATGGATCGGAGGTACAACCAAGACAACGAATTTGAGCGATTCTTGCAAGAAGAGCTACAGGATCATCGCATGTATCCTGCAGACGGTGTTTGGAAAAACATTCGCAACAACTTGCATGGTTATCCTGCTTGGCCAGCCCTTACTGTTATTTCTTTATTAGTCATTGTTAGCTTAACTGTATCTACCTTACTGATTGCGCCATCTGCAGACAGATTTCGTTTTGTTAGCAATAAAGTGGTAGCGCAAATAAACACAAGTTCTGTTGAAACCAGAATGCATGCTCCTGCACCAAAAGAAGCATTTTATCAAGCCATAGAGCCGAATCAAATTACAGAACAAACCATTACACAATTAAGGGAACCAATTGCGACTATTCCGTTAGCCGACACTGCTCCTTGGCAGATGACAAGTACTTTATTGGTTAAGAATACAACTCCTGCTGCTACCATTAAACCAACCTCTCAAGATAATTCGGTTGTAGCGATGGGTGAACAAGAAACCAATAAACTTTCTGTTAATTTGCTACTTAAACAATCTTCTCCTGAAACCATAACAATCAAGCGAAATGAATTAGTAAATAAAAAATGGTCATTAGCAAAGTCTACTGAGGAAACAGCTTTGAGTATAAACTTACAAGATGAAAAAAATGATCAGCTAATTCAAAAGAGAATTCATTTAACTATCCCATCTAAAAGAATAGGCATTCAATTTTACATTACACCTTCAACCAGCTATCGAAGCCTTTCGGATGATCAAATTAAAGAAATCGTTCAACCTAATTCTATTACTGCTGCACAAAATGTTCCGCTAGCCCTAAGTTATACGGCCGGTGTTAATGATGTTGTGCGTCACAGACCAGCTATGGGGTTAGAAGTTGGCTTAGCTGCTTTATATAATATTAATAGTCGTTTAAAATTTAAGACTGGTGTGCAAGTAAATATTCGTCAGTATCATATAGAAACCTTTAGAACCAATGGAGGAGTGGCAACTGTTTCCTTATTAAATAATGGCGGTATTGAGAATTTTAACATGGCAACTAGTTTTAATAATTCTGGCGGGTACAAACAAGAACAACTAAGTAACAAAAGTTACCAAATTGCTGTTCCTTTAGGAGTTCAATGGGATATAATAAAAGGAAACAATTTTGGAATTAGTGCCGAAGCGAGTGTACAACCAACTTATTCTTTTAACTCAAATGTCTTTTTGCTTTCTACTGATTTCAAGAATTACGCTGATGGCAATGGTTTTGTTCGCAGATGGAATGTAAATACAAGTGCGGGGATTCATATTAACTTTAAATCTGGATCTAATCTTTGGCAGTTGGGCCCACAAATCAGGTACCAACATTTACCCACCTATACTAACCGGTACCCAATTAAAGAATACCTTATGGACTATGGGGTGCGCTTAGCATTTACCAAACAACGCTAATTGAGGGTTTTTTAGATAGTTTTGCTAAATGAAAATTTCTTTTAGCGTTAGTATTATTTTTATTTTGGTAATAATTGCTTGTAAGAATCCAAAGTCTTCCTATAATGTCTCTGCAAATAATAGTACCGTTGGAGACACTGCTAAGTATTATAATATTGCGCGTTTTATTGAAGATGAAATGAAGTATGTAGACTTGCGCAATTTCACCATTATAGAAAGGAAATTCAATGGCCTAGATACAGTTAATCGTATTATCAGCAAAGATGAATTCTTAACTGCTGCCTCAATGATTTTAGCACAGGCCAAATGGTTTATGGAGAATAAGGAATTATTTAATGAAACGGTATTTCAAGACTTAGGAACGGAAAGCTTTACCATCAATTATAGCAGCAAAACTGCAGCTATTAAAAGCATTGACTTACTATTAAATGAACAAACTAATTTACCAAAAAGATTGTTTATTAGATTATCAAAACAAATTGGAGATACTGCTGTGACAGAACAATTTAGTTGGACATCAAACAAACAATTCATGTTTGGTCGTTCTGTTAAAGTAAGTAATCAATTTTATAAAAATTCTAGTAGTTCTATTAGTTGGAAAAACCAAGACCAGTAATGACCCAGGAAGCTTTTCAACAAATTGCACATACGATTCCTTTACAACCAGGTATTTATAAATACTATAATAAAGAAAATGAGTTGTTATATGTGGGCAAAGCAAAAAGTTTACGCAAAAGAGTTAGCTCCTATTTTAGCAAAACTTATGTTGGGTATAAAACGCATGAGTTAGTAAAACGGATTCATAGAATAGAATTCACCATTGTAGACTCAGAACAAGATGCATTTTTGTTAGAAAATGCCCTTATAAAAGAATATAAGCCAAAGTATAATATTGAGCTAAAAGACGATAAAACCTACCCCTATATTGTTGTTAAACGTGAACCCTTTCCTCGTATATTTCTAACCCGTAGAAAATTAAACGATGGATCAGAATACATTGGACCCTTCACTTCAGCAGGCAAAGTGAGAGAACTTATAGAGTTTGTAAAACAATACATTCCACTTAGAAGTTGTAAACTCAATTTAAGCAAAGAGAATATCCAATCTGGAAAATTTAAAGTTTGTTTAGAATATCATTTAGGTAATTGTAAAGGACCTTGTGAAGGGTTACAATCTATTGAAGATTATCAAAATGGAATTCAGCAAATGCGAAATATCCTAAAAGGAAATCTTGGTTCGGTAATTGCACAATTTAAAGAAGAAATGCAACAAAACGCTACAGACCTAGCGTTTGAAAAAGCTGAAATAGTTCGAAAAAAGATTGAGCATTTAGAAAATTACCAATCTTCCTCAGTAATTGTTAGTAAGCATTTAAATAATATTGATGTATTTAGCATAGCCAAAGACGATAATAAAGCCTTTGTAAACTATTTAATGGTTCAAAATGGAACCATTGTTCAAACACACTCAATACCTGTAGAAACCAAATTAGAAGAAACAGAAGAAGAATTATTGGTTTTAGTCATGGGAGAACTAAGAAGTACATTTAATAGCATGGCTAAGGAAATCATTGTTCCTTTTCCTATTGATTATCCAGACCCTACAGTCCTTATTACTATTCCCAAAGCAGGCGACAAAAGAAAACTATTAGATCTATCTCTAAAAAATGTTGCCTATTTTAAGGAGGAACTAAGAAAGAAAAAACTGTTGCAATTAGAGGGCAAAACAGAGGCAGAACAAAAAAAGGTCTTATATGAATTACAGCGTTACTTGCAATTAAATGAAGCTCCTATTCATATTGAGTGTTTTGACAACTCCAATTTTCAGGGTGCATATCCGGTAAGTGCGATGGTTTGTTTTAAAAACGGCATACCTTCTAAAAATGATTATAGAAGATTCAATGTAAAAACGGTTGAAGGCATTAACGATTTTGCTACAATGAAAGAAGTGGTTTACAGGCGATATAAACGTGTAAAAGAGGAGTCCCTTGCCTTCCCTCAATTAGTCATAATAGACGGCGGTAAAGGTCAATTAGGATCTGCAATGGATGCTTTCAGAGATTTAGATTTGATTGGGGTTACTACCGTTGTAGGGCTGGCTAAAAATGAAGAAGAGATTTTTTTCCCTGGAGATGCAGAATCTATTAAACTCCCTTGGAATAGTGATGCGTTAAAATTAGTCAGGAGAATAAGAGATGAGGTACACCGTTTTGGAATAACTTTTCATAGAAACCAACGTTCTAAAGGAACATTTAAGAATGAATTGGAACAAATTGCAGGAATTGGAAAAGCAACTATAGATGAGTTACTACGCAATTTCAAATCCGTAAAAAATATTAAACAACAGTCTGAACAGGCATTAGCTGAGGTTGTAGGTATTAACAGGGCCGCCATTTTAACTAACCATTTTAGGAATCAGAAATAAAAAAGGGGCCAGGATAGAAATCCAGCCCCGTTTTAAAATCCAATATCCTATGAAAAACCGTTGTGAAAATACATTTTCCTGCATAAAATATAAAAAAAACTTTATTGAAATTTGATTAAAATATGTGGTTCAGTAGAATTGTGGAATTTATAACCAAATTCCAGCATTTTAATAAAACAAAATTTGTCAGATCTATATAAAAAATGGGGCCATTGGCCCCATTTTTATGCATAAATAATATTATATAAGTTTAATAAGCCCAAAGGTCTTGCTCATAATTCATTATTTTGGCTTTAATATTTTCTCCTTCGAGCAATCGGAACAAAGGATCTTTAATAAATGCACTTAATGATTTATCCCCTGGATTATTAATAGTACTCTTAATGATATAGCTACTAAAGAAACGACTTTCGAATAATTCCTCCCAAGTCATTCTTGCTGCAATATTTTTAGGATTATACACATCAAATTTTGTAAGTGATGCCCTTATATCAGGATAATAAACCCAGAATAATACCCTTGGTAAAGACTTGCCTGCAACTACTTGTTTTGCTATAGGCGCAATACCCAAAATGCGTGTAAACATTCTACTACTTTCTTTATCGAATACAATCTGCTCTTTAATGCGGAAGGTATAAACCGAATCTGGACTAAACTTTGGCTTTTTAGTGATTACTTTTTCAACCGCACCTGTTGCTGGATCAACCACATCAACGGTATCGTTAGCACCGGCTACCATATTCATTACGAAATCGGTTGTTAATGGCTTAGTAAAACGATCATTGTCTGCTGAAAATGCGGTAACACTATCATTTTTAATCGCGCTTAACAACAAGGAAAAAAAGCGCTGATCTCCATTATCATCCTGAGAAGGATACATAAATGATTGGTTCATTTTCTCTCTTGCGTCAATTTCTCTCCAAATAAAATGACTGAACACCGCATCGTCTTCGCGCAAATCTTCATATTCTAAAGGCTTACGATCGCGTACCTGTGTTCTAACCATTGCATAGTTATTCCGAAGCGAAACTTCAGGCTTTGCACCAAAACCTCCTTGAACAGTTGTATCATAACTATAAGTAACTGGAGCAGAAGGATTTGTTGTAGTTGTACCAGATGCTGATGCAGTATTATTATTCGTTCTATACCTTGATGTACCGCTTACTGCTGGTGTTGCTGGATTTACGCTTGTATCTGATGCGGATGCATCTACATTGATTTTTGCTTTGGCAGCAGCATACTTAGAAGTAGTCTTTTTAGCTGCCGGTTTGGCCGCTGCAGTTGAAGGCTTAGCAGCAGGAGCTGCAGGCTTTTTGTATTTAGACTGCGCGCTTACACCCACTGCTACAAACATGGTTGTAGCCATTAAAAATCCTGTATATACCTTTTTCATACGCACAATTATTGTAGAGTAAATGAAATATTTTGATCTAACAGTCTGGTTCCACCCGGACCGGTAACTTTAATTTCGTCAATTACTACGGTTGAACCTGGCTGACATTTAGCTAATAAAGCTTTTGCTTCTGCATTAAAATAGGCACCAGCTACTTCAGCAATACCAAAGCCGCTTTCTTCAAAGCCACGACCCGTGCAAATCAGTGTGAAAGATACCACTTCATATTTCACCCCTTCAAAAACGAAATCTTTTAATTCAGCAGCTACCCCACGCTGAACCCTAAATGCATTCGCTGCAATAGGCCCACCAGATTTACCCCCCACTGTTGCCAATGGATTAGGAACTCTCTTAACAGGGATAATTATTTTTTGGGTATTCTTACCATCTGTTGCATTTACAGTAGCAGTTCCTAAAGCAGAAGCTGTAACAATATATTGCCCAGGCCCAGCCTTACGATAACTAATCCCTGCACCGTCAACAGATACATTTACTTTTTCATCCCCACTTCCACCTGTAACACTTAAAGGATTGTCTAAGCCCTGATAAAACACACGAGTTTTATCGGTAGATACAACTAATCCTGAAGGAACACCTACCGTATATTTAATTTCTTTAGTTACAGAAGCAGTTGTGCCATCTGGTTTTACAAATGAAATGGTCACATTTTTAGAACCACTGCCTGTTGGTCTAAATTTGTATTCGAAAGAACCATCAGGAGTAGGTGTTGCAGAAGCACCATCTACTGATACTTTTGGTTGAGAAGCACTATTAAAAGCTCCCACCCCAGCATTTATAATAATTTCTTCACCAGGCATTACATAGCTGGCATTGGCATTGGCAATAGCTTGGAATTGGTCGTATACCAATTCTACTTCACCAATCTCTTTGTGACAATATTCTACTGCTTGGGATTCACTATTTTTAATGTCATTTTGAAACTTACTTAAGATGGTGATTCCAGCTACAGTTGGCGTCATATGAAAAAAAGTGTAAGCCCATTCTTCTTTGTCTTTTTCACTCTTTACTTCTGGTAAACTTAATGGTAAGTTGGCACCGATAGCAGCAGCCATTTCAGGATCAATTGCCAACAATTGTTCTTTAAAATTTTTCATTTTATCGAATAATTCTTTACCCTTTCCTTTTCCAGATGGAGGTGCGGAAACAAATAAACGGGTAGCAGCATCTAAATCGTCTTCTTTAAAATCTTCTTTGCCTTCCACCATTTTAAGACCAGCTTCTCTTTTTAATTCTGCCTTTAGTGCTTCAATATAGTTGTATACTTCATCTGATAGTGCTTTAGCTTTTTGTGCTTTGGGCAACCAGATTTCTGCTTTTTCTCTTGTAGTTGGATCTTCAATTTTTTTCTGGAACGATTTAAATATTTCTGAATTCTTTTTTTCCGCAACAGAAGTAGCCGTAATAAGGCTTTTGTCTACGGTTTTAAAAGCATTCAATATTTCGGAAGAAACGTTCAATGCAAGCAAAGCTGTTAACACGAGATACATCATGTTAATCATTTTCTGCCGCGGTTCCTTGGGTAATGACATAAGGTCTTTTATTTATCTAAATAAGGTGATCAATTCAGTTAAAAGGGTTGATTATCTTCCCTGCATTGCAGTTAACATATTACCATATACCTGATTTAACTTACTCAGGTTATTTGCTAATGCTGCAATTTGTTCTTTAGCTCTATTAGCGTCGTCAGCAGTACTATTCATAGCTTCTGAAGCCGCAGATAATTTGCCATAAAACTGATTCAATGCCTTAAGGTGATTATTACTCTCTTGTAATTCTAATTCGTAAATCGTATTTAAAGAAGAAAGATTTTTAGTAAGCCCTTGTACTTGGATATGAAACTGCTTATTACTTTCAGCTGCTGCTTCAAAACTAGAAAGTGAATGAACAGCGCCATTCACAGCAGTAGCTACAGAACCTAATGCAGTTGCTGCTGCTTTTGAATTAGCAGAAAAATCGCCAGTTGATTTAACTACATCACTTATTTCTCCCATTTTTTCTACAGTGCTTCCTAACTTCTTAAAGCCTTCACTTAACTTTCCTAAGTTAGCTGGAGTAATATCTGCTTCAGCTAGCATTTTCTCCATGCTTTTTAATGCCGGATTTCCAGCATCTGCAACAACGGTGGGTGCTCCCATATCTGGTGGAGGTAAAATGGCATATATAATAAATATCAAAGCCTCTGTTGTTAACCCAATCTTTAATGCCCAATCAGCCCAAGAAAGGTGAAGTATTTTTGCCATTGCACCAAAGATCACCACTGCTGCACCAAGAGACACAACAACGTTTACCGCGCGATTAACTGTAGGAGAAACACCTGAAGCCATAATTGTATTTTTTGTAGTTTATTTTTTACTTTTTCATTTTAGGAGCCAAATCAATCACACATCTGAAACCAATATATGATTTAGCTGTGTCTTGGTATTCATAGTTACGAGTACTTACTTGAATTTGGTATTGAGTATCTTTCCATGAACCACCTCTGATTACTTTTCTTTTTTCGCGTGGACGGTCAGAGTCTTTTGCGTCATATCGAACATCGGGGCTCATATCAGAAAGGAAATTATATGATCCTTCATAAAAATAAGAACCTGTCCACTCTGCAACGTTTCCACTCATATTATACAATCCATAATCATTGGGCCAATAAGCATCTGCCTTAACAGTGTAAAATCCTCCATCTTCAGCATAATTGCCTCTGCCTGGTTTAAAATTAGCTAACAAACAGCCTTTTTTATTGCGAGTATAATAGTTACCCCAAGGGAACATTGAATTGGTTCTCCCACCACGTGCAGCATATTCCCACTCAGCCTCTGAAGGCAAACGATAATCTCCATCAAATGCCAAATTCTTTCTTCCTAAATAGGAATTTTGATAATGGGTTCTCCAGCTTGCAAATGCAACGGCTTGTTTCCAAGTTACACCTACCACAGGATAATTGCCAAATGAAGGATGAGAAAAATACCTTCTTGTCATTGGCTCATTATAAGAATAAGAGAAATCCCTCATCCATACAAGTGTATCTGGATAAACTTTTTGATTACGCTTTACAATAAAGTTCTTACGAGGCTGACCTGCATTCTCCCTTTTTGCAGCTTCTGCTAAATCAAAATATTCTATTCGATAAATCAATTTGTCAGGGTCTATTTCTGGCTTGCCATATAAACGGTTGTCCGGCGCAAGATTTAGTTCATTTAATTGTTCAACCGTTTTTCTATCCCAAGTAATCGTTTTGACCTTAGCCCAATCAACAGCCATTGTATCATCGTCTTTGTTTATTCCTTGTCCGAATAAAATTTTGAATGAAAGAGAGTCTCTAACCCAATTTACGAATTGACGGTATTGATCATTGGTAATTTCAGTTGCATCCATCCAAAAACCAGGAATCGAAACTTGTCTGTTACGTGTGGTGTATTGATAGCTGATGTCTTCGTCGCTAGGTCCCATATGAAATGTTCCAGGTTGAATATAGACCATGTTCCTTGGAGGATTCATATTCTGCTTAGCAGTAGGTGCTACCCCATGCAATTGACCGTCGTTCGGCAATCCCTTTCCTCCTTTACCCTTAAAAAAGTTACAAGAAGTGACCGTTAACGCACAAAACGCCGTTATAACCAAATAAAAATGTCTTTTCATGACCACAATTGATTTTGACAGGAGCAAATATATGTTTCAAATGACTTGGTACTCATAAAAGTGCCTCGTCTTATTGGTTTTTAAGTAAAATTTACAATCAATAACAAAAAATTAGTTTTCAAAATGGTTTTCAAAGGGCCTGTCGATAGCAAATTACTTATAAAGTTGTTACATAATTGCTAAAGATTATTAAGAACGAAAAAAAAGGAGAAATGTTGCCTGCGTTTCAAAGAAAACCCCTCAATGGAGGGGTTTTCTTTAATCTTTATTTAATCGCTTTTGCGGCAGTTTTACGGGGAGCTTTTACAGCTGTTTTTGATGGTGATTTTCCTTCAGTTTTAGGCACTGCTTTTTCAGCTTTTGCTTCTTGCTTTGATGGAAGTGAACTAGCTAAGAACAAATCAAGTGCAGCTACCATGCTCGGTCTTTGAGGACTAGGCACTTGAATTTCTAATTTAAATCCAGCGTCAATGACTGCTTTTGAAGTATTACTTCCAAATGCGGTGATGACTGTTCCATTTTGCTTAAAATTGGGGAAATTATCTAATAAGCTTTTTACGCCACTTGGGGTAAAAAAGCAGATCATTTCGTAATCATTCTTTTGTAAAACTGGCTTGATATCGTTACTGATACTTCTATACATGTAGGCAAGCTGAAAATCACAGTTGTTGTTTTTTAACCAGCTACAAATTTCATTATCCTGCTGATTCTCACTGCATACATATAAAAACTTCTCAGCTTCCTTGTGCTTATTAATTACGTCAAGCATGCTTTTATTGGTGCCATCAGCGCCATAAAACACTTTTCTTTTACGATACAAAATAAACTTTTGCAAGTAAAGCGCCACTGCTTCTGTTATGCAAAAATATTTTGTGTCTTGTGCAATACTTAGCTTCATTTCTTCACTCATTCTAAAGAAATGATCGATGGCATTTCGGCTAGTAAAAATAATAGCAGAGTACTGTTGAATGTCAATCTTCTGCTTTCTAAAATCTCTTGCAGGAATTCCTTCTAACACAATGAAAGGGTGAAACACCAATTCAACATTGTGCTTTCTTTCTAAATCAAAGTACGGAGATCTTTCGCTCTCTGGTTTTGGTTGCGAAATAAGAATCTTTCTGGCTGCCTTTGAACTCACTGCTTGCTTAGATTCGTTTTTGCTCATTGCTTGCTCTTGTATTTTGCAAATGTAAAATATCAGCCCATATTTTCTACCAAAAGCTTGTATATCAAGGCCATTGGTAAAATTTCCACGGCGCAAAGGTAAAGGAAAAAATGAAAAGGATTTAGTTGAAGATCAGATCTTAGCAAGCCAAACGACACTATATAGCGATAAATAAATAACAATGTTACAACACCGAATGAAATAGTTGCTACTATAGCTCCCAATTCTACAGACGCAAAAGCCATTAAAATGGTTAAGGGTAGCAATACAACACCCATAATTCTATTGACAACTGCAACTAAAAACAGGTAAGAAGAAGCTGAACTACTATTATTGAATACCCAACCAGCAAAAGAGATAAATAGATATTTACCCAAATAAATCATCGTTAAAATGATGGTAACATAGGCATACAATAGCCAAAAATTAAGGGAAGACCAATTATAATATTGAATAAGCTGGGTGATATATAATCCTGCAGTTAATAAAAAAAGCAGGTTGATTAACAATGACGCAAAGCTATCTTGCGCCAACTGTTCTTTTGTTTGCTTTTGTCTTAATGAAGTTTGGAAAAAAAGTTTAAACAAATTTTGAAAATACTTTGGAAAAGCTGTTTTAATAAAGCCTAGCAAAAAAACTAATACAACTAGTGTATAAAAAAGTGCGTCTTTTGACTCTTTATGATGATAGTCTACCACCATATAAATAGCTTGCTTCTGAATTGGCAGATAAGGATGTGATGGCAAAAAGCTACTATCCTGCTTTGCAGAAACCAAAATCCAACCAATAGAAAAAAATAAAATGAGTAAAATACGAGTACGCATTGATACAAAATTATTGATTGAGAATGATTAAACGTTCAGGTTAGCAGAACAATGCTAATTTTAATTTTTAAATTGCTAATGGCCGGAATTTATATACATATCCCTTTTTGTAGAAAAGCTTGTACCTATTGCAACTTTCATTTTTCTACCAACCATCAATTGATTAATCAAGTGATTGATTCTATCGGTATAGAAATGAGTTTACAAAGCAATTATTTATCGGACCCAATTGAAACCATTTATTTTGGTGGTGGAACACCTTCTTTGTTAAACCATTCGCAATTAGAGTACCTATTTAATAAAGTTCGTTCTCTTTTTACTGTTTTACCTGAAGCAGAAATTACACTAGAAGCTAATCCTGATGATATAAATGAAATACAACTTACTAGCTGGATTAAATTAGGTATTAATCGATTGAGTATTGGTGTTCAATCTTTCAGAGACAAAGATTTATTGTGGATGGGAAGGGCACATAATGCTGATCAAGCAATGAATTGTGTCTCGTTAGCTCAACAAGTTGGAATTACGAATATTTCCATTGATTTAATATATGGGATACCTGGTTTATCTGATACAGATTGGTCTAATAATATAGATTATGCATTGAACAGTAATGTTCCGCATCTCTCCTGTTATGCTTTAACTGTTGAGCCCAGAACGGCGCTTGCTCATTATATCATCAACTATAGAACTCCAGATATAGATGCAGGACATCAGGCTAATCATTTTCAGATTTTACAAGAAAAGACTGCTGGTGTAGGTTTTGAACAATATGAGATATCTAACTTTTCTTTGCCAGGGAAAAGAAGTAAACATAATTCAAACTATTGGTCAGGAAAACACTATTTGGGTATAGGCCCTTCCGCTCATTCTTTTAATGGATTGAGTAGGCAATGGAATATTAACAATAATGCCTTGTATATTCAATCATTAGCCAAAGGAATTATACCCTTTGAAACGGAGACCCTTACATTAACGCAACAAATTAATGAGTACATCATGACTTCCTTAAGAACCATAGAAGGTATTCAGGCAAGTAAAATAAATGAAATTGCAGGCAAATCCATTTTTGATACGATTATCGCAGATGCTTCCCATTATATTAAAGAGGGGTTAATAAGCCTCCAACAGGAGCGACTTTTCCTTTCTCCATCTGGGAAATTCATGGCTGATGGGATTGCTGCAAACTTATTTAGAGACGAGCCCTCTATTCATTAATGAATATTATCAATGGTGGTATCGATTGTTCTCAGCAAACTCATTATTACTGGATAAAAATCATGCTTCTGAGGGTGTTTTACATTCAATTTTTCAGAAATATGATTAATAGACATGATTAGATTTTCCTTAGTAATACTTTCTGTATGTATATTATTAGGCTTATGTATTTCAAAATCATCCCTCAATAATTCGAGCAGAGATACTTCAAGAATCTTCGACAGATCTTTTATATGTCTTACTGTTAATTGAGTGTAGCCATTTTCAATTTTACTATACGCATTTTGCGATATCCCCATTTGTTTGGCTACAAATTCTTGGGTGTAGTTTCTTTGTTCCCTTACTTTTCTGATAATTGTTTCTGGCACTTAAATTGATTTATAGAATAATTACATATATCATGCCATTTTGTTTAAGAATTATGTTAAAAAACTTTCAATTTGTTTAAACCCTTCTTCAGCAGTCAATTGTTCCCATAAAATTGCATGGATAGCATTGGCAATAGGCATTTGGGCCTGAATTTGGGTATTGGTCTTAAAAATGCACTTACTAGCAAAATACCCTTCGGGGAGCATATTTAACTCTAGTTGGGCCGCTTTAACGGAGTAGCCCTTACCCAACATATTCCCAAAAGTTCTATTTCTGCTGAATAAAGAATAGCAAGTCACTAATAAATCGCCAAGATAAACTGATGCCGTATAGTTTTTAGCCGAACAGCCCGTAGTTGTAATTTTTTGTAAGAAGGCACTCATTTCATTAGCACAATTGGCGATATAGACACTTAAAAAGTTGTCGCCGTACTCAAGTCCATGGGCAATCCCTGCACCAAGAGCATAAATATTTTTCATGACGGCGGCATATTGTACCCCTACAACATCTGTGTTTACAACAGTATTAATATAATCTGTTTTAAAGAAAGTCGCTATGGCCGCCGTTTCCGTTTCATTGTTGCCAGAAAAAGTGAGGTATGATAACTTTTCGGCCGCTACTTCTTCAGCATGACAGGGTCCTAATAAAGTAAAATAATCTTTTAGTGGAAACTGAACGGTTTCAGCCAAATACTCATGCAATAATTGATTTTTCGTGGGGGTAATCCCTTTAACTGCAGAAACAACTTTTTTATTCACCCATTTCTCAGCTGGAACTAGCTCCAAAGCATCTTCTACATAAGCCGATGGAACAGCAATCACTATAACATCTGATGCATCAATCACTGCATTGATATCAGCATTTAATTGTAACTGTGCAGGATTAAAATAAGCAGTGCTTAAATAATGAGGATTATGCTTTCTTTTCTTAAAATAGTGGATGCTTTCCTCATTTCTAATAAACCAATGAATGGTGTTGCCGCTATCGGTTAATATTTTTGCTAATGCCGTTGCCCAGCTACCACCTCCAATAATTCCAAACTGCATATGGCTGTTTTATCGCTAATAATTCAGCAAACATACATAAAAACAAATGGACGGTCTTTGCCGTCCATTTGATACTTATTAGTTCAGATTAGTCCTTTTTCTTTTCTTCAAAGAGTTTGTCCTTTTCTACTACTGTAACTAGATTGCCATTTTTTAGCATTTTACTTACAATGGAATATGGCCCTGTAATTACTTTATCCCCTTCTTTTACGCCTTCCGTAATTTCAATATTGTTTAAATCTTGGATGGCGGTTTTAACTTTTACTTTCTTGACTTTATTATCTGTTTGCAAAAGAAATACTACTTCCTCAATTGTATCATCAGCACTAACTGATTTTTGAGACTCTTTTTCTACTTGAGCAACTTTAGCCTCTGATTTCTTTTCCTCTTTCTTCTCTTTATCATCTTCTTTGCTATCTCTTGTTGTAACCGCATTTAAAGGAACAGACAAGACATTGTATTTGCTTTTTGTTTGAATATCAGCACTTGCTGTCATACCAGGACGGAAAGGGAATGATCTACCTGGAATAACCAAATCTTGATAACTTTCTTGTAATAAACGTATATGTACTTTATAGTTGGTCACTTCTGCTGTGGCGTTTGCTGCTAAAGAATTTCCAGTACTTGGATTAGCAATTTTATAAACAATCCCCTTAAACTTTCGACTAGTATATGCATCTACTTCTACAATGGCTGTATCACCTAATTTAACTTTTGGTATATCATTTTCACCCACATCAACCCTAACTTCAAAACTACGCATATCAGCTACACGCATCATTTCGGTACCAACATTAAAGCTATTACCAGCAACGCGCTCTCCTTTTTTAATAGCCAATAAACTAATTACGCCATCCATTGGAGAGGTAATCAATGTTCTACCAATATCTTTATTAGCTCTGTTTAATTGTGCTTGAACACTTTGAACTCCCGCTTTGGCACTTTTGATTCCTTCCATTGCTGCATTATAATTGGCTTTTGCACTTTTAAACGCTTGTTCTGCTTGTTCAAATTCTAGACGGCTAATTACTTTTTCCTCTAACAATTTTTTCTGACGATTGTACTGTGTTTCTGCTTGATCTAAGGTTGCCTTGATTGCAGCCGATTGAGCAGTCGTATTAGAAACTTGGGCTTGTTGCTGACTCACCCCAGCTGCAACCTGATCTCTTTGAGAATTTAAGATATCAGCATAAATTCTTGCTAAGACCTGACCCCTTCTCACTGTATCACCCTCATTTACTGTTAATTCAACAATTTCACCACTTACATCGGGGCTGATTTTTACTTCTATTTCAGGATACACTTTACCGCTGGCATTTACTGTTTCAATAATAGTTCTTCGTTGAACAGCTTCTACCGTAACTTTTATTCCTTCCTCTTTACCAATAATTCCTGCTTTCTTAAGGCCTATGATAAGACCTATAACTACTACTAGGCCAACAATAATCCAAATTAACTTCTTACTCATGTTATGTTTTTTATAATTTAATGCCTTGACCCTTGTAAAATTCTAACAGTTTAATCCTAAAAATATAATCAAACTGATTGTTTAATCTATCCAATTTGGCCCTCAATAAATTGTTCTGATTGGTAATTAAATCTAATGTATTTGATAAGCCTGCTTCAAAACGTTTCCGCGCATAATCATATGCTTTTTGAGAAGCTTCCACCGATTTATCACTCGCATGAAACCGTTGTATAGCAGCCATTGCGTTGGTATGTGCTTGATAAATATTTTGTTGTAATGTAAGATCTGCTTGCTGCCTAGAAATTTGCGCCGTTCTCAAATTTAATTTAGAACGCTCATACCCTAATTTAGCTGAACCCGCATTAAAAATGGGTATTTGAACGTTGAAGCCAAAGTTCTGTCTGAAGTTCTGTTCTAACTGACCACCCCAACCATTCCACATTTGAAAGAAATTTCTTTTTGAAGAAGTCAGTTGAATATCTGGTTGGAAAACTTGATAGTTTTGGTTATTTACCGTTACAAAGTTGCTAGTAGGTCTAGTGCCAATCACATTTGCGCCAGTTATAGTTGTTGCAGCATTGGCAAAGTTTGAACCCATTCCCCCAAAAGCAGCAATTGTAGGATAAAATGCAGATCGAGCTCTTTTAATAGAAGCTTCTGCCGATTTGATTCTTAAATCGCCGACTTTTTGTGCGGGTTGATTATTCAATGCCAGTTGATATAAAAATGCTGGATCTAATTCGCCCAGTGGTTGCAATGGAATATTATCTACTGCAGGTATTTCTACATCAAATGAAACAGACATATCTAAATTAATAGCAGCTTTCAATTGAATCACAGCCTGCTGAAAACTTGCTTTAGCGCTAACCAATGAAGTGCTATCTCTTGCAAGCTGTGCCTCAATTTCAGCGGCACTTAATTCAGGAAGTGCTCCTGCTTCCACCCGCTTGCGGGTAAAACCTAACTGAGATTGAGTTTGGCCCACTTGTACTTCAGCAATAGCAATTTGTTGCTTTGCAGCTACTACTTGCAAAAAGAAAGTAGCAATGCTCAACGACACATCGTTGGTAATTCTTTCAATATCAGCTAAAGCAGCTTGTGCATTGAACCCTGCAATTTGCCTATCGGCTTTTAATGCACCCCAATTAAATACAGTTGCATTCACATTCAGGTTAATTTGTTGAAATAGCAACTGTGTAGTGGTAAACAAGTTGGTGGTAGGATCAATAGATCTACCAAACTGAGTACCCAAATTGGTATTGGCACTTGCCGAAGGATATTGAGACAATTTAGTCCGCTCAACTTCTAATGCAGCTAACCTTGCTTGCACATCAGCTTGCTTAACCGAGATATTGTTTTTTGCAGCATACTCAACACAACGCTGAAGGTTCCATTTGTCTGTTGAACCCTGAGCAACTATTTGCCCAGTGAACGTAAAACAACCAACCAATAGTAATAGTAAATTCCTCATAGAACAAAAATAAGTTATTCGGCGAGGCTTTCACAGAATTTAGACAGACGGAAAGGAAAGGGATGGTTTTGTGTTAAAATTAGTATGAAAGGCAGTTGACCCTTTTAAGCACCCTTTTTAAATTGTTGACTTACATAATAAATGACCATGAATGCAGCCAAGACAGCAGTTCCTATCAAAGCGGTGTTAGGGGTTTGAATAGCTATGCTGATTCCAACAAAACAGTAAGTAGCCATAAATATTAGTGGAAGTACTGGGAATAGCTTCATTTTATAAATTCCCGTGCCATCTAAATGCTTAGTTTGTTTCCTGAGTTTAAAAATAGTTGCACTAGAAGCAACCATACCAAAGCAATCTAGAAAAATGGTGAAATTCAAAATGGCATCAAAAGTTTGAGCAAAAAACAATATAACCAAGCAAGTAATTGTAAAAACAGTTAAAGAAACCACCAATACGCCATTCTTTTCATTTTGTTTCGAGAAAATTTTAGGGATAGTGCCTTCATCACTCATTGCATACATCACCCTTGGATTACTCATTAATAATGCATTTACATAGGCCAAAACTCCAAAAAACAAGAAAAAAGAAAAAACAGCAGCACCCTTCGGACCAAATACTTTGTCTATTACAACATAAGCTATTTCCTTTTCTCCCTTCATTTGTTCAAAACCTACAATTT
This sequence comes from Sediminibacterium sp., assembly GCF_051860225.1. Classification (GTDB taxonomy): domain Bacteria; phylum Bacteroidota; class Bacteroidia; order Chitinophagales; family Chitinophagaceae; genus Sediminibacterium. Next base: position 384,468 of record NZ_JBHYEI010000001.1, read on the forward strand.
GATAATAGCTAAAATTAACCAGCAAATACAGCCCTATAATGATGGCAATTCCAAAAAATATTCCTTTAGGAATATTGCGTGCAGGATTCTTTACTTCGCTTCCAAAATTAATCGTCTGTTGATAACCACCGTAGGTAAAAGACACTGCAATTAAACTATACCCCAAACTTTGAATCCAACTCATTTGAGGGGTAGGAGGGATTGAAGCTGTAGCAGTATCTGCAACCGCTGTAACTGTTGCACCAGATTCATAAGGGAAAAATAATGCTGCAATTAACACCAGAATCATACTGATTTTAATCACCATTAAAATATTCTGTGCGCGAGAACTCATTTTTAGTCCTCTTAAATTGATGATATAAAATAAAATAATAGCCCCAGCACTCAATAAAGCTTTGTCTACATCGGTCCAAGGAGTGCCCGGAAATAACTTGGCAATATATCCACTACCAATAATAGCTACCACACTTAAACTAGCAGCATTACTAATTAAAATAATACAGTTGATGGCAAATGCAATACTGGGATGATAGGCATAAGAAAACACTTTATAGTATCCCCCAGTTACCGGAAACCTGCTCCCGATTTCCGCATATGTTAATGCACCACAGAGGGCTACAAAACCGCCAATTAACCAAGCTGCAAAATATACAGAAGGCTCAATGGCATGCTGGGCGCTGGTTGCAGCCGATCTGAAAATCCCCATCCCTATTACCAAGCCCACCACAATCATGGTGAAACTAAAAACATTTAATTGCTGATTCCCTTTCATAAGGATAAATATATACATTTGCTGCGTTACTGGTTCATCTGCCTCAGTCAGATGATTAAAAGGGAAGTCGGTGTAACTCCGGCGCTATCCCCGTAGCTGTAACCCGCGCCGCAAGGCAAACTTTTGAATCACTACAACCACTGTCTCGATAATAAGAGATGGGAAGGACATTCAAAGGGCGGGAAGCCAGAAGACCTGCCAATAGCAAACAAGTATTCACGGCTTTCGGGTGAAAAGCATGGAATCTAAAGTGCTGCTGCAGCAGTAATTTATTTTTCGCCGTTTTTTTATTTTCCTGGAAGCTCATTGTTGACCTTTAAATGAATTGGACAATGAGCAAAAAATTAACGCTCCTCCTAACCCTGCTTTCAGGTTCTGGCCTGTTAGCGCAAAAAGACAGTTTACGCACCAGTGTGCTAGACGAAGTAGTGGTAACTGCCAATAAGCAGGAACAAAAACAAAGTACTACTGGTAAAGTGATTACCGTAATTGGACAAGCTGAATTATCTAAAAGTTCGGGTAAATCATTAGGACAAGTATTGAATGAAACAGTTGGTATTACCATCAATGGAGCCCTCAATAATGCAGGCACCAACCAAACCGTATTTATGCGGGGGGCTAATAGTGGTAGAACCCTTATTTTAATGGATGGTATTCCTGTCTACGATCCTTCTCAAATTGGTAATGAATTTGACCTGAATCTTTTTTCGATTAATGATGTAGAAAGAATCGAAGTTTGTAGAGGAGCACAAAGTACTGTGTATGGAAGTGATGCAGTTGCTGGTGTAATTAATATTATTACAGTCAAGCAGAATGTGAACAAACCCATCAACATAAAAGCCACGCTTACCGCTGGAAACTTAAACAGTTTTAGAAATAATTTGCAATTATATGGTAAGTATAAAAAACTTACTTATACACTTCGCAATGCTGGTATTCGAACTAATGGATTTAGCACTGCTACTGATACCGTTGGAAATAGAAATTATGATTCAGATGAATATAAGGGAAATAGCACTAGTGCTGCCGTACAATATGCAGTAAATAACCAATTGGTATTAAAAGGATTTGGCATGTACAGTAAATACCGTGCCGGTATTGATGCAGGCGTATTTAGTGATGATAAACACTTTAATTTAAAGAACAATTTATTAAATACGGGTTTTGGATTGGTGTATAAAACCAGCAGAATTCAATTGACGGCCAACTATCAGTTTAGTCAAACTAACAGAGCTTACGAAAGAGATAGTTTAGATAAAGCGGTTTTTAGTTTCTATCAACGTAACAAATATTTTGGTAAAACACAATTTGCAGAGTTATATGCTTCTATTAAATTAAATCAATCTTGGTCACTATTACAAGGAGTAGAATATCGTTTTGCTAGCATGAATAATCAGTTTGAGTCAGTGAGTAGTTTTGGACCATTCAGATCTGGCTTCAAAGACACAGGCATTCATCAATCTTCTGTATACAGTTCATTGCAGTTCAACAACCAAAAAGGCTTTTTTGCTGACGCAGGATTTAGACTGAACAAACACTCCATATACGGAAATAGCAGCACATTCACTTTTAATCCTTCCTGTGCTGTTACCAAACAACTGCGTGTGTTTGGTAGTATAGCTACTGCATTTAAAACACCTTCCTTGTTTCAATTATTTGATTCGTTTAGTGGGAGAAAAGATTTAAAAGCTGAAACTAGTACCACTGTAGAAGTAGGGTTTTCGCATAATTACACAGGCTTTACGAGTAGATTGGTGGCATTTTACAGAAACACCAATAATGGAATAGACTACGATTATGTTCGTAACAAGTATTATAATTTCATTAAGCAAACTGCTTTTGGAGTTGAATATGAAACCAATATTCGATTGAGCAATCGTTTGCAAATGAATATGAATTTTAGTTATCTCAGCATGATTGATTCTACCCAGAGTCGTGTCAACTTTAAAGACACAGGATATATATATGGGTTAAGAAGACCTGGTTTTCAAAGTAATATGAGCTTAAATTATTCTCATGAAAAAGCTACCATTTCTATTACTGGAAGATATGTTGGTAGCAGATCAGATATTGGCGGATTTAGAAGAGCCGATGTGTTGCTACCCGAATATTTTATTTTAGGCGCTTATGCAGAATATCGTTTTAACGACCAAATAAAAATATTTATTGATGCGCAAAATATCACTGGTAAAAAATTCTTCGACTTAAGAGGATTTAATAGTATTCCTTTTCTAATCAATACGGGTATTAGTTTCCATTTATAATCATTAATTATGTTACAAGATCAGCTGCAAAACAAAATAAATAGTAAAACCAAACCCCTCGGTTCTTTAGGTTTGTTGGAAGATATTGCATTACAAGTAGGACTAATTCAACAAACTTTAGATCCGTTTATATCAAGACCTTCTATTTTGGTTTTTGCAGCTGATCATGGCATAGCCCAAACTGGCTTGGTAAACCCCTATCCACAATCCGTTACTGCGCAAATGGTTTTAAACTTTTTAAATGGAGGAGCAGCCATTAATGTATTTACTCAAATGCATCAATTGCAATTGATAGTGGTTGATGCAGGAGTAAATGCTGATATGAGTCATTTAGTTCACCCCAACTTTATTCATGCTAAACAAGGCATGGGCACTGCTAATTATTTGAATGAACCAGCAATGACCTCAGAACAAATAAATAGCTGCATTCAAAAGGGAAAAGAGCTGGTTATTAAGGTTGCTGAAGGTGGATGTAACTGTATTGGTTTTGGCGAAATGGGAATCGGGAACACTTCATCTGCCGCACTAATTATGCACAGCATTACAGGCAATCCAATTCAAGAGTGTGTGGGCCGTGGCACAGGAGCGAATGATGTGCAATTAATGACTAAGATTGATACACTTGAAAAAGTAGCTACTATTCATCAACTTCATTCCCTAGGCAATAAACCATTCGCACTATTAAGCGCAGTAGGTGGATTTGAAATAGCGATGATGGTGGGTGCTTTCTTAGCAGCGGCAACGCAAAGAATGGTAATTGTAGTAGATGGATTCATTGCAACTGCCGCTTTATTAGTTGCAGTGCAAATTGATTCAACAATTATTAACAATTGTATTTTTGCCCATAGTAGTAATGAACAAGGGCATGCAAAGATGTTACAGCATTTAAAAGCAAAACCATTACTAAATTTAGGTCTTAGATTGGGCGAAGGAACTGGTGCGGCATTAGCCATCCCATTGATTGAATCTGCTGTAGCCATTTTAAACCAAATGGCTTCTTTTGAACAAGCAGGGGTTAGTACTGCATCAGAATAATTACCTTCATGCAAACGATTTCATGAAATACCAGTGGCTATTATTTAAAACTGCATTAATGTTTTTTACTCGCATACCAGTGGGTAATCTGCCATTTAAGCAAAGCCATTTACAAGCATCTGCTAGGTTTTTTACTTGGGTAGGTTTGTTGGTTGGAATAATTGGTGCCATTACATTGGTATTGGCCGATATGATTTTTTCTCCCGCACTTGCCATTTTATTTTCAATGATTGCAACAATTTTATTGACCGGTTCTTTTCATGAAGACGGTTTTGCAGATTGTTGTGATGCTTTTGGTGGTGGATGGACGAATGAGAAAATACTAACCATTATGAAAGACAGTCGCCTAGGCACTTATGGGGTGGTTGGGTTAATCTTGATACTGTCTTTAAAATTTTTATTGCTGTTAGAATTAATGCAATTTTTTTCTATTGAACTGGTTGCTACTGTTTTAATTACGGCTCATGCAAATAGTCGATTTTGGGCTACTAATATTATGCAACAACTCCCTTATGTGCAAGATATTGATTCAAGCAAATCTAAACCACTCGCAGATCGAGTGTTAACAATGAAAGAAATGGCTATTCTTTTATTTGGCTCCTTGTTAAGTATTGCTGTGTTATTTTGTTTGCTTTACTGTCAATTACCACTTCGCTTACAACAACAAATTCCAATCTCCTTCAGTTTGAATTTCATACTAACCTTATTACTTTTTATAGTAAGCATTCAAATACCTTCTTTTATCACTCAGTTATTTGCTGCCAAGTATTTTAAGAAATGGATTGGCGGTTATACAGGGGATTGTTTGGGTGCCACTCAACAAGTTTGTGAAATTGCATTTTATTTAGGATGTTTACTGTTATGGAAATTTATTTAATCAGACATACCACCCCTAAAGTAGAAAAAGGAATCTGCTACGGACAGGCCGATTTAGATATTACCGAAACTTTTTTAGAAGAAGTGGAAGCCATAAAACCACATTTGCCTGCTGAAGGAATAAAAGTATACAGTAGTCCTTTGCAGCGCTGCAAAAAGTTAGCGGATGCTTTATTTGAAGGATTAGATATTGATGTTCATGATGATTTAATGGAACTCAATTGTGGCCAATGGGAATTACTTCCTTGGAATGATATTCCAAAAGAGGAGATACAACCTTGGATGGATGATTTTGTAAATGTTCGTGTTCCACAAGGAGAGAGTTATGTTGATTTACATAATCGAGTGGTGAATCGCTTTAATGAGATTGTTGAAAAACAAGAGTCTGCAGTAATTGTAGCGCATGGGGGTGTATTAAGAAGTATTCTTTCGCATATTACATCTACCCCATTAAAAGAATCTTTTGATGCATTCACTTTACACTATGGCTGTGTGGTAAAAATTAATGTGGTAGAAGATAGTATGACCCACGAATTATTATATAATCATTCTAGACAGGGTAAAGAATGGCATCGACCCACTCTTTAGCAAAATAGTACCTTTAAAAAAAACAAACTCATGGATTTTCAAATAGATCAACTGCTGACAGTTACATTTACCCTTTTTGCGGTAATTGATATTGTAGGGTCTATCCCCTTACTGATTTCTTTAAAAGAAAAAATGGGTGGAGGTATTCGTTCTCTTCAGGTTACAATGATTTCCGGCGCCTTGATGATTTTATTTTTATTTGCAGGTAAGCCTTTCTTAAAAATTCTTGGATTAGATATTCGGTCTTTTGCGGTTGGAGGATCAATCGTTATATTTTTACTTGGACTTGAAATGGTATTGGGTCATGAAATTTTCAAAGGCGACAACAATGCTAAGAGCGGAAGTGTTGTTCCTATTGCATTTCCCATTATTGCTGGGTCTGGTACTCTTACCACTATCATGTCTTTAAAAGCGAACTTTGATGAAATGTATATCTTGTTTGGTATTCTAATTAATCTGGTAGTTGTTTATATTACTTTAAGATTACTCAAAGTAATTGAACGTGCACTAGGCGAATCAGGATTACTGGCCGTAAGAAAATTCTTTGGTGTAATCCTGATTGCTATTGCTGTTAAAATATTTAGTACCAATATCGCTGCATTTGGTAAGTAGGAGTCTATTTACCAAAGTATGGTATATAACGCTGCAATAATTCCAAATAAAATTATTACGCCCACCACAAAAGCTGGATGCAATTTAAACATGCTGCGGTCTACTTCTAAACCATTGGTTTGAACTCCTTTTCTTATATCGTTAATACTGATAAAATACATGCCTACCAAGCATATTAAGAATACGATTCCCATTCTATCTAAGAATGGAATTTCAAATACGCCGGCTGAATTGGCAACAGCATATCCAGAAGATGCCAACCAAGATAGGTCTACATAATTTGGCATGAACTTGAAAATAATAGAGAGTACAAATCCACCAATGGTTGCAAATAATGCAGCGTTAGAGCTTGTTTTCTTCCAAAAGAATCCAAGGAAGAACATGGCAAATACGCCTGGCGAAACAAAGCCTGTGTATTCTTGAATATATTGAAACCCTCCTTTTTTATCAATGCCCATAAACGGAGCAACTACCATGGCCAATACCATTGCAGCAACAATGGCCATTCTTCCAATATTCACCATTTTTTGTTCTCCTGCTTCCGTATTGATTTTCTTTTTGTAAATATCTAATGTGAAAATAGTAGCGATACTATTGGCTTTTCCTGCCAAGGATGCTACTACCGCTGCAGTAAGTGCTGCGAAAGACAAGCCTTTTAATCCCACTGGTAATAAATTTAATAATACCGGATAAGCGCGGTCGGGGTTTACTTCTCCATCTTGTAATAACTCTGTTTGAAAATAGCCTTGTTGGTGCATTACATAAGCTGCAATTCCTGGTAGCACTACAATAATAGGCATGATTAATTTTAAGAACCCTGCAAATAATAATCCATTCCGTGCCGTTTTTAAATCTGCTCCTAGTGCCCGTTGTGTAATGTATTGGTTGCATCCCCAATAATTTAAATTAGCAATCCATAAACCGCCAATTAAAACCGTAAGCCCTGGCAAATCAGTAAAGCTTGGATTATCAGGCTTCAAAATCATATGAAAATGATCGTCTGCTTTCTCTGTTAATACTTTAAATCCATTTAGCAAACCACTAGTGCCATTTTGTTCTGCCACTAAATTCAATGCAATATAAGTGGCTGCCAATCCTCCCAAGATTAAAAAGAATACTTGTATTACATCGGTGTATCCAATTACTTTCATTCCACCCAATGTAATGAGCACAGCAAAAAAGCCTAGTGCCAACATACATATTGTAAATGATATTCCTGAGATACTACTGATAGCCAATGCCCCTAAGAATAAAATAGAAGTAAGATTCACAAATACATATAACAATAACCAAAACACAGCCATAATCATTGCTACGGTATCGTTATATCGTACCTGCAAAAATTGAGGCATGGTGAATATTTTATTTTTCAAATAAACCGGCATGAAAAAAATAGCCACTACAATTAATGTTACGGCTGCCATCCACTCATAACTGGCAATGGCTAATCCCATTTTAAATCCACTTCCACTCATGCCTATGAATTGCTCTGTAGAAATATTTGAAGCAATTAACGATGCCCCAATGGCCCACCAGGTTAATGAGCCTTCTGCTAAAAAATAATCTTTGGAATTGGCTTCTTTTGCTTTCTTTCTTCGGTATACCCAAATACCATATCCAGCAACCAGAATAAAATAAAATAGAAATACCAAATAATCGGTTTGGTGCAATGCATTCATACAGCTGAGTTATAATCGATTTAAACTTTTGTAAGCTATACAATTATCAAATGCCGTTGGAACTATTGTAGGGGATTTTTTTTCCAATTGCAGGGGGTGGTTGGGTCTTCATTCGCCAGGACTGCCAGCCTCGCTTCGCTCGGCTGTCTCCCTCCCGTATTGAACTTACTCAAATCCCCTACATCAACCTTCGGTTGCTGCGGGGTTTATTTCTTCTCATCCGCTCAATCAAGCAAGCTTGTCTCGCGTCTTCGCAAAAATAAACCCAACACTTCGTGTCGGGTCTTTGTGGTCTCGCCAGGAATCGAACCTGGATCTGGAGCTTCGGAAACTCTTATACTATCCATTGTACTACGAGACCAATAATGGTGCAAATGTAATTGATGCAATTTAAATCTATTTCAACTGCGCAAAAATGCGTTCGGTATCAGCCAAAGAACAGAGCTCTGTTCCTTTATGCAATGTGGCAGCAGAACCTGCAGCTACTCCGTATTGTAATACCTGCTCCCATCCCCAACCTTTGGTTAATGCTGCCAGCATTCCTGCAACCATACTATCCCCTGCTCCTACAGTGCTTAAAACAGGTGCCTTGGGTGCAACAGTTTGAAAGTGTTCGGTAGCTGTAATTAACATAGCTCCTTCTGATCCCATTGAAACCGCCATGGCTTTACAAGAGCCTGCTGCAATTACTTGTCTGGCTGTTGCAATCACTTCAGAAATATCAATCCAATCTTTCCCAACTAAAGAGGCCAATTCGCGTAAGTTGGGTTTAATTAAATACAAGCCCTCTTTAACAGCGGCTTTTAATCCATCACCAGATGTATCAATAATCAATTTTGCATTTAGCTGTTCTGCAATAATAGCTATCTCATGAAAAACTGCTGTTGAGGTTCCTGGCGGCAAACTTCCACTAACAACAAGATAGTCTGCGTGCGCGCAATTACCTATTGCTTCCATCAACAATCCTAACTCATTACTAGAAACCGATTCTCCGGGCATACCAAAACGATATTGTAATTTTTTGTCCTCATCAAACACCACGAAATTTTCTCGTGTGTCTCCTTCCGTTTCTATGGCGGTAAAATCAACTTGCTCTTTGGCGAGTAATGCTTCCAATGTTTTTCCTGTATATCCTCCGGATAAAATTATTGCTTTGGATGCTACCCCTAATTTTTTCAAAGCCCTTGAAATATTAATTCCACCACCCCCTGGCTCTACTTTTGAAGAGAGGGCTCGTAACTTTTTTTCTGGCACCAGTTCTGGAACCGTAATACTTTTATCTAAAGCAGGATTGAGTGTGATGGTTACAATATTTGCCATTAGATGAAATTACATCAATTCTTCCAGGGCTGCCGGCAAGAATATCCGCGTTGGGACACTGTTCATGATTTTCAAATCAATTAACAAACTACTTTCATTATCTAGAAAAGCTAAGACGTTACTGGCTTTATTTCCTTTGAATATTGCTGCGAATATTTTATCCCCCGGCATTTTACGGTTGTGCAATACATTCAATAAAACAGCATCGTACAAATGCCCTTTTGAATCTTTCAGCTTTTTGCCATAGGAAAGATTTTTACCATTTTTAATAGCATCAATCAAAGCAGCAGTCCGTTTTTGAATATACTTAAATGCATAGCCACTGCTTGCTTTGGCTTGACCTCCTGCAATTCCAATGTATATATTTCCTCCTTTAGCATAGGGAAATTTTTTGGTGGTCATGGGAATCACCCCTTTCTCTTCATGTAAAACTTCGTAATCGATTATTTGCAATTGTTCAGAAATGTATTTCCTCAACGCTACATTATATGAATCGTCTTCTAATAATTCCTCGGTGAACAATGTGTATTCTATCAATGCAGTATTTGCCGAAGTAGGTAGTACATACATGAATGTGGTACCATGTTTTTGCGATACCCTAAAGTCCATGAATATAGCTTTACTTGAATCAAAGCAATCAATAGCAGTTTTAATTTCCCATCCTTTAAAATGTTGCAGAAAATGATATTCATGTGCAGCTGTTTTAATGGGTTCAAATAAAATACTGCAGAAAACATAATCCGCATAAATGATTTCACCGTCTGCTAATTCAATGCCCGCTATTTCATTTGTGCCAACAAACTCAAAAGTAGTATCTACTAATTTTTTAATAGACGCTTTTCGCCATTCAACATTAGGTGATGATGATGCATTATTTTTTACATAGTTATAAAAATCAATCCCCCTAATCATTTTATAGGTATAAGGATTAATTGATAGTTCAGAGGAATAATGATCAGAATAGAAGTCAAGTTTGTTCCATTTATGATGCACAATGGACTCAAAAAGGTCGGGTTGGGTTTCCCAAAAGCACCAAGTTCTATCATTTTGCTGCTTGGTATCTGCATCAACTACCAATATTTTTTTTGAAGCAAAGAAAGGATCAGCAACCATGCGCATCAATAAGCTCATGCCCGCACATCCAGCTCCTGCAATGATATAGTCATATTGCTTTTGCAAAGACTATACTGCTTTTAATTTTTCGTCTCTCCTTATTTTATCCCAGTATTTTTTGGCAACAATCAACATACCAAAACTTTCTCCTTCTTCTTTATGTAAATGTTTATGGTGCATTTTGTGTGCCCATCTGATGGCACGTATATATCGGTTATTGCTTCGTGTAAATAACTTAATTCGTTGGTGAATTATGATTTCATGTACTAAGAAATAAGCAAACCCGTATAAAGCAATACCTGCACCAATACTGACCACCCAATAATTTTGGTTCATGCTTCCCAACATAATACAAAGCCAACTAGGTATAGCAAAAATTACAAAAAACGCATCATTTTTTTCCCAAAATCCTGGTCCTTTCTGGTGATGATCTTCGTGTAAATACCAGAGAAATCCATGCATCACATATCGATGAGTTAACCAGGTAATCCCTTCCATTAAAACAAATACCAATAAGGTTACTAATACATAAATCATCTTATAAGAAAATTCTAAGTGATAGAAAAAACAGCGCCTGTATGATTAACAAATGTATGGCAAAATGGTTTTGGGCTTTTATTTTCAATTGTTGTTGAAGCGCTAATAAAATGGCACTAATCACAAACCAACATGCATAATTTAGCATAGGGATTGTACCTCCCTCCCATGTCCAAAACCCTAACTGTATGGCAACGGGCTCCATTAACCAATCAAAAAAAGTAGCCAGTACCGCTCCATCAATTACAATTGACCATTTAATAATAGCCCTAGGTATAGGCGCTTCGTATTTTGCCAACATCACTTTATTTAATTGCTGCATTAAAGACCCACAACAAAAGACTATTACAAACCAGTTCATCCCAATCAAAAAAGGTACGCCCATCAACTTGGGACCCATTACAGTTCCATAAGTATAGTCACCAAATAAAATTCCAGTATTAACCCCAATAATTTCAGTAATCATTCCGGTTGTAAATGCTAATAAAAAGAAACCGATAAATCCTTTTTCCAACCGCTCTTGACTTAAAGCTAGTAATACACTCATTAAAATCAATGTTAAAGGGGTATTATTGATGAACCAGTCTTTATAAGGTGTAAATAGCATACCAATTACGCCTGTGAAATGGAATAATATTGCTAAAGACAGCGGTATAATTGGCCTTGCGTATAACATATTTGCTACTGCTTTAAATTTTGTTGTTCATTTACCAAATTGGCCATGATGGCTGCGCTTGATAAACAAAGTGGGATACCACCACCTGGATGAACGCTCCCCCCTACAAAATACAACCCTTTTGTGGTATTACTGAAATTAGGGTGTCGCATAAATGCTGCTGTTTTACTATTTGAACTGGTTCCATATAAAGAACCCATGTAAGAAGCTGTTTTGGATTCTATGCTAACTGGCGATAGTATTTCTTCAACCTCAATGAGTGGCGCAATATCTTCACCCAATAATTTACTTAATTTCTTCAAAATGGCATTCTTATAAAAATCTTTTATAGAAGCCCAATCTTGTCCTTTATTGGCTGGCGCATTCACCATCACAAACCAATTTTCTTTACCCATAGGAGCTTGAATGGACGGCTCTCGTTTACTGGTGATATTTATATAGACTGTTGGATCTGCAAATGGTTGTTTAGTTTTAAATAAAGATTCAAATTCCTTTTCGTAGTCATTGCTAAAAAAAATATTGTGCAAATCTAATTGGGGGAAGCTTTTATTAATACCCCAATAGAAAATAAAAGCACTGCTGCTTCTTTCTTGTTTTAAAACTTTAGCTGCTTTTACTGAATCACCTAATAGTTGTTGGTAAGTAAAATAAACATCCATATTACTTACTACTAGGTTTGCAAAATAATTTTCATTATTTACTACCACTCCTTTTACTTCTCCCTGAGTACGAATAATTTTATCTACTCCATTCCCAAAATTAAATTTCACTCCTTTTTTTAGCGCTAATTGATACAGTGCATTCGTTATGCTAATCATTCCTCCTTTCGGATAAAAAGTTCCTTCATTGTGTTCCAAATGTGGAATCAAAGAAAGCATAGCGGGTGCCTTATAAGGATTACTTCCATTGTAAGTAGCGTATCTATTAAACAATTGAACCAACTTTGCCGATTTAAAGGAACGTTGATTATAATTATTTAGCGAGCTAAATAGATAAGGCCACTTGACTGTTTGAATTGCTTTAAAAATGGGGGCTTTGAAAATAGTTTGAATTTTATGCAAAGAATATTGTAGAAATATTCCAGCAATATGATTGTAAGCGTCCGCTGATTTGTTTAAATAGCGATGCAAGTTTTCGATAGGCTCTTCCGTTTTTTCATGAAGCTCAGCTGCAAATTTTTCATGATCCGCATATGCGCTAATTACTGTGCCATCTTCATAAAAATAATTACAAGCAATAGGCACTCTTTCATAATTAAAATAAGCTTCAATCGGCTCCCCTGCAAAGGCAAATAGCTCTTCTATTAATTGCGGTCGAGTAAACAAACTTGGACCTGCATCAAATTGAAACCCACCTAACTCAAAATGACTCAACTTCCCTCCTGGATATTCATTTTTTTCGAAAACAGTAACTGCATATCCCATCACTTGCAAACGAATAGCTGCTGCTATACCAGCAATTCCTGCACCAATTACAATTGCATTTTTAGTGGGGGTATTAGTACTCATGTCCTTTATTTATTTTGATGAAACCACCATGCTTTAACTTTAGGAAAAGCGATTAAAAACCAACTGGTGAATTCAGCAGGGTCTGTTGCAATTAGATGGTCTATGTTTTCAAATGTACGGAAAGCATAGTCTTTCACCTCTAAAGGATTAGGTTGAATACTTCCATCGAAATTCCCTACAAAAACATGGTCAAACTCATATTCGGTTAAACCATTATCGAATGGGGCTTTATAAACAAAATCGAAGGCTTTTACTAGGGGCGTATCAAAACCCATTTCTTCTTGAAGCCTTCGATTTGCCGCATGAAGGGTAAGTTCCCCTGGTTTTGGGTGACTGCAACAAGTATTGGTCCACAAATTGGGACTATGATATTTGTTACTTGCCCTTTGCTGCAATAACATTTCTCCAGCTTCATTAAAAATAAAAACGCTGAAAGCACGGTGTAATACCGCTTTTTCATGCGCTTCTATTTTTTCCATGATGCCTATTTGCTGATCGGCCTCATCTACCAAAATTACTTGTTCTAACATCTTTTTAGAGCAGATTTAATTGACTTCTAATACCTGCTTTTGCCAATATAAACATCTTACCATGGTCTGGTATTCTTACTCTAGTGTCAAGAATTTTTTGTGGTTGAAGTTTTTTGATTTTTTTAAACAAACTCAAATAATATTTATACGCAACATAAACGCCAAAGCGGGCTTTTAACGGCAACTGAAGTATCCCTTCATAAGCATGATCAAAATCTTTTTGAATATCTTCTTCTATTTTTATTTTGTCTTCTTGAGTAAAATTACTGAAGTCGCATCCTGGAAAATACATTCGATCAAGCCCTTCAAAATCAGCTTTTAAATCTCTTAAAAAGTTTACTTTTTGAAATGCAGCCCCTAAGCTACAAGCATATGGTTTTAGTTTTTCGTAACTGCTACGATCCCCATTGCAAAAAACATATAAACACATTAAACCAACTACTTCTGCACTTCCATATATATATTCTTCATATCCTGATTTATCATATTGCTTTTTGCCCAAGTCCATTTCCATACTATGCAAAAAAGCATCAATTAACTGACGGTCTATTTTAAATTCATTAACCGTTAATTGAAAGCTATTCAAAATGGGATTCAAAGAAATTTTCTGATCAATAGCTTTATAAGTTGCTGCTTTAAATTCGGTCAGTAATGTTTCTTTATCAAAGTCATGAAATGTATCTACTATTTCGTCTGCAAACCTTACAAAACCGTAAATATTGAATACAGGCGTTCTAAGGTCTTTGTGCAAGAGACGAATAGAAGAAGAAAAACTAGTGCTATAGAGCTCAGTAGTAATTCTGCTACATTCTTGGCTTACTTGGTGAAACAGTTTAATCATATAATTTCGAAATTTCTTTAGCCACTACTTCACCGCTAATCAAGCTTGGAGGAACTCCTGGCCCTGGAACGGTTAGTTGTCCTGTAAAGAATAGGTTTTTAACTTTTTTACTTCTGCAAGACGGTTTTAAAACAGCAGTTTGTAGCAAAGTGTTCGCTAAGCCATATGCATTTCCTTTAAAAGCGTTGTATTCACTAATAAAATCACTTTGCGCAAAAGTCCTTTTGTAAATAATTGCGTCTTCAATCGATTGTCCAAGCTGTTTTTCTATTCGTTTAACAATCAATTTAAAATATTTTTCTCTTAATTCCTCAGTATCGCCTGTTAAACCTGTTGCAACTGGTATTAATAAGAATATATTTTCACATCCTTCAGGTGCTACAGTAGGGTCGGTAACAGATGGAACACACATATAAAATAAAGGATCCGTAGGCCATTCTTTTGTTGAATAAATTTCTTTTCCGTGCAAACCAAAATCAGTATCAAAGAATAAAGAATGGTGAGGAACTCCGGTTAAACGCTTGTTCAGCCCAATATAATACAATAAACAGCTTGGAGCCATTACTCTTTTATCCCAATAAGAAGCTGAATAAGTTTGGTATTGAGGTTGCAGCAAACTGGTTTCAACATGATGATAATCTGCTCCTCCAACCACCACATCCGCTTCAAGCTCTATCATTACTTTTCCAGCTGGTGTATTGGCCATGCACGAAACTGATTTCGCAATTCCTTTTTCTACATTTATTTGATTAACACTATGATTAAACCTGAAATTAACTCCTAATGAGACTGCTAAGTCATACATGCCTTGTACAATCTCATACATACCTTTATTAGGATACCAGGTACCCCCTTTTATATCTGCATAATTCATTAAACTATACAGTGCAGGCGTATGTTCGGGTAATGCACCTAAAAACAAAACAGGGAATTCCATTAATTCTACCAGTTTTGAATTTTTAAAATACTTACCTACATGCGCTTTCATTGAATTGAATACATCCAATTTAAAGACGCCTTTTATCAAATCAATATCTAAAAACTCAGTTAGTGATTGCCCAGGCTTAAAGACCAATTTATTGACACCTACTTCATACTTGTAAGCTGCTTCTTTCATAAACAAGTCCAGTTGCTTTCCAGCCCCTGGCTCTAATTTTTCGAATAAAGCTTTTAA
This sequence comes from Sediminibacterium sp., assembly GCF_051860225.1. Lineage (GTDB taxonomy): Bacteria > Bacteroidota > Bacteroidia > Chitinophagales > Chitinophagaceae > Sediminibacterium. Next base: position 399,993 of record NZ_JBHYEI010000001.1, read on the forward strand.
GTCTTGGTAATTGGCTGGTATATCTGTTACATCGTCAGGCCAATAAACTCGATAGGAAGGATCTAGGCGAGTTAGTTGATAATAGTCACTAACTTTTTTGCCAAATTGATTAAAATAACGTTCAAAAACATCAGGCATCCAATACCAACTTGGCCCCATATCAAAAGTAAATCCTTCTTTTGAGTATTTTCTAGCCCTGCCGCCGGGTAAATCATGTTGTTCTAGTACAGTAACATTCCAGCCCGATCTGGCCAGAAAGGAAGCCGCGGACATGCCCGCGAAACCACTTCCGATAATGATCGCTTGCTTATTCTTCACTTGAAACGTAAGTTAATGAAATTTCTTAGAAACGCTGTATATGTGCTTTCAGTAGTTTTCTTGCAAAGTGAATTCTGCTTTTAATTGTCCCCAAAGGTTCATCCAACATTTCAGCAATTTCATGGTATTTGTATCCATCAAAATATAATAGAAATGGATTTCTAAAAATCTCTGGAAGATTATGTATGGCCTGCTTAACCTCTTTCATATTGATGCCAGCAATGGCTTCGTTGGCAACTGCACCCTGATTGAAATCTAATAAGAATTCATTGGGCGTATTATCAAATATGGTTGCTTGCTTAGACTTCCTTCTATAATTATTGATAAAGATATTACGCATGATGGTGTATAACCATGCTTTTATATTTGTACCAACATTATACTTGTCTTTATTAGCCAATGCCCTAAACAAAGTTTCCTGATAAAGGTCTTTGGCCGCTTCTTGGTCACGTGTCAAAGTAACAGCGAATGGTTTCAAAAAATCCGCATTATTAACCAGCATTTGATTGAAATCTAGCGTAGACATGGCGTATTGTTTAATTTATTAGAGTATAAAGCTAAACATAATATTTGGATTCATCGGATATTTTTGTTTAATTTTTACTAAAGAAATGTGAAACAAAAAACCCGCTGATAGCGGGTTGATTGATTGATGTTTAAACATTACAATTATATGTTATAAGGTATTCATATATTCCATAACTTCTAAAAGGGACTTCTTAAATGATACATTACTAGGTATTCGTTTTTTATAATTCTGCGTCAATGCTCCAGAAACAATCACTTTAAATTCAGGAATTCTGTTTTGTATGTTTACTAGGAATTTCTCGAAATTGAAGTTATTCGCTACAGAAGTTAAATGAGAATATAAAAAGTCTGGTTTCTTTAGAGTAGCTACATATTCTACATCTTTCAAAGGCACATTCGATCCTAAATATATCACTTTGATGCCCTTACTCTTAAACAAATAATAGGTAAAAAGTACCCCTAATTCATGATGCTCGCCTTCTGGTAGAAATACCAAAACAGTTTTTTTAAAATTAATTGGAGCATGACAGGTTTCAATTCCCATAATTAGCTTTTGGCGTATAATATTAGTCACCAAATGCTCTTGTGCGGGATTGATATGGTTAGTAATCCATAAAATTCCTATCCGCTCTAGAAAAGGGAATATGATTTGGGGGATGATCTTCTCAATCCCCTTGCTTTTGATATAGCCGTCTAAGAGTGACTCAAACTCTTCAATTTTCATATCGACCATACAGCTAATCAACTCATTCACCATCCGCTCAATCTGAGCTTGAGACTGATTAAGAGATAGGGTCTTTTCCCGCATTTCTGCAGAACTCATCTTGTCAATATGAGAAATTTTAAAGCCGTATTTGTTCAATAATGCAATATTGAGTACAGTCTTTAATTCATCTCCTGTGTAATATCGAATATTAGTTTCAGTGCGCTGCGGATTAAGGAACGAATACCGCTGTTCCCATATACGGATGGTATGCGCTTTAATACCCGATAGGTTTTCTAAATCTTTGATTGTAAAGGCATTCATACCATAGTAACGCTAATAAACTAGTTTTGTTTAAAAGATTTACAAAGGCTTTAAACGTTTTAAATACTCCCCATAGCCACTTTTAGCATATTTTTCTCCCAAAAGCATCAATTGTGTTCTATCAATAAAGCCCATTCGATAGGCAACTTCCTCTATGCAACCCACTTTCTGACTTTGACGCTTCTCAATTACTCTCACAAATTCACAAGCATCTGCAAATGAATCGAAAGTACCCGTATCTAACCAAGCTGTACCTCTATTCATGATACCTACCTGTAAAGTCCCTTTTTCCAAATAAACCCTGTTAACATCCGTAATTTCGTATTCACCTCTTGGAGAAGGTGCAATATTTTTCGCAATTTCTACTACACTATTATCATAAAAGTACAATCCTGGAACCGCATAATTCGACTTGGGTTCCTTTGGTTTTTCCTCTATAGAAATGGCTTGCTTTTGTGCATTAAATTCAACCACCCCATACCGCTCAGGATCATTTACTTCGTAAGCAAAAACTGCAGCACCTTCCACATCATTAAAACTTTGTACCAACTTACTAAAGCCAGCACCATAAAATATATTGTCACCTAAAATCAAACAGACTTTATCATTACCGATAAAATGTTCCCCAATTACAAATGCTTGAGCTAAACCGTTGGGTTCATGTTGTACTTCGTATGAAAAACGACATCCAATTTCGGACCCATCTCCCAATAATCGTTTAAATTGATCGGAATCCTGAGGCGTAGTAATGAATAAAATTTCTCTTATTCCAGCTAACATTAATACAGAGAGCGGATAATAAATCATTGGCTTATCATACACTGGCATCAATTGTTTACTGATGCCCTTTGTAATTGGATATAACCTTGTTCCAGATCCTCCTGCTAAAATAATGCCTTTCATATATTGGAAATTTTATTAAAATTGTAATGTATTTACACAATCACGTAAATGAGGAAGTGCTTTATCTTTATCGGAAAGCAGTACTTCTAGCTCAGGTAGTTTCCAATCGATTGCCAAATCTGGATCATTGTAAGCAATTCCACCTTCAGATGCTTTATGATAATAATTATCGCACTTATAAAAAAAAGTAGCCTGCTCGCTCAATACTACAAAACCATGTGCAAATCCACGTGGTACAAAAAATTGTGTTCTGCTTTCTCCCGTTAATTCAACCGCAACATGTTGTCCAAAAGTCTTAGAATCTTTGCGGAGATCTACTGCTACATCCAGCACAGCTCCACTCAATACCCGAACTAATTTTGCTTGTGCAAACTCCCCATGCTGAAAATGCAACCCACGCAAAACACCTCTTGATGAATGAGATTGATTGTCTTGAACAAAATCAACTGCTACACCAGTTTTTTCTAAAAAAGTATTCCGGTTAAAGCTTTCAAAAAAATAACCGCGACTATCACCAAAAAATGTGTCGTGTATAATAAAACAGCCTTCGATGGGGGTATATTCAATTTGCATAATTACTTATTGCTGTACATAGATTCATAATAATGTTGATAGTTACCGCTGGTGACATTATTCAGCCATTCTGTATTGGCTAAAAACCAATCAATGGTTTCACTTAACCCTTCTTGGAAAGTTACACTTGGCTTCCAACCTAACTCCCGATTGATTTTTGACGCATCAATAGCATATCTTCTATCGTGGCCTGGTCTGTCCTTAATGTATGTGATTAATTGCTCACTAGTACCTGCTGGCTTACCCAATTTTTCATCCATTTGGTTACATAACAATTTAACCAAATCAATATTTTTCCACTCGTTAAAGCCGCCAATATTATAGGTTTCGCCAGTCACCCCACTATGAAATACCATGTCAATAGCAATTGCATGGTCTTTTACATACAACCAATCTCGGGTGTACAATCCATCTCCATAAACAGGCAATGGCTTGCCTTGTATAATGTTATTAATGAATAGAGGGATCAGTTTCTCTGGAAAATGAAATGGCCCATAGTTATTTGAGCAGTTCGATATCACTGTTTGCAAATGGTAGGTTTCATGGTATGCTCTAACAAAATGATCGGATGATGCTTTACTTGCAGAGTAAGGAGAACGTGGATCATATGCTGTTTCTTCTGTAAACAATCCCTCTGCACCTAAGCTTCCATATACTTCATCTGTAGAAACATGATAGAAACGATGATTATCTAAATCAGCAGCCCATTTTTGCTTAGCGGTGTTTAGTAAATTAACCGTACCTATTACATTGGTATATACGAAATCTAATGGAGAAACAATAGAACGATCCACATGCGATTCTGCAGCCAAATGAATTACGTCAGTTACCTGATACTGATCAAACAATTCCTCCACCGCTTTTACATCCAAAATATTTACTTTGGCAAAACGATAATTTGGCTTGTTCTCTATATCTCTTAAATTTTCTAAATTACCCGCATAAGTAAGGGCATCTAAATTGATGATTTGGTATTCAGGATATTTATTTACAAATAATCTCACTACATGAGAGCCAATAAATCCTGCCCCTCCAGTGATAACAATGTTTTTAGACATAATCTATTTCTTAATTATATAAAGGTAATAATTATTTATTCCATGGTGCATTTTTAACCAATTCGTACACCATTGAAATACCTGAATGTAAATCTATCCTGGCTTTCCAACCAAATTGATTGATTTTACTCACGTCCATTAATTTGCGAGGAGTACCATCTGGTTTGGATGAGTCTAATACGATTTCGCCAGCATAGCCTGTAACCGCTTTAACCATCTGAGCTAATTCTAGAATCGTAACATCGATTCCAGTTCCAATATTCACCAATCCTTTTTCATTGTAATGCTCCATCAAGTACATACAAGCTTCTGCCAAATCGTCTACATGCAAAAACTCTCTTTTGGGGGTACCTGTACCCCATATAACAACAGATGGATCATTATTGGCTTTTGCAGTAATGAACTTACGCAACATAGCTGGTAGCACATGGCTTTTTTCTAAGTCGTAATTATCGTTAGGGCCATATAAATTTGTGGGCATTGCCGAGATAAAATTACATCCATATTGAGCCCGATAACTATCGCATAATTCTATGCCTGCAATTTTTGCAATGGCATAGGGCTGATTAGTCTCCTCTAAATATCCACTCAATAAATATTCTTCTTTTAAAGGCTGAGGTGCCATCTTAGGATAAATACAAGATGAGCCTAAGAACAATAGTTTTTTGACTCCATTAACATAACTCTGATGAATAATATTACTTTCCATCATTAAGTTATCGTAAATGAACTCTGCTCGATAGGTATTGTTGGCTACAATTCCACCTACTTTAGCTGCTGCTAAAAACACGTAATCCGGTTTTTCAGTAGCAAAAAATTCAGTTACTGCTTGTTGATTTCTCAAGTCTAACTCTGCAGAAGTTCGAGTAATAATATTAGTGAATCCCGCTGTTTGTAATTGTCTAACTATAGCACTGCCTACCATCCCTCTATGGCCTGCTACATATACTCTTGCGCTTTTATTCATGTTCTTTCTCAATAGTGAACCCATTGTTTTGCAACAACTGTTCTTTTTTAAATACAATAATATCAGCTGCCACCATTTCTTTTACCATTTCGGCTAAAGTATATGTTGGAACCCAATTTAATTTAGTTTTTGCCTTGGTTGCATCCCCTATTAGCAAGTCTACTTCTGTAGGACGATAATAACGCGGGTCTACTTTAACTACAGCCTGGCCCAATTTCATCCCTTGTGCAAGATCACCAGTAATATTACTGATTACCCCAACTTCATTTACTCCTTCACCAGAAAAACTTAATTCAACCCCTACTTCAGCAAATGCCATTCTTACAAAATCTCGGATATAGGTTGTTACACCTGTTGCTAAAACAAAATCTTCTGGCTTTTCTTGCTGAAGCATCAACCACATCCCTTCTACATAATCCTTTGCATGACCCCAATCCCTTTGTGCATCAAGGTTTCCCAAATAAAGGGTTTCTTGTAGGCCCATCGAAATTCTGGCAACTGCTCGGGTAATTTTCCTGGTTACAAATGTTTCACCGCGTAATGGACTTTCATGATTAAATAAAATTCCATTGCAGGCGTACATACCATAAGCTTCTCGGTAATTTACCGTAATCCAATAGGCGTATAATTTAGCCACTGCATATGGACTTCTTGGATAAAAAGGCGTGGTTTCACTTTGAGGAACAGCTTGTACCAAACCATATAATTCAGAAGTAGATGCTTGATAAAATTTGGTCTTATTTGTTAAGCCCAATAATCTAATCGCTTCTAAAATTCTGAGTGCCCCTATTCCATCCGCATTGGCCGTATATTCTGGTGTTTCAAAACTCACCTGCACATGGCTCATTGCTGCCAAATTGTAAATTTCGTCTGGCTGCACTTCCTGAATGATTCTAATTAAATTAGTGCTATCGGTAAGGTCTCCATAGTGCAACACCAAATGACGGTCTGGTATATGCGGATCTTCATAAAAATGATCAATTCTTTGTGTATTAAACAAAGAACTTCTTCGTTTGATTCCATGCACTTCATAGCCTTTCTTTAGCAGCAATTCTGCTAAATATGCACCGTCTTGTCCGGTTATTCCTGTGATTAATGCTTTTTTCATGACAGTCTATTGATGCAAATATGCAACCTTAAATGCATATCTATATAAATTGGCTCACTAAAGCATTTGAATTATCTTAGCTTCAACTGCTTAAATATGGGAAACAGATACTATTCCTTAGACGTTTTCAGAGGGGCCACAGTAGCGCTGATGATTTTGGTAAACAATCCTGGAAGTTGGAGCCATATTTTTGGCCCTTTAAAACATGCTCCTTGGCATGGAGTAACCCCAACAGACTTAGTATTTCCATTCTTTTTATTTGCTGTAGGGAATGCTATGGCATTTGTAATGCCCCGTTTTGAAGCTGCTGGCCCTATAGAATTTTGGAAAAAAGTAATTAAACGCACTTTACTCATTTTTGGAATTGGGGTCTTATTACATTGGAGTCCATTTGTTAAATGGGATGGAGCGGAATTGGTAGGTAAATCTTGGGAAAATGTGCGGATTCTAGGTGTTTTACAAAGAATTGCCCTTTGCTATTTCTTTGCTTCTGTAATTGTTTTTTATGGCAAAACAAAGGGAGCTTATATAATTGGGATGTCCATTTTATTGTTGTATTGGTTTGCATGTTACGCCTTAGGTACTGAAGGAGATCCATATAGCTTACAAGGTTGGTTTGGAAACCCAATTGATATTGATATTTTAGGGGTGAATCATATATACAAGGGTGAAGGTGTTCCTTTTGACCCAGAGGGCTTTATGAGCACTCCTGCAGCAATTGTACAAGTGATTTTTGGATTTTTAGTCGGTCAATACATCCAATTGAAAGGCAAGAATACAGATATGCTCAGTGGCTTATTCGTTGCAGGAATTGTTTTAACTGCTACAGGCTATTGTTGGGACCTAGTTTTCCCCATCAACAAAAAAATATGGACTAGCAGTTATACCATTTATACGACTGGTTTGGCAATTTTAACCATCGGTGTTATGATTTATGCTATTGAATTTAAAGGAGCTAAGGGAGCGTGGAGTAGATTTTTTGATGTGTTCGGTAAAAATCCTTTATTCATTTTTGTACTGAGTGGTTTTTTACCGAGACTCGCCAGTTTATTACGCTGGGTAGAATCTACAGATGCCGATGGTACCAAACATTACACTTCTTTCTTGTCTTGGTTTTACACTTATTTATGCAAACCTATTGCCGAAGACCCAAGAGTAGGTTCTTTGGTTTATGCATTGTGTATGATCGCTTTTTATTGGTTAATCGTTTATCTATTAGACAAGAAAAAAATCTACATTAAGGTTTAACTGTAGAATAGTTAGTTGCAAAACGATTTTCAAAATTACGTTATCGAATTTTTCTAGCTGGGTTTCCTGCATACACCCCCGGCACAGTTATGTCTTTGGTTACTACCGCCCCTGCACCAATTACCACCTGATCGCAAATTTGAACAGGTAGAATCGTTGCATTGCTGCCAATAGAAACATGATTGCCGATAAGTGTTGGCTGCCATTTATTTTGGTCGCCAGCGGGTTGGCCTTCCGAAAACAAATCATTGATAAACATGACTCCGTGTCCAATAAAACAGTCGTTACCAATGGTTACTAAACTACAAATAAAACTATGTGATTGTATTTTACATCGTTCACCAATATGAACCTCTTTTTGGATTTCTGTAAATGGACCAATAAATGAATCATGACCTATATGACATCCATAAATATTCACAGGGCCAACAACTCTTACATTTTTACCAAAATGTACATCTCTAACTGAAGATTCGGTTAAATTAAAAGTAGGTAACATGGGATTGATTTTTACATACAATTTAATTCAATTATCGTGCCTGATAAATAAGATTAATTAAGCTGATAGTATTTTTTGCTTCGTCCACCGTAGTATAATAAGGCGCTTGATTCATTAACGTATTCTGTAAACTATTATATACATGACAATGATTGCGCATACTTCCTTTGTAGTTACCATAATCGTTGGGCGTATATTGAACTTTACTTATGATATCAATTTGGTCTTTCAGATTGGCTGCAAGCGCTAAATCATCAATTTCAAACTCAAACGTATTTAAGTATGCTCCTCCTGCCTTAACAATTCCTTTTGAAGAAAAAATAGTGAGCGAACCCTCTTTATTTGCATTAGGTTCATTTACCGAATAGTCCATACATGCTTTTACTCCAGACTCGAATTCCAACTGAATCTTTCCTTCATCTTCAAATTCAATTAAGTCTTTATGACGAGTGTTTTTGAATGAACCCTTTGCTATTTTCACAGGCCCAAAGAACCAACAAAGCAAATCTATAAAGTGGCTGAATTGAGTAAACAAAGTACCCCCATCCAATGCCATTGTTCCATGCCAACTATTGGTATAATAGCTGACCGGTCTATGCCAAAAACAATTTACCTGAACATGCTCAATTTTACCCAACACTTGTTTTTGCAATAAGGAATGAATCAGTTTCACTGGTGGATTAAATCTATTCTGCATAACTGAAAAAATTTGCTTTCCAGTTCGTTCTGCTACTGCTTTCATCTTATCAATATCAGTAGTTAAAAGTGCAATTGGTTTCTCTACCAATACATGACAACCTGCTTTCATTGCTTCTATGGCTTGTTCGGCATGTAACCCATTGGGCGTGGCTATCACTACTATATCTATTGGATGGATTGTTGCATACATTGCGCTGGTGTTTTCAAAGAATGGAACACCATAATGATCTCCCATTTTTTTGGCTTTAGCCAAATCAATATCTACTACTGCTGCTAATTTGCCCACACGAGTAATTTGTGTTGCATGTTCTGTAGCGATGTTGCCACATCCAATGAGCGCAAAATGGAAAGGACTGTTCATTAAAAAAATAAACTAGCTGCTTTGTTTAAACTCTCGGGCTTTCCTACATCTAATAATAAAGCCCCGGTATGATCAAAGCAATAAATATTTTCGGTAGGGCATAAGTTGAGGTAAACATCTACCATCGAGAATTTTCCTTCTTGTTTAATTTTTGCAAATAAAGCCTGTTGAACAACATGAATTCCACTAAATGCCCTGCTGTGTAACCCTTTGGTATCAAGACCCACTGGCTTTACCTCACCTGTTCCCTCGTGCTTCCAGCCTTTTAACTTACTGTCGTCTCCAAATAAAAAATACCTTGAAGTGGTTCTTTCGGATACGGCCAATGTTGCCAATGCATTTGTTTGCTTGTGCTGCTGTATCATTTGGTCTAGTTGCATATTGGTTAAAATATCTGCATTCATGATGACCACATGCTCTTCTCCTTTAAAAAAATGCGCTGCTTTTTTTAAGCCTCCTCCTGTTTCTAATACTTCATCGGTTTCGTCGGAAATAGTAACGGTTGATCCCCATCCATTATTTTTTTCGATAGCTTCAATGATCTGACTGGCGAAATGGTGCACATTTACGACTACTTCTTTAATCCCATATTGCTGCAAGTACAATATATTTCGCTCTAATAAGGACTTCCCATTTACTATGGCCAATGCTTTAGGATGACTGTCTGTCCAGGGTTTCAGCCTGCTACCTAATCCCGCTGCAAATATCATTGCTTTCATACGATGCTTTATTTAACCCAGTTTGCGCTGTTGGTATGTGTTAAATTCACTTTCAATTTGTATTTATTTCTTAAGTGTCTGGCGGTTTGCTCTGCTGCGTACACGCTTCTATGTTGCCCACCTGTACAACCAAAATTAATCATCAAATTGGCGAAACCTCTACTTAAATATTCTTCAACAGTTATATCAATTAAGTCCCAAACACTGTTTAAGTATTTATCCATTTTAGTTCGCTGTTCTAAAAAATCTTGTACGGGTTTATCTTTCCCTGTTAACTTTTTATACTCATCAAATCTTCCTGGATTTAAAATACCTCGCATATCAAACATAAATCCTCCGCCATTTTCTGTATCATCTACTGGTATACCGCGCTTATAACTAAAACTATTTATTTCAATGGTCAATGGAGTGTTTTCGTTGGCTTGTGGAGCAACAAATTTGTTGATCATATTTTGATCTACAACCAATTTTAATACTCTGTCAAATTCAGGTGTAACAATACCTACGCGCTTATGCTCAATGAAAAATTTAAGATTCTGTAAAGCCAATGGTATGCTCGCTAAAAAATGGGCTTTCCGCTCAAACAAGCCCCTAAATCCATAAGCACCCAACACCTGCAACAAGCGAATCAACACATATCCATTATATTGACTTACAAATGTAATTCGGTCTACAGGCTCTTCTAATAAGGGGTCAACTTGATCCATATAGTACGCTAATAAACTGTCTTTCCATTCTTCACTTAATTCTGCTTTTGCCTGCCATAGTAAAGAAGCCACATCATACTGCAATGCGCCCTGCATACCCCCTTGGTAATCGATAAAATGGACTTCATCATTTTGCACAATAATATTCCTACTCTGAAAATCACGGAACATGAAAAACTTATTCTGCGTTCTAGTTAAATAAGTACTAAGTGCATCAAAATCATCTAGCATTGCTTGTTTATCATAAGGCAATTGCAGGGTATCTAAAAAATAATATTTAAAATACAAGAGGTCACTCATGATGGCTTGTTTGCCAAATTCTTTTGCAGTTAAACACCAACTATAATCTAATCCTTTATGACCCAACACTTGTACTCTAGCTAATTGCGCCAAGCTTTGCTGAAATAATTGATAAGAATAATCGCCATGCCCGTGGGCTTCTAACTTATTGAGCAAAGAATCGGTACCCAAGTCTTCTTGTAAATAAATCGTATTGGTTTCATTCACACCTAAAATAGCTGGAACGGGTAAATTGGCCTGTTTGAAATGCTTACTGAAATATACAAATGTGGCGGTCTCTTTTGTATTGATATTGTAAGTGGCAATATAGGTTTGCTCACCGGAATATACCCTAAAATAAATTCGATCGCTTCCACTCTGCGGTAGCTTTTCTATTCGGTCGGGTGTTAACTTTAATACTTGCTGACAAAGTGCTTCAATTGCTGCTATAACTGATTCCATTAAATCTTACTAGTTTCAACGAAAATAAAGCTAAGTCTTCAAAGCAAGGGCATCAATCAAGGTTTAAGAGCAAATACATTTACTTGGCGATAGTCATCCTGCTCGTAACGCTTGCGCATCAATACCAATTCGGTAATGGTAAATAAAGCTGCAAAACAAGGTTGGTTACTGCGCAAATAAGGCCTTACACTAAAATAAATTTCCTTGCATTGGTAACTGCTGATGTATTGACTCACTACGTTTAATTGGGTAGCCAGTTGCTGAAAAGGCGTAGTATCTGCAATGCGCAGCTGTAATTGGCCTGTGGCATCGTCTATCTGCTGTTTAATTTGTATGGTAAAGGGCGCTTTATTACTGATGATGCGATGCATCCAACGGATAATGGTTTCTTCCATTTGCTCGGTGGCCTCAAATACCGCTATTTCAATGGGAAGAACTGCAGCATCTGCTTGGCCTTCTTGCGGCTTGGTTACGCTTGTATTGTAGTTATTGGCGCCAGCAAAACGAGGATAAGCCATTAGCAAATATTGCTCCCTGTTACTACTAATAGGGGTCTGTTGAGCATTGTTCAAAACATATCCTGCCTGCATAAACAAAAATTTAATTGATAATTATTTTAGTATAAATTTACTAAATAATTTAGTAAGTAAAAATTTATTTTATGGATGGGGAAATCGGGTACGGGGCCGCCTATAAGGGTTCTAAGCAATATACGCAATGGGAAGTACCCACTGCCAATGCCACGGGGTTTGGGGCGGCTGCCGACGACTATATGGAGCGAGGCATCGACTTAAACGAACAGTTGGTACACAACAAACCAGCCACTTTTTTCTTTCGAATGAACAGCGATGCCATGATAGGTGCAGGTATTTTTAGCGGAGACACCCTAGTGGTAGACCGCAGTATCAAACCGGTAAGTGGAAAAATCATCATCGCCATTTTAGACGGGGAATTACTGGTGAGAAGGCTGCATAAAACTTTTAATCAACTCACATTGATAGCCGAGAATAAAAAATTTTCAGATATCCAACTGAGTGGCTTTGATGAACGTGCACAAGTGTGGGGCGTAGTCACTTATTCCATTCATGCAGTGTAGTCATTCATGAAGATGCGCATTATTAAAAGAATATGATTGGAATAATTGATTGCAATAGTTTTTACTGTTCTTGTGAAAGACTTTTTTTGCCTGCCTTACAAGACGCACCGGTAGTGGTGTTGAGCAACAACGATGGTTGCATTGTATCGCGCAGCGACGAAGCCAAGCAAGCGGGCGTAGCCATGGGTATTCCTTATTTTCAGGCCAAGCAATTGATTGAACAAAAAGGCATTCATACTTTTTCTTCCAACTACAATTTGTATGGGGATCTTAGCTGGCGAGTAATGGAAACCCTGCGCCAACTCTTGCCGCCTGGTGCGGTAGAAGTGTATTCGGTGGATGAATGCTTTATCACGCTCGATCATATTGTGAGGGAAGAATTGGCGGCGTTTTCGCTCCACTTAAAAGATACCGTAGAGCAATGGACCGGCATTAAAGTATCCATTGGTGTGGCGCCCACTAAAGTATTGAGTAAAGTGGCCAACAGATTGGCTAAGAAAAACAAAGTGGCCACCAATTGCATCATGGTACTTGATACACCAGAAGAAATAGCCAACGCATTGCAACGAACTGCTGTTGAAGATATCTGGGGCGTGGGTAGGCAGTATGCAGAAAAATTGCGCAAGTACAATATCAATACGGCTTTAGACTTGCGCAGCATGCCCGCAACATGGGTACAAAAAAATATGGGAGGCGTTGTAGGAGAACGATTGCTGAGAGAATTAAACGGCATCAAGAGCATTGAAATGAAAGACCCATTGCTCAATAAAAAAATGATTGCGACTACGCGCATGTTTGGTAAAAATGTAACCAACAAAGAACATATTAAAGAAGCCATTGCTACTTATATTACTAGGGCTGCAGAAAAATTGAGAAGGCAACAAAGTGCAGCTTCGGTCATTTATGTTTTTGTGGTACCTAAGCAAGAAAACAATGGTGGAAAATTCAGGCATGGAAATAGCGTAGGGGGATACATTCATTTGCCCCTTGCAACAGCTGCCACCAACGAACTCATTAAACCTGCAGTGGAACTGGTAGATCAATTATTTGAAGAGGGATGCGTCTATAAAAAAGCTGGTGTGATTTTAAGCAGTATTGTTCCAGACGAATCGGTACAAGGAAATCTGTTTGCACAAAAAGTTCCACAACAAAATAGGTTACTCATGAGCACTATTGACAATATTAATTTTGCCATGCGCAACGATATGATTCAATTTGCTACTGCAGGCACTCAACGCAATTGGAAAATGCGCCAAGAACTACGCAGTCCGCGCTACACTTCGCGTTGGGAAGAACTGCGTACGGTTCGATAAGCTTGCGAAAAAAATTATTCTTTATGCGATACTACAATTTACTGCACTGGAAATTTACTGAATAATGCCTGTACACTTTTGTTGGCAAATGCAGCCACTTTGGTACTATCGTCAGGCAATGATCCCCGAAGGGTAGCTGTCCATAACATATGATTTTTAGCAGCATCAACTATATGCAGCGTAATAGCTCCTCTTCTATACCTGCCTACTTCAATTTCTTTAGATTCCCATTTATAATTGCGTTGTCCCATATACTTCATCATTCCATCTGTTCGCCAATCGGTTTCTCTAGTTTGTACTTCTAGCTTAATAGCAATACCAATATTAATTAACAGGTCTGCATTGTTATTCACCTGCGTAAATTGACGTTGCTCCATTTCAGTAGTAATCGCTTTTTTTAAATATCCAATACGCTCATTAAAACCCTCGGTAATGGTATCCCCCAAAGCAGTGACTTCATAAAATGCAAAAGTTTTATAGTTACTAAAATTAGCTTCTGGCGCAGTAGACACATCTAGTACTTTAGGGCCCGCACAAGCAATTAGGCTAACAGAGAAAAGGATAATAATGAGCTTTTTCATGTAAAATATTTTGTAGATGACTTAGGCCGCTTCATCAAATTTAAATTAAACAATTGGCATTTAAAATGAATGATGAAAACCAAAGCGAATAATTCATCGTAAGTAAAAATAAAAACTATGAAAAATTTTAAGCTTTTTGTATCAATTATTGCGGCAACAGCCTTGTTTGCTTCTTGTAAAAAAAATGATTCCGCTCCAGAAGCACAGCTGGTAAAGGAAATAATGGTATCACTGGCTGCTGCCAATGAAAACCCACAACCAACTGGAAGAACGGAAAGAGGTATGGCTACGATAAAAGTGTACAACGATAATTCAATTATGGTGGAGGGTTCAATCACTGGTTTTGCTTCAACAGATAACCTAACGTTAGCGCATATCCACGCCGGAGATCCAGTAACCAATGGTCCAGTAGTATTAGACTTGATGCCTTCATTTACTGGTAGTTCATTAAAAGCAACAGTAAAAGGAATCAGAACTTCTTTAATAGATAGTTTGAAAGCAGGTACTGCAGAACTGTACCTGAACATCCACTCATCACAAGTTGCTTCAGGAATTGTAAGAGGACAATTATTCAATGAAGTGAATTTTGCTGCAAGTATTGCCCTATCTGGTGCCAATGAAGTACCTTCTGTTACAACCACTGCAACAGGAATGGCACTTATCCGCATCACTGCCGACAATAAATTATACAGCAGAGTAACAGTGAGTAATTTAGAATCAACCGATGCTTTAAGTGCTGCTCATATTCATACTGGTGCCGCAGGAACCAACGGTGGTGTTATTCTAGGCCTATGTAGCAGTGCTGCTGATTTTGGCGTGACCAAGATTTTTTCCCCTACTACCGCTGTGCTTAATTCTGTTAAAAATGACGCAGTATATGTGAATGTACATTCAACCATGCGACCATCTGGAGTAATTAGAGGGCAGATTCGATAGGAAAAAAAAACAGCCAAAATAGTTCAGACCCCTTAATTTTGCAGAATTCTTGTAAAAAATGAACCCTACACTGAACTCCAACGAATCAATCCCTTCTAAAAAGAAAAAAATAATTGTTTTAGGTAGCGGCCCCAACCGTATTGGGCAAGGAATTGAGTTTGATTACTGTTGCGTACATGGCCTATTAGCTATTAAAGAATGTGGTTACGAATCCATTATGGTGAATTGTAATCCTGAAACGGTTTCTACCGATTTTGACATGGCAGACAAACTATATTTCGAGCCTGTATTTTGGGAGCATTTATGGGAGATCATTGAATTAGAGCAGCCAGATGGAATCATTGTTCAGTTGGGCGGTCAAACTGCTTTAAAATTAGCAAAACGCTTACACGAGAAAGGCATTCCAATTGTAGGTACTTCGTTTGAGAACATGGATATTGCAGAAGACAGGGGTCGTTTTAGTGACTTATTAAAAGAATTAAACATACCTTATCCTGAATACGGTACTGCATACAATGCGGAAGAAGCAATTGAAGTGGCTAACAAAGTAGGTTACCCCGTTTTGGTTAGACCTAGCTATGTAATTGGCGGGCAGCGTATGAGAATCGTAATTAACGACGAAGAAGTAGAGAAAGCGGTTATTAGTTTATTGAAACATATTCCAGGCAATAAAATTTTAATTGACCATTTCCTAGACCGATGCCAAGAAGCAGAAGTGGATGCCATTTTTGATGGAGAAGAATTCCATATCATGGGCGTGATGGAACATATTGAGCCTGCTGGTATTCACAGTGGAGACAGTAATGCAGTTTTGCCCGCATTTAATTTAACGCCATTGGTGATTGAAACCATGGAATTTTATGCAGAGAAAATTGCGCGTGCATTAAATATCAAGGGTTTAATTAATATTCAGTTTGCCATTAAGAATGGTAAAGTGTATGTAATTGAAGCTAACCCTCGTGCTTCTAGAACCACTCCTTTTATTGCGAAAGCCTATCAAATTCCTTATTTGAATATTGCTACCAAAGTAATGTTGGGTGCTGCTAAGTTGTCTGAGTTTACCATGGAGAAAAAACTAGAAGGCTACGCTATTAAAGAACCTGTATTTAGTTTTGATAAATTCCCAGGTGTAAACAAAGAACTAGGGCCAGAAATGAAAAGCACAGGTGAAGCCATTCGCTTTATTAAAGACCTAAGAGATCCTTATTTCAGAACGCTTTATAAAGAGCGTAGTATGAACCTGAGTAGATAAGGTATTAATACCTGATTTTGAGGCTGCAGCAAAAAACTGCAGCCTTTTTATTTAGGTTTATTCCATGGCAACTATTTTTAAAGAGAGAAGCTGGTGGCAATTTACTTTAACCCGAATTACCATTGCGTTGATTGTAGGTATACTATTGGGTAAATATATACATATCCCAGAATCTTTGTTGGGCGTATGTTTGAGTGTATTCATTGCAGTATGGTTCTTTGCAGATCAACTAAGTACTCAAGCTTATTATAACAAAAAATGGATTAGTGGATTAGCTATTTTATTGGTTTTTATCTGCGTAGGAATTGCGGTATACCAATTCAGAACTAATTTAAAAATACAAATTCAATCAAAGGTAGTTTTATTAGAAACTCCCATCAAAAAGCCGAATAGTTACCAAGCTACTGCTGCAATGGGTGAGACTGTTTTGTTGATTTATTTTAATCCTTCTATCAATATTAATTTACTAAAAGCTGGAACCCGTATTCAATTATTGAAAAAACCACTCCCCATTTCAAATGCAAATAATCCGGGTGGTTTTAATTTTAAAGAATATGCAGCATCCCAAAAAATATTTTACCAAGTTTATTTAACAGAATCCAACTTCAACATTCTCAACAATACCCAATTGCCTATATCAGAGTCAATTTTAAATAAGGCAAAAAACTTCGTACTAAATACTTTAGAAAAAAATATAAAACAGTTTAGAGAGAGAAGCATAGCCGAGGCATTACTTATCGGTTACAAGAAAAATTTAGACAAAGAATTGATGAATGCTTACAGCATTACTGGTGTAATACATATTATTGCGATCAGTGGATTACATCTTGGAATGATTTACGCATTATTATTATGGCTATTTAAACCATTAAATCGTTTAAAAAAAATGCAATGGTTCAAAAGGGTAATCATCTTGTTGATTTTATGGGGTTTTACTTTACTAACAGGAGCGGGGGCATCTGTTTTAAGGGCAGCAGTAATGTTTAGTTTTTTAATACTTGGAGAGCAACTTAACAGGCCCAATCAGATTATGAATACGCTTGCTGCATCTGCATTCTGCTTACTATTACTCAATCCGCTGTTTTTATGGGATATTGGTTTCCAACTATCGTATGCAGCAGTAATTGGCATTATCGCTTTTTCGAAGTCAATTGAAAAATGGATTTATCTAGAAAATAAAATACTTAGCCATTGTTGGCAATTATGTAGCGTAACAATTTCAGCCCAATTACTAACAGTTCCATTGTTACTCTATTATTTTAATAGCTTTCCTAATCTGTTTTTATTCACCAATTTTATTGCAGTTCCAATTTCGGGGATTATCCTCTACCTATTAATTGGGTTACTAGCAGTTGCGCCATTTAGCTTTATTGCAAAGCCATTAGGAGCATTAACAGAATGGTTGATTTTAGCATTAAATGACTTTATCCAAAATAGCGCAAACCTTCCCTTTGCGCTTACTAATTATATTCAAATATCCTTATTTCAAGTTATCTGTTTATACCTATTCATTCTAGCATTGATTCATTTTATAATAGAAAAGAAAATGATTTCATGGTGGATTGCCTGTGTTGGTTTGGTTACTTTTATCGCCATCCGCTCATTAGAGATTATTTTTTATCAAAAGCAACAAAAACTGATAATTTATCACGCTCCTAAATTTACAGCCATAGATGTTTTTGAAGGATTGAGGCATTGGTATATTGGGCACCCTATCATCGAACAAAATGTACTACTGAAAAATAACTACTTAATACCCACTCGAACACTTTATAGAGCGAGTGAGCGATTAAATAGCACAAAAACCTATATTAAAGAACCCATAATTATAGGACCCAATAAAACTGTTTTACTCCTCCAACCTAGACTATTATTCCGAGACTTATATATGGTTCCAAAAGTTGATTTGATTGTAGTATCTGGTGTTAAAACCCTTCCATTATCAACTATAGCAGCTCTTTACCCCAAAGTTGTCTTAGTATTTGACAGTAGTAACCCTTTGTGGAAAATACAACTATGGAAAAAAGAGGCAGAGCGCTTACATTTGCGCCATCATTCAGTACCCGAGCAGGGTGCTTTTGAGTTCAATCTCTAACTTTTGCCCCATTAAACTGCCCTAGGGCTGAAAGCAAAACTTATGCAAAAAAAAATTAATTCTGCACTGATTTCAGTTTTTTACAAAGATGGTCTAGAACCTATTGCACGTCAATTACAATCTTTAGGTATTACCATTTATTCCACTGGGGGTACCCAAACATTTTTAGAAAATCTAGGAATCAACTGTGTGCCAGTGGAAAGTTTAACTACTTACCCATCCATCTTAGGTGGCAGGGTTAAAACTTTACATCCAGTAGTGTTTGGAGGCATTTTAGGTAGAAGATATGAGCCGCAAGATTTGCAGGAGATGATGGAATATAAAATTCCAGAAATAGATTTAGTTATTGTAGATCTGTATCCATTTGAGGAGACCCTTAAAAGCACCAACGAAGAAAAGTTGATTATCGAAAAAATTGATATTGGTGGACCTTCCATGATTCGTGCTGCTGCAAAGAATTTTAAAGACGTGACCGTAATTGCAGCAAAAGATAGCTATGCAGAATTAGAAGCTTTATTGATTAGTCAAAAAGGAGAAACAACCATTGAACAGAGAAAGTCTTTTGCAGCAAAAGCTTTCGAAGTAGTGATGCATTATGATATTGCCATCAGCAATTATTTTAATCCAGGAGCAGAACAGGTGTTACGATATGGAGAAAACCCACACCAAAAAGCCAGCTTTAAGGGTGACTTAACTAAAGTATTTACACAACTAAACGGAAAAGAACTCTCTTATAATAATTTAGTAGACGTTGATGCTGCTATTCAGTTAATTACTGATTTTAGTAATTACAACGAAGCAGTATTTGCTATCATTAAGCATACCAATGTTTGCGGAGTTGCTGCAAGAAATACTGTTAAAGCAGCTTGGGATGCAGCATTGGCCGGCGATCCTGAAAGTGCTTTTGGCGGCGTACTAGTTTGTAATAATACCATTGATGCAGCAACAGCAGAAGCTATTAACGAAATTTTCTTTGAAGTACTAGTTGCACCTTCATTTGATGAAGCTGCTTTAACTATTTTAAAAAGTAAGAAGAATAGAATTTTATTACAGCTGAATCAAAAAGACTATACAACTACAGCCATGCAGAAATCGATTTTGAATGGCACACTTATCCAAGATACAGATAATGGCAACTTTGAAAAATGGGAAGAAGTAGGTGGAAGAGTTTGTACTGAATCAGAAAAAGAAAACCTTGCTTTCGCCAATATCATTTGTAAACATTTAAAGAGCAATGCGATTGCATTGGTGAAAGATTTACAATTAGTAGGTAAAGGTTGTGGCCAAACAAGTAGAATTGATTCATTGCGTCAGTCTATTGAAAAAGCCAAGCAATTCAATTTTGAATTAAAAGGAGCAGTATTGGCTTCAGATGCATTCTTTCCATTTAATGATTGCGTTCAAATAGCACACGCAGCAGGCATGGAAGCCTTTATTCAACCAGGAGGATCTGTTAGAGATAAAGACAGTGTAGAATATTGCGTTAATAACCAATTAGCCATGGTGATGACTGGCACTAGACATTTTAAACACTAATTGTATTGACCACTAAACAGAAAGCTTATTTAGCACTCTCCGTAACCAGTATTGTATGGGGTACCAGTTGGGTTGCTAGCAGGTATGCAGTTCAAAATGCACCTGCTTTACAAGTATCTGCCACTAGACAATTAATTGCTGGTACTTTATTTGCAGGTTTCTTTTTATTAAAAGGAGAAAAGCTTCCCACTTTAAAGCAAATGGTTTGGCTGGCGGGCATGTCGGTGCTTTTATTTGTATTTGCGAATGGATTGGCTACCGTGGGTGTTAAATATATTTCAAGTGGATTGGCTGCTCTAATTGCAGCTCTTTATCCGTTAAGTGTTGTGATTATAGAAAAAATACTTTTTAAGAATACTCGAATTGGGTTGTTTACTTTTATTGGAATTCTCTTGGGCATTAGTGGTATTGCTATAGTGTTTTACGATAATGCATTTCATAATCAAAGCCCTAACTACTGGATAGGTATTTTCGTTTCTGTTATTGCAATGCTTAGCTGGAGTGTTGGCACCATCATTATAGCAAGAAAGCAAATCAATATAAATCCCTATTATGCCATTGGATGGGAAATGATTTTTGCTTCCCTAATATTATTCATGACAGCAGGTGTAACCAACAACTTGATTCCATTTTCGCAATTTCCAGCACAAACCTGGTATGCAATTACCTATTTAGTTGTGATGGGTTCTTTGATTGCTGTAGTTGCATTCTTGTATACCATGAAGCATTTAGAAGCATCTGTTGCTGCATTATATGCTTATATAAACCCAATTGTAGCTATTGTTATTGGCTCTTATTTGGTACATGAGCCACTTACCAAGGAAATTATTATTGGATCTACAATTACGATAATTGGGGTTTATATGGTTAACCAAAGTTTGAAAAAACAAAAAGCTCAACAACAAACCAAAATTGATTCAAAAGCCTAAATTGAATACAGACACAATATAGGGTTTAATCAAGTTATCCTTTTGCAATTCATCTTGTGCAGTGCTTCAATAAAAAATCGGCATACAAATTTCTCCAGTCTATAAATGCAGGCTGCTTCGTTAAAAAATTATTGTGAAAAATTGGAATAAAAACACCCCCATATTGTTGGTGTAATGAGTAAAATTCATCTAGTATTTTAGCGGCTTCTAGAACCGTTTTTTTCTCGTGAAAAATGGCTGTAGCATCCATATAACAAAATGGATAAACCATTAATGAAGTCGGAAGATTAGTAGCTAAATTAAACCAGTTAAAGGGTTTTGTATAGGAAGCCCTAAAACCATTTATTTGTGGATAACCCATTGAGTAATCAGCTTCAATACCTGAATCTACAAGGGCTTTGTAGGTTTCAGGGAATTTCAAGTGAATATAATGTTGTCTAGAATGCTTAACAGGTTGTTCTATGATATTTTCTAATAATTTTTTTTCTTTCTGTAAAGTTTGCTCAGTATTCTTTTGAACAACAGATGGATGTAAACCTACAGTATACTTTTTTGAATGCGCTATCATCAAGGCTTGCATAGCTACTGTTCCAGGTGAAATATTTTTATGCAATGAATTTCTATTTGAAGCAACCAAGAAAAAATATAATGGCTTCAATTCTAAACTTTCGTGGAGTAAATGAAGCCAGTCATAAATATCATAGGGGTCTCTTTGAACGCCAGCTAAGACTTGTAAACGTTCTGCCAACTGAGTAAATTTAAAATTCAGCAAATCCTTAAAGTAACCCAATATATTTCTGATGCTGCTATGATGCAGATAGCTATACGCAATATCAATATCAAAACTAGGTCTAAAAGAAAACTGATATTTAATTTCCATGTTCAGTTCTTCTTTCAATTTTGATAACCAAAAATTGATTAACGGAAATTGTAAGAAATCATTTTGATATGCTAAAGATTGCTCCGGTTTATACCGGCTAAGTTCATCTGTTTCATGAGGAAGCCATTCCTCATAACGAGTAATTAAATAAAAAGCCGCAGCAAACAAATCAAAAGGAATACTGCCATCTGTTTGAAAAAAAGCAGGCTTATTTTTCCACTCAAAAATGTTGATTTTTTGAGGCTTAATATCATTTTCAATTAAAATACCATGTGGGTAAATATGACAAGTAACACCTGTAATTTCAGTTGAAGAATAATTGATGCGTTGCCCAGTAAAAGTATTAAAATATATCAAGTTACTGGTAATAGTAGCTTCCCCTTGAAATAGGGTATTGATTATATAAGTTAAGCGACTTGATTGCTGGTCAGTATAGATTAATAAGATATTAGATGCCAGCATACATTTTATTCCTTATTGGCTTCTTTCCATAATTCATTAAAGGTTTTGGTGCTAAAATCTAATTCTGATCTATGTGCAGTCCAACCTTGAAATACTTTATTCACCACCCAGTTTTTCATTTTACCATTCCCTGCATTCATCAATGTTCTATTCATGCTGGCCGTTTTCCAAACCTTCCAAGCAATTCGCTCTGCTAAACTACTATTACCTTGTACAACAGCTTCGTGTCTGTTATCTAATAATAGCTCATGTAAATTGATTCTCACGGGGCAAACTTCTGTGCAATTACCGCATAAAGAAGATGCGTAGCTTAAGTGTTTGTATTCATCTAATCCTTTTAAATAAGGAGTAATGACCTTTCCAATTGGACCACTATAGGTTGTATCATAAGCGTGGCCGCCAATGTTTTTATAAACAGGACAAGCATTTAAACAAGCTCCGCATCTTATGCAATACAATGCTTCTCTTGCTGTTTTATTAGCTAGTAAATTGGTCCTTCCATTGTCTAGCAAAATAACAATCATTTCTTCAGGACCATCTGTTTCGTTAGCCTGCCTTGGCCCTGAAATAATGGTGTTGTATACTGTTACCTTCTGTCCGGTGCCATAAGTAGAAAGTAGGGGCCAAAACAAAGCCAAATCGTGCACAGAAGGAATTACTTTCTCTATTCCTACGATTACTATATGGGTTTTAGGCCAGGCGCAACTCAATCTTCCATTGCCTTCATTTTCAGTTATTGCGATTGCCCCAATATCAGGCAAAATAAAGTTTGCGCCAGTTACACCTATTTCTGCCTGTACATATTTTTCTCTTAGCTTTTTCCTAGCTACTAATGTGAGTTCTTCCGGACTCAGTCCTCCCGGAACGCCTAATTTATCTGCAAATAAACGTGCTACGTCTTCTTTGCTTTTATGCATTGCTGGAGTTACAATATGGTATGGCGCTTCTCCATCTAACTGTTGGATATATTCTCCCAAATCGGTTTCAACGCTCTCTATTCCATTTTTCTCTAGATAACTATTCAAATGAATTTCTTCGGTAACCATGCTCTTGCTTTTTACAAGCGTTTTGCATTGCTTTTCTTTACAAATAGCTCCTATTTGAGATAAAGCTTCTTCTGCTGTTTCTGCCCATAAAACCTTTGCTCCTCTTGCGCTAATTTTTTCTTCAAACTGAATTAAGTATTGATCTAAATGTTCAATGGCTTCCCACTTTTTATTCTTTGCTATTTCCCTTGCCTGCATTACATTGGTAAACTGTTTTTTACCAATTGGAACTACTGCATTATACTTTCCAATATTGAAGTTGATTTTTCTTCTATGCTCTAAGTCGGCAGCTTTAATGGTACTCTTGGCTATAAAGGTTGCAGCAGTATTACTCATTTTTGTTCTTTTTCATTTCGGCAGCAGTAGCAGCCAATGTATCATAAAATTCTTCCCCGTACTTTCTGATCAATGCGTCTTTTAAGAAAACATACACGGGCACTTTTAGTTTATTCCCCAACTTGCATCCAGGCTTACACAAATCTTCTCTCGGATGGTAGTTAACATATTCTACATCAGGGTCTCTTTTACTTTTCCTTATCAGAATTGGAAATAAATGACAACTCAAGGGCTTTTTCCAATCTAGTTTACCATCATTATACGCTTGTTCAATTCCACAGATAATTGTTCCTGTTGCATCTTTTTTGCCATAAGCACAAATGCCTCCATTTATAGTTGGGGTTACCCAACCAAATTCTCGATCATATGTGTATTTGCCCACCCGCTCAACTTCTGCCTTGCCTTCTTCTGTCATATACGGCAGAATTTGCTGAAAATATTGGTCTAATTTTTCTAGTTCCCATTTTTCCATTGGAGCACCAGCATCTCCATCTTCACAACATCCACCTTTGCACTTAGTAAGATCACAAACAAAATGCTCTTCTACTACTTCATCACTTATGAGAATATGGTCTATTGCTATCATGTATACAATCTTATTTTTAAAGGTACTCCGATTATGCTAAAGCTGCTTACGCCAAGTAAAACTATTAATAAGGTGTTTAACATCCTCAATT
Source organism: Sediminibacterium sp. (assembly GCF_051860225.1). Taxonomy (GTDB): domain Bacteria; phylum Bacteroidota; class Bacteroidia; order Chitinophagales; family Chitinophagaceae; genus Sediminibacterium. The sequence continues at coordinate 424,588 of NZ_JBHYEI010000001.1, forward strand.
AGAAACTGGTTTACAATGTTTAACGAGTCTTCATTGGGTGTTGCATCAAAATATAGCGCACCTCTTAAAAAATGCCTGGTAGAATCTGTTAGAAAAAACTGATTGGCAGTAGCCACATTTCCTCCTACTCTAAAGAAAATACCCTCCACATTATATGGATTTAACACTAAAGAGTCATCGATTGAATACGCTTTTGAAGTATGCTTACCAGTTAAAGTAAACGCATGTTTAATTAAAGTATCAAAATTGTTTTTCGCACCTATTTGCTTATAACTAACATAAATCCTACCACTAAACTGTGGAAAATCTATATTAATCCACCATGGGTTTTCTGTTGTTTCTCCAAAAAATGAACTGTCTTTAGTTATTGTGGCGTACACTGGATATTCAAAACTGTAAGGATAACCAGGGGCTTGAAAAAGCTGGTACTTTTTTTCAGGAAAATCAATTTTGAAATATCCAGTTGGCTTAGGAGTATATGGACTATTACAAGCAAAAAAGCAGTAAATCACACAAAATAAACTAGAAATTAACAACTTATTCATCTCGTCCTGCTTTAATAGTCAACTTTACTTTTAATATCCTATTCTTAGTTACCTCTAGAACAGTAAAATCAAATTCATTAGTAGCAATGACTTGGTTTACCTGCGGAATTTCTCCAGCAATCTCTAGTACCAACCCAGCCAATGAGTCACTCTCTCCTCTCTGTTCATCAAAAGTACTTGCTTCAATATTCATGATTTTACAGACGTCATTAATCATGATTTTACCCTCAAAAATATAATTGTATTCATCAATTTTTTTGTAGCCCGTATCCTCTTCATCAAACTCATCCTTAATTTCACCAATCACTTCTTCTAAAATATCTTCTAATGTGATGATTCCACTTGTACCACCAAACTCATCAACTACCACTGCAAAGTGGATTCGTTTCAATTGAAACTCTTGCAATAAATCTTCAATCATTTTTTGTTCATGAACAAAAAAGGGTGGTCTAATTAATGCTTTCCAATTAAAATCACTTGGCTCGTCTAAATAAGGTAAGAGATCTTTGGTGTGGATCATACCTGTGATATGATCTAAGCCTTCTCGATATATAGGAAGTCGACTATAATTCAACTCGCTAACAATCACTAATAATTCATTAAAGGGTATTTTTTCTTCAATTCCGTGCACATCTACTCTAGTCTTCATTACTTGCTTCACAGTAATATTTCCAAACTTTACAATCCCTTTGAGAATATTTTTTTCATTCTCTGAAGCTGTGTTATCAGTTGTAATATCAATAGCATGATCTAGTTCTTCTAAACTATATGAGTTACCATTTTTATTATTTAGAACTCGCTCTAACTTATCTGAATATTTAACTAATTTTTTACCAAAACCAGAACACAAGTAAGTCATTGCTTGTACAATACCCCCAAAATCTTTTGCAAAACGGATATTATTTTGAGTAGCCAGAACTTTGGGCATAACTTCTCCAAACAAAACAAGCATGAATGAAACTGCAATTACTTTAATAATAAACTCTATCCAAGCAGCACCATACTGTTCAAAATTGAATAAATCATCAATGAGTAAATTTGAAACAATGATGATTGCGATATTAACAAAGCTGTTGGCAATTAATAAAGAAGCCAAAAATGACTTAGGTTCCTCCAATAAATCTACTATTCTTTGATATGGCGGTATCTGCTTTGACCTTAAAAGATTGATGTCTTTATGTGTCAAAGAAAAAAAAGCCACTTCTGCTCCAGATAAAACAAAAGATAGAAAAAACAAAAGCGTAAGTACCATTATCAAAATGGTAGTGCCTTGTGCTTGCAATGCTGCTAATAAATTGATAGAAAAGAATAAATCGTTTATAGGATAATAATCCAAAGCCAAGGGTTTTGATTAAGGAGCAAAAATATCGTTTCTGCAACAATTAAAATGGAAGAGATTCATAATCTGGTTCTCCTGACCCAGGACCAGCTGTTCCATCAGCTCTTTTGTCTAGCATAATTAAGTTATCGGCTACTACCTCAGTGGCGAACTTTTTATGACCATCTTTATCTTCCCAACTCCTTGTTCTTAATCTACCTTCGATATAAATCAAGCTTCCCTTATGTAAATATTTTTCTGCTAAGTCTGCCAACCCTCTCCATAATACGATGGTATGCCATTCAGTTTGAGAAACCAATTTGCCAGTTCTATCTTTATAAGTTTCTGTTGTTGCTAATGGAAATTTAGCCACCCCAATATTTCCTTCCAACTGCTGAATATCTGGGTCTTTCCCCAAGTTACCAATTAGCATAACCTTATTTACGCCACGCATATGATTTTAATTTAGGTAATGTGCTTCTTAAAATTACCTTTTTTTTATTTAATTACCATCTTAGGTTTTTTTATATGTAAAGACTCTAAATAAGCAGTTATTATTCTTGGAAAGGCAAATTCACGAATATCACTTTCTTTTATCCATATAAGGCCTCCTAAATGCATAGGCAACTGTTTTATTTTAATATGAATAAACTGACTTGAAATTTGCTGATGGGTTAACTGCTGCTTACTTATTGACGAAATATATAAAACTGAAGCTGTTTTTAAATTTAGTTGTTCCTGTAACCATTGTAAAATCGTTTCTTCATTCCACTGAATTGATGTTGTTGATTCTACACTATAAAATTCATGTAATCCTTGCCATATATCCTTTTGCTGTCTTTGTCTAATTCCAATAGCGTCCTTATAATGAAAAACCATATAATATATCCAGCGCTTTTTCCGATTAATTATTTTTGTTTTAATTGGATATTGATTAACCTGAGTATTTAAAAACGCATGGCAATGGGTAGCTAACATACAGTTGCTGCAATTAGGTAATGCTGGTTTACAAACAGTAGCTCCAAAATCCATAATTGCTTGATTATATCTGCCGGGTTGATTATGGTCTAATAGTTGCTGTGCAAGTGCTGTAAATTGTTTTTTTCCTTCAAGGGTATCTATAGGAGTGTCTATGCCAAGGTATCTAGCAATTACCCTAAAAACATTACCATCTACTACTGCATAAGGCAAATTAAATGCAAAAGATGAAATAGCCGCTGCCGTGTAAGGACCCACTCCCTTTAATTTTAGAATTGCTTCATATTCAGTGGGGAATTTGCCTTCCAGTTCGAATACAATAAAGCGAGCGGTGTGCAATAAATTTCTGCATCGGCTGTAATAACCCAAGCCTTCCCATAATTTAAAAACCTGCTCCTCTTTTGCTTCTGCTAGCGCTATAATAGTAGGAAAATACTGAATAAACTTATTATAATAATCAAGCCCTTGCTCTACCCTTGTTTGTTGCAATATGACCTCACTCAACCAAATTTTATATGGATCTTTTTCTCCTTTCCAAGGCATTTTCCTTTTATTCTTTACTTTATTCCAGCTCATTAATTGTTGAGTGAACCATTGTAAAGAAATCTCTTTTGAAATAGTTTTATTGGCCATGCAGGTCTAATAATCGGGTCTGTATTTAATATATAATCAAATTTACAACTGTAACTAATTGAATTATTTGATACTGTCTTAAAAAAATGCGGTTGTTATTTGGGAAATTCACCTTTTTTTTGTTACTTTAAGATTGTAACTTATTATAAAAACAATTAATAATGAGAAAATCAGATCTCATCAATAACATTTCCGAAAAAACCGGCATACCAAAAGTAGATGTTTTAGTGACACTTGAGACTATGTTTAAGGAAGTAAAAGAAAACCTTTCTCGAGGTCAAAACATTTATATACGCGGGTTTGGCAGCTTTATTACAAAGAAAAGGGCAGCTAAAATTGGCAGAAATATTAAAAAAAATATTGCAGTTGAAATTCCTGAACATTTTATTCCTGCATTTAAACCTGCTAAAGAATTTGTAAGTGAGGTAAAAAGCAATCGTAAGTAGTTACCTTTGCCGAAACTGAACTTCACGTGAAAAAGAAACAATACGTTCTTTCTGCCATAGCCCTAATACTTTGTATAGCTTTATACATTGGTGGCAAAACTGTTCCTGATAAATCAGCAGTTACACATGCTGAAGGAGATGGGCACGATCATTCTGCGGATGGATCACAAAAAATAGACTTTAAAGCCATACTTGCTGCAGCAAAGGAAAATATTACGCCAAATCAAGCGCAAAGGCTTACTGCTCTAGAGAATTCTGTAACCCGAGGTGATGTAAAAGAACAGCAAATTCATGCATTTCATGAAATAGCTAGATTCTGGTTAGACTCTGCTAGAAAGTTTGAATTATATGCTTATTATACTTCTGAGGCTGCGAAGTTGGAAAATTCTGAAAAAAGCCTCACCTTTGCCGCCCGCTTGTTTTTAGACCGCCTGATGATGTCTGGTGATCCAGCCATGCAAACATGGTTAGCAAACAATGCGAAAGTTCTTTTAGAGAATGCCCTTAAAATCAATCCTGCAAATGATTCAAGCAGAATTGGACTAGGTTCTTGTTACCTATTTGGCAATATTAGTTCTAACCCTATGGAAGGCATTAATATGATTCGTCAAGTAGTAGAAAAGAACCCTGGAAATATTTATGGGCAAATGATGCTTGCGCTCGGAGGTAAAAAAAGTGGTCAATATGATAAAGCGATTGAACGTTTTTTACTGATTGTGCAAAAGGAACCTGACAATATTGAAGCTATTTTTCATATAGCAGAATGTTACGACCTTAAAGGAGATAAAACCAATGCTATTGTTTATTATGAAAAAGCAAAAGAATTGGTTAAAATTCCACAGGCAAAAGAAGAACTGAACAACCGAATCATGGAATTGAAAAAATAAATTATTGTTTAACTATTTAAATCTCTTTGTATGCCTTGTGGTAAGAAAAGAAAGCGTCATAAAATTGCGACGCACAAAAGAAAAAAACGTCTAAGAAAAAATCGTCATAAGAAGAAGAATAAATAATTCTCCTTTTGCACATATTTAAAAGCATTGTACCAAATGGTGCAATGCTTTTAGTACTTATCTACCTTTTGCTGCTGCTCATTCATTTCTGCAACTTTATTCCTCCTCCTCATTCTTCAGCAGCACAGTTTAGACTAAGTAGATGACAGACCCTGCAATTAGGTTCCTGTTAATGTATTATAAAGTTGCAAGCCCGTGAACAAAGAATTAATTATCAATGCTGGTAGTACTGGCGTAGAAATAGCTTTATTAGAAGATAAAAAACTAGTAGAGTTACATAGTGAAAGTACAGATATGAACTTTGCTGTGGGAGACCTTTACCTAGGTAAAGTAAAAAAGCTGATTCCTGGACTAAACGCTGCATTTGTAGATGTTGGTTTTGAAAAAGATGCATTTCTTCATTATACGGATTTAAGTCCATATGCAAGGTCTATTATCAAGTATACTCAATTGGCAATGCACGATAAAGATCCGAATGGATTTGATTTTTCGAAATTTCAAACGGAACCTGAAATCATAAAAACAGGAAAAATCAATGAAGTACTAAATGGGAAACCAAATGTGCTAGTTCAAATTTTGAAAGAGCCAATTGCTGCAAAAGGACCTCGCTTAAGTTGTGAAATCTCCTTACCAGGTCGCTTTGTTGTAGTGACACCATTCAATGAAATTGTTGCTGTTTCAAAAAAAATTCATTCTAGCGACGAAAGAAAACGTTTACATAAAATTGTGGAAGCTATACGACCCAAGAACTTTGGAATCATCGTAAGAACCGCAGCAGAAGGTAAAAGTACTGCAGAGCTTCACCAAGATTTGTTAAGTATTATCGACAATTGGAACAGCATTCAGAAAAAATTAAAAGGAGCAGTTGCACCTGTTAGAATTCTAAGTGAAGAAACAAAAACAACTAGTATTCTAAGAGACCTCTTAAGTGCAGACTTCAATAAAGTGGTAGTGAATGATCAAACCATTTTTAATGATACACAGGCTTATATAGAAAGAATTGCACCAGATAAAAAAGACATTGTTACTTTATTTCAGGGAAATGGGTTGTCGATATTTGATCACTATGGAATTACCAAACAAGTAAAGAGCTCTTTTGGCAAAACAGTTAATTTACCTAGTGGTGCTTATTTGATTATTGAGCATACCGAAGCATTACATGTTGTAGATGTAAATAGTGGATACAAAAGTGTAAGTAATAATCAAGAAGAGAATGCCTTACAGACTAATTTGGAAGCGGCAGAGGAAATGGCCAGACAACTCAGACTTCGAGATATTGGAGGCATCATTGTAGTAGATTTTATTGACATGAAGTTGCCTGACAATAAAAGGAAATTGCAGGAAGCTATGGAAGGCTTTATGAAAACCGATCGAGCCAAACATTCAGTACTACCTATTTCTAAGTTTGGATTAATGCAGATTACGCGTCAAAGAATGCGTCCTGAAGTGAATATAAATACTTCTGAAGTTTGTCCTGTATGCAAAGGGTCTGGTAAAATCACTTCAACTTTATTATTAGAAGATGAAATTGAAAAGCGCCTGTCTTACCTAACTTCTCATGCACACAAGAATTTAACATTGATGGTAAATCCTATCGTTTACTCTCATTTAACAAAAGGAATATTTTTTAACTCTATTATTAGAAAATGGAATAAAAAATTCAAAACTAAAATCAATATTAAAGCTAATACCAATTATCATATAGTAGAGTTTAGATTTTTTAACGAACATGAAGAAGAGATAAAACTCTAATAAAAAAATACAAAATAAAAACCCCGGTTCATATAAAATGACCGGGGTTTTCTTTATTTAAGTGACGAATTAATATCCTGCGTTTTGAACAAGATTCTTATTTACATCAGTCTCTCTTCTAGGAATAGGTAATATTAACTTAGGATCATTCCAAGCTAGTGTACCAACAGGTGTTTGTAAACGCTTAGCTTCAATCAAATTATGACCTTCAAATGCTAATTCAAATGATCTTTCCTTGGTAATATCAGCTAGTGAAACGGTCACTAAAGATGGCAAACCAACTCTATTACGGATTCTATTGATATCAGCTACTGGAGTAGCACCAACAGTAGTATTTAAACGTTGGTTACATTCTGCACGTGTTAAGAACATTTCAGCCAAACGAATAATTGCTACATCACCAAAACGATCTAAATGCTTCAAAGTATAGTTGTTACCACCACTTAAAATGAAGTACCCTTTTCTGAAATCACCCGCTTCGTAGGCATTGATATGAGTCGCTCTGATTTTACAATCACTTCTTCCTGCAGTACCAGGGATAGTTCCGATAGCTCTTCCGAAATAGGTATTCTGAGAATTGGTTCCGTCTTGTGCAGTTACTTTCAAAGAAAATAAATATTCCCCTGGAGTAGCACCTGCATTATTGATGAAGGTAAACCAGTTGCTACCAAAATTTGCAGCTAAGTTTTTACCACTTCCAGCAATAACTCTATTAGCAGCATCTCTTGCAGCAGCATAATCTTTTACCATTAAATGAACACGACTCAACTGAGCCGCAGCAGCCCATTTGCTTACGTAGTTGCCATTTGAGTTAGGCAATAAAGATTCTGCTTTTGTAAGGTCAGCAATTACTTGATCATATACTGCTTTTACAGTAGCTCTTGCAGGATAGTTTGCATCGGTTACGTTTCCAGTTGGTGTTAAAACCAAAGGAACACCAGGGTTAGTTGCATAATCTCCATCTCCCACAAATTTTGCATATAATCTTACCAATTCAAAATACATAGAAGCCCTAAGCATTAACGCCTCACCCTCTACAGAATTTCTTTTTGCAGTTGAAGAAGTCACTTTTGCTACAGCAGTTAACACATTGTTACAACGGTTGATTGTATTATAACAAGCAGCCCAAGTATCACGTGCGAATCCATTGTCAGAAACCATTTGGGTTTGATAGGCATCTGATAATCCAGCAAAAGTGCCCGTGAAATTGATATTGGTTGAATTACCAATTAGGTCATTCAATACCATGATATCTCCACCGTAGGCAGCTGCACTTTGTGCCCCATCATAAGCACCTACTAGTGTAACTAAAACGTCCCCCTCTGTATTTAAGGCTAAGTTATCAGCAATACTTTGTGTTGGTGCAATATCTAATCTCTTTTCGCAACCTACCATCGTAATCGCACCTAAAAGCAATGCTGCCTTAAAGTAATTACTCATGTTGTTGATTAATATTTTCATAATAGTTAGTATTAATTAATTAAAAGCCTACGTTCACGCCAAATAAAATAGTTCTTGGCTGTGGTGATGTATAGAAATCATTTCCTTTAGCAATATTTGAATCAAATGAGTCAGCATTAACTTCTGGATCCCAATAAGTATAGTTGGTAAAAGTTAACAAGTTTTGAGCTGATACATACACTCTTAAACGCTCGATTTTAAATTTAGACAATTGCTTTGCATTGAAAGTATAACCCAAAGAAACAGTTCTTAAACGGATATATGAACCATCAACGATATAACGGCTGCTTGCCTGAGAACCATTCACTCTATACAAACGCACTTGAGGTACATCAGTGATATCTCCTGGCTTCTGCCACCTTCTTAACTGGTCTGCAGTATTATTGTCTTCGTATAACATACTTGCAGAAGAGTATCTACCCATACCGTAAATATTATTCTCATTACCCAATACACCATTAAAGAAAATAGATGCATCAAAACCTTTGTAAGAGAAGTTATTGGTTATACCTAAGATATAGTCTGGGTTTGGATCACCAACTACAACTCTTTGTGCTAAATTATAGTTGCTAGTGGTTCCCTTATTTAAAGAGCCATCTGCATTCTTGGTATTCAAATAGAATAAAGCGTTTCCATTTGCAGGATCAACTCCAGCATATTGTGGTGTGTAGAATACACCCACTGCATATCCTTCTTCCACACGGTTCATGTTGCTGATACCGCCTTCAATAATTTGACCTTGAATATCAGTTACTTTACCAATGTTACGAGCGATATTAAAGCTGGTATTCCATTTGAAAGCACCAATTAGGTTTTGGGTATTCAATACAAATTCAAAACCTCTGTTCTCTAACTTACCTACGTTTCTTACTTGGCTATTAAAACCAGTAGTTGCAGGAATGTTTACGTTTAATAATAAACCATCAGTCTTCTTTACATAGTAGTCAATTTCACCGGTAATACGGTTATTTAAGATACCGAAGTCGATACCTATGTCAAATTGCTTGGTAGTTTCCCATTTCAAATTATCATTTCTCAATTGAGATGGGCGCTGACCAGCTGCACCAGCATAACCTGCATCTCCAGAGAATAGACCTAACTGAGGGAAGTTACCAATTTCAGCATTACCAACGATACCGTAACTAGCACGTAATTTTAAGAAGCTAATTAACTTATTGTCTTGTAAGAATTTCTCATTACTCATAATCCAACCAGCAGAAATCGCAGGGAAGAAACCAGATCTTGAGTTTTTACCAAATCTAGAAGACTGGTCAATACGCGCACTCGCAGCAACTATATATTTTTCATCGAAAGTATAGTTGGTTCTTAAGAAATAAGATAAGAATCTGAAATCTGTTTGAGAAGAACTACCAGCAGAAATAGTAGCAGCACTCGCAATTTTCTGATAAGAATCAGATGGGAATGCAGTACCTTCTGTAAAGTTGTATTTAGCTTGAGATTGCTGGTACTGTGTACCTAAAGTAGCACTGATATTATGCTTCTTAACTACCGTGCTATAGTTAAAATAAGACTGTGTATTATAGTTGGTTACAAATGCCCCTCTATTAGTTCCTAAGCCTCTAGAAGCCCTTGTTTGGTTTCTAACGGTTTGGGTTTGGAAATAACCTTCTTCATTTTGGCTTAAATAGTCCATACCAAATTCAGTTTGGAAAGTTAATCCCTTAGCTAAATAAGCTTTTAAATAAGCGTTACCAAATGTTCTGTATACATCTTGTGTATACTTAGCATAATTTACTGATAAAACAGGATTGTAGTACAATGGAATATTTACATCTCCAGGAGGCGCACCAGCAGGTAATCCTGTATTTGGATCAGTAAAAGGAGTCATTGGCATCAATGCAATCGCTTGTAGAGGATTGGAAAATGCGTTGTCATCAGGTAAACGTCTGTTAAACGTTCTTGATAAGCTTAATGAAACCCCCATATCCAACCAATCATTTACTTTTTGATCAATATTTAATCGACCAGTTGTTCTTGATAATTCGTTTCCAATCATAGTACCAGTTTGCTCTAAATGTTGGAATGAAGAGAAAAACTTGGTTTTATCGGTACCACCTCTGATTTGCATATCAGCTTGTCTGTAAGGTGCTTTTTGAAAAACCGCATCTTGCCAATCATATGTTTTTTTAGGGTCTTTAGACCAGTTACCATAACTGTAATAGTCCATCACTCCATCTTTAACATAAGTGGTCCAGCTATCAGGATCATTCAAAGGAGTACCATCTAAATCATCACGATATTTAGCCCCTTCTAAAATTAAGGTTGCATATTCTTCAGAATTCAACATTTTCAAACGCTTAGTTGCTTCAGCAGCACCAGTTTGGTAGTTGAAAGTAACTTGTGTTTTACCTGCACGTCTTTTTTTGTAGTAATTAAAATTACACCATTCGCAGCTCTAGAACCGAAGATAGCTCCAGCAGATGCATCTTTTAACACCTCAATAGACTCAATATCATTCGGGTTAAGGTCAACTAAAGGATTGGTTGCACCACCGTAAGAACTTTGGCTATTTGATGTCATAGGAATACCATCTAATACGTATAGAGGCTGGCTATTCGCACTGATGGAAGAGTTACCTCTTACACGAACAGTAACAGCTTGCCCTAGTTTACCAGATTGGCTATTTACAAAAACACCTGCAGCTTTACCCTGAAGGGCAGCATCAACGCTTGGCGTTGGCATATATTCGATGTCTTTGCCTTTTACGCGAGCAATATTACCAGTAACTTCTCTTTTGATTTGAGCGCCACCAAATCCGGTAACAATTACTTCACTTAAATTAGATACAGCTGAATTCATAGCAACATCAAGAGAAGTTCCTCTTACAGGAGCTTCTACTTCGTTGTATCCTACATAGGAGAATACTAATATTTTTACACTTGATGTTACTTTAATGCTGTATGCACCATCGGCTCCAGTAAGAGCCGTTACAGCGGTTCCTTTTGCTTTTACTGTTACGCCACCTAATGGGGTGCCGTTTGCAGCGTCAGTAACTTTACCTGACACGGTTGTTTGTGCATGAGCAACCACAACACAGAAGAGAGCAAAAAGCCCTACTAGCAGTTTTTTTCTCATAATTAGTTTTTTAGTTCAGCGCTGATCATTGAACCAGCTTGGCACCAAATTAGCGAAAAATTCATTTGTAAAGAAATTGTTAAAGGTTTTTTTAAGGTTTGTTAAAACTTACTGAATTTATAACATGTATAGATAGTGGATTGGACTAGCCTTTGTTTTGAAATTCTAAAAACTTACCAACAAAAGTTTTATATATAGTTTTATTTTATATATTATTATTTAATAACCTATATTACATTGATTTATATTATTTTGAAAAATATATCCATTTAAAAATCAGAAACCTTCACAAAAATTAATTTTGCAGTTTGGCCTATTTTGGTAATTTAGTGGTAGAATTTAATGGGTTAGTAAGTAAAAGGGTCAGCATTATTGTTGGCCCTTTTGCGTTTAATAATCTCCCTGAATAGTCCCTTATATTTTCATTTTATGAGCAAGATTAAAACCGCTTTTTTTTGTAGCAACTGTGGATATGAAAGTACCAAGTGGATTGGAAAATGTCCTTCGTGTAATCAATGGAATACTTTTTCAGAAGAAATAATTCAAAATGGAGATGCAAAAGAAAAAACAACTTGGGAAGATTATCCTGAAAAAAAACGAACCAACAAAACGATTGCGCTGAATGATATCGACTTTAAAGAAGAAAAAAGAATTGTAACCAGTGATGCAGAATTAAATAGAGTGTTGGGGGGAGGAATTGTTCCTGGTAGTTTGGTTTTAGTTGCAGGTGAACCAGGCATAGGTAAGAGTACTTTGTTTTTGCAAAACGGACTTTTAATAAAACAATTAAAAGTTTTATATATCAGCGGAGAAGAAAGCGAGCAACAAATTAAAATGCGAGCAGATAGATTAAAAATTAGTAACGATAATTTTTATCTCCTTACCGAAACAGATACCAATATAATTTTTAAAGAAATCAAAAAGCTAAAACCAGAATTAGTAATTGTAGATTCTATTCAAACCATCCAATCCAATTTAATTGATTCTTCTGCAGGTACGGTTTCACAAATTAGAGAGTGTGCTGCATCTTTTCAACGCTTTGCAAAAGAAACCAATACACCTGTTTTTTTAATTGGTCATATCACCAAAGATGGTGCAATTGCAGGACCAAAAATATTAGAGCATATGGTGGATACTGTTTTGCAGTTTGAAGGTGATAGACATTATGCCTATAGAATATTAAGAACCCTTAAAAACCGCTTTGGGTCTACATCTGAGCTAGGTATATATGAAATGAGTGGGGCAGGAATGAGAGTAGTTACTAATCCATCAGAAATATTAATTGCACAAAGAGAAGAAGTATTAAGCGGGAGTGCAATTGCTGCTGCATTAGAAGGAATGCGGCCCTTATTAATTGAAGTACAAGCATTGGTTACTCCTAGTGTTTATGGAACGCCGCAAAGAACGGTGACTGGTTTTGATTTAAGAAGGTTACAATTATTATTAGCCGTTTTAGAGAAAAGAGGTGGATTTCAATTTGGTTTAAAAGATGTATTTGTAAATATTGCTGGTGGAATAAAAATCGAAGACCCTTCTACAGACCTTGCAGTAATATGTGCATTATTATCTTCTTATGAAGACAATCCTCTTCCAAAAAATATTTGCTTTGCAGGTGAAGTTGGATTAAATGGAGAAATTAGAGCAGTGAATAGAATTGAACAAAGAATTGCAGAAGCGCAAAAATTAGGTTTCGAAAAAATTATCGTTTCTAAATTCAATAAAAAAAGCTTTGACCCCAAAACATTTTCAATTCAAGTAATTGCATTAAGTAGAGTAGATGAAGTTTATCAACAACTCTTTTAAAGCTTACCGTTAAAAAACTATTTTCTTTTCGGCTTTCACTTTAAGAAAAGAAATGCTTTGAGCCTAGTTTAACACTATGGCAATACCAATCAATTCTTACATTTACGCATTTCAACAATTATTCTTTCCGCATATTTGCAGTGGTTGCGGAGCAGACTATATTCATCACAATGCATTTCTTTGTGCAGCATGTAATCATGCCCTTCCTGCAACCCATTTTTTTGACCGTTCCAATAACCCTATTGAGCAGGTTTTTACGGGAAGAATTCCAATTGTTGCGGCTGGTTCAAGCTTTTATTTTTATAAATCTGGGTTGGTACAGCACTTGATTGCCCAATTGAAATACAAGAATAATTTATCAGCTGGTCGATTTTTAGGCAGGTGCATGGGCAGAGAATTAAGTCAATCCGAACGTTTTAGCCATATAGACCTATTAATCCCTCTTCCTCTGCACCCAAAAAAAGAATTTCAGCGTGGATACAATCAGGCAAGGATCATTTGCGAGGGGATCATGGAAGTCTGGCCTAAAAAACTCTGTACGCAAGGGGTCAGTAGACTAGTTTACACTACCAGCCAAACCCAAGGCAATCGACTGAATCGTTGGAAAAACATGGAAGATGCATTTTGGGCATCCGAACCTAGTATATTAAAAAATAAAAATATTTTATTGGTAGATGATGTAATTACTACTGGTGCTAGTTTGGAAGCTTGCGGTAGGGCCATCTTACAAGTACCTGGAACTTCTATTAGCATTGCTACCGCCGCTTATACCGTTTAACACTTAGCTAAACAAAATCCGCTTACATTCGTTGTATAAATAAAAAGTCATGAAATATATCCTTTCCATTGCAACATTAATCATGTTAAGCGCTTTTAGTTTTACAGGGGTAAATAGCATTCATAGTTTTAAAGTGAAATCTATTGAAGGCAAAACAATTGATTTCTCTTCGTTTAAAGGAAAGAAAATCTTAGTGGTGAATACTGCATCTAAATGTGGTTACACTCCACAATATGATGCATTACAAAAAGTGTACAACCAGTACAAAGACAAATTAGTGATTGTAGGTTTTCCTGCCAATAATTTTGGCGGCCAAGAACCTGGAAGCGATAGTGAAATTCAAGATTTTTGTAAAGCCAACTATGGTGTAAGTTTTCCTATGGCAAGTAAAGTAAGTGTAAAAGGTGGTGATATAGCCCCTATTTACAAATGGCTAACTTCAAAAGCAGAGAATGGCGTGTTAGATGCAGAAGTTGGTTGGAATTTTGGAAAATTTTTATTAGACGAAAACGGTAAATTATTACAATATTTTCCAAGCAAAGTGAAGCCAGACAGCGAAGAAATATTAAAATTTGTTAAGTAGTTTATTCAACTATTTTTGTAAAAAGAGAATGTTAACACATTCTCTTTTTTATTTCTATACTACTTTATTTTAGTCAATGCTATTTTCAGATGTAATAGGTCATGAAGCCATTAAACAACATTTAGTTGAAATGGTAGAGCACAACAGACTTAGCCATGCATTGTTGTTTTTGGCTAAAGAAGGAGCAGGTGGTCTTCCATTAGCTATGGCTTTCGCTCAATATATCGTGAGTCTTCCTGCCGAAGCCCCAGTAGTTGAAGACCTATTTGGTGGAATGACCGCTCTGGCACCCACGCCAGCTTTTATCCACCCAAATCAGATAGCTAATGAGTCTGCTTATGCAAGGGCAGACAAACTAGTTCACCCTGATTTACATTTTACTTATCCGGTCATTCCTCGCAAATCGGGTGATAAGCCTATTAGTTCAGATTATATTGAAGAATGGAGAAGCTTTGTACAAACCATGCCTTACGGAAATGTATATGATTGGTTGCAAAGTATTGGGGCTGAGAATAAGCAAGGTAATATTACTGCTGAAGAATGTAATCAAATTATAAGAGAGCTTAGCTTAAAGAGTTTTGAAAGCAAATACAAGGTTTTGCTTGTTTGGATGCCAGAATACTTAGGCAAAGAAGGCAATAAATTATTAAAGCTAATTGAAGAGCCTCCACCGAATACTATTTTTTTATTGGTCGCCGAAAATGAAGAACAAATGCTTCCTACTATTTTGAGTAGGTGTCAATTGGTTCGTATTCCAGCTTTAGAAGACGAGGAAATTGAAAAAGCATTAATGGAACGTGCAAAAGCTAGTGAAGAAACTGCTCGGCAAATCACAGGTATTTGTGAGGGGAATTATAGGGAGGCATTACAACTTTTGCAACATGCCGATGAAGACTGGCAGTCTTTGCTAAGAGAATGGTTAAATGCGATGCTTAAAACTGGACCTGCTGCTCAACTAAAATTCATTGACGAGATTGGTAGAATGGGTAGAGAAAAACAAAAACAATTTTTGCGTTATTTTAATCATTTATTAGAACAGAGTATTCGTATTAGGGTAATTGGTGAAGACTTAGTTAAACTTGGTGCTCCTGAAAAAGATTTTGCTAAACGATTAAATAAAATAGCTTCTGTTAGTCAACAGGAATGCATTATTGAAGAATTGGATAAAGCGGCTTACTTTATTGAACGTAATGCCCACGCTAAAATGTTGTTTCAAGCGCTTACTATTAAACTATACCATATCATTCAGAACAAAACCCTAATTTTGAGTAAATAGGTACATATTAAAGAACTTCTTATTATTATATATATATGGGATGTGGATCATGTGGAACGGGGAAGCCAAATGGCTGTAAAAGTAACGGAGGATGTAGTACGGGAGGATGTAATCGTTTAAACGTACACGATTGGTTAATGAATTTGCCTTTTAGCGATCCTGAAAGCAATTGCAGGATTGTTGAAGTAAGCTTTAAACAAGGTAGTAGAAAAGAATTTTTTAGAAATACTACCCTTCAATATTTAGAGAAAGGCGAGTACGTTACCGTTGAGGGTGTAAGTGGTTTTGATGTGGGTGAAGTAAGTCTTACAGGCGAATTGGTTCGCATGCAATTAAAGAAAAAACAAGTAGACGAGTTTAGTCCTGAAATCAAAAAGATACTTCGTAAAAGTACCGATAGAGATATTGAAAGCTTTGAAATTAGCAAAAGTAGAGAAAAAGAAATCTTGGCTAGAAGCCGCACTATTGCTCGTAGTTTGAATTTACAAATGAAATTGAGTGAAGTAGAAATTCAGGCTGATGGCAAAAAGGGTACTTTCTTTTATACTGCAGATGATCGAGTAGACTTCCGCGAAATGATTAAAATATTTGCTAGTGACTTTAAGATTAAAGTAGAAATGAGGCAAATAGGCATTCGTCAGGAAGCGGCTAAATTAGGTGGAATCGGATCTTGTGGAAGAGAATTATGCTGCAGTACCTGGTTAAATGATTTTAAAAGTGTTAATACAACTGCTGCCCGTTACCAAAATCTATCTATTAATCAAACTAAATTAAGTGGTCAGTGCGGAAGATTAAAATGCTGTTTAAATTATGAGTTAGACACTTATTTAGATGCATTGCAGCAGTTTCCAGATTATGCAGATACATTGGATACTTCAATGGGGACTGCTCACTTGATTAAAAAAGATATTTTCAAAAATTTAATGTGGTATATCCTACCCAATAATACCAAGCACTACCCATTAACCATTGATCGGGTTAAAGAAATTAAACGTTTGAATAAACAAGGACAACGAGTGGATGAATTACAAGCGGTAGAAATTGTAAATAGCAAACAAAAAGAGGCAGAACCTGCATTTGTTGAATTGGTTGGCCAAATCAGCTTAAAATCATTAGAGAAAAACGATAAAAGAAGAAGAGATCAACAAAGAAGCAATCAAGGACAACCACAACAACGAGCTCCGCAAGGGAACAACCCTCAACCTCAACGTGGTCCTAATAGACCCCCACAACAAGGACAGGGTCCTAATCAAGGCCAACGCAGACCTCAACAAAATAATCCGCAAGGACCGCGAGGACCCAGGGGGCCTCAACAAAATAGACCCCCCAGACCAGCTCAAGGCAATAATCCACCAAGCGGACCTAAGCCTGAATAAATCGATTTTATTTAAGTTGATCCATTTCGGTCTTCACGAATTCCATTAAAGTTTTAATATAAGCTGGTGTTAGATTAAATTCTAACCCAGCTGCTTTATATAGTTCAGGTAAGGTTTTGGTACCTCCCAAACTCAAAGCATTCATATAATTTTCTAAAGCCTGCTGAGGATTTTGTTTATACTGCATCCACAATCCAATTGCGCCTAATTGAGCTATTCCGTATTCAATATAATAGAATGGTACTTCAAATAAGTGCAGCTGCCTTTGCCATCCAATTTTTCTAAATTCATCTAACCCTGTATAATCAATACTGCTGGTAGAGAATTCATTTAAAATGAGCATCCATTCATTGGTTCTTTCTTCAATACTGTGTTGAGGGTGTTCATATACCCAATGTTGAAATTGATCGATGATAGCAATCCAAGGGAAAATGGTAATCGTTCTTTCTAACTGATGTTCTTTAGCTCTTTTTAAATCGGCCTCATTCTCAAAAAACGCCTGCCAGTGATCCATACTAAACAACTCCATTGCCATACTTGCCACTTCCGCAATTTCCATTGGATATTCTTTAAAAGCAGATAGTTTCAGTGGATGCGCTAAAAAAGAATGAACCGCATGTCCACCTTCATGCACCATGGTTGTAACATCACTCATTTGCCCAGCAGCATTCATAAAAATAAAAGGTGCACCACTTTCTGCCAATGGACAATTATACCCTCCCGGGGCTTTGCCTTTTCTGCTTTCTAAATCAAAATGGTTCATCTCTTTCATCTTGCGCAAACAATCCGCGAAAAAAGGATTCAATTGATCAAAACACTTTACTGTTTTCTCGTACAATTCTTCCCCAGTTGTAAATGGCTTTAAAGGCGCAGTACCAGCTGGTTCGGCTTCGGTATCCCAAGGTTTTAAGGTATCTAGCAGGAGCTTTTGCTTTTTGCGATCATAAATTTCATTAACCAAAGGAAGTACGTACTGCTTTACCGCATCATGAAACTGAAAGCAGTCTTCTTTGGTATAATCGAACCTGCCCAACTCTTTAAATTTATAATCACGATAGTTCTCAAATCCAGCATTAAGGGCTATTTGATGACGCTTAGCAATTAATGAACTATACAATTCATGCATGGGTTGTTCATCTTGCTTTCTTCTCTCTTGAATTTTATAGTATACCGCTTCTCTAAGCTTTCTATCACTATTTTCTAAAAACTTAGCCGCTTGTTGCAATGTAAACTCCTTGCCTTCTACTTCAACAGTCATTTTACCAGCAATGGCCCCATATTGTTGCTGTAAAACACTTAATTCGGCTAATATGGGAATATTTTCCTCCCTAAATAATTCAATACTCTTTTTAACCGAACGTAGATAAGTATGGTATGCTGCTTGATCTAGCTCTGCTGTAAATGGACAATTCACTAATTTTTTATTGAGGGCATCGGCATAATGTTGCAATTTGGGTTGAATTTCCATGCAGAAATAAGTAAATGCCTCTTCTAAACTTTTATCGGTGGTATCGCAGGTCATTTTTATTTGTCGCCAACATGCGTCTTCACTCACTACTGCCTCTAATTCACTTAAATCAGCTAACCATTCTTCTAATTCAGTCTTATTCTTAATTTCTCTTTCACTCAATTCTTTGAAATAAGGCTCCAAACCATTCCAATCTGTAACAGTATAATCTACTGGCAATAATTTACGCTGAACCTTTTGTATAGCAGCTTTTGGATGCATATTCTATTAATTTGAGTGCAAATTTACTTAACTCTTCCTTGTAGATGCAGTAGGAATCTTATTTTTACAAACTTTTATTCATTTGAACAGTAGCGTAGAAAGAATTTAATTGTGAGCAATATTATTCATTTATTACCCGATCATATAGCTAACCAGATAGCTGCAGGAGAAGTTATTCAAAGACCCGCAAGTGCAGTTAAAGAGTTATTAGAAAATGCAGTGGATGCAGGAGCAACCAAAATTAAATTATTGGTGAACGATGCAGGCAAAGCATTAATTCAAGTAATTGACAATGGAAAAGGAATGAGTGCAGAAGATGCACGAATGGCTTTTGAAAGGCATGCAACTAGTAAAATTAGTCAAATTGAAGACCTCTTTAAGATTAAAACAATGGGATTTAGGGGGGAAGCATTGGCCTCTATTGCTGCTGTGTCTCAGGTAGAATTGAAAACCAAAAGAGCAGAAGACGAATTAGGAACATTGGTAGAAGTTGAGAACAGTAAAGTGATTCAACAAGAAGCATGTATTGCATCAGAAGGCACTAGCATTAGCATGAAGAATTTATTTTTCAATGTTCCTGCAAGAAGAAATTTTTTGAAAAGTAATGCAGCAGAAATGCGGCATATTATGGATGAATTTATTCGGGTAGCTATGGCTTATCCGGAAATATTTTTCTCTTTAAATAGTAATGGACAAGAAGTGTACCATTTAGAAGCAGGTAGTCATAAACAAAGGATTGTTCAAATTTTAGGAAATAGTTACAACGCTAAGTTGGTGAATGTTTTAGAGGAAACGGACTATATGAATATTTCTGGATTTATCGGCAAGCCAGAAACTGCTAGAAAAACTAGGGGTGATCAATATTTTTTTGTGAACAATCGATTCATTAAAAGCGCCTATTTAAATCATGCAGTTAATGCGGCATTTGAGGGTATGATTGCCAAAGATAGCTTTCCGAGTTATGTATTATATATTGACTTAGATCCAACTCAAATAGATATCAATGTTCATCCCACTAAACAAGAAATTAAATTCGAGGATGAAAAAATTATCTATGCTTTTGTTCAAGCAGCCGTTAAACATGCTTTGGCTCAGTTTAGTATTGCACCTTCTCTAGATTTTTCATTGAATGCAGATATACAAGGCTTAGCTGCTGTGAGTAAACCTTTTACCAGAAATGATCAGGAAGCGGCAGTATCATCTAGCTTGTACAAAACATTTTCTCAAAAACACCAAGCGCATTTTATAGAGCCAACTAATAAATCTGAATTAAAAAGTTGGAAGGATTTTTTTAAGCCAACTGAAACCGCTGGAACTATAGGTGGATTTTCAAGTGACTCCGTCTTAGAAGAATACTATACTGGTGGAAGATTATTAAATATTCCTCAAATACAACAGTACTTGCAGTTGCAACAAACCTATATTATTGCTACTACCACAACAGGCTTTTTATTGGTCCACCAACAATTAGCACACGAAAGAGTACTATACGAACAGTATAGCCAAGCAGTTCATTCCAAACAAGCCCCTACTCAAAAAAGTTTATTCCCTATTCCATTGGATTTAGCTGCATCAGACAGTGTTTTACTGCAGGAGCTATTACCCGATCTTCAATTAATCGGCTACCAAATTGAGAAAGACGAACAGCATCAATTTGTAATTCAAGGAACACCAGCAGATATTGTGGTGGGTAATGAAAAACATGCAATAGAAATGTTGATAGAACAATTCAAACATTTCAATAGCGATATCAATTTTAGTAAAAAAGAAAAACTAGTCCGTTGTATGGCCAAACAGCAATCCATCAAAACGGGAGTAAACCTTGACCAAAAGGAAATGGCAGGTCTTATAAATAATTTGTTTGAATGCAATACGCCCAACATCACTCCTACTGGTAAACCAACCTATATTGAATACAAGGGGAATTATTTAGAGCAGTTGTTTGAGCGTTAATTAATTTTCGTTGATTACACTTGTTAAAAATTGCTCTATATATCTTCTAATGGTGCCAGCTGAAGATTGGTGTGCATTGACCATAATGGAAAAGATTAATTCCTTCCCTTGATTGGTAATGATAAATCCACTTAAAGCAACATGCCCAGTGAGTGTTCCTGTTTTAGCAAATATTTTATTCTCGTATCCTTTATATAAACCGCCCAAAGTTCCTGTATTACCAGTAGGAAATATCGTTTTTATCCTTTCCCAAGGTTGTTCTTGTTTCATCTTATTTAAAACCCAAATAAAATCTTGAGGCGTCATCATATTGTATCTACTCAAACCACTTCCATCTACCCATCTTGGCTTATGAGGCATCCCCATCATATCTGATTTTAATAAGGTATCAATCACTTTAGCGTCATCCATTATACCAATTTTCTCATTGCCCACCATCAATAATGTCTGCTCTGCAAAAAAGTTGTCACTTCTATGCATCATTATTTTCAACAAACTATCTGTTGACTGAGAATAAAATTTTTTCCAGTTGGGTTGATCAATCGCCACTGCACTAGCATAGTTAAGTACCCTTTTTAATGTGTCTTCTAACAAAGGAATCATTAATTGATCCATTTCTTTTTTAACAACAAAGGGTATTGTCGTTCCAATAAATGGACGATTACTTTTTACAACTGTAAAATTATTTTGATCTTTATCTCTTTCAATTGCATAGCGACCATCTTCTGTACTTGAATAAATAACCAAAGAATCTTTAAATGCCTTGGGAGTTACCGTAATTCGATTTCCGTTTTTCCCAAAATTTACCAAATTGCCATAAATAGGCATAGGAGATCTTTCAGGAGAATAGTCAGCGTCGTAGTCATTCCAAGCCCATCCATTTCCAAAAGCCGTTGCGTTAAATCGCGGTGCTACAATAGTTATTTTAGGTGCATTCGCTTTTAAAAAATCATATGCGAATTGGTCTTCAAAATCAGGATGTAAAAAGCTTGGGTCTCCCGTAAATCGAATGGTGATATTTTCTTCATCTAGCAAATATTCAAATGCAACAATACTATCTCTCAGATTTTTCATCGCTGCATAACAGGTGAATATTTTGGTATTGCTTGCAGGAATAAAATATTTTTCTGATTGATAATTATATAAATACTTTTTTGCAGAAGGATCATATAAACTGATACCAACATGAGCGGGCAATAATTCGGGTTTATCTAAAATCAACAATCTAGCCTGTTGTTCAATAAAATTCGTTGGTTGTAAAATGGAAGCTTGTACAGCATTTGATGATTGTTGCACAGTCTTTTGCACTTTACAAGAGCTCACAAAAAATAATAAAAAAGCTAAATAAAATAGTTTTTGCATAAGGCATTTTTAGCTACGTTCAATTGCTCTCAACCAGCTTTCGGGAATATCATTGTTACAAGCAACTAAATAGTCTTTGTAACTGCAAGCTACATATTTACCATCATGTAATTGCATCCACCATCTACCAGTTCTTTTACTTTGTAAAAAAGTCGTTTCTACTTCGGCAAATGCCATAGTAAATTCATTAAATTCTGATCTATTTTCTATTGAAGCTTCTTGCTTCCCCCTATGAATTCCATCAATCAAATACCAAATCATATGTGCTTGTTGTATGGCTGTCATTTGATGTTCATCATTGGCAACATGATAACCATACAAGCCGATGGTATTGCAAATAGTACTCATGCCTGCGTATTGCATTAAGGTGCACGCTTCTTCTCCATTTAAACCATTAGGCGTTACTCTATTTGTTGGAGCATGTGAATATTGAATTGCTTCGATATCAAAACTGAAGAGCTCACTATTTCGGATAGCCGGTTCCATTTCTTCGATGGCTTCCTTCACTTTACCTACACGGAAACAGTCAAAGCCCAGTTTATTGATGGTCTCCAACATATTAGGATGCATGAAATAGCTTTGGAAAGCTATATGTGTGTAGTGCCTTAGATGATTAGGAATACCTGTAAACATATCCACTAAAAACATATCAGCAGGCTCTAAGCTATCCATATCTAAGTTAATTTTGGCATCTACTGTTACCGCATCAATAATTTTATTTTGTAAGCCATAGGCAGCATATTGAGGTGTTGTTATATCATGAGAGCCACCTAGAATTAACACCTTTTTACCCATCTGTAATAGTTCCGATACAACCATTTTGACAACTGCATAACTATCTGGAAGTGTAGCGCCAATTTTAATGTTACCCAAATCTGCTATGGTAACTTCAGTATGCCAATAATATAGTTTATAAAACTGCGAGCGTATAGCATTGGGTGCTTCAGTAAGTGTATATTGCATGCCCATGCCACGCATTTCACCACAGCCTACTATTACTAAATCTGCGTTTGAAATATCAGGTAGTTCTTCTTCGTGAACTAGAATATGTTTACCAATCTGGGTATCTTTAAACCCCTCATCATTAGAAATTTCAGCAAGGTTAATGGGTTCAAGAAAATCAAGTAAAGATGCTAGAGACATGGGCACGTTTTTGTACCCTCCTTAACGAATAAATAGATGAAAATATTGCAAGACTAACTTAGTCTGTGTATTTGTATCCAACCCCTCTAACAGAATGAAAATAAACAGGATGACGGCTGTCTTCTTCAAAATATTTTCTAAAGCTTAGAATAAAATTATCAATGGTTCGAGTTGTAGGGTAAACATTATAGCCCCAAACTACTTGCAGAATTTTTTCTCTTGTTACAACTTCTCCTTTATTTTCAATCAAAAGCTTCAAAAGCATAGCTTCTTTCTTACTCAAATCTACCCTTAATCCATTCCAAGTAACTGCATCTTGTGCCTTAAAATCAATTATATTTTTCCCAAAATGATATTGATCACCAATGGATTCTCTAACTTGGAGACGCTTATTTTTTTCAATCAGTTTTGCAACACGAATGAGTAATTCGTCTAAGTTAAATGGTTTGGTTAAATAATCATCCGCTCCTTTTTTTAACCCTAATACTTTATCGGCGGGAGCATTTTTAGCACTAAGCATTAAAATAGGAACTTCATTATTATGTACCCGGATACTTTCAGTAACACTAATACCATCTAATTCAGGTAGCATGATATCCATAATAATTAGATCAAAATAAGCATTTTCTACTTTTTTAAGTGCTTCATTACCATCATAGGCAGAGGTAACTTCATAGCCTTCCATTTCTAGATTTAATTTAAGTGCTTCATGCAAATTAAGTTCATCTTCAACTACAAGTATATTGGCTTTCTCTGCTGTCATTATTAAAGATTGAATAATACAGTAAAAGTACTTCCGTTTGGCTGATTATCTGTCACAGAAATGTAGCCATTATGTGCCTCTGCTATTTTTTTGCATAAATAAAGACCCAAGCCTGTTCCCTGTGCTTTCCGCGTATTCTCATCTCCACTTCTATAGAATTTATCAAATACTTTTTTCTTTTCTTGCTGATTTATCCCTTGTCCTAAATCTGCAATTGATATAGCAATTTTTGTACCTAATGTAACCAACGAAACATGAATAGGCAGATTTTTGGGTGAATACTTTAATGCATTCTCAAGTAAATTATTAACCAACATTTGGAGTAAAAAAGAATCCCCTTGCATTAGCCTGTTTTCTTCTATCGCTTCGTTAATTATTCTTTCAGGAAAACGACTTTTACAATCATCTACACAAGTTTCAACAATATCCGTTAAGTTAAGTTCTTGAAAGCTTACTGAATATCCACCCGCATCCAATTGAGATGTGAATAAGATATTATTGCACAATGTATTTAATCGATTGGCTTCTTGCAAGGTATTCGCTATCAATTTCTGTTGTTTATCTTCTTCAAGTTTTCTTTTTTGCAAAGTTTCTAAGTTCAGTTGAGCTACTGCAATAGGTGTTTTTAATTCATGTGTAATTGCCATCATGAAATTTTGCTGTTGTGCGGAAAATTTCAATTGACGTCTAGTTGCTCTGTACACATATACCGCCCCAACTAAAATTAAAGCTAAAAAAGTGATACCCTCTCCAATATATTGAGCTGTTTTTCTATTGCTCATTTCTTGTATAGCATCCATTTTTTTAAGGTAATCGGGATCGTCTTTCAATAATTCTGCAATTCTGATGGAAGTCATTACACTGTTCTGCTTCTCTAAAGCGATAAACCACCAAGCCAATGCCGCTATCATATAAAGCAACAAAAACCAATAAACAAAAGTAACAACAGCGAGTTTTGGGGGTTTAAGGGTACTCATTTTGCAATTTTTTCAACACGAATACCTGCATTCAGCATATGAGGAAGAGGGTCTTCGCGCATCGCCTGCTGAATTCCAAAAATATAATTTCCAGCTTTTAGTTTTAACGGGGATTGGGTAATTCTAATTCGGTGATCATAAATATCATCCATTCCGGTACCCATCCAACCCTTTCGATTATCGGCAAGTCGCAAATTAAGTAATTGAGATTTAGCTGTATCTCCAGGAGATTGAGTGGTAATTTTCATCCATAAATTATTGTAGCGGTATGCATCTTTATGACGAACAACTGCATAAATATGGTATAGTGATTGGGTATCAGTTATATTGAATTTGAAAAAATATTGGTCTGAAGACTTCCAACTATGTGATGCAAAAAAATGACTTTTTTCAAAAATACCATTTGATTCACAGCTCGTTAAAAGCAACAGAACAAAGAAAGCACTAAGATAAATTCTCACATGAACTATTTTATCAAAGATACATAAGAAGGATATTATCTAGAGTACATTCAGAATTTGCTCTTTGGCTTTTTCTAACTCATCTTTCATTAAAATGACCGCTTTTTGCATATTAGCATCATAGGCTTTAGACCCGGTAGTATTGATTTCTCTGCCAAATTCTTGTAATATAAAAGAGAGCTTTTTCCCTTTAGAGATTACTTCTTCAGCCAAAATGGTTCTGAAATAAGCACAATGATTATTCAAACGAACCTGCTCTTCACTAATATCAATTTTTTCAATATAATATATTAGCTCCTGCTCTAATCGGTTGGGATCATAGTTTTCCTTCCCTACATTTTCCTCTAAGACCTTCATTAAGCCTTCCCTAATTTTAGTTCTTCTTAATGGCTCAAGCGTTGTAATTAATTGTTGTTGTACTTCAATATTATTGAGCCTTACCAGCAAGTCTGCTTCAATTGATTTACCCTCTTCTTGTCTATGTTTATTCAATTGTGCAATAGCCTCTTTTAACAATTTTTCGAAACTAACCCATTCCGATTCCGTAAGCATTTCAGTAGAAGGAGTAATTACATCTGGTAATTTCAAAATGGTACTTAAAATATCGCCAGTTTCTAATCCCAATTCGTTCGCCAACTGAGCAACAGGTTGAAAATAAGCTTTTGCCAAATCTGTATTTATTGTAACAGGCTTATTTGCCCCATTCATTTTGATGGTAATATTGCATTCTACACTACCTCTTTGTAGTCCTTCATTCAAGCTATTACGAACTTCAAATTCATACGGCTTTAGTAAAGCGGGAATATTCAACCGTAAATCAAATTGTTTCCCATTCAATGATTTGATTTCAATTAAAAAATTTTTATCGCCAATAGCTTGTTCAGCTCTGCCGTAACCAGTCATTGAATAAAGCATACAATAGTATTTGAGTAAAAGTAAAGGAACATTAGCAGAAATACTAAAAATCAATACCAATCCATTTCTGCTTTTTCTTTTCGTACTTATCAAAATTAAATTGATATAATTTTCCAGGCCTATGTGAAACGTCTTGTTCCATTTCATTAGTATCAATCAGCAAATCCATAGAAGCAAACTTTTTCCTAAAATTTCTTCGATCTAAGGAAACACCTAAAATTGCTTCATATAAATTTTGAAGCTCACGTAACGAAAATTTATCTGGTAACAAGTTAAAGCCTAGTGGGTGTTCCTGAATTCTTTTTTGAAGCCAACCATGACATTCCTGAACAATCTCTAGATGATCAAAAGCCATTTCTTTTAATGCATTATAATCGTACCAATCCAATTCATTATCATGAATTTTAAGCGCGTGATGCTGAATATTTAATAGAGAACAGTATGCAATGGTGATTACCCTACCACCAGGGTGTCTATCAGGTTTCCCAAAAACTTTTACTTGATCTAAAAAAACATTGTTCATGCCGGTACGAGCTTTTAAGATACGATAAGCAGCATCGTCTAAGTCTTCATTATTTTTAACAAAGTCTCCTAATAAAGAAAGTTTTCCTTGAAAAAAAGCTAAATCACTCTTGATCAACAAGACTTTCAACTTATTCTCTTCAAAGCCAAAAATGACACAGTCTACAGTGAGCGGCACTTTGGGATAGGTATCCACTAAATGATGGACCGCCTTAACGGAATTTTTCTTCATATGGTGTTGCATTTGGAGTATACTCCGGCAATTGCGTCGTTAATACACAAAGTTAAGGGTTGTGCGGTAATTTCTATCTTTACAGCTTAAGAACCGTTTATGTATACCTTAGAACAGCTAGATGAATTAAAGGATCTATTAAAATTTCATGAGCACCGTTATTACGTTTTAAATGATCCACTTATTTCGGATTATGAATTTGATCAATTATACCAGCAATTAATTGCAATTGAAAAAGCCCATCCTGAATTAATTACCCCTGACTCGCCATCGCAAAGGGTTGGGAATAGTTTAAATCAGGGTTTTGAAACCACTCCTCACTTAGTTCCGATGCTCAGCTTAGATAATAGTTACAATGCTGAGGACTTAATTGATTTTGACAGAAAAGCAAGGGAATTAACAGTAGAACAAGAGATAGAATATTGTGTTGAGCCTAAATTTGACGGTGCAAGTATTTCGTTAATTTATGAAAACGACTTATTGGTTAAAGCAATCACTCGTGGAGATGGTGTTGCAGGCGAAAACATTACACCTAATATTCGGCAGATCAAATCAATCCCTTTATCTGCCCCATTTTCCTCTAAAGGAATCCAACAAATAGAAATAAGAGGAGAAGTCATTTTAAGCAAAGCATCTTTTAAAAAATTCAACCAAAAACTAATAGAACAAGGGTTGACTCCTTTAGCTAATCCAAGAAATGCTGCATCAGGTAGTCTTAGAATGAAAGACCCCAAAGAAGTGGCAGAACGAAATTTAGATGCATTCTTATACCACGTAAGTTATGTTACCCATAAAACAGCAATGCATACGCCCTCTTTAAGCAGTCATGCTGGGAGTCTAGATCTCTTATGGGAGATGGGTTTCAGATCCCCTAAGGAAGAAAAAAAAGTTGTTAAAGGTATTCAAGGCGTAATTGACTATTGCCTTGCATACGAAGCAAAAAGAGATGAGCTTCCATATGAAATTGATGGTATGGTTATAAAAGTCAATGACATTGAACAACAAGAAAAGATGGGGATGACTTCACATCATCCAAGATGGGCCATCGCATTTAAATTTAAAGCAAGACAGGCAACCACTACACTAATAGAGGTGGAATTCCAAGTTGGAAGGACTGGGGCCGTAACCCCCGTTGCTAAATTAAAGCCTGTTTTTTTAGGGGGCGTTACTGTATCTAGCATTTCTATTCATAACGAAGATTATATACAGCAAAAGGACCTTAAAAAAGGAGACCAGGTTCTAATTGAAAGAGCTGGAGATGTAATTCCTCAGATTGTAAAAAGTTTACCTGATTTAAGAAATGGGAATGAGCAAACAATTGTATTTCCCAAAAACTGCCCAATATGCAATAGTCAATTATTTAAAGAAGAAGGAGAAGCAGTTTGGAGATGCATCAATATAGAATGTACTGCGCAAGTAGTAGAAAAAATGATCCATTTTGTAAGCAAAGACGCGATGGATATTAAAAGCTTTGGAGAAGCCAATATTCGAAAGTTTTATGAAATGGGTTTACTTAAAGATATTCCAAGTATTTACCGATTAAATTATAATGCCCTAACCAAATTAGAAGGGTTTGGGAAAAAATCGATTGAGAATTTACAAATAGCCATAGCAGCCAGCAAACAACAACCACTCTATCGATTAATTTATGCATTGGGTATTCGCTTTGTGGGTGAAACAACTGCTAAAACCTTGGCCAATGCTGTATCACATTTATTAGAATTCAGCAACAAAACAGAAGAACAACTATTACAATTAGAAGATGTAGGAACCAAGGTTGCAAAGAGTATTCAAGGCTTTTTTGGAAACCCTCAAAATATTGCGATGCTACAGGAACTTGCAGAACTAGGGTTGCAATTAGAAAATAGTAAAAAAGAAATCAATACAAGTGGAAATTTAGTCGGCCAAAGTTTTTTGTTTACAGGAACATTGGAACAACTCAAAAGATCACAAGCAGAGGCCATGGTTGAAAATGCTGGCGGCTCTATCTTAGGTGGCGTAAGCAGCAAATTAAACTATCTAGTCGTGGGTGCAGACGCTGGAAGCAAACTAGAGAAGGCTAAAAAAATAAATACCATTAAAATCATTACAGAACAAGAATTCATCAACCTGATTAATCCATAAAAATGCTCCATCCTAAAACACTTCAGTTTTTGACTAAACTCAAAAAAAATAATTCCCGCGAATGGTTTAACGAACATCGCAATGACTATGATGCGGCTAAAGAAAATTTCATTGAATTAGTGAACCAAATTTTATCACAGGCTGGCAAATTCGATCAGGATATTGCTGTTTTAACTTATAAGGATTGCATATTTAGAATTAATCGAGACGTTCGGTTCAGTAAAAATAAAGACCCCTATAAAAATAATATGGCAGCCTATTTTGTTAAAGGGGGCAAAAAATCTTGGCTAGCAGGATATTATTTTCACTGTGAACCAGGTGGCAAAAGCTTTATTGGTGGCGGACTGTATGGAGGTGAGCCTGATCAAATTAAAAAAGTAAGACAAGAAATTGACTACAATTGGGAGGACTTTAAAGGCATTCTAAACAACAAAACTTTTAAGAAAACTTTTGGCGACTTATCAAGAGAAGAAGGAATGTCATTGGTGAGGGAACCAAAAGGTTATGAAAAAGACAACCCTGCAATTGACTATATTAAATTGAAAAACTTTATTGTTTCGGTTCCAGTAACTGATGAAGAATTAACTGATCAAAAATTAGTCAAAAAAATAATTACTTGCTTTGCTACCATGCAGCCGCTCTTACATTTTTTAAATAGGGCGATGGAGGATTAAGCGGGTAAAAAATTTACCCACTATTGAGACATGGTTGGTGTTGTTAATATTTTATAGCCGGATAAAACGGTCGTTTGATTATTTGGAGTAATCTTTGAAACTGATATTTTCATAGGTTTATTATCCATACTTCCTTCAAAAGCTAAGATGGCTCTGAGTGGATTACCAGGAATGCCTAATGGGCCAGCATTCATCATACTGAACATCGGAAAATTTGCATGTTTAAATGGTAGGGCTTGATTGGTTACCCAACAAGTCAAATCAAATTTTTCACCATTATCTTGACCAGATACCTTAAAGGCAGTACAATCGTAGCCAGCAATTTTTCTTTTCTGTTTTAAAGCTGTCACTTTAATTTGGGCTTTGCTTGTTGGGCGAATCATGTAAGGTTGAAGATTGCTGATTAAAGCAATCTTCCCCTCTTCCTTTGAAGTAACATAAAAAGTACTTTTCCCAGATTGCTCAATAATCCATGCATCTAGTGTACCATCTTCTTGTTGCATTTGTTCTGCAAGCTTTCCTGCTTTTGATAATCCTGCTTGATCAATCAGCATTTGATTACCTTCTTTATTAATGGCATAATCAAAAATTGCCTTTATAGGTGTTTCGGCATCATAAGCTTCTATATTCAAACTGATTGAAAATGCCCCTTTAAACTGACTGCTCTTCCCAACTTTTGATAATGCCGGCTTCTCTGAAGTACTTTTGCCAGCATATTCAGGCGCTGCCATTTTAGAGCTATTGCAAAACATATCAATTGTTTGCTTTTTGATGGCTTCTAATTGATCCAATGTTTGTTTATCTGCGCCATTTTTTTTAGCATTGGCAATCTCTGCCTCGAACTGTCTTTTTAAAGAGTCGCAATTAAAGTTTTGAGCTTTTGAAAAGAATGTGAAACTCAATATAAGGCTTAGAATAATGATCGCTTGTTTCATAAATTAATTTAGCTCAATGATGTCAAAATAAATTTTCCAGTAGTCAACGCCATTATTACGAATGATATAAGAATTGGCGCCACTTTTCAGGTCTTTTAGAAAAATATTTCTGAAATTATCATTTACACTAACAATTGTTGAGTTGTCTTTAGTTGCATAATCACCTTTTGATTCATGATCTATATTTCCTTCGTATAAGCCACCTTTAATATGCAGTTTTGCATTTTCGAAATTGGCTCTAGGGATAGTAAAGGTGGATGAACTATTGGTAACCGGTTTCTTTTCATTTAGACTCCAGTAGGTAAAATGTGCGTAAGATGTACCATTCTTAACTGGACTGTCAAAAAAATTCAAATTGGTTATTACCGATGATTGATGTTGAACAGTTGCATTCAATGAGCCATAATATTCTCCTTTATTCTTAAAACTAGCAACCTTTAAACCCTTTTCGTCAGTTCTATCAATGACTAAATTTTCAATCATGGTAATCGTAAGTTTAAAAGAAGTACTCGTTCTGTAAGGATTTAATCTGTCTTCCTCATTAGGCTGTAACATATCGGCAAGCTCTTCTTCTAATTTTTTTGCTATAACTGGGCTAATCTGTAATGATTGAGTGGGTTGCAATTTTGGAAAAATAGTGTTTGTAGCCTTTACATTCATTCCAGTATTTGTACCAGAAACTGCATTAAATACAACACTATCACGAAAAATGGCGTATTCATCAAATTCATACAAATTTGCACCTGAATAATGAACCTGTGGCATTTTATTATCAATGGTCCAAATTTTTTCAACCATCTTTTCAACAACTGATAATTTGGTGCTGTCAAAAGGATGCTTGTAAAATGCAAAATAATATCTAAATGCTTTTCCGTATCTTCTACCATTCTTGCTAAAATCAGCTCCTCGAACGCTTGGTGCTGCAATGACATAACGATTTTTGGCAGGATCAAATACTTTTAATTCAAAATTGCTGATATTATTTACATAAACCCCATTTTCCATATCAAAACTCATGGGCTTAGTTGGTCTTGCGATTACACTAAATGGGTCAATCATTTTTAAGGTATTGGCGTCGGGAGTAGCGAAAATTAGTTCTCTCGCAAGTCTAGGCATTCCTTGGTCACGCCCAGAACTGACTGTTTGATTATTCACCCATTTGGTATGTAATCTAAATTGGGCAAAGCTTGTAACTAATATTAACTGACATACAATCGTAATAACAATTTTCATAAATAAAATTTTAAAGTTTAATAAATTCTACTCTTCTATTGGCTGCTTTTTCTTCAGGTGTTTTATTGGCATTCAAAGCTTCTGAAGACCCTTTACCATCGGTGACAATTCGGGTATCATCTATTCCAAAGCCATATACAAAGCGCATTTTAACGGCTTCAGCTCGCTTGACTGAAAGTGTTTGATTCGCCGCTGGATTACCATCACTGTCGGTATGGCCAATGATTTTTATTTTAAGGCCTGGATTGTCGGTTAAGATTTTACCGATATCTGCAATAATGGTATTGCTTTCAGGTTTTATTTTATCGCTATTGGTATCGAATAAAATTTCTGTAGTACTGAATTTGCCTTCAGTCAACAATTTGCTTCGAGTATCCGGAGCCGCAATAGCGTACTTGATATTATTGATAAACACCGAACAATTATCGAAAAAATTTCTGCAAATTGACATTTGATATTGCCCATCATTTTCAGTAAAAAAACGAGGTATATCGACCAACTTATCTTCATTTGCATAAACCCTTAATCGGCCTTTTTGTCTCCAAATAGAGATTTTAACAAAGCGATTATCAGCCACATCCCATTGTGGCATTTTAATTTGATTCTCAAATGACAGTCCGTTAGCATTAGCATTCAATACGCTGACATAGGCTTCTGCTGCGCCTGGGTGAAGAAACAAAACGGATGTACCAGGACTAAAAAAGTTTTGTTTTAAGAGATCATCTTTTAACGTTGAAAAAATGAGCCCAAAGCCACTGTAATTATTGGTAGGGTCATTTTGAATTCCCGCATTAAATTCTAAAGTGAAATTATCAGGTAATGTTTTAATGGCATCAAATAAGAAATTACCATTCTTGGTCAGATTCAACCATTTGCCTTCTTTGCCTTCTATCATAACAATTTCACCGCTGGCATTGGTATTGATATCAGCAGGAAAATCTCCAATATCCACTCTTGAAAAGTCGTCAAAATAGAGGGTCTTTTCACCTGCTACAAAATCATATTTACCAGTTGCTTTTCCTGTGAATGCGCCATTCGGGGATTTAGAACTATTCTCCCCTTCAGCTAGATCAGTCTTTTTATTAGAATCATTCCCAGTATTTTTCTCGTCCTTAGCACCATCGGTCTTTTTTTTCTTTTTAAACCAAGCCCCAGACAATAAACTGTCTACTGCAGCATCTGCTTTGTCTCCAACCTTATTGCCAATTTTATCGCCAGTATTTTCAGCCCTTTGTTCAGAAGTAGCTTTGGTTTTCTCTTTAATTCGTTGAAAAATAGACTTTTTGGCTTCTTGAGAATACGCAAAAAATTGAATCCCAAGAAAAAACAAAGTGGTCAACAGTTTTAAATAGCTCATTTTGAATGACTTTAATAGATGAATACAATCATTAGTGCCTAATTGGAAAAAAAGTAAACTCGATAAGCATTTTTTATTTTTGGATTTACTTTTAAAGGATATTTACACTAATGATGAGTGATGATTTAATTAAAGCGGAATTATCCTTAGAGAATAACCAAGTTCTTGAGCAAGTGTATCGGGAGAATAGAGGCATTTTCATGTCATTTGCTAAAAGATATAATTTGCCTGATGAAGATATAATTGATATTTATCAGGATGCAATTGTGGCTTTAGTTGAACATGCGAAAAAAGGGAAGTTATCAGAACTAAACTGTGCGATATCTACCTATTTAATTGGAATTGGAAAGTTTATGCTGTTGAAGCATTTAAAGAAAAAAAGAATCCTATTCGTACCGTTTGATATAGAGGTTAATATAGAATGGGACGATTTGGAGCATATACAAAAAGAGCAACAAGTTCAATTATTACAAACCTATTTTTTAAAACTAGGTAGTCATTGTCAAAAAATTCTTGAACTGTTTTATTATCGAGAAAAAAAATTAGATGACATTGTAATAGCACTTGGTTACGACAATAAGGATGTAGTAAAAAGTCAAAAATCTAGGTGTATTAAACAACTTAGAGAATTAATTGAAACCAATCATGGATAAAGAAGCATTGCTTAATGGCTATTTTGACAATACACTTACAGAAAGTGAATTAATCGCTTTCAATGATCTATTGGAGAAAGATGCAAGTTTTGCCGAAGAATTAGCATTTAGAAAGAATTTAAAAAATGGCATTCATATTAATGAAAGAGCTCGTATAAAAACTACCATTAAACAATTTGAAACTGCTAACAATAAACAGACATTCCAGCAAAAGTATTTCAAATGGATAGCGGCAGCAACTATCATCACTTTCATATTGATTGCCCTTAATCAGTATACGCAAAACCCAAAACCTGAAATACTATTCCAAGAATTTTACACTGGATACCCCAATATAATTGCCCCCACAGAAAGAAGTAAAAATAATATAGATTCATTAACACAATCCGCTTTTGCAGCTTACGATCGGGAGGCATTCAAGGAAGCTTTAGAAGGTTTTAAAATCCTAGAAGAGCAACAAAAAACAGCATATACATCTTTATATATCGGTATCTGTTATTTAGAATTGAAAAATAGTGTTGCCGCAATAGAAATTTTACAAAAAGCTATTTCACTCAACAATACTTATTCCTTAACAGCTAAATGGTACTTAGCTTTAGCCTATTTACAAAATAATCAGCCCGAATCAGCAATAGAAATCCTTAAACAATATGCTGTTTTGGAAGAGCCATTTAAACAAGAAGCTGAAAAATTATACAATAAATTAAAGTAAACTTAGTTGGCTCTTTTCCTTTTTAAAAAGATAAAAACACTAAGCAGCAAAATGGCTATAACAAAACCTGCATATTTCACCCATGGGGTTGCATCTGCTATTTGATCATTGTTGCCAATTAAAATAAAGCCGCTCCAGAAATAAGGGTGACTTTTAAGCGGATTCATTTTGATGAAATGCTGCTTGGCATTCGCCAAAGCAACATGCTTGGAAAGTCCCTTTTTCAATTGTTCATAAAACAACAGCATAATCTCAGATGTTTCTTTATCGGGAACTTGCCATAAACTTACTACAGTGCTTTTAACACCAGCATATGTAAACGCTCTAGATAAACTCATAATGCCCTCTCCTTCAACCAGTTTTCCAGCACCAGTATTACAAGCACTTAATACAACCATCTCTGCAGGAATGGCTTTGGTATACAATTCATTAAAATACATTGGTTGTGCATTTGCAAACAACAAATAGGACTGATTAAAGTCGTTGTCATATAGAACAGAATGCATGGAGCAATGAAGTATACCATAAGATTTATTTTGAACCAAAAAATTCGTTTTAGATGCTTGCTGACCTATAAAAGCTTTACCATCAAATAAATGAACAATTGAAGTGGCTTCAGTTGTAGCATAAGGTAGATTGGCAAATTGGGTATTATTATAAACAGTATTGTTATAAGTGGGCGCAAATGTGGCGAGTTTTACTGAAGTATTCGTTTGCTTTTGCTTATTATGTAAGTACCAAAGTGCAATAGATGCATTGTAGGTAATATTAGCTTGCATAATAAAGTAGTCATTAGATTGAGGATTCTGCAAACTTTCAAATGGCAAATAATTTAAATAATTATCAGGGATAATGGTTAAGTTTTTTGCTGATACATCATTAAGTAATAATTGAAATAAAGCTTTTCCAGTTGTGTCAACTTGATTATTAGGTTTTTTAAGTGCTTTTACAAATTGATTGACTTGTTGCTCGATGGCTATTTTTTTTCCTAATAATGTTATTTTAATATTGTCATGTGTGATATAGGCTTTATACACATGCTCATGCGTGATATAATACTTTAGAATCGCTTCATCTTTATTTAAAAGTTTCATAGCATTGGCAATAGAATAATCTTTAAGTGTCAAGTCAACAAAACCCTTTTTTAAAGATTGTATTTGCTTATTCAATGCATTTAGTCGAGCGTCAATTGCCTTCAATTTTTCTGCATAATTTTTTTGCTTGCCGTTTTTGACTTGTTCAGAAACCCAGAATGTTTTTTGCTGTTGCAAAACATTTAAATCATTATTTAACAACCCTATAGGAGTATTTGACTGTAATAATTTCTGCTCAAATTCCTTCGCAAGATGGACTGATGCATTGGCTTCTATTGTAGAAATCATTTCAATGGCAAAAGCCGAATTATTTTTATATTTTTCAAGTGCAATAAAAAAATACGATTCAACAATTTTTTTATGCAAATTATTTAACGTAGGTGTAAATGCGCCCTTTCGATAAAATTCATTAAATAGTAAAGACGCTAACTTTGTTAATTTTTCAGACTTTTGAATGTATGACTGTTGGCGGGTTTGCTTAAATGCTTCATTATAAATGAGAGCAGAACTAATAAAAATATTGACGTATCGATTATTATTCAGATCTAATAATTTTTGTTCATCAACTTGAAGTAATGTTGTTTTTTTGCCTGTATGAATTTCAATTAATGCATTGATATTCTTTTCCATGATTCCGATAGCTGAATCATGTATTGATAGACTTGAAAGATTCATGGCTTTCATTGTTTCTAAGCCGAACTTACTCATGCTAGTAGGGGGGAAATCATAAGCACTTAAGGAAGCATTCACATGATAGAGGGCTTTTTCATACTCCTTCATTTCTCTATACTGGTTGGCTAATTTAGAATGTGCCAATACCATGCTAAAAGGATCTTTATACTTGATAGCTTCAGCCAAATACATTTTACCAAGCCGAATACCTTCAATATGATTATCGGAATAATAATTGTAATAATCGCATAAAAGGGTAATACAGGATAAATAATAGTTGATATCTGCAGGCCTTTCATTTGAAGGTGAAAATTGAATTTCGTTTTTTATTTGCTGCAATATTTTATTAGCTAATACAAGATCTTCATTTACGGTAGCTACATTCACCTGCATCTTACGATACACTCGTTTAGCATAATAATATTCTTTTGTATTGGTTGGCTTTTGAAATTGCGATTGATAAAATGTATTAAATTTTTGAAAAGTTTTATTTATGCCCACATTGTCTTCATATTCACCATAGTAGTAAAAAAGATTATTATAAGCAGCTATATAATCCATCACTTTAATTTTATCAAAATTTGATTCCATTAAGTCAATGGCTTTTTCAACACTAATTATATCTTTTTTTTGGTTCCCCATACTTGAATAATTGAAAGAAAATTCAATATATAAGCGAACTTGTAATGGGATATTTCGGTTTAAAACTGATTGATATTTTTGAGTGATTACTTCATAAATGTCTAAAGACTCTTGATATTGTTGATTAGCAGACAAAGCCAAACCATAAGCCATCAAAGTATTCGCTTTTAGTGAATCACTAACACTTTCATAAAACGGTTTTTCTACAATACTTAAATAGCTTGATTTTACCGCTTCATACTCCCCATGGTCGTAAAGTTTTTGAAGTTGTTCGATATATTTAGGGAATAACTGATTGAGCGATTTTAAATCATTCCTTTGGCTATATAAATTAAGCTGATCAATGATTGACTTTTCGGAAATAGAAGTTTCAACTTTTTGCTGCGCAATACCGTTTAAAATAAAGAGTATAAATAAGCAAGCAGTTAGAATTCTCATTCTTTGGAAAATAAATTATTATCCATACAATTTACAAGAAAGATTTACATAAAATAGCCTGATGAAAATTAATTTAATTTTCGTTGATATGCCCTTACTGCATAGCTATTGATTTTCTTAAACTTCAATTGTTCGTTTTTAACGTTCACTTGAATGTATTCTTTAAACAAACCATTGCTATCGTTAAAGCCAATAATACAGTCTAGAGAAGCCTTTCCTGGCTTAATTGTAACCACTGGATCAATACCAAAATTCGGAATCGTAATCATTTCAGTTGTCCTAATTTCTTTGTATTGAATTTGAACCTTGTATTCAAAAGTCTTACTAGTTTCATAAATATTAACCCCAAATTTCCAGTTATTAGCATTGCCCATTCCATCATCAATAGGTAGGGAAAAAGTAGCAATGGGTTTTTTAGATGGGAGTTCCCGCTCCTCAGAAACGCTAGGGGCTTTAATTAACACAGTATCTATCTTAGATTCACTTTGTTTGTTTTCTAAAGCCGTACAGCTTACACTCGAAATCAATAAACCAAAATATACAATAGCTCTCATTAAAAAAATATTGAACTCAATTTATTAAATAATTCAATATCGAATCATATCACCAACGGATTCATCAGTTAAGAGTTTTTTGAGAATAGGATCTTCCATTACTTTAGTGTAGTCCATCCATGTCCCATTCACTTTTATTTTCCTTGCCACCAGTCGAATACCATGACTATAATCGACATACCAGTTAACATGCCCAGTATATAAGGGTTGTATGGGTTCTCCATTCAATAAATGCCACCCATAAATAGCCACCCGATTTGTTTTAGAAGACCTTGCAATTAAATCGCTAATTACTACATCTTTTTTTATTCCAGCAATCAACCCTTTTCGCTGCTTGCGTTGTCCCTCAATAATTAAATGGTGCTGCCACATAGTAATAGTACTATCACGATGACTGTACATTGGTATTGGTGCTAGTTTAAGTTTAGCAGCATGGTAAATATCATTCACCATTTTACGCGTAGGTAAAAAGCAATCCAAACTGTCTGCTATTTGTTGAGCTGCCATTGGCGTTAGTGGCACTCTAGCCCAATTATTATTACCGCCTACACTAAGGTAATCGGGCAAAACATAATAAGTTGCCCGATTCACCTTTCGGGTAGTGGAATCTACTGCAGTAACATTGATGGGAACTAGATGTAAAAGAAAACGAGGAATATTTCCCGCCAATACTTCTTTTG
This sequence comes from Sediminibacterium sp., assembly GCF_051860225.1. Taxonomy (GTDB): domain Bacteria; phylum Bacteroidota; class Bacteroidia; order Chitinophagales; family Chitinophagaceae; genus Sediminibacterium. The sequence goes on from NZ_JBHYEI010000001.1 coordinate 463,471, forward strand.
TTGCAAATGAATCACGCTGCTTCCATTGCATACGCAATGCATCCCAATAAAACTGCTCGCCTGTTTTGTGAGGCATTAATGATTGTTTGGATGGCCAATACAATTTATGTTGGCATCCAGTGCAAACATAAATCAACAGCAATATGAACAATCGATTCATCCCTATCTATTCATTTATCAATTACAATAATCCTTTCGCAAGCATATACTCAGCAATTTGTACTGCATTGGTTGCAGCACCCTTTCTAAGATTATCGCTTACAATCCACATATTCAAAGTATTAGCTTGTGATTCATCTCTTCTAATTCTACCTACAAATACTTCATCTTTTTCATGTGCCCATAATGGCATTGGATAAATTTGATTAGGTAAATCGTCTTGAACAATTACACCAGGGGCAGCAGCCAATAATGCTTTAACATCTTCTACAGTATAGTCGTTTTCAAATTCAATATTCACACTTTCGCTATGCCCACCAACTACTGGAATACGAACTGTTGTAGCAGTTACTCGTATTGAATTGTCTTGCATGATTTTATTGGTTTCCAAAACCATTTTCATTTCTTCTTTGGTATAACCATTTTCTAAGAATACATCAATTTGAGGAATGACATTCAAATCAATGGGATATTTATAAGCCATTTCTCCTTCTACCCCTTTGCGCTCATTAAACAATTGATCTACTGCTTTTTTACCCGTACCAGTAACACTTTGATAAGTGCTCACCACTACCCGCTTGATTTTATATTTTAAATGCAATGGCTGTAATGCAACCACCATTTGTATGGTAGAGCAATTGGGATTGGCGATTATATAATCTTCACTAGTTAGGACCCCGGCATTCACTTCAGGCACTACTAATTTTTTAGTAGGATCCATTCGCCAAGCAGAAGAATTATCAATCACTCTAATACCAGCTGCTGCATACTGTGGAGCCCACTCTAAAGAAGTACTTCCCCCAGCAGAAAATATAGCCACTGAAGGCTTTGCAGCAATACCATCCGCCATACTAACTACTTTATAAGCTTTGCCTTTAAAGCTTACTTCCTTACCAACCGATCTTTCAGAAGCTACCGGTACTATTTCTGTCACCGGAAAATTTCTTTCTGCTAATACCTGCAACATTTTGGTTCCAACTAAACCTGTTGCTCCAACTACTGCTACTTTCATTTTGTTCCCCCCTGTCTCCTTGATGGAGTTTTAGTGTTAAAAAAAAGGCCTTCCAAATTTGGAAGGCCCGTTATATGAATCAATTTAAAACATACAAACACCTTCCCCTTAGAGCGGTTTTTTGTTACGTTTCATATTTTTAATCATTGTCATCTAAAAACGAATATACAAGCTTTCAATTAATTACCCAACTGAATATCAAAGTTCACCAACTGAACAAACTCATCCAATCTTGCATCAATATCTGATTGATTAATTTCTCTTAAACGTTGAGTACCAAATTTCTCTACACAAAAAGAAGCCATTGCACTACCTACAATAATAGCCGTTTTCATGTTTTCAAAAGAAATGTCTTTGGTTTTTGCAATATGACCAATGAATCCTCCAGCAAAAGTATCACCCGCACCAGTTGGATCAAATACTTCTTCTAAAGGCAATGCTGGTGCAAAAAATACTTTGCTGCCATGAAATAATAATGCACCATGCTCCCCTTTCTTAATAATTAAATATTTAGGGCCCATCTGCATAATTTTAGCAGCAGCTTTCACCAATGAATATTCACCGCTCAACTCGCGGGCTTCGCTATCGTTCACCATTAAAAGGTCTACCATTGCCAAAGTTTGCTTCAAGTCGTCCATTGCAATTTCCATCCAGAAATTCATGGTGTCCATTACAATCAACTTTGGTCTGGTTTTTAATTGCTCAATTACACTTCTTTGTACGGAGGGAGCAAGGTTGCCGAGCATCAAGAACTCACAGTCTTGGTAGCTATCTGGTACTACAGGCTCAAAACTCCCAAGCACATTAAGCTGAGTGTCTAAAGTATCGCGGGTATTCATGTCCATATGGTAGCGACCGCTCCAAAAGAAAGTCTTTTCATCTTTTTTGATCTGTACCCCTTCTAAGTCTACACCACGATCAGTAAGGATGTCTAGCTCTGCCTGAGGAAAATCTCCCCCTACAACAGAAATTTGCTTAACTGGAGTATAATTAGAAGCACACCAGGCAATATAAGTACCCGCGCCACCTATAATTTTATCGCTTTTCCCAAAGGGAGTTTCAATGGCATCAAAAGCCATGGATCCAACTACTACTAAAGACATATATTGATTTTATAATAAGGCTGCGAAATTAATGGATTATCCGCTAACCCAAGCCAAATGAGGCAAAAGCGTTAAAAACTAACAAAACTAGATTAATTCGCTATTTTCTTTGCTAACATATGTTAGTATATTATCTTCGTACCATGGCTAGAATAAAAATTGAAAAGAACAGTAGCCGAAAAGAGGTTATTGTTAGTAAAGCTGCTTCATTATTTAGAGAAAAAGGCTTTAAAGCAGCTAGTATGAGAGATCTAGCTGAAGCAGTAGGGGTAGAAGCTGCCAGCCTATATAATCATATTAAATCTAAGACAGAGTTACTGCACGAATTGTGTTTTGGGGTTGCCAACCGATTCATGCAACATATGGACGCAGTAGAATCTAAAAAAAATAGCTCTATAGCTAAAATAGAAGAATTGGTTCGCTTTCATATCAACGAAATGGTAAACCATTATGAAGAAGTATATGTAAGTGATAGAGAATGGAAACATTTATCAGACCCCTACCTTTCTAATTTTCAGAATCAGCGAAGAATGTATCGCAAAAGATTTGCAGCGATTATAGAAACCGGTATACGAAACAAAGAAATTAAAGCAATTGATGCACCTACTGCCGTTTTGATTATTCTGCATGCCATCAGCGGTATTGAAAGTTGGCATAGATCAACACAAAAAATAAATGCAGCCGAATTAACCAATAATATGATTACCATTTTGGTGGGAGGATTAAAAAATGTATAAGTTTGAAACGCTACCAGTTAAAGAAGTAAGGCAAGAAACAGCAGATTGTGTTTCTATTGCATTTGATGTTCCAGAAACCGCAGCATCCGCTTTTGCATTTAAGCAAGGCCAATACATCACCATTAAGACAACCATTAATGAAGAAGAAATAAGAAGGTCTTATTCTATTTGTAGTAGTCCTTTAGACAATGAATTAAGGGTTGCTGTAAAAAAAGTTTCAGGGGGTGTTTTCTCTACATGGGCAAACGAAAAATTGAAAGCAGGAGCAATGCTCGAAGTAATGCCGCCTCTGGGAAAATTCTACACAGAACTCGATGCCAATGCAAAGAAACAATATGTTGCTTTTGCATCGGGCAGTGGAATTACACCCATCCTGTCCATTATTAAAACAACCCTATTAACCGAACCATTGAGCCATTTTACATTGGTTTATGGTAATAGAAATAGGCATAGCATTATTTTTAAAGAAGCCTTAGAATCGCTCAAGAATAAATTCATGGGTCGATTCAGTATTGTTTATATTTTATCCAGAGAAAAAACAGACGCGCCCATTCACTTTGGAAGAATAGATCATGAGAAGTTTCAACAACTCTGTAACAATATTTTAAAGCCTACCACAATTGATGAATACTTTTTGTGTGGGCCAGAAGAAATGATTTTTAGTGTTAAAAAAGCGTTAGAAGAACGCGGAGTAGACAACAAAAAAATCCATTTTGAATTATTTACTACAGGAGCTAAGGTTAAAAAAGTTAGCAATACGCAAGCAAGTAACAAGCAAGAAGTTAAAAGTCATATCACTGTTAAACAAGACGGGGTAACATTTGAATTTGATTTAGGATTTGAAGGCGAAAGTATTTTAGATGCAGCTTTAAAGCATGGAGCCGATTTACCCTTTGCATGTAAGGGCGGTGTATGCTGTACCTGCAAAGCTAAATTGTTAGAAGGCGAAGTAGATATGGATGTGAATTATGGATTAGAGCAGGAAGAAATTGAACACGGGTTTATATTAACCTGTCAGTCTCATCCACGAACAGAAAATGTATTAATTGATTTTGATGTTAAATAACCAATAATTATGGAACAAGCGTTTGAACAAATCTTTCAAGACAAGATTGATCGTGAAGTAAGAATTGAGCCAAAAGACTGGATGCCAGAAAAATACAGGCAAACATTAATCAGACAGATTAGTCAACATGCTCATAGTGAAATCATTGGTATGCTGCCCGAGGGTAATTGGATCACCCGAGCCCCATCATTACGCAGAAAAGCCATTTTAATTGCTAAAGTTCAAGACGAAGCAGGACATGGTTTGTACTTATACAGTGCTGCGGAAACCCTTGGTATTAGCAGAGATCAGATGTATGATCAATTGCATACTGGAAAAGCAAAATACTCATCCATCTTTAATTATCCTACCCTTAGTTGGGCGGATATGGGTGTAGTGGGTTGGTTGGTAGATGGTGCTGCAATTATGAATCAAGTGCCTTTATGCAGAAGCAGTTTTGGACCTTATGCAAGAGCGATGGTACGCGTTTGTAAAGAAGAAAGTTTTCATCAACGCCAAGGATTCGAAATACTGTATGTATTAAGTAAAGGAACTGAAGCGCAGCGTAAAATGGCACAAGACGCCATCAACAGATGGTGGTGGCCTAGCTTAATGATGTTTGGTCCTAAAGACGACGAAAGCCCAAACACCATTCAAAGTATGAAATGGAAAATCAAACGTTTTAGCAACGACGAACTCAGACAAAAATTTGTAGACGTTTGTGCAGAGCAAGTAAAAGTATTGGGCTTTACACTACCCGATAAAGATTTAAAATGGAATGAAGAAAGAGGCCATTACGATTTTGGACCCATTAACTGGGATGAGTTTTGGCAAGTAGTACAAGGCAATGGACCCTGCAATAAAGAACGTTTAGATGCGCGCAAAAAAGCATGGGAAGAAGGTGCTTGGGTTAGAGATGCTGCATTAGCCTATGCCAATAAAAAAGCCAAACAAAAACAAGCTGCTGCTTAAAACTAAAACTAATCATCATGAGCTTTCAAATAAATAAACTCTATTACGGCGACTACGGCGAAAGCAAAAACGGAGCTGCCGATATTTCTACCAATCAAACCAATACTGCTGAATGGCCTTTATGGGAAGTATTCATCAGAAGCAAACAAGGCTTAGACCATAAACATGCAGGAAGCTTGCACGCTGCAGATGCTGCAATGGCCATTGAAAATGCTAGAGATGTTTATACCAGAAGAATGGAAGGCGTTAGTCTTTGGGTAGTAGAGAGTAAACATATACACGCAAGTAATCCTGACGAAGCCGGATCCTTATACGATCCAGCCCATGATAAAGCATATAGACATCCCACTTTTTATAATTTACCAGAGGAAGTAAAATACATGTAATGGCGACAATGAAAAACGAGATTGATTTTTTACTTCACTTAGCAGACAATGCATTAATTATTGGACATCGCAACAGTGAATGGTGCGGTCACGGGCCCATTTTAGAACAAGATATTGCCATCACCAATATTGCGTTAGACTATATTGGTCAAGCGCGAAATTTTTATCAGCATGCAGCTGAATTAATTAATCGGCACCCAATAGGTATTGATATCACCCAAACAGGAAATGATATAGTGTTGCCCGCAACGGAAGATAGCTTGGCCTATTTAAGAGATGTTCGTGAGTTCAAGAATTTATTGATTACAGAAATTCCCAATGGAGATTGGGCACATACTACGCTGCGATTATTTTTATTGAGTGAATTTGAAATGCAATTGTTTACGCAGTTATTACAACACCCTGATACGCAAGTGGCAGCGATTGCAGAAAAATCAATTAAAGAAGTTAGCTACCATGTAAAATGGAGTCAAGATTGGGTACTAAGATTGGGTGATGGAACAGAAGAGAGTAAACAAAGAATGCAAGCCGCTATTGAAGCAATTTGGGCTTATACAGGTGAGCTGTTTATTCAACCCGAATATGCTACAGCAGCCTGTTTAAATTATGCAGCTATTCAAGATGTATGGAACAAAAAAGTTTCAGCTGTTTTTGAAGAAGCAGGACTCAATATTCCTTCAAAAACATTTGTACAAAAAGGAGGCGCAGAAGGAATGCATACAGAACACTTAGGATATATTTTAGCAGAAATGCAATACTTACAAAGAGCATATCCCAATAGCGAATGGTAAACAATACAATTGCCATCAATGCCATCTGGAAAATTCTGGAAACTGTTAAAGATCCAGAAGTGCCTGTATTATCAGTAGTAGATTTAGGGGTGATCAGGGCTGTTGCATTAGAAGGGCAGCATGTAACGGTTACCATCACACCTACTTACACAGGTTGCCCAGCTATGGACATGATTTCGATGCATATTAAAATGGCATTGAATGCTGCGGGTTACCAAACCACTATTCAAACTATTTTATCTCCCGCCTGGACGACTGATTGGATAACCGAAAATGGGAAGCAGCAACTAAAAGCCTACGGCATTGCTCCCCCTGTGGGAAAAAGTTTTGACCAAACTTATTTAGAGGATTTAATAGTACCATGTCCGCAGTGCAATTCTACGCATACGGTGTTGGTATCACAATTTGGAAGTACTGCTTGTAAAGCTTTATATAAATGCGAAGAGTGCAAAGAGCCCTTCGATTATTTTAAATGTCATTAATTAACTTATATGGACCCAATATTATTTACCATTGAATCAGGCGTTGCGTTTATTACTATGAACAGACCTGATAAATTGAATTCTTTTAACAGAGCAATGGCATTGCAATTACAAAATATTTTAGACCAATGTGCTGTCGATGAAAATGTTAGGGCCATTTATTTAACTGGCGAAGGAAAAGGATTTTGTGCAGGACAAGATTTAGCAGAAGTAGTAGATCCGGAAGGACCAGGCATGCAGCGCATTTTAAGTGAGCATTATAATCCCATTGTACAACGCCTCAGAGATATTGCAAAGCCAGTAGTAGCAGCAGTAAATGGCGTTGCCGCAGGTGCGGGGGCTAATATTGCTTTTGCTTGTGATGTAGTAGTTAGTAAATCTTCTGCTTCATTTATTCAAGCATTTTCTAAAATTGGATTGATTCCGGATAGTGGTGGAACCTATACCCTACCTAGATTAATTGGTTTTCAAAGAGCCAGTGCACTCATGATGCTGGGCGATAAAGTTTCTGCAGTAGAGGCATTACAAATGGGTATGTTGTACAAGGTATTTGAAGATGAAATATTTGAAACAGAAAGTAAAAAAATAGCATTGCAGTTGGCGCAAATGCCTACCAAAGCATTAGGCTATATTAAACAAGCATTGAATGCTTCTGCTACCAATGATATAACTACTCAATTGGCATTAGAAGATGGCTTACAACAAAAAGCGGCAGCTACTGCAGACTTTAAAGAAGGCGTGGATGCATTCTTAGCTAAACGAGCACCTCAATACAAAGGACAATAACCCTAAATTATTTACTATGACACCACAGCATATTGTTGACGAAATGATGAAAGCAGATATGTTTTCTCAGTGGTTAGGAATTGAAGTGATTGCCATTCAAGAAGGGTACAGCAAAATCAAAATGCAAGTAAGACCAGAAATGATGAATGGATTGGGCATAGTGCATGGGGGCATTGCTTTTGCATTTTCGGATAGTGCATTTGCTTTTGCTTGCAACAACAGAAATAATTTATCGGTTGCATTAGATACTTCTATAAATTTTTTAAAGCCCGTGCATGTGGGCGATACGTTGATTGCAGAAGCAAAAGAATTGCACAATGGAAGATCAACAGGCTTGTATCAAATAACTATTTTGAATCAACACGAACAATTGGTGTCTATTTTTAAAGGCAACTGTTTTAGAACAGGCAAACCAGTGGTAAAAGCATCCATATGATTTATTCATTTAAGGGATTTATACCGGTAGTACACGAAAGCTCGTTTGTACATCCACAAGCTGCTGTAACAGGCAATGTGATTATTGGAAAAAATGTTTACATAGGACCAGGTGCAGCTATTAGAGGTGATTGGGGTGCCATCATTATTGAAGATGGTTGTAATGTGCAAGAGAATTGTACCCTACATATGTTTCCGGGGACGACTGTTTTATTAAAAGAGAATGCACATATAGGTCATGGTGCAGTGATTCACGGAGCTACCATTGGTCGCAATTGTTTGGTAGGCATGAACTCCGTTATCATGGACAATGTAGTATTAGAAGATGAATGCATTGTTGGTGCCATGAGTTTTATTAAGGCCGATGAAATTATTCCTGCACGCTCATTGGTAGCTGGAAACCCTGCAAAAATCATTAAGCAAGTATCTGATGAAATGATTGCTTGGAAAACCAAGGGCACTCAATTATACCAGCAACTTCCCAAGGAAATGCATAATTTTTCTGTTGCCTGTGAACCATTGAGAACTGTTCCGCATGATCGTCCCGAACAAGAAATACTATTTGAGACATGGAATGCAATGAAAAAGTAGCACAATTTGCAATGTTGTATCTTTGCAGCTAAATCATTCAAGTGTCGGAAAGGAATAACTTCATAGACTATATCAGAATTTTTGCCCGCAGTGGTCACGGTGGCGCAGGTGTTAGGCATTTTATGCGCAATAAATTAACTGCAATGGGTGGGCCTGATGGAGGTGATGGAGGCCGCGGTGGTCATATTATTTTAAGAGGGAATAGTAACCTTTGGACACTATTGCACTTGAGGTATTTTAAAAACGTGTTAGCCGAAAATGGAGAGAATGGTAGCAAAGACAATTGTACTGGAAGAGATGGAAAAGATATCATCATAGATGTTCCATTAGGGACTGTTGCAAGAGATGAAGAGACCGGAAAAATTGAAGCAGAAATTTTAGCAGACGGACAAGAATATATTTGGATTCGTGGAGGTAGAGGTGGGCTAGGTAATGGCAATTTTGCTACCCCAACCAACCAAGCACCCGACCATGCACAACCAGGAGAACCTGGTATAGAAGGCTGGAAAAATATTGAGCTAAAAGTATTGGCAGACGTGGGTTTGGTAGGATTCCCAAATGCAGGAAAATCTACTTTACTATCTTCAATAACCGCTGCTAAACCTAAGATTGCCAACTATGCATTTACTACCTTGATTCCTCAATTGGGTATGGTAGAATATCGCGATTCAAAATCATTTTGTATAGCCGATTTGCCGGGTATTATTGAAGGAGCAGCAGAAGGAAAAGGATTGGGACATCGTTTCTTAAGACATATTGAACGCAACTCCGTTTTATTATTTCTAATTCCTGCAGACAGCAATGACCATGGTAAAGAATTTGAGATTCTACGCCAAGAGCTGAGAAATTATAATGAAGATATGTTGCAGAAAGATTTCATCATCGCTATTAGTAAAAGTGATATGCTCGACGATGAATTAAAAGAAGCCATCAGTAAAGAATTGCCGGCCAATATCCCACATGTATTCATTTCTTCGGTGACCAATAAGGGGTTAACCGAGTTAAAAGACCTGCTCTGGGATACTTTGAACAAGCCAGTTAAATAAAATAACTACTTCATTTTCAATTACTTATAATTTTAACTCCATCCAACGGGTTACTTTTTCCTCGTTTGGGTATTAATGTGTATAGTGTACACTAAGCTTTTTCGTTTGCTGTTGCCATTTGAGAAGAATCTATTTACTCACAGTAAAATTTGAAAAGTATGAAAAAGCAAACAATCGTTACCAGTGTTAAGAGAATCGTTTTTGGATCTGTGGTGTCTTCATTGATGTTTTTATCGGCCAACGCGTCTGTATCTCCTGTAAGAGCTTATGATATATCTACTAAGAGCAAAGCAGAAGTAAAGTACAGTGGTATTGATAAAAATCAATTACACACGATTCAGGTAAAATTCAGCAACCCAACAGGTGCATCATTTAACCTTATCATTACAGACGCCAACAATGAAATGATTTTCAAAGGCAATTATGCTGAGAAAGATTTCAACAAAACTTTTAAATTCCCAAAAGACGAATCAAGCAAATTGTCTTTTGTAATTGAAGAAGTAAAATCAAAGAAATCTGAACAGTACAATGTAAGCTTTGAAACCATTATTATTGAAAACGCTGTAATCAGCAAAAATTAATTAAAAGGGAGCATGAAAAAAAAGAGGCACTCAATTGAGTGCCTCTTTCTATTTATTGTAACAATAAGTAATTATCCTACTGCTTCAGATTTCATGCTCTTAGAAACTTTAGAACGTTCGTTTTCATCTAAAATAGATTTACGCATACGAATATTCTTAGGGGTTACTTCAATACACTCATCTTGCTGAATATATTCCATACACTCTTCTAATGTGAACTGCAATTTTGGAACAATTCTAACTGCATCATCACTTCCGCTTGCACGGTGGTTCGTCAGTTTTTTCATTTCCACTGCATTCACATTTAAATCTCCTGGCTTAATATGTTCTGCAATAATTTGGCCTACATATACTTCATCTCCTGGATCTACAAAGAAAGATCCGCGATCTTGTAATTTATCAATTGAATAGGCAGTAGTTACTCCTTGGAACTTCGCAATTAATACACCATTGCTTCTTCCAGGGATTGGTCCTTTCCATGGTTTGTAATCAATAAAGCGGTGCGCCATTACTGCTTCACCTGCTGTACCGGTTAACATCTGAGATCTAAGACCAATCAACCCTCTTGAAGGAATTTCAAATTCAAGGTGTTGCATTTCGCCTTTCGATTCCATGATTTGCATTTCACCCTTACGCTGGGTTACTAAGTCAATTACTTTACCACTGTATTCGGATGGAACATCTACCACTAGGTTCTCATAAGGCTCGTGTTTTTTACCATCAATGGTTTTAACCAATACCTGAGGATTACCTACCGTTAATTCATATCCTTCTCTACGCATGGTTTCTACCAATACGCCTAAGTGTAAAATACCTCTACCAAAAACTAAGAAGCTATCTGCACTGTCTGTATCTTCTACTCTTAATGCCAAGTTCTTTTCGGTTTCTTTCATCAAACGATCACGCAAGTGACGTGATGTAACAAACTTACCATCTCTACCAAAGAAAGGAGAGTTGTTAATGCTGAATGTCATACTCATGGTAGGCTCATCCACACTAATAATTGGTAAACCTTCAGGGTTTTCCAAATCAGCAATAGTATCTCCAATATTGAACTCTTCCAATCCTACTACGGCACAAAGATCTCCAGATAATACTTCTGTTACCTTACGCTTGCCCATTCCTTCGAACACATACAATTCTTTTACTTTCATTCTTTTGAAAGTACCATCTGCTTGTACCAATGCAATTTGTTGTCCTTCTTTAATAGAACCTCTGGTTACTTTACCAATCGCAATTCTACCTAAGAAGGAAGAATAATCCAATGAAGTAATTTGTAACTGAAGCGTCCCTTCGTTTACTTTAGGAGCTGGTACATATTTAATGATACCATCCATTAAAGGGAAGATATCTTCTGTTTGTGTTAAGCTATCATTGAACCAACCGTTCTTTCCACTACCATAAAAAGTAGGAAAATTTAATTGCTCTTCTGTTGCATCTAAGTTGAAGAATAATTCAAAAACCGCATCGTGAACCTCGTCTGGTCTACAATTGGGTTTATCCACTTTATTAATCACCACAATAGGATGCAAGTTCAATTGCAATGCTTTCTGCAATACAAAACGAGTTTGAGGCATTGGTCCTTCAAAAGCATCCACCAACAAAATAACCCCATCGGCCATTTTCAATACGCGTTCTACTTCACCACCAAAATCACTGTGGCCCGGAGTATCAATTACATTGATTTTATAGTTATTGTAGGTAACTGCAGCGTTTTTACTAAAGATGGTGATTCCACGCTCTCTTTCTAAATCGTTGCTGTCCATGATTAACTCACCAGCATCCTGGTTGTCTCTAAATACTTTAGTGGCACCTAAAATTCGGTCTACTAAAGTTGTTTTGCCATGGTCAACGTGTGCGATGATGGCAATGTTTCTTATTTCCATTATTGTGTATTTGACTCAGTATCAATCAATTAGATGATTCATACTGTTTATTTGAGCGGCAAAGGTACGGCTTTAACGTGGGGCAGCAAGTAAATAAGGGTCATTATTCTGTTAACTATGCTATGGTGGATGCACAATAAACCCTAATTTTATTTGAACGATAGGCCAATGAAATTGATTTTGTTGATTATAATGGTTGTTTTTTACCTCTTTGCGGGGAGCTATCATTTTATTAATCCAAGCTTTTATACCCCTTTATTTCCACCGTATCTGGCCAAGTGGGCGCATACATTAAATATATTGGCTGGCATTGCCGAAATAGTATTGGCCATTGGTTTATGCTTTTCAGCTACCCGAAACTGGGCTATTTATGGAATCATTGCCATGCTGATTGCATTTATTCCAGCACATATTTATATGATTCAATTGGGGAACTTTAAAATAGGTAGTTTTCAAATGACTCCAATGATTGGATGGGTTCGACTATTGGTTTTACAACCTCTTCTAATGGCTTGGGCCTGGTATCTTAAAAATATTTAATTCAATTTTATGCGCATATTAAAATGGTTAATGGGAATTGTTCTGGTATTAGGCATCATTTATTTTGTTGGCCCCAATCCGTCAACACCGGTTTATACTTCAACCCTTCCGACTATTCCAAGCAACCCTGCTGAATTGGAGGCTTCAATCCACTCAAACGAAAAAAAGCATAACACCCGACCCAATAATGAAGCAAGAATTGTTTGGGCCAACGATAGTGTAAAACAGAAAACACCTTATGCAATTGTTTATTTACATGGATTTAGTGCCAGCCAAGAAGAGGGCAATCCAGTGCATCAAAACATCGCAAAGCAATTTGGTTGCAATTTGTATTTAGCACGTTTGTCTGAGCATGGCATTGACACTACTGATGCGCTGATTAATATGACAGCTGAAACTTTATTTGAGTCTGCAAAAGAGGCTTATGCGATTGGCAAACAATTGGGTGAAAAAGTGATTTTAATGGGCACTTCAACTGGCGGTACATTGGCGTTACAATTGGCAGCAATGTATCCAGAAATTGCTGGCTTGGTTTTATATTCTCCTAATATTGCCATTAAAGACCCGAATGCTTGGCTATTGAATAACCCATGGGGATTACAGATTGCGCGGTTGGTAAAAGGCTCCAATTATATGGGCGTTACCAAAGACAACCCGCTTTACCCTCAATATTGGAATACCAAGTATCGCTTAGAAGCCACTGTACAATTAGAAGAATTACTAGAGACTACCATGACCAAGGAAAATTTTGCAAAAGTGAATCAACCTTTGTTGGTCTTGTATTATTTTAAAAATGAACAAGAACAAGACCCAGTGGTTAGTGTAGACGCTATGAAAAAAATGTTTGCAGAAGTAGGCACTGCTGCTGAAAAGAAAAGAATGATTCCCGTTCCTAACTCAGGAAACCATGTAATGGCTTCTCCTATTCAATCAAAAGATATCATTTCAGTAGAAAAAGAAACAGCTGCATTTCTAAATCAGGTATTACAATTGGGTAAGAATTAAATATAGCTGTTGCAGATAAATAGGGCGGTGATTTATGTAATTTTTAATACCGGCAATAAATCATGATTGAAATTATTTTTTAGATTTAAATAATTCAATAGCCGTCTATGGGGATTATTTCCAAGATAAAAAACAACGCATTAATTTTATTACTCCTGTTTTTTATTTTGACCTCGGTTTCAGTAACTGCACAAATAAATAAACTCAACAGTTTAATAATTGATTCAACAGATTACAACTTTAATAAACCAATCATTTTTAGAGCAGGAATACATTTCCCATTTGGTTTTCAACCTTTTATTTCGGGCGAAGTAAAATTATTGAAGCGGTTGACTCTAAATATTCAAATGGGTACTTCAATTGATGATGGAGATCCTCCATGGAATGTAACCGATCCTGCAGAATTAGCAGATAGCGATAAGATAGGCTTTTCTGGATTTATATCTCCAGAGTTAAGGTATTTTTATAGGCCAACTCCAAGAATGCGAAAAACGCATGCACCCTTATTTGGCTTTTCAGGGGCATATATTGCATTAAAATATTTTGCTAGTACCCCATCTAGTAAAATCAACAGTGCAGTAAATTATACTTATGAAAATGTTAGTGCCTGGCAGATAAACGTTGGAGGTCAAATTCAATGGAATCGTCATTGCTTTGCAGGAATTTACGCAGGAAAAGTTCTCAGCAAGCATCCAATCAAAGATGGCTTAGTTACCAAAATACCACTGTTACAATTTGGTCTTACAGTGGGGTATGTTTTTTAAAATCAACAACTAAACAAATGAAAAAAATTATACTCATAATATGTTTAAGTGTAATAGCAACTAATAGCCTAAACAGTCAAATAATTCCCAAAAATAGAGCACTACCAAAGCAACATTCACCCATTATTAGGGCTAATCTACTTGCACCTATTGGTTTTCATTTGTTCGGTTCGGCTGAAATCACCATTTTACCCAAACTTACAATAATGCCGCAGGTAGGGCTAGTTTCTGCATTTGGTTTTACCAAAGAAAGCAATGATCCGGCGTTAAGCAATAGCAGTACAGTTGGTTTTTTTGGAGTAGAATTAAGAAGATATGTAAACTTATACCATCGGTACAAGAAAAAGAAAAATATAAACAATTACTCGGGCAACTATTTTGCTTTAAAATATTTTGCATCTACACCACCTTTTGCAAAAAGCAATCAATCTACTAATTTTGAGAATATCAGAAGTATCCAGGTGCATTATGGTTTCCAAAGGGAAATAAATAAACGTTTTTTTTGGGGTGGTAATATTGGGTTAGCAGTGGATGATATTCGTATCAGAAGCAGTCAAAATAGCAATATTGGCGGTCTATTCCCACTTTTACAATTTGGTGTTTCGGTTGGGTATACTTTTTAAACAGCATGGTAGAGCTAACCATAAAAGTTCCTTACCTTCATCCCTTAACAAATTTGCTTGCATATGCCATTGAGTAAAATTGCCGGAATCGGCATGTATGTACCTGCTAATGTAGTTACGAATAATGATCTCACTAAATACATGGAAACCAATGACGAATGGATCCAAGAAAGAACAGGAATAAAAGAACGCAGATACGCTCATAGAACCGAAGAAACCACTACAACCATGGGAGTGGAAGCGGCTAAAATAGCTATTGAAAGAGCGGGCATCACAGCACAAGATATTGACTTCATCATTTTTGCTACACTTTCACCAGACTATTATTTTCCTGGTTGCGGTGTATTGGTTCAAAGAGCCATGCAAATGAAAGAAGTGGGTGCATTAGACATAAGAAATCAATGCAGCGGTTTTGTTTACGCATTAAGTGTAGCCGATCAATTTATTAAAACCGGGATGTATAAGAATATATTGGTGATTGGTAGCGAAAAGCATTCCTTTGGTTTAGATTTTTCAACTCGTGGAAGAAATGTGTCGGTGATTTTTGGAGATGGTGCGGGTGCAGTAGTAATGCAACCAACCGAAAAAGAGGGACAAGGAATTTTAAGTACGCATTTACATAGTGATGGAGAGTCTGCTGAAATTTTAGCCATGTACAATCCTGGTTCGCACGCCAATCATTGGGGCACCAAAGACTACGCCAGCTTTGACGACGCTGAAATTTCTCAAATGTTTATGAGTCATCAAATGATAGACAACGCGCAGAATTATCCTTATATGGACGGACCAGCTGTATTTAAAAAAGCAGTAGTAAAGTTTCCTGAAGTGATTATGGAATCATTACATAAAAATGGTTACGAATCAACAGATATAAATATGTTGATACCACATCAGGCCAATTTGCGCATCAGTCAATTTGTACAACAGAAATTAAAATTACAAGACCACCAGGTTTATAATAATATTATGAACTATGGTAACACAACAGCTGCATCTATTCCGATAGCACTTTGTGAAGCTTGGGAAAAAGGAATGATCAAAGAAGGAGACTTGGTATGCTTGGCTGCATTTGGTAGCGGGTTTACTTGGGCTAGTGCATTAATGAAATGGTAGCAATACCGAGGAGCGAATTCCATGACAAGAAAAATTATTTATTTAATCAATCCGATTTCTGGTACATCCAAAAAAGATAAAATCAGAGAACTAGTTGAAAAAATAACTACTGCAAAAGGTATTGAGTACCGTGTATTTCCTACCAATGCAACAGGTAATTATGAATTTCTAAGAGATCATATTGTAAAAGAAAAATTTACCGACGTAGTTATTTTAGGTGGTGATGGTACCGTAAACCAAGTTACTGGTGCATTAAGAGATACAGGCGTTCAGTTTGGAATTATACCTGTAGGATCAGGTAATGGCCTTGCACGTGCGGCTAGCATCCCTACTAGTATGAAAGCGGCTATAGAATTAATTTTTAATGGGTCTGCCGAAGAAGTTGATGCTTTTTCGGTAAATGGTGAATACGCTTGCATGTTAAGCGGTATGGGCTTTGACGCACAAGTGGCGCACGACTTTGCGCAAAAAACAACCCGTGGTTTATTTACCTACACACAGCAAAGTATTATCCAATTTTTTAAAGCCAACCCTTATCAATTTGAAATTGTATTAGATCATTTTTCATTTTTTACCGATGCCTTTTTTATTAGCATTGCCAATAGTAATCAATTTGGCAACAATGCTATTATAGCACCACAAGCTAGTTTATCGGATGGACTATTAGATATTGTGATTGTGCAAAAAATGAATAAGGCAAAACTACCCTTTGCCATTTTAAGACAGATGCGCGGAAACAATAAAGTGCAACAGTTGGTAGAAGATATGAGCTCAAAAAATATTCTCTATTTTCAAACCCCTGCACTAAAAATTAAAAATCCTAAACTAGCTCCCTTACATATAGATGGTGAGCCTAGGGATGCTGTAGAAGAATTGCAAGTAGAAATTATTCCAAAAGCATTTTTACTCATAAAGCCTAAGGGAAAATAAGATCAAATCATTTTTTACTGAATAAGTTTTTTTAATCGCTCAAACTCTTGTTGATTCAAAGGATTATTCACTGCTTTTGCTATATCACGTTTTTCTGCGGCAGTTAAATGAAAACTCAAACTTGCTGGTGCTTCTTTTTTGGAAGGGATGTATTGAAAAGAGAAACGATAAAAATTACTGCCATATGCTTTGTGCATATAATCCAATTGATCATGCTGGTAATAGTCTTGAATCTTGAACCAATTATTTTGAAGGATTAAAAAAGGTTTAGTTAAAAAACCAATCAAGGAATTACTTTCCAATGGCTTGTCCCAATCGCTTAAGCTTCTATCTCTTATTTGTATCAATACAACTTTAGCTGTATTTTCTTGAAGCCAATCTTTAAACACCGAAATAAATCTTAGTGCAGATTCTTGGCCATAATTATCCCTAAGTCCTGCATCCATCACATCAATAACTGGGCGGGTTGGTAACCATACATTGGGCAATACATAGGGGAATGTAGCATTCATTCTAAGCGCCGATAATAAATTAATATCTGCACTTTTTTGATGGTGTAAAAAACTATTGAAATCAATGGCATCAGGATCAAAAGATAGGATATTGGTCGTATCCGACACTGGTCGCATTAAAAATCGAACAGGCCTTGAAGCAATAATCATTTTCCGACCATCACGGGTAATCACTGAGTTAAAAAAAACAGAGGGAATAGTGGCAGCAGCTTCTGCCTGCTCATAATCACTGATTTTCTTTTGCATGATACCACCTGTATTCTCTCTTAATTTTTCTTCAAAAGCATAACCACGATCTTTTACATATTCAAACCCATTGGTCGTGAATTTTTGTGCAGGTCCTAACATATCTCTTGTTAGAAAAGAAGAAAACAGTGGGCTCAATAAATCTTTAGAAATATTATTTACATACTGCTTATCCTGTAAATTAATGGGATTCCCTTTTATTTTTTCATGATACAATTCTCTGAAGTAAACAGCCCCCAGCATTCCTCCTGATGCGCCATTGATTAAGAGTGTTTTTTTCATGAGTTGACCTTGCATCAAACTATCTAAATACTGCAGGGTATTCATCGTAAATGTGGCGCTTCTTGTTCCGCCACCACTGGTGTTAATAATGTATAGGATGGGTTTTTCTTGACCCTGTTGTGCCTTCCAATTATTGAGAATTTCTAAAAAAGCTGCCTTGTCTTTTTCTACTGAATCAATTGCCGCCAATTGCTGAATGGCTTCCTTGGTATATTCTGGCCTACCAGACCCTTTGGCATAATCTAATCCGTATGCTTTGTTTCTTGGATCAATGATATCATATTGGTATAAAACATTGGCTAAAAAATAGGCGGCTATAACAGCAACAAATGTATAAGAACGCAAAAACAATGAGAGTGCACCTGATACTGCAATTAATATTGCGAGTAATAGTGTAATGCTTGATGCTGCTGGTAGTTGAAACAATTTAGTATCGGAACTAAACCCAACTAAAATCAAAAAAACAAACGCAATCATGATGGCAATAATGGCTGCAAAATGATGACGGTTAAAAACAGCTTCTAAAAATTCAGGATTATAATGCTTTATATTTCTTGGTTTTCGCAGTTTGAAAGCTGCACTAAAAAACCAATCGACTCTTAAATCTTGTTTTAAATCGGGTGCTTTCTGTTTATCTGGAATTAAATCATATTGTTTATTGGCGTCTGTGATTGTTGCAGATATGGTGCTATAAATGGTTTTATCGGCACCAAAAAAATACAGAAAGGCAAATGCAATCGATAGGATAAAGCCGCCTGTATATCCCAATGCAAGCCCTATAAAATCGGATAGTAAAAATAATTCTTGATTAATGGTATACTGGTACGCTTCAACTAAATAAAATATTAAGAAGGTAAATGGAATAATCGCATTGTTGATGCAGTACTTTAAAAATGGTTGTGCAGTGGTAGCCAAAAATTGAATTCGTCCACTGTGTAAAATAAAAGTTGTGATGTTCCAGCTCATGATAAATACCCCAGAGGTAACACCAACTATTGCTGTACTTAAGGGGCTTATATTGCCAAAATATTCAGGTGCTAGAAAAAGAGAATAGGCTCCAAAAGTTTTCATGAAGCTTCCTCCTACTGTTGCAAATAAGATGTACCAGAAAAATAAAAAAATCTGGTACCTACGAAAATGCAGCAACAACAGTTGTACTGGAAAAGAAAACCAAATGCCTATCAGATATCGCTTCATTCACTTGTATAACTACATTGTCATTTTTTTATGTAGCTTTTTAAATTTAGCAAATTTTAGGCCGAACCAAAAATAAAATGGTTACTAAAGAAAGTAATAATAACATTCCTGTGAGCTGATGCAATTGCGCCATCCATTCAAAGCTTCCCCAAATACCAGGTACAATTGTACTACTTGTTAAAACTGAAGCAATACCTAATACTACTTGCAGCAATGTGAATATTAAAGGAAACTTAGCAGCACGTTGCAAAGTTGGTGTATTGGCTGCTTTAAATAATTTAATTGACCATAAAATCATTAACAATAAAATCAAATAAGCTAAACCTCTGTGTATAAAATGTATCAGTGTAGTATTGTCAATAAAATTTAATAAAAATGGTTGATGGCTAAACAAGTTTTCAGGAACCCACGCACCATTAATGGTAGGCCATGTTGCAGCAACGTTGGCTGCTTTGTGTCCTGCCATTAATGCCCCATATAATAATTGGAGTATCAATAATCCAATCAACAATATATTTTGCTGTCTGATGGGTTTACTCTCCATAATTTGATTTGTTGGCACCAATAGTTTTAGCGCAAACCAATAAGTATAACTTAATAAGCCCAATGCTAAAATAAAATGCAGCGCTAATCGAGTGGGCTTTACATAAACCGCATCACCTGTTAATCCACTCGCAACCATGATCCAACCCACTAATCCCTGTAATGCCCCTAAAAAAAACAGTACCAATAAAGAGCCGACCATTTCTTTTTTAAAAGATTTTTTTACCATAAACCATATAAATCCAAAAGCAAAAACCAACCCTATTAAACGGGCCCATAAACGATGAAACCACTCCCAGAAAAAAATGAATTTGAAGTCATCTAATTGAAATTCAAAATTCAATAATTGAAACTGTGGAGTCTGTTTATATTTGGCAAATTCTGCTAACCAAGCTGCTTCATTTAATGGAGGCAATGTGCCGGTAATCACTTCCCATTGCGTGATAGATAATCCACTTCCGGTTAATCGAGTGATTCCTCCGAGTGCTATTTGAATAATGGTCATTCCCACACCTATCAGTAACCAAGTGGCTACTTGCTTATTTGAACGGTCTCCTACTATCATATCTCTTTCTTTTCAGCGTTTATACAAAGGTATAACACACAAACTTCGGAATTGATTGATGTTTAAGTAGTTTTACCAAATGTTACCCGCTTTTTATCAAGAAAATCAAGTTGAAGCTGGCTGCGATGAAGCTGGTAGAGGATGTTATGCTGGTCCTGTGTTTGCCGCTGCGGTTATTTTACCCATTAACTTTAAACACCCTTTGTTAAATGATAGCAAACAAGTGGGTGCAAAGCAGCGAAAAGTGTTGAGAGAAGTAATTGAATCCAATGCTATTGCCTGGTCTGTGGCCAGTGTAGATGCAGAAGAAATTGATCGTATCAATATTTTAAAAGCCAGTTTTAAAGCCATGCATATGGCGATTGACCAACTAAAAGTAAAACCTGAATTTTTATTGATTGATGGAAATCGTTTCCCAGCATACAAAAAAATCCCCCATTTATGCATTGTAAAAGGAGATGGTAAATATGCTTCTATTGCGGCAGCTAGTATTCTAGCAAAAACCTACAGAGATGCATATATGGAAAAAATTCATGCTCAGTTTCCGCAATACGGTTGGAATAGTAATAAAGGATATGGCACCCTAGAACATCGGTTGGCTATTGAAGCCAATGGGCTTTGCCAACACCATAGAAGAAGTTTTAATATTAGCCCTACTCAAATGGAAATGCCTTTTTAACCGACTTCTTCCCAGGGGCCTGCGCCCAATCTTAACAACTCATAAGGATCTTTGGTGCAATCAATGATGGTAGAGGGTATCATCCCCCCATTACCCCCATGTATTACAATGTCTACGAGTTTTTCAAAATTTTCGTACATAATATCAGGATCGGTATACTCTTCTACCATTTCACCCGGAAGTGATGCAGACAATAATGGATGTCCTAGTTCTGACACAATGGTTCTAGCTATATTATTATCAGGTATCCTAAGACCGATGGTACTTTTTTTATTCTGTAGAATTTTAGGCACTTCTTTACTTGCAGGCAAAATGAATGTGTAAGGTCCTGGCAAATGACTTTTCAATAATCGATAGAGCGGTGTGTCGGTAGTTTTACAATACTTACTCAAATCGCTTAAATCATTACAAATAAAGCTGAGTTGAGCTTTTGCAGGATCTACTTGTTTAATTCTTGCAATTCTTTCTACTGCTTTTGGTTGAAATATATCACAACCCAATCCATAAATAGTATCGGTTGGATATATAATCACCCCTCCTGACAACAAACAGTCTATCACTGTTTTAATATGACGAGGATTTGGATTGTCTGGATGTATATGAAGCAGCATAGTCAAAGTTACTTAAAAAAGGAAGGCAGCTAATGCCGCCTTCTGTTTGTTTGTAACCCCTTGTTAAAAAATATCATCTTCATCAAATAGTCACTTTCAATAAAGATGAGCGGTAAAAATAAAATTCGGAGCCGGGGAATCTATACGAAAAACTATCATAAAAAAACCGTGATTTAACGGTATAAAAAAACGCATTGACAATAAATTATATTCATTTTTTTTTAGTTACTTCACTTCACTGTTTAGTAATACCCCCAGCTTACTAAAACGACATATGAAAAAAATTGCTTTGGTAGACGACCATGTCTTATTAAGAAATGGCCTGTCTATTATTATTGGAGAATTTGATGGATTTGAGGTATTATTTGAAGCCAGTAATGGGAATGAATTTATCGCTAAACTAGATCCTAATAATTTACCCGATTTGGTATTATTGGATATTTCAATGCCCATCATGAATGGCTATGAAACAGCCGAATGGATATACAATCATCATCCTTCCATTAAGATCATGGTATTGAGCATGTTGAACGATGAACGAACCATCATTAAAATGCTTAAATATGGAGCAATGGGATACATGACAAAAGACACCGATCCTAAAGAGTTGAATAGAGGCTTAAATGAACTGTACTACAAAGGAATTTATTTTAATCAATTACTTCGCTTTAACCTGGTTCAATCCATAAAAAATAAATTAGAGGAACCCAATGACGAGTATCAAGTTATGTTGAATTTGCCCGAAAGAGAAAAAGAATTCCTAAAATTGTTAGCAACCGATTTAACCTTAAAAGAAATTGCTGCTAAAATGAATCTTAGCCCTAGAACCATTGATGGGTATAGAGACAATTTGTTTGAGAAAGTGAAAACAACCAACCGAGTAGGGCTGGTATTATTTGCACTTCGCAATGAACTGATTCACTTATGATTTACTCTTTAATTTCCCAAACTTCTTTGCCGCGTAATAATTGATCCAAATTTCCTCTGCCTTTAGAAGCGATGGTTTCCTCAATTTGCATCGCCATCATGTCTTCATAACAAGGTCGTTCGGTTTCATAAAACACACCGAATGGTCTGGGGAATTGGAAATTGGATTGATGCGGATCATCAAACATTCTAATTAATGTTTGTGCTTTATAGAAATCTTTTTCGTCGTGAATCCAACAATCGTCTGCACTAAAATTTTCCCCTAACTCAACCACTTCTGGTTGCAAGCCATTCAAACGAATGCCCTTATTTTGATTGGCACCAAATACCAATGGCTTTCCTTGTTCTAAAAATAAATCGTGATCTGCCTTTGAAGATTTTTCGGTGAAAATTTCAAAAGCACCATCATTAAAAATATTACAGTTCTGATAAATTTCTAAAAACGAAGCACCCTTGTGTTGATGTGATCGAGTCAACAATGTTTGCAAGTGCTTAGGATCACGATCCATTGAACGAGCAATAAATGTAGCATCTGCACCCATCGCCAATGCCAATGGATTAAATGGATGATCAATACTACCAAATGGCGTACTCTTGGTAATTTTATTGGTTTCAGAAGTAGGTGAATATTGTCCTTTTGTTAAACCATAAATCTGGTTATTGAACAACATAATATTGACATCGAAATTTCTTCTGAGTAAATGAATGGTATGATTGCCTCCAATACTTAATCCATCTCCATCCCCTGTAACAATCCATACACTTAATTCTGGTCTGGTTGCTTTTAGTCCACTCGCCACTGCTGTTGCCCTTCCATGAATACTGTGCATGCCAAATGTATTCATATAATAAGGGAAACGGCTGCTACAACCAATTCCACTGATGATTACAATATTTTCTTTGGGCACTCCAATGCCTGGCATGATCTTTTGAACCTGTGCTAATATAGAATAATCGCCACAACCCGGGCACCAACGAACTTCCTGATCAGTTGCAAAATCTTTTGCAGTTAAAGTAGGTGCTGCTATTGTTTCAGTAGCCATAATTTATTGTTTAATTAATTCTTCCCAATATTCTGCTGCTCTTCTGGTATGAGGAATTACAATGGTTCCACCCACAATGTTGGCTACTGCAAAAATTTCATACATTTCTTCTGTAGTTACGCCCAATTCAAAGCTTTTGCCCAAATGGTATTTAATACAATCATCACAACGCAAAACCATACTAGCTACCAAGCCCAACATTTCTTTGGTTTTTTTATCCAATGCACCTTCATCGTAGGTATTGGTATCTAAGTTCCAAAGGCGCTTCATCACTAAATTATTCTTACTCAGAATCACTTCATTCATTCGCTCTCTATAGCTATTGAATTCATTCACCATTTCGCTCATATATCGGTAATTGTGCTGCAAAAATACAATAGCAATGCTTAGCCAAACCAAATTCTTTGTATTTTAAGGCTCAAATACTGTCGAATGAAGAAATTTTTACTGTTCATTTTCCTAATGCCTTTAATGGTTTTAGCACAGCAAACTGCTGATTTGGTTAAAATAACCGATATGTACAAAATGAAACAAATGAGTGCCCTTAGTTTAAGCCCTGATGGTAAACAAGCGGTGTTTGTGTTAAACAGTATTGAACCCGAAGGCAATAGTAAGTGGGAATATAAATACACCAATCAATTGTATTTAGTAGCAGCAGATGGTTCTTCAGCTCCTAGAGCATTAACTTTTAAGGAAAATGCCAGCCAACCAGTTTGGAGCCCCGATGGTAAAAAAATTGCTTTCGTAAGAGCAGTAGACGGCAAGCCACAAATCTTTTTTTTATCATTAGAGGGAGGTGAGCCGGTTCAAATCACCAAGTTCCGCTATGGAGCCAGCAGTCCTCAGTTTAGCCCTGATGGAAGCCAGCTATTGTTTAGTGCTTCTGTTTCTTTAGCAGATTTATTAAAAGACAAAGAACTCAACCCAACTGCAGCGGTTCCAAAATGGCCAGCAGAGAAACCTGGGTTTGAACAGAATCAATTCCTCCAACCCAATAAAGCCTTACCCAATCCAGATGGTACAACAGAAGAAATAAGGGCCTATTTAGATTTGAATGTGGCGGAGAGAAAAGCCAAAGTAATCAACAAATTAAATTTTCAGGAAGAAGCTTCCACATCGGGCGACCAGTCTTTTTCGCATTTATTTATGGTTGCTGCTGAAGCAGGATCAACACCTAAAGCCCTTACACAAGGCTTTCATCGTTTTGGGGGAGCTAGTTTTACACCCGATGGCAAACAAATTGTATTTACCGGAAATAACGATAATACACAACATCCTGATCGTGCATTAGAAAGCCAAGTATTCATCGTAAATGCAGATGGATCTGGTATGAAACAATTACTAGGTGCTGTAGGTAAATCGTATTCAAGCCCATCCGTTTCTCCATCCGGAAAATGGCTGGCAGTTCAAGTTGGTACAGTGTCTTTTGTGAATGTGCCTGAATTAGCGGTAATGCCTTTGAACGGAACAGCAGCTGATTTAGTGATGCTCCCTTTTGATAGAAATAAGGGTGGACTTACTTGGAGCAAAGATGAACAGCATATTTATTTTACTGCACAGAGCAATGGTGGCGCACCTATTTATCGCATCAATGTAAAAACAAAAAAATCAGAACAGTTAACTTCTTTAGATGAAGGCATTTCTAGTTTTTCTATGAAAGCAGATAAGCTGGTTTATGTAAAGACAGCTGTAGCCAATCCATTTGAATTATACACGACTGATGTGAATGGTAAAAACGAAAAACGCATCAGCAATTTCAACTACGATTGGGTGAGTAAAAAACAATTGAGTTTTCCAGAGAAAAGAACCTTCAAAAACGAGAAAGGATTAACGGTTGAATATTGGATCATGAAACCTACTAATTATGTAGCTGGCAAAAAATATCCAACTATTTTAAATATTCATGGAGGTCCTTCTGCTATGTGGGGACCTGGTGAAAGCTCTATGTGGCATGAGTTTCAGTATTATGCTGCCAAAGGTTATGCGGTAGTATATGGTAACCCTAGAGGTTCAGGCGGATATGGTGAAGAGTTCCTAAGAGCCAATGTAAATGATTGGGGTACAGGACCTACTTCAGATGTATTAACTTCTGTAGACTTAGCTGCAAAAGAAGGATTCATTGATACAGCTAGATTAGCAGTAACTGGTGGTTCTTATGCAGGTTATTTAGTAGCATGGATCATCAGCCACGACCAACGTTTTAAAGCAGCATGTGCGCAAAGAGGCGTTTACGATTTAGGTACTTTCTTTGGAGAAGGCAATGCATGGCGCTTAGTGCCTAATTATTTTGGCGGCTATCCTTGGGAAGAAAAAATCAGACCCACTTTATTTCGTGAATCCCCCATTAATTATGTAGATAAAATACATACCCCCTTTATCATTTTCCACGGAGAAAACGATTTAAGAACTGGGGTGATTCAAAGTGAAATGCTTTACAAAAGTTTAAAGGTCTTGGGCCGAACCGTAGAGTACGTAAGGCATCCAGGCGGTACACATGAGTTAACACGCACAGGCAATAATCGCCAACGCGTTGACCAAATGCTCAGAACGATTGAGTTTTTTGATCGGTTTATTAAACATTAAATTTAAAAGCCGACCCATTAAGTTGAGTCGGCTTTTAATTAAATCTTTGCAGCGCCAAAATAAGACTGCAATGCTGTAGGTATATTGATTCCTTCTGCGGTTTGGTTATTTTCTAATAAGCATGCCATGATTCTGGGCAATGCCAATGAACTACCGTTCAGGGTATGCACCAATTGGGTTTTACCATCTGCCCCTTTAAACCTGCATTTCATTCTGTTGGCTTGGTAGCTTTCGAAATTGCTGACACTGCTCACTTCTAACCAGCGTTCTTGTGCTGCACTGTATACTTCAAAATCATACGTGATGGCACTGGTAAAGCCCATATCACCGCCACATAAACGCAATATGCGATAAGGCAGTTCCAATGATTGTAATAATTTTTCTACATGCAACACCATATCTTCCAAAGTTTCATAACTCTTATCGGGGTGTACAATTTGAATGATTTCTACTTTTTCAAACTGGTGCAGTCTGTTTAATCCTCGCACGTCTTTTCCATAACTGCCCGCTTCTCTTCTAAAGCAAGGAGAATAAGCAGTCATTTTTACTGGAAAATCGCTTTCTTTTAATATGGTATCTCTGTACACATTGGTCACAGGCACTTCTGCTGTTGGAATCAAATAAAAATCATCTTCTGTTGCATGGTACATCTGCCCTTCTTTGTCGGGCAATTGTCCTGTAGCATAAGCAGAGTCTGCATTTACCATAAATGGCGGCAAGTATTCGGTATAGCCAGCCGCTGTGTTGAAATCTAAAAAATATTGAATCAATGAACGTTGCAATTTGGCGCCCTTACCTATATATACCGGGAATCCACTACCGGTAATTTTATTGCCCAATTCAAAATTGATCAAATTGTATTTAGTAGTGAGGTCCCAATGGGGAACGGAGCCCTCGGCTAGTGTTGGCATTGATCCCCCCGTTCTAACGACTTCATTTTCTTCTGGTGTTTTACCTTCGGGAACCATATCTGCTGGTAGGTTCGGCAGCTGAACCAATTGGTCGGCCAGTTCTTTTTCTAACTGTACCATTTTCTCTTTTAGCGGTTCAAGTGTTTGCTTCCAATTGGCTACATTTTGTTTAATGGCTTCTGCGCCTTCTTTATCTCCTTTAGCCATTAATTGCCCAATTTCTTTGGATGCCGCATTCACTTTGGCTTGTGTATCATCAAAAGCAGCTTGTACTTTCTTGCGCTCATCATCTATTTGGATAATAGCATCCACTAGTTCTGGTTGTTTAAAATGTTTTTTTGCCAGCTGTTGTTTTACCTTTTCTGGGGCTGCTTTTAATACACTTACCTGTAACATAATCTCGAATTTGCTGCAAATATACCTTATCAAGGTTGATGATGGCATGCCTTGATGGTTTACATTTGCAGTATGTTTATTACAGATGATTTGATGCAACGTTGGTGGGCTTTGGAAGCCAAATTATTGGAGCGTTTTGGCAAAAAGCCCGATTTAGAAGCAGTTTTGTTCTTGATTGGTTTGCAAGAAACTGGTTTTATGGCCGAAAAAATATCGAAGGAACAAAAACAAGACTTAATGCATGTAGCGGTTTGTACCGTGCTTGCCCAAAGTGGATATTATTTGGTAGAGGGAAAAGATGAAGAAGGTTGGCCCCATTTTGCCCAGTTAAAGCAATTGCCCGAAATGAGTCTTCCCGAACAAGAGAATTTTATTAAGGACCATGTGTTGCTTTATTTTGAGCAATCAGGTTTTTAAATACCTTTATGAAGTATAATTAATTGTATCCCTTCAATTTTTATTCAATATTTGCAAAATAAAAATACCGCTATATGAATTTTCCAGCAGAACTACGTTACACGAAAGACCACGAATGGATTAGTATTGAAGGCAATGTTGCTACTATTGGCATTACCGATTTTGCTCAACACGAATTGGGTGATATCGTTTATGTAGATATCAATACTGTGGGTAAAGAATTAGCTGCAGAAGAAGTTTTTGGTACGGTGGAAGCGGTTAAAACAGTAAGTGATTTGTTTTTACCATTAGCTGGTACAGTAACAGAAGTGAACGCATTGTTAGAAAAACAACCTGAATTAGTAAACACCGATCCTTATGGAGATGGCTGGATGATTAAAATGACGGTTACTGATCCGTCGAGCTTTGAAGGATTGATGACCAAAGATGCTTACGAAGCGTTAGTTGGTTAATCATTCTTCATTTCCTATTTTTTCTACTTGGAAAATAAACTACAATACAGTGAGTCTGAACTTGTTTTGCTATTAACTCAGCAGAATGAAGCTGCGTTTAGTTATTTGTACGATAACTATTCTGGTGCTTTGTTCGCGAGTATCCTTAGTATTGTAAACAATCAAGAAGCTGCTGCTGATACTTTGCAGGAAGTATTTATTAAAATTTTTCGGCAAATTCAGTCCTATGATAGCAGTAAAGGTCGATTATATACTTGGATGTTGAATATTGCCCGTAATGCTGCCATTGATACTACTAGAAGTAAAGGCTTTCAAAAAACCCAACAAAACCAAGAGCTCTCTGAAAACGTATATGATTTAAGTGGTAGTGCAGAAATCAAAACGGATGATATTGGTTTAAAAAAACTAGTTCATAGTCTAAGGCCTGAATGGAAGGTTTTGGTTGAATTAGCTTATTTTGAAGGGTATACCCAAGACGAGATTTCCAAAATGCTTAATATACCCTTGGGTACAATAAAAACGAGGCTGAGGGCGGCTTTAAAAGAATTGCATAAATTAATTAAAGAGTGAATACACAGGAATACATACAAAATGGAATAATTGAAAGCTATGTTTTAGGCATGGCTAGCTCGGCTGAAGCAGCTGAGTTGGAACAATTATGTCTGCGGTATCCTGAAATAAAGCAAGCTTTAACTGATTTTGAACTGGCCTTGGAAGCCAAAGCATTGTCGAATGCAGTAGCACCTCCCCCTCAATTAAAACAACAAATTTTTTCCGCTTTACAATCAGAATTTGTTGACGAAAAAAATAATAATGCTGAAAATAGTAAAGCATTAATTACTCCATTGAATGAAACACCGGTAGTTAAAATAAATCAGACAAGCCGATTCCTAGCTGCAGCATCAATCATTCTTTTGGTAATTAGCGGGGGAATGAATATTTATTTTTATAGTAAATTCAAGGAAACGACCCTACAATACCAGGCACTTGTTTTAGAGAAAAATACTTTGCAAGCCAATAACCAAATCATGCAAACCAAAAGTTTGGATTTGTATAATAGCATGCAAATGATGACATCCCCACATATGCTAAAAGTATCTATGCCCGGTATAGCAGGTAAGGAGGCAAACTATGCTACCGTTTTTTGGGATATGGACACCAAAGATGTTTATATTTTACCAAATAAACTACCACTGCCTGCCAATGGAAAACAATACCAACTTTGGGCCATAGTAGATGGAAAACCTGTTGATGCAGGAGTTATTAATGATTGCGCAGGCCTTTGCAAAATGAAAAATATTCCCTCTGCTTCTATGTTTGCTATTACCCTCGAAAAATCGGGTGGTAGCGCAACTCCCACACTTTCAGAAATGTATGTTGCGGGTAAAGTTGGTTAGATTAGTAGGAGAGTGACGAAATACGGTTATCTTTATTCCGTATAATTATTATGACCTTGAATCAATTAAAAAAAATATTAGGCTTAAAGAAAGCGGTCATTTCGCTAGAGAATAAAATCTTTAATCTGGTTTCTTTTCTCGTATTCATTGCAATGATTATTAGCCTTGCTAGTAATATCATTTTAGAGAGAAATACCCTCTTGACAGGACTTATCCTTTGCCTTGCAATTATTTCCTTTTTTGTTTTTTATATTTCTCGATACAGAGAAAAGTTTGTTCCTGTAGGCGTAATTTATATTGTCTTTAGTTTAGTTTTTTTTATTCCTGTTTGGTTTAGTAACGGGGGAATTGAGGGAACTACTAAAACCGCTTATATCATGAGCGTGGTTGCGGCTATGATGATATTGCCAAAAAGATTTCATGTCCTATTTATCTCTATCGCAATTTTATTAATTATTGGATTATACCTAACTGAATTAGCACACCCAGAATGGTTATCACCATATCCTAACAAGGATATCATGAAAATTGATGTGTTAATTAGTACAACTTTATACTTGCTCATTATTGCCATTAGTGTCAGCTTATACAAGCGCACTTATGATATGGAACGAGATAATCTTATTAGAAAATCAATTGATTTAGAAGAATCCAGACAATATTTATCGGAAACAAAACAACAAGCAGAAGAAGCTACCAAGGCAAAATCAAGGTTCTTAGCCAATATGAGTCATGAAATAAGAACTCCTTTAAATGGAATTATTGGCACAATTGATTTATTACAACATACCACTTTAAGCAATGAACAAGAAGAACTAATGCATTCTTTACGGTCTAGTAGTACCCATTTATTAGAAATTGTGAATGATGTTTTAGATATTTCTAAAATTGAAGCAGATAAATTGGAGTTATTTGAAGGTCCTTGTAACTTACAAACTATCGTTCAACAGGTAACTTCAATCAGTTCCCCTAGAATTATTGCGCTCAAAAAAAATATAGCATTAACTGTTAACATCGAACCTGCTGTTGAGAAAGAAATTATAGCAGATGAAGGTAGAATTAAACAAGTTTTGATTAATTTAATAGGGAATGCTATAAAATTTACTGAGTCTGGAAGCATTAAGCTAGAAGTAAATGCCAATCATATTGATGATTCTTTACAAGAACTTAATTTTTCTGTAGCAGATACTGGCATGGGGATAAGCGAAGAAGACCTTAAAAACTTATTCATTCCTTTTACTCAAATTGATTCATCAGCTACCCGTAAACATAGTGGTACTGGTTTAGGTTTATCTATCTGTAGAAAAATTATAGAAGAAATGGGTGGAAGAATTTGGGTAAATAGTAAGCTTGGAGAGGGTTCAACTTTTAAGTTCATTTTACCCGTTCAGGTTAACCTTGCAAGAAAAAATCAGCAACAGTTAAATAGAATTACAGAAGAAAATAATAGTGTAGTAGAAATCAAACCCCTTAAAATTTTAGTTGCAGAAGACAATAATATGAATCAGTTATTGGCAACTAAAATGTTTAAAAAAATAGGATACATCATTGATATAGCAAATAATGGAAAAGAGGCTGTTGAAATGACGCTTCAAAACAATTATGATCTGGTATTTATGGATATTCATATGCCAGAAATGGATGGTATTGAAGCAACAGAAAAAATATTACATTCCGGAAGAAATAAAGTTCCGTTCATCATAGCAATGACAGCAAATGCAATTAAAGAGGCTGAAGCTGAGTACCTTGAACTTGGTATGAAAGACATTGTAACTAAACCATTCACCATTGAGCAGCTTAGAAAGGTCTTGGAAAAATGGGCTATTTAAACCTGTTTTATTCTGCCTGTTTTTTATTACAAGTTTTATATTGTTCACTTTACCTGCAAATAAAGTGCCACGCGTTTATTGGCTTGAAATACCCAATTTTGATAAGATAATCCACGCTGGAATATTTGCAGCCTTATGCATTTCTGCCTATTTATGGCTAAGTCACTTTTATCCTAAAGCTGAAAAAAAGATTGCAATTATTATTGTTCTGGTGATGGTAGCATATGGAATAGCAATAGAATTTATTCAAGCATCTTTTATTGAGGGTAGATCCTTTGAGGAATTAGATATTGCTGCAGACTTTACGGGCTGCGTCATTTTCTTACTTTGTAGACCTTTACTCAAACTGTTCTAATTGATTAATGTACAAGGGGCTAAAAAAAGTCAGCCCCTGTAGAAACAGGGGCCTCAACCAAAACTAACTGCTTATGAGAAAATTTAAACTATCTTATTTTCATTAACTAATCCAAACCGCGTGCCAATCTCTTATTTTATCTGTTAATGAATCTCTAATGATTCATTAAAATTATTTGATAACATTAAGTTACGCATGAACTTTGATAAATACAATTTTTCATTAAGTTAATTTTTTTAACATCTGTTTCATTAGCCTATTCTAAAAGACTAATTTTGAAAAATGCCCTATTTTAATTTAAATGATAGCCTGAACTTATTATCTAAACTAACCATAAGACGTTTTTGGAATGGGGTAAAAGTATATGCCAGTTTTAGGCTATCCAGAATTCTATCTAAGCCCATACAATGGGGAATGCCTATATCAATTTCCTTTGAACCTACTACATCTTGTAACTTAAGATGTCCTGAATGCCCAAGCGGTTTGAGGGAATTTACTCGCCCGACTGGAATGCTTCAAAAAGACTTTTTTCAGGAAACGATTGATGATATTGCCCCTGATTTACTTTATTTGATTTTTTATTTTCAAGGAGAACCTTACCTAAATCCTCAATTTTTAGAAATGGTCAAATATGCCCACGAAAAGGGCTTATATACGGCAACTTCAACTAATGCACACTATTTAACCGATGAAAAGGCAAAAAAAACAGTTGAAAGTGGTTTAGATCGTTTGATTATTTCAATTGATGGAACCTCTCAAGAGGTTTACCAACAATATAGGGTTGGTGGTAAATTAGATAAAGTAATAGAAGGTGCTAAAAATATTATTAAGTGGAAAAAGGAATTAAAAAGCAAGACCCCTTTTGTTTTCTTTCAATTTTTGGTGGTGAAACCAAATGAACACCAAATTGCAGAAATAAAGGATTTAGGTAAAGAAATTGGCGTAGACCAAGTAAGATTTAAAACTGCTCAGGTATACAATTATGAAGAAGATCCCAATGGTTTGATTCCGGTCAATAACAAATATAGTAGATATAAAAAGGGGAAAGATGGCAAAATGAAAGTCAAAAGTGGCCTAAAAAACTACTGTTGGAAGCTCTGGCACGCCAATGTGATTACTTGGGATGGATTGGTTGTTCCCTGCTGCTTTGATAAAGATGCTATGCACCAATTAGGTAACTTAAAAAGGCAAAGCTTTAAAGAAACTTGGAAAAATAGTAATTATCATCAATTTAGAACTGAACTACTAAATAGTAGAAAAAATATAGATATCTGTTCAAATTGCAGTGAAGGGCTTTCGGTGTGGGAAGATTAATGGGAATGTTTGTACATTCGTCCATACGATGCCTACTACTATGGGAATAGAAAAAGATATTCAGCAGGAAAACTTCAGAAGTATTTATCAGAAACTTTCCATTAATTTAATTTTTTCGAACAATTGGATTACAGAAAAAATAAAAGCTGTTCTACAAGAAGAAGATATTACACACCAACAATACAATATTTTGAGAATTTTAAGGGGGAGTAAAAAACCCTTAAGTACTTTGCAAATAAGGGCTCGCATGCTTGATAAAATGAGCGATACGAGTAGAATTGTAGAGAGACTAGTAAAAAAAGAATTGGTTGAAAAAAAGGTTTGTACTACCGATAAGCGTTTGGTAGATGTGATTATCTCTCCTGCCGGATTAGATGTCTTGAAAAGGTTAGATGAAAAAAATGAGGAATTAGATGCGATTCTTCAGAACCTCACACCCAAAGAAGCGGCACAATTAAGTGATTTATTAGACAAAATGAGAGTGAGCATTTAAAGAGATGACTTATCTTCAACTTATGAAAAACCAGGCGCACTTTATCCTTGCGATCTTATTTATCCTATTAGGAATTACTACTACTGCTCAAAACTCACCAAACTACGAATTTAGAGGGGTATGGATTGCAACTGTTGAAAATATTGATTGGCCTACTAAAAGAAATCTTTCTGTCTCGGAGCAAAAAGCAAGTTTTATTAGACTACTTGATTTGCATCAATCAAATGGCATGAATGCCATTGTAATGCAGATCAGGCCTACTGGTGATGCATTTTATCCATCTCAATACGAACCTTGGAGTGAATACTTAACCGGTAAACAGGGATTGCCTCCAAATCCTTACTATGATCCTTTAGCGTTCATGATTAGTGAAACCCACAAAAGAGGTATGGAATTTCATGCATGGTTAAATCCCTATAGGGCAGTATTTAATATATTTAAATCATCGGTTGCACCCTCTCATATCACTAAAATACATCCTGAATGGTTTGTTGTATATGGTGATAAGAAGTATTTTAATCCTGGTTTACCAGATGTAAGGCAGCACACGGTAAGGGTTGTAAAAGATTTATTAAATAGGTATGATATTGATGCAATTCATATGGATGATTATTTTTACCCATATCGCATTGCTGGAAAAGAATTCCCAGATCAAAAAACATATGAGAAATATGGTGCAGGTCTATCAAAAGACAACTGGAGAAGAAGTAACTGTGATTCAATCATTGTTGATATTAATAATGTAATTAAACAAACCAATCCTAGAGTTAAATTTGGTATCAGTCCTTTTGGTGTTTGGAGAAATAAAAGCCAAGACCCTATGGGCAGTAATACCAAAGCAGGTCAAACCAACTATGATGATTTGTATGCAGACATTTTACTGTGGCTAAATAAAGGTTGGATTGATTATGTTACCCCTCAATTGTATTGGGAAAGAGGTCATTCATTGGCAGATTATGACGTTTTATTAAAATGGTGGAATGACAACGGGTATGGTAAACATATTTATATAGGGCATGGTATCTATAGAGGTGGAAGTAATGAAGCTTGGAAAAATAAAAATCAGATACCTGAACAAATTCAAGAATTAAGAAAATACCCCACCACACAGGGAAGCATCTATTTTAGTAGTAAAACATTTGAAAAGAATCTAAATGGATGGAATGATAGTTTAAGAAATAACTACTACCGTCACCCAGCATTGGTACCACCCATGCCATGGATTAATAATGACGCCCCAGACCAACCAACTATTACCCAAGAATTAAATAACGCAGAAATAAGTTATAACGGTCATTTAAAAATCAAGGGCTTTGGTATTTTCAGTGTACCTAACGGCAAAGAAGTCAAGTTCATTAATAGCCAACTACTTCAAATTGTTGTAACTGATAAAAGAGCTACTATAGATTTGAATAAGGTTCCTGACGTAAATGGGAACAAATTATATATTGCTACAATTGATATAAATAACAATGTAAGTGCGTTAAAAGCATTAAAATAGCTTAGCCAAAAACTACTTTATTTTCCGCTCCAGGCCATTTGCCAAAACGCTCTTCTACAGCAACATATCGATGACTAAATATGCCATTTAACTGGCTTTTAACCATAATTACTTGTGCAATATCACCTAAGAACCAAAAGGGTAATTTATAGTGTACAATATCTGTCATTTCAACGCCGCCTTCAATTTCTTTAAAATGATGTTGATGATGCCAAAGTGAATAAGGACCAAAGCGTTGTTCGTCCACAAAAAATTGCTTATCAATTACATGTGTTATTTCGGTCATCCAGTAAAGTGGAATACCTAAAATTGGTTTAACAGTATATTCAATAATTTGACCACTATACATTGTGGCACCATGGTGTTTACTAATAATGTTAAAGCCTAAATTGGCTGGTGTAATTTCTTTCAAATTATCTGGCTTACTAAAGAAATCCCATGCCTGTTCTAGGCTGATGGGCATTTTTTGAACTGTTTTAATACTGTATACTTTCGACATAATAACATAATAACAGTATAACAGTAATAAGGTTCATGGTATCTTTATGCTATGACAAATAAGGAAGAACAGTTTGCATATTTTCAAGGAGTGTACGATTCTTTAAACCAAGCCCAAAAACTAGCTGTGGATGCGATTGAAGGCCCTGTGATGGTTATTGCCGGTCCTGGTACTGGTAAAACACAAATTTTGAGTGCTAGAATTGGAAAAATATTAATGGATACCGACTCTAATCCTGAAAATATTCTATGCCTTACTTATACAGACGCAGGTGCTGTAGCAATGAGAAAGAGACTTTTACGATTTATAGGTCCAGATGCATATAAAGTAAACATTCATACATTTCATTCATTTTGTAATGATATTATACAAGATAACCTATCCCTTTTTGAAAAAACTAAATTAGAACCTGTTTCCGAATTAGAAAGTATTGAGATTTTTAAACAACTGATAGATGACTTCCCTAAAAATCATCCACTGAAAAAATATCGAGGGGATGTATATTTTGAAATCAATAATTTGAAAAATCTGTTCAGCAATATGAAAAAAGAAGGCTGGAC
Source organism: Sediminibacterium sp. (assembly GCF_051860225.1). Classification (GTDB taxonomy): domain Bacteria; phylum Bacteroidota; class Bacteroidia; order Chitinophagales; family Chitinophagaceae; genus Sediminibacterium. Next base: position 499,770 of record NZ_JBHYEI010000001.1, read on the forward strand.
ACCTGAATATATTAATAGTGCAATCGACAGTTATCTAAAGGAGATTCCAACAAGAGATGAATTCATCTATCAAAGAGCTTACAAACAATTTAAAAAAGGAGATTTAAAGCAAACTCAAATAGATTTAGTAAAAGAACGCATGGAAAAACTGCATGCAGCTGTTAATGAATTTAGTCGATTTAAAGAGCTCATGAGAAAACGAAATCGCTATGATTTTGATGACATGATTATTTGGGTATTGGATGCTTTTAAAGAGAATAAATTACTACTTTCAAAATACCAAGAACAGTTTCAATACATTTTAGTGGATGAATATCAAGATACTAGTGGCACACAAAACCATTTAGTGGAACTTTTGATAAGCTACTGGAACCATCCGAATATTTTTGTTGTGGGTGATGACGATCAAAGTATCTATCGTTTTCAAGGGGCGAATATTGAGAACATGGAAAAATTTGCAGACGCATACAGTAAAGAAATACAGACCGTTATTCTAACACAAAACTATCGTTCAACACAGCCTTTATTGGATGTTGCCAAAGCCTTAATTGATCGAAATAATGAGCGTTTAGTAAAAAAGATACCTGGATTAAGCAAGGAGCTAATTGCTTCAAATACTAAAATAAATGGCTTCAATAATCCACCTATCATTGCTGCGTATGAATCTGAGCAACATGAAATGATTGGAATTACGCTTGCTATAGAAAAACTTTTGAATGAACAAGTTGAAGCAGGTAAAATTGCAGTGATTTATAAAGAGAATAAATATGGAGAAACCCTAAGTAGTTATTTTAAACTTAAGCAAATACCTGTTTACACTAAAAGAAACTTGAATATTTTAGATCTTCCATTTTCAAGGAAAATCATTCTTATTTTAAGATACCTAGCTGCCGAACTAGAAACTCCATTTAGTGGCGATGAAATGTTGTTTGAAATTTTACATTTTAATTGGTTCGGTATTCCACCTATTGAGATTGCCAAACTTTCTGCAGTAGTTGCAGACAAGCGTTTTGGAAATGACAAAACTAATCTAAGAAAATATGCATTAGAATATGCGAATCAGCCAATCAAAGATTTATTCAGTAAGCCAATTCCAGGTCTAAAGAAAGCAATGAATAGTTTAGAACAATTAATCAATGATGTGCCCAATGTTACACTGATAAATCTTTTTGATAATATTATTCGAGAAACTGGAATAGTGAATTTTATCATGCAACATCCAGAAAAGCATTGGTTACTTCAAGAATTAACTGGTTTATTTAATTATATAAAAGAAGAAAGTAATCGTAATCCTTCTCTCGATTTAAATAGGTTGATTGTATTGATTGATTTAATGATCAAAGAAAATATCCGCTTACCACTTATACAAGTAAGTGGCAGCGATAAAGGAGTTAACTTACTTACTACACATGGCTCAAAGGGCTTAGAATTTGAGTATGTTTTCTTTGCAGGATGCAATGCATCATATTGGGAAAAGAAAAGAAAACCAGGTGGCGGCTATTCGATGCCAGACACCATGTTTGCGTCACAACCAGTATTCAGTGAAGAGGAGGAACTCAGAAGATTGTTTTATGTTGCATTAACCAGAGCTGAAAAATACTTATACTTATCCTTCAGTGATTTTAAAGTAGATGGGAAACCACTTGATCCTTCCATGTTTATAGCCGAAATTCAAGATGCTTATCAAATTACTACTATTAAAGAAGTATTGAGCAAAGAAAGTATTAGCCAATTTACTTTGCTACAATACCAAGAAACCATTACTCCGAAAATTGAAAAAATTGAGGCTGAATTTATTGAAAGGGTTCTAGAGAAGTTTGTAATGAATGTAACTGCACTCAACAACTACCTCAAATGTCCATTACAATTCTATTTCAATAATTTAGTTCGAGTACCATCAGGAAAATCTGAATCAACTGAATTTGGATCTGCCATACATGCCGCACTTCAACAATTCTTCCAGCAAATGCAGGATAATAATGAATTTCCTAGCAAGGAAAAACTCATTGCTTATTTTGAAGACTACATGTTAAAAAATAAAAAAAGCTTTACCAAAGAACAATTTAAAAGGAGAATTGAATATGGTGGAGAAGTATTAAATAATTATTATAACGCCTATATTAATGAATGGAATAAAGTAGTTGTGATAGAGCGCACAATTAAAAATGTAATCGTAAATGGAGTTCCTTTAAAGGGTAAATTAGACAAACTAGAATTTAATGGCAAATTGGTAAATGTAGTAGACTATAAAACGGGAGATGTAGATAAGGCAAAAGACAAATTACAAGGTCCTAGCGATAAACAACCTGAAGGTGGAGATTATTGGAGACAAGCTGTTTTCTACAAAATTTTAGTAGACAATTATGAGCAGAAATCTTGGCAAGTAATAAGTAGTGAATTTGATTTTGTAGAGCCAGATAACAAGAAAAAATACAGAAAAGAAAAAATTGTCATTTCAGATGCTGATATTGCCACAGTAAAAAATCAAATCAGCGTAGTTTGGCAAAAAATTCAAGAACACGACTTTTATACTGGGTGTGGTAAAGAAGACTGCCATTGGTGCAAATTTGTAAAACACAATGAACTAGATATTGCCCTAGCTGATATTTTGCCAGAGGATGAAGAGAATAATTTAGAAGTATTTTAATTGATGAGCATGAATAAGCAGTTTATAAATAAAAAATTAATTGGTTTAAATGTATTATGCGCTCTGTTGCATATACTTTTATTTTCCTCTTGCGCTAATATTATACCTCCAAGTGGCGGAGCTAGAGATAGTTTGCCCCCCATTTTGATAAGCGCATTACCCAAAGACTCAGCTATCAATGTATCGCCAAAGCTCATCACATTAACTTTTGATGAGTATGTATCGCTACAGGATATCAATAATAATTTAATTGTATCGCCAACACTTAAGAACTTACCGATTGTAGATAACAAGCTAAGAAATGTAACGGTTAAATTCAAGGATAGCCTAGAAGCTAATACTACTTATTCACTTAATTTTGGTAACGCAATTAAAGACGTAAATGAAGGAAATATTATAAAAAATTTCAGATACGTATTTTCAACAGGCAATACGATTGATGACTTTTCGTATAAGGGAAAAGTTCTTCTTGCAGAAAAAGGAACAATAGATTCTACGCTAGTGGTTATTTTACATAATAATTCCAGTGATACAGCTATCTACAAAAATAGACCAAGGTATTATGCTAAATTAAATGGGAAAGGCAATTTTGAATTTAATAATTTATCTGGTGGCTATTATTCTGTTTATGTTTTGCCCAACGATTTTTCAAAAAAATATGATGACAGTACTAAATTATTTGCCTTTAGAACAGAGCCTATATTAATAAATGGCACAAATACAGTAGATACATTGTACGCATTTGAAGCTTATAAAAGAAAAGCAAGCAGCTCATCCACCGCTGTTGCTGCAACACCAAATACTAAAATAGATAACCGGCTTAAATATGCTATTAACCTTGAAAATGGAACGCAGGATCTGTTATCGCCTTTAGAATTAAAATTTGTACGGCCTTTAAAAGCATTGGACAGCGCTAAAATTCTTTTTGCCGACACCAATTTTATTCCTGTAAAAGGATATAAACTTACGCTTGATACAAGTAAAACAATTTTATCCTTTAACTATTCATGGAAAGAACAAACACCGTTTAGGATTATCATACCAAAAGATGCTGTTACTGATACGAGTGGAATGGGTTTAGCTAAATCAGATACACTCAAATTTGCTACCAAAAAAGAATCAGATTATGGTAGCATTAGACTCAGGTTTGTAAATCTTGATTTAAAGAGAAACCCAGTTTTACAATTGGTTCAATCAGATAAAATAGTAGAGTCAATCAAATTGAATTCTACCGAACTATCTCGTAAACTTTATAGAGCTGGTTCTTATGATTTACGGATATTATATGACACCAATCAAAATGGCATTTGGGATACTGGTATTTTTGGAAAAGTAAAGAAGCAACCAGAAATTGTACAGTTAATTTCTAAACCATTAGTAGTGAAAGGTAATTGGGATAATGAAGTCAATATTTCTTTATGATAATCTAATTGTATTGATAAAACCCTTTTTTTGTTTTAATACCTAGAGCGCCTTGATCTATTTTAGCTTTTTGAATTTCAGATGGCTTTAATCGCTCTGGCTTACCTAAGTCTTCCCAAACAATACTGCTAACGCTGTAGTTGATATCTAAACCAATTAAATCCATTAGTTTAAATGGCCCCATTTTAAAACCTGCTGCTTCTAATACCGCATCCGCCTGTTCAACTGTAATTATTCCTTTTTGAACCATGTACATGGTTTCCAAATAATAAGGCCTAGCTACTCGGTTTACAATAAATCCAGGGGAGTCCTTACATATTACAGGTGTTTTTTGCATCATTAAAGCTATATCAACCATTTGCTTAATAATAGCTGGATTTGTTGCTTCTCCTTTAATAATTTCTACCAATCTCATTAATGGTGCAGGATTAAAAAAATGTAACCCCACTAACTGTGCTGGAAATGCAATTGAAGATGCAATTGCGTCAATAGAAATAGAAGAAGTATTAGTTGCTATAATCAAATTGGAACCATTCAAATTAAAAAGTTGATTAAAAAGACCAATTTTGGCTTCTTTTTTTTCTATAATTGCTTCAATTATCAATTCTCCTCTACAATCATCTATACGATCTGTATAAGTAATATTTGCGATGGCATTATTAAATTCTTCTATACTCAACTTTCCCTTAGCTAGAAACTTTTGCAAACTTTGTTCAATAGATTTAGCCGATTTTTCTAGCATTTGCTTGCTTAAATCAAAATGAATTACTTTAAAACCGGCTGTTGCCGCAAGCTGAGCAATTCCACTTCCCATGGTCCCTGCTCCGCATACAATAATTTGCTTAATACTATTATTTGCCATAAGTATGCAAGATACTTACATCTTATCCACTAGTAAATAGTTAGGTATATTTTTAGTGGATTTTGGTGCTAATTTTAGGCCATGGGAAACCTTTTACAACAATTGGATCTTTTTGGAATGCCTGTAGAACCAGCACCTACTCCTAAACCCAAAAAACAAGTTCCCAAACTAATAGTTGAAGCTCCTGAGGAAAAGCAAATTATTGTAAATGAACCTGTGGTTTATGCAAGTAATCAAATTGTAGTTAAAGTTAAATCTGAGAAGCCTAAGCTAGAGCCAACGGAAACAGTTACTATTCAAAAAGCTTCAGAAGCAATTATACCAAAACAAAATAAACCTGCTGAAAAGATTAAACTAATAGGGAAAAGAGGTAGAAAATCCTTCAAAGAAATGGATGCAGCAGCAGACTTAATTGAAATACCGGATGATCATATCTTAAATCAAAAACTTTACTATTCCATTAGCGAAGTTGCGTCTTGGTTTAAAGTAAATACTTCTTTATTACGTTATTGGGAAAACGAATTTGATATTTTGCAACCAAGAAAAACTAGAAAAGGAGATCGCTTATTTAGGGTAGAGGATATCAAAAATCTACAGTTAATTTATTTACTATTAAGACAAAGAAAATTTTCTATTGAAGGGGCGAAGAATTATTTAAAAAGTAATAAAAATAAAATTGATACAGAAAATCAATTAGTAGGCTCCTTGTCTAAATTCAAACAATTTTTACTAGAATTAAAGTCATCTTTATCCAACTGATTTATTGGTTACTACAACGTCTGTAGCAGCAGCAGCCATTTGTATATTTAACTTTTCCATCATACTAATTATTTGCATCATGACTTCCTGACGATGTTGTAAAAACTCATCCATTGGCTGGGTAACAATACTTAAATATTCTACATTGATAATATGTGCATTTTTTCCAGTATCGACCAAATAAACAGCAACCCCTTCTACTCCGTCATTTAAAAGCATCGACCTAATATTGGCTATAAAAGAATCCAACTGTGACGTACTTGCATCTAAACCTGCTTCAATTTTGAATTCCACTTTTCGATGGGTACGAAGTGATATATTATCTACGATGGTATCAACCATTTGCTTATTTGGTACTGAGATATACGTTTTTTCAAGGGTTCTAATTCTAGTACTTCTCAATCCTATCTTCTCAATTGTTCCTGAAAATCCATTAACCTTTACTAAATCACCAGTGTTAAAAGGCTTATCAAAAAAAATGATAAAGGAAGCAATTAAATTTTCTAAGCTTTCCCGTGTAGCTAAAGCTAATGCTGCTCCTACTATACTTAAACCAGTTAATAAATTACTAATGTCTTGATTAAAAGAAAATTTTAGAATCATCAATAAGCCAATAACTACCAACAAGGCCTTAAAGAAATCCTTGAAAAAGATAATCAATTGGTTATCCGTCATATCTGCGGTCATGTTTGCCCGCTGCTCTAATATAAGTGCAATAAATTCTATTACCCGAAGACATAACCAGATAAACACACTTATAAGAACACCATCTGCCAATGCATCTATAAAACTTTTTAATGAAATGCGGTAAATCATCACATTTAATGCAGATGGAAAAACCAATTGATCTAATGAAATAATTCCAATCATTAACAGTAAAAAATAATCCAAAGGCTGAACTACTAAATTTAAAAATGATTCTCTCGCAATATTCTTTCCAGCTTTACCAATCAGTCGAAACATTAATTTGGCTAAGTATTTAGAAATTATTCGTTTAATCAATAAAATACCTACAATGACCAAAAAGACCGTCAAATAGCTTTGAACGGTATTATTCAAGATTACTTTATCTAGTAGTTGTTTCATCTGTTCAATTATGATTCAAACTTTTTCAACTGAATGTTTTCGCCATCAAATTCTGCATAAGTGAAGTTTTTTATCCAATCACCTAAATTGATATATCTGCTTTTATTAGTAAGCGGGAAATCAATTGGGTAATGTCTATGACCAAATATTAAGAAATCAAAATATTCTTTTTTTAAAACTTCTTTGCAATAAATAATTAACCATTCCTGATCTTCTCCTAAAAAATGATCGTCTGTAGCACCCGTTTTTTCTTTGCTTTTTCTACTAAAATAATTGGCTAATCCGATACCCCAATCAGGATGTAATATGCCAAATAACCATTTGCAAATTGGATTAGTAAAGACTTTTTTTAGTAACTTATAACCATGATCACCAGGCCCTAGGCCATCGCCATGACCAATCAATATCTTTTTATTATTCCATAAAAATGTTTGTGGCTCGTGGTATACCTTAATATTTAATTCTTCTTCAAAATAACCACGCATCCACATATCATGATTGCCCGTAAACACGACAACAGGAATACCGGCATCACTTATTTCAGCCAATTTACCCAATAACCTGGTATAGCCTTTTGGAATTGATCTTTTATACTCAAACCAAAAATCAAATATGTCTCCAACTATAAATATAGCAGCTGCTTTATGTTTAACTGAATCTAGAAAATGAACAAGTTTTTTTTCCCTTACTAAACTTGCTTCATAATTGGGCGCGCCCAAATGAAAATCTGATAAAAAGTAAATCTTATTTTCAGCATTGATATTATTGATCATAGCTGACCATTTTTTGTCAAATAGGCAAGTAAATCACCTCCTTCAATAAAAACACCATTTTCCACAGAGCCATTATACCAATAAATCCAGGCTTGTTCTTCATTACCTTCAATCTGTACGGTTGTTAATACTCTCTTGTATAATGGAACTTCCCCTTCTTCAGCCTGCACTCCTTCATAATCATCTAATTGTGCAAAAGCCCAAGAACATTCAGAAGGAACTTTTATGGTGTAAAGCTCGCCACTTATTAATTGGTTGTCATCACATGGAACACCTGCTGGAAATTGCGGCAGTTGATATAATTTACCTTTAACATAAGCATGACCTACTAAGGTAAAGTACTTGCTTATATACGCATAAGCTGGGCTATTAAAACCACTACGGAGCGATCCGTAAACAAATAAATTTCTGCAAGCTAATTCCATTAATTAATATTACTTAATCATCAGTTAAAAAGCAAAAAACTTCTTTTGGACCATGCACACCAACCACTAATGTCTTTTCTATATCAGCCGTTCTACTAGGTCCAGTTGCTAAACTAATCATTGATGGAATAGCATCCCCATATTTAGTTACCATGCTTTCCAAAGCTTGGTCAATGCTATATACCAACTGATTGGTTTTAGCAATACAAATATGAACTGGTGCATACACACTGGTTGTTCTACCGCTTAGTGAAGCACTAGATAATATCATACTGCCTGTTCTAGCAACCAATAATTCGCATCCAGTAATTGCTACATCACAACTTGCAATATCATCAGTAAATTCAGTTGAAAAGCCATTTGACTGAAGCAAATGGCACAAAATAGGCTCTTTACAAAATACTTTCTCCCATTTTCTCACAGCAATTAGCTGTATCAATTGTAGTGCAAGTTCTTGTTCTGCTGAACAAAAAGAAAATTTTCCTTGCAAGGCAGTAAAATGCTCCGCAAATTCTATTTCTAATTCCTTAATTGAAGGTTGAAATAATTCGGTTGTTTGAGCACTAGTAGAAAAGGGAACAGGCACTTTAGTAACAAGTGCCTGTTTGATTTTCTGTAAAATTTTATCTCTTGATGTTGCCATTATGCATTCGTATCTTGTTGTTGTTCAGAAGCAAGCTTTTCTGCTGCTGCTATATTTTCTGCTTCAACTTCTAGTAACTTCTTCTCTTCAAAAGGTCTTTTTCCTATTAAGATTTCTACATCACTCTTATGCAATACTTCTTTTTCTAGCAACTCTTTTGCTAACTTCTCAACCTCATTGCGCTTCTCCGTTAACAAATTGAGCGTTCTTTGATAAGCTTCGTCTATGATCCCCCTAACTTCTTCATCAATAATTTTACCAGTCTCTTCACTATAAGGCTTCGTAAATGTATTCTCTTGGGTAGGATCATAGAAACTTACATTACCTACTTTTTTATTCATACCATAGGCAGTAACCATGCTATAAGCAATTCGAGTAATTTGCTGCAAATCGTTGGCTGCACCTGTTGAAATCTTACCAAAGAAAATTTCCTCAGCAGCTCTACCACCCAAAGTCATACAGATTTGATCCATCAATTGATCGGTATTGTATAAGTATTGTTCTGTTGGTGTATACTGTGCATAGCCTAATGCTGCTGTTCCTCTTGGCACTATAGTAACCTTTAAGAGCGGATATGCATGCTCTAAGAACCAAACACATACGGCATGTCCTGCTTCATGGTAAGCAATAATTGACTTTTCATGTGGAGCAATGATTTTATTCTTTTTCTCCAAACCACCAATGACTCTATCAATGGCATCTTGGAAATCGCTCATATCAACCGCTTCCTTCCCTTTACGTGCAGCTATTAAAGCAGCTTCATTACAAACGTTGGCAATATCCGCACCAGCAAATCCTGGTGTTTGTTCAGCTAGTTTGTGTAGATCCAATGTTTCAGATACTTTAATTGGACCTAAGTGAACTTTTAGAATTGCTTCTCGTCCCTTAACATCTGGTTTATCAATTGATATCTGACGATCAAAACGACCTGGTCGAAGTAAGGCACTATCTAATACATCAGGTCTATTGGTTGCTGCCAAGATAATAATACCGGTATCGCCACCAAATCCATCCATTTCAACCAATAACTGGTTCAATGTATTTTCCCTTTCATCATTACTCATGATGGCGTTTCTACCTCTTGCTCTACCAATGGCATCAATTTCATCTATGAAAATAATACAAGGTGCTTTTTCTCTTGCTTGTTTAAATAAGTCTCTAACCCTGCTGGCTCCAACACCCACAAACATTTCCACAAAGTCAGATCCACTCAAACTGAAGAAAGGCACTTGTGCTTCTCCTGCCATTGCTTTAGCCAATAAAGTTTTACCTGTACCTGGAGGTCCAACCAACAAAGCACCTTTTGGAATTTTACCTCCCAAAGAAGTATACTTTTTAGGCTGCTTTAGGAAGTCTACAATTTCCATTACTTCCACTTTTGCTTCATCTAAACCCGCTACATCTGCGAAAGTAATATTCACTTTAGCCCCTTTATCAAATAAAGTTGCTTTTGATTTTCCAATATTGAATATCCCACCAGGACCACCGCCACCAGGGCCACCGCCTCCCATTTTGCGCATCAAAAGAACCCATACTGCTACGATGAATAATAAGGAAATAATGGTATTAAAAATTGGTCCAAACCATTCCGGATCAGTTACGGCTTTTTCAGGAACTCTTGCTAATTCAGGATGCGCAGCATATACTTCTTTTAAATCGTCCTTAAAGTTTTTTACATCTCCTGTTAATTCAAATTCAAACAAAGGAACATTTTGAACTTTCCCCTTTTCTTTACTAAGGTCTTTTTTGAATTTGGTTACATAAAAGTCTTTTGATAAGCGCTCAGGCTTAATATATACCCTAACTCTTTCCTTATTTTTTACAATTTCAATTTTTTGAACGTCTCCTGGAATCAACATTTGATCAAAATATTCTTGCTGACTAGTAGGTGCCAAATCTGGAGTCATTCTAAAGAACTGCATCGATAAAAGTACGATTGCAATAATTGCATAAATCCAATAAATAGTGAATTTGGGCCCCTTTTTTTGGCCATCTCCTTTCTCAGGATTTATTTTAGGTAACGGGTTATTTTTTGACATAGCTTCTTGCGTGATATATAAATAATGTTTGAGTCACTTAAAAGTTTTGTTAAGTTCAAGACTCATGCATTTGTGAAACGGCATCGCTCCACATTTCTTCCAATTTATAAAAATTTCTGGCTTCTGGATGCATTACATGCACAACTACATTAATATAATCGATTAAAACCCATTGGGCTGCTTGTTTTCCTTCATGTCTGTAAGGAATTTCGCCACAAATTTTCTTTAATTGATCTTCTACAAAGTCGGCAATGGCTTTAATTTGTGTAGTACTAGTTGCTTCACAAACGATAAAAAAATCAGCTGATGCTTCAGGTATCTTTCTAAGGTCGAGACTGATGATATTCTCCCCCTTTTTATCAAGAATAGCTTGAATGATGGTCTTAAATATCTTAGAATTTTTGTTCAGTCTAGTGACTGTTGTCTTTTCTCGGGTTTTTAATAGTGAAAGTGGTTCCAAAAATGATAGGTGTTTTAATGAATAATTTTCATGTTAACTTCGTCAAAAATAGTAATTCTTTGGCAGGTTCAGCTGTTAAAACTGTTATTGGAACACCCTTTACCCACCTAAATCGGGTAAATAGTACCAACATCTATGCCATGGAGCAATTACAAGCTAAATTGGCTGAGCATGGGGCTGTTTTTTTTGCTGATTTGCAAACAGCTGGAAAGGGTCAAATGGGCAAAAAATGGGAGTCTGAATCAGGACAAAACCTACTAATGTCTATCTTATTGAATGTTTCGGCATTAAATATGGGTGACCAGTTTGCCTTAAGTGCCGCAATTGCACTAGCTGCTAGAGATTTATTGTCTGAATATATTTCTTCGAATTTAACTATAAAGTGGCCTAATGACCTCTATTGGGGTGACAGAAAGGCAGGTGGAATTCTTATTGAAAACCAGATTTCCGGTGGGATTTGGACTTATGCAGTTATTGGAATTGGGATTAATATTAATCAAACCCAATTTGAAGGAGTTCAAAACAAAGCAGTTTCGCTAAAACAAATCAGTGGTAAAGAATACCACCCTATTGATTTAGGAAAAGAACTATGCAAAAAAATTGAACTTAGATTTCAGGAATTATTTGTAGAAAACGGTAAAAATAAAATTTTGAGTGACTATAACGAAGTGCTTTACAAAAAAAGCCAAAGAGTAAAACTCAAATATGGAAATATTGCATCTATATATCTAATTGATGGGGTTTCAAAAAAGGGAGACTTGTTAGCCACTTCAAGTATGCAACATCAATTTAAACATGGAGAGGTGGAATGGATTATTGAAAGCTAAACAGTAAAACGCTCTATTAATTGATTCTTTTTATCCTGCGCCAAATGCACTTGTGCTTCATTACTCATAATTAATACAAAATCTTTCTTATCAATTTTTTTGATATGATTTAAATTTACTAGATAGCTTCTATGGGTTCTAAAAAAAGGACCATCGGATTCTAGGTATTCAAAGTCAAGTAATTTTTTAGTGATTGTTAGCACGCCATGAGTAGCTGTTATGATTTTAGTATAACTTCCTTCTGCCTGTATAAAAATGATATCATCTTGGTTAACTACATAAATGGTTTCTGAAGTTTGCAATACTACTTTTCGATCTTGTTGATGAGATAAATTATCACGTAAAACCTTATACTGAACCGTATCAGAAGGTAAAAGATTTACTTTTTTTAACGCCCGTTGCATATGTTCAAGTCTAACAGGCTTAAGAATATAATCTACTGCAGAAGCTTCAAATGCTCTAAGGGAATATTCACTGTATGCTGTTACAAAAATAATCTTGAACCATATTTGCTGCTCATCAAAGAATTCAAGTAACTCAAACCCACTATAACCGGGCATATCTATATCCAAAAAAACCAAGTCTGGTTTATATTTATTAATTGTTTTTACCGCTTCGGGTACATTACTACAATCTGCTATAATTTGAATTTCAGCAAAATTATCCGTCAGTAACCCTCGCAAAGCTTTTCTTGCATTGGGTTCATCATCAACTATAATGGCTTTTATCAATTCCATGATAAACTAAGATACTTAACTGTGTCTTCAAAATACAATCCATTTCATAATTAGGCCTATTTACTTCATAAAGGGGGTTATTTTACATACTATTCATTTCCTGGTCATAAATTGGAATAAATAAAAGTATGGCCGTACCCGATGGATTTTTTAAGTCATCATACTGATCAATCGTATCGTATTTTATTTTTTGACTATGGAGTCGATTAAATAATTCAATTCTTTCCGCTATTGCCTTGGTAGCAAAACTAGTGGGCTTACTTTTATTACGCTGATTAATTTGAAAGGATAATTTTCGTCCAATTCCATTGTCTTCAATGAGTACATTCAATCCATTATTTATTTGAGTGAACCTAATTAAAAGTACTTTCTTACCTGCTTTATGCATTAGCCCATGTTTAACTGCATTCTCTGCAAAGGGTTGCAATAACATGGATGGAATAATTAAATCAGCAGGATCCTCTTTTAACTCAAGCTCTATGATGTATTCAAAATTTTTATCAAATCTTGCTTTTTCTAATTCAAGATACAAAGTGATATTTTCCACTTCTTCTTTTAAGGAATGCATTTGCCTATCACTGGCTTGCAAAGTTTTTCTCATCAAATCACTAAAATTTCCCAAGAGATTTCCAACTTCAGTTTTCCGATTATCATATAATAATCCTTGAACAGTATTTAATACATTATAAATAAAATGAGGATTCATTTGAGATCGGATAGCAACTAACTGACTTTTAAATAATCGCTCTTTAAGCCCTTGTCGCATTATAAGACGCTTAGACCATATCTTAAAAAAGAGATAAATTATACCTGACCCCACCAATACAATTAAACAAATAAACCACCAACGTTGCCAAAAAGGATTAAGTATCGAAAATGCAAATGTTTTAATAGAACTATTATAAATCCCATTTTTATCATAAGCCTGAATTTGAAATTGATAAGCACCTGGTGGGAGTTGATAAAAATTTAATGTATTATTACTATAGCTTAATACCTTCCATGAAGTATCTATACCTAAAAGTTTATATCGATAATTTAAGTTAGTTGGTGTTTTATATTGGATTGCATCAAAATAGAAACTAATATTATTCTTATTTGAAGAAAGTACTTGATTAGGAGTTATTTCAACGCCATTATTAATAGCTTTTATTAATGGAAAGTATATGATTTCATTAACAGCTTTTCCGCGATACTCATTAACAACTAATCCAGATGTGGTTGCCAATAGTAATTTATTGGGATGAAGTGAAAAATCATTAACTGTTAATCCAGCCAATCCATATTCATCTAGCAAATTTGTAATGACTCCCGATTTTAAATCAATGATTTGCAAAGTTTCGTCTGTATTTACCCATATTTTACCGTCCCGCTCTTTGATAGATTTAATATTATTACTCTTTAATCCATTCCCAGTATGATATCTTTTAATCACTTTATCCTCTTTTATAACAAACAATCCTTCGTTAGAGGTTCCAGCCAACAGTAAATTGTTTGAAGTTTCAAAAAGTGTTCTTGCAACTAGTTTTTGGTTGTTTTTTTTACGTATAACAATAGTACTGTCACTAAAGCAGTAGCGATATAAATCATCATAATAAGCAATCCAAAAATACTTTCCAGTTTCAGATAGAAGAATTTTAGAACTTCTTGCATTCCTAAATACAGGTATCCTTAACCCCTTCCTGAAAATATCATTTTTCATGTAATGACTATATAAAGGAATCCCAGTTGTATCAGGGGTTGCATCGGGATTATTTCCTAATGGATTATTTAACACATATGTTCTATTATAAGAAGCAACTATTAAATTTTTTCTATGATCTCGTACAACGCTTTTACCATAATCAGCCACTTTATCAGGAAAGGAGCTTGTTAAATTAAAAATCCCTCTATTAGTAAATATTTTTTTATCTATTGAATCATATGTTATAAACTGAATCTCAGTAGCAATTGGTAATTCATAATGCATTCTCTTTTCATTTTTTAAATTGAATGCAGTTAACATTCCTTTAGTTGTTCCTGTTACAATTGTATCATTACTAATTGTTGTAACTCTTGAAATATTATCAAAGCCAAAACCTGGATTAATTGTATAAAGCTTATTATTTAGTGAAGGGCAAACAAAAAGTCCATTATCTAAAGTACTCACCCAATAATTGCCTTGATAATCTTTAACTACATCGGTAATACTTTGATTTGGAAAAATGAGTTTTGTTTTTCCACTAGATACATCCCATAAATAAGCACCCGTTTGTGTACATATCCATTGTTCTGATTCAGCTGTTGATGCAAAATGAAATACTAAAATATCTTCTGGCAAATCAAAGGGCTTTGTTAACTTAAGTTTTCCATTATTTACTGTAAATGCTGGTAGTCTAGATTTTCCTATTTGTGTTCCATAAACAAATTTCCCGGAAGACATTAATCTGGTATCATTGTATTGAAAGGATGTTTTTTTCCATTCAGTTTTATTTGATGGATAAGTAAAAATCCATCCCTTTGCACCATAAGCCACTACTTCCTCCCCATTCTTAACCAGAGACGATATTCCTAAATATTCTGGTGAATACACTTTTTTAATTGTAACACCTGTTTGTTTATTAATCTGATATAAATTTTCTAAAGATGCAAACCAGATATGATCTTTGGTTGCAACATAATTAACAATAATCGACTCTTCTTTTATTCTCTTGTCTTTAAACCTATAATTTCGAAGCGTATCATTTTGTAAGGAAAATAATTCCTTATAAAAATTCATACACCAGATCCTGCCCTGTGGATCTTGTTGCAAATAACTTACAGACTGCATACTGGTATTATCAAAAGGAATCTTTACAAAAGTCCTCCCATTAAATCTGAATAACCCTTTATCAGTTGCCAACCATATATAACCTTGTTGATCGGCTAACATATCATAAATGACTTGAGTAGGTAATTGGGCAGGATAGGTAAACTTTTGGGTATATGGAAATTGAGCATACAATGGTGCTACTATTATACCTAATAAAAACGAAATCAATAAACGCATCATCCAAATCAATTAATTAATTAATTAATGAACAATTTAATGTAAAAGACGGACTTAGATAATAAAGGGTGCTTAACAAAATAAATAGGCTATTTCATGAAAGAAATGACCTGTTTGGTATAAAACGAATGCAAGGGACATAGAAAAAATTCATCTTTACAATGGTTACGAACAGTAATTATTAACAATTGGGGGTAAGAGAGCTGCATGAGAAATGCAGCTCTCTTCGTTTTTGCCTATCCATGAAATTGAAGTTACTTTTGCACAAAAAATAAAGATGGCAGAAGTTCAGCTTACTCAATTTTCGCATGGTGCTGGTTGTGGATGCAAAATTGCTCCTGCTGTTTTAGACAGCATTCTTAAATCAGATATAGTACAAAATATTTTTCCAGAATTATTGGTAGGAAATAGTAGTAAAGATGATGCTGCAGTTTATGATTTAGGCAATAATACTGCTTTGATTAGTACTACTGATTTTTTTGTGCCAATTGTAGACGATCCTTTCCAATTTGGCCGGATTGCAGCCGCTAATGCCATCAGTGATGTTTATGCGATGGGAGGCAAACCAATTATGGCTTTGGCAATTTTAGGCTGGCCTGTTGATAAACTATCTCCTGAAATAGCAAGAAAAGTAATTGAAGGTGGAAGAAGCATCTGCGCAGAAGCAGGTATACCCCTTGCTGGAGGTCATAGCGTTGACACAGCAGAGCCTATTTTTGGTTTATCCGTAAATGGAATTGTTCCCATCAAACATTTAAAAAAAAATAATACCGCCCGAATGGGTGATAAGCTATTTTTAACAAAACCACTTGGTGTAGGTATTTTATCAACTGCCCAAAAAAGAGGTCAGCTTGAAGAACAAGACTTGCCAATTCTCATTAACCAATTAAATCAACTTAATAAAATCGGAGAAATCTTAGGATCTATTGAGGGCGTTCATGCAATGACTGATATAACAGGTTTCGGTTTGATTGGTCATTTAATGGAAATGGCAGAGGGTAGTGAACTTGGAGCAATAATTGAATATCAAAAAGTTCCTATTTTAAGTTCAGCCAAACATTACCTTGCCAAAAGATTAGTGCCAGATGCTACTTATAGAAACTGGAATGCCTATAGTTCACAAGTAAAATTTGAAAAAGGGGTTGATGTAATGCAAGCTTTCTCAATATTACCAGACCCACAAACCAATGGCGGTTTATTAATTGCAATTGATTCTGCAGCAGAAGAGGAAATAAAAAAATTATTTATTTTAAATGGATTAAATGATTTTATTAATCCTATTGGTACTATGACAGATCTAGGCGAAAAAAGAATTATTATAACTTAATAGAAAGATTAAAATACCATATTCCCTTTGTTCTTAATTTGATCAGGGGTCATTTCTGCTACAAGTTGCACCCCTGTTAGATTTCGAACTATTTGTTTAATCCAATTGCATTTGTCATCATCCACAAAATCATATTTCATCAACCATAAAAAATCCATATGCTTAAATTCTGGCAATAGATATTCGCCGTCATATTGATTTTGATATAGATAATGGGTTAATGGCGAGTTAAACTCTTTGAATTGATAAATTGAAAAAAAATAACTCCTCTCTTTTCTACGCAAAAGAATCTCTAACTCAGGGTTCAGCCTGAAATCATAGCCTAGGTTGGTGTTTAACTGCATACAAAACTGATAATTTTTTAAAGTGGTTGTAATACCTAGAATTCGAGTCTCTTCAAAAAAATCATCGTTTAATTCATCAACATCTAGTCGAAGTTTCATATAAAAAATTAAAATTCCAACTCTACTATAAATTCTTCTGTACCTCTTTTATATATTAATTTAGTTTTATCTCCTTTATTAAATTTAGACAAGGATTGCATATAACTATTCACATCTACAAACTTATAGGCTCCTAATTGTAATAGTATATCCCCCGCTTTCAATCCTAATTTTTCTGCTAATTTACCTGCACTGGCACCATCAATACGCATACCAGTTCCAGTATATCCATAATCGGGTATAACGCCTAAACTTACCGTAAATCGGGTACTTCTACCCATTTGTTGTTCTCTTGTTTTAGTAAAGGCAATTTTTCCCTTCGTATCTGTTGTTTCAACAATTTTATAAACAAGGTTTACAATATCATTAATTCCTGTATAATTAATCTTATCCCAATCATCTGATGCTTTGTGATAATCAGGGTGGCTACCAGTAAAGAAAAACAATACCGGTATATCTTTTCTGTAAAAACTAGCATGGTCACTAGGGCCAGTACCAGCACTATCAATCTTGTACGCAAACTTGCCAGCCAATAAGGGAATGGTTGTACCCCATTCAGGGGATGTTCCATACCCGCCGATTGTCAACTTTCTTGCTGTGTCGTACCTGCCTACCATATCCATATTAATCATGTAATTAGCTTTTACCGATAGCGTAGGGTTTTCAAGCCAATATTTACTACCCATCAATCCCAATTCTTCTCCAGAGAAATGCATCAATAAATAATTATTAGAAGCGGGTGATTGTTTTTTTAATTTCCTTGCCAATTCTAATAAAGCGGCTGTTCCACTAGCATTATCATCTGCACCATTGTGTATTTCATTTAGACCATCCAATGAATTCTTATCTTCTCCAAAACCTAAATGATCATAGTGCGCTCCAAGAATTACAGTATTTGGAGCATTATTATTGATAAAAGCTATAACGTTTCTTGCTTTACGAACCTTATTGCTCAATTGTACATTTAAGGATATTGGCAAGGTTGCTGAAGGGTCTGAAAAATAGGTTGCGATTCCTTTTTTGGTGATGTAAATAATTGGAATAGAAACCAATGGTGATTTGTCATTTTTATTAAACTGAACGTTATCAACTATTGAAGAAGTATTATAAATAAGTAATGAGCTTGCATTTTTTGCAGCAGCATCGTTGGCCATTTTTTTGATAGCCGCTTCCACATCAAAATGAGGGTTGGCTTTATTTTCTTCTAATAATTCCTTGAGATCTCTAAACCAGGGTTGACCTGCTTCTGAAAGAGCTACTGCCGGTGTTCCTTTAACAGACTTATTTGCACTAAATGCAACTGGAAAGTATTCCTCATTTAATAATAGTTTTTTCCCACTTACTTCCAAAAATGTAGCATCTTCAATTTGCAAGCCTTCATTTATTTCAAATTCTTGAATATACCCATTCGAACCCTTTGCTTCAATACCAAGTAGTTTATATTGTTGAATCAGGTATTCCATTGCCATAATTTCGCCTGTAGTTCCTGTTCTCCTACCCTGCAATTGGTCATCGGCCAGATATTGAACGTGCTTTTGTAAATTCAATATAGTTAATGCTTGCTCCTTCTCTGCTGCGATTCTTAATTTTCTCTTGCTTTGTGCGGCTGCCAAAATAGGCAGGAATAGTAAAACAGCTATCCACTTTTTCATATTTCTACTTTATCTCACAAAAGTAAGCTGCAGTTAGTACATATTTGTAATAGATAAGTAATCTATTCTAAATTCTGTTCCCAATCTCGTAACCAACTGCGGGTTTGCCCACCTACTTTTGCAGTCTTGACAAATAAAATACTACATATTGCATTAGTTGGTAATCCCAATAGTGGAAAAAGCTCCTTATTCAATGCTTTTACAGGACTGAATCAACATGTTGGTAATTTCCCTGGTGTTACAGTTGATAAAAAGACGGGGATTTTTGAATTAGAGGATAACCGAAAAGCAGAATTAATTGATTTACCGGGTACTTACAGTTTATATCCAAGAAGAGCTGATGAGTGGGTTGCTTACAAGGTACTGATGGGGGCGGATCAAGAAATAAAAGCAGACTTAATTGTATTAGTTGCAGATGCAAGCAACCTTAAAAGAAATCTTTTATTCTGTTCTCAAATAATTGATTTGAAAATTCCAGTTGTCATGGCGCTAACCATGAACGACTTGGCTGCAAAAAAAGATATTAAAATTGATATAGGTGGATTAGAAGCAGATTTGGGAATTCCTGTTGTTGCTGTAAACCCACGAAAAAACAAAGGGTTATTGGAGTTGAAGAAAGTGATTGCTAAAATGCAACCTGAAAACCCTTCTAAATTAAGAGAATTCATGGATACTGCAGGATTAGCACCAGAAGCAGTTTCCAATGTTAAGAAAGCCTTTCCTGAATGGAGTGACTATGCCTGTATTCATCAACTAATTAATCATGATGATTTATTAGTTGATAAACATGCACACAATATTTTAAATACCATCGTTGCTGAAAATAATTTCAATACAACCAAAACTCAGGCTGAAGAGATTATGCAGCGATATACGCGCATTAGACAGATAATGCAAAAAAATGTACTAGAAACAGGCCCTCTTGAAAAAAAGTTGTTTACTGAAAAACTAGATAATATTTTAATGCACAAAACCTGGGGATATTTAATTTTATTTTCAGTGCTCTTTCTGTTGTTTCAAAGTATTTTTTGGTTAGCTACTTATCCAATGGATGGAATAGAGTGGGCTTTTGCTGAATTAGCTGGTTGGCTTTCAAGTAATTTACCGGATACATGGTGGAGTAATTTATTAATCAATGGATTTGTTGCAGGCTTGAGTGGAATCTTGGTTTTTGTTCCACAGATCATGATTCTTTTTGGTTTGATTACTATTTTAGAAGATACTGGATACATGGCCAGAATTAGTTTTTTAAGTGACAAACTAATGAGAAAAGTGGGATTGAATGGTAAGAGTGTAATGCCGATGATTAGCAGCTTTGCTTGTGCTGTACCTGCTATTATGGGTGCTAGAAACATTGAAAATAAAAAAGAGCGACTACTTACTATTTTAGTTACCCCATTAATGAGTTGTAGTGCAAGACTACCTGTTTATACTATTCTCATAGCACTTGTAATAGAAGAGAAATATTATTTTGGATTCCTGAGCTTACAAGGATTAGTGATGATGGCATTGTATCTTTTAGGTACTATCATGGCTTTATTAGTTAGTTATGTGATGAAGTTCTTTATCAATATCAAAGAGAAAAGCTTCTTCATTTTAGAGTTGCCAATGTATAGAGCTCCTCGCTGGAAAAATGCTGGTATAACCATGATAGAAAAAGCGCGGATATTTGTTACAGATGCTGGTAAAGTAATAATGATAATTAGTCTTTTACTCTGGTTTCTAAGTTCCTTTGGACCAGGAAATAAGATGGAAAATACAGAAGTGAAGTATGCGGTTTTAATCAAAGCAAACCCTAATCAAGTTGACTCATTACAAAAACAATTGTCTACTGAAAAATTAGCCAATTCCTACGCTGGCATCTTGGGTAAAACGATTGAACCAGTTATTGCACCTTTGGGTTATGACTGGAAAATAGGCATTGCCTTAATCACTTCTTTTGCTGCCAGAGAAGTTTTTGTTGGTACAATGGCTACTTTATACAGTGTTGATGAAGAAGATGATCAAAGTTTACGAGAAAAATTACAAGCTGCTACCCATGCAAATGGAGAAAAAGTATACACACTTGCAACAGGATTGTCTTTAATGGTTTTTTATGTTTTAGCCATGCAATGCATGAGTACATTAGCTGTAGTAAAAAGAGAAACAAAGTCTTGGAAATGGCCAACCATTCAGCTGGTTTATATGACAGTATTGGCGTATAGTATGAGCTGGCTTGTTTTTAACTTATTTAGTTAAACTCCAAAGTAAACATAAACAGAAGTACCCTTATTTAAAATACTTTCTACTTTAATTGACCCACCAAGTATTTTTATAAAATCTTTTGTTAGTATTAAACCTAAGCCAGAACCCTTTTCATTACTAGTACCAGTAGTACTTTGATAATGCTCTCCATCAAATAATCTTCCTTTTATTTCTTCGGTCATGCCAATACCTGTGTCTGAAACAGACAATATGGTTTGACCATTTTCCTTTTGCGCATAAACAGTGATTACACCTTCTTTTGTAAACTTATTGGCATTACTAATTAGATTGCGAAGAATAAAACGTAATGCATTTATTTCAGACTTTATAAACAAGTCTTCGTCTACCAAATTCACCATAATATTTGACTTGAGTGAAGCCATTACTTCAAAACTATTAAGCATGTTACTCACTAAAGTCCTAAGATGAACTTTTTCTTTCTCAAAGCCTTGTCCTAACATTTGCATAGAACCCCAATCTACCAAGTTGTTCAACAGTTCAACTGTTCCATCAATTTGTTTACCTGCCATATTCATTAATTCAACAGAATTTTGTTGATTCAAAATCTTATGTGCATTTAATTCAATAATTGATTTTACAGCGCCAATAGGATTTCTAACATCGTGTGCAATGATAGATAAAATTCTATTTTGCATTTCCATCTGTTGTTGCAACTTTTCTTGTTGTTGCTCTAACTGATTATTAAGTAAGTTTTGATCTAAGAGTTTTACCACCTGCCTCGAAAGTACTTGTAAAGTAAACACCTGGTCATCATTTAGTGATCTTGGATTTAAGTCCATTACAGACAATGTGCCCACGCTACGACCATCTTTATTAATTAAAGGAATACCTACATAAAATCGAATATTGGGCGCATTAACCACTAATGGGTTATCCTTAAATCGTTCATCTTCTAATGTATCGCTTATTGTAAAAATTGATTGATTACTATTAATAGTATACTTACAAAAAGCCATAGAATGTGGAAACGTCTTTGTGTCAATCCCAAAATGCGCTTTAAACCACTGTTTTTCATTATCGATTAGTGAAATTAATGCAATGGGGGTTTTACAAATTGTTGCAGCCAATTTTGTTACATCATTAAACTCCTCCTGGTATGAAGTGTCTAACACTTCATACCCGTAAGAGTCATTTAATTTCATGGTATCATCCAAGTAATTTCTTGAATTTTGCATAAACAATTGTACTGTTTAAATACTATCCCAAGCAGCCAAAACCTCCTCAGTATGATTTTTGGTATCTGGTTTTGCAATAATCTTTCGGATTATACCTGTTTCATCGATTAAAAAAGTGGTTCTAGTAGTTCCCATATAAGTTCTACCCATGAACTTTTTTTCACCCCATAAATTGTATTTATCTACAATTTTCTTTTCTTCATCTGAAATCAAAGGAAAGGGCAGTTCATATTTTTCCTCAAACTTTTTATGACTTTTAATGCTATCAACACTAACGCCCACCACTTGAAATCCTTTTTTGATTAAATCGCTGTAATTATCTTTTAAATTACATGCTTGCGACGTACATCCCGGCGTATCATCTTTTGGATAAAAATAAAGTATCAACTTTTTTCCCTTAAAATCTGACAAAGAAACCATATTCCCGTTTTGGTCGGGTGCTTTAAATGCTGGAGCCTTACTCCCCTCTTTTAATACTGCCATTATAGGTGTTTTAATTAAATATTTGAATTCGATTTATTTTTTAGCCACTTTTACGGTAGCAGCCTTACATTTGCACAATTTATCTCTACAACTACTATGCCTAAGGATCAATCAATCAAATCGGTGCTCATAATAGGATCAGGTCCTATTATTATTGGACAAGCTTGTGAATTTGACTATTCGGGCTCTCAGGCAGCCAGGAGTCTCCGCGAAGAGGGTATAAAAGTAATACTTATTAACAGTAATCCCGCCACCATTATGACAGATCCAATGATGGCAGATCGTGTTTACCTACTTCCTTTGAATGTAGAGAGTATTGAACAAATATTACAAGAAAACGATATTGATGCCGTTTTACCGACAATGGGTGGCCAAACAGCCCTGAATCTTTGTAAGGAAGCAGACGAATTAGGGATTTGGGAAAAGTACAATTGCCGATTAATAGGAGTTGATGTTGCCGCTATTGATACAGCAGAAGACAGAGAGCAATTTCGTCAATTAATGGTAAAAATTGGTATGGCTGTTGCGCCTAGCCGAGTTGCTAATAGTTTTTTAGAAGGCAAGGAATTTGCACAAGAAATTGGGTTCCCGTTGGTAATTCGCCCTTCGTTTACACTGGGCGGAACAGGTGGAGGCTTTGTTCATGGTAAAGAAGATTTGGATGCAGCACTTGAAAAAGGATTAAAAGCATCTCCTATACACGAAGTTTTGGTTGAAAAAGCGGTATTAGGTTGGAAGGAATATGAATTAGAATTATTAAGAGACTGTAACGATAATGTTGTGATAATTTGTACTGTAGAAAACCTAGACCCAATGGGAGTTCATACAGGAGATTCTATTACAGTTGCGCCAGCAATGACTTTAAGCGATACTGCTTTTCAAGAAATGCGTAATAAAGCTATGCTCATGATGCGCTCTCTAGGAAATTTTGCAGGAGGATGTAATGTTCAATTTGCATTAAATCCTGCAACTGAAGAATTAATAGCGGTTGAGATTAACCCCAGAGTAAGTCGTTCTTCTGCATTAGCTTCTAAAGCAACAGGTTATCCTATTGCTAAAATTGCAGCCAAACTTGCTATTGGCTATTCTTTAGATGAATTGAAAAATCAAATTACTCAAACTACCTCTGCCTATTTTGAACCAGCTTTAGACTACGTAATTGTAAAAGTACCACGCTGGAACTTTGATAAATTCAAAGGTGCCAATGATACATTAGGATTACAGATGAAAAGTGTGGGTGAAGTAATGGCAATAGGCAGAAGCTTTCCTGAAGCTTTACAAAAAGCTTGTCAAAGTTTAGAAAACGAAGCTGTTGGACTAGGCTATTACGGTAAAAGTTTAATGAAGAGCGAAGAGATAGTTGAATATATCAAAACGCCAAAATGGGATCGTATCTTCCGAATCAAAGATGCGTTAATGCAAGGATCAACAGTAAAATCAATTGCTCAAGCAACTGGGATTGACCGCTGGTTTCTTTATCAGATTCAGGAGATTTGTACCATAGAAAAAGAATTATCAAAACATACTTTAGAAAGTCTTCCTGAAAACCTGCTTAAAGAAGCAAAAAAAATGGGTTTTGGAGATGCACAAATAGCCAAGATTTTAAATGGAAAATGTCATGAAGATGAAGTCTATGAAAAAAGAAAGCAATTAGGCATAACCAGGGTTTATAAAATGGTAGATACTTGTGCTGCTGAATTTGAAGCAAAAACCCCTTATTTCTATAGTACTTTTGAAGGCTAAAAACGCTCACAACTGAACAGTATAAATCAATACTATGAAAATAAAAGATATCCAGTTATTAAATGAAAAGGAAACTCGCGGTGGTTTTGGCGAAGGAATTCATGAAATAGGAAAAGAAAACCCCAATGTAGTTGTTCTAACAGCAGACTTAGCTGGTTCTTTAAAACTGGGGCCTTTTATTAAAGATTTTCCTGAACGCTTTGTTCAGGTTGGTATTGCAGAAGCCAATATGATTGGAATTGCCGCAGGAATGACTATCGGAGGTAAAATACCATACACCACTACATTCGCCAATTTTAGTACTGGCAGAGTGTATGATCAAATACGTCAAAGTGTTGCTTACAGTGAAAAGAACGTAAAAATTTGTGCCTCACATGCTGGATTAACACTTGGAGAGGATGGCGCGACTCACCAAATTTTAGAAGACATTGGTTTAATGAAAATGTTACCTGGCATGACGGTAATTGTGCCTTGTGACTTTAATCAAACAAAAGCAGCTACCAAAGCTATTGCATCCTATGAAGGTCCTGTTTATTTAAGATTTGGTAGACCTAAGTGGCCCAATTTCACAAAAGAAGATGGAAGCGATTTTGTTATTGGAAAAGCGCAGCAATTGAGCGAAGGAACTGATGTATCCATTTTTGCTTGTGGTCATATGGTATGGAAAGCAATTGAAGCTGGTAGAATTTTAGAAGAGAAAGGCATAAGTGTTGAATTATTTAATATTCATACCATAAAACCATTAGACACAGAAGCCATTATACAGTCTATCAGCAAAACAAAATGTGCTGTAACAGTTGAAGAACATAATATAATTGGTGGATTAGGTGATAGTGTTGCACAGGTTGCTGCTAAGCATTGTCCTATTCCTATTGAACTGATTGGTACGAATGATACATTTGGAGAAAGTGGAAAGCCAACAGAATTACTAACCAAATATGGTTTGGATACTCCATTTATTGTTGCTGCTGCTGAGAAGGTACTTAACAGGAAATAATTATAAGATTTGAAACTTAAAAAATCTGTAAAGGTATTTTACAGATTTTTTTTTATCCTGCCTCTATCTAAAAATATAAATAAATCGTACATTGAATAATACTTTGAAGTAGTAAATGGACATAATATTTAATCAACAACAAGCAGATTCATTATTCCCCTACCACCTAAAAATCAATTCAGGAGGAATAATTGTTGATTGTGGTAAGTCTTTACGAAAGATATGCCCTGCTGCATTAAATGATTTATTCATTAATCACTTTTCAATTGATTCCTTTTCAGGTGAATTTATTATTGATTATCTACTTCAGCATCTGCAAGAAAAAATGGTTATTCAAACCATTGAAAAGGGGAATAAATCAACCCATTTGAGTGGGCAATTTATTTTTATTGAACAATCAAATTTGCTTGTTTTTTTAGGATCACCAGCGTTTTCTTCGATTAAAGAAATTGAAGAAAATGCCTTTGGAGAAAATGATTTTTCAGTTCAAAATGCGCAAATTGATTTATTACAAGCGCATATCCTTAAAAAAGAGATAGAAGAGGCGAAAAGAGAAAATTATGAGAAAACATTATTGTTTGCTTTAGAAAAGATTGGTGATAATGTTTGGATGCATGATTTCAAAAAAAATACAACAAGCTTCTCGCATCAAAAAAGAACTTTTATAGAATTAGAAAATACTGAATTATCAGTTGCTGAACAATGGTGGAATGCCGTTCATCCAGATGATATTGATTTATTAAAGAAACAAGACCTAGAATATAAGAGTAAAGTAATTGATCATCATCATACCGAATATAGAATCAAAGACAAATTTGGCAACTATAAATGGATCTTAGACAGAGGAGTTGTTACTAAGAAAGATGAAAATGGTTTTCCCATTAGAATTTTGGGGACCCATATGGATATAACGAAAATAAAGGAAGTAGAAGCAGAATTCAATAAACAAAGAGACTTCTATGAAAGCATTTTAAATAGTATTCCCACTGATATTGCCGTTTTTGATGCTACTCATAAGTATTTATTTGTTAATCCAATTGGCATTAAAGATACCGAATTAAGAAAATGGATTATTGGAAAAACGGATGAAGAATATTGTGTATATAGAAATAAAAGCCAAGAGATTGCTATAGGTAGAAGAACAATTTTTAATGAGGTAATTACATCAAAAAAACAATTATCCTGGGAAGAAAAACTGAATTTGCCAGATGGCAAAATGGAGTATCACTTAAGAAATTTATATCCTGTACTAAATGAAGAAAATGAAGTTAAACTGGTAATAGGATATGGAATAAATATAACTGAGCGAAAACAAATTGAAGATAAACTACAGATAAATGAGAAGCGATATAGAGACTTATTTAATTATAGTCAGGCATTAATTTGTACACATGATTTAGAAGGTAACTTATTAAGTGTTAATCCTTCCATTTGTGCTGCCGTTGGTTATAGCAGCGAAGAATTAATTGGCAAGAATGTTAAAGAATTCGTACCCAAAGATAAAGTGCCCATTTTTGAATCAGGTTATTTAAAACAGGTATTAGATACTGGAAAAGCAGAGGGAGTTTTTACGATTGTTTGTAAAAATGGAGAACATATCTACCTGCTCTTTCAAAATTATATGGTTGAAGAAACCTCCACTTCACCGTATATCATCGGTTTTTCTCAAGATATTACCAATAGAGTTAAAGCGGAAAAAGAATTAATAAAAGCAAAAGGGGAAACAGAGAGAGCTAGTAGAGTAAAAGAAGTGTTCTTAGCTAATATAAGCCATGAAATTAGAACCCCTATGAATGGAATTTTGGGGATCGGTGGCTTACTATATAAAACGAACTTAAATCCGAAACAAGAAGAATACACTAAACTCATCCTTGAATCTGCTGATAATTTACTGCATATTGTAAATGATGTATTAGACTTTACCAAAATAGAATCTGGTAAAATCGAACTTGAATATATTCCGTTCTTATTGGAAGAAAAAATTTCAAGTACATTAAAAACATTCATATTTAAAATTGAAGAGAAGGAATTAGAACTAATTTTTGATAATCAAGTTGATTCCAATACCGTATTAATTGGTGATCCTTTTAGATTAGGACAAGTATTGAATAATTTAATCAGCAATGCGCTGAAATTTACTGATGCTGGTAAAATAACTGTAAGTGCTGCTCAACTAAATGAAATAGGAAATAAGTCCTTTTTTGAATTTAAGGTAACAGATACAGGCATTGGAATTTCTGCTGAAAATTTAGCTAATATTTTTGAGGAATTTGTTCAAGCCTCTTCTGAAACCAGTAGAAAATACGGTGGAACTGGGCTAGGACTTTCTATTACAAAGAACCTTGTTGAAATGCAGGGTGGTAGTATTAAGGCAGAAAGTATTGTAAATCAGGGTACCTGTTTTACAGTAAGAATACCTTATCAAATTGGTGATACCACCATGTTAAATCATAATGAAGAAGAAATAGTACTCGTTCCAATTGATAAAAAAAGAGTCTTAGTTGCAGAAGATGTAACGATTAATCAAATAATTGTAAAGCAAATTTTAGAAGAATGGGGGCATGAGGTAGTTGTAGTATCCAATGGCAAAGAAGCGGTTGATGCGCACAAAAAGGGAGATTTCGATTTGATTCTGATGGATATTCATATGCCAGAAGTTGATGGATATGAAGCAACGCAAATGATTAGGCAGATGGGCGACACAATTAAAGCCGCCATTCCAATTGTTGCACTTACAGCGAATGCATTTAAAAAAGAAACAGAGCGTTTTGCTGAAGCAGGTTTTAATGATTATATCACTAAACCTTTTACCGAACTTAGTTTATATGATTGTATAAAGAAACAATTAGAGTTAAATAACTTAATTGATTTTTCAAAAAAGCCAACAAAAATAAATACTGAAAACAGTAATCAAAAATTGTATGACCTTACTGCAATTCAGGGAATTGACTTGGACGATACTTCTTTTTTAATTGAAATCATCACCATTTTTGTAAAGAATTCTGCCATAGATCTACAAAGTTTACTGAAAGCAATTGAAGGAAAACAACAGAATGATATTTTCCAATTAGCACATAGAATGAAATCATCTATTTATAGTTTGGGGATTAAACAAGCTTATAAAATGGTAGAAAGTATAGAGTTCTATGCTAAAACAGGAGAGCAAATAGAAAAGATACCTCAATTAGGTAATCAATTAAATGAGCTTTTACAAGCCGTGTTCACACAACTAAAAACTGATTTTTCGTTAGATTAAATACGTAGTTTATTTAAAATATTATGGAGCTAGTCGTTCTCTAATCCATTGATTAGTTTCATTATTTTTCGAAAATCTCAAACGATCGTGCAACCGGCTACTTCTTCCTTGCCAAAATTCAAAACTTTCAGGTTTTACAATATATCCTCCCCAATGTGGCGGGCGAGGTACTTGATTTTCATCAGGATATTGCTCAATCAGCTTTTGGTAATTTTCTTCTAAATAAGATCTTCCTGGTATTACTTTACTCTGAGGAGAAACCCATGCCCCAATTCTACTTCCAGCAGGCCTTGACTGAAAATAAGCATCGCTATCCGCTTCAGAAATTTTCTCTACTTTTCCTTCAATCCTGATCTGTCTTTCTAATTCTTTCCAAAAAAATAAAATGGCTGCATTTGGATTTACTGCTAATTCTTGCCCCTTAGCACTTTCATAATTAGTGAAAAAAACAAAGCCATCGTGAGTATACCCTTTTAATAAAACAATTCTTGCAGAAGGCTTGCCATTCGCATCAACCGTAGCTAAAGTCATTGCATTTACTTCATCAATTTCTGCACTGGTAGCTTCCTCCCACCAATCTTTAAACTGATCAAAAGGATTATTGGCAGCATGCGATTCATCAAATGATTTGAGCATGTAATCGCGTCGAATATCCGCAATAGAACTGAGCATAGTTTATTAATTAATCTGTTAGATCTACTTTTTTTACATCATGCTTACCTGAAATGTAGGTATATACTGCAGGAATAACGAATAATGTCAATAATAAAGAAAACATAATTCCTCCCACAATCACAATACCTAATGGCATTCGACTTGTTGCAGCTGCCCCAATACTCAAAGCAATAGGCAATGCACCCAAGGCGGTAGCTAGGCTAGTCATTAAAATAGGACGTAATCTTTGAGCGGATGCTTCCAATACTGCCTCTCTTTTATTTAAACCAAATTCTCTTTTCTGATTAGCGAATTCAACAATTAATATCCCGTTTTTAGTTACCAAACCAATTAACATAATCATGCCAATTTGCGAGAAAATATTTATGGTTTGATCAAACGCCCAAAGACTTAATAACGCACCCGCCAGTGCAAGCGGCACCGTAATCATAATGGTTAATGGATCTTTAAAGCTTTCAAATTGCGCAGCCAATACTAAATAAATTAATATCAATGCAAAGCCAAAAGCAAAAGCAGTATTAGAGGAGCTTTCCTCAAAATCTCTGGAAGGACCATTTAATGCGGTTTTAAAACTTTCATCCAATAACTGATCCCCTATTCTTCTCATTGCTTTAACCCCATCTCCAATGGTCATTCCTTCGGCTAAAGAGGCAGAAATAGTTGCAGCTTTAAAACGATTGAAGTGATACAGGGTTGGAGGATTAGAACTCTCTTCTAATTTAACCACCGCTTTTAATGGGATACTCTCTCCTCGATTATTTCTGACATATAGTTTTTCAATATCTGCAGGTTTTTGTCGATCCTTATAAGCTACTTGAGAAATCACTTCGTATTGCTTACCATTCATGATAAAGTAAGCCAATCTTCTTCCACTAAATGCACTGGAAACCACATCAGCTACATCAATAATTGACAAGCCTAGATCTTTTGCTTTAATTCGATCAATGGTTAATTGTAATTCTGGCTTGTTAAACTTAAGGTTAACATCTACGTTTTGGAAAGTCTTATCTTTTCTTGCTTCCTCTAAGAATTTAGGGATGACTGTTTTAATTTTCTCAAAATCCAAGTTTTGTAAAATAAACTGAACTGGCAAAGATCCCCTTGAACCCAAACCAACAGAAATGGTTTGCTCTTCTACTGGAAAAATTCTAGCATTATTGATGCTTGGTAGTTTCTTACCAATTTCTTTGGCTATTTCAGATTGAGACTTTGTTCGCTTATCTGGTTCCACTAATTTAATTCTTAGTGTTCCGCCATTCACACCACCACTTCCACCAAATCCTGGAACAGCTGCAAATACAAAATCTTTTTCAGGAACAGAATCGGTTAAATAGTTCAACAACTTATCGCCCGTTTCTACCATATAGCCATAACTAGCACCTTCTGGACCACTCATTTGAAAACGAATACTGCTTCTGTCTTCTAGTGGGGCCAATTCGCTTTGCAAGCCTGCGCCAATCCAATAAATAATACCAGCACAAATCGCAACTATAACCCAGGCCATCCAACGAACTCGAAGAAAACCCGCAAGCATGCGTTTATAACCGTTTTCCATCCCTCTGAAAAATGGCTCAGTCATATCATAAAACTTACCATGACCCGCATCTTTCTTATTGAGATAAACATTTAGTACCGGAGTAATTGTTAGCGATACAAATGCAGAAATTAACACTGCAGCGGCAACCACTATTCCAAATTCGCGGAATAAACTTCCAACAAAACCTTGCAAGAAAATTACTGGTAAAAATACCACTGCTAAAGTGATAGAAGTCGAAACTACGGCAAAGAAAATTTCTTTACTTCCCTCTAATGCAGCTTTTTTGATGGGCAATCCACTTTCTAATTTTCTAAAAATATTTTCGGTTACTACAATCCCGTCATCAACTACCAATCCCGTTGCAAGTACAATTCCTAATAAGGTCAATACATTAATTGAGAAACCTGAAATGTACATGATAAAAAACGTAGCAACCAATGAAATGGGAATATCAATTAATGGTCTAATAGCAATTAACCAGTTTCTAAAGAAAAAGAAAATAACCAACACTACTAAAGTGAAAGAGATTAATAAGGTTTCTTCTACTTCTTTAATTGATGCACGAACATTTTTAGTTTGATCAATCAAAGGGGTCATGATAAAATCCCCTTTCTCTGTTCTCTGAATCTCAGCTAATCGCTTATAGAATTCGTCTGCAATTTTTATGTAGTTAGCACCCGGCTGTGGAATAATGGCCATACCCACTGCATTCACCCCATTTAAACGCCAACTATATTCATCATTCTCTGGTCCTACTTCTACATATGCAACATCTGATAATCGTACAATACCCCCAGCAGTTTGACGAATAATTAAATCACGAAAATCTTTTTCAGTGGTTAATCTGCCTAATGCTTTAATGGTTAATTCTGTTTTATCACCATATATTTTACCTGAAGGAATTTCAACGTTCTCGGTGTTAAGTGCAGTTCTAATATCTCCGAATGTTACATTAAATGAATTCAATTTATCTGGATCAATCCAAATACGCATCGAAGGTCTTTTTTGACCAAAAATATTAACAGCACTTACTTCAGAAATAGTCTGAAACCGCTCTTGTAAAACGTTTTCTGCATATTCACTTAATTCAAGCAGTCCTTTTGTTTGGCTTTGTATTGCCAACATAATAATAAAATCACTATTAGCGTCTGACTTACTAACAACAGGAGGAGCATCTACATCTTGAGGTAAATTTCTTACTGCCTGACTCACTTTATCTCTTACGTCATTCGCAGCTGCTTCTAAATCTTCTGAAACATTAAATTCTACGGTGATATTACTATTACCATTTGAACTTGAAGAAGAAATACTTCTAATACCAGGTATTCCATTAATCGCTTTCTCAAGTGGTTCTGTAATTTGACTCTCAATAATTTCAGAGTTGGCCCCAGAATAAGAAGTTCTAACATTTACTACGGGAGGATCTACAGCAGGATATTCTCTCACTGCCAAAAAACTATACCCAACAATCCCAAACAAAATGATGAGTATATTCATCACTGTAGCAAGTATGGGTCTCTTTAATGATAATTCGGAAATATTCATGGGATATGGCTGCTTCTACTATTTGATAATTTCACTCAACGGCTTCACGGAACGAACTTTAACAGGTTGCTTAGGTCTAACAAATAGAACACCTGTAACTACAACACTATCACCAGGCATTAGCCCTTTAGTCACTTCTACATAACCAGTACCTCTTACTCCTGTTTCAATATCTACAAAAACACCCTCCCCACCTTTAACAACAATAATCTTTTTAGCTCTTGCTTCAGGAATAATAGCATTAGTAGGTACTAGAATACTGTTTTTATTTTTTCCGGCCTCTAAAAATACTTTTACAAATGTTCCTGGAGCAACTGGGCTTCCATCTAAGATTGCTCGGACACGAAGATTTCTTGTAGTAGGATTAATTTGAGGATCAGTAGCAATAATAGTTGCCCTTCTTTTTTGAGCAGACTCATTGGTTTGAACTTGAACAGCCGATCCAACCTTAATCATATTGGTATAAAATTCAGGGACATTAAAATCAATCTTCACCTGATCTACTTGTTGAAGTGTGGTCAAAGTAATTGCTGGAGTAACATAAGCACCAGGGCTAATTTGTCTTAAACCGAGCACCCCGGTGAAAGGAGCTTTGATAATTGTTTTATCAATTTGGGCTTGAGTTACGGTTAAATCTGCTTTTAAACTATTTACCTGATTGAGCGCAATATCATATTCAGCCTGATTAATACCATTGACAGCTAATAATTTTCTTAACCTTTCTTCGGTTTTTTGAGCCATATCTAATAACACTTTTGTTTTAGATAGATTAGCTTGTAAATCTGCGTCATTAATTTTTGCAATAATAGCACCTTGATTTACCCTGCCTCCATCCGGAGCATTAAGCATGGTTAATCTTCCACTTACTTCTGGATTTATATTGACTGTTTCCATTGGAATGATTGCACCATTCACTTCTACATTATTGTCAATATTGCCTGCACCAGCAATTAGTACATCTACAATGGTTGCAGAGGGTGCTTTAGACTTTCCATCGGCTTTGTCTTTTTTTTCTTCCTTGCATGAAAATAGCAACAAGGGCAATGTTAGTAACAGACTTATTTTTTTCAAAGGAGTCAATTTTTGGAAGCCGTAAAGATAGAATTAAATACGGTCTTATAAACCAGCATTTGCTGAATGGCGAATTGCTAAAATAATTCGGTGAAATACCCATTTAGTCGCATCCTTTTTTTACATTCAAGTAATAAAGCTTGCCCTATGTATGCACTAACTCAAAAATACCCGTTTAAAAGAGCGTTTATTACCGGTGCGGGATCTGGTTTAGGAAAAGCATTTGCATTAGAGCTTGCTGCAGAAGGATGGACGATAGGCATGGCAGATAATAATCCAAAAGCTTTAGAAGAAGTGGGGGGATTGGTAGCTAAAGCAGGAGGTAAACCACTGATTTATTTTTTAGATGTTGCAGACAAAGACCAGTATAAAGAAATTGCTGAGCAATTTTTATTTGATGCTGAGGGAATTGATTTGCTATTTAATAATGCAGGGGTTGGAGATGGATCTGAATTTGAAAATTATTCATTAGAAAACTACGAATGGATGGTCGGAATAAATCAAATGGGCGTATTATATGGTTGTTGGTATTTTATTCCTGCAATGAAAAAACAAGGATATGGCCATATTCTGAACACGGCGAGTGCTGCAGCTATTAGCTGTGCTCCAACAATGGCTGGATACAATATGACTAAAGCCGCAGTAGTTGCTATTAGTGAAACACTGTATAGCGAATTATATGATTTTGGTATTCATGTTTCATGTATACAACCCACTTACTTTAAAACGAATATTGCACAGTCTGTAAGAGGAGGCGCTGCTACCAAAAAAATCACCCAAACATTTGTTGAGAGATCTGGCTTAGAAGCCAATGAAGTAGCCAAGGAAATTTTAATAAGGGCTGGAAATAAGGAACTCTACATCATATTACCCAAGGCAGCGCGAACCATGTGGAAGTTGAAAAGATTGGCCCCTACATGGTTTAGGTTAAAAGTAAAAGACCAGTTCATGAAAGCCATGAACAAAGCGCTATCCAAAAAAAGTTAATTGTATGAAATTGAATGAAGCATTTAGTTTAAAAGGAAAAGTAGCCTTAATTACAGGCGCAAGTAAAGGTATTGGGGAAGCCATTGCCCAATATTTTGCAGCCAGTGGTGCAGCGGTTGTGATCAACTCGCGCAAACAAGAAGAATTAGATAAAGTGGCTGCTTCCATTCAAGAAACAGGAGGAATTTGTACCGGTATTGCAGGCAATGCTGGAGATATTGAAGCATGCAAAATACTGGTTCAAAAAACCGTTGAATTATATGGGGGCATAGATATTTTAGTGAATAATGCTGCTTCTAATCCAGTGTATGGACCAGTAGTAACCTGCGAAGAATGGGCATTTGATAAAATCATGAATGTGAATGTAAAAGCCCCATTTGAATTAGGAAAATTAGTATACCCCATCATGAAAGAAAGAGGTGGTGGCTCGGTTATCAATATTAGTTCCATCGCAGGAATTACACCCGACCCAGGGTTGGGCCTATACTCAGTTTCAAAAGCTGCCTTAAACATGCTCACTAAAGTAACTGCCAAAGAATGGGGTGTTGATGGAATAAGAGTGAATGCCATTTGTCCCGGGCTCATTAAAACTAAATTTTCTGAAGCGCTATGGCAAGATGAAAAATGGTTAAATCGATTTGTAAAAATGGCCCCGATTTCAAGAATGGGATCAGTAGACGAAATAGCAGCGCTGGCACTATTTTTAGCTACACCCGCATCGGGGTATTGTACAGGTACATTATTCACAGCAGACGGAGGTGTTACTATTTAATGAATATTATGGAAGCCATTTTTGTTACCAAGCGATTAGAAGTTTTAATTCCTGCTATTCGGGAATTTGTAGAAACAGAATTAATTCCTTTAGAAAGCGAACATACTGCTAGGCCATTTAAAGAGACTGAAAAAATACTTGCGCAAAAAAGGGAATTAGTAAAACAAAAAGGCTGGTGGAATTTACATTTATCCAATCATGAAGGGGGTATGGGATTAACCCTTTGTGAGTTTGGACAAGTAAGTGAAATATTGTCTTTATCACCCTATTATGGGCAATATACTTTTAATGCGCAACCACCTGATATTGGTAATACAGAAATGATTGCTCGTTTTGCTTCTGCTGAAATAAAAGAAAAATATTTGCAGCCCTTATTAGAAGGAAAAATTCGAAGTTGTTTTTCGATGACCGAGCCTGAATATGCTGGTTCAAACCCTACAAGGCTTGCTACCACAGCTGTTAGAGAAGGTAATGAGTATATTATTAATGGACATAAATGGTTTACCTCTTCTGCAGATGGAGCAGCATTTGCAGTAGTGATGGCAGTAACTAATCCGCAAGCAGCACCACACGAAAGAGCAAGTATGTTCATTGTTCCTACCAATACACCTGGCTTTGAATTCATTCGGAATATACCCGTATTTGGAGAAGCAGGAGAAGGCTGGGCCAGTCATGCAGAGATTCGTTATAACAATTGTAGAATCCCCGCGAGCAATATCATTGGAACAGAGGGATCAGGGTTTAAGCTAGCACAAGAACGTCTTGGACCGGGTAGAATACATCATTGTATGCGATGGGTAGGTATTGCTGAAAAAGCATTTGATTTGATGTGCCAAAGAGCAGCCACTAGAGAAATAAAAGAAGGAGAAATGTTAGGGCATCAACAATTCATTCAAGGCTTTATTGCAGAGAGTAGGGTTGAAATAGATGCAGCTCGATTATTGGTTTTAAGAACCGCGCACAATATTGATTTATATGGAGCCGCAGCCACTCGCGATCAAATTGCAGGCATTAAATTTTTTGTAGCCAATATGGTATTAAAAGTATTAGACCGCGCCATACAAGTTCATGGAGCAATGGGTTTATCAGATGAAACCATGCTGGCCAATTTATTTCAACACGAAAGAGGTGCCAGAATTTGGGATGGAGCAGATGAAGTACACAAGCAAAGTTTAGCGTTGAGTATTTTGAAAAAATATGGGATGAACAGAAAAAAATAGGATTCATACAATGGAAAAAAGAGTTCCGCTTTCACAGAAAGAAATATTTGATATAACCCGCTTGAATCAATTGTTGCAATCGGCTATTCCATTTGTTAAGCCTATACAATCCATCACCCGATTTCCGGGTGGCTATTCTAATTTAACATACAGTATTCAAACAGAGAACCAAGAATTTGTCATGCGAATGGCACCTCCAGGCGCCAATATAAAATCGGCGCATGATATGGAAAGGGAATACAAAGTGCTGCAATTATTAAAGCCACATTTTAGTCAAGTGCCAGAACCCATTCTGTATGCAACAGATACGAGTATAACAGGTTCATCATTTTATATCATGGAACAATTAGATGGCATTATATTAAGAGCATATAATGCGCCTAAAATGAACCTAACTGTTGCACAATTTGAAGCTTGTGCGAAGCGGTTAATGGAAACGCTGGCAGCGCTTCATGCAATAGACATTGAAAAAACTCAATTGGTGCAATTAGGAAAACCAGAAGGATATGTAACCAGACAAGTGGAAGGCTGGATTAAAAGATACTATGCTGCAGAAACTGATAATATTGATGCAATGAACCAAGTAGCAATATGGCTAAAGCTGTATCAACCCAAAGAACAAGAACCTACATTTTTACACAATGATTTTAAATACGACAATATTGTATTCAGTAACGATTTAACAAAAGTAATGGGGATTTTAGATTGGGAAATGGCCACGGTTGGTGATCCGCTAATGGACCTAGGTGCTATGCTGGCTTATTGGTTTGAAGCAGACGAAGAACCCATTTTTAAACAGTACAACTGTACTTGGTTGCCAGGAAATTTATCAAGAGCTGAGTTAATTGACTACTATCAAATGCTTACCAAAAGGGATCTGAGTGATATCAACTTCTATTATGTATTTGGTTTATTCAAAAATGCGGTTATTGCACAACAAATTTATCATCGATACAAACAAGGATTCAGCAATGATGAACGGTTTGGCGCATTATTGCCAATGATACAACTATTGGGAACAAAAGCATTAAAGGCAAGTAGTACGAATTAATAATCTTCTCTTCTTCTGTATAGACCTCCACGCCAATTGTATTTGCTTTCTTTATAGGCTTGAAACTGTTGACCAATATAATAACCTAATTCTAGGTCGTTCAATAATTTTACCAACCCAGCAGTCGGACGGTATCTACGCATGAATGTATCTAATTCAGGAGATTGTAAGCCAGTTATTTTCTTTACAAATATTTTGGTAAATCTGCTATTGACATATTTTTCTTCCTCTTCTTCTAACAATCTTTTTTGTAAAGCCATTATGCTTCTAGTTCTATTTACTCTAAACATATTGATGATTCCTTCTAAATCAAAACCAACAGCTGCTCCCGGACTATACGAACGATTAGATACCACCCCTAAACTAGGTTTTTTGAAGTTGAATACTTTAGCATAATCCTGCCGATTCATGGCCGAATCATATTTGTAGTAATTGTTACGCACTTTTACTTCTGGTAAATCAAATGCCCGCACATGAATCATCACATTGAAACGTTCTAAATTGGAAATAGTATCAACAGGATATTTCATGGTAGACTTACCAATTAAAGAAAACCAAATAGAGTCAGTTTTGAGCACTGTCAAATTATAGTAGCCTGTAGAGTCGGTAATAGTACCCCTTCCTGAAGTACTTTGTACCGCTACTGCTTCCAATGGTCTTCGTGCCGAAATATCGTACACATTACCGCTAACCGTAGTATACTGTGCTTTAATTTCAGCAGAAAAAATAGCTGAAAACAATGTTAAAAATAATCCAAGTATGCTGAAATGATACCTCAATTGCAGTTGATTAGGCTGTAATATTAATTCAGCAGGTTCAGAGTTCCATATATCGGCCGCGAATTAACGAGTCTTTTACAGTTTAGAATTTCTTATCCAAAATATAGGGTAGCATAGAACGCCAGGTAGGCCAATCATGGTGAATATCGGGTCCCCATACGTCTAAGTCGTACCAAATTCCTTTAGTGTATAAAATACCAGCAAATTTTTTAGCAGCATCTGGGTCTTCAAAGTTGCCGCTACCCGTATAAATATGAATATGATGACTCGCCTTAATTTTATCTAAATACCAATTATCGTTCAAGCTGGGGATATAGTGTACTGGACTATTA
The DNA here is from genome assembly GCF_051860225.1 of Sediminibacterium sp. Lineage (GTDB taxonomy): Bacteria > Bacteroidota > Bacteroidia > Chitinophagales > Chitinophagaceae > Sediminibacterium. The sequence continues at coordinate 538,788 of NZ_JBHYEI010000001.1, forward strand.
TAAAATACTTGATCATCCCAAAAGCCTTTGGTATACTCTGTTAAATCGTATGCGCCACTCATACTGATGGCCCCATTGATGATATCAGGACGTTTCATGAACAAGTTCATTGCATGCAATGCACCGAAAGATGCACCACATGTATAAATCATAGTCTCATCACTGGTATTGCTTCTAATAAAAGGAACTACTTCATCAAACACATAATTATTGAACTGATTATGTCGAATGGCTTTATGCTCAGGAAGCATTTGATTGTTCATCCAGCTTTCCTTATTCATACTATCAATACTAAACACCCTACATTTTCCAGCATTAATAAAAGGGGCAATGGCATCGATTAATTGAAATCGCTCATATTCCAAATAATCTGCAGCTGCAGTAGGAATTAATAAAATAGCAAAACCAAAATGTCCATAAGATACAATCGGCATCTCTTTATTTAAGGCTGGACTAAACCAAGACGTTAACTCTCTTTTCATATTTAATTAATACAACGCTGTTTAATTTCTTTCCAAAGGTCTTGATAACACTGAGCTGCATAACTACTTCTTGCAAAAGTTTCTACTGGGGCTTCATGTAAACCCATTTTTTCAATATCACTTAAGTAGGGTATATAGTTTTTAAAGAACAGTTTATCTTTATAAAATTCATTAATCGTTTCGTGATGTAGGTTTTTGCGATGGTCTACCATACTAAAGAAACACTTTAATTTAGCAATATCTAAATCATTCTCTTTAAAATATTGAACAACAGATTCAAAAGATCGAATAGACAAAGTAGTAGGAATATTCGGCATTAATACCCAATCTGCTGCAACAAATACCGCATCGTGTAAAACGGAAATTCCTGGAGGACAATCTAGAAAAACAATATCATACTCTTTCTTAACAGATGATAGAATAGAAGCAATTTTTTTCTTGCTTTGTTTCATGTCATTCAATAAAATATCTGCATGTCTTGCAGAGAGGTCGGCAGGTATAATAGCTAGATTTTCATAAGCAGTTGTTTGAATTGCACTTGACAAATCTATTTCTCCATTCAATATTTTTTTAGCCTCATTTTTAACGGTAGCAGTTGCACCCAAATAAAAAGAAGAAGAACCTTGTGGATCTAAGTCCCATACCAATGTCTTATACCCTTGCTTCGCGCATAAGTAGGCAAAATTAACGGTAGCGGCTGTTTTACCTACACCGCCTTTCAAGTTGTATAAAGCAATGATAACCATGTTAAACATTTGTGATATATAGGAAGATACAAAAATTAGGCAATTGCACCTAAAATAAGACAAGCAATAACAATAAATGGAGCGGGAATTTTATTTAATCTGAGTACTAGAAACGTTGCTAGCACTATTGCTAGATCCCACAGTATATTCCAGTTTTCAGCCCATAATTCAGGAAAAATATGGTCATTCAGTAAATAAACAACAGCACCCGCCATAATGCCAACCACCGAAGCTCTGATCCCTTCTAAAGACCTGAAAATCACTGCATATTTTTTTAGATTATGCCATACAGGAAAAAAGAATAACACCAATAAAGCACTGGGTAAAAAAATGGCAACTACGCCAATAATACAACCCAAGAACTGCATGGTTTTACCTTGCTCTTTCAGCACCATCCCTCCAGTAAAAGCTCCAATTGAAAATACAGGACCAGGTATAGCTCGAACAATTCCAGACCCTGTTAAAAATGCCTCTCTTTCAATTTTTAATACATCACGTTTGTTTTCAATAATTCTTTTTGACTGCGGTCTGGTTACATACTGCTCATACATCAATGGCATCAACACATCTGCTCCACCAAAAACCAAACTGCCGAAACGATAGTTATTTTCGAAGAGGTTAAATACTTTTCTATTTTCCCAATTTTGCTTAGTGGCTGTTTCCGACAAATAACCGGCAATACCAAAAAGCACCAAAAAGATTAATAAATTTCCCCACTTAACTTGTTTGGGAGGTATTCCTTTTTGCGGAATTCTTTTATCACTAAAATTGGTGGCTATTCCTGCAATAACAATCAGGATAGGAAATACCCAAGGTGTTTTAAAAGCAAAAAAAGTAGCTGCAGTTGCAATAATTACAATAACCCTGGTAATCGTATTATGAACAGCTATTTTAAAAGTACGCAAGGCAGAATAAGCAATAAAGCCAATTGCCATGGGTTGGATAAATCGGAAAAAAGCAGCAGGGTGTGCAATCTTCTCATAATAGTCTAATAAAAAGGAAAGCCCAGACATTAAAATTGAAGCAGGAATTACCCAAATCAACAAGGTTAAAATGGCTAGTAAAATTCCGCCTCTTTTATACCCAATAAGGGTTAAAACCTGGGTTGAAGACGCTCCAGGCAACATTTGACAGAAGCCATTGTAATCTAGTAATTCCTCTTCTGTAACATCTTTACGTTGTTGTACAAAAGTTTTGACCATCATACCCCAATGTCCTTGGGGGCCCCCAAATGCAGTAATACTGTGCAAAAGCACAGCACGCAAAAAGGGGGTATGACGAATTAAATTCAAGAAGCATTATTTCTTTAATCCAATTTCTCTTAGTCGTTCATCTAGGTATTCTCCAGCAGTTGCATCTGGATAAGCTTTGGGATTGTTTTCATCAATGCAGCTATCTAAACAGGCCAAACTCATTTCACTTCTAGGATGTAAAAAGAAGGGCATAGAAAAACGACTGGTATGCCAAAGCTCTCTAGCAGGATTTACTACTCGATGAGTAGTACTTCTCAATTTATTATTGGTAAGGCGTTGCAACATATCGCCCACGTTCACCACAATTTGTTCTGGCAAAGAAGTAACATTTACCCATTCGCCCTGCTTGGTTAAAATTTGTAACCCGTCGGCAGAAGCACCTACCAATAAAGTAATTAAATTAATGTCTTCATGTTGTTCTGCTCTAATGGCAGATTTAGGTTCATGCGTAATAGGTGGATAATGAATGCATCTTAAAATAGAATTACCATTATGCACATACTGATCAAAATAATGTTCATCTAACCCTAAATACAAGGCAATAGCTTGTAATAAAGCTTTACCACTTTTCTCGAAATTTCTATAGGCGTTAAACAAGGTTTCATTTAAAGGCGCTACTTCTGCAACTTGAACATTATCAGGGTACTCCGATTGAATGGCATCTTGATCTTCAACTGTTTGCCCATATTGAAAAAATTCTTTTAAATCGGGGGCTTCACTCCCCTTTGCGTGTTCTTTTCCAAAACTGGTATAGCCTCTCTGACCTGCTAAACCTGGTATTTCATATTGCTTCTTTTTCTCGAGCGGCAATGCAAAAAATTGCTGAACATACTCGTATTGATGGGCGATTAAATCGTCGGGGACACCATGATTTTTGACTGCAACAAATCCTACTTCTTCATATGCTTTTCCAAGGCTTTGAACAAATGAAGCTTTTTGTTCTGGGGTTCCATGGGTAAATTCGGCTAAATCAACAACAGGTATGGCCATAGCAATATATTTTTACGAAAATACAGCAAATTCAATAATAGCAGGTCATAGGCAAGAATTCATTAAAAAGCTAGACCTTTAATTCATGAAGCCATCTTATCTAATCATTTTAAGTATCACAATTCTTGCATTTGCTTGTAGTGCTCCATACAAACAAATGGCGAAGCAGTACGAACAAAAAGATCAAGTTAGTGTGCCCGATTATAGTGATTTATACTTTTGGGCAGCCCATCCTTACAAAAAAGACCCTGCAGATAGTGTGCCTAAACCCCTAAGAACCAATCATCTTATTGATTCAGCAGTAGATGTTTTCTTTATTCATCCCACTACCTATACAGACGACCAGTTACCCTTTGGATATAGTGCTCCTATTGGCAATAACGAATTGAATGCAAAAACAGATTACTCCACTATTTTATTTCAAGCAAGCGCATTTAACCAAGTAGGACGGGTGTTTGCGCCAAGATACCGTCAAGCAAATTTGCAAGCTTATTTTCCTAAAAATTCAACTGACAGTGGTGCAGCAATTGCCGCATTTGAATTAGCGTATCAAGATGTGAAAGCAGCTTTTAGCTATTATCTAAATAATCTTAATAAAGGGAAACCCATCATCATAGCAGCGCACAGCCAAGGAACTACACACGGGAAAAGACTGCTCAAAGAATTTTTTGATGACCAAGCCCTTCAAAATAAATTGGTAGCGGCTTATTTAATTGGTTTGCCTGTTACAGAAGCAGCTTTTACAAAAATTAAAGCCTGTGCAACGCCTGATCAAACTGGCTGCATCGTAAGTTGGCGAACTTATAGAGAGGGCTATACTCCCCCTTTAATTCTTGAAGAAAAATTTAAAGCAATTGTAACCAATCCATTAACCTGGTCAAATGAAGAAACATTTGCAGATAGACAATTAAACAAAGGGGGGGTTTTATTAAAGTTCAATAAAATTGTGCCATCAGTTGCATCTGCAAAAATTGAGGGCAATGTTTTATGGACGCCCAAACCCAAATTTTTTGGAAATATATTCTATACTACCAACAATTATCATGTGGCAGATATCAACTTATATTATTTAAACATCCAAGAAAACTTGCGCAAACGGGTTAGTGGTTATTTAAAAAATAACTACTAATTTCCATAAACACTCAAGAATTTGATTCGCATAATTTTTAATTGCTCCCAGTTAAAATCAAATTCAGATAACTCTTCGCGAGCAACATCTAATGAAGAAGTTTCACAGCTTTTAAAATACTCGAGTATTTCATCCTGTTCGTCTTCGCCCAACCACTCATCAATAGCATAGTCTAGATTAAGCCTGGTGCCACTAGCAGCAATGGTTTCCATTTCTTCTAACAACTGATCTAATTTTAAATCTTTGTTTTTAGCAATGGTTTCTAAGGGGATTTTTTTATCTACATTTTGGATGATATAAATTTTATTACTCGCAGCATTAGCTACACTGCGCATGACAAAATCATCTGGCTTTTTAATGTCATTTTCAGCTACATAAGTGGCAATTAAATCAACAAAAGGTTTGCCGTATTTAATCGCTTTACCCTTACTTACCCCCTGGCACTTACTCATTTCATCTAATGTGGTAGGATATAGAGTAGCCATATCTTGTAGAGAACTCTCTAAGAAAATCACAAAAGGTGGAAGGCTTTTTTTCTTTGCTTCTTTTTGTCTGAGTTCTTTTAGCATCGCAAATAATTTCTCATCTGCAGCAGCACCTGTTTGGGCAGCGCCTTCACCCTCTTCATCATCGGCATTGGCATCTTCAAATAAATTATTCAATACCATTTTAAAAGAAACTGGTTTCTTTAGGAATTTTAATCCTTTATCACTTGCTTTAATTAAACCATATTCTTCAATATCCTTAATGAGCAAATTCTCTAAAAGCATTTGCCTAATTAAGCTATTCCACAAATGAGGTTCTTTATCTTTTCCAATTCCAAACACTGGCGAAGCGTCATGACGGAACATAGTTATTTGTGGCGTGAGCTTACCCAACAATACATTTACTACATAATCAGTAACAAATCTTCCATCTAAAGCATTTACTACTTTAAGCACTTTTACTACTTCCTCTTTAGCTTCAAATTTTTCTTTTGGATTCTTACAATTATCACATAAACCACAGTTTTCTGTTTCGGTATCTTCACCAAAATAATGCAATAAGATTTTTCTTCTGCATACTGCACTTTCAGAATAAGCCACCATTTCATCAATCAACTGTGCTCCCACTTCACGCTCACTCAAAGGCTTATCGCGCATTAAATGCTCTAATTTTGAAACATCTTTGTGAGAATAATACAACACACAAATTCCTTCTAAACCATCTCTTCCTGCTCTACCTGTTTCTTGATAATAATTCTCAATTGATTTGGGAATATTAAAATGGATAACAAACCGAATATCTGGCTTGTCAATACCCATACCAAATGCAATCGTAGCAACAATTACTTGAACATCTTCGTTTAAAAACTGGTCTTGTCTTTCTGCCCTCAATTTTTGGTCTAGACCTGCATGATACGCTACAGCTTTTATTTTATTAGCCACCAATAACTCAGCTAATTCTTCCGTCGTTTTTCGATTCAGCGTGTAAATAATCCCACTCTTCCCCTTATGCTGACTAATGAATTTTACAATACTTTTTACCGTTTGTTCCTTTTGGATTTTAGGTAAAATTTCGTAGAAAAGATTGGTTCTATTAAAAGAGGAGATGAAAATATTTGCTTCTCTTAACCCCAGATTCTTTACAATATCACTCTGTACTTTAGGTGTAGCGGTTGCTGTTAAAGCAATCACTGGAATGTCTGGATTAATGATATCCATCATTTCCCTCAATCTACGATACTCAGGCCTGAAATCGTGCCCCCACTCCGAAATACAGTGCGCCTCATCTACTGCAAAAAAAGAAATCTTGAGATCACTAAAATATTCCAGGTTCTCTTGTTTAGTTAGGGTTTCTGGGGCTACATAGAGTAACTTGGTTTTGCCGCTGTTTAAATCGTCCTTGACCGCTTTTATTTGCCCCTTATTTAAAGAAGAATTTAAAAAATGGGCTACTTCATCATTTTCGCTATATCCCCTTACTAAATCAACCTGATTTTTCATTAAGGCAATTAAAGGCGAAACAATAATGGCACAGCCTTCCAATATTAGAGCAGGCAATTGGTAACAAAGGCTCTTACCTCCGCCCGTTGGCATAATTACAAAAGTATCTTTGCCATCGAGCAAACTATTAATTGCTGCTTCTTGGGTTCCTTTAAATTCTTTGAAACCAAAATATTGCTCTAAGGCGGAATGAATCGGATATTGGTGAGTGGCTCCTACAACTTTTGCAGAAACAGCCTTTTTAGTTGCAGTTTTTTTAATAACAGTCTTTGACGGAGCTTTTGGGGTACTAGTTGCCATTGGGGGATATCAATTTTCTATAGCTAAGAACATTCTATGCTTGTAAAAGTTAAACAATTTTTGCTATTTTTCCTTGAATATTTCAACATTTATATTGAAATCAAGGCCTTTTTGCAAAAGGGGAACGAAGTTAATGAATACCTTATGCATAACCCTTGCTAAGCTGTTAAAGTTTACCTTTGCCAAGCATGAATACAAATATCCAAGCACTAGCACAACAAACAATTGAAACAGAAGCTTCAGCCATATTGGGTTTGAAAGCATTTATTGATAAAGACTTTGAAAAAATAATTCAATCCATTCATGAGGCAAAAGGCAGATTAATCGTGAGTGGAATTGGCAAAAGTGCGATTGTAGCTCAAAAAATAGTAGCAACCCTCAATTCTACTGGTACTCCAGCATTATTTATGCATGCCGCAGATGCGATACATGGAGATTTAGGCATGATTACCCCAGATGATGTGGTCATGCTCATAAGTAAAAGTGGAGAAAGCCCTGAAATTAAAGTGCTCATTCCTTTAATAACCAATTTTGGAAATTTATTGATTGGAATGGTAGGAAATATGGACAGTTCATTGGCAAAACAATCCAACTTAGTCATAAACACCACGGTAGAAAAAGAAGCCTGTCCCAATAATTTGGCGCCTACCAGCAGTACCACTGCACAGATGGTGATGGGAGATGTATTAGCCGTTTGCTTGATGGAACTGAATCAATTTAATAACAGGGATTTTGCTAAATTTCACCCAGGGGGTAATTTAGGAAAGCGACTTTATTTACGGGTAGAAGATTTATCAAAAGCCAATGAAAAACCCAGCGTACTTCCAACAGCCACTTTAAAAGAAGTAATTGTTGAAATCACTCAAAATAGAATGGGAGTAACGGCAGTCGTTGACGAAAATATGGATTTAAAAGGCATTATTACCGATGGAGACCTCAGAAGAATGCTCGAAAAAACCAACGATATCAGTCAAGTTTGTGCAGTAGATATTTTATCAACTAATCCAATTACAATTCATCCAGAAGCCATGGCAGTAGAAGCACTAGAGTTACTTAAAAAGCATGATATTAGCCAGCTAGTGGTAGCAGAAAAAAACAGATACAAAGGCATTATTCATATACATGATTTAATTAGAGAAGGAATTGTATAGAATAAGCAATAAGTTTACAACGCGTTCGTTTTTTAAGCGCACAATAAAGCCTATTTAATATGAATCAACACCATTATGTAGCCATTATGGCCGGAGGGATTGGAAGCCGTTTTTGGCCACAGAGCAGAACGAGTTATCCAAAACAGTTCCTAGACATTTTAAATACCGGAAAGTCTTTAATTAGATGGACCTACGAACGATATGCGGCATTTATTCCTAACGAAAATATTTTTATTGTTACATCGGATGAGTATGTTTCGATTGTGCAAGAGCAGTTGCCAGAATTAAACCCTGCAAATATTCTTGCAGAACCGAGCAGAAAAAATACTGCACCCTGTGTTGCTTATATTTCTTACAAATTATTACAAAAAGATCCTGAAGCAGCTTTAATAGTAGCGCCAAGCGATCATATGATTTTGGATAATGAAAATTTCAGAAAAATTACTTTACAAGCATTAGATTTTGTATCGAATATCAAGTCTTTGGTAACCTTAGGGATTAAACCCACTCATCCAAATACTGGTTATGGATATATTCAGCATGAACCCATGCAAGTAGCAGAGGGAATTTATAAAGTAAAAACATTCACCGAGAAGCCTAATCTAGAATTGGCAAAGACCTTTTTGGCCAGTGGAGACTTCCTATGGAATGCCGGTATTTTTGTTTGGCAAGTAAAAAATGTAATGAAGGCATTTGAGCAATATCAACCAGAAATGTATGAATTGTTTGATGCAGAGAAAGCCCACTTTAATACGCCTGCCGAGAAGGAAGCAATCAATAGAATTTATCCGCTTTGTACCAATGTTTCCATAGACTTTGCTATCATGGAAAAAGCAGATAATGTGTATGTTATTCCATCATCATTTGGATGGAGCGATTTAGGCACTTGGAATAGCGCTTATGATAATTTAGAAAAAGATTACTTAGGCAATGCAGTTGCATCAGAAAATGTGATTGTAATAGATGCTACTAAGTGCATGGTTTCTGCACCAAAAGAAAAGCTATTACTCTTACAAGGATTAGACGACTTTATTGTAGTTGATACGCCTGATGTTTTAATGATTTGTAAAAAAGAAAAAGAACAAGCCATTAAAGAATATGTTGCTGAGGTAAAACGCAATAAAGGCGACCAATACTTATAAATAGGGAAAGATGGCCATACGAACAGTTATTACAGGAACAGGAAGTTATATTCCTCCACATATTAAAACCAATAAAGATTTTGCGACGCAAGATTTTTATGGGGAGGATCATGTTAAAATAGCTACCGCATCGTCGGAAATCGTAGAAAAATTTAAAGATATCACAGGAATTGAAGAACGCCGTTATGCAGGCAATGAATTCACTGCTTGTGATATGGGTGCCATCGCTGCAAAACACGCTATTGAAGACGCAGGTATAGACCATGAAACCATCGATCAAATTATTGTAGCACATAATTTCGGGAACGTTTTAAAAAATACCATCCAATCGGATGCAGTGCCTTCATTGGCTTCCCATATCAAACATGCTTTAGGTATAGTTAATCCCAACTGTGTTGCCTACGATGTATTATTTGGTTGTCCAGGTTGGATTTTAGGGGTTACACAAGCCGATGCATTTATTAAAGCAGGATTAGCAAAAAAGTGCTTGGTGATAGGAACCGAAACACTTAGTAGGGTGATTGATCAATATGATAGAGACAGTATGATTTTTAGTGATGGCGCTGGAGCTACTATCATTGAGGCAGTTGAAGGGGAAGAAACAGATTCAGGTATTATTGCCAGCAGTATGCAAAGTCATTGTAACGATGAACTCAAATATATTACAATGGGTAAGTCATACCTACCCGATGCAGATCCATCAGTGAGGTATATAAAAATGAAGGGCAGAAAAGTGTATGAATATGCCATCAAAAATGTACCACTTGCCATGAAAGCCTGCTTAGAAAAAAGTGGTGTCGAAGTAACTGAAGTAAAAAAGTTTTTCTTGCACCAAGCCAATGAAAAAATGGATGAGGGATTCATTAAAGCATTGTTTAAACTCTATGGAATTAAAGAAGTTCCAAAAGATATCATGCCAATGAGTATACATAAACTAGGCAATAGCTCGGTAGCCACCATACCTACTTTATACGATTTAGTAAATAGAGGCGAATTAAACGAACATCAGCTCGAAAAAGGTGATATTGTGATGTTCGCATCTGTTGGGGCTGGCATGAATATCAACGCCATTTGTTATAGGGTATAAAAAAGGCCGCAGACCTTTCGGATTGCGACCTAAAAATTAACTACCCCCCGATAATTAATTAGTGCAAACTTAGTTCAATAGTTTAGTCCCAACAACTGTGTAATTACTCAGTTTTTACTATATTAGGGTATGAACAAATCCAATAAGACGCCTGAAATAGACCCATCAGTCGTAACTGATTTGCCAGCAGATACCAGTAGCAGCCTTTATAAACAATATAAAAGAAGCTTAATTCGGTTTCCAGACGAAGCCATTTATATTTATTCTTTCAAAGAAAAGAAGCTGATTTATGCAGATGGATGGGAAGAAACATTGGGTTTTAAAGACGATGAGATAACCCTGCAGACAATCATTAAGCAAACAGATGCTAGTTACGTTTCTTTTGCACACGAGATCAATGCGAAAACAATTGAATTTATTCTAAGTAAAAAAACAGGAATCAAAAATTACAGTTTCACTGTTGAATTAAAAAAAATTCACCGAGATGGAAGCATGGTTCCTATGGAAGTTAAAATAGGTATACTCTCCGTAGATGAAGATGGGATGGTTAATCATATTATTGGTCGATTTAGAATTAATCGGAACCTACATTTAGGAATGGTCATGCGCTATGATGTGCATGGACCCGACAAAGAGGAATTTGAAAAAGTAATCAATAAGGCTGTTCAAAAATTTTTAACCATATCGGGTAAAGAAAAAGAAGCGCTAAAATATGTTGCCAAAGGTTATTCTTTTAAAGAAATAGCAGATGAACTGGGTGTTTCAGCATCTGCTATAGAAAAAAGAATACAGCCTTTGTACAAACGATTCAATGTAAAGAACCTAACACACTTGGTTAGTTTTGCCTATGAAAATTACATTCTTCCTTAATTAATACCCCCTTACATTCTTGCCACTGAGGTAATTCAAGAATGCTTTATTGACCACTTTGTTACCGCCCGGTGTTGGGTAGTTTCCAGTGAAATACCAATCTCCCGTGTTAGTAGGACAACACTCATGCAAGTCTTCTATCGTTTGATAAATGACTTCCACGGGCACATTCACTCCCTCTGGGGTAATGAGCTGTGCAATCTTATCGGAAATTTCAAGCGTAGTAAATGGTTTATAAATTTGTCTTACTACGTTCTCTGTATGTAAATTACCCGCTTCTTCAAGGGCAATGATTTGATCGCGAACTTGATCGAGCAAATCTTCCATATTGCGTTCTTTCAACAAAGCAATAGCCGCTCTAAACGCAATAAAGTCGCCCAATTTACTCATGTCTATCCCATAACAATCTGGATAACGTATTTGTGGAGCAGAAGAAACTACAATTATTCTTTTAGGGTTCAATCTAGAAAGCATTCTGATAATACTTTCTTTTAAAGTAGTACCTCTCACAATGCTATCATCAATGACTACTAAAGTATCTTCATTATTACGAACAGTACCATAAGTGATATCGTACACATGTTGTACCATTTCATTTCTATTGGCATCTTCAGTAATAAAAGTTCTTAGCTTAACATCTTTGATCGCAATTTTTTCTTGGCGAATTTTTCGGTTCACCATTTCTTCTAATTTATCGGGCGTAAAATCATTACCCCAACTTAGAATGCGCTCTACTTTAATTTTATTGAGGTATTCTTCCATCCCCTTCACCAATCCATAAAACGCTACTTCAGCAGTGTTAGGTATATAAGAAAAAATGGTGTTTTTCAAATCATAAGCAATACGTTCTAATACCGTTTCACTTAAATGATGACCCAATGCAATTCTTTCTCTATAAATTTTTTCATCACTACCTCTAGAAAAATAAATACGTTCAAAAGAACAGGCTCTTCTTTCTTTGGGTTCTAGTATTTTGTTGATTTGGTAGTTCCCAAAATCATCTACAATTAAAGCAGTACCAGGCATTAATTCTTGCACTTCATTTTCACCCACATTAAAAGTGGTTCTAATGGCTGCTCTTTCACTTGCAGCAACAATTACTTCATCATTAATATAATAATAGGCAGGTCTAATTCCATGCGCATCACGCATGATAAAGCTATGACCATTACCCAATAAACCTCCAATAGTATACCCACCATCAAATATGGGAGTAGCGTTTTTTAATACATTGGTAATATTGGCATTATTAGGATTCGCTTCATCTTCATTTACAAGATAATGGTGAACCACTTCCATCATGGCAGCTAAATCACTTTGCTTTTGAAAGTCGCCAGGATTCACCCCAATTTGTTCAAATAACTCATCGGTATTTACCAGATTAAAATTCCCTGCTAAAGCAAGATTTTTACCTGGCATTAAATTTCTTTTTATAAAAGGATGACAAAATTCTACATTGTTTTTCCCCTGTGTTCCATAACGCAGATGTCCTAATAATAGCTCACCCAAAAACGGAAGATGCCCCTTCATTAATCCGGGGTGCTGTTTAATATCTGGCTGGTATTTTTCTAGCTCTTGAACTTCTTGGCCAATTTTAAAAAACAAATCTGCAATGGGTTGAGGAGCATTACTACGCATTCTATGCAAGTAAGGGTTGCCCGGTTCAACATTCAACTTAACCATGGCTAAACCTGCGCCATCCTGGCCTCGGTTATGCTGTTTTTCCATTAAAAGATACAGCTTGTTTAAGCCGTAAGTTACCGTTCCATATTTTTGGAGGTAATAAGAAAAGGGCTTGCGTAAACGAATGTAAGCCAGGCCACACTCGTGTTTTATTTCATCGCTCATGGTGCTATATAAAAAGGAATGGCGAAGTTACAACTCCGCCACCCTTTTAAAAATTAATTATATACAGTCCGTTTCTCGGCAACTGATTCTGGCTGAAGATTACCTGCCAACCAAAGTAATTCTTTGGTAAAATTGTCGATGGCAGGTTTAAAACCCAGATCCAACAATTGACCGTTTCCGTCAAATTTTTTATCCACCTGAGGAATAATCAGCATATTAGGAGATGCAATACCAAAAAGCCCTGCAACGAGTAACAACATTTGTTGAGATGCACGCATGCCACCCATTGCTCCAACAGAAGCAGTAACAATACCAAACGCCTTTCGAGCTTGTTTAGGAAAATGATCTAACAAGTTTTGTAGAGCGGGAGCATAACTGCCGTTGTATTCTGGAGTAACCAAAATAAATGCATTAGCGGCGAACATTCTTTTCGCAAGCGGTTTATACGCTTCGGGGGTTTGATCCACCGAAGAAAAAACATTTTGCAATAAAGGCAGGTTCCATTCTCTTACATCAATTATTCCAACTATATGATCGGTGTGCTCGCGTAAAGCAGCTTGTAAATGCAACGCAACTCTGTACGTAACACTGTCTTTTCTAGGGCTTCCAGTAATTATTTCTATTTGCATATACTTATAACGATTATTTGGCGATTGGGTTCAGTAAAGCCAATTTATGCTTGCTTTACCATTTGTACAGCCATATTTAATTTGATTTCATCGCTTACTACAACACCACCTGCTTCAGTAACAGCACTCCAAGTTAAACCAAACTCACTGCGATTGATCTTACCCGTAATTTCAAAACCAGCTTTGTCTTGACCATAAAAATCAGTCATTCTTCCACCAAAATCTACTGCTAATTCAACAGACTTTGTATTGCCTTTGATGGTTAAATCACCCACTAGTGCATACGCAGAACCAGATTTATGGGTAAATGAGGTAGATACGAAACTTAATTTAGGGTAAGTAGCAGCGGCAAAAAAATCATCACTTTTTAGGTGGGTATCTCTTTGTTCGTTGTTGGTAGAAATGCTGTCGATAGCAGCTTCAAAGCTAATTTTTGCATCGCTAAAATCATCGGCATCAGCTTCTAATGTAGCGTCAAATTGTTGAAAGCTACCTGTTACATTGGTGATCATTAAGTGCTTCACTTTAAAAGTGATTTCACTGTGCATTGGGTCAATTTTGAAAGTTGCCATGTTGGTTTAATTTTAGATTGTTTTATAAAAAATAGTTGATTACTCTTCAATTAGTACGCCCATCTTACCCATTTGATAGTCTCTGAAAGCTTCTAATAGTTGGGTTTGATTATTCATTACAAAAGGTCCATGTGATACGACTGGTTCATTCAAAGGTTCCCCTGTTCCCATTAATAAAATACTATCCGCTGTTGCAGTAATTTTAACACCCTCTCCATCTTTATGGAAAGAAGCCATATAAAATGCCGGTAATTCATCTTGCTCATTTATTTTAATATTACCTTCTAAAGCATAAATAAACGCATTATGTGAAACTGCAAAAGGAATAAAATAAGAACCTCCCTTTTTAATATGAATAGTGAACATATTAATTGGTGTTGCAGGAACAATAGCTCCTTTAACCCCATTCAGCTCGCCCGCAACAACTTGAATACTGGTTAGTCCATCTTCAGCAATTACTACTGGGGTGTCTTCTTTTGTTACAGGAATATAGGCAGGCACCTCCATCTTATTGGCGGCCGGTGTATTAATCCATAATTGAATCAATTCCTGCACACTTCCCAATTCGTGAATATCTGCTGGTGGTCTTTCACTATGTATAACGCCCATTCCCGCATTCATCCATTGTGTACCGCCTTCATACACAATATGGCTATTTCCTCTGCTGTCGCGATGATGCACGCCGCCTTTAAAAATAAAGGTAACAGGAGAAAAACCACGATGCGGATGAGGACCAACGCCTGCATTTTTAACGTCTACATTTTCTGCTACTTTAATATTAGCATGATGTAAGAGTAAAAAAGGATCTAACATATCCGCTTTGGATGAAGGGAGGGCTTGACGGATAGGGAATCCGCCCATATCCATGGGTTGTCCGTATGCAATTGTTTCGATAGTTCTTGTTTTCATATTAATCGGCATTAATGGTCATTGGAACTTCAATCAACAAAATCTCCGTATTACTATCTGCTACAATATTCAGCTTGTCTGTTTCGGAAATGCCTAATCCATCACGCTCATTCAAAGCAATTCCGTTAATGGTAGCATCTCCTCCAATTACAAACACATAAACACCGTTTGCCTTATTACGCAGGTTGTATTCAGCTGTTTTGCCAGCATCAAAATTGGCCAAGGAAAACCAAGCGTCTTGGTTAATCCAAACTGCATCTTTGTTGTCTGGTGCCACTACCGTTAAAATCTGGTTGGTTCTATCTGCTGGCTTGAAAGATTTTTGCTCATACCTTGGCGTAATGTTTAACTCCTTCGGCATCACCCATATTTGCAAAAATTTTACTTGCTGATCTTTATTCGCATTCATTTCACTATGGGCAATGCCACTACCAGCACTCATGATTTGTACATCATGTTGGCGAATGATTTCATTTCTTCCAGTGCTATCATTGTGATGTAAATCTCCAGATAATGGAATAGAAACAATTTCCATATTATCGTGAGGATGTTTTCCAAAACCCATGCCTGGTGCAACGGTATCATCATTCAACACTCTTAATGCACCAAAATGCATTCTTTCCGGATTATAGTAGTGACCAAAACTAAAACTATGATAGCTGTTTAACCAGCCAAAGCTATTATGGCCTCTTGTGTTTGCTTTGTGTAATGTTGTTTTCATGATTGTTAATTTATGTGTATATACATCTATTTAGATAAAAAAATTATACTTCAGTTCCCCTAAGACGTTCCAGTAGTATATTCAGTTGTTCCGCTTCTTTACTTTCCATTTTTACCATTTCATCCATTAACTGATTAACGCTTTCTGTAGATGCAGCAAGAACCGCTAATCCAGCCTGAGTTAAAGTGGTGACAGTTTCTCTTTTGTCGGTAGGAGAATCAGCACGCTTAACCAATTTCTTGATAACCAATCGATCAATAATTCTTGGAACATTAGAACTCTTCTCAATCATTCTGCAGCTGATATCCTTTACACATAGCTGTTCTGGATATTTACCCTTTAATATTCTTAATACATTGTATTGCTCGTGTGTTAACCCAAACTCTTTTAATTCCTTACTCATTTGCGTCTTCAACCACCAAGCAGTATACAAAATATTCAAACTTGCTTTATGCATTTCGTTTTTGAATTTATTGCTTTGTATAGCTTGTTCTAATTTCACCATGCAAATATACATGTATGTACATGTATATTCAAAAAAAACTTTTCCTTGGTTCAATATTGGGCACAAAAAAACCATTAAGATCAGCGTTCACTTTTCTTAATGGTTGATTATCAATATTTTAAGAAACTATTGTTTTCTAACTTCTGCAGCATTCACAGCAGCTTGTTTCCATTGTGCTAACTCAGAACACTTCATAAATTCATTATCAATTAGAATATAATAAGTAGGGATATGCTCTTTAAACCACTTTTCGAGGGTATTGGTTTTCTTATCTTCTAAAGCACGTTGTGCAATTCTATTATAATCGTCTTTTAGATTTTCGCGGTGGGGCTCTTTTTTTGATTTATAATAGATGATTCTAACTTCTTTTCTCCCCCGTTGTTCATTTAGGAAAACTTGTGGTTTAGAAATATCGCCAGGTTTCATATCACTAATTGGCTTAATCATATCCTTATCTAAAACATCTAAAGTAATAAAAGTAGACCCATCTCTTCCCACTAATGAACCTGCACTAAACTTACTGTTTTCATCATCAGAATACTTACTAACTGCTTCTGCAAAATTGATCTTACCAGCTTTAATTTGATTGCGAATAGTATCTAATTTATCAACTGTTTCTTTAATTTCATCTTCGGTAATCGGCGGTATGCGTAATATATGTCTAACAATGGCTTCATCCCCAGAACGGCTAATCATCATGATAATATGCAAACCAAACTTGCCCTTGATAACTGGAGATATTTGACCTTCTTTTAATCTAAAAGCGCCAGCCAAGAAAGGAGGATCCCAAAATTTATCGTTTCTGTTAAGCGTAAATTGCCCCCCATTTTCCTTTACAGATGGGTCTTCCGAATAATTCTTTGCCAATTGTTCAAACTTTTTTGGCCCCTGCGCTTCCGCTTGTTTTTTATAATCGTATAACTGCTTTGCAACATATTCTTCTACATCTTTATTAGCTTTTGGTACAATCACTATTTGACTCACTTCAATTTCACTCTCATAAAATGGAAGACTATCGGTAGGTGTTCTACTAAAATACTGTTTCACCTCAGTTGGGGTAATTTTGATATTATCAACAATCTTACGTTGCATTTGATCTGCTAATTTTTGCTCACGAAATGCTTCCCTAAAATCGTCTTTTAATTGGTAAACTGTTTTACCCGCTATCTCTTCTAAAATATCTTTAGAGCCATATTGCTGAATGGTTTGTCTAATTCGATTATCTAATTCAGCTTCAATTTCATCATCTTCTACTTTTAAAGAATCCTTTTGAGCTTGAAGCAATAATGCTTTACGAATCAATTGGCCTTCTAATACCTGACACTCATTAGGCAATACCACGTTTTCTTGGCCTTGCGTTTGACGCTTGGCATCCGCAATGGTATTAATAATTTCAGATCGTAAGATAATTTTATCCCCTACCTGTCCAACAATTTTGTCGGCAACCACTTTTTTAGATTGTGCAATTGCTGAGTTGCTCAAGCCAACTACCAATATAGCTCCTAATACGAACACTTTTTTCATCCCTTGCATAGTATAAAAATAATCAAACAAAAGCGGTTTTACACGCCCTTAACTGCTTTTAACAAAATATAAAAGCCCCAAACACGGGGTTTGAGGCTTTAAAAAGGTCAATTTATTATAAAGTACGCTTCACTTCTTCTTCTTCAAATGCCTCAACAATGTCACCTACTTTAAGATCGTTGAAGTTTTTGATGGTTAATCCACACTCCATATTGGTAGAAACGTCTTTTACATCATCTTTAAAGCGTTTCAAACTACCCAATTCAGCAGCTTGTCCTTCTCCTTTCGGATATTCAACAATACCATCACGGATAATTCTGATCTTACTGTTTCTAGCAATTTTACCTTCTAATACATAACATCCAGCAACAGTAGCTTTATCAAATTTATAGACTTCTCTAACTTCTACGTTAGCAGTAATCTTCTCCTGAATCTTAGGTTCCAACATACCTTCCATCGCGCTCTTGATTTCGTCAATAGCCTGGTAGATAATGGAGTACAACTTAATCTGTACACCTTCTGTATCAGCTAATTTATTGGCCTGCATAGAAGGACGAACGTTAAATCCAATGATGATGGCATCAGAAGCGGTTGCCAATAACACATCACTTTCTGAAATTTGACCAACTCCTTTCAACACTACTCTTACTGCAATTTCAGCTGTACTTAATTTTTGTAAAGAGTCACTTAAGGCTTCTACAGAACCATCCACATCACCTTTGATGATGATATTTAATTCCTTAAAGTTACCCAGTGCCAAACGACGACCAATTTCATCTAAAGTAATATGCTTACGAGCGCGTAATCCTTGCTCTCTAGAAATTTGAGCACGCTTAGTAGCCACTTCTTTTGCTTCTGCTTCGTCTTCAAATACCTTGAACTTTTCACCTGCTTGAGGTGCACCATTCAATCCTAAAATTACTACAGGAGTAGATGGAGGTGCAGTTTCGATTCGCTGATTACGTTCATTGAACATGGCTTTCACTCTACCATAATGTTGTCCTGATACAATCAAGTCTCCTTGACGTAGGGTACCATTTTGTACCAATATAGTAGCTACATAACCTCTACCCTTATCTAAAGAAGCTTCAATTATAGTACCAGTTGCTTCTCTGTTAGGATTCGCTTTAAGGTCTAATAATTCTGCTTCTAATAATACTTTTTCTAACAATAAATCTACATTCAATCCTTGTTTAGCAGATAATTCTTGGTTTTGGAATTTACCACCCCAAGCTTCTACTAGAATATTCATTTGAGACAATTGCTCATAAATCTTTTGAGGATTGGCGCCGTCTTTGTCAATCTTATTCACCGCAAAAATCATCGGAACAGAAGCTGCTTGAGAGTGGCTGATTGCTTCTCTTGTTTGAGGCATCACCGCATCATCCGCTGCAACTACTATGATAGATATATCCGTTACTTTAGCACCACGCGCACGCATTGCCGTAAAGGCTTCGTGACCAGGCGTATCTAAGAAAGTAATGGCTTTGCCATTCGGTAAAGTAACTTCATATGCACCTATATGCTGGGTAATACCACCGGCTTCACCCGCAACAACGTTTGCATTTCTGATATAATCTAGTAAAGAAGTTTTACCATGGTCAACGTGACCCATAATGGTAACAATTGGAGGACGTTCGGTTTTTTCCGCTTCATCATCTTCATCATCATCTATATCTAAATCATCGGCATCTTCTAAACCAATAAATTCTACTTCAAAACCAAATTCAGATGCAACTAATTCAATCACTTCCGCATCTAAGCGTTGGTTGATAGACACCATGATTCCCAAGTTCATACACTTGCCAATTACATCGGCAAAGCTCACATCCATTAAATTGGCTAACTCACTCACTGTTACAAACTCAGTTACCTGTAGTTTGTTGTCTTCCATCATTTCATCACCATTAGACTCGGCCGCTTCATCACGCTTAGCTCTTCTATATTTTGCTTTCAGGCTCTTACCTCTACCACCCGTTCCTGCAAGCTTAGCTTGGGTTTCACGGATTTTTTCCTGAATTGCTTTTTGGTCAATTTCTTTATCTTCAACCCTAGGAGCATTGCGATCATTTCTGCCTCTGTTTCCACCGCCTTGGCCGCCTCTGTTAAAACCACCTTGGCCACCGCCGCCTCTATTAAATCCACCTCCACCGCCGCCATTTCCGGCATTGGGGTTATTATTTCTTGCAGGTACAATAGGACGATTAGGGCCGGTTAATGGTCTACCTTCTGCATCTTTAGGTGCAGGGGCATTATTAGGTTCACCCTTTTTATCTACAGGAATACGTTTGCGTTTGCGTTTTTCGTCTCTACCCATTGGTTTAGGACGGGTATCGCTATTAACAGGCAATTCGATTTTACCTAAAATTTTAGGCCCTTCCAATTTTTCTGCACGAATATTTTCAATAGTAGGGGGAGCATCAACCACTGGAGGTGGAGGAGGTGTTGCAGGAGCAACAACCGCTGCAGGTGCTACTGGTGCTGGTTTTGCAGGAATTGGATTAGGCGTATGCTTTGCTGCAGGCCTAGGAGCTTCTACTTTCTTTTCTGGAATTGGTTCCGCTTTTTTAACCGTCTTTTTAGGACGGGTAGAAGAATCAATGGTAGAAAGATCAATTTTATGAATCACTTTAGGTCCTTCAATAGGAGCTACTTCAGTTTTGGTTATTTCAGGTGCTTTAGCAGCAGGCTCCACCACAACTGGAGGAGGAGTTACTTCAACAATTGGTTCTTGCACAGGTGAAGGTTCCACAAAAGGGGCGGCTTCTACAGGTGCTTTAGCAGCAGGCTCCACCACAACTGGAGGAGGAGTTACTTCAACAATTGGCTCTTGTACAGGTGCAGGTTCCACAATAGGAGCAGCTTCCACAATAGGAGCAACTTCTGTAACTGGTTTTTTGTCGGCAACAGGCTCAGCAGGTTTTTTCTCTTCTTTTCTAAAAGTGATTTCCTCTTCGTCTTTCTTCTTCTTTGCCTCACTCTGGCTACCTTTTGGTATTTCTACTTGATCAGCTTTGTTCTTAGCAACTTTATCGCCTTGGAACTCTGCCTGAAGGGCACGGTAATGGTCTTCCTGAAGCTTTGCAGTGGGCTTCAGGTCATCTCTGTTAAATCCTTTCTTCACCAAGAATTCGATCAGGGTATCCTGACCAATATTAAATTCTTTGGCGGCTGCTAACAGTCTCGGTAATTTCAGTTCTGACATTCTTTGTTTTTGGGTCCTAATATGCGTTACAACTAAGCCACGCATACTTGACAAATATACGTGGTTATTGGCTGCTTATTCTTCTCTATCAAATTCTTCTTGTAGTACTTTTCTAACTTCTTCAATTGTTTCACGCTCTAAATCGGTTCTACGCTCCAATTCATCCACAGTTAGTTTTAAAATACTACGTCCTGTATCACATCCAATCTTCTTAAATTCATCAATAATCCAGGTTTCAATTTCATCGCTAAATTCGTCTAAATCAATATCAAATTCATCTGAAATCTCTTCATCTTCGCGATAAACATCAATTTCATAGCCAGTTATTTCACAGGCTAATTTAATATTCACCCCTCTTCTGCCAATTGCTAAAGACACTTGGTCGGCTTTTAAGTAAACATTGGCCTGTTTTTTATCATTGTCTAAGTCCATGTAGCTGATTTTCGCAGGCGTTAATGAACGTTGAATTAACAATTGAATATTGGTGGTAAAATTGATTACGTCTATATTTTCATTCTTCAATTCACGAACAATTCCGTGAATACGGCTTCCCTTCATACCCACACAAGCACCTACTGGATCAATACGATCATCGTAAGACTCAACGGCTACTTTGGCGCGATCTCCTGGTTCACGAACAATTTTCTTAATGGCAATTAAACCATCAAAAATTTCAGGAACTTCTATCTCTAATAATTTAGCCAAGAACATAGGGCTGGTCCTTGATAAAATAATAACAGGTGTATTATTTTTCATATCTACACGAGCCACTACTGCACGGATATTCTCCCCTTTTTTAAAGTAATCTTGTGGGATTTGTTCAGACTTTGGTAAAATCAACTCATTGCCTTCTTCATCTAGTAACAACACTTCCTTCTTCCAAACCTGGTATACTTCAGCGCTGATAATGTCACCTACTCTATCACCATATTTTTTAACCAACACATTCTTTTTCAAATCGCTGATACGACTTGCTAGTGTTTGTTTAGCAGCTAATATGGCTCTGCGTCCAAAATCAAGAATATCTACTTCTTCATACAACTCTTCGCCTACTTCAAAGTCTGGTTCAATTTTAGCAGCTTCAGAATAAGCAATTTCCGCTAAAGGATCATTCACTTCTCCATCTTCTACAATCATACGGCGGCGGATAATTTCAAGGTCACCTTTTTCGGCATTTACGATAACATCAAAATTATCGTCTGCGCCAAACTTCTTGCGTAGTAAGGTTTTGAATACGTCTTCTACCACTTTCATCATAGTGGGACGATCAATATTTTCTGCGTCTTTAAACTCCTGAAACGCCTCAATTAGGTTGATACTGGCCATAACGCTGTTGTTTTATTCTGCTAAAATTTAATTTGTACAGTTGTTGATTTAATATTTGAAAAAGGGATAAGTACTTGCTCTGTAACTGCTTTTTTGCCTTTACCGCTGGTACATTGTATCATAATATCGGCTTCTGCTACTGTTTCAAGTATTCCTTCTTTTGTTGTATCGTCGGTGAAAACCACTTGAATGGTCCTACCAATATTTTTTTGGTATTGTCTAATTAGTTTAAGCGGCTCATCTATACCTGGTGAAGAAACTTCTAAAGAAAATTCTCCTTCAGGATAAATTCCAGCCTCCTCTATCATTTTATAGAGTTTACGGTTAAAATAAACGCATTTCTCAATAGGTAAGCCACTATCCCCATCCAAAAACACTTTGATATTATTGGTAGGTTTAATTTTTACAGAAACCAAAAAATACATTGGCTCTTCTGCCAACATGGTCTGCAAAAATTGCTCGACTAGGTTAATATTGTTGTCTGTTGCCATGGTAAAAAAGGAGAAGGGAACGATAGTCGTTCCCTTCTGTTGATTCTTAGCTTGATGCAAATATACGATAATAAGACCCTATAATCCAAATTTTTACCGTTCTTCCGATTTCGGCGTGTTTTAACAGCCCTATAATAGGTTAATTCCTACTTTTATGCTCTTATGTTTAAAGTATTACTTTGGGCCTTAGCCATTTACCTATTGTACCGATTCATTTTTGGACTCGTTATACCTGTTTCCAGAACAGCCAGTCAAATCAAGCAAAAAATGTCTGAAATGCAACAGCAACAGGCTTTTCAGCAACAGCAATATGCTCGTCAACAAGAACAGCCGCAGCAAAAACAAACCGCAGCAACTACTGTGAAAAAGGACGATTATTTAGATTTTGAAGAAGTTAAATAAGTTGGCTCTTAGAGCGCTAAATCTAAAACAGTAAATGGATGTTTTAGATGAACAGTTTGCAAACCCAATGATTCAGCCGCTTCTACATTCTTGATGGTATCATCTATAAATAAGGTTTCGCTAGCTTGAAGGCCTTGCTCGTCTAAAATTGCCTGAAAAGATTCAGGATAAGGCTTTCGAAGCCCTAAAAACTGCGAATAATAGGCTTTTTCAAAATAAGCATCGAAATTTTTCCCTTCAAATTGAGTGGCAAAATCTTGTATGAAATAATCGTGATGAATTTGATTAGTATTTGAAAAAAGAAAAATGCGATACTTTTTCGAAATCTTTTCGAGCCAATCAATCCTTTCTTTAGGAAAGTCTAACAATAAAGCATTCCAAGCTGATTTTATTTGCTCGTTAGATAGGTTGGTTTTTGATTCTTGTCTAAACAAGTCATAGAATTCAGCTTCGCCAATTTTACCGGTTTCTAACAATTCAAATAATGGATTAGAAAAATGTTGGGTAAACATTTCATTAAAATGAGGTACACCTAATTGAATAAATGCTTGGTTGGTAAGCTGGAAATCAATATTTAAAAAAACACCTCCTAAATCAAATATGATGTTCTTGATTGGCTCTTTCATTCAACTAATTTATGAGTTTCATACCAAAATGCCCAAGTGCGGTAAACAAAGCACAACGTGTCACTACTCCTGCGCAGCACCAAATGATTAATTTTTGAATAGAAACATTTAAACCTGTTCCAACACCAATACTAACAGGTGCTCCCACGGTAAGTGTTCCAAAAAAACCTAAGCCAATTACTCCGTATTTCTCCCAGATTTTAAAAATCAGGGCGTTTTTGTTTTCCTTTTTAGGTTTCGGTTTTCTAAATCTGCTGAGATACTGTTGAATATGTTTGCCTAAAAAAGCTGCAATAAATACACCAGCTAAGCCACCTACAACTGTTGTAAAAAAAATCATCCAAGCAGAAATGCCAAAAGCAAATCCAGCAGGAATTGCAGCGTAAATTTCAAATGTGGCAAGGCCGGCAACTGTCAATATTTTATAAAGCATAATAGATTTTCAAAGATACAGTCTTTCAATTGCCAATAGTTAATTACAAATAATAGTCAATGTTGTTTTAAACAAGATTAACAAATCAATAGTAAAGGGATATTTATTAACTTCATCCATTAGCAAGTAAACATACTATTTATGGATGTAAGGGCTTATATTAATGAAACATTAATAAATAAAATAAATATTGGCATCGTTTACTTTGATGCTTCTGGAAAACCAATTTATTCCAATCAAGCTGCTGATAGAATTTTTGGACTTACCATTGAAAAATTTAGATATATAGGCTCACCCGATCATGGCTTTGAATTAATTGACTACGATGGTAATCTAATACCGACTGATAAAAATCCAATTGAAATTGTAAAAAACACAAAAAAACCAGTAAATGATATTATTGCTGGAGTTCACAATAAAAAAACGCGTCATACAACTTGGATTTTATTTGAAGCAGAACCAGAATTTGCGGCGGATGGGATAACCTTAGAAAGAATTTTATCTACCATTACTAATATTAGTTCTCAAATTTCAATTGAAAAAAAATTGCGTTTTCAAAATAAGCTACAAAGCTTAATGATGAAGACTGCCAAAACTTATTTAGGCGATTTACATGATGATCCCACTAAGGCTATTCATGAATCATTGGAAGAAATTGGAAGGTTTACGGAATCTGATCGAGTATATATTTTTGAATATGATTTTGAGCATCAATTCATGAGTAATACCTATGAATGGTGTAATGAAGGAATTGTTGCACATATTAATGACTTACAACTTATCCCTTTTGAAATTGCAGGTGAATGGGTTGAGCAACATGCTAAAGGTTTATCGGTTCATATACCAGATGTAAGCTCATTACCTGACAACACTGTTCTTAAAAACGGTTTAGAGGCGCAAAGTATCCAGAGTTGTTTAACCGTTCCCATCATGCAGGGAAATAAGTGTTTAGGTTTTGTTGGCTTAGACGCTGTTAAAAAGAAGCATTTTTTCACCAGTCAAGAACAAAATTTATTAGCTGTATTTGCAGAAACATTGGTGAATATGCAAGTAAGGCAATCCTACAATAAACAGATTAAAGAAAGCGAAAGAAAGTACCGAGAGATTACAGAAAATATTGCCGACCTGATCTGGACAACAGATATCAACTTTAATCTAAATTATTGCAGCCCATCCATTGAAAAAATTTTTGGTTATGAGCCTGAAGAATTTATTTCTGGTTCACTGAATGATAAATATTCTGAAGAGACAATAGAAAAATATATAAAGATTATTCGTGAGTTTAAGTCAAAACTGAAAGAAGGAACTTTATCTACTCAAGATATTTGGCAATTAGAGGGACAGGCAATTAAAAAAAATGGGCAAGCATTTTGGTTCAATTCTTTAATTAAACCCAGCTGGAATTCAGAAAATATTATCACTGGTGTTCTAGGCATTACTAGAGATATTACTAATGAAAAAAAGGCTTTAATTGAATTAGAAGAAAGCGAAGAAAGACTACAAAAAATTGTAAGTAGTGAAACTAATTTTGTTTTACGAACTGATCTTTTAGGTAGGCATACTTATTGGAATAAAACATTTGAAAGAGAATTTGGCTGGATGTATACGGATGAAGGAATTGCAAAAGGGGATTCTTTAAAATCTATTTGTACATATCATCACCAAAGAACAAAAGAAGTGGTGATGGCTTGTATGCTAAATCCTGGATCTGTTCACCAAGTTGAATTAGACAAACCTGCTAAAAATGGTGGAATAAAAACAACGCTTTGGGATTTTGTTTGTTTAACAGATTCAAATGGGAACCCCACTGAAATGCAGTGCATGGGCATTGACATTACAGAAAAAAGATTAGCTGAAGAACAAGTAAGGAAGTTGTCTAGAGCGGTGGAACAGATCCCCCTAACCGTTGTTATTACTAATTTAGAAGGTAATATAGAATATGCCAATCCATATAGCTTGCAAACTACCGGATATACGCAAGAAGAGTTATTGGGAAAAAATCCCAAAGTTTTAAAGTCTGGAGAAACTAGTTTAGAAGAGTATCAACATTTATGGGGGAATATTACTCAGGGTAAGGAGTGGAAAGGCGTTTTTCATAATAGAAAAAAAGACGGAACACTTTATTGGGAACAAGCGACCATTGGACCTATATTAAATGAAGCTGGAGAAATTACACATTATATTGCAATTAAAGAAGACATAACTGAACGCAAAAGAATTCAAGACGAATTAAAAGACTTGAATATGCATTTAGAAGAAAAAATTAAAGAACGGACAATTGATATTGAAAATGCAAATCTTTCTTTAATTAATGCTAACCAAGAAGCACAAAAAGCCAATCAAGCCAAAATTGATTTCTTATCTAAAATGAGTCATGAGTTAAGGACACCCATGAATTCCATTCTTGGATTTGGACAATTATTGCAAATGAGTGAATTAACTCCAGTTCAAGAAAAAGGAGTACAACATATATTAGATAGCGGAAAGCATTTATTGAACTTAATCAATGAAGTATTAGACATATCAAGAATTGAGTCTGGCAGAATAAGCATATCAGTTGAGCCAATTGAAGTATATGATGTAATTAGAGAAATAACTGATAGTTTACAATTTTCGGCAAATCAAAAAGGAATTAATTTAATCTGTGAATTAAACAATACTGTTCCAACTTATGTAAGGGCTGATAGACAAAGGCTAAAGCAGGTACTAATTAATTTGATTAACAACGCCATTAAATACAATAATGAAGGTGGTGAAGTAAATATCAGTGTAGAGATCAAACCTTTTATAGAAAACGGGTACACCCCAATTAGAATAGCAGTCGCTGATAATGGGTGGGGTATTGATGAAAAGGATTTAGAAAGAATTTTTATTCCATTTGAACGTATTGGTGCTGAAAAAAGCAATGTAGAAGGTACTGGCTTAGGGCTAGCAGTTGTAAAGCAATTGATTGACTTAATGGGTGGTACGGTTGGAGTTAAAAGTATTCCCGGGGAAGGAAGTACTTTTTGGATTGAACTTCATCAATGCGAAAATCAATTGGATTTAATTCAAAAGGAAGCTTCACTTAGTCGACATGCTGGTATACATAATCAAAGTGGTACTGTCCTATATATAGAGGACAATATGCCTAATATTGAACTAGTACAAGAAATTATAGAGACCAAGAGAAAGGGAATCAATTTAATTATTCATATGCATGGTAATGGCGCTTTTGAAAAAGTAATTGAAACCAAGCCTAGTTTAATTCTGCTCGATCTTAACTTACCCGACAAACACGGGAAAGATATTTTGATAGAATTAAAAGCAAATGAAACAACAAAGCATATTCCTGTAATAGTTATCAGTGCTGATGCAATGCCGAACCAAATTAGTAATTTAAAAGCAATTGGTGCTAGAAGCTATTTAACAAAACCCATTGAAATAAAATCATTTTTAGAAGCTATTGATGAAGTCATAAAATAACTATTATGAGAGAAGATTTAAAAGACGCCAAAATACTTATTGTAGATGATACTTTAGCCAATATTGAAGTATTAGAGAACTTACTGATGATGAAGGGTTATAGCAATGTGAAATCGATTAGTGATTCTACTCAGGCCCTTAATACCATTAGAGAATTTAAACCAGCATTGATTCTATTAGACTTGATGATGCCGCAAGTTTCTGGCTTTGATATCATGGAGGCCTTAAAAAAGGAAAGTGCCGATTTTTCTCTAATGCGAATACTAGTATTAACCGCAGATATCACTCCCGAATCTAAAAAGAAAGCTTTATCAGGTGGTGCTAGTGATTTTTTAACCAAGCCTTTTGATTTAACAGAAGTAGATCTTAGAATTCGAAATTTATTATATACCGTTTTTCTGATGTCGCAATTAACTAATCAAAACGCCATTCTTGAGGAAAAAGTTAAAGAAAGAACTATTGAATTAGAAAAAAATATTGCAGCAATTGAATTACAAAATAAGGCATTAAGAGAAATTTCTTGGATACAATCGCATGTAGTAAGAGCCCCATTGGCTAGAATGATGGGCGCTATTTCTCTATTAGAAATAAAGGATGATGCTGGAGTTACCCAAGAAGAAATAATGGATATAGTAGTGACTTCTGCTAATGAAATAGATAAAACAGTTCGGGAAATTTCTGCCAAAAGTGCTCAAGCCAATATATAAATAGTCATTTTAACAGTTTAAGGGGGCTGTTTAAGCCATAACTGGTTAATTTTGCAACTCGGCATTTTTTATGCTGATTAATATAACAAATAGTACCCCCCCCCACTATGAAAAAAGCATTTCTTATTCTTTTAATTGTAATAAGTTCTTCTTCACAAGCATTTAATAAAAAAACAACAAGCCCAATTACTAGCTTGATTCTAAAAGTTTCTTTATTATCAGAAAAATGTAGCATCAATAAATTAGCTGTTCAATATGCAATTGAGGTTTATGAAAAATTAAAAACAAGTGGCCAATTAATTAACCAACGTTATTTAACTATTGCAGATTTCAGTAAACCAAGTTCAGAAAAAAGATTATTTATCATTGATATGGAAAAAATGGAACCAGTGTTACAAACATTGGTTGCCCATGGTCGTAATTCAGGTACTTTATTTGCAAAGACTTTTTCTAACAAAAACGAATCTTATCAAAGCAGTTTAGGCTTTTATATTACTGGAGAAATTTATCGCGGTAAACATGGAATGTCTTTGCAATTATCAGGAATAGAATCTGGCATTAACGATAACGCAAAGCAAAGAGCAATTGTAATGCATGGAGCAGATTACGTAAATGAGCAATTAATAAAAAAACAAGGATATATTGGTCGTAGTTTAGGTTGTCCTGCTGTTCCACAAAATCAAGTAAAGGAAATTATACATACTATCAAGGGTGCTTCATTATTATACATTTATGCACCAGATAATCGTTATACAAAAAAGTCTAAACTAATCAATATGCCTTCTTTGCTTGGCTAAATAGTCGTGTATTTATCTATCACTTGTAAGAATTGCGTAACATCAAAAGGTTTGGTTAAGTACTGTTTTACTCCTGCTGCTAATAAACTGTCGATTTGAGCAGGCATTGCATCTGCACTAACAACAACTACTGGAATATTTTTTATTTCATTTTCTGATTTTAGTAACTCATTAACTGCTGATCCGTGTATATCGGGTAAGTTTAAATCTAAAAGAATCAAATTGGGTCTATGCTTTTTAGCCAAATCAATTGTTTGCTTACCATACACCGAAGTGACTAACTTTATATTGGGTCTCATGGCTAATAAAATCTGAGTCACCAAATCAATATTAGAACTATTATCCTCTATGTATAGAACTAAGGCCTGATTACTTATAGATTCTACATTATCCGATTTGAGCACTTCATCTACATTAAGTGTTTCAAGTACAGATTGGGTTTTGGGTAATTCAATCCAAAATAAACTCCCTTCTGCTTGTTTACTTTCAACACCACAAGTTCCTCCCATTAATGCGGTGTACTGCTTTACTACTGAAAGGCCTAGACCAGTACCTTCCACTGCGGAATTTTCAGCACCTAATCTCTCAAATGGAGTAAATAATTTAGTAATTTTAGTAGGATCGATTCCTGGACCATTATCGGCTACCCCAACTCTAATAAAAGCTTCATCATCACAATAAAATTCATTTGCAGATAATTTAACCCAACCTTTTTTACCATTGTATTTTATACCATTATTGATCAGGTTGATTAAAACTTGTTTAATTCTTTGTTTGTCTGCTTTGATAAAGATTTCGTTGTCAGTTTCTAGTTCATTAATTAATTCTACGCCGTATACTGCTGCAGTAGGCGCTAAAGTTTCAATAACATCTTTAAATACATTATTCAATTTAACTGACTCAACTGAAATAGAAATTTTACCTGCTTCAATTCTAGAAATCTCTAAAACCTCATTAATTAGATTTAATAGATGTGTACCACTGTTTAATATATGGTGTACAGATTTTTCTTGTTTTTTATCTAAGTTGCCCAGTTCTAATAATTGAGCAAAACCTAAAATTGCATTCATCGGAGTTCTTAACTCGTGACTCATCCTAGACAGGAATTCACTCTTGGCATGATTGGCAGACTCAGCTTCAATCTTTGCTTTAGTTAATTGCTCATTGCTATTTTGAAGTTCTAATGTACGTTCTGCAATTTTTTTCTCGAGATTAATATTTAACTGCTTTATCTCATGTTCAATTTTAATACGCTCAGTAATGTCTTCTTTAATTGCAATAAAATTAGTAACCGTACCTGCTTGATTGATTATAGGTGTAATAGTAGTAGACTCCCAATATAGTGATTCATTTTTCCGTCGATTATTTAAAACACCACGCCAAACTTTACCATTGGTTATAGTCTTCCATAATTCTTCATACACTTTTGGATTAGTAAATCCAGATTTTAGTATTCTTGGATTCTGACCAATCAATTCTTCATATAAATAACCAGTTACCGTAAGTGTAAATGGATTTACATATTCAATGTTTCCATCAATATCAGTAATAAAAATACTAATGGGGCTTTGTTCTACAGCACTTTGCAACTTTTTAATAAGTATTTCTGCTTCTCTTTGAGCTGTTACATCTCTCCAAGTAGTAAAGAGTAACTTTTCGCCATTAGCGTCTACTAAGGAAACTTTAATATCTACAATTACAGGTTTCCCATTTTCTTTTAAGTGGGTCCACTCAAATTGAATACTTCCTTTGGTAATGGCGCTTCCTATTACTTCTTTTGCAAATTCGTCTGAAAGCCTGCCATTTGGCTGATATTCTGGTGATATATCAGTAGGCGTTTTACCTATTATATAGTCTCTTGTTCCACCTAAGATTAATTCGCTAGACTTATTACAATCAATAAATACGCCATCTTTAAGAATTAAAAATCCATCAGGAGATTCTGCAAAAAGGGTTCGGTATTTTAATTCACTTAAGCGTACTTTTTCTTCTGCTATTTTTTGTTCAGTAATATTAGTGGCGTTCACTAAAACAGCATATACTATTCCTTTAGAATCTCTAACAGGTTGAATACTGCTTCTAAACCAAATAGCCTGCCCATTAATTAATCTAGTAGATTCCTTAACAATCCCCTTTTTACTAAAAAAAACTTGTTCAATATCAGCCATATTCTGACTAGCACCTTCAGGTGTAGCTAAATCATTGATGGTGAAATCTTGATCTAAAAATTCAGCGGGCGTTTTACCAAATGTCTTTGCAGCAATTTCATTTACATATAAAAACTTTCCATCAACATCTAACATAATAATAGCTGCATCAGAACTTTCAACTAGACTTTGATAAATTTCTTTGCTCTCTAACAGAGCAGCTTCTGCTAGTTTATTTTCAGTAATATCTAAATTAGTTCCTCGCGAACCTAGAAATTCACCATTTTCTTTGATTATTGGTTGGCATACATGTTCAATTATTCTAGTCTCCCCGTTTTTATTAATTATTCTAAATGTAATTTTCTCAGAATGCCGGTCTTTAGTTACTTGAGTTCTATGTTGAACATAAGTATTATAATCGTCAGGATGAATTAATTTTTGTAAAATATGTTCATCATTAATCAATTCCTCTGCAGAATAACCAGTTACTCTTTCACAAGAAGGAGAGTGATAAATAAAGTTCCCATCAGGTGCTTCCCAAAATTCCCAATTGTATGTATTATTAGCAATTATTTTAAACTTTTCTTCCGAAGCAATAATAGCTCGTTTTGTTTGTTTTACTAATTTATACTTTTCTATAATTCCTATGATGGTGCTCATCATAGCCAATTCCTCTTTTAGAAATTGCAACTCATTCGGGATGAATATTTCAATAAATCCTTTTAAACTGTTGGTAACATGAATATCAAAACGCTGACTCTTATTAGTAGTCTTATAATTAGTTGAATAATAATTATTTTGGTCAAAATTAATTTGAACACTCGTTTTATCAACATCTTGAAAACCTGCAACAATGAAGTTAGTAATTTGACTAAAATATGCTTCTGGGCTTAGATCCTCATTTTGACTTAAGGTAGAAATGGCATGAACACATTTTTGTTCTTTTAAACGTTCTCCTAATTCATATTTTGAACGCTCTAGTTCTTCGTTGGCTTTATTCCGAATAGATTCATCTCGCGTGGTTGCAATATACCCTTTCAAAATGCCCTCTTCAGTATAATGAGGTTTTATTTCTGTTCTAAACCAAGCTTGTGATCGATCTTTTTTAAATGAATTACCCTCTACATTCCAAGTTGTATTAGGCGTTATTAACTGATTAATTCTAAATTCATTAATTTCAGTTAAAAGGGATTCAATTTTTTGTATAGTTTCTGCTGGATAGATCTGCTTAAAGTCAAGTAAAAGATATTCATCTGCAGTGTATCCAAAAATTTTTTCTATAGAAGTACTACAAAAAGTAATGTTGAAATCTAAGTCCATGGTCCAAACCATGTCAGACATATTTTCTGTTATTTCTCTGTACTTTGTTTCACTTTCTCTTAATTTAGATTCATTGAATAATTTATTTTTAATGTTTACTAATAGTTCCGCAAAAATGGCTAAAAGATCTTGCTCTAAACTAGAAAAGTAATGAGGTTCGGTAACAGATTCTAAACCTATTACTCCAATACATTCTTGGCCATTCATTAATGGAAGGGCTAATAAACTAATGACTTCACCCGCATCTAGTAAAGCTTTAATAGCAGTGTTAGGTTCTAATTGCTTTGAATTCGGGATATTAATTACCTCGCCTTTTTTTAAAATATCAATCCATGGAGTGAAATGTTCAAGTGGTATTATTGAAAGCACTTCTTTCTTTGATTCAATCCCTTCGGCACACCATTCATATTCATAATTAGCAATTCCTTTTTCAAAATCATAATTAAAGATTACCAATCGATCTGCTTTTGCAAATTCGCCTAATTCTTTAATTGCTTGATTTATTTCATCGTTAAGATTTTCTAGAGGAATATTGATGAACCGTTGGGATATAGTGGATATTAGATGCAATAATTTATTTCGCTGTCTTAGCTTGTTTTCAAGCTCAATTTGATCAGAAATATCTGTAAAAGAAATGAATACCCGATATGGCTTAGTTTCATTATTCTTAAATTCAGGAACTGCACTTACCAAAATCCAAATATATTTTTTTTTGACTGCATGCATAACACCCATCACTACATTAAAAACAGGTTGACCTGTTTGCAATGCAATAAATCCAGGAAATTCTTCATTTGGAAATTTAGTTTGATTTGGTTTGATGGCAATCCAACTTGAGTTTAACATATCTACCCCTTTCATCTGCTCAATAGAAGATCCTAAAAGGTTTTCTGCAGCTGGATTTGCATCGGTTATTTTTCCATCTTGATCTAAGTAAATAACTCCCTGAGCAACGTTTTCAAAAAGCAACATAAAGTCTTGCTCTAAATCACTCTTAAAATTAATATCACTCATCCTTTTCCTTTTGATTAAAGTTAGGATATATTCTAACGAAGTTTATTGTATAAATTCGTCATTTGATGAAAATGGAAATACTAGTAGCATCATTTTCTAGAATAGAGCACTTGCCATTTGCATAAATCGGGCAATTGGATCTAATAAATAACTTTTGTACTTAGTATCACTGAATTTTAATTTTCCAAAAGTCAATAATGAGTGTATATATTCTTTAAATGAAACCTGTATGGCAGATTTAAGCTTAGGTATTTCAAATTTTTCTCCCAGGGATAGCTTGAGTAAAACCAAAGGGAAATTTACCCCAGCTTTTACAAAAGAAGGAAGTACTGAAGCCCAAAAACGTCCATTAATTTCTAATATATAAACCTCTTTAGTTGTCGCATTTCTTCTCATATCAATACAGGCAACTCCGTTCCATTCTAAGGCCTTCATCATACTTGAAACAATGGAAATGACTGCTTTGTCTTGGTGATAGCAGAGCGTATCGTTACTACTAAAGTTTGATCCAGTTTTTACCGGAGATTCCTGTATAGTGTAACAAATAATTTCGCCGTTCTTACAGATTACATTACAAGTGACGTCATTACCTATTATAAATGGTTGCAAGAGAAAATTAGAAAGATTATCTCGATTTGCTTCTATAATGTTATTAAGCGATTGTTGATCATATACTTTCTGAATCATTCTTCCACTAGCCATTCTTACTGGCTTCAATAACAATGGAAAGCCAACTTGATTAATTAAACGCTCTTGCTCTTCTAGATTATTTAACGTTGCAAATGGAGGGCAAGGAATATTTCTTTCAGTTAAAAATTTAGCCAGATTTAATTTATGAATCCCAATATCAAAGAATTCAGTTTCTGTTGCTAATACAGATGGAGCATATTTAGCTAGTTCGTTTTGATGAATCTTAACTTCCCTAATTTCCAACTCATCATAGGGCATAATAAAATCAATATTATACTGCTTTACTATTGAAATTATTTTGTCTTTCAGTGAATCATTTTCCGCATTATAATAAAATGTTTTTTTTATATATCTAGAACACTTGGCTGCATTTTTATGATTATGCGATAATAGATAGAAATAATAGCCTTCTTTCCGAAGACAAGCCAATACCCCTAAAGCTATATTTGAATCATAACCTATGAGTAAAATCGATTTAGATTTTGTATTCATCAACCGAATTTAATTAAATTCAAATCAAAACAATAATATTAGCTAGTAATTGATATCAAATTTTAAGCATTCAAACAAAATTACTCTTGCGGAATTTTATAAGCGATTAATTCTTTCGATTTAGATTTAGCCCGAATTATTAAAACCGATACAACTAATGTTAGTAAAGGGAAAAAATATTAAATTGTAAAGCAATTAGCTACTAAAGATCGCTTGCACAATTAAACCGCAACTTTCTTATGCGTAATAATTACTTTCTGATACCCATTATCCAATAAATATATTAATGCAGCATGAAGAAAGTATTAATTATAAGTCTTGATAATTGGGATAGTTGTGCAGAAGTGCCTTATATATTTAAAAAGGCTGGTTCGGTAGTAGATGTATACTGTAGAAAAGGGGGTTGGCTTCAAGCCAACAGATTTCACGATAAGTGGATAGAAGCACCATTGAATAGTAACTTATTTATTGAAAAATTACTAGTCCTAATTAATACAGAACAGTACAGTTTTATTGTATTAACAGATGAACCGATATTAAAAGGATTAAGTGAAAGAATTGTAGACGAAAAACTTTTTGCAAAAGTTATGCCTCTTTTAAAAATGGAGAATAAAAAGATGCTAAGCTCAAAAATTGGATTCTCCGATTTTTGTATTGAAAAAGATATTGAAACGCCGCGTTACGCCATTTATCATTCAGAAACTGACATAGAGCATATCCTCAAAAATTTAAGATTTCCTATTTTAAATAAAAATGAATTTAGTTGGGGAGGTACAGATATGCGTATTCTTGCTACTCCCTTAGAAGTAAAAGAATTAATAAAGGAGACTGCACCAACACAACCAATCTTATTTCAAGAATTTATTGAGGGAGAAGAGATTAGAATTGATGCTTTTTATTATAAAGGAGAACTCCAAGCCTACTTTTGTGCTAAAGTTTTAAATTATGCAGAAAATAGATTTACTTATAATACGAGAAGAACTTATTACAGCAACCCAGAAATAAAATCGCACTTAATTGATTTAGGAAAAAAAGCAGGAGCAAATGGATTTGCCAATATCAACTACATCTATAATAATAAAGAAAATAGGTATTATTTAATTGAAATGGATTTACGCACAAATTCATGGTTAGCTTATAGTCAATACTTATCAAATAATAATTTTATCACCACAATAAAAAACCTTGTTGAAAATGAAGCATTGGCTAATCCTGATTCAAATTTATTTAAAGAGAATATAGAAATAGGTCTTTTTTACAAAGACTTAAAAAGAGTCTATTGGCAGAATGATCTAAAGGGATTTTTTAGATGGTTGCTAAATATAAAAGGCTATTGGAGATTTTTACCTCTTTATGATCTAAGGTTATCAAAATTAATTTTTAAAAGCCTACTAAATGAATTATTGGTCAGTAGATTAAAGAAAAAATTATCAAAGAGGAAATGATAAGTAAATTAAAGATTATAAAGAATAAGAACTTTTTGGCATTATCAGTGAATATGATAATATCCATTTTTAGTGTAATTATCATGTCTCTTCTATTCCGATCTTTTTCAAAAACAGATGCTGGAACATGGTTTTTTTTTCTAAGCATACAAGGATTAGTTGATGCTTTCAGGACAGGATTTTTAAATACAGCAACAATCAAATTCTACGCAGGGGCAGAAAAAAAAAGAGCGGAAGCTGTTTTAGGTTCAGTATGGCTTATTGCAATAATTATCACACTGATAGTTGTGGTTATCAGTGGAGTATTGTATGCATTTAGTTCTGTAATTAATAATGATCAACTAATAGTGGTTGCCAAATGGCTTGGTATCACCTTCATTAGTTCACTGCCATTTACAGTTCCCATTTGGATTTTGATGGCTGAAGAAAACTATAAAAAAATTCTTTGGCTAAGACTGGTGAACAACTTATCAATGTTATTAATCATTTTGTGCTTGATATATTTAAACAAGATGACGCTAACTAATATGCTTATTTTAAACATTGTAACCAATTGTTTAACAGGAGTTGTTTGCTTATTTTTTAAATCATTTAATTTAAAAACAATCTTTTACTGCAATAAAAAGACATTATTAGAATTATATCATTTTGGAAAATATACTGTATCAACTAGTACAAGTGTTTTATTTTTTAGAATTAGTACCACATTTGTAATCACGTTTTTTTTGGGTCCAACCGCATTAGCAGTTTATAATTTACCAGGAAGACTAATGACCATTATTGAAATACCCTTAGGGAGTTCTTTAGGAACAGGTATGTCTTCTATGGCTACAGCACTCAATAAAAATGATAAAAATCAATTTGTCTACATATTTAAAAAATATGCAGGGCTTCTAACGTTTGCTATTATCCCTATTGTTTTAGGAGTGATTGTTTTTGCAGATTTAGCAGTTTATATTATTGGGGGCGAAAAATATGTTGGCTCTGAAGCAGCCAATATTCTAAGAATCATGGTTTTTTTCTCCCTCTTATTCCCTATCGACCGGTTCAATGGTGTAGCACTAGACATGCTACATTTACCAAAGATTAATTTCCAAAAAGTATTATTAATGTTATGTGTGCATATAACTGGAAGTTTTCTTGGAATATACTTTTTTAAGAGTCTTTATGGTATTGCTTTCTTTGGGCCCTTGACCATTATTTCTGGAGTATTATACGGGTATTATGAATTAAAAAAGAGAATCAGCTACTCACTGAGTGAAATTTTAGTAATTGGGTGGCAAGAATCAAAATATGTTATAGCAAAAGCATATTCCAAAATTTCACTGAGATAATATTTTAGGCTTTCTCAATTATAGTTTCTCTTGCTGTATTTATTACAGACTTTATTGTTGTATCCAAGAAATATAAAAACCAAAAAACAATACCAATAATCTTAAAACTATCTTCAATAAAATAATCTGAAGAATAAAGTACATCCCATAAAACAGACAGACCTAAAAATAGTCCAGCAATAAACAATAATACAAAGTTGGTTCTGAATACAAGTTTGAAAAATTTCAATAAAAAATATAATAATGAGACAATATAAATGATATAGATCACTTTTTCATTTATCCCTCTATGTGCAGATTCATCATGAAGCATAAACACATCATCAACACCTAATACAAATGTAAAAAACGAGAAAAATCTAAAATAGAGAACATACAAATAATCTCCTGCTAAATGTTTTAAAATGATAGCAGTCGCTATGCATAAACTAACTGTACCAAACCAAAAAAATATACCAACTTGTGATACAAATCCAATATACTTGGGTTTCAGTGAAATTGCATTAGGGTCTCTTGTTAAATCTGCATAAGGAATCCCTCTAACTTGGTGAATGAATTCAGTAGCCCCGATAATAAAGGCAATAATTAAAAGCCCTATTAGAATGTAATATTTACCTTTAAGCAAATTTGAAAATACCGAGGATAGAACATTCATTGTATAAGTTTGCATATACAACGAACTTGATAAATGTATATTTTATAAGATCTCTTTGGATTTATAACCAATAGTTGTACGGTTTATTCCGCTAACTATTGGCTGAGTTCAACTGATTAGTGCAATTTTTAAACAAAAGGCAAAAAAGCTTTTGAGGGCTTTTTGCCTTTTGACCAAGTAGTGCGACCTTTTGGTTACTATGACAAAAAATTACACTCAACTTAGTTTGGTACAAAGGTATCAGATTCAGGCGTTTATTAAAGCGGAAAAGAAACAAAAGTGGATAGCGGAGCAACTTGGAGTAAATCCATCTACGATTAGCCGCGAGATCCGTAGGAACACTGCCCAAAGAGGAAGAACAGCGGGTTCTTACATAGCGACCAATGCGCAGCGTAGGACGGAACAAAGACACCAGTTTAAACCCAAGTTGGTGAAGTTTAATCTGGCTATGAAGAAACAAGCTGTTCGATGGTTGTCTAAAAAAAAGTGGAGCCCTGAGTTGATTAGTGTGGAAGGCAAGAAAACAGGCAAATGTCCTATTAGTCATGAATGGTTGTACCAATGGATCTGGCAATCCAAGCATGGCAATAAAGCGGCTGATAAACCATACAAAAGGATTTATCTGCATCTTAAACATGCTAGACGAAGAAAAAAGCGTACTAATCAAAAGGATAACCGTGGTATTATTCCTAACCGAGTTCCGATTGAGAAACGACCTAAAATAGTCAGCAAACGAATTAGGCCAGGTGATATTGAAGTTGATTTTATGATGGGTAAGAACCATAAAGGCGCATTATTAGTGATGACAGATAGAGCTACTTTGCATACTAGTCTTCATAAGCTGAGCAATAGGCGAAGTGAAAGAGTAAGTAAAGCCATTATTAAAAAACTTGAGCAAGCTGATTATCATATGCATACGGTTACTTTTGATAATGACCTGGGCTTTGCCAATCATAGAGAAGTTGCAGAAGCTTTGAATGTTGATACGTATTTCACCAGACCTTATACCAGTCAAGATAAAGGAACGGTTGAAAATAGAATCGGACAGATTAGAAGATTTTTTCCCAAAAAGACTGACCTTAGTATGGTAACAGTTAATCAAATAAAACGTGTTGAACAATTATTAAATGATAGACCAGTTAGAAAATTTAATTACTTAACCCCTAATCAAGTGCTACAACAAAAGATTGCACTTATTACTTGAACTTAGAATTTGCAATGAATAAATATTATATAATAATGAATTCTATAATTAAAAGCAACTTACTTAGTGAAAACGGTTTTGTGTTTTTAAATGAAAAACTTGAAAAAGAAAAGCACTCATCATTAAGCAATTATTACACTGTAAAGTTTTTTAATTTTGAAGCACAGACATACTTCTTTTTATCATTTTATGAATTATATGATAAAAAAGAGATAAATAGTATACATTTTAGTTTGGAAAAAATAAACTACTATGGAAAAGGTTATAACGTGTTGAGAATTGGTGATTTTTGTACAATAAATAATTTAGAGAATAAATGGAACCGTGTAAATAATTTTAATGGAATTACTTTCGAGGAAAAACTCAATAATTTAATTATCGATTTTGAACAATTTGTAAGAAGTACTGATTTAATTCATGTTTTTAGAGGAGAGGTCTGGTACGATCAGTATTGGATTAATCCTAGAGATTAAAAAAAACTAGGCGTGTTTTGATGACCTCCCCAAAAAACATATTTTTATCATCAATACAAATCAGTTCACCAGTAGCTTGATTCTTCGACTATTAACCGGACCGATTATTAGGAGGGCGTCACGTTTTTGAAAACCTGACACTGAACCTGGCAGTAATATGATAGAGATAAATCCTATATTTAAATAAAGAAACTCTCTACAAAATATACCGTACACGTTACTTGACCTCATATAAAAAAATGCGTATTTATTGTTTATTCATATCTATAATATTCATGCAATTGTTAAAAGCACAATTGCCTGTTATTCAATATGACTCTGGTAAAATAGCGATCAATGGTATTGCTGTTTCAAAATCAACACCTAAATCTACATTAGAAGAATTATTAGGAAGTAAAGCTTGGTCTGGGAATTTGGCGCATCTAGGTGATCCTATTACAGGAGATCGTTCAAAACAGCCTTTTAGATTCACCTATATTTTTAAGGATCTAGGCATTAGCTTAGGTTGGTATAATCGACCACCCCATAATTTAGAATGCACATTTGTAATCCAAAAAA
The DNA here is from genome assembly GCF_051860225.1 of Sediminibacterium sp. Classification (GTDB taxonomy): domain Bacteria; phylum Bacteroidota; class Bacteroidia; order Chitinophagales; family Chitinophagaceae; genus Sediminibacterium. Next base: position 579,415 of record NZ_JBHYEI010000001.1, read on the forward strand.
GTAAAGTTAATCAAAAAAGAAGAAATGATAAAACAGTCGCTTTTCCTGGTAAGATATTTATTGGTTCTTTATTATTTGATAAAAATTTAAATTTAAAAAACTTTGAAACTGATTCGAATTTTAAAATCATTGCAATCAATATGGGAACGCCAGCATCTCCATTCACATTAATCAGTTATCAAAATACTTTACTCAAATGTTATTTTGATACCGATGGTTACTTACTCAAGTTTGGAACATATTTATAATTTTATTCTTCGCTAACTTTTAAGGAGCCCATCTTACTATTTTCCAATTGCCCCTTTCTGCGTCAGCTCCATTCCTTCTTTTGCTTCAAAAAACACAAAACCTGGCCAGAACTTAGCCGAAAAGAAAAAACCACCTATGAAACAAATCATAAGTGGTTGATTTTCAAGTGGGCCCACCAGGGCATGATCCTGGGACCCCCTGATTATGAGTCAGGTGCTCTAACCAACTGAGCTATAGGCCCGAAGAACATTGCTGTTCTTTAAGGGTTGCAAAAATAATGATTTGAGGTTGATTTTTGCAAGGATTATTTTTCTTTTTAATCAATTAGGCAAATCTGCACTTATTGTCTTCCAAAAACCCATTCTCCTTCCAACGATTTAAAAATTAACCAGCTACCATCTATCGCCATTACGGCCACATCTTCATGTTCAGGTAAAATTTCTTCAAGGTTTAATTGAAGTAAATCAGTCAGGTTTATTTTGATAACTGGGCTCATCCGAACATAAAAGAGGAAAATGAGTTGGCTTTTCAAATTGTTTTCATCAATTATTGCTTTTAAGATTTTTTTCAGATCATACTCTTCCTTAATAATGGTTGAGCTAGCCGGCAAATATCGCAATTGCAGAGTACTCGGATACTTCAAATAAAGCATTTCATGAACCCAATAAAGTTCTCCTTTCAGTATAATGGTATTAGAAAATGAAAAGTTAGACCAAGGTTCTTGCGCTAGCTTATCAATCCAATATTGCCATTGATTTTCTGTTACTACATCTAAGTATTCCAATTCCCATTTGTAACCTGTTCTATTAATTAAATTAGCAATACCTAACCACCATGTTACCAAAAATGAACTTTGCTCATCAACAGCTATTTTATTTAATAGCCGTTGCTTTTTCATTAAAAGCATATGTTTTTCTTGCTCATTCATTTTATTAAAGCTAATTCTATTTTAGCCTAGTTAAATTGAAGAAGTTATATTTATATCCAAGATATGCTTATATGAAAAAAATAATTTCAATTTCATTACTATTCATCTCATTTGGAACTTTTTCATTGGCACAAAAAAGTCAATCAAACTTTAAAATTTTAATTGGCACATATACCAATGCAGGTAACAGCGAAGGAATTTACTATTATCAATTTAATAAGGATGGTTCTGCAAAATCCATTAGCCAACAAAAAGCAGAAGAGCCTTCCTTTCTAATTACTTCAACAAATCAGCAATTTGTTTATTCAGTCAATGAATTAGGAAAAGGAAATGGAGCTGTTTCTGCTTATGCATTTAATAAAACAACAGGTGAATTTAAATTATTGAACAGTGTTTTATCAGGAGGAGACCATCCTTGTCATATTAGTACTGATCGTAAAAATCGTTTTGTTTTTGTTTCTAATTATTCAGGAGGAAATTTAAGCGCCATCGCCATTAATGCAGATGGTAGTTTAAGTAATGAAAAACAAACCATTCAACATACAGGAAGTGGCGCAAATAAAGCAAGACAAGAAAAAGCACATGTACATTCTGCTGTTTTATCTCCGGATGAAAAGTATTTAATCGTGCAAGATTTGGGCACCGATAAAATATCTGTTTATGGAGTTAATTTAAATAACCAAAGAAAGCCACTATCAGAAAATCCAATATCAGTGTTTAACTGCAACCCCGGAGATGGCCCTAGACATATTAGCTTTCATCCCTCCAAACCCTTTGTATATGCTGTTCAGGAATTAACTGGTTCTGTTACCGTATTGGCATTTAACAATGGGGAACTAAAAAAAGTACAACAGATAAATATGTTTGATCAAGTAACTGATAAAAAATCAGGTGCTGCAGATATTCATTTGTCGCCCGATGGTAAATTTTTATATGCTTCCAATAGAGCAGATTATAATGATTTAGCCATTTATACAATTGCTGCTAATGGTTTACTCACTTGGGTTGGATCACAGCCTACGCTAGGATTAGCACCCCGTAATTTTGCGATTGACCCAACGGGAAATTTTTTATTGGCAGCCAATCAAAACAGCAATGAAATTGTTGTTTTTAAAAGAAATAAGACAACAGGATTACTGAAAGACACGGGCAACAGAATAGCTGTGGGAAGACCTGTTTGCATTCAATTTGTGAACTAGGAGTTCGTTTGATTATTAGGCCCTTGATTGCTTGGCTTTGAATTGTTTGGTCTTGGTTTATTAGGTCGTGATGAAGGTCTATTTCCTCCACCTTGATTTGGTCTTCTATTTCCCATAGGCTTTTGAGAGCGTGGTGCATATTCAGGTGCTGCGCCAAATTGTTCTGGAACAATCAGCTTATCTACCTGCTTACCCAATAGTGTTTCAATTTGAGCAAATTTTCTTTGCTCTGCTTCACTAATAAATGTAATGGCAGTTCCAGATGTTGCCGCACGTGCTGTTCTACCAATGCGGTGGATATAATCCTCCCCATCATTGGGCACATCATAGTTAATAACTAATTCAATTTCTTCTATATCAATTCCCCTGCTTAAAATATCTGTTGCAACTAATATCTTCAATTTTCTATTTCTAAAATCTTGCATCACTTGCTCACGCTTGTCTTGCAATAAATCAGAATGAATTTCTTCAACAGAAAATTTAGCTCGCTTTAACTCCGAGCTTAGCTGCTTAACATTTTGTTTTTTTGAACAGAAAATAATGACCCTTGTATAATCACTATTATTCAATACATATTTTATCAGCGGAATTTTTTGTGGTTCATATACCACAAATGCTTGTTGGGTAATTTGCTCTGGAGGTTTTGAAACAGCAATATTAATCTCTGCAGGATTTTGCAAAAGCTTTCTTGCTAGATCTCGCATCTTCGAAGGCATTGTAGCTGAGAATAATAGGTTCTGTCTTTTCTTTGGTAAAAATGAAATGATTTTCATGATATCATCATTGAAGCCCATGTCTAACATTCTATCGGCTTCATCTAATACCAAATATTTTACTTCTTGCATTTTTACATAGCCCATGTTTAAATGAGCGATCATTCTGCCTGGCGTGCAAACCACCATATCTACTCCACTACTCAATGCTTTCTTTTCTGCTGTAAATGAACTCCCATCACCTCCTCCGTAAACCGCAATACAACTGATATCTGTGAAATAACTTAATCCCTCCATTGTTTCAGCTATCTGAATAGCCAATTCTCTGGTAGGAACAATTATTAATGCGTTAATATGATGCGATGAATGTTGTTGGGTTAGCATCATATGTACTATTGGCAATAAAAACGCTGCCGTTTTTCCTGTACCCGTTTGTGCTGATGCAATAATATCCCTCCCTTCTAAAATGGGTTGTATTACTTGTGCCTGAACAGGGGTGGCCGTTTCATAGCCCATGGCATCAATCCCCTCTAACAATCTTTCCTCTAAACCGAGATCTCTAAAATTCAAAATAATATTCAGTTAATGTAATAATGATCAAGAACTAAGTTTGCTTACTTCTTCGTGCAGCAGCTCTTTTGCTAGTTCAAAATATTTTTTGAATAGTTTAAGTGATGGTGCTATAGTTTCTAACTTTTCTTGCTTTTTAGCGTTTACCTCCATGGTATTAGCCAATGTATGCATATCTGGAACACGAACTACCGATAAAGATGATTTTGCATAATGTGCCGACTTATAAAAATTATCCCAATCTTCTGCTGCTAAATCATCTTCCATTTTTTGTATGCTTTCTGGCATACTTTCCAGAAACATATTAATAATGGTAGTCTTATATTCATTATCCCCTTCTGCTAACTCATTTAGCATATCTAGGTCTATCGTTACCGTATGCACCGCATCTGGTTCTTTAACACCAAAATTGGCATCATTTGGCTTAGATGGTACTGGTGCATTAAATATTTCATCCATTGTCTTATATAAAGAGTCCAATCCAAATGGCTTTGCCAGATAAGCATTCATCCCCATACGGGTAAATTTATCGCCTTCGGTTCTACTACTCCATCCTGTCATTGCAACAATCGGAATTGTTTTACTTATTTCTGACCTTATTATTTGAGTAGCTTCAAATCCATCCATTTCAGGCATATTAATATCCATTAATATGAGGTCGTACGGTTGCTGCTTTAGCAATTCAATAGCTTCCAATCCATTACCAGCAATGTCAAAACTGGCACCAGTTACAGAAAGCGAATGGATAATCAATTTCTGATTTACAAAGTCATCCTCTGCTATTAAAATCTTTTTTCCTTTTAAAAAATCAGTGTTCATCAAATGCGATTTTGCATGCTACAAAGCATAAATATAAAATTTATATGCCGTTCTACCCTGAATTTTGTGTAATTCAAGGTTGAAAACCCCTTTATTGACTAATTTTTAACCAATAAGATGGATGCATTTTAACTATTTTTGTGCTCTTGTAAGGGGAATAATCTTGCAATCAACCAAAATGAAACAGATATTTTTAGCAATTACCGTGTTTATAGGGCTTAGCGCATCTGCACAAACTACCGAAACCAAGAAAAAAGATTGGAGTAAAATAGACCTAAGTGGTCGTGCCAAAGACCATTTTATGATTCAATATGGAGCAGACACATGGACCGGTAGACCAGATAGCGTAAGAACAGGTAATGGATTTAGCCGCCATTTCAACTTTTATGTGATGTTCGATAAGCCTTTCAAAACAAATAAAAGAATGAGCCTAGCTTATGGTGCTGGTATTGGTTCAAGTAATATCTTTTTTGATAATGTAAATGCCAATATTAAATCTACTGCGGCTAGAATGCCATTTACCATAGCAGACAGTTTGAATCACTTTGATAAATTTAAAGTAACCAATATTTTCTTGGAAATTCCAGTTGAAATAAGGTATTATACTAACCCAGAGAATCCATCAAAATCTTGGAAGTTTGCAATAGGTGCTAAAATTGGAACCCTGCTTAGAACACATACTAAAGGAAAAAATTTAGTAGACAAGAATGGTCAAACAGTATATGGAAATAGCTTTGTACAAAAAGAAGTATCAAAAAGATATTTTAACAGTACCCCTATAGCAATTACTGGTAGAATTGGTTATGGCATCATAGGTTTACAAGGGAGTTACCAAATTACTTCAGTTTTAAAGGAAGGCGCTGGCCCTTCAATGAACAGATTTACATTAGGTATTTCCATTAGTGGACTATAAATTATTCATTTGATAGAGAAAAAACAACTCATCTCCATTGAGGAGAAAGCAGTACTAGTTGGTGTAATCTTAAAGGATCAGACCAACGAGCAGGCAGAAGAGTACCTAGACGAATTAGCATTTTTATCTGAAACTGCTGGTGCGATTGCAGTAAAACGCTTTACACAGAAGCTGGCTCATCCGGATAGTAGAACCTTTGTAGGAAAAGGTAAGCTAGAGGAAATCAAACAATATGTAAACGGTAAAAATATTACCCTTGTCATATTCGATGATGAATTAACTGGTTCTCAAATCTCCAATATTGAGAAGGAGTTAAATGTTAAAACCATTGACCGAAGCGATTTAATCCTAGACATATTTGCCCGAAGAGCTAGAACAGCGCAAGCTAAAGTGCAAGTAGAATTAGCTCAATATCAATATTTGTTGCCTAGGTTAAAGGGAATGTGGAAACACTTAGAAAGACAAGGAGGAGGTATTGGTACTAGGGGACCAGGTGAAACTGAAATTGAAACAGATAGACGTATTGTAAAAGATAAAATTTCTTTACTTCGTAAACGTTTGAGTGAGATTGACAAACAGTCTTTTACTCAACGCAAAGAACGTGGTGAATTTATTCGAGTTGCATTAGTAGGCTATACCAACGTTGGTAAAAGCACGTTAATGACTGTTTTAAGCAAAAGCGAAGTATTTGCTGAAAATAAGTTATTTGCAACCCTTGATACTACTACACGAAAAGTGGTTTTTGAGAATACTCCTTTCTTGCTAAGTGATACAGTAGGCTTTATTCGGAAATTACCTCATCATCTGGTTGAAAGCTTTAAAAGCACATTAGATGAAGTGAGAGAAGCTGATATATTATTACATGTTGTAGATGTTTCTCATCCTCAGTACGAAGAACAAATTGGGGTAGTCAATAAAACCTTACAAGAGTTAAAAGCTTTTGAAAAGCCCATGCTCACTATTTTTAATAAAATGGATTTGTATGTGCAGAAGAATTTTGACGAATGGCTCGAAGATTCCGTTAAAGAAGAAATCTTAAGAGATCTAAAAGACAAGTGGGATTTAGCTACTAATGGGAATTGTGTGTTTGTGTCTGCAACTGAAAAACAAAATTTAGACGCCCTTAGAGACATTATACTAGAGAAGGTAAGAGAAATGTATAGCATTCGCTATCCTTACAAAACAATGCTTTATTAATTGGAAGAAGCATCATTCAATTGGATTAAGGTTGCTGATTATGCCAGCGAACTTGTTTGGCAAAGCAATCAGATGTGCATAGTAGAAGCAGATGGAAAAAAAATCACATTGGCTTTAAAAGATGAACAGATTTTTGCCTTTGCCCATAAATGTCCGCATGCAAGTGGGATTATGGCTGATGGATTTATTGACCTTGCTGGGAACGTAGTTTGCCCGCTTCATCGGTATCGCTTCTCTATTCAAAATGGCCGAAACACAAGCGGTGAGGGATATTTCTTAAGGACTTATCCAGTGAAAAATTCCGAAGAAGGAGTTTTTATAGGGTTTAAAAAAAGCTTTCTTGGATTTTAGCTGATTCGTTGTTTTAGAAAATGTAGAAAATCTTGTTTTCGATCACGTGCAATAGCTATTTCAGTTTGTTGTTGTAAAATAGCAGTATGGTTATCAGCAGAAATACTTGTAATAAAAATAGTATTGATTAAATAGCTCCTGTGAACTCGAAAAAAACCTTCTTTATCGGATAATTGTTGCTCATAGTCTTTAATATTTTTACTAGCTAGAATTTTAGTTCCATCTTTTAAATAAAAATTGACATAACTACCCTCGGCCTTTAAATAAACAATATCAGATAATTCTAAAAACAAACTTCCTTCACTGAGTGGAACTACTATTTTATTAATCTTCTTTTCGTTAAGATTGCTTTGTAAAGTTTCTATTCTCTCTTTTATTAAAGAGTTGGTTCTGATTTTTTTAAACTTAGCGATTGAATTTACCAATTGGTCAATCTGAATTGGTTTTAATAAATAATCTATTGCACTTACCTGAAAAGCTTTTAAGGCAAATTCACTATAGGCGGTAGTAAATATGATTTCAAAATTTACTTCTTCAAAAAATTCTAATAATTGAAAGCCATTGTAACCAGGCATTTCAATATCTAAGAATACCAATTCCGGTTCATATTTTTTGATTGCTTTTACAGCTTGAGGAACATCTTCAACAATAGCAACAAGCGAAATTTCTGGGCAATACTCTGTAATAAAATTTTCTAATATTCTCCTTGCCCTCCCTTCATCATCTACAATTATTGCTTTGATTTTTGATTCTTCCATATCATATAAATATAAAAAAGCAGACTGGTAAAAACAGGAATTTGTTCTGATAATTAAAATAAGCAGATTGGTGGATAGTGATTAATGCCCCCCATTACCACTATCCAAACCAATATCTGCTATTACTTTATACCAACTGATGGAAATAAAATTGATTACACAAACTTCGATAATGGACAAATGAACTACAAAACCGATTTGTAAATAGTAATTTTTAGTTTTTAAATAGCTTTTTAAGCTAAAAGTTCTGTTTGAATGGTGGCTATTCTTAAAGTAACCCTTGTTCCAACTGCTTGTTCAAAAGAATCTTTTAAATCCGCATATTCTACAACAATAGAATTTTCTTTTCCTTTATTTAAAAGCTCTAGGCGCTTTTGAGTAGCTCCAGTTGAAAAACTAGTATGCTTTTTTACTCTCATTTCATTTATTTCGGCTGACCTAATTCTTCCAACACCATTATCTTCAATGATACAGTTAATGATTGATTGATCAATTGAATCAATATTAAATTGAATGGACACATTTTTTGATCCTTGTTTATGAAGTAACCCATGCTTTATTGCATTTTCAACATAGGGTTGTATAAGCATTGCTGGTAGCTTATAGTTTTTATCGAGTATCTCTTTTGATACCGCTATATCATAATTAAAATGATCTTCAAACCTTAGTTTTTCTAATTCTAGATATAATTCAAGCGTTTTTACTTCCTCTTCAAGCGTGATACTTTCTTTATCACTCATATCTAAAGTACTTCGTACTAAATCGGCGTACTTTCCCATGAATTGATTCGCTTTTTTCTTGTCATTTAAAATAATAAACTCTTGAATACTGTTTAAAGCATTAAATATAAAGTGTGGATTCATTTGACTTTTTAGTGCAGTGAGTTCCATTCTAGTTTTATCTTTTTCGAATTCAACAGAAGTAACTTTTGCCGCTAACAATTTATTCTGTTGCTGTATCCGAAAACGAGTGAAAAATAAAAAACTTGTAAATGAACCTATAAGGAGTAGCCCAACTATTCCTAATATTAAATAGTTTTTTTGCTTATTTTCTAAGGCTTTTACCTGATTTTCTTTTTTTAGTAAAGAAATAGTTTGTTCCTTTTTCTCCGTTTGGTATTGGGTATTTAATTCAAAAATGGTTTTATCTTTCTCTAAATTATAAATACTATCTTTCAAAGAATGATATTGAAGTGCATTGCTGTAAGCATTATAATAATCATTTAAATTAGCGTATACTTTATGCAAAAATTCATAGGACTCTATTGCATTGTTAGCGTCTTTATTTTCCCTTGCAATACTAACTGCCTTTTGTAAATATTTTATGCCTTTTTCTTTTTGGTTAATAGCTATATAATTTTTCCCGAGGCTTTTATAAACGCTTGCTTTTAAAAAATCATACCCCATTTTATTAACGATAATATCCGCTTTTTCGAGAACTTGAATTGCTTTATTGTGCTTATTCAACTCATAATATTCACTTCCTAAGTTAGACAAAGTGATAGCAATACCAAATGTGATATCTTCTAATGTACAGATCTCATAAACCTGTTCATAATAAAAGGCAGCAGTATCGTGCATTTTAATACTTGCATAAGCTGTTGCCATATTCGTCAAGATTGCAGCACGTTTTTGTGTTAAAGAATCTCCTCTACTAAGTAATAAGCTGTTACATTCCTTAAATAATTGTATTGATTCAGCAGTTTTATTAAGACGATTATATACGTTAGCTAAATTACTTTTACCAATAATGATATTATCTAAATCCTTGCGTTTTTCAGCAAGCTTCAAAGCTTTAATATAATAATTGATTGCTTGAACATAAGCGGAACGCTGGTAATAATAATTACCAATACTATTCAGTGACCTAATTTTGCCTAATTCATACTTTATTTTACTGGAAATGGCTTCAGCTTCTAAAGCCATTTTAAGTACTGAACTATCAGCAGAAAAAACTGCATTAACACAAGCATCTATTAATAATTCTACGCGAAAACTATCTTGTTGAGGATGATTTTTGAGTTTGATTAAAAAACTGTCTTTTTGCGCTTCTGCTTGAATTGTTGAAATGATTAATATTATTATACATAATATTTTGATGAGCATTCCTTTGAACATAGGGGGTTAATTTATATGAAAGCATGATACAAAAATCAACTTCCCCTGTAAAAATGAGTTTTTGAGGGGTCATTTTGGCTTTGTAAGTTATAGATTGTGCCTTTTTACTAAGTTTTTTCTGGATTTTTTTTGAAAGTATAGATAATCCCCTATTTTTGCAACCCCGAAAGGGGAAATTCCTCCTTAGCTCAGTTGGTTAGAGCATCTGACTGTTAATCAGAGGGTCTCAGGTTCAAGTCCTGAAGGGGGAGCGAAACTAGACAAGCCATCAGCAATGATGGCTTTTTCTTTGTCTATCAATGCGTTAGGCTAGTTGCATCTTTTGGTTTTTAGAAGCTTGTATTTTTCGAAAGCTACAACTCAATATCTTTATTATTAGAGATGGATTTCAAATAAATCAATTCACCTACTTAAATATGACAAACTATTTAATTGTTCCTGGTCTGGGGAATTCTGGTCCAGAACATTGGCAAACTTATTTCCAAAACTCCGCTCCCAATTTTTTCCGAATTCAACAGGCCGATTGGGATACCCCAACCTGTGAAGATTGGATTCAAAATATAGATAATATGGTAACCTCGTATGACTTATCATCTGTTGTTTTAATTGGACATAGTTTAGGATGTTCAACTATTGCACATTGGTCTGCCAAGTATAAAAGAAATATTAAAGGGGCATTGCTAGTAGCTCCGAGTGACCTTGAAGCAACAAATTATACTTTCCCGACAAAAGGATTTTCACCTATTCCACTTGATAAATTAAATTTCAATTCTATTGTTGTAGCTAGTTCAAATGATATTTGGGTTTCTTTAGAGAGAGCAAAATATTTTGCAGAAAATTGGGGCAGTGAATTTATTAACATTGGCGATGCCGGGCACATAAATACATCTTCTGGGTATACGAATTGGGAAGAGGGATTAACGATTTTGAAAAAATTGGGATAGTTCAACCCTTCAGTTTCCTAATAGTAACATACTCAATCATTACATTATAGCTGCATCTTTCGTGTGTGAGGGGAGCATAAAATACTAAGCAATCAGTCAGTTATGGGAAATGCTTATTTTAGTTTTTCCATAATTTATGAAAAACCTGAAAAACAGAATGATTAACTACAATCATAAGTCATTTCGACCTATTCAAAATACAGATAACGGGGAAACATCCTCAGAAACCCTGTTTTATTACAAACAAGAGGGTAATATTGTTTCTGCTGAATATAAAGGAGGTAAAATAATTTACGGTCATCTAATCGGGCTTGTTAATGAAGAGGGATGTATTGAAATATGCTATCATCAAATCAATATCAATAACGAAATGATGACCGGCAAGTGTTTTTCAAAACCCGAAATATTAGTTAATGGTAAAATTCGTTTACACGAAACTTGGCAATGGACTTCAGGTGATTTTTCATCCGGCACTTCAATAATTGAAGAGATTTAACTCATTAATTTCCTTGTATATGAATACTACAAAAATTGAAATAACAAGAGTTTCAAGCCCAAGCGAAATAATTGGCATCAGAGATTTACAAGCATTGAATTTAAAGCAGAATATAACTTCTGAAGAAGCCATTGACCAGGGTTTCCTTACTGCCGCCTTTACGATCAAATATTTGCAGGAAATGAATGCAGTTTCTCCTTCCATCATTGCAAAAGTTGGCGACAAAGTGGTTGGTTATGCCTTGGTTGCAACAAAAGATATTAGAAATGGGCACGACCTTGTTGAAGGCCTTTTTGACGCCATTGATGAATCTGAATACAATGGAAAACTTCTAAGGGATGTTAACTATGTAGTTGTTGGGCAATTGTGTGTAGCAAAAGAATACAGAGGACAAGACCTAGTGCAAAAACTATATGGACATTTCAGAGATTGTCTTTCGAAAGAATTTACTTACCTCATCACGGATATTGCACAAGCAAATGCTCGTTCTCTTAAAGCGCACAAGAAAAGAGGATTTCAAGTCATCAATGAATTGATGTATGGTGGTTCTGCATGGGATATTGTTTTGTGGGATTGGAATTCAGCAGGTTAGCATCTTTATTGACAAACTCACGTGTTATAAACTGTCTATCATAAATACGACTAAATTAGCTCAGCGTAAATCTGGAACGCATCAAAATTGTAGCACCGGGTGAACCTTTCATCTTAAAAAGGTTATAATTTTAAAGTGTAACCTTTTTTACTATGAAACAAATGATACTCTCTACATTATTTTTAGGTCTATTGATCCTGATTAATACTCATTCAAATGCACAAGACAAAAATAAAATGTACAGAATTGCGAAAATCAAGGTAGATGCTAGTCAATTAGACAAATATACATTTGCATTAAAAGAGCAGATGAATGCTGCAATTAAATTAGAATCAGGTGTATTATCTTATACTGCAGTTGCTGATAAAAAAGATCCCACATTAATCACGATTTTAGAAGTTTATGCAAATCTTGACGCATATCAATCTCATATCTTAACCCCACATTTTAAGAAATATAAGGAAACAGTTAAGGATATGGTTTTGTCTTTAGAGTTAACGGATGTGGATTTAGTTTCCGCTGCTACTAAATAATATAAAAGCTGAAGTATCTGTGTTAGATTATACGTTTCAGCACAAATAACAGGTTATGGTACAATAGAAATTAGAAAATCAATCTTTCCACAGTTATTTTTTTATACATGGGGAGCATACAAATCAAATACTAGGTACAAGTAAGTCAAAAACCGGAAGGGAGAAAACTTAAACGAAATATTACTTGTAAATTCAGTTAAAAAGGGGAATTTAATAATAGCACATTAATAACTGAAATCATGAGTAACAGCTTATCACTATTTATTATTTTGAGTGCATTATTATCTTGTTCTACCCCAGGTCAAGAAAAACATAATAGTGTTTCAAAGTCAGTAGTAAAGGATTGGAAATCTGAGGTCGAGGGCACATTAAATCTTTATGGGCATAGAAATTGGATCGTAATTTCAGACGGTGCCTACCCGCAACAAAGTAACCAATCAATTAAAACGATAAAGATTGATGCCGATCACATAGAAGCAGTTCAGTTTGTTTTGCAGTTAATTGAAAAAGCTAAACATGTTGATGCTAATATTATTATAGATAAAGAAATGGCCTTTATTCATGAAAAGGACGCTATTGGTATCGAATCCTATAAAACTAAACTTAATAAAATATTTCAAGGTAAGCCCGTAAAAAGTATGTTGCATGAAGATATCATTCAAGAAATAGATGCTTCTGCAAAACTGTTTAATGTGTTGGTCATAAAAACAGATATGGCATTACCCTACACTTCTGTTTTCTTTCAGTTAGAATGCGGTTATTGGAATGCAGAAGCCGAAAAAGACTTAAGAGCAAAACTAATTACAAAATGAAACAAAGAAATTCTTGGTATCCAATCCAAATCCTGTCAACCATTTTCTTGAACATAGTATTGATTTTACCAGTTTTTTTAAAAGCCCAGCAGAAACAGTTAAGTGAAAGCATACCTATTTTGAAAAAATATGATAAGGAGCATCTTTATCGTATTGCAATGCCAATTGGTGGCATTGGTACTGGAACAGTATCGCTGGGGGGAAGTGGAGAATTCAGGGACTGGGAAATCATGAATGTTCCCGCCAAAAATTATAGTACTGTAACCACTGGTAATGACGCTCCGTTTTTTTCTATCTACTCCAAGAAAAAAAATGAAACTCCCAAGTCAAAGGCTCTTTTAGGACCAATACATTTTGCTGACTATCAACATTACGAAGGTCGTTCTGTAAATCATCACGGATTACCTAGGTTCAGAAATGCTTCATTTGAATCTACTTATCCTTTTGGTATGGTAGCTTTATCTGATAGCACCATGCCCGTTAAAATTAAACTAGTTGGCTATAACCCTTTTATACCTGGAAATGCCGATGCTTCTGGAATTCCTATTGCTATAATAAAATACGAAGTGGAGAACATCAGCGATGAAGCCATTGATATATCAATTGCTGGAAACATCAGGAATTTTATAGGTAAAGACGGTAGTGAACATACTTCGGATTGGAAAGGTGATTATATTCCAATTGGAGCAAAAGAAAACAAAAATCTTTATCGCACTGGTAAGCAATTTTCGGGTGTTTATATGTATTCAGATGGAGTTGATAAAGCATCTCCTGCTTGGGGAACAATGGCGCTTACTACCCCTATTGAAGAAAACGGAAAAATTACCTACAGAACAAGTTCTGCGCAAAATGATTGGGGAAATGCTTTGCTTGACTTTTGGGATGATTTCTCTGCAGATGGAATGCTTACGGAAAAAATGAAACTGATTGATCATGACCCGATGGCTTCATTGGCTGTTTCAAAGACAATCAAAGCTGGTGAGAAAAAAACATTCACCTTTTATTTAACATGGCATTTCCCTAACCGATTTGCATGGTCAAAATCAAAAGTGGGAAACTACTATACAACACAATATGCAGATGCCTGGAATGTAATGGAAAAAGAAATTGATCGATTACCCACTTTAACACAGAAAACAATTGATTTTGTAAACTCTTTTATGAGTAGCAGCTATCCTGATGTAATCAAAGAAGCTTCTTTATTCAATTTAAGCACACTCCGTTCACAAACAGTATTTCGCACTGAAGACGGAAAAATGTTTGGATGGGAAGGAGTGATGGACAGATTTGGTTCCTGCAAGGGTTCGTGTACGCATGTTTGGAATTACGAACAAGCCACACCTTATCTGTTTAATAGTTTAGCCAAAACAATGCGTGTGGTTGAATTTGATTATGCCATGAAAGAAAGCGGGCATATGGGTTTTAGAACCAATCTTCCATTGGTAGCATCTTCTTCTGGAATTAATGTAGCAGCTGCAGATGGGCAAATGGGAACCATCATGAAATTTTACCGTGAATGGCAGCTTTCTGGTGATAAGGACTTTTTGACTAAACATTGGCCAAAAGTTAAAGCAGCTTTGTCTTATGCCTGGATTGAAAACGGTTGGGATGGAAATCAGGATGGAGTGATGGAAGGCGTTCAGCACAATACTATGGATGTTGAATATTTTGGTCCTAACCCTCAAATGCAACTTTGGTATCTCGGGGCATTAAGAGCAGGGGAAGAAATGGCGATTTATTTAAAAGATGAATCTTTTGCAAAAAAATGTAGGACACTATTTCAAAATGGTTCTAAGTGGACCGATGAAAACTTGTTTAATGGAGAATATTATATTCAAAAAATCCAAACGCCTGTAAGCAAAGCTTTCATCCCCAAAGGACAAATGGCAGGAATGGGTAGCAAGCAAATTGATAAGCCCGATTATCAGCTGTCCACAGGTTGTTTAGTGGATCAGTTAGTAGGGCAGTACATAGCCCATGTTTTAGGTCTGGGGTACTTAGTTAAAGAAGAAAATGTAAAGACCACTTTACAAAGCATCTTGAAATATAATAAGCGGGAAACGATGTTTGAGCATTTCAACAATATGCGCTCTTTTGCAATGGGAAATGAAAAAGCATTACTTATGGCCAGTTGGCCCAATGGGGGACGTCCTGCAATTCCTTTTCCTTACTGGTCTGAGGTAATGACTGGATTTGAATATACAGCGGCGATTGGTCTTTTGTATGAAGGAATGCAGCAAGAAGGACTTGATGTTATTAAAAATATTCGTGATCGCTACGATGGTCAAAAAAGAAATCCTTTTAATGAAGCAGAATGCGGACATCACTATGCAAGAGCAATGGCATCATGGTCAGGAATTATTCAACAGAGTGGTTTTAATTTTTCGGCTGTTGATCAATCCATCACATTCACTAATACACCTGGTAACTATTTTTGGTCAAATGGAAGTGCTTGGGGGATGTGTACTATCTTAAAGAAAGGCAAAGGTTATCAGGCAAATATTTCTGTAAAAAATGGAAGTTTAGAATTAAAAAAAATTATACTTGGAAAAAATTTGATTAAAGAACTTAAATCTAATGTCATTATAAAAGAAAATGAAAGCCTAATGTTTGAATGGCCAACAGGGACTCGAAATTGATGACATGCTTCGAACTTATGAATATGGTACGTAATTTTTTTTTTATTCTGCTTCTATCGATTACTTTTCCTGCTTTCTCTCAAGACGATCGCCGCTGGCGCATGAATTCAGACGGTTCAATTGAGTGGTTTATTGGCAATCATATTCCACACGACGATCATATTGAGATGAGCGGTAAGAAAATTTCTTGTGTACTTAGGTATGGTGTTGCTTCCGACAGCTCTTTCCACGCCAGTCGTAGCTTGGTCTGGCCTATGCTCAGAACTATTCCAAATAATACACACGCCAGTCTTACTCGCCGTTTTGCACAGGACGCTTTTGAAATGGTAACGGTAAACTATCGACCCATTACCGCTGAAAAAGTAACCAGCATTAGCCTGAACGGCATACTAACCGTTAACTCTAGCGTATCCAATACGCTTGAACTAACTAGACAATATTTTCCTTCAACAGATCTGCCTATTTATTGTGAAGTTTATCGGATCAAAAATATTTCAGGAAAAAAATGTGTAGTAGAAATTCCAAAGTCGAATAGCATTTATCAAACTGACCCTAAAATGGGAACGGAAGGTGCTTATGCTTTACAGGTTAACTGGTATAATGGAGGTTCTTATCAACTTCAACCCAATGAGTCTGTTAGCTTTTCCCTTATATATTCAGGTGCAAAATTAAATGAGCAAGCCCCGCAGATAGATGCGAATCATGAAATGACCAAGCGATTAACATTTGTGCAACAGGTATGGAATAATTTGGTTTTGGAAACTCCAGATACCGTTTTAAACAGAGAATTTGCATTTGCAAAAATAAGAGCAGCTGAAAGTATTTTTGAAACCAAGGGTGGCCCTATGCACGGGCCTGGAGGAGAATCTTATTATGCTGCTATCTGGGCAAACGATCAGGCAGAATACATTGGACCTTTCTTTCCTTTTCTGGGTTATGATTATGGCAATAAAGCTTCGCTCAATGCCTATCAGCATTTTGGAAAATTCATGAATCCTAGGTATCAACCTATACCAAGCTCTATTATAGCTGAAGGAACTGATATTTGGAATGGTGCCGGAGATCGTGGTGATGGAGCGATGATAGCGTATGGTGCGGCGCGTTATGCACTCGCGTGTGGTGATCAAAAACAAGCGGCACAGTTATGGTCTCTGATAGAATGGTGTCTTGAATATTGCAAACGAAAATTAAATGCAGCAGGTGTAGTAAGTTCAGATTCGGATGAGTTGGAAGGTAGACTTCCTGCGGGTAATGCCAATCTTTCTACTTCTACATTATACTATGATGCATTAATCTCTGCTGCTTATCTTGGCGAAAGTATCGGTAAAGAAAAAAGTCAATTGAAATTGTATCAGACCGAAGCTGCAAAATTAAAAATCGCCATTGAAAAATATTTCGGCGCTAAAATTGATGGATTTGACACCTACAAATATTATAAAGAAAACGACACCCTAAGGGCTTGGATTTGTGTTCCACTTACGATGGGTATTTACGATCGTAGTGCTGAAACCATTCGTGCATTGTTCTCGTCAAAATTGTGGACTAAGGATGGACTGGCCAGTATTGCAGGAGATAAAATATTTTGGGATAGATCAACACTGTATGCATTGCGAGGAGTACTGGCAGCGGGTGAAACCGATCAGGCACTACGTTTTCTACACTACTATTCAAATCGTCGTTTACTTGGCAATCATGTACCTTATCCAGTAGAAGCCTTTCCCGAAGGAAACCAACGACATCTTTCAGCTGAGAGCGGTTTATATTGTAGAATATTTACAGAAGGCTTATTTGGTATAAGACCAACGGGTTTACAAAGTTTTGATTGTACGCCGCGACTTCCCTCCATCTGGTCTAGTATGAATTTGAGAAAAATACATGCATTTGGTCATGATTTTGATATCATTGTACAACGCATAGAAGGAAAAATAAAAATAACGATTTCAGAAAATGGAAAAAAGCTGATAGAGCAACGCATTTCCGATGGAGAGACGTTAAGTGTTCGATTCTAGATTTGCCGCTCGTATACTTATTGACTTTATCAATTATACAAACAAAAGCACAAGAGTTAATATAATCCCTACAATCGTAAACATAATCCCTTTTTTAAAAATTTTTGTGCCAGGTGCAAACATCCAAAATGTAGAAATCACGAAGAACATCAATGAACAGCCGAAGAAAATGTTTAAATAAAACAGTGGATGTGTTGTATTTGCTTTGTGAAAATTATTCATTTTCCCTATTAAGTAAGGCAATTCCTTTACAGTGAACTTTGCAACGCCTGTTTGAATATCATAACTACCTTCTTTAAAAAAAAGTTGATTGTTTGAACTTTTAATAACTTTCAAATTCTTAATCTTTATGGCTTTCCCAAGCGCTTCTTCGTTTAAATTAGGCGCTACCCTTTCTACTTTTTGTATTGTATTCTTTAAAAAATCTGTATTTCTGAATATAAGTATAATGCCACTGATTGAATAGATGGCCATGATGCCTGCAAGAAAAAATCCTAGATATCGGTGATAAACACGCATTGACTTAGATACAGTAGCCATACATTTAACTTTCGGCGAAACTAAAAGTTGATTAAATAGGTAAGTATCAGAATCGGGAAAAATATTGAAGAATTATTTTTCCTGATTTCGTTAATCTGTTTTCCATATTCATAAACAGCCAAATACATATTAGGGCCAACTTGCGGCCCTAAAGTTTTTGAAATGAAGAAGATTGTATTTGGATTGTTGTTGATTAACTGTTTTAACATTGTTTCAGCTCAGGATACTACTAAAATAAAGGATACTGGCTTTTTTGCTCCTAAATATTTACCAGAAATAACGCTCGTTGGTAGAAATTCAAATGCTGATATTCACTTTCTACCTGAAGTTGTTGGAACCAATATTAATGCAGGAAAGAAGAATTCTCTGATTGTAATGGATAATGTCCAAGGCAATGTGGTCACTAATACCATGCGTCAGGTGATGGCTAAAGTGCCAGGGATACATATTTGGGAAAGTGACCCAAGTGGTATTCAAATTGGTATAGCTGCTCGTGGTCTTAGTCCTAACAGGAGTTGGGAATTCAATGTTCGCCAAAATGGATATGATATTAGTAGTGATCCATTTGGTTATCCTGAAGCGTATTATACTCCTCAATTGAATTCTGTTCAAAGATTAGAAGTAGTTAGAGGGGCAGGTAGTTTGCAATATGGACCTCAATTTGGCGGCTTAGTAAATTTTATTTTGAAAGACGGTAGTGATATTAAAAAACCTTTTCAATATGAATCACAGCAAACAGCAGGTAGTTTTGGATTATTTAACTCATACAATGCTATTGGTGGACAAAATGAAAAATCGCATTATTATGCATTTTGGGATCATAGAAAAGGAAACGGATTCCGAGAGAATAGCGGCTTTAAAGTGAATACAGCTTTTGCCAATTATTCTTGGAAGCTTTCTAAAAAACTTAAGCTAGGATTCGAATTCACCCATTTTGACTATCTAAGTCAACAACCAGGTGGATTAACGGACGCACAATTTAGTCAAGACGCTTACAGAAGCATACGTAGTAGAAATTGGTTTGAAGTAAAGTGGAATATGGCTGCGCTAAATCTTGACTATAAAATCAACGAGAATAGCAGATTGAATATTAAAGCATTTGCCATGTCTGGAGATAGAAACAGCATTGGGTTTATGCAAGCGCCCAATGTAGCGGATACCATCAACGCATCAACACTGCAATACAATAACAGAAGAGTAGATATTGATCAATATAGAAACTTAGGTGCTGAAGCTCGCTATATCCTTGATTATAATTTAGGCAAAACAAAACAAACATTGTCCGCAGGTATTCGTTATTTCCGTGGAAAGACATATCGCTTTCAAAATGGCAGAGGAGATACAGGATTTGAGTATAATCTGAATACCTTAGCACCTTATCCAACTGACTTAGCATTCCTTACAGAGAATACTGCTTTTTTTGCTGAAAATATTTTCAAGATTGGTAAAAATTTTATTCTAATTCCTGGTTTACGTGTGGAGCATATTCGTAACACAGCCAATGGCAGGATAAATCTTACTGGAGATACAGAAGTGAAAGTTGGTAATGAAAATAGGAGACGTCAATTTATTCTTCCTGGTATTGGTGCAGAATATCATATTGGTATGACAGAAATCTATGCCAACTATTCACAATCCTATCGTCCTGCTTTATTCAGTGATTTAACTGCTAATCCAACAACAGACATCATTGATCAAAACCTAGCAGATGCAAAAGGTTATAATATTGATTTAGGTTATCGTGGTCGCATAAAAGATTATTTATTTTTTGATGTAAGTGGGTATATTCTTCAGTACAATAATCGGATTGGATTAATTGCACAACAAAGGACCGATGGTAGTTTCTATAATTTTAGGACAAATGTTGGGGATAGCAGAAGCATGGGGGTTGAAGCATTGGTTGAATTTAGTCCTACTAAAGCATGGATGAAAAATAATCAATTTGGTCATATTACCTTATTTACATCAATTGCTTATATCCAAGCCCGGTACGAAGATTTTAAGGTTATTAGCAGACAAGGGAATAATCTTGTAGAAACAAATATGAAAAATAAACGCGTGGAGAATGCTCCTGAAAATATCATAAGAGCTGGTATGACTTATACAAAAAAAGCATTGACCATTACTGCTCAATACAGCTATGTTTCAGAAGCCTTTAGTGATGCTAATAATACCATAACACCTACTGCAAATGGAGTTAATGGATTAATTCCCTCGTATAATCTGGTTGATCTAAGTGGTACTTATAAATTCAATGAAAAGTTCTTCTTAAAATCAGGTATTAATAATCTTTTTGGAGAGAAATATTTCACTAGACGTGCAGGCGGTTATCCTGGTCCTGGACTAATGGTTGCTGAACCAAGGAATTTCTTTGTTACCGTCGGGGTGAAATTTTAAATTTCCATCTAACCCATTGTGCTGAAAGGATAGAAAAAACTACATCATATGCCATACACAGCAGCTTGATTGAACGTGGTATTGCATGATCAAATACTTTCTGTGAATTAGCTAAGCTGGTCTCAAAACATGCAAGATTTAAAGGGTAAAATGTAGGTATATTTTTGGAGAGAAGCATATTTGGATTACGCTGCATACGACGATATAAGTATTGAGCGGTCTTTGCATTTGGCCATTCCTTTATTATATGACAGATTAATTCTTTAGCTTTTTCATTGTCATTCCTTATATACATCACAAAGATTAGTGTAATCAAATGTTCAATATTAAATTTATTTGGAGTATTCTTAAATTCATCCATAACCTTTATCAATGAAGTTTGGTTACCATGAATAGCTGTATAAATATGCACACCAAGAATATCAGGGGGCTGTAATTTAGGTTTCCAAGGATTGATGGTATGCGCTTGATTAAGAAACAAACTGACAGCTTCTGTTGCGAGCATCAGCATATTCTTAATTACCATTTCGGAATGATTAACCGTGGGAAGATCTACTAACATTTGAATATTATCATCTGATTCCCATGAATCAATACTTCCACCAACACCAAATTTTGGTAAAGGCGCCCTCCTTATGTGAAGTACTGGTGGTAGTTGTGTGGGTGGAACCTGAGCCAATGCTTTAATGAGAGCGGGAATTCGAAAAGTTCTAATTCGATGTAATGGAGGAGCATCCACCATTATAACGAATTGTGGACACTGAGGTGATCCAGCCAAAAGACGACTCACTAGCCATGCCAATCCACCACCAAATGAGAAACCAATTATTACCCGTGGTTGAGGTATTGATCCATCCCGAATACTTTTAACGATTTCAAGTGCAGCCTTCCACCATCTTTGGAATTGAAGCATAGATCCCTTGTTAATTAAGTAATCTGCTACCCATAAATCATGGTCTTGGAAGAACCCTGCTTCTCTATAACGCAAGGCAGGTGCCCAACCTCCAACACCTGGCATGGCTAGCACAATACCCTTGGATGATTCAACATTCGGTAAAACTTGCTTTACTCTTAAAAATTCATTCTTAACAATAGCGCTCTGAGGGCTTTCAATTTCTAAAATAGCCGCAAGGTTCTGTAAAGTACTTTTAATACGAAACGACTCTATTGGCAAACTTCTTCCAAAGATTCGCTCTATTTCAACTGATAAAATCATCAGACTGATGGAATCACCTCCGAGTGCAAGAAAGTCTGCATCATGTGTATGAGCTCCTTCCCATAATATAGAGTCCCAAAGTTGTGTTAAACGCGTAAAGTCATCCACAGCCGTGGTATTCAAATTGGTTTGAGTATGGAACGATTGAATATTTTTGATCAATGTTAAGTAATCAACTTTTCCACCTATCAACAAAGGAATTTCAGATATAATTTCAATGCTTTTTGGAAGCATAAAATCTGGTAAACGTTCTTTAAGCCAATTCCTTGCAAAATCAACTGTAATATTTGTATCATTAATTGTTATAAAACCATAAAGCACTACGCCATCTCTTTCTGTACGATCAACTATCGCTGCACCGGTAATCCCAGGTATAGTTTGTAAATGATTCTCGACTTCAGTTAAAAAGACTCGATGTCCGCGAATTTTAACCATTCTTCCAATACGACCTAAGTGAATTAAACTACCATCAGGTAGCTTTTCTACTATATCTCCCGTTTTATAAATCCGTTCATTTTTACTTCCTGCAAATTCAGAGAACCGTTCCTGATCAATTGTCCCATTTTTGAAATCACCCAATGCGTGAAAAGTAGATTTTATTAAAAGTTCACCTACAGTAGCCTGCCATTGTTCACCTTCTATTGGCCGAATAGCATATGAAGCTAGTGGATATACCCATCCAATAGGAACAGTTGGTTCTGTTAATTGCATTTTATCATTATTACTGCTCCAAATGAATAGTGCACTTTCAGTACTTCCGTAAACATTCTGTATTAGACATTCAGGCTTTAAAACCGAATGTGCAAGCCTTAGGTCATTTGCAAGAAGTGGTTCACCAGAAAACCGAACTCCGTCTAAACGTCTTAATGCATCAATCGCTTGAGGTAATGCAGCAAGTTTACGAAACATAGATGGAGTGAACCTTATATGTCTTACTCCTAGATGATTGATGGCTTGAATGATAGCAGTAAAGCCTCTTACCTTTACATCTTCAAGGCAAATAGAACCCCCTGATAACAAAAACACAAGCGCATGATGGAGGAAACCATAATTACCATGTGAACCCGCAATCAATACTTTTGCTTCTTTAGGTACACGCATAAGCTTAATCGAGCTTTGAACCTTTACCTGAATAGTTGTAGCAGAATAAGTAATGAGTTTAGGTTTACCCGATGAACCAGAGGTAGGAAAAATCATAGCAGGTTCTTCGAATGAGAGTCCTTTATCGATTAACAACTTACCCATTCGACCATCAGAGATTAAGAGATTCAGCTTCGGCAAATTCGAAAGAACCTTAATAGTTTTAGAATCACCTAAAACTAATGCACAGTTTGCATTTTCGATTAGTTCAAACAAACGTGCAGGAGGGTGGTCGGGTTCAAGCAAAATGAAAGCTCTCCCAGCGATAGCACATGCAAACCATGCTGCTATTACATCAAAGCTAATCGATTGAACTAATGCAACTGGACCTGGTAATTGGGTAGCCTCATTTATTTCATCCGCAAGTCCTGCAGAACGACAAGCTAAATCATTGAAGCTATACTTTTTTCCATTGCATATTACTGCTGTGGAATCTGGCAATAATGAAGCAATTTTTGCTAGAGAATTGGGTAATGATTCAAAAATTTTGTCGTCTTCAGGAGGAGAAAAAATAGATTTATGCCAAATCAAATCGTTACTCATTAGTTAACTCAACAGTATTTACAAACTTATTATTAAAGGCCCATGGAAAATGGTAAAGTACATATTTTAGGCCATATTGCTTTACACTTTCAGAGGTGATTAGCTTAGGTCTTAGTGTATTTTTTAGCTGTTGAAATCCAAAGCTTCCATTCTGAGTTCGGATAGCACCACCAGGAAAAGGACGAAAAGAAAGCATTTCTGGATGCGCTACTTGTCGTAACAGGATGGCTTCATGATTTTGAACAATAGATGTTAAATGTCTACCCCATTGTTCTTCTGCGATTGTATAAAGTGAAGCTCGATGGATTGCTTCTTCACTAGTGCATGTACGACCAAGAAATCGTTCAACAATACCATGCTCTTTTTCAGATAACAAAGGATAAAATTTAATTGGTTCAAAAGAAAACGTTGGGTTGAATCCTGCAAGTTCAGACTGAAGCAGCAAGCGTATTGTACCTTCTGCTCCTACTAATTCAATTATTCTTCTAAAATGGTTTGCATAATTTTCAGTAGAACCAAGAGGAATATCATTTACCCAATGTGCTACACCATTGTTTACTACAATAAAAAATTCGATACCAGGTTCATATATTAATGATATTTTTTTATTTAATAGCGCTATCTGATATAATAGCATCAATTCTGTTTGATCTGGTTCAAAAATAAGTGAGAGTTTATCAGGAAATGATGAAGCACGATAACCTCCGTTATACAAAAGAAAAAATTGAATAGGAGTCCCTTTTAGTATTTGGCTGACAAGATTTTGACAGACCTTAGGAATTAGTGAACTCAAATTTTTTTTAGATTGGAAATTAAAAACACGCTGTGTAAGTATATTAGTGATTTTAATTGCAAGAACCTCTGGGTTAGTACAGCTATTTTTGGTAGGTTCAAAAAAAGATGTTGAAAAAATTTCTTGGACTATTTCTATTTTTGAGTTAATCCATTTATTGACGAATTCTGCATATTCTTTATCCGCTTTTAAATAAGCTTCGTGACTTGATTCAGGGGATATGGGCAAAATCAATTCAGCTGTCATAATATTCAAGTTATGAATATTCGATAATTAAATCTAATTTAAAAATGATTCAGTTTAAAAATTCGGAATCAAGTTAGAAGTGATATCCTATTTAATTTGAGGAGCAGTTTTTTGATAAAGCCGCATCAATTTCCATAAACTAAAAAACCACAAAATCAGGTTCTTGGGTTTTTCCATATCAATGATTAATTCCTTTCGTGCTAATTCAAACCAATTTACTGGTTTACCTTTTATCTTTTCTAGTTTGATCATATAATTAATTGCAACTAAGCCACTACATATAATCAATAACATTCTTATCATAAAATACTCCTTATCCTTCTTTGGATAGGGAAGAGCAGATACTTTTTGAAATAGCGCTTTATTTTTTTCAATAAAGAAGCTTTTTAATTGAGTAAAATTTTGACAGGTATTTGCTAGTGTATAACTTTTCCCTTGGCAGTCTTTATACATATCAAACAAGTCGTTACAAAACTGTTGCAATCCTGCTACTTCATACAAAGCATCACTCATTTCTTTGGTAGGAGTACCGAAAAGATGGGTATAATAAAATACAAAGGAAATCATTGCCTTATCCCAGGTTACTTGCTGCAATTCAGCACTTGAGATTGTCGGATTAAACTGCTGAATAGTTTCTATCTGAACTTGTAAAACATCTCTAGAAACTTTTAAATAGGCAGCTTTATCGAAAGCGCTATTATTCAAATCAATACCAATTTCTTTAACTGCATTAACTAAGAAAACATCGCTCTGATAGTTTTCAGGAGCGATTGTTAGCTGCTCAATTTGGCTTGGTGTTAAATTTAGCTCATCTAATAAATCATCATACAATGGTGTTATTAAACCCATCATTGTTGCTGATCTTCTTTGTTGTTGAGTTATTGGTTTACTTATTAATCTACTAACACTATAACAAACAATAACGGGAACATATAAACAGTAGGAACTGGTTATCTTAAATCGTTGGTATTTACTAAATAAGCCATTATGCCTTACTTCTAATTCATTTAAGTATGGTTCAACAACATCATTTATGTATTTTTTTTGAGCCCTAAGCTCTCTAAATATAACAATTGCTGTTTTGAAAAACATGTATAAATTCATAAACAATACAATTGCATTTTACCTACTAAGATTTGCAAATATAGAATCTGTATTATATAAATAAGATTCTGCACAAAGTTACAGCAACTGAATTTATTCTCTTTCTTAACTAATTTTTATTTGTTTAAATTAAAGATTATCTTTTACTTTGTATTTCAAAGTACTTTTAAAATAATTAAAATGAATCAACAACAAGCGCATCTAGATGCAATCCAAGACATTAAAAAGTTGATGGAGCGCTCTTCAAAATTTTCAGCACTTAGTGGTTTTGCTGGCGTAGTAGTGGGATTTTTTGCATTACTTTCGATTGGAATCAGTTATAACCTTCTTGAGATATCTCCTTTTGGACAAACATCTTACTTATCAGTTCTAGCTCCAAATGGAATCATCAATACCAAAATTTTTAATATTATCGCGCTCAATTTTGGAATTGTATTATTGGTGTCATTTTTGACTGCAATATGGTTATCAAATAAAAATGCAATTAAAAAAGGGGAGCAAATATGGGATCACACTAGTAAAAGAATGATGATTCATTTTCTTATTCCAATGTTTGCAGGTGGAATTTACTGTGTAATATTATTTATCCAAAACCATATTGCTTTAATTATTCCAGCAACTATTCTTTTTTATGGTTTAGCACTTTTAAATGCCAGTAAATATACACATGATGATATAAAGTATTTAGGCGTATTAATGATTATACTTGGTCTAGTCGCATCTGTTTATATAGATTATGCCTTACTAATATGGGCAATAGGATTTGGATTATTACATATTCTTTATGGATCGTTCATCTACATTAAATACGAAAAGTGAAAAATAGCATTGAAGCATTAAATAAAGCGTTTGAAAGTAGAGTTAGGCTAGGCATTATGTCTATTCTTATGGTAGTAGATTCAGTCAATTTTGCTACACTTAAAGAGCAGCTTCAAATTACTGATGGAAATATCGCCAGTCATATAACTGCCTTAGAAAAATTAGAATACATCAATATCAAAAAACAATTTATTGGCAAAAAACCAAATACTACCTACGCTATTACAAGTAAAGGGAAAAAAGCATTCAGCTTACATATACAGGCATTAGAAAAGCTAATAAAACAAACACTTTAAAATTTATCAAATGGAATATAATATTATCACTAAAGCTATAATTGATAATCTAGAAAACCCAATTGCTTTAGAGCAACTTTATCAAAGTGATAAAAAAAGGTTTATTTATTCATTTGAAGAAGTAAATAAAAAATTTAGTCATCACTTATCTGTACAAATTTGGCATGAACGACTAAATAGAAAAAGGAATGGCATTGGATTGACCATCAAGAAAGAGGATGTATTATTTCTGGGAGCTGCATCAATTATTGCCGGTTTCATTGCAAAGATTCCTAATTTATTTGGATTGATTGAAGATGAATATTATGCAAGAAACTGTTCATTTATTGTAGCGCCTTTTCTAGTTATATTCTTTTCAAGAAAAAACCATTTAGCGCTTAAGCAAATAGCAATACCATTGATATTGATTTTCGTATCAGCTTTGTATATAAACATTATACCAAAAATCGAATCAAATAATTCACTCATTTTGGCTTGTATACACTTGCCTATATTCTTGTGGGCTGTTATAGGCTATACTTTTATTGGGGGAGATATAAAAAATAATTCTTTGAAAATTGATTACTTAAAATTCAATGGAGATTTCCTCGTCATGAGTGCACTGCTAGTATTAGCCGGAGGAATATTTTCTGGAATCACGCTAGGACTATTCAATTTAATTGAAGTTAAAATTGAGGAATTCTATTTTAATTATGTGGCAATTTGGGGATTGTCTTCTATTCCCTTAATTGCAACATATTTAGTACAAACGAATCCTAGTTTAGTAAATAAAATTTCACCTGTTATAGCTAAAATATTTACACCATTGGTTTTCATAACAGTACTAGCATTTTTAATAACCCTATTATATACAGGAAAGAATATTTATAGCGATAGAAATTTTTTACTCATTTTTAATGTTTTACTTATTGGTGTGATGGCTATCATTTTATTCTCTGTAACTGAAGCAACAAAAAATGAATCAAATAAAATGATCGTACTGACACTTTTTATGCTTTCCACCTTAACAGTTGTCGTAAACGGGATTGCGCTCTCTGCTATATTATTTAGATTATCCGAATTTGGCATAACACCGAATAGGGTAGCAGTTTTAGGAGCTAACCTACTTATTTTTATCAATCTGATATTGGTTTCATTGAAATTATACCAAGTAGTATCAAAAAAGGAGTCAGTAGAAAAAGTGGGGCTAATCATTGCAGGCTTTATTCCCTATTATTCTATTTGGGCATTTTTAGTAACTTTTCTATTTCCTATTTTGTTTCAATACAAATAAACCAATCAATATCCTTTCACAATTATGATTCACTTCTATCAATTCCTTTTGATTGATATACAATTCTAGTTGGTCAATAAATGGGCTTGCAGTAATACGCGCAGGTGATGCTATAATAATGGTGACTCCTTTTTGCAGAAATTGTTGAATTAGCTTTACTAAAGGTTCAAAATCAACAGGAGCATAATTGGTATCACTCAATAAAACCACATCGGAGCAAATTGTGGTAGGAAAAAAATTCCAATCTGCATATATGGCTGAAATTTTTTCATTGCTAATATGAGCAATATTTTTTTGCAACAACTCAATTGCATCAGAATCATAATCTGTAATGGTTATTCCCGATACCTGATGCACAATAGAAAAAGAAGGTAAACCAATTCCTGCTCCTATTTCAATAACTGTTTTATTGATGATTAAATCTGGATGCTGTTGAAGAAATATACTCATTGCTATTGCAGAAGGCCAAACTTTTGCCCAATAAGGAAACAAGATGGTTGGATTCTCTAAAAGTAATTTCTCGTAAGTTGGTTTAATCAATAAAGGATCAGGTATATATAAGCTTAATTCTTTTTCAAATTCCTTCAGTACTAAGGGATATTGCATGATACAAAAAAGTGAATTACTTTAATACAATATTTTCGTATAAACTATTTACGGTTTTCTTAATAACAGCGTTGAAACCATCTATATATTTTTGTTCACTACCATTAATGATTACAACAAAACCATATTTTTTTTTCGGCTCAAAAAACATTGCACTATTCAACCCATAAGCAGATCCTGTATGCCCAGTTAATGTAATTCCATTAATTAATTTATTGGATGTAGATAGTGCTAAACCATATTCCTCTTTCTCGGAAAGCATAGTTTGCATTTTCCTTGCACTTCTTTTAGAAATAACTCTCTTACCATTGGTTTTACCCTTATTACTATGCATGAGCATGTATTTGGCCAAGTCTGTTGCGGAGATTTTCATCCCTCCTGTTGGAGAAAAAATGGGAGTTGAGTAACCCATAGTATAATTGGCTATTTCCTCGCTTCTTGGAGCATAAGCATTAGGAGATAAAATAAATTTAGCAGAATCAATATTATACTCATAAATGGCTGCAAACCTTATTTTATCTAATGAATCTACACAATAGCCCCCATACAAGCCCAATGGTTGCAGAATATATTGCTTGATATAAGTATCAAAGCGTTCTCCTGAAACTTTTTCAATAATGGTGCCTGCCATATTGTAATTCAAATTACAATATTGAAAACCAGCATCTGGTGCATAATTATTGTAACACTTAGCCCAGTTTGGATTTTTAGTTGGATTAATCGCATCTAAACTAAAATACCCTTGACTATCATTGATAGAAGAACGATGCGATAAAACCATTTTAAGGGTAATTGGTGTTTCAGGATATTTCGGGTTGCGAATGATGAAGCCCACTAACTTACTCATATCATCATCCAATGATATCAATCCCTTTTCTACTAACTGCATTATAGCTGTTGCAGAAAAAGATTTCGAAATAGAGGCAATTCTAAAAATATCAGTATTACTAAGTCTTATTTGATTTTCTTGGTTCTTTAGTCCAAAAGATTGAGCATAAACGACTTTATTATTCTTTACTACTGCCACAGACATGCCCATTACTTTATTTGTATTCATAATGGTATTAATAGAAGAGTCTGCTGATGAATATTGACCATTGGTTAAAAATGGATGTATCAAAAGCAGACTCGCTATGAATAAGGAATAATATGCTTTATGCATTTTACCAACTTTTATTGGTGATTGAATGCATAAATTTAAGGATTGGTAGACCAAATAGAACTGTCTTTCACAAATACCCTTCTGTTTAATTTTAATTGTGCAATAATCAGTTCAGCAAAATCTTCTGGATGCATTAATCTATCTTCATTGTTGTTAATTAAATTAGCAGAATGTGCTAACTCTGTTACAACAGTGCTAGGAGCCATAGCTGTTACACGGATATTGTATTTGCGAACCTCTTGCATTAAAGACTCTGTTAATCCCATTACCCCAAACTTAGATGCACTGTAAGCACTTGTTGTTGCTGCCCCTTTTAAACCAGCTGTAGAAGATATATTTACAATATCTCCTGTTAAGCGCTTCATCATTTGTGGTAATACTGCTCTGGTGGTATAATACACACCAAATAAATTCACTTTCACTTGATTCTCCCAAACTTCAGGTGATAAATCTAAGAACTTACCAAAAGTTCCTGTTCCGGCATTATTAATTAAAATATCAATTGGGCCTAAAGTGTTTTCAATTTTCTCTACTGCCCAATTCACTGCATTAATATTACTAATATCTGCTGGGGCAATGATTGATTTAACCCCTAAATTAATTAGCTCTGTTGCTAGGTCTTGAAGGTCTTTTTCAGTTCGTGCAATTAATCCTACATGAACTCCTTCTTTTGCCAATGCAATTGCAATAGATTTTCCAATTCCTTTTCCTGCACCTGTAACTAGGGCAACTTTATCTTTTAATGATTCCATGAAAGTTAATTTTAAGCTGTATAAAATGGATAATCGGTATACCCTTTTTCACCTGGAGTATAAAATGTTTGTTGATCAACTTCATTTAAAGGGGCGTCTAGTTGATATCTGTTTACCAAATCAGGATTGGCAATAAATGGAACTCCAAAAGCCACTAAATTGGCATCTCCTGCTTCTATAACTTGCGTTGCTGTTTCTTTATTAAATCCTCTATTAATAATAAGTGTTCCTTTATATATAGGTCTGTAATGCTTAGCAACTTCAGCAACTGCAAATGGTAAATGGTCTACTGGAATAAAAGGTTCTGTTAAATGTAGATATGCCAATCCATAATCATTTAATCTGTTTACAATATAATCGTGTGTAGGTATGGTAGTTTCGTCCATAGTGATTCCAAATAAACCATTTAAACTTGGGCTTAGTCTAAGACCCACTTTACTATAATCAATTACACCCTTAAATGCATCTAGAATATCGAACAAAATTCTTGCACGGTTTTCTATATTTCCACCATATTCATCAGTTCTATGATTAGCGGTGGCATTAAAAAATTGCTGTAACAAATAACCATTGGCTCCATGAATTTCTACTCCATCAAAGCCTGCCTTGATAGCATTTGCTGCTGCGTTTTTAAAATCTTCAACAGTTTGCTTAATATCCTCAATAGTCATTTCCTTTGGAGTAACCGTATCGGTAAATCCATTTTTGGTGTATGACTTTTCGTTTGGATTGATTGCTGATGGTGCAAGCGGCAATAAACCATTGTGAAAATCTGGGTGAGAAATTCTTCCTACATGCCATAACTGTATAAAAATTTTACCTCCCTTTTCATGTACTGCTTTGGTTACGGACTTCCAGCCTTCTACTTGTTCTTCGGTATAAATACCTGGAACATTAATATAGCCTACTCCTGCAGTACTTACTGGAGCCCCTTCTGTTACGATTAGCCCTGCTGTTGCTCTTTGTGCATAATAAGTAGCCATCAACTGATTGGGAACTCCTGCTGCATTGTCTGCTCTGCTTCTTGTCATGGGCGCCATGACCATTTTATTGTTTAATTCCAATCCTGCCAATTGATATGGCGTAAATAATACTGAACTATTCATATTGTTATTTTATATAAGTGATTTTTTAAAAAGAGGTTTTAATCCGCACATAAGGACTATTTCGCCTGTTATTGATAAAGAATTTTCATCCTTTCCCTCAACTATTGCTGTAGTGTTGGCCCAATCTACTGCAATGAACTTTGAATAAGGTAACATAGGATGTAGAGTAGCCGAATCTAAATGGGCTTTCTTTATTTGTATTACCGTTTTACAAGTAGTTACTTCTACTATTTTTGAAGCAATGGATGCTTGTTCAGCTGCTTCATTTGCAGCAATAATGATGGTATCTGCCTCCCATGAAGCATCTTTACTACATACAACCAATTCTATTTGGGCTTTTGGGTGATGCTCAGTAACTAATTGTTTTAATTGATATAACTTTTCTTCTGATTGATCCATCAATAATAATGGATAATTTCCAGCAATTTTATTTGCAATCAATTCACCAATTTCTGAATTAGCCCCTAAAATAGCTATGGTATTACTGTATTGCATTAATTAATTAATTGAAATGCAAAATTAACCGTACTATTCTTTTTTTAACTTGAGAAAGGATAAGAAAACCACTTGATCTAAATCAAGTTTTTGGATTATTCTTGTTTAGTTTATTCTTTATTCTACTGAGTGTTTCTGGTGTGATGCCTAAATAGGAGGCCACCAACTGTTGAGGTATTCTTTTAATGAGCTCAGGATTCGTTGCAGATAAATGAATAAATTTTTCTTCTGCAGAATTGGAGATAGAACTAATCAGCCTCCTTTCTTTTGAAATAATATTATTCTGAAAAAGTATTCTAAAATACCTTTCCATTACAGGTACTTTTAGTAACATTTCTTCAAAATCTGGTTTACTTATCAATAGCAACTCAGCGTCTTCAATAGCATCTATATGATAAGTTGATGGTTCAATTGACAAAAAACTCAACATATCGGCCATCCACCATCCTTCCCAGGCAAAATGGATCATATGCTCAATTCCTTTGTCGTCCACATTATATGACCGTAATAGCCCTTTCTCTACAAATGCCAAATGCCTACAAATATTTCCCTCTTGAAGCAAGTATTGCTTTTTTCTGATTTTCTTAGGCGAAAAAAATGTTTTAACAAGCTTTTGCTCTGCTTCGGAAAGCAACACTTTATCTTTAACTTGAGAGAAGAATACTTCGAACATTACTGCAAAATTACATTAATTGGTTATCATTTAATTTTAAACGAACAATTGAATATGAAAAAGAAACGCTGGAGCATTTTAGCTTTTTGTATGATTTCAATCATGGCTGTAAATGCGCAAAAATGGTCTCCCGAAGAGCAACTAGAGTTATTTGGCTATTGCGAAAAAGGAATATTAATGAAAGAATTAGGTATTTCTGAAGAGACCGCTAATAAAATTGGTCAAATAAATTATTGGGCCACTTTACAAAAACTTAAAATAGAAGCAAATACCAACGACACATTTGCAACCGCTAACGAAGTAAACCAAGAAGTACTCAAAAAATATAAAGCCTTATCCATAACAGGGGATAAAGCTAAAGGTCTAATTAGCAGAATGAGTTTACCTGGCTGTGCTATTACCCAGCTAAGATTCAATAAAAATTATGACACAGTTACAAAAGTTCAGTTGGTAGCTGCTTACAAAACTAAGTTCAGAAAAAAAATCATTGATCAGTTAGGCGTAAATGGCAGACAAGCAGATATGATTATTGAGGCTGAAGCCTGGAAACAAAAAGAAGCATTAGTGGTGGCTCAAATAGCTGAGACTGATTTTAATAGAATTAGAAAAACGGTTCAATTAAATAAAGAGTTTGATAAAAAGTTAATCTTGATTGATTTAACTGAACAACAAAAAAATCAAGCAGTTGAATTCTTTATTCAAAATCAATTATGAGTAATTATACTTTAGAGAAAATCAGTTTAGCCGATGTTACTCAATTACAACAAATCAGTCGTAAGACTTTCAAGGAAACATTTAGCGAGCACAACACCAAAGAAGACCTGAATAAATATTTAAACGAACAGCTTTCTATTGAGCGCTTATCAGAAGAGTTGAATAATCCACATTCTGCATTTTATTTTGCTTGTGAAAATAAAAAGGTAATTGGTTATTTAAAATTAAATTGGTCTACTGCGCAAACCGAATACTTGGATGAACAAGCGTTTGAAATTGAAAGAATTTATGTGCTAAAAGAATATTTGGGAAAAGGGGTTGGTCAATTTTTATTAGAAAATGCCATTATAATTGGGAAAGAAAAAAAACCATCATATATCTGGCTTGGTGTTTGGGAAATGAATACTAGGGCCATTCGGTTTTATGAAAAGAATGGATTTATTGTATTTAGTAGTCACTTATTTAAACTAGGAAATGATATTCAAACAGATTTATTAATGAAATTAACCATCACCGATTAATTCTATTTTATGAAAACGATTTACCTTATTGCTACTTTTTTATTTAGCTTATCTGTACAAGCTCAACAAAATTTAAAAGGGGCTTACCAATCAAAAGCAGACAATGAAGTCATCATCTGTTTAATAGACGGTTATTTTGTTGAAACAAAATTCAATTCTAATAACAAAGTATTTAACTATACATGGGGTGGCCCATTTGTGAAAGAAGGGAATAAATTGGTTATTACCATTCATTTTGACTCCAGAGATAAGGCTGCAGTTGGTAAAACAAAAGAGATTGTATTTGGAGAAAAACACCAAACCTTAATAGATAAAGGTGAAAATCTTTTAGCTGGAAACTGGCGTATTAGCGGAAGAAAAGTAGGAGATCAAATAACAGAAAACCCACTTAGGGCTAGACGCACTTATAAGCTATTAACTGGAACTCGATTTCAATGGATGGCAATCAATATTGAAACTGGGGAGTTTTCTGGCACAGGTGGCGGAACTTATCAATTCATCAACGGCAAATACACTGAGTATATAGAATTCTTTAGTCGTGACTCATCTAGAGTAGGAGCATCACTCAGCTTTACTGGTAAAGTTGAGAATGGTCAATGGCATCATAGTGGCCTCAGTTCTAAAGGGGATCCGATCTACGAAATATGGACTAAAAATTAGTTTTTCACTTTAATCGGAACTAGCTTAATCATTCCTAACCAATTAAAAACTTTAATAATTGGATAACATGGATCAATTTCCCACCATTTAGCTGCAAAATTTGGTCTTGCTCCTGCATGGTGATGATTATTTTGAAACAATTCTCCCAACATTAAGAAATCGATAATCAGTGTATTTTTTGAATGGTCTTTTTCCTGAGGAAAATTTCTATAGCCATATTTATGTCCTGCCCAGTTTACTACAGCACCTTGTATAGGTCCTATCAAAAAATGAATAGGTAAGAATAAATACATCCACCATTCTGTTGCAAAGAAATAATAGAATGTTACATAGCCCAGCGCAAAAAATATTCTAGTAAACCAACTGTCAGCAATTTTATCTATGATTGGATAAACAGGAAAGTTCTTATCAAACTTTGGCTCAACTGGCATAGTACCTTTTAAAACACCATGGTAAACTTTTTTAGTATGCCACATCATGGTGAACACTTCTTTAAAAAAATGTGGTGTATGCGGATCCTTTTCTGTATCACTATATGCATGGTGCATTCTATGTAAAATAGCATAGGCCCTAGCATTTAAATAGGAAGTGCCTTGAGTTACCCATGTATAGATATACCAGAATTTCTCCCAGAATTTATTCATGGTAAACATTTTATGCGCAGAATAACGATGTAAATAAAATGTTTGTCCAAAAAGAGAAAGATACCAATGTAAGACTAAGAAAATAATAATGGCAGCCATAGAATCAAAAGGATTTCGTTGAATTGAGTGCAAAGATTATGCATTTACGCAAATAAAAAGTTTTTGTTGATTGCTGAGAAATGAATGATTGGCTGAAATTGCACAGCAGCATATCAAACAATAAAAAAAGATATATAAAG
Source organism: Sediminibacterium sp. (assembly GCF_051860225.1). Classification (GTDB taxonomy): domain Bacteria; phylum Bacteroidota; class Bacteroidia; order Chitinophagales; family Chitinophagaceae; genus Sediminibacterium. Next base: position 615,193 of record NZ_JBHYEI010000001.1, read on the forward strand.
ACACTATGGTTTTTCCCAAAGTTTTGTTATTGAATTATATTGTTTTAAAACCTTAGCAGGATTTCCACCTACGATGGTATATGGGGGAACATTTTTTGTAACAACTGAGCCACCTGCAACAATGGAATGTTTGCCGATTGTAACACCTGCTACTACCACTGAGTTAGCTCCAATCCAACAATCATCTTCTATAACAATCGGGGCCGTTGTCTCTTTTTGATTCTTAATGGGTACATCAGGATCAGCATAGCCATGGTTTAATCCTGATAATACAATGTTTTGAGCCATGATTGTATTATCACCAATCCTAACTGGACCGATGACCGTATTACTTAATCCTAAATGAGCATTTTCTCCTATAAATACATCGCCCACCATATTATTGATACAACAGAAGTCTTCAATTACCGCTTTTTTACCTAAAGAAAACATATTCCACGGTGCTAAATCGAGTCTTGCATAACTTCTAATTACTGCCTTTCTAGAAACTTTATGTTTAAAGGGATTAACAAACAAACGCACCCATAATCTACAACCAGGTGAGGTTTCAGACACCATCAACCAGTATACCCATTTTTTTAAACGAGGATTCGATTTGATTTTTTGCACTATGCCCATACCATAAATGTATAATTGGTAGCCCTTTAAACCAATTTTAATTTAAATCCTTGTTAATTCTCATTTTTCACCGAACCATTTTGACGATAACCCGCTTCTATAAAAGGAGACATTAAAAAAACATTAAAACAGTATATTTGCCGCTTATTTAACTTAAAAGTTATGAAAATCAACCTTTTCACCCAAAATACTTCATTTTTATCCCTCTTGATTGTAGCCAGTTTAGGGCTTTTCGCGTGCGAGAACAAAGAAAATGCAGGCACTGCTGAGTTAATTCCTTCACTTCCTGTAGTAGAAGTTGTACAGAAAGACACGATTTTGCAGACGGATTATGTTGCAGATATACAGGCGGTGAAAAATGTAGAAGTGAGGGCAAGGGTACAGGGATTCTTAGAAAAGATTTTTGTTGATGAAGGTCATGAGGTTAAGAAAGGACAACCCATGTTCCAAATAAACGATTTGGAGTATAAAACAGAATTGGCCAAAGCTAAGGCAGCTGTTTCCAGTGCTATGGCAGAAGCAAAAGCAGCAGAGCTTGAATTAGGAAGAACCAAAATTTTAGTAGAGAAAAATGTAATTGCAAAAACAGAATATGAATTAGCAGTTTCGAAGGTAAACGCTGCAAAAGCTAAAATTGATGAGGCATTATCAGCACAAACCAGTGCGGAAACGAAATTATCTTATACATTCATTCGTGCTCCATTTGATGGCATCATCGACCGAATTCCGTTGAAAATGGGTAGTTTAATTGATCCAGGTGCTTTATTGACCACAATTTCAGACGTCCATAACGTTTTTGCCTATTTCAATATATCGGAGAACGAATATCTGCAATACAGAAAATCTGTAATAAAAGGGCTAAAGGAAGATAGGCCTGTAAACCTATTATTAGCTGATGGAACGCAATATGGATATTCTGGAAAAATCGAAACCAGTGATGGTGAGTTTAATGAAAATACAGGTGCTATTGCATTTAGAGCTCGCTTCCCGAATCCTAATAAATTGCTTAAACACGGGGCTTCGGGTAAAGCAAGGCTGACCACAGCAGTAGATAATGCAATCATCATTCCCCAAAAAGCAACTTTTGAAATTCAAGACAAAACTTTTGTTTTTATTGTAGATAAGGACAATATAATTCAGACACGCGCTTTTAAGCCAGGTAGACGGGTTGCTCAATATTATATTGTTGAAGCAGGATTAAAGCCAGGTGAAAATATTGTTTATGAAGGGGTTCAAAGTATTCGTCAGGGTGCTAAAATTAAACCCGTAAAAATGAATCTAGACAGTCTTATGCAAACAGCATTAACCATCAACTAAATCGATCATGCTAGAAACTTTTATAAAAAGGCCTGTACTTTCATTAGTAATATCTATTATTATCACTTTATTGGGAGTACTTTCTTTATTTACTTTACCCATTACCCAATTTCCTGATATTGTTCCACCATCTGTAACAGTAACCGCAAAATATACGGGTGCGAATGCAGAAGTATGTGCGAAAGCAGTTGCAACCCCTTTGGAAAGAGCCATCAATGGGGTACCAGGTATGACTTATATGTCATCTGTATCTAGTAACAACGGAATTACCCTTATCACGGTTGCATTTAAAGTAGGAATCGACCCTGACGTTGCTGCAGTAAGTGTTCAAAACCGGGTTAGTACAGTATTAGATGAGCTTCCAGAAGAAGTAATTAAAGCTGGTGTTACTACAGAGAAAGACGTGAACAGCATGTTGCTTTACTTAAATGTAATGAGTGAAGACACAGCAGCTGACGAGCAGTTCATTTACAACTTTGCAGATATTAATATATTACAAGAGTTAAAGCGGATAGATGGGGTTGGATTTGCTGAAATCATGGGGCAAAAAGAATATTCCATGCGTGTTTGGTTAAAGCCTGACAGAATGTTGGCATATAATGTTTCTGCACAGGATGTCATAAATGCATTACGCAATCAAAACGTTGAAGCGGCTCCTGGAAAAACAGGAGAAAGCTCTGGTAAAACACCTCAGAGCTTGCAATATATTCTTCGTTACACTGGGAAATTTTTTGAACCTAACCAGTATAAAAATGTGATAGTAAAATCTGAAAACAATGGATCAATATTATACTTAAAAGATATTGCTGATGTTGAGTTTGGTGCGATGACTTATAGTATGATTTCCAAAACAGATGGTAAACCATCTGCCTCTATCATGTTAAAACAAAGACCTGGTTCTAATGCAAAAGATGTTATTACCAAGGTAAAAGCAAGAATGGCTGAGCTAAAAGAATCTTCATTTCCTCCAGGCATGAAGTACAATTTTGCTTATGATGTTTCTCGATTCTTAGATGCTTCTATTAAAGAAGTAATAAAAACCTTGATTGAAGCTTTTATACTCGTATTCATTATTGTTTTTATTTTCTTACAAGATTTTAGGTCTACGTTGATTCCTGCATTAGCAGTACCAGTTGCCTTAATTGGAACATTGGCATTTATGCAAGTAATGGGCTTCTCCATTAATTTATTGACGCTTTTTGCATTGGTGTTAGCCATTGGAATTGTGGTGGATAATGCGATTGTAGTAGTAGAAGCGGTGCACGTTAAAATGGAAGAACAACATCTCAGCGCTATGGACGCAACCCTTGCTGCAATTAAAGAAATTGCAAGTGCAGTCGTTGCCATTACTTTGGTAATGTCTGCGGTATTTATTCCAGTTGCATTTCTTTCAGGACCAGCTGGTGTATTCTATAGACAGTTTTCGCTTACCCTTGCTGTTTCAATCGTGATTTCGGGTATTAATGCATTAACCTTAACCCCTGCCCTCTGCGCCTTACTGATAAAAAATACACATGGGCAACCAAAAAGGAAAAATTTATTAGGAAGATTCTTTTCTTCTTTTAATAAAGGCTATTCTGCTACCGAAAATAAATACATGAATTTAGTTAGTTGGATTAGTGCAAGAAAAATAGTCACTATTTCACTTTTGGTTGTATTTTTTGTTGGTACTGCTGGTGTAAATAGTATTTTACCAGGAGGCTTTATTCCTACTGAAGACCAAGGTATTATTTATGTAAATGTTTCTGCTCCAGCTGGTGCAACAGTAGAGAGAACAGAGAACGTATTGGTACAGTTAGAAAAAGTTATAAAAGATATTCCTTCAGTTGAAAACGTAACTACATTAAGTGGTTATAGTTTAATTACTGAAGCAGCAGGAGCATCCTATGGTATGATGATGATAAATTTGAAGCCATGGAAAGAAAGAGAAGAAACCGTTGCTGAATTAATTCCAATCCTAAAAGAAAAGACTAATAAAATTAAGGATGCGAATATTGAATTCATGCCGCCTCCTACAGTACCAGGTTTTGGTAATACGAGTGGTTTTGAATTAAGGGTGATTGATAAAACGGGTTCCGGAGATTTACAACAAACAGCTAATGTAACTAATCAGTTAATTGAAGACATAAAAGCTGCTGGGGTGGTTGGTGCTGCTTATACTGGGTTTGATCCAAGCTTCCCGCAATATATGATTCATATTGATTATGATATGGCGGCTAAAAAAGGAGTAACAGTAGATAATGCTATGACCGATTTACAAACATTGATTGGTAGCTATTATGCAACCAATTTTATACGATTTGGTCAAATGTATAAAGTAATGGTACAGGCTTATCCTAATTATAGAGCAAAGCCAAATGACTTAATGAATATGTATGTGAAGAATGATCGAGGTGAAATGGTTTCATATGGTACTTTTATTAGACTAGAAAGGGTTTACGGGCCAGAACAACTAACTAGGTATAATATGTATACGGCTGCCATGGTGAATGGAGATGCAGGTACAGGTTTTAGTAGTGGTGAAGCCATTAAATCAGTAGAAAAAATTGCAAAAGAAAAATTACCTAGAGGGTATAGTTATGAATGGTCTGGAATTACCAGAGACCAAGTTGCATCAAGCGGTCAAGCTGCTTCCATTTTTGTTGTGTGTTTGCTATTTGTTTATTTAATTCTGGCAGCGCAATATGAAAGCTTTTTAATGCCATTTGCGGTTATTCTTTCTTTGCCCACTGGTATTTTCGGTGCATTTGTTGCATTAAAAGTACTAGGTCTTGAAAACAATATTTATGCGCAAGTTGCACTAGTAATGCTGATTGGTTTGTTAGGGAAAAATGCCATTTTAATTGTAGAATTTGCTATGTTGAGAAGAAGTCAAGGCTTTACCATTTTAGAGGCAGCAAAAGAAGGAGCTGTTTCAAGATTAAGGCCTATCCTAATGACTTCCTTCGCATTTATTGCAGGATTAATTCCTTTGGTAATAGCTACAGGAGCAGGTGCAATAGGAAACCGTTCTATCGGTACCGCCTCTGCAGGAGGTATGTTATTCGGAACCATTTTTGGGGTTATCATTATTCCTGGTCTTTATGTGATTTTTGCACAATTATCAGAAAGAATGTCAAAGAAAAAGTCAACTACAGCAGTGGTTTCCATAGCAGAACATCCAGAACAATTATCTGACAGATAGATAAAAAAATATGAAAAATTATCGTTTAGTTTTAGGATTTGGTATGATTATTTCACTCGCAATGTCTTGTGCAATGCCCAAACAAGTGAGTGTAAATAAAGCAGAAGTATTACCGCCTAGTTTTCAAAAATCTTTAGATAGCAATAGTATTGCCATTCTTCCTACGAAACTTTTTTTTCCTGACAAGGCATTACAACTATTAATAGATACTGCTATTCATTACAATGCAGATATTAGAATTGCGGTACAAAGAATTGCTGCAGCAAGAGCTGGCGTAGGAATTGCACAAGGTCTTACCAAACCAGGTTTAGATGCAGTTGTTTCAACAGGGGTAGACAAGTTTGGAGATTATACCATGAATGGTTTGGGAAATTACGATATGAACTTATCCCCTAATATTAGAAAGGATCAGCAGATTCCATTGAATATGCCAGATCTTTTTGTAGGATTTAGAAGTAGTTGGGAAGCAGATATTTGGGGGAAGTTGTCTAACCAAAAAAAAGCAGCTTACAGTAAATTCCTTGCTACAGAACAAGCCAGACAGTGGGTTACCACGCAACTAGTTGCACAAGTTGCCAACTTATACTATGAATTATTGGCCTTAGATAAGGAGTTAGAAATTTTAAAAAATAATATTACGCTTCAAGAGAATGCTGTAGAAATAGTAAAAATTCAAAAACAAGGTGGAAGAGCAACCGAGCTAGCTGTTCAACAGTTTACAGCACAATTATTGGGTACAAAAAGTATGTTGAATGTAATTCAACAAAGAATTACGCAAACAGAAAATATGCTTAGTGCAATTTCTGGTAAATATGATCTGTCCATAAAAAGAGGAACACCTATTACTGAATTGGCGATTCCTGAAGAAATACAAATAGGTATTCCAGCTCAATTATTAGTGAATAGGCCTGATATTAGAGAGGCAGAATTACTACTTGAAGCTGCTGGTGCAGAATTAGAAGCCAGTCGAAAAGCTTTTTTACCATCCCTTAATATAAGTGCTTATACTGCCTTAAATAGTTTTAAAAGTTCTGTTCTATTTAGTCCTCAATCGCTCACTTATGGATTATTGAGTGGACTAGTTACTCCTGTGTTGAGTAAAAATATGTTGAAAGGAAACTATCAATTAGCTACAGCAGCCCAGCAACAAGCTTTTGAAACTTATAGAAAGCATATTATTTACGCATATCACGAAGTACAAACCGAATTGAGTGGAATTGAACAATACAAAAAAATCTACCAGCTAAAAGTCCAGGAAACTAAAGGATTACAAGCGGCTGTTGCGGCATCCAAAGACTTGTATATAGGCGGCTCTGCAACATATCTTGAAGTAATTACTGCACAAAGAGGGGTTCTTGAAGCCGAACTAGAACAAATCAATAGCAAACGAAGTGTATTCCTTTACATAATAGACCTTTATAGATCTTTAGGTGGGGGATGGAATTAGGTTCTTTGATAAATTCCATTGAGTAATGCATAAGTAATAATACCAGCGCTACATTTGGCCCCTACTTTTAACATGATTCTTGTTCTATGCCCTTCTACTGTTCTTTTACTTAAATGCAATTCATTGGCAATTTCTTTACTGGTGCGCTCGTTACAAATACGTTCAATAATTTGTAACTCACGTTCAGTAAAGCTTGCCATAATTTTATGGGGTAGTTGATAATTTTTTGAAACTATATTGGTTAAACAAACAGAACTTATTTTACAAAAAAACGGCTTCTGTAAATAAGCAGTTTCAATTGCTTCTACAATTTCTGATGGTTCAGCATGCTTAGAAACAAAGCCCATTGCGCCCACATCTAATAAATGAAGAATGGTTTCATTATTAATAATATAAGAAAGCAAAACAATACTCGTATTAGGTGCAGCTTTTAATATTGATTTAGCTACACTTGGCGTGTCTTCTTCTAAATCAATCAAAACCACATCAGGACCATATTTCACAATATCTTCCGACCAACTTTCCTTATATTGATCATTTCCAACCAAGGATAAAGAGTCATAAGATTTCAACACTGTTTTTAATCCAACTTTATACATCAGTTGATTGTCTGCAATGAAAACTTTAATAGAACCTTTCATAAATTCTTTTTTAAAATGAATGAATAATTTTCTAAATTCTAATTAAAGCATTAGAAACAATATCGTAGAAATACTAAACTTTTACGTTTTTTCACGATATTACAACTATGAAACAATTGCTTTTAACCACCATCATTAGTGGCTTTGTAGCTACCGGCAGCTTTGCTCAACAGAAACCCAATATGGACAGCTTAGTAAAAGAATCTAAAAAAACAGAAGTTTGGGAGCCTGTTCCTACTGTAGTTACACCAGGAAAGTTAGCCAGTGACGCTCCCTCCGATGCAATTATTCTTTTTAATGGAAAAAATACCAACGCTTTTCAAAAAGAAGGCGGTGGACCAGTGGGATGGAAAATTGATGCACAAGGAATACTCAATGTGGTGAAGGGTTCTGGCAATATTGAAACTAAAGAAAAGTTTGGTAGTTGTCAGTTGCATATAGAGTGGAGAACACCTGCAGCGATTGCTGGTGCTGGTCAAAGTAGAGGAAATAGCGGCATTTTCTTAATGGGTAAATACGAGTTACAAGTATTGGATTCTTATAATAATCCAACTTATTCAAACGGTCAGGCGGGTAGCATTTATAAACAATTTATTCCGCTTGTAAATGCTTCAAAAAAACCAGGTGAGTGGCAGAGTTATGATATTGTATTTAATGCTCCTCAATTTTTTTCAGATGGAAAATTGCAACAGCCCGCAACTATAACTGTTTTTCATAACGGGGTTTTGGTGCAAAACAATATTACTATTCAAGGTGGCACAGAGTGGATTGGAGCTGCCTCATACAAAAAGCATGCAGACAAAGAATCTTTGGTTATTCAAGACCACGGAATGGATGGTGGAAATCCGGTAAGCTTTAGAAATATTTGGATAAGGCCACTTTAACTTTATAGCTCAGCAAACGCAAATGCCAAAGACCTTTCCTCTGCCCATGTAGATAGCTGTCCTTTCACCATAAAGCCGCAGTGTCCTCCTTGATCGGTTATTTCTAGAAACAAATATGGATTTTGTTCAGCAACTTCTATGGGCATGCAGTTAGGTAATAAAAAAGGATCATTCTTTGCTTGTACAACCAAGGATGGAACTTTTATTTGATGAAGTAATGGTCCTACACTGGCTTTTTCGTAAAAGTCTAATGCATTATTATAACCATGTAAAGGAGCGGTATAACGGTTATCAAATTCAATAAATGTTTTTATTTGGTCATAGTTGGTAGCATCAATTTGGCCTGGAAATAATGTTGCTTTCAATTTAATTTTTTCTCCAAGCTTGCGCAAAAATCGTTTTAAATAAATTTTGTTTTCCTTTGTAGAAAGTGCGTCCACACTCCCTTTTAGGCTACATGGAACTGAAAATCCTATTGCTTTTTTTACCTGAGCGGGTACCCATTCAGGATGCTCTGCAATTGCACGGAATGTTAAACTTCCCCCCATACTAAAACCTATCAAAATGATTTCTTGATAATCATATTGCGCTATTGCATATTGAATTACACTCCTTAAATCGTTGGCATCTCCATGATGATAAAAACGAACCAATCGATTCATTTCTCCACTACAACTTCTACAATTCCAACCCAACGCATCATAACCACTTGCCGCAAAAATCTTTGCCATGCCTGTAACATAATGCCTGGTAGAGTCTCCTTCTAATCCATGTGTAATGATGACCAACTTATCAGCTGACTTTTTTTCTACAGACCAATCTAGGTCTACAAAATCTCCGTCAGGCAATTCCAATCTTTCCCTTCTTGCATAGTTAAATGGAACTTTTCGTAAAATGCTGGGATAAATACTTTGCAAATGTCCATTAAACTGAAGAAGCGGGGTTTTAAATGGAGTGGGGCTTAAAATAGGCATTGGCTAAATTGTATGCAAATGTATTAAATACCTCATTTTATTTATCTTCAATATATGACAGGCTCCCAATATTTGAAGTTCCTAAACCCCTTGGCATTATTTAATACCAAGCGAACAAGGGATATATTTAAAGTAAATCCTACACTTCCTCCTGAAAGAAAAGAAGCAGACCATATAGTGGTTAAAGTATTTGATTACAACCCTTCTACTTTAAATGAATTCACTTATGATGCCATTGAAACTTGTAATCAATTCAATAATAATGGTAATATCAGTTGGATAAATATTGATGGAATACGCAAAAAAGAAGTTGAATCTTTATGTAATCATTTTGGGATACACTATTTGATTGCTGAGGATATTTTAAGCGTAGGACAAAGACCAAAAATGGATGAGATAAATCCTGTGCTCTATTGTCTCTTAAATATGCTTTATTTTAATGACCAAACTGGTACAGTTGAAACTGAGCAGATCAGTATTTTATTGGGTATTGATTTTGTAATCAGCTATCAGGAGGATGCTAGCCGTGATGTATTTGATTCAGTTAGAGAAAAACTAAGAATAGCCGATTCAAAGCTCAGGCTAAGTGGTGCTGACTATTTATGCTATGCAATGATTGATATGATTGTAGATAATTATTATGTGGTCATGGACAAAATAGGTGATCGAATTGAAATGCTTGAAGAGCGAATTATTAGGAGTAGTAATAAACGTTCTTTAGCCGAAATAAATGCACTTAGAAAAGAATTAATCGTTTTAAAACGAAATGTTGGGCCTGTTAGAGATATCATTAATGGATTTGTTAGAACAGACAGTAACTTACTAGAGGAAAGAACCAGAAAATATTTCAAGGACATTTATGACCATATCGTACAAGCCAATGACTTAGTAGAAAGCCATCGAGATATGATGATCAACTTACACGACTTATATGTAAGTAATGTAAACCTAAAGTTGAATGAGGTAATGAAAGTAATGACTATAGTAACTTGCTTACTTGCTCCAGCTACTGTAATAGGGGGTATTTTTGGAATGAACTTCGATGTTATTCCTTATGCACATGAGAAAAATGGATTTTTTATTGCCACTACTTTAATGATTCTTGTTCCTATAGTAATGGTTTTTATTTTTAGAAAAAGAGGATGGTTCTAAATATTAATCCTTGTTATTAATATTTTCAGCAATAATGTTATATAAAGTGGTGGGATTGAACGGTTTTGATAAACAACCATTCATTCCAATTTGTATTGCTTTTGCCTCTATGTCTGTAGTAATAACTGAAGCGGTTAAGGCAATAATGGGGATTTCTCTATCTAATTTTCTAATATTTACTGTGGCGGTGTACCCATCCATTACAGGCATCTGGATGTCCATTAAAATTAAATCGTAATGATTTTGCTTTACTTTTTCTACAGCAATTGCCCCATTTTCTGCTAAATCTACTTCAGCATTCCAATTGCGTAACATGCGTTGAGCTACCATAACATTAAACTCAACATCTTCCACTAGCAATATTTTTTTATTAGCTAAGTCTGGTTTATTCTCGTTGCCACTTTGCTTAGTTTCTTCCCTTATTTCGGTAGTGCTCTTTTTAAACTTAAGCGTAAAGTAAAATTTAGATCCCACACCTAACTCGCTGTCAATATATATTTCACTTCCTTGAAGTTGTAATAATCTTCTAATGATAGTCAACCCTAAACCGGATCCTCCGAACTCTCTTGTAATATTATTATTTGCTTGTGTAAACCTTTCAAAAATTAAATGTTGCTTTTCTTTCGGTATACCAATACCGGTGTCTTCAATGGAGAACATTAAATCTACATCATTCCTATTATTCGCTTTTAATTCAACACGAATAGTGATGGTACCGTCTTTTGTAAACTTTACCGCATTAGAAATAAGGTTATTTAAAATTTGTCCAAGTCTTACATCATCGCATACTAAGAATTCAGGAATATCATCGTCGTAGGTAATTTTGATCCGATTACGCTTCTCTTCTGCTTTAACCTGATTAGCCATTTTTATATTTTTGAGAAAGTGTAATACATTAATATTCCTCTCTGCAAAAATAATTTTACCTTCCTCTAGCTTACTAAAGTCTAATACATCATTAATCAAGCTAAGTAAATTTTCAGAAGAAATTTCCATTACATTCAATAGTTCTCTTTGATCTGGTGCCAAATCTTGATATTGCAATAACATAATTGTCCCAATTATTGCATTGAGTGGTGTTCGAATTTCATGGCTCATCACAGACAAAAATTCACTCTTTGCCAAAGCTGCCTTTTCTGCAACTTCTTTAGCATTGATTAAATCTTGTTCTAGCTGCTTTGTTTTAAGAATTTGTTCTTCTAAGAAGGAAATAATATCAATAAGGTCGTCATTATCCTCTGCAAACTGTTGAGGTGCAGAAGGATCCAATGCGCGTATCGCTTGCTTTAGCTTTGATATAGATTGCTTTCTTATATCGTTCTGTTCTTGTAAATCCTTTGTTGCTCTCTGGTATTCTTGCTCACTTACTTCAAAGGCATGTTCAGTTATTTTCCTATCTCTGTCAAATGAAGAATAACTATTGTTAATGGCTTTTAAGAGATTAACAATAGCAGGATTAGTCTCTTCTGCTGGAGAAAGAAACTGTGAAACTTGTTTCTGTAGTAAGCTATGATAAGACATTAAGCGAAATCAATTAAAATTCTGTAAATGTAGTAATAGTCATGGTTTGATTATGTAATTCACAATTTGAACCAGGATTGAAAGGCGATAATTCACCGTAAGAATAAAAACCTGTAATGGCAGTTTGATTTCCAAATATTTCTTGAGCTGCTTGTACTTCCTCAGAAGTTCGATCTTGAAGTATTAATTTTCTTCCAACACAACTTATTAGAATGGCTAAATTAGCATTATGTTCTGCATGCATTGAAGCTGTATTGGTTGCAGCAATTGATGATCCATTAATTACTTTCTCAAAATTTACTTTCATTAATCTTAGCTTACTACCTTCTGGCATATTGCCAGCAAATATCATCGAACCATCATCTTCGTTTACATTTAAAATAGTCCTTACTAAATTTTTATCTGCGTCATTAGTTCTTAGCGAAATCGGAAAGAGTAGCGCAGATCCTGGCAACTCATCAACATATGGACCTAAGTATTCTTTGTATAAATCCAATGCCTTTTTACCATCGATTTCATACAATATATTTTTAGTTGAGCGAGTGATTACTCTTTCTTTACCGAACTCATCCCATCCCCCAAATGAACTATGGCCTACCAATAAATTAGATCCATAAAAACCTACAGCAACAACCGTTCCTTCCTTAGCAATTGTATTTAAACCCACTTGTGTTTTTGCAAAACGAGCTGCATCTCCGGCTAGTCCGCCTGTAATAGGAATATTAGTTGTATTTAATTCATTGAAACCTGCTACTAAATCAGAGCCATTTACAAAAGAACCTTCAGAAATAACTAACACAGAAACTAAATCATCCTGTTTAAGAAGACCCATTAACGTCTTACCCGTTTCAAAACTATTTACATTTTTGTTGATTTCTAGCGAAACAGACTTTATACTTGCTTTTTCAAAGTAAATTGCTGTTACCACAGCAGAGTCATCATATACTTCATTGTGCAATATTTCGCCTGCAGTTGAGCAACTAACAATATCTGCATGGGGAAACTTTGATTTTATTTGGATAAACAAATCTTGATTCGTTACTAATTCTCCTGAGCCAAAAACAAGCACTAACTGTGTTTTTTCAGCTGGAAAATCGGGAGCCATATTTTCCATTATCCATTTACCTGAACCAAATTGAAGTTGGGCAGTTTTCATTAGACTAAATCTTTACATTTAAAGATAGCCTTTTTCAATTAATGTGCACAATCATCCTTGTGTGCATGGTCATGTTTTCTACAAAGTCTAAAATTGATATAATGTGCTATTACAATAAAGCCCAAAGAGGGAATAAGTAGGATTAACTCTAAATCGTGAAAATTTACCTTAATAAATAAAAATAATATGCCTGCAGAAAATAATCCAATTGGCCACCAACTATGGTGATGCTTTTTAAATCCATGGTACAATGCATATATTCCAACTACAAATGCCAATACAATCATGAAATATTCGAACCGAATATTCTCAATAATATTGACCCCAAATAAGGGTAAGCTACTCAAAAATAAGGGCAATAAGGCGCAATGAATAGCACAAGCTATGGATGTAGCAATACCCAATGCGTCCCAATTGATTTTCATTTTCATTTTCATTAGCACAAAATTACAACAATGCAACTTTGTTGCAAAATATTTGTTGAAAACATATCTTACCTTTACACATTAATTTAAACTATGAGCAAGAGAGTATTGGTTTATTTAGGGTTTTTTGCGGTTTTGCTTGGAGGATTTTATTTTTTCCTTTTTAGAGGAACGGATAAGTGGAAAAGAAAGTTATCGGTAATTAGCTATGTCAAACCATTTCAATTTACTACCCAAGAAGGCTTGCCGTTTAATGATAGGGATATGTTGGGTAAGGTAACAGTGGTAGAATATTTTTTCACCAGCTGTAAAGGCATTTGTCCTAAGATGAATAATAATATGAAGGGGATTTATGAAACTTTTAAATCGGAACCCGACTTTATGATTTTGGCGCATACTTGCGATCCGGAAACCGATTCAGTTCCCAGACTAAAGCGCTATTCAGATTCATTAAAAATTGATAGCAGAAAATGGGTGATGGTAACAGGGAGAAAAGACAGTCTATATCAAATTGCAAGAAGTGCCTATTTACTAGATGATCCTAAAAATACAGTTGACAAAATTGAAGATCAGTTTATTCATACTCAATTCTTTGCATTGGTAGATAAGGATGGAAAAGTTCGTTCACAAATTTATGATGGACTTAAAAAAGAAGAGATAGAAAAACTAAAACAAGACATTAAAGAATTACTTCAAGAAAGATCTGCTAATAGCAATTTTGTAAATGGTATTTTTAATAATAATCCTTAGTATCATTAATGCAAGCTAAAATAACAGACATATTAAGAAAACACCAGCTTAGCATAACAGAAGCTAGAAAAAAGATTCTTTCTTTATTCTGGGAAACAGGCAATGCATTGGCACATGGTGATATTGAACAAAAAAGCAGCGATGAGTTCGATAGAGTCACCATTTATAGAACACTACAAACTTTTGTTGAAAAAGGAATCATTCATACAATTCCCACGTCAGATAATTCAGTTCGCTATGCACTATGCAAAGATGAATGTGCAGCAGGGCATCATCATGATGACCATGTACATTTTATTTGCGACGATTGTGGCACTACTTATTGTATTGATGAAATAAGTGTTCCAAAAGTGAAGCTACCAAAGGGTTTTAAAGCTGCTCAAACCGATTTGGTTATCAGCGGAACTTGTAATAAATGTGAGCAATGATATTAGTTACCGGCGCTTCTGGCCTTGTTGGCTCTCACTTGCTGCAACAGCTTATTCAAACTGGTCATTCAGTAAAAGCTTTGTACAGAAATAACATACCCGTGATTGATAATGTCACCGGCGTAGAGTGGGTTAAAGGTGATATATTGGATGTGGTAGCACTAGAAGAATCGATGGACCAGGTTGATCAAGTATACCATTGTGCAGCAGTAGTGTCTTTTAATCCCGCAAAAAAAGCGGCTATGCAGCATACCAATATTGAGGGAACAGCCAATGTGGTGAATGCTTGTATTAATAAAGGTGTTAAACGCTTACTTTTTGTAAGTTCGGTTGCTGCACTAGGAAGAATTAGAGAAGATAAGCCAATAGACGAGACCATGAACTGGACACCTGAAACTAGTAATAGTGAATATGGTAAAACTAAATACTTATCAGAAATGGAAGTATGGAGAGGGATGAGTGAAGGCCTTTCAGTGGTGGTGGTAAATCCGGTAATTATTTTAGGTAATGGAGATTGGGAAAGTGGGTCATCAGGTATTTTTAAATCTGCTTATAATGAATTCCCTTGGTACACAGAGGGCATGAGTGGTTTTGTAGATGTGAAGGATGTAGTGAAAGCAATGATACTGTTAATGAATAGTGCTATTAATGGTGAACGATTTATTTTGAGCGGACATAATGCAAACTATAAAGATGTTTTTGGGTTGATTGCAACTGCCTTTCATAAAAAGCCTCCGCATAAAAAAGTAACCCCTTTATTGGCTGCAATAGTTTGGCGATTAGAAGCCATCAAAGCTTTTTTTAGTGGGAAAGACCCATTATTAACAAAGGAAACAGCTAAAACCGCTCGCGCAAAAGTAAGCTTCAATAATGCAAAATTATTAACGGCCTTCCCCAACTTTACTTACACCCCTTTATCTGAATCAATTACTAGAATTTGTGGTGAATTGAAGCAGAAATACCAATTATGATTCCATTACTTTTTTCCATAATTCAGGAATACGCTTTATCCAAACCAGTTCTCTTCTTTTAAGGGAAGCATCTTCTGCAGGGTAACCAAAATAAGTTTTTCCACCAACTAATGAAGAAGGAACACCGCTTTGTGCTAGCACCACTGCATTTGCACCAATGGTTAGTGTTTTACTTACACCCACCTGACCCCAGAGGGTTACACCATCTTCTATAATCGTACCACCAGCAATTCCTACTTGAGCAGCAAACAAACAATTTTTTCCTACTGTAACATCATGACCAATATGAACCATATTGTCAATTTTTGTTCCTTGCCCAATTCTAGTTTCCGCAGTTACGCCACGATCAATCATACATCCTGTTCCAATTTCCACATCATCTTCAATCACTACATTACCACAGCTCAACATTTTTTTATACCAAACAGGTCTATTTTTTTTAGTGTTATAATAAAAAGCATCACCTCCTATTACCGATCCAGATTGTATAATTACATTATCTCCAATTTGGGTGTTTGCATGGACGGTAACATTGGGATGAATGATAGAATTTTTTCCAATCACAACATTTTTTCCAATAAATACATTGGGCATGATGATTGAATTTTCTCCTAGTTGTAAACTAGAATCAATGGATTCTTTTGCTGGAATGAAAGGACTAAAATGTTGAACAATTTTTAAGTAGGCTTCAAAGGGATCAGCAACAATAAAAATTGTTTTGCCCGATGGAATAGTTACTTCTGCAGTATTGATAATTATAAAATCTGCAGCACTATTTAAACAGGTATCATAATATTTTGGATGGTCAACAAATACCAAATCGCCTTTCTCTACTTTATGAATTTCATTAATGCCTAAAATGGAAGCATTGGTATTTCCTGCTACTGTTGCATTTATAAAAGTGGACATCCAAGAAACGGATACTGGTGATGGAAACTTCATTTAGCTTAATTTATTGGTGAATAAAGGTAATATGAAGTGCTTTCTTGAAAATTTTTTTTTGACAAGCGTATCCAAAACTTGATTGAAAAAACAGATTTTCTGATTCATAATTTGACTGAGTAAATAATGCAAGAAATAAAACTCATAACGCGGAAACCTTTTATTCATCATTGTTTCAGCGAATTAAAAAAATGATTCAGCATTTCAAATACAAATTTATTTGATGCGAATCCTATTAATTTGATATGAGAAAAAACTGCTGAATTCACATTTGAAACTAAAATGTTAATAAAATTGTTTAAAAAAATTTTTGAATAAGTTAAAAGTCTTTTTAATATTGTGTAGGGAAATGCGTTTCCCTGTACTTACTAACCCATCCATATACAAGGTCTCGCTTCTGCGAGACTTTTGTTTTGTACTAATTACAACATTGAATTTATGAGCGAAGTACATTTTTCCGAGCAGGAAATGATTAGAAGAGAGAAACTTGCAAAATTGCAAGCAGCAGGTATTGATCCGTTTCCTGCACCATTGTATCCGGTGAATAGTTTTTCTACAGACATTAAGAATAATTATACCGAAGAAACCAAAGATCAGTTTACCAATCTTTGTGTAGCAGGTAGAATTATGAGCATCAATGATAAAGGAAAAGTTTTCTTTATCAAGATTCAAGACAGCAAGGGAATCATTCAATTGTATGTTAAGCGCGATGATATTTGTCCGGAAGAAGACAAATCATTTTGGGACAATGTGGTTAAACATGGTTTAGATTTAGGCGATATTATTGGTTGTACTGGTTATGCATTTGTTACAAAAACAGGAGAGACTTCTGTTCATGCACAAACCATCACATTACTCACTAAATCATTAAAGCCATTACCGGTTGTTAAGCGAGACGAAGAAGGAAATATTTTTGATGCAGTAACGGATCCAGAATTCCGTTACCGTCAACGCTATGCAGATTTAATCATCAACCCAGATGTTAAAGACACTTTTGTAAAGCGAACAAAAATCATCAATACTATTCGTGAATACTTAAACGCGCAAGGTGCTATTGAAGTAGATACTCCGGTTTTACAAGCCATTCCTGGTGGAGCTGCTGCACGTCCATTTATTACCCATCACAATGCCTTGGATGTACCTTTTTATTTGAGAATTGCGAATGAATTGTATTTGAAGCGTTTAATTGTAGGTGGATTTGATTGGGTGTACGAGTTTAGCCGCAACTTTAGAAACGAGGGCATGGACAGAACACATAATCCTGAGTTTACCGTTTTAGAGTGGTATACTGCTTATAAAGACTATATCTGGATGATGGAAATTACCGAACAATTGTTCGAGAAAATTGCATTGACCATTCATGGTACCACCGATGTGCAACTAGGAGATAAAATCGTCAGCTTTAAAGCCCCTTTTAAAAGAATAAGCATTCACGATGCCATTAAAGAGAATACTGGTATTGATGTAAGTGAAATGGATGAAGCTGGCTTAAGAGATGTTTGTAAGCAATTAAAGATTGACGTGCCGCCTACCATTGGTAAAGGAAAATTGATTGATGAAATTTTTGGGGCAACCAGTGAGCACACTTATGTTCAACCAACTTTCATTATAGACTATCCAGTTGAAATGAGCCCGCTTACTAAGAAGCACAGAAGCAAGCCTGGTTTGGTAGAACGCTTTGAATTAATGGTCAACGGAAAAGAGTTGGCCAATGCATATACCGAATTAAACGATCCAATTGACCAGCGCGAACGTTTTGAAGAGCAGATTAAATTAATGGAAAGAGGAGACGACGAAGCCATGTTTATTGATTATGACTTTTTGAGAGCATTGGAATATGGCATGCCACCTACATCAGGAATAGGTATAGGAATTGATCGCTTATGTATGATGATGACCAACCAAGCTTCTATTCAAGACGTACTCTTGTTCCCTCAAATGCGACCCGAAAAGTTTGAAGATTAGTCTACAAATAAATCAGGATACATAAATTGAAAATACCTTCTTTGGCAAGCACTTCTTCGTCAATGAAGGTATTTTCTTTATGGGCTATAGCTGCTTACCAACCGAGGAATTCTTTGATTACTTGTTCTGTTTCTGCGCAGGCCTTTTCTAGATTATCATTCAAGATATTTTTATGAAAATGATTCCTGAAAGAGAGTTCGTAACTGGCTTTATTCACTCTATTAGCAAGGCTCTCAGAAGTTTCTGTTCCCCTGCTCTCTAATCGCTTTTTTAACTCTGCAACAGAAGGCGGTTCAATAAATATTGACAAGCATCGATTCGGAAACTGGTCTTGTAAGTGAATGGCGCCCTTTACGTCGATGTCTAAAATGGGTGTCTTTCCTAAGTTCCAAATCCGCTCTAGCTCTGCTTTTAACGTGCCGTAATAACTTCCTTCGTAGACCATTTCCCATTCTACAAATGCGTTCTCCTCAATTTTATGTTTGAACTCCTCTTCAGAAATAAAATGATAATGCACCCCATCTTTTTCTTCGCCCCTTGGTTTTCTGGTTGCAGCAGATATGGATAAACTCAAAGCAGGATATTTCTGCAATAAGAGTCGAGTAATGGAAGTTTTGCCTGAACCAGATGGGGCGGCTATGATGATGATTTTACGACTATCGGATGCCATTCAATGGTATTTTCTACAAAAAACGGCTATTTATTTGGGATTTTTTGTACAACTTTTCTTCTAAATAAAGCTGGTTCAGGCATCATATACTCTGTGATACTTAAAGTTCGAGTGCTTACCCCGTTTATTTCATAACAAGTAATTTCCTTTGTTTCAAGATTATTCAACTGCAAATAACTTATTGATTGATCATTAAGATTTACTTTAGAAATTTTTCCGCAATAAGAATTAGCAGAAGTTACCTTATAAGCGTATTTAGATATCAATTGTTTATCCATATATTCTTTGCATAAAGAATCTTTATCAAAAATAAAAGTCCAATCTGCTTCAGTTGAAATCCACGTACCGACTATTAATTTTCGTTCAGAGTTTATAGTTTGAGAATGAAGACTCCCACTAAATATTATAAATACTAATGCAAGGAGAAATAATCTTTTAAAAATAATCATATTTTTTATTTAAAGATAAAAGATAATCTATTTAAAAAAAATAGAAAGTTCTGCTGTGCCTACCTTTGTAAGAGATAATAATTCACCGACACCATTTATTTCATAACAATATGTTGAACCATCAGAATTAACTAACTGCAAATAACTAGTTTCCTGCTCTTGATCTACTAATACAGAAATACCACATTGCGGTGTGGTGTTTGAAATATTATAATTAAAAGTGTCAGTCACTAAAGATCCATAATACTCAATACAAGTGCCATCATTTTTAAACTCAAGTTTATAATTAGCATCATCTTCAGATGTCCATGTTGCAATAATATTAGTTTGCTCATCTACTAAATGTTGTGGTGCTTGAGGAGAAAAAAAATACTCTAGACCTCTGTACTTAGTATACCCAATAGAAAATATTAGGGTAAACGCTATTAACAACACAGATGCAATTACTTTTTTAATTTTCATGTTATTTATTGTATTATTTATTGACAGAATATATATATCTTGGTTTTATTGTAATAGCTTTTTCTTTCGTTTATGCCATTCAATTTTCCATTTACTAATCTTGTTACTTGTTCTACAGGAGTATTCGAATTAATTGAAATTTTAGATGAAACTCTTGTTTTAAAATACCACAAAGCAGAAATTACACTTAAGGGATCATTACTTACTAAGACCTCTGGGTGATTTAGTAAATCAAGGTTAGAAGAAAAATTTGAATTATAATAATCTTGAAAATTTTGATAGTTATCTTTAAATGTTAATTGAAAAATACCTC
The DNA here is from genome assembly GCF_051860225.1 of Sediminibacterium sp. Classification (GTDB taxonomy): domain Bacteria; phylum Bacteroidota; class Bacteroidia; order Chitinophagales; family Chitinophagaceae; genus Sediminibacterium. The sequence continues at coordinate 635,462 of NZ_JBHYEI010000001.1, forward strand.
GACCTCTGTACCGAAAACCATCTCCAGATGCTTCGCTTCCATTTCCGTATCGATTTCTGTAAACCAAGTTTGCTAATCGTTCAGAGTTATGTAAATAATTGTATGGATTTTTTTTAAATGGATTAATAAACGAAAAATGTTTCGGATAAATATTAGCTAAACGAGTTGCAGAAGAATAATTTAGACTTTCTGCCCTTTGTAACGAACTAAATCCGCCAGTTTCAGTTGCAGCTTGAGCCAAAAAATGACGAAGTTTATGTTCATTATCTATACCAAACTTACCACCATACTCATTGATTAGATTAGCTAAAGCATTCAAAGAAGCATTGCTACCAGCAGGAAATGCACTTTTTAAGGCCTCTTTAGAAGTAGGGCACGGCGATTTGGGAGGGATGGAAGGATTTGAAGATCCGCCAGAATATCCATCTCCTCCTCCACTTGAAGGAGGCCATGAGTCAGATCCTCCTGAACCAGAAAAGCAGAATGTAGTTGCAATATCACCAATATATCTCCAACCACACTCAATATTATAATCGCCGGACGAGCTCGTTCCAAGACTAATACAAGAATAAGAATATTGGCTTTCGGTTGTACTATAACATACAGATTCAGGATCATAAACAGATGTTCGTTTTATTTGTTGCTTTTCCTGAGTAATTGAACTGTTAGATATTATTTGGCTTTCAAGAATTTTACGTTTCATTATTTTTTTTGTTGCAAAATCCGTAAACCAAACATCTAAGGTTTTTCCATCAAAAGAATGATAACTTTCAATGCACCCTTTTCTTGCACTATCTGAAAAAAATAATGTAGTATTTGGTATTGTATATTTAATGACTGACTCTAATGTGTCATTAATAGTTCTGAATACAACACTAAACTGAATTTGATCTGAAATTGAATTATTTGAATTTTGAATACGTTTATCTCTTTCTTTATTCAGTTCCGATACGAAGTTTACCTCAGTATAAACAACATTGTTATTCACAAATTTTTTAGCAGTTGACCAATCTAAAATTACTTGTTGCCTAACATTGTCCTTTGTATAAAATAAAAGTATTCCATCTTTATAATTCTTTCCATTCACTTTAAGCCATGACTTTTCATTAATGAATGTTTCTTGTTGCAAAAGTGTGTTTTTCATACAAGATGATATACACAATACAATAGTTAGAATTAAAACTGATTTAGGGAACCATTTAGAAATCATTTTTGAGAATTTGTTTATTTAAATACGAAAGTATTAGGGTCAAACATTTTCACATATATTCAAATGGATATGTTTAATTTATTTTCAAAAATTTATTCATTTGGATAATTTTTACGCCCCCCTATACATATTGATAAATTATACTATTTTCAAGCTTTAGAAATATTTATGATAGCACTTGGTTTGGTGGAGGACAATGAACGGTACCGGAAATTGATTAAAAAAGAAATAAGTAAACTAAACGATTCTACCCTATTAATTGATGTAGTCAATGGTTATGAGTTACTGCTCAAACTGAACAGTGCTAAAAAGCTTCCAGATATTTTATTTTTAGATATCGAACTACCTAAAATAGACGGCTTACTTTTAACAAGTTATATATCGCAAGTGTATCCATCCATTAAAATGATTGGGGTTTCATCACATAGTAATAAAGCATTGGTTACAGAGGTCCTAAGTGAAGGTGCAACAAGTTTTATTAGCAAGCACTTTACTAGCCCAGATTCTGCAATATACAAACATACTTATGGGAATAGAAATTCCTTTAAAGAAGCGATTGATCAAACAATTTTAAATAATACCTATATAGACGATTTACTATTTAATAAAGGAAGAGAATTAATACTATCAACTTCAACAAATCAGCTAATTAAAAAAAAGTTTCCAGAAATTACCTCGATTCATAAGCAATTTCTGTTATTAAATGCAGCGGATTTAAGTTATCGAGAAATTGCTTTGGTCATGAATAAAAGTCTTCCTACTATTAAAAAATACCTTAGCTTCTTGCTTGATAAATTTGAAGTTAAAAACAAGGTAGAATTGGTTACTTTTTGTATTAAAAATGGCTTGGTGAAGCTTCCGTACTATTACGATCAATTTGTTAACTGATTATAAGATGACTAAACTTTATCTGAAATAGAAATAATTGCTGAAATGCGTTGCGTAAAACTTTATTTCCCCTTTTATTCATTTTTTTCTATCTTGATTTTCCCAATCGATTGCTATGCGTGTATGCTGGAACCTTTTTCTGCAACTGCAGGGATGGACTATTCGTGATGAATTTCCTTATCACCTGAAAAAGTGTGTTATTGCCGTAGGCCCTCATACCAGTGCTTGGGATTTTGTAGTGGGCTTAGCCGTAAGAAGTAAACTTAGACTGTACCATTTAAAGTTTTTAGGTAAGGCGGAATTATTTAAAGGGCGCTTTGGGTTCTTTTTTAGAAAAATGGGCGGGTTTCCTGTTGATCGATTTAGTAACAACAATGTGGTAGATCAAGTAGTAGAAAAATTTAATTCAAGTGATTCTTTTGTGTTGGCTTTATCTCCTGAAGGCACAAGAAAAAAAGTAGATAAACTCAGAACGGGTTTTTACCATATTGCTTATAAGGCAGGCGTACCAATTGTTCTAGCTGGTTTAGATTTTGGAAGAAAACAAATTACTTTCTCTAAGCCCTTTATGCCTACTGGGAATATAGATGCAGACTTACATTATATCGTACATTATTTTGCTGATAAAACGGGAAAAATACCTGAATTCGGTTTACAACATTTAGATCAAAAAGCCCCCAACTAATATGATAAACACCTATCCAACCATTATTGATCGTTTTTGCTACTTCGAAAAAAACCAACCTAATAAAATATTTTTGGCCGAACCTGTAAAAGAGATTTACCAAGAATTTACTTGGGATAAAGCTGGTAAAGAAATCAGATCAATGGCTTCCTGGTTACAGCAATCTGGTTTACAAAAAGGTGATAAAGTTGCCATACTAAGCAAAAACTGTGCACATTGGATCATGGCCGATTTAGCCATTAATATGGCTGGTATGGTTTCTGTTCCGCTATACCCCAATATTACCAGTAATGCGGTAAATGAAATTTTACTTCATAGCGAGGCTAAAACAATTTTTGTTGGAAAGCTTGATCATCCTGAATTAATCAGAATGGGCATTCCTGAAGAAATGACTCAAATCAGTTTTCCGTTTTATTTTAATGGAGGTTGTTTAAATTGGGATGATTTAGTTCGTTCAACTTCCCCCTTGACTGAACTAACACCGCTTGATCCAAAAGCCCTTTCTTGTATCATTTATACTTCGGGAACCACTGGTACGCCTAAAGGAGTGATGCACAACAATCACACTATGTCATTTGCTGTTTATTCCTTTTTAGAAAGTACGCCCCCTTTAAAAGATGAAGTTTTCTTCTCTTACTTACCACTTTGCCATGTGGCTGAAAGAATGTTGGTTGAATGTGGGGCTATTTTTACAGGAGGTTGTATTCATTTTGTAGAGACCATGGATTCTTTTTCGAAGAACCTTCAATATACACAACCAACTATTTTTCTTGCTGTTCCTAGAATCTGGGAAAAAATTAGAGAAGAAATCTTGCGCAAAATGCCTCAGCAAAAATTGAGTAGGTTATTGAAGATTCCCATCGTTTCAACCATAATTAAAAAAGCTATTCGCAAAAAATTAGGTCTTAGCAGGGTAAAGCATTTGTATACCGGTGCGTCGCCCATCAATCCAGTCGTATTAGACTGGTTTTACCAATTAGGAATGGAGATTCAGGAAGCTTATGGTATGACCGAAAACTCTGCATTGTCTCATTCTAATAGAAAAGGAGCTTGTAAGTTTGGAACAGTAGGTCAGTCATATCCAGGTGTGACCGTTAAATTAAGTGATCAAAATGAAGTGTTGGTGAAGAGTGAGGCTAATATGCTGGGTTACTATAAGGAACCTGTTTTGACAGCTGAAATGTTTGAGGAAGACTATTTAAAAACGGGGGATGAGGGCCAAGTTGATGCAGATGGATATTTAAAGATTACTGGAAGAATTAAGGACCAATTCAAAACCAGTAAGGGCAAGTATGTTGCTCCTGCTCCTATAGAATCAAAAGTATTATCCGATTCTATGATTGCACAAGCTTGTGTGGTGGGATGGGGAATGCCCGCTCCTTTACTTTTGTGCACTTTATCTGAACATGCAAGACAGTTGGCAGAAACCAATTTGCAAGAACACTTACACCAACTATTAGAGAAAATTAACAAAGAATTAGAGCACCATGAACAGTTGGCAAAACTGATTATTATGGCAGAAGAATGGACTATTCAAAACGGTATTTTAACACCTACACTCAAAATAAAACGAAAAGTTTTAGACGAAACATTTAAAGACCATTACAACAATTGGTACAACGAGTCGGTAAAAGTAGTTTTTGCATAACTTGCAGTTTATTATTAATAATAAGTTAGACCAATGAAAATGAAAATCTACACTTTTGCCGCTTTGGCTTCTTTTACCCTATTTGCTTGTGTTAGCCCGAAACAAATGAGACAGGCTGAAGCCAGATATGGCGAATTAAATGGTGCTTATGCAGAATTACAAGGAAAATATAGAAATTTAGAAGAAGAATTGAATAAATCTAAAAACCAGATTAGCAATCTTCAAACACAGAAACAATCTGCAGAAGCACTGTTAAATACAACCAATACACAGCTAGATTACGTAAAACAAACCAACAATGTGGTATTGAATCAACTAAAAGATTTATCTGTAGTTACAGGCGCTCAAGCAGAAAGTATTAGAAGGTCTTTAGAAAATATTGGTGCAAAAGACTTATACATCCAAGATTTACAAGGATCCATCGCCAGAAAAGATTCTTTGAATATGGCTTTAGTAATGAATCTTAAAGGGGTATTGGGTAATATTGACGATAAAGACGTAAATATCAAAGTAGACAAAGGTGTTGTTTATGTAGATATTTCTGACAAGTTGTTGTTTAAGAGCGGTAGCTACGATGTTACTGAAAGAGCTAAAGATGTTTTAGGGAAAGTTGCCAAAGTATTGAACGCACAACCTGATATTGAATTCTTGGTAGAAGGTCATACCGATTCAATTCCATTGATTAAAGGGGGAGGAATGATCGACAACTGGGATTTGAGCGTTAAAAGAGCTACGACCGTTGTAAGAATTTTACAAGAATCTTACGGAATGAATCCTAAAAGAATGACTGCTGCTGGTAGAGGAGAGTTTGTTCCTTTAACCGATAACACAACACCAGAAGGAAGAGCTGCAAATAGAAGAACTAGAATCGTTATTATCCCTCAATTAGATCAGTTCTTTAAACTGCTTGAAAGAAAAAAGTAAGTAACTAGCTTAAAAATATAAAATTAGAAACGCCAATCTTATTAAAATAAGGTTGGCGTTTTTTTTATATTAATATATATGTTAAATTCAATAGACAATGTGAATCCATGTTTTCCAATAAATCCCATTTTAATATCCGCTTTTGCATTCTACTATTGTTTTGTAATTGGGTATTGGGAGGAACAGCTCAAACCGCAAAAACACTAGTCCCGTTGGTAGAAAAGGGGGTTATTGATTTAAGAAAATCTAATCTTGACAAAGCATTTATTCCTATTAATGGCAATTGGGCTATTTATTGGGGGAAACTCTTAACTCATGCTGATAGTTCAACAACCCCAACAGGGTTTACCTATTTTCCTAAAAACTGGAATTACACAACTATTAATGGAAAATTACTTCCCACTCAAGGATTTGCTAGCTATACTGTTCGAGTTATTCTAGATAGTAAGCATCAACAAAATTTAGCCATTAAACTACCTGATACTTACTGTTCTTTTAATTTATTGGTAAATGGAAAACCATTTGCAAATGCAGGAGTACCAGGAACTACTAAAGAAACTACAAAAGAGCAATGGATAGAACAAGTTGTTGAGTTACCTGCTGAAGATACATTAGACTTAATACTACAAATAGCCAATTTCAGGCATTCTAAAGGCGGTCCTTATAAACCAATTTTAATTGGAAATAAAAAAATCCTTCAAGCAGATCAAGCTGCGGAAGACGCATTTGATCTTTTATTGGCAGGCGCTTTATTGATGGGTGGGCTATTTTTTATAGGATTATTTTATTTTGGTAAACACGATAAAGTCATTTTATTTTTCTCGCTTTTTTGTCTTGCCTACAGCTATCGAATTATTGGATCGGACAATTATATTTTACATAGTTTACTCTCTAATTTTCCCTGGATTATTGGCGTGCATTTAGAATACTTGAGCCTTTTTATTTGTTTACTTTTCTTCATGCTTTATACAAAGTACCTATTTCCTGAAGAAACCAACAATTGGTTGCTATACATTGAAGTAGGAATGGCTATTATCTTATGTTTAATAGTTCTCATTTTCCCCCCAAGTGTTTTTACGCAATTGATTAATCCTTTTCTGCTAGTAATGTTTAGCGTAATTGTTCATGTTTTTTACATATATATTCAAGCTTATATTAATAAGAAATTAGGTGCTAAATATGCCCTACTTAGTACTGCTATACTACTGGTGATTTTCTTTTTAATTAATCTTAAGTATTTTAACTTGGTTGAACCACCGAGATACGTTTTATTTTTTGGATATATCACGTTTTTCTTTTTGCAATCATTGGTGCTATCTTATCGATTTGCATTTATTTTAAAAGAAGCAAAAAAAGAAGCAGAGCAAGGACTCAAAGCAAAAAATGATTTTTTGAGTACTATGTCGCATGAAATTAGAACACCCCTTAATTCCATTTTAGGAATGACGAATATTATGCTCATGGAAAAACCCTCCGAAGAGCAAAAAGAGCAATTAAATGTATTATTATTTTCTGCTAATAATTTATTGAATATCGTAAACGATATTTTAGATTTTAATAAAATAGAAGCTGGAAAAATAGGATTTGAATCCATTGAAATGGACTTCAAGAATATAGCACAGAAGCTAATTACGGGGTTTGGGACTCTTGCAAAGGATAAAGGAATACAGTTAAAATTAAATATTGACCAACAAGTAAATACGAATTTAATTGGAGATCCTACTAGAATCAGTCAAGTGATTGGAAACCTGATTCACAATGCAATTAAATTTACCAAAAAGGGCTTTGTAGAATTGAGAATTAGTGTTGTAGATAAATTCGATTCAAATATTCGATTATTAATAGAAGTTGAAGACACCGGAATTGGTATTGCTGCTGAAAAACAACAAATGATTTTTGATCAGTTTACGCAAGCAGATACCAGTACCTCCCGAAATTTTGGTGGTACTGGTTTAGGTTTAGCAATAAGTAAACGACTGCTTGAATTGCAAGGAGCTAAACTTCAACTAAAAAGTGAACCTGAAAAAGGCTCGACTTTTTTCTTTGAAATTAATTTTCCAATTGCTGCACCTAAAAAGGAAGAATATCCTATTCAAAATCAAGCACCCTCCGAAGAAAGCAAACCTTTAAATGGTATATCCATCTTATTGGTGGAAGATAATGAAGTAAATATTTTAGTAGCCAAAACTTTTTTAACTAAATGGGGGGCTAAAGTAGATATTGCTCAAAACGGTCAAGAAGCTATTAATTTATTTAACTCAAACCTGCATCAGCTCATTTTAATGGATATGCATATGCCTATAATGGATGGTTATGAAGCTACTCGTATTTTAAGAGATCGAGGGGTTAAAACTCCGATCATTGCTTTAACAGCCAGTTTACCCAGAGAAATTGAAGATCGAATTAAAGAAACAGGTATAAATGATATTGTTGTAAAACCCTTTATTCCTTCAGAGTTGTTCAAAGTAATTCTTCATTATACAGGAATTCACCGTTTATAAAAGCTTCGCTTAGCCTATCTTGCAATCGAATTTATAGTTATGCAGGATTATTTGAACGGACTCAACGAGTCTCAACGGGAAGCAGTTACACATATTAAGGGGCCATTGATGATTGTGGCTGGTGCGGGCAGTGGAAAAACCAAAGTATTAACTACCAGAATTGCCCATTTAATGGCAAATGGAGTTGATGCATTTAATATTCTTGCACTAACTTTTACTAACAAGGCTGCAGCTGAAATGAAAGAAAGAATTGAAAAAATTCTAGGCAATGCTGAAGCAAGAAATTTATATGTAGGAACTTTCCATAGTGTATTCGCAAGAATTCTTAGGGCGGAAGCAGGTAAATTAGGCTATCCTAGCAATTTTACCATTTACGATACAGATGACAGTCGTTCTGTTTTAAAAACAGTCATCAACGAGTTGCATTTAGACGATAAGCATTATAAACCCAATATAGTTGGTAATCGAATTTCCTCAGCAAAAAACGCTTTAGTAGGTCCTGCTGAATACGCAACAGACTACGCTATTCAACAAGAAGATGCTCGTTCAAACAGGCCTGCTATTGCTCAAGTATATGCTGCATACGCAAAGCGTTGTTTTAAAAACGGTGCAATGGATTTTGATGATTTATTATTAAAAATGTATGAGCTACTAAATAATTTTCCAGAAGCCTTACATAAATACCAACACAAATTCAAATTTTTACTCATAGACGAGTACCAAGATACCAATCCAGTTCAGTATCAAATTAGTAAGCTACTCGCTGCTGCGCATGAAAATATTTGTGTGGTTGGTGATGATGCACAAAGTATTTACAGCTTCAGAGGGGCTACAATAGAAAATATTTTACAATTTCAGAAAGACTATGACGATGTAAAAGTGGTTAAGCTTGAACAAAACTACCGAAGTAGTCAACAAATTTTAAAAGTTGCCAACCAGGTCATTAAAAATAATAAAGGACAAATACCTAAAAATCTTTGGACTGAAAATGAAGAGGGTGAAAAGATCAAGTTAGTGAGAACTATGACTGATAATGAGGAGGGAAAATTTGTAGCTGACACCATTCAAGAACAAAAACTTCGTAATCATTATTTTAATAAAGACTTTGCTATCCTTTACCGAACGAATGCCCAGAGCCGTTCTTTTGAAGAAAGTTTGAGAAAGATGGGTATTGCTTATCGAATTTACGGAGGTGTAAGCTTTTATCAACGTAAAGAAATTAAAGATATTCTTGCCTATTTACGAGTAATTGTAAATACCAATGATGAAGAAGCATTAAAAAGAATTATTAATTATCCAGTTAGAGGAATTGGAAAAACTACCATCGAAAAATTAGTCATTATTGCCAATGAACAAAATATTCCGGTGTTCAATGTAGTCAGTAGGGCTGGAGAATTTGGTTTTAAGTCGGGTACTTTAGAAGCTTTGCAAAATTTCACTACGATGATCCGCTATTTTCAAAGTATGCTAACCGACAAAAATGCTTTTGATGTAGCAACTCAAGTGGGTAAACATACCAGTCTGGTTAAAGAGTTGTTTAATGATAAAACTACTGAAGGGTTAGCTCGTTATGAAAACGTTCAGGAATTATTCAACTCCATAAAAGAATGGACGGAAAGCCCGAGTAATGAAGATGGAGAGTTAGGTGACAAAACTTTGGGCTCTTACTTACAACAGATTACGCTGTTGACTGATGCAGATGACGACAAAGAAAATAGTGATGTGGTTAAATTAATGACCATTCATGCTGCTAAAGGATTAGAATTTGGTTGTGTATTTGTTGGTGGAGTAGAAGAAACCCTTTTCCCTAATTCAATGAGCATTAATACTCGTGAAGAATTAGAAGAAGAAAGAAGATTATTTTATGTAGCAGTAACCAGGGCTAAGCAAAGGCTTTGGCTTACTTATGCCAATTCAAGGTATCGTTTTGGTCAACTAGTTCAAAATGAACCAAGCCGTTTTATTGATGAAATGCCAGAGGAGTCTATTGACAAAAGCTATGCAGGCGGTGGTGCAAAAAATCATGCTGGATCACAGTGGGGTTCTGGCTTTGAAAGAATGCAAAGAGGATTTGGCAATTCTGCTCAACAAGCTAATCAAAAATATGGCCCTCCCCCTCCTAAAAAATCTGCTAATAGCAAACCAGAATATATGCCCATTCAGCCTCTTGCTCCAAAAGTAGTGGCACATATTCCTTCTGCTGATTTTGCCCCTAGCGATACTTCTGGTTTAGAGGTTGGACAAAAAGTAGAACACCAAAAATTTGGATTCGGTATTGTTAAAGCAATGGAGGGATCAGCACATAATCCAGTTGCTACTATTGATTTTGCTCAGAATGGTGAAAAGAAAATTATGCTGAATTATGCCAAACTAAGAATTGTTAACTAAGGGTTTCTGTATTTAGCCTCTCTGGTTACTTTTTCTCTTGTAGTTGATTTTAAAACTGGCTTGTACAGTCCCCCATTGGGTTCTGGCAATAACGTAGTGCCTGGTAAAAATAAAAAGAAACTCGGTGGATCAGAAGGCTCACTCAATGGTAGTGGGGGTTTAATTTTAGCATCAGTTGTTATTACATTTTTTTCTGTTTTTTGAATCGGTTGCTGCGCTATAACTGATCCACTCACATAAGATTGTAATGTTTTAATTTGCGGTCTTTCAATGCCAGCAAGTGGATAACTGCTTACAATATTTCCACTTAATTTTTTTCCTGAAGAACTGTAAACAGCTGCGATATTTTCTGTTTTGAGATACTGCAAAAATTTATCCATGATATTTAACCACCTAGCATCATTATCTGGAACGCCAAATTGCCCAACGATTCCTTTTTTATTATTTTGCTTTAACCACTGTGCAAAGGGCATTGCTCTCTGAATTCCTGTAGAATCCCATGCTTGGTTTTGATCGTATGAAAACAGGTATTTGCCAGAATAATCAAAATCAAAATAACAATGCGCATTATAGACCAACTTATCTTGAGGGTCTTTCAAATATTTTAATTGATCACTATAGTCGTACCATGTTTCAGGGGCTGCATAGTTGTTTCCAGAAATAATGATTCGGCTTCTTTTATCTGCTAATCTAATTGAATTGATAGCCCACTGTGCCGATGTTTGCCAATCAAATGCCTGCATATCATGGGGCTCGGCCATTAAGTTGTAGCCATAAATATTATCGTAACCAGCAAATGCATTGGCCAATTTATTCCAGCAATCTGCAAAATCTTGTCTACTAACTGCCAAAGAACCTACTATATACTCTACCCCATATTTTCGATACCTACCTGCATTATTCATGCAAAGTATTACTTGCATATTCCTTTTTGCAGCCCATGAAACTACTTTTCTTATTTCCCCTATTTCAACATAATCCAAATCGCCTCCAAGGCTTTTTTGAACCCGCTCCCATTTAAATGGTATGGTAATTAATCTGAAGCCTTTTTGATGATAATAAGTAATTTCTTCCTCTGTTGGATATTGATAATGTTCATTCAACACTCCGGGAAGCTGGTTTTCATTTATTTCAGCTCCTCCAAGCGTCATCCCCAAAATAAAAGCGTCATTTTGAGCAATCAGTGGTCTCGAATTGAATAAGAAGATGAATAATAGGATAATGATTCGCATGTAACTGTATATATACTACTTATCTAAATCTTGATAATGCATAACTGATAACGTAAAAAGCGCTCATTTATTGAGTTAACTTACGATATCCGAAAAATAAGGGGCAGTTAGGGGCTAAATCAGCTGAATGAACTTTACCTCCAACCGAATTGTTTTAAATTTGCAATTGATAACTTAAGTAAAATAGCATACTATGATTAAGACTGGCAACCCTATAATCAGCATTTATACAGAAATGACTCCTAATCCTGAGACAATGAAATTTGTGGCAAACAAATTATTGTACCCTGGAAAGAGCATCGATTTTGCTGACGAATCATTGGCTACACCATCGCCTTTGGCTAAAGAATTATTCAGCTTTCCCTTTATCAAAAGTGTATTCATAGCTAGCAATTTTATTACGCTTACCAAAACAATTGATACTGAAGATTGGCAAGATATTATTCCTACTATTAAAGAGTTTCTAAAACAATATTTAGAAAATGGGGGAATGGTAGTGAATGAGGAAGAAGTTGCCAAAGTAAAACAAGAAGCCAGCAATACCGTAAGTGCAGATGACGATGATATTGTAAAGCGTGTTAAAGAATTGTTGGAGAATTATGTTAAACCTGCCGTTGAAATGGATGGTGGCGCTATTCAATTTAAGAGCTACAATGATGGCGTTGTAAATTTAATGTTACAAGGTTCTTGCTCTGGTTGCCCATCTTCTATGATAACCTTAAAAGCAGGTATTGAAGGAATGATGAAGCGTATGATTCCAGAAGTTAAAGAAGTAGTAGCAGAAGCGGAATAAATAATCCCGTGCAACTATCCGAAATATACCAACAATTCTTGAGTGGATTGCAACAAACCAGTTTACTCGAATTTGTTGCAGTTTTTGCTGGAATTGCTAGCGTTTGGTACAGTAGAAAGGAAAATATTTTAGTCTATCCAATTGGCCTAATTAATACCACCATCTATATTTATCTAAGTTTAGAGGGACAACTATACGGGGAAGCCAGTGTAAACTTATACTACACTATTGTCAGTATTTATGGTTGGGTATGGTGGAGTAAAATCAATAAAAATACCCAAGAAGCTGCACTTAAAATTACACGAAGCAATGCTACTGAATGGTTGCAACAATTAGGGGTTTTTTCCGTTTTCTATTGCATACTTTTTTTCACCTTAACAAAGCTGAAAGCCAATTTTGCTCCTGAAGCTATTCCTTGGGCAGACGCATTTGCTAGTGCAACAGCCTACACTGGCATGTGGTTAATGGCTAGAAAAAAAGTAGAGAGCTGGTATTGGTGGATTGCTACCAATATTGCATCTATTCCTCTTTACTTTACGAAAGGTTATGTATTTACTAGTGTTCAATTTTTAGTACTTTTCGTTCTTGCAATTGCCGGTTTAATTAGCTGGCATAAAAAAGCCCAACATGAGCGCTATTAAAAAGATTGTTATCATAGGACCAGAAAGTACGGGTAAGAGTACTTTATGTAAAGCACTTGCACTTCATTATCAATCTGCCTGGTGCGAAGAATATGCAAGAGAATACTTATTACAAAATGGCACAAATTATACTCTAGCAGATTTATTGAAGGTTGCGAAAGGTCAGTTGAAGTTAGAAGAATTAGCTACCAAATCATTAGCAGAAAGCAATAAGACCCCAATCCTATTTATAGATACCGATATGTATGTGATGAAAGTTTGGAGCGAATATGTATTTGGTGAGTGTGATTTTTTTATTTTAGATGAAATCGTCAAAAGAAAATACGACGGTTATTTGCTGTGCAATATTGATTTGCCGTGGGTTAAAGATGAATTAAGAGAGTACCCCAACGAAAAACCTAGAAAGGAATTATTTGCTATTTATAAAGATATATTAATCAACCAAACTATTCCATGGACCCTTATTAGTGGTACTGATGCTGAACGAACTGAAGCGGCAATTAAAGCTGTTGACCGATTGTTGGTTTAACGCAACAAAGCTTGTACGTCTTCGTCACCTGCTAGATTATTCATTTGCTTTAAGATTTGCGGATAACGCCAACCAACCCTTCTGCTCATGGGCTTAACAGTAAATTTTTTAGGATTGGGCAAACAAGCTATAATCATGGCTGCTTCTGAACGTGTCAGCTTTGACGCATCTTTATTAAAATAATGATTAGCAGCAGCTTGAATCCCAAAAATGCCTGGACCCATTTCAATTACATTTAAATAGACTTCCAAGATGCGCTCTTTACCCCAAACCCATTCAATCAGTTTGGTAAAATAAAGTTCAGGCACTTTCCGAACAAACTTGGTAATTGATCCGCCCTGCCATAAAAATACATTCTTAGCAGTTTGTTGTGTAATGGTACTAGCTCCTCCTCCTAATGGTATTTTTGTTTTCTTTCCTTTTTTCTTGGGCTTCAAACTTTTCTCAATTGCATCCCAGTCAAATCCACTATGGTCTGGAAATGCTTGATCTTCGCTGGCTATTGCAGCGAGTTTTACATTATTGGAAATTTTATTCCAACTAATATAATCTCTTTTTAAGCCATAACTGAATGAATTCGATACTTGGGTAATTGTAATTGGAGGCATTAACCAAATACAAATGATGGTGTATAATAATGAGCTAAAAAAAAGAATAAGCAACCATTTGCCTATAAAACGCATAATCTTCCTCATATTGGAAAGATACTATTTTAACTTGTCTCCAAAATTGAGTACCCCCCAAATTAATGCAATACCAAATCCTATTAAAATAATCCCTGAAAGTTTATTGATATAATGCAAAATTTTGGGCGTTAAGCGCTCTCTTAACTTACCAGCCAAAGCCACTTTTGCAATATCAGAAAGTAACACGAAAATCAAGCAAGTAATGAAAACAATCCATTTATATTGGGTTGGATTAGGTGTGCTTGCTGCATCTCCTGTGATGGCTGCTGTCCATGCAAACCAAAAGAGAAATACTGCAGGATTAAGCATATTCATAAAATAGCCTGATAAAAAAATACCCGCTAAATCTCTTTTACGAAATTTTTTTATTTCAATTTTATTTTCTTCGTCTACTAATACTTTTTTAAAAAAGAAAGTATAAATCCCTACTCCTATTAAAAAAATGCTTCCTGCAATTGCAATAGTATTACTATGAGAAAGGGCAGTAGTAAAAAAAGAGGTAAATACATTACAAACCAGCACCAAACTAATATCACTTGCAGAAACACCTGCTACAAAACTGTATCCTGCTTTATGGCCATTAGCTAAACTCTGCTTGATGATAGCAAAAATAACAGGACCTACCGAAATACTCAGAATCAATCCTAAAACCAGTCCTTTCATCAATGGTGCAAGCATCCTTTTAACCTTTGTTTAGTCAGATTACAAAAATAGCTGATTAGTGCTATTTCAGCGGATAATTGTTGCGCTGAATATTTTATCTAAACCAGGAAAATATTGATTTAGGTATTTATTACCATGCAAATAAACTGAATCTTGATGCGGCAAAATTCGCTTTGCATATTGATCATTCAATCGAAAGAATGTATTCATTCCTGATACTACTTTACCAAAAGGTGGATATCCATGTACTCCTTCTCTTATAGTAGTATCAAGCGTAGGATTATCTTGCATATTGACAAATAATTGTGTGGTACGAGAATTTTTTTCGCTTCTTGCAAACGCCACCATGCCTTTTTTGTGTTTTTGAATGACTGGCTCGTCTTTTAATCTGGCTTTATCCCAAAAGATACTTTCTTTTGGGTTATCGGAAATACCAAACTGTACTACATAATCTTTCTCTACCCTGAAAATATAAATATTGGTATAAAAGCCTTTCTTCACTAAAGTATAAAATCGATCTACAGCTAGTGGGGCCCAAGAACGATTAGATTGAATGATAAAATCTCCTTTATTCGTTTTAAAAAGTACTTTGAATATTTTAGGTGCAGTTAAATCTTTATGGAAAAAATGCTTATTGGGGATTGTAGATTTCTGCACAAATAAAAATGAACAAAAAAATATTGTTGATAAAACAGAAAGGGCAAGGAATAGCTTTAGCCTCATTTATTTTTTTCTAAGAATTGATACCAATCATTTAACATAGTTCCTTTTAATACCCTCGGGAATTTATGTTGACCGCCAAGCTTTCCTTTACTCAACATAAAATTCAAAAAATCGTCTTCTTTTAACACAGTTAATTTCATTTCTTTCAAAGCGCTTTTTCTTTCTACCGCATAGTCATCATTCAGTTCGTTCAAGCACTCATCAATAAATTGTCCCAAGGTATTGCCGTCTATCTTATCATTACAAGCAACAAACCAATGATGTCCAAAGAAATTTCCCACTGGTACGCCTGCAACCGTAAACTCCGGAATACTAATATTGAATTTTTCAGATGCCATTTGAACGGCTTTGTTCATATTGTCTACACTCAAATGCTCTCCTACTAAACTTAAAAAATGTTTAGTTCTTCCTGTAATAATAATTTCAGATCTTTCTTTATCTACAAATCGAACGGTATCACCTATTAAATAGCGCCAAGTACCAGCTGTGGTACTGATTAATAAAGCATAATCCTTTCCTTCTTCTACTTCATGTAACATCAATGCTTCAGGATTACTTATCATTTCTCCATCGGATGTAAAATTGTGTTCATCAAATGGTACGAACTCTAAAAAAATATGTTCGTTGGTAACTAGTCGCATCCCTTTTGCATACTGCCTATCTTGGTACGCAATAAAACCTTCACTTGCCAAATAGGTTTCAATATAGGTGATGGGCTTACCCAGCATTTTTTCGAAGCCTTTTTTATATGGTTCAAAACTAACTCCGCCATGTACAAAAAAAGCGAGATTAGGCCATAGCTCATGAATATGATTTAGCTTGTAACGCTCTACAATTTGCTCTACACACATTTGAATCCAAGCTGGTACGCCAATTAAAAAGCCAATATCCCAGTCAGGCGCTTTCTCTACTATCTCCGCTATTTTTTTATTCCAATCTTTTTGCTTGGCTATTTTTTTACCCGGCTTATAAAATGGTTGAAACCAAAATGGTGCTTTTTTTGCAGTGATACCACTAAGGTCTCCTGCAAAATAACCAGGTCCTTTTTGTAATTCAGTACTACCCCCAAGTGTTAACCAACCCTTGCTTATAGAAGCAAAAGGGATGTTTTCATATTTTCCTAAACTAAGCAATTGCTTAATCATCACAATTTTATTCCCGCGCAACAAATCATTGGTGATTGGAATATATTTACTTGCAGACTCACTCGTTCCACTGCTTAATGCATAATATTTAATTTTTCCAGGCCAACAGATATCACTTTGTCCTTCAATGGTTTTATGCCACCACTCATTATATATTTTATTGTAATTAAATGTTGGAACAATTTCCTGAAACTTTTTACCGGGATGTTTACTCAACAATATTTCATCGAAACGGTATTGTTGGCCAAAGGAAGTAAACCTGGCTTTTTTCAATAGTTTCTTAAGCACCCGCAACTGGTCTCTTCTGAGATTGTTTTGTGGAAGCCTCAGTGCCTTTAATATTGCGTTCGGCAGTTTCAGATCAATTATCGGCATGCGTTCGTTTACGGTTAAGCTACGAAGCTAAACTAAATGAATTATATATAATATTTTGTGAAAAGGCTATTAGTTATTTTTTATTCCATTGAGCTATGAACCAAAATAGTCGGATACATTTTTGCAGCAACCATATTCCTAAAGCGCCTCCATACATTTTCGGGTATTTTTTTATGAAAATGATCATTGATCCATAAAAATGTGATAAATAGGATTGATCTTGTTTAGAGCTAGCTCCTTTGTAATGGGTAATGCTTAAATTCCCTAAGTAATGGTTTTCGAATCCTTGTTGAAGTACCCTTAAGCTGAGGTCTATATCCTCTCCATACATAAAAAAAGATTCATCAAAACCCTTCAATTTTTTAATTAATATAGCCGGCATCATCATGAATGCACCAGCTAAAACAGGAACCGAATGAATGGCATTTTTATCTAAATGGCCTAAAGCATAGCTGTTAAAAAAGCTAGAAGTAGGAAAAAAACTAGCTAAACCAATTAATTTAAACATTGAACTCAATAGCCCTGGTAGATTGCGTTTGCTTTCTGGTAAAAAACATCCATCCCCATCAAGCATTTGTACCCCAACAGCACCCACTTTGGGGTGTTTCAATAAATAGTCTACTGTCCGATAAAGCACATTAGATTGAATCTCAGTATCTGGATTTAAAAACAATATATATTTCCCAACTGCTTTTTTTAACGCTAAATTATTGGCCTTTGCAAATCCGATATTCTCTTTTAAACAAATCCACTGAACCCCAGGAAACTTTTCAGCCAACAATATTTGTTGGGCTTCTTCTGAATTATTATCTACTATAATGATCTCTGCATTTAACCCACTCAACGCCCTTGACACCGCCTGCAAGCAAGCATCCAAATAGGGATAAACCCGATAGTTAACAATGAGTATGGAAAGTTTGGTAGTCACAATATTGTTCCAAAGATGCAGAATCTGGGTTACTTTTGCGCCATGCTTAAACAAACCTTATTAAAAGCCACCGAAGCAGGGGCTGTTCAACTTCGACATTTTTTTAATGGAACATTTGCCATCAGCAATAAAGAAGGCATTAATAACCTAGTAACCGAAGCAGATCATGCAGCAGAGAAAGCCATCATGGATACTATTCAAGCTGAATTTCCTGATCATTTTATTTTGAGTGAAGAATCAGGTGAGTTAAAACAAGATTCTACTTATAAATGGATCATAGACCCTATTGACGGAACGGTCAATTTTGCCAACGGCATACCTATCTGCTGCGTGAGTATTGGAATTGAGAAGGATGGTAAAATGATTATGGGGGCGGTTTACAACCCTTTTATGAATGAATTTTACTTTGCGGAAAAAGGTGCGGGCGCTTTTTTAAACGATCAAAAGATTCAGGTAGGAAATAAAACATCTTTAATCAAGAGCTGTTTAGTAACTGGTTTCCCTTACACTTATTTAGATGCCCCCAATGGACCTTTACAGGTTTTTGAAAAACTAATCAGAAAAGGGGTGCCTGTAAGAAGATTGGGAAGTGCTGCAGTTGATTTATGCTGGGTTGCTGCTGGAAGATTTGATGGATTTTATGAACACAAATTGCAAGCCTGGGATAGTGCTGCTGGATTTTTAATGGTAGAAGAAGCTGGCGGAAAAGTAACAGATTTTAAAGGTGATTATTATTCTCCTTACCAACCACATATTATTGCCACCAATGGCCATATTCACGATGAATTAGTAGCTGTTGTAAACGGAGGACCTTTCTAAATAGATTCTATGGAACAAAGAACAGAAATAGCAGACTTAGGTGAGTTTGGATTAATTGAACATTTAACCAAAAATGCAGAAATTCAAAATGCTTCTACAATATTGGGAGTGGGAGATGATGCTGCGGTGATTGACCATTTTGGCAAACAAACCGTAGTTACCACCGACCTATTGTTAGAAGGAATTCATTTTGACTTGATGTATACTCCTTTAAAACATTTGGGCTACAAAGCAGTGGTAGTAAACCTCAGCGATATTTATGCAATGAATGCTACTCCCACTCAAATTACATTGAGTATTGGTATTAGCAATCGTTTTAGTGTAGAAGCATTAAATGAATTTTATGAGGGCGTTTATTTTGCTTGTGAAAAATATGGCGTTGATTTAATAGGGGGTGATACATCCTCTTCATTAAAGGGATTTGTAATATCTGTTACCGCTATTGGCGAAGTAGCTCCTGATCAATTTGTAAAAAGAAGTACTGCCCGCAAAGGAGATTTAATTTGTGTGAGTGGAGATGTGGGGGGCGCTTATTTGGGATTAACCTTGATGGAAAGAGAAAAAAAGATTTACCAAGAAAATCCAAATATTCAACCAGACTTAGAAGACGAGAGTTATATCGTCGGTAAATTATTGAAGCCTGAAGCTAGAAAAGACATCATTGAATTTTTTGCCAGCAACCAAATTGTTCCAACCTCTATGATGGATGTAAGCGATGGTATCAGTAGTGAAGTATTGCATATTTGTAAGCAATCTAATTTAGGTGCGCGGGTGTATGAAGAAAAATTACCTATTGCAGATGCTAGTAGAAAAGCTGCATTTAAGTTTGGCTTAGACCCAACCATTTGTGCATTAAATGGGGGAGAAGACTACGAATTGATTTTTACCATTGCTCAAGAAGACCACGATAAAATTGTACTAAACGAAGAAATCAGTGTGATTGGATATATCACCGATCTAGAAGAAGGGGTTAAGCTTTTAACAAAGGGAGGCAATCAATACGATTTGAAGGCGCAGGGTTGGAATGCTTTTAATTCATAAGCATGAAAAGCTTGCTGGTATTAGTTTTTAGTATTTTACTAATGGGTGAGTTGAACGCCCAGAAAGCATATAGTGCTTTACCGAAGTATGCACCAAGCGCTTTAAAAGAAGATGCGGATATATTAAAAAAAACATTAGAAGCCAATCATCCAAGTTTATATTGGTATACTTCTAAACAGCAATTAGACAGTGCTTATGAAGTAATGATGAATAGTATCAATGATTCTTTAAATGAAATTGAATATAAAAACAAGCTTGCTACATGGGTAGCACTGATAAAATGTGGACATACTACTACTCAATATTCAAAACGGTTCATCAAAGAATTGCCCAAGAACCGATATCCGCGATTTCCTTTACAAATCAAATTTTGGGAAGACAGTGCAGTTGTTTTAAGTAATGGTTATTTTCAAGATTCCATGATACGTCGCGGAACAATCGTACAAAGTATAAATAATAAACCCATTGCATATTACAGAGACAGCTTATTCAAACAAATAGCTTTAGATGGAAATGCCTCTAATCATCAATATCAGACACTGAGTAGCATTTTTCCAGATGGCTATAAACAAGTATTTGGAATAGACAGTACTTACCTAATTGGATATATTAATGAAGCGGGAAAACCAGATACCATTTCATTAGGCAATTTTGCCCCTATTCCAAGAGATACGGGCATCAATAAACCTAGACCAATTATAAATCAAACTACTTTAAGCAAAAGACAACTGCGTTTATTATCGCTTCGTTCACTTAGTATTGATACCATAACCCGTAGTGCTTATTTTAGACTGACAACCTTTAGTAAAGGAAACTTAAAAACTTTTTTTAGACGCAGTTTTAAAACATTGAAGAAGGAAAATATTCAACACTTAATTCTAGATCTTCGAGAAAATGGTGGAGGTAGAATTAGTAATAGTATTGCACTCACTAAATACTTAAAACAAACTCCATTTAAAATCGCTGATTCTGTTATAGCAATCAGTAGAAAATTTAAACACGGAAAATATATTCAATCTAGCTGGATGTATTGGTTGGCAATGAACTTGGGAGCGAGCAAAGCTGCTGATGGATCCATTCACTACAAAAGATTTGAAGAGCACAATTATCAACCCAGAAATCGTTTTGCATTTAAGGGAAACGCTTATTTAGTGCAAGGGGGATATACATTTTCCGCAGCTACCATGGTAATAGGTGCTTTAAAAGGTCAGGAGAATATCTTAGTGATAGGCGAAGAATCAGGGGGAGGACAGTATGGTAATTCTGCAATGCATATTCCCCAAATTATCTTACCCAATACTAAGTTACGGGTTAGACTGCCATTGTATAGAATGGTCATTAATCAGCGCCTACCAAAAGGTAGGGGCATTGAACCAGACATAAAAATACCGCCATCTTCGTATGCAATCCGTATGGGATTTGATCCAAAAATGGCGGCCATTCAAGCGTTGATTAAAAGCAAAAACAATTAGTGTTTTTCTCCTGGCTTACACTTTTCTTTTATTTCATGAAACACATCGTGTGTAGCAGTGATTAAAGTGGTTAATTCTTTATCAGATTTTTTAGCTTTTACTGCCGCTTCTACTGCAGTACATTTTGCTACCAATTGTTTTAAGATAGGCTTTGCAACTTTTGCATCATAACCTGCTGGCACTGCACCTGATTCCCAAGCTTTTGCCTTAGCAACTAAGTCTGTAATATTTGCTTTCAATGGCTTTAAATTACCTTCTTCTGCAGGATGGAAGGTTTTGCTCATCACACCGTGGAAATCTTCCATTTGTTTCCAACTTGCTTCCTGTGCATTTGCGCTAAAACCAACGATTGCGGCAAAAGCCAATACCAATAATTTTTTCATGTTGTTCAATTTTTTATGTTGATAAAATTAGTTCATTCAACAGAATGTATCAATGCTAAATCCTTATTTAACCCAATCCAATGCGCTTTTTGGCCAGCCTTTAACATTCCAGTAATAGCCATTTGTTTGATGACTTGTGCAGGATACAAGGAACACATTCGAATAGCTTCTCCCAATTCAATACCACAATGCTGATGAAGATTTTGTAGACAGGTTAACATGGTTAAAGCCGATCCGCTTAAGATACCGTTTGATTCGTATTTATCTCCACTCAATTGATGAGGGTAGGCTCCTGAAACAGTTTCGGTTACCGCATCAGTGATAGCAAACAAACGATTTCCCATTTGTTTTTTAGCAATTTGAATGGCTTCAAAATTCACATGATATCCATCAGGCACAATACTACAATACACTGTGGGATGATTAAATATAGCCCCTACCATTCCGGGCTCTCGGTGTTGCAAAGCGCTCATAGCGTTGTACAAATGAGTAGCGGTGCTAATCCCATTGTTAAAAGCTTTTGTAGCAGTTGCATAATCTGCATTACTATGACCTGCAGAAACTACCACACCGTATGACTGTATTAAATCAACAATTTCTTTATCACAAATTTCAGGCGCAAGGGTAATCATGGTGATGATTCCTTTTCCGTACTCCAATAAATCCCTCACTTGATTGGCAGTAGGCTGGTAAATAAATTCACTTAAATGTGCTCCCCTTTTAATTGGATTAATCCAAGGACCCTCTACGTGTAAGCCAATGCAACGATTGTTGGGCAATTGTTTAAATGCCCTTACCGCATCAATGCAAGCATAAATGACTTCATTGCTATTGGTAGCTACGGTGGGCTGAAACCAAGCTGCACCGCCATTTATGCAGTAGTCCTTTAATAATTGTAAAGCTTCTACCGTTGGATAAACACTTAGCAATTGACCCCCTGCTCCATAAATTTGTAAATCAATCAATGCTGGAATTAGTATTGGCACTTGTTGAGTGGCGGTCTCTTTAAGCGAAACAATAGGTTGTATGGATTCAATGATGCCATAATTCAAGACCAAAGCGTGGTTTAATAACCAATCTGTTCCTGTAAACAATTCATCCGCTGCTATAATTTGTTTCATAATTACTTAAGTATGATAGATATTAAATTGGTCGGCATCTTTCCAAAATGGAAAACGCTGGCGAATATCTTGTAAATGTTGTGGATCTAAAATATGGGTACTAATGGCTTCTTCATGAGCACAGTGATAAACCACTTGGCCTAGAGGGTCTATAAGCATAGTATCGCCGCTATGGTTGATTCCATTAGCATCTTCACCGACTCTATTAACCCCAATAACATAACATTGATTTTCGATGGCTCTTGCGGTAAGCAATGTTTTCCATGCATGACTTCTACGCTCTGGCCAATTGGCTACATACACTAATAAATCATATTCTGGAGCAGCCTGCACTTGTTGTCTGGCCCATACAGGAAAACGCAAGTCGTAACAAATTTGCAAATTGATTTTCCATCCATTTACCGATGCAATCAATCGCTTATTACCTGATGCATAAAACTGATTTTCTCCTGCAAATGCAAACAAGTGTCTTTTATTATAATGCGCTACTGTTCCATTGGGTAATACCCATAATAATCGATTGTAAAATTGTCCTTCTTCTTCAATTATTACTGATGCTGTGAGAATAATTTTTTGTTGTGCAGCCATTGTCTTCATCCATTGAACCGTATCGCCCTCCATGGTTTCAGCTAGTTGGGCGGGATTCATACTAAACCCAGTGCTAAACATTTCAGGAAGAATAACCAATTGACCTGGAGCGGTTTGCGATTGAATTTTTTGGGTGAATTGAGCCAGATTTGCTGCTTTATTTTCCCAAACTAAATTGCTTTGAATAAGGGTTACCGACAATGGATGCATATACCAGTTTTAAACCAGCAAGTTAGTTGATTCGGTATTGCAATTGCAATCCTATATAGCGGTGTCTGTTTAATTGAATAGTGGTTTCTCTACTTTGGTGAACCAACTCCATTTGTGCAGCCCATCTTCCTTCAGAATAGGCTAATCCAATGGTGTTTTGAAATACCAGGGTTTTAGGATGGAGCGTAACCGCCGAATCAGCAGCCGTTTTACTTCCCCCAGAAATAGTAGCATTATATCCTTGTGCAGTGATTTTGGGATTCCAATAAATATAAAATTCTTTGTTGGGCATTCCTTTCTTTTCAATGGCTGCATTCCATAATTGACTGCTTTGATTGCTATTAAAAAGACCGTAAAGCATTTTAGTACCTAAGGCTGCGTTTATAAAAGCAGTTCCTAATTGAGCGCCTCCCCAACCCATCCATTTAAACTTATCCGTGGCTAGTAGGGTGTATGCATAAACTGCCCCTGTATTCAAAACCAATTGATTGCTAATTTGATACCGCCAACCTAAAAAAGGCGCATATTGTAACCAGCGGTGGTAGGTATTTTGTAATGCCTCTCCCCCAGAAGCAGGGCCAATTATACCAAGTGTTCCGTTTAATTGTAAAACAGATTTTTCGTTGTTAAACCAACTACGGGTATATTGGATATAGGTATAGCCAGCATAAGGTCGATCAATATCTGCAGGGGTTCTAGTGGTTCTTTTAAGTGGGGTAAATATTTGTTGGCCTAATTCAAAACGATGCACCCGTTTGATTTTTTTCTTGGACTCATCGGCATAGGCTAAATGTAAAAAGATACCATTGCTGTAATAGGCGTCATTAAGTTTTAATAAATAAGCATCGTTCTCAGTGGTAAAACCGATTTGTTGCGCATTGGAAGCTATGCCCCAAAAACAGGTAAAAAATAGGTAAAGAATAAATTGTTGGTTTTTCATTTTTCAGCTCTGAATTTTTTCAAAATGCTTTGAACCAAGCTAGGCTCAAAACCTCTTTGCTGTAAGAAAGCGGTTGTTTTGACCGTTCGGTTAATATATTGTTCATTTTTAAGGGCATTCCATTTAGTGGTTATCAATTTTTCTGCAATAGAAAGGTACTCTTCTTCTGAAATTTCTTTCATTGCTTTTTTGATATTGTATTCACTTACACGTTTTTGTTTTAAAGCATAGGTGATTTTAACTTTTCCCCATTGTTTTTGCCTGAAATGCCCTCTAACAAAAGCTTTTGCATAACGCTCTTCGTTTAAATAGTCCTCTTCAATTAACCTGGAGAGTAACATTTCGACGGTTGGTTTTCCCAATTTTAAACTGTACAATTTCTCCTTCACTTCTTGGTGACACCGGTCTTGGTATCCACAATAGTGTTTAAGCTTCATGTATGCTTTTTCAATAGTAGAGGTTGGGTCGGTTGAAAACAACTGTTAGTATTTTTAAGTAAAGTAATTATATTTGTTTCAGGACCCCAAATATCCCCTATGATAAAAGCAAAGTCCGAATAAAACATGGCCGTAACCCAATACAATGTTTGTTTGATAGACGATGATAAAATCTATCAGTTCACTTCTAGAAAGATTCTCGAGTCTACTGGACTTGCCAAGAATATTTTGACTTTTTTTAATGGGAGTGAAGCTATTGGTTTTATTAAAGAATCAGTGGAAAAGGGGCAGCAAGGGTTACCAGATGTTATTTTCTTAGACATCAATATGCCAATCATGAATGGATGGCAGTTTCTAGATGAATACCATAAAATAATCGATCAGTTTAAAAAGCCCATCTACATTTACATGGTAAGTTCCTCGGTAGATGATAGCGATATTCAAAGATCTAAAGAATATAGCGGCGTTACTGACTATATTATAAAGCCCATCAATAAGGTAAAATACCAAGAGCTGATAGAAAGGCTCAAGTTCTATAATGGCTAGATTTTGGGTGTAAATTGCTTGTGAAATATCATCCCTTTACAGTAAGTTTGTCCTGATTAAAATGATCATATGAAATTTATCGTTTCTTCCTCTTCGTTGTTAAAACATTTGCAGCAAATTAGTGGTGTTATTAATGCCAATACGGTATTGCCTATTTTAGAAGATTTTTTGTTTGAAATAGAAGATAAAAAATTGAATGTGGTAGCTACCGACTTAGAAACGGTGATGCGCGTTCAAATGGAAGTTGAAAGCAAAGCGAATGGTCGTGTATGTATTCCTGCTAAAATCTTAATGGACTCTTTGAAGAATATAGCTGATCAACCGTTAACTTTTACCATCGACAAAAATTTCGCAGTTGAAATCACTAGCGACAACGGTAAGTACAAAGTAATGGGTGAGAATCCAGATAATTTTCCAAAAGAACCATCAGCCGATGACACCACCAGCTTTAATATGCACAGCAGTGCTTTATTAACAGCCATTAATAAAACTTTGTTTGCAGTAAGTGGAGACGATTTAAGACCAGCCATGACAGGGGTATTTTTTGAGTTGAGCAAAGACGGGGTACAGTTTGTTGCCACCGATGCACATCGTTTGGTTCGTTACAAGCGCACCGATACCCATGCTACCAAAACAGATTCCTTCATTGTGCCTAAGAAGCCATTGAATTTATTGAAGAATGCATTACCAGATAACGAAGACGATTTAACCATTAGCTATAACAGCAACCATTTGTTTGTGAAGCATGGTTCAACTCATATGATTTGCCGTTTAATTGATGCAAGGTTCCCTGATTATAAAGTGGTAATACCGGCAGACAATCCATACAAATTAATTGTAAATAAATCCTCTTTTCAAAATGCATTGCGTCGTGTAAATGTATTCTCTAACAAAAGCACCAATCAAGTTGCATTGAATATTACCGGTTCAGAATTGCAAATGGCTGCACAAGACGTAGACTTCAGCTTTGAAGGAAACGAACGCATGAGCTGTCAATACGATGGAGAAGATTTACAAATTGCTTTCAATGCGCGTTTCTTAATTGAAATGCTCAACGCAGCAGACACCGATGATGTTAAGATGGAATTGTCTACCCCAACCAAAGCTGGTTTAATTAAACCAACCGAGCAAGGCGAAGGCGAAGACTTATTGATGTTGGTGATGCCGTTGATGTTGAATAACTAATCAACTACTTCCATTATACTAGAACCCTGCAATTTTATTGTGGGGTTTTTTGTGCCGACTTTATTAGGTTAAAAGAATTTTCAAATCGTCAATACGAGAATCATGACTAAAAATATTTTCTTCGTACATAACTAACAAAAAATGCAGTTAACATACCAAGAATAAAAAGATAGATTCCTTTTTTACTTTTATCATTCATATTTTTAAACCTTTATTAAATTTAAGTATTTTAATCAAATATGCTCCATTTCTAAATGTTCTTCTTTTAAACCTATTTTTTTATTAGAGAATAATAAGGCAAAAAAAATTGTTCCAATAAATAGCGTAATAAAGAAATTTCTTAAGCTATTATTAGTTCTTTCCGAAAAATCTTCGTTATGTGGGTTTTGAAGGATAATCGTGGTTCTTGGATAAAAAACACCCATCCTATTTTCGATTGATTTTAAAAAATATTTGGTTTCTTTTGATAGCTGCTTTCTCTCAACATATGGAATCCGCTTAATATCGTATGTGTTTAATTCTTCTTTACATTCATCATAAAATTGTCTAGCCATTTTATTTTTTATTTCAACAGAATACTTATTTGGCATTTCTTTATGAAATTTTACACCAAACCAATAAGGATGGCCCAATTTAGGGAAATAGTTTCCTGGAGAAAAAATTGGAATCGCAAAATAAATATCCATGTTTAGTCTTCTGCCCTTATTACTAGTATAAATTTTTGTAAATGAGCCTGTATGAACTCTAGCAAGATTTCCATTTTTCAATTGATAATATCTTCCTACTGGTTCTCTTTGAATATCTTCTATTCTATTTAGATTAATTAATTTGTCGGAACAAGTAGTATAATATGTTTGAATAAATACGATTAAAAAAACAAACCATATCCAAGAAAGTAATAAAAAAACATATTTGTTTAATTTGTTTTGCTCTGGAAAAACTAATAAATCAAGCTTTGGTAAAAGAAAAAAAAACAAAGCCATACCAGATAAAATAAGTGGTATAAGAAAATTCCATGTTTCTTCTTCAAAATCTATTGATGGAGCATAGTTTACAATTAGCCATCTACTAATAATTTCAAAAAAATTAATCCCGAAAATTAGTATAAATATTGTTGGAAATATTAATTGTAGTTTTTTCCAAAAAAGGGTTGAGAACTCCAATGTTTTCTTGTTTGAGTCTAAATTAACTAAAAGAATAATAAGGCCTGATATTTTCATTATTTCATTATTTGTATCTTACATTAAACTTTTAGCAAAATGATTGATTCCATTATTGACTATTTCAACACCATTCCCAGCTTACACAGAGCGCTTATTTTAGCGGGGGGAATTTTGTTTTTTTGGATGGTGGAAGGCATTGTGCCCTTGGCCAATTTTAAATACAATAAATACCGTCACGCGGGCATCAATTTATTTTTCACAGCCACTACCATCATCATCAATTTTGCATTTGCATTGATCATTGTTAAAGCGAGTGAATGGGCTATATCGAATCAATTTGGATTATTACAATTAACTCAATTGCCTGCTTGGGCAATGTTGATTGGGGGTTTGTTATTGCTTGATTTAGTTGGAGCTTATTTTATCCATTTTATTGAACACAAAATCAAATGGATGTGGAAGTTTCATATGGTGCACCATGCCGATACCCATGTTGATACCACCACTGCTAATAGACACCACCCAGGTGAAAGTGTTTTCAGGGCTGTATTCACTACTATTGGTGTAATCATTTGTGGTGCGCCCATGTGGTTGGTCATGTTGTACCAAAGTTTAAGTGCAGTTTTATCACAGTTTAATCATGCCAATATGCGTTTACCCCTTTGGTTAGATAATGCCATTAGTTGGGTAATCATTTCCCCCAATATGCATAAAGTGCACCACCATTATATGCAGCCTCAAACAGACAGTAATTACGGAAATATCTTTTCTATTTGGGACCGTTTGTTTGGTACCTATAATTACACTCCTGTAGAATCATTACGGTATGGTTTAGATGTGCTTGACGATAGCACTGATGAAGCACTCAACTATCAGATGAAAATTCCTTTTGACAACAGTATTAAAACACATTACTAAAATTTGTATTTTAGTGTATGAGTTTATTTGAATGGTTTTTTGAAAGAAAGAACCCTGCTCCTAGAGGGCATGCAGAATTTGGTGTACAACCCAACCCAGTTGGAGAAATGGCCAATTGGCAGAAAATTCTTTACCTACTCATCGGTGCTGCGATTTGGGTGTGCTATTTCTTTTTGTTTACAGTGGTGGAAGGTAAAGGGATTGAGGCAGTTATTTTGTTTGGACTAATTTACTTAGTGCTGGCCTTATTGGTTCATCCTAAACCAAGACATGACAATATGGGATGGGTAAGAGGAATTATTGATAATCCTTTTCGTTGGAGTGATGACGTAAATCGTTTCTTATTTTTCTTCGAAGCCATTTTACTTCCCGGCAAATTAATGATCCTTTTCTTTCGCATCATTTTTTTCTACTTCAGCCCTAGGTAGTGCATCTTTGTATAAAGTTATGTTTATGAAGATTGTTGCCATGATTCCTGCGCGTTATGCTGCCACTCGTTTTCCTGCAAAATTAATGCAAACACTAGGCAATAAATCGGTCATTCGTCATACCTATGATAATACGCTAGCCACAGGTTTATTCGGCGATGTAATTGTAGTAACTGATAGTGAAATCATTTTTAATGAAATCACTAGCAACGGAGGCAAAGCCATCATGAGTAAAAAAAATCATGAAAGCGGAAGCGACCGTATTGCGGAAGCTGCGGCTGATTTAGATGTAGACATCATTGTAAATGTGCAGGGCGATGAACCCTTTGTACAAAAAGACCCTTTAGAAAAATTACTCGCAACATTTAAAGAACCTACTGTTCAAGTTGCTTCTTTAATGCAGGAGTTAAAAGATCCAACTTTAATTGAAGACCCTAACTACGTGAAAGTGGCAGTGGACCGAAATATGAATTCACTGTTTTTTTCTCGCAGCGTTATTCCTTATCCGCGTGATAAAAATATTTCCATTCCATACTATGAACATATTGGGGTGTATGCTTTTCGTAAACAAGCATTACTCAATTTTACCAATTGGCCAATGACACCCTTAGAAGCAGCAGAAAAAATTGAATGCTTGCGCTACCTTGAATATGGTGTGCCATTAAAAATGGTGCTCACCCAATATATGGGAGTAGAAATTGATACGCCGGAAGATTTGCTTAAAGCTGCTAAGCTTTTATAGTCTTTCGTATAGTGCTCTGAGTTTTTCACGGGTCATGATGCTTTCCCAATCCTTTCCCAAAGCATTTTCCCATAAGGGTTTCATGCCTAATGACACGTTCATCATGGTTTCAAATTGCTCATCGGTTAATCCTTTACAAATTCCTTGCGGTATTTCAATTTGATTTTTATCTACCATCAATTTGAATTCTTTCACCCCTGCTGGATAATATTCTTCCAAATGATTCATGACAATGCAATTGCCAATACCATGCTTGGTACCTAGTAAATAACTCAAGCCATAACTCACTGCGTGTGCAACACCAACTTGTGAATAGGCAATGCTCATTCCTCCAGCATAAGAAGCCATCATCAATTGATCATCGCTTTCGTCATCCCAATGATTTTTTTCTACAAATACTTTTTGACAAAGCTGTAAAGCTTTCTCTCCATAGCTTTTGCTGAACTCGTTTAAATACGTGCCTTCTAAACTTTCTATGCAATGGATATAACAATCCATGCCAGTATAAAATCGCTGATTGGCTGGTGCGTCTTTCGTAAGTTCTGGATCTAATACTATTTGATCAAAAGGAGTAAAGTCTGAATTCATTCCCAACTTTCTAGTTGGTCCTGTTAAAACGGTGGTTCTGCTCACTTCTGCACCTGTTCCACTTAAGGTAGGAATACCTACTTTATATACACCTGCTTCTTGAACCAGGTCCCATCCTTGGTAATCGGCCGATGAGCCTGGATTGGTCATCATCAAAGAAACCGCTTTCGCTAAATCCATGGTTGATCCACCACCAATGCCAATCACCCCACTAATGGTTCCAAATTCTTCTTTTAATGAACGAGCCAATTCGTCTACTTGACTGGTCTTAGGTTCATAAGTAACATCCGCCAACACTATTTTATCTTTTCCTCTTAATGGAATACGATTCAACAAAGGCTTACCTTCAAAATAATGGTCTACTAAAAATACCATGGGAGCATCGCCCTTTCTATGTGGAGTCAATATTTCGTCTAGTTGATTAAAACTGCCGCGGCCAAAAACCACGTAACTAACCATTTTAAAATTCCTAAAGCTCATAGTGTTGTTTTACTTGGTAAAGATCGTATTTATTTCCAGATGGATCTCATTGGCCAAAAGCTAATCTGCTCGAATACTGTGTCATTTCCGTCACTAAAAAATTCAATACCCGTATCTGTTTCTTCTGGAAAAACTTGCGAAGTAAAAACCAGTTCTCCGTTATTTGCATAAACCTCAACGATGCTCTTATCAAAAAAGATATGCAGCTTTACTTTATCATTTTGTGTTTTTAAAGAAGCATATTTTTTAGCAGAAAGGGGGAACTGTTTACTAAAATTAGATGGGGTATTACTCCTATCGGTGAACAACTGTGCTGATTTTGCATCATACCCAATGATAAAACTATGGTTACCACCCACGGCAACTTTAATCCCACAAATACCATTTTTTACAGGCTTAAGGTCTACTTCCATTTCAAAACAATTGCTTTTAAAAGGGAGGGTGTAACTGTTCTTAACCGAAATAGTTCCGCTTAATCGTTCTTCCATGGAGCGTATTGCGCGCAAGGCTTTGATCGGTTCCTGTATCAAGGACCATTCCGATCCAATTTTTTTAACTGATAATTTTCGAGGAATAGACATAGCACCTTTCCATGGATCAGTCGGAATTTCATTGGCGTAATTCCAATTATTGACCCAGCCAATTGAAACGGGAATACGATCAGGGGTATTTTTAAAAGTAATGGCTGCATAATAGTCACTACCATAATCAGGTCTTACTATTTTGGTAGGGGAGTTTTCATTGTAAAATTTTTTTCCATCAAATTCTCCCACATAATATTGCATACTTGAATTCTGCGATATTAATAACACCCATTTCTTTTTATTGGTTTCTCCTGCTATGGGTACTTGAAATAAATCAGGACACTCCCATACACCCGATGTATCTCCAATAGGACCAAAGTTGCTTTGGAATGTCCACTGTTTTAAGTTAGGCGAAGTATAAATCGAGATCATTTTTTCAATAGGCATTGATACCATCATGACCCATTGCTTTGTTTGTTCGTACCAGAACACATTGGGATCCCTAAAATCGCGCTTATTCAAATCTAGTACTGGATTGCCTGCGAAGCTATTCCATGATCTTCCTTGGTCATTGCTAAAAGCCAGGTATTGGGATTGATTGATGCTGTCGTGCGCAGTGAATACCGCAACCATTGGTGGGTTTTCTTTCTTTTTACCAAGGGCACTGGTATTTTTAGTATCAACAACAACGGATCCAGAAAAAGCCATTTTACCCCTTTCTTCTTTGAGTGCTAAAGGAAGGGGTTTCCATTTCACTAAATCTTTACTAACTGAATGACCCCAACTCATATGTCCCCAAATATTACCAAAAGGATTATGTTGATAAAATAAATGGTATTCTCCATTATGATAAACCAATCCATTGGGATCGTTAATCCAATTTTTTTGTGAAGAAAAATGGTACTGAGGCCTAAACCGTTCTTCGTAAAAAGTCGTTTGAGCCTGCATTAAAAATGGAATTAAATTGAGTAGAAGGGGTGCCAGTTTTTTCATGAAATAAAATATGCTTGCTTAAATTTAATGCATTCTGGGCAGTACTAATTATTTCATTGCTTCTAGCTTTTTTTGCAGATTGAACATTTCGTCTCTTAATCTGGCTGCTTCTATAAAATCTAAATCTCTTGCAGCTTTCTCCATTTCTTTCTTCACTTTCTTAATGGCTGTTTCAACTTGCGGTATGGTTTTGAAATCAATTTGTTCTTCTGCTACATTAGACAATAATGATTCTTCTTGTTGTAAAGCATAAGGATTAGAAGGATCATAGCCTTTAATATCTAATACAGATGTTTGTGCAAATACCTGTTCCTTGCTTTTGGTTACTGTTGTGGGAGTAATACCATGTTCAGCATTGTAGGCAATTTGTTTGGCTCTTCTTCGAGTGGTTTCATCAATGGTGCGTTGCATACTTTCGGTCATTTTATCTGCATAAAAGATAACCAAGCCATTTACGTTTCTTGCAGCACGTCCAGCCGTTTGGGTTAAAGATCTTTCGTTACGCAAAAACCCCTCTTTGTCTGCGTCTAAAATAGCTACTAGCGACACTTCCGGCAGGTCCAATCCCTCCCTTAATAAATTCACTCCCACCAATACATCAATTACCCCCAAACGCAGATCACGTAAGATTTCTACGCGCTCTAATGTATCTACATCGGAGTGGATGTATTTTGATTTAATATTTATGCGGCCCAAATATTTATCCATTTCTTCCGCCATTCTTTTAGTTAGCGTGGTTACTAAAACACGGTCTCCTTTTTTAACTCGGTCGTCAATGGCATCTAATAAATCATCAATCTGATTGGTGCTGGGTCTTATTTCTATCGGTGGATCTAATAAGCCAGTAGGTCTTACTACCTGTTCTACTACAACACCACCCGTTTTTTCTAATTCATATTCACCAGGGGTCGCACTCACAAAAATGGTTTGACCTGTTAAGCTTTCAAATTCATGAAAGTTCAAAGGACGGTTGTCCATGGCACTGGGCAATCTAAATCCATAATCAACCAAGACCAGTTTTCTGCTTCTATCGCCTCCGTACATACCAGCAACTTGTGGAATCGTTTGGTGGCTTTCATCAATCACGCATAAAAAATCTTTGGGGAAATAATCGAGCAAACAGAATGGTCTTGTACCAGGCTTTCTTCTATCAAAAAATCTTGAATAGTTTTCAATTCCGTTGCAATAGCCTAACTCGCGAATCATTTCTAAATCATATTCTACTCTTTCCTTTAAACGAGACGCTTCTATAAACTTACCTACCGATTTAAAATAGTCCACTTGCAACATCATTTCATCTTGTATCTCGTGCATCACTTCAACAATCATGTCTTTAGGAGCAAGGTATAAGTTGGCGGGGAATATGGCTGCTGTGTCCATTAATCCTATCCGCTTGTTGGTAGCAGTTTCTATACTTTCTATCTCTTCAATTTCGTCTCCAAAAAAAGTAACTCGGTAACCAAAATCTACATAAGGCAAATTGATGTCTACCGTATCTCCTTTAACCCTAAAAGTACCGCGTGTAAAATCGCCCTGCGAACGATTGTACAACGAATTAACCAATGCATGCAAAAAACCCTGTCTTGACAATACTTGTCCTTTTTGTATGCGAATGATTCCATTCTCATATTCGGTAGGATTTCCCATACCATAAATACAACTTACGCTGGCTACCACAATGATGTCTCTACGGCCACTCAATAATTGGGAAGTGGCTTGCAATCTTAATTTATCTAGCTCTTCATTAATGCTCAGGTCTTTTTCTATATAAGTACCTGTAACTGGCATATAGGCTTCTGGCTGATAATAATCGTAGTAGCTTACAAAATAGCCCACTGCATTCTCAGGAAAAAACTGTTTGAATTCTCCGTAAAGCTGAGCCACCAATGTTTTGTTATGCGTTAAAACCAGCGTGGGTCGTTGTACCTGTTGAATTAAATTGGCAATGGTAAAGGTTTTACCACTTCCAGTTACCCCCAATAAAGTTTGGTACTGTTCGCCCTCGTTTACCCCATCCACCAATTCTTGTATGGCTTTTGGTTGATCCCCTGCTGGCTGGTAATTCGTGTGTAACTGAAAGGGCATAACTAAAATATTGAGCAAATTTAGCGGCAAATTGACCAAATCGGCCATTTTACTGCTTTTTAACAACGCTTTTGAAAAACTTAATATTAATTAATTGTTACCTTTTTGTAACTTCAGTGAAATGGGTTAGTTGTGAAAAGGAGGGTTTTGACCATATTAATCACCTGTTGCTTATGCTTTCAACTATTGAATGTTCAAAAGTTGTTTGCACAAGAAACGTCGCTTGAACGTATTCAAGCGTATATAGATTTTTATGGAGATACTGTTCATATACCCGGAGTTGGTGCATTACAAGTTCAGTTAGATCAACCTCTTTCACCTGCTTCAATTGAAGCGTTTTATTCCAATGTTAATCAGCTTCCATTTAATCAATTAGTTAATAACCTGCTAAACTATAAGCAAGAAAAACAATTAGACGATTGGTTGTTTTATCAGTTGATTAGAACCGCGGCGGAATCCATCAGTCCTAAAAAAGAAAACTACCATCGCTACACCCTATACAAATGGTTTTTATTGAATCAAACAGGTTATGCCGCAGTTACCCGATTAAGAAATGATACACTATTATTGTATGTTCAGTCCAATGAAAATGTATATGATATTCCCTCCATGTTGTACAATCAAGAACAGTATATCTGTTTAAATTACCATGATTATGGAAGCGATATAGATTTTAAACAAGGGCGTTTTCAGGATATCAAAGTAGTTACACGAAATAATGCTGTGAAGGGTTTTTCTTACAAGATTAATCGAATGCCCGATTTTAACGCCAACAGTTATGAAATAAAGCCAATTCACTTTGCTTATGGCCAGCGCAATTATGAGTTTAAGGTAAAAGTGAACAAGTCTATCAATAAACTCTTCAATAATTATCCTTCTGTTGAGTATGCTGTTCAGTTTAATGCGCCGTTAAGCAGTGCAACATATCAATCTTTAATTCCCGTGCTTAAAAAAACAGTTGCCGGGATGGATCAAAAAAAAGGGGTAGATTATTTAATGCATTTAACCCGCTCTTCTTTTGCATTTGAGAACGATGCTACATTATACGGCAAGGATAAAAGGTTTTCTCCTGAGCAAACATTGTTTTCCGAATACAGCGATTGCGAAGACCGTGCGGCTTTCTTTTTTTACCTAGTGAAAGAGATTTATAATCTTCCAATGATTGTATTGTCCTACCCACAACATGTTACTGTTGCGATTCAGTTTGATACTCCACAAGGAAACCCAATCGTATACAAGGGTAATCAATACTGGGTTTGCGAGCCTACACCTCAGTTTAAAAATTTAAAAATTGGACAAGGTATTCCATCACTTAAAAAAGAAGCTTTTGAAGTGGTCTATGAATACCAGCCTGCTTATCGCTAATTATTATTTTCGCCTGATTGTTTTAATAAAAACCGGTGGGTCCAAGTAATGATTAATTTCTTTAAGATTGTGTATTTTTCTAACAATTGGCATACCTCTTACTACTGATCCAAAAGCGGCAAAACCTAATCCATCTTCAATATTTTCTCCTCCATAATCAAAGCCGGTTTCATCTTCCACCATGATAAAAAATTCAGGGCCAGCAGAACCGGGTTCATTTCTTGCCATAGAAATTGTTCCCTCTTTATGTAAGATGCCCGTTTTATTGGTAGGTTCATGAGGAATACCTTGAAGACGCTGCGCTAATGCGTTATTCGATTTCCAAATTCCGCCCTGAATTAAAAACGCTTTAGGCGCATTGGAGGGTTGATTGTACATGCTTAACACCCGATAAAAATTGGATTGATCATAAAACCCTGAATCTATATACGATAAAAAAGCATTTGCCGTTAAAGGTGCTCGGTCTGTATATAACTCAATTTCAATATCTCCATATCCTGTTTCTATAATTACATGGGGTAAGCCTTTTTTGGTCTCTTCTTTACAAGAACATACGAATATTGTAAGGATAAATATAATTAGACGAATGGGCATAATTAAAAATTTAAACAAAACTATTTCGTTTTTAATCCCATTAAGATAATCTGTGAACGTTGCAGGGGACTAAAATTATTATCTGCAACCAATAAAACACTTCTATTTCCATTCGGTAATAATGGTCCCAAAGAAATGCCTTCAATATTGTCTGTAAATATTCCTAACTGATCCATATTCATCAAAAGAGTTTTTTTCATCGGTTGGTATAGTGCGGTGTCTTTTAGGGTAGCTATATTGGTAACATCAGAGGCAGCACCATAATCTGCTAAATAAATTTTAATGGTACAAGGTAATCTGCCTGTTGAAAAAGATCGTTCTAATACTAATAATTGATTATTTCCTATCCATAAAAACTCTGGAACTCCATTAACAATAAAGCCATTAGAAGGATTGGGTTGATGCGCTACTGGGTCTAATTCATAAGCATATTGCTTGATGCACTTTTTTGATTTGGTATCAAATGCAAAAAAACGAATCATCGCTTTGTTGGGCTGCAAATCTGCTCTAGGTCCATCTTCATAAAGTGGCTCTTCTAGATTAAGCATTAATAAACGATATTGATCTGCATAGCTCATCCCCTCCAATACTCCATTTTGTCTAGGCCCTTTTTCTGTTAATCTCATATAGAGATTTATTGGCATTTCTAAGCTGTCTTTCCATACTCCATTTGTATCAATAAAATAAACTCCTGGGTTGATTAGTATGCTTTCTTTGGGTCTAATAGATCGCTCTCCTTCACTGCTCCACACCAATTGATTAGTTCCTGGATGATAACGCATACTTTCTGGATCGGGCGTTTGTGTAGGATCGGTTTTGCTGCTTGGATAAGTTTTACCTTTATTGTCTAGCAGGAACGTACAGTTGGTGAAAACAACTGTGTCAATTTTATTATTATTAATCGCTATAGTGGCTGAATAAAATCTAGCAGGATTAATAGCTGAACGGTCATCAGAAATGAAATAGAACCTATCTTTTTTAACATCATAATCAATAGAGGACAAACCTCCAACTGTGGATTTATTAAACTGGAAATTATTGGGTATGGTATAGGTATCTAGATAAGCTAAACTAGCTTCTTCAGGTGGAGTTGTTAAGGTAATTTGCTTTATGCTCTTACATGAAACAGTAAATAAAAAAAATAGAAGAATGGTTGGTAGAATATATTTCATATAATATTATTATAAGCGATTAACTTTTGCATATTGGACCACCATGGCGGTGTTTTTTAAATTAAGTTTTCGCAGAATATTTCTTCGATGAGTATTGATAGTTAATACACTTAAATTAATGGTATTGGCTATTTCCTGGCTAGTAAGTCCTTTACTAATTAATGCTATAATCTCTTTTTCTCTTTTGCTTAATCCTCCATCTTGATCCGTTAATTTAGATTCAATTTTTTCTCCCCACATATAAACTTTGTTGCCCAATAAGACTTGTTCTATGGTTTCAATTAATTCATCGGAAGAAAGATTTTTAATAATATATCCTTTAACCCCTAATAAGCTGCATTGATGCATGATATCGCTGTCATTCTCCATACTCAGAATAATAATAGCTGCATTGGGGTATTTATGTAATATTCTTTTGGATACCTCGTATCCATTTCCGTCCGGGAAATGATAGTCTAATAAATAAATATCTGGCCTTCTATCTTCGTATAACTGGAAGGCATCCTTGGCAGTAAAAGCTTCTCCAACCCATTTTATCCATTCTTGGTCTTTTAAAACACTTTGTATGCCTTCCACAAATATTTTATGATCGTCGGCAATCGCAACTTTAGTTCTATTTAGCATTAAATGGGGTTTTCGATCCAACAATTTCTATTACAATACTAGTCCCTTTTGTGTTTGAATCTATCAAAATTTTTCCATTTAGGTACTCTACTCGATACCTGATATTTTTAAGACCAATCCCTTCTGATTGATTAGGGGTAAACCCTATTCCATTATCTTCTACCAACAAAGTAATCATATCATTGTTTTTTTCTTCCCATAGTGAAATATATACTTCAGTTGCTTGAGCATGTTTTTTAACGTTATGAATTAACTCTGACACAATCCTATAAATACCAGCTTCCACGGCCAATGGAAACCTTGTTGTTAGGGAGCAATCAAAATAGGTTTTAAACTCATTAGATAAATTCCACCTAGCAACTGTTTTTTCCAAAATAGCAACCATTCCTTTTTCTGGGAGGTTTACAGGCATTAAGTCGTGGGCTATATTTCTAAGGTCTTCAATTGCTTCTGATAATTGATTATCTAGCCAATGTTGATTGTTGGGCTCTTGCTTTAGTTTATTGAAAGCACTTATTCGTATACTACCCAATAAACCCCCTAATCCATCGTGTAATTCACGGGCCAGCCTAGACCGTTCTTCTTCTTGTGTTTGTATAAGTCTGTCTGCGTATACGCTTCTTTCTAAATCTAATTGCTGCTGGGCTTGTTCTCTCTCTCGTTTATAGTGATTGTAGCGTTGTGTCAATCCAAAAGAAAGTATGGTACTATTTGCTAATATTCCTATAGCAGATCCATATTTGTTAATAAAGAAAACCCAGCTATCTTGAACATTGTATTGAGATAAAATAATCAAAATGCTAAAAATGGCATGTGCCATAAATGCAGCTAAATAAAAGAGAGAAAGTGCTTTTGCGTTTTTATAACTTTTGAAAATAAAAAACATAACCGTTAACATCGAAAGCAACCACAAAATATTAGCAACACTAAGCGTTAAATACCTAATCCATACATTAGCTAGTGATATATTGCTAGTTATAAAAATGCACAATAATAAAAGCAGCAATAATTGTAGTACTCTGGTAAAGCCATTGTACAATGGCTTTTTTTCCATTGGGGTAAAATACCTTCTACTTAATTCAAGAATTAGAATAAAAGAAGTAGTACTAAATATAGGTCTTGCCTTGCTGGCCATTTCGGGGTGATTGGGCCAAATATATTGGAAGCCTAAACCCCTATTAGATATAACCCAAATTGCAGCAGAACTCACAAAAAGTATATAAAAGAAATGAATATTATCCCTGAGGGAAACCCATAAAAACAAGTTCAGTAAAACTAGAAAAACCATCCATCCAACAAAAATGCCGTACGCCATTTTTTGATCAGATAAATATTGTATCATTTCTTTTTCTTCCACAAATCTTATTGGAAGATCTAATGATTCCCCTTTTTTATCTACCTCAATTAATAATGCTTGGGTATTACTTGGAATTTTAAACCAAAAATCTGGATCATTTAATTCGCGTTGTTTGAACTTAAAATAATCACCTGATTGAAATCGCAGATTCAATAAATGATTATTAATTGAATAGATATTGATTCTATTGATATGTGGGTTTGCGATTTGCAAATAATTAACCTCAGATTGATTGGTTTTGATATATACCCACCATTTATATTGAGTAAATCCTGGGTTAAAAAAACCATTTCGAATGCTATCTTTTTTAAGCAATAGTGCCTCTAGGGCTTTTTCTGGATTGTAATTATTCTTATCTGCTAATACATATATAACCGGCTCTTTATAATTTTCTTTTGCTTGTGTAATGGTATAAACCCAATATACTAATCCTGTAAAAAGCAATAAGCTGAAAATGACGGCAATGTGCTTGTTGCTTCTTTTCATATTGATGAAATGATAGATTGAATTTGTTTGCAAATCATTTTAAAAATAAAGGGGGATGCATGCTTTCCCAACTGGTAGCCTGCTGATAGTATTTTGCGGCAAGTAATATAGCTGCTTCGTTATAAAGATTTCCAATGAAGCTAATACTGGTTGGCAAACCAGATCTTTTATCGAATCCTGTTGGGGTACACACTACTGGCTGACCCGTTAAATTGGTGATTGCGGATTGATTTCCACTTCCTCTGGTCGGGCAAATTAGTACATCAATTTGTTCAAGTGCTGCATGTACTTTTTGCTGTAATTGGTAACGAATTCGATTGGCGTTCACATATTCAACCGCGGGAACTAATCTGGATACCCTAAAATTATTAGGCCAATCAAATGGTCCTTGTCTAGATAATTCATCATCAATATTGAATCGGGTCAATTCATCAAAAGCAGCAGCAGATTCTGCACTTATGATCACATCCATAATATTGGCTTTATAAACCGAAGTATCTGGAAACGATATTGGAATTAGTTCAACACCCATTTGTTTAAATGTTTCCAATACCTTCCATTCATTTCTTGAAGTGTCTTTAATTAAATCA
The DNA here is from genome assembly GCF_051860225.1 of Sediminibacterium sp. Taxonomy (GTDB): domain Bacteria; phylum Bacteroidota; class Bacteroidia; order Chitinophagales; family Chitinophagaceae; genus Sediminibacterium. The sequence goes on from NZ_JBHYEI010000001.1 coordinate 676,272, forward strand.
AAATAGTTTTTTGCAAACCCTATTCTTAATTTTTTAATATCGCCCTCGGGTTGATAATTAAAAGGAATATTCACCGCAGAAAGATCTAATCCATCTGTTCCATGAATATAACTAAATACAATAGCTGCGTCTTCAGCAGATCTACATATAGGACCAATTTTATCCAGGCTCCAGCTTAAAGCCATTGCACCTGTTCTACTAATTCTTCCAAATGTTGGCCTTAATCCAGTTGCCCCGCAAGTTGAGGATGGAGATATAATTGATCCCCAGGTTTCAGTTCCTATTGCAAACGGAACCAATCCCGCAACGGTTGCAGAAGCTGAACCCGCAGAAGAACCCGAAGAACCTGTTTTAAGATTCCATGGATTTTTCGTTCTTCCTCCATACCAATAGTCTCCCATTGCTAGTGCCCCTAGAGTAAACTTAGCAACCATTACCGCACCTGCATCTTTTAAGCGATTATATACATAAGCATCTTCCTCAATTACCTGATCTTTATAGGGTGTTGCACCCCAAGTAGTTTTTGTTCCTTTAACTGAAAACAAATCTTTCAACCCATAGGGTATGCCATGCAGTGGGCCTCGGTATTTTCCAGCTGCAATTTCTTCGTCTGCATTTTTTGCCTGTTCTAGCGCTAGCGATTCAGTAATTGATATAACACACTGTAAGCTATCTGCATGCTGTTTAATTCGATCAATAAAAAACCTAGTTAGTTCTACAGAACTTATTTTTTTGTTCTTGATTAAGATTGACAAGTCTGCAATACTATAAAAGGCTAATTCGGCTTTATTTTCTGGCAATTGAATCTTCTTATTAAACTTCCATTTAATATTCTGTTGTTTGCTATTAATTTGTAAACCTGGTACCATAGGGTTTTGCCATAAACTCATCGGTATAGCATTATTCAGTTTAATTTTGTGCATATCCTTATATACACTTAGGTTGTCTTTAATACCAGCATACATAGTATCTACTTCTTTGCTGGTAAATTGCAAATCAAACAACTTGGAAGCCGATACAATATCTTGTTTCTGAATAGTGTCTTGCGCATTAGACTGTATTCCAAATAAGAGGGCAATAAAAAATGAAATTTTTTTCATAATTATAGATTCAGATTATTCCGCTTGATTTTGAGCAAAAGTGTTTCCTTTGAATGGATCTCCTGTTTCAAATCCTTTTTTAAACCAATACATTCTTTGTTTTGATGTACCATGTGTAAAGGCATCGGGTACAATATATCCTTGTTGTTGTTGTTGAAGCCGATCATCGCCAATAGCATTGGCCGCATTTAATGCCGCTTCAATATCTCCTTGCTCCAAAATATTTCTAAGCCTATTAGCATGATGCGCCCAAACACCCGCAAGAAAATCAGCTTGTAATTCTAATTTTACAGATAATTGGTTGTACTCTTTTTCAGAGAGTTTGGATTTCATTTGTTGAACAGCTGCCGCGGTTCCGTTTAATTGTTGGATATGATGCCCTACTTCGTGGGCAATTACATAAGCCATTGCAAATTCTCCTGGTGCATTAAACCGTTCTGATAATTCTTTAAAAAAAGAGAGGTCAATGTATACTTTCTTGTCAGCTGGACAATAAAACGGACCGCTAGCATCGCTAGCAAATCCACATCCAGACTGGGTTTGTTGTGTAAACAATACTAATTTGGGGGCTTCATAAATCTCGCCTCTTTCGTTGTAGATTGAGTCCCAAACATCCTCAGTATATGCCAATACCACTTTTGTAAATGAAGCCAATTTTTCTTCTTCTGCGCTAGTGGTTTTTGTAGAAACTTGCGGGGTTTGCTGTATTACTTGATTCACCACCACGGCCGGGTCTCCGCCCAATAAAATATACAGTAATCCAATAATAATGGTTCCTATCCCACCTCCTGCAATTAATCCAGAGCCACCGCCTCTGCGATCTTCTACATTATTACTTTCTCTATTGCCCATCCAACGCATAACTACAAATTAACAATAAAGGATAGCTTGAACAACTATTTAATTGGATTTCTGCATAGCACAATAGTTCTTGCAGCAATAACAATAAAAGATAAAAGGAAGAAGCCGTGTATTCCAAATAAGAAATTCAATATGACTCCAATGATTAATAGAAATAACGGATAAATTAGGAATAATATTCCAAATAAAACAGAATCGTAAAATACCGTATTCCTTGTTTTGTTTTTTACGAGTTGATCAATAACCTTAAAAAGTGGATTGTGAAGATAATACCCGATTAAAGAAATAAATTGCATCCAAACGGTATGATTAGTATTTGCTGAGACTGGTTGTATAATTAATGGGTCAAGTGCTTGCTTTATTTGAATATTAAAATAATTCATGTTTTTTGCACGCTCACAAAATGGAAATAAATTGTTTGATTCAATTGATTCTCCTATGGAAATCTGAACTGTTTTTGCCCAAGCATTAAAACGATCATAGGCAATACCTACAGGAAGTATTTTCAACGGTTTTTTGCCTTGGTAATCAAGCGCAATTCTTGCAGCTCCTTTTTTAAAGGGCTGAAGTTGGTTGGTTAATAAACAAATTCCTTCAATGAAAATTAAAACTATTCCCCCCTTCTCTAATATTTTTTTTGACTGATTAAATGCATATTCGTTGAGGTATAAATTTTCCTTTCCTTCACTTAATCTATAAATGGGGATCATATTTAATAAACGCAAAAAAAAACGATGATGCTTTTTTTTAAAGGCATCGCCTCTTGCTAAAAAATGAATTGGGTTTTTAAAAAAAGCCCCAATAATGATTGCGTCTAAAAATGAATTAGGATGATTGGCTACAATTAAGAGGGGCCCCTTTATTTGTAAATTATTTCTATGATTAATATAAATTTTTCTACAGAAAAAAGAGAGTGCTATTCGAATAAAGGGTTTAAAAATTGCGTAAATCAACGATTACCTTTTTGGGGGTCCTATATAGGTAAAACTACCATTATACGTATTGGTAAAATTGGTTAGTTCTATATTCATGACTATCGTATAGTTCCCCTCTCTATCAATAGGAACTTCAAAATTAGAACTAAATAATTTTTTTGCATTTACCATCACATCAAACTTATGGTCTAATACTTGTCTACCGCTGTTATCAAATACCGTATAAACCAATGATCCTTGCTGAACGTCTCTTAAATTATTCATAAACTGAATCTTGTATTTTACAGGATTTTTCCTGCTAAATCTAGCTTTGGAATTATAGGGAGCAATCTTAACTACTACTTCTGATTTTGATTTAGATTGCTGTGAATAGATATTTGTTGCTACAAGAAAAAATAAAAATATAAACAGCGTTGCTCTTTTTATGAATACGTTCACTATCATATTTATTTGTTTATAATTCAGCTACTATTGAAATAGCACCGCCACCCCCTTTACCAGTATTTCTACCGCTCACATCACTAAAAATAGATAAAAAAAGTTGATGATGTTGACCAATCCTTCTACCATATCCAGCGGTTATTCTAAAAAAGCTGAATTGCCTATTTAAAAAGAGGTTATTGGGATTAAATAAAGTTTGTGTACTGGTAGACTTGACTGTAGCTAACTGAAAAGTAAGTTTATTGTCGGTATCTAAAGGAATTCCTAATAATGCATCACCAAAAAGTTGGGTAGGACCTTCTGGGCTAAAGAACTGTCGAACACCCACATTAATATCAAAATAAGTATTAGAATATCTTTCCCCATTAGAACCAGAATAAGTCATTTTAACTTCACCACCTACTTGCTGAAATCCTGTAAAGGGAATTTTATTGATATTATTAGTATAAAGTGGAACAATTAATGATCCTGTTACGGTTAAAAACTTAGTGTAATCAAACGTATTTAACAAATAGGATAAACCAAATGTTGCATCACCTAAACTAGCGTTCGATTGTAATAAACCTGTTTCTTGTTTACGTTGAATAACATAAGAAACATTTCCTACAAAGTCTAGTCTTTCACCAATACCTATTCCACCGTACAATCCAAAAAAGTGAGATGCAAATCTTCCACCATTAGAATAAGCAAAATAGTTGCCATTACCATCCCAATACCCTTTTGCCATATATAAGTTATAGGAGGGTACTAATAAATATTTTCCTCTTCCAATCGGAAATCCCGCATAGGAATAATGATAGACTAGTACAAAAATGATCAGTACAATAATTTTTTTCATCCAATTTTTTTTAAATAACTCAAAGAATTTTTTTCATCCAAAAAATTTCATAACCATAATAGGTTTTATCCATCCCATTTTCATCTAAACTCATGTATATATTTCTATTGTCAATTCTAATTTGATTATACAAAGAAATGGCAGCTTGAGCTGGACTAAATGTGTTTTTTTGATTATGACCAAATAGTACCCTAGAACGAATATTTGACGCAAAGTTAACAGGATCAAAATATTCCCAATTTTTAAATAATCCTTCTTCGTTCAATCTATTTCGTGGATTTCTTAAATAGGTTTGAAAATTGGTTACAGGCCAAGGTATAACTTTTTGCGTATTGGCCATATAAAAGAGGGTTCGCATATCTGTATATACGGGTCTTTCAATGATACAACCCTGCGGTCTATTATCCAAAGAAGAAACAACCGCTGCTAAAACAGCACCCTGACCAGCACCTTTTACAATAACTTTTCTTAGGTCAAGCTTTAAATACTCGTGTCTATAAATAAAATCTAATCCTCTAAGCGCATCCATGTATACAGACCTATATATATATTTATTTCGGTCGTTTAAATTAATGATATTAAAAGTATTAAAATCGGCATTGGTATTGTCTTTGCTATTTCCGTGCCCCCTTACATTAAGTCTGAATACGGCCATATCTGTTTTAAGAGAATCTGGTCTTAGTTCTTGCAAATAATCGGGTAATTCATAAATGACAGAAAACTTGCCTTTCCGCTTTGGTACAGACAACCAACCTCTAATGGTTTGGAATTCTACCGACTGAAATTCAACTAAAAATACATCGACTTCTCTGGTACTTTGGTCGCCTCTTCTAGTTACCCTAAACTTGGGGTCAATATTGATTAATTCTCTTCTTGCATCATCCCAAAATTGATCAAAATCTGCTGGTCTATTTACTGTTGAATACACTTTTTCAGGGTCTACACCATAGCCAAAACTGAGGGTGTCTATATAATCATTGGCTGAAACCATTAATAAGAATTGATAAAATCCAGGCTTTGTTTTATCGTTTTCGAGGTATAGGTCTTTATTGTAGCCACGTTTAGCATCCATTGTAAAAAACAAATCCTCAGAAAATACCTCTTCCCCCTTATAGTTAAAGACTTTGGCTTTTATTGAACCCCTTACTTTTTCGTTTGTGTTGTTTTTAAATTTTAGATTATATCCAATTTTATCGTCGTTCCTGAATATTGCTTCCTTTTTAAAGGGCTTAATATCGTATCCTATTCCCTTTTGTGCATAGGTATGCCCTCCGAATAAACAAGCCATTAAAATTAGGCATTGCAGAATACGGCCGCTAAGGATAGAATAGCTGGGTACCTTTGCGTTCATTTGCACAAATGAATTAAAACATAGAGCATTAAAAAGCCACTAAGTGTTTGATAAACGCCTAAATAGGGGCGAATATTATCTAAACAGGGATTAATTTAATACAAAAGCCCCGGCCTTTTCAGACCAGGGCAATTTACTAACCCATCTAAAAGCGGTTTATTATTCCGTTGCTTCAGCGGGGGTTTCCGCTACCACAATTAATTTAGCCCTAATTTTAGCTTCGATTTCGTTACTCAATTCTGGATTGTCGTGAAGTAAGGTTTTTACTGATTCTCTTCCTTGACCTAGCTTATTACTTTCGTAACTAAACCAGGATCCACTTTTTTGAACAATACCCATTTCAACACCCATATCAATTATTTCACCCACTTTGCTAATGCCTTCTCCAAAAACAAGGTCAAACTCGGCTGCTCGGAAAGGAGGGGCCACTTTGTTTTTTACTACTTTAACCTTAACTCGATTACCAATGGCTGTATCACCATCTTTAATTTGAGTCATTCTTCTGATATCTAAACGAACAGATGCATAGAATTTCAAAGCATTACCACCTGTTGTTGTTTCAGGGTTTCCAAACATTACCCCAATTTTCTCCCGAAGTTGGTTGATGAAAATACAAATGGTATTGGTTTTATTTATCGTTGCAGTTAATTTTCTTAAAGCCTGACTCATTAATCTTGCTTGTAATCCCATTTTACTATCGCCCATTTCGCCTTCCAATTCTCCCTTTGGTACCAAAGCGGCAACGGAGTCAATTACCACAACGTCTAAAGCACCCGACAAAATAAGCCTATCAGCAATTTCTAATGCTTGTTCTCCATAATCTGGCTGTGAAATCAAAAGGTTATCAACATCAACACCCAATTTCTGAGCATATGCACTGTCAAAAGCATGTTCAGCGTCAATAATTGCACACATACCACCCTTTTTTTGCGCTTCAGCAATTACATGAATAGCTACTGTTGTTTTACCAGAAGATTCTGGTCCGTAGATTTCAACAATTCTACCTTTAGGAAGACCACCTACACCTAATGCAGCATCTAAGCCAAGCGAACCAGTAGAAACCACTTCCATGGGGGCTGTACTTTTTTCATTCATCATCATTACACTACCTTTTCCAAAATCTTTGTCGATTTTGTCAATGGTCAGCTTTAGCGCTTTTAATTTTTCTGCATTACTCATGTTGTTCTTTTTAGATGGTCAAAATTAATGAGGTGGTAAAACTAGTGGATTTTAATTATACACACTAATTTTTTTAGTATTTTTTTACTAACCTGTTTAGTTTTTTGTTTATTGTACCAAAAATAATACGCCACCAAAGTAATTGGCAGCGTATTTATACTATTGTGTATATTTTTTTAACTGTTTACCAACCTATACCATAATCTTCACCATTATTAGAAGACCCACCCCAAAGGCTATTGTGCTTTCTATCAATAAAAATCGCATTGATAGGGCCACTAGTTCGCTGACCAAAACTGAGTTTATAACCCATTTTCTTAAGTGCTTCTCGGGTGGGTTCTGGAGTTCTTGCTGAAAGCAATAAGTCTCCCGCCTTGGGTTTACGGTCTTTTATTTTGGTACCCCCTAGGGATAACCACAATTGATTAGTATTAATATTTTCTGCTTCAGAAGCCTGCTGAACAGTCATTCCAAATTCAACCATATTTAAGAAGAACTGCAATAAGTTTTGATCTTGAGTGTCCCCTCCTTGAACAGCAAAAGATAAATATGGCTTACCATCTTTTAATGCCATAGATGGAGTTAGTGTTACTCTGGGGCGCTTTCCTGGTGCAACAACATTGAAGGGGTTGATGGCAGGATCCAATACAAAGCTTTGCATACGTTGGCTCATACCAATTCCTGTGTTTCCCGCAATTGTAGCTGGCAACCATCCACCGCTAGGTGTAATAGATACTACCCAACCATCTTTGTCGGCAGCTTCCACACTAGTGGTTCCCCTCCATAGACGGTCCATATAAGCTTCTAATTCGGCTTTAGCGGTAACGCTGCTATCGTGTGCTGGTACAAAATTTCTTTTTCCAGTACTATCAATTTCTATATTCCACTGTTTAATTTGTTCAGTATATGGATTAACCCTTCCTTCAAAAGGATAAGGATCTCCTGGAGAAATTAGGGCATTATTTTTTTCTGGGTTGATTAATGCTGCCCTTTGTTTAGCATACCCTTTACTCAATAAGCCACTCATAGGCTGAGGGGTTGGAGCAAATGCGGGATCACCGTAATAAAAATCACGGTCTGCAAATGCTAGGCTCATGCTTTGGTAAATCGTGTTAATATATTGAGGCGAGTTGTAACCCATTTTTTTCAAGTCGAAATTTTCTACAATATTCAACGCTTGCAGCATGGAAGGTCCTTGGGTCCATTGAGTTAACTTATATACATCAATTCCCTTATAATTAACCATAGATGGAACTTCTTCTTTCACTTTCCAGTTAGCTAGATCTTCTTTCGTGATTAAACCACCTTGTTCTTGAGCCCCTCTTACAAATTCATCAGCAATATCTCCTTTATAAAAACGGTCATACGCTGCTTGCAAAGCTTGTTTACGCGTTTTTTTATTCTTCAACGCTGTTTGTTCTGCTTCTACTAACTTTTTTAAGGTATTTAGTAAGTCTTGCTGAACAAATATTTCACCCGCTTCTGGGGCTTCTCTTTTTTCTCCTAAATGTGGCAACAATACTTTCTTACTGTAAGGCCATTGTTTAATTCTTTCTTTACCTCTTTCAATGCTATTGGCTGTTTGCGCATCAATAGGATAACCCGCGGCTAGATCCATAGCAGGCGCTAACACTTGTTTTAAACTCATGGTACCATATTCTGATAACATATGGATTATACCACCTACTGTACCAGGAGTGATTGCTGCTAATGGACCATATTCGGGAGGAAATTGGTAACCCTTTGATTTAAAAAATTCAGGAGTAGCTCCAGTAGGCGCAACCCCTAAAGCATTAATACCAATTACTTTACCTGTTTTTGGATTGTAAATAATAGCCTGCGTTTCGCCACCCCAACTCAACACATCCCACATGGTGCAAGTAGCAGCTAACATGGCACAAGCTGCATCAACAGCATTTCCGCCATGTTGAAAAACCATTGATCCTGCTGTTGCAGCAAGTGGCTTACCGGTTATTGCCATCCAATTTTTACCATGTAAAGGTGGCTTCTGTGTAGCCTGAGCGGTAAGCATTGTAGCAACAAAGAATAATACCGAAGTCAATAAAGTTGTTTTCATAAATAAATTGTTGATTGGGGTTTTATTTTATTTCTTGGGATTTCATTACTCTTAATAGATTACCACCCATAATTTTTATTACTTCTTTTTTACTGTATCCTTTTTCTAATAAAGCTTTTGTAATTAGGGGATAGGTTGTTACATCCGTTAGTTCTCTTGGGCTAGCGGTAATACCATCAAAATCAGAACCCATACCTACATGGTCTACTCCAATTCTTTTTACTATATAATCTAAGTGATCTAATAACATACTCATAGGTGGTTGAATGGCTAGTGATTCTTCTTTGTATTTTTCAACTACGATTGCTTGAGCATATTCTTTTTGCATTCCGTTTGCAATTAATTCTTTTATTTCTGTTTGTTTATTTTGTAGGAAAATTTTTTCTCTATTTTTAAAAGAGCTATCAATAAATGCCGAGTAAAAGTTTAATTGAATTACACCACCATTTTTACCAACAGCGTCAATTTGTTCATCTTTTAAATTCCTAAAAACAGGACAAAGCGTATATGCATTACTATGAGAAACTAAAACAGGTTTTGTGGTAGTTTGTATGGCATCCCAAAATGTTTTTTCACCCACATGACTTAGGTCTACCATCATACCCAATTGGTTCATTCTCTTTACTACTTGCTTACCAAAATCATTCAATCCTAATTTTGCTGATGGGTCATCTTTTAATTTAGTTTCATCCATTGCAGAGGTAGCCCAACTAGTTGAATTATTCCAAGTAAGGGTCATATAACGAACACCTCTTTTATATAATGAGTCTATTTTATTAATATCATTTTCAATCATATGGCCACCTTCAACACCAAACATTGCGGCCAATTTGTTATTACGTACTGCTTTTTTTAAAGCATCGTAATCGGGTACAATCTCTATTTTTTCAGGATTTCGCTTCGCTACTGCATAGAGTGTATCTATTTCTCTGTTAGCCCAAGAATAAGGTTGTTGTTTTTCTCCATCACACCAAACACTAAACAATTGCACATCAACACCCGCTTCTTTAAAACGATTTAAATCGGAATGTGTTTTTCCTTTTAAATCTTGGTCAATCAACACATTTTTTTCAATAGAAGCCGTAAGCAAATCATTATGAGAATCTGCCATGATTGCTTTTCGATGTACTTTTTTATACGACTGTGCTTGAGCAACAGAACTAAAACATAATAGCCCAATAACAAGGTACTTCATTTGATAGCTTTGGTTAAAGCTAAAAAATTTGTAGTGGCAATGGTGAATTTTTTTTTGAACGGATGGAGTAATGTTTATATTAAAAAATTACTTAAAAGGATTGCTCCATTTCGCATTGGTCGCTATTGTAGGGTCTGTCAAAGTTTTCATAAAAGCAACCAAAGCTGCCTTTTGTGCATTCGTTAAATTTAATCTTATTGGATTTCCATTAGGTTGTTTAAGTGCATTATCTAAGTTGGGATGAGCTTTCACTCCACTATTATAGTATTCAACCACTTCTTCTAAAGTATTAAATCTACCATCATGCATATATGGCGCAGTTAGTTGAATATTTCTTAATGTATGCGTTTTAAATGCTCCTTGACCTGCCCCATTATCATTGGTTGTATTAATATCTAATCCATTATTACGAGGTCCATTATTTGCAGAAACAAATGCTTCAGTAGTATGACATCCAAAACAACCAGCTCCACCATTTTGAACAGGTGTTATAAATATTCTTTTTCCTTCATTTTCTTCAGCAGTAAAATTGGCAAAATTAGCAACAGGGTTATTGGTTTGTGCTCTACCAATATCATACTTACTGTTACTACTTACAATACTTCTAACAAACTGTGCAAGTGCTAATGAAATTCTATTACTACTAATTACAGTATCACCAAAAGCGTTTTGCATTAAGGGTGCATAAAATGCTTGTTCTCTAACCCGTTGAAGTAGAGTAGGGATTGTCATACCCATTTCTGTCTGATCTTGAAATGGCATCAATACCTGTTCTTCTAAGCTAGCTGCTCGCTCATCCCAAAAGAATCTTCCTCGTTGATAAAATTTTGCATTGATTAAACTCATAGAATGTCTGTCAGTTTTTCCACCAGCAAAACCCTTACTTAAAATTGCTGTATCGCTAAACCCCAAAGATGCGTTATGGCAACTGGCACAGGAAATCGTCTTATTTACACTCAAATTTTTATCATAAAATAATACCCTCCCTAAGGTTGCTCCATTATTGGTAACAGTATTATTTGCAGGCGTATTATCAATACCATTTACAGAAGTTGGAGCACCACCACCTGCATTTACAAAAAAGTAAGCGGGTAAATTTAAATTTACATAGTCAAATGGAACGGCTGGTAAGTTTAATGCCGCAGATATAATAGGATTTTCAGTAGTAATTACTGTTGGTGTAACCACCGTCTGATCATTCTTATTACAAGCAATTATTGATATGGTTATCAATAAAACTAAAAGGAAGTTCTTTTTCATATGAGGCATTTGTGGCTTAGATGCCTTTACTAATAAAAGGTTTATTCCTAAAATAGAAAGCTTTGTTAAAGAAGTTAGTTAGATATTAGCCTCCAATTAATCCTGCAGCTTTACTGATATCCATCATTCTTTCCATTGGTTTCAAAGCCTTTAATCTTAAGACTTCGTCCATTTTTACTTCTGGCATATCATATTTCATACAGAGATATATCTTCTCTAAAGTATTAAGTTTCATATATGGACAATCATTACATGCACAATTATTTTCTGGAGGAGCTGGAATAAATGTTTTAGTAGGATTATTTATTTGCATCTGGTGTAAAATACCTGTTTCTGTAGCAACAATATATTCCTTTGTATGATCTGTTTGTGTATATTTTAGTAACTGAGTTGTACTACCAATAAAGTCTGCAATATTTAATATAGCTTCTTCACATTCTGGATGTGCAATTAGTTTTGCTTTAGGATGCCTAATTTTTAACTTAACAATTTTCTCTAAACTAAAAATTTCATGAACCATACATGCTCCATTCCAAAGCAACATATTCCTACCTGTTTTTTTACTTAAATACGCACCTAAATTTTTATCAGGAGCAAATAGGATAGGCTGATTGAGAGGTATACTTTCAATAATTTTCTCTGCATTTCCACTAGTACAGATGATATCACTTAATGCTTTAATTTCTGCTGTACAATTTATATAAGATACAACTATATGATCAGGATGTTTTTCTTTAAATGACTTAAATAACGCAGTCGGAGCGCTATCTGCCAAAGAACATCCTGCTTTTAAATCAGGTAATAAAACCTTTTTAGATGGATTTAAAATTTTTGCAGTTTCTGCCATGAAGTGAACACCGGCAAAAACGATCGTATCAGCAGTTGTTTGTTTTGCTTGCTGAGCAAGGCCGAGACTGTCCCCAATATAATCGGCCACATCTTGGATATCAGTTTCTTGGTAGTAATGTGCAAGTAAAACGGCATTTTTTTCTTTTTTAAGTTTTTCTATCTCTGCAAAGAGATCTAATTCAGGATCAATTTCCAAATCTAAAAATCCGTTTTGTTCAATTTTTGATTTTGCTATGTTAATATCCAAAGTAATAATATTTAATAATTATTTATATAAAATCAACTACTACTATTATGAGTGTGTATATCGGGATAACTTAGTTACCCACATAGTACAAAGGTAAACTTACTTAGTTTATCCACCATTATTCACTTTTATATTAACAGCTTATTTCTATTGTTTGCTTTTATTTTTTGGATTATACACATTCATGTATAACTGAATTAACATTTAGCATTTTATATAATTCACTTTTCTTACACTGTTAATTAACAAGCATAAACTTCCTCTTATTTTAATTAAATTAATAATTATTTTACTATGTTCGGGTATTTATCCTATTCCTTTCCACATTTTAAGTAGCATAAAGTTGATTTCTCCACTTAAAATTGAGGTTACCAACATGCCAATGTGTATATTTTTCCACAATTTATTCTACCTCTTTTTCCCTTATTTTTGCCTCCCCGTATATGAAGCGGGATAAATTATATATAATTATTAATTATGTCTGTAATTCAAACTATTCGAGACCGTGGCACCTGGATTATTTTTGTCATTATTGCTGTTGCATTAATCGCTTTTATTCTTCAGGATGGTGCCGGACGTGGTGGATCTGCTTTTTCTAACAGTTCTGTTATCGCAAAAGTAAATGGTAAAAGTATCGAGCGTGGTTACTTTGAAGAACGTTTAAAATCTCAAGAAGCCATGTACGCTGGTCAAGGTGCAACTCGTGATCAATTAATTGGTACTGTATACAATATGGAGGTTGATAATATTGTATTAAATCAGGAATTTGAAAAATTAGGTTTAACTATTTCTGCAAAAGAGTTGAATGATATTCTTTTTGGAGAAAATTCTCCTTTACGTCAGGAATTTACAGACCCAAATACTGGGGTGTTTAAAGTTGATGATGCTAAAAGAGCATTTGCTCAAATTAAGAAGAGCAAGAATGCAGAACAAATAAAAATGATTAATAGTGGTTATATAGAACCTACTATACAAAATGGTTTGCGTAATAAATACCAGAACCTTTTGATTCAATCAGTTTATGTGCCAAAATGGATAATTGAAAAGCAACAAGCTGATAATAATGCAATTGCGTCTGCATCTTATGTATATTATCCTTACGTTGCTATTCCTGATTCTGCTGTAAAAGTTTCTGATGCTGATATTAACAATTATGTAAAAAAGCATAGTAAGGAATATAAAAACGAAGAAGAAACTCGTTCAATTTCTTATGTTAGTTTTAGTGCCGCACCAACTTCTGCTGATTCTGCTGCAACCCTTGCACAAATAAATGAATTACGTGCTGGTTTTGCTGCAACTACAGATGCAGCAGCATATCTCGGTAAAGTGGGTTCTGAATTAGCTTTTTATAATAGTTATTTTGGTGGTGCTAAAATTCAAGTTGTTAATAAAGATTCAATTTTGCGTTTGCCTGTTGGTGGTATATATGGACCTTATATAGATGGAACGAATTATGTAATTGCGAAGATGGTAGGTATTAAACAGTGGCCAGATAGTGCTACGGTTAGACATATTTTAATTGCAACAAGTAATCCACAAAACGGTCAACAAATCCGTGATGATTCAACTGGTAAAAAATTAGCTGACAGTATTCAATTAGCTATTAAAAACGGGGCTGATTTCAATTCATTAGTTACAAAATATTCTGATGATGGTGGAAGTAAAGATAAAGGTGGTGTTTATGATTATTTCCCTCAAGGACAAATGGTAATTCCATTTAATGATTTTGTTTTTGATAATACCGTGGGTACAAAAGGTGTTGTAAAAACAGACTTTGGTTACCATTATATTGAAATTTTAGGTCAAAAAAATAGGGCTCCAGCTTATAAAATTGCCTATCTAGCTAAACCTATTTTAAGTAGCAATGAAACAGTTAATGAAGCAAATACCGCAGCTTCTAATTTTGTAGCTAACGCAAAAAACATAAAATCTTTCAATGAAAATGCTGGTAAACTAGGTTTACCAATTCTTCCTGCAAGTGAAATAAGACAAAATGATTTCACTGTAGGTACCATGGCTAATACTCGTTCTTTAGTAAGATGGATTTATGAAAATGAAGAAGGTGCAGTTTCTGATCCTACAGAAGTTGGTGATCAAATTATAGTTGCTACTATTACTGGTGTTAATAAAGCTGGTACTCTAGGAGCTAACGAAGCTAGGCCTCTAGTAGAGGGATTAATTAGAAATGAGAAAAAAGCTAAAAGTATCATTGACACTAAAATGAAAGGAAATAGTTTAGATGAGATTGCTAAATCGGCAGGAACTTCTGTTTTAAGAGCAGATAGTTTAGCTTTTAGTTCGGGTTTTATTAATGGTGTAGGAAATGAACCCAAAATCGTTGGTGCAGCTTTTAATAAAACAAACCTAAATAAAACCTCTAGTTTAATTGCGGGTAATTCTGGTGTATTTGCTTTAAAAGTAGAGAATATTTCTGCTAAAGCATCTGAGGCATTACCAGAAACACTAAAGCAAACGCTAATCCAAAATAGGAAAATGGCTACTTATAGAAGCGTTGAAGCTTTAAGAAAAGCAGCTATTGTCAAAGATTATCGTTTTAGTTTCTATTAGTAGATTTAATTCATTTGTAAAGCCCACTAATTAAGTGGGCTTTTTTTTGCGGCTATCGTAACAGAATTCTTTGTGTAATTGCTAATTTTACTTTTAGTATGGAACCGATTATTAATAAAGTAGCTGAAAGTGGAATTATTAGTCTTGACTTAGAGACCTTTTTTTCTAAGGATAAAATAATGGTTTTTGATTTGAAAGACTATTTATTTATGGGTCTAATTTTGAAAGAGAAAGATTTTAGAGCTGCTCTTCTTACTACCGATTGGGAAAAGTATAGAGACTGTTTCGTGGCTGTAACATGTAGTGCTGATGCGATTATACCAATGTGGGCTAATATGTTAGTTACGGTTTATTTAAGTCCTATCACAAAGGGTGTATTTTTTGGAACTGAAGAAACTTTAAAAGAAAAATTATTATTAGATGCTTTAGACTCCATTAAAGGCATAGATTATTCAGACCAAAGAGTTGTTGTCAAAGGATGTGGCGAAGTTCCTGTGCCCGCTTCAGCTTATGTTAAAATTACATCCATTCTAAGGCCTTACGCTAAAAGTATTATGTATGGTGAACCTTGTAGTACTGTGCCTTTGTATAAGAAAAAGTAAATATTTTATCTCAGTTGATTTCAATTCTATTTTTAACTTCTTCGAATTGTTGGTCATAATCTTTCCTAATCGTTCCAAAAATACGATCCCAGATTAAGGTATACAATCCATAGTTTCCTTTAAAGTACTGGTGATGCTGGTTATGATTTACTGAAGTATTTATCCATTTCCCCAACAGTGTTTTATTAAATCCCTTAGGATATAACTCGTAACCTAAATGACCGTATACATTATATATAATAGAGAATAAGAAAAAAATAGCTAAATGTGTTATATGAATAGGTAATGTAAAATAAAAAATAACTACTATACCTTGTTCTATAATTGCTTCTAATGGATGGAATGCATAAGCTGCCCAAGGAGACGGATTTGTTGATTGATGGTGTACTAAATGGACATATTTAAAGACACTTGAATGATGCATTATTCGGTGCATAATATAAAAGTATAAATCATGCATAATAAACATAATCGGAAATGCTAAAAAATAGTACATCCAACCCTGTTCCTCAATTTCCTTATAACGTGTTGTGTATGGTCCAATTTTTGGGCTATTAAGAACAACAATGATCAAGCTAAATATAATCATTGTACTTAGTGAATAAGAAAGTTCTCTAAAGAAGTCTTTACTTTTTGGAAATTTCGGTTGAATCTTTTTATAGAACCATTCTTTTCTAAATAAAATATAGAATACAATAAATGCAATGAATGCTACTGCAAAATATCTGCTTCCAATTTTTTCTAGCGCTTTAAAAAATAATTCCCAATTCATTTTTTTGTTTTAATGTGCTTCTAACCAGTTATTACCCCTGCCTACTTCAGCTTCAACAGGTACGCCATTGGGTAATGGCAATGCGTTTGTCATACACTCTATTATTAAAGTCTGTAATGCATCTGCCTCTGATTCCACTGCATCAAAGACTAATTCATCATGAACTTGCAAAATCATTTTAGACTCCCATTTTGTCTTTTGCATTTCAGTATGAATTTTAATCATTGCCATTTTAATCATATCTGCTGCTGTTCCTTGGATAGGAGAATTAATAGCATTTCTTTCGGCAAATCCTCTAACTGTAAAGTTGGCACTATGTATATCTTTTAGCCACCTTTTTCTACCCATTAAAGTTTCTACATAGTCGTGTTCTTTTGCAAATTTAATTTGGTCGTCCATGTATTGCTGGATAAATGGAAATTCTTTTTTATAATTATCAATAATTTCTTTTGCTTCAGTTCTGCTTACACCCAAATTTTCTGCTAATCCAAAAGCCCCCTGACCATAGATTATTCCGAAGTTTACACTTTTTGCTTTATATCGCATTTCTTTGGTAACAGCTGTTTCGTCTACACCATAAACTTTTGCTGCTGTAGCTGTATGAATATCTTTTCTTTCCTTAAATGCAGTACACATATTTGGATCACCGCTAATAGCGGCTACTATTCTTAATTCAATTTGTGAATAGTCTGCACTCATTAAAATTCTTCCTGGTTCTCTTGGTATAAAGGCCTTTCTTATTTCTCTTCCCCTAGCTGTTCTAATTGGAATATTTTGAAGATTAGGATTATTACTACTCAGCCTTCCTGTTACTGCAACAGCCTGCGCATAAGACGTGTGTACTCTACCGGTCTTTTTGTTAATCATTGTTGGTAAAGCATCTATATAAGTCGATTTTAGCTTTGTTAATTCCCTAAAACCTAATATGTCATCTACAATTTTATGCTGATTGGCTAATTTTAATAATACGTCTTCTCCTGTTGCATATTGTCCAGTTTTTGTTTTTTTGGCTTTAGGATCTAATTGTAGTTTATCAAACAAAACTTCTCCTAATTGTTTTGGTGAAGCCAAATTAAATCGAACACCAGCCTGTGCATATACGCTTTCTTCACATTTTTTTGCTTCTATTTCTAATTCTTTGCTGTACTCATGTAAAAAGGCTTCATCTACTTTAATACCTTCAAATTCCATTGAAGTTAACACTCTCACTAGTGGGTTTTCTACTTCATAAAAAACCTTTTCTACTTTTTTTTCTTTGAGTAATGGTACAAAACAATGTTTTAATTGAAGGGTTATATCTGCATCTTCGGCCGCATATTCTTTAATTTTTTCAATTTCAACATCACGCATATTTCCTTGGTTCTTCCCCTTTTTACCTATTAGTGTTTCTATGGAAACTGGTTCATAACCCAAATATTGTGCACTGAGCAAATCCATGCTGCGCCTACCTTCTGGTTCAATCACATAGTGTGCTAACATGGTATCAAATAATTCTCCTTTTGGTTCTATGCCATACCACTTCAATACTAATAAATCGTATTTGATATTCTGTCCTACCCAGCATTTGTTTTTATCCTCAAATAATGGAATCAAAAGATTAATTTTTTCCGTTGTTTCCTTTTGGTTGCTACTAAATGGTATATAATATGCTTTGTACTTTTCAAAGGCGAAACTCATTCCTACTAACTCTACATTATTCGCATCTGTTCCTGTTGTTTCTGTATCAAAGCATATTTCATATTTCGTTAATAGATTTTCAACTAGTTTTTTTATTTCTTCTACCGACTTTATTAAATGATATTCATGATTTGTGTTGTCAATATTTTTATCTGCAACCAGACCATAAGAGGGGGTGTTTTTTTCATCCTCATTGATGGTTTTATTTACTATTGGTTTTTGTTCTATAGCATTTCCAAATAAATCTGTTTGTATTCCTTGTGGAGCAGATTGAAATGCATTAAATGATTCTCCCAAAATTCTTTTCCCTAGGGTTTTGAATTCAAGTTCTGTAAAGACTGCATTCAGTTCTTCTCTATTCCATTCTTTCAATCTATAATCCTCTTCGTGAAATTCAACGGGCACATTCGTTATAATAGTGGCTAATTTTTTGCTAATGATAGCTGAATCTTTCCCTGCTCTAACCTTCTCTCCTAAAGCACCTTTTATTTTATCGGCATTTTCTAAGATTCCTTCAAGTGTGTCAAATTCTTTTAACAACTTAGCCGCCGTTTTTTCACCCACACCAGGTATACCAGGAATATTATCTACTGCATCACCCATCAATCCCAACATGTCTACTACTTGTTCAACTCTGGAAATATCCCACTTGCTACATATTTTACCTGCATCAATAATTTCTTCAGGATTTCCATAAGATGGTGGTTTATAAATATAGACATGTGGTTTAACTAATAATTGACCATAGTCTTTGTCTGGTGTAACCATGAAAACTTCATAACCAGCATCCGCTGCTTGCCATGCTATTGTTCCTATTATATCATCCGCTTCATAACCATCTAGTTCTACAACTGGTATGTTAAATCCTCGGATAATTTTTTGTATATCAGGTATAGATGCCAATAAATCTTCTGGAGCTTCTTGCCTATTAGCTTTATAATCAGTAAAATCAACATGCCTCTCTGTGGGTGCGTGTGTATCAAAACAAACAGCTAAATGTGTTGGTTTTTCTTTTTGAATTAAATCAAATAGGGTAGAAGTAAATCCAAATTGTGCATTCGTATTTATTCCTTTTGAAGTGATTCTTGGGTTTCTTATCAAAGCATAATATGCCCTATAAATCAAAGCCAAAGCATCTAATAAAAAGAGTTTTTTCTCCATATGGCTAAGGTAATAAATAGCTTGCTGCCGTTTATTTTTAATTCAGCTATTTCTTTCAAATTAAAAGCCCGGACAATTTTACTTGCCGGGCTTTCAACTAACTATTTATAACTGATTATTTAATAGCGTATTTATATTTATAACGCTCATATAATTGTTTGTGTTTGTCGTCTAATACAATTTTTCGTCCTTGAATGAACGCATGTTCAACAATACTTGTATGCATGTCTAATATGTCTCCGGCACTAATAATAATGTTGGCATCTTTTCCTTTTTCAATTGAGCCGGTTATTTGTTCTGCACCTAGTAGTTTAGCAGCATTGAGTGTGATTGCACTTAGTGCCTCTTCTTTGGATAGTCCATAAGCTGCAGCAGTACCTGCGTTAAAAGCAAGATTTCTTCCTCTATTTTGTGGATCATCGTCATTTATACAAAACAAAACTCCAGCCTTTTGTAAAACTGATGGAGCTTTATAAGGCATATCCACATCATCATCATCCAATGTTGGTAGATTATGCATTTGACTAAGGATCACACCAATATTGTGTTGTTTTAGCAAATTGGCTATTTGCCAGCTTTCTGAACCACCTACAATAACTACATCAAATCCAAATTCCTTTACAAAATCTATTGCCAACAACATTTGCTTTACTTGATTGCCATGTACATATAATTTTTGTTTTTTCTCAAACAACCCACGAGCGGCTTCCAATTTTAGATTGATTTCTTTTGGCGTATTTTCAATGTACACTTTCGCTTCTCTAAAATAGTTTTTCACAATTTCAATTCTATCTAAAGCTGCTTTTAATGGGTCAGTTGGTGCCTGAGGCATAAATTGTGCAAACAAAGCGCCCAATCTTCCGCCTGGTCTACCAATTAGACTTGGTAAATAAAGATTCATTCCATTATCCATTTTATAAGCCGCATCTTCCCAATGCCAAGCATCCAATTGAACCACACTTGATTGTCCTGCTAATAATGCACCCGCTGGAGCTGTGTGAGCTAAAAGAATACCGTTTGATCTTAAGGTATTGGTAATTTTTGAGTCTGCATTGTATGCGGATATTGAGCGAATGCTCGGATTCATTTCTCCAATTTCATTATAGTCTGTAGTTGCTCTTACGCCAGAAATTTCTTGTAATCCTAATGTAGATGCTGGTAAAATCAAACCAGGATAAATATGTTTGCCTGTAGCATCTACCACTTGTACATTTCCTTGTGGAATTGCAATATCTGTTCCTACTTCTTCAATTTTGCCATTGTTTATTTTAATAGTCGCTTTTTCAATAACGGTTCCATTTCCAACATGTATGGTACCATTTTTAATGAAAGTGACTCCTTTTTGTGATGTTGCAGGATATACAGTTTCTTGAGCATAAGATACTCCTACTAATAAGAGTAGTGTATTTATTAATATAATTTTTTTCATGATATTTTTTTTAGTGGTTGTTATTGTGTTCAATACCTTCTTCTTCACCAGCTTCAATTTCTAATAATCCTAATTTATGTCCATGGTCTAAACAAGTATGAACATATTTAAAGCTTGGTGTAAATGGAGCCATAGGAGCACCAGTTCTCTTTTCTCCAACCATTTTACTAATCAAACGGGTTCTTTCTGCTTTTACTTCTTTTCTCATGGCTTCATCCTTAGCACGGTCATAGTATATAGTACCATCTACAACCGTATAAAGTGATTTAGCATATATGCTTAAAGGGTGTGCAGACCATAATACTAAATCCGCGTCTTTACCTTCTTTAATACTACCTACCTTATTGTCTACGTGCAACATTTTAGCAGGATTGATAGTAACCATGTTTAAAGCTTCAATTTCACTCATTCCGCCATATTTTACACTTTTGGCAGCTTCCTGATTTAAGCGACGAGCCATTTCAGCGTCATCTGAATTGATAGCAACATTTAATCCCACTTTGTGCATAATCGTTGCATTATAGGGTATTGCATCTTGTACTTCGTTTTTGTATGCCCACCAATCAGAGAAGGTTGAAGCAGCGGCACCATGAGCCTTCATTTTATCAGCAACTTTATAGCCTTCTAGGATATGAGTAAAAGTATTTATTTTAAAACCATATTTTTCTGCTACTCTCATTGCAACTACTATTTCACTTGCAACATAACTATGACAAGTGATAAAGCGTTTGCTGTTCATTATTTCTACTAATGCTTCAAGTTCTAAGTCTTTCCTAAAAGTAGTTTGGGCGGCACCTTTTTTCTTACTATTTGCTTCATATTCTTTTTTAGCAGTTTCATATATTTTTGCCCTATTGAAAGCATCACTTAAAACCTGTTCAACACCCATTCTTGAATCAGGGAAACGAGAATTTCCTTGGGTAGAGGAAGAACGTTTTACGTTTTCGCCCAATGCAAATTTTATAAAAGGATCAGCACCTTCGAACATTAATCCTTTATCATCTGTACCCCAACGAAGTTTGATTAATTGAGTTTGACCCCCAATTGTATTAGCAGAACCATGTAAAATATGTGAACTAGTAACACCCCCGCTTAATTGTCTATAAATATTAATATCGTCAGGATCGAGATTGTCTTGCATTCTAACTTCCGATGTAACAGATTGCCCACCTTCATTGGTAGACGCGGATGCTATATGTGAATGTTCATCAATTATTCCGGCAGTTAAATGTTTGCCAGTTGCATCAATTATTTTAGCATTAGTTTCATTAAGACCCTTACCAACTTTTGCTATTTTACCGTTTTTAATTAAAACGTCTGTTCCTTCCAGTTTTCCTGCTTTTTCACTTGTCCAAACAGTCGCATTTTTGAAAAGAATCGTTTCTGGTTTTGGAATGTTTTCTTCATCGTTGCCAAACGCGGTAAATGGATAAAATGATTTACTGGTTTTAGGAATTGCCTTAGGTTTTACTTCTTCTGTTTTTGCTACAGTTAAACTAATTTCTTCTGCAGTCCATGTAATATGATTGCCTAATGAATCTACACCAGTTCCATTCCAACTTTTACCATTATTAAAACCGCTTAATTTAGCAGCATTTGCAGGTAATGCTGCTGGAACGTTAGCGCCCATACCCATACGGCCAGCTCCACCGATTCTTCTTTGCATTGGTGCAAAATTGATTTTGACTGTTTTACCATCAAAGCTAAATCTATTAGCCAATGTATCTTTTCCAATCAAAGTAGCTGTGTTATTAGATTTTACTTCAAGTGAATAGGTTTCTATTCCGGCCTCTGATTGAACAGTTAATTTATAATTACCGTTTATTGATTTCCAAGCATCTTCCTTAATAGCATATTTATTACCATTAACCCAGTTTTGAAGAATAACAGCTTTTTCAGAAAAAACAGGAGCAGTGGTAATTACAAAGTTTGCCATTTTACCCTCATCTAAGCTACCAACTTTGTCGTATACCCCAAGCCATGTTGCAGGATTTTTGGTTAATGCTTCCATTGCAGCTTTTTCAGTTAAACCATATTCAATCGCTTTTCTAAGGTTTGTTAAAAACGTTTTTGGATCTCTTAAATCTGCAGTAGTTAAACAAAATGGTATACCAGCTTTTTCGATGGCCGCAGGGTTAGTAGGTCCCAATTCCCAATTTTTCATATCGGCTAATGACACCATTCTAGCATCATTTGGATCTTCTACATCTTGTGCTTGAGGAAAATTAACAGTTACAATTAAGGGAGCTTTTGTTGCTGCCACTTCTTTTATTCTTTGGTACTCTTTTCCGGTAGTCTTTAGAATATACTGAATTCCAAATTCGTCACCAATACGATCGGCTCTCATCATATTCCATAAATCTATACCTCTATCTTGTACATCAAATATTTGAGGCAATGATTGATTATTATTAAAATATTGAAGGGTAATATTCATGCCTTCTTTAGTGGCTACTTCAGGATTGTTTTTGTACCAAGCAGCATCATTATAGGTTTGTCTGAGTAATGCAATTGTTCCCATTAAAGAGGAAGGATATGCTTGCGTAGAGGTTCCTTTATTAAAAGAATAAAGTGCGGCAGCTTTTTCTTTAACAATTGCAAAATTGTCTTTCTCTCCTGATAGCGTTACAACAGCACCTGTGCCTCTTACAATACCATCTTTTTGATGTGTAAGTACTGCACCAAAACCTGCTTCGCGCATTGGTTTTGCTTTAGCGTCATCAACACTAAAAATTTTATATGCATTAATATCAGATTTTAGGGCCTGGTTCCAACCGTATGCACCTTTTTGATTTGACGAAAGCTGAGCAGGTGCACCGAACCCACCACCACCTGAAGGTCTTTGAATTGCGGGCATTCCATAATCGGTATATATATCTATAAACGAAGGATAAATAAATTTGTCTTTACAGTCTATTACTAATGCATCTTTTGGTACGACTACACTTGTACCAACTGCTACAATTTTGCCATCTCGAATAACCATTGTACCATTTTGGATGGTATTTTGAGCATCTTTAACAATGGTGGCATTTGTAAAGGCATAACATCCATCTCTTTTGTCGGCTATACCATTTACTGGAAATGTTTCTTGGGCATGCAACAGGGTTGTCAACACCAAACAAGAAAATAACAACTTAATTTTTCTCATAAGTAAGGTTTATTTAGAAGGTTTCTAAAGCTACTACAAATGTTCGTCTTTTAAAAAAGACACATTTATAATGTGTTGAATGGGTGAATAGGTTATTGGGCTAATTGTTCTCGTTTATATTTTCCACCTTTGGGATCTAATTTAATTTTTATTTGACCATTAGGCTCAGATATCGCTCTCAAGAATATACTTGCACCTCCTTTCTCTTTATTGGAAGCAATTTTCATTTTTCTGCTTTGGTCCTTTTGTGTTAAATTATTCAATGGTACTTGAATATGCATATTGGTATTACCATTGAGCCCATAGTCGCCACCAACAAAAAGATTCAATGCCGAAGTGGCTATTTCCATTCTTGGTATATGAATAGTACCATGATTTAAGGTTATTGCATTTTTGATAGTTGCAAATTGAAGCGAATCAAGTTGACGGTTTTTAAAAACATGTTCTTGAATTTTCAACAATGGCATATAATTCAGTAGTGCGCCTTGTTTTATTTGAAAGTTAATGGCAGCATCTATTTGATTTGGATTTATGCCACCTTGTTTATTTAAAGGACTTTTTAGCTCACCATCGATATTGAGTTCTCCTCGTATATTTTTATAGGATAGACCATTCTGGCCAAAATTATTCATACCATATAATAACTCATCTGCTTTAACACGATTAACCTGAAATTTTGCTGTTAAGATTTTTCTTGACTCAATAGTCAACATTTTTGTCGAAAGTTGAATATTTCCAACACCCAAATTCATCCTCAAATTATTCAACCTCCAGTTACCGGAATTTAAATCGATCGACGAAGTTAAATTTCTTGCCACTAGGTTTTGCCATTTAATAGAATTAGCGTTCAAGTTAATATGAATGTTTTCGTTTTCTAGAATATGATCAATTTTACTAAATGTTAGATTTCTTGATTTTTTCTTTTTATGAAGACCATGCTGTAATGAACTACTAAATTCATTTAAGTTTAAATTAGGACTTGATATATTTATATTAACATTAGCTTTTCCTGGTGTATTTGGAATGGCTGCCAATGAATGGGTTGATATACCGGTAATTGTTAATTGACTTCCCTCTTTTGTTTGTGCGGTGAGTTTTTTAATTTCTATTGTATTGTTGTTTATTTGAAGATCTGCAAACGTATTTGAAATATTTTTTTGAATTGGTTTGATAAATATTTCTCCATCATTGATTTGTAATGATGCGCTAATTTTAGTGTTTTTCTCATTGTTATTAACTAGTGGGCCTTCATAATCAATATCCAATTTACCTTTCCCCCTTTTTATCACAATGTTATCGGTGTTTAATGGGGGGTTCAATAGAGCCAGATTAAATTGAGTTTTAAAACCACCTTTTAAATAGGGTTGTGTTAAGTTGTTTATTTGAATATTAGAAGTTTGAATGGGTATTTCATGCCAATTGCCAGATAACTTTGATAATATTATTGAACTATTCACATCATTGGGTTCTTGGGTTTTATTAACTTGATTATTAAATGTGCCCTCAACGTCTGCATCAGTAAATTGAATTTGGGTTGTTCCAATTGTTGTCTTTTTTATTTGCCAATGTGCAATAACTTTTGGTTCTCCACCACTCAATGGGCCATTAATTGTAGCATTAATTCCAAGGGGTTTTGTAATAATTATATGAGTCAATACTTTACTGATATTTTTTGTTAAGATTGATTTAGCAAAGTCAAACGGAATTCTTGGTGTATTTAATTCTAAAATAAACAAGCCTTTATTTTTCAGATCAAAATCACCCGTTAATATAAAAGGTATTTTACCAACTATTAATTCAATTTTCTTGAATGTCATTTTTTCTTTTCCAACTACAATTGAGTATTTTCCTATAAGTTTTTGATTTTTTAAAAAACTTCCTTTTAAGTGATTGAATATTAAAGATTTTATCACCATCTCTTTTTTGATATTCAAAATGGTCGTGCTATCATTTTTTGTTGATTGCACTTGTAATGACTGAATATTAAAATGAAATGTTTTTAATTTTTGATCATCTTTAATAATGATGTCAAATTTATTTAGTTCAATATTATCTGGTATTTGAACTACGGAGTTTTTCTCAGCAGCTTTTTTTTGTTTTAATTCATCAAGATTGTGATTACCTAATTTATCAGTATAAATAAATAATTGACCATCCTCTAATTTTGTTTTAGTCAATAGAATCTTACCATATAATAAGGGCCAAGTTTTTATTCGCACAGAAATATTTTTTGCGGTAAATAATTTCTGAGCATGAATTTGAAACATTGGTCCTTTTACATCTACTTCTTTTAATTCTATAGAGAAATTTGGAAATTGTTCAAATAGACTAAGATGAATGTCTTTAATAGTAACAGTACTGTGATATTTTTTTTGAATTGTTGCACTTGCTTCTGCAATCAATTCTTTTTTATGTTGCTGAACATATATACTTGCAATTAAAAATACCAATAGTATTATTAGAATGATACTTGATATACTATAGCCTAACCATTTAAGAAAACGTTTCAATGGTAATCGTTTTCTTAAAGTTATGTTATCTACCCATGTAAACCATTAGGATTTGTATGTCTGATGGATTAACACCACTGATTCTACTTGCTTGACCTAATGTGCTCGGTTTTATTTTTTTCATTTTTTGCAAAGCTTCATTAGAAAGCGCATTCAATTTGTCGTAATCAAAGTTTGCAGGGATAGCCATATTTTCTAAATCACTCATTTTATCTACCAACTGTTGTTCCTTTTCAATATAGCGTTCGTATTTGATTTGAATTTCAGCTTGCAATAAAGCATCGGCAGAAATTTCATTTAATCTTGTTTGAAGATTTGGTAAAGTTGTTATAAGATCGTCTAAAGAAATATTTGGTCTTAAAATGATTTTAGCCGCTTTTTGTTTTTCTTGAATAGTAGCAGAATTAATGGAGGTTAAATATTCATTGATTTCTGTCGGTTCTATATTAAAATCTTTTAATATGTTTTTAACCTCTTTTACTTCTGTTATTTTTTGTTCTACGGCACGCATTCTTTCATCTGATGCCAAACCAAGTTGGTGGCTTCTTTCTGTTAAGCGTAGGTCTGCATTGTCTTGACGCAATAAGGTTCTAAATTCAGCCCTACTCGTAAACATTCTATAAGGCTCGTCGGTACCTTTATTTATCAGATCATCAACCAATACACCAATATATGCTTCTGATCTTTTTAAAATAAAGGGTTCTAGCGATTTAGCTTTTTGGTGAGCATTGATTCCTGCAATCATACCTTGACAGGCCGCTTCTTCATAACCGGTTGTTCCATTAATTTGACCCGCAAAAAACAGATGACTAATTTGTTTGGTTTCTAGCGCGTGTGTCAATTGAGTTGGCATAAAATAATCATATTCAATTGCATAACCAGGTCTAAATATTTTGCAGTTTTCAAATCCTGGTACTTGCCTCAATGCTGCCATTTGTACTTCTTCTGGTAAAGAAGTAGAGAAACCGTTAACATATATTTCTACTGTATCCCAACCCTCTGGTTCCACAAATAATTGGTGACGGTCTCTATCTGCAAAGCGACTGATTTTGTCTTCAATGCTTGGACAATACCTTGGGCCAACTCCTTCAATTCTGCCTTGATACATGGGGGAGCGATCAAAACCTGTTTTTAATAAATCGTGAACTGTTTGATTAGTATAAGTAATAAAACAACTTCTTTGATTTTCGGGCTTCACTCTCGGAATATCAAGATAAGAGAAACCAACAATCTGTTCGTCGCCCTTTTGTTCTTCCATTTTAGAATAGTCCAAGCTTCTTCCATCAACTCTAGGAGGAGTTCCCGTTTTTAAACGATCGCTTTCAAAACCTAATGCAACCAATTGTTCTGTAATACCTGTAGCTGCTTTCTCTGCTACACGTCCACCACCAAATTGTTTTTCACCAATATGAATGACTCCATTTAAAAAAGTACCACTGGTTACTACAACAGATTCGGCCATGATTTCGTGACCCAATCCAGTTATCACGCCACAGGCTTTATTATTTTTAATGATGATTTCTTTGACCATGTCCTGGTAAAAATCAACATTGGGTGTTTTCTCTAACCATTCTCTCCACTTTGCCGCAAACAGCATTCGGTCGTTTTGCGCTCTCGGACTCCACATAGCAGGGCCCTTACTGAGGTTCAACATTCTAAATTGAATGGTACTCAAGTCTGTAACAATACCACTGTATCCGCCAAGGGCGTCAATCTCTCTTACAATTTGTCCTTTTGCAATTCCACCCATTGCAGGGTTGCAACTCATTTGGGCAATGGTTTGCATATTCATGGTAATTAACAAAACGGAACTTCCCAAGTTTGCTGCTGCCGCTGCCGCCTCACATCCTGCATGGCCAGCGCCTACTACTATTACATCGTATTTTGAAAACATGGTGCAAAGATATTATAGGATTCGCCCTAACCGAATTTTTTTAAAATTTCTCTTTCGAGCAATAGGTCCTCGATGGGAGTACCAGTATTGTATCTATGGAATTCTTCTTTAGTCAATTCATTAACATGTAGTAGCCAGTCTTTGTTACTGGTTAAAAATTGAAGCATTGTTTTATTTGGTTTGAGTCCATTTGCTTCCAATCCTTCAATTTTTTCAATCATATTTTTTGCAAGTCCGAACCCAGCGTTTAAATATAAATCGGTAAAGTATTTTTTTGCTCCCAATATAGCTGTTCCATGCTCTTTAGAATTATCAGAATGAGTTGGCTCAACACGTAGATTGATAAAATTCCAACAAAGCTTGAGTTCTTCCTCCTTTGAAAAATCAAAGAATGCGATAGGGACGACATGATCAAACTGCCAAAGCAATGCATGGTTCTCCCACGTAAGCCCATTCGTAAATTGAATCTCTATCCAATTTCTTAAACCAGCTCTGTCAATTCCAAAATAGGGGGCATAGGCTTCACTCGGCGCATCTTCTAAAACATATCTTCTAAAAGCAATCTGCCATTTCCTCTTTTCCTTATTCATAGGTTCATTTATTTTGAATAACCAGCATGACGACATTTAAATGAGCGTGTCATCTATTTCTTCAAAGATAAACGGGATTCGTGGAACATCACTAAAATGTTCCGTTGGGGAACGGTGATTCGTGGAACCTCAGATTGAGTTTATTGGTGGAGTGGGGGGCGTCAATAATTAGTTCTTTGGGGCTTCCTCGCATCCTAATTCCTGAACAATAAGTGTTTGATTGTCGTTCAGTTGTACTGAACTAACCCCCATTTTTTTATAATTAGGGTTTAATAAATTCTTTCTGTGTCCAAGATCGGGCAAGTTGATGTCTAAATAGAGTAAAAGAAGTGAGCTTAATCCAAGTTTGTCTTTGCCCAAAGAGATATTTTCTGCAGCACAACCCTTGTATCCCACTTTTCGCATTCTGTCTCCAAAACCAGAGCCGTCTGAGCCTTGGTGACTTACACTCCCCCCATTACTTTTTATGTCTTTGGCATGGTTTTGAGCAGCCAAGCTTAATTTTTCTTCGGGCGCTAAAAATGGAAGGGGATCAACCTTGCTTAAAGCTTCAATCAAACTGTTGGCATATTTACCCCTTAGCCTTGGCTGTTGATTCAAATAGGGCAATAAAGCAGAGTCTCTAAATTCATTAGGATATAGGCGCGCATAGTTGGTCCAATAAATAAAAGATTGGGAGAGCGGATCAGACCCGCGGTAAGTTTTATTTTGGGTTAGTTTTTCAAGAATCACTTGTTTCACTGCCAGCTTGGGTTCAAATGGAATATCAGTTAAAACGACTTGACTATAATTTTGGGCATTGACCCAAGAACAACTAACCAATAGAAAAAACAGCGCCCAAGGTTTCATTTATTTTCTTTTTCCAATCAATTGCAAATACTGGTCCTCTTTTGCACGCATGGTTGAAATTTCACTTTTCTTTTTGTCTTTATAGCCACATAAATGTAGGGCACCATGAAAAAGCACACGTTGCATTTCATTTTGGTAGGAAACTCCTTGATGTTTGGCATTGTCTTTTACGCGATCTATACTTACATATATTTCAGCTTCAATGGGTTCACCCGGTTCGTTCAGTCCAAAAGTGATGATATCTGTATAGTAATTGTGTTGTAAAAAATCCTGATTAATCTTCAGCAACATTTCGTCGGAACAAAAAATATAATTGATTGCAGAAAGCTGCTTTTTTTCTTTCTTAAAAATAGAAGCGATAAATATTTTTAATGCAGACTTCTGTGCAAACACAAAAGGGCGATCCCCTGTGCGAAAATTGATTTTAGCCATAATTACTTGATTACTCCAAAATTCGTAACAAAACCAATACGGGCTAGACTACCTTTACTATATAATCGGAAATATGAAAAGATTGTCTGAGTTATCAGCAGGGCAAAAGGGAATTATCGATTCATTTGAAAAAGACGACATCTTTATCAAACTCATGGAAATGGGTTGTGTGCCAGGTGAGAAAGTAAAAGTGGAACAGATTGCACCTTTGGGAGATCCCATCTCAATCTGTGTATCTGGCTATCGATTAAGCTTGAGATTAAGCGAGGCCAACAGCATTTTTGTAACCGAGGATTTGTCTTAATTAATTGATAATCAATATATTAGATGAAAATAGGCCTCTATTTTGGTTCATTTAACCCCATTCATATTGGGCATCTGATTATTGCTAGCCATGTCTTAAATCAAACCGATTTACAGCAAGTATGGTTTGTAGTGTCTCCACAAAACCCGTTCAAACCTGCCAGTAGTTTACTCAATGAATACCATCGATTACATTTGGTACAATTAGCAGTAGAAGACGATATTCGATTAAGGGCTTCTGATATTGAATTTAAATTGCCCAAGCCTTCTTATACAATCGATACGTTGATTTATTTAAAAGAAAAATATCCGCAACATAGTTTTGAGATTATCATGGGCAGCGATAGTTTTCAAAATTTGCCAAAGTGGAAAAATGCCTCATTGCTTATCAGTGATTATACATTTACTGTTTACAATAGACCGGGCTTTACTATTAATAATAACGCTGGTGCTAAACTGCGCATTTTAGATGCACCTCTATTAACCATTTCCGCAACCCATGTTCGGGATAATATTAAAGCTGGAAAAACCATTCGCTATTTGGTACCAGAGAAAGTGCGCGAATACATAGAAGCCAATCATTATTATCAATAATGTTTTGCATTCCTCCATTCAAATAAAATTGCACGAGAATAATTATTAACCAATACAAATACAATAGATTTATTCTAACAAATCAATTGTATGAGAAAATTTATTCTGTTGCTATTTATTGCTGTAAGCACCAACAGCTTTGCCCAGTCATTAACCGTTGACTATATTATGCGTGATCCAAAATGGATGGGCACATCTCCTTCCAATGTTTTTTGGAGTCATGATAGTAAAACTGTTTTTTTTAATTGGAATCCAAAACAACAAATGGCGGACTCATTGTATGCATATGCTTTAAATGCAACAGCACCAGATAAAGCCAACAATAATATTATTGAACGCAATAGTGCATTAAATAATGCAGTCTATAATTTGGCTGGAACACAAATGGTGTATGCGTTTCGTGGCGACATTTATTGGACAGATGTAAAATTGAATAAAACCATTCGGGTTACACAAACAGAAGAGCAAGAAAATAATCCTTCATTTATTATGAATGACGAGTGGATTGCTTTTACTAAGTCCCCCAATTTATTTGCTTGGCATACCAAAACAGGAGTAATCACGCAATTAACCAATATTGGTTCGGGGGGGAGCGCAACTGTAGGAAACATCAATCGCGCCGCGGCTATGATCAACCCACAAACCCAAGATGGTTGGTTGCAACAACAACAGTTGGATTTATTTGAAGTGCTCAAAGAAAGAAAAGATAAAAGAGAGGAACGCGCCAATTATTTGAGGAATAATCGAATCGTTTATAATGATACGATTAAAAGAATTGCGACGGGCGATCGAATGATGCAAGGCCTACAAATCAGTCCAGATGCGCGTTTCGTGACGTATCGATTGTATCAAGCACCAGCTGGAAATAAACAAACTATTGTTCCAGATTATGTGACCGAGTCTGGATACACTACCGATTTAAATACCAGAACCAAAGTGGGCAACGCATTGGGCAAATTTGATTTTTATGTTTGGGATCGAGTGCGCGATACGTTGATGCAAATAAAAACAGATGCAATTCCTGGGATACAAGACTTACCAGATTACGCAAAAGATTATCCAAAAAGATACGAAGGAAAAAAACCAAGCAATCGTTCTGTAGTCATCTATGGTCCTTATTGGAATAACAGCGCAAGTATTGCCATTGTTGATATTCGTTCTCAAGACAACAAAGACCGATGGATTATGCAACTTGAATCTGCAACTGGAAAATTAGTACCCATCGATAGACAAAGAGACAATGCATGGATTGGTGGACCAGGTGTTGGTGGTGGAAACTTCGGAACTAAAATTGGCTGGATCAATAATGATCAGTTTTATTTTCAAAGCGAAACTTCGGGCTATTCGCATTTGTATGTGTACGATGTAAAAACACAAAATAAAAAAGCATTAACAGCTGGAAACTACGAAGTGCAGGATTTGAAATTGAGTAAGAATAAACAGCATTTTTATTTATTGACCAATGAAACACATCCTGGAAAATTAAATTGGTATCGCATTAAAACTGATGGTTCTGCAAAAGAAAGAATCACTGCATGGGAGGGAGGATATGAAGTGAGCATGAGCCCAGATGAAAAGTGGATTGCTTATCGCTACTCTTATATCAACAAACCATGGGAATTATATGTGCAAGAAAATGCACCCGGTAAAAAACCCATTCAAGTCACCAATCTTTCGATGACTGAGGAGTTTAAAAAATATGACTGGAAAGAAGCGAAAGTAACCACCATTCCTGCAAGAGATGGGCAAAATATTTATGCAAGAATTTATGAACCAACTGCTGCAAAGAAAAATGGGGCTGCAGTATTTTTTGTGCACGGTGCTGGTTATTTACAAAACGTGCATTATTGGTGGAGCTCTTATTTCAGGGAATATATGTTCAATAATTTATTGGTAGACAAAGGGTATACCGTAATTGATATAGACTATAGAGCTAGCAGTGGATATGGAAGAGATTGGCGCACGGGCATCTACCGACATATGGGTGGAAAAGATTTAACTGATCATGTAGATGCCGCGGATTTCTTGGTTAAAAATTATGGTATTGATCCCAACCGAATTGGTTTATATGGTGGATCTTATGGAGGATTTATTACATTGATGGGATTATTCACCACACCAGATGTATTTAAGGCGGGAGCTGCATTAAGACCCGTAACTGATTGGGCACATTATAATCATGGATACACGGCCAATATTTTAAATGAACCTGTTCAAGATTCTATTGCTTATGCAAAATCATCTCCAATCAATTTTGCGGCGGGCTTAAAAAATCATTTATTAATCTGCCATGGAATGGTAGATGTGAATGTACATTTTCAAGATGTAGTTCGTTTGTCTCAAAAATTAATTGAACTCAAAAAAGACAATTGGGAACTCGCTGTGTATCCGATGGAAGACCATGGATTTGTAGAACCCAGTAGTTGGACCGATGAGTATAAGAGGATTTTGAAATTGTTTGAAGAGAAATTGGGAAAATAATTTTTTGGACACTAAGATTCATAACCAATTTTTTTGGCATAGGTTACCAATTCCTGTCTAGTTGTTATGTCAAGTTTTGTGTAGATTTTTTTTCTGTGATACTCAACATTTTTTTCCGAGCAAAACCAAAATTTTGCAATTTCAACTGTAGACAAATTATCAATATTGAATTGAATGAATTCTATCTCTTTATAGGTAAAAGCATTATTTCCTATGAAAGAATATTTATTCCAATCTAGGGAAGCTAATTGTTTGGAACGATAGTATTTGTTTTTTAAAAATCCATGTTCAAGAATTTCAATGATAGCAGATGAAAAATTTAATTTTTCATCTGCCTTACCTACAAAACCATGAATGCCAATGTTAAAAAGGTTTACAATAGCATCTAATTCCGCCACAAAAGTAAAAACCAATATTTTAGTGGATGGATATTGACTCTTTATTTCTTTAATTGTATCATAACCATTCATTATCGGCATTGATAAATCAATCGATACTATATCGGGGATTTGATTAGATAACTTTAATTCGTTTAAAAAATCAATACCATTCCCAGCTTCTGCAATGATTTCGCAATCAAGTTTTTCTTTGACCTCATTAATCATCATTTTTCTAATTGCAGCATGATCTTCTGCAATACCAATTAATACCCGCCCCATCACATTTACTTATTTCCAACAATAATACATGACAATAATCACTTATACAAAATTCAATGCATTATTTTTTTATTGAATTTAAACTTCTAGGGTTTTACCTAGTGATTATTCTAATTTATATGAGGATACTTGTAAAACAATAGGAAGTACAACTATTGAATGACCAAGCTTGATCAATGGGATATTACTCCTTAATTAACCCCAAATGCAGGCATGCATAAAATAAAAAAGGATGATGGTAGAAACAATACTACTTGGGGTTTATAAATTGACAGCCCAGCGAAAGCGAAACTGGAAAAACCGTGATTTCCTATTACGTGAATTTAGGAGTAAAATTAAATTTTTTATATGCAAATTCAATTAGAAGAAATGGATTTGGTTCAATTGAACCAAGCCGAAAAACAGGAAGTTGTTGGTGGCATAGCGCCATGGTTAGTAAGAGCAGGTTGGGCTATTGCGGGTTATATTGGAAGTAGAGTGTTGGATGCAGCTGTAGATGATGCAGCTTCGAAAATGTACGCATCCATTCATCCTAAACCCGGGATGAACCTGCCTCATAACGCTTGTGATAATGTTTAATTTTAAAACCTCCACTGCTGATTACTTTATTGATTAGCAGTGGTTTTGTTTATTGAAAGTAATATGATAAAATTAACGATTCTGTTTACTATGTTTATTACTTTGAATTCATGCTCAGAAAATAAAATCTCAGATATAAAGTCTAGTACTGATTATTATTTTTTGAAATCAAATTCAGATAATGATTTGTTTATTTTTCTAACCGGGTATAATCAAAACTTTTATGAAGTTATTCAGACAAACAGTACTTTACTTAATCAACTAAAAAGTAAGGATTATTCCGTCTTATTTATCAATTCATCGAACACACTTTTATATGATTCATTAGAGTTGGATAATATTTATAAACAAGTAATTGAAATACTTCAAAATAAATTCCCCAAATCAATACATATCGGAGGATTTTCAATGGGAGGTTTTGGTGCAGCAAAGTTACTTTTAAAATTTCAGAAGGAAAATCAGAAAGGCAATAGTTTAATATTAGTTGATTCCCCACTTGATTTAAATCGATTTACAAAAAGTATTGTTAATCAGATAACTAATACTGAGAAAATATCTCGTGAAGAGGCAAAATACATTTACAATCTTATAAAATCTAAAGCGGTTAGTAGCTCAATTTCGATTGATAGTTTATGCAGAAGAGAAACAGTTGTTTCTGCCGAAAATGCTCTAGGAGTGAAAGATTTTCTTCTTACAAAAACTAAAATATTTGCATTTACAAATTTATCATTGGGGTGGCAGTTTTTAAATAGAGGGCGTAGCTTGTATGACATGCATGCATTAGACATATCTATGTTTTTATCTAATCAAAAGAAAAGGGGTAATTCAAATATTTTCTTATGTATTGAGAAAACAGAAAATACTAATCCTCATTCTTGGTCAAATCTAAATGTAGATTCTTTATTAAAATGGGTTTCTTATGTCAGATAAGTATTCAATATTGAAATATTTACCCATTTGGTCTGTTGAATCTAAAATCTGTATTGGGATACCTGGCACAGATCAATATATTGAAATTACAAATACAAATCAAAATAGGAAGTTATTGGATGATCTTATTTCAAATGGCATATCGTTAAGTGAGATTAATGGAAATCATTTTTATAATGAACTTTTTAAAAAGCAAATTCTTTTAAAAACTGAAGAGCAAAAAAAACGAAAAGATTTTTTTTTCGATTACCTTAATATTAAATTCCCTTCTGAACTGCTAAGTTATAGAATATTGATATTTGGGGCAGGGGCTGGTGGTGCAACAATTGGATACCTACTAGCTCAGTTTGGGTTTAAAAATATAAGCATTTGTGATAATGATGTTGTAAATTCAAGTGATGTTGAAAAGACAACAATTTTTGATTCGACTGATATTGGAAAGTATAAAGTAATTGCACTTAGTGAACGGGTAAGAAAGAATTTCGGAATAAGTATCCAAGCTTATACAGAAAAAGTATTTTCAGAAGCAGATATTAGACGTTTTTGTGACATTACGATTCCTCAGTTTATTATAAAAGCGTGTGACCCTAATTTGTCATTTCGAACTTCATTAAACAATTATTGTTTTAACAATGGCATTCCGTTTATTCACATGTCATATGCATTTGAAATAATTAACCTTGGTCCATTATTTATTCCCGGCAAAACGTGTTGTGACTTGAGTTTAAATCAGTTAGCAATAAAGAGATTCGGCGAAGAGCAGTCGTTCGAAAAACAAAAAAAACTATACACAGATTATACGACACATCCTTCCATTTCATTTAATATAAATATATTAGCAAACCTTATTCTAAAAGAGATTCTATTTTTTCTAACTGACAGGTATGAAATGTGTAATACAATCAACAAAATTGTTTATTATAACGCTTCAATTATGAAGGGGTATACATATCATTTACAATGTAATAAATCTTGTTTATTTAATTTGAACAATATAACCTATGAAAAAAATTAGAACACCTTTACGATGGATTGCAATAGGATTTATTGTCTATCTTTTACAAAAAATAATTTTTGGTTTTGGAAAATAATTAAATTGTAAAGAAGATCCGTGAGTATCTGAAGAAGACTAATTTCCTTGCAGGAAAGAATATGTAAAAAAGGAGTGATAACTTAAAGTATTGTTCAGTTTAAGTCTATATTTTATTATTTGCCCAAGCGATTACATTTATTGAAAAAAATCTAAAAATATTCATTAAGTGAAAAAATTAATTTTACCTTTTCTATTTGTTGTAATTCTAGCTGTTTTATTTTATTATTTAGTGTATAATTATGCGGATAGACAAATTATAAATAATTGGAAATAAGCAATACACACAAGAATATTTATGATCCCACTAACCTTTTTTCTTTTCATGTGCCCCCCCCATTTTTTATTTTAGAAAAGAAGAAAAAAACCGATATCGGTAATTTACTCTATGTTAATCCCAGATATGTTCATTCCAAACACCGTTATTGGCTATATACCAAAGCTAAAAAAAAGCGTTTATTGCTTCTTCGGTTTTATTTTCATTTCTATTATAGCTCTCCTTTTTTCTTTACCCCACATTTACACCAACATTTCTGTAAAGTCTATGGGCATAACTCGGCCTAATAGCGAACGAACAGAAGTCAAATCATCCTTGGGAGGGTTAATTCAAAATATTTATTTTACAGAAGGTAGTAAAGTGAAAGCGGGTGATCTCATTTTAAAAATAAATGATCCAAACACAAAAAGTAAAACAACGCTAAATCAATATGAGTTAAATCAGCGGATAGTATTTATACAAGATCTTACTATCCTAACAGCTTCAAAAATGTTATCTGAAGAGTTATTAACACAGATTCAATCTCCAATATATAAAGAGCAACTAAGCAAATACATATATCAAAAAGAGCAACAAAATTCTATACTACAGAAAGCAGAAAAGGAATTAGAAATAAATACTTCATTAGCAAAAGACAAAGTTATTAGCACAAAAGAATTTTTCGATTATCAAAACAATCTACAGCAAATACAATCAAACAATAAAGCTTTTGTGAGAGAACAATTAATAAATTGGCAACAAGAATTAGCAAGGTATAAATTAGAGCTATCTCAATATCAACAAATAAGCGAACAGCTTATCGCTGAAGCAAAATATTATGAAATTAAGGCACCAATTGCCGGATACATACAAGGAATTAACACAAAATATGCTGGTGGAATAATACAAGCTGGAGAGCCTGTTTGTACTATTTCACCAGAAGGTTCACTGGTGGGCGAGTGCTATGTACAAACTAAAGATATTGGGTTACTTAAAATAGGTCAGACTGCTAGATATCAAATTGAAGCTTTTGATTATAACTATTTTGGCGTTTTAACTGGAAAAATTACTGCTATAGACAATGATTACACTTTGGTAAATAATATGCCTGTCATTAAGCTAAGGTGCAGTTTTGATAGTACACAATTACATTTAAAA
This sequence comes from Sediminibacterium sp., assembly GCF_051860225.1. Classification (GTDB taxonomy): domain Bacteria; phylum Bacteroidota; class Bacteroidia; order Chitinophagales; family Chitinophagaceae; genus Sediminibacterium. The sequence continues at coordinate 714,290 of NZ_JBHYEI010000001.1, forward strand.
AATGGATTTACTGGTCATCTTAAAAAGGGATTGAGTTTTCAAGCAAGATTTATTGTAGCTAGAAGAAGCCTCTGGCAACTACTTTATGATAATTTAAATGATTGGCTTAGCCCTATAGCCCCACCCCAAAATATTGCAGCATTAAGTGAGAAAAAGTAGTAAGGTAAAACAGCGTGATATTACCGATTGTGGAGCTGCTTGTATTGCATCTGTAGCAGCACACTATCAATTAAAACTACCTGTGAGCAGAATTAGACAATACGCAGGCACCGATAAGCGCGGCACCAATGTGTTGGGTATGATTGAAGCCGCAGAAAGATTGGGCTTTCAGGCAAAAGGGGCCAAAGGATCATTAGAAAGCCTTGCTAAAATTCCCCTACCCGCAGTTGCTCATGTAATTATAAAAAATGGATTGCATCATTTTGTGGTAATTTATAAAGTAACGGCAAAATACATTACAATAATGGATCCGGGTGATGGACTGGTTCATAAAAAACCCATAGCAGATTTTGCCAAAGAATGGACAGGGGTAATTATACTGTTGTTGCCTGATGAAGCGTTTACAAAAGGGAATCAAAAAACATCGAGTATTAATCGTTTTTGGCAATTAATTCGCCCGCATAGTGGTATAATGGTGCAGGCGTTAATTGGTGCTGTAATCTATACCATTTTAGGTTTATCATCATCTATTTACATGCAAAAAATAATAGACTTTGTTTTACCAGAAGGCAATATGCAACTATTAAATTTATTGAGTATTGGAATGATATTGATTTTACTGCTTCAAATATTTATCGGCATCTTTAAAACAATAATTGGCGTACAAACTGGGCAGCATATTGATGCTAAATTAATCTTAGGCTATTACAAACATTTACTGCAATTGCCTCAGCGTTTTTTTGATACAATGCGTGTTGGTGAAATAATTAGCAGAGTAAATGATGCTGTTAAAATACGTGCTTTTATAAATGACGTGGCACTTAACATGTTTGTAAATATTTTAATAGTACTATTTTCTATTGGTCTTATGTTTTTGTATTACTGGAAACTTGCTTTAATAATGCTTGGCATTATTCCAGCCTACTTAATAATTTACTATATAAGTAACCTAGTAAATAAAAAATGGCAAAGAAAGTTAATGGAAAATAGTGCAGATTTAGAAACTCAGTTAGTAGAAAGCATTACAGCAGCTGGAACAATTAAGCGTTTTGGTTTAGAAGAATATGCCAATATAAAAACAGAAAATAGATTCATAGTATTATTACAAAATATTTATAGTAGCACAATTAAATCGCTTTATTTAGGAACGGCATCTGAATTTATTACCAGACTATTTACCATTATTATACTTTGGGCAGGATGCTATTTTGTAATGAGTAGAGAACTTACATCAGGTGAGTTATTATCGTTTTATGCTTTGATAGGTTATTTTACTGGACCAGCAAGCTCTTTAATTGGCGCCAATAAAAGTATACAGGACGCTTTAATTGCAGCCGATAGATTATTCGAAATTATAGATCTTGAAACAGAAGGGAGCAACGAAACACAAATATCACTTACAAAAGATTTGATAGGAGATATACAATTTAATAATATATATTTTAGATATGGAACAAGGAATACTGTTTTTGAGGGATTAAGTATTACTATAAAAAAAGGAGCATCAACTGCAATAGTAGGAGAGAGCGGAAGTGGAAAATCTACATTACTATCACTCATGCAGAATCTATATCCTTTAAAAGAGGGTAATATAACGATTGGAGGCATTGATATAAAATATATTACCAATTCCAGTTTGCGAAAAATGGTTTCTGTAGTTCCTCAACAGATAGATTTATTTGTAGGTACCATTGTAGAAAATATTGCAATTGGTGAGTTTGAGCCAGATTTACAAAAAGTGCTAAATATCTCAAAGCAATTAGGTATTGATGAATTTGTAGAAAAAATGCCTGCAACCTACAATACTATTTTACATGAGAACGGAGTAAACCTATCTGGTGGACAACGGCAGCGTCTTGCAATAGCTAGAGCACTGTATCGTAATCCTGAAATTTTAATATTGGATGAAGTGACAGCCTCATTGGATAGTGTTAGCGAACAAAAAGTACAAGAAACATTAGATTGGTTTAAAAGTCTAGGTAAAACAGTAATAATAATAGCTCATCGTTTATCAACCATAAAAAACTGCGATGATATATTAGTATTGCAAGAAGGTAAATTAATTGAGCAAGGAAAACATGATGAATTGCTATTAAAAAAACAACATTACTTCACAATGTGGAATAGGTTTTCTGGATTTATTGGTTCCTAATTTTTTCTTAAAAAACTAATTTTTTATTTCGTCCATATTTATTATTGTACAAATTAGTAGAATATAAAGAGCATAAAGATTTTAATGTTAGTTCCATTTATTTAATTTGCTCTACTATATTCAATTAAAGTTTTAAAAAACAACATATGAAATTATTAATTTTTTTACTTTCTCTTTCTCCTTTTGTTGTTTTAGCGCAGAAAAAAAGTAAGTTTTCATTTGAAGTGAATTACGGCTTAAATGGCAATTTTTTTGTAAGAAGCTATCAAGAACAAGCACCTCCATTTCCAGTCACAGAAATTTCGAACAAAAATTTTATTGGAACAATAGGAGGCATAGAACTTAAATATGATGTTACCAATAGAGCTTCTTGGGGTTTTGGTTATGCTAAAAGTTCAAATCAAAAAACAATCAATTATACAAGCATTGTTAACGGTATTGAATTATCGATAAAAGATTTTGACATTAAACACGTAAATCATTTTTATCAGATTTTTTATGAAAGAGATATAATAAAAAAAATACCGGCTTTAAGGAGTCAGATTGGTTTGTTTTATTTGAGACCAGAACAACAAGAGATTAGTATTTCAAGGAACGGAATTCTTTTTGAACAAAGAAATTTTAATAACAGCTACCTAGAGGAAGGGGGAATTTTTGTAGGACTTCATTATTCAAAAAAAATAGATACAAAGTTTGAGCTAGGAATTAGGTCAAGAATTTATTATTTAATTTCTACCAACTCATTAGAAGCAATAACATTTACACCCACCCTAACTTATCGGTTTTAAATGCTTTGTATGTGTCCCTAAATTTCGGAAAGTATAAGAATGGTGTAAAATGATTAAATATAACAAAATTGTAAATTCGTTAAATTAAAATTTAAAGACTGTATGAAATAAAATTATTTTTTATGCGACTTGGAATTTTACCAATCATATTGGGCATCTTATTGTTTCAGCTTTTAGCAGCCTTGCTTAGTACAACTTTAAATGTATCTAATAGTATTATGTGTATTATTATGTTGAGCTCTATACTGTTAGTTTATTCTGGATTTGTATTTTTCAATAAATCAAATATTAATAGATTTCAATTTGCAATTTTATTAATGATTTTATTCAATTTCAGAAGGGAAGAAGGGCATAATCAAATCAATGATTTAATTTACTTGGGTCTCTTTTGTACTCTTTGTTTAGTAGGCTTTGTTGATCAATTCTTAATTAAAAAAGATTTAGAACCACATTTTTTAGACATTCGGCCACCTAAATCTTTTTTAGATTAGAGCTTGAAGTTTATTTTATCCAAAGAACTTTGAAGAGGTCAATAAGAACCCCCAACTGTTTATTTGGAGAAAAGAAAATGATCTTATAAAAGTTAAGGTCAAAATTAAAAAAGGGCACCACTATTTAGTGGTGCCCTTTTTATTAGTACAATTCATTATCATTTTCCTTATTCAAAAAACAAACTAAGTCTTAACGTTGGCGAAAAATTTCTAAAAAAATTATTGAAATAAAACTCAGGCTCAATTTGTAAAGTATGATTCCTTATGCCCGGCAAACTAAATTTAAAAGTATTTGGTTCAAACCAATTGCCTCTTCTGCCAACTAGGTAACCGACAGAAAAATTTTGAACAAAACTCCATCCACCCTTTTCAGGTTTATCAAAATCAACCTTTCTAAATGAAATAAAATCATTGCGGTCGGTTTTAAACTGATTATTATTATTCGAAAAGAAAAAGTAGGGCTCCCACATTAGAAACACACGATGATCATACCGCTTATTTTCTGAAATAATATAGCTTAAGCCTGCCGCAAAACTGGGTACAAAAGAGCCCCTAACAAATTGCATACTACCATAAATAGCTGGCAAAATAGTTGACTCATTATTTTGAAAACCAGAATAAGCTCTTACTCCCTTTTTTTGAATCATTTTTGTACTAGGGAAAATCATTTTTTGTTCATTCATATCAAAAACTGCGGAATAAGATTTAATTGCATTTGATTTTTGAAGGAACTCTTCATTAAAGCTTTTTTTTAATAATGCAATGCAAGGTGCAATGGAGTTTGATTCAAAATTGAAAAGATCAGTTAAATGATTAACGTGAATGGAAAGAAAAGCAGGATAATATTTTTGATATTGCAATTGTTCATCTTGAGGATAAAAAATAATTCGAAGTGTATCTTTATCTAATTTCAAATTATTTAGATTTCCATTTTGATAAACCAACGTGTTTTGATTGGATTCGTGTGAAACCATCCGAATCTCCACTTTGTTATCAACTGGTCTTACGTCAATTCTTCTTGCATAAATATCTTTAGGCGTTGAGTCAATAATTTGTTTAATCGCCAATAAAGAAACGCTAAATAATGAATCGAGGTTTGGCAAAGACTTTAATTGACCAATACTCCCAAGTTCTAAATTAATTTTACTATTTGATGAGGGCATCCTAAACTCAAAAAGAACCCTTGAATATCCTGGACGAACTTGATTGAAACGCAGCTCAGTAAAACTAACTGGATTTAATGTTCTGTAAGTATCGCTTTGAGCTAGCAAAGCAGTAGCTGTTCCTACCATCAGTAGGAATAAAAAAAAGTGTTTTTTCATTGTTTTATTCTTTTTGACTTAAACTAATTGGACTCGAATTTGCGTGTAATGTGATTTTCCACTTATGCTTTGTTTCGTTTGGAGGAGGAATTTCAAAATTTGGAAATGATTTTTCTTCTATTATTGATGATAAAATGTTTTGTTTAGCGTGTGGATTCAAATCATTGATATGAACAATCTGATACCCAAATTTAATTTTTGAACTTGATTTATACTGTTTCCAATAATTAGGCTTTTCAATTTCTTGATCTACATTTTCTGTTTTTGTACTGATTAAAACTGGTTCAACGCTGGTAATATTCTTGGATTCAATAATTTTTTGTTGGTAGTGAATGGTATCTCTAAAAACCTCATCTTGTGAATCAAGAGAAGATACCGGTTGATTTGTTTGATTATCTATAAGGGTTGACTTCTTTTTTTGAACAATAATTCCTTCTATGAATTTGGGTTCTGAGCTTATTGGCTCTAATGATGATTCTTTAATTGAAACCTTATTATTTTTTCTAACTATTTTATTATTTGATGAATCATTTTGAAAAAAAAATATTCCAGACACCGCTATAATTAAGATAGAAGCAGCCGCAAATAAAAATGAAATAGGCCATTTTTTCTTGCCTTTATTTTCTAAGGCAGTTTCTAATTTATCCCAAACTATTTCGCTTCTTTCAGGCAATCCTATTTGAGAGGCCTCCCATTCAGAAATAAGCTCGCTTAAATTATTTTTATTTTGTTGCATGTTGAATAAATTTATCTTGTTCTAAGATTAAATTTTGTAAATACTGTTTGGCCCTATTTAATTGACTCTTACTTGTGCCTTCACGAATATTTAATAAAGCAGCTATTTCTTTATGACTGTATGATTCAATCACATATAAATTAAATACTGTTCTATAACCAATTGGAAGCTTTTCAATACATGCTAGTATCGCTTTAACTTCAAGTTGCTGATAAAGGGTTTCATCAATTGCTATATCTTCTGCTTTGCTTTCATCAACAACTGATAGGAATCTGTGTTTAGACCGAATAATTTCCAAACATTTATTCACCATGATTTTTTTCATCCAGCTTATACATGCTGCATCATTTTCAAATCTAAATTTTGATAAAGATTGAAATATTTGTAAAAAGCCATTCATCATGGCATCTTCTGCATCTTCATCTTGCTTTAAATAACGGTTGCAAAGCAGTAAAAATCGAGTACTAAACTTATCAAATAAGTATCGCTGGGCAGTAGTACTGCCTTTTGCACATTCTGATATAAGTTGTTTTAGCTCCATTGATATTAGAAGAATGCAAAAAACAACAAAAAGGTTGCATCAAAAAAAAATCCCCAATAACTTGGGGATTTATAGAACAATTAAAATTAAGAATTATCGATTCATACTTGCCAAAAACTCTTCATTGCTTTTGGTTCCGCGCATGCGCTTGAGCAATTCATTCATGGCTTCTTCCGGATTCATATCATTTAAGAATACACGCAGAATATTCATTCTTTGTAATACATCTTTATCTAATAATAAATCGTCTCTACGTGTAGAAGAACCCACTAAATCAATGGCAGGGAAAATACGCTTGTTGGCTAATTTTCTTTCCAACTGTAATTCCATATTACCTGTACCCTTGAATTCTTCAAAAATCACTTCGTCCATTTTGCTACCAGTCTCTACTAAAGCAGTAGCTAAAATGGTTAATGATCCGCCGTTCTCAATTTTACGAGCCGCTCCAAAAAACTGTTTGGGTTTTAGTAAAGCGTTGGCTTCCACTCCCCCACTTAAAACCTTACCACTTGAAGGGGCAACGGTATTATGTGCTCTAGCCAAACGGGTGATAGAGTCTAATAAAATGACCACATCGTGTCCGCACTCTACCAAGCGCTTTGCTTTTTGTAACGCAATGGCAGAAACTTTTACGTGCTTTTCGGCAGGCTCATCAAAAGTTGAAGCAATTACTTCCGCATTAACGCTGCGCTCCATATCGGTCACTTCCTCTGGGCGTTCGTCAATTAACACCACCATCAAATAACATTCGGGGTGGTTGGCAGCAATGGCATTGGCCACTTCTTTCAACAACATGGTTTTACCCACTTTTGGTTGAGCTACAATCAATCCACGCTGACCCTTACCTATTGGGGTAAATAAATCAATAATACGGGTGCTATAGTTGGAAGGTGAAGTAAATAAATTTAGTTTCTGGAATGGAAACAAAGGTGTTAAGTAGTCAAAAGGTACACGGTCGCGTACTTCGTCGGGGCGTTTACCATTGATGAAGTCTACTTTTAATAAAGCAAAATATTTTTCCCCTTCTTTAGGAGGACGTACAGATCCTGTTACGGTATCTCCTGTTTTTAAACCAAATAATTTGATTTGAGACGGAGAAACATATACGTCATCTGGAGAAGATAAATAGTTATAGTCAGAAGAACGCAAGAAACCATATCCGTCAGGCATCATTTCTAACACCCCTTCACCAGGAATTACGCCTTCAAATTCAATATTGAAAACAGGTTCTTTCTTAACGGGTTGATGTCTAGGACGTTCTTGTTGTAAAGTAGTTTCAGGAGCTTGTGCAGCTTCGGAATTGTTGTCGCTGGCTTCCAAAGTTTGAATAATGGCCGCAGCGATATTGGTTGTTGGATCGTTTTCTGTTTGTCCGTTGTTAATTGCTTCAGCCGCTTCGGTTGGTTGCTCTATTCTAGGTCTTGGCCCAGGCCCCACAGGTCCTTTTTTAGGAGGCATTGCTTTACGGATGGGTCTACTTGGTCCTGCTTGTTCGTTGTTATTTCTTACGGGTGCAGGAGTTATTGGGGGAGCGGGAGCCGCCGCTTTAGCAACAGGAGCTGCTTTTGCAATAGGTGCCGCTTTTGCAACTTTTGCGATAGGCGCAGGAGGTGCTTCTTGCATTACTTCTGCTTCTTCTGTAGCGCCAGTAGAAGTTTTAATGTTAACTGCCTTCTTTGGGCGACCCGCTTTTTTGGCTACGCCATTTTCTTTGGCAGTACTTTCTTGTACAGCTTGCGAATCAAGGATCTTATAAATTAAGCCCTGTTTGTCTTGTTTTTTTGCACCAGTAATTTTTAAACTTTCTGCTATATCCACTAACTCTGGAAGCAGCATGTCGTTTAATTGAAGAATGTCATACATAAATGGAAAAATTGTTTGGGGGGTATCAAATTCAAACGATAAAAAAGGTTAATCCAGTCTAAGGAAAAAAAACTCAGAAAGGTTAATTGGGTTGATTTGGAAAGAGAGTAACTGAAATTTTGGAGCTCTATAACGGGCTAATCAGCATTGTTTCCACTGCAATGTTACAAAATATTGAGAATATCCACACTAATTAGCCATAAAAATTTAGAGATGTTCTGTCAAAACCGCTGTAAATGCAGTTTCTGAAGCAGTCTTTGGTTATCTTTGTGTCATGTTTAACACTAGAATCAAGATAAAAACCCTGTTAGCTTCAGGAAAGCCAGGTGATCAGGTAACGGTTATGGGATGGGTGCGAACGTTTCGCAACAATCAGTTTATCGCATTGAACGACGGAAGCACTAATAATAATTTGCAGGTAGTAGTGGCGTTGGGATTATTGGATGATGAAACTTTGAAGAGAATCACAACTGGGGCATCGCTAAAAGTGAAAGGAGAAGTAGTGGAAAGTGTGGGTAAAGGACAAACCATTGAAGTGAAAGCGGTAACGCTAGAAATACTAGGAGATTCGGATGCAGAGAAGTATCCGCTCCAACCGAAAAAACATAGCTTAGAATTTTTAAGGGAGAAAGCGCATTTGCGTTTTCGTACCAATACCTTTGGCGCAGTATTCCGCATTCGTCATTCATTGGCATTTGCGGTACACCAGTTTTTTAATCAAAAAGGCTTTGTGTATTTGCATACGCCCATCATCACCGCAAGTGATGCTGAAGGAGCAGGTGAAATGTTTAGGGTAACTACTTTGCCAATGGATGGTTCTGCACCAAAAGATGCCGCTGGTAATATTGATTATTCCGAAGACTTTTTTGGAAAAAGCACTAATCTTACGGTGAGTGGACAGTTAGAAGGAGAGTTAGGTGCGATGGCATTTTCGGAGATCTATACTTTTGGACCAACTTTTAGAGCAGAAAATTCTAATACAACCCGCCACCTCGCTGAGTTCTGGATGATTGAGCCTGAAATGGCTTTTCATGATATTGAAGACAATATGAATTTGGCGGAAGAATTTATTCAATACTTGATTCGTTATGCAATGGAGCATAATAAAGAGGATTTAGAATTCTTAGACCAACGTTTAGCCGAAGAAGAAAAGCAGAAACCACAGAATGAGCGAGCCGAATTGGGCTTATTAGAGAAATTGAATTTTGTGGTTAATAATCAATTCGAACGCATCACGTATACAGAAGCCATTCAAATTTTATTGGATAGCCCTGCCTATAAAAAGAAGAAGTTTAAGTACGATGTTAGTTGGGGAATTGATATGCAGAGTGAGCACGAACGCTACTTAGTAGAGAAGCATTTTAAAAAGCCCGTGATTGTAACGGGATATCCAGCTAAAATCAAAGCATTTTATATGCGATTGAATGATGGTTGCGAACCAGGTAAAGAAACCGTGGCTGCAATGGATATATTAGCACCAGGTATCGGAGAGATTGTAGGTGGTTCTCAAAGAGAAGAGCGATTAGAAAAACTAGAAGCCAGAATGGCCGAAATGCATATTCCTGCGGAAGAAATGAGCTGGTACCTAGATACCCGCAGATTCGGAACCGTACCACACGCGGGTTTTGGCCTTGGTTTTGAGCGCATGGTTCAGTTTGTAACGGGTATGACTAATATCAGAGACGTGATTGCATTTGCTAGAACGCCGAAGAATTGCGAATTCTAAAGAAAAAAATGGTGGATAATGCGTGAATAACCATTCCACTCCTTATATTTGCAACCCCGAAGGGGAAATATCTACGGAAGGTGCGGTAGCTCAGTCGGTAGAGCAAAGGACTGAAAATCCTTGTGTCGCCGGTTCGATCCCGGCCCACACCACCCACACAAATTAAAACCCACGCTGGTCGTGGGTTTTTCTATTTAGTGCACCGCGTGATTAAAAAGCTATAGCGAATACCAAGTACCCTTACCAACCCCATTCTTTTTAATTCGGTTTTTTTCAACTAATGTTTCAAGATGCTTCTTAACCGTATTGCGATTTGCTTTAGCAACCGTCACGATATCGCTGATTGTTGCCCTGCCCCTTGATTGTATTAGTTGTAGAATTTTTAAAGACAGGTCGGGAAGCTGCATAAACAACAGGTTTTCCTGTTCAATTTTTGCTTCCAGTCTTTTTTTCTGATGTCTCAAAGTGCGAAGAAAAAACAAGACCCAAGGTTGCCAGTCAGGCTTTTCATTTTTCAATGTTCCTTGTGTTTGGCGAAGGGCTAAATAATATCCCTCTTTACTTTGTTCAACTACAGCTTCAAGTGAACTATACGGCACATAATGATAGCCCTCTCTTAATAGAAGGTATGTCGTCAATATGCGGGATAGCCTGCCATTAACATCTTGAAACGGGTGTATCGCCAAAAACTCAACAATGAAGATAGCGGTTATTAAAAGTGGATGAAGTTGCTTCTCAGCATAGGCTTGTCTTGCCCAATCAACAAGATGGCGCATCCTGATTGGGGTTTCAAAAGGGCTTGCTGTTTCAAAGACCACGCCAAGGCTTTTCCCAAAGGTATCGAATGCCTCTACATGGTTGGGTGACTTCTTATAATTACCTCTATGCCAATAATCTTTTTCACTGTGTTGCAACAGAACAGAATGGAGTTGCTGGATATAATTTTCAGAAAGGGGAATATCGGCATAACTCTGGAAGATTAAATTCATCACAGAGGAGTATCCAGCGACCTCCTGTTCATCCCGTGTCCCAAACTTTTGTATCTCAAGGGTGAAGAGCAAAATCTCAACTTCTTTGTCTGTCAATTTGCTACCCTCAATTCGTGTAGAAGAACCAATATTCTCAATCGTAGCTAATTTTTTAAGCGAAGAAAGCTGTTCAGGGGCTAATTGCCCCAATGCACGTCACGCCCCTTTGAACTCGTCTATTTCAGCGATCAGTGAGAGAATTTCTGGCGTTATTCTGAGATTTTCTATATTTATGCCCATATTATTACCCAAAAAAGCTTCAATCAAGGTAATAATACCATTTAGGTATAATGTCAATGATAAAGTCTCAAAAGAACAAATCAGTGGCACTAAATATTAAAATATGTTCAGTAGGGGATTGCTTTACAGTCTTTAAATAGATACTGCTAGGCCAAGAATAATCATCAGTTGTTTTGATATTGAAAATTTGGTCAAAAGCGAGAATAATTGATGTATTTGGAAAATCTGAAAATTGATTTTTTAATTGGGTTAAAGCAATATTTAAATCAGTATTGCTTTCATAGCAAAAAGAAACCTGAGCGCTATAGTAACCAATACAGTTATTATTAAGCATTTTTAATAATAATGAAAAAGAAACAGTTTTATAATTGCTTTTAAAATATGGATGGTCTTTAAATGAGATTGATTTGACTTGTTTCTCAATATCTTCTTCATTATAAGGTACACTAGAATTAGCTATGTATCCAGTATTTTCAGATAAAATAAATGGGATATTTTCCTTCAGAAATTCATTCAGTATTGGGTCTCTATCAGCATTCCAATAATTCAATAATAGCGATGATGAAAAGTTTGAAAATGCCAATCTCATACAATTAAAGATTAAGTTAGCTTAAATTAATCTGATAGCTGGTGCTGCGTCCTCCAGCTTTCCCTGATAGTACAAAAGCTCCAATTTCTACTAGGGTTTGCATATCTCGAGTGGCAGTGGCTTTAGAGGTTTTGGTTATGCCAATATATTTTCTCGCATTCATTCCCCCTTCAAAACCATTTGGACCTTCTTCAAACATTCGCTGAATCACTAAATTTTGCCGCTCGTTGATTAAGCTCCTGTATTTGTCATAAAACTTTGCTTTACGAAGTGTGAATTCAATCTGTTTTTCTGCTTCTATTTGTGCATCTAATGTTGTTTTAACAAAATACTCAATCCATGAAGTGATTTTATTTGATTGTTGCGCTTTCTCTATTGTATTATAGTACAAGTTCTTATTTTTTTCTATTGTGTTAGATAGGCTAAGCACTATTGGTCGTCCAATAGTTTGTGACAATGCTTTTTCTGCTATTGCTCTTCCAATTCTACCGTTCCCATCTTCAAAAGGATGTATGCTTTCAAAATATAAATGGGCGATTGCTGAACGGACGGGAGCCTTTTTAATTTCATCTAATCCGCCAGGAGCAGTATCGTTAAACCATTTTAGAAAACGACTCATTTGAACGGGTACATTATTAGAAGGCGGGGCTTCAAAATGAATTCTCTGTTTGCCCATAGCACCAGAAACGATTAGCATTGGGTCATCGTGCGTACGCCATTTGCCTACTTCAATCTTTTGTGCATCAGTCATTAACAATTTATGCCAGTAAAACAATACCTCTTCAGTGAGTGGCTCTTTAAATGTTTTTCTTACATCAATCATTAGTTTTCCAAGGCCTTCAGCAGATTTGTCTTTGATATATTCAACATTGCCATGGATTCCCAAGTTCTTTCGTATTGACGACAATACATCTATTCTATTTGGATATTCACCTTCAATTTCCGATGTTTTGATTGCTTCGGTTAATATGATATCGATAATTGCTTCTGTTCTTGTAGTTTCTGGTAATGCTTCTAATATTCCTGAAACCCATCCAACTTTTTCTGAAAATAGCATCAAATCATCCTCTACCTGTTCAAGGGAGTAATGAAAAAGAGGCCAGTCGGTTTGCTGCCAGTTGTAGGTTGTCATGAGCCGAATAAATAGATTAATCGGCTCAAATATATAAAAAAAATGAGCCGAAAAGCCAAATTAATCGGCTCATTTAGCCTAAGATTTTCCTTTGGATTCTCTGATATTTTGATAACTCGATACGAAAATGGAGAAGAATTCTTGTGTGGTGTAAAGTTTAAATGCTGATTAATTATTGATATTTCTCGTACTTTTATTTAAAGTCCTGTGAAATGGAGCCATTGAACCAATCCATTATAATAGAGTCCCCAAAGCTCTATTCTATTTTTCTTAGTTTACCTCAGCCATCTTTTATATGGCATTTTAAGGGCGATGATTTTTATTTAGTTGGGTTTAATCAGGCAGCAAGGCTGTTTGCGAGCAATCAAATTGAACAACTAATCAATAGTAAAGCATCTAATCTCTATAAAAACGAGCAGGATATTATTGCTGATTTATATAAATGTTTAAAAGACCGGCTATCTTTTGATAGAGAAATATATTATCAATTCAAAAGCAAGAATGAAGAAAAATATATTCATGTTCACTATGTTTTTGTAAATGACGAAATAATTTTAGTTCAAGCAGAAGAGATAACTGAAAAGAAAAAAGTAGAGCAATTTCTTATTGCTAGTGAAAACAGGTTTCATAGCCTAGCCGATAATGCCTTGGTGGGTAGTTTCATTTTAAAAAAACATAAGTATACCTATGTAAATAAAGAATTTGCCAACATTTTTGGTTATGAGGTGGATGATATAATTGGTATGTATCAAGATGAACTTATTTTAGAAGATGACAAAGCAATTTTAAAACAATACTTTTCTGAAACTGCCGATAACCAAAAAACACATTCTTGTGAAATAAGTGGAATTCATAAAAATAATTCAATTCTCAATCTTGAATTATTTGGTACAATAAAGACCATCAATGGGCAACTAGCCATTATTGGATCTATATTGGATATTACAGAAAGAAAAAAAGCAGAACGCCGATTAATAGAGGCACAAGAAGCTGCAAAAGTTGGGAGTTGGGAGACCGATTTGTCTAACTTACAGGTATTATGGTCTGATGAAACCTATTCCATATTTGAACTAGATAAAAATTCATTTAAACCCACGCATAATAGCTTTTTAGATTATATACATCCAGAAGATAAAGAAATGGTAAACAATGCCTTTTTAGCTTCTTTTGATTCTAAAGAATATAATATTATTGAACACCGAGTATTAACTTCTAGTGGAAAAATTAAATATGTTGAAGAAAGATGGAAAGTTTCATTTGATGCATCCAATAAACCTGTAAGGGTTTTTGGAACTTGTCAGGATATTTCTCTCAGAAAAAAAGTAGAAATAGAGTTAATTGAAACCAGAAGTAATGCAGAGGATAATGCAAATCGGCTAAGCCTTGCAGCCGAATCAGCCAATCTTGGAATATGGGATTGGAATATTTTAGATGATACCCTTTTGTGGGATGATCGATCCTATCAAATTCACGGAGTTAAAAGAGGAACAGATACAAATGTTTTTGCAACATGGTCCAATAGATTACATCCAGAAAATAAAGAAAGGGTATTAAATGAGCTGAATGCAGCTTTAAAAGGGGATAGTAGCTATAATACCATATTTAAAATTATCAAGCCTTCTGGAGAGATTGCTCATATAAAAGCACATGGTAAGGTTTTATACAATGATGCGGGTATTCCATATCGAATGATTGGCATGATCAATGATATTACAGAAACCATTCAATATGAAGAGAGATTAGCATTATCTTCTTTAATCTTAAATTCTACTCACGATGCCATCATGAGTATTACATTGGATGGTATAATTACATCTTGGAATAGAGGTGCAGAAAACATACTCGGTTATACTAGTACAGAGGCAATTGGACAATCCATTTATATGCTTATTCCTCCTGAGCTTCATGAAGAAGAGTTAAAAATCACTTCCAACATAAAAGAAAAGAAAGCGATTGATCGATACGAAACAGTGAGAATTGGTAAAGATGGATCGATTGTATCAATTTCATTAACGGTCTCTCCCATTCTTAATGAACTTAATCAAGTAATAGGCGCTTCTAAAATCATGCGAGATATTTCTTTGCAAAAGGCAAGCGAGTATGAGAAAGCACAAATCATGAATGATTTGATTCAGCGTAATAAAGATCTAGAACAATTTGCCTATATCGTTTCACACAACTTACGTGCTCCGGTTGCAAATATTATTGGGGTAACCAACTTTTTGAAAATGCCCGATATTGAACCTGATGAAAATCTTCAATTGATCAACGCATTAAATCAATCAGCTGACGCTTTAGATACTGTTATTAAAGATTTGAGTCTTATTCTACAAATAAGAAGAGAAGTTAATGAGCAAAAAGCATTAATCAAGTTTTCTGAAATAATCAAAGAGATACAATTAGCCATTGATAATTTAATAAAACTAGAGCAAGTCAGTTTTATTTTAGATTTTTCTGAAGTGGATGAAATAAACTCTATTAAATCATATATCTATAGTATTTTTTATAATCTTGTTTCCAATAGTATCAAGTACAAAAAACCTCAAACCACCCCAATCATCAAGATTAAATCCGAATTGACTGAGAAGCAAATTATATTAATATTTAGTGATAATGGATTAGGGATAGACCTCAAAAAGAATCGAGAATATGTATTTGGATTGTATAAACGATTTCATTATCACACAGAGGGAAAAGGCATGGGATTGTTTATGGTAAAAACACAAGTAGAGACCCTCGGTGGGAAAATTAGTATCATTAGCCAACCCAATAAGGGAACCGAATTTAAAATTGAATTACCAGTAGAAACAATCCGATAAGATTGGTGTTATTTTAAAGTGAATAGTCGCCAACCTATTAATATTGTATGGTTAAAAAGAGACCTTAGAACCCAGGATCATGCTGCATTGCATGCAGCGGAGCAATCGAACATGCCTTATTTGATTGTTTTTCTTTTTGAACCTTCTTTAATTCAATCTCCTGATACCAGTACAAGACATTTGCAATTTCAGTATCATGCTATTTTGGCGATGAATCAACAACTTGCTCTTAACAATAGATCTGTCAGTATTTTTTATGCAGAAGCGCTAGAAGCTTTTCAGGAGATAACTGAACAATATAATATTCAAACCATTTTTAGTTACCAAGAGTCAGGAACAAAAATCACTTACGATAGAGATAAGCAAGTGAAGCAGTTTTGCGAATCCCATCAAATTGAATGGAAAGAGTTTCAACGAGATGGAATTATAAGAGCTATTCGCAATAGAAAAGAATGGGATAAAAAATGGTATGCCACTATGCATGCTCCCATTATTCAAAACGAGTTTAGCAAGAATTCATTAGTCAAATTTGAAACTCAATACAAATTGCCCAATGAATTTAAAAATAAGCTTGACAATTATCCAATTACTTTTCAACCTGCCGGGGAAGACAATGCCTTAAAGTATTTGGAAAGTTTTATAGCAGAAAGAGGGAAGAACTACAGTAGGCATATTAGTAAACCTGCTGAGAGTAGAAAAAGTTGTATAAGAGTTTCACCCTATATCAGCTGGGGTAACCTCAGTATTAAACAGGCATATCAATCATTAAACGAAGCACAAAAAAACTCCTCCTTTAAAGGACCAATTAATAATGCGATTACGAGATTAAAATGGCATTGTCATTTTATTCAAAAATTTGAAGTGGAGGGCAGTTATGAATTTAACTGCATCAATAAGGGCTATGAGTTACTAGCCCATCAAAAAAAGGAATCTTTTATAAAAGCCTGGGAAGAAGGCAAAACAGGCTTCCCTTTAGTAGATGCTTGTATGCGTTGTTTAATTGCAACTGGTTGGATCAATTTTCGTATGCGCGCGATGCTGGTTTCTTTTTTTTGTCACCACCTTTACCAGGATTGGAGATGGGGTGCTCATTATTTGGCAAAACAATTTTTAGATTATGAACCCGGTATCCATTATCCGCAATTTCAAATGCAGGCGGGTACTACTGGTATAAATACAATTCGAATCTATAACCCAATAAAGCAATCAAGCGACCATGATCCCGAAGGAATTTTTATAAAGCAATGGATTCCTGAATTGCAAAATGTACCCGCAGCTTTTATTCATGAACCCCATAAGATGAGCTTAATGGAGCAACAACTTTGTAATACCATCATTGGCAAAGATTATCCTTTTCCAATTGTGAATGCAACAGAAGCCGGTAGAGCAGCAAGAGAAAAAATTTGGAGTCATCGCAATCATGAGGCGGTGCAACAAGAAAAAGCTAGAATTTTATTCACCCAAACAAGAAATAAAAAATTAAATAAAGCTAGCGGTTAAAAACAGCCAATTCTACAACAAAAATGAAGAATAATTCCTGTCTGTTTTCAATTAGTTTAGAGGTATCAAACTTCAATTCTAATTTAAGCACATGATTAAGTTTTATGCATTGTTTGCCTCGGCCATTATATTTTCGCTTGTTGCTTCTGCACAACAAAATCCTTCTCTAGAAAGACTAAAAAGTACTTCTGCTGTAAGGCAAGATGAATCATCGCCTATTTCAATCAATCAACCAATGCGATTCAATGCAGAATCGACCAGTGTTGAACAAAACCAATTCGGAAATAAAAAAGCGGCACAATTAATCACCAGCTTTGAAGGTTTAGGAGAAAGTTTTGTTGGCCCACAAGGAACAGCAGTATTAAGAAATCCCTCTGATAATTCATTGGCTGTAGGCCTGGATCATATTGTACAGATTGTAAATTCTCGAATGGCTATTTTTTCTAAGAAAGGAAAAACATTTGCTGAATCAGGTCGTGCATTGTATGGTCCGGTAGAAACGCGTAACGTATTTAAGGGTTTTGGTGGTCCTTGTGAGAATATGAATAATGGCGATGCTGTAGTTCGATATGATCAATTGGCAGATAGATGGTTGATTGTAATGCCTACTTTTCGCAAAGGAATTTCTAGAAATATAGATACTACCACTAAGCAACGTGTTACGTTACCACAACCTGGTGAGGCGGTTACGTTATTTCAGCCCCCACTTTCACAAGAAACGCCAGCACCAGTAAATGGTCCGCGTCCACCTGCTCCAAAACCACCAGCGGATGGAACTTATTGCATGTGCTACGCAATTAGTACCAGCCCTGATCCACTAGGATCCTATTATCGCTATGAATTTGAACGTGAATTATTTCCTGACTATCCTAGACCAACAGTATGGCCTGATGGTTATTATACCACAACTAGTACAGGGGATGATGTGATTGAAAGACATGCTTATGTGGTTGATCGAAATAAAATGTTGAAAGGACAGGATGCAAAAGAACAGTCGTTTATTATTAAAGATGTCAACTTTATTATTAATGCAGACCTCGACGGAAAACAATTACCACCAGCCGGAGCACCCAGTATAATGATGGCTGCGGGAGGTAGCCAACTCAATAAAATTTTGGAAGACGACGGCATTTATGTATGGAAATATAAAGTGGATTGGAATAATTTTTCAAATACTAAAATTGAAGGACCAGTAAAAATTCCCGTTGCTCCCTATCAATATTTGGGGGGAGGACAACTGACTAAAGCGGTACCTCAACCAGGAACTGATATGCGTTTAGATGCACAAGGAGACAAGTTGATGGCTCGATTGGTTTATAGAAGAATAGGAAATCGCGAATCTGTTGTGGGGGTACACTCTGTAAATACTGCTGTAGGTGGCGGAGGAGTAAGATGGTATGAGTTTGTGGTCAACAAAGACCGCTCTGTAAAATTGTATCAACAAGGGACTTATGCACCCGATAGTAATTTTCGTTGGATGGCTAGCCCAGCAATTGATAAATATGGCAATATTGGCATCGGCTATTCTTTTGGTGGGAAAAATGATTTTCCTGGACAAAGATTTGCAGGCCGACATTTTGGAGACCCGTTAGGCAAACTAACGTTGAACGAAGTGGTTCTTGTGAATGGTGAAGCTGCTCAAACCAATACCCTTAGGTGGGAAGATTATACGCAAACAGCAATAGATCCTAGTGATGATGAAACCATTTGGTATGTGGGTGATTATTTAAAAAAGGGAGCAAAGAATTATTCATCCAGAATTGGTGCATTTAAGTTGGGGAAAAAATAATGCTGATCAACATTTTTTCATAGAGATTGATGCTAAGCTAATTAATTTTAGCTCATGCAAAATACAGTTGTCATCACAGGAGCAGGCGTTTCAGTTGAGTCAGGCATTCAACCCTTCAGAGGGAAAAATGGACTTTGGAATGAGAATCCAACTGAAATGGCTAGCAATCGATTTTTCAGAACAAATACCAGTGCATTTCTTCAATGGTATTACCATCGTTTTGTGAGTTGTAAAGACGCATTGCCCAATCGAGCGCATGAAATATTGGCCAAGCAAAATATAAAAGTGGTTACCCAGAATGTAGATAACCTCCATGTAAAAGCAGAACACCCAAGCAATCACCTTATTGAAATTCATGGCAATATCAATTTTAAAAGAAAGATCAATGCTGCGTACATTGAGGAATTAGAATTGGCAAACTGGAATCAAGTAGATGAAAATAATTTGGAACAAGATTTATTTGATCTATTTAAAATAAGCAAAGAGGGAATAATTAGCGAAACCCAATCTTATAGGCCACATATTTTATTGTTCGATGAATACTATACAGAATTGTATCAATATGATAAAGCATTAGCCTGGATTGATGAAGCGGATACCATCATTTTTATGGGCACTTCTAATTCGGTGGGGTTTACTTATGGTGCCTTACAAGTTGGTGTACATAACCACAAAAAAGTAATTGTTGTTGACCCCAATCCAGCTCCTTCTTTTAACCACCCTGGTGTTGAAATTATTAAAGAGACTGCTATTGATTTTTGTTCTCGGTATTTTTAAATTCAATGACAGTGCCTTTGGAAACTACTGCGGTAAAATAACCATCTTTCAATTGCGGTGATTCTAATCCCCCCGTTGCCTTCCATTGCCAATTACGGTTCATTTTAATTTTTAAAGGACCTGTTGCATTTGCCTTTACTTGAATCGTTTTTAATGAACCTTCTAGTCTTTCTGCGCTTATTAAAAAAGCACCTTCTGTTCTAAGTTGCGTAAATGAACAATTTTTCCAATTGGCCGGAATAGCGGGCATAATTTCTATAAAGCCGGCATGGGATTGAATTAACATGTCTTGTAAACCTGATGCGAAGGCAAAATTACCTTCTAATGTAAAAGGTCTGTAAGTTGCGTTTGCATATCCTTTTCCGCTTTGATCTCCATTTACATGAAAGCCGTTGGCAGGTAAACAAAATGCTTCAGTAAAAATTTGCAATGCCTTGGCTGCTTTTTCCCCATCTCCTAGATGCGCATATAAATTACCCTGCCATGCAAAAGAATAACCTACCCATCCGCTTGATCCAATAGAATCCAACTCTTTTAATGACTGCCTTATCAAGTTTTGATGGGTTTCTTTTTTATACAGACCCAATGGATAGATTGCCATTAAGTGCGAGAAATGCCTATGCGAAAAATCATAGGGTACGGAAGGAGCAAGGGCTAATCCTCCATGTTGGGTTAATGCCAATTCAGGAAAACTTTTTGCTAATTTATTCCAGCGCGCAGCATCGGTAGATTTTCCCAACAACTTCGCCATATCTGATGCACGACCTACAGCATATTTCATCAAAGCCAAATCATAATTTGTATTCTGCTTAAACCAAGCTTCTGCACTATTGTCGTGAAATTCTGGGCTTGAACTGAGCGGCAATTGCCTATAACCTTCCTTATTTATTCTGGTAATATTTTCTAAAAAAATAGCAACTTCTTTAAACCAAGGATATACTTTCTCTCGTAAGAAATTTTTATCCATACTGTATTTCCATTGTTGGTCATAATGATGAGCCAACCAACTACTAATGGTGGGAGAAAGCGCATATTGAATCCACCCACCCATTTCTGTTCCCTTCAACGTAGTAACTCCAGGAACATTTAGTCCATTGGTGTTAAAGTAGGATTTAGTGTAAGCTTGATAAGTAGTTTTATTTTTCTCTAAATGATCTATGAACACAGTAGCTCCTTCTAAATCATTGGCACTGTAAAACGGCCAATAACTCAATTCGGTATTTAAATCGTGGTGAAAATCTCCTTTCCATGGGGCTATTTTACCATTATCTGCTGTCCAAACTGCTTGTAACGAAATAGGAGGTGCATTTTTGCGGGAGGCTGCACCCATTAAATAACGCGTGATATACCATTGTTTTTGCAATTGGGTATCAGGTATTTTAATGGTCGATTTTTTCCAATGATTGGCCCACCAATTTTGATGTTGTTTAAACGCATCATCAAATCCTTTATTTAGAGCCTGTTTAAGCGATAAAGTATCTAATGTTGGAGGTTCATTTTGATTATTGGTTTGAATGGCCCAAACGATAGTTACTTCATTCCCCCTTTGATTCCACTGCATGGTAGATCGATAAGAAAAATCACCCCAGCCTTTTTGCAAAAAACTCTTGTAATGGCTTCCAGAGTCAATGGTTGCTTTAGCATAACCCAATCTTCCTAAATCGTCTCCCCCTACAACATCTCCAACAGACACAATTTTATTTTGATAAGGAGGAATAATCAAGTCTGCCGAAAATGGAGAGGATAAATTGCTCACTTTAATCCATCCTTTATTTTGATTCGCGTCTACAAAACTCTTGATATCTACCCCATTTTTTCCTTTGATTAGAACACTCGCAGTAAAAAGATCTAATATCACTTCAGGATTGGACCCCACCAATGAAAGCGGCAATTCAATAGCTGCACCAGGAATTTTTGTTGGGGCAGGTTCTCGATCATATGGATGATCCAAAGCTTCTTGTACTTTTTTATAAGTACCCGCTTTCCAATTTTCTTCCACCCATTGATAACTAAAATGTGGACCATGTAAATCTTTCATTGGGCGCTCGTCCCATAATTCAGCATGATCTAAAGCAAATCGTATGCGTTCATTTTTGTTCCAAACAAGTGCGCCCATTAGTCCATTTCCCATTGGCATACCTTCATCCCATCTTTTGGCTAAATCGGTTGCATGAACATATCTACTAGGTATTTGACAATAGGAAGGTTCAATCAATCCTAGAAAAGCAATCAGAATTATATATAGGAATTTCATATAGCAATATATCCTACTAAATTACGGATGAATCAAGCTCTGTTTTCATGCTTATTCTTTTTATCTTACAAGAATTATTTGATTCTCTTTTATAAACCCAGCTTTCATGAAACAAAAAATGCTCTTCTCATTGTTGGCTCTTTCCTTATTGAGTTCGCAAACAACAACAGCACAGATTACCAACACCGCAACTACAGCCAAAAGAAAACTACAACCAGCGGATGTATATCGTTTGCAAACACTAGGTGATCCGCAAGTATCACCTGATGGAAATTGGGTTGCATATACTTTATCCTCTGTTGATTCTGTTCAAAACAAACGCAATACAGATATCTGGATGGTAAGTTGGGATGGTAAACAAAACATTCAATTAACCAATAGCCCCGATGCAGAATCACAACCAAGATGGAGCCCCGATGGTAAATATCTTTCATTTGTTGCTGCGCGAAATGGTGCAACGAATAGTCAAATTTGGTTATTAAATCGTTTGGGTGGTGAGGGATTACAACTGACGAATTTAAAGACAAGCCTAATGGATTATTCCTGGAGCCCAGACGGGAAAAAAATATTGATGACCATCAAAACGCCTGCTGATACTTCAAAGCCAAAGACGCCCAAGCCAATTGTGATTGATCGTTATAAGTTTAAGCAAGATGTAGTGGGATATATTACGCAGCGGGATCCAATCCACCTATACCTCTTTGATGTTGCTACTAAGAAGACCGATACATTAACCAGCGGAGAGTTTGATCAACGTGGTGCCGTATTTAGCCCAGATGGAAAACAGATTGCTTTTGTGAGCAATACTACTGCTGATCCTGATAGAAATATCAATACCGATATTTTTGTGATGGAAGCAAAGCCCAAAGCACCCGCTAAAAAATTAACTCAGTGGGCAGGTTCCGATGATAGCCCAGTGTGGAGCCCCGATAGTAAAAGCATTGCATATTTAAGTTCTGCATCTGAAACATATACAGCATACCAAGAGCAATACCTAACTATTATTGATGCTGCAGGAACTGCCCAACCCAAATCACTTTCTAAAACAATAGACAGACCGGTTGGTAATATTAAGTTCACCAAAGATGGTACTCAAGTTGCTGTATTAATTTCTGATGACAGAGAAAGATATATTGGTCAATTCAATATTGCAACAGGTGCACTTACTAAAATTGCGGGAGGCAAAAGAAGTTATGGTGCACTTCAATTTCATAGCAATAATAATTGGTTAGCTGCCATGAGCGAACCTCAATTACCAACTGAATTATACGCAGTTGAAAATGGTGTTCCAAGAAGATTAACCAAACACCAAGAGGAATTTGTTGCTCCGTTAGAACTCGCTTCTGTAGAGGGTTATACTTCAACCAGTTCTGATGGAACAAAAGTATCGAGCATTGCATTCAGACCTGCCAATATTCCTGTTACACAAAAATTACCAACGCTGTTTTATATACACGGTGGTCCTGTAGCACAAGATGAATATGGGTTCGATTTTACTCGCCAAATGCTTTCAGCTGCTGGCTATATGGTGGTGGGGGTAAACTATCGTGGTAGCAGTGGACGTGGTTGGGATTATTCAAAAACCATTAGTGCCGATTGGGGAAATAAAGAAGTGATTGATATTCAAAGTGCAGTAGATTATGCAGTAGAAAAAGGTTGGGCAGATAAAGATAAGTTAGGTATTTGTGGCTGGAGTTATGGAGGAATACTGACTAACTATTTAATTGCTTCTGATAATCGTTTTAAAGCGGCAAGTAGTGGTGCTGGTGTTTCAATGGTCTCTTCTTTGTATGGAGTTGATCAATACATTAATCAATACGACAATGAGTTGGGAGTTCCTTGGAAAAATATCGATCGTTATTTAAAACTGTCTTATCCATTTTTAAAAGCAGACAAAATAAAAACGCCTACTCAATTTATGGTTGGTGAAAAAGATTTTAATGTACCTGCTGTAGGAAGTGAGCAAATGTATCAAGCACTGCGTTCATTAGGAACACCTACTGAGCTTATTATTTACCCAGGACAGTTTCATGGTATCAGCACGCCTAGTTATGTGAAAGATCGTTTTGAAAGATATATTGGTTGGTTTAACAAATACCTTAAATAACAGACAGTACTTTATTTTTTGCAAGCAGGCATGCTCCTAGTATGCCTGCTCTTTCTCCCAATTTAGAAAGTTTTAATTGCGTGTCTGAGTTAACTAAACTAAGTGAATATTTATTAAGTGAACTTTTAGTGGGTAGTCTTAAATAGTCTCCTGATTCAGAAAGCGTTCCCCCTAAAACAATCAGTTCTGGATTAAAAACATTGATTAGGACAGCAAGTCCTCTCCCTAAGTTCTCTCCAATTTCTGCTAGTAGTTCAATGGTTAAAACATCTTCATTTTGCGCCGCTTGAATAATATCAGTTAAAGTAATGTCTTCTACTTTTTTGTTTTTCTTTAATACGGACGAAGTGTAGCCTTGCTTTATTTTCTCTTTAAATTTTCTAATTAAAGCATTGCCCGAAGCTTCGGATTCAAGACATCCCTTTTTACCACAATGGCAAATGATTTCGTTGTTAAAAAGTGGAATATGACCGAATTCACCACTAAAGCCCGATTTTCCATAGTATACTTTACCATCAATTAAAATACCCAAACCTACACCATAGTCAACGTTAACAAATAATACATTTTTCTCTGTATTGATTTCACTGCTGCAAAACTCACCAAAAGCCATTGCTCTTGAGTCGTTTTCTAGATAGGTTTTAATTCCTAATTGTTCTTGAATAATTTCAGATAAGGGTTCTTCCTGAAAGTGAAAAAAGCTATACGAGTATCCTTTAGTATGATTGATTCTTCCAGAAAGGTTAATGCCTAAACTTAAAATCTTTTCTTTTTTTACCGGTAATTCTTTAATAAAGTTTTGTACAATATGAATCAATTGGCCCAGCGATTCAGCTGTATTTTCAAGTTTAAAAGCGATTCGGTTTTTTTGGCTAACCAACTGTTTTTTAAAGTTGAGCAAGCCAATATTGATA
The DNA here is from genome assembly GCF_051860225.1 of Sediminibacterium sp. Lineage (GTDB taxonomy): Bacteria > Bacteroidota > Bacteroidia > Chitinophagales > Chitinophagaceae > Sediminibacterium. The sequence goes on from NZ_JBHYEI010000001.1 coordinate 739,217, forward strand.
TGGTATTTTTTTACATCTACCCCTAAGAAAAAACCGGCATCTCCAATTAAGCCATATAAATTGGCTTTTCTTCCACCGGTTGAGTCAATTTTTCCATAGTCACTAATCAACCCTTCTTCAATCAATTCTGCGATTAAACTGGTTGTTTTAGGTACACTTATATTTAACTCTTTACTTAATTCGGTGATAGAGGCACTTTCTGAACGATCTAAGAAATTGAATATCAGCTTTTTAAGTGTTTTATTTTTCAAAGCCACTCCAGAGGAGTTGTCATCATTAAAAACATTATTCAGAATATGCTGCGGCTTGGCCATATATTTTTTTAAACGAGTAAATATAAGAAATGGCATAAAACGCCCATCTAAATAAAATAATTTAAAAAGTATTGGGAGTTTTATAAATTTTTTAAGATATTGTTCTAAGTTTTAACAAATCCATTAATAATTAATAAGGATTTAATGCAGCAAGCCATTTTAAATAAAGAGCCCAAAAATATGTTGAGGCATTATAGTGCCTTGTATAAAGGGGAGTTGTTGAATAATATTCTCCCTTTTTGGATGAATCATAGTAAAGATGAATTGAATGGTGGATACTTCACTTGCTTAGATCAAGCTGGAAAGGTTTATGATACTGACAAGTTCTTGTGGTTGCAAGGACGAGAAGTTTGGTGTTTTAGTTTTATGTATAATCATATTGAGCCAAATAAAGAGTGGTTAAATATGGCTTTACATGGAGCTGATTTCATGAAAAAATATGGTAGAGATGAATTGGGGAATTGGTACTTTTCTTTAACTGCAGAAGGAAAACCTTTGGTTCAACCTTATAATATTTTTAGCGATTGTTTTGCTACTATGGCTTTTGCTTCACTAGATAAAGCAATGCCAACAGATGAGTATAAGCAGATTGCATTAGATACTTTTAATAATATCATAAAAAGGAGAAACAATACAAAGGGGCTATATAATAAGAGTTATCCTGGAACTAGGTCGTTGAAAAATTTTAGCCTTCCAATGATACTTTGCAATCTTTCCCTAGAGTTAGAACATATTTTGGGTAAAGAAAAAGTGGATGAATTTATTCCCTCAATTATTCATGAAGTAATGGATGTTTTTTATCATCCTGATTTAGGATTGGTTTTAGAAAATGTAAATGAAGATGGATCTTTTTGTGACAGTTTCGAAGGAAGATTACTCAATCCAGGACATGCTATTGAAGCCATGTGGTTTATCATGGATTTGGGTAAACGAATCAATGATGAGAAGCTGATTCAAAAAGCAAAAGATATTATGTTGCATACGCTTGAATATGGATGGGATAAGGAATATGAGGGAATTTTTTATTTTTTGGATCTGAAAGGTTGTCCTCCGCAACAATTAGAATGGGACCAGAAATTATGGTGGGTTCATGTAGAAGCCTTGGTTGCCTTAGCTAAGGGTTACGCTTTAACTGGAGATGAAAATTGTTTACGCTGGTTTGAAAAAGTGCATGAATACACTTGGAATAAATTTAAAGATGAAGAATACGGTGAATGGTTTGGTTATTTAAATAGAAGAGGCGAAGTATTGTTGCCATTAAAAGGCGGAAAATGGAAGGGGTGCTTTCATATTCCAAGGGCCTTGTATCAGGTTTATAAAACATTTGAAGCTATTTAAATTAATTATTGTGAAAAAACATTTTTATCATTTAGTCTGTCTGCTTTTTGTTGTAACAACACAAGCTCAAACTAATTTAAAGACTGATGTATTAGTTGTAGGTGCAAGTGCTAGTGGAATTGCAGCTGGATTACAGTCGGCAAGAATGGGAGTTAATACCATTATTGCAGAACCAACCACATGGTTGGGTGGAATGATAACTGCTGCAGGGGTATGTGCTTTTGACGGTAATCACAATTTGCCCTCTGGATTATTTGGGGAATTTAGAAATGCATTATATAAAGTATATGGTGGTCCATCTAAAGTGGCTACGGGATGGGTAAGTAATACTCAGTTTGAACCCCATGTAGGAGATAGTATTTTTAAATCGATGGTACTTCAAACCAAGGGGCTTTCTATTAAGTACCAATTTCAATTTTTAAAAGTAATCAAACAAAATGGTGTCATCACGGGTGCAACTTTTTTACACAAGCCTAGTAAAAAAATAATTACCATTTATGCAAAGCAGGTAATTGATGCAACAGAGCTTGGGGATGTAATGGCGAGTGCGGGTATTCCTTACAGTTTAGGGATGGAAGCAAGTGCTGAAACTGGAGAAGATGTACATGTTTCAGAAACGAATGATATCGTACAAGATATTACCTATGTGGCTATTTTAAAAGATTATGGAATGGGTAAGGATTGTACTATTGCAAAACCTGCAAACTATGATCCTGCTGAATTTGATGGGGCTTGTACAGATTATTATTTTAATAAAACAAGACCCAAACCTAATGTAGATGCACAAAAAATGCTGAACTATGGTAAACTGCCCAACCAAAAATACATGATTAATTGGCCAGGCAATGGAAACGATATTTATTTGAATGTAGTAGAACTGTCTGAAGTAGAAAGAGAAAAAGAATTGATAAAAGCTAAAGAACAAACACTGCGATTTATTTATTTTATTCAACATCAATTAGGGTTTAAACATTTAGGATTAGCCGACGATGAATATCCAACTAAAGATCGCTTACCACTAATTCCATACCATAGAGAAAGCAGAAGAGTAAAAGGGTTGGTTAGATTTGATGTAAGGCATATTGCAAAGCCTTTTACTGCACCTACACCCTTATACAGAACAGGTATTGCCGTTGGAGATTATCCAATTGATCATCATCACAAAAAAAATCCCAAAGCTCCTCAGCATTTAGACTTTTATCCTGTACCCTCTTTTAATCTTCCGCTGGGTTCATTAATACCGCAAAACACAAAGGGATTAATTATTGCTGAAAAGAGCATCAGTGTTTCTAATGTGGTGAATGGAACTACTCGTTTACAAGCAATTGCATTATTGATTGGACAAGCCGCAGGAACCTTAGCTGCAATTACTGTTCAACAAAATTTACCTGCTCAAAAAATTTCAGTGAGAAAAGTACAAACTGCTTTACTTGATAGTAGGGCATATATCATGCCCTATTTTGATGTGCCAATTGATCATCCTCATTTTGTTGCTGCTCAAAAAATAGGCGCAACCGGTATTTTAAGAGGACAAGGTGTACCGTACAACTGGGCCAATAGAACGCTTTTTCATCCGGACTCTTTAGTCAATCGTACTGAACTTGTAAATGATATTGCTGAATACTGTGAGATTCAAAAAAATCAGGAATCTAATTTATACTTACCTGAAGCAGTTGATATTATTCTTGAGTTAGCAAAAAAGTATAAGCCCAATAAAAAAGAATCAACCTGGAATCTATCAAATAAAGATGTTTTAACAGCTCAAATAAAAGAAAAGTGGGAGCAATGGAAGTTTGGCAATTTTAAAATAGACCAGCCGCTTACTAGGATTCAATTTGCTCAACTATTAAATGTTACTATTCAGCCTTTCGACTTGATACAAGTTGATCACAATGGAAAATTTAAATCTACATACTAACAAAACAAAACGTTTGCTTATGAAAAAACTATCACTCTTGTGCTGTTTTCTGCTATTGATCTTGAGCAGTGCAGTAGCGCAACAAATGAATGTTGCGGGAAGAGTAACCAGCGCCAGTTCTGGAAAGCCTGCCGAAGGTATTTCAGTAATGGTAAAAGGATCAAAGAAAGGCACTACAACTAATTCTAACGGTGCGTATGCTGTATCAGTGAATACAGGAGCTACACTTGTGTTTTCTGGTGTTGGCTTCGCAACACAGGAGTTAAAAGTAACAGGCAATACTTTAGATGTAGTGTTGCAAGTAACTGTTGGAGATATCGGTGAAGTGGTCGTGGTTGGTTATGGCTCTCAGAAAAAAGCCAGCTTAACTGGATCATTGGTTACATTAAACAATAGTGCTTTAAACAAGCGTCAAGTATCAAGTACCAGTCAAGCTTTACAAGGTTTAGCCCCCGGTGTAACCGTTCAACAACAATCGGGTAGACCAGGCGCAGATGGAGCAAGTATAGTAGTAAGAGGACAGGGTTCTATTTCTGGAAGTAATGCCCCTTTAATTATTGTGGATGGTTTAGCTGTGGGTTCATTAGATCAAATTGATCCTAATGCTATTGAAAGCATCACTTTATTAAAAGATGCTGCTTCAACTGCTATTTATGGTAACCGAGCATCAGCGGGAGTAATTCTTGTAAAAACCAAAAGAGCTACTGAAAAAGGTTTACAAGTAAATTATAATGCTTTTGTAACAAAACAACAAGCCACTTCAATTCCTAATAGAGTAAGTGCTATTGATCACATGTTATTAAGTAATGAAGCCGAAAAAAATCGTACTGGAAATCCAAATGCATCCGTATTTCCACAGGCTTTAATTGATCGTTACAGAACTACTCCAGCTAATAATTTAGATGTAATTGATACCGATTGGATTAAAGAATTATTTACTAATTCTGGAATGATGCAGAACCATAACGTTCAACTTTCTACATCTACCGATAAGATTAATTTGTTTTCTTCATTCTCTTATTTAAAACAGGAAGGATTAATCCCAAATAGCAGTTTTGAGAAGTATGATATTCGTATTAACCCTGAATTTAAAATCAATGATAAGTTGTCTTTGATTGGGGTTTTTGGGTACAATAGTAATAGAACAGTAAATCCATCAACAGGAAGTGCTGAATTTATTATTCGTCAAGCAATTGGTCTTCCTGCGATTGGTGGTGGTAGATTTGGTCCAGGCATGTATGGGAATGCAGCTCAATCAAATAATCGAAATCCATTGGCTATGGCAGAAGCTGCAGGAACCGCAGTAGTAAATGGAAGCACTATGCTTACTCGTTTTGGATTTAACTACAAACCCATTAGTGGCTTAGAAATTGAGGCATATTGGGGTAGACAAGTTTCAAATCCTTACACAAAGACATTTGTAAAGAATGCAGATATATTCCAGCCAAATATTGCAACAGGTGGATATACTTTTGTGGGCACTTGGCCTGGTACTACAACGCTATCAGAATCGTATACCAATAATGTGTATAAAACTTATTTAGGCCAAGCAACTTATACTAAACGTTTTGGTAATCATTTAATCAAAGTTTTAGCGGGTGGTCAATCAGAGTTATTTACGAATTATTTCTTTGGTGCATCTAGAACAGGTTTTGTGAATCCTAATCAGCCTTTCTTAAACTTGGGAAGTGGTGTAAGAGATAATAATGCTGGTGCGTCAGAATTGGCATTGGCTGGCTTCTTTGCAAGAATTAACTATAGCTTCGATGATAAGTATTACTTTGAATTAAACGGAAGAAGGGATGGTACTTCTCGTTTTTCTCAGGCAAGAAATAAGCAGTGGGGTAATTTTGGCGCAGTTTCTGCAGGATGGATTTTTAGTAAAGAATCCTTCTTCAAAAGTATTTCTAATGTAGTGACTTTTGGCAAATTAAGAGGTTCATTTGGAGGTAATGGTAATCAGAATATTGGTAACAATTACGCATATGATGCGTTCTATGCTCAATCTAATTATAACAATCCTAATAACGGTACAAACGCTTATTTCGGAAACGTAACAACTTTGGGCGTTGCGTTATTACAATTTGCCAATCCAGATTTAAGCTGGGAAACTTCAAAGCAATGGAACGTTGGTTTAGACCTTTCATTAGGCAAGCATTTCACTGTAACAGCAGATTACTATGTTAAGACACTAAAAAACATGTTGTTGCAAAGAACATTGCCACAATCTGCAGGAGGATTGGGTAATCCATTTGTGAATGCGGGTAATATGGAAAATAAGGGTTGGGAATTTACAGTGAACTACAAGAATAAAATAGGTAAGTTGGGTTTAGATGTAACTGCAATGATTTCCGATGTTAAAAATAATGTCTTGAACTTAGTTCCTGGTACTCCATTTATTGGAGATGGAATTAGAACAGCTCCTGGTCAGGCACTAGGTTCTTATTTTGGTTACATAGCCAATGGATTCTTTAGTGATTCAAATGATATTAAATCTGCACCAATTCAATTTGGAATTCCATGGAGTCCAACTACTGCAAACGGACCTAAACCTGGGGATATGAAATACAAAGATATCAGTGGACCAGACGGAAAGCCAGATGGAAGAGTTGATAACTTTGATAGAACATTTATTGGAAATGCATTTCCTAGATACGAGTACAGTATCAATATCAATCTTACTTACAAGAATTTTGATTTGAATATTTTTGGACAGGGAGTTGGACAGCGTAATAACTTTTTAAGTGGAACAGGGGCAGTTCCTTTTGCAAGTGCTGATTTTGCAGCTTCATTATTAGACATTCATAAAGATTATTGGAGACCTGATAATCAAAATGCAACTTTTCCTCGTTTGTTACCATCTGGTTCTGGAGGCAACAACTATCTTTTGAGTTCTCAATGGATTAGAAGTGCGGCCTATTTCAGAATAAAAAATATTAACCTTGGATACACTTTACCACAAGCGTTATTAAATAAGGTAAAAATCAAATCACTTCGTGTTTTTGTTAGTGCATCTAACTTAATTACCATCTCTAAAGCATGGAAAGGTTTTGATCCTGAAATAAATAATGCGAACGCTGAGTTTTATCCTTTAATGCGCACTTATACCGCAGGTGTTAATGTTAACTTTTAATTGAACTCAATAAATTGAATACAATGAAAAAATATTTTATTATACCAACGCTTTTAGCCGCATTTGCTATCAGTAGTTGTAATAAATTTTTAGATAGAAAACCGCTTGATGCATCTTCTTCTTCTACTTTTTTATCTAATCAGGCAGAAATGGAACAAGGGCTAGTAGGTACCTATGCATCTGCCATGTGGGTTATTGCCAACAATACTCCCATGCATTTTGCTATTGAATCTAGTACAGATATGGCTATTAAGCGTGGAGGAAATGCAGAAGATTTAATTGCAATGGGAGACGGAGGTCCATTCTTAGTTAATAATGCCATTTGTATATCAGCTTGGAATCAGGCATATAAATTGGTTCAGCGCGCTAATCAACAAATTGTTGGTATGGAAAACGGTAAGGCAAACGTAACTCCAGTAGTTTTTAATAGAATCAAAGCGGAAGCATTGGTTTTACGAGCTTGGGGTTATTTTCATTTAATGACCTGGTTTGGTGATGTTCCTTATTATAGAGCCATGCCAACTGTAGAAGAAATTTTAAAAGCGCAGCGTACTCCTGTAGCAACAATTGTTGCAGATATGTATAAAGATTTAGATGAGGCGATTGCTGCTTTTGAAGCTGCAGGTACTTCTCCTGTTCAAACAATTGGAAGAGTTAATAAAGGGGTTGCTTTGGGTTTAAAAGCAAAAATTGCGTTGCTAGTTAAAGATTTTAGAACAGCTGCTAATTCAGCAAAAACAATTATTGATGGTGGACAATATGGTCTTAATCCTCGTTATACCGATTTGTTTATGTTAAATGGTCAAACAGCTAATGCTGCCCGAGAAATTATGTTTGCACAAACATATCCAACTGACGTAAATGAACCACAAAACTGGATGGCAGTAATTGGTGTTCCTCGTCAAGTAACCAACTCTCAGAGTAGCTTATTCCCATCTCAAAATCTAGTTGATCAATTTGAAGGAAAAGATGGTCAGCGTATTGATGTTTCAGCAGTCTATGATCCCGCTAATCCAAGATTAAATAGAGACAACAGATTGAAGTGGAGTATTTATATGCCAGGTGATACTATGGTTCACTTTGCATCTAAAACACCGGCATTACCTTACAATAATTTGAGAGAGCGAACCATTTTCAATATATACTCTAATGTTCGTAGGAAGTTTAATTGGAACACCAACAACTATGATAATGTTAATACAAATAACGATTGGATTGGTGCACAAGCTGCAGGTATTCAGTGGCAAGTTAGTGCAACGGGCAATATTGGAGGTGTTGGTTATGTTTGGAATAAATACAATGACTCTACACAGTATACTTTTGAATCTCGTGTTGGATTTATTTTAATGCGCTATGCTGATATCTTATTGACTTATGCTGAAGCTAAAACAGAGTTGAATGAAGTAGATGCAACGGTGTTAACTGCTATCAATCAAGTAAGAGCAAGAGCGGGACAGCCAGCAGCAGTTTTAGGAAGTCAAGCTGCTATGCGTACTTTAATAAGAAGAGAAAGAGCAGTTGAATTTGCAGGTGAGGGGTTGCGCCTATTCGACTTAAGAAGATGGGATATTTATGCTAAAGCAAATAGTGGTCCAGTTGTCGGAATTACATTGAATCCGGCTACACCTGCTGCCAGACCAAGTTTTGATGCAGATAATATTCCTGATTATTCTGCTAGTATTAACCAGCGAATCAGATTCAGAAATCAAATAAGAAACAATAGTAATCCTAAGTATAAGTTGTGGCCAATTCCACAATCAGAGATAGATAATAATCCAAATCTGACACAGAATCCAGGCTGGAACTAGTTTAGTTGAGTTTTGGTTGTTAAGTTTAACAGTAAGCAGGCACTATGGTTTCATAGATGCCTGCTTTAATTTATAATGTAAGTGAGTGTGCCTCCATGTATGATTTCACTATGTTTAATAAAATGCCGATTTAGTTTTTTCCCATTCCATAATACCGCTCTGATATATGCTTCTCGACTATTCGATTTTTGTACTACTTTGACAGTTAGTTTTTTATTGTTCGCCAAGTTGATACTAGCATTTTTTATCAATGGGAAGCCAAAAACGTATTCACCAGAAGCTGGGTTCATGGGATATAAGCCTAAACTGCTAAATATATACCAAGCACTCATTTGACCACAATCATCATTCCCAATTAATCCATCAGGTCCTGTTTTATAAAAACTATCTGCAACCGCTTTAATCCATCTTGCTGCCTTGTCGGGATACCCTAATGCACTATACATGTAAATGATATGATGGCTGGGTTCATTTCCATGAGCATATTGTCCAATTAATCCAGAAACATCTGCTGAAGCATTTTCGCCGTGTAAGATAGAAGGGGCACTAAATAAAGAGTCTAGTTTATTGACTAGTTTTTCTTTGCCTCCATATAATCCTGCTAATCCATTGATATCATGAGGAACAAAAAAGCTGTGTTGCCAAGCAGTTCCTTCTATATATTGACCTTCAAATCCATGTTCCGATAGAAGTGGGTCAAACGGTTCTATAAATTTTCCTTGACTGTTTTTGGCACGCATAAAGCCTGTTGCTTTATCAAATAAATTTTGATAAGATTTTGCTCTTTGCATCAATAAATCATAGTCGTTTGTCTTACCTAATTTTTTGGCTACCTGTGCAATACACCAATCATCATATGAATATTCTAATGTAATTGTTACACTCCAACCATGTTTGTCTTGTGGTAGGTATCCATGCTTAATATAGTCTTGAGTACCTCTTTGTTGTTGATGAGCAGACTTCAACATTGCAGCATAAGCAGTATCAACATTAAAGCCTTTGATATCTTTTAAAATGGCATCAGCTATAACAGGGATTGCATGATATCCTGTCATTGTATTTGCTTCCCATGTACTAATATCCCAAACGGGAAGCAATCCATTTTCTTTATAAAACTGCAACATACTATTAATGAGTTCCGGCACTAATATTGGTTGGGTAATAGTAAATAAGGGATTTAAAGCCCTAAATGTGTCCCAAAGAGAAAATATGGTGTACCGCTTTTTCCCATTTGGCATTTGATTGATTTGTCCTTGCTGATTTTGATAGGTTCCATCTTGATCAGAATAAATCACAGGGGCCAAAGCAGTTCTGTATAGTGCAGTATAGAACTTAGTTGCAAACGCTTTATCGTTCGTGTTGATTTCAATTTTATTCAGCTCTTTTTCCCATTTATTTTCGGCTTTCGCAACAATCGAATTAAAAGATTGATTGTTAATTTCTGTAAGTGCAATACCCGCTTTTTCAATACTAACACTGCTAATTCCTGTTTTAACAGTAATTTTTTGATTGGCAGATTCAAAGGCTAAAAGTAATTTAACGGTCTTACTTTGACCAACACGATTGTTTTCAGTAGCGTCAATAAATCGATAGGATTTTATTTTTGAGGAAAACACAGCGGTGAAATAGACTCGTTGATTTTTGGCCCATCCCGTAGAATAACGATAGCCCCCGATGGTTGAATCGTTGATTATTTTGATTAATCCATCAGTTGGTTGATCCCAATTTATTTTAAATCCCATATCAAAACGAAGCCAAGCATTTTTAGATGGAAAGCTGTATTGATGAAATCCGGTTCTTTCTGAAGCAGTAAGCTCACATAATATTCCGTTATCTAATTTAACTGCATAATAGCCTGGATAAGCGCTTTCATTTTTATGTTTAAAAGAGTGTTTAATAACCGATTGATTTGCACCAATTGAATCAACCAATGGTAGTACAGATATATCACACCAATCACCAATACCTGTCCCATTTAAATGCGTATGACTGAAGCCGGCAATGGTATTGCTACTGTAATGATAGCCGCTGCACCAATCCCATCCCTCATCCCCGTTATCTGGGCTTAATTGAACCATACCGAAAGGAACTGTTGCACCAGGATAAACATGTCCATGGCCTCCAGTACCTAAAAAGGGGTTAACAAAACGGCTCTTTTTTTGAGCGTTGCTTAGCGAAGCTATTCCCAATAAAGAAAAAAGTATAAATGTTTTTTTCATAGTTTATTTAATAAAGGGGTAAAGGCCTTGGTACCAAGTTAATTTATCTTTTAAGCCCTCATAAAAGAAGAAAACTTCTCCTTTATACCCTCTATTTCTATTGCTTTGAATAAACTGAGACATTAATGCATCTGATTGTATGGTGCTTCCAGACTTAACCAACACACCTGGATAAAATGGAACCGCAGGGTTTCTGTAAAAACCTCTTTGTTGATTTAAAGAATTGTCATAGTCTGTTATATTGTAACGATAAATTTGCGGGATTACTGCATCAACCCAAGCACTATCAACCCAAGTTGGCCAATCTTGTAAATACTCGTTATACCCAAATGGATGTGGGCTTGGGGACATTGTAAATTGTATGGAAGGTTTTAAGGTTTTCACTTCTGTTCTAAGCCTTTTTAGAAATAGATTAAGCTTATTTGCTCTCCATCTTAACCAGCCTGCATCATTGGAGGCAGGTGGAGGTTCTGCTCCACCATTTTCTGATTTATAAAGGTTAACGGTATAAGGGTCATAACCACCAGTTGGTGGCATGGCTGGTAATCTATCATCTCCTTGCACTCCGTCTACTTCATATTTACTAACTACTTCTTTAAATAAATCAATCATAAATTGTTGCACTTCAGGATGTAATCCGTTTAGCCAATCAAAGCCGTTTTTTACTACTAGTCTTCCGTTTATATCTTTTGCTGCCCAATCTGGTTTAGCAGCAACAATAGAGCCACCATTTGCTGAAAAGGAAGCGGCAAACCCATATTCAAACCAAGCATGTACTTTAATTCCAACTGCTTTTCCTTCTTCAATACATTCTTGTAATGGATCTCTACCTGCAAACCTTTCTAGCTGTCTAATACCATTTAGGTTTTGCATAACGGTACTTGGAAAAATAGTTCTACCATTATTATATACCACAATAAAAACATGATTGATACCTGCAGTTTTGCAGTTGCTAATCATTTGCTTTATATTGTTTCTGCTATCTAGTGCAGTGCTTGCTGTGGTGGTTACCCATACCCCTCTCATGGCATTTGGGTCCCAAAACGGAACTGGATTGGGGTTTGGATTTGGAGCTGGACTTGGTGAGGTTGATTTTTTTCCACAGGAAGACATGGTATTGATAACTAAAAAGGTAATTCCGATGAATAAGCTTTTCATGATTGTAAGATTGAGCGGCATAAAAAAGGAGTTGAAATTGATTAGCTAACTTAATTAAAAATTTTATAAATTGAATTATAGTTTTTAATATTTTTAATTAATTATGCTCCAAACAACTCCTAAGAGATCACCCATTTATTGGATTCCAAGTACTTGGTTTGCAATGGGATTGCCTTTTGTAGCGCTTTCCGCAGCAAGCGCTATCCTTTATAAAAACATGGGCATAGGGGATGCTCAAATTGCTTTTTGGACTTCTTTAATAATGTTGCCATGGACTTTAAAGCCGCTATGGGGACCATTTTTAGAAATGTTCAAAACCAAAAAATTCTTTGTTTATGTCACCCAACTATTTACAGGCATTTTGTTTTCATTCGCTGCTATAAGTTTACAATCTTCTCATTTTTTTAGTATCTCCATAGGCATTTTTGCCATTATTGCATTTAGTGGTGCAACCCATGATATGGCTGCTGATGGGGTCTACTTAAATGAATTAAGCAAAGCAGATCAAGCAAAATATGTTGGCTGGCAAGGGGCATTTTATAATATGGCCAAGGTTTTATCTGGAGGGGTTTTAGTGTATTTAGCTGGTGAGTTAGAAAAAATATATGGTGTTGCAAATGCTTGGATGGCTGTATTATTGGTGTATGCATTAGTCATGTTGCTCTTGGGATTTTATAATATGAAAATGCTTCCTACTGGAGGAGAAACCAATAAAGTTGATTCTGCTTCAGCAGCTTTTACAACATTAAAGGAAGTGATCATTACCTTCTTTCAAAAGAAGAATATTTGGTTTGGCTTGGCTTTTATTGTCTTATACAGATTTGCAGAAGGTCAGGCAATAAAAATTACTCCGCTATTTTTTAAAGCAGCTAGAACTGATGGTGGATTGGGCTTAACTACATCAGAGATTGGTTTGATTTATGGTGTTTTTGGAGCGATTGCTTTTGTACTGGGGTCTATTGCAGCTGGATACTATGCTTCAAACAAAGGACTTACCAGAAAAACTTTAATGGTGCTTTGTGCTTTCTTTAATGTTCCGTTTTTAGCATACGCATTTTTGGCTTATGCGTTACCCACTAGCTTATATATTATTAGTGCGGCTGTTGCAATAGAGTATTTCGGATATGGTTTTGGGTTTGTGGGATTGATTTTATTTATCATGCAACAGATAGCGCCAGGAAAATACAAAATGGCGCATTATGCATTTGCTGGAGGCCTCATGAACCTTGGGTTTATGATCCCCTCAATGGTTAGTGGTTACCTCAGTGATTTTTTAGGATATAAAGAATTCTTTCTTTGGGTATTGGTTTCAACTATCCCCGCTTTTTTGGTAAGTTGGTTTGTACCCTTAAGAAAAATTGAAGACGATAAAGAATAATATTATGCTGATTACTGGAACATTTATTGATGAAATAAGCCATGATATTCCTCATCAAAATTGGGGAGCAGAAGAATGGGACAGAGATTTTCAATACATGAAAGCTGCTGGTATAGACACTGTGATAATGATTAGATGTGGGTATAGAAAATTCATTACTTATCATTCAGATTATCTTGTTCAAGCTCATGGATGCTATCAACCCAGTATAGACCTAGTAGATTTATACTTGACACTTGCAGAAAAGTATCAAATGAAATTTTATTTTGGTTTGTACGATAGTGGCATATATTGGGATACTGGTGATTTGCAAGTTGAAATAGATTCCAATAAATATGTAATTGAAGAAGTTTGGAAAAAATACGGACATCGGAAAGCATTTAGTGGCTGGTATTTAAGTACAGAAATAAGTCGTAAAACCAAAGGAGCAATTGAGGCGTTTAGTAGTTTGGGTAATATGTGTAAAGGAATTAGCGATCAACTTCCCGTTTTTATTTCGCCTTGGATTGATGGTAAAAAAGCTGTTATGGCTGCTTCTGGAAATTTATCGAAATCGGATGCGGTTTCGGTAAAAGAACATGAGGCAGAATGGGATGAAATATTTCAGGGGATCCATCAATCTATTGATGCGGTTGCCTTTCAGGACGGCCATATAGATTATCATGAGCTGACCGATTTTTTTTCTATCAATAAAAAGTTAGCCGACAAATATGGCTTATCATGCTGGACCAATGCTGAGTCTTTTGATCGAGACATGCCAATTAAATTTCTACCCATCAAGTTTGACAAGTTGCGTCTTAAGTTAGAAGCTGCAGCAAAAGCTGGGTACGATAAAGCAATCACGTTTGAATTTTCGCATTTTATGAGTCCTCAATCGGCTTATATACAAGCGCATCATTTATATAATCGTTACATGGAATTTAAAGCCAATATCCAACGCAAATGAAAAGAATCATCTTATTCTGTTTTTTAAGTAGCTTCAGTTTTATAGTTTATTCGCAGGAAGCGCCATTGGTTCAAATGAGGGGAACATGGATCACCAATGTAGCAAGTGATGCAATGTTAACACCTGAAAATGTAAAAGCTTCAGTTGCCAATTGTAAGCGCAATGGACTCACAGATATATTTGTTGTAGTTTGGAATAATGGGTTAACCATGTATCCAAGCGAAGTCCTTAAAAAGCATATTGGTATTTTGCAAGACCCTATTTATAAAGGGTTTGATCCAATTAAAGCTTATGTAGAAGAAGGACATAAAGCGGGCTTGAGGGTGCATGCATGGTTTGAATTTGGTGCAGCCTATGCTTATAAAGACAGTTCATTAAATAATTGGTTAGCAAGATATCCGCATTGGGCCGGAAGAAATAAAAAGGGATCCTTATTAAAGAAGAATGAATTTTATTGGTGGAATGCAATGCATCCTGAAGTACAAAATTTTTTAACTGATTTAATTCTTGAAGTGGTTAAAAGATATGCAGTGGATGGAGTACAAGGGGATGATCGTTTACCAGCGATGCCTGGCGAAGGCGGCTACGATGATTATTCAGTAAATCTCTATAAACAACAGCACAATGGTTTATTGCCACCATTAAATGAAAAAGACCCTGCATTTATTCAATGGAAGGCCGACCAATTGAGTGCTTTTGGAAAAAATATTTATCAGGCAGTAAAAAAACAAAGGGCTAATTGTTGGGTAACTTGGGCTCCTAGTATTTATCCTTGGAGTAAAGAGCAATACCTACAAGATTGGCCAGCTTGGATAAACGGTGGATATGCAGATTATATACTTCCACAATTGTATCGCTACAATTTAACCGCTTATGAAAAAATTTTGAAAGAGCTTTCAAATCAAGTTTCAACAACGCTCAAAAAAAGAGTATTTCCTGGAGTACTCACTTCATTAGGAGATGGCTACAGGGTTGATCCTACTTTATTACAACAAATGATACAACTCAATAGAGCAAACGGCTTTGAGGGGGAAGTGTTTTTTTACTATGAAACAATTAAAGAGTCAAAAACAGCTATTTATAAATAAAGGAACAATTATTGAATAACCAGTTTCTTTAAATAATAACCCGCCGCATCAACCATTGGAATTGAATTGCTTTTTACAGTTATGCCATCTTTACCCAATATCATTCGAGTGGCTTTACCATTAAGGGTAATTTCAAAAGGCAAATCCATAAAGTAGTTCAATGGTTTAATTTGGTATTGCTGGTAGCCAGTTTCTTTAATAGATACTTCAATTAGTTGTGTAGTTCTTAAATGAAAATCAAAAAAAGGTTTTAACGAATAACCAGCTGCTTTACTAAATAATTGTTCTACATCAGTAGTAGTAACAGTATTGTCATATGTATAAGCAGGGTCTGTTGCCAACTGCTTCAATGTTTTCAAAAATAATTCGTCGCCTAAAACATAACGCAAGCTGTGCATGAAGAAAGAACCCTTTGTATAAATATCGCTACCAGCATAGGTTTCATCTTCTGATAATTCTTCTCCGCCCACCAATGGTTTTCTAAAACGAATTCCTCTTTTGTGCGCTGCAATAATTTTATTGTATTCTTCCTGCCCCCCCAATTCATACATGGCCAACGCTTCTGCATAGGTTCCTATCCCTTCCTGAATCCACATATGCGCCCAATCTCTATTGGTTACTTTATTGGCCCACCATTCGTGCGCATATTCATGAAACAGGTTGCCTGAGTAATCTTGCCCACCAATTGTGGTGAAAATAAATTTATTGTCGAAAGTAATCATGGTCTGGTGTTCCATGCCAGAGTTAGGAACAGCGGCAATGCCAATTTTTTCTTTGTACCAAGGGTATTCACCAAAGTATTTTTCTAAAATTTTGCTATCGCGTTTTTTTGCTTCAATTACTCTTTTCGCTTGGGCCGAATCTTCTTCTAAAATATAATATTCAATAGGAACAATATTATTATTAATAGTAGTATAGCTGTCTTTAAAAACCCGATACTTTCCAATATTAAATAGTATGCAATAATTGCTGATGGTATAATTGGTCTTCCAAGAATAGGTAGACTTATTTTTTTTGGTAACAGTTTTTTGTAATAAGCCAGGACCCGCAACCGATAAGCCGGCAGGTATAGTGATATTCATTTCAACCCCTTCATTTGGTTCATCACTAGGATGGTCTTTGCAAGGGAAATACATTCTGCCCCCTTCTTTTTGAATATTAATAGAAACCCAATCATTACCAGAGCGGTCTTTTGACCAAGTAAAACCGCCTAGCCAAGGAGGTCTTACTGCTTCAGGAGGGTTGCCTCCATAAGCGATGAATATGGAATGATTTCCAGCAGGAAATTGGTTGTTGGTCGAAAATGGTTTAACCCCATCACCCCCAGTTCCTTTAATAAAAATTTTTTCTTCCTTATGATCAAAGGAAACTGTTTTTCCATCCACTTTGATGGATTCAATATTATAGTGCTGAATAAAATCTAACAGAATAGTATCAGCCTCATTTTTTAATTGAAGGTTTACAGTCGTATTTCCTTTGATGAATTTATTGGCAATGTCTACGTCTAAGTTGAGGATATACTTACGAATGTCCATATTGGCCTGAACTGGTTTTAGTTTCCCACCCGAAGAGAGCTTGCCAATATCGGTTTTCTGCCCAAGCGCGTTTGGTGAAGCACAGAAAAGGGCAGTTCCCATCAAACCAGCTGCTGCAATCAATCGAAGATTCTTAGCGTATAACATGGTAATAATTATTGAATGATTCTAATTTTAATATTTCTAAAAGATACACCTTTTGCCCAATCTTGTAAACCAATATGACCTTTTGTTGATTTGCTAAAATCGGGAAATATAGCAGCTTTGCTATTTGCTACCAAGCCCTTCCAACGCTCAGAGCCAATTTGTTCTTCAGCGGTCATGATCCCATTCAGCCAAAAACTGATTTTTCCATTTACTTGCATCATTCTACTGGTATTCCATTCCCCTGCAGGTTTTGGTTCAACAGGGTTTGTAAGGGGAGCTAAACCGTAGAGTGCGCCAGCCCCCTTTTTTCCACCATCGAGGTAGCCAGGCTGCATATTGGGGTTGTCTAATAGTTGGTATTCAGGGCCAGTGGCCCAGGTAGCCATATAGCTGGTATCATCTTGCACATTAATAAACACGCCGCTATTTCCTTCACGCGCAATTTTCCAATCAAATACCAACTCATAGTTTTCAAATACTTCATCAGTCACAATGTCCCCATGAGTGCCGGATGTATCAGAACTGGCAGTAGTTAATGCTCCGTTTTCAGCTTTCCAAGCGTGTTTCATGGAGGGTTTACTAAACATATGCCAGCCATTGGTGGTTTTTCCGTCGAATAATAAACGCCATCCTGCAGCTTTTTCTTCTGTTGATAAGGTATTGTGGGCATTCAAATTTTTCTTGTACAAATAGGATACAATTAAGAATACTAGAACAGCCGTTAATGAAACAAGTATACCAGCCTTCAAACGATTTTTATTCTTCATAGAAATGATCAATTGACTTGATGGTAAGTTAAGCCAGTTTCAAATAAAAATCTTGATTTACCGATTTATCTATACCATTCCTCCCTATATAACTAAAATGTATAAATTATTAAGATGTTGTATATAATTACTAAATCTTGTTTAACTTTACAGTACCCCCGAAACCCTTAAAATAAAGTATTATGATAGATCAAAGCCAGGTATTGATTACCTTACCCGATGGGGTTTTTATGGAAGGTCATTTTAAGACCAAACATTCATTAAAGATTGAAAGCAGTATTAACGGAACACTTTTATCGAAGCAAAAGGTAATTTTAGAGTCTAACTCTGTTTTTAACGGAGACCTTATTTGTTCTGAATTAGTGCTTTCAGGAAAATTTAGCGGCAATATTTTTTGTACTGGAAAGGTTCAAGTAAAGCAAGGTTGTCAAATTTCAGGAAGGGTATATACCTACCGTTTTGAGAACGATGAAATGACCAACTTAGACTGTATTATTAGTGTGCCAGATACCAATACTATTAATAAAATAAAGGAGATCATCGAAGCAATAGATGTAGATCAAAAGCTTAGCTCTGATCCTAATTTGCCAAGTTTAATCAAAATTTACGAAGACAATTTGGCTGCAAAAGAAAAAGTAAAATTGACAGAGTTAATCAAAGAACCTAATAAGCCAATTCCCGTTGCAGTAAATGGAACTTCTGCGCCTTCCAGCAATGGAATTCCAACCGCTGCTTCTAAATAGTTTATACCCCAATTTGTGAAAAAACTGTCTCAAAAGGACAGTTTTTTTTATGTCTATACTTAACCTTAGGGTAATGATTCCTTAACCTGCAGGTAATATTGAAATGGGAAATTTGGAAAACATAACCCATGGAAAAACGCTTGGTGAACGTAGTAGTAATCAGCGATTTGCATTTAGGAACATATGGTTGCCATGCAACCGAAATAGTTAACTACTTAAAAAGCATCACTCCACAAATATTAATCTTAAACGGCGATATCATAGATGGTTGGCAGTTTAGTAAAAGGTATTTTCCTGCAAGCCACTTGCAAGTGATTAAAGAAATCATGAACCTAGTAAGCAATGGCACAAGGGTTATTTATATAACTGGAAATCATGATGAAATGTTGCGAAGATATAGTGATGTAGAAATAGGCAATTTTAAATTGACAGATAAAGTAGTCATGGAGATTGATGGAAAAATGACTTGGATTTTTCACGGAGATGTATTTGACGCAACTACTAAAGGAAGTGCAAAGCTACTTGCAAAGTTGGGTGGACATGGCTATGACTTACTCATTTTATTGAACCGATTCATAAACTATTTCCTAAGAATTGCGGGAAAGGAAAAAATGAGTTTAAGTAAAAAAGTGAAAGACAGTGTAAAACAAGCAGTATCATGGATTGGCAATTTTGAACAAACGGCTGCAGAGCTAGCCATTTCTAAAAAGTATGATTATGTAATATGTGGTCATATACATCAACCCCAAGTAAGAACAATAGAAACTTCAGAGGGCAAAGTGATATACATGAATAGCGGAGACTGGATTGAAAATTTAACTGCTTTAGAATATGCGGATCACGCATGGTCTATTTACCAATACGATGCAAAGGCATTTGCCAATGATGCTATTTCAGTAAAACCAAACCAGACTAAGCAACCCGCATTAAATGTGATTACAGACGAAGTGACTTTGTTTCTAAACTCTTTAATACTACAAGCATGAAAATATTTTATGCTGTTCAGGCTACAGGCAATGGACATATTGCACGCGCAAAAGAATTAATTCCATACTTGCAACGCTATGGGCAAGTAGATGTTTTTTTGAGTGGCAATAACAGCAATTTAAAAGTTGACTTACCTGTAAAATACCAAAGTAAAGGACTTAGTTTGTTTTACGGTAATAAAGGTGGATTGGATTATTGGAAGATGGCCCAAGAATTGTCCTTATTCAATATCATAAAAGAAGCAAGGGAGTTGCCCGTAGATCGATATGATTTAGTGGTAAATGATTTTGAAAGCATTACTTCCATAGCTTGTAAAATTAAACGGGTTCCATCTATTGGGTTTGGACATCAAGCGAGTTTTAAAAGTAAATTAACCCCTAGGCCAATCAGCAAAGACCGTATTGGGGAGTATGTTTTGAATATGTATGCACCAGCAAGTAAGTATATTGGTTTGCATTTTGAACAGTATGATAATTTCATTTATTCGCCTATTATAAAAGAGCAAATATTAGCTGCAAATCCTACTAATCAGGGGCATATATCAGTTTATCTTTCACATTATAGTGATGAAGTGGTAGCTAGTTACTTAAATCAAGTGCCCTCTCAACGCTTTCATTTATTTAGCAGCTTTCATTTATTTAGCAAAAAAGAGAAAACAGTTAATCAGCGAGGTAATATCATTTACATGCCAATTGACAATGCATTATTTACACAAAGCATGATTAATGCAACAGGTGTAATTACAGGTGCCGGTTTTGAAACACCAGCGGAAGCGCTTTATTTGAATAAAAAATTGCTTTGTGTTCCTATAAAAGGACAATACGAGCAATTGTGCAATGCTGCAGCACTCCAAAATTTTGGGGTACCCATCGTTTCAACATTGAAAGCAGATTTTACTAAGCAAATAGAAAATTGGTTGAATGTAACCACACAAAAGAAACTAGAAATAGAATGGAGTACTGCTAGTATTGTTGAAAAACTAATGGAGGAAGCGGCTTCATTGCAAGAACAAAAAGAAATAATAGATCCATTTGAACTCAATCACCTTTCTTTAAAATTCCGCTAATTGAGTAAAGAAACTATTTTAAAAGCAAGTGATTTTGGGGATGACTTTTTATGGGGTGTTGTAATAGCAGCAGCGCAGAATGAGGGTGCATATAAAACAGACGGAAGAGGACCTTCCATTTGGGATCAATTTGCTAACAAGCAAGGAAAAATAAAGGGAGGTGCAACACCAACCGTTGCTTGTGATTTTTATCATCGTTATAAAGATGACTTATTATTAGTAAAAGCATTAGGCTTTAAAGTATTTCGTTTTTCTATTTCTTGGAGTAGAATTTTACCATTAGGGACAGGAAAAATTAATCAAGAGGGGATTCAGTTTTATCATCGTTTAATTGATGAGTGTCTCAATTTAGATTTGATTCCTTATGTTACCCTTTATCATTGGGATTTACCCGCAGCATTAGAAAAAGAAGGTGGGTGGACTTCTACGCATTTACTTAAATGGTTTAGTAGGTATGTTCAAATATGCACCCAAGAATATGGGAGCAAAGTAAAAAACTGGATTGTATTAAATGAACCCATGGGTTTTACTTCTTTGGGATATATGATTGGAAAGCATGCCCCAGGAAAAATAGGGCTTAGTAATTTTTTGCCAGCCGTTCACAATGCAGTGATGGCGCAGGCAGAAGGAGGAAGAATCATTCGAGCCAATGTGCCCCATGCAAATATTGGAACCAGCTTCTCTTGTAGTGAAATTATACCAGCAACACAAAATAAAAAAGACATAGATGCAGCTAGACGAATTGATATTTTACTAAATAGACTTTTTATAGAACCAAGCTTAGGGATGGGTTATCCTTCTGATGGATTTGCATTGATGGATAAACTGTATTTACATAATAAGGCTTGGAAGTTCACAGAAAAAATGCGGTTTGATTTTGATTTTATTGGAGTACAAAATTATTTTCCAGTAGTGGTAAAATACAATGCAGTGATACCCATTATTCAGGCATCTGATATCAGTGCTAAAACTAGAAATGTACCAGCTACTGATATGGGCTGGGAAGTGAACTCGAATAGTTTTTATAATATTATTCAACAGTTTGCAGCTTATCAAGGCGTTAAAAAAATAATCATTTCCGAAAACGGTGCATTTTATAAGGATAAGCTGATTCATGGAACAATCAACGACACGAATCGGATCCAATATTTTCAACAATATTTAGGGGCTTTACTAAAAGCAAAAAACGAAGGAATAAATATTGTTGGTTATTTTGCTTGGACTTTGATGGATAATTTTGAATGGTCCGAGGGATATCATGCTAGATTTGGTTTGGTGCATGTAGATTTTAAAACCCAACTAAGAACGGTAAAACATTCAGGGCATTGGTTCAGGCAATTTCTTGCACAATAATGTTGTAATTTGGTTCTATGCAAACCAAACCAAACAATCCTATACTTAGCCATACAGCAAACCTGCTTTTGTTGATGAGTTTTATTCTGTTAATCCACCCTATAGGTCAAGCACAAAAATCAGCGGATAAAAATTCCATTTTTTATATTACTGCCAATAAAGTATTTGATGGAGAAAATATGCAAATCAATTGGGCGGTAATAGTAGAAGGCAATACCATTGTTGCCGCAGGCCCTAAAGAAAAATTAGCAGTTCCGAAAAATGCAATGGTAATAAACTATCCCAACGCTACTTTAACACCGGGTCTTATAGAAGGACATGCTCATATATTATTGTATCCATACAATATAACAGATTGGGACACTCAAGTTGCTAGAGAGTCCGATGCATATAGAACTGCAAGGGCTACAGTCCATGTTAAGAAAACATTGTTAGCTGGTTTTACTACAGTGAGAGATTTGGGATCGGAAGGTGCAGGATATGCAGATGTGGCTATAAAAAAAGCCATTAATGATGGCATTATTCCAGGCCCTCGTTTATTGGTTGCAGGAAGAGCCATTGTAGCAACAGGTTCCTATGGTCCTAAAGGCTATGACCTAGATCAACAAATCATGATTGGTGCAGAAGAGGCAGATGGAAATAATTTAATTAAAGTAGTGAGAGATCAAATTGGTAAGGGTGCTGACCTTATTAAAGTATATGCCGATTATCGCTGGGGATTAAACGATGAAGCAATGCCCACTTTTACATTAGAAGAATTGAAATTAATGAACGATGTTACCCGCAGTAGCGGAAGGGTTATGGTGGCGCATGCTAAAACCAATGAAGCCATGCAAAGAGCCATATTAGGTGGTGTGGTTACTATTGAACATGGTGATTTGTTAAATGCAGAAACGGCAGCATTGATGAAACAAAAAGGAGTCGTTTATTATCCAACATTGGCTGCAACAGAATCTGTTACCCAGTACAAGGGTTGGAAAAAAGGAATAGACCCCGAACCCGAAGCAGTAACACAAAAAAGAAAAGCATTTAAAATTGCTATGGACAATGGAGTAACGATAGGAATGGGTGGAGACGTAGGGGTATTTCCGCATGGAGAGAATGTTTTAGAAATGGAATTGATGGCGAACTATGGCATGAAGCCATTGCAAGTACTGCAAGCGGCAACTAGTATAAATGCAAAAGCTATGCAGATAGAAAATAAGGTTGGATTTATTAAAGCAGGGCATTTGGCCGACCTTGTTATTTTTGAAGGAGACCCGTCTGTTTCTATCTCTGCCTTAAGAAAACCATTGTGGGTAATGAAAGACGGAGTAATTTATCAACCAGAAAGCCTGAAGAATTAATATCTTAGGTAAATGTTGTATCAACGATATAAGAAAGAGATTGCGATGCTAATTGGTTTGGCTATTGCATTACTATTTTATTTTTTCAATCCATTTTCTTTAGCACCTAAATCGGTAATGGTTTTATCAGTTGCTTTAGCAATGATTACCTGGTGGGTATTAGAAGCGGCTCCATTAGCAGTAGTAGCACTGGTACCAATAGTGGTTTTTCCATTGTTGGGTATTTCATCTATTAAAGAAGTTACCAAGTCATACTCCGATTCAACTATCTTTTTATTCATGGGAGGTTTTTTTATTGCACTCGCAATAGAAAAATGGAACCTGCACAAACGCATCGCATTAGGAATCATCAATATTACAGGAACCAATGGCAATCAAATTATTTTAGGCTTTATCATAGCCACCTGCTTTTTAAGTTTATGGCTAAGCAATACCGCTACCACTATGATGATGCTTCCCATTGCGGGCTCAGTTATTCATGTGATTACCAAGCATCACAATAAAGAGGGTAATATCAAAAACTTCTCCTTAGTATTAATGTTGTCAATAGCTTATGCATCCAATTTTGCACTCGGTACTATTATAGGAACGCCACCGAATGTGGCGTATGTAGCCCATATTAGCGAGCGATTTAATTATACGATTGGATTTACCGATTGGATGATGGTGTTTATGCCCTTAACAGTAGTAATGACTTTTGGACTCTATTGGGTAATGGTTAAATGGCTGTATCCCAATAATATTAGTCATAGCATGGAGGGTAAAGCATTTATTCAAGAAGAGTTGGCTAAGTTGGGCAATATTTCATTGCCCGAAAAAAGAGTGCTTATTATTTTTTCTGTCACTGTTTTTTTATGGATTACTAAAGACCTGATCAATGGTTTTCAAAAGACAATTCAATTAGACGATGCTATTATTGCAATGGCTGGTGGATTAGCACTGTTCATTGTTTCAGCGGGTAAAACTGAAACAGCAACTCGCTTATTAGAATGGGAAGATACTAGTAAAATGGCCTGGGGAATATTATTGATGTTTGGGGGAGGCATTGCATTGGCCAAGGCTTTGGAAGATGCCAAATTATTACAACAACTTGGTAGCTATATCGCATCATTCTCTTCAAGTAATTTGTTGTTGATGATTTTGGTAGTTACCACCCTCTCTGTTTTTTTGAGTGAGGTTATGAGCAATGTGGCACAAGTAATAGTATTGGCCCCTGTAATTTCATCAGTAGCGCTTGCTTTAAAAATGGATCCTTTGTCATTAGGTATACCCATGACATTGGGTGCAAGTGTAGCCAGTATGTTGCCCATGGGTACACCACCCAATGCCATTGTATTTGCTAGTGGTCATGTTAAAATAAAAGACATGATTAAAACAGGGTTTGTGTTGAATATTATTTGCATTATCATCATTACCGTATTCTGTTGGTTGCTTCAACCTTATCTAATTAAACTGCACTAATTATTTTTTTCTTTTTTTGTCTGGTACCATTTGATGTTGAAAAAACCAACTCATAAAACTTGGTTCAGCAAAAGCATTATCCCAACTATTATGATTTACACCAGGGTATTCAATATACTCCACAGGTACTTTTAATTCTTTTAAACGGGCCACCATTTTTCTAGATAAGTCTACATTCACTACTACATCTGCATCGCCATGAAACACCCGGAAAGCAGTATTCTTAATACTATTGTTATATAAAGAATCGTTGCCTCCTCCACAAATGGGTGCAGCTGCAGCAAATAAGTTGGGGTTTCTATAAACAGCTTCAAAAGTGCCCATACCGCCCATTGATAAACCAGTGATATAAATACGTCCTTTATCTACCGACTCTTCGTCTGCAATTTTTTTAACCAATGCAGCTGATGCTGCTAATGGCCAAGTAGAAGTGTCTTTGTAATTAAATATTCTTTCAATCGGATTTTTTGTTCTATCAATTGTGCTATTGGCCCAATAAGAATTGGAGGGGCATTGAGGAAACACCACAATAGCAGGATAATTGGTTCTGTTCGCTGGAGTTAAAAAAAGTTTGGAACCATGAATTAATTGTTTTTCATTATCGTTCCCGCGTTCACCACCGCCATGTAAAACTAAGATCAGTGGATATTTTTTATTCCGATCATAATTTTCAGGGTATAAAATTCTATAGGGTAAATTTTTATCGGGTGCAAATGCGAATGATTTTTTCTCGTAAGCTGCTAACGCAGGATCATAGCTGCTTTTAGACAACCAGTTGTTGAGTTGTAACCAGTCTGCAAAACGCTCAATCCAGGTATTGGTTGGTTTTTGTGCACTCATGCCAAAACCATGCCCTCCTTTTGCATATAAATGTAATTCGGCTGATTGCTTATTCGCCAACCATTGATTGTATAAATCAACACTATGACTCGCTAAATCTAATTGGTCGTCAGAAGCGGCCAAGATAAATGCTGGCGGTGCATTTGATTCAAGTTTACCTTGTAATGCTTTAGGAAAAAATGCATAAACAGGGGCTATAAAATTGGGTTTATTGGCTTCGGTGTAACCATAAGCTGTTCCCGCTGTTACCGTTCCACCAGCAGAAAAACCCATTATGCCAACTCGGTTAGGGTCTAGTTTAAATTCGTTGGCATGTTCGCGAACATAAGCAATGGCATTTCTTCCATCTTCAATTGCTAATGGAATCAGCTCCATATTTTGTTGGTTAAATTTTTCGCTACCCCAAATAGCATTCATTTCGGTAACAGGGTCGGTGGTATTGCTCTTGATTAATCGGTATTTTAATACAAAGCAGGTAATGCCTTTTTTAACCAACCACTTGGCAACATCATATCCTTCATTGTCAATAGATAATGCACGAAAAGCACCACCAGGGGCTATAATTATGGAAGTGCCGTTGGCTTTTCCTTCTTCGGGTTTAAAAACGGTTAAGGTAGGTTTCGCAACATTGTACACTATCCTTAGACCCCAATCATTTTTGGTGTTCTCTGCCTCTTCCCAATTCCAATTTTCGGAGCCTTTTATAGCTGATCTGTATAATGGAATTACTTGGTTTTGGCAAAAAATGGGGCTATTTAACCCTAAAAAAATCATTAAAATTAGAAGGAATTTGGTCATTTTATTGAAGTTTTTAGATAAAAAAAGGGGTTTTTGTTTATCAATTGAGCTTTTTTGATGGGATTTTTAGTAAATTTCTATTAAATCGATAGGTTATTAATATTGTTTTACTGTTAACTTATTGTAATTTAATATCTTTGCAAATGTTTCAACCTGAATAAATAAAATTATTCAGTAGATTTTTTTGCTACCGAAACCTGCGTTTCAGTTCAAAATTGTCAAAATTGTATAAAGAATGATTCAAGAGAGTTTACTGGAAAAAATTAGAAGTTTTACTACCCCCGACGAATTAAAAAGCGCAGGTATTTATCCTTATTTCCGTGCTATTGAGAAAAACAATGACACTGAAGTAATGATTGGTGGAAACAGAGTATTAATGTTTGGTTCTAATAGTTATATGGGACTAACCAATCATCCCGAAGTATTAAAAGCAGCTAAGGATGCAATTGACCAATATGGTAGTAGTTGCTCTGGCTCTCGATTTTTAAACGGTACTTCTAATTTACACGTAGAATTAGAAAATGCGCTTGCTGAACATATTGGAAAAGAGGCGGCACTTACGTTTACTACAGGATTTCAAACCAATTTAGGTGCTGTTTCGGCTATTACTGGAAGAACTGGAGTAATTATTTTAGATGAGTTAGATCATGCTTCTATTATTGAAGGAGCTCGATTGTCTTTTTCTAAGATTTTGAAATACGCACACAATGATATGCAGGACCTTGAGCAAAAGCTCAGTACCGTTCCATTAGATACTATTAAAATGATAGTAGTAGACGGCATATTTAGCATGGAAGGGGATATTTGTAAGTTGCCTGAAATTGTTAAGTTGGCTAAGAAATACCAATCATTGGTAATGGTAGATGATGCCCATTCTCTAGGAGTTTTAGGTAAGTTGGGTAAAGGAACTGCGGATCATTTTGGATTAACCAACGAGGTTGATTTGATTGTTGGAACTTTTAGTAAATCATTAGCTTCATTAGGAGGATATGTTGCTGGAAGTAAAGAAATGATCAACTTTTTAAAGCATACCGCACGTCCAATGATTTTCAGTGCGAGTACGCCCCCTTCTGCAACTGCTTCTGCATTAGCCGCTTTAAGAATTATACAGCGCGAACCAGAAAGATTAGAGGCACTTTGGAAAAACACTGCATATATGGTCAGTGCTTTACAAGAACTTGGTTTTGAAATGGGTGCATCAGAAACGCCAATCATTCCCATTTATATAAGAGATAATTTCCTCACTTTTAAATTTACGCAACGTCTTTTTGAAGAAGGTGTTTTTGTAAATCCAGTGGTTTCCCCTGCAGTTAAAAGTGATTCATCGCTTATTAGAATGTCTATCATGGCCACACATACGAAGGAGCAATTAGATACTGCATTAGAAAAATTGCAGTTGGTTGCTAATGAGCTAAATATTGCAAGACACGTATCTGTAGCATAATACCACTTCCATTATGGCTATTACCATTCAAGAAGTAACTGGTAAAAAGCAGATGAATGCTTTTCTAGACTTTCCGTATGCGTTGTATAAAAACAACCCCTATAATATACCTAAGCTTCGTTTTGATGAGGCGGCTACGCTCAACCCAAAAAAAAATCCAGCTTTCGATTTTTGTGAAGCTCGCTACTGGCTTGCTTTTCAGAATGGAGTAGTGGTAGGAAGAGTTGCAGCCATCTACAATAAAAAATATGTAGCCCGCTGGAAAAATAATTATTTGCGTTTTGGATGGATTGATTTTATTGAAGACATTAATGTTGCCAGTGAATTATTAAAGCAAGTAGAAAGTTGGGCGAAAGAATTGGAATGTACTGCGGTGCATGGTCCTTTAGGTTTTACCGATTTGGATTATGAGGGCATGTTGATAGAAGGATTTGAAGAAAGGGGAACCATGGCTACAATTTATAATTATCCTTATTATCCAACATTCATGGAGCAGTTAGGATATGGAAAAGCGGTAGATTGGGTTGAGTATCGGATTAATGTTCCTAATGAATTACCAGAGAATATTTTAAAAATAGCCAACCTGGTTGAACGTAGATTTAAGTTGCATGTAGTTCCAATGAAGTCTACCAAAGACTTAAAGCCTTATGCAAAAGAAGTATTTCAATTGGTTAATGAAACCTATGCTGAGTTATACGGTGTAGTAGAATTATCCCAACGCCAAATTGATTATTACGTAAAAATGTATTTCTCTATGATTAGGGTAGAATTTATTACCCTAATTGCCAATGAACAAAATAAATTAGTAGGCTTTGGAATTTCGATGCCTTCACTTTCAAAGGCTTTACAAAAAGCAAATGGTTCCTTATTTCCATTTGGGTTTATTCATTTGCTAAAAGCGCTTAAGCAAAACGATGAAGTTGATTTATTATTAATTGGAATTGATAAAAGTCTGCAGGGTAAAGGAGTAAATGCTATAGTATTAAGAGAGTTTAATAAGAACTATGCAAAAGCTGGAATTAAATTTGCAGAAAGTAATCCTGAGTTAGAAGAAAACACCAAAGTGCAAAGTACCTGGCAGCATTTTGATGCCAGACAACATAAGCGGAGACGTTGTTTTATTAAGCAACTATAATCAGCATTTTAATGAAAAACATACTGATAACGGGCGCCAGTGGATTCATTGGTAGCTTTTTGGTAGAGGAAGCCTTAAATAGGGGCTATCGAACTTTTGCAGGAATTAGGTCTTCCAGTAGTAAGGGTTATTTGAATCATCCAGATTTACATTTATTTGAAATGGATTTTTCAAATAAAGAGAAACTACAAAATCAGCTACAAAAAAATGCTGCTGCATTTGGTCCCTTTGATGTAGTTGTTCATTCTGCTGGACTAACGAAAAGCAGGGTATTAGATGAGTATTATAAAGTTAATTTACATAATACCGAAAGATTGGTTGATTCGTTGATTGAACTATCAATGGTTCCTGAACGCTTTATTTTTTTAAGCAGCTTAGCTTCTTATGGACCAGGTGAGGGCAGTACACCAGTAGCGGAAACTAATTTACAAGCCCCTATTACTGCATATGGGAAAAGTAAATTAGCTGCAGAGCAAATGTTGGCCACTAAAAATCAATTCCCTTATGTAATTGTTCATCCTACAACAGTATATGGACCAAGAGAAAAAGATTTACTGGTACTGATTCAATCTTTAAATCAACACTTAGAGTTATACATTGGGAATACCCAACAGCAACTCAGTTTTATTCATGTGGCAGATGTGTGTAAAGCTGTTTTCTTAAGTATTGACCAGCCTATTATTGCAAAAAATATCCTGTTGAGCGATACTTTTAATTACACAGCAAAGGAATTTAATAATTTGGTAAAAGGGGTATTAGGTAAGAAAACGCTTCCAATAGTTGTTCCCGTTCCAATAGCAAAAGCGGCGGCCCATATTAGTGAGTGGATTGGCAATTTAAGGGGAGTAACACCTGTGCTAAATAAAGAGCGCCTGAAAGAATTTCAGGCACCCAACTGGGGAGTAGATGCAACTGTTTTAAAAGGACTCGGTTTTACTCCTGATTATCCTTTACAAAAAGGAATCGCTCATACCATTGAGTGGTATAAAAGAAATGCTTGGTTAAAACCTTGATAAATTTTTATTAAAATTATTCCTAGTTATAACTTCTAGTTGTTTTATCCTACTTTTACGCTTACAACCATAGGTTGTATTATATGCGTAAAACGGGAACAATTAATGATTTTTTTCAAAAGCTGAATGCTTGCTTCTTTGTGCTGGCATTGGTTTGGCTTACAATGAGTGCGCCATTTGTTATGGCCAATCAGTTTAGTCAGGATCATTTAACAGGAATAGAATCGCCTATAGACAGTGGTGGTGAAGAAGATGCAGCCAAACCACTCAACAATACATCTGAAGAAAAGCCCCATAACTGTAATGGATTAGTAGAGGAGTTCATTCATCATTCGGTTTCAACTGTAGCTTTTCACTTTTCTACTTTATCACATGGTATGCATTTACATCAGGTAAGTTATCAGGATTACCATGGAGAATTGTTAGTTCCCCCTCCAAACAAAGCTTAGCTTATTTTTCAACCGCCCCCCAAAGGCTATTATTTTAAACTTTTTTGTTGTAGAAATGGTGATGCCCATCTTGAGCATACCCCTGAATTATATTAATATGAGAAAGCATTCAAAAGAATATTTAGAAAATTTAACTCCTGCCAAAGCGTATGAGTTATTAGTAGAAGGTAATAATCGATTTGTAAATAATTTGAGCAAAGACCACGATCATTTAGAAATGATTAATGAAACTCGTGAAGGACAATTTCCTTTTGGAGTAGTGTTAAGCTGCATGGATTCAAGGACTTCTGCCGAGTTAATTTTTGATCAAGGATTAGGTGATTTATTCAGTATTAGAGTTGCTGGAAATATTGTGAATGAAAGTATTTTAGGTAGCTTAGAATATGCTGTTAAATATGTAGGGTCTAAGGTATTAGTCGTATTGGGTCATACTGCCTGCGGGGCAATTAAAAGCGCCCAAGCAGATGTAAAAGATGGTCATATAACCGGACTGTTGAGTGCTATTAAACCTGCAATTAGCAAGGCTTTGCTCAAAAGTAAAGACCAGCATTGCTTTAAAGACAATGTTGCTTATGCCAATGTAGAAAATAGCATGGAAGAAATTTTACATAAGAGTGAAATTATTAAAGATTATTTCTCGAGAGGAGAGATTGGTATTGTGGGTGCTATGTATAATGTAGAAACCGGAGAAGTCGATTTCTTTAAAAATTTGACCACTCAGCCAGTACAAAAAAATCAATTAATGGAAGTAGTTGTATAAGATTATGAAAGTTTCTACAAAATATTTTAAGGCAGATATGCTGGCCGGAATGGTCGTTTTTTTAGTTGCGCTACCGCTGTGTTTAGGAATTGCAGTAGCTAGTGGGGCACCCCCTTTTGCGGGAATTATTACAGGGGTGATTGGTGGGATTGCAGTAGGATACATGAGTAACTCAAATGTAAGTGTATCAGGACCAGCAGCAGGATTGATTGCTATTATATTAGTAGCAATCACCGATTTAGGATACCAAACATTCTTATCGGCAGTGGTTATTGCTGGTTTAATACAGTTAGTACTTGGTCTGGCAAAGGCTGGAGGTATATCTAGTTATTTTCCTACTAGTGTAATTGAAGGAATGCTGGTGGCAATTGGAATCATAATCATCAAAAAAGAATTACCACATGCAATTGGATATGATCTAGATCATCAAGGTGATTATTTTTACTACTCAATTTTTGATGATAAGAACTATTTGGCTGATTTAATTCATTCTTTCAATTATGCTCATGCAGGTTCAATAATTATTGCTTTGGTTTCTATTTTAGTAATTATTGCCTTCAATAAAGTACCCGCATTAAAAAAAATAAAAGCTATTCCGGGAGCATTGGTTGCGGTAGTAGCAGGAATATTATTAAATGAATTATTTGCAGTTGCTTTGCCTGATTTTGTCGTTAAAGATGAGCATTTAGTGCTTTTACCTATTGCCACTTCATTTACAGAATTTACGAATCAATTTACGGCTCCAAGTGTAGAAGGATTTCTAAATATGAAAGCTTGGATCGTAGGTATTACCATTGCAATAGTCGCTAGTATTGAAACCTTGCTTTGTTTAGAAGCGGGCGATAAAATGGATCCATTGAAAAGATTTTCTAGTGCCAATAAAGAATTGACTGCTCAAGGAATAGGTAATATGCTAGCCGGATTAATTGGGGGCTTACCAATGACTTCGGTTATTGTTAGAACGTCTGCCAATATTAATGCTGGTGCAAAAACTAAATTAGCCGCTATTGCTCACGGGGTATTTTTATTATTGGCTGTTTTGGCAATACCAGGATTATTAAATAAAATACCGATGGCTAGTTTAGCGGCGATCCTCATCATGATTGGATTAAAACTGGCTAGTGTAAAAACCTTTAAACATATGTGGCATAATGGGATGCAGCAGTTTATTCCCTTTATAGTTACCGTAATTGCTGTTGTTTTTACTGACTTATTAAAAGGAGTAGGTATTGGATTAGTAGTTAGTATTTATTTTATTTTAAAGGGCAATATGAAGTTGGCTTATTTCTTTAAAAAAGAGAAACACCATGCTGGAGAAACAATCCATATTGATTTAGCCCAGGAAGTTTCTTTTTTAAATAAAGCTGCTATTAAGCAAACGCTTGCCCATTTACCTAATAATTGCACTGTAGTGATAAATGCAGCAAATACGGTTTATATTGATTATGATGTTTTAGAAATGATAAAAGATTATATGAATTTTGGTTCTAAAGACAAAAATATTAGTGTGATCTTACAAGATTTTAAAGACGAATATAAAATGCAGGATTACGCTAGTAATCATGTAACCAATTAAATCCATTCGTATCCAAATCCGGGTTGTTGATTTAACATTAACAACCCGTTTTTTATTTCAAAACCTCCTTTAACCATGTCTTCAGCTAAGTCAAAGCTTCCATCCAAATCTAGATAGCGAGTATGGGGGCAGCTGTAAGCAATATGCAATGCAGCAGTTATGCTGATGATACTTTCATCATTACATCCCCAAAATAAGTTGATTCCTGCGGGTTTGGCAATATTGGCAATTTCTCTTGCGCCTATGATACCACCGCATTTCATCAGTTTGATATTATAAATGCCAAATGGATGATTAACACTTGCTAAATCAATTGCTGCTTTTGCATTATGGAGTGATTCGTCTGCTGCAAGCCTATTTCTTTTGGATTGATCTAATAATAATAAGTCGGTCTCCTTACCTACAGTCAGCGGCTGTTCAATTAATTCAAGACTAGTATTTTCAGTTGCTTTGATAAATCTGGTAAGTTTACTCAATGTATATCCTTGATTAGCATCTACTCTAATTTTGATTTTCTTCCCATATTTTTCGTGAAGTAATAAGACCCTTTCAATGTCTTCTTCAATATCTAATCCGGTTTTTATTTTAAATACATCAAACCCCTGCGAAAAATAATCGGCTGCTTCTGCTAAAGTTTCAGCAGTATTTTTGATTCCAATGGTTACAGATGTTTTAAGCGGACCCGATTGGATACCATAAAATTCGGCAACTGAAATTCCTGCCCATTTACCAAAAGCGTCGTGTAATGCAATATCTAATGCAGCTTGTGTTCCAGGTAAGTGATGAAAATGTTGCTGAACCTCTGCAATTATTTTATGGAAACACCTAATGTCTCTACCAATTAATTGTTGCACAAAATCAGATTCTAGATTGGCTAAGGTTTGAATAGGACTTTCGCCTACTACATCTTCTGCCGGACTAGCTGAACCAATTCCTATAATTCCATTGTCTAATTTAATTTCTGTAAATACAATAGAGACATCACTATAAGTATTATATGCAATGGTATAGGGCTTTTTTAAAGCCATATGTTTAATAAAAGACCGAATAGCAACAATTTTCATAGGTTGATATTTATGATATCAATTTCTTTAGCAAAGGTACCATTTTGCTCACTCCTGATTGAATAGGCAAAAGCACAGGTATATTCAAAGTTGACTCCATTGATGCTTGAATAGCATAAGCTTCTTCATTGCTACATCCTTCGGTATTCATAGCCAATGCAATAACTTTTGCACCAAACTGCTCAATAATGGCGATTTCAGATTCAACACTAGGAATTTTGCCCCAATGTGCTTCGTTGTCAAAGTAAATTCTCTTTGGAGCAAATAATAAAACAACGTGTTTTGCATTACCTGAAATAAGTAATTCTAATCCACAAGGACCACTTGGGTTTCTCAAAGCCGACTGACCTTCTAGTAATATAATATCAGGACTAATTTCTTTATTGCAAGAAAGGATTGCATGTTCTAATTCTCCGGAGACAAAATCGTTTAAGGTAGAGTCAAATACAAAACCGTATTGACTTCCTTGAAGCCAACCTGTTTGTCCAGTGTAAATCATTTCTGCTTTAATGTTTTCTTTAGCGCAAGCTTGCATCAGCATTCTTGCAGTAGTTCTTTTGCCCATTGCACAATCCATCCCAATGACTGCTACAATAGGTGTTTTAATGTTGAAAATATCACCTGTAAAAAAATGGAGGTCTTCTCTTTTTTTAGGCTTTCTAATATCTGTAAGGGTGATATTGTTTTGTTGAGCTAGTTCAACTAAATCTGCATGGTCGGTTAAATAATCGTGCAAGCCATTTACAATAGAAAGCCCTTTGCTAATTGCTTCTTTAATAATGACCAACATTTCTACTGGTAATTTTCCACCTACAGTAGCTACCCCAATAATCAGGTTATCTGCGTCGGGTACTGCTATTATTGAAGTGGCTAAGTCGGCAAATAAGGGAATATTTCTATGAACTCCGTCTAATATTTCACCTGCGTCTTTATTAGCGGTTGATGCATTGTCTATAACTCCCGCAATTAAAAACCGTTCAGAACCTCTGACTAAACCATGAGCGGTTTTAGCATCAGAAGTTGTGTATAATCCATTCGTTAATACTAATGCTTTTTTCATTTTCTTAGTTGCGTTTAATTAATGAGCCAGGTAATTCACTAGTAGCTTTTTGCATTGTATAAACTGTTTTGCCATTTACCCATACCTGCTCTATGCCAGTTGATAAGGCTTTTCCGTCTTCTATGGTTGCATGATCATTAACAGTGGCTGGGTTTAATAAAACTAAATCAGCAAAATATCCGATTGCAATTTTCCCTCTTTTTTTTATTCCCAGTTGTTGTGCAGTTAATCCAGTCATTTTATGAACAGCTTCAGTTAAAGACAATAGCTGCTGTTCTCTCACATATTTACCCAAGACCCTAGTAAATGCACCATATCCTCTAGGGTGCCCACCAGCTGCTCCATCTGAACAAATATTGGCATGTTCCCATTGAATAAATTTTGATACATCTGAATCATTCATTGATTTACCCGCAAGTGCTTCAATACCCCCAGCAGTTGGGTTAGCGGTTTTGTAATCAGCTGCCATTTTAATCAACTGCATTAATGTTTCAGCGGTTGATTCGTTTCTTTCTTTTGCAATAGCAGCAATGGTTTTACCTGCATAAGATGGCTGGGGTGCAAACCGAACCAGTACAGATTCGTTGGGGTCAAATAATTTAGTCACGGCCAATTCTGCACTTTTTAAATTGGTATAATCTCTATCAGGAAATAAAACCCTTAGTGTAGAATTCCAAAAATTATAAGGGTAAACATCTGCCGTTATATCCACCCCCTTTGCTCTTGCTACATTGAGTAGATTAATCACTTGTGGTGCTTTGCCCCAATCATCTTTATTGGCAATTTTGATATGTGAAAGCTTAACAGGCATACCCGTTATTTTACCAATATCAATAATTTCTTCAATAGCATCATTTAGTTTAATGTCTTCGCTTCTGATATGACTAATATATCTTCCATTGTATTTTGCCGCTAATTGTGCTAAAGCCACTACTTCTTCTTTGCTACTATAAAATGCCGATTCGTATTCAAGACCAGTAGATAATCCCATTGATCCTTTATTTAAATCTTCTTCCAGAAGCTGTTTCATCTGGTTAATTTCTGCTACAGTAGACTTTCTGAATACATTATTTTCACCCATCACTTTTTCTCTCAAACTACTATGACCTGTATAACTAGCTACATTTACTGCTATTGGGTACTGTTTAAAAAAATGAATTAAGCTATCCATTGCATAGCTATCACCATCTTGCCCAATGATAATGGTAGTAATCCCTTGATTGGTCATAGCAATACCACTTGGTTCTTTTTTTAGGCTGCCAAAATGATGACTATGCGAATCAATAAAACCAGGGGTTAGGTACCGATTTTTTCCGTCAATTACCGATTCGCCCAATAAAGGGGTTAAATTTCCAATGGCTATAATCTTGTTACCGCTTATTCTAACTGCTCCTTTTTTTGCTGAACTACCGGTCCCATCTAAAATCCATACATTTTGAATAAGCGTTGTTTGACGCTGCTTTGGTTGACTTTTTAATTGAATCTGAAATGAAATGACAATCAACAATAATATGATAGGGGTTCGATTTTTCATGTATTGGATAGTTGATGTATCTATTAAATTTATTAAACATCAATTGAATCTTAAAATCCATTTTTCTTTAAGCTTATTTTATAGCTATCATGAATAAAACTAAACTATGTTTACAGAATTATAATATGCTTGAATGCCTTTTTCCGATTTAACTCGTGTACCATCTACCCCGCCTGTTATATTACCCTTACCCCCGGGTACTAAGCAATTACAGTGGTCGGTCATGATTCCAGTTTATAATGGACTTGCTTATTTAAAACAGACTTTGCTTTCTGTATTATGTCAAGATCTTGGACCCGAATTAATGCAAATAGAAGTGGTAGATGATGTAAGTACTGAAGGCGATGTTGCAGCCATTGTAGAAATGGTTGGCAAGGGCAGGGTTGGTTATTATAAGCAACCTGTTAATGTAGGTAATATTCGAAATTTTGAAACTTGTATTAATAGAGCTAGAGGAGAATATATTCATATTTTGCACGGAGACGATTATGTAGAACCGGGCTTTTATAAGGCTATAACCCAATTGTTTATAGATTTTCCAGAAGCAGGCGCAGCTTGTACCGATTGGCGTGCAGTAAATGATTGTGGATCACAGGTTTGGTCGAATGAACCAGTGGGGGATGAAAGAGGAATATTAAAAAATTGGCACCAAAGAATAGCCATTAGACAATATTTAGAACCTCCGGCAAAAGTGGTCAAGAGAAGTGTATATGAAGATTTAGGTTCATTTTATTTGGTCAATTGTGCAGAAGACTGGTTAATGTGGAATAGGATTGCAGCCAAATATCCGGTAGCATATCATCCTGAAGTGCTGGCTAAGTATAGAAACCACGAACAAAATATTACTTCAGCTTCTTTCAAAAACAGAAAGAATTTTCTAGATATAGAAAAAACAATGTTATACAATATTGCTCACTTACCAGAACACTTGAGAGCTGAATCTGAAAAGGCATCTAGAAAAAATTTCTCTTTTTATTTTGCCAATCTAGCACATAGACAATTTCATGCCAATCATGATATTGAAGAAGCCTTAATTGTAGCGAAGGATGCACTGAAGTTTCAAGTAAATACTTATTCGGTAAAACAGTATCTAAAGTTATTATTAAAGATAGCAATGGGATATAAGTCAAAAACAAGCTAAGCTCCCATTCATTTTCATTGGGGATTTGTATAGTTTTGCCACAAATGAATGGAATGGCAAAAGCGTTTTTATTTGATCTTAATGGAACCATTGTAGATGATATGGCATACCATAAAAAAGTATGGTACCATGTTTTGGTTAATGAGTTAGGAGCTAATATGAGTTTTGAACAAGTTGCAGCAGAAATGTATGGCAAAAATTCAGAATTGTTAGATCGAGTATTTGGTAAAGGAAAGTTTAGTCGGGAAGAAGTGAGCGAAATTGAAATGGCCAAAGAACGTAAATACCAAGAAATTTACCGACCCTTTATGGAACCCATGCCAGGTTTGATGGAGTTTTTAGCAGCTGCTAAAAAAGCAGGAATACCTATGGGTATTGGTTCTGCCGCTATTCCCTTCAATATTGATTTTGTATTAGACGAATTAAATATCCGCGAATATTTTTCTACCATCGTGAGTGCTTTTGACGTACCAGTAAGCAAGCCTGATCCTGCTGTATTTTTAAAAGGAGCAGCCAACTTAGGGATTGATCCAAAAGACTGCATAGTATTTGAAGATGCACCAAAGGGGGTTGAAGCTGCAGCCAATGCGGCAATGAAGGCGGTTGCAATTACTACTATGCATGAACCAGCGGAATTTAAGCAATACAATAATATTATTGCTTTTACTAAAGACTTTGGAACCTTGTCACATTTATTGGTTTAAGTGTAATTTTTATACATAATATTTAGACTAGCCCATTTGTTTTGGTTAAATTGTTTACCAAAATCAAACAAAATGGCTATACCCAAATGGATTGGAGTTTATCCTGCATTGTTAACTCCATTTAATGCAGATGAATCCATAGATGAATCAATGTTTATTAAAAATCTTGAAGCACAAATTGAAGCAGGTGTTCATGGTATTATTATTGGAGGCTCATTAGGCGAAGCGAGCACTTTATTGAATGAAGAAAAAATTTCTTTATTGCAAATAGCAAAACAAGTTGTACCAGAACATATCCCTATCATTTTAAATATTGCTGAGTCTACTACAAGGGCTGCCGTAGCATTTGCACAAGCAGCAGAACATGCAGGTGCAGACGGATTTATGCTATTGCCCCCCATGCGATATAAATCAGATGACCATGAAACGGTGCAATATTTCAAAACAGTTGCGTCAGCCACTTCCTTACCCATCATGATTTATAATAATCCAGTGGATTATAAAATTGAAGTAACCTTAGCCATGTTTGAGCAATTAGCAGAACATGATAATATTCAAGCTGTAAAAGAATCCACTAGAGATGTTTCTAATGTAACCAGAATGAAGAATCGTTTTGGAGATCGATTTAAAATATTTTGTGGAGTAGATACCTTGGCATTAGAAGAACTCTGTTTAGGTGCAGATGGATGGGTTGCAGGATTAGTAGACGCATTCCCTAGAGAAACAGTTGCCATTTATCAACTGTTAAAAGAAGGCAGGTTAGCAGAAGCATTAACCATTTATCGTTGGTTCTTGCCTTTGTTAGAATTAGATATACATCCTAAATTGGTGCAATACATTAAACTAGCAGCAACCCATACTGGTATTGGAACACCCTATGTAAGAACGCCTCGATTGGGTTTATCGGGTGAAGAATTAAAAAGAGTAAATGATATCATTGCTGCAGCAATTGCGGTAAGACCCATTTTGCACGATTATAGATCATTATAAAACATGAACACGAACTTATCATCATTCAGCACCTTAAAAGGAAAATTTCTTGATACTACTTATCCCCTGTCTTCTGAGACTGAAGTAGAGCAA
Organism: Sediminibacterium sp.; assembly: GCF_051860225.1. Lineage (GTDB taxonomy): Bacteria > Bacteroidota > Bacteroidia > Chitinophagales > Chitinophagaceae > Sediminibacterium. Next base: position 778,523 of record NZ_JBHYEI010000001.1, read on the forward strand.
GCATTACAAGCAGCAGTGGAAGCAGCTATTCCATTTAGTAAAAAAACCTTTATTGAAAGAGCCCTTTTTTTAGAAGCGATTGCAGCAGAAATAATGCAATTAGGGGATGCCCTTTTAGAATTAACCCAGGAGGAAACGGCATTGCCTATTCCTCGACTCACAGGCGAAAGGGGAAGAACCTGTAACCAACTATTATTGTATGCGAATTTATTGCGCAATGGAACTTGGTGTGACGCAGTAATTGATACTGCACTCCCCAACAGACAACCTTTGCCCAGAGCCGATTTGAGACGAATCTTGCAACCTATTGGACCAGTCTTAGTTTTTGGGGCCAGTAATTTTCCTTATGCATATTCTACTGCAGGAGGAGATACCGCTTCTGCATTGGCAGCTGGATGTCCGGTAATAGTTAAATCACATGAATCGCATTTGGGAACTAATCAAATGGTGGCAGAAGCAGTGTTGCGCGCAGCTGAAAAAACAGGAATGCCCAAAGGGGTATTTGCAAGTTTAATAGGAACGGGTCCGGTATTAGGCCAGCAATTAGCAGCAGATGAAAGAATTCAAGCAATAGGATTTACAGGATCTTATCATGCAGGCATGGCATTATACCAAACAGCAACACAAAAAAGAAAAACACCTATACCTGTTTATGCAGAAATGAGTAGCATCAATCCAGTTGTTTTATTGCCAGAAATTCTAGCTGAAAAAACTACTGCTATTGCAACGGCACTAGCAGGTTCAATCACTTTGGGGGTAGGACAGTTTTGCACTAGTCCGGGATTGATATTTGCAATAAATGATGAGGCAACCCAATTGTTTGCAGCTGAATTAGCCACTGCATTAAGCAATGCATCGGCAGCCACTATGTTGAATCCTCAAATCTGTAATACGTATTATGCCGATAGAAAGCAGTTGGCGCAAACCAACCACGTAAAAACAATTATGGAGGGATCGGACCTGTCTGAATTCTTTAAAGCCACTCCAGCTTTAATGCAAACAACAGCTGTTCATTTTATGGCGAACCCTGCATTACAAAAAGAAATTTTTGGACCCTGTAGTTTATTGGTTGTTTGTAAAAATCAAACGGAATTGCAAACAGCTATTTCACTAATGGAGGGACAGTTAACGGGTTCGGTATTTGGATCAACTAAAGAACTAATCGTTCACCAACAATTAGTAGATAGCTTGCAACAGAAAGTAGGTAGATTGATCTTTAATAATGTACCAACAGGTGTAGAAGTATGTAATGCTATTGTACATGGTGGTCCTTTTCCAGCAACAACCGATGCAAGAACAACTTCGGTGGGTCCTGAAGCAATCAGAAGATTTGCAAGGCCTGTATGTTACCAAGATTGCCCACAGGAATTGCTGCCACTGTATTTGCGCAATCAAAACGAAGCAGGAATTCTGAGATTGGTTAATGGAATATTAACGAAGGAATCCTTATAAGCAGTATCCTGTTGACTATATAGATAGTTAAGTAAAATAATTTAAACAAGCTTGAATCATGGCACATAAAAAATTCTTTTGTATAGATGCACATACCTGTGGTAATCCTGTAAGACTGGTTGCAGGCGGAGGCCCTTTATTAGAAGGTAATTCAATGATGGAAAGACGTTTGCATTTTATGCGAGAATACGATTGGATTAGAAAGGGGCTCATGTTTGAACCACGCGGACACGATATGATGAGTGGGAGCATTTTATATCCACCATGTGATCCACAAAATGATATTGGGGTTTTATATATAGAAACCAGTGGTTGTTTGCCAATGTGTGGACATGGTACTATTGGAACTATTACGATTGCAATTGAAGAAGGATTGGTGCAACCAAAACAGCCAGGTAAACTTAGAATAGAAACACCAGCAGGATTGGTATTAATTGAATACAAGCAAGAAGGTAAAAAAGTAGTTTCTGTTAAATTAACCAATGTGCCGGCGTTTTTATATGCCACTGATTTAAAAGTGGAGTGTAGTGGGCTCGGAACTATTCAAGTAGATGTAGCTTATGGTGGAAACTTCTACGCCATTGTAGATCCGCAATCCAATTTCCCGGGCTTGGAGCATTTTACTGCTGACCAACTCATTAGTTGGAGCAGGGAATGCAGAAAATATTTAAACGACCATTATTCTTTTGTGCATCCTGAAAATGAACATATTAAAGGCCTCAGTCATTTACTTTGGACGGGTAAGCCAATGAAAGAAAGTTCCACTGCACGTAATGCGGTTTTTTATGGAGATAAAGCTATTGATCGATCTCCCTGTGGTACAGGAACATCAGCAAGGATGGCACAATGGTATACAAAAGGTTTATTGAAACAAGGAGAGGTATTTGTACACGAAAGTATTATTGGATCCATCTTTAATGGTACGATTGAGGGAGTAACAACGGTTGCTGGTAAGCCAGCCATTATTCCAGGAATAGAAGGATGGGCAAGAGTAATTGGATACAATACCATTATCATTGATGACGACGATCCATATGCACACGGGTTTCAGGTGATATAAAGGCCCAAACGAATTAAAAAAATTGAGACAAAGTTTAAAAAAACGAAATGAAAAAGTATCTATTAGCCCTGAGTTTTTCTGCAGTAATAGTAGCAATGCCAACAATTGTAGATGCTCAGGTATCTTCCAATGAATGGATTCCCTGTCAAGAAATGCCCGCATTAATTCAACGGTTTAATGCAGACAGTAGGGTGTTAAATAGATACTACAGCCCTGCATTGAATAATGCGCGTGGGGGTACTGCAGATTGGAGTATTGGATCCCCTGAGAAAAATGAACGATTACAAAAACTAGTTAAAGCGTATCAAGCACAACTAGCGGGAGTCAATTTTAAAAATTTGTCTCAAGAATGTAAGGCCGATTATATTTTGTTCAAAAGGGATTTAGAAAGCAGATTAGAGCAGCTGACTTTAGATGCAGCAAACATGCAAAAAGTAAAGCAGTGGATTGGGTTCACGAATAAAATTTATGCATTAGAACAAATAAGAAGAAGAGGTGGGCAACCAGATGCAAAAGTGGTAGCAAACGACTGGAATGATATAATAGCGGAAGTAAAACAATTGCAAGAGCAATTAAAAAAAGTGTCAAGCATAGAACCTGATCAGGTTGCAGTGGCAACCGCTGCTATCACTAATTCACGCAATGCCGTTCAAAGCATTTTTGAATTTTACAATGGATACGACCCCCTGTTCAGCTGGTGGGTGCCTGTAACACAAAAGACCTTGGATGAAGTATTAACTGCATATGCAAATGCTTTTAAAACCAAAGCCAATAGCACGTTAACCGCTTCTGATAAAAGCGGAATTGTTGGTGTACAAGCTGGACGCGAAAGTTTGATTAGACAATTAAAAAATGAAATGATTCCTTATACGCCTGAGGAATTGATTGAAATTGCCAATAAAGAATTTGCTTGGTGCGAAGCAGAAATGTTGAAAGCATCCAACGAAATGGGATTGGGGAATGATTGGAAAGCGGCGTTGGAAAAAGTAAAAAACACTTATGTTCCCGAAGGCAAACAACCAGCACTTATTTTAAAACTCTACAATGAAAGCATTGACTTTTTAAAGAAAAATCAACTCATTACTATTCCCCCATTGGCCGAAGAAACTTGGGGAATGATGATGATGAGCCCCGAAAGGCAGTTGGTTGCTCCATTCTTTTTAGGGGGTGCAGATATCTTGATTTCATATCCTACCAATACGATGGCTTATCCCGATAAAATGATGAGCATGAGAGGAAACAATCCACATTTTTCTAAAGCAGTAGTGCACCATGAATTGATTGCAGGACATAACCTCCAGCAATTTGTTAACCAACGTAACCGAACCTATAGAAATTTTGGAACACCATTTTGGAGTGAAGGCTGGGCATTGTATTGGGAGTTGATTTTATGGGATATGCAATTTGCTAAAACTCCAGAAGACCGAATTGGTATGTTGTTCTGGCATATGCATCGTTGTGCAAGAATCATTTTTTCTTTAAATTATCATACGAGTAAATGGACTCCGCAACAGTGCATCGATTTCTTAGTAGACAAGGTAGGACATGAGCGTGCGAATGCCGAAGGTGAAGTAAGAAGATCCTTTACAGGAGGCTATCCTCCGTTGTATCAATTAGCTTACTTAACGGGTGGCCGTCAGTTTTATGCACTCAAGAAAGAATTAGTAGACAGCAAAAAAATGACCTACAGAGAATTCCATGATGCAGTGATGAAACTCAATGCAATGCCGGTTGAAATGGTGAGAGCCATCTTAACCAAGCAACCATTAACCGAAGATTTTACAACCAACTGGAGATTCTACGAGAAACAATAGTGGCAACGTCACAATGATGTGGTGAGCCGGCCTGAACTAGAATTACACTCTGTACCAGTCTGCTCTCCAATTTTGGATAGCCAGCTTAATTTCTTTATTCGATAAGTTTTCTGCTGCAGCTTTTGCGGCTAATGCAATAAACTCATCGTCTGATGCAAAACGCAACGCAACAATTTGTCCTATGCGTAATTGAGCAGGTAATAATTTTCCAGTTAATGCAAAGTGACGCAAGTTTTCTTCGGCTCTAATGGCCCTGTCTTGTGCTTTTAATGCAAATATGCGCACATAGGCAAAGAAGAAACAACAGATAAGTGCAATTACACAAATCAATGAAGCGGAATATTTATTCTCTGGCGCAGAACCATTTAAGTTAATGAATGAACCAATTAATACAGCAAGAATAGCAAAGAAGGTAAGTCCATGCCAGCCAAATACTAATTGGGAATGATTTTTAAAATTTTGCGCTTTCATAATGTAATCGTTTGGTTCAAATATAAACTATTGTTCAGTAGTATCTTGATTACCAATTGCAATAAGGTAATTGAATAGATTTACTTCTGTAGCAAGATTTAATTTTTTGCGAAGACGATAACGACTGATTTCTACGCCTCTTACCGAAATATTCATCAGTTGTGCAATTTCTTTGGTGGTTAAGTTCATGCGCAAGTAGGCACAAAGCTTTATTTCGTTGTTACTGATATTGGGGTGAACGGCTTTTAATGATACTATGAAATTGCTGTGAACTTTATCGAAGTGTTTGGTAAAATATTCCCATTCTTCGTCTAATTGCTCATCTTCACCCAATGTTTTAATCATTTTTTTCAACTCAGTAATAGCATATTCATTATCTATTTTTTTACTGATTTGACTTAGCTCCGTTTTAATTTTAGTTAAGAGCTCTCCTTTTTTAACTAAGTGCATGGCAGAAGAAGCCAATTCTGTGTTTTTAAAATTAAGGTCAGATTCTAATTTTTCATTACGTAATGCAGCTAATTCACCTTCTGTTTTACTGCGCTCTAATTCATGAATATAAACCAACTTTTTTTGCTCTACCTGAAAGCGCAATTGCTGTTGAATGAATTTTCTTTTTTGCCAACGATATAAAATAAATACGCCTACAATAGCCATTAGTGTGTAAATGATATAAGCGAATAGGGTTCTATACCATGGGGCTAATATGACAAAACTATAAGCCGCAATAGGAGACTCATTCCCCAAATTACTTCTTGCTTTTAATTCAAAAGTATATTTGCCTGGAGAGAGGTTAGTGTATTCTTTTTCTGTTCTCTGGCTCCATAAAGACCAGTTAGACTCTAATCCTTTTAGCCTAAAACTGTATTCAATATTATTCAAATAACCATGTTGAGATGCAGCAAAATCGATTTGAACACTATTATAATCAAAATCAATTGATGGAATTTGATTTTCTAATTGAATAGCGGGTAAGTCAAGTCTGTTAAAATAGCCACCAAATACCAAACTATCTAAGTTGCTTCCAATTTTCAACGACCTTACTTGTACATTTAATTGAGGCGTATTTTGTTTGTATTTTTTATAATTGATATGATAGAAACCGCGTTCTCCACCTAAAAATATATTGTGTTCATCTACTGCGTAGATCATTTCGAATCCACTGAGCATTTTATTTTTTAGTTCAGGTAAATCAATTACTTGTGGTTGATCTCCTGACAAATCAATTACACTGATATTTTTTTCGTGAATAAACCAAATATTTCCCGCTCGGTCTTCTTTTAAATACCGAATACTTTTATTGCCAAGCAAGTTTAAAAAGAAACCATCTTGTTCAAATAAATCTCGCTCTTTATTATATTGATAAACCCCATTACTGGTGGCAATAGTAATTTTATTTTTAATAAGAAATACATGGTTGTTTAAAGTAGAAGGCAATCCTTTTTGTGTACCGTAAGTGGATACTTTATTGGTTGAGTCAATTTTAAAAATGCCATGATAAGGATGTGATACCCAAGTGTTTAAATTACCATCTACTGCAACAAAACGGGAAGACTCTTTGAAACTGGGGATGGGTGTTTGAGTGGGCCCATCTATATACAATAAGCCTTTATAATTACCAGCCATAATCCCGGTATGGTATGGAATAAAATTCCAAAAGCCTGCATAATTAGAAAACGGCATGGCGGTATTCCCTTTTATTTCAAAAGCACCATCATGATGGCCTAATAATAATTTGCCATTGAGTTGTTGAAGGCTCCAGTTTTGCCCGCGTGTATTTTTTACTAAAGAAAAATTGCCTTTGCTAAAGCTAATATCTTTGGCAGGTTGAAGCGGAACTGAAAATAACCCATTGGAAGTCCCTAAATAAAGTTGGTTATTATGCACGATGGCTGTGTAACCCGACTCTTCGTTCAATTGAGGCGAAATATTCTTGATGGCACTGTTATTGGCAATAAAATCGATGCCATTATTAAGGCCCAGCCAAAGGTTTTTCTCTTTGTCTAAAAAAATACTGAGAATATTATTGTTTTGTAACCCTTCAGTTCTTGAAAAATGTTTAATGATATTTCCACTATGATCAATAATATAAACCCCTCCGTTGGTGGTAGCTAGGGCAACCCATTCATTATTTACAATGGTGGCAGCATAAATACGTTCGTTCGAAAAAAGGGTATTATTAGGGGTATTGATTTTTTCTAATCTGGTTTGATTTAATAGAAACAACCCGCTTTTTAGGGTCGTAATCAATGCTTTATTTTCTCCAATTGAAAGGATTGCGGTAACTCCGTCTGTTTTGGGTAACTGAATACTACCGGAAATGGTTTCCCCTAGCGAGACCAGTTTATTTTTATCAAAATGGAGCAGCCCTTTTTCATAATCGTGTACCAATAGTTGATCATTGGCATTTTCGAGGTAAGCAAACTCTCCTGGGGCGCTAAACACCATTGTTTTCCCATTAAAAAACCGGAAGATTTTATTAGAAGTCCTAAAATAGACCCCTTTTTTAAAGGAAACAATGTCCCAAACATCTCCAAAATTGCGTTCTACCTCAGGAATTGTTTTAATTAAAGACGTAAAAACCAGTTTTCCGAATGAGTTAGGTAAAAAATAACCCAATTCATCTTGGCCACCCACATAAATTTTGCCATCCTCCCCAATTAATACGGAACGAACAATGGTTTTATTAGGTAATGGATATAATTGCCATGTTTGACCATCAAAAGTTAAGAGCCCTTCATTATTTGCTACATAAATAACCCCTTGTTTGTCTTGGCGGATATCCCAGTTTTGGGCACCTGCATTGTATAAGTTCTTGGTATAGTTATTTATTTCGGGTAACCCGATGGTGTTTTGTGCCCTTATAGCTAAGGGTAATAAAGCTAATATGATAATTTTTTTCAGCAATCGGTAAAAATGGTATGATGAATATAACAAAAAAATGATGATGTAGTTTTGTTGTAGTACATTTTACTATAAATCAATCAATTAGAAATCATGATGTAGTAATGTAGGGGCAAGTTATTCTTTCAGTGAAGTAGCATGAAATATTTTTAGGTTGTTAAAACGACTGCATTTCATTCACCAAAAAGCTTGCATTATGAGATTAAGATTTCTACTGCTATGCCTCCTATTTATTATGGGTGGTTTTCTACAGCAGGTAGCTGCGCAGCAAATAGCTGTTAGCGGTAAAGTAACTAATAAAAGTACTGGCGAAGCGCTGGCCGGCGCCTCGGTAGTTGTTCAGGGTACACAAAATGCTACCCAAACCAATGCACAAGGTCAGTTTACCATCAATGTTGCCAAAGGCGCAGTGGTGGTTGTTTCATTTGAAGGGTTCGAAACAGTAAAAAACACCATTAATGGTCCGATTACATTGGGCATTGCGATGGAGTTGAGTACAGCCAGTACCCTTAATGATGTAATCGTAATTGGTTATGGTACCAGAAAAATCACAAAGGTTTCGGGTGCCATTTCTACAGTGAAAAGTGAAGACATCGAAAAATTAAAGCCCGTAAGAACAGAAGAAGCCCTACAAGGTAGAGCTTCAGGGGTAAATGTGATTCAAAGTGGTACACCGGGGTCTAAGCCAACTGTGTTGGTAAGAGGTATTCCTTCATTCTCTGGTACAGACCCAATGGTCATTATAGATGGGGTTCCGCAAACTTTAACTGACTTTAATGCCATTAATGCGGCCGATATTGAGTCGATCAACGTATTAAAAGATGCAGCGGCAACTGCTATTTATGGTGTTAAAGGGGGTAATGGGGTAATTGTGGTAACCACTAAATCTGGACGCAAAAACCAAAAAACAGATATCACCATCAATGGAAACTATGGCGTACAAAATGTAATTAATACGATTGGTGTGTTGAATGCTTCAGAATATGCGGCTATCATTAATGAAGGAAGTACTGTAGCAGGTGGACCGGTTGTGTTTTCAGATTTAAGTAAGTTGGGTGTTGGAACCAACTGGCAAAATCAAGTATTTAGAGATGCTTCTTTTCAAACGCATTCAGTTGCTGCAAGAGGCGGAAGCGATAAAATGACTTATTTTTTAAGTGGAGGTTTTGTAGACCAAGGTGGAATTGTAGGAGGAGATGGAAAGAGCCGCTTTACTCGTGGCAACTTCACTGCTAACTTAAACTTCGATTTAAGTTCTAAAGTAAAATTATTGATCAACACTACCGCGGTAACATTATCTGGTAGAGGTGTTCAGGAAAATTCTTTCAACTCTATCATTGGTAGCGCTATCAATTTTGATCCAACTGTTCCGGTGTTAAATACAGTGCCAAATACAGTGGGTCAATATGGGTTTAGTAACTTGTTGTTATCGGAGATTTATAATCCCCTTACTAAACTAGAAAATACCTATAATAAAAACACTGGTACAAAACTTTACGGAAAGTTTGAATTACAGTACGATGTAATGAAAGACCTTAAGTTGACTACTCGTTTTGGTTATACTAAATACGATGGCAATGCAAAAGGCTTTAATCCATTGGTGTTTTACGGTCCACAAAACGTAGATAACTCTATGAATGCAGACGGATCAACCGTTGCAGGCAGATTCAATACCGTATCTCATGAAAAGACCAGCAACTTTAACTGGACTTGGGAAACCTACGCAAACTATAATTTCAAGATCAAAAACGATCATCAGTTTGAAACTGTAGTAGGTATGGCTGTTGCAAAAACTTCAGGAAATGCAGCAGGAGCAAGTAGACAAGATGTTCCTTTTAACTCATGGGATTTTGCAGATTTTACTGCAGCTACTGGTAATAATAATGCTACCAATAGCAATGCCATCAATGGATATTATTATCAATATTTTAGAAGAAACCTCTCTTATTTTGGACGTGTAAACTATGATTTTCAAGATAAATATTTGGCTTCTTTAACGTTGAGAAGAGATGGCTCTTATGCATTTGGTTCTGAGAATCGTTTTGCTAACTTCTTATCTGGGTCTGCTGGATGGGTTGTTTCTAATGAATCTTTCTTTAAATCTAAAGTGGTTGACTATTTAAAGATTCGTGGTAGCTATGGTTCAATCGGAAATGAGAATGTAAATCCTCAATTTGTTTCGATTGTTACCGGTGGTCCTAGCTATGGTCCTACTGCTAATAGTAATGGATACACATTTGGTGATGTATTTTATCCTGGTTCAACTGTAGCATCTGCTGCAAACAATGCATTGCGTTGGGAAAAGCAATTGCAAGCCAACTTTGGATTTGATGCGGCATTCTTAAATAAGAAACTAAATATTACTGTAGATTATTTCCAGAAAAATGTAAGTGGATTATTGTTTACTCCATCTGCATCTATGTATTTAGGTACTGTACCAATTCCAACTGCAAATATTGGATCTACCAGAACACGTGGATTAGATTTAAGCATTGGGTACAATGATATTTTTGGAAAGAATTTGAAGTTCTCATCTACTATTACATTTACCACAGCTAAGAATGAAGTAACTGCAACCAACGATGATGGAACTGCTAGAATTTTAGGTGGATTTTATTTTAATGGACAAAGCCAAAATGTTACCGTATTTGAAAAAGGAGCAACACCTGGTTATTTCTTTGGATACAAAACATTGGGTTTATTCCAGAATGCAGCAGATATTGCTAAAGCACCATCACAGCCTGGAGCAGTACCTGGTGATATTCAATTTGCAGACATCAATGGAGATGGCGTAATTAACGCAGATGACCGCACCAAAATTGGCGATCCATTCCCTACGTTTACCATGGGTTGGAATTTAAACCTAGACTACAAGAATTTTGACTTCAATATGTTTACTTATGCATCAATAGGCAATGATATTTACAAAGCTTATGAGCGTAATGCCAACTTTTCTAATAAATCAAGAGAAGTGTTAGCACGTTGGACTGGTGAAGGTTCTACCAATGATGCAAGATTCCCACGCTATTCATTTACCGATGCAAACAGCAATATTCGTGTGAGTGACCGCTACGTAGAAGATGGATCATTTGTAAAAATCAAGAATATCCAATTAGGATACACATTCACTTCCTCTACTATTAAAAAAGCATTCAGCAAATTAAGGGTATATGTGCAAGTAAGAAATGCTTTCACTTTTACCAAGTACTCTGGATTTGATCCTGAAATAGCAGGTGGAATTTTAGATACTGGTATTGATCGTGGAGCATATCCACAAGCAAGAACCTTCTCTGTAGGATTAGACATTAAACTCTAACGAAAACAAATTACAACAATGAAAAAGTTCAACTATACAATCCTAAGCTTGGCCATGGTTTCCATGCTTAGTGTCTCCTGCAAAAAGTGGGTAGACTACGATCCAAAAGAAGATTTCATCATCACTGAAAAAGAATACCTGCGTTCAGAATCTGATTACAGAACAATGGCAGTAAGTGTTTACACACCTTTACAGTGGTTGAATCAAGCAGTAGTGGTAGGGGAAATTGCATCCGATAATGCAGTAGCGGGTGGCGAAAATGCATCTGATGTATTGAGCTTACAGCAAATAGACGACTACACGCATACGCCTATCAATAGTACATTACAAGAGTTATGGGTAAGTGCTTATGAAGGTATTAACCGTGCTAATTACATGACACAGTACAAGACTACGAACCTAGCCGGCGCAACGGTAAATTTTGCAGGTAAGGAAGCTTTGTACGGAGAAGTACATTTCTTAAGAGCGTACTACTATTTTACACTAGTAAAGTTTTTTGGAGATGTGCCATTATTTGTAGACAAACGTTTGGGATTAACCGATTCAAAATCTTTGAAGCGTGCACCCAAAGCAGATGTTTATAAGCAAATTGAAGCAGACCTAACGGCAGCAGTAGCGGCTTTACCAGCGGTACAAGTTCAAAAAGGAAGAATCACCAAATATGCTGCACAAGCCTTATTGGGTAAAGTATATTTATACCAAAATAAATTTACCGAAGCAGCTACTACATTAGAATCAGTAATTACTTCTAATGCATTTTCATTGGTATCCAACTTTGGTTCTATGTTTTTAGCATCAGGCGAAAATGGACCAGAGTCTGTATTCGAAATTCAGTATAGCAATACTTCGCCTTATTATAACTGGGGTGGAGCAACTAGAGGCCAAGGAAACTATGCCGTACAACAGTGTGGTGTAAGGGGATTAAACGGATCTGCAGCTATGCCATATGCGGCTGGTTGGAGCACCAATTTACCGACTACTAATTTGGCAGCAGCTTATACTGCAGGTGATCAAAGAAAAGAAGTAACTGTTTTAGATATTGAAGCCTATAAGAATGCTAATCCAAGTTTTAATATCACTTATCAAGTAGCACCTTACAAGAATACAGGATTATACAATCAAAAGTATTTGCCACGTAAGGGCGAAACATCTGGTCAAATTGAATTGAACTACACCAATAATTTCCGCATCATTCGTTATGCAGATGTATTGTTAATGGCTGCAGAAGCATTCAACCGTTCTGCTGCACCTAACGATGCAAAAGCTTTGACTTATTTGAATAGAGTAAGAGAGCGCGCATTTGGAAATACCAGCAATAATTTTTCTGGAGCGGGTACAGCATTAAGAGATGCTATTTGGAATGAGCGCCGTTTAGAACTAGCGATGGAGGGAGACCGATTCTTTGACTTAGTAAGAACTGGTCAAGCAGCAGCAAGAATCACCGGATTTAGAGTAGGCAAGCATGAAGTATTTCCTATACCTCAGCAAGAAGTGGAAATTTCGGGCTTACCTCAAAACAGCGGCTATTAATCAACCCACAAAAAAAATGATATGAAATCAATAAAATTTTTATTCAGCGCAGTACTGGTGGGATTGCTTTTCACCGGCTGTACCAAGAAGGAGTTTACGGATACTTCCTTTGTAGAATCTGCCAGCGTTCCAGATAAATTGGGCGCTTTGTTCACCATTACGCAAGACAATACAGGTTTAGTAACCATCACGCCAAGCGGAGAAGGTGCCATTTCTTATGATGTATATTATGGAGACGGAACAGCTGCTCCTGCAAAAGTTACTGCAGGAAAAAGCACTACCCATATTTATAAAGAAGGGGCGTATAATGTAAGGTTAGTTGCTTATAACGTTTCAGGAAAAACAAAAGAAGCATTACAACCATTAACCGTAACATTTAGGGCACCAGAAAATCTAGAAGCTACAGTAGATATAGATCCTAGCAATAACTTTAAAGTAAACGTTGGAGCAAAAGCTACTTACGAAACTTTTTTCCAAGTGTTTTTTGGAGATGTGCCTAATGAAGTGCCTACTAATTTTAACGAAGGACAAACAGTAAGTAAAGTTTATACAAGAACAGGAACTTACACGGTAAGAGTGGTAGCATTAAGTGGTGGAGCTGCAAAAACAGAAGTAACTAAAACCGTTACCATTGTTGATCCAGTTTTATTGCCAGTAACTTTTGAATCACCTACTTTAAATTATCAGTTCTTCAATTTTGATGGCGGTAATTCTAGTGTGATTGATAACCCACACAAAACAGGAATTAATACCAGTAACAGAGTGGGTAGAATGATTAAGGGAGCAGGACAGCCATGGGGTGGATCGGTGATGCCATTGAGTGCACCCATCGACTTCAGTACAAACAAGGTTTTCCGAATGAAAGTGTATTCACCAAGAGTGGGTGCAAAAGTGTTATTGAAAGTAGAAAATGCAGCCAATGGTTCAATTGCTTTTGAAAGAGAGCGTACCACAACAGTTGCCAATGCATGGGAAGAAATTGGATTCGATTTCAGTAGCATTAATACTGCCAATGTTTATAACAATATTGTGTTGATATTTGAATTAGGCACAGTAGGAGACGGCTCACCTAATTTCACTTTCTTATTTGATGATATTCGTTTGGCAGCAACTATGCCAACCAATCAAATAGATTGGCCAGTAACATTTGATGTAGCTGGAACTAATTACACGGTAACAGACTTTGGAAACAATGCGTCTGAGTTGGTGAATGACCCAACCAATGCTGCCAATAAAGTAATGAAAACCACCAAGCCAAATGGAGCTGAAACATGGGCTGGTACTACCATTGGAACACCAAGTGGTTTTGCAAGAGCATTGCCTATTACCACCACTACGTCACAAATGAGTGTGAGGGTGTATTCTCCAGCAGCAGGTATCAGAATTCGTTTAAAAATTGAAGACGCAGCCGATCCAACTAAATCAGTAGAAACCGATGCACTAACAACTGTAGCTAATGCATGGGAAACCTTGATATTCGATTTTGCTAAACAAGTAACTGGAACTGCAGCAATTAATGCAGCATACCGTTATGATAAGGCTTCTATTTTCTTTGATTTTGGAAATGCAGGAACTGGTAGAGTATTTTATTGGGATGATGTACAATACTTGAGCACTAATGTGGTAGCAAGTGTTGCTTTACCATTGAATTTTGAAAACACTGCATTAACCTACACATTCACCAACTTTGATGGAGGTGGAGCAACGGTGATTGATAATCCACATAAAACAGGAATCAATACCAGCAATAGAGTGGGTAGAATGATTAAGAGTGCAGGTCAACCATGGGGCGGTTCATTTATTGAATTAGGAGGTCCGATTGATTTTAGCAAGAAGACGTTTAAAATGAAAGTATATTCTCCAAGAGTGGGTGCTAAAGTATTGTTGAAAGTAGAGAATGCTACCAATGGTGCATTAAACTTTGAAAAAGAAGTAACTACAACAGTAGCCAATGGTTGGGAAGAATTAACCTTTGATTACAGTGCCATCAATACCGCGAATAGTTACCATAAAATCGTCTTGATTTTTGAATTGGGAACTGTAGGAGATGGCAGCAGTAATTTCACTTTCTATTTTGATGATATCAATCTTTTTTAATTGAATAAAACGAGCAATATGTTTAAAAATATAACCACCCTGTCTGCGTTTTTTGTAGGTGCAGTGCTATTGTTTTCGGGCTGCAAAAAAGCAGACTATAGCTTTGGCGCCATTAAAACGCCAACCGGACTCACACTCAACACAGTAGTAGCGGGTGCAAACGCAAGTAACCCGAATGGAAACGGAACTGGCAATGTGAGCATTAATGTAACCGCTACTAATGCACTCACTTATAATATTGATTTTGGCGATGGCAAAACACAAGTAGTGCCTACCGGATCAATTAATTATAGATATACTACACCAGGTACTAATGAGTATACCATTGTAGTAAATGCAATTGGAACAGGCGGAGCCATTAGCACCATCAGCAAAAAAGTGACTGTATTTGTTGCATTTGAAATTCCTACCAATATTGTAACTGCACTAACAGGTACCGGTTCTAAAACCTGGGTAACCGATAAGGGGGCAGTAGGCCATTTTGGAGTAGGACCGGCAAATGAATTTGCACCGGTTTGGTATGCAGCAACACCCGATTCAAGAGAAGCATGTGCATACGATGATGAAATCAGCTTTAGCAGAGACGCCAATAACAATATCACTATGACGATTGACAACAAAGGACAATCCTTTGCAATTGGCGCTGCCAGTGGATTCTATGGATTTAGTGGAGGCGATGCATGTTTTTCTATGAATATAGCAGCACCACGCAGATTGAGTTTTATGAATGCAAATACGGGTTCAACTGCAGCTAATTCAACAAGAATAGCGTTTACTGTACCAGGAAATGGAATCATCAACTTTGGAACAGGTGGAACCAGCTATGAAATATTGGCTATTTCTGCAACAGAATTAAGCTTAAGAAATATTGGTATAGATGGAAACTCTTGGTACCAAAAATTAAAAGTAAAATAGGTGATGAAGTATATTTTAAGTGTGATAACTATCGGATCTTTCTTGCTGCTTAGTTGCGGCAAGAAAGACACTGGTACTACAGTAGTAACGCCCACCAATCTTACGGTCAATGCAGTAGTAAGCACTGATAATAGTGGCAATGTGGCATTCACGGCAAGTGCAACCAATGCAAGTACCTATGATTATGATTTTGGCAATGGGGTGTTTCAAACAGTTCCTACGGGGATTGTAACTTACAAGTATCCAGCATCGGGCACTTATTCGGTAAATGTGATCGCTAAGAGCAGCACCGGACAAACCATATCGCAGCGAACAACCGTAACGGTTTCCGTAACGCAGTCGTTGATATTTTCAGATGAGTTTGATGCAAACGGAGCGCCTGATCCCTCCAAATGGGGATATGATATAGGCACAGGATCTAATGGATGGGGCAATAATGAATTACAGCATTATACCAATCGATTAGAGAATGCATTTGTATCGAACGGCACATTAAAAATCAGGGCCATTAAAGAAAATTTCAGTGGAAGTGCCTACACAAGTGCAAGAATATTGACCCAAAATAAATTCAGTTTCAAATATGGCAAAGTTGAAGTGAGGGCTAAACTACCTGTAGGTATTGGAACCTGGCCAGCCATCTGGATGTTGGGAAATAATATCACTACAGCGGGTTGGCCAGCTTGTGGCGAGATAGATATTATGGAGCACAAGGGATCACAGCTGAATCGAATACATGGCACCGTACACCACCCAGCAAGGTTTGGCGGAAATGCAGATGGGGGCACAAGGGATATCACCAATGCAACCACCGAATTTCAGATATACTCAATGGAATGGAATGCTACATCTATCAAGTTTTTAGTGAATGGAACTGTATTTCATACAGTAGCAAATACTTCAAGCTTACCCTTTAATCAAAATTTCTTTTTAATCATGAACCTAGCCATGGGCGGCACTTTCGGAGGCGCAGTAGAAAGCGGCTTTAGCAATGCCACTATGGAAATTGACTATATTAGGGTTTATCAATAGTAGTACAGTTATGAAGCAAACAAACAAAAACATCGGCAGTTACTTACTGGTGCTGCTGGTGTTTCTTTCTGCACAAACAAATTCGCAACCATTTAAAAAACTAGTATGGTCCGATGAATTCAATGGCAAAGGGTTACCCGATAGTACCAAGTGGGGATACGATGTAGGCAGAGGCTGTCCACAAAACTGTGGATGGGGCAATAATGAATTGCAATATTATACGGCCAAGAATACCAATAATGCCCGAGTAGAAAATGGCATGTTGATTGTAGAAGCACATAAAGAAAATGTAGCAGATGCAAAATATTCCAGTGCTAGATTAGTTACCAAAAACAAAGGCGATTGGAAATATGGACGTATAGACGTAAAAGCCAAACTGCCCGCAGGACGAGGCATGTGGCCTGCTATATGGATGTTGCCCACCGATTGGAAATATGGTGGATGGCCCCATAGTGGCGAGATAGATATCATGGAAAATGTAGGATTTTGGCCTGATTCTGTTTTAGGCACTGTGCATACCAACGCCTACAATGGCATGAAGGGAACACAAAAAACCAAGGGAATGAATTTCAAGGATTTGTCTACCGCATTTCATGTGTACAGTATAGAATGGGATGCAGAAGAAATTCGTTTTTACGTAGATAATCAACAGTACAATTCATTTAAAAATTCACATAAGAGTGTAGACGAATGGCCCTTCGATCAACGCTTTCACTTACTCATTAATATAGCAGTAGGCGGAAACTGGGGTGGACAAAAAGGGGTAGACGACAGCATCTTTCCGCAAAAAATGTGGATTGATTATGTACGCGTGTATCAATAGCGCAGTTTACCCTGACTCGGTAAATAAAACGCATGAGCAGAACGGAGGTAACGCTCCATTTCGTTTTTGGTATCTCCCAACACAGTAGCACTGAACGCATATACAGTTAACATAGACTCTATAAATGTGGCGAAGTCTTTGTGTAGGGAGATTTTATTAATGGTTAATTCGTACATAGTAGAATAGACGGTAGGAATGATGATTTTAGTTAGATTTTTAGAGGATAGCTCGGCATTCATCATCATGCGACCCAATACACCATTGCCATCTGCAAAAGGGCTCACTTCAGTAATCAAAAATAATACGTAAATGGCTTTGGCAAACGGATCTTGCAATAAAGTGTACCAATCAAATCCTTTGATAAGCGTTCCTTCAATCAATTGCCAAGGAACTAATTCGGAATTACCAGATAAGTTATTTCTTTCTTTAAAATTGCCTGGATTTTTATTTTTTCTTCCAGCAAAAATAAATGCATGACGTGCTTGAAGTAGTTGAATAAAATCTTGTGCAGTAATAGGACAGGTATTGATTTCTTTTTTGTTAGAAGTAATTTGGTAAGTATGCAAAAGGTCTTCTGCATCTTCAATACGACTAGTTATGGGCGATGCAGTTTCAACTATATGGCGGGCTTCCGATAATTCGAATTCGTTGCCTTCGATAAACTGCGAAAAATAGCTTTCAAAAAAAGCGAAGTGTTGAAAAGTGGCCGTTGATAAATTTTTTTCAGGATGACGGGGGTAAATATTACCTGCTAAATGCCCATATAATTCTTCTAATAATTTAATCGTAGGTAAATGGAATGGCTTACCTAAATAACCAGTTAAACTGTTTGAACTGTTGGTCTCAATTTTGTTGGATTGCGCTTGAACTGAATAAATCAGGTCAGATAAAATGCCTAGTTCTTTTTCTAATCCAAGCATGGGAGCCAACACTTTAGCTTGCTCTTTGATCCGAATTAATGCAGAATCGGAGTGAATTTGACTGATTTCAGCCAATTTTTGAATGATTTCGGCTGGTCTTAATGTTTTGGCTGCTTCCTCGTCTTTGCGAGAGGGCATACAGTTTTCTAGAAAAGCGCGTGCATCCTGAGAGCGGTATAGCTGCTCAAAAAAAGGCATATCATCTAAAATGGGACCCCTGCCTTTGAGCAAATGGATGGTAAGGCCGGGTAGTTCAATTATTTTAGTATAAGAATAGGTAGCAAAAATATGGCCGCTGGCAGTTGGCTTACATTCTAAAGCTGAGCGATGGCTTAGAACTGCATCAGGATAAAGGTTCGATAAAATTCGGAACCAGTTTCTCTTAACAATCGCTTCTGTATTATCAACTAGATTGGTAGTATAAACACGGGGCGCTATTTTATAGGCTAAACCTTTGCGAATCAGTTGTTGAATTCGCTTAGATTCGGAGGATTGGGCCGATCCAAAGAGAATTTCGGATAAAACAACTGGGTTATAATTTTCCATTAATCAATTCTTATTCCTTAATATGGGAAATAATTTTTAAAATATTGAATTTTATGGAAAATTTTATAATATTTGATGAAAATATGGGATAATATTTTAGAATAAGGCTAAAAGCGTGATTTGGAGCGGTGAATTCAGCTTTTTCTTCGAAAGCTAATTTAAAGCCTCCTCCAAATTGTCGAAATCGATGCCTAGGACTTGCTTAAAGTAATAGTCTTCTAATTGAAGTTTGGAATAATTTTCTAAGGGAACCCAAGTTTTGTCTTTGGATAAAAAGACTTCTATGGCTTCTATTTGAGGGAAGATTTTATAGTCCATTTTGGTACCGTCAATGGTAAAATAGCCTGGGTAAACAAAGTCCATTTTGGCGTCTTGGGCAAAATCCTTGGTAATCAGCATTAAGAATTTACCCAAACTGTATCGTTTGTAGTCGGGATGATAAAAGTGAAGGACAGACATCAGTGATTTTAAGCCCTTATCAAAAAAACCGACCGAAATTAATTGGTCTTGATCAAAAATCTTGATCATATAGGTATCAAAAACAGATGCTGCTGTATTTATTGCTGGTATACAAGCTTCGCAGGATGGATACCCATCAAAATTGACGCTGGCTAAATACAAGGCGTAAAGCGCTTCTATTTCTTCAGTAATATTTGCTTCTTGAATGATAAAGGAAAAGCCTGCACATTTTTTACGAATTCGTTTAGTGGTAGCCGTTTCTTTGGCTTTCTTTAGGTTGACTCTTAACCAAAAGACCGGATCATAAATAACGCTTTTACCATAGTTGCCCACAAATACCTCATTGGTGGTGAAAATATCGTTGCCCATTCTGAAATATCCATCCGCCAATACATAGTCTAAAGAATCGCCTTTGTAGATACCTAGTTCTAAACTCATAATGTGAATTTAGCGAACTGCTGTGCAACCTATTTGCATTGTGGAAATAAATCACTCTAATGGCCTTTTTTAACAAGACCTTTTCAGATGCGGAGACAGTTTGCCAATAGATGGTAATCAACTGGTTCAATTTTGCATCTCAAGCTTATCTATGCCAGCAAAAAAATTTGATCCCACCGTTTTGTTTCAATCTTGCCAGACTGTTTTTAAAACAACAAAGAACCAGCCAATACAACCAGCTGAATTGTTGAACCTTTCATCCGAAGTTGCTTTATTGTCTGATTTTTTTGGCGTTGATGAACTGGAAGTTTATTTGCTCACCTATTATATATGCAAATCGCTAAACGATGATAATATTTTTCTAGATAAATTGATAGAGCATTTTGGGG
The DNA here is from genome assembly GCF_051860225.1 of Sediminibacterium sp. Lineage (GTDB taxonomy): Bacteria > Bacteroidota > Bacteroidia > Chitinophagales > Chitinophagaceae > Sediminibacterium. The sequence continues at coordinate 798,686 of NZ_JBHYEI010000001.1, forward strand.
ATGATTTAGCACAATTGCCAGCCATTAATAAAGCCATTTATTCCTTGATTAAAAAGGGGCGACTTCAAGAGAAAGCAAAAAATACCAATGGAAAAATAGATGCATTTGTTTCGGCGGTAATACATCCAAGAACCATCAAAGGTCTTTTGGAAGGCAGCAAAAAATCGCTTAAAAATAAGCCAGTAAAGAGTTTCATAGAACTTTTGGATGCAATTAATAAGCAAATTGATTTAAAGACTTATGACACCATTAGCGGAAATGCCATGCATGCAGAAGTAGAATCATTGCTCATTACGAACAAACATTTTAAGGAGCTACAATGGTTAAAGCAATTTAATTTATCTATTACAGAAAAAATATTTCTACTATTATTAGTGGCCGAAGCAATGGATAATATTGATGTGTCTAGTCTGTCTGATTTAATTAACAAAGCTGCTGTAACTAAACAAGAAGCGTATCAGTTTCAGAACTATTTAATAACAGGCATTAGCGCATTATTATTATATGATTTAATTGAAATAGAGCCCAATCAGTTTATGCAATGTGAATTGGGATCAATTAGTAGGCGTTGCTATGATCAGTTTTTTCATGAAGGAAATTTAATAAGGAAAAAAGCTTTTCACACTAGGGTTTCTACCTTGATTGAAAATGATAAGATTGAAGCGGAGCCTTTGTTTTTTAACGGGTCTGTTGCAAAACAAACAGGCACGCTCACGAAAGCATTACAAGAAGATCGTTACCAAGAGCTTCGTACTAAAATTAAAGGAACCAATAAGGGGTTTACTCTATTATTTCATGGTGCACCGGGGACAGGTAAAACGGCTCTGGTAAAACAAATGGCATTGCAATCGGGAAGACATTTATTGATGTCAGATACTGCTTCTATTAAAAATATGTATGTTGGAGAATCAGAGAAAAATATCCGAAGAATATTTAAAGAATATGAAGCAGCCAAAAGGCATTTTGCATTGCATCCCATTTTGCTATTCAATGAGGCAGATGCTTTGATTGGAAAACGTATTAATGTGAACAGCAGTGTTGATCAAATGAATAATGCTATGCAGAATATTCTGCTGCAATACCTAGAAGATTTTGAAGGCATTTTTATTGCCACTACTAATTTACCAGCCAGTTTAGACGATGCATTTAATAGACGATTTTTATACAAAGTAGAATTTAAAAACCCCGATAAAGAAGTTCGGATGCAATTGCTGGAGCATCATTTTCCCAGTTTACCACAGAGCTACTTAAAGCTGCTCAATGAACGCTACCCATTAACTGGTGCACAGTTGATGAATATAAATAAAAAATTATTGGTAGAGCAGCTATTGAGCCAAGATATAGACCAAGTATCGTTGTTAGAGCAATTATGTGCAGAAGAGCGTGCTTTATTGACTAAACACAAAGCCCAGCCTATTGGATTTATGAAGCGGGCTTAGTGATTAATAATTGTAAGCTTAATAAATAACTAGATCTGATAATTTAATTTTAAATATGAAGGCTATCTCTATTAAAGTGTCAATAGTAAAGTTTTGAGTGCCACTTAACCATTTTGTAATCTCAGATGGGTGTTTCCCAATTTTCTCAGCAAACTCAGACTTGCTCCAAGACTTTGATTTTATTAGATCTTCAATTTTAGCGGCTAGTTGCATTTTCAATTTTGCTTGCTCCATTTCTAAAGGAGTTACCTGCTTTAAAAGCTCATCTATTAATGGGCTTTTATATTTTCTGGCTTTATTAATGGAGTTCATTGTCGACATAACATTTCACTTATAAGTAAAATTAAAGATTTTTTCTTTTAATCAAGTTGGCTTAGTGGGTATAGTTTTTCCAAATCTGCCATGCTCGATTTTTTGTAGAAAACCAGGTTGTCTGGGGAGAGGATGAGTTCTTGAGCGATGGAGCTGATTTGTGTGGGCTCGGGTATGCCGTATTTTTCTTGCAACATTTTTCGGATGGCGGGATTGAGCTCTATCAAATGTTGCAAGAGGTTTCTGTAAGAGATATTGCTTCCGATTATGGTATGGATACCCACTGCGGGTCCGTTTAAAATAATGCGAAAGAGTTGAAAGCTTAAAGAAGCGGGCTTGGCCTTCACTAAATTCCAAATATCATCAATGAGTAGGAATTGGTAGGGAAGCTTGACCGTGTTCCATAAATTAAGGGCATGGTATTTTTCAAAAACGCTGATGCGCTTTTGCTTCATGATTCGCTGGCGAAACTGCATTTCTCGCAAAACAGCATTGTGCAATTTTGCACGAGTTGTATGGGTCCCGCTTTCGGGCTCGTCGGTTAAAAAATAGGACCATCCATTGGGGTTAGATGGTAAGTGGCGGCTGTTGGCGATTAAGAAATTGCCTGCTTGTTCGGCGGTTGTAATCCCACCGGAAAAACCTGCGGGCTTAGCCAGCGTAATCTGCGAAAAATACTGCTGCAACTCATTGGGAAAAGAGTAAGAAACCATTAATAGCGGCACTTGAGCCAGGTCTATATACTGTGGTTCGTTACTACTATTTAAACCTATGGTTAATGGATTTTTCAAGGGGACAAAATTACACTTATGGGAAGAAACAAAACATTACGTAACTTTATAAATAGTGCCAATAGCACAGGAAGTTATCCCCCCCGAAATACCCTTACCTGGCTATTGACGATGTAAAACTAAATGAGCAGTCTGCAACCTATTGGTTGAGCCAATTTTTTCATGATTGTAAAATGGGGGGATATGCCAAAAAACAAATCGGCTTTATTGCGTTACAGAATTATTGATGGATGCCTCACCAATTCCATGCACCCCTACCCTAGTTTAGAAGCTATCCAAAAAAAGATAGAGCAACAATTAGATAAATCAATATCGAGCTCTATGATCAATAAGGATTTTGCCGCTATGAAAGATATTTATGGAGCGCCCATTGCTTACCATAAAACCAAGGCTGGTTATTATTATACAGATCCAAACTTTTCGATACAAGAATTCCCGCTGACCGAAGCAGAAAGAGAGGCCCTAGATTTTTCTACGGCATTGCTCCAACAGATCAGGGGAACCAAGATTTTTCAGCAGTTTGAAAATGCTATTAATAAAGTAATTGAAGGATATAGAATCAGTAAAATCATTGGCGTATCGCAACGACAGTTTTTACAAGTAGAAGAACCAGTGCGGCCGCAAGACAGCCCTTACTTAGAGCAATTATTACAAAGCATTATACACCAACAGCCATTGGCTATTACTTACCAAGGATATGGCCGCGAACCCAAGCTGCATCAGTTCTCTGCGCATTTATTAAAAGAGTATCGCAACTGCTGGTATGTGGTGGGTTATTCGGATAGAGGCAAGAATCTATTGATGTTTGCATTGGATAGAATTAAAGATATAGCCAACAGTGATAGTGAGTATATTAAAGTGGATGGATTTGATCCCGACGAATTTTTTAAGTACTCTTTTGGTATCACACAGATACACGAAGCAAAGCCCGAGAAAGTTGTTTTGCAGTTTACAGCATTTCAAGCACCTTTTGTTTTGAATCAACCCTTGCATCATTCTCAAAAGTTGTTAAAACAGAATGCCGATTTTGTAGAAATAGAATATCATGTGTATATTACAACTGAATTAATTATGACCATACTTTCTTATGGAAAAGAGGTCAAAGTAATTCAACCCCAAACTTTAAAAGACCGAATCAAAGCTACTGTGCAAGAAATGGCTGCTCAGTATAAATAAAGATCCCTCCCCAATTTGTACATATAATAAACTAGTCTGCAAATAGGTTGCAGACACCACAATTATATTTGTTTGTAAAAACAATTAATATGGAGCCGATGGTATTTATTATTGGGGGAGCAGTGGTATTGTTAGCCATTTTAGCCACCTTATTTTACGCAAAAGCCAATACTGGCTCGCAGTTAACTGTATTGCAAGAACAGTTAAGGCAAAAAGAAATGCAGTTGCAAGAGCAATTGAGTTTTCGTGCCCTATTGCAAACAGAGAAAGAACAGTTGTTGGCCAGGGTTTCAAAAACAGAAGCCCAGTTAGAGAATAGCCAACAGGCATTGGTACAAGCCAAAGAAGCCAGCGATAAATTAAGCACCCAATTAAAATTAGAGTTTGCAGAAATAGCGCATAAAGTGATGCTCAACAATAGCGAGCAAATGCGTGCCAAGAGCGAGGAAAAAATTGGAGAGCTCCTTAATCCCCTTAAAACAGAACTGGGAGAATTCAAGAAAAAAGTGGACGATGTATATATAGCGGAAGCCAAAGACCGACATGTATTAAAAGCCGAGATAGATCGACTCATCACCATGAGCCAACAAGTAAGTCAGGAAGCCAATAATTTAACATCGGCATTAAAAGGCAATAATAAAACGCAGGGCAATTGGGGAGAAATGCTGTTAGAAAGTATTCTGGAACACAGCGGACTCGTGAAGGGCCGCGAATTTGTAACCCAAGAATTTATTAAAGACCCTGGCGGCAATATCATTAAAGATGAGGAAGGACGAGGCTTACAGCCCGATGTAATGGTGTATTATCCAGATCAGCGTACCATTATTATAGACTCTAAAGTTTCGTTGGTGCATTGGGAACAATATGTAAACAGCGAAGACGAAACAGAAAGAACCAAGGCATTGAATATGCACTTGGCATCTATTAAAAGTCATATTGATGGACTGAGCAGAAAGAACTATCCCAAATATGCGAAGGCATTGGATTATGTATTGCTCTTTGTTCCCATTGAGCCTGCTTTTTTAGAAGCAGTTAAAAAAGATATCAATCTTTGGAAGTATGCTTATGATAAACATATCATGTTGGTAAGCCCAACCAATTTATTGGCTGTGTTAAAAATTATAGCAGACCTCTGGAAAGTAGAACAACAAAATCAAAACGCGATTGAGATAGCCGAGAAAGCGGGGATGATGTATGATAAGTTTGTGGGCTTCATCAGTAATTTAGAAGATGTGGGAAAGAAGATTGGTGCAGCACAAGAATCTTATAACGTAGCGTTTAATCAGTTGAGTACTGGTAGAGGAAATTTGGTAGGTCGTGCAGAGGAATTAAAGAAGATGGGAGCAAAAGCGCAGAAGCAGATTGCAGATAAAATATTGTATGATTTGCAATAGAATTTAATTGTGGCGAATTCGCCGTAATTAAAAAGAGTGATTAAATAAACATTGACCATTTCGTTGACGTCAACAAAATGGTCAGAAAATGGAGCTAAAAGTATCATTTCGTTGAGTCCAACAAAATGATAGATAGAGAATAAAAATTTTGCGCAAAGTGCTGAAAAACGGCCCTTTTCGCAAAAAAATACTTTTAAAAACTATAATGATCATTTTGCCGATATCGGGAATATGATTAAAAACAATAAATAATAAATAATAAATGCCCCTTCCACCCCGTCATATCTTATCTAAGTCAACCTTTATGTATGGCTGCCAGTGCCCCAAGCGCTTGTGGTTGCATAAATACAAGCCAGTGTTAAGGGATGAAATGGATGAAGCACAGCAAGCGGTATTTCAACAAGGAACAGATGTAGGAAAGTTAGCAGAGCAATTGTTTCCAGGGGGAGTAGACGCGCGGCCAAAAGATAGTTTCTCTTATCAGCAATCAGTAGCCGATACGGCGAAGTATATAGCCAATGGACATGAAGTGATTTATGAAGCGGCATTTCAATACGAAGGGATGTTTTGTGCGGTAGATATTTTGGTAAAGCAAAATGACCAGTGGTATGCTTATGAAGTAAAGAGTACCACTTCTGTAAAACCACAACATATACCTGATGCCGCATTTCAATATTATGTGATTACCCATGCAGGATTGGAACTGGCCGATTTTAGTATTATCCATTTGAATAATCAATACATCCGCAAAGGCGATTTGAATATACAAGAACTGTTTGCGGTATCTTCTGTGTTAGAGGATATTTTATTAGAACAGGATTTTATTCATTCACAGGGGGAGAGCTTGAAAGAAATGCTGCAAAATAAAAATGAAATGCCCCAAGTAGAAGTGGGAGATCATTGTGACAAGCCCTATCCATGCGATTTTCAGGGCTTTTGTTTTAAGGGGATTGAAGCTGACGAACCCGATTATGGTGAACCCCATATTAACCAAGCAGCCATACAAGCCTTTCTTGAACAAATTGAGTATCCTATTTATCATATTGATTTTGAATCATGGAGTGCAGCAGTACCTGAATACGATGGACACTGGCCATACCGACAGGTTTGTTTTCAATATTCAGTACATGTAGAAAGCGCAGCAGGTGCAGAGCCAGCACACTATGAATATTTAGCCAAAGGAACGCATAGCAGTAGCTTAGAATTTTTAGATGGTTTGTTAAGTGTATTGGGTGAAGTAGGCTCTATATTGGTGTATAACAAAAGCTTTGAAGCCACCAGATTAAAAGAGTTGATGCGCGAACATCCACAACATACAGCAGCGGTTGAAAATATATTGGAGCGACTACTCGATTTAATGCAACCCTTTAGAAAAGATTATCGCTTACCTGAAATGGAAGACTCTTATTCTATTAAGTACGTATTGCCTGCATTGGTGCCAGAGTTGAGTTATAATGATTTAACCATTGGTAATGGAGGTGATGCGAGTACTGCTTTTTATGAATTGAAAAATACGATAGACCCAGATGATGTTGAGCGTACTCGAAAAGCTTTGCTAGAATATTGTAAAATGGATACTTGGGCGATGGTGAAGTTGTTGGGGGTGTTGAGGGGGAAGGAATAGAATTTAAAATATAAAAAGAGGTTATTCAAATTAAAATTATAAAAAATGGCAAATTGTCACGGTAAAGCAGCAGGAACAACATGTGCGGGTACATTATATAAATGCCCCAAGTGCGGACTTTCTGGTTGCAAAAATGTCCGTAATGGACAAAAGTGTAATAATAATATAACCAAGGATTCTGGCGGTACATGTAGAAACTGTGGTACTCACTTAAAACCGCTTTAATACAATATGCCCGAGTTATATGATTACCAAGTTGAAGCTGTTAATAATATATTAGATGCCTTTAAGGTAACTAATAAGATAATGTTGCAAATGCCTACCGGCACTGGAAAAACAGAAGTGTTTTGCGAAATTATCAGAAATAAAATCTATCAAAAAAGTGGCACTAAAAGAGTACTAATACTCGTTCATAGGCGACACTTAGTAAAACAGATCAATAAAAGACTGCTGAAATTTGGTTTGAACTCGGGTATTATAATGGCGGGAGAAAAACCAACAAGTGAACAAATACAAGTAGCTAGTATTCAAACCGTTGTTAGAAGAGATGTAATTAATTGGCCTCATCCCGCACAAGTTGCGTTAATAGTTATTGATGAAGCACATCATGCAACCTCTTCGACCTATAAAAAAATATTCAAACATTATAGTAGCAATCAATCCATTAAATACTTAGGCGTAACAGCAACCCCTTGTAAAACAGATAAAACAGGTTTTAAAGATATTTTTGATCAATTGATTGTATCATATTCAATTAAAGAATTTATCCAAAAAAATTATCTAGCAGGATTTAGACATTTGGCAACAAGAACCCGATCTTTCAATTCAGTAAAAATTGATCCTATAAGTGGTGATTATGCAGTAGAAGCTTTAGGAGAGCACATGAGTGATTATACAATTATGTCTGAGTTGATTGGAGCATATAAAGAGCATGCCAATAATGCAAAATGCATAATATTTGCGGCTAGTGTAAAACACTCAAAAAACATTGTAGAAAGATTTCTAAGTGAAGGAATCACTGCTGAATCTATTGATTCAAACACCCCTGAAAATGAAAGGAAAAATATTTTAGAAAAATTCGAGAAAGGTAAAATTCAAATTTTAAGCAATTATCAAATTTTTACAGAAGGATTTGATTGTCCCGCAATTGAAGTTGTAATGCTTGCTCGACCTACTAAGTCTTTTCCCTTATATCTTCAAATGATTGGTAGAGCAATCCGAAAAAAAGAAAATAATGCTCCAGCCTTAATTCTTGATAATGCATGTTTATGGAAAACTCACGGATTAATTACAAAGGATATTCAATGGAGTTTATCTGGTGCTGAAACTTCTAATAAGGTAGTTTCGGTAAGAAATAAAGAAAGTGGCGAAGTCGTTGAGATTCAATCAAACAAAGTGATTGAAGATGAGAGTCTAGAGATGGAAGAAATTTCTCGCTTTAATGATGACAAAAAGGAAATAAAAAAGACTTCCACTCAAATAGACAAGAGGGATCTTGCCTTAAAAAAATGGGCAATAATTCAGGAATTTAAAAGTCATGAGCTGCTTTTGCATAATAATCAGAATAACATTAACTCAAATCGAAGTGCAATAATTACCCCTGTCTATCTGAATAATGAATTAGTAAAGTTGGATAAGCATACAAATTTGTTTGGGTACATTAAAGAGGTATGTAATTTAACTAAGCTTCAAAAAAATAATTCGGTTGTTGTTAAATGGACTAATCAATTTGGCATTAACTATGAGTATGAGTTTAAAAATAAAAATTTTAAAGTTGAATATGAATACATGATTACCCCTAAATCAAAGCTTTTATTTCTAAATGAAATTGATGAATCAAATTGTTATAACATATCACATCAAGATATACAACTCATTCTTTCAAATGAAAACTTTGTGACTAAATATGTAGTCTCTACTTTTTATGGAACTAACTGGAGTAGTTTGAGATTATTAAAAACAGGAAAAGTGTTTGATTTTCTAAAAACGACATCAAATCTTGGGCAGGTGTTATTTTTTTTCTATGATCGAAGTAAATTTCAAAAAATTAAAGCAAAAGAAAAGTTAGGTACAAATCCTATTAATAGAATTAAAAAATCAGATAAAGTAAATCAGCCTTCGTTGGGTGCATCTTTTATAAAAGAGAGATTAAAAGCAAAAAAAGAAGGAAAACCCTTGCCCAGTTTAGATAGTTTTATAGAAAGTCAAAAACGCACAAATACTAATGCCGATATTTTTAATGAGTTTCTAGAATAACTATTTTAATCTTTTAATTCTGTTGCTACATATTATTTGGGCTTAACTTTGAGAAGCTGTTAACTTTTATGGGATTATTATAAGAAAATGGAACAAATAAATAAAAAAGTAAAAACTATTCATACTAGCAGAACAATAATGTATGCTGAGTTAGAAAAAGTTATGGCCTATTCAATTGAAGGGGATAATTTTTTGGAATCATTGGGACATAATGTTACTGGGAAAAAGTCTAACTCTGGAGTTGAGAAAACTGCTAACTATTTGAAACGTCTTTATAGTTTTGATATTCAGTTTCCATCATTTTTGGCTTTTAAATATTTTTGGAAAATAACAGAACCTAATGAGAGGCCATTGATTGCATTTGTTTATGCGGTTAATCAGGATGATTTATTGGCTGAAAGTATACAGGTTTTACAGAGCGTTAATCTAGGTGAAAAAGTAACTGTTGAATTATTTGAAGAAGTGATAGGAAAATATCATCCTAATCAATATTCAGCTAATACACGGAAATCGACAGCTAAAAATATTGCTAGTTCGTGGAAACAGGCTGGTTTTATTCACGGAAAGTTCAAAAACCTTAGAATTCAAAGAGAGGTAAGTTATAAAGTAGCCTGCTTCGCTTTTTTGTTGGCTTACTTAAATGGCGTTAGAGGAGATTTTATATGGAATAGTATAACAGTAAAGGCATTGTGTTTGCCAGAAAGCAAACTCCGTGAATTTGCCGTAGAATGTTCTCGAAAAGATCTTATGCAATATCAAAATGCAGGAAGCGTGACAGCAATAAATTTTACAAGTCTTTTAAATAAAATCGGAATAAATGGCAACACGAATTGATCTATTGGTTGAGGCTTATGAAAAGGTTGTAAAAGAACCATGGTCCACGGCATTATCAGGGCAGGAAAGGATTTGGTTTTTGGTATATGATCCAGCTGAACAACGCAAAGTTGATTTGCGATTAGGGGATTTTGAGACAGCTGCCATTAAAGCTGGAAAAAAATGGAAAAGCATTTCTTTAAAATATTGTTTTCCATCTTGGATGGCTAATCATGAATACAAAGAAGATTATTTTAGCAGCCCTGAATATATAGTTGACCAATTGGAGGCGGAGTTTATTCCGTATACTATTCAATTTTTAAAGAATGAACTTAATAACATTCAACAGGATGATCATACGTTGATTGCATTGAAAGATGTTTCTGCACTTTTTGGATTTGCTCGCCTTTCTGAAATCTTAAAAAGCTGCGATAAAGATTTCAAAGGACGGTTACTCATTTTTTTTCCAGGTGAATTTGAACAGAACCATTATCGTTTACTCGATGCCAGAGATGGTTGGGACTATTTAGCAAGGCCAATAACATTATAAAATGTCTGTAATGAAGAATAAAGAATTATTTACCCTGAATCCCGAGCAAGTTAATCTTAAAAATGAAGGTGTTGCAAAAATTAGAGCTATTAATGAAAAGGAAGATATCTCTATAGTTGAGTATGAGTTAAAAACATTTGTTTGTGAAGGAGAATATCATGAAGGATTGAGAAAAATGTTACAAACTTATATTACTTATTTGCAGGATGGAAAAACTGATCTTCCAGCATTTTGGGTGAGTGGTTTTTACGGAAGTGGAAAGTCTCATTTGGTTAAAATGACCAGTTATCTATGGAATGATTTTGAATTTCCTAATGGTAAAACAGCTCGTAACATAAAACCTTTGCCACAAGACATTAAAGATTTATTTGTTGAAATAGATAGAAAGCAGAAAATCCAAGGAAAATTGTCAATTGCCGGCACATTGCGTGATTTCCCTTCTAAAGATATCCGCTATTCTTTTTTGCAAATTTTTCTTAATTCACTTGGTCTACCCCAGCAGTATCATCATTTTAAATTTGTGCATTGGTTAAGGAAGGAAGGTATTTATGATGGCGTTCAGGCAATTTTAGAAACCAATGGCAAAAGCTTAAAAACAGAAATTGAAAGAATATTTGTTTCTACATCATTAGCAAAAGCTGTATTAGAAATGAAGCCTGAAATGGCTGATAGTGAAGCCAAATTATTAGAACTTTTTAGGGCTCAATTTTCAAGAGTCGAAACAATCGGTAGAGAAGATTTTATAAATACAATCAGAGAAGAAATTCTGCCACTTTCATTTGGCGATAAGATTCCTTGCACCATAATTATTTTAGATGAAGTACAACAATTTATTGGACAGGATAGCAATCTTGCTTTTGATGTGCAATTGTTAGCTGAAGATCTATGCTCTCGTTTCGATGGTAAATTTCTTTTAGCTGGTACTGGTCAAAATGCTTTAACAGATACGCCCATACTGCAAAAGCTAATGGCTCGATTTAGGGTTCCTATACAACTGACCAATACAGACATTCAAACGGTAATTCGCAAAACCATACTAGATAAGAAGCCTACATCTATTGCTACGTTAAACTCTAAACTTGATGTATCATCTGGGGAAATCTCTCGTAATTTGGAAGGTACCGTCTTTGGATATTTAACTGACGATAGAAACACATTAGTTGCTGATTATCCTTTGTTGCCATCCACCAGAAAATTCTGGTACAAGGTTTTACAGGTTGTTGATGTTGCAGGTACATCAGGTCAATTACGCAATCAATTGCGCTTAATTGATGATAGTTTAAAGTCTATTGCTGAAAAAGAGTTGGGTTTTGTTGTTCCTGCAGATTTTATTTTTACTCAAACTAGAGCAGACCTTATACAGGCAGGCTTATTACTAAATGATACAAGTAATTTAATACAAGGAAAAAAAGCTCAAGGGGGTGATGAAGAAATTGAAGGCCGAATTCTTAGTGCTGTTTTTCTATTAGATCAAATAACTTCTAATACATCAGATACCGGCATTAAATCGAATGATAATACAATAGCAGACTTATTAATTGATAACCTGAATGTAAATTCAGATGCATTCCGTACCAAAGTAAAAGGGCTTATTAAAAAATTGGTAGATGAAAAAGTATTGATGCCAATTAATGATGAGTATAAGTTGCAAACAAAAGTAGGTGCAGAGTGGGAACAAGAATTTACCAAGCAATACATCAAGCTCAATAATTCAGGAGATGATCAGATTCAATCACTACGAAGAGAAAAAATAGTATCTTATTTTAAAGATAAAACAAGAGGGATTAGTGTTACACAAGGCACTTCAAGAATGGTACGTGATTTTGAATTATGGGATAAAGACACTATGCCCAATACTGAGCATAAATTAAATTTATGGATTCGTGACGGCTGGTTTGAAAATGAAACAGCAGTAGAAAATGAAATTCGTGCCGCTGGTAATACTGCCCCATTAGCCTATGCCTTTGTAAAAAAATTTAGAGACCCTGAAATTAGAACAGAGATCATTAAATTCTTAGCTGCAGGTTTAGCTATTAATGCCATGGGTTTGCCGGCTACACCAGAAGGTGAGCAAGCGAAAAAAAGTATGGAGACCCGCCAATCGCAGGCTAAAACTGCTATACAAGATTTGATTGAAAAAATTTGTAATGAAACAATCATTTTCCTAGCTGGTGGCAATAAGGTTCAATTAGGTACTTTTAAAGATAATATTCAAGAAGCCCTAAATAGTATAGCAGATCGCCAGTTTCCAGATTTTAAAAGCAAAGCCGATTTTTTAAATTGGGGTCAGGCTTTAAACAAGGCGATAGCAGGCAACCCAGATGCCTTAAATGCTATCAACTATACAGGAGATGTAGATAAACATCCAGTTGCTTCTGAAATTCTTCGTTTCATGGGCAATAGTGCTAAAACAGGTAGAGACATTCGTAATCACTTCATGAAAAACCCTTATGGTTGGAGCCAAGATGCAATTGATGCTATTCTCATTATGCTGAAAAACATGCAGCATATATCCACAACTGAAACAAACTTAAATGTTGCTCGAATTAATCAAGCTACTTTTAAAAAGGAGATTCATATCATAAAGGCTTCTGAAAAAATCGCTATTCGTAGGCTCTTTCAAGACGCCGCTATCACCTGCCCTCCCAACCAAGATATATTTCCACATTCCAATGAATATCTTGATAAACTAAAAACGCTTGCCGCTCAGGTAAGCGGAGATGCTCCTAGACCAGAACCCATCAATATCAATTTTATTAAGGATATTGAAAATAAAGAAGGTAATGAGCGGCTATTAGAGATTCTGCAACAAAAAGATGACTTGAATGCTAAGTTTATCGGTTGGAGTACAAAGGCCATATTGGTGCGTGAAAGAGAACCACTTTGGAACCTCTTGGTAGATTTAAACAACCATGCCCCTGATGAACCAGAGATGGAGCAGTTAAAAATTGAAACAGCTGCCATTAAAAATGATCGGTTATTGTTGCAAGAGCCTGATTTGATACAGCCAATATTAACGGCTATAACAGATAAGCTGCTAAATATTCTTAACAAACGCAAAGAGCAATTTAATGCCCTCTATGATTTGCGAATGAGCGATTTACAATCGAATGAATACTTCAAAAAACTTACCCCAGAACAAAAGCATAGTATCTTAGCCAAACATCAGTTGTTGGTTAAGCCAGAGATTAAAACACTGGACGCTCATACCTTAGTTAATCAATTACAGAAGGCTTCATTGTATACCTGGGATACCAAAATAGCAGCATTGCCCGGTCAATTTCAATCGGCTTTAGAAGATGCAATTTTATTGTCTGCACCGCAGGCAAAAACATTTAGCCTTCCTAGAACAACCATCAGTAGTCAAGCAGAAATAGATAGTTATGTAACAGAACTGAAAACGGAACTAGAAATATTATTGAAAGATTCAAGCTCAATTATTTTAAAATAATGGCCGTCCTAACACCACAACAACGAAATACACTAGAAGCAGTAGTAAAACAAGCTCGAAGAATGGCCGAGCAGGGTGCATATAATGCTTTACATAGTATGGCTGTGGATCATACTGAACCATATGCGCATATGACAGCTGAACAACGTAGCCTTAGAAATAGTTTGCGAAGTAAAGCCCGATTGTTAGGCGATGATTTACTTGCTAATGGGGAACAAAAAATAGAACACCTTAGTTATGAATTGGCTTATGAAACCTGGCACAAAATGTTGTTTGCCAAATTTTTGGAAGCTAATGGATTGCTCATGCATACGGATGGTGTAGCAGTAACAATGGAAGATTGTGAAGAGTTAGCCAAGGAAGAAGGCTTTTTTGATAAATGGGATGCAGCCGCAAATTATGCAAGTAAAATGTTGCCAGCTATTTTTAGAACTGATGACCCATTGATGCAAGTAGCTTATGCAACAGATGAGCGCATTAAATTGGAAACCATTATTGATGGTTTAGAAAACCAAATCTTCGTTGCTGATGATGCATTGGGATGGGTATATCAGTTTTGGCAAAGCGAAGCCAAAGCAGCCATAAATGCAAGTGGGGATAAAATTGATGGAGAAAAACTACCTGCTGTTACACAGCTGTTTACTGAACCTTATATGGTTCATTTTCTGATAGACAATACTTTGGGTGCATGGTGGGTAAGCCGAAACCCGGGTATAAAGCCACCTATAAAGTTTGAGTACCTGCGTTTGTTGGAAGATGGAACGCCTGCCGCAGGTAAGTTTGAAGGATGGCCTTCTAAAACTGCCGAAGTTACTGCTTTAGACCCTTGCATGGGATCAGGGCATTTTGTGGCTTCGCTGTTTCCTGTATTTGCAGCATTGCGGATGCAGGAAGAAAGTTTAACCAAAGAGCAAGCCACCGATAAAGTAATTGCTGAAAACCTGAATGGACTGGAGTTGGATGCAAGATGTACACAAATAGCTGCTTTCAATTTAGCACTCACTGCCTGGAAGTATTGTGGGTATTACAAAGAACTACCTGAAATGAATTTGGCTTGTAGTGGCATTGCTCCCAAAGGTAAAGTTGAAGACTGGGTTAAGTTGGTGGGCAAAGTGGAAAGAGCCGATTATAAACTTCGTTTAGAAAATGGTATGAAGATGTTGTACGAACATTTTCAATTAGCCCCTGAACTAGGCAGTTTGCTTGATCCTACAACTATAAAGGCAGATGCATTTACTGCCAGCTTCGAAGAATTGCAACCTGTGCTAAAAAAAGCATTGGAAAACGAAGCTGACACTGAACAATTAGAAAGAGGTGTGATGGCCGCTGGAATTGCAAAAGCTGGGCAATTGTTGGCTAAGAAATATACTTTGCAGATTACTAATGTGCCTTACTTATCAAAACGTAAGCAAGATATTTTAATGGCGGATTATTGTGAGAAAAGATATAAAGATTCTGATGGCGATTTAGCTACTGTGTTTTATGAAAAAATGCTTGGTGGCAATAATTCTGGTGGCACTTCTTGTTGTGTCATGCCTCAAAATTGGTTATCATTAACTTCATACAAGAATCTTAGAAAGAAATTAATTGAGAAAAAAAACTGGTCATTTGTAGCAAGGCTTGGTACAAAAAGTTTTACAACACCAATGTTTGATTTTAATGTAGTACTTATTTCTATCAACAACAAAAGTCCAAAGAATAAAGAATGTGAGTTTTTCGGAATTGATGTTGGAGACTTTTCTAGTGCAGATATTAAAGCAAATAAATTACTTAAAGAAAATATAATCAGTATCAATCAAAATGATCAATTAAGTAATCCTGATTATAGGATAATTCTTTCAACTGATTTCGATAAAAGCGAATTAAAACTTCTATCAAATTATGCTACTTGTAATGTTGGTTTACAAGTTGGCGACTGGATGGCATATCGAAGAAATATATGGGAAATACCTAAAATAAGTTCTGATTGGAGAAAATTAGTTAACACAGTTTCAGAATCAATTTTCTATCATGGATGTGATGATATTGTATACTGGCCTAATAATGGGAAAATGCATGATGATAACCCAAGTGCATATATAAAAGGGAAAAAGGTGTGGGGCAAAAAAGGAGTTACTATAAGTATGATGGCTGCATTACCTGCAAGTCTTTACATGGGTGAGTCATTTAGAAATGGAATTTCTGTAATTGTTCCAAAGAAACCTGAACATTTAAATGCAATATGGGCCTATGCTTCAAGCGAGAAATATAATATAGATGTACGTAAAATAGACCAAAAGTTATATGTAACAACAAATACTTTAGTTAAAGTTCCATTCGATTTAGAACACTGGCAAAAAGTCGCTACTGAAAAATTTCCCAACGGTCTTCCCAAGCCTTACAGCGATGATCCCACACAGTGGTTGTTTCATGGACATCCAATCAAAACAGAAAATCCATTGCTAGTGGCTTTAGCCAGGGTATTGAGCTATCGTTGGCCTGCGGAGACAGATACTGAAATGGAATTGGCTAATGAAGCCAGAGTTTTAATTGAAGCTGTAAATGCGTATGATCATTTAAGCGATGAGGATGGTATTTTCTGTATTCCATCGGTAAATGCAGAACAAGCCGGTGCAGAACGTTTGAGAGATTACTTGCAACAAGTTTTTGCCGGTGAATGGAACAACCAAACGATTACCCAACTGCTGCAAAAAGAAGGAGCAAAATCTACCAACTTAGAAGCCTGGCTGCGAGATGAGTTTTTTATGCAGCATTGCAAGGTGTTTCAAAACCGTCCCTTCATCTGGCATATTTGGGATGGTCGCAAAGATGGTTTTTCGGCTTTGGTCAATTACCACAAATTAGATAAGGATAATCTTTCCAAACTCATCTATACTTATTTAAATGATTGGATTCGGGTATGCGTAACCAAAAAGAATGCAGGCGAAAGCGGTGCAGAAGGTTTACTTAGTGCTGCACAAAAACTCAAAGAAAACTTGGAAGCCATCCTGCATGGCGAAGCCCCTTACGACATTTTTGTTCGTTGGAAACCACTGGAACAACAACCCATCGGATGGGAACCTGATTTGAATGATGGAGTAAGATTAAACATTCGTCCGTTTGTAGAGGCAGGTGTAATCCGCACCAAATTCAATGTAAAATGGGGTGTGGATAGAGGAAAGAATCCACCAAATAGTTTTTGGGGAGAAGTGAGGGATAATGATAAACACTTGAGCTTGGAAGAAAAAAGGCTGGCAAGAGAAAAAATTAAAAAAATATAAATCAAAATCGTTAATCTTATTATATGCAAGTATTCTTTGGGAGAATTACCGAGAAGCAAAATCCTACTGACCAATTTAGTAAAGGATATTATCATGCAAAAAAAGGTACATCTTATTTTGGGGAACTTAATAACTTTAATTCGTCCACTAAAGAACCGGTTTACGTATTCATGATTGCAACCAATTCAATCGAATTATGGAAAGTAAGTCATTGGGGAAAGAATGAACAAGATTTGTTTTTTACAAAAACAGGAGTTGATTTAGACAACATGAGCAGGGCTTGGTTTGCTGCATTCAAGTTTTTTTATTTAGACCTAGACTTGATCGTTTTTACTACAAGGCGACCCTACAAAAAAGCGTTCTTCAAGTTACGCATAGATAATATGTTTTCTGAAGCACAAATATTAGATCCAGCTACCTATTCTAATTACGACAATTACAGAAATATCGAATTATGTAAAACTATTCCATCTTCTATCTCGAGAAATCTTGTTTTTCATAAGGAGGGTGAAGACTGGAAATTTAAATCTCCTGATTTTTTTGATAATTCATTATCCTCACAATTCAGAGATAATACCAAAAACATAGGAAGGGGAAGGCCTAATAAAGATAATTTACTAAAATATATATCTGAAGCTACTCCACTTCCAAAAGAACTCAACCCAGACGATTTATCACTTTTAAACGTTTATGATATTTTCTTTTGCGATTACAACGGAATTATAGAAGATGAAATCTTGCTTAATCAAGACGAAAATTGCTATAAAATTTCAATGAGTCCTAAAGATATTGATGAAGACTCATTTGCTGAAATGATAGAACAAAATGTAATTACAATTCACAAAAATACCCCAGCTAAAGGAGCTTCATATGAAACGCAAAGTGAAACTTTTAGTGAAAAAATAAAAATTGGCGATTACTTTTATTTATGTAGAGGAAATAGTAAGTTAATATTATTGGGGAGGATAACCTCAATGTCAGAGCCATCATTTCTCGAAGAATACAATAATGAGGGTTGGATTCAACGGCAGTTCGAAATAGTGAAATTAGCCACTACAGATGAAAAATATGAAGGAGCGAATAAGTGGTGGACTCCGAATCATGTTTCAACCTGCATCCAAATTCCTGATATTGAATTAACCCTAGCAAATGCCTTAATATTTGCACCATACTTCAGCACTTCATTAAAAAAAATAACGCCACCATCGTTTTCTGCAGATAAAGATGTAACAAAAAATCATATACCTAATATGAGCTTAAATACAATTTTGTATGGTCCTCCTGGAACCGGAAAAACATATAGCACCATTGATATGGCACTTGAGATATTAGGCCAGGAGTTAAATGTTTCTCGAGAAAATCGTAAAATACAGTTTGCTAAATATCAAAAGGAGCAAAGAATTTTTTTTTCAACTTTTCATCAGAATATGGCCTATGAGGATTTTATTGAAGGTATTAAACCAATTCCTCCCGAAGAAGAAGATGATTTTTTAAAATATGAAATACAAGATGGTTTATTTATGAAAGCCTGTATTGAAGCAACATATAGTATTTTATCTAAAAAATTAATTCAAAATAATGATGAAATAAAAAACTATCTAGATTACAATGCTTTGTTCGATTTGCTTTATGATGAGGTGGTAGAGAAAGGGAATATCCAACTTTCAACAAAATCAAAAGTGGAGGTTATAGCATCAACCACATCACAAGGTAATTTTTCAATACGTCATATTGGAAAAGAAAAGCCATATACAGTATCCCGTGAACGCTTGGCTGTCTTGTATGAAAAATTTCCAGATCTTAACTTGATTTCAAACATCACTAATGAATTTAGAAATGCTATTGGAGGATGCAATTCAACTGCTTATTGGAGTGTTTTGAATAAGCTACAAGAAATCGAAAAAAGCAAAAAGGAAACTACTAAAAGTGACCCTTCGGTGGATGAAATTCTTGAGACTAATCTGAGTTACGAACACAAGAAGACCATTGTAAAGAAGTATTGGACTTTAAGAGATACCCATCCAATAGGTGATGAAAATAATGAACCATTCATTTTCATTATAGATGAAATTAATCGAGGTAATGTTTCGCAAATTTTTGGTGAGTTAATTACTTTAATTGAAGATGATAAGCGATTAGGAAAATCTGAAGTACTATACATTGAGCTTCCATACTCTAAGCAACCATTTGCTGTGCCACCTAATTTATTTGTTTTAGGTACTATGAATACTGCTGATAGAAGTGTAGAATCACTTGACACAGCTTTACGGAGAAGGTTTTCATTTATTCCAAAATTGCCAGAAGAAAGCAAACTTGGTACAACAATAGATGGTATTGAGTTATCTAAATTACTTTATACTATCAACAATAGATTGAAGATTTTAAAAGACAGTGATCATACAATTGGCCATGCTTGGTTATGGAATGTCACTAATTTAGAAAGCCTTAAAATAGTTTTCAGAGATAAAATACTTCCGTTATTACAAGAATACTTTTATAATGATTATGAAAAATTGGGATTGGTATTAGGGGATGCGTTTTTTAAGGCACATGTTCAAATAGGTAGTAATATTTTTGCAAATTTTTCAGGTGGTAATGGTTTAGCAGGCCAATATGATCAAACGTGGCAGTATCAATTGAAATTAGTAGATGAATTAACAATTGCCGATTTTAAATCATTAGAACAAAATAAAAATAAATCTGCATCATTTGAGGAATAATAAACCCATACAAGTATTTGAACACAAGCAACTCTTTATTGGGGAGCAAGGGTTTGATAAGCACCATTGGGAGGCTTTAGGTTGGTATAATGAAAAGCATGGGGGTGGATTTTTTACACTCACTCCCAGAGGAGTAAAATTCAATCAGTATGTAGGAGTAATTCAGGTTGGAAATATCACTATTGAAATCTTACCAAAAATTAGTCAGGCTGAAGAAAAGGGCGACAAAGACAAATGGCAAAAAGTGTTGATAGATATGCTGAGGGAATGCAAGTGGATGCAGGTTTATGCCCAAGACAAAGCATCTTTGCGTTTTAAACCGAACAGTATATTGGAGGCTTATCTTGAATTATTTGTACAAGAATGCGAAGAAATCATAAGGCAGGGGTTAGTAAAAAAATATAGAACCGTTGCCAATAATTGTACAGCATTAAAAGGTAAACTGCTATTTAACAAACAGATTCAGGTTAACTTGGTGCACAAAGAACGATTTTACACACAGCATCAGGTATTTGATAGAGAAAATGTTTTTAACCAAATATTATTGAAAGCATTAAAACTAATTCCTGTAATAAGCCAAAGTCCTTACTTGAAAGATAAAGTTTATAATCTTTTACAGTCTTTTCCTGAACTAGAGGATATTAGGGTAAGGCATGAAACTTTTGATAAATTAGTTTTTGACAGAAAGACTTCCCGTTATAAGCCAGCAATAGAAATTGCTGCCATGTTATTACTCAATTTCAGACCAGATATTAGCAGCGGACACAATCATGTATTAGCGATTTTATTTGACATGAATGATCTTTGGGAAGAGTATATATATCGTCAACTTTATAAGCATAAAAAGCCTAACTGGATAGTGCGTTCTCAAAATTCAAAACAGTTTTGGAAACTGCATAGTAACAATGGATATAAAACGGTTAGGCCCGATATTGTTATTCACAATCAAGCAAATGACACAAAAATTATTTTAGATACTAAATGGAAAATACCTGATAATAATGTTCCAGCAGATGCTGACCTAAAGCAAATGTTTGTTTACAACGAATACTGGATTGGCAAAAATGCTATATTGCTTTATCCCAATGCAACTTATACTGAAGTGCCAGTGTATTACGAAGGTTCATTTGTAAAAAAGGAAAAGGCAATTGCAACTCATGGATGTGGTGTAATGAAAATGGCAGTTTTAGATAAACAGAATATAATACTAGACAATACAATAGGAAAACGAATTAACGATTTTCTGAAAAATGAAATACTGAAATGAAATATAGTATTTACGATAAAGTTGTACATGCATTAAAACAAGCAGAAAATCATAACAGCAATTTAATGGTAAAGCCAGAGGTAATCCTTTGGCCAGATCCTGAAAATCAATGGTGTGATGTGATAGAGGTGCTACAAAAAGGCATACCACATCTGTTAATCTATGGCAACTTTGAACCTTCAAAAAAACAAGGTCCTGCTATATGGCTAAAGTGTATGATTGCCAAAGTACTTCCCGAAGCCAATTGGAATGAGGAGGCGATTCCCATTATTTACCTTCCAGGTATTGCCAAGTCGGATTTGAGGAATGTAGAAAATGCGGTGTTTAATTTTCAACCTTTATTAGAGTATCAATATACTGGTACACTTTTTATGCAAGATAATGGTCGAGAATGGAGCATTTTGGCTTTTATTGAAAATCCTATTAATGGATTAGGTATTAAAGTTGCTAAAGACAATGCTACTAAAGATGCTTTAAAGAAAACACTGCCTTCTATTTTCCAGGACAAGGAAGTATTGGCAAATAAAACCGTCATAGATGCTGATTATTTAAACAATCAATTATTCCCTGATATAATACCGTCTATTCTAAAGTGGATGTGTAAGGGAGATTCATTTTTGAATAAGACGGATGCCGGTAAAATCGAAACTTTTAATAACCTCTGTAAATCTCAATATGAATTTGAACCCGACCACAAAAACATTAAAGCCATTGCAGAGAAATTGGGTTCTCAGAAAAACTCTTGGAAATACGTTTGGCAATTATATGCTAATGCTCCCCATAAATATCCTGAAATAGAGGGCTTGCTCCGTTTGGCAAAACCTGCCGATTTAGGCATTGGTGTTTTTGCATTACCCGATGAAAGTTGGCCACAGGTAAACGAGCTGAAGGAAGAAGCATTAGCCCAAGCGTTATCAAAAGCCGCAAAACAAGATGCAGTAAAAGCATTGGCCACCTTGCAAGATTTAGAAAAAGAACACAGTGTAAGGAGAAACTGGGTTTGGTTTGAGTTAGGCAAATCGCCAATGGCGAATGCCTTGCATTATTTGGTTCAAATGGCTGCAAAGGCCAACGAAGCATTTTCATCTTCTTCCATTGAGGCCATAAAAAACTATTACACAACACATGGCTTTTCGGTTGACCAGTTTATGCGTAAAGCATTAGCCGCTGTGAAATCAGAGAAGGACAAAACAATTGTAAAATCTATCATCCATTTGTTCTACCAACCCTGGTTAGAAAACATCACCAAAAAATTTCAAAAATTGGTGGAACAGGATGCAAACATTTTTACTTCGCAAAAGGCGGTTTCTGAAATTGAATCATTTGTATTATTTGTAGATGCCTTTAGATATGAATTAGCGGAGGAGTTTTGCAAACGATTGACAAAATACAAATTGAAAGTTTCGCTGCAAGCTAGTTGGTCAGCAATCCCATCTTTAACTCCAACAGCAAAACCCAATGTATCACCAATTGCAAATGCTGTTTCAATAAAAAGTGGCATTACAGAGTTTCGACCTCAATTACAAAATGGTAAAGACTTGCTTACTCCAGTATTTCGCGATGCCTTAAAAACTGCGGATTTCAAATTGGTAACTAATGCAAACGACATTCAGAGCGAAGGAAAGTATTGGAAAGAAATCGGTGATATAGATACCAAAGGGCACGAAGAACAAGCCGATATGGTAAAACGCATTGAAGAATTATTCGACCAGGTAGAAGAGGCTTTGGAAGTAGCTTTTGAAAGAGGAATCAAACGCATTAAAATAGTAACTGATCACGGTTGGTTATTACTTCCAGGAGGTTTACCTAAAACCCAACTTAATGCAGGGTTAACAGAAACTCGTTGGGGTCGTTGTGCATTAATCAAAGAAGGGGCAACTACAGATTTGCTTCATCTGCCTTGGCGTTGGAACCCTTCCATTTATATTGCTTATGCTCCCGGCATTTCGTTCTTTAAGGCAAATGAAGAATATGCACATGGTGGTATTTCATTACATGAATGTTTAGTTCCTACCATTACAATTGAGAATCCCCATGAAAAAAATATTGAGGCAGAAATTAAAGCAGTAAAGTGGATAAATTTAAAGTGTGCAATTCATACAACAGTTGTGCCCGATTCATATTCGATAGATATTAGAACCAAATACAATGAAAAGTCAACTTCAATTGTTTTGTCAAAAACCAAACAACTTTACCAAAATGAAGTAACATTAATGGTTGATGATGATGCAGAGTATAAAGCGGCTACTATTGTATTAGTTGATGAAAATGGAAGAATTTTAGATAAGAAACCTACCACTGTTGGAGGTTAAAAATAGAATTATGGAATTAGACAAAATAGACCAGTTAGCAGCAAAAGCCTTTGAGGGCTATATAGTTCGTAAAGACTTATTAGAGCAATTTCGTAAAACGTATCCAGTACCTACTTATGTAATTGAGTTTTTACTAGGTCGTTATTGTGCCACTACCGATGAAGTTGAAATTCAAGAAGGGTTGGAAATTGTTAAAAGACAATTGCAGGATCGAACTGTAAGAACTGGTGAAGAAGAATATTTTAAGTCAAAGGCCAGAGAAAAAGGGGCTGTTAAACTAATTGATATAATTACAGCTAAGCTTGATACTAATACAGATTCTTATATTGCAAATCTGCCTAGTTTGCTTTTGAATAAAGTACGTATTTCTGAAGAAATTGTAAAAGCAAATGATCGAATGTTAACCGGTGGCTTTTATGCTGAAATTGAGTTAGAATACGATGCTGTAATTGCACAAGAAAATAACGGTAGACCTTTTGGGGTTAAAAATATTCGACCAATCCAATTATCGCAAAGAAATGTCTTAGATACTTTGTATAAAGGCCGTGAGCATTTTACATTAGATGAATGGAAAGACTTATTAATAAGAAGTGTTGGTATGGAGGCTTCTAGTTTATCTGAAAAGGCTAAGAATTTACTTTTTGTTAGAATGATACCTTTTGTAGAAAGGAATTATAATTTAATAGAGCTTGGTCCTAGGGGTACTGGTAAATCACATTTATACCAACAAATATCTCCTTACTCTCATTTGGTTTCTGGTGGAAAGGCAACAGTAGCAAAAATGTTTGTAAATAATGGTCCATCTGCTGAACGTGGTTTAGTTTGTAAATACGATGTGGTCTGTTTTGATGAAGTCTCTGGAGTTTCCTTTGATCAGAAAGACGGAGTTAACATTATGAAAGGCTATATGGAGAGCGGTGAGTTTAGTAGAGGTAAGGAACCGATTCGCGCAGATGGTGGAATTGTTATGGTAGGAAATTTTGATGTTGATGTTGAGCATCAACAACGAATTAGTCATTTGTTTGGTCCAATGCCAAAAGAAATGAGAGATGACACCGCTTTTATGGATCGTATTCACGCTTTTGCTCCTGGTTGGGATTTCCCCAAATTGAATAAATCTTATTTCACATCACATTTTGGGTTAGTTAGTGATTTTCTTGCAGAATGTTGGACGAGATTGAGAGATACTAGTCGAATCTCTTCTGTATTACCTCGTATCGATTACGGAGGTGCTTTAAGCGGTAGAGATACAACAGCTGTCAATAAAACATTAAATGGTTTGTTGAAATTAATGCAGCCTAATCCAGATGTACCTATTTCTGATGAATTGTTAGAGTGGGCAATTAAAATTTCTTTAGAATACCGTAGGAGAGTTAAAGAGCAACAAAAGCGTATTGGTTCTGCTGAATTCCGTAATACCCATTTTAGTTATCGTATTGGTGAAAACGGGGTTGAAACATTTGTAACTACCCCTGAAATTCATAGTGAGAATACAATAAGTGAAGATCCATTACCACCTGGACAAATTTGGGCACTTAATGCAGGTGGGTTAGAAGAATCTACTGGATTGTATAAAATAGAAATCAATTCATCTCCTGGTTCTGGGGTAAAAATATTAAATAAACCAGCTCCTCCTCAATTCCAAGAAAGTGTTCGGTATGCAGAGCAAAATCTATACAGTAAATGCAAGGAGTTGGTTGGTGATAGAGATGCGCGTTTAAATGAATTTTCTATCCAATTAAGGGCTTTTGATTCTTCTAAAAGCGGAAATGGAATGGGTGTTGCTGTATTAATGGGAATGTGTAGTGCTCTGTTAGAGAAAAATACGAAAGGCGGACTAGTATTAGTAGGACAATTAAATCTGGGTGGTTCACTAGATACTGTTTTTAATGCAGTAAATCTTGCAGAAATTGCAGTTGAAAAAGGAGCAACTACGCTTTTAATTCCTTTGAATGCAAGAAAACAGTTGAACGATTTATCCGATGATATGATTACCAAAATCAATATTCAGTATTATACTGATTTGAAAGACTGTTTAATTAAAACCCTTTTGGATTAGATAATTGATATGAGAAAGTCTCATAAAGGGTAATCTTAATAATGGAGTTATGAATAAAAAAACTAGTAGGAAAAAATATAAAGAATATAGCATTTCTAAAGTTTTAAACTTTTTCAATAAATCTAATGATATAAATAAGGCGTTTAAATTATACTATCATGAGATGCATTTTATTAGCCCACATCATATAGTAAGTTACTTGCCGAATAATTCTGACAAACTTTTTTCAGCTAAAGAGATTTTAACTTCAATTAAAACATTCTGCGATAATAAGTTTGTAAGAAAAGAAAATAATAAAACTAAATTTCAGGAATATTTTAAATCAATTGATTACAATGAAATTGATAAAAAATTAAACCCATTATCATATGAATTTATAGAAGGTTCTTTCAGCTCATCTTTAAGTAAAGTTTTAAAGTCAGAAGACGATAAAATTGAAAAACAGTTTCAAAAACTTGAATCTAAATTTCATTTTTTTAATAGGAAGTCTTTAAACAGAGGTGCATTCATTAGATTTTGTAAAGAACAAAATCTTAAAAATGATTCATTTGATGCTAAATTGATTTTTAAGTTAATAGAACAATTTTTATCTTCTTCAAAATCAAATGAAACTTTAAGATGAATCCTTCAGAACTCAAACTAAAATTTAAACAACGCAAACTATACTTTGCTGAGAATAATGCTATTCGTATCCATCGAGCAATAAGTTGGTTGGAAAGTGCCTATGATGTTAAAGAAAATGAAGATTTAGCATTCATTAGTTTATGGATTTCATTCAATGCATGTTATGCAGTTCAAATGCCAAAAGATGAAATACTATCTGAAAAAGAAAACTTTCGCGTGTTTTTGAAGAAATTAGTTAAGCTTGATACTGAAAAAAGATTTTACAACTTACTATGGAATCAATTTTCTGGCCCGGTTCGGTTGCTAATCAATAATCAATATGTATTTAAACCATTTTGGGATTTTCAACGTGGTGAAATTAAAGATTGGAAAAAGCAATTTGATCAATCTGTAGAGGAGTCCATGAAATATTTATCTACTCAAAAAGTGGTTGATTTATTAGAAGTAGTGTTAGATAGACTTTATACACTTCGTAATCAATTGGTTCACGGCGGAGCTACCTATAAGAGTGAGGTCAATCGTTCTCAAGTAATGGATGGGAAAAATATTTTATCAATGTTAGTTCCTCTGATTATTGAAATCATGATGGACAATGAAAATGAAAATTGGGGTGATATATACTATCCAGTGATCAATTAGAATTAAATAATGCATATTAGCGTTTTAAATTCATGTTTGTAAATAGGTGGCAATCTTAATAAATAAGTTTAGGTCTTCAAATATTATATTACTTAACTTGAAGTCACTAAAGATGAAGGTCGCTATTGTTGGCAGTAGAAGCTTTGATAATTATGAGCTTTTAAAACATACTATTGAAAAATTGCATTTCTCAATTACTCAAATCATATCTGGTGGAGCTAAAGGTGCTGATTCACTTGCTGAGCAATGTGCTGAGGAATTTAATATTCCTATTATTATCCATAAGCCAGATTGGGCAATATACGGTAAAGCTGCAGGGATAGTGCGAAATAAGAAAATAATTGATTACTGTGTAAAGGCTGGTAAACCACTCCATGTTGTTGATATTAGTTAATAGCGTCAGTATAAAAAATTAAAAATGGAAAAAGAAAACAACAATATTA
Organism: Sediminibacterium sp.; assembly: GCF_051860225.1. Lineage (GTDB taxonomy): Bacteria > Bacteroidota > Bacteroidia > Chitinophagales > Chitinophagaceae > Sediminibacterium. The sequence goes on from NZ_JBHYEI010000001.1 coordinate 825,816, forward strand.
TTTTCTCTCCTTCAGATTTAGCAAATCATTTGAGCTGTAAGCATCTTACTAATTTAAATAAGAAAGCTGCATTGGGTTTGATCAAAAAGCCAACCTTTAAGAATAGAGTATTAGATATGCTAAGAGATAGAGGTATAGCATTCGAAGCTGAGTTCTTAAAAAAATTGCGTGAAGAAGGAAAAACAATTATTGAAATTACCCAAACCCAAACGGATGCTGCTCAAGCAACAATTGACGCAATGCATCAGGGAGTTGATGTGATTTATCAAGCAAGGTTGGTTGAAAATGGCGTATGGAGTGGCTGGTCAGATTTTATTCTAAAAGTTGATACGCCAAGTAATTTGGGAAATTGGTCTTATGAAGTGATGGATACAAAACTGGCTTTAGAAACTAGGGCAGGAACTATTTTGCAAATAGCGTTGTATTCAGAAAAAATTGGTTCAATACAAGGTAGAATGCCAGAGAATATGTGGGTTGAAAATCCAGATGGAAGAACTGGATATCGAGTAGATGATTACATCTCGTTTGTGCGTCTAGCCAAGAGGAAACTATTAGATGCTATTGTTAATAATAATCAAACCTATCCTGAACCAGTTACACACTGTGATATATGTAGCTGGTGGGAAGAATGTAATAAGCAGCGACGAAAAGACGATCATTTGGGTTTTGTTGCCGGTATGGGAACCGCGCAAATTAAAGAAATGAAGACTCATGGTGTTAAAACATTAGAGTCATTTGCGCAATGGCAAATGCCTGATCAATTCAAACCATTAAGAGGGGCTGCTGATACGTATCAAAAATTAAAAGAACAGGCTCGAGTACAATATACAGGTAGAATTAAATCTGAAAATGTTTACGAGACATTAGAAGTTGAACCTGAAAAAGGGTTTAATAAACTTCCAGAGCCAAGTAAGTATGATATTTATTTGGATTTAGAAGGTGATCCAATGGTTGATCCTGGTGGATTAGAGTATTTGTTCGGCTGGTATTGCGAAGGAAAATATACATCAATTTGGGTAAGTAATGAATCTGACGAGAAAGCTGCATTTGAGACCTTTGTAAAATTTGCAATTCAAAAGTTATCTGTTGATCCCACAGCTCATATTTACCATTATGCACCTTATGAGACTACGGCATTTAAACGAATAATGAGTAAATATGCGACTTGCGAGAACGAAATTGATTCATTTTTACGTGCAGGTGTTTTTGTGGATTTATATGGTATTGTAAGACAGTCTATAAGGGCGAGTGTAGAAAAATATTCTATTAAAGATTTAGAGAAGTTTTTTGGATATGTGAGAGCAATGGATTTACGTCAATTGTCTAAATATAAAGCAGAGTATGAGTTTCTGTTGGAGATTGGTAAATTAGATGAGGCTATCCAAGAAATGAAAGATGCAATTGAGTTATACAATCAGGATGATTGTATAAGTACGCATCGCTTGCATATGTGGCTTGAAGGTTTACGAGAGGAATTAATTCGAAATGGAGTCGTGTTGAAAAGACCCTTAATCGCAGATGGAGCCACTCCAGAGGAATTAAATTTACATCTACAAAGAATTCAGCCCATTTATGATGTGTTAATGGAAGGAGTCTCTCAGAATAGTGGTGAAAGAGTAACTCCTGTCGATAGAGCCAAATATATCTTGGCTCATATGCTGAATTGGTATCGTAGAGAAAAGAAATCATTTTGGTGGGAATATTTTAGGTTATTAGAAATGCCAGCCGATGAATTAATAGAAGAAAAGGGTGCTTTAAGTTATTTGCAGTTTACAGGAGAAATAGAAACTATTAAACGAAGTGTAATAGAAACATACACTTTTCCTTATCAGGATACTGATATAAAGAAAAAAGATAAGGTTAAAAATCAGGACGGAAATAGTACCGGAACAATAGAGAGCATCGATTTAATCAAGCGAGAGGTTAGAATTAAAAAAGGATCTGCAAACGCTGGTAATCATCCAATTTCTATTTTCCCTTTTGAAGATTTTCCAACAACCGATAAGGAAAATGCTATTATTCAAATGGCTGAATGGATTGTTGAAAATGGTTTTGATAGCCAATTGCCGGCTTATAGAGCAGGAAGGGACTTACTATTAAGAAATGAACCAAGAACGATTGCTGATGTAATTCAAACTGAAGATACTGTAGACATGTCCCTTGATTGGGCATTAAAATTAGACAACTCTATTCTTTCTATACAAGGACCTCCAGGTACAGGGAAAAGCTATACTGCCAGTAAAATGATTATTGGCTTAGTAAGAGCCAATAAGAAAGTGGGAATTACGGCGTTATCACACAAGGTAATCACAGGCTTATTAGAAAAAGTTCAAAAAGAAGCCAATGAACTTGGGATGCAAATTAATATGGTACAAAAAGTATCTAGTGATAATAATGAACAATATCAATGGACCACTACTTCTGATAATGCAGCAATGATTGCAAATATGCCTGATGCGAATGTAATAGCTGGAACAAGTTTTATGTGGAGTGCTCCTAATTATACAAATACAGTTGACTATTTGTTTGTTGATGAAGCAGGCCAATTGGCTTTAATAGACACTCTTGCTATTTCTCAATCAACTAAAAATATCATACTCTTAGGAGATCCTCAGCAATTGCAGCAACCTCAACAAGGTGTGCATCCTGAAGGTTCCGAAGTATCAGCTTTGGAACATATTATTAATGGTAATCAAACTATTTCGAATAGCCAAGGTGTATTTTTGAAAATGACTTATCGAATGCATCCCTCAATTTGTGCATTTGATTCTGAATTGTTTTATGAAAGTAAACTCAATGCTGTTCCTGAATTAGAAAATCAGTCAATTCTTGGAAACTCAAAATTTGCTGGTACGGGATTGTATTATTTAAATGTTTCTCATAATGGAAATACTAACTCGTCCGATGAAGAAGTAGAGGTAATTGCTAAAATAGTAGCTGATTTAACCAAAGGTGATGTTATTTGGAATAATGCTAAAAACAAGCAATCTATAATTACAAAAGACGATATCAAAATAATTACTCCTTATAATGCACAGGTTCAAAAATTAATGGAGAAAGTTAATGGAGTCTCTATTGGAACAGTGGATAAATTTCAGGGACAAGAAGCTCCTGTGATTATTTATTCGGTTGCAACATCAAGCCCCGAAGATGCCCCTAAGGGTATGGACTTTTTATATTCTCCTAATCGATTTAATGTAGCTGTATCAAGGGCAAGAGGTATATTTATTATGGTAGCTAATCCAGCTATTTTTGAGCCAGAGTGTAAAAGTCCTGCACAAATTAAATTGGCTAACCCGTTTTGTCGTTTTGTTGAATTAGCTCAACAAGTAAGCATATAATATTGGCAGAAAGTATATCTAGATATGAATAGTAAAGATCATTCCATATTAACTCTTGAAATGGCAGAGTTTTATACTAAGTATCGCGAGATAATTTCCATTTTCAATGATTTTTATGTAGTAACGGATATAGAATTTGATGCGCTGAAATATTTAGTTGAAAGCAAGAGTCATATTGCTTTGCCAAATGTTAAGACCTTGTCTAAGGAGAAATTGGAGTATTTGAAAAACCATGAATATTATTTTTTACATGGTATTGATGAACTCAAAAAGTGATCAAAATGACACAGTCATTTTGATACAATCGCAAACCCTTCTTTAAATGGCAGAGCATCTTTGAATATTGGCGGAATTACTACTTCGGCATTTTGATTAATATAACCAGCCCCTTCATTCGAAAAGACAGGGGCTAATCCTTCATTAAAATGCCATGCATGTTGATATTTAAATGGAACTCGTGTTTTTCCGTTGGTATCTATGAAGCCAATTGATGCAACGTTGATCTGCGTATTGCTTTTTCTTTCTATCAATAAGCCTTCATCATTTATCGTACCTATTTCAGTATTTAATGAAACATAAGCGAGTCCATCTTTAAAGAAATATTCAAAGCAATCTCCTAAGAGACCAGACCTAAATACAAAAGGTGTGCGTGTGTTACCATTTAGATCAATCACTCCTATACTATTATTTTTTCTTACAAAGCACAAGTCTTCTTTAAAACCAGTTCCAATATTATCAAAAGTTGGTGAAATAACCGCTTCTCCATTCGTATTGATAAATCCCCATTTTCTTTTTATCCGAACACCAGCCAAGCCATTTTGGAAAGATTCTACAGATTGATATTGAGGTTCAATTACCCATTCACCTTTTGTGTTAATGAAGCCAAACTTATTTTTCACTCGAACTTTTGCTAAATCATTTTCAAAATGGTCTATTTGATCATACTTATTACGTATACTTATAAATCCACTGGCATTTATCATTCCCCATTTACCCTGGTACTTTACTACTGCACAACCATCTTTAAAATCTGAGCAATATGAAAATCCAATATCACAAATATTTTCTCCTTGTTTATTGATGAAATACCATTTGTGGTTTTTCAAAACTGCTGCTATTTCTTGATTAAAAGGATGTGCATCATCGTATATAAATGATAAAACCACATCACCCTTTTGATTGATATAACCATATTTATTTGAGCCTAATTTTTTAACTGCTGCTAAGCCATTCGAAAATCCAGCTGCAAAACTATACATAGGTGAAATAGCATAAATACCCATTTGATTAATGAATCCATAATTTTCGGTATCACTTGTTCTTATAACAGCTAGACCTTCTTTAAAATCTTCAATATGTAATAATGGCACTTTGTTAATTATCTCTCCTTGTTGATTGATGAAAAAATAGGCCATGTTTTACTTATTCTTTTGATTATTTGGGCTTCCTAAATCAAGATTAAATTGTGTATGGTAGACTTTTATTTTGTTTGAAATATGCTTTTCGATTTCCTTCATAGCTTTTGCCCCCATATCTAACTTGATATGCTGGCTATTAGTGAAAATGAAATCTGTTAATTTTTCAAGCCTGATTACTTTAATCTTAAGTGTAAAAGGGAAGTCAATGTTACATGCTTCTTTATTGGCCTTAATGTAACTTGTAAATAAGGTTGATTGATTTAATAGTTTAGCCTTTGCTACATGATTTAAATGTATGATGATATCATAGTGTTTTGAATCACCAACAGTAATATCCCCAAATACATCTATGAAGTAATCAGTTTTATCAGAACCGTCATGTTTTATTCTTCGCATATCTATAATATTACATGGCTCTCGAAGCTCTTGACTATTCACTATTTTTGCATGATAGATACTATTGATATAAATAGGGCATATATCTAGCTTGTCTAAATCTCTAGGGTCAATTGTGGGGTCTACAATATATGCATACAGAATTCCTTTCTCTGAATCAAAATAAACAGGTGATAGCATTTTTCTATCTGATATAACTACTTCCTTTTTGGTATATATACCAGACTTTTCCATTTTAATTCTTTCATAACATGCACCTTTTGCCTGCATCATCTTCTTTTTGGTAAAACATCTATTTATTACAGAAACAGTATCATGATAGCTCCAATATTCGGTAGCAGTAATTGAATTCTTTCTTTTTTGGATAACCTCATGTAGAGGCTTATATAAATACTGCGCCAACAAACTGATTAACTTAGTTTTGAGCTTTTCTTTCTCTTCACTTGAAAGGTGATCTATATTCACTATGTTACAAAGCTCATCAAATGATAAAGAGGGAAAAGAAGGAATAGTTGTATTGACTACTCTACAAAACCCTGTTGTAGAATCGTGTTGAATTACCTTTTGATATTTATCTGAAAACAGATCCCACCAATCTATATTTTCCTCATTTAAAGGATTTGCTTTTGATATTTTATTTAAATCTTCTTTATAGTGATGTAAATATTCAAGACAGGCTTGCGGGTTTACACCTAATAAACTAGCAACATGCTTAATCTGTGTATCATTCAACTTATTGATGATTGCCACAAATATTTCTTTACGAATTTCAAACTTTTCTTTCTTTAGGTTTTCCATGTAATTGATTGTAGCTCGAATGTACTACAAGGACTTATTATTTGCCTTTTTACATCGTTTAGAAACTAAATCTGTATTTTAATATATTGATTATCAATTTTATGTAAAATAAAATAATATAACAAAAGTAAGTTGGATTTGCTTAACCCTATTATTGCATCAGAACGAAATCAAATACATATCCAATTGTTGAACTATAAAATATCATCAACATGTTTAATGAAAATGATGCAGTACTAGAATATGAAACTAGTGTATTTCATAAAGAAACTTTCGAAGAAGTATATGCAAATATTGAAACTGGCGAGTTTGATTATTTACAGACCTATGATCCTGAATGGGGCTTATTTGTAGTATATGAAAGCTTGATCTATTTCCTTGTTCATGAAGAGTATGCAAAATGTGCGTTGTTGAGAAAGCATCTAAATGCGTTTTTAAAAACTAGGCCAAATATCCCATTTGTTGTTAGATCTCATTTTTGATTTGAACAAAAAGATTATAAAGAGCTGTTTTATCATTCTCAGCACATTTATATTCTCTTTATGTAATGCCCAGTCCATTAATGTAAAAGGTAGAGTACCTACGTTTTTAGTTACTGCTACAGTTCAAGAATTAGAAGAGACTTTTTTGGCACCAATCTTTTTTAGATTTTCCTCTACTAGGCAGGAAGGTGTTATTGTAGCTTATGAAAACGTTAGTGGGATAAAAATTGGCACATTGAATCAAATTATTATTCAAGTCAATGACGCATAAACTAAAATTATTGAATACCATATACGAAAAGCCCGAAATTGAATTTTTTGAATGGGCTGATTATATGGAGTGTACTGAGATATATCCCTGTGGTTTAGTTGCTGTTTTTAATAATAACATGCTATGTGAAGTCTGGATTGATTTTAAAAATGTTTCTGATAAAACCGAATAATTAATATTTGATCTGAAAAAATTTAAAAATGAAAAAAGATAAATTTTCCGTGCATGACATTAATAACAGACCAATTAATACTGGTATTCCTTGGATAATTGGGGTGTTGCACAATGTTTTTTTGTTGTTAACCTTTCCTATGCGTGTATTCTTTTTCTTTTTAAATCCTTTTCCTACAAAAGAAGGAACCCCACGACAGATTAAAATCAGAAAGTAGCTTTTATCGTCAGATAATAAATACAATTAAAACGTACAAACATGAAGTTAAAAACAGCACTTAAAAAGAAAGGTCAATTAATCAAAGAGTCGAACCACTTTGATATGCAGTTGCAAAAGTACAATTGTGTGCCTGTTGAGAATGCTGAAAATCGCGCTTATGAGCCGAAAGAATCACTAGCAAAGTGGTTAGAAAAGGTAGACGAATTAGTTGACCTAAAGACTAAAATTTACAAAGCGAATATGCCTGTATTTGGTAAAATCTTGCGAATGGCTGAATTAAAAGGTGTAGTTAAAAGTCTTAGTCGCTTAGATTGCCATTCAGGTATTTTAACTGATGAATCTTACCTTAAGGCTAATACTTACGTTAGTGTAATTTCTGTAAAGGAAAGGGATGCTCTGATTCAGAAGTTTGAGGAGGAAATTGCTCAGTTGCAGGATGAGTTAGATGAATATAATTCAAAAGCAGAACTAGAATGATGAACTGAACTAGCGGAAGAAGAGGATCTGAAAAGACCCTAAATGATGCTGGACATTCTTTCCAGCATTAAGCAAACTATATAGGGATATTGATATCGGCATGTCAAAATTCAAAAGTCAACCAATCAAGCCTTATGTATCAAAACTTAACACTCAATACAGGTTTTTTCTCTTCTTCTGACTCCGCTTTAATTCTAATGATTATGTAAGATTAAATGATATTGAGAATAGTAACAATCTAAAAAAATAATAATTAAATTGTAATAACAATGGAATACTTGAGTTCAATAAAAGAAGTAGTACTAGTTGGATTAAATCCAACCGAACAGGCATTAAAGCATAATGCTGTTTTTTGTCAAACAAATGGCTTGTGGGAAATTATTAAGCATTCTAATTTAATGCCAAATGGGATTATTTATGATGAGATTCACTTATCAACTGAAGTGGATGGCAAATATAAATACTTTGCTAATAAAATTTTTGGCATCAACACTAATTTGGGTTTTCTGGATTTGGCGCCAGATGTCTATGAAAAGAAAAGCAAGGATGTCAAAGTTAGTCAACAACAAAGAGATGCTTTATGGCTCAAATTGTCAATGACCAATGTTAAGAAAATCGGGCTACTTGGAAAACGAGTAACGAGAGAGCTATATCCAAATCTTAAAAAATCGAAGTTTAGTTATGGTAAAATTGATGTGAAGAATCAAATAGGAAAAAATCAAGTTGAAGTATATTGTATACCCTTTCCAGAAACAGTTCCTATAAAAAAGGAAGATAAGATAACGCTTTATAATACAGTAAAATAAATCATAATTTATGAATGCTATTATACCGCACAAGTTTTTTCATGGAACTAATTCATTCTTTATCGATTATATTTCTAGATATGGCTTCGGGGGATATAATCTTGCTAAAGAATCAAAAGCTCTAGAACTACTCTCAGTTCTAAATGAAATTGCAATACTCGAAATTCCAGAAAAATATAAAACAGCAGGTGCTGGACTGTTTCAATCCGTGGTTAATCAAATGTTACTGCAAGGAGGTGGAGATTCAATGAATTGGCAGCATGGAGCAGTATACATTACACCTAGCCGGAATCGTGCTCTAAGATATGCAGTAAAAAACAAGTTAGGATCAGAAATATGTACTACTATATTTCAGGTGTATGATTTACTTATAAAAGAAGGTATTGACAAGGCTAAAGATGTTATAGCTCATTACTCAATCATAAATGAACTTTTTGAGAAGAATGGTGAGCCTATTGTAATTGAGATTTCTGATTTAACTCAAGATGACCTATTAAGTGAGGGTGGCGCTTCACCAAAAACAGCACTGTGCCTCCTGGATGAGATTTCCTTAAAAGATGAAATTGAATTTGGCGATCTTACTTTAGACGATATAGGTTTTAGACTAAATAAGGTAATACCTTTTGAAGACTTAAAAATTTATCAGGTAAGAAAATGAAATCCTCAGTTAAGCTTACATAAAACAATTTAGTGAAGAACCAATCTGGCCAATCATACTTATGAACAGCAGTCAATACCCTCTTTAAATACTATACCGCATTCGTCTAAGAAGGCAGGAAAAAAATTAATCCTTAGCATTGATAAACCCCTATTTAGTTTTTTGTTTAAATGCGGAAAGAGCGTTAATGAATAAATCAATAGAATTATATATTTGGTTTTTAGCCATTGTAATTGCCCCTAAAATTTAGACAGTTTCTTAGAATTTACATTTTAAACTTTTGTTACACCTTCTAGTGTTCTTTAAATACGCCCCATAGAATTAGTTTCTCCTTTAATTGAGTGCTATTCTTATATCCTAAAGCTTTTTTTGTTTCAGTTAAGTTGTAATTATATTTCTCGTAGACTTTAATGCAATGACTTTTCATTACATTCTCATATGATTCATTTAATACTATTTCTTCATCTGAAAATCTTTTTGGGAGTAAGCTTTTATCAATAATATTTTTGTCGTATACGAATAAACTGTTGAGCGTATTATATATTTCTCTAAAATTACCAGGGAATGAATATGAGTTCAAAGTCAGTATTGCATCAGAATCAAATTCAATTTTCTTACCCCATTTTTTCTCTAATATTTTTTGATAATAACTTATAATATCTTTTCTTTCTTTTGTATTTCGATCTCTATAGGGCATTAATTCAATCTCCATACTACAAAGACGATAATACAAATCGAATCTAAATTTCCCTTCTTTACATTTTTGATAAAGGTTATTATTTGTTGCTGAAATTATTCTTACTTGGATATCTTTTTTTATTTCATTAGAACCCATTTTCTTGATTTCCTTATTTTCTAAGGCACGCAATAAACTTTGTTGCATATATGGTGAAATATCTCCGATTTCGTCTAAAAAAAGCACACCTCTATTACACTCTTCAAATAATCCAATCCTATCCTTTTCAGCACCCGTAAAAGATCCTTTTAAATGTCCAAATAATTCAGAGTATAATAATTCATCTGGAAGTGAAGCACAATTTATAGCTCTATATTTTGTTTTATCTAATCCTGAATTATTTACTATGAATTCTGCCATTCTATCTTTACCGCAACCTGTTTCGCCTAGTATTAATACATTGATATCTAAAGCTTTTGCAACCACTTCTGCTTTTTTATATTCTTCAATTACTATTGAATCTTTATAAATATCATCAGGTAATTCTAATTTAAAATGATTTTCTCTTAATACATTATCAAGCCATTCATTCCTAACTGGTTTTAATTCTATTAATGAGGATATTTTTTTTGATTTAGTATACTCTGGTTTTTGGAGTAAATAGAGTGAAAATCTATTTTGCATTGATATACTCAAATTAGACCAAGCCATAGCAACTGCAGTTGGTCCAGTACCAGCAATTACAGAAAGCTGATTATCTGCATCAAAGCTATTAATTAGGCTTCTTAAGCTTGATTCTATTGCGGTATAGCTTTGTAAGTCAGATTTGTCAATATTACTATCTACTAGTTCAAATTTATGTTTCTTGAAAAAAGTGTTTAAATGATCTTTTAACTCATATTTTCTTCTTTCAAGTTGCTTCTTGATTTCGCCTTCTCTATCTGAAGTGTACAAAATGATGTGATTATCATACTTATATTCCTCGTAAATATCCTTATGAACCGAACAGGTAAAGCCTGAAGGGTTAATGCTGATATTATCTCCTTTTTCAACGAAGTCCTCATTGTAGCCTAGCCAGGTTATTAGTGTTTTCATGGATCTAAATTATATAATCTAACATAAAATTATATAATATAACAAATGCAATAAAAGTATAATTAATAAAACATTAATAATCAATATTGAACTTCAAATTATCCCGTTGGCACGTAAATGGAATATTTACTGGAAACAGATGATATGAAACAGTTCAATATAATTTCTGAAACAGTTGATTCTATAATTAATGAGTTATACAATGGCAGCAATCATTCTTTAGTTGCTAAAATTGATGAAGCATTATTTGATAATAATCCAGATATTCTATACGAAGTCAATCGAGTTTTATCGGTACCAGCTAATTTAAACTTTTTATGTAATAAGATTTTAAACGATCGTCAATTCTACAGCAATGTTTTAAAATCTTCTTACTATCACGAAAACGGCTTTGATAAAATTGTTTTATTGAGTGGTAAAAACTTCAAGCTAAGACTACATCATTTTGGTAATGGACTAAAGATCCCAATGGAAAATGTACATGACCATCGATGGATGTTTGCATCAACAATACTTTTTGGTGATTTGCAAATGGATATGTTTCACGCTAGTATTATTCAAGACTCTTTATGTGAAGCTGAAATATTAAACCACTTTGTTTATGATTCAAATAAAACTAGTGGTTCTTACGAAGTAACGTATAGAGGAAAAGCAGCTCTCAATTTACTAGAAACTAGAAAATATGAATTTGGTCAGTCATATATAATGTGGCCACATGAGTTACACCGGATCAAAAATTCAAATCAAGAGGAGTCAATTACGCTGATATTGACTGGTAATCCCATATCTGAAAAATGTAATCTTTATTCCACTAGGGAATTCCTAGAAGAAGAAAAGTCACCTAAATATTATAATGATAGCATTCTTCGAAAAAAGATTGTGAACATTTTAGAAAAAATATACCCACAAAAAAATTAATTATATGTACGTAGCAATTGAAGGAATAAAAGGTTCTGGTAAATCAACTATGATTGACAGTATATACAGTGAACTAAGAGCTCAATATGATTTAGATGTTTTCTCTATTACTGCTCCATGTATTGAGGAGTCTTCTAATAAATTATTGAAGGGAATAAAGGAACAAGCACTGACTGATGATGTATGTAAAGAATATTTATTCTTTAAGAGGGCATGTCTAAATCAAAAGAGATTAAATCCTAATACCAGATTTATTCTTGGTGATCGATCGGTTTTAACATCTTATGTAACTCGATGGGAAAGATGGGAAGATCCTTTTTTCACAATGAAGAGAGTAGATGAGCAGTATAAATGTATAATGAAGCCCGATGTATTTATTTGGCTAAGATCTAATCCAAATATTGCACGTAATCAAATAAATAATCGCCAGGCTAAAATATTGGGAAGTTCTGATGAAATAATTTCCGCATTAGAAAAGTCTGATGAAATTTATCGCGAACTATTTTCTAATAATTTTTATGCTTCTGATTTGTCTGGAAAGCAAATAGTAATGATTGATCATGTAGAAGATAAACAGCTATTAAAGGAAAATCTAAAATCAATTATAAACTTTTATATCAATAAAAACAATTAAGAATGAAACAGCTAATTACACCGAAAGGGTTAGAGTTAATGCAACTAAAGTTAAATGATAAGATTGAGCGACTCAAATCTATTAGAAAAGAGAAGGCACACGCGTATACTGCTAGTGGAGATGGTTGGCATGATAATCCAGGTTGGACGCAGTTGGGCCAGTTGGAAGAGCAGTTAGCAAAAGAGATTAATGATCTTCAACAGACTATTTCTAAATGCCAGATAGTAGAATTTCAGGAGCAGGATATGGAAAAGGTTCAAATAGGATCTAGGGTTGACTATGCCATAACCTCTCAACTTGGTAAATCAATAAATCAAACAGTCTATATAGTTGGAGCAGGCGAAACAGATGTGAAAAATAAAAAGATAAGCTATAATTCACCTATTGGCGAAGCTCTTTGCAGTATGCGCCTCGGTGAAATTAAACAAGTTCATTTACCAGCTGGACCTGTTAAAATTAACATTTTAAAAATTAGTTATGAATAGTCATACAGTACTAAATCAATTATGCCAATCTAAGTGCTTGTTTAAACTTAGTTCTTTTGAAAATAGATTAAGGCAAGAAAATTATAGCTTAGATAAATTGCAATACAAGTGTGATTATTTATCACTTTATAATATTGCAATTAGATACCTTTTTATGCATTTGCTCAAACAAGGTTATGATATTCATCCGTCACGAGTGCATTATGTTTTTAAAGAGTACTTGCATTTTAATTATTCTATTGAGAAAGAGTATTTAGAAGAAATCGTAAAAACAAGAAATAATTTAAAGTATAAAAATATAAAGCCGTCAGCTCGGGTGATTAATAATCTATATTTTATAATTGATCAATTGCGGCCTAGTGATTAATAGAAACTTAAGGCTGTTTTTAATCTGCCTTGAATCTTCTTTTCAAGTTTTTTTGGCTTAATGATTTTAATTACATCTGCATAAGACAAAAGAAGCCTTTCAAATTCATAATTAATAATTAATTCTAAACTCATTTCAAGTGTTTGATTGTCAATCCATTTTGTTTTTTGGGAACCATGTAGAGGTTTTGTTTCCATATATTTCCCAGTTATTCCAGTAAATTGTAAAACCACTTTTTCTGGTTCTGAATCAACTGGTTTAGTAACACCAATGATATCTTCAAAATATTCTTGCCAGTCTATTTTATTGTTCTTGTGGTATTTTTCATTTGACTCTTTTATTGATATAATACGGTCTAATGCTAAATTCCAATCATATTTTTCTTTATCTGGATTAAAGCCAAATAAGAACCAGCGGTTATTATATTGTTTTAAAAAATAGGGATGTAGTTCAAGATCAAATGGAGCATCATTTTCGTAAGGCTGATACTTTATTGAAAGCGCCTTTTTATAGTATATCGCATTGTGTAGTGGTCCTAAATGTTCAATTCCTTTTAAATATTCATTGCTGTCAAATTCAATGATCGTTTCAGTCACTCTAGGTTTACTAATTCCTTGTTGTAATTTTGGAACTAATTCATTCACCCACTTGAATTGTGGCATACCTGTAAACTGAGAAAGTATATCAACTGCGGACTTTAATTGATCAATTTCAATCTCATTTAACGGCATATTATTAATAGAAAAGTTTTTATTTGAATACTGATAATAAACTTTTCTGCCATCCCTTAATTTGTCAAGTTCAATACTCCAACCTTCCTTGCTTTCCATAAAAGCTATATCAACAAAAATCTGTCGGCGACTAATCCCATCCGAATTTGGATCTATTTCTAATAAGACATTTTCACATTCTTCAATTAAATCATCAATAAAATATTTCTTACTATGATTCCGAAAGCAGTTATCAAGTACTTTATATCGTATAAGGGCATTTTTATTAGTAGACATAGGTTACTATTTTTTGGTTAAGTCAAAAGAACTTTTATTATATTGAGATAGTTTAAAATCACTTTTTCTAATTATTAAAATTAAGAAAAAAAGTGCTTTTATGCAGTTACACTGCACAGTTACCCAATTACTTTGCATATTGTTCTTTGATAGCCTGCTGCATGATATTGATTTGTGCCAACTGGAAGCCTCCGCAAGGCGGTTTCAGATCGGTTGGTGTTCCAGAGTAATCTGGGATGAATGTCTCTCGGTCATTTTTGGCTATATAGTTCTACGAACTATATATGCTTGTAGTATAAAGAGATATTATTTATTTATTATTATGAATTTAGTTGATTCATATACAAAGAATAAAGCAGCAGGCATCATTGAGCCTTTTTAAAATGAAATTAGAACAAAAACATATCGATCATATCAAATCTGCATTTGCTAAAATGCAGACCAAGGAAGATTTACTTAATCTTTTGAATGAAGTTAAGCCGCTAATTTATGGTGATAAAACTGTTCCATTTCAGTTGAAGCAACTTACCTGGTATGCAAATCCAAAGGTTTCTGGGGAAAGGTATAAAGAATTTAAAATTAAAAAGAAGTCTGGATTAGAGCGGAGTATTCATGCACCGGTTAAGGGATTGAAAGCTTTGCAAAAAACATTAGCTCTTATTCTTCAAGCAGTATATGAACCGCATAATGCTGCTATGGGCTTTGTAAGAGGACGATCTGTAGTCGATAATGCAAGACTGCATGTTGGTGCCAGATATGTCTATAATATTGATTTAAAAGATTTTTTTCCTAGTATAGATCAGGCTAGAGTATGGAAATGTTTGCAATTGCGACCTTTTAATCTTGTAGAAACTGGAATTAAAATTGAAATCCAAACTTTTTTTGATAAAATTGTTGATTTTGAGTTGTTTTCAAAGTATTATGTAGCACTGGAAATTAAAAATCAGAAAATATTAGAAATTACTTATACAAATATTAACCTGATTAAAGGATGGCATAATTTATTATTAAAGTCTGGGGAGTCTGTAATTTATTATATAAAAAAAGATGTTTTAAAACATAATGAAACATTATCACTTTATTTAGATAGAAGCAGTTATAAATCAGTTGTAGAGTTCATTGAAAAAAACACTCCAGAGAAGAAAGATGACAAAGTTCATCTTTATATGGTTCTTCTGCAGTTGATTTTTAACGATCAAGTTCGGAAATTAAATAAAAATAATCGTGCAGGAATTGTAAATATCATTGCAGCCATATGTTGCACAGATATGGAGGTAGAACGAAAAACAGAAACAGGAGAATGGGAAAAAGTAAAACGTAGTGTATTACCTCAGGGCGCTCCCACTTCACCGGTAATAACTAATATTGTTTGCCAAAGACTTGATTATTTATTATCTGGTGTAGCAAAACGTTTTGGCTTAAAATACAGTCGATATGCCGATGACATCACTTTTAGTTCTTTGCATAATGTATATCAAGCCGAGAGTGATTTTTTAAAAGAATTACATAGGATAATTACTGAGCAAAACTTTCATATAAAAGAGAGCAAAACTCGTTTGCAAAAAGATGGCTACCGTAAGGAAGTAACTGGGTTGTTGGTTAATGAAAAAGCCAATGTGCAGCAGCGATACATTAAGCAATTACGCATGTGGCTGTATTACTGGGAAAGGTATGGTTATGAAAGAGCCTCCCATTTCTTTTTAAAGCAATATATTTCTGATAGAGGTCATTGCAAAGATGCAAAGCCTGAGATGATTAATGTTATTTCTGGTAAATTGGATTATCTAAAAATGGTTAAGGGAAATAGTAGTTATGTATATTTAGAATTAAAAGAAAGGTTTTACAAACTGACTCAACAAAAACCCGAAGTAAAACCACGAAAAAGTCACTTATTAGATGTAATTGATTTGTTATTTAAAAAAGGCCTAGACGTTGCTATGAGTACTTATAAACCCACAAGTTAATGGACTACAAAAAAGAAAGCCTTATTAAACTATTAAAGCTGGTAGAAGAAATATCTAAACAACCAGGGTATGAATGGTTTCGAAATGAATTAGAACTAATATTTGTAAATAAAAGTACTAATATTAATAATTCCGTAATCGATGATATTTATGAGTACTGTATCAAGCTAATTATTAAAGACCATGCAGAAAAGTTTTACTCAGACTTTAAAATCTCTGGTATTAAGGAGAAGTTAGTTAATGATTTTATTAGGATGGAAAAATTTAGAAGAGAAGATAATTTTGAGGATTTTTGCCTTGCGGCTTACCAACAATTAGAATCTATTGTTAATATTTTAATAACTGACCCGAATCTTGTTGAATATATTCAAAATAACAAAGACTTTTCTGCTTTATTAAAGTACGATAGTGCTACAAACTCTTTTATTAGAAAAAGTTCTATGACAATAAGCAAACTAATTTTTTCACAAATTGATGAAGCTAAGATTTTTGGATATTTAAATCAACCATTCAGTAATTGGTTTTTTACTAATAAGTTCAAGGCAGTATTATTTTATTATTATTTTAATAAAGAAATTAAAACCAATACAGATCAATTTAATAGAATTTACAAAATTGGTAATTTTCTTTATCAAGGTAGAAATTTAAATCATAGAGGAGCACCGCAAAGCCAATTTCAACAAGATGTTATTGATGACTTACTGCCAAATCAACATAAATACTATTTCAAATTTTTAGGGTTTTTAGAAGATTTTATTACAACTGTAAATAAGCATATATAATAATTTACACAAGATTGATAATCTTGAAATGTGATTGTCTTTAGATATTTTTAGTTTCTATAATTTTCTGTGCAGATACATTGCATTCCATCATATTAAGTTTGTTAAAATTTTAAATTATGATAATTGTCGATATCTTAAAAAAGCAAATTGCTATTTCATATCCTAAAGCAAATACTAAAACCGAGAATGAACTTATAGGAATTGACATTGAAAGTTGTGGTCGTTTATATGTAAAAAAGAATCTTGAAATACATATATTATTTAATGAGCAATTACACACGGATGAGAGTATCGTGAATCTTTTTTTTACACCTAGAATATATTCTGAGTATATGCGTATTTATTTTTCTAAATCAAAATTTCAAGCTTATCGAAAGTCAATGGGAATAAAGCCTAAAGGAAAGCTTGAGATGGCTATGGAATATTTCTTAGTTTTTAAAAATATGCATGACGCATTACTTGAGTTTAATTCATATAAATAAAAGGAGTGAGGATATTCAACTACTTTAAACATTTAAACCTAAGTCAGGGACAGGAAACTGCTCTAACTAAACTGGAGGCTTTTTTAAACAGCTCAACGCAGGTGTTTATGCTAAAAGGATATGCTGGAAGCGGTAAAACAACAATCCTAAAAGGGTTGGTGGAATACCTCAATTCGATTAAAAAGGATTTTGCCCTGATGGCACCAACAGGCAGAGCAGCTAAAGTAATTAGAGAAAAAACAGGCCAAGAAGCTTATACCATTCACAAGACAATCTATAGTTATGAGGAAATGGTTGAGTTACAAGACGGAGATTCGTTCTATTATTATTATAAAATCCGCAATAATGCTGATGTAGTTGGAAAGATTTTCATAGTGGATGAAGCCTCCATGTTATCTGATGCCAAAAGCGAAGGGGAGTTTTTCCGTTTTGGTTCAAGCCACTTATTGTCTGATTTAATTACCTACACAAGAGTTGCCCATCCTAATGTAAATTCTAAAATTATCTTTGTTGGAGACCCTTGTCAGTTACCTCCGGTTGGTGATAATAGTTCAAAAGCTTTTGACACAAACTACCTTAAAAGCAAGTTTAATCTTACTTCCGAAGAAACTGAAATGAAGGAAGTTCAAAGGCAAGGCGGTGATAGCTGTATTTTGAGAGCAGCAGCAAAAATTCGCAAGAGTATCTCAGCTGGTTTCTTTAACGACTTTAATTTGCGTCCTAATGATAAGGATATTTTAAATCCAACTTTTGAATCTTTTCTTGACACTTGGCAAAAAGCAGCAAGCCCCAAAATTATCATTGCTAGTAAAAATAAAACTTGCCTTGACCTTAATTTAGAAATAAGAAAACTAAGATTTGGTAATGCCGATTTACCTGTTCAGAAAAGTGATATTGTTATTATGGGTGGTAACAATTATAGAAAAGGGGTTTTTAATGGTGAGTTTGCGGTTATAAATGAAGTAAGTAATTTGGTTACAGAAAGAACAATTGCATTAAGTGGACAAACGCCGGTAACACTTTACTGGCGTGATGTGGAGTTGATTTTCCCTGATGCAGAAAGCTATAATAAGATTGTAAAAGGAAAGGTTCTGGAAAATTTCCTTTATGGAGATAACTATTTAAGGCCAGAAGAAACGCAAGCTTTGTATGTAGACTTTACTACACGACATAAGGGATTGAAACCCCAAACACCAGCTTTTCAAGAAGCTATTATGAATGATGAATATTTCAATTGCTTGTTAATGAAATATGGTTATGCAGTAACTTGCCACAAGGCTCAAGGTGGCGAATGGGAAAATGTATTTACCGTATGGGATAATGATAATAAGGAAGATTTCGACTGCTTTACAGATAAACAAAGAAGAGCGGGTAAAACCAATCAAGATTTTTATCGTTGGGCTTATACAGCAATCACTAGGGCATCAAAAACTTTATATGCATTAAATCCACCTTTTTTCAATTCCTATTCATCAATGATATTCCTTGATGTAACAGTCTTGAATGCATTAAATGAATTAACTGGCAAACAGGTTCAAACAGAAGAAATCAGTACTGATGAAGAAATGCTACAGCAGCTTTCCACATTTAAACTTTTAGAAGTGCCAATACAATTACAAGATCACTTTATTAAAGTACGACATGCAGTAAGAAAACAATACATTGAAATTGTTGGTTGGGAAAGATTAGGATATGAGATAAGATACTCCTTTAAACGAGAGCAAGACAATGCTGTTTTCAGAACCCATATCAATGGTCAAAATGAATTTAGAAATCAATTTGTACCAATGACAAATCTTTCTCCAAACAGTACCTTTAATAATAAACTTACCGAAATACTAAATCATTTGCCAAATGTTTCCATCAAACGAAATACAGCAGAAACTATTATTAGCCAAATTGAATTTGACTTCGAGTTAGAAGAAGAGTTTCCTTTTATAAAGAGTTTGTTTGATGATTTAATATTATTGTTTAAAGAAACAGGTATTGTTATTGATAGTGTTGAACATAAAGAATGGAAAGAACGCTATATATTTAAGCGAAATAATGAAAAAGCCGTTTTAGATTTTGAATATAAAAAGAATGGTTTCTTTGGTAGGGTTGTTCCAATTCCAAACATGACCAACAGTCAGTCCTTACTCTCCAACATTCAAACGGCATTGCAAACTTTTAAACAAAACGAATATGCCAGCTAAAGAAATAAAAGAACTTCGGCAAGCAGGTAAATTGGAGGAGGCATTAATCCTTGCAAAAGCTGAATTGCAATTAGAGCCGGATAATATTTGGCCGAAGAGAAATATTAGTTGGGTTTATTATGATTATTTAAAACAGCATACTTCATCTGAGCAGTTTGATTCTTTTATAATATGGCTGAATGAAATAAAAACTTTACAATTACCTTTAGATGAAAAGATGTTATTTGAGCAACTTGCTTGGCAGGTTGGCAAAATGGCATTTGGTTTAATAAAAGTTATTCCAATTGACCATGATAAAGGGATTCGTTTATTTGAAGCAATTAATACATTTCATTTCCCGAAACCATCAGAAGGATATAGTTTCTTATTTAAAGCTCTTCATAAATTATTAAAAGAAACAAACTACTATATCAAATTTGCCGATTGGTGGAATTTTGAAAATTTTATGCCTGAAGATTTTCAAAAAGAGCAAATGCCCAATGGTAGAGAGGTAATGGCGATTGCTGAGCAAGCATATATTGCTTATGCCAAACATTTGTTACCAATACAAAATCAATTTGCTGAATCTAATTTTGATAGAGAAAAAGCACAGGCATTTGTTCTTGTACTTGAAAATATTGTAGATCAATATCCGCAATTCCAATATCCTCCATACTTTCTTGCTAAATTATTATTAGCTCTAGGAGATAAGGAACATATGTTGTCTGCATTGTTGCCATTTGCCAAAAAGAAACAAAATGATTTTTGGGTTTGGATGATTTTAGCTGAAGCTTTGGCTTTTTCGCCAGAACCAGATCAGGTATTTGCATGCTATTGTAAGGCTTTATCCTGCAAAAGTCCAGAAGAAATGTTAGTTAGTCTTAGACAGAAAATGGCAAGGCTATTTATTGATAGAAAACTTTATAATGAGGCAAGGTTAGAAATAGATTTATTAGTTCATGCAAGAAGAGCACACGGTTTTAAAATACCTGCCGAGGTCACTAATTGGCAAGCTATGGATTGGTATAAAGCGGCGCTATCCCTTAAATCAAATTTTGATTTTTATAAAACTTATTTTCCAATTGCAGAAGCAATACTTTTCTGTGATGTATCTGAGGAAACTGCAATTGTAGAATTTGTAAATACTGACAGGAAAATACTTAATTTCATTGCATCAGAAAATAAGTATGGATTTTTCAAATACGATCGTTTTTTCAAAAACATTGCTATTGGAGACACTATAAAAATTCGAATTCAGGGTGGGAGTAATGGCGGTTGTTTCCAGATATACACAGCCATTAAAGTTAAAGATGAAGATTTTCGAAATAATTTTTTAATAGATGTTTCAGGCGTAGTAAAAATTCCAACAGGAAAGTCATTTGGATTTTTAGATGATGTATTTATTCATCCGGCTTTAGTTAAAAAAAATATGCTAGCAGATGGCATGAAATTTTCAGGAAAGGCTATTCGAATTTATAATACTGATAAGCGTCAATGGGGATGGAAATTAATATGACATTAGTAAAAAAAATAATATTATGATTAAAAAAACAAATACCTCAATATTTTTAGTTCCTACTTTGAAAATACCTAAAAATACTCTTAAGGAAAATGGATTTATAAATGCGTTTATAAAAGATGAAACTATAGATATAGCCTTTGAGGGATCTATCTTTCTTTTGTTTAGGCCAGAGTATCCATCTAGATTTCGCAATTTTCTAAATATGGAATATAATCGGACAACATCAATAATTGCTGAGTTTGATAAAAAATTAGGATTAGTTGTGCTAGTTTATAAACTCAACCCGTTATTTGAGTCAGATTATTCGTTAATTAAAAAGGGGGAATATTCAAAAACATCAAAGGATTTTCAAAAAATCTTTTCAAATAGTATCGAAATAAAAGTTGATGGCATAACAAGGAAAGAATTGTCTCTTCAATATAGAGTATTTAATAAGACTCCTGATTTAATTGAATATTGGAAAAAAAATAACATTGGTTATCATTCTGATATGGAAATTTGGCATCCATTTGATGAAAAAAAAGAAAGCTTGACAAATGCTACTCTAAACGAAGCAGCACTAACATATTACTCAGAAATTGATTAAAAGGTTGCTGTTGTATTGACCCCTTAAATTTTTCGACAAGCTATTTCAGGGCAAGACATCCTTTCGTACAAAAAATAGATTAACAAGAATATCTATTATAAAACATCAATATTTTAAGAAAAAAAAGAAAATCAAGCTGTTGTAAGTGTCCCTAAAGTTCAGTCAGTTTTATTTTCATAAATATTTTGTCTTTAAATTAATTGTACTCTTTTTTTTGGAGTTTACCTTTGTTATTTTTTCAGCATCATCATTTGATAAATTTCCATGATTTAGTTTCAATAGTGC
The DNA here is from genome assembly GCF_051860225.1 of Sediminibacterium sp. Classification (GTDB taxonomy): domain Bacteria; phylum Bacteroidota; class Bacteroidia; order Chitinophagales; family Chitinophagaceae; genus Sediminibacterium. The sequence continues at coordinate 847,834 of NZ_JBHYEI010000001.1, forward strand.
AAATAGACTGCACACTTTTATTTCAATTTTGAATTGAAATAAAAACTTATGAAATATTATAGCCTAAACACTAGCTTTGATTTCGGTAAATACAACCAGAAAACCCTTGCAGAGGTATTAAGTATAGACAAGTCTTATGTTGAGTGGTGTTTAATCAATTTAGATCATTTTTGTTTTAATACTTTTTTGGTTAATGACTACTTTTCTAACAATGTAAGTTTTTCACTTTCTAGTGAAGCATTAACTGCATTGAATAAAAAACTAGTACCTCCGAATAATTCTTCTATACATACTTCGGATGAAGATGATTATGAGGATTATGAATCAGATGGATATGAGGAAGATTATGGAAGTAGTGGAGAAAAATATGGCTGGTATAATGGATTTAGTGATGATGTGATTGATGACGCTTTTGAAGGTGACCCGTCAAATACGTGGAATGTAGATTAATTCCTAAACGCCCCATATTTATAAAAATCGGTCATTACTATTTTGGCGCTCTGGTATTCTTTCAATTCGTATGGTGGTGCAATGCGTTTTTCTCTTTGTTCCGACATTTCTTGTAGGCGTTTATAGTAGGCTTTGTTTACATCAGTTAAAGTAAAGGTTGGTTCATCATCTAGTTTTAGTAAATGGTAGCACTTTGAGAGTGGGCGTTTATCTAAATTAGAAGTTGGTTGTGGAATGCTAGTTGTTTTTTCAGCTTTGACGGGCTCTGGCTCCTTTGATAAAATATAGTTTGCCAAACGTATCAAAGCAAATACCCAAATAAATATCCAAATACCAGACATAAACCAATTATTTAGTTATACACAACCTTTCTTTTCGCCAACCTTTTTAATAATTTATTACAATGATAATTAATTCCCTTTCAAACATAGAAGCCTTACCTGAAATAATTCAGGAAAATAAAACCATTGCTCTTGAACAAGTAGATACAACTGGCCAAGTGATTCTACATTGTAGACATTATGGCTGTAATGCAGAATGTGGTAAATCTATCCGTTGCGAAATTAAATTGAATCCAGGAATTGCGTTGGTACCGGTTGAGGGAGGTAATCATTCCACCATATTACATACTTATAAAATTAATTTGCCTCCGAAGAAGAATTATAAAATAAATTATTGTACAGAGTTTACGTTGGTTTTTAGTGCCCTCCCTAAAGATTGTTCAGCCTTTCATTTTATTGAAACCGATGCACCTGGTGGGGAGGGTTGGGTTATTCGTAATATCAAAAGATCTGCTACGGATGTTTATAGACTCACTTTTAGCAATCAATTGTCTTACGAAGGCGAATTTGACTTTTAAGAAATTGTCAACGTCTAAAGAGGCATATTAAAGCTATCCATGAAACTAATTACAAAACAATAAAATATCATATAAATATGAGCAGCATAAAAATATTTGAAGAAAAAAAAGTGCGTAGCCAATACGATGCAGAGAAGGAGGGAAACGAGACGGTTACAAACTGTAACCAACTGAAACTACAGTCTGAAGATGGTAAATTTTATAAAACCGATGTGGGGAGTGTAGAAGATATTTAATACTAAAAAAAGAAATCCAAAAATAGATCTATACCAATACATGGCAAACACCCCCTTTAGTTTTACCTCCCTCAAATACATACTATGCAAACACTCAAAAACATTCTCGACGCCGAGTTAGATCGGTTGATTAGTATTCAACATTTTCAAGAACCTGCGGTGGGCGTGTCTTCTGGTTTTAAGTATTTGGATAGGGCCATAAATGGATTTAGGCCGCAACACTTGTACCTCTTGAGCGCTGCTCCAGAGTCGGGTAAAACGGCGTTTTTGCTCAACCTATTATTAAGCATTACCGTTAAAAAGAAAAATCCTGCTAAAGCCCTGTTTTATAGTTTAGACATTAGTGCGGCTGAAGTGGCGCAGCGTTTGTTGAGTTGTAATTCTGGGGTTACCATGGAGCATGTTTTTTATGGAACCACCAAGTCTGAAGTAATTGAAAAACTCTACATTGATGTTGATCAAATAAAAGACCTCTCTACTAATTTATTCATTGAAGATTATCCTTCTTGCTCTATCGAAACCATTCGTGCGCAATTAACCGAATTGAAAGCGCAAAATCAATTGCCTTCTATTGTGGTGATAGATAATATCAATCGCATTGCGGTGGAGAGTGATCCTACTCCTGAATCGGATGACTATGGAGTTATTCCCGCTTCTTTAATTGAGCAGTTAAAAAAGATTGCTATCGATTTTAATATTCCGCTCTTGATTTCTCCTGAAACCAGTCCCCTTGATCCTGATGTTGAAACCGATCGCATGCCTCGCTTATACGTATTGCGTCAAAAAAATTTCAACCTTCACTTAATTGATGTGGTCATGTTTTTGTTGATGCCGAATTATTATGCAGTTCCAACCGGGGAAGATGATATCAACCCCGGTCATGTTTCTAGAGCGGGATATCCTTTGCCCAAAGGCTTTAGTGAAATGCATCTTCGTATTCCGCTCAATCGTTGTGGTCCTATTACCACCGTTTATTTTACCGCCAATATGGAATGTCAACTGGTGTATGAGGATGGGGTGTAATTGATTAGGTCATTTCCCCCCTTCGTTTACCCTTATCCATACACGTTCAATAGCTATATCTACATCATTATTATTTTTTTGGAGCTTAACACTACAACCACGTTATCAGTAATTTTTAGAAGACACAATGATAACTAGGGGCTATTATTTATCAATCTATTAACTCACTATTAAATTAAGATTTAGTACTATAATTAAAAATAGATGCAATTTTATTTTGTTATAACAAATCACTAAAAGTTTAAATGGTAGAAATACGCCTATTAGCATCATTGTTTAAATCAGGTATATGAAAATCGTATTATTCTTAATTTTAAATTTATTTTTAGTAAACTCTTTAAGAGCACAAACTTTTAACCTTGACTCAATTCAAAAAGTGACAACTAACGATACAATTACATTCGTTTACATGACCGCTCTTTGGTGTTCGCCATGTTTAGAAAAAATACCTTATTTGGACGGCTATTTCTCTGCAACAAAAAAGCCATATAAATTAATCTACTTATTTGATAGAGAAGGTTATAGCGGAGAAAAACTGCGTAAAATCTTTTCATTTATTGACTTCCGAAATAAAGCCGTTTTTATGCCTTTAAGTTATTATTCAAATGCGGCAATTCAATTGAACTCCCATAAAAAAATTCTCAAGAAGTTTATTAGTGACCATAAAGCTTCTTCACCAGCGATAAAAAATATCGAGGAATTTAATTTGGCATCTTTACTTGCAATAGATTCAAAAGGTGGGGGTATAGTATTTGACCCACCGAATACAAAAGATTTATCCCTTAAAGAGATTGACGATTTATTTTATTCAAAGATTAACTCTTTATTCCTTGATCGTAAATAATAACCATCATCAAACGATTATGGAGGATGTGGGGTATAATTGATTAGGTATTAATACCTGATTCTTTGGCAACTGTTCGGTATTTCCGAACAACTGCCAAAAATGGAAAAACTAGGGTTCTAACAACAGTTTAAATTGTTTAAACAAACAAAAAATGTTAGAATAGATAGATTTGAATCTGCTTAAAATTACCTTTTTGCCTGCCTCCGTTTATGCGTATAATATTGGTGATATTACCCTGAAAATGAAAAATTAGGAAACTTTCGATTTAGCGTTTTTTACAAGATCTAATTCATATAGAGTTTGTAGGTTTTGCCAAATGGTTGGTTCCATGTCTAAACCTTTGCCTATTAAATCAGCGTATTCAATAGTAATTCCTCTTTTTCCTTCAATGATCTCGTTTAGTTGGTCTGGTTGAATCCCTGATTTAATGGCAAATTCTTTCTCGCTAATTTCTCTGGCTTCCAGTTCATCTAATAAAATCTCTCCAGGATGGATTGCTTTGGCAGGAGTTATATGTTTCGTTTTCATTTTTATAAAATTAATTAAAAAGTCCACTATTTATTAGAAATAATTATATATTTTTATAAATATTCCACTATTTAGTGAAATTTCCTATGAATTACCCACTAAAAAACCAATGAACATGAAACAAAGAATCGAATGTCCATATTGCGACGGTAGTGCTAACCTTCACAAGGAAGCAAAGGAAATAATCTATCGTAAAGAATCTTTTAAGATAGTGGCCCATTTTTTCAAATGCGAAAAATGCAGTGAGGAATTTACCACCACAGAAGCAGATACTATCAGTTTGATGCAAGCCTATAACCAATACAGGGAAAAAAATAATATTCCTTTTCCAGAAGAAATTGCAGGCATAAGATCAAAATATGATTTACCTGCTTCAAAAATGAGTGAGGTTCTTGGGTTGGGTGCCAATGGATATAGCAACTATGAAAATGGAGAGATACCTACTCCTGCATATGGTAATTTAATAAGTGCGGCCTCAGAACCTCAAACTTTTATGAATTTTCTTGATAAAGCGAAGGATCAATTTTCAGTTAATGCATTTAAAAAAGCAAAAGAAAAAGTTAGTTATCTTATTAATACAGAAGATGAAACCAATATTTTGTGCGAGTCTTTAAATGTTTACAATAAACCCAATAACTATACAGGTTATAAAAAACCTGAACTTTATAAAATTGCTAATCTTTTCACCTATTTTATTCAGTATTCAAAACCAGATTTTAATGATAAACTGAAGCTTAATAAGCTGCTTTTCTTTACCGACTTTACTCATTATAAAAATCATGGTTCTTCCATAAGTGGGTTAAGTTATAGAGCTATTCAATACGGGCCAGTACCTGCTAACTATGATAATATTTATGCTTACTTAGAAAACGAACAACTAATCAGTTCACAATTTTTAAAGCTTTCTAATGGCGGAGCAAGAGAAGTGTTTCTTTCTAATGCTGAGTTTGACAAATCCCTTTTTAGCGATGAAGAATTAGAAACACTTGCAAATATCAAAGTAAAATTCGCCAATATGTCTACCTGGGACATAGTAGACTTGAGTCATCTAGAAAAGGCTTGGAAAGAATTAGAAGCAAACCGAGAATTGATAGGTTATCAAGACTATGCATTTGAATTACTTTTTTGATAAATCCTAGTAAACTAACTTTCCTGAATTATTGTATGTGAATTTTCTTGATATGAACAGCGAAATTATTATATACCAAAATAATGATGGCAACATCAAAATTGATGTTCGCCTAGAAGATGAAACCGTTTGGTTATCACAGGCGCAAATTTGCGAGCTATTTCAAAAATCTAAAGCAACAATTAGCGAACATATAAAAAATGTGTTTGAGGAAAGGGAACTTGATTCTTTGGCAACTGTTCGGAATTTCCGAACAGTTCAAACTGAAGGTAATCGAACCGTTGAAAGAGATATAGACTACTACAATCTCGATGTCATCATTTCTGTAGGCTATCGTGTAAAATCGCCCCAAGGCACACAGTTCCGTATTTGGGCTACTCAACGCCTAAGAGAATACATTATCAAGGGGTTTGCTTTAAACGACGATCGATTTAAGACGGGCACTTCCATGAATTATTTCAACGAATTGCAAGAACGCATTCGGGAAATACGTTTATCTGAGCGGTTCTTCTATCAAAAAATAAAAGATATCTATACCACTAGTATCGATTACAATCCTAAGGATGAAAAGACCATTGAATTTTTCAAAATAGTGCAAAATAAACTTCTATGGGCAATAAGCGAACAAACCGCCGCAGAATTGGTCTATAGAAGAGTAGACGCAAGTTTGCCTTTGATGGGTATGCAATCTTATGATAAAGAAAAAGCTATTTCCATAAAAAAATCCGATATCAGTATAGCTAAGAATTATTTAAAAGAAGATGAAGTAAAGCTACTTGGCTTATTGGTTGAACAATATTTAGCTTTTGCAGAAACCATGGCGCAACAGCGTACCCCTATGTATATGGCAGATTGGATTCAGCGCTTGGATAGCATTTTACAACTCAACGGTAGAGAACTGCTAACCCATGCTGGAACAATTAGCCATGAAAAAGCTTTACAAAAATCAGAAGCAGAATTTGAGAAATTTAAAATTGCTCAAAAGGCTATTGAGAAAGAGCAAAGCTTAAAAGAAATTGAAGAAGACATTAAGAAATTAAAGAGGACAAAAAATAATAAACAATAAATTAGTTTAATAAACTCTAAAGCAACCTATCGGCACAATTGAAATTATAAAAAGTCATAACCATGGAAAATCAATATTTCCCCCAATCAGTTCCTCATCCTGGCGAAACCCTAAAGGAAAAGCTTGATGAAATGGGGATAGGCCCGAAAGAGTTTGCTCATCTAACAGGAACTCCAGAAAATATAATAATCGCAATTATAAAAGAGGAAAGCCCCATAATACCTGATATAGCAGTGCAGTTTGAGAATGTGACTAAAATCCCGGCAACCTTTTGGATGAATCATCAAAAGGGCTACGATGAATACATTGCCTCTATACCTGGCAAAAGAAAAATCGGCATTTTAGATGGCAAAGGTAAAGTCAATTTTAAAGACAACTTTTCCATGAACGAAGAAGATTTTTCGTAAATTGAATGCTACCTAAAGCATTCTCATGAAAAAATTCCTCCTTGCCATTGGCCTGTTTGCATGCACAGCCGGCGCAACTAATTTAAAAGCACAAGACACGGCGGCTATTTATCGCAAGCTCGATTCTATTGCCGTGATTGATCAAAAAGTAATGATGCCTATGCGCGATGGTATTCGCCTGGCTACCGACATCTATCGCCCAAAGGGCAATGGAAAATATCCGATTGTATTTTCTCGTACCCCGTATAATTTCAATACTTGGGTGGATGGAAAAATGACTACTCGCACATTGGAAGATGCGTATCAAGCAGTGAGTCGCGGTTATGCCTATGTGGTGCAGAACGAAAGAGGTCGTTTTTTCTCTGAAGGTGAATGGGATATTTTAGGTACGCCCATCACCGATGGTTACGATGCCTTAGAGTGGATGAGTAAACAATCTTGGAGCAATGGTAAAGTGGGTTTGATTGGTTGTTCTTCTACTGCCGAATGGCAGATGGCGGTGGCTTCTCAGAACCATCCTGCTTTGGCTGCTATGGTAGCACAAGGCTTTGGTGCGGGTGTGGGTCGTGTGGGTCAATTCATGGAACAGGGTAACTGGTATCGTGGTGGTGCGCAACAAATGTTGTTCACGTCTTGGTTATATAGTACCCAACATGATAAGCTTGCACCGAAATTACCTATCGGTATTCAGCAAAAAGATTTACAGCGTTTGCAAAAGTTTTATGATATGGGTCCTGAATATCCAAGAGTAGATTGGGCGCAGGGATTAAAAACGCTACCTATTATAGACATCATCAAAAAAGCACAAGGTCCGGATGGTATTTATGAACAAATGGCGGCTCGCAAACCCAATGACCCAGCATGGTTCAAGGGTGGTCTCTATCACGATAATATGCCTATGGAAGTGCCTGCTTATTGGTTCGTAAGTTGGTATGATGTTTCTTCTGCGCCAAATATTGCTTTGTTCAATCATGTGCGCAATGCAGCCAAAAATAAATCTGTTGCAGATAATCAATACTTAGTAATTGCTCCTGTGTTGCATTGCTCTTATAAGCGTGCTACCGAAAATACCATCGTGGGTGAGCGCAGTGTAGGTGATGCTCGTTTGAATTATGATGAGCTTACTTGGGGTTGGTTTGATATGTTGTTGAAAGGCCAACAAAATGATTTTAAATCGGCTCAACCTCGTGTTCGTTATTATACCATGGGTTCAAACAAATGGCAACAGGCCGAAAGCTTCCCTTTACCCAATACCGAAATGAAGCCTTTCTATTTATCTAGTGCGGGCAAAGCCAATACCCGCAATGGGGATGGCGCTTTAACCATGATGCCTCCTGCAAAAGATATTCCTGATGCTTTCACTTACGATCCTATGAATCCTGTGACTTCTTACGGTGGTAATGTTTGCTGTACTGGAAACGCCGTGCAAGGCGGCAGCTTTGATCAATCCCAAATGGAATTGCGCAATGATATCTTAGTGTACACTTCAGATGAATTAAAAGATGGGGTGGAAGTGACCGGGTTCATTGAGTCTACCCTCTATGTTTCTTCTACTGGCCTTGATACCGATGTAACCATTAAATTGATTGATGTTCATCCTGATGGCAAAGCCTATAATTTAGATGAAACCATTCAACGCTTGCGTTACAGAGAAGGTTACGACAAAGAAGTATTCATGGAAAAAGGCAAAGTGTACAAAGTCAATTTAACGCCAATGGTGACCAGTAACTATTTTGCGCCTGGTCATAAAATTCGCATTGAAGTATCTAGTAGTAACTTCCCTCGTTTCGATCGTAACTTAAATACAGGTGGTAACAACTATGATGAAGCTACTGGTGTGGTGGTAGAAAATAAAATTCACCACTCTAAGCAGTATCCTTCTGTAATTAAATTACCCATCATTAAAAAGTAAATTATTTCAACGCGGAAGCAGGTAAGGTAAAGCCCATGCTCTCTGCGCACCAAAATATATTTACAATATAAAAACGGTCCTGGTCCTTAAACAGTTGAATACTATTAATTCCTCTGTTGGTACTAGGACCGTTTTCTGTTTCTCTGGCTTCATAAGTGCTGAATGCATGATACACTGTGCCAAATGAAACGGTCTCTCTTTTCAATTCTTTTTCGAAGAACCCTGTTTTAATACGTGTACTAAACATCGTTATATATTCTTCGGGGGTCATGGTTCTGTAAACAAATTTTGCTTCAGTATTCTTACTGGTAGGAATTAATTTTGCATCTTTTCCAAACAAGTACTTAAATCTTTCCCAATCGCGGGCTTCGCCTGGTGCACCACAGATAACATTGTACAAAGCAGCAATAATATTGTCTACACTGCTTACGTCTTTAGCGTATTTCTCATTCGATTGCGCTTGTACTAAACTTGTACCTAAACCCATTAGTAAAATCAATAAAATGCGTTTCATATGATTGTTTGTTGATGGTTTAATTAATCTAATAATGTTTTGATTTGCTTGGTCAACTCGCGGGTACTAAAGGGTTTGGTAATATATAAAGATGCTCCTAGTGCCAATCCTTTTTTAATATCTGCTTCGCTCGATTTTGCACTTAAGAAAACCACTTTAGTTTCGATCAGTGCAGGGGTTGATTTAATATGTTTACAGATTTCGTATCCATCTACATCGGGCATCATAATATCGAGTATTACCAATGCAGGTAATTCTTTCAAGAGTTCCATCGCTTCTTGCCCATTGCGTGCTACCATTACCCCATAGCCGCTTTTCTTCATCAGAAATTCCAATGACATTAAAATATATGGGTCATCATCTACCACTAATACTTTCTTGCTCATATGGCAAAGTAAATACAAATTGGGCACCTTTTGTAAACCCTTTGTTCACCCAAATTTTACCTCCGTGTAATTCGATGATTTTTTTAGAAATGGCTAATCCCAATCCAGTGCCTTCTGGTTTTTTAAGGGTCTGGTTCTTGGCCTGAAAAAATTTATCAAATATCAGCTCTTCCATGCCTGCATCTATGCCCTTGCCATCGTCGGTAATTTCAATCTTATATTCCTTTTCACCCTTCGAAATACTAATCTGAATTGCACTTGTGGCAAACTTGATGGCATTGCCTAATAAATTCATGAATACCTGTTGTATTAAGTCGGCATCGGCCTGTATCATGGTGGGCCGCTGTGCCAATTGAATGGTTAAGCTTAACTGTTTAGCTTGTATGATTCCACTTAATGTGGCTGCCATATCATCTAATAATTTTCCTGCATTAATATCGGTGATGGTTAATTTTCTTCGGCCTGCTTCAAAATTTTCGAGGTTCAATACCTGGGTAATTAAATTACTCAATCGTACGGTTTCTTTAATAATAGCTTCTAAATACTGTTGTTGTTGCTCGGCTTCTAAATCGGGGTTGTCGAATAATATTTCGCTCAATGCCCTGATGGATGTGAGCGGGGTGCGAAGTTCATGTGTTACCGTGTATAAGAATTCATTCTTCTGTTCGTCTATACTCAACAATTGCGTATTCATATTTTGCAATTGTTGCGTTGCTTTGGATAGCTCTAAAGATTTTTTTCTGAGCTCTTTATTCATCTCCACCATTTGCTGGTTCTCATTCAAAATGGTTAAGACTTCTTCTATGCTAATCTCTTCTTCTTTTGCTACCGTTTGCACCAATATTCTGGCAGATGCAACACCTACTACTCCTCCTAATATTCTTTCGGTGAAGCCTACTATTCTTGCATCGGCCACTAATTTTTCTTGCAAATTTATTTTATGCCTTTTGGCATATGCGGTCAATAAGGTTTCTGCTCTTTCCGCTCCCACAAAGCTTTTCAGCAAGTTGCGGATATCTTGCATTTGTGCGGTTCCCTTCCATACCAATCCGTTTTCTTGTAGGGCTCCGTGCTTATTGATATTGGTAAATATCTCTGCTTGGTATTGTTCCTGTGCTCCTTGTTGCGTGTATACCGATATAAAAATATAGGCGCTGATATTCAGCAATAAACTCCAAAATACGGAGTGACTGATAGAATCAAATTCTTTTAATCCAAATAAATGTTGCGGGTGTAACCATTCAATTCCAAACAATCCATTTGCTAAAATGGATGCGGGTAAAAATCCATTGTTCACCATGCCAGGTAATACCAAGGTAAAAAACCAGATGATGAATCCTAAGATGATGCCAATGATGGCGCCTTGTTTATTGCCTTCTTTCCAATAAATGCCTCCAAATAATGCGGGTGCAAATTGTGCTACTGCGCAAAAGGAAATCAATCCTATGGATACCAAACTTTCTCCTTGTCCTAGGTTTAAATAATACAGCAAGGCTAATAGCAATACCGCGCCAATACTGAATCTTCGTATGTTTAGGATATTACTTTGCAGCGATACTTGTTTCCAGTTTTGGTTTTGTTGTGTGCGCAATAACAAGGGTATTACCAAATGATTGCTGATCATAATGCTCAGTGCAATTGTTTCTATAATGATCATTCCTGTTGCTGCTGATAAGCCTCCAATCCAAGTGGTCATGGCCAACCAGCCTTGGTTTTGCATCATCGGTATAGAGAGTACATAATAATCTGCATTGACCGTATTGCCTTGCAGTAATAATCCGCCCATGGCGATGGGTAATACAAAAATATTAATGAGGATTAAGTATAAAGGGAATAACCAGGTCGCCATTTTTAAATGTTGCTCCTGTACATTTTCTACGATGCTTACCTGAAATTGCCTCGGCAAAAAAACAATCGCTAACATGCCTAAAACGGTCATGCTCATCCAGCCTGAATAACCACTGCTTTCTTTTAAAGTCAATAATTTATTGTTTGCTGTTGCTGCTGTTTGCGAAAAAATATCGCCCATTCCATCAAATAAAAAATACGTGATGTACACACCTACCATTAAAAAGGCCAAGAGTTTTACCAACGATTCAAATGCCATGACGGTCATGAGTCCTGGATGTTTTTCTGCGGCGTCTACACTTCTTGCTCCATACAATACCGTAAACACAAATAAGATGATGGTAGAAAAGATGGCTATATAAACAGTGGATAAACTGGTGGGGCTATCTTGTTGCAACACGGCAATACTACTGGTAATCGCTTTAATTTGTAATGCGATATAGGGTATTACACCAAACACACAAAACAGGGTTACCACCATTCCGATGGAGAAATTTTTTCCGTAGCGCGTACTGATGAAATCGGCTATGGACGTGATTCTTAAGCTTTTGCTGATGGTTAATATTTTTCGCAAGACCGGCCAAAATAATACCGCCATAATGGTGGGTCCTAAGTAGATCGTGATGAAATCGATTCCCGAACTGGCGGCTCTTCCTACACTTCCATAATAGGTCCATGCGGTGCAATAAACCCCCATGCTTAATGCATAGATAAACGGATGGTTGACTAAATTTCTGCTGGTATTAATGGTCTTTTGTGCATATGATGCTATTGCAAATAACAAGACCAAATAGCCTAACCCGCAAATAATAATTAGGGTAGTGCTCATGATTTGTATTTACGATGTACGGTTATTGCGGCTAATAATACGATGCTTCCCCACCATATAAATACATACCAATACAATAAAGGGATGCCTCCAATCAATATGGGTTTGTTGGCTATGGAGAGCAATGGAAAATTCAGCACCACCATCATCAAGATGGCAATCATTAATAATTTAATGGGCTGTTTTTTTTGTTGAACTGCTATCATGCTATGAATATAAAAAAATCCCCTCATAAAATATATGAAGGGATTTGAAGCGTATCGGGGGGGGAATACAATAAACTAACTTATTCTTTAAAGTGTGCGTGCTCTGGATTATCGTCTATTAGATCGTATTCTCCTTGCAACGCGTATTTTCCAAATACCAATAGTCCACCTACCACTATCGGTAATAAAATGAAACAGATAATAATACCAAATACCAAGTCGTCTTGTTTACCGCTGGTTAGTTTAGGAATTCCTAAAATGGTTAATCCATAATATCCTACGGCTATACCCATTGCTAACCAAACGATGCCGAGTACTTTCTTAATTATATTCATAACAGTATTTTTTAAAAATGGTTTAATCGTTTATTTCTTTGTCTTTTCCGTTAATGTAAATAACCCCAATCACCAAACAGACTGCTGCTACACCTATTGGATACCAAAGCCCTTCTAAGTACCAATCTGCTTTACCAGACGTTTTTGCATTCGTTGCGAGGTAAGTGGCTACCGCCGGTAACAATCCCCCAAATACCCCATTACCAATATGGTAAGGTAAGCTCATTGAAGTATACCTGATTTTTGTTGGGAACATTTCTACTAAGAATGCTGCTATTGGGCCATACACCATCGTTACAAATAGTACTTGAATAAATACTAGTATGATCAATTTTTGCTTGTCGCTGCTATTGATACTTAGTTTAATGGTAGTGGTAATTGCACCGCTTTCTGGATTGGTTTTTTGTATTTCTTTTCTTACGGTACTATCCGAATAAACAGTGGTAACTGTGTTTACATTATTCACCATATTGTTGCTGGTACTTACTTCTACCTTATTGGCTACATTGGTGGTTTGATACATTTTTTCGTAGATAGGTCTGTACGATACAATGGCAATTAACATACCTGCCATCATAATCCATTTACGACCTATTTTATCGCTGAGCCATCCGAATACCAAGAAGAATGGCGTGCCCAACATTAATGCAATAAACATTAAACTATCTACTTGTTCTTTGTCTACACTCATGGTTTTTTCTATAAAACTCATGGCATAGAATTGGCCGGTGTACCAGATAACGCCTTGTCCCATTACGGCTCCAAATAGTGCGAGCAATACAAATTTGAAATTCAGTTTTTTCCCAAAGCTTTCTTTTAATGGATTGGTAGATGTTTTTCCAGATGCTTTTGCTTTTGCAAACACTGGAGACTCTTCCATATTTTTTCTAATTAAATAAGAAACTAATACCATTAAAATAGACACCCAAAATGGTACTCTCCATCCCCATGCATCAAAATCTTCTGTAGATAATGCTGCCCTGGTTCCCATGATTACGAGTAAGGAAACAAATAATCCTACTGTTGCCGTGGTTTGAATCCATGCGGTCATGAATCCTCTTTGTCCATTGGGTGAATGTTCTGCTACATAAGTGGCCGCGCCTCCATACTCTCCGCCCAAAGCCAAGCCCTGTAAGAGTCTTAGCAAGAGTATGAGTACCGGTGCCATAAAGCCAATCGTTTCATAAGAAGGAATACAGCCAATTAAAAAAGTGGCTCCTCCCATTAATAAAAGGGTTACCATGAACGTGTATTTACGTCCAATTAAATCGCCTAGTCTTCCAAAAAATAATGCCCCAAATGGTCTTACCACAAAGCCTGCGGCAAATGTGGCCAATGTGCTTAAGAATGCCGCAGTGGGGTTGTCTTGCGGAAAAAATTTAGTTGATATAACGGTGGCCAAACTTCCGAAAATATAGAAGTCGTACCATTCTATCATGGTGCCTACAGAGGATGCGCCAATGACGCTGGTGAGTGAGGTTTTTTTAGTGGTGTTCATATTATTTGTTTAGCAGATGAGCGTTATAAATATACTTGTAATTGTAGCATGAATTCTCCTAAGGATCCATCCCTTACCCTTTGTCCATTTCTTAAATAATACATGGGTCTTGTACTATACTGTGGAGTAATTTTTGCATGGTGTCCGTCTAAGAAAAAATTAGCGCCTATATCAAAGTAATTTCCTGTTTGATCTAGGTAATCAAATTTCTTGTAAGTGTACGCTGCAAAGGGTTGTATGCGAACCTTGGTGGTCTGGCTTGTTTTAGGCAATAATAATCCCGCTTGCGTGTACCAAATATCTCCTGTACCTACAAAAAAACGATTGTTGCCAAATCCATTGATACTGCGTTGGCTAGCCGCTACTGCGGGATCAAAGCCGCTGGCTGGATTCATGATCCCAACTGTTCGGATATAGTTGGGTCCAAAATTGTATTTGTAAAAAACACTGTACGCAGTTAACGCCATGTTTTTCTTTTTATCTCCAATCGGCAAATCGGCAAAAGCATCTATTCCAAATAAATTGATATCGTGTTGTGCAATGCTGCCATTGCCATTCACGCTTCTGGTGCCTTTGGCTTGATGATAAAACCCTGCCCCTAAATTGAATACTTTTTTAGTGCCTACATAGGTACCTACTCTAAAGGGCAACACATTGGATTCTTGGTCTAAGAATTGGTAATCAAAATATCCCTGTACCGCTGCTCTTGCATCTCCATTATTATCTACTGCAACTCGGTCTTTAATGGCGTCTACCGTTGGGTTAACATTGGTGGCAAAGGGCTTGTTTACACTTACACTATAATTGAGTTTACCCAATTTTCCTTTTGCATAAAACCCAAACTGTCTTACAAATTGATCACTTAATTCTACCAATGGCCAGTTAATCACTGGTGCGTCAATCGCTAAGAAATTCAAGGTGCTGGCACTACTCATTCTACTAATGCCCCACCAATAATGTAAGCCACCACCAATGTATACATTGTATTTATTGGCTTTCTTAGTGGTTGGGTTAACCGAAGGAACCAATGCATATTCATTCCATACATCGTGAAAGAAAATGCCTGGTTTTTTACCTGCACCATAAGCGCCTGTGCCTGTTGCACCAGCTGCTCCGCCTGTTGCAAATGTTTGGTTATTGATACCAAAATGGGCCAACACTAAATAACGTGGGGTAATTTGTGCATAGGTCAAAATACGTAAGCGCCTTGCGCCTACATCCCAAGTGTTGTTGCGGGCTTCTCCATTTACTAGTGTACCTGGATTGTTGTTGATAGACCTTGCCCAAATTTGATTCCATACAATGAAGCGAATGTATTTACTGCCCTCGGGGTTAAGGTTCAGCTTTAATCCTGAACCATACGCTTCACTGCCCTGGCCTTGTGCTATTTGCTGTACTAAAAGCAATCCTAGCACTGGAAGAAGTTTTTTAAATGACATAGCAATCGTGGTTTGTTAAGCAATGCTGATAGGTTAAAATTGGGCATTGCCAAATGCGATTGCAAATGATATATATATATCTGGTAAGTATATAGCTATTGAAACTTAGTACACCGATGTTTTTCTAAATCTTTCCCATCGAATCACCATGAATTTGTCTCCTAGTTCGGTTACCATAAAACCTGCTGATTTTAGCGCTTCTCTATCTGCCATCAAATCCTTTAATTCTGCATGATTCAGCACTTTGTAAGTGGGGTGGTATTCTAAATTTTCTGGTCTCTGTATTCCATACTGTCTTACCCAGTTCATTACACTCACATGGCTTACCCCTAAAATCCGCTCGATTTCTCTAAAGCTGATTCCCTCAATATAGAGCTGTAAGCTCTTGACCACATAGTATGGATCAATGTTTTTACCTTCTTTAAACACCGTAAAGTGATATCCGCAGGAACTGCATTTAAATCGCTGCCTTCCTTTAATAACGCCGCTTTTGACGTATTCACCACTTTTGCATTTAGGGCAATGAATCAGTTTCATACCCTTAATTTACGACTTATCTATATTCATTTAGCATTTATATATCAATTTAGCAACAATTTGATATGCCGTGAAAATCCAATGAACTACTTTAGTGTTCTCAAATCATTGCTATGTCATATCCTTATCAAATTAATTCTTTTGAAGAGTACCAACAAGTGTACAAAGAGAGTGTAGAGAACCCCGAAGCTTTCTGGGCTTCTGTTGCAGACAATTTTGTTTGGAGAAAAAAATGGGACAAAGTACTCGATTGGAATTTTACCGAACCCAAGAACGAATGGTTTAAAGGAGGTAAACTCAATATCACCGAAAACTGTTTAGACCGTCATTTGGCCGAGCGCGGCAATGTACCTGCTATTATTTGGGAGTCTAACGATCCCAACGAAAAACAACGCATTCTTACTTATAGCATGTTGCACAAGCGTGTTTGCCAGTTTGCGCAAGTGCTTATCAATAATGGTGTTCAAAAGGGTGATCGGGTTTGTGTATACATGGGCATGATTCCTGAATTGGCCATTGCTATTTTAGCTTGTGCAAGAATTGGAGCGATTCACTCGGTTATTTTTGGTGGATTCAGCGCACAGAGTATTGCAGATCGTTTATACGATGCACAAAGCGAATTCATCATTACCTGTGATGGTGCTTTCCGCGGAGGAAAAGATATTCCGTTGAAATCGGTGATTGATGATGCATTAATTGGCAATAGAACTGTAAGAAAAGTAATTGTTTATACGCGTACGCGCACACCTATTTCGATGCTGAAAGGAAGAGATGTTTGGTGGGAAGATGAAATGCGTCATGTAGAAGAAATGGGTATCAAAGAAATTGATGCGGTGGAAATGGATGCAGAAGACCCACTGTTTATTTTATATACTTCGGGTAGTACTGGTAAACCTAAAGGGGTAGTGCATGCCTGCGCGGGTTATATGGTGTACACCAATTATACTTTTGTAAACATCTTTAATTATCAACCTGGTCAAATACATTTTTGTACGGCTGATATTGGGTGGATTACAGGGCACTCTTATATTGTATATGGTCCTTTAAGCGCGGGTGCTACTTCTTTAATGTTCGAAGGAGTTCCTACTTGGCCAGATGCAGGCAGGTTCTGGGAAATTGTAGACAAATACAAAGTCAATATTTTATATACTGCGCCTACTGCTATTCGCTCTTTAATGAGCTTTGGCCTAGGACCCTTGCAGGGAAAGGATTTGAGCTCTTTAAAAGTATTGGGCACTGTGGGTGAACCCATTAACGAAGAAGCTTGGCATTGGTACAACGAAAATGTAGGAAAGAAAAAATGTCCCATCATTGATACTTGGTGGCAAACCGAAACAGGTGGTTGTTTAATTACCAACTTAGCGGGCATTACTCCTTCTAAGCCGGGTTGGGCAACTTTACCGATGCCGGGTGTTCAACCGATTTTAGTTGATGATAAAGGGGTTGAAATTACGGAGGCGGAAGACGGCATTTTCAAAGGTAATTTATGTATTAAGTTTCCTTGGCCTTCATTATTGCGCACTACCTATGGTGATCATGAACGTTGCAGAACCAATTATTTTGCTACTTATGAAAATTTATATTTCACGGGTGATGGTGCGTTAAAAGATGAGAATGGTTTTTATAGAATCACTGGTAGAGTTGATGATGTATTGAATGTAAGTGGCCACCGTATTGGTACTGCCGAAGTAGAAAATGCGATTAATATGCATGCGGGTGTAATTGAAAGTGCTGTAGTGGGTTATCCGCACGATGTAAAAGGACAGGGCATTTATGCTTATGTAATTTATAGCAATACCCATGGTGATGAAGAACTCACCCGTAAAGATATTTTACAAACCGTAACACGTATGATTGGGGCTATTGCTAAGCCTGATAAAATTCAGTTTGTAAATGGATTGCCTAAAACGCGTAGCGGTAAAATCATGCGTAGGATTTTGCGCAAGATTGCCGAGGGCGAAGTAGAAAACTTGGGCGATACTTCTACCTTGTTAGATCCAGGTATAGTAGAAGAGATTAAGAATGGGCATATTTAAGGGCCGCCGTATATCATGAAATCTTTGTCCTAATTATCATCATTCGATTATCTTTAGGATAAAGATTGCTGTTATGAAAAAATTTTCTTTTTTAGTTGCGCTTTCATTTTTTGGGAGTGCCACCGCTATTGCCCTGCCTGCAACTGTTGCTAAACCCGCTAATGCTTCCGCCGCAGAAAAATTTGCTGCTGCCGATAACGATATAATCGGTCGTTGGGATTTAACCGTGAATATGGATGGTCGCATGGCGCCCTCTTGGTTAGAAGTAAAACTCTCTGGTGTTAAAACCTTAGTAGGTTATTTTGTTGCTGATGGTGGTAGTGCTAGACCAATTAGTCATGTGCAAGTAAAAGACGGTAAAATTCATTTCAGTATTCCTTCTCAGTGGGATCGTTTAGATAAATACATGGACTTTGATGCCGTTTTAGAAAACGGAAAACTTACTGGTACCATCACACAGTCTTATGGTAAAGTGCATTCATTCACAGGTGAGCGTGCTCCTTCATTAAAAAGAGATAAAGCTCCGGTATGGGGCACTCCTATTAATTTGTTAAGTGGTAAGGGTATTGAAGGTTGGCATGCAGATAGAAATAATAATCAGTGGGTGAATATCAATGGCGTTTTAACCAGTCCTAAAAGTGGTGCCAATATTATTACCGATCAAAGTTTTGAAGATTTCAAATTACATATTGAATTCCGTTATCCCGCAGGAAGCAATAGTGGCGTGTATTTGAGAGGTCGCTACGAAGTGCAGGTAGAAGATAATATGGGTAAAGAACCTAGTTCTACTTTGTTTGGTGGCATCTATGGATTTTTAACACCCAATGAAATGGTGGCTAAAGCGCCAGGCGAATGGCAAACTTATGATATCACGTTAATTGGTCGCAGGGTTACTGTAGTAGCAAATGGTAAAGCCATTATTGTTGATCAAATTATTCCAGGTATTACTGGTGGCGCACTCAATAGCAAAGAAGGGGAGCCTGGTCCTATTATGTTACAAGGCGATCATGGTCCGGTTGAATACAGAAATATCATCATCACGCCTGCGAAAAATTAATCAGTATGCAAGCTGCTGAAATTTTCTCCATTTGTAATAAAGTCATTTTATTGGGATGGGTACTGTTGATATTTCTACCAAATTGGAAGTATACGCAAACAATTATTTTAAATGGATTGCTTGTTTTGTTTGCATGCATTTATGCATTCATGATTATAAAAGATATTGGCAATTTTAATCCAGAAAGTTTTAGCACTTTAGCCAACGTTAAAGCATTGTTTCAAAACGACGATGCAATAACTGCTGGTTGGATTCATTATTTGGCTTTTGATTTATTTGTTGGTACTTATATAGTGAAAAAATCTAGGGAAATAGGGCTTTCTAGAGTGCTCTATACCATTACCCTACCTTTTACTTTTATGTTTGGCCCAATGGGTTATTTATTGTTTTTCCTATTTAAGACCATCAAAATAAAAACACTGAATGAAACTAATTAAAGAGATTTTTCACAGAAATAAGCTCTTAGCTTATGCTGGACTAATTTGTTTGTTAGTTGCTATTCTACTAGGCATTTACGCCCCTTTTAATAGTAAAGAAGTCCTTGGTTTGAATTCCATGATAAAACCAATTAAATTCTGTTTGAGTATTTGGATTTATCAATGGACGATGGCCTATTTACTGTTTTATGTAAACAATCAACAAAGGGTAAAATGGTATGCTTATTTGTCTGTTTTTGTGATGACTTTTGAACTGAGCGTCATTATCGGTCAGGCTTTTATAGGGGGCCTCTCGCATTTTAATCAAACTTCTTCTTTAGGAGGAATTTTGTATGCGCTGATGGGGGTATTGATTGTTTGGGTTACATCCGCCACATTGGTTTTAACCATCCGTTTTATTTTTCAAAAAACGTATAGTATCCCTGCATCATTTGCTTTATCTATTAAAATTGGTTTGTTATTATTTGTAGTCTTTAGTTTTTTTGGTGGGTATATGAGCGTCTTAAACACGCATAATATCGGTGGAAAAATGGGTGAATCGGGTTTGCCTCTTTTAAATTGGAGTACCTTATATGGTGATTTACGGGTGGCTCATTTTTTTGGTATTCATGCTTTACAAATCATTCCTTTAGCTGGATATTTTATTACAGAAAAAATACAAGATGAGCGTAAAGCAAAAACCTTTGTTTGGATGAGCGCTTTAATATATTTCGCTTTCGTAACTACTTTAGTTGTTCAGTCTTTAATGGGAATTCCTTTCATTTTAAATTGATTGAATGAGAACAATTTTCATCATGAGAAAAATTTTAATCCTTCTAATTGGTTCTTTCTTGTTGCAAAATAATGCAGCAATTATTGCGCAATCTCCCAACCAAAAATTTGCAACAGTATCTGCTATTGCAAAAGGCAAACTCATTATTGTAGGCGGTGGCTCCATGCCCGATACCATGTATCAGTTGTTTGCGAAATCTATTGGAGGGAAAGACCAATCGGTGGTCGTAATCCCTACGGCAACCAATGACTCTGCTATTAATGCGGGCGCCCATTTAACTCGTTTTAAAAAAGAAGGGTTTACTAATTTAACAACGGTTCACGCACGTAACAAAGCAGCTGCCGATGCGCCTGAGTTTATAAAAGCAATTCAAAATGCAAAGGGTATTTATTTTTCCGGGGGCGATCAAAGCCGCATTGCTGATGCATTCTTAGGTACACAGGTACACGCTGCCATGTTAGATTTATTTATTAGAGGGGGTGTATTCATGGGTACTTCTGCGGGTGCTACCATTATGGGTTCGCTTTTAGTGGGCGGTGATGCAAGAAAAGATTTGACCAAACCTTTTACTTTTCCTGATGCATTAAATTTATTTAAGAACACAGCTATTGATCAACATGTATTGGCTAGAAATCGCCAATTCGATTTAATTCCAGTGATTGAACAGCATCCTCATTTATTGGGTATTGCCATTGATGAGTCTACGGCTATTGTAGTAGAGGGAAATCAGTTTTCTGTATTGGGTAAATCTTATGCAATGGTGTATGATGCCCAAAATTGGGAGGAACAAAAAAAGCAATGGGGGCGTGTATTGAAACCATTTATGATGATGGCTCAACCGCAACGCTATGATTTTGTTACTAGAAAAATCATTCGTGATTAATCTGTAATTGCCGATAAGTCCACTGCAATTGTTGCGCCTAATGCTGCATTGTTTTTAATCAATGCGATGTTGGCTTCTAAGCTTTCACCATTGGTATGGCTGGCAATGTACTTAAGTAAAAATGGGGTAATATCTTTTCCGGTTACTCCTGCTCTTTTTGCTGCATCCAATGCCAAAACAATATGCTCTTCCATGATATCCGATGGAATTTCTTGGTTGGCTGGTACTGGGTTAGCAATTAATACAGACCCATTCAACCCCATATCCCACTTCACTTTCAGCATGGCAGCGATGGCTTCCGGGCTTTCTAATGTGAGCGGACTTTTATATCCACTTGTTTGCGAATAAAAGCTGGGAAATGCTTCTTGGCCCATAGTTACAACGGGTATTCCCTTTGTTTCTAGGTATTCCAATGTGAGGCCAATATCCAATATAGATTTTACGCCTGCTGAAATAACCGCCACATTGGTATGTTCCATTTCGGTTAAATCCGCTGAAATATCCATGCTATTTTCTGCTCCTCTATGTACACCTCCTATGCCTCCTGTTACAAATATTTGTATACCTGCCATGGCGGCTATTCGCATGGTGGCTGCTACAGTGGTTGCTCCATATAATCCATTACTAATTACATAAGGTATATCGCGCAAACTCACTTTTAGAATGTCTTTTGCTTGTCCAAAATATTCCAACTCCTCATCGGTTAATCCTACCGTACATTTTCCTTTGATGATGGCAATGGTAGCTGGTATGGCTCCGTTGCTTCTCACTATTTCTTCTACAGCCCTTGCTGTTGCTACGTTTTGTGGGTAAGGCATGCCGTGTGCTATAATGGTACTTTCTAAAGCTACTACGGGTTCTCCGTCTCTTAAAGCGGCTGCAACAGTTGGGTGTATATGTAAGTGAGGGTGCATGTTTACTTTTGTATATTAAGCTGGATAATATTTATCTACCTTTTCTAACAACTGCTCTTGCGATAAATGTGTTACGATGGCTCCATTTACTTGCAGTATTTCTGCAGATAAGGTATGTGCCAATTTGATACATTCATCATCTGATTTTCCTAAAGTTTTTCCTAATAAGAATCCTGATAAGGATCCATCTCCTGCGCCCGTGCAATCTACTACTTCTATATCGGGTGCATGTAAGGTAATGGCTTTGTCTTTATTATAAAATGCAGAACCCTGCTTTCCGTTGTGTAACCAAATATTTTGAACGCCTCTTTTTAATAATTCTTCTATCTGTAATTGGGTTAAGAATGATTTTTCGCTGCACATCACGGGCAACTCATCTTCATTGGGTGTTACCATGTACAATCCATCTAAATCCATATTTTTTAGCTTGGTTGCAGGTGGAACGGATACTGGCTCTATGATAAAGGGTATTCCTGATTTTTTGCTAAATGCTAATAACCAGTTCATACTTTCTATACTGGTATTAGCATCGGCCATAATATATTGGGCACTTAATAAAAGTTCCTCTTGTTTTTCTAAATGGGCAGGGGTGACCATTTCTACTGCTGCATTAGATAAAAAAGCTGCATATAATGATCCATCTACATTTAATACCCCTGTGTACCGTCCTGAAATTCCCTCTTTGGTGATGCTGGCATCTATTTTAACACCTGCCGCTGAGCAGGATTGTTTTAACCAGTCTCCGTCACTATCATTTCCAAATACACTGATTAACTGTACATGTGCGCCTAATATACTTAACTGCTTCGCAATATTATGGGCCACGCCGCCCGCGGTCTTCGTAATTTTGGCATCTACGGTTGTAGCAGGAAGTATGGCGTGTCCTGCATGTATGAGCTCATCCACTAAAATGGCCCCTATACATATAATTGGTTTTTGCATGCGGCAAATGTACAAAGTGGATTGACCTTTTTATGTTATTTTCATTATTCAATTTTGATTTATGAACAGAAGAAAATTTTTGCGCAATGGTTCTTTGGCAGCTGCGGCTGCTGTAACAGTAGCAGGCACTGCTGCAACTGTTTTAACCGGATGTAGCGGAGGCGGTGATCAATCTAAACAAAATAAAAAAGACAGCGCTGAATTAGCTGCTGCTGAAGCAACTGGTAGAGATGATTTTGAATTTTCTGAATTCACCATTGCCGAATTACAAGCTGGGTTAAAAGCGGGTACTTTTTCTTCGGTAAAATTGACTGAACTGTATTTGCGTCGCATTAGTAATATTGATCAAGGCTATCACGATCTTTTATCGGTGATAGAGGTAAACCCAGAAGCTATGCAATTGGCCGAGCAAATGGATAAAGAACGTAAAGCGGGCAAATTGCGTGGTCCTTTGCACGGTATTCCTATCATGATTAAAGACAATATTGATACAGCCGATCAAATGCACACTACGGCTGGTTCTTTAGCTTTGGAAAACCATATTGCTGCTAAAGATGCTTTTGTGGTTTCGCAGTTGCGAAAAGCAGGTGCGCTTATTTTAGCAAAAACCAATTTAAGTGAATGGGCCAATTTTAGATCAACTCGTTCTAGTAGTGGATGGAGCAGCAGAGGCGGACAAACCAGAAATCCTTATGTAATCAATCGCTCTCCTTGTGGTTCTAGCGCTGGATCGGCGGTGGCTGTTTCTGCAAATTTATGTGCAGTGGCAGTGGGTACTGAAACCGACGGTTCTGTGGTTGCACCTGCTTCATTTTGTGGAATTGTTGGGCTAAAACCAACCGTTGGTTTAGTAAGTAGATCAGGCATTATTCCTATTTCTGCTACGCAAGATACGGCTGGTCCTATGACCCGTACCGTGGCTGATGCGGCGGTATTGTTGAATGCGATGGTGGGCGTAGATCCTGCGGATGCAGTAACGTTAAATGCAAAAGATAAAATTGCGAAAGACTACACTACTTTTTTAAATAAGGATGCTTTAAAAGGCAAACGGATTGGGGTTGAGCAATCTTTTTTAAGAGGCCGTCAAGAGGATGTGGTAGCATTGTATCAAAAAGCGATTGACCAATTGAAAAAGATGGGAGCTACCATTGTTCCTATTGAATTAGTAAAAGAAACAGGTCCTTTGGGCGACTCGGAGTTTCAGGTATTGCTTTATGAATTTAAAGATGGGCTCAATAAATATTTATCTACAGTAAAAAATGGGGTGAAGAGCATGAGCGAATTAATTGAGTACAATAAAAAGCATGCTGATAAAGTAATGCCTTATTTTAAACAAGAATTGGTTGAAATGAGCAATGCTAAAGGAAATTTAAATAGCGAAGAGTATAAAACAGCTTTAGCTAAATCTACTTCAGCCCGTGGTATTATTGATCGTACAATGCAGGCCAATCAATTGGATGCTATTGTAGGCACTAGTTATGGACCGGCGCATTGCATTGATTGGGTAAATGGAGATCAAGATCCTGGATTTTATTTTTGTCCTCCTGCTGCTATGGCTGGCTATCCACATATTACCGTTCCAATGGGAGATATTCATGGCTTACCCGTAGGACTTTCGTTTGTTGCTTCTGCTTACCAAGAAGGTGCAATTATTGGAATGGCTTATGCATATGAACAATCAACTAAACACAGAAAGATTCCTTATTTTAAACGTTCCATATAAGCGATAAAATAGCGTATATTCATTTCATTTAATAAGCTCAATAGTTAATAGTGTCTGAAATTACTACCAATAAAATTGCTCCACTTAACTGGATTTCCAGCACTTGGATTGCTTCGGGTATCCCATTTATAGCGCTGTCTAGCACAGCTGCCATCATGTATGATTCTTTAGGTTTGCCTGATGATGAAATTGCATTTTGGACTTCTTTTATCATGCTTCCTTGGGCACTTAAGTTTTTATGGGCCCCCTTGTTAGAAATGTTCATGACCAAACGCTATTTCGTTTATGTGTCTCAGTTTTTTTTAGGTGCTTTATTTGCATTGGTTTCGGTGAGTTTAATTGCGGATAGTTTTTTTGGGCTTTCAATTGGCTTATTTACTGCTATCGCTTTTGCTGCTGCTACTCAAGATTTAGCTGCAGACGGTATCTATATTAACGAGTTGAATCAAACTGAACAGCAACAATATATGGGTTGGCAAGTGGTCTTTAAAAATATAGCTAAAGTATTATTCGGCCCTGCTTTAGTTGCACTGGCTTTTGTTATTGAAGAAAGCTATGGGTTAAAAGCTGCTTGGATGACAATTATGATGATTTATGCTTTAGCAATGATGTTATTGGGTGTTATTAGCGCGTATAATTTGCCCGTTGGGGGTAAAGCGGTACACACTGTTGAATCTGCACCAGAAGCGGTAGTGATTTATTGGGATGTGGTTGTTCAATTTTTTAAGAAACAAAACCTTGCAATTGGTTTATTTTTTATTTTCTTTTATCGTTTAGCCGAAGCGCAAGCTATTAAAATTGCCCCTTTGTTCTTTACTGCTACCAGAATTGAAGGGGGGCTTGCTTTTGATCAAGAAGAAACCAACTTTACTTTTAATGTACTAGGAGTGATTGCGTTTGTGTTGGGTAGTTTTGTTTCTGGCTATTTTGTTGCAGCCCGTACTTTTAATAGAAAGACCCTACTTTTTTTATGCACCGCAATGAATCTTTCTCTAATTATTTATGCCTATCTAGCTTTGTTCCAGCCTGTTGATGAAATGCCGATCATGTTGATGGTGGCTTTCCAGCATTTCTGTTATGGCTTTGGCTTACTCGCTTTGGTATTTTTTATTTTACAAGAAATAACACCAGGTAAATATCGATTAGCCTACTTTAGTTTTGCTAGCGCAGTGATGTACCTGGCTTATATTATTCCAGCGATGTTCAGTGGTTTACTCAGTGAGTATATGGGTTTCTATGATTTTTATATTTGGATATTAATATGCACGCTACCAGCTTACTTTATGAGCGCAGTAGTCCCTTTAAAAAATATCCATCATGCTACTGCCAGCTAGGATTCCCCACTAAATGTAGTTTAGTCTGTCTTCCACTGATGTACTTGAAACCAGTTTGGTCAAAAAATCCATCTTGCTCTAACATGATGCGAATTGATTTTTTCCATTCTTTAATTTCTACTGCAGCATTTAATTCTATTGAATAGGCCGTATTATAAAACATTGGATAGTCGCCACTTCCAGGCACTCCATTTTGCTGATCCCACATCCCAATTGTAGGGCCTGCTGCATGTCCATGTGATCCTATTGGATGAGTATAAATAGTTGCATTGATTCCTTGTTTTTTTGCTTCTGCTAATGCGTCTGATAAAATTTTATTTCCTGTTTTATTCAATGCAAATTGATTGGTCAAAATATCCTGTAATCGATTACCTACTGCTAAAGCATTTTTTAAATATTCAGGTGCATCTGTTTCTTCGGGTTTTAGTACATAAGCATGCTCTTGAATATCCGAGTTCAATCTTAAATAGGTGATTCCAAAATCTACATGTAATAAGTCGCCGGGTTGTATAATATTTTTTGGATCATACCCTTTATTGCTAAATGCTTTTAAATGGTCAAATTCAACTTGGTCGTTGCGTTGAATTTCTACTGAAGGATGAAACCAAGTAGCCAGTCCTAAGCTGTTAATTTTTTGTCTGTACCACCACACTAAGTCTTCTGATGTAGTAACGCCTGGTGTAATTACCTTGCTGCTAAATCCTTCTGCAATAATGGCTTTGCTAATTTGCACTACCTGGGGATAGTATTGCATTTCTCTTGCTGTTCTTGTTTCTAACCAAGCTACTGCCAATGGTTCTGATGAAACCACTTTTGATTTATAAGCGGCGGGTAATTTTTGCATGAATTGCTCATACTCTGTATGATCTAAACCGTCTGCATGTCCGTAGCTTTTAGAGATATTAAGACCAATTTTTTTAGGTTGGTGTTTATTCACTAATGCCATTAATGCATCCCATTGATCGGGATATTTGGTCATATCCCAAGCTGCTTTAATTGAACTTCCCACATTATACCTAGCTACGGCAGATTTGGTGTATTCCTTTGTTTGTGGATTGTAATAGAACACCAACATGGTGGTTCTTCTAGCACTGATCCAGGTTGCTGGCAATAGGGTTTTTACTATTGGATCTTCATTGTATTCTCTCGTTATCATTACCCACATATCTATACCTGTACGCTCCATTAATTGTGGCAATAAGTTGTTCAATCGATCATCTACTACTTCGTCTATCAATTTTGCCTGCTCTTTTAATGGGAGTATTTGCGCATTAATTGTAAATGGAATAAAACCCAAAAAAAGTAGGCTCAGCGCTAATAGTAGGGTATGCTTGTTCATATTCTTGTCTTTATTGTACCTTTGTAATATACACGATTTATTTTGCCAACAAACCAAGCTTTTTGAAACAATTTTCTCTCTTTTTGCTGACTATTTTAGTGCAGTGTATATTTAATTCATCTTATGCTCAGAATGTAAAAGTTCCTGAGAAAGATATTATTGAGGTGATTTTTGGCACAAATAAAAACAATAAAAAGCCAGAGAATGATTCGCTGATTCCTAGAAAATTTTATACGAGTATCTTGCCTATTCCTGGTTATAATCCTGCATTGGGTTTTGTGATTGGTGCTGGAATCAGTACTAACTTTTTATCGGGTAGTGCTAATAAAACGCATTTATCCAATATATTGGCAAATGCTACCATTACCACTCGTAATCAGTTTAATTTGTATGCCCGAAATATGATCTTTTTAAAAGATGATGAATGGGTTTTACAGGGGGATTGGCGCTGGCTTATTTTTTCGCAGCCCACTTATGGTTTAGGAATTAATTTCAATGATCTGCCTAATACTACTGCAAAGGAAGAGCCCATGAAGTTTAATTATTTGCGTTTCTATCAAACTTTGTATAAAAAATTATGGGGAACATGGTATGCAGGAATTGGTGTTAATATAGATCGACATTATAGTGTAGTAGACCAACTTTTAGATACAACTAGTGCTAACCAGTATTTGACTGCTCATTATGATTATTCCAAACTAAATAATATAAGACAAGATCAATACGCTTCGGTAGGTATAAGCCTCAATCTTTTGTATGACACCAGAGACAATTCGGTTAATCCTAAAAGAGGGCAGTACGCAAAAATGACTTTTAGAATCAATAATGAAATTTTTGGAAGTACTCGTTCTCATAATACATTATATTATGAATATAGAACTTATTGGAACCCCACTAAAATGAGGGTAAGGCCGCATATTATTGGTTTCTGGACGATGGGAAGTTTGTTAATGAGCGGTAAACAGCCTTATTTAGAAATGCCTGCTATTGGTTGGGACATGTACAATCGAACAGGCAGAGGCTATATTCAAGGTAGAATTCGTGGCGAAAATATGTGGTATGGAGAAACGGAATATCGTTTCCCTATTTCTAAAAATGGATTACTGGGGGGCGTTGGTTTTTTTAATTTAACGACCGCTACTGATGAAGCTAAAAAACAAAAGTTAGGCAATGAGTTTGCTGCTGGTTTTGGGTTTGGCTTACGTATTAAAATGAGTAAGAAAACCAATACCAATATTGCAATTGACTACGGAATGGGTAGAAATGGCAGTAGCGGTGTTTTTGTAAACTTATTAGAAACTTTTTAGTTGATTCCTTGCGTTAGCCTATGAATAAATAATGTTGCTCTTTTCATTAATACCGGAAAGAGTTTACTATCTAATGTTTCTCCTGGTGCATGTGCTCCTTTTCCTGCTGCACCTAAACCGTCTAAGCAATCTGCATAAGCTGCCACATAAGAAATATCGCCGGCTCCTCTGCTGCCTGGATTCCCTGGCACTACTTTCCCTAATCCCATGTCTTCACTGGTTTTACTTAATATATTGGCCAATGCTTCATTTCCCTTTGTTGGAGCCATAGAAGGAATTCCATCTTGAAAATGAATGGATGCTTTAGCCCCTGGCAAACTTGCTGAAACAATTTTACGCATGGCATTACGTGCGTTCAATTTTTGTTCTTCTTTTAAAAAACGTAGGTCTCCATTAACATAAGTTTTGGGCGAAATGATATTGGTTTTGCCTGAAGCTTCACCACGTTGTTGTTCAAAGTTGGCACTTACTTCAGATCCCCCAATAAATATTCCTGGATTGAAAGTCAGATAAGGTTCTTTGCTTAAGGTTTCTCTAAAACTATTTACTATTCTAGCTGCTTCATAAATAGCACCATAGCCCGCTGTTCCAAATACACCTGATGAATGACCTTGCTTTCCTTCTACTATTAATTCCCATGAACTTGAACCTCTTCTTGCAGTTGCAATCGTATTAAGACCTGCAGCGCCTTCAAATGCCAATACTACATCGTGCTGTTTGGCTCTTTCTATAAAATCTCCTCTTGAAATAGTTCTAGGCTCTCCTGCATTTTCTTCGTCTCCTGTCATATAAATGGTGATGGTAGCATTGTTCAATAAGTTCAACTCATACATTGCTTTCATTGCTGCAATAATGATTACATCGCCCCCTTTCATGTCATTTATACCCTGACCTGTAATAGTACTATCGTTTAAAATAGTAAATGGGTTAGCGGGCATATCTGGTTCAAAAACAGTGTCTAAATGTCCTAATAGCAACAGTTTTTTTCCTTTATTACCTTTTCTGGTGGCTACCAAGTGTCCAGCACGTTTCATTGAGTCGGGCATATTGATCCACTCAATGGTAAAGCCTAATTTTTCTAATTCTTTGGCGTATAATTGACCTACTGCTTTTACTCCTGCAACGTTGAAAGTTCCACTATTAATATTTACTGAATTTTTAAGGAGATCCATCATCGAAGGATAGTTCGCTTCTATTTTATTTATTAACTTTTGTTCAATGGGTTGAATATTTTGTGCACTACTGAAAATGCCAAAAAAGGTGAAAATGCAAGCAACAATATATTTTCTCATAGAAATCAAATTTGAATGCCAATTTAAGCATTCATCCATATTTAAAATTTGATACCTAAAGACGTTTATTTGATATTATTGAAATTAATTGTTGAACTCTTAATTAATATGGCTCCTAATTGATATTTTTAACTGAATCAATTCCTGAAAATGCCCACTAATTCCTATAGTTCAAAATATGAAACCCTTTTAGCTGTTGGCCAATTGGGTGGATGGGAATACAATGTGCTTACTCAAGAGCTTTGGTGTAATGGATATTATTTTGAAATGCTGGGCCGTCCTGAATATATTGTCTCCGACTGGGCAAAATATTCAATTAAAGAAGTTTGGGAAAGTTGGTTGCATCCTGCTGACTTGCAAAAAGCCAAAGAATATTTTTCTGACTATATATTAAATCCGGAGAAAGAATACAAGCAACAGTTTCGGATGTTGCATGCCAATGGTGAATATTTAACCATTTTAAGTAGAGCGATGGCTATGCGCAATGAGGCAGGTGATCTAACAGGTATGATTATTGGCACCCACTTCGACATCACTCAAACACAAGCACTTACCGAAAACTTTATTACAACACAAAAGGAATATGAGAAAACCAAAAAGCAGGTTATTAAAGACAATGCTTTTTTAAAAGCCATCATCAATAGCCCCAAAGATTTATTTGTAATTGCAATAGACAAAAACTATCGTTTTTTAGGATTCTCTGATGCGTATGTTGAATTTGCTAAAACTGCCCTTAAAAAAGAGGTAGCAGTGGGCATGAGTGCTTTTGATGTAATACCTGCAGATTTAGTGCCCTTTGCTAAGGCTAATTATGATAAAGCTATTGCTGGAGAAAGTTTTGTAATTACGAATAATTTTATATTTCCAGATGGGAAAAGAAGGTTTTATGAAAACAAGTACAGTCCAATTATTGATCAACATGGCAAAATATTAGGGCTTACTCTTTTTAGTAATGATATTACGATTCTTAAGGAACAACAGGAAGAAACTAGAATAGTAGACCTAAGGTATGCTGCTCTATTTGATGGTGCTGAAGATGCCATTTTAATTGCAGATGCGACCAGTGGTTTTTTGGTTGATGTAAATGATAGAGCCACTCAATTATTTGGCTATACAAAAGCTGAGTTAGTCGGAATGCATCAAACTAAATTACATCCACCTGAAGAATTGGAAACTGTTGCGTCGCTCTTTCAAAAATTCACTAAAAATAATGGGTATCAATTTGTTGATACCCATATAATTGACCAAAAAGGAAAAATTAAACCTGTTCGTATTACAGCTGGTGCACCTTTTAGAGCGGGTAAATACTTATTTCTAGCTGCATACTTTAGAGACTTAAGTTCAGAAAGAGCAGTTATTGAGAAGGCATTAACCATTCAAGAAATGCTCTCTAAAGCTGAAGGAATTGCACATGTAGGCAGTTTTGAAGTAGTGCTTCCAGATGGGCATGCCGTTTGGAGCGATGAAATGTTTAGAATTTTGGATTTCTCTCCTAATGAAGTGCTGGCGCATAAAGACCGTTTTACCCAATTGGTGATTGAAGAGGATCAAGATGCTTATAGTAAATGGATGGTAAAAGCATCTACCATCGAAGGGGAAGCAGAGGCAATTCAGGTTAAAATTCAGACCTCAAAAGGGAAGTTAAAGCATGTTATTGTTAATGGGGTGTCTTATAAAAATGCACAAGGCGAAATTTACAAGTTTATTGGAGTGGTAAAAGATATAACCACTAGGGTAGCTACACTTGAAAACCTACGTTTACAGAACCTACGGTTAAGAGAAATAGCCTGGGCTCAATCGCATTTAGTAAGGGGTCCGCTATCTGATATTTTAGGAATTACTAAAATAATCAAGGAAAAAATAGTAGACGACGAAGAAAAAGAGGCCCTGATTTCCCAATTACATATTGCTGCTGAAACCCTTGATAAGGCTGTAAAAGAAGTGGTAAATAACGCTGCCTCTTTTGACGAATCTATCCAATTCGTAAAAAATACCTAATACTAGGTATTAAAAAACCACAAATTTTCAACATATTGCAACAGGAATTCGTCCTAAAATCGGGGTACATTCATATCGGGGGGTGTGATTGTCCCCGATTTATTTTACACTACGATATACTATTTCCCCCGCCCCGTTTTAAAATTCATTAATCAAAGTGGCTGTTTTTGCTGGATCTTCTTCCATAGGAACATGCCCTATATTAGGTAAAATAGCCAGTTTGCTCCCTTTGATATCCTTATTAAATAAATAAGCATTTTGAACAGGTATTAAACCATCCTTGTCTCCCCATATAATTAGGGTGGGTTTTTGAATGGTCTTAATCTTGTTTGGCTCCTGCTCTAATCCCTTTTTAAATATGGCCAATAAGGCTTTTCTATTTCCTTTTGCAATGGCCATATCATGAAACCGATCAATCTGTTCTTGATTAATAATAGTCGGATCTTGATAAATGCCCTTTAAACTTGCACTTACTAAAGCTTTTGGGGTAATGAATAACATCACATTGTTGATTACTGGGGTTGAAGCTATTTTAAAGCCAATAGATCCTTTTACATTCATCACAGGATAACCTGTTGCATCAATTAAAATCAACTTTCTTACTTTCTCTGGAAAATAAGTGGTGAATTGCCATGCTATACCACCACCTAATGAGTTTCCTCCTATATCGCAGAGGGGTATATTTAATTTCATTAAAAAAGAATCTAAGAATTGACTGTAATACTTAAAACTATATTCATTGTTGGCATTGGGTCCTGTTAATCCAAATGCGGGCATATCTAAAGTAATTACCCTTCTGTTTTTATCAATACGCTTTACTACTTCTTCAAAAGTGTGCAAAGAAGAGCTGGTACCATGAATTAAAATTAGCGGTACTGAATCACTAGGGTTGCCTTGGTCTCTATAATGCACATTCATACCCATTAATGGCATAAACTCCGACTCGTTGTTTACATACAATGGTTTTAATTCATCTAAACTTCTGTCTGGTTGAAAATAAATGATGAACAAGAGAACCAATAATGCAAGGATAGCACCAAAAAAATAACCAATATACCGTAAGAACTTTTTCATTTAGCATGATTTAGTCTTACAAATATATTGGTCAGTTGTATAGGGCTATATTAATTTGTTCGAATGGCGCCTATTCCTTCACTAAATAACTGCTTATTCAGTGCTGGAATTTCAACTTTATTTAAGTTTTCTCCTCTTTCTTTTAAGGTTTTCCACTGCGCATTATATTGTTTTAGTAAATCTATATTTGGTTGATTTAGTCTTGGAATATCACTCTCTGTTTGATTCATCAAGAACATATAGTTCGCAGTAAATTTATTTAAGAAATTTTCTGCGTCATCGTAAGCGGTAGACTTACGCTGTATCATGTCTTCGTCCCATGCTTGTATTTTTTTAGCCAAAGCCTCTGTGTTGGTTTTGGTGGCACCATTGGGTAGTGTTTTAATCAGTTGATCCAATTGTTGCTTCTTCACAAATAATTCGTTCACCATCGTATGCATTTCTTTTACAGTAGTTTCCATACCTGTCATAAACTCATCAAATGCTGCATACTCAGCTGCTGTAGTAGGATAAGTTGGATTAGCTAAAATGGTTGCGGGGGTACTAACCGTTTTTCCCTCAGCTTCTATGCTAATGGTATAAGTTCCTGGTATTGCTTTATGTCCGCGGAAGCTACTTTCAATATATGTATTGGGTATACCTGGCATAGTAGCATGTCGCAGATTCCAAACAAATCTATTCAACCCTTTATTGGTAGATAATTGTGGATCTCTTGGTGGCGCACCGTCATATCTTTTATAAGTCGGGTCTGCTTTTGAACTAAAGGTTCTGATGATTTTACCTGTAGCATCTTTAATGGTCATCGTTACTACTGCTTTTTCTTTTAATTCAGGTAAATCATAATAGACTACTATTCCTGTAGCTGGATTAACACCTCTGTATGGATTAGTACCATCAAAGTCTGCGCTATTGCCGTCAAGTTCAGAACTTCCTGTAGCTAAAATTGCAGGGGATGGTTGATACACCGTTAAAGAATTAGGAGCCGACTTGAACTGACGCACTGTTGTTAAATCATCTAAAATCCAAAATGATCTACCTGATGTTGCCGCTATTAAATTGTTTTGGTGTACGCGTAAATCGGTGATGGGTGTATTAGGTAGATTCAGTTGAAATGAAGTCCAATTCTTTCCGCCATTGTAAGAAATATACACTCCGTTTTCTGTTCCTGCGTAAAGCAAATCTTTTCTTTTGTCGTCTTCCCTTACTACGCGTGTGAAAGATCCTACTGGTATACCATTACTGATATTCATCCATGTTTTTCCATAGTCTGTACTCTTGTATAAGCCAGGAGTATGGTCATTAAATTTATAACGCGTGGTTGCAATATAAACAGTTGCTTTATCAAAAGGAGATACTTCTATTGCATTGATTAAACACTCTGCCAATCCTGCTGGCGTAATATTTTTCCAATTCGCTCCTCCATCTTTTGTAACGTATACCAAACCGTCATCACTACCTGTATAAATCACCCCTTTTTCTAAAGGTGATTCAATCACATAACTTAATGTGCCATAGTTTTCTGCACCTACTGATTCATTGGTGAATGGAACCCCTGGTTTTACTTGTTTTTCTTTTTCATTTCTAGTTAAATCGGGTGATACTTCGTCCCATGTTTTTCCCATATCCCTCGTTCTTAATAATACATGTGCTCCATGATAGTAAGTTCCTGGCTCATGTTGACTGTGAATGATTGGGGCATTCCAATTGTAACGATATTTCATGTCTTTTGCATCCATTGCTAAGTACTGTATGGGTGCTGCCATGATATTGGTACTGGCATTGGTTTTGGTATCTAATACTTCAATGGTTCCCTGATATGAACCTCCCAAAACATACCTTGGATTGTTCGGATCAAATGCTAAGAATGCACTTTCTCCTCCTGCTGATGCAGACCAATCGGCGGCTGTAATCCCACCGGAAAAAGATCGACTTGCAATTTTTACTGATGAATTATCTTGCTGCCCTCCATAAATATTATACGGAAATAAATTGTCTACATTAATGCGATACATCTGAGCAGTTGGCATATTGCTCTGGCTACTCCAAGTTTGTCCTCCATTAAAACTGATGGTTACGCCACCATCATCGGCCATCACTAAATTTTTTGAATCACTTGGGTTAATCCAAAGATTATGGTAGTCTCCATGAACACCTTGAATATTTTCCCAGGTTTTTCCTCCATCTATTGATTTTAATGCGGGTGCACTTAATACATACACAGTAT
Source organism: Sediminibacterium sp. (assembly GCF_051860225.1). Lineage (GTDB taxonomy): Bacteria > Bacteroidota > Bacteroidia > Chitinophagales > Chitinophagaceae > Sediminibacterium. The sequence continues at coordinate 883,215 of NZ_JBHYEI010000001.1, forward strand.
TTTCATTATTCGGATCGGGAAATACTTCTATATAATACCATGCACGCTGAATTAATTTATGTTCTGCTGACACTTGACTAAAACTTTTTCCTGCATTGTTTGAAACATATAATCCTCCTGCATTTTTATCAAAATCGCTTTCAATTAATGCATACACTTTATCTGAATTTGCTCCGCTTACTGCAATAGCCATCTTACCCATTTCTTTTGGCAAGCCTGTGCTTAGTTTTTCCCAATTAGCTCCACCATCAGTAGACTTATATAAGCCACTTCCTGCACCACCGCTGATTACTTTCCATGGTAATCTACCATGTTCCCACATGGCTGCATACAATATGCTTGGGTTTTTTGCATCCATTGATAATTCAGCGCAGCCTGTTTTATCGTTGATGTATAATATCTTTTTCCATGTTGTTCCTCCGTCGGTGCTCTTGTAAATGCCTCTTTCAGTTGAGTTGCTATATAGTGCGCCTTGTGCTGCAACATATACGATGTCTGGATTGCTTGGGTCTATGATCACACGGGCTATATGCTGCGTTGCATCTAGTCCAATTTTTTTCCAGGTGTTTCCTGCATCTGTACTTTTATACATGCCATCTCCATGATGCGTCATTACTCCGCGCATCGCATGTTCTCCCATTCCTACATAAACTATATTAGGATTGCTCTCTGATACAGCTATTGCTCCTACTGATCCTGTTTTAAATTGCCCATCTGAAATATTTTTCCAGGTAATGCCTCTGTCATTGGTTTTCCATAATCCTCCTCCAGTGGTCCCCATATAATAGGTATGGATATCCCCTTTAACTCCCGTGCCCGTATTAGACCTGCCTCCTCTGAAAGGCCCAATACTGCGCCATTTCATGGGTTTGAAATAATCATTTACATTTTCTGTATTGGGTTCTTTGCTGGCTTGAGCATTTGAATAGTTTGCACCAGTGATGAGGAGCAAACCTAAAAGCAGTTTATGCATATTGGCTGAATTTAATTCAGAAATATACGCCATAAAAAATTATGTTGCTTCATTTGGAAGCAGAACAGTGAATTGACTTCCTTTTTCATTTCGTTGGCTGATTAATAATTCTCCTCCGTGTTTGGCTATAAATTCTTTGCAAATTAATAGCCCTAAGCCTGTTCCTCTTTCTTTTGCAGTTCCTCTCCTTGAATTGCTTAAACTGGCTTTTTGCAATTGCTCAATAGTTTGATCACTCATTCCTATCCCTTCATCCATTACATGTATTAAAATATGCTGTTCTTTTTGCTCTGTGCTTAATAGTATTACACTATTCTTATGGCTAAACTTAATGGCATTGCTTAATAAATTTCGAATTATAAAATCAAGCATTTCTTTATCGGCATATATAAAATGTTCTTCTGGTATTAAGTGCTCAATTTGTACTTGCTTCATATGTGCTTGTAAGTATAAAAGCCGAATATTTTTTTCTAATGCATTTTTTGCTTGTAGTTGCTCTGGTTTGAATGCTAATAAGTGCATTTGACTTTTGCTCCATTGCAATACATTATACAATAGTTCATTTAAGTAGTCCAATGAGTCTTGGGCTTCTTTAATCATTTTCTTTTTCTCGTCTTCATTCAATTTTTCATGATGCTGTGTTATCAACTTAAGAAATGATTGCATGGTTGCCAATGGATTTCTAAGATCATGTGAAATGATAGAAAATAATTTATCCTTTACACTATTTAATTGTGATAATTGTTCTTTTGACTCCTCAAGTAATTTAACTGTCACCCTTGTTCTATTGTATCTACTTGCCAATCCTAATGCAAAAATGATTACCTGAATTACAAAGCCAATTTGTAAAATATATCTAGTGTAAAAATTGTCTTCTACCAAAGACATTTCTCTCAAAATAAATAAAATAGCTCCAATAACAAGAAGCGCATTGGCTGCTATAAAGTACTTTGCTGGCTCATATTGATCTTTATAATAAGCTATTAAGCCCGCCACCAACATAAATATTAAAACCAGTGTTCCTATTATTCCAACTCCTGTTACCAAAGGTTCAAATAAGTCTATATCGTAAATAAAACTGATTATGCCAGACACAAGCAATAAGCTGCATGCTAATATTAATAACTGTATAATTCTATTTGTTGCCGGCATATACTTGCCCGTACTTAAATAAGTTTTCGTAAACAACAATCGAGCAATATTAGTTAAGGGAACAATTATTGAATAGCAGAAGGTATCCCATCTTGGCGAGTTAGGCCATAGGTACTCAATTCCAAAACCATAATAAAAAGCAAGATATAGCCCTAAGCCAATGATGCTGAAAACATAATAGAGATAGCTTTCATCTCTCACCCCATAAAAAATAAATAAATTATAAAGCGCCATCACTAGTATGGTTCCTAAAAACATGCCCTGCCAGAACAATCTTCCTGTATCCTGCTGCTCAAAAAAAGTGGTAGGCTCTATTGTCAATTTAAATTTAGCTGGATTATATATGCTATAAACAGGCTCATAGTATATATCAACTTTATATGGTTGGTTTTTGATTAAAGAAAATTGGACTGCATTAATATTAGATGGATGGCTTCTTTTATTTAATGGAAGCAAAGCGCCTGTTAACAATTCTTGTGTTTTGCCTGAGTCGCTGGTTAGAACTACACGTACTTTTCCGGTTTTTGAAAATTGTATAATCAGGTCTTGATCTGTTTTTGTAGCACTGATTAAAGTAAATGAACCTTGATAGTAGTACTTGTTCGGATGATGTTTCTTCTTAGTCCAACTGACTTCTTTTTCAATAACAATTGGTTTCCCCTTAAATGATATAATGGCTTCTTTTGCATAGCTACTTGCAGCAAGCATTATAAAAAGGAATATGTAAAGGGATTGCTTCAGAAAAAAATATTTGCCCTAAATTTAACGAATGAGCGGTATTAAAATTTTATTAGTTGAAGATGATTGGATAATTGCCAAAGAGATTTCTCTTTCTTTAAATGATCTTGGTTTTGAAGTGCTAGCGCATGTAGAGTCTGGAGAAGATGCTTTAAAAAAAATACCTGAACTAAAACCAGACCTTGTTTTATTAGACATTGGGTTAAGTGGAGAAATGTCGGGGATTGAGACAGCACAGCTTATTAAAAAAGACTTTCAGATACCTTTTATATTTTTAACGGCTTTAGCAGACAGCTCTACAATTGAAAAAGCTAAGTTAACTGAGCCTTATGCTTATTTAGTAAAACCGGTCAAAATTGAAACCCTTTATTCTACTATTGAAATTACGTTATACAATGCTGCACAACGTAAAGAAGTGACTCCTATATTAAAAGAGGGGCTCACAATTGACGATTCTATTTTTGTTAAAACCAAGGGTAGACTTGAAAAACTTCAATTGAATCAAGTATTGTGGGTTGAAGCTTCTGATATATATGCGTTGGTTTGCACTGCTGCTGGAAAATATTTATTAAATACCAGCCTTGCTGCAGTTGAAGAAAAATTTCCTTCTTCTCACTTTTTAAGAGTGCATCGTTCATATATTGTAAATGTTGATAAGATTGAAGCCATCGAAAAAGATGAATTGTTTATTAACCAGCAACGTATTCCTATTGGAAAAACCTATAAGGATAAGCTAATGAGTAAATTATCTTTTCTCTAAAAAACACTTTGACCATTCTTTTTTTGCAGTTCGCCTTGTTTTTTTAGTCGTTGGCAAGGTTTTATAAATCGGAATTAGTTACAATGATAATTTCATAGTAACGATTTGCCATTATGAACCAACTTGCTTCGCCCGGTATGGTTACTGCCATCTGGATTGCCCTCATTCTTTACATGTGTACCATTGTTTTCTTTGTGGTACGCGGTGCTATGAAAACACATAGCATGAATGATTTTGCCTTAGGAAGCATGCAGTTTAATCCTTCATTCTTAGGTCTTTCTTTAGCTGCTTCTATGAGTAGTGCAGCCACTTTCATTATTAATCCTGGATTTGTAGCTTACTATGGGGTGAGTGGAGTATTAAGCATGGCTGTTTTTTTACCCATTGGCACATTGGTTTCTTTGGCTATTCTTTCTAAACGGTTTCGCAAATATGGTCAAACGGTAAATGCCAAAACTATTGCACAGTGGATGGGCATAAGGTACCAGAGTAAGGGATTCGCCTTATTTTTTGGCTTCCTTTCTTTATTGATGATGGCATTTATTGTAATGATTTGTGTTGGTTTAACCCAAGTAGTCTCAAGGTCACTTAATTTAGAAGTATTACCTACTTTAATTGGAGTTATTACTTTCACATTCACTTATATGATGTTTGGAGGTGCCAATAGTATGGTTTATACCAATACTGTTCAAGCGTTTTTGAAAATAATTGTGACGGTTATTTTACTTGGTTCTGGCTATGATTATTTTGCTGAAGGTGTATATGGATTTTTAAATAAGTTATCGGCTATTGATCCTCAATTAGCTAGTCCGTTTAATGCATCAAGTCCTTTGTTCAGGGATTTCTTTGAGGTAGCTATTTGTCAATTAATTGTTGGTACAGCAGTTGTATGTCAACCCCATATTTTAACAAGGTCTCTCCTCTTAAAAAATGATAAGGACATGAATCGTTTTTTAACGGTAGCTATTATTGCATTGGCTTTGTTCTTTTTAGTTGTTTTTGTTGGCTTGTATGCGAGACTGCTATTTCCATCATTAAGCTTGAATGGTAAGTCTATTCCGCTAGATGGAGTGATGAGTCAGTTTGTTGTGAGTCGTTTTCCTGTTTATATCGCAATTGTATTAGTGTTAGGCTTGATTTCTGCTGGAATGGCAACTTTAGAAGGATTGATTCAAAGTTTAAGTACCACTTTCACCTCTGATATTATTAAACCACTTACGGGTAATAGCATTATAAAAAATCCCAATCTTGCTGGTGGCTTAGTATCAGAGTTGGTAATGAATAGAGTGGTTATTGTTTTAATGGGAGTTGTTGCCACTTATATTTCTTATAATCAATTAATGGCACCCGATTTAAGTGTGGGGATATTTGCACAAAACGGTGTCTACGCTTATTTCTGCGGTGCTTTTGTTCCTGTTTTATTTGGAATATTTACCAAAGACTGTCCTAAAATAGCAGCTGTTGGAGCTAGTGTAACTGCGGTTATTGTGCACTTCTCTGTTTATTATGGGCGCCTAACTCCTTATATGCAAAATGGAACCAGAAATCCCGGAGTGGCTTCTTCCATAGCAATTGTTTGCTCTTTGGTGATAGGACTTATTTTATATTACGCCTTTAGAAATAAAACCAATATTCAAAAGGCATGAAAAAATTAGCAATCATATTCATTTTTCTGTTTAGCATCGGGCATTTGTATTGCCAGTGTTTACCTAATTATGGTATTGCAACTAAACAACTTAAGATTGACTCAGTCAATATAAATTATGTAGACCAGGGTGTAGGCAACACAATTTTGATGATACATGGTTTAGGTGGCAATGCTTCGCATTGGAACAAAATGATTGAAACACTTTCTATTAAGAATAGGTGTATTGCGATTGACTTGCCTGGATATGGTGGAAGTTCTTCTGTTAATATAATAGATGCTAATAAAGTATTAGATTTTTATGCAAATATTATTACACAATTCATTCAATCGATGCAGTTAAAAAATCTAACTGTAATGGGTCATTCAATGGGTGGGCAAGTAGCAATGATTTTGGCTTTACAAGAACCTAGTTTAATTACCCAATTGATTTTAGTTGCACCTGCTGGTTTAGAAACATTTACTGAAAATGAAGCGTCCTTATTAATTAAATATGCAACTCCTGCATTCTATGAATCGCAAGATAGTGCTACTATATTTCGAAATTATAGGGCAAACTTTTTTAAGTCTAATCAAGAAACAGATAGATTAATACTTGAAAGAATCAATTTAACCTATTGCCCAAATTTTAAAAATTATTGTGCTCAAATAGTGTTGGGTGTGAAAGGTATGTTAGGACATCCTGTAAAATCGCAACTAAATTTAATTAGGCAAAAGACATTGATTGTGTTTGGAGAAAATGATGCATTGATTCCTAATAAATTGTTGCATCCAACTTTAAGTGTTCAGGATATAGTAGATATAGGCAAACAAATTCCATCCGCCAAATTAGCCATTATTCCAAATGCAGGTCACTTATTACAATTAGATCAACCTGCTGCATTAATTAAAATTGTTCAAAACTTTTTACCATAAAAACCAATAAAACAAACCAAGATGAAAAAACTGTTTGTAATAATCGTACTTGCGCTGGTTCAGTTAACTGCAATGGCCCAAGGAACCAAAACAACTGGTCGAATTACTGATGCGGCAACAGGTATGCCATTAGAAGGTGCTAGTGTTACCATTAAGTCTACTGGTATGGGTACTTCTACTGATGTTAATGGAAAATTCTCCTTACTGTCTGCTAAAACAGGTAAAATCACTTTGCGTATTTCTTATGTAGGCTATGCAGATATCGAAAAAACAGTTGAAGCTGGTGCTGCGATAGAAGTTACTCTTAAAGAAGAGCAAGGCCGAGGAAATGATGTGGTGGTGAGTGCATCTAAGCGACCTGAAAAAATTACTAGAGCTCCTGCTACTATTAGTGTAATTAGCGCAAAAGATTTAGACCAAACTTCTTCATTTAATATTGGTGAGTTGGCTTCTAAAATTCAAGGGGTAGAGTTTGTTAGAACGGGTGTAAACGGAGTTGGTTTTAATGCACGTGGGTTTAACAATGCATTCAATGCTAAAATTCTTCAAATGACTGATGGTAGAAATTCAATGATGGCTGGTGGTAGTGGTTTGCCTTCTGGAATTATGAATACAGTTATTAAGGAAGATGTTGAAAGATTAGAAATTGTATTAGGTCCTAATTCTGCATTATACGGTCCTAATGCACATAATGGTATTGCCAATACAATTACCAAAGATCCGCGTAAACATCAAGGAACCACATTAGTTATTGGTGCAGGTAACCGAGATGTTTTCTCTGGAAGATTTAGAACTGCCTCTAAAATAAATAATAAATGGGCTTATAAAATTACTGGTGAATATACTACTGGTAGAGATTTTGAATTCAACGATAGTATTTATGCTGGTGGCAGTTTTTATGGTCCTGCAGTAGCTATTCCGGAGCGTATTCCAAATTACAATTTTAAACATGTTCGTGGTGCTGCTGATGTATATTATGCAGTTAATTCAAAATCGGATATCATTGTATCTTATGGTGGTAGTAACAACAATTTTTTAAGTGTAAATAACACCGGACGCAATCAAATTAAAGATTGGAAGTTCTCTTATTTGCAAGTGAAATATGTTAGCCCTCGTTTTTTTGCTCAAGCTTATGAAACTTGGACTAATGTGGGTAACTCTTATGGAATACCTGGCTATACCAGAGATTACTGGAATAGAACCCATAGTACTATTACAGACCCTGCTAATCCATTATTTGCTGCAGTTGGTCAGTTATATCCAGACCAAGCTGAAGCTTTTGCAACTCGATTAGGTAATCGTTTTAAGGAGACTTCTAAAAGATTTAATGCAGAAGCACAATACAATAATAATTTTGAAAAAGCAGGTTTAAGTTTAGTAGTAGGTATGTCTTACCAAAAAGATAAACCCAATACTTATGGTACCAGTTTAATTGATGCAAATCAACTGGTTGAGGTAACTCAATATGGTGGTGCTATTCAATTAGAAAAAACCTTGCCTTCTGATTTTAAATTGGTTGCAGCTGCAAGACTAGATCACCATAGCTTATTTAAGAATATGTTTTCTCCTAAATTAGCTTTAGTTAAAGGTGTTCCTGGCGGTAGTGTACGTTTAACCTATGGAAAAGCCTTTGCTGCACCTATCATTTTATTTCAAAGAGCCAGTGTGTTTGGTCTGGTATTTGGAAATGGTGATGGTATAAGTTATGTTCCAAATGGTGCACCACTAACTACAACTGCTAATACCGTTCCTTTGCAACCAGAGCAAATCAATACTTGGGAATTCGGCTACAAGGGTACTGTTGGTAAAAAATTATATGTAGATATTAATGGTTACTATAGCAACAGTAAAAATTTCTTAAGCCCTGCCATTACTGTTGGTGGAAGAGCTTTAAGTGTAGGTAATATTCCTATTACTACGCCTTTATTATTACCTGGGGCTGTTACTGGTGGTATATTGAATGGTGCTGCTTTCTCTACTTATTTCAATTATGGCGAAGTGGCTTCTTATGGAGTAGACTTAGGATTGAATTATTATTTTAATGATAATGTGAGTTGGGCTGTTAAATATTCATGGTTTGGTAGCGATATCACTAAGAATAATATTAAAAACGATGCCAATAGAGACGGTTATGTTTCTTTAGAAGAAAGAAGTTTAAATGCTCCTGCTAATCGTTTCTCTTCTACCTTAAGTTTCCAAAATATGGCAAAGGGTAAAATGTTCTTGAATATCTCTATGCGTTGGGTTGAATCTTATGATTTATATAGCGGTAACCAAATTGGAACCAAAGTTGGTGCTGGAAGCAGAGGTGTGGTATACGGCGGCATTAATCCCCTCACAAACCTACCTAGAAATTATGTCAAGAATTTTAACTGGGGCGCATTAGGTGGCTTTACTACTTTCGATATCAGTACAGGTGTAAAATTAAATAGTCAGTTATCTATTGGTGCTGGAATCAGCAATGTGTTTAATGTAAAACAATTAGAGTTTGTTGGTTCTCCTTCTATTGGAAGATTATTCTCTTTAGAGTTAAAAGCACATATCCCTAATAGTAAAAAATAGTTCATTGTTAAGTTTAGTTTTCAATTAGTGGCGGCCCTTAGGTCGCCACTTTCCTATTCAAATAAAGGTTATGTATAGCAATCATTTAACCATTCAGCATTGGCTTACTAATCATGCAAAATTTAAGCCCAATAAAACCGCTATAGTTTGCGGCCAGCATCGTTTAAGTTTTACTCAATTAAATGCCAATGTGAATCAATTGATACATGCTTTTAAGCATGTTGGCATTAAAAAAGGAGATAAAATAGCAACCGTTTTGCCCAATTGTTTAGAATTGTGGGAAGTATATTGGGCTTGTGCTAAAATGGGCGCAGTAGCTGTTCCACTAAGTCCTTTATTAAGAGGTCATGGTTTAGCTAATTTGATTATCAATGCGGATACTTCTTTAATTATTATTAATAAAGAAACGCTTCCTTATTTAAATGAAATTCAACCGCTTTTGCATTTGAATAATGAAGCTAAAATTTGGGTAACTAATGCTGAATCATCTACTGGTATTGGTTCCTATCATATGCAGAAAGCTGCATTTGATACAACTGAACCGATCGTTGAAACTTTAGTAGGGGATGATACTTATAATATTATTTACAGCAGTGGTACAACTGGATTACCTAAAGGGATTGTCATTTCTCATGCAGTAAGAGCGCTATATGGTTCTTTGTTTGCAAACTATTATAGAATGACTCCTGAAAGTGTAGTCATGCATTCGGGTTCAATTATTTTTAATGGCTCTTTTTTGACATTGATGCCTGCCATGTTTTTAGGCTGTACGTATATTTTGCAAGACCATTTTGATCCTGAGCAAGTTGTTTCAGCCATTCAACAAGAAAAAGTAACGCATACCATTTTGGTTCCCTCTCAAATTATTGCTTGTTTACAACAACCTGCTTTTGCAAAAGAAAGTCTTCCTTCCATTGAATATATTTTATCTGTTGGTGCGCCACTTTTATTAGAGCATAAGCAGGCTTTGAATAAACAATTGCCTGGAGTTTTTTATGAGCTATACGGTTTAACCGAAGGATTCATGACTATTTTAGATAAATCAGATTCAATGCGCAAAACGGGTTCAGTAGGGTATCCTCCTAGTTTTATGCAAATCAAAATTAAAGACGACCAAGGGAATGATTTACCTGTTGGGTCTACTGGTGAAATTGTTGGAACGGGCCCTCTTTTAATGGATGGTTATTATAAGAATGCCGAACAAACCGCTGCGGCGCTAAAAGATGGTTGGCTATATACAGGTGATTTGGGTTATATAGACGAGGAAGGTTTTTTATATTTAACTGGAAGAAAAAAAGATTTAATTATATCTGGTGGAGTAAACGTATACCCTGCAGATATTGAAGAAGTGATTATTCAACACGAAGCAGTTAGCGATGTTGCTGTTTTTGGTGTGCCACACTCTGAATGGGGAGAAACCCCTGTTGCAGCTGTTGTTCTTAAAGAGCATAAGCGGGCTTCTTCTTCCATTGAAATTCAAAATTGGGTGAATAATCATATTGATGCAAGATTTCAGAAACTTAGTGAAATCATGATAGTTGCAGAATTGCCTAGAAATATTGCTGGTAAGGTATTAAAGCATGAACTGAAAAAAAGCTATGAAAATGCAAAGTAAGTTTGTACAAACCAATGGCATTCAGCTGCATTTACTGGATAGTGCTGATGATTGTGTTAACCAGTTAGAGCCAATTTTATTCATTCATGGACTTACGGCTAATGCGCATGCTTTTGATGCAGTTATTCAAAGTGGTTTAGCTGGAAAATGTAGAATTATTTCGGTTGATCTTAGGGGCCGTGGATTCAGTGATCAACCAATTACTGGATATACCATGCTTGATCATGCAAAAGATATTATTGGTTTGCTCAATGAATTAGCGATCTCATCTATTCATATTGTTGGGCATTCTTTTGGTGGCTTTTTAGGATTGTATTTAGCTATTTACTATCCTGACATGGTAAAAAAATTAGTGCTACTTGATGCTGCAGTTAATATGCATCCCAATACCAAAGAAATGCTAGGTCCTGCTTTGGGTAGGCTTGGTAAAACCTTTGATAGTTTTAATGACTATATTAATAAAGTTAAACAAGCTCCTTATCTTTCCTTTTGGGATGAAGCAATGTTATCATATTATAAAGCCGATGTTTTTCATAATGCTGATGGAACAGTTACTCCTAGGAGCAAGCCAGAACATATGATGGAAGCGGTTTTGAAAGGAAGCTTAGGCTTGCCTTGGGGAGAAATCATTGGTTTGTGTAAACATGAAACCATTTTAATTAATGCGCCTGGTATATATAATTTAGGTGCTGCTTTATTACCTGAAGAGTTAGCTAAAGAAACGGTGAGTCTATTGCCCAATGCACAATATCATCAGGTAGCTGGCAATCATCAAACTATGTTATACGGGGAAGGGGCTAAACAAATAGCGGTTTTGATCCAATCATTTATAAAATAATTTAATATGCAAATTAAAAATAGTGTTGTAGTTATTACGGGTGCTGCTAGTGGGCTTGGGGAAGAAGCTGCTCGTTCATTGAGTTCTTTAGGTGCAAGCGTAGTTTTAGCTGATATGAATGAAGAAAAGTTACAGTTAATCACTAAAGATTTAATTGCCGTTGGATTAAATGCAAAATATAAAGTTACTGATGTTACTGATGAAATTTCGGTTAGTGCTTTAATGAATTTTGCTATGAATGAGTTTGGTGCAATCAATATTGTATTGGCTTGTGCAGGCATTATTAGAGACAGCTATATGATTACCCCGGATCGTGAAACAGGGAAAGTTAAAAAATTCATGAGTACTGAGCAGTTCAAACAAGTGATTGATGTGAATTTGACAGGAGTATTTATAACGCTAAGAGAAGCAGCTATTAAAATGGTTGACAATCAATGTAAGGGAGTATTGATTCCTATTTCTTCTATCAATAAAGTAGGCGAATTAGGACAACTCAATTATGCTTCTACTAAAGCTGCCATTGCGCTTTGGCCCAAAATTTTAGCTGGCGAATTTCATGCTCGTAATATCAATCATATCCGAGTTGCCGCCATTGCACCTGGTTATGTGGCGACTCCTATGTTAACTTCTATTAATCCTGATATTTTACAAAAAATTGTGGCCGATATTCCTTTAGGTAGATTGGTAAATCCTGAAGAGATTATGCAAACCATTCGTTTTATTATTGAAAACGAAGCTGTACATGGTACTACATTAGAAGTTAGTGGTGGAATTATTGGAAAGGGCTTAGCAAAGTGATTTTGTATCTTTGACCCATGCCTAAAGGGAAATTAGATATTATAGATAGGGTGCTTGAGATTTGTTATAAGCATAATCCTGATGCGCTATTTGTAATGAGTTTAATGCACCAATACGAAGAGAGGGGTAGTTTAAGCAAAAAACAGTTACAAGGTTTATTGGCTAAAGCGAGTAAAGTACCTGACATGCCTGCAAATTTATTGGCAACATTGGAAGCCACTATCAATAGAATGCATACCAGAGAAAAAGCACCTGCAACTGTTGGTAAGCCAATATTTGAAAAAGATTTACCATTGGGTGAAAAAATGGAAGCCATCTTGGCCAAGTATCCTCATCATAAAAGGGTCATATTTTTATTTGATAAATACAATCGAAAAGAACATTTAACGCCCATTGAAAAGGATGAAGTAATCAAATTCCATAAGCTATTGATAAAATAGCATATGATTTTTATCATATTGGTTAACTACTAAAAAGTATACCTTGGGCGTTTTAGCATAAAACATTTTTTATGAAGTTAGAACAGATCCTTGTCCAACGAAGCCAAAACCAATGCGAGCTTTGTGCTGCCACAACCCCATTGTCTTTATATGAAGTTCCTCCTGTAGACAGAACTACTGAGGATAATTGTATTATGATTTGCAGTAAATGCTTACAACAAATAGAAAAGAAAGAAGCACTTGATAGTAAACATTGGAACTGTTTAAGCACGGCTATGTGGAGTGAAGTGTCAGGTATTCAAGTTGTTTCATGGAGAATGTTGAATAGATTAAGTAATGAATCTTGGGCCGCAGATTTATTAGATATGCTTTATTTGGATGAGGATAAATTGGCCTGGGCTAAAGCCACTGGTGATCATGATAATGATGGCACGGTAGACTTACATTTAGATAGTAATGGCCAACAACTATTTGCAGGAGACTCCATTGTTTTAACCAAGTCTTTAGACGTTAAAGGCACTAGTTTAAATGCTAAAATGGGCACGGTAGTCAAAAATATTCGTTTAGTGCCGGATAATACCGAACAAATTGAAGGAAAAATTGAGGGACAAATGATTGTTATTCTCACAAAATATGTTCGCAAAGCATAACTTTATATGCGAATATGCGAGTTAGAAATCCTAGAACTGGAGCGTACGATTATGAATTTCCGGATTGTACTACAGCGCAATTAATTAAATGTTGCAAGAAATTACGAAATGGTCAAGATGCCTGGCTGCGAATGGGTATCAGTAACCGAATTGCCGTATTACAAGAGTGGAAGCAATTAATTATTGCTAATAAAGAATTACTAGTTGGTGCGCTTTCAACAGATACTGGCAGAAAATGGGAAACGACTGCTGAAGTGGATTGGGTAATTGACGCTATTGATAAGTGGTGTGTTACTGCTAAAGATTTTTATCAAGACTATGCCAATTGGATTCCCTATCAACTAGTGACAGTAATTAGTCCATGGAATTTTCCTTTGGCTTTATCTATGATGGATACAATTCCTGCTTTACTTTCTGGAGCTGCTGTTTTAGTAAAGCCTAGTGAAATAACCCCTCGTTTCATTGAAGTAATAAATAAAACTATTCTGTCGGTTCCTGGCTTACCTCAGGTACTTTTATTTACTCCAGGGGATGCTGCTATTGGCGCTTTAATGGTAGATCAAGCAGACTTGGTTTGTTTTACGGGTTCGGTAAATACTGCCAAGAAAATTGCGTTTGCCGCTAGTAAAAAACTGACACCTGTATTAATGGAAGTTGGCGCAAAAGATCCTGCTATTGTGTTAGCTGGGGCAGATTTGGAAATGGCTGCAAATGCAATTGTGAAAGGCAGCACTACCAATGCAGGCCAGAATTGTTTAAGCTTCGAAAGAATTTATGTGCATGAATCTATTCATGATCAATTGATAGATCATTTAGTTGAAAAAACAAAAGCATTAAGTTTAACTGTAGACAATCAGACTGACGGAAAAATTGGTCCTATCATTTTTGAAAAACAAGTCCTTACGATCAATACCCATTTAGAAGATGCAAAAGCATTAGGTGCTATTATTTTAACTGGGAGTGACCGTTGTGAAGAGATTCATGGGGGATTTTATTGCAGACCAACGATTGTGGTAAATATTACCCATAATATGTTATTAATGAAAGAGGAAACATTTGGTCCTATCATGCCCATCATGTCTTTTAGTACTACAGAAGAATTAATTGAATTAGCCAACGCAACACAATATTCTTTAGGGGCTGCAGTTTTTGCTGCAACAGATGAGGAAGCATTGGATATTGCTACTAGAATAAATGCCGCCTCTGTAAGTATTAATGAAGCAGCATTAACCGCGATCTTACATTATGGAGACAATCTTAGTTTTAATATGAGTGGGGTTGGGGGTCTCCGAATTGGCAAAGAGAATTTTAGTAGATTTTTGAAAAAGCAAACCATTCATTTGTTAAAGAAATCTAATGCTATAGTTAACCCATAATCCCTTTAACTGCACCACCATCTATTGTAATGGTTTGACCTGTTATAAACTTACTTTGCGGGCTCAATAACCAAAGGGCCAATCCAGCAAAGTCTGCTGCTTCCCCTAGTTTGCCTACTGGAATTTGCTGAATACCCAATTCTTTTACATGATCAAATGGTAATCCAGTTTGTTCTGCTTTTTTAGTGTAGAGTCGGTTGATTGCGGGAGTGTTATGTGAACCTGGTCCTAATACATTTAGCGTAACACCCGTTGTAGCTATTTCTTGTGAAAGTGTTTTAACCATACCTACAACCGCTAATCTTAATGAGGTACTCAAAACTAAATTTTCTACAGGTTGTTTTACAGCAACGCTTTCTATGTAAACTATTCTGCCATATCCGGCACTCACCATTTTAGGAACGATTGCTTGAGTTAGTGCCACTTTCCATCTTAAAATTGTATGGTAAGCTTTATCCCAATCTTCTAATGTGGTTTCTAATACCATTTTTGCTGGAGGCCCTCCAGCATTAACAACCATACCATGTATTGGCTGATCTTTAATTAAATCTAGCAACCTAGATAACGTATCTTCTTCCGCTAAGTCGCCTGCTAAAATTTTAATTTGGTTAGGAGCAGACAATTGAAGTTCTTCCAATTTATCCATTCCTCTTGCAATTGCGATAACCGATGCGCCTTCATTTACTAAAGCCTGCGTAATTGCTTTTCCAAATCCTGAAGTTGCTCCGCCAACTATGAAAAGTTGATCTTCTATGCTTAGATTCATTAAAGAAAAAAATTATTCTGCTGGTAATTCTGCGGCCACTCCTTTAATAAGAAGCTGAAACTTAGTATTAAGTGATACGGTAAACTCTCCGCCTTCTAAAATCAATTTAGTATTGGCATCATCTAGCATTACACTAGCCAGGTCAGACGCTAAAGCTGAGCTGCTGATTAGGTTAGCTACTTTACCATTTTTAAATTCAATGGTGAATTTGTACCCAGCTTTTCTTCCAGTTCCCATACGCTCAAAATCGATTCTGTTTAAATCAAGCACTTGATTATCCTGCTTGGTTCTCTTTAATAAAATGCGGATGATGGGTAGGTACTTGGTCCAAATCTGGGCGTACATGTAGCTGTGTTAAAGGTTAAGAATAATGCAAAGGTCCGAAATTTATTGACGATTTCCGAATTTGGTTTTTAAAAGGCTGCTTATCTTATATATTCGCAGTAATATGAACGAGATTTCAAGTGTTACCATTAATAAGCTAATTGTACACCAGGCGGGCAATGCAGCCCAAGGTGGCACCCTTATTTTGTCTGAAACCACCCATGATATTCCAGATGAATTTTGGCAACAGACCTTGGCCCATTTTTTCCTAAAACCCTTTAATGAGGCTGAACAATACCGTTTAGCCCTCGAAAATAACTTGGTTTATAATACGGTTGTACAGGTGTTTGAAGATCAGTCCTCATTTTTAAACGCCAGTAAAATACTTGCCGAGCATTTTCATTTAAAAAGCCAATCAGTATTTGCAAAATCTGGGGAGTTTTATACGGTATTTTTCGAAAACATTCCATTTGATGGAGGTTATACCGATGCAATTGGTCTTTTTCATACCAGCACAAAGGATCAATTCTTAAAAATTCATACAAAACCTACCGGTGTCAATTTGTCTATAGAGGATGGAATTGACCTAAAAAAGCCCGAAAAAGGGGTTCTTTTGCTTAGAAAAGACCAAAATCAGGGTTTTTTGGCCCTTATTCATGAATCTGCTGCCTCCAAACAAGGGGACGCTGCCTTTTGGAAAACTGCTTTTTTACAAGCTTCTCCTATCATTAACAGTTACCACAATACCAACGAAACACTAGGTATGTGCAAGCTTTTCATCAGTAAAGAGTTAAATGAGCATTTTGATACGAACAAGGCCGATCAAATTGATATGCTGCAAAGAAGTATGGATTACTTTAAAACACATGACCAATTTCAGTTGGAAGAATTTAACAAAGAAGTTTTATATCACCCCGAAGTCATCGAAAGCTTTACGCAATACAAACAGCAGTACGAAGTGGCTAAACAGGTGAATATTGAAGAAGAGTTTGCCATTAATCCAGCGGCTATTCAAAAACAACAACGTCATTTTAAGAGCATTTTAAAGCTCGATAAAAACTTCCATGTATACGTTCATGGCCGTAGAGACTTGATTGAAAAGGGATACGATGAAATGACTGGCAAACATTATTATAAACTTTACTTTGATCAAGAGCAATAATTAACATTCTTTGATCATTTGTAAGTAATCATATTGCAGGTCTTCATGTAGGGTACTCAATGCTGTATTCATTTTTTTGATTTGTTGTTTATACAAATTAGCTAATGCAGTGCTTTTCATAAACGGTATTCCTGATTTTTTTAAGCTCAAACAAAAATGCAATAAAATGGCTACTTCCGCCTGCTTAGAACCTATGTAGCGAATATGTTTATTGGCTATTCTAAGTATTTTCCGGATGGATTTTTTTACAAAATATAGATTCTGACCTGGATCAATCTCACTGAATTCGATGGTAATCTGTTGGTTTACTTCAGCAATATAGCCCTCCTCATTATGCGCTTCAAATAATAAATAAGTCAGTAATTCCTTGTTTTCTTTTTTAAATTTTGCCAGTCTTAAACAGAGTTCTGTTAACTGTTTGGCGGAGTTGCCCAATAATGCTTGTTTGATCTCGTGCACAGATGCTGCTTTCATACAAAATTTGCGTACTTTGGTTATTACAAAAAAAATAGAAATATGCAATTGAATCGCCGTACATTTTTACAACAAGGCACACTAGCTGCGCTAGCTACTGTAACAATTCCTTCTTGGGCTTCTGCAGCTGCTAAAAAGAAATTTATTACTGGTATTCAACTATATTCTGTGCGTGAAGATATGCGTAAAGACCCATTCGCTACTTTAAAAGCAGTAGCAGAAATGGGATATAAAAATGTGGAGCATGCTAATTATTCCAATAGAAAGTTCTATGGTTATACCGCTACTGAATTTAAAAAAATATTAGCTGATTTAGGTATGAAAATGCCTTCTGGTCATACGGTGATGGGTGCCAATCATTGGGATGCAACTAAGAAAGATTTTACTGATGTATGGAAGTATACCATTGAAGACGCAGCAGTAGTAGGGCAAGAGTTAGTCATAAGCCCCTCTTTAGAATCTGGATTACGTAAGTCTAAAGACGAGATGTTGCGATTCATGGAAGTTTTTAATAAATGTGGTGAGCTATGCAAAAAATCTGGGATGCGATTTGGCTATCATAATCATGATTTTGAATTTACTCAAATGATGGGTAATGAAACCATGTACGAAGTAATGTTGAACAATACTGATCCATCGATGGTAACTCAACAATTTGATATGGGTAATTTATATGGTACTGGTGCAGATGCCTTGGCTATTGTAAAAAAGTATCCTGGTCGTTTTGTTTCAATGCATGTTAAGGATGAAATTAAAAGGGCAAACGGTAATGGTTACGAAAGCACCATCTTAGGCAAAGGGGTTCAGCAAGTAAAAGAAATAGTGGAAGAGGGCTTAAAAAATGGAGGAACCATTCACTTGATTGTAGAACAAGAAGCATACCAGGGTATTGCGCCATTAGATTGTATAAAAGAAGATTTAAACGTAATGAAAAAGTGGGGCTTTAAGGGACAATAATTTTTTTATTGCTTTAGGATTAACCAAAAGTTTAAAATTAGTTTATGAAAATAGGGTTCTTTGCGTTTTGTAGTTTGATTGTAGTCTCCGCTTTTGCTCAATCGCCTAGCACGGCAGAAGTAAGGCGATGGGAAGCTCAAGCTAAACAAGTAAATATTGTTCGAGATAAGTATGGAGTTCCGCATATTTATGGAAAAACGGATGCTGATGCTGTTTTTGGATTAATGTATACGCAATGTGAAGAAAACTTTGAACGCGTTGAGCGAAATTACTTAGAAATGCTAGGAAGAAGGGCTGAGATGGAAGGAGAAAAAGTGGTTTATAATGATTTATTGATGCGAATGATTGCAGACAGCAATGATGCAAAAAAAGATTATTTACAAAGCCCTTTATGGTTAAAAAAATTATTGAATGCACATGCTGATGGAATAAATTATTTCCTGTACAAGCATCCCGAAGTAAGACCTGCAGTATTAAATAAATTTGAGCCTTGGTTTCATTTAATGTATACGGATGGTAGTGTTTCTGCTACAAGTACTGGTGGCGCGTCAATTGAAGAAATTAAACAGTTTTATGAAAACGGTCCTGAAACTAATTCAACAGCTTATCATCAAATAAAAGAGATAGAAGAAAGAGGCTCTAATGGCTTTGCTATTGGACCTAAAAGATCAGCTTCAGGAAATGCAATGCTCTATATAAATCCACATGTGCCTTTCTACTTTAGATCCGAAGCGCAAATAGTGAGTGAAGAGGGCTTAAATGCCTATGGTGCCGCTACCTGGGGACAGTTTTTTATTTACCAAGGATTTAATGAACATGTAGGTTGGATGCATACATCAGGTTATACCGATGTAGCTGATTTATATGAAGAAAAAATTACTAAAAATGCAAAAGGCTGGGTATATGAGTATGATAAAAAAATGCTGCCAGTCAAATCAAAACAGATTACTATTTATTACACAGTAAACGGCGAAAAACAATCTAAAACATTCACTACATTTTATACGCATCATGGTCCAATAGTAGCTAAAAGAAATGGCAAATGGCTGGCACTAAAAGAGTATAATCGATCTTTGAAAGCGTTGGTGCAAAGTTGGAAAACTACTAAAGCCAACAACTTAGAAGAGTATACTGTTGCAATGAAAGGATTGTCTAATACTACCAATAATACGGTGTATGCAGATGACCAGGGCAATATTGCTTATTGGCATGGCAACTTTATTCCTAAAAGAAATCCTGGGTTCGATTTTACCTTACCTGTTGATGGTTCTATTACTGCAACAGAATGGCAAGGCATTCATCCTCTGGAGGAAACAGTTCATCTAATAAATCCTGCAAGTGGATGGATGCAAAACTGTAATGCAACACCCTTTACTTTAGCAGGTGAAAGTAGTCCCAATAGAAATAATTATCCCTATTATATGGCTCCCGATGGTCAAAATGCTAGAGGAATAAATGCTATACGATTATTGAATAATAGAGACAGCATTACTTTAGATCAATTAATCGAAATCGGATATGATCGTTATTTAGCAGCATTTGATATTTTATTGCCTGCTTTATTTAAAGCTTATGATGCAACTAGTAATACTGATTCTATAAAAATTAAAGTAAAACCAGCAATAGACATATTGAAGGCTTGGAATAAGATTACCGATACAAGTTCTGTGGCAACAACATTAGCCATCGATTGGGCTACTAAAATTAATTCGCTTTGGCCTAGGGCTAAAACCCAAGAAGAAAATACAGAATGGATAGGCCGATTTAATGCAATGGCCAATGGAATTAATGGAAAAAAACAGTTAGAGCAATTGAATGAAGTAATCAATGAGTTGAAAGCAAAATATGGTCATTGGCAAGTTAGATGGGGATCAATCAATCGCTACCAACGATTGACTGGTAAGTTTTCGGAAATATACGATGACAACAAGGAAAGCTTAGCAGTTCCTTTGAGTTCTTCTAGATGGGGATCTTTGCCAGCCTTCGAAAGCAGGTCTATGTATAGTTCAAAGGGGCGTTATGGCTTTTCAGGTAATAGTTTTATTGCAGCAGTAGAGTTTGGTAAAAGAATAATAGCAAAAACAATTGTTACGGGCGGCCATAGCAATAATCCTTTGTCGCCTCATTTTAAAGATCAGGCTGATGGATTTGTTTATGGTAAGTTTAAAGATGTATTCTTTTATAAAGAAGATGTTATGAAAAATAAAGAAAAGGAATACCATCCGGGAGAATAATCTACTGGATGGTATAACTCATACCACCATCTTTTTCATCTTTTAATTGAATGCCCAAAGCATTTAATTCATTCCTGATTTTATCTGAAGTAACAAAATCTTTGCGTTGCTTCGCCTCTTTACGCATATTGATGAGTAATTGTAAAACACCTTCCAGTTTATGATTGTTATTAGCTTTGCTACTCTCTAAACCGAAAATATCTACAATAAATGCAGTTAGTTGTTTCTTCATCAATACCAATGTATGGCTGTCTAAAGAAGATGCATTAATATGTTTGTCCTTTAAAGAATTAATTATTGGCACCAATTCAAACATATTAGCAATCACTTTTGCAGTATTTATATCATCATTCATGAATTCATCAAACGCCGACACCAACTTTATTACTTTCTCATTTAATGCACTATCACTAGCCGTATTGTTTTCTGCATATTCAAAACTCATCAGCCACTCATAAGCATCCATTAATCTTCTAAGTGCTTTTTCACTTGCTTGTAAAGCTTCATTACTAAAATCGAGCGTGCTTCTGTATTGAGATTGTAAGATGAAAAAACGAACCGTAGAAGGTGCGTATGCTTGTTCTAATATTGGATGCGTTCCTGCAAATAATTCACTCAGTTTTATCACATTGTTATAGCTCTTCCCCATTTTTTTACCATTAATGGTAATCATATTGTTGTGGAGCCAATACCTTGCAGGCATTTGATGATTGCAAACAGTGCTTTGCGCTATTTCACATTCATGGTGGGGGAATTGTAAGTCCATGCCTCCTCCGTGAATATCAAATTCTTTGCCCAAATACTTTGTACTCATTGCTGAACATTCAATATGCCAGCCTGGGAATCCTTCGCCCCATGGACTCTGCCATCGCATGATATGTTCAGGTGGTGCGTTTTTCCAAAGGGCAAAATCACTTTTATTTCTTTTTTCTTCCTGATTATCTAATTCTCTAGTACTTTCAATTTGCTCGTCTAAAACTCTTCCACTTAAAATACCATAGGGTTGCCCCTTCGCACTAAAATCGGTATTATATTTTTCTACATCAAAGTAAACAGATCCATTAGATTCATAAGCATAACCATCCTCAATGATTTTCTTAATCATTTCTATTTGCTCAACAATATGACCGGTAGCTGTTGGTTCAATACTTGGCGGTAAATTGTTAAACTGATTCATGGCCCAATGGTACATATTGGTATATTTCTGTACCAGTTCCATTGGCTCAAGCTTTTCAAGAACAGCTTTTGAACTTATTTTATCTTCTGCAGCTCTACCTTCCTCTTCAAAATGCCCAGCATCGGTAATATTTCTTACATATCTTACCTTATAGCCTAAGTACATTAGATACCTATACAGCACATCAAAAGTGATAAAAGGCCTCGCATGTCCTAAGTGGCTTTCCCCACTTACTGTAGGTCCACAAACATACATACCCACATAAGGAGGGTTAATAGGTTCAAATAATTCTTTCTTTCGGGTAAGCGAGTTGTATACTTTCAGCGACATGATGCTGCAAAGTTATTTTATTTTTTTAAACGAATGTCAGCAACTAGCATGATATGATCGCTCAATGCCTCATCTACCATATCAAATTGCTTTACTTCAAATTGTTGATCTAATAAAATATAGTCAATCCTCAGGGTGGGTGCAATAGATATAAATGTTCGGCCTAAGCCAAAGCTTCTTTGTAAAAAGGCATCATTTTTTGATCCTTTAATATTAAAATAAGTAAACGAGTTAGGCACATCATTAAAGTCGCCAGTAATTATAGTAGGGTATGGGCTTCTTTCAAGCGCTGTACTTACTAAAGAAGTTTGTACCCCTCTTTTTTGATATGCTGCTTTCATCTTGCGCATTAAACTCAAAGAGGCACTGAATGAACTCTCATCTGTTTCTTTTATCTTTTCGATATCGGCATAATCTTTCTTTTTAAACTTAAAAGATTGTAAATGAGTCGTAAAAATTCTAATAGTATCGCTCCCCTTTAAAATATCTGCGTAAATAAGGCTTTCTTCAGATGGGAAAGTTACCCTTCCTGAATCTATCATAGGGTATTTTGAAAAGATGATACAGCCTGCTTGATAAGTGCCATCATTTCTTTGATAGTCTTTAGAAAAAAAATGATAAGGATGGGTTCGATTAAATAAACTGATATTGTTTTCTGCTGTAGCATTATTGAATTCTTGTAAACAGATGATATCTGGATAGGTTTTTAAAATGCTAGTGGCAACTTCGTCGCGAACCATTTTTTTGGCTAATGCATTCTTTGATAATCCATTAAAACTTTGAATATTCCAATTCACTATTCTAAAATGATTCTCTGCCTTTCTTTTGGTGAATATTGAATTACCCGTCCAAGCAAAAACAACTGCAATTTGTTGCCAGCCTATTAATAATGCTATAACCGGCAGAAGCGCCAGAATGGGCTTTGTAATTAGCCAAAATAAAACAAATAAAATTAGAGAAAGAATTAAGTAAGGGGTGGTTAAGGCTATTAATCCATGTAGCCAAAAATCATTGGGATTTATATACGGAGACAGGGCAGCAAGTAAAAAAAAGAATACCAGCAGTGCGTTGATTGAAATAAAAACTTTCTTAGTTGTTCTGCGAAACCAGCCTTTAGCCATAATTAAAATTACAAAAAAATTAATTGGCAAGTTGGATGTCTGCAATAACTGGATTGTGATCAGATAAATGCAACTTAGGAGAGTAATATTGTTTTACACTTATTTCTTTACCTGTAAGAATGTAATCTATCCTAGAAATAAATTCTGCACGTTTATAAGTGCCTCCGACACCTGCCCCTTTTTCTAAAAAAGCATCTTTTGTATTTTTTCTTAATAAACGGTAGGTATAGCTTCCTGGAACAGCGTTTAGATCGGCGCAAAAAATAAATGGAATACTTGTTTGATTAAATGCTTCTATTACTTGCTTTGCTTGATTGGTATGAATTCGATCATAATATTCTAGCCTTTCTAATCTGGTTGATTTAAAAAGAAATCCAGTATCTTCTTTCACATATTTTAATTCTCCCAAAACTTCTTTTGATAAAAGATTATGATGTAAGAACATTGATCTAAAGTGAGTATTAAATACCCTAAGGGCTTTTGTACCAATTAAGACATCCGCATAAGCAATGCTTTCAGGATGTAGCTTTTGATTATAAATGATTCTTCCGCTATCCTTTATCGGAAATTTAGATAAAATGATTGTTCCATAAGCAAGACCATCTTCACTAAAAAATTGATGCGTATATCCTAATGAGTCATGTAGAAATTTGGGTATATCTCTTTCGGCCCAGCCTGGAGCAATAATAAAATCTTGAAAACATAAAATATCTGCATTCATTTCTTTGATGAACGTAAGCATTTTCTGTTGATCATATTTCCATGATTCATCTTCTGGTCTGCTAAATAAAAACTCATTTACATTCCACGATAAAATCCTTACCTGATTGGTTGGCTTTTCAAGATTAAAATCTTGTTTTCTTTGAAAAGAATAAATATTGGTTAAATTAAAATAAGCGGGTAGTAAAAATAAAAAGCAGATCCAATAGGCTTTTCCATATAAAAAAACGCCAATCAAACACCAAATAAACGCAGCAATAAATACTATAGGAAAACCTATCGCTAAAAAAGTAATTCCTTTAAAAAAAAGGGGATTGATCCAACTGCTAAAACAACTTATTAAAAAAACTATTAAAAGAAAAATGCCTGATAAAGCAAATGCTTTTTTGAAATGCGTAAATAATGTTTCTTTATTTAAATTCATTATAGTTCTTGGTCGCTGGCTCTCTTTAGAAAGGCCTTCTCCTCTTCCGTTAAAAACGCATATCCATGCTGATTTATTTTATCGAGGATATCGTCTAATCTTTGTTGTGTTATATTGGCAATTTTTTCATAAGGTTTTCTATTGGCCCTATAAAAATGTTTCTCACTTTGTTTTTGTTGGGCTACTTTTTTTTCAGGATTAAATAGGTTGTCAAACCAATCTACTAAAGCAATCATCCATAAGCTCCAGTCTTTACCCTTGTTGAGCTGTTTTACAAAAAAGAAACCCATTGCGCCACCTGCTAAATGAGCTGCTCCTGTTCCTGCATTCCCACCTGATAGGGTAGCAAAATCGATTGCCACAAAAACTAAAGTAAGTACCCATAGCGGTATACCCCCATTGATTAAGGGGAATAATCGATAGTCTGGAGCAAGTGTTGTAGTGGCCACAGCAACTGCCATAACAGCGGCACCTCCTCCAATCATGGCTGGTGTTGTAAGTATATTTCTTTCTAAAACGGGAAATAGATTATTGGTTAGTAAAAACACCAATGCCCCTACAAATCCTCCATATAAATAGATGGGTAATAATTTGCTATTCCCTGCTAAGTCTTGTAAAATATATCCAAAAGCCCATAGCCACAATAATGTGCTAATAAGTTGCCAAATACTTAAATGAGTGAACATGGCTGTAAAAATCGTCCATGGCCTACTAAAAAAAACATCTGGAACAGGAGATAAAGTAAACCAGTCTAAGATTTGCTTATTAAAAAATTCCAATGGAATGTCTGAAAGGTAATAGACAATCCTGATGAAGTTAATCAATACAAAAACCAATGAATTGATGGCAAATAAGAATACCAATGCATTGTTGTCTTGACCTAATAGAATATTCCTTGGACTTCTTTGTGAAAGTAGCGACATACTAGTAAAACGTTTTTTTTCTGGTTTTGTTCCAAGTAATAACAATCAATAATCCAACAATAGCTCCTCCAATATGGGCCCATCTGGCAACATTGTCTCCTGCAGAGTTTTTTAAGGCAAAAAAGAATTCATACGAGAAATAAATCAACCCTATCCATTTTGCCTTGATTGGGAACAAAAAATAGATATAAATATAAGTATTAGGGAACAGGTAAATAAATGCAGCCAATATACCAAAAACTGCCCCGCTTGCACCTAATGTAGCCGTATTGATGTTTTTTTCATAGAAACTGGTTAAAGCTTCAAACATTTGTGCACTGGCAATGCCATTGTCTGGATTTAACCTTAAACTGCTAATGATTTCACTATGATTTTCAAATCGGATATTATAGGTATCTATAAAACGAATCATGGCATTATTTAAAGCAGCCCCTCCATCTTCGTGTAAGTTAAAAATGACTTTATAGTCGTTCATCAATGGAACAAATTCATAACTCAGGAACAATAAATGAATTAAGGCGGCACCTAATCCACAAATCAAGTAAAATGTTAAAAATCTTTTAGAGCCCCATAAATTTTCTAAAACGGACCCAAACATCCATAAAGCAAACATATTACCTAGAATATGTCCAAAATCTCCATGCATAAACATATGGGTGATCAGTTGCCATGGCTCAAACAAGCCACTTTGCCATCCATGTAAAGCAAAAATGTTTTCCATATTCAAGAGTCCATTAGGTCCTGAAATAACATTTTGTGCCAGAAAAAAAAGCCCGTTGATAATCAACAAGTTTTTAACGATGGTAGGTAATATTTCGAATCTACTGGGTCTAAACTCTGTCATAATTAATTAATCAATTTCAATTGAACTACATTCTCAATATGCAAGGTATGCGGAAACATATCTACTGGTTGAATTTTGGTTACCTGATATTTTTCGCTTAGTAAGGCCAAATCTCTTGCTTGCGTTGCAGGATTACAACTTACATAAACCACCGTAGGGGCGGCAATTTCTAAAAGCTTCTTTACCAACTTTTCGTGCATTCCAGCTCTAGGGGGGTCAGTAATCACCACATCCGCTTTGCCGTGTTCCTCAAAAAATGCATCATTGCAAATATCTATTACGTCTCCTGCAAAAAAAGAAGCGTGCTGTACCCCATTTAATGCTGCATTTTCTTTGGCATCTTCAATGGCATCGGCTACCATTTCTACCCCAATCAGCTTTTTGGCGAATTTGCTCACAAATAAACCGATACTTCCAGTACCACAATACAAATCATAAACAAGTTGGTTGCCATTCAGTTCGGCAAAATCTCTAGTTACTGCATATAATTTTTCTGCCTGTTTGGTATTGGTTTGAAAAAACGATTTAGGGCTTATCTTAAAAGAAAGATCTTCTAATTTTTCAATGATATAGCCTTTCCCATGATAAACTATGGGTTCTTGATCGTGTAAACTATCATTTCGCTTACTATTAATGGTATATAAAAGCGTAGTTATTTGTGGAAACGATTGTAATAACTGATCTAATAGTGCAATTCGATGTTCCTTGTCCTCATAAGCAATCACCATATTAACCATTAACTCTCCATTAGTGCTATTTCTCACAAGGAGGTTTCTAATCCACCCCTGATGGGTTTTAATATTATAAAATGGCAATTCATTGGCTAGAACATATGCTGCTACTGCCTTTCTAATGAAGTTAGTTGGTTCTTCCTGTAAATGGCAGGTATCTATTTCAACCACTTTGTCAAAAAAACCTCTCACATGAAATCCTGCAGCCCCAGGTTGATTATTAAAATCTATGCCTTCTGCTTTCATCCGTCTAAATTCATCTGTAGGGATGTATTTACGCGTAGCAAAAGTGTATTCCATTTTATTTCTATACCCACGCGTAAAATCGGCTCCTATAATTGGGGCTATTTCGGGGAGATTAATTTTTGCAATCCTTGTTAGGTTATCAGAAACCTGCTTTTGTTTATAAAACAATTGCTTTTCATAAGGAAGCATTTGCCATTGGCAGCCCCCACATACCCCAAAATGTTCGCAAAAAGGGGTCACCCTATCCGAAGAATGGCTGTGTACATGGATGGTATGACCTTCGGCCCAATCTGCTTTGTTTTTAGACAATTGAACGTCTACTACGTCGCCTGGTATGGCCCCTTCTATAAAAACCACTTTGCCATCTACTCTAGCCAAAGATTTTCCTTCGGCAGCATAATCTTGTACCAGTACTTTTTCTAGTACAACTGTTTTTCGTTGTTTTCTCACGGCGTAAAGGTAGGTCGTTTTCTTTTTAGCCCTCCAAATTGCGTAATTTTAGCTTTAAATAAGGATTATGCGTTTTTTGATGATTGTTATATTGATTTTAAGTCAATTGTTAGATTTGTATGCCCAACAAAAACCAGTAGCAGCAAAAGCTAGTATTAGTGCTAAAAAGCCAATTGTAAAGCGTCCGGTAAATACAAGTGGAAGGGAAATTGCTATTACGCTCACCCCCCTTAAAAATTGCACTGTATACTTAGGTAGTTATTTCGGGAAAGGCATGACGCTGGTTGACTCTGCTCGTTTAGACCAAAATAGTAAGGGGGTATTTAAAGGTCCTAAAAAACTTACCACTGGTATTTATTTTGTAGTATCTCCTAGTTATACCATTCAATTTGAATTGTTGATGGACGAAAAACAACAGTTTAGTATACTAGCAGATACTAGTGCAAAAGAATCGGTTATCATTAATGGTTCACCTGATAATGATTTATTTAAAGATTATGCCAGTTTTTCTAATGTAAAAGGGAGAACCCTGCAAGAGTTGAAAAAGGCTTTGCAAGCTGCAAATGGCGGAGAAGCTAATCAAATAAAGCTTTCAATAACGGCCACAGAAAAAGAAATTAAACAGTACCAATCGAATATTCATAAAAAATATCCCCAATCTTTATTATCTGCATTGTTTCATATTATGCAACGTCCTGAATTACCTCCAGTCCCTGTTGTTAATGGCAAGCCAGATTCTGTTTATCCGTATCAATATGTAAAACAACACTTTTGGGATAATGTATTATTTAATGAAGATAGATTATTAAGAACTCCGTTTTTTGAACCAAAATTAGATGAGTATTTTAAATATTATGTGTCTGCAGATCCTGATTCAATTATAGTTGAAGTGAAGCAAATGTTGCTTATGGCTAAAACTGGGAAGGAAATTTATCCCTATTTATTAACCAAATTCACTAATAAATATATCCAACCTGAATTCATGGGGCAAGACAAAGTATTTGTATATCTTTTTGAAAATTTCTATGCAAAAGGAGATACCGTCTTGTTGAATCCCGCTTCACGTAAATCCATTACAGAAAGGGCTTACAGCTTAATGGCTAATCAAATTGGTCAGCAAGCACCTGTATTAAATTTGACAGATACTAGTGGGAAAAAAATAGGATTATACAGTATTAAAGCGCCATTTACTATTGTAACATTTTGGGATCCTAATTGCGGTCATTGTAAAGATGAAATTCCTCGTTATGATTCAATTTATAAAGCCAAGTGGAAAATGAATGGGGTTGCTATTTATTCTGTTAATATTTACGAAAACGAAAACACCGCTTGGAAAAAATTTATCACAGATAAACAATTGTCTTCGGATTGGTACCAAGTATATCAAACAAAAGAAGATAAGATGGCAGAGGAAAAAGCAGGCTTGCCTAATTATAGGCAGTTATACGATATTTTTAAAACTCCTACCGTCTATTTATTAGACGACAAAAAACGCATTTTGGCCAAACAACTGTCCTTAGAACAGTTTGATGCATTGATGGATGCTAAGAAACGCTGATTTCGTTCAATTTTTAGTAAATTGTAAGTGGAGCGATATCCCTAGTTTAAGGGAAAAACGCGCATCCTTATTTAGCTAAATTTGTATAAGTTTTTAGTACAGATTCCTAATTATTACAAGAAACCTAAAAATCGAACATGTATTTAATTGGTATAATAGAAGATGATGTTCAACTGAGAAAGACGGTGGAGAATTATATCTCTCTACAGCATGATCTTTCATTGGTTTTTTCTTGCAATAGAATAGAAAAGTGGATTAGTATAAGACAAGATGCAGGAATTGTACCAGATTGTATTTTACTAGATATTGGATTGCCGGGTATTTCTGGTTTAGACGCTATTTCAATTATAAGTAGTTATTATCCTGGTGTGAAAATACTAGTTATAACTGGAATGGAGGATCCATTAGTAGCATGGCAAGCAATGATGAATGGTGCAAATGGGTTTTTGCTAAAGCCTTTTAGATTGGCAGAATTACAAAGTCAATTAGAAATTCTAAAATCTGGTGGTACCGTATTAGAGCCAGAAACAGTAACTGGATTAATTCAAACTGCAAGGTCAAGGTTTAATACTGATGGAGGAATTGAAAGGTTTCAGGAATTTGGTTTAACTCAGAGAGAGATACAGGTTGCAGAATTGTTGCTTGCGGGGTCTAGTTATAAGGAAATTTCTACTATTCTAAATGTTTCATACACTACCGTAAATGAACATATAAAGAACATTTACAAAAAAGTAAAAGTGAATTCTAAAATGGCTTTTATTAATAGGGTATCAAGAAAAAACTAAATTAACTATCACTGCATGACAGACTCAAATCACAAATACAAAATATTAATAGCAGATGATGATGAAATTAATAGGGTAATACTTAAACATATGCTGAAGTCATTGGATGTAGATATTAATAGTGCTTGTGATGGTTTAGAGGTTATGGAATATTTAAAAATACAAGAGGGCAAAGTGATTCTTTTACTAGATTTAAATATGCCTAATATGGATGGTACTGAAGTGATAACGGCTATAAATAACAATCTTGATTTAAGTAAAAGGGTTAAAATTATTGTAATTACAGCAAATTTATTATCTGGTTTTATGGGAGATGATTTAAATAGTAGGGTCTTAGCATGTTTTGAGAAACCAGTAGGTAGAGAAGAATTAATCAACACAATAAACATTGGCGTTGGTCAATTAAATTAGTTAAGTAATGAATCTGACGAAGGATCAATTATCTTTTATATTCAATAGTTTACCGCATGCGATACTATTTGAATCGTCGGATCATACTGTAGTATATGTTAATCAACCTTTTTGCACCATCTTTGGAATAGACGCTCCAAGCGAAATTTTAATTGGAACAAATTGCAAAGATAACGCAGTTGATTCTGCAGTATATTTTTTAGAGCCTTCTTTGTTTTTATCAAGAATTGAATCCATTTATGCTAATGGGATAGAAGTATTAAATGAAGAAATCAAATTTGCGAATGGTCAGGTATTGCTAAGAGATTATAAACCGATGACTAACAATGGAGATATCATTGGTCATTTATGGTTTTACAAAAAGCCAGAAGCTGAGATAGATATCATCAGTACTTCTCATTCGCAACGTCACTTTTATGAAGATTTATTAGATAATATACCAGCCGATATTGCCATTTTTGACCCGTCTCATCGTTATTTGTTTGTAAATAAATTGGCTATTTCAAAAAAAGAAATTAGAGAGTGGATTATTGGCAAAGACGATTTTGAATATTGCAGGTTCTACAATAAATCACTCGAGCCTGCCACTAGACGTAGGAAGTATTTTGAAAAAGCCATCCAAAATAAAAAGACCATCGAGTTCGAAGAAATCAATTTAGATGGTTTAGGTAATAAGGTATTTAATCTAAGAAGATTCTCCCCTGTTTTGGGAAAGGGTGGAATAGTTGAGTATATAATTGGGTATGGAATAAATATTACTAATATTAGAGAGAGTGAATTGAGGCTTCAGCAATATTATGATGAGCTCCGTTCTATGTTTAATAATATTGATCAGTTGGTTATTACCTTAGATATGACAGGTACGGTCAACTTTGTTAATTCCCAGTGGTTAAAATTAACTGGGCTGGGAAAAGATATGCTTGGAGAGAACAGCATATTTAGACTAATTGAGTCTGGGTTAGAGCAGTTTAGAAAAACCTTGTTTAGTGTATTCAGTGGATTTCCCGTTTTGCCCGGAAAAGAAAATCAAATTATTATTACCGATAAATCTGGACGGCTTAGAAATCTCCGTTATTATATGGCCAGGTTCAATCAAGTTGAAGAAAGGGGGCAAATAGTAGCCATCTTTTTTTCTGATATAACCGATCAATTAAATGCAGAAAAAGATTTGTTGGATACTGCACTGCGGGAGCGTAGCTTAAGTGATATGAAAACCAATTTTATGTCGATGGTTTCTCATGAATTAAGAACGCCGCTTTCTGTTATTTTATCAAGTGCAGAGATATTAGAAATGATTTACGGTAAGCTTGCTTCTAATGAAGCGAAAAAGGGTGAAACGTATATTAATAGGATAATTGGGCAGGTAGATAAAATGACCCAATTAATGAATGATTTTTTATTCATAAGTAAAATTGAGTCTGGCAAAATTCAACCGCAATTTGAATGGATTGATGTTGAGGAATTACTCGAAGAAATAAAAGAAGAGTCCTATGATCCTTGGAATGATGGACGTGTATTAGAAGTGCGCATAAAAGGGAATGCAAAAGTTGTCAAGTTTGATAAAACAATGCTTAGGCATATTTTGATCAATCTTTTGAATAATGCGTTTAAGTATTCAGTTAATACTACTGTAGCCCCTTTAATTAGAGTGAGTTATACTCCATCTTGGTGGTTTATAACAATCTCAGATAATGGTATTGGGATTGAAGAAGCTGATATAAATAAGTTAGGAGAGCCATTTATTAGAGGTTCAAATGTAGGTGATATTGAAGGCACCGGTTTAGGCCTAATGACTATAAAATATTTTACCGAACACCATAAAGGATTTTTACGAGTTAGAAGTAAAAAAAATAAAGGAACAATTGTAACGATTAGATTTTCTTATAATCTCAACAAAACAATGCAACCATGAATAAGCATATTTTAGTAGTAGAAGACGAAAAAGATATTCGAGATTCTCTAAAAACGATTTTAGAATTGAACGATTTTATTGTTGATGTTGCTGAAAATGGACAAGTTGGTCTTGAAAAAGCAACCGCAAATAAACCTGATTTAATTCTTTGCGATGTAATGATGCCCGTGTTAGATGGATTTGGTTTATTAGAGCAATTGAGGAGTAATGGAATTGAAACACCATTGATTTTTTTAACTGCAAAGGCACAGTATAATGATTTAAGAACAGGAATGAATTTAGGCGCCGATGATTATATCTTTAAGCCTTTTAAGAGTGCCGAATTATTACAGTCTATAGAAAGAAGGTTAGAGAGAAAAGATCAATTAGAGCAACACTTAAAGAGTTTAGTCAATAGCTTGGAACAAACCATTATGTTAATGGTTGGTCATGAGTTCAATACGCCAATGCATGGAATTCTTTCTTTTACTAATCTAATAAAAAAGAAAGCAAATGACTTGGCTAATCATGAAATAGAAGATTTCTGTAATTATTTAGAAAAGTCTAGTCATCGGCTGCAACAGACGTTTAGTAAAATAAAAGTGTATTATGATTTGAAATTATCGGGTATTGCCCCAATGAGTGACCGGACTAAGTTTAGGGTAGATTTATTGATTCAGAATTTGGCTACAAAGATTGCAGGAGATTATAATCGTTCATCTGATTTGGTTTTTGCGAATATAGAAGCATCTGAAATTAATGTTAGTTTAGAACTGTTCTCTATTGCATTGTATGAATTAATTGATAACGCATTTAAGTTCAGTGAGAAAAATGCTAAAGTAACTATCGCTGTTACCAATGATTCAAATAGAGTTAGTATATCAATTTTAGATCAGGGTACTATTTGTAAAGCTGCAGAGTTGCGTATCCAATCTGGATTTATAGGTCAAATTAAGCGATCTAAGTTTGAGCAACAAGGGTTAGGAATAGGTCTTGCCCTTTCTTTATTAATTATAAATAGCCAAAATGGTCAATTGTATTTTGAAGACATTGAGCCAAATGGTATTAGAACAGAAATTTCTTTGAATCAATAATTTTTACTCATGAGCATGAAAAAGAAGGTATTAATAGTAGAGGACACCAAAATGTTAAGAATGTCACTTGAGGTAATTCTTCAAGAAACATACGATGTTGCGGGGGCTGCAGATGGTAACGAAGCATTAGAGATTTTACGCGACTTTAGTCCAGATATTATTTTATTAGATTTAATGTTACCTTATCCTTTGGATGGGTTCTCTTTGTTAAGACTATTTAAAAGTAATCCAACTACCAATAGAGTACCCGTCATCATTATTTCGGGTATGTCAGGAGAAGATAAAATCATTCAAGGATTAGAATTGGGCGCTAATGATTTTTTAGTTAAACCTATTAAGTCAAAGGAACTCTTACTAAAAATCAGGAATCTAACTGGTATTGTTCAGGTTAATGAAGAAAATGCTAAGCAGAGTAGGCTTTTGTCTACCCGTGGAACTGCGGTAAATAATTCAAAAGATTTTTTTGAAGACTCTTTTGAAGCAATTGTAGAAAAATTGAATGAAGATGATTTAAATACCATACCGTCCATTGCCAAGAAATTGTCTGTTAGTGTGTCTACACTTGAAAGAATGATTAAGGCAAAATATAAAATGACTCCCAAGCAATATATTACCGAAATCAAGTTAATGAAGGCTGAAGTAATGTTGCGTCAAGGAAATACCAGTGTAAAACAGGTTTCATTTCAATCCGGGTTCAACTCAGTAGCTTATTTTTGTCATTGCTTTAAAAAGAAATATGGTAAACCGCCAAAGTCTTATTCAAGTGCATTTGTTTCAAAATAGGCTTATGCAATTGTAGGTAAACATAGTGTTACCGTGGTGCCTTTGTTAATGGTGCTTGTTAAACTGATTTTTCCTCCATGCAATTCCATAAATTGTTTAGCTACAGAAAGACCAAGCCCTGATCCTTGATAAGTGATGGTATTAGAAGCTCTATAAAATGAGTGAAATACTTTTTCAATTTCATCTTCAGGAATACCAATGCCATAATCTTCTACAATAATAATTGCTAGATTGTCTTTATATGAAATAGACAATTGAGGATTAGGACAACCTTTTGAATACTTAAATGCATTGGATATAATGTTGGTAAGTACATGCATGAATAATAATTCATCTGCAGCAACTTCTTTTTCCGCTATTTCTTCTTTAATAATTAAAATTCTTCCATCAGCCTCTTTCTGAAAATAAGTTTTTATAATCGAACGAATAAAGTCTGACAAATTAATTGGCTGAAGATTATATGCCAATTGTTTTGCATCATATCTACCTACTAAGAGGATATTATCCATTAATTGAGTCATACGGTCAATTTGATCTTTAATCATTTCGGCCGATTCTTTTATCGTGTTAGATAAAGCAATATTTAACTTTTTTGCAGTTAGTTCAATGACTTCTATATTAGAAAAGATGACTGTTAAAGGAGTTCTAAATTGATGGGAAGTTAAT
Source organism: Sediminibacterium sp. (assembly GCF_051860225.1). Classification (GTDB taxonomy): domain Bacteria; phylum Bacteroidota; class Bacteroidia; order Chitinophagales; family Chitinophagaceae; genus Sediminibacterium. The sequence continues at coordinate 917,748 of NZ_JBHYEI010000001.1, forward strand.
GATACAAACCCTGCTTTTAATTCTGCTAACTCTTTTTCTTTTTCTAATGCTATTTTTTTATCGTGAATATCAATGATACTGCCTGCTATAAAATAATCTTTTACAGATGCTGCTTTATTTTCTCTTAAAGTTAATTCTACCCAACGCCATCCATTGCCCTTTTGTTTTAGTTTAACCTCAATGGTTGTTCTGCCTTTATCTGAGTCTTTAAGTGATTCAATTTGTTCATAAATATAATCTGACTCCGTTCTTTCAAAAAAAGTAGTGATAGCTTCCATTAAACAATCAGATACTTTAAAGCCAGTTAATTCCTTCCAGTAACTGTTCATGAAAGTGATTTGGTTGTAACTATTTAGTCTAAAAACCGCTTCTCCTAGATTATTAATCAGCCTATCGAATTCGTTTTTTTGCTCTTCTAATATTTCTTGCTGTTTTTTTAATGGAGTGATATCTACATGGGTCCCAACCATATAAATTGGCTTTCCGGTTTCATCTCTTTTTGCAATACCGAATCCATTAATCCAAATATAATGACCGGATTTATGTTGAATCCTGAATTCGTTTTGATAGGTCTCAGTTGCATTAGTGAAATATTCTTGGAGGGTTTTTTCAGTATGTTGAACATCATCCGGATGAACCCTTATTTTCCAATTCTCATAGGTATGTTCAAATTCATTTGGCTCATAGCCAAGCATTTCCATGAAAATGGGAGAGTAATTTAATTTATTATTGGCTATATCCCATTCCCACATCCCTTGCTGAGATGCTTTGATGGTCATTTCAAATCTTTCTAATAATTTATTTTGTTCTATGGTTGCTTTTTCTCTGGATAATCTGATACCAATATTCCTTGCCACAGTGTAAAGCGACTGAACTACTTCTGGCTCCCATTTGTCTTTAGTAGTACAATTATCATATCCCATCCATCCCCAATATTCACCATCACAAAATATAGGAGTGAATAAATAGGTTAGAATACCTTGAGACTCCATTATTTCTTTAAAAATTGGATTAGTAGACTCTTCAACTAATCCATAGGTAAATTTGTCTTGTGATAATGTGTCGTATAACGTGGGAAATAAATCATAAGAGAGATTGCTTAGTTCTGGATTGCCAATTTGTACCTCAATCCCCTCCCTACACCATTCATGGGTATAAAATAATCTTACTTCGTTGCTGATATTTTTATTTGTGAAAACGTAAACACGATCTACCTGTGTTGCATAGCCCAAGATTGCAATTACTTCATTGATTGCTTTGTCTATATCACCTTCTGAAAGTAAGGCACTATTGGCTCGAGAAATGCTATTAAGTAAGTGAAGCATTGGGGGTTTAATTGATTTCCCCAAAATTATCAATATTTAAGCGGGAGGCTTATCAATTAATCGCTAATCAAATATCAATTATTCGGATTAAACAAATTTTAATAAACAGCCTTCACTACATTCCAAATAATCTTAGGTTTTCCGAGGGTATAATAGTGTAAAACGGGTACACCAAAGGCTTTGAGTTCTTTGCTTTGTTGTATGAGCCACTCAGTTCCTACTTGCTCACAGTCGGCATCTGTTTTACATTTTGAAATGGCATTGGATAAATCGGTTGGGATGTCTACATGAAATATTCTTGGTAATACAGACAACTGTTTTTTATTGGTAATAGGCTTTAGTCCTGGTATGATGGGCACCGTAATCCCCATATCTCTACAGGCTTTTACGTAATCGTAAAACTTTTGATTATCAAAAAACATTTGAGTCATGATATAGTCTGCACCTGCGTCTACTTTATCTTTCAATCGTTGTAAATCAATTTCTAAATTAGGTGCTTCAAAATGTTTTTCTGGATAACCTGCAGTGCCAATACAGAAATTGGTTTTACCTCCATTTTGTATGTCTTCGTCTAAATAAATACCACTGTTTAAATTCACCACTTGTTTTTGTAAGTCGATGGCATATTTATGACCGTCTGCCTCTGGTTCAAAACTGGCTTCATTTTTTGCAGCATCTCCTCTTAAGACCAATACATTATCAATTCCTAAAAAGTTGAGGTCTATCAAAGCGTCTTCACTTTCTCTTTTGTTAAATCCTCCACAAATAAAGTGCGGTACGGTGTCGATGCGGTAATGGTTCATAATAGCGGCACAAATCCCAACGGTACCTGGGCGCTTGCGCACTTCTACTTTTTCAAATGTGCCGTCTACCTTTTTCTTGAAAGCGGTTTCACTTCTATGATAGGTCACATTAATCCATGAAGGTTTGAATTCCATCAACGGGTTCAAATGATCAAAAACATGTTGGATGGTTTTACCTTTTAATGGGGGTAAAACTTCAAATGAAATTAATGTGTCTTTGGCCTGTTGAATATGTTCAGTAACTTTCATGCCGCAATATACAAACGACATATTACATTTGTACAAAGCGTTACCGGTGAACTTGACTATACAAACCAATAACCTCTACAAAAGTTACAAGGGCAGGACCGTTGTGAATAACGTATCTGTAAACGTAAAGCAAGGAGAAATAGTGGGTTTGTTGGGCCCTAATGGTGCTGGCAAAACTACCAGTTTTTACATGGTGGTTGGGTTGATTAAACCCGATGAAGGCAGTGTGTTCTTAAACGATCAGGATATTACCAAATTGCCTATGTATAAACGGGCTCAAATGGGTATTGGATATTTGCCTCAGGAAGCCAGTGTATTTAGAAAATTGACCGTTGAAGATAATATCATGGCGGTCTTAGAAATGACCACTTTAACAAAGGCAGAAAGACATCAGAAATTGGAGTCTCTATTAGACGAGTTCAATCTCCATCATGTTCGGAAAAATAACGGTGATAGCTTAAGTGGGGGAGAAAGAAGACGAACTGAGATAGCCCGTGCATTAGCAGTTGATCCAAAATTTATTTTATTGGATGAGCCATTTGCAGGTGTTGATCCTATTGCTGTTGAAGATATACAGGCTGTTGTTGCAAAGTTAAAATATAAGAATATTGGTATTCTAATTACCGATCATAATGTGAATGAAACCCTTTCCATTTGTGATAGGGCCTACCTATTAATTGAAGGTAAAATCTTTAAGCATGGCACTGCAGAAGAGTTAGCCGAAGATGAGCAAGTCCGCAGGCTCTATTTAGGAACTAATTTTGAATTAAAACGAAAAGATTGGATTATTGATATGGCAAAGGAAAATAGCGAACAAAACCTATGAAGTTATTAAGTCCTGCAATATCTCGTTTGGCCCGAATAAGGCATTGGCGCATAGAACAATGGGTAAATGAGCCTATTGCATCCCAACGTGAAGTACTCCAAGATTTAATCACCCACGGGCAATACACTGAGTTTGGTAGGAAGTACGGTTTCAATCAACTTTTCAATATTAGAAAGTTTAAAGAAGCGGTCCCGATTCATGAATACGAAGACCTAAAGCCTTATATAGACCGCATCATGGCGGGTGAAGAGAATGTGCTTTGGAATACTCCCATTAATTGGTTTGCCAAAAGTAGTGGCACCACAAATGATAAAAGTAAATTTATTCCTATTACTCAGGAAAGTTTAGAAGATTGTCATTTTCAGAGTGCAAAAGATGTGCTCACGATGTACTATAATAGCAGGACAGAAAGTGATTTATTAACTGGAAAGGGCTTGGTAATTGGTGGAAGTCATCAAATTAGTCAACTGAACGAAGACATTCAATTTGGCGATTTAAGTGCAGTTTTATTACAAAATACACCTATCTGGGCTAATTGGATTAGAACTCCGGAACTCTCCATTGCTTTAATGGACGAGTGGGAAGAAAAGATTGAAAAAATTGCCCAGCATACGATTAATGAAGATGTAACTTCTATTTCAGGTGTTCCTACTTGGACGTTGATTCTAATCAAAAGGATTTTGGCTATTACTGGCAAACAAACACTAAAAGAAGTATGGCCTAATTTGGAGTTGTATATACATGGTGGGGTTTCTTTCACGCCTTACAAATCGCAGTTTCAGCAGCTTATCGGAGAAGGTTGCAGTTACTTAGAAATGTATAATGCCAGTGAAGGATTTTTTGCTGCCCAGGTTTCTCCCGAAGAAGAGGGTATGTTGTTATTTACTGAAAATGGTATTTTTTACGAATTCATGCCTGTTCAAGAATATGGAAAACCTAATCCCAAAACAATTGGGTTAAAAGACGTGGTGGTTGGTGAGAATTATGCGTTGGTGATTAGCACTAATGGTGGATTATGGCGTTATTTAGTAGGAGACACCGTGCAGTTTGTAAGCAAATTTCCGTTTAAACTTAAAGTTACTGGTAGACTTAAACAATATATCAATGCTTTTGGCGAAGAATTAATTGCAGACAATACAGATAAGGCAATTGCAATTGCTTGCGAAAAAACGGGTTTATTGGTAAGTGATTATACTGCAGCACCTATTTATTTTGGAGAACAAAATCAGGGTGCACATGAATGGTTGATTGAATTTGAGCAAAAACCTAATTCTATTGACTCATTTGTGTTTGAATTGGATGCTGCTTTAAAAAGTTTGAACAGTGATTATGAAGCCAAACGGTATAAGGATATTGCGCTTTCTATGCCTGTGGTTCAAGTGTTAAGTCCTGGCTCTTTTAATAACTGGCTAAAGCAGAAAGGCAAACTAGGTGGTCAGCATAAAGTGCCTAGGCTAAGTAATGAGCGTATATTCATAGATGAAATAAAAAGTTTTTATTTGTAGACTATATTAATTGAATCAAATGAAATTGTTAGAAGGAAAAGTTTCTATTGTAACTGGAGCGGCTCGTGGAATAGGAGCAGCTATTGCATTAAAATTAGCAGAGCAAGGAAGTCATATTGTTTTTACGTATGTAAGTGATGGCAGTGCAGAAAAAGCTGCTGCATTAGCTTCACAAATAGAAGCATTAGGGGTAAGGGTTAAAGCCGTAAAAAGCAATGCAGGTGTTTTTGCTGACTGCGAAACTTTAGTAAATGATACGGTAAAAGAATTTGGTGCCATCGATATTTGTGTCAACAATGCCGGTATTTCAAAAGACAATTTGCTGTTGCGTATGACAGAGGAGCAATGGGATGAAGTGATTGATATTAATTTGAAGAGTATTTATAATATGACCAAGCAAGTAATTCGTCCTATGATGAAAGCAAAGCAAGGTAGCATCATCAATATGAGTTCAATAATTGGGATTAGAGGCAATGCTGGTCAAAGTAGTTATGCTGCAAGCAAAGCAGGTATCATAGGGTTTACCAAATCTATTGCAGCAGAGCTAGGTTCAAGAAATATTCGTTGCAATGCCATTGCACCTGGGTTTGTTGAAACAGATATGACACACTATTTAAAAGATGGGGAAGGTGCCACTCAATTTTTACAAAAGATTCCTTTGGGAAGATTTGGAAAAGCAGAAGAAATTGCCAATACTACCTTATTCTTAGCAAGTGATATGAGTTCGTATATTACGGGTCAAGTGATCAGCGTCTGTGGCGGATTAAATATTTAAAATGAAAAAAAATCTACAGCATACAGCATCAGATATTTTAGTTTCTATTGTTGTATTGCTGATCGGGCTGCCCCTTTGCCTAGGAATTGCCTTAGGCTCTGGGGCACCTTTGTTTTCAGGTATTATTGCTGGTATTGTAGGTGGAATTGTTGTTGGTTTTTTAAGCGGATCACAACTGAGTGTTTCGGGGCCAGCTGCTGCTTTAACAGGAATAGTTGTAGTTGGAATTAGTAATCTTGGTTCATTCGAAGCCTTCTTAGTTTCGGTTGTTTTAGCAGGTGTTTTCCAGCTAATTTTTGGTTATTTAAAAGCGGGGGTAATTGCACATTATGTGCCTAATTCAGTAATCAAAGGAATGGTTATGGCAATTGGACTGATTTTGATATTAAAACAAGTGCCTCATTTTTTAGGTTATGATGCAGACTTTGAAGGCGATGAAGGATTTTTACAAAACGACCAACACAATACTTTTACGGAGATTTCTTATGCATTTACTTCAATAAATACTTCTGCATTTATCATTGGATTGATAAGTCTTTTTACTTTATTGATTTGGCAAAGCAAACTGGTTAAAAAGAATAATTTCTCTATGGGATTACCGGGTCCATTATTGGTTGTTTTAATAGCACTTTCACTCACTTATTTTCTACCCTTTTTCGGATCAGAATTTATCTTAGCTCCTTCGCATTTGGTCAATCTCCCAATAGCAAAAAGTTTTACTGATTTCTTTACTTTTTTTACATTACCTCAATTTAATCATATAACCAATCCCTCTGTTTGGGTAACTGCTTTTTCGTTAGCAGTTATAGCAAGTTTAGAAACACTTTTGGCTATTGAAGCAGTTGACAAATTAGATCCTTTAAAAAGAATCACTCCAACTAACCAAGAATTGAAAGCACAAGGGATAGGAAATATTTTATCAGGCTTAATAGGCGGGCTGCCACTTGCTTCTGTAATTATTAGAAGTTCGGTAAATGTGAAATCAGGTGCAAAATCAAAATTTTCTACCATTTTTAATGGAATCTTGTTGCTATTCTGTGTGATATTTATTCCTGCTGTCTTGAGTAAAATTCCTTTGTCTGCTCTTGCAGCTGTTTTATTATACACTGGATTTCAATTGGTCAACTTTAATGAAATCAAAGCTATTTATGCCAAAGGCTTGGATCAGTTCATGCCCTTTTTGGCAACTGTACTATCGATCTTATTTACTGACATGCTTACAGGTATAGTAATTGGTATATTAGTAAGCTTATTCTATTTAGTTAGGAGTAATTTTAGATCGGCCATATTGGTAGCAAGTGATAATAATAATTTTTTAATCCGATTAAGAAAAGATGTTTCCTTTTTGAATAAGCCCATCGTTAAAAAACACCTAGAGTCTTTTCCTCCCAATTCAAACGTAATTATTGATGCTACCAGAGCAGATTTTATTGATAAGGATATCATAGAAGAGATCAATGATTTTATCAGTATTGCCCCCTCAAGAGGTATTTCTGTTTCTATCAAAAAAGGAAATTATCAACCCACCCATTTATTATTTAAACAGCCATAATCTTTATTTATGAATTCTTATGAACGTTTACTACTAGAAAATAAAGCTTGGGCGAAAGAAAAATTACAAGACGATCCAGATTATTTTAAACGCTTGGTTGATGTTCAGTCGCCTGATTTTTTATGGATTGGCTGTAGCGATAGTAGGGTACCTGCAAATGAAATTACTGGAACACAACCTGGAGAAATATTTGTACATCGGAATATCGCTAATATGGTCATTCATACTGATCTTAATTTATTAAGTGTTTTACAATATGCCGTTGAGGTTTTAAAAGTGAAGCATATCATTGTATGTGGTCATTATGGTTGTGGAGGAGTAAAAGCAGCCATGACTAACCATAATTTTGGAATTATTAACAAATGGATTCGAAATATTAAAGATGTACATCGTTTTCATCGAGACGAAATTGATGCAATTGAAAATGAAGATGCCCAATTGAATCGAATGATTGAACTAAACGTTCAAGAGCAAGTCTTAAATTTAGCCAAAACCTCCATTATTCAGAAATCATGGAAAGAGCGACAAGCACCCGACCTGCATGGCTGGGTGTACGACCTACATGATGGCATTGTTAAACCAATTTATGAGTTAAGCGCTGGCACTCATATAGATGATATTTATGAATTTGATGATTTATAATGAAAGTTTTAGCTGAATTATTCATATTAGGAATATCCAGAAGATTACTTTCACAAAAGCTTATTGACTTTAAACCTACTTTAGGTACAATACTTGTAATATTTGCCCGCAATGGAAAAAAATAAGAATGCTGTTTCACCCATGGGAGCTGCTCGAAAGATCTTGGAGCTCTTAAGTCTAGACAAGAAAGATGTTTCCTCCATATATGCATTTGCTATACTTGCAGGAATTCTTAGTCTAGCGATGCCTTTAGGTATTCAAACTATTATTGGATTCGTAATGGCTGGTTCTTTGTCTACCTCAATAGTCATACTAATTATTTTGGTGGTTGCTGCTGTATTAATTTATGGACTTTTACAAGTAAGACAGTTACAAGTAACTGAAAAAATCCAGCAAAAATTATTTGTTCGTTACTCCTTAGAGTTTGCGGATCGGTTACCAAAAATGAATATTGAAAAATTAGACGCCTACTATCTACCTGAATTAGTTAATCGATTTTTTGATACCGTCTCATTGCAAAAAGCGGTTGAGAAATTACTCTTAGATGTTCCTGCTGCTATTATTCAGATTTTCTTCGGTCTGATTTTGCTTTCCATGTATCACCCCGTTTTTATTGGGTTTGGAGCGGTACTTACCTTAATCGTATACTTAATCATGCGATATACTTTGCCAGCCGGATTTCAGGCTAGTATAGAAGCAAGTGATCAAAAATTTGCTACTGCTGCTTGGCTAGAAGAAATGGCAAGAGTAATTAAATCATTTAAATATTCACGAGGTACTAAGCTCAATATTCGAAAGACAGATGGAATTGTAACTAAATACTTAGATGCTAGAACCAGTTATTTTAAAGTACTTCTTACCCAATACTGGAGTCTTATTTTATTTAAAGTAGTTATAACCGCAGCTATGTTAATAGTTGGGGCTATATTATTAGTAGATCAGCAAATTAATATTGGTCAATTTATTGCTGCTGATATAGTAATCTTAAGCATTATTGCTTCAGTTGAGAAGCTGATTTTGAATATGGATAAAGTGTATGATTTGCTTACTTCGGTTGAGAAATTGAGTAAAATAACCGAAAGTGAAATAGAAAAACATGGCACTGTAAAATTGGCAGATACCAATAAGGGAGTATCATTATTATTTGAAAATGTAGGATTTACCTATGGAAATAACTCAAAAGCCTTAGAAGGATTGAATTTAAATATAGACCCAGGTGATAAAGTTTGTTTAATGGGTGAATCTGGATCTGGAAAGTCTACTATTTTAAGATTACTGACAGGGGCGTTTAATAATTTTACTGGATCCATTTTATTAGATGGCATGCCAATGGGGAACTATAATTTAAATTCTGTTAGAGCTCAAACGGGAATATTACTGAGCCAACAGGATATTTTTCACGGAACCATTTGGGAAAATATTACCATGGGCAGTGAAGAAATTAGTTATGAAGAAGTAACAGATTTGGTAAATAAATGCGGATTAACCTCTTTTGTTCAGAGTGTACCAAAAGGGTATGACACTATTTTAGATCCAACTGGAAAGCGATTGAATAGTAAAATACGCCAAGATATTTTATTGTTGAGAGCACTATTAGGTAAGAAAAGACTCTTATTATTAGAAGAGCCACTTAATTTTTTAGAGAAAACGTATAAGCGAAATATTCAAGACTATATATTTTCAGAAGAGAATGCAACAGTTATTATTGCAACAAATGATGTTGAAATTGCAGCTCGCTGTAACAAGATTATTTACCTAAAAGATGGCTTTGTTAAAGCATCTGGTAATTGGTCTACTATTGCTCCACTTTTAAATGAAAATTATGGACAGTAATAAATTTATCAGTACTGTAATAGAAGATGCTTTAGAGAATAGTCCAGTTCACTCTTACCAGCATATTTATAGAATACAGAATAAGAATAATGTTAAGAAATGGCTATGGGCTTCTTTGATATTATTGGTTGTAGTGTTGTTTTTGCCTTGGACCCAAAATATAAGAGCCAAGGGCGCGGTTACTGCATTAAGACAAGAGGATCGTCCACAAGAATTGAATACCATTCTTGCTGGTAGTGTAGTAAAGTGGTATGTAAAGGAAGGCGATTTTGTAAAAAAAGGCGACACCATTATGCAAATTGGGGAGGTAAAAACAGATTATTTTGATCCTCAATTACTTAATAGGACTAAGAAACAAATTGATGCAAAACAAATTGCCGTAGAAGGCTATGGTAATAAAGCAGCAACTGCTGTTTCTCAAATCAATGCTTTGGAAGAAGCTCGAGATTTGAAGTTAGATCAGTTAGATGTAAAACTTCGCCAACAAAACTTAAAAGTAATCAGTGATAGTATTGATTTAGGTGCTGTCATGAATGAAGTAGCTGTAGCGAAAAGACAGATTGATGCTGCTAAAAATATGTTGGATAGTGGGGTCATTTCTTTGGTAGATTTCGAAAGAAGAAAAGTTACTTTCCAAAATGCAATGGCTAAAAAAATCAGTGCTGAGAATAAGTTTTTGCAATCCAAACAGGAATTAACTGCCATTCGTATAGAAAAGAATGGGACAATTCAAGAATACACAGATAAAATTGCAAAAGCACAAGGGGAGCAATTTGGATCATTGTCTAATATGGCAACTGGCGAAGCAGATGTAGCAAAATTGCAGAATGCCTATAGCAATTATGATATTCGTAATAAGCTCTATTATATTACTGCTCCGCAAGACGGCCAAATTACCAAAGCTCGTAAAGCTGGTATTGGCGAAATGGTAAAAGAGGGTGATATGATTGTTGAAATTGTTCCAGATAAAATTAAATATGCAGTTGAATTATTTGCAGATCCCATGGACTTGCCTTTATTGGCAATTGGTCAAAAAATTCGATTTGTTTTTGATGGGTTTCCTGCAATTGTATTCACAGGATGGCCTGCTGCTTCCTACGGAACTTTTGGTGGTAGAGTTGCTGCGGTAGAAACTTCTGTAAGTAATAATGGAAAATTCAGGTTACTAGTGGTTGAAGATCCTGGAGAAAAACCTTGGCCAAGACAATTAAGAATGGGTGGCGGTGCAAATGGAATTGCATTATTAAAAGATGTACCTATTGGATATGAATTATGGCGAAATATCAATGGATTCCCTCCAGAGTATTACCAGCCTATGCAAGGCAATGATTTAAAAGATAAAAAAGGGAAATAGCCATGAAAAAAATGCTCTTCATTTTTTGCTGTAATTTGGCTGTTCAGTTAAATGCACAAATACTGACCCCTGATGCTTTTATATCACAGGTTAGGTCATTTCATCCTATTGCTAAGCAAGCTGATATAAAAGTAGATAAAGCAAATGCTGCGTTGTTAAGCGCGAAAGGTGGTTTTGATCCCACCATTGAAATGGAAGCCAGCAGAAAAACATTTGATGGAAAGAATTACTATTTCTATACGAATCCTGAATTTAAAGTTCCTACTAAATTGGGGGGATTAGATATAAAGGCAGGACTTGAAGACAATGGTGGTTTGTTTCTTAATAATCAAGTTACTCGAGGGCAAAGTAGCTATTTGGGTTTAGAAATGCCCTTATTAAAAGGCTTATTAATTGATCAACGAAGGGCCAATTTGCAACAAGCTACTTTGTTTACCAAGCAAAGCGAACAAGATCGATTGAAGATGCAGAACGACTTACTGTATGATGCATATAATGCATATTGGCAGTGGGCTGGATCTTATAAACTATATAGTATTTACAAACAGTTTTTGCAAGTAAGTTTAGACCGTTTTAGACTGGTTAAATTAGCTTATCAAAATGGAGATAGGGCATTGATTGATACTATTGAAGCGCTTACACAAGTGCAGCAGTTTCAAATGTTACAAGCTGATGCTAAAGTAAAATTAACTGCCGCACAACTAGAATTAGCGAATTTTTTATGGAATGAAAATGATGCAGCTTATTTGTTAAATGAAAAATTTGTGCCTGATACTGTTCAGTTTCAAATGTATTTAACGGTTGATAAGCCAGATGATATAATCAACAGGGCCAATTTAGAGAATCCCAGTTTAAGAAGTTTGGCTTTTGAGTTAGATGCACTTGAAGTAGAAAGAAAATTAAAACTTCAATCTTTGTTACCTTCTTTAAATATCAAAGCCAATATTTTAAATAGAGGATACAATGTGCTCAAAGATTTTGGCGGTGCATTTCTACAAAATAATTATGTGTGGGGAGTGCAGTTTAAAATACCCATTTTCTTGCGCGAAGGACAAGGCTCTTATAAACAGGCAAAATTAAAAATTGCGGAAACCAATTATGAGCTGAATCTTAAGCAATGGGCAACGGCAAATAAGATCAGAAATTACTACGCAGAGTCTTTACTCTTAAAAGAACAAATAGCGGCTGCACAACAAGCATACAACGGTTTTACGGCCTTGTTAAAAGCGGAAAGCCTCCGATTCCAAAATGGGGAGAGCTCTTTGTTTTTACTGAACACTCGCGAAAACAAAGTAATTGAAACTGCCGAGAAGCTGATTCAATTACGTGCAAAATACCTCAAAGCAACCTATGGAATTAGTTGGGCTGCAGGTGTTATACGTTGATTTCCAGCCAAAATTATATTTAGTGTAGGCAACCGGAATGCTAACTTTGCTGTATTATTAACAGAATAGATTAATTATTAGCAAGGCTTGAGTTTATCTGATGAGCAAATTAGGCATATAATTGATGGCTGTCGAAATAATAATCGACAAAGCCAAAGGGATCTTTATGAGTGGTTGCAAGGATATGCTTATACTGTTTGTAAGAGGTATGCAAATGAGGTAAACTTAGTAGAAGATTTGGTCATGGATGGCTTCATGAAAATATTTAAAAATATTGCACAATACGATATTCATAATTATGCTGTTTCAGAAGGCGCTTTCAAAGGCTGGTCTAAAAGAGTATTAATTAATAATTGTATTAACTATTCTAGAAAATATTTTTCAAGTACTGTTTCGTTAGAGGAAATAACCGAACATAATCAATATGAACCTGCAATTAATGAAGAATCTATTCAAAAATTGGGATACCAAGAAATCATACAAATGGTAATGAGTTTATCCTTAAGTTATAAAACTGTTTTTTGTTTGCACTGCATTGATGGATACACTCATCAAGAAATTGCCAGCTTGTTAGGCATTAATGAGGGAACTTCTAAATCTAATTTATTTAAAGCCAAGCGTCATTTACAATTATTGTTGTCATCTAAAAGCAAATTGAATGGATAAATTCTACTCAAAATCAATAGAAGATCTTGCCAAGAATGCTTTTGAAAAAGAAGCAGATGACGCCATTAGTAATTCTACTAATTGGGACAAGATGCAGGAATTATTAGATTTAGAAATGCCTCAAAAAAGAAAAAAAAGACCTGTTATTTTTTGGTTCTTTATTTTTTTAATGGCCGGATTATTGATTACAGGAGCTACTAAATACTTTACAGGGAAAAAATCAGCTGATACAGTTAAGTCTGTTGTAAATAAAAACGACTACACTGGTAATAGAGCACCAATTGTAGTAAATAAAGAATCTAAATCAGCAACCAAATTTGAATCAACAGAAGAACCTTTACAAAATAGTGAAAATAGTGATCCTAATAAGCATTTACAAGCAATTGTGCCCGATCAAAATCATCAAAAACAGGTAGAGACAGTAGATTCTGTAAAGCATGAATTTGTAAATATGCATACTGATTCAACAGCTTCAAAGGTTGAAAGTAAAAATCCAATAGCTGAGGATACAAGTATTGCGCAAATCAATAATGAAATTACTGAAAAGAAACCTTCTAAGTGGGAATGGAATTTAACCGTTGCACCTGATTTTCTATTGGCCAATGTGCAACCATTGTATCAACCTGGGTTTACGATAGGAGTAGGAATCAATTACCAGTTATCTCCTAAATGGCGTATCAGATCGGGTTTGTTGTATAATTATACCCCTGTAAATGCTTCTGGTGATGGGTATTTGTATAAGCCATCGCCTAATTTACCCAGTTATACTAGTTTAGAATTAAGAAATGTGAAAGGCAATTTGCATGTATTTGAAGTGCCACTATCACTAAGATATACTGCTCAGCCTAGTAAAAAAGTTTCCTTTATTTCTTCTGTAGGATTGTCTTCTTTGTTTTTTATAAAACAACAATATACCTATGATTTATTGTTAAATGGAAATACTCCTTTGCTTTGGAATAGTGCCAATGATACAGATGATGCTGGCGAGTCGCATATTTTAAATAACCTTACTATTGGTGCGGGTTTATCTGTTAAGACAAAGCGAAATCTAGTTCTAGAAATTGAACCAATGTTTAAGCTTCCTTTAGAAGAACTGGGCGAAGGACACAATAAACTTGGAACTATTGCTCTGTATTTTAATTTGCGCATGCCAATTTTCAAGCAAAAAAAATAATTTTTTGAGGCAACCCCTTTTTCAATAATAGTGTATTGACTATTATGAAAAAGCTAATAATTTCGAGTTTAATGGCCACAATATTCTTGTTGGCTTGTAAGCATGAATTTTTAAATTCTGCAATTAATCCTACACCAGTTGTTGTACAAGGTGGAGTAACAGGTGGAGGCACTACAGTTTCTGATACGGTATGTTTTCAAAATGATATCCTTCCTCTTTATGTTAGTTACTGCGCCAGTGCTGGTTGTCATAATGCCAATACAAGAGCAGACGGGGTTCAAACAACCGATTATACTTCAATCATGAAAGGCATTAAACCTAGGGATGCAGCCAATAGTAAATACTATAAAGAAATTACAAAAGGCGAAATGCCCCCAAGAGGTTATCCTGCTTTGAGTACTGCACAAATAAGTTTAATAAAAAAATGGATAGACCAAGGCGCTTTAAATACCAACTGTGTCAATAGCTGTGACACTACCAAGTTTACTTATACTACCTCTGTTCAAACCATCTTGTCTAATAACTGTAACGGTTGTCATGGTGTTGCTCCGGGTTCGGGCAATGTTTATTTAGGAACACTTGCTGCAACACAATCATACATCAATGCAAATAAACAATTATTCTTAGATGCCATTAATCATGCCCCTAGTTTGCCTGCTGCTAAACGAATGCCAATTGGCAATCCAATGGATGCTTGTAAGATTAAGCAAATGACAAAATGGATTAATGCAGGTATGCCTCAATAAAAATTTAATTATGCGAAGTTTGTTTTTATTATTTTTTACTTTATTACTTTTTTCTGCTTGTTATTATGATAAGGCCGAGTTAGTATATCCAGCTGTTGCAACATGTGATACAACTAATATAAAATTTAGTACCAGCTTAATGCCCATTTTAAATGCTTCATGTAATAGTTGTCATGGTGGAACAGCTGCAGCTGGCGCTGGAATTGTTCTGGATAATTACGCAGGTGTTAGGGCCTCGGTGTTGGGTGGTAAGTTCATGAACTCTATTATTCAAAATGGACAAGCTTCTGCTATGCCAAAAGGAGGAGGAAAATTATCGGCTTGTGATATTTCAAAATTTCAAGTTTGGATTAATGCGGGTATGTTAAACAACTAAATATCTTCTATGAAAAAATGGATAATAATAATTAGTTCTATTGTTTTAATTGTCGCTGCAATACTTTATTATGTATTTATTTATGCTGCACAATACAAAAGAAATATAAACGACGAGAAAGCGATTGCTATTAGTGCAGTGGAGCTGGTAAGTGCCTATAATAACAATGAGTCTGAAGCAAATACTAAATATTTAAACCAAGCATTATTGGTAGAAGGATTTGTGAAAGAGGTTGGTCAGAATCAAGAGGGTAATACTACTATTACTATTGATGGCGCCAACGATTTTTCTGCAGTTTTCTGCACATTAAAAGAAGCAAATAATACTGTTGAGGTTAATAAAAAAATTAACATTAAAGGAGTATGCATTGGATTTACCAGTGATGTGGTAATCACGGATGCATTTATTCAAATTAAAAATTAGTTTATGAGAAAATATCTTTTTTTATTCTTGTTGATGAGTTCAGCTCATTGTGTGAGCGCTCAATCATTGTTATCTACTAAATCTGGAGTTGCAAAATTTAATGCAACAGGTGGGTTAGTAAAAATTGAAGCAGTGAATAATCAGGTTGATTGTAAAATGCTTCCTTCTAATGGACAAATTGTTTTTGCCTTACTAGTAAAAGGTTTTCGATTCGAAAACCAGTTAATGGAAGATCATTTTAATGAGAATTATTTAGAGAGTACCAAATTTCCTAAAGCAAGTTTTAAAGGATATATCACCAATATTGCTACTGTTAATTTTACTGTAGATGGGGTTTATAAAGTAATAGCTGATGGAGTACTTACTATTCATGGCGTTGATCAAAAAATTCAAACCCCAGGTACTATTACTGTTAAATCTGGTAAAGCAATTTTAAAGAGTGATTTCAGTGTAAAACTAGCTGACTATAAAATCAGTGGTTCGTATATCGGCGAAAAAATTGCTCCTGAAGCTAATATTCAAATCAATTGTAATTTTTAAAATAGGGCTATGAAATTGAATCTAAGACAAGTCTTTTTTCTGGTTATTTGTATTTTAAGTACCGTTGCGCTTGAAGCACAAGAAGTTGATTTATTTAAAATGCAGGAAAAAGAAGAAAAGGAAAAAGAAAAAAACATTACTGATATTACCACAGCAATATTTAAGACCACTCGTATTGTAAATGGACATTCAATTGAAAATATCGGTGCTGGGTTGTTAGATGTAAAAATCAATCATCGTTTTGGTAGACTTAATACTGGCGGATACAATTTATTTGGATTAGATCAGGCTTCCATGCGAATGGGATTAGATTATGGTATTAATAGCAGATTAATGGTTGGAATAGGAAGAAGTACTTACCTAAAGCAATATGACGGTTTTGTGAAGTATAGAATATTAAGACAAAGCACTGGTAAGATTAATATGCCTTTATCAATAAGCTATGCAGGAGGAGTTATTTGGAAAACAATTGATAATCCTGCTGGCGCAGGATTTTATTACACCGATCGATTTAGTTATTTTAATCAAATTTTAATTGCTAAAAAATTCAATGACTATTTTTCATTGCAGCTAACGCCAACCATGGTTCATTATAATAATGTTCCTTTAGCAACCGACCCCAATGATCTTTTCTCATTAGGTATTGCTACCAGAATCAGAATCAGTAGAAGAGTAAATATTACTGGCGAATATTATTACCAGTTTCAACAGTTAAATGGTTATTATAATAGTCTTTCAATTGGGGTAGACATAGAAACAGGTGGGCATGTATTTCAAATGCATTTCTCCAATTCTACCGGTATGACAGAAAGAACTTTTATTCATGAAACAGATGGTCAATGGGGAAAAGGCGATATCCATTTTGGTTTTAATATCGCCCGTATATTTACTATTAAAAAAGCAAAAGTCATTTAGTTCACCACTTTAAGAAAGTTTCTGTTTAAATCGTTGAATAAAGGCTTTGCTGTGTTCGCTTAAAATAAGTCTACCACTAATGGCTGCTCTTTCTTTCAATAGTTCATCCCAGTGTTCCGTTCCTTTCCAGAAAATAGTTTTTAACTCATGCAAAGCAGCTGGATTGGAGTGAGATAATGTAGTAGATAGTCTAATAATTGATTCGTCCATACCTGCCACATCTGGATGTAACTCTGCAAATAACCCTTTTCTTCTAGCCCAGTCTGCTGGTCTAAAAGTTACCGCATCAATGGTCAATTGTGAGAATGCAGATAGACCAATTTTTCTTTCGACAGCAGGTCCTACAACAAATGGCCCTATTCCTACTGCTAATTCGCTTAATTTAACATCGGCGCCTTCGCATGCAATAGCATAATCCGCAGCAGCAGCCAGCCCCACTCCACCCCCAATACATTTACCCTGAATTCTTGCAATAATAATTTTTCCGCAAGTCCGCATGGCATTTATTACATGGGCGAATCCGCTGAAAAATTTCAAACCTGCTTCCTCAGAAGAAATCATAGATAGTTCATCAAATGATGCGCCAGAACAAAATACTTTTTCACCTCCAGAACGCAACACAATTACTTTGGTGTCTGGGTTGAGGCCTTCACTATATATTTCTTTTGCTAGAGTTTCTAATATTTTTCCTGGCAATGAATTGCTTTGTGGATGAAAAAATTCGATGGTAGCGATTCCGTGTTCACGGTCTACTTTTACAAATCCTTCTTTAATATGCTCTATCATACAGATGATTTTATGCGTTAGGTTTTTTTGCTACCATGGTTAAGATGGTTGCTATGCCAGTTAATTCATTGCTTTCATCAATCATTTCTACCAACCATTTAACAATACCCTTGTCTATATCAGTTGGTTCTTTTTTCTCTTGCCTAATTTTTTCTTTGCAGGTAAATCGAATATGCATTTCGCTTCCCGGATATACCGGTTTGGTAAAACGCAATTCGTCAATACCATAGTTCAATAGTACAGGGTTTTTTTCATAGCTGTCTACAAATAATCCTGCTGCCATACTCATGAGTAAATAACCATGTGCAACTTGTCGCTCAAACATGGTGCCATTGAAATCAGTGCCTTCTATATGCGCATAAAAATGGTCACCGCTTAAATCGGCAAAAGCATTGATATCTTCTGCTGTAATTAATCTTTTTTCGGTGATTAATTGATCACCTACTGAAAGCTCTTCGTAATATTTTTTAAAGGGGTGAATGGTGTTGGTATTTCCTGTTGCACCAGGCTGATAAACTTTACTGATAGCAGTAATCATATCTGGCGAACCCTGCACGGCTACTCGCTGCATATAATGTTTAACGCCCCTTAATCCCCCCATTTCTTCTCCACCACCTGCTCTTCCAGGGCCTCCATGTACCAATAAGGGCAATGGTGAACCATGTCCCGTACTTTCTTTTGCACATTGTTCATTCAATACCAATATTCTTCCATGATAATTGCCTGCGCCAATAACATATTCTGTTGCAATTTTTGGGTCAGCTGTAACAATACTGCTCACCAATGAGCCCTTTCCTAATTTGGCCAATGAAATGGCTTCTTCTGTTTGTTTATATGGCATTAATGTGGCTACTGGTCCAAATGCTTCCACTTCATGAACACTTGAATTACCAAAAGGATTCTCATTCAATAATAATAATGGACTTACGAATGCGCCTTTTACAGGATCTGCGTCTAATACTTCTACCGAGTCTAATGAACCGTATAAAATACTAGAAGTTTCTAACAGTTTTGCAACTTGAGCCTTTACTTCTTTACGCTGAGATTCTCCAGCCAATGAACCCATTCTTACTTTTGGATTCAACGGATTGCCAATTACATTTTGAGCAAGTGCACTACTTAGTGCTTTTTGAACTCCTTCAATTTTATTTTCAGGAACAAAAATTCTTCTAACCGCTGTACAACGTTGCCCTGATTTGGTGGTGATTTCTCTTCTTACTTCTTTAATAAAAATATCCCACTCTGGCATTTCAGGTGTTACGTCTTCGCCTAATACAATACAGTTTAATGAATCTGCCTCCATAGTGAAGGGTACATTTTCCGCTAATATTTTTTTGCCTGATTTTAATAATAATCCTGTTGTAGCAGAACCAGTAAATGTTACTACATCTTGTGATTGTACATGGTCTAATAAATCACCAGCACTCCCACAAATCAATTGCAATGCGCCATCTGGCAATATACCCGATGCAATAATTCGCTTTACAACAGCTTCTGTTAAATAAGAGGTAACAGTAGCTGGTTTTACAATGGCTGGAACACCTGCTAATAAATTCACCGCTATTTTTTCTAACATACCCCAAACTGGAAAGTTAAATGCATTGATATGTATTGCTACCCCTTCTTTAGGAATCAATAAGTGGTGCCCCATGAATGTATTGGCTTTTCCCAATGGATGGTGTTCTCCATCTAAACAATAAGGCGTGTCTGGTAATTTCCTTCTTAAAGAAGCATAGGAAAATAAATTGCCTATCCCTCCTTCAATATCTACCCAGCTATCTGCTTTGGTGGCCCCTGTTTGGTAGCTAATAGTATATAATTCTTCTAAATGTTCTCTTAAATAAATGGCCAATGCTCTCAACATTAACCCCCTTTCGTGAAAACTCATTTTTCTTAGGGCAGGATTACCCTTGCTTCGAGCATAATGAAGGGCAGCTCCAAAGTCTAATCCTTTAGAGGTAGCGTTTGCAATTGGGTCTCCAGTAACGGCATTATATAACAATTGTCCGTCCCCTTCGCCTTTTACCCATTGGCCCATTAAATAGTTTTCTACTGTATACATATGGTTCTGCTTCGTTTCGTTGCAAAGCTAACGATTGATAGCTTTATTTGTTGGGAGATAAAAAAACCCGTCCCGAGATTATCGGGACGGGTATAGCAGTTGGTTATTGGTCAAATAAACTTTAACAGTTCTTATAGTTAAGACAGTCTTTTATCAATTTCGCTGCAAAGATCAGAAAAAATTTCTTCAACGGTTCCTTCTCCCTTGATAGTCACCACTTTATCAAATTGTTCATAGTAGTTGGCAACAACGGTTGTCTTTTGCTTGTATTCAACAATACGTGCTCTAATCACCGTTTCGTTCGTGTCATCACTTCTTCCGCTAGTTAATCCACGGTTCAGTAAACGCTTTACTAATTCCTCTTCTGAAACTTCCATTGCTAGTAAAACCCCTATTTCCGTTTGTTTCAGTTTTAATAATTTATCCAAAGCTTCACTTTGGGCGGTTGTTCTAGGGAATCCGTCAAATAAGAAGCCTTTTGCATCTGGATTTGCTTCTAAAGCAGAAGAAATCATGCCTATTACAACTTCATCAGGAACTAACTGGCCCTTGTCCATTAAGTTCTTTGCTTCAAGACCCAGCGGAGTTTGGCGTGCTATTTCGCTACGGAGTAAATCTCCTGTAGACAAATGTTTTAAACCATATTTTTCGATTAGTTTCTCGCTCTGCGTTCCTTTGCCACTTCCGGGAGGACCGAATAAAATAATATTAAACATGTAGGTTCGATGCTTGCTTGAATTACAAATATACAAAGGGCTTGTTAAAAATCCTTTAACAAATGGGTTGAATACTTTAAAATCATAGGTTTTAGGCTTTTTTTAAACCTTATAGCTAAACAAGAGCAATCTTTAACTGTCATATAAACGTAGATTAGCTAAATACAATAATTATTTATATGAAATGGACTTCCACTTTGTTATTGGTTCTTTTAAGCCTTGTTAGTTGTCAGGCACAGAACAATTCAAGCAACAAACTTGTTAAAGATAGTATGAGCAAAAAAGACAACCCCTATTTTGCAAAAGGAGAAAAGGGAAAACTGACTGTAAAAGACAGTGAATGGAAAAAAGTACTCTCTCCTGAGGTTTACTACATTGCCAGAGAAAAAGGTACCGAACGTCCTTGGACTAGTAAGTTTGAAAACTTTAAAGAAGTAGGAACCTACTACTGTGCAGTATGTGGTAATGGTCTATTTAAAAGCGATACCAAATTTGATAGCGGCTGCGGTTGGCCTAGTTTTTATGAGCCACTTTCTAAAGGAGCCATTATTTATTTACCAGATAATTCGCATGGCATGCAGCGAACCGAAGTTCAATGTGGTCGTTGTAAATCACACTTAGGCCATGTTTTTGAAGATGGTCCTCCACCAACAGGTTTGCGTTTTTGTATTAATGGTGTGGTGTTAGATTTTGAAAAAGCTGCTGAAGCAGAAAAAAAATACAACGAGAAGACAGGATAGTGAGACTGAGAATGAAGGGGCCGGATTTATCCGGCCCTATTTTTTTGTATACGCAAGCTAGTGCTATGCTAAGATATCTTGTACATTCTTATTAATATTCGCTGCAATCCTTTCCATTGGCAAATCATTGTCGTCGTTGCCAAATGGATCTTCAATTTCTTCGGCAATCAATTCTAAACTAGCCAATACATAGGAAATAAATAAAGTGGCAGGAATGGTAAAATAGCCAAGGGTTAAAGCAAACCCAAGAGGCAATGTTACAATATATAAGAAAATGAATTTCTTGATGAATGCACTATATGAATAAGGAATAGGGGTGTTCTTAATTCTTTCACAAGCTCCGCAGATATCCATAAAGGATTGCAATTCATTATTAATGAACAAGAGTTCATATTCAGTAATAACTTGGTCTCTTTTCAATAAATGAACTTTATTCAAAAGAACTGCTACCACTTGATTGGGTATATGTTTACTGGTATCGAAGCCGGTGATTTCAGGATGCGGTTGTACATCTAATTCCAGTCTTGTTTTTTCGTTCAGTAAATGGTTTTTTAATTCGAATGCAAATAGGGGAATAATTTTTTTGAAAAAGCTCCTATTTTTTTCGTCATCTTGTGGCAGCAAACTATTCATTTTTAAGGCGAGATTGCGGCTGTTATTGACCAACGATCCCCAAAGCTTTCTGCCTTCCCACCAACGATCATAAGCCGTATTGGTTCTAAATACCAATAACATCGAAATGGCAAAACCCAATAAGCTATGCATCACAGTAATATTCTTTGCATAGTTGGTACTAGACAATCGCAAATAGTTGATTTCAATGTACACGATTGCCCAAGAAAAAATACCCACACCCAAAATCAATGGCAATAACTGTCTTGCCGTGTCAGTTTTATCAAATTGAAAAATAAAACGCAACCAATCTTTTGGGTTATAACTAATCATGAATTGCTTTTTGCTTATGGTAAAAATAATACATTGAATAACCGGTAATCAATACCCCTGCAACTGATAATAACATTACACTATTCGAAAAAAAATGTACCCAGTTTAATTGTACTTTAAAAATTTCTTTGCTCAATAAAACACTTACACTTCCTAAATAACCAAATGAGTCTGCAACATAAATTAAAAAACCTGCATTGCCCGTGAATCGGAATGCAGCAATCATGCGTTCAAAAAAAACAGAGTTAAAAGGAATATACACCATGTATAAACCCAGCCCTACCAATGTCATCCACCAAATGGGAGCAATGGATCCCTTACTGAACAACCAAGTGCTCAAACCCGCTACCACAAAGCCTAATCCAATAAATATATGTGCCAGCATAAATGCTTTGAAACTATTTTTAATCAACACCATACTTCCAATCAACACCAAAATAATTAAGGTAATAGGTGTCTCCGTTTTAGAAAAAATGGCTGGTTGATTTAAGTAACCCATTTCCTTCCACATATCTGCACTAAAATTATCTCTGATATCTCTGAAGATGGTGGCGAATGCATAAATCAATACTGCTGCAACAATGCCCGGTAAAAAATGCTGGATGAATTTTTTTCTATCCTTCGCATTCATAGCCGTTCGGTGCATGCGCAATTCAATGTCTTCTTGAGTGGGCGGAGGAATCCGCTCCATCAAATAAATAAATAATAATAAGGGTAGCGCAAATACCAAGCCTGTTGCAAAGGGCACCCAGAATTCACTCATATTAAATTGCATGATGAGCCAACCTCCCACCGACTTCACAAAACCCGATGAAAAAATAAAGCTCACTGCCAGTGCTGCGCCAATAAAATCAGTGGTTTTCCTTCCCTCTATATAAGAGAAAATAACGCCCCATAACATGCCCAATGGAAAGCCGTTAATGAAAAGAAATACTATATTAAAAGGAGCTGGCACAAGGGCAAATAATAACCAAGCCAACCAGGCTATGCCTACCAAGACCAAGACAATTTTATCGCGCCCCAATCTTTTTAATTCAGAAATAAATTTAATGCCGTAAAACTTCGCCATTAAATAGCCCATCATTTGGCTTAATACCAATAAGGTTTTATACCCCAAACCCCAATAAGCCATGCCGTCGAAAGTGCACACGGTAAAGGATTTGCGAAAACCAAAAATCATGGTATAAGTAAGAAACGCAACAATAGCAGCGTATATGCCTATCTTAAAGCTGCTCTGATCTAGGGATAAATTGTTTTTCAATGGCGTTGTTTCTACCGATAAATATAAGCCACTCATCCTTAGTTTTTGGCAATTGGGGCTTTATTTCAGAAATTACCCCCTCTTAAAACTAAACTTGAATATGAGAAAATTACTCTTGGCCTTAGTAGCAATCACGGCTGTATGCAGTGTGTATGCGCAACAGGTAGATTTTTCCAAGCATTTTAAAAGCATGAAGCCTCGTAATATCGGGCCTGCAGGAATGAGTGGTCGTGTTACTGCTATTGATGCAGTATGGACCAATCCCAATATCATCTTTTTAGGTACTGCCAGTGGTGGTGTTTGGAAAACAGAAAATGGGGGTGCTTCATGGACGCCTATTTTTGATGATCAACCCATTCAAAATATTGGGGCTATTGCATTGGTGCAATCTAATCCTAGTGTGGTTTGGGCAGGAACAGGAGAAGGAAATCCCCGTAACTCTATAAGCTTAGGTGAAGGCATTTATAAAAGCTTAGACGGTGGAAGAACTTGGAAGCGCATGGGTTTAGAAAAGACGCGCAATATTCACCGTATTATTATTGATCCAACCAATCCAGATATAGTATATGTGGGTGCCATGGGTAATCCATTTGCAGATCATCCGGAAAGAGGCGTATATAAAACAACCGATGGTGGTGAAACATGGAAACAAATTTTATACACTAACCAAAATAGTGGAGTAGGTGATATGGTGATGGATCCAGCCAATCCCAATAAGTTGTTCGTGAATATGTACGAGCACAAAAGAACTCCTTGGAGTTTAAAAGGTGGTGGTGCTGGAAGTGGTTTTTATGTAACCATGGATGGTGGAAAATCTTTTACCAAATTAGGTAAGGAGCATGGTTTACCCGAGGGGGATTATGGCCGTATCGGTATCAGCATTGCTCGCACAGATCCAAACCGTGTATATGCGTTGGTTGAAGCCACTAAAAATGGTTTGTACAAATCGGATGATGGTGGATTTAAATGGGAGCTCGTAAACAGTGATCCTGCAGTTGTTACCAATCGTGCATTTTATTTTCAGGACATCGCAGTTGATACTAAAAATGAAAATAGAATTTACAATATCAATCAAGTCATTAATGTGAGTGATGATGCAGGAAAAACATGGAAGCCTGTGATACCGTACAGTGGTATACACCCTGATCACCATGCATGGTGGATTCATCCTTATGATGCCAATTTCATTATTGATGGAAACGATGGTGGTATTGGAATTACACGCGATCGTGGTAAGACTTGGCAGTTCGACGAAAAATTACCTTTAGGTCAATACTATCACGTGAATGTAGACAACCAAATTCCTTATAATGTAATGGGTGGTTTGCAAGACAATGGTAGCTGGCATGGTCCTGCTTATGTTTGGAGAAGATCAGGAATCAGAAATGCATTTTGGCAAGGAGTAAGTGGTGGAGATGGATTTGATGTAATGCCCGATGCAGAAGACCCAAATTGGGTGTACACCATGAGCCAAGGAGGAAGTGTTTCTCGTTATAATATTGCAACAGGTGAACAATGGAGCATTAGACCTCCACGTCCTAGTAAAAATGTAAAACAACGTTTTAACTGGAATGCAGCGATTGCACAAGATCCATTTGATAAAGCCACCATTTATTATGGTAGTCAGTTTGTAAATAAGAGCACCAACAAAGGGGCTGCTTGGGAACAAATTTCTGGAGACCTTACCACCAATGATTCAGCAAAAATTGATCAAAGCAATAACGGCGGAATATCTGTTGACATTACTGGTGCAGAAAACCACTGTACTATTTTAACCATTGAACCTTCCCCTAAAGAGCAAGGTGTTATTTGGGTAGGTACCGATGATGGTAATGTTCAGTTAACCAGAGATGGCGGAAAAACTTGGACCAACTTTAGAGGCAAGTTACCTGGAATGCCTTTAGGAGCTTGGGTTCCACAAATCAAAGCATCTAAGCACAATAGTGGAGAAGCTTTTGTAGTAGTGAACGATTATAGAAGAGGTGAAATGCGTCCATTCGTTTATAGAACTTCTGATTATGGAAAAACTTGGACAAGAATGGTGGATGAGAAAAAAGTAGTGGGTTATGCATTGTGTGTGATTCAAGATCCAGTTGAACCCAATTTAATTTTTGTTGGTACAGAACAAGGATTATTCATCAGCTTAGACAATGGCGTTAATTTTCAACAATTCAAAAATGGCTATCCTTCCGTATCTACTTATGATATGGCCATTCAAGAAAGAGAAGCTGATTTAGTGATTGCTACATTTGGTCGTGCATTATGGATATTAGATGATATTCGTCCATTGAGAAAATTGGCTTCTAACAAGGGACAATTATTTGCAAAAAAATTAGTTGCATTTGAAGCGCCTCAAGCTTATCAAGCTAAAATGAAAAACGCATCTGGCATTGAATACAGTACTTATGGTACTTATGAAGGCGAGAACAAAAGAACAGGTGCACCTTTAACTTTCTTTGTCAATAAAACTGCAGCAGATACTGGCAAGAATAGAATTTCAGACACTTTACAAATTGCTATTTACGATGCCAATGGAGTGAATGTGAGAAACCTCAGAACCCGTGCAGATTCTGGCTTCAATAAATATTATTGGGGGATGGAAGGTCGCGGAATTCGCCAAGCTGGTGGTGGCGGAAGAGGCGGTGGCGGCGGTGGCCGTTTTGGAGGAGCCGGTGGTGGTGCTGCTGAACCTGGAGGTTTACCAGTTGATCCAGGAACTTATAAAGTAGTGATGAGTTTGGGTAGAGATTTAAAAGACAGTACCATGGTAGTGGTGAATGATGATCCAAATGCACCAACTCCGTTAGCTGTAAGAAAAGCCATTCGCGAAGCCAATGCAAGAATGGAAAAATCAATCATAAAATTAACTGCTTTGAATGATCGCTTAACTGAAGTTGATGAGATCATGAAAAAAGTAGAAGCAGGCTATGCAAGCATGGATCGCAAAGCAGCAGATACGATTCGTAAAGCAGCGAAAGCTGTAGCAGATGGTCTGAAAGAAATTCGCGAAATGCTGAATGGCAAACCACAATTAAAGCAAGGCTATGGCAATATTCCACAAGAGACCGTGAATGGACTTGTAGGAGAAGCTCGTCAAGTAGTAATGGGTAAAACTGCTATGCCCGGCGAACAAGAAAATCGCATCATGGGCTATGCAGAAGAAGCAGTCAATGGCGTAATAGTAAAAGCGAATGCCTTGTTTGAAGGCAGCTGGAAACAGTACCGCGCATTAGCAGAAGCTGCACCGCTTAAGTTCTTTAAAGATTATAAGCCATTGGAATAATCAATTGATTTATATTTCGACTTATAATAAACCCCCACTGCTTTAATTAGGAGTGGGGGTTTATTATTTCCAAACGCTATCAAACGCTGTATATCCTCTTAGAATAAATGAAAATTTTGCTCCATTGTTATCTATATACTTTCCTTTTTTAGTGTAGATGGCAATAGCACCCCCAAACCCTGTGGTAGAACTGTATTGAAAAGGAGGTCTGAATACTTTAATCATAGCAATATCTCTAGGAAACACCATCATTTGTTCACCTGGCATTACTTCAAATTCATCAATAAAAATGGTACAGAGCTCATCTCTCCATTTAAATACTTCATTATTAGCAGAATCAATAGCCACATTTAATCCTGGAACTTTTTGTTGTAAAAACCAGGCCAAAGATTGAGATTGCGCCAATTCATCGTTCTCTAATCCGTCAAATACATATGCGTTATCATTTTTGAATAATCCACTCGTGTAAGTCTCTTCGTATTGCTGCAGTTTCGTTTTTGCCTTTGTATATACGGTTACATTTGGTAAATCGCTACTTAAGTCAGGGTCATCTAATGAAAGCGTATAGTCGTATTTTTTTTCAATATAAGTTCCTTCTTTTCCTACATTAAAAAAAACCGTTTGTGTGACTACGGGTTCAAATACAGAATCAACAGGCGTTTTCAATAAAATAGCTAAATAATTTTTCTTAGGTTTTTTTGCAGGAGAAAAATAAAATGATGCCGTGTCTTGAAACAACATTGGTTTCATCGTGAAAAAGCCTTTTGCATCTACTTTTACTCGGTCTACCATCATTTGCTTGGTACTAGTACGCATCATATAGTTAATGACGGTATCTTGCTTTTCCCGTTCAACCACCTGCCCTTGCATTCTGTAAAATCCTGATTGAATCAAACAGCTAATAGCGTAGTTGCCGCTGGGTATTTGCTCACTTATTTTTAAAGCAGCATTTACTTCTCCTTCAATCATGGGATAGCGAAACTTCCATCTTTGTTTGGTACCTAAGTGATCTATCCAAATATGTGCAGTAGCCGATTTTAATTTCTTGTTGATATAATTTGGATAATATATTCTAAGCTCTAACGAATCACCTTGTATATAAACCGGTTTTGATAAATTGATAGAAATAGAATCATTTTCACTCTGACCATAAATTTTAGAAATACTCAGTGATGCTATCAATACAATAACAGTGACAAAATACTTTTTCATCATATACTGGCGTTGCGCTGAGAAAGTCTAAGATGCTTTTCTAGGAGTTACCGAAAATCCACCACCCTTTTTAGCAGAAGAGAAGTTTTTATTGTTCATAGCTCCGGGTGCTTTATTTACCATGCCAGATGGCCCAGTAGCTTTAGAAATCATGCCTGATGCAGGTGTAGCTTTCTTAGTGTTTTTTCTGGTTGATTTTGCCTTTCCCATATATTTTATATTTCACTAAAGTTAACAGCTTTTGGTTTAATGCAACATGTTAAAATAGTATGGTCGGTCATAAATAAATGCAATTGCTTAACTTGCATGAAATTTTTTTATGAGTCAGTTGAGCCATTTAGCGGAAACCTTAATAGGAAGTGAAATTGTAAAGTTGGGTAATGCCATCAACGAAAGAATTAGAAACGGAGAGACTATTTATAATTATACCATTGGTGATTTTAATCCGAGTGAATTCCCAATTCCTGCTGAATTGGAACAGTTAATTATTGAAGCCTATCAACAAAAAAAGACCAGCTATCCAGCAGCAGAAGGAATCTTAGATTTACGTAAAGCCATCAGCGGATTTATTCAAGAATGGGAGGGTCTTAGTTTTACTCCTGCTGAAATTCAAGTTGCTTCAGGTGGCCGCCCTCTCATTTATGCTTTATTCAAAGTGATTGTAGACAAAGGCGATAAGGTAATTTATGGTGTTCCATCTTGGAATAATAATCACTATGTTCATTTAACCGATGGCACACATTGCGAAGTGCCTTGTATGCCTGAAAACGATTTCATGCCAACAGTGGAAGATATCAGGCCGCACATTAAAGGAGCTACTTTAATATGTTTATGTACACCACAAAACCCTACAGGAACCACTTTAAGTAAGAATGCTTTAGCTGAAATCTGTGATTTAATCGTTGCTGAAAACGCAACAAGAACAGCTGATCAAAAGAAACTGTATTTAATGTTTGATCAAATGTATTGGACGCTCACATTTGGCGACACTGTTCATTATAATCCATTGACATTGAATCCTGCAATGAAGCCCTACACCATTTTTATTGATGGTATTTCAAAAGTGTTTTCAGCAACAGGCGTAAGAGTGGGATGGGCGTTGGGTCCAGAAAATGTGATTGCAAAAATGAAAGCGATTTTAAGTCATTTAGGTGCATGGGCGCCAATGGCAGAGCAACATGCGGTGGCTCATTATTTACCAATGAAAGAGGCTATCAATAACTACCTCACGCATTTTAAATCGGAAGTGGAGTATCGCTTAAGAACGATATATAATGGCATCAATGCATTAAAACAAAAAGGATACAAAGTAGACTCAATAGCTCCACAAGCTGCTATTTATTTGACTATTCAAATGAATTTAAGGGGGAGCAAAACCGCCGAAGGGCAAGAATTATCAACACAGGCAGATGTAACAAATTATATATTAAGTGAAGCAAAAATAGCGATAGTGCCGTTTTCTGCTTTTGGAGCTGGATCCGACAGTAGTTGGTATAGATTAAGTGTAGGGACCTGTAAGAAAGGAGATATTCCAACTATGTTGCAACAATTGGAAAACGCATTGAGTAAACTCGCTTAAAATTCAATTTTGGGGATTAATAATTAATATTGAAAGTAGCCTCAATTTAGTTCTTATTACAGATAAAGATAAATGCCTTGTTGGGCTTGTCTTGCAATATTTGCTTTACCAAGTGGGTTTTGGTAATTATTTTGTGCTTATTGATATCGATGATTTCGTTTGCTACACAAAAACTTACCCAATTTTCTACTGGGCCAAGAATTTTGTTTAAGCCAGCAATTACAGCAGCAGCTTGTTCTTCTGTTAAGTATTCTTGTTTAGTTAAAACCAGCAAATCTCTGTTCATATAGAATGAATTCAAAGTTTAGGGCAACCGCACGATTTGGATTTATTCGATTTCTGAAAAACACCACAAGATGAAGATGCCAATGTGATAAGTAACATTAAAAGAATAATTTGGTTTATTTTCAATTTCATATATGCATCTAAAGTAATAAAATAGCGTTAATAATTCAACAAACATCATTTTGAAAAATCAATTTAACATTACCAAAGTACTTATAGCCCCCCTAGATTGGGGCTTGGGCCATGCAACACGCTGTATCCCTATTATCAAGGCTTTCAGGCAATTAAACATTCAAGTAATATTGGCTGCAGAAGGCCATCAGGCCGCTTTATTGTTGAAAGAGTTTCCTGATATTACCATATTACCCTTAACAGGTTATCGGATACGTTATGCAAAGTCGAGATTACTCCTTTTGTTTAGCTTGGCACTCCAAATGATTAGAATTTATAGAACAATTAAGCAGGAAGAAGCCTGGTTAAAAAAAGTAGTGGAAGATTATCAGATTGATTTGATTATTTCGGACAATAGATTTGGATTGCATCACCCAAGGGTCCCTTCCATTTTCATTACCCACCAGTTATTGATTAAAGCACCTTATAAATGGGTCGAAAGCATTTTTCAGCGAATTAACTATCATTTCATTAATCAATATACAGCTTGTTGGGTACCCGATATGACCGCATCGCCAGGATTAGCTGGAGAGCTCTCTCATCCAGCTAAAATGCCCAAAGTGCCCGTCTCTTACATGAAATTATTGTCTAGATTTACTCGGGTTACGGGTCCTACTAAATATACTTTTGGCTTCATTTTGTCGGGTCCTGAGCCACAAAGAACGATTCTTGAAAATAAAATACTATTAGACCTAGCAACATTTACCAAACCGGTATTATTGGTTCGTGGCCTTCCCTCAGATTCAACACGAATAGAAGTGCCCGAGCATGTGACCGTTTTTAATCATTTAGACACCAATGATCTTGATTTCCATTTGCAACAAGCCGATTACATTATTGGAAGAGGCGGATATACTTCTTTAATGGAATTACTTTCTATTGATAAAAAACTAATTGTTGTGCCAACACCTGGGCAAACAGAACAAGAGTATTTGAGTAATTTATTAATGAAAACCAAGAGATTGATGCGATTAACACAAGATGAATTCAGCGTAAAAGAGTCTTATGCAAGTGCGCAACAATTTACTTTTAGCAAAATGAATCTTGATCAATTTGATTTGGAACAGCTAAAAGCTTTATTGATAAATTTGCCTAAATGAATCAATCCTATAAAGCATTTGCTGCTGCTCTTTTTGCTAATTTGATTTTTGGTAGTAGTTATAGCGCCGTCAAGTTTATTACACCTGCATTCATTCATCCATTTGCATTAAACTTTGTTAGGGTAGCAGTTACCTTATCTTTATTTTGGATGTTGTTTTTATTCAAGCCAGGCAAAATTAAATTTGATCGTAAGGATCTACCCCGATTTTTTATTTGTGCACTCACTGGTATTGTAATTAATCAACTGTTTTTTATTAAAGGCGTATCGCTCACTACGGTGATTCACAGTTCATTGCTTTCTTTAGGGTCACCTATTTTTATTACAATCATTGCCGCTTGGTTGTTAAAAGAGGGGTTTACGCTTTTAAAAGGAATCGGACTTGCGTGCGGTGTTGGCGGGGCAAGTATTTTAATTTTGATGAAAGATGGATCAGGTGGTAGTGCAGGAAGTAATATGCTCTTGGGGGATATTTTGGTTTTAATCAATGCTATTTCTTATGCGTTTTATTTGGTTTTAGTAAGACCATTAATGGCAAAGTATTCTGGTATTCAAGTATTGCGTTGGATATTTACCATTGGAGCATTGGGTATTTTGCCAGTTGGGTTTCCCTACATTTTGTCTACCAATTGGATTGCATTTGATGTCTTGCATTGGATGATTTTAGCTTATGTTGCCATATTTGCCACTTTTGTTGCCTACTTGCTAACGGTTCAAAGCATTCAATTAATTGGCTCGTCTGCAACTGGTGCGTTTATTTATACTCAACCTGTTTTTGCAGCAATCTTTGCAATGATTTTTACGGGAGAATATTTCACCATGTATAAGCTAATTGCAGCTATACTAATTTTCACCGGAGTCTACTTAGTGAATAGCAAAAAAATGGTTAAACCTGCTTAGGCCAATCTGCAAATAAATATTCTTTCTTAGCGGATTGCCAGGTTTTCCAACTATCCGTTTCAACTGAAACAGCGAATACTGCGCAAGTGGGCATATCATCTATTTTAGTTGATGTGAGTTGGTTCACAAAATCGGTAATACCAGGATTGTGGGCAAAAATAGCAACAGTATTTATTTCATCTGGTAATTGTATTATTGCTTTTACAAATCTTTCTGGAGGGGCATGGTATAAGAAATCGTACTCAATAATATTGCTAGTTGAGATGTTGTTTTCATTGGCAAAATATTTTGCTGTTGTTAAAGCCCTTAAAGCAGTGCTACTAACGATTAAATCAATGATCACGCCACGTGCTAATAACCTTTTAGCCATCATAGGGGCATCTAAATGTCCTCGCTCGTTCAAAGGCCTATCAAAGTCATCTTGGTCAATATTTGCCCAGCTACTTTTAGCATGTCTTACCAGTAATAATTGTTTCATGGTGAAAAGTTAGCTCATTTGAATTGTACATTTGTATTGTGGCAGTAACAAAATTATTAATAGACGAGTTTATTACACTAAGCAAGCAGCATCCAGTTTTTGATGTTAGAAGCGAAGGAGAATATGAGTATGCACATATACCCGGTGCATATAGTTTACCCCTTTTTAATAATGATGAAAGGAAGATAGTAGGGACTGCTTACAAACAAGAAAGCAAGCAAAAAGCCATTAAAATTGGACTCAAATATTTTGGAGTTAAAATGGTTAAAATGGTGGAAGCAGTTGAAAAATTAACTGCGTCAAACGAAAGTAAAACGGTATTGGTTCATTGTTGGAGAGGGGGAATGCGAAGTGCAGGAGTTGCTTGGCTATTAGATCTGTATGGATTTAAAGTATATACTTTAGTGGGGGGGTATAAAGTTTATCGAAATTGGGTTCTGAAACAATTTGAGCAAGATTATCCATTACAAATTATAGGGGGATATACAGGCAGTGGTAAAACAGAAGTAATACAAGAGCTGAGTAATAGAGGAGAACTTATTATAGACTTAGAGGGATTAGCGCATCATAAAGGGTCAGCATTTGGGGCTTTAGGACAGCCTCCACAACCCAGTCAAGAAATGTTTGAAAACCTTTTGGCTACAGAAATAAATACCAAAGCTAACTTATTAACTAGTGATAAAGTTATTTGGCTTGAAGACGAAAGTCAACGCATTGGTGAAGTCAATATTCCAACTGCTTTTTTTAAGCAAATGCGAACGAAGAAAGTCTTTTTCTTAGATATACCTTTTGATGAAAGACTCCAATATATTTTACAGGGGTATGGAAAATTTAGTAAAGAATACCTGGTTAATGCAATCATTAGAATTAAAAAAAGATTAGGTGGATTAGAAACCAAAACGGCTATCAACTGTTTAATTGAAGACGATACTATAGGATGCTTTGCTATTTTATTGAAGTACTACGATAAGGGTTATTATGCAGGGTCTCAAAAGCGAGAAAATCCTGATCAATTGATACATAAAATTCCATGTAATAGTGTGGATGCAAAAACAAATGCCATCAAGCTTTTGCAGTGATCAATTCGACTTGGCGATAAGTTTTAAAAATTAGCAATCCATTTGTATAAGGTAAGCCCACTCATCCAACTCATTGCAATCACCACTATCCATCCTGCAATGCTTAACCATAAAGGGTGCTTGTAAGAATGAACTAATTTTTTCTTAGTTGCTGCCAATAAAATAATTGCCAATGCAATTGGAAGAATCAAACCGTTAAGTGCGCCTACCGTAACCAATATTTTTACTGGGTTTCCAATAAACTGATAAGCAAGTGTACTGCTTACAATAAAAAAACTAATAATCCATTTCTCCTTTTTTTCTAACCAAGGATGAAAAGTTTTGATAAAGGATACAGATGTATAAGCAGCTCCTACAACGGAAGTGATTGCTGCAGCCCACATGACTATGCCAAAAAAACGATACCCTATATTCCCTGCAGCTAATTGAAATACAGAGGCTGGTGGATTTTTAGGATCAATTAATAATCCCTGATTAATTACACCCAAAACACAAAGAAATAATAAGAATCGCATGATAGAAGTGATAATAATCCCTGATACTGCGCTTTTATTTACTTGTGTTAATGCTGATTCGCCTTTTATGCCTGCATCTAATAAGCGATGTCCTCCAGCAAAACTGATATATCCGCCAACGGTTCCACCAACTAATGTTACAATGGCCAAAGCAGAAAATTGTTCAGGAACAAAACTCCGGTAAATAGCCGTTCCAATAGGCGGTGCTGCTTTAAATACAATATACAAAGTGAGTGCAATCATTAGTAAGCCTAAAACTTTAGTGAATCCATCTATCGCTTTGCCCACTTCTTTGTACCAAAAAATAAATAGTGCAATGATGCAACTTAAAATGCTCCCGTAAGCAGGATCAAGTCCTGTCATTACTTGTAGCCCCAATCCACTACCCCCAATATTCCCGATATTAAATGCGAAACCTCCAATAACAATTAGTGCGGCTAACAAATAGCCCATGCCAGGTAAGAGTTCATTGGCAATTAATTGGGCTCTTTTTTCGGTAACTGCAATCACTCGCCAAATATTCATCTGTGCCCCAATATCTAATAAAACCGAAATCAAAATAACAAAACCAAAGCTAGCAGCTAGCTGTTGGGTAAATACAGTAGTTTGAGTAAGAAAGCCTGGTCCAATGGCCGAGGTAGCCATTAAGAAAGCTGCCCCTAATATGGCAGATTTCTTTGAAGATGTTTGGGGGCTTTGCTTTAGCATTTGATGGATGAAGTGGGTTTAATCAAAATATTGTTTGCATGCATTGCTGTATAAATACTTTTTGCAAAAGAAATAGCATGGTCTCCATCTCCATGTATGCAAATGGTTTCAGCTTCCAATGGTACAATAGTTCCGTCGGTAGCAATTATTCTTTTATGTTGAATCATATTCAATACATGCATCAAAGAATCTTCCGTTTTATGAATCATTGCATTGGGAGCTGATCGAGGCGTTAATTGCCCCTTTTCGTTATAGGTTCTATCTGCAAATACTTCTGATGCTGTTTTTAAATTCAAAGCTTTTGCTTCAGCAATCAAATGGCTATTGCTTAATCCATATAAGATTAAATGTGGATCTAATTCTTTAATAACCCCAGCAATGATATAACTCATTGTTGCGTTTTTGGCAGCCATATTATATAAAGCACCGTGTGGTTTTATATGATGTAGAATAGCGCCCATTTCTTTGCAAGTATCTTGCATGAGTGTAATTTGTTCTGCTACTAAATCATACAATTCGCAATCAGATAAATGCATTTCTGTTCTACCAAAATGGGCTTTATCATTAAAACCAGGATGCGCCCCAATTGCAACTCCATTTTCTAAACAAAGTTCAATTGTATTTTTAATAGTGTCTATATCACCTGCATGGTACCCACATGCAATGTTGGCACTACTGATGAATTTCATCAGTGCTTTGTCGTTGGGGAATCCTTCTCCTAAATCACAATTAATGTCGATGGTATGCATTGAGTTGTAAGGTACAGGCATTCTTTAATTGCTGCAAATATTGCAAATGTCTATTATTAATTTTTTCAGCTGTTTCCATATTTACTGGAATCAATCTGATGGTTGACCCAGGTGATTGTTGAACCAGTGTAGGAATATCAGATTGTATTATATGCCCTATTCTAGGATATCCTCCAGTGGTTTGGTGATCGGCTAATAATACAATGCATTGGCCATTGGGAAGCAACTGTATGGTTCCATTGGTTACCCCGCTCGAAATTAATTCAATTGGTTTTTTGCATTTTAATTCGGGCCCTTTTAATCGATATCCCATTCTATCACTATCCGCATTTAGGGTAAACTGCGCATTCGTCATAAACTGTTGAGATACCATATTTAAAAGTCCAAACTCATTTCCAGGTAAATACCTCAACGACTGTGTTTGATACAATCCTTTGGTATCTGCCATCCAAGGAAGCACTTGCAAAGGGCTTTCTTTGTTTTCTTGAATGACAGTAGCTTTTAATTGAATCTCGTCTCCCTTTAAAAATGTTCGTCCTTCAATACCTCCCGCACCTGCGCGAGTATTGGTACTATAGCTATTCATCCATTCATTCAGTTCTAATCCACCCTGAATAGCTAAATAACCAATATGCCCTGATATTTTTTTAGTAAAACTTAAAACCGCATTTTCAGGAACAAAAATGGGATGATTAATGGGGACAGGAATATCATTAATGG
Organism: Sediminibacterium sp.; assembly: GCF_051860225.1. GTDB lineage: Bacteria > Bacteroidota > Bacteroidia > Chitinophagales > Chitinophagaceae > Sediminibacterium. Next base: position 954,125 of record NZ_JBHYEI010000001.1, read on the forward strand.
TGGCCCCAAAATCTGCACCGCTCAATGCAATAAAAGCAGCTGCGTTAAAACGAAATACTGGCGCAGGGTAAAAAAATTCAATGACCGCTTCGTCCGATTTGTTTTGAATCAATACATTCGCAATTTGCATGGCTAATAGATCCATTGCGCCACTAGGATTAATTCCTAAGTGCTGAAAACCCTTTCGGCCAGTGTCTTGCACCGTACTAAATATTCCTGCTTTAATAATGGTAATACTCATAAGCTTAAACAGTATTGAATTGATGAAACTGTTCAAGCGTTATTGCTTTAAACTGAACGAAATACCCGGGCTTAAATAAACATGGATCTTCTTTTGTTATATCAAATATTTTCATTGGCGTTTGACCAATCAATTGCCAACCTCCCGGGGCGTCTATGGGATAAATACCTGTTTGCTCACCAGCAATACCAACACTTCCCGCTTTTACCATCTTTCTAGGATTCGATTTTCTGGGCATTTGTATTCGCTGATTTACCGATGCCATATAAGCAAAGCCAGGTAAGAATCCTAGCATGTATACTTTATATATTTTGCTTGTATGTAGCGCAATAATTTCTTCAATGGTACAACCCGTTAATTGAGTAGCTTCTATTAAATCTGGGGCTAAAGACAGGTCATAGCAGACTGGAACGATCTGTGGAGTTGATTCTTTAGCATTTAATGAAGGAGCTACCGTTAATGTCGCTAATTTTTTCTTCAGCCATTCAAAAGGAGAACCCCCCATTGCTTGTTTTCGAATAATACCTGGATTATAGATTAGCGTTAAGCTACTATAGGCAGGAATCATATCCGTTATGCCTTCAATGGGATTCAATCCTAAAAATTGAAATGAATGCATAACCTGATTATTCACTTCCTCAGAAATGGTTGATGACCATTCAATCGTGATAGCTTGGTCTCCTAATGCATAGATATGTGGAATCGTTTTTTTCAACATATAAAGTTACTTAATTAAAACCCTGCGTTCATACAAATGATTTTAAATTCAACCCGTTCTTCTTTATCTTTCCAACCAACAATCAACTGTATGAAAAAAATTATTTCACTATTTACACTTGCTGCCTTAATGGCCGGGCAGGTGAATGCCCAGTCTAACCCTAAGTGGCTTCGGTATTCAAATATTTCACCAGATGGTAAAACAGTGGTGTTTACTTACAAGGGAGATTTGTATACGGTATCATCAGCCGGAGGCAATGCAACTGCATTAACAATGCATGAAGCACATGATTTTATGCCGGTTTGGAGTAAAGATGGAAAAACCATTGCTTTTGCAAGCGATCGCTATGGTAATTTTGATGTATTCACTATTCCAGTAACAGGAGGCGAAGCCAAGAGAGTTACTTTTCATTCGGCGGCAGAGTATCCTTATGATTTTTCGGCCGACAACCAAAAAATTATTTTTGGATCTGCTAGAATGGACTTGGCAAGCAATAGACAATTTCCAACAGGTTCAATGCCTGAGCTCTATAGTGTGGGTGTAAATGGAGGCAGACCCACTCAATTATTAACGACACCTGCTGAAGAGGTAAAATTCAGCAAGGATGGATCTAAAATGATTTATCAGGATAAAAAAGGAGGAGAGAATACTTGGAGAAAACACCATACTTCTTCTATTACTCGAGATATTTGGATCTATGATGTTAAAACAGATAAGCATACAAAGCTGACCAACTTTAATGGAGAAGATCGCAATCCTGTTTTTGCCAACGCAGAAAAGGAGTTGATTTATTTAAGTGAAGAAAGCGGCAGTTTTAATGTCCATAAAATGCCAGTTACAGGGGGCAAGAGTGAAAAATTAACTTCTTTTAAAAAGCATCCAGTACGTTTTTTAAGCTCAGCTGCTGATGGTACCCTTTGTTTTAGTTATGATGGTGAATTGTATACCATGAAAGCAGGTGGCAATCCACAAAAATTAACGGTGAATATTTTAGCAGATGCACGCAAGAACGATGAGCAAGTAATGCGTGTAAGCAGTGGAAGTAATATAGCTGTTTCACCGAATGGTAAAGAAGTTGCATTCTTATATAGAGGAGATGTTTTCGTAAGTAGTGTAGATGGAGGAGTAACCAAAAGGATTACTGCCACCCCAACACAAGAATTGGGTATTGGGTTTTCACCGGATGGTAAATCAATTATCTATACAGCCGAGCGCAATAATAAATGGAGCATTTTTGAAAGCACTAAACTGCGTGCAGACGAGCCTTATTTTTATGCATCAACCCTAATTAAAGAAACACCTGTATTAGATAATGCAAATGATAATACCCAACCATTGTATTCTCCTGATGGAAAAGAAATTGCATTTGTAGAAAACAGAAATAATGTACGCATTTACAATATTGCATCCAAGCAAAGCAGAACAGTATTAGGTTCAGATCAAATTTTTGCTTGGACTGAGAATGATCAATACTTTCAATGGAGCCCAGACAGCAAGTGGTTGTTATTTGATTATGCAGTAGTAGGAAGTGCAGTAAGTGAAGTAGGATTGGCCAGTGTTGATGGGAAGAAAATCATGAATATTACCGAGAGTGGATTTAATGATTATCGCCCTAAATGGGTAATGGGTGGTAAAGCCATGTTATGGCAAAGTAATCGAGATGGATTAAGAGGAGCTGCAATGAGCGGAGGTGCACAAAGTGATGCTTACCTAATGTTCTTTACACAAGCTGCCATGGATCGATTTAAATTGACCAAAGAAGAATTGGCATTGGTAAAAGAAATGGAAGAGCAAAAAGCCAAAGCAGATACCAGTAAGAAAAAAACACCTACTGTAGAAGCTGTTGAAATAGAATGGGAGGGATTAACGCAACGAAGAGCAAGAGCTACCATTCATTCATCTGGAATGGGGGATGCCTTGGTAAGTAAGGATGGAGAAACATTGTATTATCTCGCTCGTTTTGAAAGAGGCATGAATTTGTGGACCACCAACTTAAGAACCAAGGAAACTAAAATGCTCGTTCCATTAAATGCCAATGGAGCAAGTATGGTATGGGATAAAGACCAAAAAAATATTTTCATCAGCAGCGATGGAAGTATTACCAAATTAGATGTGGCTAGTAGTAAACAAGATCGTATTGCCATCAATGGTGAAATGGCGGTAAATATGCGTGAAGAACGTGAAGCTATGTTTGAACATGTTTGGCGCAGAACCAAGAAAACTTTTTACAACAAAACCTTCCACGGAATTAATTGGGATAGTTATAAAACCGATTACGAAAAATACTTACCATCTATTGGCAACAATTATGAGTTCAGTGAAATGCTGAGTGAGTTATTAGGGGAATTAAATGTGAGCCATAGCGGTGCTGCATTTGGAAGCTTTAATGCCAATGGAGATGCCACTGCATCGTTGGGTGCATTTTATGATGCTTCTTACACTGGTGCCGGTGTTAAAATTGAAGAAGTAGTGTTGGGCGGCCCATTAGATAAGGCAGGATTAAATGTAAAAGCAGGAGCCATCATTGAAATGATAGATGGGGAAATGGTTACAGCAGATAAAGACCTTGCACAATATTTAAACAGAAAATCTGGCAAAACAGTATTGCTTTCTTTAAATGAAAATGGCGTTAAAAGAGAAATAACGGTTAAAGCCATTAGTACAGGAGAAGAAAATGGATTATTGTATAGACGTTGGGTAAAAAGAAACTCCGATGAAGTAGAACGACTGAGTGGTGGTGCATTGGGTTATGTACATATTCCAGGCATGAGTGATGGCACATTTAGATCTACTTATGAAGACATCATGGGTAAACATTTCTTAAAGAAAGGGGTAGTGGTAGATACCCGTAACAATGGAGGTGGAGACTTAGTAGCAGACCTTGCTGTTTTCTTGAGCGGTAAACAATTCATGAACTATACCAATGATGTAAGAAGCAATGGATACGAGCCCAATTTCCGTTGGACCAAACCAAGTATTTCATTGGCTAATGAAGCGAACTACAGTGATGGACATTGCTATGCGTTCATGGTGCAAGAATTAAATGTAAACAAGTTGGTAGGAACACAGGTTCCTGGAACCTGTTCATTTGCAGCATGGGAAAGCTTAATGGATTCAGGCATCCGTTGGGGAGCACCAACCGTGGGTGTTAAAACCAATGCAGGAAAGTATTTAGAAAATGCAGCCACCGATCCAGACTTCTTAGTATTCAATGAATACGAAGTAGTGAAGAAAGGAGTAGACCAGCAATTAGAAGTTGCAGTGAAAGAATTGATGAAGACGATTAAGTAAGCGTATTTCGAAAAGAATTTTGAAATACGGATATATGAATTATAGAAAAAGGCCTCGAAATTTTCGGGGCCTTTTTAATACTTGATTATCCAACGTGCTGGTGTATATCCTTTAACGGTGAAACCGGTATTGTTACTAGTGTTTTTAAATTCTTTTCTATTTGAATAAATCAAAATAGCAAATGGGTTACTGCCCCATCCGCCGATAAATGGAGGGGGAATAATTTTTATGATGGCAATATCAGACATTGGGAAGCTGATGAATTGTTCATTATCAACTAAAATTTCATCAATATATAAATTGACTTCATTAGAAGATCTATACGCAAATGACCAGTATGTTTTTTCGTTTCCCGTATTATCAGTTCTAGATTCACCCATTGAGAATAAGTTTTTGCTAGGCTTAACGGTTGACTCTGAAATCATTAAACCTGGAATTCTATCATTTAAATAATGTAAAACAGTTGGATAACCTATCATCGTAAAATTCTCAAAACCAGCAATAATTTTTTCATCCTCTCTCTTGTATAAATCAGTTGCATATTTTTCATTAAATAATGCTTCCCTAGTTTTTCTATTTCCGTACACGACTAAATCTGGAATGGTGTTATTATTAGTGAATTTTAATGGCTTGAATACAATATCAGTCTCGTTGGGCAGAGCTATATTTTTTTGACCAATCTGCACCACCATGGTTTTGGTAACTTCTGCTTTAAACATTGAATCAAGGGGTGTCATCAAACTGATGTTTAATGCATCATTTTTCCCTTTCTTTTTTTGCTTAGGGGTAAATTTGAAATTTACACTGTCCTCAAATACATACTTGTTAATTCTAAAATTTCCTAAATCATCTGTTTTAATATCATCCATGATGATGTCCTTTCCTGATGAAAGAATCATGCTTATTACTGAGTCTTTTTTTATGAAATTATTTATGCTGCCATAGATTGAAAGTGGTGTTTGTTGAACTAAAAAGTGCAATGCGTAAGCACTTTCTTTCATGCTGCTGTCTATTTTAATTGAACCAATGGCTTTACCGCCTGCTATAGGGTACCTGAATTTCCAAGTCTTTACACCATTTAAATCTTCAACCCATAAATGGAGTGTCAAGATACTTTTAGGTTTATTCAAATAAGGTGGGTAAACACATTCAAAATCGATTGATTCACCGTGCTGAATTTGTGAAGCTTTTAATTGAATATCTAAACTATCAGCAAACGCAGTATTAATTGCGCAAAGAATACTGATGGTTAAGAGGAAGTATCTCATCCTTTTCTAATTATCTCCGCCCCCAAACTTTGCAAGCGTTGATCTATAAATTGATAACCACGATCTATCTGTTCAATATTTTGGATGGTGCTTTTGCCTTCTGCACTCAATGCGGCAATTAAGAGTGCTTGTCCTGCCCTGATATCGGGGCTGCTCATGGTGATGCCGCGTAAAGTATTTTTTCTGCCGAGTCCTATCACGGTTGCTCTATGCGGATCGCACAAAATAATTTGTGCACCCATATCAATGAGTTTGTCTGTAAAAAACAAACGGCTTTCAAACATTTTCTGGTGGATTAAAACTGATCCGATGGCTTGTGTAGCCACTACCAATACAATGCTCAATAAGTCGGGTGTAAAGCCTGGCCAGGGATGATCGGAAATAGTGAGTATTCCTCCATCCATAAATGTTTGTATGGTATATGATTCCTGCGAAGGAATATAAATATCATCTCCTTGTATATCAAATTGAATACCTAGTTGCTGAAATTTTTCTGGTATGATTCCTAAGTATTTTACACCTGCATCTTTAATAGTGATTTCACTTTTCGTCATCGCTGCCAATCCAATAAAACTGCCTATTTCAATCATGTCTGGCAACAAACGGTGTTCAGTACCACCCAGCGTTTCTACTCCCTCAATAACCAATAAATTACTACCGATACCACTGATTTTTGCACCCATTCTGTTAAGCATACTGCACAACTGTTGTAAGTAAGGTTCGCAGGCTGCATTATAAATAGTAGTAGTGCCTTCTGCTAAAACAGCTGCCATTACAATGTTTGCGGTACCTGTTACAGAGGGTTCATCTAGTAACATATAGCAACCTTTCAATGCATCGGTGGTTAATGTAAAGCAACCAATGCTTTCATCATACGCATAGTGTGCGCCTAGTTTTTGAAAACCAATTATATGCGTGTCTAATCTTCTTCTTCCTATTTTATCTCCACCCGGTTTGGGTATAAATGCTTTTTTAAAACGAGCTAATAAAGGACCCGCCAGCATTACACTCCCCCTTAGTCTTCCGCTTTTTTGTCTGAATTTTTCTGAAGCCAAATAATCAACATCAATATCGTTGGCTTGAAACTGATAAGTATCTTGATTGATGCGGCTTACTTGTACACCCATTTCTTTCAATAACTCAATGAGTAAATTAACATCGAGTATATCAGGAATATTCGAAATAGTAACAGACTGCTTCGTTAATACTACTGCAGAGAGTATTTGCAAAGCTTCGTTCTTTGCACCTTGAGGGGTGATGGATCCCTTTAATTGCTTTCCTCCTATGACTTCAAAACTGCTCATGAAAATTAATAGCGCTTCTTAAATCCACCTGGGTTTCTGTCGTTGCGATTACTTCCACCACCATTTCTTGGATCATTACGTTGTCCACCACTTTGGTTTCTGTCATTGCGTTGTCCGCCACCATTTCTTGGATCGTTTCGTTGTTGCTGTCCACCGCCTTGGTTTCTGTTATTTCTTCCACCAAAGTTTTGTTTCCATCTTCCGCCACTACGTGCTGGATAATCATCACGTTCGAACGGTTGATTGCGGTGCTTGATATAAGGGGTGTTGCTGAATTCTAACTGACCACCAGTAATTTGATCTAACTCAGATCTTATAGCATCATCATGTACCAACTCTTTATGCCAGTTACTATATGATAATTTCATGTAGTAAGCAATTGCGTTGGCAAATCCTACTTTCTTTTCTGGATCTTCTTCTTTTAATGCCTTGTCTATCACCACTTCTAAATTTTTTCCTAAGTGGGCATATTTTGGATTACGCTTAGGATAAGGAAGTGGTTCGGGTTTTAACTTATAGGTTTCCTTTTGTGGGATTGGATAAGGGCTGTCTACATCTAGCGTAAAATTGCTGATGAAAAAAAGATGATCCCATAGTTTATGCCTGAAGTCTTCTACATTTTTCAGGTGTGGGTTCAAAAATCCCATTAGTTCAATCACAGATTGGGTCTGTTGTTGTCTTTTATCTCTGTCTTCAATTGTGAGGAGGTAATCTACCATCTTCTGTACGTGTCTTCCGTACTCCTTCATTCCCAGGAGTTTCCTGGAGGTATTATATTCCATGTAAAATTGCTTGGTGCAGCAACAAATATAAGTTTTTATATTTGCAACATGGAATCGCTTTTGCAACAAATTAATGATCATAAGTTAGCTATCACTGCTTTTACAGCAAATAACTCAGACGAAGTAGAACAATTCAGAATAAAATGGCTTGGAACCAAGGGGTTAGTAAAAACTATTATGGGCGAAATGCGCAATGTGCCTAACGAGCAAAAAAAGGAATTTGGGCAACTGCTCAATGAGTTTAAACTCTTTGCTGAAGCGCGTTTTCAGGCATTGCAAGAGCAGTTTGCAGGGGCTTCAACTACTACCAATGGTAAATCTGCACAAGATTTATCATTGCCGGGCGATTCGGTATTGGTTGGGAGCAGGCATCCATTAACACTGGTTAGAAATGAAATGGTTGCCATTTTTAAACGACTTGGTTTTTCTGTTGCTGAAGGCCCAGAAATTGAAGACGACTGGCATAATTTTGGCGCAATGAATCTTCCAGAAGACCATCCTGCTCGTGATATGCAGGATACTTTCTATATTAAAAAACCCGAGGATGGTAATGGCCCAACATGGTTATTGAGAACGCATACCAGCAGTGTTCAAGCAAGGGTAATGGAAAATCAAAAGCCCCCGATTCGGGTGATTTGTCCTGGACGAGTGTACCGTAATGAAACCATCAGTGCAAGAGCGCATTGCTTTTTTCATCAGGTAGAGGGATTATACATTGACGAAAATGTAAGCTTTGCCGATCTTAAGCAAACCCTGTATTTCTTTGTTCAAGAGATGTTTGGTAAAGACGTTAAAGTACGTTTTAGACCTAGCTATTTCCCTTTTACCGAGCCAAGTGCAGAAATGGATATCAGCTGTTTAATTTGTGAAGGAAAAGGCTGTAATATTTGCAAGCATACTGGTTGGGTTGAAATCTTAGGAAGCGGAATGGTACATCCTAAAGTGCTCGAGAATTTTGGCATTGATTCTAATAAGTACACTGGATTTGCTTTTGGTATGGGAGTGGAAAGAATTACCCAATTAAAGTACCAAGTAAATGACTTGCGTTTGTATTCTCAAAATGATGTGCGTTTCTTGAAACAGTTTACGGGAGTTGTTTAATCTTTTTTACCATTTTCAAGTTTTGTTTTAATTCTTAAGCAAGCTTGTATGATTTGTATTATATTCATTGAATATACTTAACTCATTTACATGCTTGCTATTCTTGTATTCTTTTTTGCCCACTGGTTTGGGTCCCTGTTTTTTCATTCTTTCTTTTTGCATCGCTTCGCATCGCATAAAATGTATGAGCTAACCAAAAATTGGGAGCGGTTTTTTTATTTGAGCACCTGGTTTGTGCAAGGCTCTTCTTTTTTAGTTCCAAGGGCTTACGGGGTAATGCATAGAATGCACCACGAATACAGCGACACGGAGGAAGATCCACATTCGCCACATTTTTTTAAGGATGTGTACCAGATGATGCAAAGTACTATTTTGATTTTCAGAAGTTTTTTAACGGGTAAGCGTTTGCCTGATCCTAAGTTTACGAAAGATTATTTACCTGTTTGGGATAGTTTAGACAAGTTTGGCCACCATCCTTTAACTCGATTAGTATTCATGGCAGCTTATACCAGTTTTTATATAGTTTTTGCTCCAAATGCTTGGTGGTTTTTATTATTGCCCATCCATTTCTTAATGGGGCCAATTCAAGGTGCAGTGGTAAATTGGTGTGGTCATAAATATGGCTACAGCAATTTTGATAATGGAGATCACTCTAAAAACAGTTCACCATGGGGAATTTTATTGATGGGAGAGCTGTTCCAAAATAATCACCACTATGCAAAAGACGATGCCAATTTTGCTAAGAAATGGTTTGAGTTCGATTTAACTTTCTTAATCATGCGCGGCTTTCACGCGGTGGGAATTATAAAATTAAATCCAGTTCATTTACCGCCAACCAAGCATTCTCCACAATCAACTGAATCAGGTTTGACTGCAACCAACTAAATTGCAGCAATGAGTACGGTGCATTCAACCAAAGGTGTTGTATTGCGTACAATCAAGTACGGAGATACCAGTATCATTACTTCTGTGTATACCGAGTTATTTGGTATACAACAATACATTGTTAAAGGGGTCCGCCAAAGCAGTAAAACTTCTGCGGGTAAAGCCAGTTATTTTAGTCCTGCTGCTATTTTAGAATTGGAAGTGTATCACAATGAGATGAAGCATTTGCAATTCATTAAAGAATATCGATGGGGATATATGTACGAGTCGGTTTTATTTAATGTAGTAAAAAATACAGTTGCCTTATTTGTAATGGAACTATTGCAGCATAGTCTAAAAGAACCAGAAGCCAATCCAGAGTTATTCTATTTAATTGAAGACACCCTTAAACAATTAGACAAGGGCAATGCTACTTTAACAGGTAATCTACCTTTATATTTCACTTTACATTTAGCAGCAGAATTAGGCTTTCAATTACAGGGCGAATACAATACTAAAACGCCCATCATCGATTTGCAAGAGGGAAATTTTGTGGAGAGCATACCATTGCATCCTTATTATTTAGAAGGGCATTTAGCGGAAATAACGTCTAGAATTTCTAATTTATCATTTTACAATGAGTTAGAAAATATTCAATTGAATAAAACTATTCGGAGACAATTATTAGAAGCTTATCAACTATACCTATCGTTACATATTCCTGGCTTTGGGCAAATGAAAAGCTATGCGATTTTACAGGAAGTCTTGGCTTAAATCCATTTTTGTTTTTGCGCTATATTAATTGCTTGGGTTCTATTGTTGACGTGTAATTTTTCATATATATGCGAAGCATGTTTGCGAACCGTTAAGGGAGAAATAAAAAGTTTCTCGCCAATGGCTTTATAATTTTTGCCACTAACCATTTCTTTTAATATTTCTATTTCACGTTCACTTAATCCTGCACTATTATTGTTTGACAAAATTTCATTTTCTGTAGACGGAATAATCGGCAATTTTTTTAATAGTTCAAGTGTTTTTCTAGCAATTGAAGGACTCATTGGAATTCCATTGTATTGAAAAACATTTGTGATGGCATCTATTATATTTATTGCACTATCTTCTTTTAGTAAATAGCCACTTGCGCCTGCTTTAATTGCTTCAAATATTTTATCATTTTCTTCAAATACAGTTAAAACAATAAACTTAATGCCAGGATAAGCAGCTGTTGCAATATTGATTGCTTCAATACCGTTCATTTCAGGCATTTCTAAATCCATTAGTACAACATCAGGTTTTACTGAAGCGGTTTTTAGCTTTTCTAAAAAATCATTTCCATTTCTTGCTTCAATTATGATTTCAATCAAAGAATGCCCCATGAGCTTATCCTTAACTGTTTGACGGTTAATTGGTTTATCATCAACTATGGCAATGAGTATGGACATAAAGCAAATTTGCTTCAAAAAAGTTAAAGGGTCAATACTCTTTATGGAGCATATCTTTTACAATACTAATAGTTGTCCCTTTATTTTCTTCTGAAAATATTGATAATCGAGCATTTGATTCATTTGCTCTCCACTCCATGTTTTCTAACCCATTACCATTTAATTTATTGCTTTTATCCAATCCTATTCCATTGTCATTTAATGTCATTGATAATTTATCTGAGGCATGAATTGTGAAACATATTCTAGTTGCCTTGCTATGTTTGATGATATTTTGAAATGCTTCTTGTAAAATTTTATTTAAATTAATCGCATCTGATGCTTTTAAAAGGTAAGATTTTTCTAAATTTTCAATTGCCTCAAAAGAAATATTATCAAAATTCCTTAATATCTTAAAGCAATAGTTTTTAAACTCATCTGAAAAGTTGGCAATATCTATTTCTTTATTATTTAATACCCAAATAGTTTCACGTAAGCTATTCAGAATGTGTTCTGCATTGTTTTGTATTTTATCCAGCTCTTTTATATTTCCTTGAATAATTTTAAGTTTTTCTACGTTGGCCATTAAAGCAGAAGTATAAGCACCCATATTATCATGTAAGTCCCTACTAATTCTTTGCCTTTCAAACTCAAGCTGCTCTTGTATTTCAATAGCTTGCATTTTTTTCCGATACTTCCGATTAGTAATGTATTTAGCAGCAAACCAAATAGTTAGAACAGATATACCTCCAAACAATAGTAGAAACCACCATCTTAAGTAAGTTGGGGGGAATATGGTTAATGTTATTCTTTTTTGTGCTAATCCCCTTTTGTTAAAAAATCTACCACTTAAAATTTCTAGTTTATATTTTCCTGGATTTAGTGCTAAGTTAATTTCACTAGTATTGTTTAAGTTTTTCCATTCTTTATCAATGCCAATTAATCTATATTGATAATTATATGATGTAGCCGTGCTGTTTCCAATAGTAGAAAGTTGAATCTTTATTCTATTGTTGGTATGCTTAAATTCAAGATTATTCAGATTCCAAAATGCAGTGTCTTCTGGTAAATAAGGCTCGTTTGAACTTATTTTAGTAATCACGAGTTTACTGTTGTCTTGATTTGAGTTTAGCTCATTAGGATAAAATGAATTTAAGCCATTTATGCCCCCAAAAAATAATTCGCCATCATCGGTTTTGGCTATAGCACCATAATTAAATTCATCATCTTGTAAGCCATCAGGTTTGCTTAAATTTGAAATAATACCGTTGCTATCAATTTTACTAATTCCTTTGTCGTGGCTGCACCATAGATTTTTATCGTTATCAATGATGCCAGCATAGATATAGTTGTTAGCCAATCCGTTTTTAGTAGTATAAGATTTTATTAAAATAGCATTACTTGAAAATTCATACAAGCCATTACTTGTTCCTAAGATCCAGTTCTTGTTTTTTTTGTCTATGTAGACGAGACTGGTTTCAATTAATCCCACTTTTTGTAAACAGGCGCGAATAAAACTGGAACTGCTGATTTCTAACAGTGCTTCATATTTAGTATAAATCGGAAATAAAGGGAGTTTATTTAAGCTGACTCTATTTTTATTTTTTTCGATTGAAATGGCGCCATTTAAATATTTTATACTCAGTTTTAAATTTCCTAAATTATATAGGTAATCGGTTGAACTTACTTTTAGTGGTATGGAATAATAATTGGGTTTTGCTTGGGCTAACTCTTTATTTTCATAATTAGCTTTAATGCTATTGATAGATAAATTCTTTCTGTTTAAGATATAGTAATCATTTCTACCATAAAGCATTATTAAACAGGTAAACTCGTCTAGTTCAATAATGGAGGTAACGATTGTACCCGTTTTCGTATCAGGATTTTTTAATGGGTATTTTTTTATGATATTCCCAATGGTATCGTAGATAATTAAACCAGCACCAAACGTGCCACAAATAATTGCATTATTTTTTTTATCTGGGAAGAAGCATTTAATAAAATTTTCTTCTTTTGTAGGTGATGCGAATAATTTGATTGGCTGTTTTTGAAGCAAAACTTTTTGTAGTCCATTTAAAGTAGTACTAGCCCATAAGACACCTTTTGAGTCAATAAAAATGCTATTGTAATAACCTTGATTTAGCATTGAAGTTCCATTAAGACTAACTAGTTTATTAGTAAAACACAAGCTAGATTTATCGAATTCCCAAATTTCATTTTCCATTATTATCAATAATGTATTGTTATTCTTATCGATAAAATCTTTATTCTTAATGAACGATTTCATTCCAAATCCAAAAGGGTAAGGAGATTGCTTAATTATTTTATAATGTTTTATATCATAAGCTAAGAAGTGTTTTTCTGCAAAAGCTAAAACAGTAGAATCATTTACACGTTTATAAATATAGTATTGAACTTGTTGGGGATTAGGAATTGTTATCTGGGTGTTTTTCTCAATATTTTCAATATGTATACCCGATTTGTCTTCTGTAAAAAATTCCAATTGGCCAGTATTATAATTTGATGCTAATCCAATAGCGCGAGAAGTTTTCTTGATTATTTTACTAATCTGCCTTGTTTTAGAGTTAATGATCTGATAATTACCATTATTGAATATGATGATATCTCTCTTGTTACGACTTACAAATACTTGTTCTTGCCAATTAACTTTTTGATTCGGAAGTGAATAGTGTTTAAATGAAAAAGTTTCAGGATTGTATATTGAGTAGCCGTAATTATAAAATATCCAAATGTCTTTTTCTAAACCTTGATGTAATTCATAAAATAAAGAACCTGGTATTTGATGTATTCCTTTTCCAAATGGAACTTGATGGAAATTTGAACCATCAAACCATTGAAGTTGATGGTCACTCAATAACCAAATAAAACCATTTTTATCTTCAGTAATTGCTTTTATTACTTGTTTGCCTAATCCATTATTGCTATTAAATACATTATACCTTACTCGTTGAGTTGATTGTGCACTAGTGTTTACTACACTCAACAAAAAACTTAGAAATGTTATTATTTGAATCAGCTTGGTCACTATTGTAAATGTACATTTTAGAATAGAAAGTAAGTAAGCTTTAAAATACTCTTAAGGGAGTATTTTTCTAACTGCGTTATACATTCATATTTGTATGAATAATTTATCATTTATGCAGTTTAAACTGATTATCTCTTTTTGTTTGTTATTTGTGGGAGTAGTAGCAGAAGCCCAATTTTGGAAAAAGGATAAAACCGAATCAAGTACAGAAGTAAAAAAAGATGAACCCAAAAAGGCAGGCAATATTTTTCAAAAAGCAATGTCTAAAGTAACTAAGATGGTGGGTAGTTTGGCAGGTGAGCTGGGGGGCTCAGTTGCCGAAGCCCCCAATTTGGATAATGTAGATGTACTTGCATCTGTAGGGACAAATATTTTCCCAAAAGATTTAGGGTTAGCAACGAATGATTTTTTAAAAGGTGAATGGATTGACAATGGTGATTTTACTATGTTGATGTTGAGTTCTCCTAATGGCTTTCAGTTTTTCAAATACGGAGGTACTATCAAGTTGAATGGTAAAGAGTTGAAGCATCAATCATTTGGTATTCATACTGCAGTTGAAGCTCCTAATAGTGGCAACAAAAAAATTAGTTTCGAAAAAAATGGAATTGAGGAGGGAAGCTTTACTGTACCTCCACCCACTAAAAACATTCAATTACTTAGTATTAATGGTTCAAAGTCTTCTGTAAACTTAGATTTAACAAAGGATGTAGTACTAGAACTAGCTAATTTTTCAACAAGCCCAGATGCATTAATTAGGGTAGATATTGTTACATCAATCATTGGTATGCGTTCCTTAACTATGGCTGCATATGTAAAACCTGCGTCTAAAGTAGTTGTTCCTGCTGCAGCATTTAGGAATATAGAAACCCAAAACAAGGGTATAGGTTTTAAGAATAGTTATTTAATGGTAAGCGATCAGCAGCTAGTAAAGTCTGTGGCACAATCGGGGGTTTTTAAAGAACCCATTATTGCAGTTACTGGGTCTAATGCAGGCATGTGGGTAAATGTCACTAATTCGCCTGAAATTGCAAAGGGTATTGCATTTACCGAAAATGAAAAAGTGAATGGAAATGAGTTGGAGGTATCAGTTAAGAAGTTAAATGCTGCGTACGCAATGCCATTAAGTTTTGCAAAAAAGATAGCAGTTGCGTCTATGAGTATTCAAGGGACAACTCAATTGTATGAGAGTAAAACTAATAATTGGACCAAAACTGAAACAACCAAATCAATAGATTTTCCTCAAATCCCGGATGAGTGGTTGCAAGAAGTTTTAGCTGGAATGTATACTCAATTTACGAAGGCAACTGCTGATGTAGTAAATAGTCAATTACTTCCAGAGAATGCCATTCCTTCAGCACCCTCTTATAATTTGGTTCAAAACTTTTTTAAAGATGAAATGAATACGGCTGATCAATTCTTAACGGTCTATAAAAACCTGAATCCTATAAAACCACTTACTTCTAGCAGTATGCGCTTATTTGGTGAAAACGCGTTGTTAAAAGAAACAGGCGCTGATGGCCTTTTGAAAGTAAGCGTTGCATTGCAATTGTCCTATGATGGAAAGCCTGCTATGACACCCTATTTAACAGTTGAAATGGATGGGGTATCCAATGGTGGTTTCCGTTCTTTTGTAGGAAATACAAAGTACTTTTCAATCACTATTAAGGGAGCTCCTTATATTATCAAAAAAGGAAAAACATTTACCAAAGACGAGTTAACCAATATTGTTCAAACCAATGATCTAGCCGCAGTATATAAGAAAGCTTTGATTAACTTAAAAGATAAAGAAGCCGCTATAGGTGACTATGAAACAGTTTGGAAACTCCAACAATAATTTGTCGTAATCTTTTAATATCAATTTTTATCATTTTTCATCATTAATTTTTATGCGAGTTTTCAAAGCATTTCGTTTTGTTATTGTTTTAGGTATATTATTAATTGCTTGTTCTAAAAACAGCTCCGATCCCAATGGTGGAGCCAATGGAACTGTTGCCAATAATGTAGTATACTACATAGATAGTGCCAATATTTATACGACTGATATCAATGGAGCAAATGCTAAATTGGTTGTTGCTGTGACACCCTCATCTAATTTGAATTCCTATATAGGTGATGCTTGTGTTTCAACTAATGGAAATAAATTGTATTTCTTTCACATCACCAGCGGCTCTAATCCATCCACTAAAATTGTTTCTGTAAACAAAGATGGGTCAGGGCTTACTACCATTGCCACTTTAGCTGTTTCAACAGGGGTTAATTATAAAAGTATCAAACAATTAAACAATGGGAAGCTTGCTTTTATCAAAAATAACTTCGGCAGTAATCCTTTTACTACTTCTATAGAAGTGATTAATGCAGATGGATTTGGTCAAGAAAAATTAGCAACAGTCCCCCTTGGATTTAGCAATCATCAGGTTGATGCTGATGGAAAGCGTTTTGTTCTTACATCTTCTGCAGCTATTCCTTTAGCCTACTCAGGTACAATTGTTAACGGTAATATAGGTGACCCTAAATCAATTGTAAATTCTAGAAATGTTTTGTCTACTAAAATCAGTAGCGATGGAACAAAAGTAGTGTACGCAAAAATGAATGGTACTAATAAAATTGATTTGTATAGTTATAATACTGGAACAGAAGCAGAAGTATTGGTTAAGTCAGTAAGCCTGCCAACAGATATAACTACTCTTTCTACTTGGACAGTTCGATTAAATTGGATGGAGGGGTCATCAAAAATTTTATTGAGTTTTGCTAAGGATAGCAATTTTGGTACAGTTGATGGGTATTTGAATTGTGTATTAATCAACGCCGATGGTTCTGGAGAAAAGACCTGGAAAATTAATAGCCAAGACGACTGGTTGGCTTTCACTGAGTAAGAAATTCTCTTTATGTTATCTCCTCATTCGAGTTTAATGCTTGAATGAGGAGTTTTTTTTATATTTTTTCAAAATTTTTTTGAAAATCATTTTACGCCTATTTGTTTAATTATTTATTCTTAAAAAACTTATATACTGTTCTTATATATATTATATTATTAATATCACGGAGTCCCTATTACTAGTGGGTTTCAACCATTTTTCAACTATTGCGTTTAACTTGTAGATGTTGGTTCTTAAACAAATTATTCTTTAACCTTAAATCTTCTAACATGCTACAAGTCCTCTTGAATGCAACTCCAATTGCAAGTGACAATTATGTTGCGTTTACCTTCTTCATTGGTACGATGGCCATGATGGCAGCATCGGTGTTTTTCTTTTTCGAATTAAATAACACCGACAAAAAATGGCGTACCTCTTTATTGGTATCTGGATTAATCACTTTTATTGCTGCGGTTCACTATTATTACATGAGAAGCTACAACTTAGAAACAGGTGAATCACCTACTTTCTTCCGTTATGTAGATTGGATTTTGACTGTTCCTTTGATGTGTGTTGAGTTTTACTTAATTACCAAAAAAGCAGGTGCAAAAGTATCTCTATTATGGAAACTAATTTTCGCTTCATTGGTAATGTTATTAACTGGATACATTGGTGAAGTGCTTGACCGTAATGGTAGTGTATTATGGGGAGTAATATCAGGTCTTGCTTACTTCTACATTGTATACTTAATCTGGTTTGGTGAAGTTGCTAAACTTGCTCAAAGTGCAGGTACACAAGTTGCAAAAGCTACCAAAGTTTTGTCATGGTTTGTATTAGTAGGTTGGGCTATCTATCCTCTAGGATATATTTTAGGTACCCCAGGTGGGTTATTTGGATGGCAGCCAGTTGCTGATACAGCAGCAGCATTAAAAGCAATGGATATTGTATACAACATTGCAGATGCAATCAACAAAATTGGATTCGGTTTAGTAATCTACGCTTTAAGCCGTAGTGAGGAAAAAGCATAATCTAATTCAAACTTAAGTAATACTCGGGTTGCAATAGTTTGATTATTGCAACCCTTTTTTATGAATACTACTCATTACGATATTGTCATTTTAGGTGGAGGCTGCGCTGGTATGCAATTGATGCACCAGTTGATCCATCATGACCAATATAATGGAGAATCTATTCTAATTATTGATGCTGATAAAGCTTACTTACAACATAAATCATGGTGCTTCTGGCATTCGTCGGAACCAAATACTTATGACTCCATTATTCATTCCACATGGAATAAATTAAGTATTGGATTTTCGAGTGGTATAAAAAAGGAATTGATAAAACCATACCGATATAGTTTTATTAAGAGTGAAACTTTTTTTGATTTTCATTTTGAAGAAATAAATCAATACCAGCAGGTTAAGTATAGTAATGATGCTGCTATAGCAATAAAAAAAGGGGAGACTGATTTTTTCATTGAAACAAATAATGAAATAATTACTACTCCTGCATTATATTCTAGTTATTGGAATAAGGAGAAAGTACTAAACGATCCAAGTATATTTCTGCAACAACAGTTTTATGGTTGGGAAATTTTTACCGAACAACCTGTTTTTGATTCAACAGCTGCAATATTGATGGATTTTGGTATAACGCAAGCTTACGGTGTAAATTTTGCATATGTATTACCTTACAATAAACATAATGCGTTGATTGAAATAACTGGGTTTAGTGCTGAGGAGTATAGTGTTGAGTTTTTTGAGGAAGTATTAAGACAATACATTCAGAAAATGTGGAATTGTACTTTTAAAATAGTCAAAATAGAACATGCAAGTATACCTATGACCAACTATTCGTTTAATAGGTTTACGGAGGAAGGTGCTATTGCAATTGGTACAGCTGCCGGAATGGTTAAGCCAACAACAGGATATGCATTTAATAGAATTGCTAGAGATAGTGTTTTATTGGCTAATCATTATTTTAATAAAGAAATACCTGCTGAATTTTCGCATAATCGATTTAAATTTTATGATCGGTTATTATTAGAAATAATTAAGCAGCGACCTGCTAAAGCCTTGCATATTTTAATGCAGCTTTTTCGAAAAGTCCCCTATCGGCAAATACTTCGTTTTTTAGATGAAGACAGTTCTTTGATTCAAGAAGCGGTTTTGTTTGCTAAATTGCCAAAGAAAGATTTTATTAAACAGGTATTAAAGAATGGCGAATAATATACAGCAAATACAATTTAACCGTTCTCTTTTTATTATATTAGTTTGTTTAACAGGCATTATTAGTATACTGCATCATTTTCTTTTTACTATTCCCGAAAATATACAGTGGATTTTCTTTAGCATAATTATTATCATCACTGGAATTCCTCATGGTGCCTTAGATCATGAAGTAGCTAAACAGACTAGTAACTTAAACAATCAAGTTTTTTCCGCAAAAAAATTTCATGTTAAATACCTCAGTTCAATGTTGGTATATGGTGTTGTATGGTTTGTATTTCCAACCCTATCTTTCTATCTCTTTTTATTGATTTCCGCTTTTCATTTTGGAGAAACCGATTTGCCTATTGATTCGCCAAAAGCCTCATTTATGGGGGTATTATTACAGGTATCTTACGGGCTATTGATTTTATTTATTATTCTATTTTTACATATTGATACAGTTCTACCAATTATTCAAAAAATCAATGTATTAAGTCCTTCATTAATTAGTTATTTAAGTAGCGAGCATATTGCTGTATTAGCTATTAGTGGAACTTTCTTGTTTTTTTTAGCAACGCTTATGCTAATTTTTAGCATCGATAAACAATTAATCGATAAAATTAAAAGCAAATTGCTCCTCATCATTTTTGTTTTTATTAGCGCGTTAATACTGCCCTTGCCTTTGTGCTTTATTATCTATTTCGGTTTGTGGCATTCGATTACTTCTCTAGAAAATATTCGACAGCATTTGTCCTATACAAAAACAGAACTGATTAGTTGGAAATCATTAATGATTAAATGTATTCCACTCACTGCCATTTCTTTAGTAGGACTCTTTTCCTTAATACTTTTCTTAGACCTTGATAAGAATATTAATTTGGTTATCATGGGCTTGTTCATTGGAATTTCTATCTTGACTTTGCCTCATCAAGAAGTAATGAGTAAAATGTATTTCCTCGTCAGACGAAAATCATCCAATTAATAAAGCTTTTCTAAGCTAGGATAGTGGCGGTATGTTAGACTAAGCGTTTAACAGTGGACTGCTGGCTTATTTGATTATTTTTTAGATGGTCTATCACAATCACGCCTGGTTTTTTACCTATTCCAAAACTTCCAAATTGAGATTCAAGTTGTAATGCCTTAGCACCATTTAGTGTAGCCCATTGAAGCATTTCTTCTAATGCGATGGCTGGGAAATGTTTAGTTATAGTTTGTATTTCAGACAAAATGCTTAATTCATGGTTGCTCGATAAACTGTCTGTTCCTAAAACGATTGTAGATTTTTTATTGCGCAATAATTCGATAGGCGGCAATTTATTTTCTATGTATAAGTTGGCATTCACACATAGGGTATAATATAAGTCTTGTGCATGTTGCTTTGACAAATGATTTGCATAATCCATGTCTGCTTCGCTGGTGGTTGTATTGTGCACCAATAGAATATTTTTGGCTTTTTGTAATTGGGGGAAGTAAGACGGCAGACTGTTTTGGCCTGTTGGGCTAAAATGGGACTGGTCTATGTTCATGGAATTGTACATACGTACAAAGTCTCCGGTACCCTTTGTAAATAATTCATTTTCGGCTGAGGTTTCCTGATTATGTATCGATACTGTAGTGCCTTCAAAATGTGGCATCATCATTTGCCAGAGTAGTGAAGAAACGGAGTAGGGTGCATGTGGGCTGAAAGAACTTTTGAGTGGATTGGTCGAATTTTTTAGTGGGTTCAATGATGCGGCGGCTTCAATCAACCTAAACTGAGATAATACTTGCAAGGCATTTGCAAAACGTGCTTCTGCTATCGACGGCTTCCAACCACTGATTTCTACAAATGTATGATAGGCTAAATTTCCTTTTTGTTTTTGGGCTGCTGTTAGGGCATTGTTACTGATATCGCCTACTGCCACAATTCCAGCTGCTAGCATTGCCTCTTCTCCTTCTACTATAGCTTCTAATATGACTTCTTCTGGGAAATGTCTTTCGTTTACAATTTTTAAGATAAAGTCGGGCAATCCAGTATGTTCTGGAATAATCCCTTTCATATGGCTTAACTCTAAATGGCAATGCGCATTAATAAACCCAGGTGCAATAATTCCATTAAGCTTTTGAACGTCTTCTCCAGCATCAGCCATTGGAATGATGGCTTTGATTGTCCCATCTGCTGTGGTGATAATTACTTGGTCTGGCCCTAAAAATCGGGTTCCATCAAAGATATTTTGCCCTGAAAATTGTAAATACGCCATGAATACAAAGGTAGATTAAAAAAAGCTATGCAAATTTTTATTGATTATCAATGAGTTGCAAATGTGCATGCTAAAATAGTTCCTAAATTTCTTGTTTTATCCATTGCAGTGTCAGACCTTTGCCCTCCCAAAAAATGGGAATATTCTAATCGGTGGGATAGCGCCGATTTCACTTAAAACAAAGAATCATGAGTAAACTTCATTTCACCACCAAGCATGCGAATGCGGCTACCGTTCAACACAACTGGTATGTAGTTGATGGTACTAATCAAACCGTGGGACGTATTGCATCTAAGATTGCTGCTGTTTTACGCGGTAAGAACAAGGCTTATTACACTCCTCACGTTGATTGTGGCGATTACGTAATCGTACTAAACGCTGAGAAAGTTGTTTTCACTGGTAATAAGTTAGAAGACAAAGTATACCTAAACTTTTCTGGTTACCCAGGCGGTAAGAAAGAAGAAGTTGCTGGAAGCTTATTAAAGCGTCGTCCAGAAGTAATTATGGAAAGAGCTGTAAAGGGAATGCTACCAAAAAATAAGTTAGGTCGTAAAATGATCAAAAAATTATTTGTGTATGCAGGAACTACACATCCTCATACCGCTCAGCAACCTAAGGAACTTAAATTCTAAAACATTGTCTGGTAGCAATGCCAGACGCCAAGCATAATCAAAATGGAAAAACAAAAAAATGCAGTTGGTCGCCGTAAAGAAGCCGTAACACGTGTCTTCATTAGCAAGGGCGAAGGAAAAATAACTGTAAACGACAAAGACTACAAAGCTTATTTCCCATTGGTTTATTTACAAAACCAAGTTGAAGCTCCTCTTAAAACAACTGAACTAGAAGGCAAGTTTGATATCGTTATCAATGCAGCTGGTGGTGGTTTAAAAGGCCAAGCCGAAGCAGCTAAATTAGGTATTGCCCGTGCATTGTTAGAGGTTAATCCTGAATTACGTCCTGCGTTAAAAGCTGCTGGTCAATTGAAGCGTGATCCACGTAGTGTTGAGCGTAAGAAATTTGGTCATAAGAAAGCACGTAGAAGCTACCAGTTCAGTAAGCGTTAATCGTTGTATTGAATATCTACTGAAATTAAATTTTAAAAAATTATATAATTCACCACAATGGAAAATAACACTTCACTACAACAGCAACTACTGGAGGCCGGCGTACACTTTGGTCACCTTAAAAAGAAGTGGAATCCTAAGATGTTACCTTACATCTTCGCTGAGAAAAAAGGTATTCATATCATTGATCTAAACAAAACAGTAGATTACTTACAAGAATCTGCTGCTGCTATTAAGCAAATTGCAAAGAGCGGTAAAAAGATCATGTTTGTTGCTACTAAGAAGCAAGCTAAAGAAATCGTTACTGAGTGTGCTAAGCGTGTTAATATGCCTTATGCTACAGAACGTTGGTTAGGTGGTATGCTTACCAACTTCAACACTGTTCGTAAGAGCGTTAAAAAAATGCAGAGCATTGAAAAAATGTTGGCAGATGGTAGCGCAGAAAGCTTAACTAAGAAAGAAAGATTGACCCTTACTCGTGATAAGGACAAAATGGAAAAAGTATTAGGCGGTATTGCTCAATTGGGTCGTTTACCAGCTGCTTTATTCCTTGTAGATATTGGTCATGAGCATATTGCTTTAGCAGAAGCTAAGCGTTTAGGAATCACTACTTTTGGAATGGTTGATACCAACTGTGATCCAAATAAAGTAGACTTTGCTATCCCTGCAAACGATGATGCTACTAAGTCTATTGCTATTATTACTAATTACATTGTTGCTGCAATTTCTGAAGGTTTAGCAGAGCGTCAAGCATCTAAAGATGAAGACGAAACTGATGACAACAACAATGAAAATGAAGCAAGAGCTCGTCGTTTGGAAGCAGAAGCACAATCTGAAGCTGGTCGTGGCGGAAGAGGTCGTGGTGCTGGTGCTCCAGCAGGTGGCCCAGGTGGTGCACCAAAGCGTCGTACTCCAGCGGGTGGCGGTAATCGCAGACCTGCAGGTGGTGGCGGTGGTAGATAAGCCTTATTTGAGAATTTTTAAATTGAAATAATTATGTCAACTGCAACTATTACAGCTGCCGATATAAATAAATTACGTCAGGCAACTGGTGCCGGAATGTTGGATTGTAGAAAAGCTTTAACTGAAACCAATGGTGATTTTGAAGCTGCTATTGATTGGTTACGTAAGCAAGGCCAGAAAGTGGCTGCAAAGCGTAGCGATAGAGAAGCAAAAGAAGGAGTGATCATCGCTCGTACTTCTGCGGATAACAAAGTTGGATTTGTAGTTTGTATTAGCTGTGAAACCGATTTCGTTTCTAAAAACGCTGACTTCGTTGCTTTTGCAACTTCTATTGCTGATGCAGCTGTCGCTAACGATGTTAAGAGCGCAGAAGAATTAAATGAAGTAACCATTAATGGCGCTAAAGTAGCCGACCTTATCAATGATAAGTTAGCTGCAATCGGCGAAAAAATTGGGGTTGCTAAGTTTGAAAGAATTGAAGCTCCTTATGTAGCATCTTATATTCATGGTGCAAACCGTATGGGTGTTTTAGTAGGATTAACTACTGAAGCTCCTGAAGCAGGTAAAGATGTAGCAATGCAAATTGCTGCTATGAATCCTTTAGCCGTTGATGCTAACAGCATTCCTGCTGAAACCATTGAAAGAGAAAGAGCGATTGTTATTGAAACAATGAAAGCTGATCCTAAAATGGCTGGCAAACCAGAAGAAATGGTAACTAAAATTGCTGAAGGTAAATTGAATGCTTTCTTTAAAGAGAACACATTATTAGCTCAAGCTTTTGTAAAAGATGGCGCTATTACTGTAGAAGCTTACTTAAAGAGTGCTGGTAACGTAACTGTTACTGAATTCAAGCGTGTTGCGCTAGGATAATTGAATTGCACTTAGAAAAATATAGGTCCCGCAGCTTGCTGCGGGATTTTTTATTGTGGCACTACCTTGTAGCGCCATTTTGTTTCATATTTGGTATGAAAATCTTCAGAACTAAGCGCTAAAAATGTACTACCCCCTGCCCAGAAACATAAAGCTGTCCATAGGTTTTCGTGAACATAGGCAAACCCCATACCGAATGTGGTGTAACCAACAATTTGACTGGTGGCTCTCAATATTTGTTTGCCCATGCTGAGTCTTCTGATGCCATCAATTTTATCAATTAGAATGGTTCTATTGTCTCTTACAGAAAGGTCTTTAATTTCTAAAGTGTTTTCATTGATGCCCGTAATTCTTGCTTTTAATACCGTCCGAGTATAACCAGTGTCAGTTGAGTTTACAAAAACAGCACTCGGTCTACTAATTGATTCGCTATTCAATTGTTTGAAACTAATCAACACTTTATCGCCTACTTTAATGCGATGTGTTTTATTATCTGAAATACTGCTTTGTTCTATTACCCATTTTTGAGCGACCACTAAATTAGTGTAAAATAAAAAAAGGAGTAGGTAGCTAAGTTGCTTCATGGTGATCATTTTACTAGCTAACTTAAAAAAGTTTTGTATTCAATTTTTTAATTATTCGAGTAAAGAATGAAACCCGAATTTTTTTAACAGCTGAATATGAAAATTTGATTTTCAAATCAGTTTGGTGACTCATTAAAAATTGAGGTTATTTGCATAATAAATAACCACTCGCTATGCTACCAAAATTCAAACGAATCTTACTAAAATTATCCGGAGAAGCTTTATTAGGTGACCAAAGAAACGGAGACCCTTTTAATCCTAAAATCATCGAGCAATATGCACATGATATTAAACGGGTAACCGATTTGGGGGTTCAAGTAGCAATTGTAATTGGTGGTGGTAATATTTACAGAGGAATGAATGAAGCAGATAGTGGTATTGAAAGAGCCCACGGAGACTATATGGGTATGTTGGCTACGGTAATCAATGCAATGGCTATGCAGGCTATGCTAGAAAAGATTGGAGTATATACTCGTTTACAAAGCGCCATCAATATGGAGCAAGTGGCTGAGCCTTATATCAGGAGAAAAGCTTTACGTCATTTAGAAAAAGGGCGTGTGGTGATTTTTGGAGCTGGTACAGGTAATCCATATTTTACTACCGATACAGCTGGTTCTTTAAGGGCCATAGAAATGAAGGCAGATGTTATTTTGAAAGGGACTAGAGTAGATGGTATTTATAGTGCTGATCCTGAAAAAGATCCTACTGCAACTAAATTTGAAAAGTTAAGCTTCCAAGAGTGTATTTCGCAAAACCTAAAAGTGATGGATATGACCGCCTTTACTTTATGCATGGAGAATAAATTACCCATCATTGTTTTTGATATGAATACACAGGGAAATTTATTGCAAGTGGTAGAAGGCGCTAATGTAGGTACTTTGGTAAGCTAGTGGTCCGTTCGTGTAATAATATAAATTATTCAATGATCCTATGGTAATTTCATGCTGATGCGTAAGTTAATTCTATTGTTATTTGTTGGAACGGTTTCTGTCGAAGCTGGTTTTAGCCAGAAAAGGCTTAGTTTATCTGATGCAGTATCCATTGCATTAAAGAATAGCTATGATATTCAACTAGCCAAGAACAATGTAGAAATTGCTAGTATTAATAATTATGTGGGGGTTGCTGGGGGATTACCAACCGTTACTGCAACCATCAATGATGTAGAAAATATCACCAGCATTAATCAACAATTTCCAGATCCATCTAGAAATATTACTAGAACAGGAGTTGCTTCTAACAATCTTAATGCAAATATAACTGCTGGCATATTGTTGTTTAATGGGTTCAGGGTAAAAGCGGCACAACAACGCTTGAATGAATTGCAAAAAATGAACCAAGACATGCTGAATGCACAAATTCAGGCTACCATGGCTTCGGTAATCACCAATTACTATGATGTAGTTCGTCAACAAAATTTATTAAGTACCATCAATAAATCTATTGAAGTATCACAACAAAGAATTGATATCATCAATAGCCGCAAAGAAGTGGGTCTTGCCAATAATGCTGATTTATACCAAGCACAAATAGATTTGAATGCATTGATACAAACTAAACAAGCACAACAATTAATAATTGATCAAGGGAAAACGAATTTGTTGAGTTTGCTATTTGTTAGCCCCGATACTACTGTAGTAATCAGTGACACTATCGTGGTAGATGAAAAAATTAATTTCAGTCAACTTAAAAATTTGGCGTTAAAGAATCCGCAAATTTTAGCAGCGGAACAACAAATTAAAATTAATGAGTTGATTGAAAGAGAAACAGCCGCATTAAGGGTTCCTACTTTAAGAGCAACAACAGGGTTTAACTTAACTAATACTAAAAGTGCAGCAGGTTTCATATTAGAAAATAGAACTTATGGTCCTTTTTTAGGGATCAACTTAGCTATTCCCATTTACAATGGATTGATCAGTAAAAAACAATTACAAGTAGCAGAAATTAATACCCGTAATGCAAAAGTGCAGCGTGATCAATTTTTATTGAATATAGAAACTGGTGCAGTAAGAACTTATCAAGCATATACTAATTCCTTGGCCCAATTAACTAAAGCAAAAGAAAATCAAGTGCTCAGTAAGCAATTATTGGATTTGGTAATGCAACGTTTTCAGTTAGGCCAAGCAACAATTGTTGATGTTAAATTGGCTCAACAGAGTTTTGAAAACGAATCATATAGATTGGTTAACTTGTCTTTTACAGCCAAGGTTGCCGAAGTAGAATTGAAGCGCTTGGCCAATATTATTGAGCCTTAATTTTAGAAAAGTGTCTATAGCTATACATTCCAAACTACCACTGGTAGGTACTACTATTTTTACCGTAATGAGCCAATTGGCTAATGAATATGGTGCAGTAAATTTAGGACAGGGTTTTCCAGATTTCATGATGAGTTCCGATTTAACTAGTTTGGTTGATAAAGCCATGAAAGAGGGTTTTAATCAATATACTCATATGAATGGGTATCCGCCGCTGCTATCTGCATTGTCTTTAAAAGCAGCTAATTTATATGGCGCTTCAGTAGAGGCAACTAGTGAAATTACGATAACACCCGGTGGCACATATGCTATTTACACTGCACTTACCACTGTATTGCAATCAGGTGATGAAGTGATTTTATTTGAACCTGCTTATGATTGTTATATACCAACTATTGAATTAAATAAAGCCATTGCGGTTCCGATACAATTGGAATATCCGAATTATGCTATTCCCTGGGACGAAGTGAGGGCTAAGATTACACCAAGAACCAAAATGATTATGATTAATTCGCCTCATAATCCAACTGGTGCAGTATTGTCCGAGAACGATATGCAAATATTAGCGCAAATTGTAGCGGGTACCGATATCTTGATTTTAAGTGATGAAGTATATGAGCATTTAATTTTTGATGGGATTGAACACCAAAGTATATTGAAATACCCTTCATTATTCGAACGAAGTTTTGTTTGTTTCTCTTTTGGGAAAACATATCATTGTACAGGTTGGAAGTTGGGTTATTGCATGGCGCCAGCAAACTTGATGAAAGAGTTTAGAAAAGTTCATCAATTCAATTGTTTTTGCTGCAACACGCCACAACAAGTAGCATTAACTGCATATATTCAAAATGCAGATGCCTACTTACAATTGGGAAATCAAATACAAAATAAACGAGACTACTTTAGAACCTTAATGCAGGACACACCCTTCACCTGTATTCCCTCACACGGCAGCTATTTTGAGTGCTATAGTTATGCGAACTTTAGTCAGGTTTCCGACAAAGAATTAGCCATCAAGCTTACCAAAGAATTTGGCGTTGCTACTATACCGGTTTCTGCTTTTTATCAAAATGGTCAAGATAATAAAGTCTTGCGTTTTTGTTTTGCTAAGAAAGAAAGTACTTTAGAAAAAGCAGTAGAAGGGTTAAAGCGAATGTAGCATTCGTTATTAAACATATTTGTACAAATTAAGGCGATAAATGCCCAATTAATTGAACACTATTGTTTATTTCTTTACGGTATTGAAAAACAATAGAGTAAAAATAGATCGTGGGCAATTGCTAAGAGATAGCGTTGAATCTAGTGGTATTTCGGTGACTAAGCTAGTAAAGAAGATTGGCATAAGCAGATCAACTTACTATAATCATATTAGTAATCCTGAACTTCCTTTAGACTTGCTTTTAAAATATGGGAATGCCTTGCATATCAACTTCAATGATTTCTTAAGTGATCTATTTGTTGAGAGTACAAAAGAGTCACAAGGATTGTATTTTGAAAATACAAATCCGAATAATTTTGAAGAGGCAATTGCACAAGCTCAATTTTGGCGAAATAAATACTTGGAGCTTTCCGAAAAGTATCAGCTTGTTTTAGAACTTCAATTAAAACATAAATAGTATGGGTGTAATTGAAATACCAATGCGTATTCTAATTGCAGATCATCATGTAATTTTTGCTGATGGATTAGCTACTCTTTTAGAAAAAGAAGCAACTGTTGAATGGATTAACGTTGAGTCTACACATCAACCACTAAAAGATTTAATTCTAACTTATCAACCTCATATTATTTTAATAGATGCGTATTATCCTTCAATAACAATGTCGTCACTTACCCATTTTTTACAGCAACATTCAATGAACACTAAATTGATTGTACTTGGTTCTGTGAAAAGTGATCAGCTACTACTAGACCTTTTAAAAATAGGTGTGACTGCATTTTTATTAAAGACTTGTACAAAGAAAGAATTATTAGATTCAATTATATCGGTAAATAATGGCAATACTTTTTATTGTAGTCAAACTAATAAGCATTTGCAACAACTGATTATAGAAGGCCGATACCATCCCCGTCGAAAGCAGCAGATGGCAGCATTATCTGAAAAGGAAAAAGTGGTTCTTAAGCTTATTAGTGCTGAATTTACTAGTAAAGAAATTGCGGCCCAACTCAATATGAGTTTTAGAACAATTGAAGCGTATCGGAAATCTTTACAAGAAAAAACCGGCTCGAAAAATTCGGCCGGTTTAATCTTGTATGCTATTCGAAATGGTATTGTTACCTTAGAACCTTCGTCATTACCATCTTCCATCTCCGTCTAAAATATTTCCTAATCCACCTAAGATGCTTCCCTCTTCTTTTCGTGGTCCAACACCATATTGTAAGATTCTTCCTGCTAAACGACTAATTGGTAATGTTTGAATCCAAACGGTACCAGGCCCAGTTAGTGTAGCAAAGAATAAGCCTTCGCCTCCAAACAAAGTGTTTTTAATCCCCCCAACAAATTGAATATCATAGTTAACGCCAGAAGTAAATCCGACTATACAACCTGTATCAATTTTCAGGGTTTCTCCAGGATGTAAATCTCTTTTGAACACATGGCCGCCTGCATGTAAAAAGCTCATTCCATCACCTTCTAGTTTTTGCATGATGAAACCTTCACCACCAAATAATCCTGTGCCAAGTTTACGTTGAAATTCAATCCCTACATTCACTCCTTTGGCTGCGCATAAAAAGCTATCTTTTTGGCAAATGATTCTATTATTGTAAACAGATAAATCTAATGGGATAATTTTACCAGGATAAGGCGATGCAAAACTCACTCTTCTTTTACCATGATTCACATTGGTAAAAGCAGTCATGAATAAACTTTCACCCGTTAGCATTCTTTTACCTGCATTCAATAACTTTCCAAAAATGCTATTGTTTTGTTGAGATCCATCACCAAACATGGTTTCCATAACCACTCCATCATCCATCATCATGAATGCGCCTGGCTCGGCAATAGCAGTTTCATTGTAGTCTAATTCTACTTCTACGTATTGCATTTCTTCTCCAAAAATGCGGTAGTCTATTTCGTGATTTCGCATAATTTAATTTTTTACTAAAATAGTTTTTTGTTCACCCATCCATACTTTTTTGCCTTGGATTTTTCTTACGCCAAACATAATTCCTACAAAAATAAAGAAGAGTGGTCCGGTAAATCCAAATAAGGCTACATATTTAGTACCATAGAATCTTTCCATAGGTCTTCTTAATCTTTCAGAAATCAGGTACATACTTGGTACCATGATAAGTGTTAAGAAGAATGAGAATACTAATCCATAGATGATAGTCCAAGCCAACGGCCCCCAGAATACAACTGAATCTCCACCAATAAAAATCTTTGGATCTAAATGGGTAAACATAGAAACGAAGTCTATATTAAATCCTACAGCCAATGGTAGCATACCCATTATAGTTGCTAAAGCAGTTAGTAATACAGGAATGATTCTAATTTTTCCTGCTTCAATTGCAGCTTCTCTTGTTTTATATCCTCTTCCTCTTAGTTCATCTGTAAACTCAATTAATAGGATACCATTCTTAATTACAATACCCGCTAATCCAATGATACCAACTCCCACCATAATAGTAGCCATACTCTTTCCGGTTAATGCATATCCTAAGAATACACCTATGATTGAGAAGAATATTTCTGTTAATACGATGAATGGTTTACTTAAACTATTGAATTGTAATACAAGAATTAAGAAGATAATTAATAAAGCACTTAAAAGAGCAGTACCCAAGAATGAACTGGTTTCTGCTTGTTGTTCTCCTTCACCCGTTTGTTTGATGGTGATATCAGCTGGTATTGGCGTTATGGCTTTAAACTCTTCAATTTTCTTAGCCAATGCTTTATTAATTTCTGGGGTTAGTGATGGATTGGTTACTGCTGATTGAATTTGAATGGTTCGTTTCAAATTTTTTCTTTTAACCCCACCAGCAGTATTGGTATACTCAAGGGTAGCCACACTGTTTAAAGGTATTTGCTTGATTGCACCAGTTGTGAAATCTCTAAATACGATGCGCATATTCATGAGTTCATTAATATTATTGCGCGACTTGGCATCAAATCGAAGCTGTATTTTATACTCATCTTCATCGTCTTTTAGTTTACTCACTTCCTTGCCAAATACAGCTGTTCTTAATTCCATTCCAATTTGAGCAGTACTTACTCCTTCTGCTAATGCACGTTGTCTATCTATATTTACGCTTATCTCGGGATTATTTAAGTCAACATCCATTTCTAAATTTTGCATTCCTTCTATACGATTTGTATCTAAGTGATTTTGCAACTGGATAGCTGTTTTAGCTAAAGCGTCAAAATTATCTCCAGCAATTTCAATATTCACAGGAGGATCTGTAGGAGGGCCAGCGTCTTCTTGTCTTACTTCTATAGAGCCGCCTGGTATTCCGTTCATTTGTTGTCTAATTGCTTCTTGAATAACTGAAGAACTTTTACCATGTCGCTGCTCAAATTCGACAAATGATACCTGAATTCTTCCTAAGTGGGATTGTGTGCTTCTATTATTATCTCTAGGATTATTTGCCCCTACTGCTACGTTAGAAATCACACTCTCCACAATACTGCCTTCTTTGCCTGGCTGATCGTTACCTAGAACTTTATAAACCCTTCCTTCCAATATTCTTAACACAGAATCGGTTGTTTGCGATTTAGTGCCTATAGGCATTTTTAAATACACATATACAAATTTTGGATCACCACTAGGGAAGAAAGGTTTTGGATTATCTCTAAGGATTAGTAAGAACAAAGAAATTGGGAATAAGATGAATAGGCCAATTAATAGATACACTGGTCTTTTTCTAACCAAGATATATTTCAATAGTGATTCATAACGATTCATTAAACTGGGTAGCGCCCTTTCTTGGAAAAAGTGAATAACGTTTCTTAATACATAACGCTCTAATACAACCAACAGCATCATAAAAATCAAGAAGTTTCCAAAACCATGCCATCCAGCTACATTAAATAAAATCCCTAAAATAGCTGAGCCCCAGAACCACCACTTTTTGAAAATAGCATTTTTAGGAGATTCGAATTCTCGTCCTTCTGGTTTCATGAAGCTTACTGCAAATACTGGGTTGATGAAAAACGCAACTACCAATGAAGCCGCTAATGTTAATATTAGCATGATTGGTAGGTATATCATGAACTTTCCAATAATACCTTTCCATAATAATAATGGGAAAAACGGAGCCAATGTGGTTGCAGTTCCTGCTAAAACGGGAATGAACACTTCTCCTGCTGCTTCTTTTGCAGAACGAATAATTTTTACTTTCCCATTATTGTAGATTCTATGCGTGTTTTCAATTACAACAATTGCGTCATCTACAATAATTCCGAGTCCAAATAGTAAGGCAAATAAAACAATGAAATTTAGTGTGATGGCGCCCCCCGCAATTATTTCACCCAATGGTAAAAACATAAAGGAAACGAAAACCGATAAGGGTACACTCAATGCCACAAAGAATGCATTGGTTACACCCATGAAAAACATTAAGATTAATAATACCAAAATAAAGCCAATAATGATTGTGTTAACCAATTCATTAAATGAAGTCTTGGTTCCTTTACTTTGATCACCTGTGATGACTACTTTTAAGTTTTTAGGTAGTTCATCGCTTTTTTGCATATCTGCCACAATTTGATTAATACCGTCAGCTGTATTAATCAAATTTTCACCAGCTCTTTTTACAATATTGATAGTAATAACATTTGCACCATCTAATCGGGCATAACTTTCTGTTTCTTTTACTGTATCAATAATTTGTGCAACATCTTGTAAATAGATAGGAGCGCCATTTACGTTTTTGATTTGGATATGTTGCATATCATAAGCACTCGTAAATTGACCCTTAATTTTGATATTACGTTTCATGGTTCCCACTTCAACCAAACCACCACTAATATCTTTGTTTTCTAGATTAACTGCGCTCTCAATATCTCTAAAAGTTAGCTTGGCAGCAGCTAATTTTGCAGGGTCAATATTGATCTGTATTTCACGCTCAGGGGCACCCACAATTTCTGCACGATTAACCTCTTTTAATTCTTCGAATCGATCTTGTAATTTGTCTGCGTATTGTTTTAATTTAACTCCGTCAAAATCGCCACTAATGTTGACAAACATGATGGGTTGATCGCTAATTGAAAACTCTTGAACATTGGGTAAAGAGGTTAAGTCGTTCGGCAAATCTGTTTGCGCCTTATCTACCGCATCTTTTACTTTTATTTTGGCGATTTCTGGTTTGATATCCGTATCAAATTCAACCACAATCAAGCTATAGTCTTGTTGAGATGTAGATTGAATCTTGTTCACTTTAGCACCACTTATACCTTTCAATTGTTTTTCAATTGGTCTGGTTACTAAGTTTTCTATGTCTTTGGGTGAATTACCAAAATACACAGTAGTGATTGATATTGTAGGTACTACAATATCTGGAAATTGTTCTTTTGGTAGGCTAGTGAACTTATTTAATCCATATAATGAAATTAAAATGGTGATCACATATACTGCCGTTCTATTGTCAATGGCCCAACTGGTGGGTTTAAACTCTTTGAATTTTTTGGCTATGCCTTCAATGAAATTCATGCTTAATATTTTTTATTGTGCTAAAACCTTAACTGTTTGACCATCATAAATATTCTGGTATCCTTCGGTTATTAGTAATTCTTTTTCGTTTAATCCAGACTTTACTTCAATGAGTTTGCCATATAATTCGCCAACAGTAATCATTTTTTTTCGTGCCACTAATTTTTTACCTTCTTGCACTGCTACATAAACGTATTTACCTTTTTCTTCGGTTTGTACTGTATTAACA
The DNA here is from genome assembly GCF_051860225.1 of Sediminibacterium sp. Lineage (GTDB taxonomy): Bacteria > Bacteroidota > Bacteroidia > Chitinophagales > Chitinophagaceae > Sediminibacterium. The sequence goes on from NZ_JBHYEI010000001.1 coordinate 988,079, forward strand.
TTAATTGAAATAGCATTTGGCACTTCATAATCTTGAAACTTTACTTGAGCCAACTGATTAGGGCGAATATTCGCATCATATGGGATTTTGATTTCTACATCAAAGCTTCTAGTATTTGCATCAATAGATCTGCTTGCAGTTGAAACTGTTGCTTTAAATTCTTTATTTAAATCGGGTAAATTGATGATTGCGTTAGCGCCAGCTTTAATACGGTTACTGTAATTTTCTGGAACACGCGTTACTACTTTCATGTTTTGTGTATTCACAATTTTTATTTGAGGAGTAACCCCAGCAAGACCAACAAAAATCTCTCCTACTCTAACATTCAATTCGTCTACAATACCACTTACGTCTGCAACAATATTTGTTGCGCGTAATTGCTCTTCGGTAACTTTAATTTGTTCTTCTGATGCAGCTAATTGACGCTCTAGAGACTGAACATTGTTTTTAGCTGAAATTAATTGTACTTCCGTACCAATTCCTTCTTTCCATAAGTTATTCTGTCTATTGTAAAGATCTTTTGCAAAGCTCAGCTGGTTCTTAATGGTTTCAATTGATTTTTGTGCAGCTATTACTGATTGTCTAATTACTGCATCATCTAATTTGATTAACAACTGCCCTTGCTTAACAATATCTCCTCGCTTTACATAGATAGCCCTTACTTGGCCTCCACCCATTCTAGGTGAAACGTAGGAAATATTGTCTGAAGTGATATTTCCTTGTAGGTCTATATAATGAACAAAGTTCTCTCTGGTTACTGGAGTAATATTAATCAGTTTTGCAGTTGCATTGCCAATACTTGTATCTAATGAATTGATTTCATTTTGTAAAACTGAAATTTTTTCTGTTAGTGCATTTTGTTCAGATTTCAACTTTTCTAATGCAGCTTTTTTTGAAGCTAAATCGTTGCCTTGTTTATCCTCGCTTGCGCAACTACTTAAAAAAGTAATTGCAATAACAATATGTAATAAATAGGTTGCCTTTCTCATTGTTTATGGTTTAATAATTTTATAATTTTCCAATTGCGGTTAAATAATCTACTCTTGCTATAATGGCATCATATAGTGCGCTGATATAATTGGTTTGAGCAGCTTTTAAGTCAACATCAGAAGCGTTTATTTCTGTATTAGATCCTGTACCTGCTTCATATTTTTTCTTGGTTTGCTGATAAACTTTTTCTGCTAAAGCCATATTATTTTTTTGAAAATCTAATGTTGCAATAGCGGTTTTATATTTTAATCTAGCTTGCTCTACTGATTGATCAATATTTAATTTTAAATTTTCTAATTGATTGGCTGTTTGTTCTAGCTCTATTTTAGCTTTTTTAATTCTTGCATCTTTTGCAAATCCACTAAAAATTGGAACGGAAATATTCACTCCTATTGAAGATGAAGTAAACCAGTCTCCTTTACCAAAAAAGTTAAATTGATTTCTTTGCGCCAACTTGCTATAGTTTGCTCCAAGTGCAACGGTTGGCAATTTGCTTAATTCGTATCTTTTAACGTTAAATTGGTTCAATTGCTTAGCAGAGCTTAGGTATTGAAAATCCCTACGATCTTCATAGTTATACGCTCCTGTGGTAATATCTTCTTTAATTTGTTTGTAATCTAAAGTGTCAGTTAAAACTAGTGTATCAGCAACTGGCATTCCCATCAATGTTTTTAACCCAATATATCCCATTGAGATACTATTAAGTGCTTTCACTTTTTCTGTGCTTAAGTTATTTAATTGAACGGCTATTTTGTCGATATCAATTCTTTCTGCAAAGCCATTTTTGTATAAGGCTTTTACATCATAGTCTAATTTTTCTAATCTTTTAATATTGGCGTCTAGTAATTCAATTTGGGTTTTACTAACTACTAATTGATAATAAACTTTGTATAAATTAGTTTTTATATTTTCTTCAGTAACTCTTGCTGCAGCCTCTTGAAAATCAATAGACGCTTTTCTAGCTTGTAAACCAATAAAGACTTGACCATCAAATAATAATTGTTGTAATGATACACCTGCACTGGCGTTCCACTTGGTACCAAATTGGGCTGCAATAAAACCAAAGTCTCCAGGCATTTTGATTGGATTACCATTGCCATCTCTAACGCCTTGATCTATCAAAACCTGATAAGTAGCTGGTGAAATAAAGTTGGGTAAAGTTTGTACCGCAACATTCGGTAAATGTTGTGAACCAATGCTACCAGAAATGGTAGGCAATGCTGATGCGGTAATTTCTTTATTGGTTTGCATTTGTGCTTGTATAGCTAGTAATGCATTTTTGACTTGTACATTGTTCTTCTTAGCATATGCAACTGCTTGCTCTATACTGAATTCGTACCGATTGGCTTTTTGCGCCATTGCGGTTTGCATCATTGCAATCATGCAAAGCAGTGCGATTAATTTAATTTTGGTGTGCATATTGTTTATTTTTCTCTTTGCTGTTTATACTTGGTGATTAATTTTTGACCTTTGGGTGTGCATATTCCATATAGAAAATGTTCCATTAACTCCATTTCTACTTGAATTAGTGAGAACTTTCCTAGGGTAAAAACATCGGGATTGAAGCCTAAAAAAATACTTTCAACTCTATAGCGGGATATTATTTCTACATTGATGTCCGCTCTATAATTACCTTCTTCAATTCCTTTTTTTAGGTTTTCTCTCATGATGTTCACAAAAAATTTATTCTTGTGCGCATTCATTTTTTTATAGGCTTCTGGATGGTATTTCTGCATTTCAAAAATGATAGCAGGGTTCATGGTGGTCAACATTTCTTGTAACATATCGAATCCCTTAAACACTTCTTGAACCGCATTATCACAGCTACTCGCAATAAGGGTGCATTCATTCATATCTTGCTCAATTTCCCTCTGAACAACTGCGTCTACTAAGTGATCTTTGTCTTTAAAGTATTGATAAATTGTTTTTTTGCTGGCGCCCAAGTTAGATGCGATATCGTCCATTGTGACGCTCTTTAATCCATAACGGAAAAAGAGTTCCTGGGCTTTTTCTACAATTCTTTGCTCCATGTACTATTAATTTGGGAGCGCAAAACTATGGAAACTATTTTCGTAACCAAAGTTTCCAATGTTTATTTTTAATTAAATTATTGTTAAACGCTACAATGCTAGGATAAGTGGTAAACTTACTCAACTGCAATACTTGCTGTATCTTGCAGGTAATATGAACTTCAGGTTTTTGTTAAAACGCTTACTACAATACTTTTTTCAAGGCTTAATTGTATTGGCCCCCATTGGTATAACTATTTGGGTAGTAATCAGTTTGTTTAATTTGGTGGATGATATATTACCCAGTATAATTAGAAATGTTGCACCAGATTTAGCTAGAAGAGATGAGCAGGGTAATATTATTAGAATGCCCGGCTTGGGCTTTTTAGTGGTGATAGGGTTGGTTTTGATTGTTGGATGGTTATCTTCTCTATTCGCCATCAATCGATTGGTTGCACTTTTAGACACTATTTTAGAAAAGACCCCTGGTATTAAATTTATTTATTCATCTGTTAAAGATTTTTTGGAGGCCTTTGCAGGTAACAAAAAGAAGTTTAACCAACCTGTTTTGGTAAATGTAGATGGTGCAGATGTTTGGAGGATTGGATTTATTACGCAGCAAACCGCTACAGATTTTGGTTTAGAAGATCATGTTACTGTATACGTTCCACATTCGTATGCTATTTCAGGGATTACTTATTTTGTTCCAAAAAGCAAGGTGAAAACGCTTCCTAATATTGGTGCTGCAGATGCAATGAAATTCACTGTTTCTGGCGGAGTAACCGATGTGAATGATTAAGTGTTGATCTGCAATTAATTTTGTGTTATGACTATTGCTGTTAACGCCATTTTTTTTAATCCAGCTAATTTAGAAGGATACGGGCATTACACTTTATCCATATTTCATATTTTGGTGAAGCAACATCCCCATCACCAATTCGTATTTATTTATGATAGGCCTCACACAACTGATTTAATTACTGGTCCAAATGTACAGTCCATTACTGTTGGTCCTGCCGCACGTCATTTACCTGGATTTTTTTACTGGTATAATATCAGCGCTGCAATGGCAGTTAAAAAGATAAAAGCAGATGTATGGGTTCAACCTTATGGATTTTGCAGCCAAACTAGTCAAGTGCCACAGTTGTTGGTAGTACACGATTTAGCATTCAAGCATTTCCCACAATATATTAGTTGGATGCAACGATGGCATTATGCTGCAATGACACCGTTGTTTTTGAAAAAGGCAAAACGAGTAGTGACTGTTTCTGAATTTTCGAAGCAAGATATTATAGCCGCTTATCCCCAGTTATCTAAGAGCCCTTCAGTAATTGCTGGAGCTGCCCGAAAAGGTTTTGCTCCTTTAAGTTGGGAAGAAAAAGAGCAGGTGAAAGAAGCGTACACCGATGGCTATGAATACTTTTTATGTGTAGGCGGGATTCATCCTCGAAAAAATATGATTCATTTATTGAAGGCTTTTTCACTATTCAAGAAATGGCATAAAACCAATATGAAATTGGTTTTTGTAGGAAGGCTAGCTTGGCAGTATAAAGATTTTTTAGAAAAATTAAAATCATTCAAATACCGTAAAGATGTCGTTTTAACGGGCTATGTAGAAGAAAATATTTTACAAAAGCTTACGGGTGCTGCCTATGGGGCTTTGTATGTTACCCATTTTGAGGGATTTGGATTGCCGATTGTGGAAGCCATGCAATCTGGCGTTCCTGTTATAACGGCTAATAATTCGAGTATGCCTGAAGTGGGGGGAGATGCGGCATTATATGCTGAATCAAATAATCCAGCATCTATTGCAGCTCAGATGCAAATATTATATCGAAATGAACAAATGCGAGAAAAACTAATTCAAAAAGGATTAGAAAGAGCTCAATATTATAGTTGGGACAAGTCAGCGGCATTGTTTTGGGAGGAAATAATCGCTACAAATGCAGTTTCGTCTTAGTTTTGCTAACTATAAAAGACGAAAATGAAACAATCTACTATTACGGTAAATGTCACTTTAGACGAGAATAAAGTACCCCAACATATCGACTGGTCTGCATCTGATAGCACTGCAGATGTAAAGCAAGATGCTAAAGCAATGATGTTGGCTTTCTGGGATGGTGCTGATAAGTCTGCCATGCGTATTGATCTTTGGACAAAAGACATGATGGTGGATGAAATGGCCGATTTTTATTATCAAACCATGATGGGGATGGCTGATACTTATTTAAGGGCAACCCAACAGCAAGATTTGGTAGAAGATATGAAAAATCATGCCAAATCTTTTTATAAAAAATTCCGTGAATCACAATTAAATCAAAATAAATAAATCGCCATGAGCTTAGAAGAACAGGTAATGGGTGGTATGAAAGATGCCATGAAAGCTAAAGATGAAGCTTTGTTGAGGGGGTTAAGAGCTATAAAGGCCGAAATCATTAAAGCCAAAACAGAGCCGGGGGCCAATGGACAGGTTACTGAAGAACAAGAACAGAAATTGTTGCAAAAGCTAGTTAAGCAAAGAAAGGATTCGTTGGATATCTATCAGCAACAAAACAGAGCCGACTTAGCTCAAAAGGAATTGGAAGAAATTGCAGTGATAGAGAAATTTTTGCCCAAGCAATTAAGCCAAGAAGAACTGGAAACTGCAGTAGCCTCAATAATTACTGAAACTGGTGCTAGTTCTGCAGCAGATATGGGTAAAGTAATGGGGGTGGCATCAAAACAGTTGGCTGGTAAAGCAGATGGCAAGGCAATTGCAGCCACTGTAAAAGCGTTATTAAGCAAATAGCGTTTATGTTTTTAGATATCATTGTGCTGGCATTGCTGGTTCTTGCTTTAATAAAAGGATTAAAACAAGGATTAGTAGTGGCAGCACTCTCTTTTTTGGCAGTTTTTGTAGGCTTGGCTGCTGCATTAAAATTGAGTACTTGGGTAGCAGGATGGATAGGTAGTACGGTAAATATTGGGTCTTCTTGGTTACCTTTTTTAGCTTTTTTAGTAATAATGATTGCTGTTTTTATTGGGGTACGAATTTTAGCTGCAATAGTTGAGCAAGTATTGGTATTGTCTATGTTGGGTTGGGTCAATAGAATAGGCGGTTTCATTTTATATGCCCTATTATACATTACTGTATTTAGTGTAATCCTATTTTATACAGAAAAAATGGATTTGCTTAAACCCGAAACAGTATCAGCGTCTAAAACGTATACTTATATTCATTTTTGGGGCCCTTATGCAGTAGATTGGTTAGGGAAAGCGATCCCATTTTTTAAAGATATGTTTACAGACTTGACTGTCTTTTTTGGTGCTATTAATAAAAATATCAACTAAAAATCTCTAGTATTTTAACTACTTTAGCAAGAATTGCTAGGCCAAAAGAAAAACAACCCAATGAATTACGAGTTAAAAGAAGTTAATAAGTTTAAATTTATTGAAGAGGGGGAAGGTGAAACTTTGTTGCTTTTGCACGGCTTATTTGGTGCAATGAGCAATTTTGCTGACTTAATTGAACACTTTAGGAAAAGCTACAAAGTGGTAGTACCCATATTGCCGCTATTTGATTTAGATATATTTCATACCAGTGTTGGAGGATTACAAAAGTTTGTAAATAAGTTTATTGAAACAAGAGGGTATACTGATATTCATTTATTAGGCAATTCTTTGGGAGGCCATGTAGCATTGGTGCATGTTTTGAAGCACCCTGAACAAATTAAAACCCTTACCCTTACAGGAAGTAGTGGTTTGTTTGAGAATGGAATGGGAGATAGTTACCCTAAAAGAGGAGATTACGAATACATCAAGAAAAAAACCCAATTAACATTCTATGATCCAGCAATGGCAACCAAAGAGCTGGTTGATGAGGTTTTTGAAATCACCAATAGTCGTGTTAAAGTAATTAAAATTATTGCCCTTGCAAAAAGTGCTATACGCAATAATCTGGGGGAAGAATTAAACCAAATCAAGCAGCCAACTTGCTTAATTTGGGGAAATAATGATACCATTACTCCTCCATTTGTAGGACAAGAGTTTAACAAATTGATACCGAATAGTGAATTGCATTTTGTAGATCATTGCGGCCATGCACCTATGATGGAAGTACCAGTTGAGTTTAACACCATTTTAAGTGCGTTTTTAGATAAACATAAAGGCTAATAAACGCCTTTGCGTAATTCATTTGTACATTTGTATTTAAATGATCGTATCGCAACTATTAAATACTAGCTTTCCTACTCTGAACTTCTCGGATAAACCCTCTTTTGCATTACAGTTAATGGATGACTATGATGTATTGCATTTAGCCGTTTTAGAAGAAGAAAAGTTTGTTGGTTTAGTTGCTAAGGATGATTTAATTGATGCTATAGAATCAGATATGCATTTGTCTGATCCTAATATATTAAAACGTTATTGGATACATCAAGACGATCATTTTTTGAGCGCATTAAGATTAATCGCCGAACACGAACTTTCTTTGCTTCCTGTAGTTAGCGCTCAAATGGAATTGGTGGGGGTAATACTGACTAAGGAATTCTTAAAAAGCATTTCAACATTTTTAGGCAATGATGAAAAAGGGGCAGTTATTGTGTTAGAAACCGATAAGCGTAATTTTTCATTTGGAGAATTAAGTAGATTGGTTGAAACCAATGATGCTTATATCACTCAGTTAAATACTTATACTGAAGCCAGTTCAGGTTTAGTAGTAATAACGCTTAAAATCAATAAAATTGAAGTTTCAGCAATTGTTGCCACATTTCAACGATATGATTATGTTGTAAGACATTTTTATGGCGAAGAAGAATATGCAAATGAACTAAAAGAAAATTATCAGCATTTGCTTTCGTATCTCAACATGTAGTCAATTAAATTTCTTCTAATGAAAGTTGCCATTTATAGTCGTGGTTTAGATATTGAGCAGGAAAATCCGTTATTGATTCTATTAGAAGAACTCAACAAACACGATACAGAAATATTGTTGTTTAACACGTTATTTGAGCAGTTTAATATTCCCCAACAACTTTGTAATAAAATAAAACAATTCTCTAAACACGAAGATTTAGATGAAACGGTAGATTGTATTATTAGCTTAGGTGGCGATGGCACTATGTTAGATACGATAACTTTAATAAGAGAAAAAAATATACCTGTACTTGGAATCAATTTTGGAAGACTGGGTTTCTTGGCAAGTATTAGCAGAGAAGAATTAACCGTAGCTGTTGATGCGTTGGTAAATCATACATTCATTATTGATAAAAGAACCCTTATACATTTAGATTCAAATGTTCCATTATTTCAGGAAGCACCATTTGCACTAAATGAATTCACCATTCACAAAAAAGATACTTCTCCCATGATTAAAATTCATACGTATATGAACGGTGAATTTTTAAATACCTATTGGGCAGACGGGTTAATTGTTTCAACGCCAACTGGATCAACTGGATATAATTTAAGTTGTAATGGTCCTATTTTATTCCCAGATTCCTCAAGTTTAGTTATCACTCCGATTTGTCCGCATAACCTAAACGTTAGATCTATTGTAATTCCTGATAATAATATCATTTCTTTTGAGGTAGAAGGAAGAGCAGAAGAGTTTATTGTTGCGATGGATGCAAGAAGAGAATTAGTTCCTAAATCGGTACAATTGGCAGTTAGAAAAGAGGCATTTAACATTAGTTTAATCAGATTAAACGAAAATACTTTTCTATCCACGCTGCGAACAAAGCTTACCTGGGGTCTAGATAAAAGAAATTAACAATTTAGATAATGATTTTTGTTGCTATTTTACAAAAGCAACAATTGAACCCCAATATTTATGTTTAAAAAGCTTTTAGTAGTCATTGCCTTATCTGTAGCTACCAGTTCCACCAAAGCCCAACTAATGGAAAGCTTTTTGCATTCAGGTGAAATAGGAATTGGGGTGGGGATGGGCCATTACTTTGGTGATTTAAATTCTGAAATTAGATTCAATAGACCCAAAAGCGCTTTCGGCCTTTTTTATCGTAAACAATTAAGTAATTATATCAGTGTACGATTGTCCGGAGAATACACTTTCCTTGGATATTCAGACCGATATAGCAATAATGATGTGCAAAGAGCTAGGAATCTAAGCTTTAATAGCAATGTTTGGGAAGTAGGGATTTCCGGTGATTTTAATTTTTTTCGATACCAACCAGGATTTCAGGGATATAGTTTTACCCCGTATATTGGTCTTGGAATTGGCGCATTTTCATACGACCCCTATGCTTTTTTAGGTGGTCAAAAATATTTTTTACGATTATTGGGTACGGAAGGGCAAGGCTCTCCTCTTTATGTGGATCGTACCGTTTACAATCCAATAGCCATCAGTATCCCTTTCACTTTTGGTTTAAAATATGCATTAAATGCCAGAACAAATATATTTGGTGAGCTCATCTATCGATTTACCAACACCGATTTTTTAGATGATGTTAGTGGCCAAACCTATGCTCCTGACGCATTTGCGCTATTACCTGATGGGTCTCCAAGCCCAGCTTTCTTATTGCAAGACAGGAGTTATGAAACTGGAACTTCTATTGGCGTAAAGGGACGTCAGCGAGGAAATAGCCTTAAGGCAGATGCTTTTGCAACCATTAAAGTAGGTATTTCTTTCAATTTACAGCGCTACCGATGCCCTACTTATTAGTCAGTAAGCTAGTTTTATCGTATTTAAATCCTCAAAAACCATTGATTTTGTTAATTTTGCACACTAAATTAAACCCATGGTTAAAAAGGAAGACCTTTTGCCGCTAATAAACAAAGAGCGATTGCCCAAACATATTGCCATAATTATGGATGGCAATGGTCGTTGGGCAGAGGAAAAAGGGCAGGATCGGCTATATGGCCATTTTCATGGGGTAGAAAGCGTAAGAGATATTGTAGAAGGGGCGGCAGAACTAGGTGTAGGCTATCTAACCCTATATGCATTTAGTACTGAAAATTGGGATAGGCCTCAGCCCGAAGTAGACGGATTAATGGCATTACTAGTGGATACAATTAGAAAAGAAGTGCCGGTACTAAATAAGAATAATATCCGTTTGCACGTTATTGGAAATACCGAATTATTGCCTGAATTTGCAAGACTGGAGTTGCAAGAAGCTTTGCAAATGACAGAACAGAATACCGGACTCAATTTGATAATGGCATTAAGTTATAGCAGTAGGTGGGAATTGGTAAATGCGGTTAAAAATATTGGGATAGATATAGAGAAAGGGGTAATTAAGGCGGAAGATATTTGTGCGGATACTTTGCAACATTATCTGGCAACAAGTAATTTTCCTGATCCTGAATTAATGATTAGAACCAGTGGGGAGTATAGGATTAGCAATTTTCTTTTGTATCAATTGGCTTATGCGGAATTGTATTTTACCAATACTCGTTGGCCAGATTTTAGAAAAGAGAATTTGTATGAGGCCATTATTGACTTTCAATCGAGGGAACGACGTTTTGGTAAAACTGGGCACCAGATTCAGTCAGAGACCGAGATTGCTTAGTTTATTTAACAAACAGTTTTGATTATTCGGGGTAATTTGCCCAGCTTATAGAACCAAATTAATTGCTGCGTGTGCGGATTTAACCAACCGCCAACAGAACAAACAAAAACGGGATGCAGAAAGTGTTTAAATTATCATTGTTCGCTTTAGTTGTTTTATTATTTACAAAACCTGCTTTTGCACAAGAAACCTCCGATACAACCATCCGCTCTATTGACGCAGATTTGATTAACCTTTTTAATCAAAAGACGCCCAAGAAATATAGGATAGCAGCGATTAAAGTGGTCGGGAATCGTTTTTTTGATGAAAACTTATTGATTTCTATAGCTAATTTGAATGTAGGTGATGAAGTAACTATTCCAGGTGGAGATAATTTTTCTAAAGCCATTACCAAATTATGGAGTCAAAACTATTTTAGTGATGTTGAAATTTTTATCACTAAACTTGATGGGAAAGAAATTGATGTAGAAATTTCAGTAACAGAGCGCCCTCGTTTATCAAATTTCTATTTCAAAGGCATACCAAAAGGACAGGCTGATGAAATTAGAGGAAAAACAGGGCTGGTTCCTAATCGTGTTGTAACAGAAAATATGAAGATTACTGCAACAGAAGTAATTCAGAAATTTTTTGCTGAAAAAGGGTATAGAGATACTAAGGTTAAAATTGCAGAGAGAAAAGACACTACTTTCGAAAACACACTAGCACTTGATTTTTTCATTGATAAAGGCCCCAAAGTAAAAATTAATAATATTAATTTGGGTAATATCACTGTTGATGAAGCCAAGGTAAAAAAGCAATTTAAAGGATCTAAAGAAAGATCACGTTTAACCTTGTTCCCTGTGATGGACAGCGGCAGAATTGTTGTCCCTAAACATTACACTTTTGAAGAGTACTTAAAAGAGCGTGGATATTTAACCTTTAGCAAAACCAAAAGGGTTATGGATCCTTATGTTAGAATTAAATTCAGCTCTGCCAAATTTGATGAGAAAAAATATACCGAAGACAAAGAGTCGGTGCTGGAATTTTACAATACATTAGGGTATAGAGATGCTGTCATTGAAAAAGATACTGTTTATAGTGTTGGAAACGGAAACTTGAATATTGACCTCAAAATGAATGAGGGGCGCAAATACTATTTTGGAAATATTAGTTGGAGGGGAAATACCAAATATTCAGACTCCATTTTAACGACTATTCTCGGAATCCGTAAAGGCGATATTTATAACCTAGATGTTTTAAATAAAAAACTAGGAAAATCTTCTTCACCTGACGGTGCTGATATTAGTGGGTTGTATCAAGATGATGGTTATTTGTTTTTTAGGACAGAACCTATTGAAACAGCGGTATACAATGATACAATCGATTTTGAAATCAGAATTATTGAAGGTCCACAAGCAACCATCAAGAATGTTCGTATTGCAGGAAATGATCGTACCAAAGAGTATGTAATCAGAAGAGAAATCAGAACTATCCCAGGTGAAAAATTCAGTCGTCAATTATTGATTCGCTCGGTACGTGAATTGGCTCAGTTGAATTATTTTAACCAAGAAAAAATCACCCCCAATCCCGTACCAAATCAAGAAGACGGTACAGTCGATATTAACTATAGTGTAGAAGAAAAATCGAGTGATCAGTTAGAATTAAGTGCCGGTTGGGGAGGACTAATTGGATTAACTGGTACGCTAGGGGTCTCTTTCAATAACTTCTCTGCTAAAAACTTATTTAAGAAAACAGCTTGGGATCCATTACCTATGGGAGATGGGCAAAAGTTGAGTTTGCGTGTACAAAGTAATGGTAGAGCATTTCGTTCTTATAACTTCTCCTTTACTGAACCATGGTTGGGGGGTAAAAAAAGAAATGCCTTGACGGTAAGTGTTTTTAATACCAAATTTGGGCAAACATTTGATCCACTCACGGGAAGGTTTGATCCTAATATCGCTAGCCAACGATATATTTCTACCACAGGTGCAACAGCCAGTATAGCCAAACAATTGAAGTGGCCTGATGACTATTTCTCTCTTTCAATGGGATTGAACTATACCCGTTATAAGTTGAGTAACTATGCCATTGACCCTACCAACTTACCTGGTTTTGATAATGGTATCGTAAATAACCTAAACTTTAGAATTTCTTTACAGCGTTCTTCTATAGACCAGCCGATGTTCCCGAAAACGGGTTCAAATTTCATGGCTAGTTTACAAATTACTCCTCCTTACTCCTTAATTAATAGCAGCTTTAATCCTGCAGATAATCCATACAAATGGATTGAATATCATAAGTGGCGTTTTAATGGGGAGTGGTTTGTTCCATTGGGCAAACCTCATGGAGAAGATCGTAACAAGCAGTTTGTAATGCGTTTCGCTGCCAAATTTGGATTTGTGGGAAGATTTAACGAAAAACTTCAAATTTCTCCTTTCGAAAGATTCCAAGTGGGGGATGCTGGATTAACCAACCAATTTGCTTTATTAGGGTTTGATATTGTGGCCCATAGAGGTTACCCTGTTTATGACAACTCTAATCCACGGGTAAACCCAGATCAACAAAGAGCTAGTCAGTACTTTACCATTTTTAATAAATATACCATGGAAATGAGGTATCCGCTGAGTTTAAACCCCAGCAGTACCATTTTTGGATTGGCCTTTTTTGAAGCGGCCAACGGTTGGTATTCCTTTAAAGATTATAATCCTTTCCAGCTAAGACGCTCTGTGGGTGTGGGTATGCGCTTCTTTTTACCTATGTTTGGATTACTTGGATTCGATTATGGCATAGGATTGGATAGGTTTAATGGTACCAACCAATTAAGGGATGCAGCACGCTTTACCTTTATGCTTGGATTTGAACCTGAATAACCATAAAAAATTAGGTATGAAAAAAATTCTATTAACGGTCACTACAATTTTATTGCTTTCCACAGTTGCTCTAGCACAACAGCGTTATGCTATTATTGACACAAAGTATATCCTGAGTAAGATTCCAGAATACAGGGATGCAGATAAAAAGCTGCAGTTGGTTGGTGAACAGTGGCAAAAAGAGATTGATGATAAGCAGACTGTTTTAGATAAAATGTACAAGAATTATGAGGCTGAGCAAATCATGCTTACTGATGAATTAAAGAAAAAGCGCGAAGATGAACTATTCGTAAAGGAAAAAGAGATTCGCGATTTGCAAAAGAAGCGCTTCGGTTATGAAGGAGATTTGTTTAAAGAGCGCCAAAAATTAGTTAAACCTATCCAAGATAAAGTATACAATGCTATTCAAAAAATAGCCGTAGCAAGGGTTTATGATTTTATCTTAGATAAAAGTGAAGGAATTACCGTTATATTTGCCGACCCAAAACTGGATAAATCGGATGAGGTTTTACGAGAATTGGGTATTAAAAACTAGTCAATCAAAAACAAACAATAAATTTCATTACAATGAAAAAATTTCTCTTCGTGTGTGTGGCTTTTGCAGCGGTTACACTTTTTTCTAACAGCGCAAGTGCACAGGTTAAAATAGGATACTTTGATGAGCAAGCAGCTCTTTCATTATTTCCTGGTATTGCTAAGATTGATACCTTATTAAATAGCTACAGATTAGATTCTTTACAAGAAGAATACAAATACAATGTGGCAGACTTTCAGCGCAGAGACAGCATCTTTAAAAAAGATTCTGCTACAATGCCTGCTAAAGCTAGAGAATTAGCAACTAGAGAATTATTACAATTGCGTTACAAATTGGTAAACTGGCAAGAATATTCTCAGCAAATGGAGCAAGCTAAATACGAAGAGCTTGTTGGGCCATTCAGACAAAGATTATATACAGCTGTTCAAGAAGTTATTGCTGAGCAGAAATACACTATTGTATTAAAAGCTGAAGTTATTTCTCCTTATGGAACGCCTAATTTATTAGATAATATTACTATACGTGCTGCTCAAAAATTAAAGTTGGCATTACCTAAAGAAATTGAAGATGCATGGAAAGCTGCATCTGGAAGCGGTTCTGCTCCAACAAAGCCAGCTGCTAAGCCTGCAGGTAAAGGATAATTCAAATTATAATTACTTCTTGTTTTAAGAAGCAAAGAATACGACCTCTCTGAATTGTTTCAGAGAGGTTTTTGTTTTTATCTTTAACCCATGCAGCAAAATTGTCCTATTGGTGTTTTTGATAGTGGATATGGTGGGTTAACCATTTTAAAAGAATTGGTTCATCAGTTGCCCGATTACGATTACTTGTATTTAGGGGACAATGCGCGTGCGCCTTATGGTACCCGATCTTTTGATACGGTTTACCAATACACTTTAGAAGCGGTTCAATGGTTTTTTAGTCAAGGATGCGAATTAGTAGTCTTGGCTTGTAATACCGCTTCAGCCAAAGCTTTAAGAACGATTCAACAAAGAAATTTAGCTGCATTTGGACCTTCTAAAAGGGTATTAGGGGTGATTAGACCCACCGCTGAAGTGATCGGTCGTTTTTCGGAGTCTGGGCAGCTTGGTGTGTTAGCCACTAAGGGTACGGTTAATAGTGAGAGTTATGTGTTAGAGATTGCCCATTTTTTTCCTGATATGACCGTGTTTCAACAAGCATGCCCTATGTGGGTCCCATTAATTGAAAATGGTGAGCATGGAGGGGCTGGGGCAGACTATTTTGTAAAAGATAGTTTGGGGCAGTTATTGGGTCAATCACCTGCGATTGATACTATTTTATTGGCATGCACCCATTATCCTTTGTTAATCCCGAAAATAGAAGCTAATCTTCCTGCACATATTCAAGTGGTTGCACAGGGTGAAATTGTTGCCCAAAGTTTGGCTAATTACCTTGATAGACATCCTGCAATGGCGGATAATTGTTCTAAAAACAGGCATATTAGGTTCTGTACAACTGATTCAACTACCGATTTTGATGAAAAAGGGGCCATTTTCTTCGGAAAATCCCTTAAATCGGAGCATATAGTGTTGGGTCATTAACCTTTTTTACTTAATTTTGCCGTCCTTTCACAAGCGGCGGTATGGTGACTGCAGCAATGAAATGAAACCATATTTTAGGGTTAGTAAAAAAAGACATCAATGAAACGTACATTCCAACCACACAAGCGTCGTCGTAAAACCGTACACGGTTTCCGTAAACGTATGGAGTCTGCTAATGGCCGTAAAGTACTGGCAAGCCGCAGAGCGAAAGGACGCAAGAAACTTACTGTTTCTAGCGAAAAAGGATTAAAGTAATCCGCCACACCCTTTAGGGTACAGCATTCTGTTGAATGTTGTAGGGCACGATCATATTAAGCTCCGTCTTTGTGACGGAGCTTTTTTAGTTTTGTAATCAATGACAACAAACAATACTTATTCAAAGCAAGAAAAACTCAAGAGCAGAAAAGCACTGGAGCAATTATTTGCCAAGGGTAAGTCGTTCAGTGTTTTTCCGATAAAGGTATTTTATACAGTTGCTGATGTATCAGTTTCTGATGCGGCTTTGGTTCAAGCAGGGGTTGGTGTTAGTTCACGAATTTTTAAAAAAGCACACGATAGAAATAAAGTAAAGCGTTTGTTGCGAGAAGTTTACCGTACACAGAAGCAACCACTTTATTCTAGTGTTGCATCAAGTCAACAGCAACTCAATGTGTTCTTTTTATATATTGGAAAGGAGTTGCCCGTGTTTGCTGACTTACATATTGCAATGGAAAAAACCTTGGAAAAATTAATCCGAAAAATTAGTGAACCAACTCCGAATGTGCAGCAGCTGTAATCATACCACTACAAAAAAATACCAGCAGCTAAATAGCTTTTCTATTACGCGGTTGCTTGGATATTTATTCATTCCTTTTATTAAAATTTACCAATACATTATTTCTCCTGTAATGGGACCCAAGTGCAGATTTGTTCCAACCTGTTCCCAATATGGAGAAGAAGCATTGAAAAAATACGGTTTGCTTAAAGGGGGATGGTTGTTGATTAAAAGACTCAGCAAATGCAGACCTGGCGGAGGTTCTGGCTGGGATCCTTTACCATAATGCTGCTCCAATCCATTTTAAAAGACGCCTAAAAAAAGCTAAAGCTATTCAGGTGCAACTGTGAGCGCTTGCAGTTTGGCAATCATTTCTCTAATTTCTTTGATGCTGTAGAAACGATAAATCTCCGGATCTTTTCCATCTATTTTTTCTGCAGAACGCATCTGATGATAAGGTCCTACCACTTGTGCTTGTGCATTCGCAGTAATAAATGTTGCTTGGTTAGGAAGGATGAAAAAATTTCTATTAGCCGCAGAAACATTTTTTCCTTGACTTAATTGTTGTAATGAATCTATTTTTTGAACAAGGCTTTCTTGAGTAATTACTTTCTGAGCCTGGCCTGCGCTTGAGTACTGTTGATAGCTACCAATAATGGTATCATTCTTTACATTGATGATATACAAGCCATTTTCTTTTAATTGAACAGAAGCTTCGCCTGCTGGGGTGTTTAATTTAAAACTGATATCGGCTTTATTAACCGCTACTAATTTTTCTTCATGACCCGCGCCATCTTTTGCTTGTATGGTACCCGCGTTTAAGTCTACCGCTGCTTCTCCTTTGCTCATGATGATAATTGTTTTATCATTTCCAGCACACGCAATTAATAAACTGCTAACTAAAATAAACACGAGTAAGTTTTTCATATAAGTTGATTTAAAAAAAATCACGCTGCAGTTTGCTACAGCGTGATGTGAAAATACATGATTTTTATTTATTTAGCTGCTGCAAAACGTTCAGCAACTTTGCTCCAGTTTACTACATTCCAGAATGCAGCTAAATAGTCGGCTCTGCGATTCTGGTATTTTAAATAATAAGCGTGTTCCCAAACATCGGCTCCTAAAATTGGTGTGCCTTTTACTTCCGCAACATCCATCAAAGGATTGTCTTGGTTTGGAGTAGAACTTACTTCTAATTTTCCCTCTTTTACAATCAACCAGGCCCAACCGCTACCAAAACGAGTCATACCTGCTGCAGCAAATTTTTCTTTGAATGCATCAAATGATCCAAAAGCAGCATCAATTGCTTCTGCTAAAGCGCCTGTTGGGGTTCCACCTGCATTTGCAGCTAAGCTTTCCCAGAAAAAAGTATGGTTCCAATGGCCACCGCCGTTGTTACGAACTGCTGGGCTAATGCTGCCAGCTGCCTGTACCAATTCTTCAATAGACTTGCCTTCGTTGGGGGTACCAGCTATGGCTTTGTTTAAATTGTCTACGTATGCTTGGTGATGCTTACCATGGTGAATCTGCATGGTAGTGGTATCAATATGCGGTTCTAGTGCATCGTGTGCGTAGGGTAAAGGTGCTAGTGTAAATGACATATTTATCTGTTTAAATGGTATAATAATAGATTACAAATTTAAGCTGCATTGGTTTAACTAGGTGTTAAAGGGGGGATTTGTTTCGGAATTCGACATTATCTAAGTATTAGCTGAGTAAAATTCCACGTTCGCTGCCGATTATTGCATGCCCTTACTCAAACAATCACTTCATTCGCTGCCGATTATTGCATCTACTCATTCTAAGGCGTACTAATTCATGCAATAATCGAATGCTCATTCACGTGATTGTTTGAGCACATACATCCTTCATATTTGCGTGAAATGGTACTCCTCGAATGCTCATCCACGTGATTACTCGAGTAAATTATGTGTATTATCGTCTGTTTTTAACAGTCCTTATTCCTGTTTTAAAGTTAAACTAGCTTCTATGTACTTTTTTCTTAGTAAGCTATCTTTTGATTTGGGATATGCGCCTATAATGCAAATGGATATATTCTCAAATCCCATGATGGTAGTAATAGTGATAAAATTTTCATATTGTAATTGATCAGGACTTATCTCTTCTCTTATTATGCTTACAGCTTCCTGATTATTTACTTTGTGATATTCAATATTTAATATTAATGATGTCTCAGTTGATTTCTCCTCTAAGAACTCAGCTTTAGTTTTGGAATACAGACTTGGGAAAGTAATATATTTTATAGTAGCGCCAATGTTCTTATTAGAATAGCCATTCCCTTCTGATAAATGAATAAATCCAGTGTCTGGTTTATTGAATGAAAAGCTTTTTGATAGCCATTTCATAATACCTAAAGAATCAACTGAATTTTTCGTGTTGCTTTGTGCAACAGCTGACAGAGACCAAAAGAGAAAAAAGGTACTTGAAGTTAATATTTTAAACATCTGATTATTTCTTTATTTACTTGATTGTACAATATTATTATAGTAATTATAAATGTCTATGCATCTTTTTACAACTAGATCAGCATAAGAACTTGTTACGATATTTGATTGTATTGTACCTCCTCCTGAGTATTCATCTTTAGAGAGGGTTCTGATTAATTTAGATTCTGTATCTCTGAATTGCAACCAAGCTTTTTGTGCAGTCACAAGTGTTGTTTTATCTTGAAGCTTTAATAGTTTTAAAAGCCTGTTATAATATTTATTGAGCAATTGGTCATAAGAGGAAGCCATCTCTTGTATAGCTTTATTCATGCCAACTGTGGTATAATCTTTTTTCATTCGTTTCATTAATACTTGTCCTATGAGAGAAGTGTCTTTTGAAAACTCAATTTGAGGATTTAATTCTTTAAGTTCAACAACTTGTCCCGCTGACAGCTCAGCAATTAATGAGAATAGGACGAAAAAAACTACTTTTTTATACATGACATAAATAGGGTTTAAATGGTTTTCGGATTCGTTTTTTATTTATTCAGGGTTTACCAAAAACTAAAAAGTCTTTTGAAAATGATTCTGTCAAAAAAGGCCGCCAATAAACCACCTGCTGCATACATGATAAAATCTAAAGGGTCAAAGACACGGGCGAGTGCGTAAATACCGAAATATTGTAGTGTTTCTGAGATTGAACAAAGTAGAAAAATGGCCAATGCTTTTGAGTGCCATTTTTGGAGTCTCTTGAATTGATCTTCTACAAGAAACAATAGCATATAGTATCCAAATGGGATAGCAATGTCTGCAAAATAGCTGTGAAAAAGAATACGAATTCTTTCATTTGCCCAATCTGCACCTATAATAAATAAGACTGCAATAATTAAGATATTAAAGACTACGACCTGTTTTTTTGTTTTCAAGATGAAAATTATTTGTGTTTCTAAATCAAATATTCTGAAATCGCAGTATCAGTATACCAAATACCTTTAGCATTCTTTTTAATTACAATCGTCATTGCACCTGATTCTGGTGAATATATATAAACGATGAAAGTATTCCTGTCTTTTGAATATACTGGGTTGCTTACATAATATACAGGAACGTAGTGAAATTTCTTTGTAATGGCTCTATAGTGTTCTGATTCGGTGGCGCTGCTTAGCTTGGGGAAGTGGATTGTAAAGTCTTTTAAGCGAATGTTTTTATTAAGCCAAGGTGCGCTGGCTACTATTTTGGGTAAACTATCTTTTGCCGTTTCTGGAAAAGACTTTCCCAGAATATGCCAGAATTGTCTTTCTCTTTCTGTGTCTTCCGTAACCATTTTAATGTCCTTAGTTTCCATCGGAATCAGCACAATAGATCCTTTTGTTTGAAATCGCAAGAGCACTTTTCTAATGAAATATGCTTCTGGATTATTGTCTGGATTTTCATGCACACGACTAGTGGTACATGAGATAAAAAGTACGAATGCAATTAGAATTCTCATGATTTAATTCATGCTTATATTATCAATTAATAACTTAAAATCTTCTTCTTTTTTATTTGAAATTAAAAAGCTGATTTGCTCAATATTTTTGTAATTGAAATTGGGTCTATTTAATTTTTGACCAAAAAACTGCGGATAAAATTCGCTAATGGCTAATCGAATGATTTCCCATTCTCCTGAAGTTTTAAATGGGTGTACATAAGACACAGACTGATACAAATCATTCTTGAGTCTAAATTCATATTGCTTGCCATCTCCTTTCACTCGTAAAACAATGTATTTAATTTCATCAGGAATAGTGGTGGATTGATTCAATTGAATGGATGCGAATCCTCCATTATTTTCCAAAGAAACATGACCAGAAAATTGACCATAACCTTCATTAGTAATCAAAAGATTGCTCTTGGATATTCCACCCATTACCCCATCATTTACAATTCTCCATTCTCTTAAATTTGATTTAGCTGAAAAACGATAAATTTCTTTCATACTTTCTTTCGGATAGAAATTGAATGTAAGTAGTAGTAAAGTCCATTTAATCATAAGTTAAATTAAAGCTTTAATATCAAATTACTCACTGCAACAGATTCAATCATTGCTCAAACAATCACGAAAATGAGCATTCGATTATTGCATGTATTAGTAAGCCATAGAATAAGTAAATGCAATAATCGGCAGCGAATGAAGTGATTGTTTGAGCAGGGTTTGAGTAAGTTATAATAAGTAAATGCAATAATCGGCCGCGAGCGAAGGGTTTGTTTGAGTAAGACTGAGTAAGTTGAAGCAGTTATCGCTTCGATCTAAAAAAAGACTTCATTAAAAAAGCACAGTCTGCTTCAAGAATGCCGGCGATTAATTCAGTCTTAGGATGAAAAGGCCATTGCTCTTTAGTGAGATGACGATAACCATTTTTTTCATCTGAAGCACCATAAACAATGCTGCCTATTTTGCCCCAGTAGATGGCTCCGCAACACATAATGCAGGGTTCAACAGTAACATATAAAGTAGCTTCAGGTAAATACTTTGCACCGAGTGAGCTGTAAGCAGAAGTAAGTGCAAGAATTTCTGCGTGGGCTGTAGAATCGTTTAATAGTTCTACTTGATTGTGTGCCCTTGCAATAATTTGATTGTTCATTACCACCACTGCGCCCACGGGTACTTCATCGGCATCAAAAGCTGCTTGGGCTTCCTTCAATGCTTGTTGCATAAAGTACTCGTGGTTCAGGGTCGACATTATAATTCTCTAATTTGGATATTGCGGAACCATACATCATCACCATGATCTTGTAACGCAATATGTCCGCTGAAATTTCTTCCAAATGCTGGCATGGTTTTGAATTTGCTATTGCCTATTAAGCTGTACCAAATTTCATCTCCATAACTGGTTTTAACAGTGGTTACGCCATTGAGTTTTAATTCAAGTGTTCCATCTTTTGCAATGATTTCTGTTTTGTTCCATTCACCTACTGGTTTAACGGCAGTGTCTGGTCCTTCAATTAAATCATATAAATCGCCAGCGCGGTGTTTTCTAATTTTTGCGTCGGGATGTCCACCATTGTCTAATACTTGCATTTCAGGACCTGTATGCCAAACTGCTTTGTATTTAGATGGATCATTCTGTGCCCAAAATATGATGCCGCTATTTCCATTTGGTGAAATCTTCCATTCTAATTTCAAATGAAAATTTCCAAATGATTTTTCATGAATAATATCACCACCTCCTAGTTTCTGTTCTTTTTTAGCTTTGGAATCTAAATACAAAACACCGTCTTGTACTTTCCATGCACCCCCAATACTGTCTTTCGCATAGGTTTTCCAACCGTTGGTGGTTTTTCCATCAAACAATTTGATCCACTTACCTTTTGAGTAATTAGTACGCGTTGAAGAAACTGCTGCAGACTCATTTACGGAAGCAGATAAATTTTTCTTTATTACCGGTGTTGATACCAATGCAACTGCAATGGTAGTGATCCATAGTAGATTAGTCATGTAAATTACTTAAGTAATAAAACGTATTTCACCATTGCTTTTGCATCTTCTTCACTCACTTGTGGATGTGGTGTCATGGGTACTTCACCCCAT
Organism: Sediminibacterium sp.; assembly: GCF_051860225.1. Classification (GTDB taxonomy): domain Bacteria; phylum Bacteroidota; class Bacteroidia; order Chitinophagales; family Chitinophagaceae; genus Sediminibacterium. The sequence continues at coordinate 1,010,301 of NZ_JBHYEI010000001.1, forward strand.
ACACCTTTACCACCTTTTATGATTTTACCAGCTAGCATACTGATGTTTTCATCCGTTGCTTCGTATTTGTTGGCAACATCTTTATAAGATGGTCCAATCAATTTATCATTTACTTTATGGCAGGTTAAGCAATCAGATTTACCCACTAATTCTAATCCTTTGGTGTAGTCAGGATTACTGCTTAAATCTGCCACTGGAGCTGCTGCTGGTGCAGTTTCTGCAGCTTTTTCTTCTTTCTTTTCTTCACTACCGCCGCAAGCTGCAGCTACTAATCCTGTGATGGCAAACAGCACTAAGTACTTTTTCATAATCGTTTATTTAAAATTTATAATCGCAACACTTTTCGTGCGCACAAGTTAAAGTTAGTTGATACCTAATATTTTTTTATTAAAATTTTCGTCTGATCCGGTTCCAGCAAAATCATCAAATGTTTTATCGGTTACTCGAATGATATGCTGCTGAATAAATGGTGCTCCTTCTGCTGCGCCTGTTTCAGGATGCTTCAATGCACATTCCCATTCCATCACTGCCCAACCAGTATAATTGTATTGAGCCAATTTACTAAAGATGGTTTTGAAATCTACTTGCCCATCTCCTAATGATCTAAAGCGCCCTGCTCTGTCTACCCAACCTTGGTATCCACCATAAACTCCTTGTTTACCTGTTGGATTAAATTCTGCATCTTTAACATGAAACATTTTAATTCGTTCATGATAATGATCTATATAGGCTTTATAGTCTAAGCACTGTAGTACAAAATGGGAGGGATCGTATAACAAACAAGCACGTGGGTGATGGTTTACTTTTTCAAGAAACATTTCATAGGTAACACCATCGTGTAAGTCTTCTCCTGGATGAATTTCATAACACAAGTCTACTCCATGTGCATCAAATTCGTTGAGTATTGGCATCCATCTTTTTGCCAGTTCAGTAAATCCTGTTTCTACCAATCCTGCTGGTCTTTGAGGCCAAGGGTAAACGGTTTGCCACAATAATGCTCCGCTGAAAGTAGCGTGGGCATTGAGTCCTAGATTTTGTGAAGCTTTGGCAGCATACTTTAATTGTTGCACTGCCCATTCAGTTCTTGCACTAGGGTTTCCTCTCAGGCCTTCGGGAGCAAAGCCGTCGAATAACGCATCATACGCTGGGTTTACGGCTACCAGTTGTCCTTGTAAGTGGGTGGATAGTTCAGTGATTTCTAATCCCGCAGCGGCTACAATCCCCCTAATTTCATCCGCATAGGTTTTGCTTTCTGCAGCTTTTTGTAAATCAATACAACGCGCATCCCAAGAAGGTATTTGTACGCCTTTAAAACCCAATGATGCAGCCCATTTACAAATAGACGCTAAAGAGTTAAATGGGGCTGTATCGCCCATAAACTGAGCCAAAAAAATACCTGGTCCTTTTATATTCGTCATTATTTAGATTTTATATTCAGTCCACTTTAAATCGGATTGCGCAGAAGCAACTACATTGTCAATAAATGCCATGCCTCTGATACCATCTTCTACACCTGGAAAATCCAATTGTTCTTTGGTGGGTGTAGTGCCATCTATTTTTGCTTGAACAGTAGCGGTAAAGTTTTTATAGATATTGGCAAATGCTTCTAAATATCCTTCTGGATGTCCGCCTGGAGTTCTGCAATTGCTAGTAGCAAAACTGGATAAACGATCTGTATAATTTGCTCCTGCGCGAAGTATTTGCATAGGTGCTTCCAACCATTTTACTATTAATGTATTGGGTTCCATTTGTGCCCATTCCAATCCGCCTTTTTCTCCATACACGCGAATTTTCAATGCATTCTCTTCACCTGCTGCAACCTGTGATGCCATTAATACACCTGATGCGCCATTGCTGAAATGCAACAATACTGCACCATCATCATCTAACATACGCCCTTCCACTTTGGTATTGAGATCTGCACATAGTTTGGTGATTTGAGCGCCTGTTATATATTCTGCTAAATGGGCTGCATGTGTACCAATATCGCCCATGCTTCCACTCTTGCCCGATTTTTTAGGATCGGTTCTCCAAGCTGCTTGTGCATTGCCTTCTCTTTCGCTGAGTTTACTCAACCACCCTTGTGGATATTCTACCCAAACTTTTCTAATTTTTCCTAAAGCGCCATCTGCTACCATCGCTTTAGCCTGTTTAACCATTGGGTAACCAGAATAGGTATGCGTTAAGCAAAGCGTTAACCCAGTTTCTGCTACTTTGGCTTTTAATTGTTTTGCTTCATCTAAAGTAAAAGTGATGGGCTTTTCTATTACTACATGAAACCCATTCTCCAATGCCATCATTGCAGGTGCAAAATGAGCAAAATTGGGTGTTACAATCGTAACAAAATCCATGCGTTTGTCTGCTGGAAGTGCAGCTTCCTTGGTAATCATTTCATCGTAAGTAAGGTAAATACGATCCTGCGGTAAATAGAGCATTTCACCCGATTCTTGCGCAATGGTTGGATTGATACTCAACGCTCCGCAAACCAATTCAATCTGTCCATCCATATTGGCAGCCAAACGGTGGATTGCTCCAATGAAAGCATCTTTACCTCCACCCACCATTCCCATTCTTAATTTTCTAGGCATAGTATTTTTTTTATAATGATTTGAAATTTTATAAGAAGCACTAATTTAAACATTCTCCCCGATTATATTCATTTAACTCTTATTAATCATTGTTGCAATCTGTTTACCGAATGATTCGGGTTATTAAAGGATTTATAAAATTCCTAGTGTTTTGATGCAAACAAATAATTATATTAGGGTTCTAATTGCTATATGAAAAATTCATCGAATAGGCGTTCTGTCATTAAAAACATTATTACAGGTTCTGTTGCAGTAGCATCAGCACCTCTTATTCCTACACTAGCTTCTTGTGCTACTGTATCAACTACTATGAAAGGAAATATCAATCATTCAGTTTGTCGTTGGTGTTTTGATGGTTTATCATTAGATGAATTATGTGTTGAGGCTAAAAAAATGGGCATTACTGGTATAGATTTAGTAGGTCCAAAGGATTGGCCGATTTTAAAGAAACATGGATTGATGTCTACTATGTGTAATGGGGCAGAAATTAGTCTGGTAAAGGGATGGAACGATCCTCAATACCATGATACCCTCATTAAAAATTATACTCAGCATATTAATTTAGTGGCTGATGCGGGTTATAAGAACTTGATTTGTTTTAGTGGCAATAGAAATGGAATGGACGATGCAACTGGGTTAAAAAATTGTGCGGAGGGCTTGAAAAAAATAATGCCACTTGCCGAAAAAAGAGGGGTTGTGCTTGTAATGGAACTTTTTAATAGTAAAGTGGATCATAAAGACTACATGTGTGATAACACTAATTGGGGCGTAGATCTATGTAAGGCAGTTGGCTCAGAAAGTTTTAAGTTATTGTACGATATCTATCATATGCAAATTAATGAAGGTGATGTAATCAGAACCTTAACTAAACAAGCTCCCTATATAGCGCACTATCATACTGCAGGTGTTCCCGGAAGACATGAAATTGATGAAACACAAGAATTATATTATCCTGCCATCATGAAAGCAATTGTAGCAACCGGATATAAAGGGTATGTGGCACAAGAGTTTATACCAATTGCAAAAGACAAACTTGGGTCACTTAAAAAATCAATTGAGATCTGCGACATTTAAATTTTTTATAAACATCTATCAACGTTTAAACCACCAACATGGCTGAACAAAATTTTGACGCGATTGTGATTGGCTCTGGCATCAGCGGAGGCTGGGCAGCAAAAGAGCTAACTGAGAAAGGCTTAAAAGTACTGATGCTCGAAAGAGGGCGCAACATTGAGCACGTAAAAGATTACGTGAATGCCAACAAAGAAGCTTGGGATTATCCGCACCACGGAAGAAAAACGCAGGAAATGATTGCGGAAAATCCAGTCCTCAACCGTGATTATCCTTTGAATGAGCAGACTTATGGTATGTGGGTAAAAGATACCGAAAGTCCTTATGTAGAAGTAAAAAGATACGACTGGTTTAGAGGCTATCATGTAGGTGGGCGCTCTTTATTGTGGGGTCGTCAAAGTTATCGTTGGAGCGACTTAGATTTTGAAGCCAATGCTAAAGATGGTATTGCAGTTGATTGGCCTGTTCGTTACAAGGATATTGAGCCATGGTATGACTATGTAGAAAAATTTGCAGGCATTAGTGGTAATAGAGATGGCTTGGCTGTTTTACCCGATGGACAGTTTATGCCTCCTATGGAAATGACCTGTGTAGAGAAAGATGTTGCTAAGCGATTGAAAGAATACTATAAGGGCCAACGTGCAATGATTATTGGTCGTACGGCAAATATTACACAAGAATTAGAGGGCAGATCTGCTTGTCAGTTTAGAAACAAATGTTGGTTGGGATGCCCATTTGGTGCCTATTTCAGTACACAGAGCTCTACTTTGCCTGCAGCTATGAAAACAGGTAATCTTACATTAAGACCTTGGAGCATTGTTACAAAAATTTTATACGATAAAGACAAAAAGCGTGCAACTGGCGTTGAAATTTTAGACGCGGAGACCAATAAGACTTATGTATACAATGCTAAAATTATATTCTTAAATGCATCCACTTTAAATTCTGCTTGGATTTTGATGAATTCTGCAACAGATGTTTGGGAAGGTGGTTTAGGAAGTAGTAGTGGTGAGTTGGGTCATAATATTATGGATCACCATTTAGGAGTAGGTGCTGGGGGAAGAATGGAAGGCTATGAAGATAAATATACTTTCGGAAGAAGGGCTAATGGTATATACATTCCTCGTTATCAGAATATTGGTAATGACAAACGTGATTATTTAAGAGGATTTGGTTATCAAGGAAGTGGTAATAGAGGCGGATGGGGAAGCAAAGTAGCTGAATTTACTATTGGTGCAGATTTTAAGGAAGCTATTTCTGAGCCTGGTGGTTGGAGTATGGGAATGATGGGATTTGGTGAAGTATTGCCAGATCATAAAAATTTTGCTACTCTTGATAAAACGGTAAAAGATAAGTGGGGTTTGAATGTGTTGAAAATTGATGCCGAACTGAAAGAGAATGAAATGAAGATGCGCAAAGACATGCAGGCAGATGCCATTGAAATGCTTACCAATGCTGGTGTTAAGGATGTGAAAGGATATGATGCCAATGCAGTACTCGGACGTGGAATTCATGAAATGGGTACAGCAAGAATGGGTGCAGATCCTAAAACTTCTGTGGTGAATAAGCACAATCAAATTTGGGATGCACCAAACGTATTTGTAACCGATGGTTCTTTCATGACTTCAGCTGCATGTGTGAACCCCTCATTGACTTATATGGCATTCACCGCAAGAGCTGCAGATTTTGCAGTGAGCGAATTGAAGAAAGGAAATTTATAAAATCATTAAACGCATTTATCATGATGAATAGAAGAGAAGCATTATCCAGCGTTGCGCTATTATTAGGCGGAACCATTTTAGGATCGCAGGCTTTTTTGTCTGGCTGTAAGTCTGCAACAAGTGATGCCCTTACATTTACTAAAGAAGACATTGCTTTTTTAAACGAAGTTGCCGAAACCATCTTACCTAAAACCAATACACCTGGAGCTAAAGAAGCCAATGTAGGTGAGTTTATGACGGTAATCGTAAAAGATTGCTATAAGCCTGAAGAAGCAAAAGTATTCATGGAAGGCATGGCCGCATTGAAGTTTAAAGATTCAAAAGCAAAAATTGGCAAAGCCTTTATGGAAGCCAGTGCAGAAGAGCGCACCAAATTATTAACTGAATTAGATGCAGAAGCCAAAGCTTTTCAAGAAAAGAAAAAGCCAGAGGAAATGCCGCATTATTTTAGAATGATGAAAGAGCTTACTTTATGGGGCTTCTTTACTTCTGAAGTGGGTGCTACAAAAGTATTGCGTTATGTAGCTGTGCCAGGCAAGTTTGAAGGCTGTGTTGAATACAAAAAAGGAGACAAGGCTTGGGCAACCTAAATGGGTGGCATCAAATTTGTTTTAATGCATTTTGTTGACTATTAAAAAAATTGTATGAGTAATAATAGAAGAGATTTCTTAAAAACAGCTGGCCTTGCTGCTGCAGGTTTAAGTTTACCCTTTATTGGGAAATCTAATTTCCTAAATACTTTAGGTGAAACAAAAAAGCTTTCTGCATTTGGTTTGCAACTATGGACAGTCAAGGAAGACATGATGAAAGATGCCAAAGGCACTTTAGCAAAGCTGTCTTCCTACGGGTATAAGCAAATCGAAAGTTTTGAGGGTCCCAAAGGATTTTTCTGGGGCTGGAAGAATACTGAGTTCAAAAAATATATGGACGACTTGGGCATGAACTTGGTTTCTGCTCATTCTAATAACACAGTTGATTTTGAGCGTAAAGCTGCAGAAGCTGCGGAAGTTGGAGTGAAGTATTTGATTTGTCCTTATAAAGGTGCGCAAAAATCGATTGAAGATTTTAAACGCTTTAACGATGAGTTTAATAAGAGCGGAGAAATTTGTAAGAAAAACGGTATCCGTTTTGCTTATCACAACCACGATTATTCCTTCAAAGTATTAGACGGTCAAGTTCCTCAAACAGTAATGATGGAGGGAACAGATGCTGGCTTAGTAGATTTTGAAATGGATATTTATTGGGTGGTTGCTGCCAATGAAGATCCCATTGCATGGGCTAAAAAATACCCGAATCGTTTTAGATTATGTCATGTAAAGGATCAGACTAAAACAGCCAAAGGCATTGAGTCTTGCCAAATTGGAAAAGGCCAAATAGATTTCAAAAAGATTCTTGGTCAACTACAGAAATACGGCATGAAGCACCATATTATAGAGCAAGAGGCATTCACTGGAACCAATCCAATGGAAAGTGCTGAAAAAAATGCGGCTTATATGAAGGATTTTTCAATTTAATTTTTTGCAGCAAAGCATACACTATATAAAGGGTTAGCATAAAAATGCTAGCCCTTTTTTTGTAGGAGCGGCAAAATATTATAAGTGGTTTCAACTGACCGTTCTTTTCTGTTCCATTTGGTTTTTACTGGAATTTTTGCACCAAAGGGTAAACCCCAAGCTTGATTAAAGTCCATATTAGGCTGTATAACAGCAATTTTAGAGGGATAATTTGGAATAATGTTTTTTAATTCCTGAAACTCTTCTTTGTAGAGTGCTTTGTAAGCATAAATCATCCAAGGCATGATAATGGTAAACTCAGCTGAAGGTAAATCCGATGCTTTTATAGGTTGTCCATTCAGTTGTTGAAAAGATTCAGCCCATTTGATTATGTTAGATTTGTTACTATCTATTTTTTCGTAGTAAGTAGTTAGAGAATCTTTTTGTTTTGCTATATGTAAAAAACGAAACGCATCTTGGTCACCATCTTTTGCTATCCATTCAATCCCCTGTTGATCAAAAAAACGATTTGTAATAGAATTAAATGGAGAATTTAAAAAACTAGAGTCAAAAGCAAGATTTGGGATATATATGGGCTGTCCAAAGTGAACAAATTCACTTTGCATGAAAGTTAAAATACTACTTGCATTTTCTACCCTAGCAGTTTTGACTCCGCTCAGTTTATACATCGTTCTTCCGCATCCACTGCTTAAAAGGGTTATTAAGAATAGCAGTATAAAGTATTGACGCAATTTACTGTCTTGTATTTTATGCTCCATATTGTAAAATAAAACCCACTTTGTTAAAATCCAAAGTGGGTTTATTCAAAATAGAAATAATAAAATTAGAAAGCTCTATATTCTTTTTTTACAAACTGATTGGCTTCATCAAAGTTGGTGATTTTCATGTTTGGTCCGTCCCAAAGCAGTTTGATGTTTCTGCCAGGGTAAGACACTCTACCTGATGATTTCTTTTGAATATCAAAACTGCGAATGGCTAAGTTGCCCATTAACACACTTTCCGTTAAAGGACCTGCAATATCAAAATTGGAACTTAATTCTTTCGCTTGCGCTGAACCATATCCTGCAATTGCGGCTTCTACCCATGCAGCGTAGTGGCCATTATCGCCCTTGGGCACACGCTTAATGGTTTGTGGCACACCATCGTATTCTTTGCTTTTGCTGGTTGGCAATAAGTTAGGTAAAGCGCCATAAGTGCCACAGATCATTTTACCCTTTGTGCCTTCAAAAATGGCTCCATTACCTCCATCTCCCATCATTTCATTTGGTCCTAATTCTTCAGGACGAGCAGGTTGAATTCCTCCATCCATCCAATGTAGTTTTACATCAGGCTTTCCATTCTGCCCTTTAAAGGTTAGGATAATATGTGATGCTGTTGGGCAGCTCTCTGGATAATAAGCACGGGTCCATGGTTGTAAATATCTGGTGGCAACACTACACTCTGCAGAAACAGGATATCCTAATCCTAACACCGCAAAAGCAGGGGCCATAATATGACAAGCCATATCTCCTAATGCACCGGTGCCGTAATCCCACCAGCCTCTCCAGTTAAATGGCAATAAGCCATCTACATAATCTTTAGCAGGTGCAACACCTTGCCAAAGGTTCCAATCTAATCCTTCTGGAACATTGCCTTTAGTTGTTGGCCAACCAACTCCTTGTGGCCATACTGGTCTATCGGTATAACAATAAATGGTGTGTACATCGCCAATTAAGCCTGCATTGTACCAATCAATTAATTTTCTCACCCCATCTCCACTTGCACCTTGGTTACCCATTTGAGTAACTACTTTGTATTTGTGTGCAGCTTCTGTTAATTCCCTGGCTTCAGAGATATTGTGTGATAAGGGTTTTTGAATATATACATGCTTATTTAATTGCATAGCTGCTAAGCCTTGTATAGCATGCATATGGTCAGGTGTTGATACTGATACTGCATCAAAATATTTATGCTCTTTATCGAGCATTTCTCTATAGTCTTTATAGTATTTTGCTTTGGGATAACGCTCTCTACTTTTTTTAGATTGCCTATCGTCTACATCACACAAGAAAGCAATATCTGCTTTTCCACTGTTGTAGAAACTCCATAAATCACTTTCTCCTTTACCTCCGGCACCAATACCTGCTATTTGAAGTTTATCACTGGGTGCAGTAAATCCACGTCCTAATACATGACGAGGTATAATGTAAAACCCTGCTGCAGCAAGGCCTGCGTTACGCAAGAACGACCTACGCGAATTGGTTTGTTCTGCTTGTTTGTCTGTAGATACAACAGCTTTTTCTTTCTTTTTCATATGGCGCAATTGTGAAGTATGAATATACTGAAAAATGTAAAATGTTGCTTTAGCGATTTTACATTACTAATGGGCTATGTCTATTTCTGAATATTAGTGCTAAATACGTGAATCATAGTACTTATTTCTTAAATCATGTAACGGCAAAATGCTTTCAACTTTTAACCTTTATATCGTAATAATTCAGTTACAAACTAAAATTATAAAAATGTTAAACAAAACAACTCAAGACTGTGTAGATGCTTGCAAAAAATGTGCAGAAGCTTGTGAAACATGCTCAACTCATAATGAAGGTAAAGAAGGAATGGAACACTCGGTAGAACTTTGTTTGGCTTGTGCCGATGCTTGCAATGATTTAATCGCTGCGAGTGAAACCAATTCAAATCTTGATGCTCTTTGTAAAATATGCGAGGAGGCTTGTGTTGCCTGTGCTACTGAATGTGAAAAACATGCTGACATGAAACATTGTAACGATTGTGCCGATGCTTGTAGAAAATGCGCTGATGAATGCAAATCAATGCTCGCTTCAGCAGCATAATCAAATCAAATTCATTCAAATCTGGCTGGTTTATTTTATTTATATATCTTACAGTAATCATTAATAATCCAGCCAATGATTACTGTAAGATTATTCCTCCTAACAGCTTTTTTAGTTTTTACTTTCGGACTGAGCGCCCAAAAAAAATCAACCACTGTTTCTTCCAAAGTAGATGTTTGGAAAACCGAGGTCTTAAAATCTTTAGATGATAAAAAGAAGACCGCACAGGAAATGGTTGACATGGTTTTTAGTTTTTCTGAACTCGGCTTTCAAGAAATTGAATCTTCTTCCTATTTGATTGGCATCCTCGAAAAAAATGGTTTTACGGTAGAAAAAGGAATTGCTGGAGTTCCTACAGCATGGATGGCTAAATGGGGTAATGGTAAACCAGTGATTGCATTGGGAAGTGATATTGATGGTATTCCAAAAGCTTCTCAAAAGCCTGGCGTTGCTTATAAAGAACCAATCGTAGAAGATGCACCGGGTCATGGGGAAGGGCATAATTCTGGATTACCCTTGGTAATACTATCTGCTATAGAAGTTAAAAAAATTATGGAGCGGGAAGGGTTGTCTGGCACACTGATGATATGGCCTGGAGTAGCTGAAGAATTGGTAGCTACAAAAGCATGGTATATTAGAGATGGGTATTTTAAAAATGTGGATGCCTGTATTTTTACGCATGTTGGTAGTAATTTGGGTGTATCATGGGGCGATGCAGGAAATAATGGATTGGTATCTGTTGAATTTAAATTTGAAGGGAGCTCTGCCCATTCAGCTGGTGCACCATGGCGAGGGAAGAGTGCATTGGATGCTGTAGAACTGATGGATATAGCATGGAATTTTAAAAGAGAGCACCTGAAACCAACACAGCGCTCACATTATGTAATAACAGATGGTGGTGATCAACCCAATGTCGTTCCTTCTAAAGCTTCTGTATGGTATTATTTAAGAGAAAGAACTTATGAGGATATCAAAAACATGTATGATGATGCAATTTTGTATGCAAAATCAGTTGCAACCATGACGGGTACCAAAGTATCTCACCAATTATTAGGAACAGCTTGGCCAGGTCATTTTAATAAATCTATTGCCGAGGCAGTGTATAAAAATATTACCAAAGTTGGCTTACCAACATGGGATTCATCCGATCAACAATTGGCAAAAGCTGTTCAAAAATTAGTGAATGCGCCAAAGAAAAATCAACGGGGAGAATCCATTGATGGTTTAGCAATGAAATTAGATACTTTGTATGGACCAGTTCAATTTTCGATGGGCGGTGGTAGCGATGATATAGCTGATATCGCATGGAATGTTCCCACTGTTGTTTTACGCTACCCTTCTAATATTCCTGGCACCCCTGGGCATAATTGGGCAGACGGTATTGCAATGGCAACACCCATTGCACACAAGGGGGTAGTGAGTGGGAGTAAAGTGGTAGCAGCTACTTTACTTGATATGTTTACCAATTCTGCGATTATAGAAAATGCTTGGGACTATCACAAAAATGTGCAAACCAAAGACATAAAATACATTCCTTTTGTTGAAGCTTCTACTCCACCGGCAATCCATCTCAATAAAAAGATCATGGATCAGTTTAGACCTCAATTAAAGAAGTATTATTATGATCCATCAAAATATAAAACATACTTAGAACAACTGGGTATTCAATACCCACAATTGGAAAAGAAAGGCTTATAAGTGTTAACTTGTTCATCTAAATATTTGATGAATGCAAGCCCTTTTAGCACAACTTCAGCAACAGCGACAATTTTTTGAATCTGGATCTACCAGACCATATGCTTTTAGAAAGCAACAGCTCTTGAATTTAAAGAGGGCAGTAGAAAACCATGAAGAAGAAATTTATGCTGCTTTATTTGCAGACCTGCACAAAAGCAAAGAAGAATGTTGGGTTACAGAGAATGGATTTTTTTTGGCTGAGTTAAAAGATACTATGGCCAACTTAAAACAGTGGATGGAACCTGAAGCAGTGCCCACTAATTTATTGAACCTCCCTTCTAGCTCTAAAGTAATGCGAGAACCTTTGGGTGTGGTCTTGATTATTGGTCCTTGGAATTATCCTTTTCAATTATTGTTTACTCCTTTAATGGGAGCGCTTGCTGCAGGAAATACAGTGGTATTGAAACCCAGCGAGTTTGCTCCCGCCACTGCGGTAGTGATGGAAAAAATAATTCATGCAGTGTTTCCTCCTGAGCAAGTATTGTATGTGCCTGGGGACGGCGCTACGGTGATTCCAGCAATGATGAATCAGTTTGCGTTTGATCATATTTTTTATACCGGTAGTACCAGTGTGGGGAAAATTATTTATAAAATGGCTGCTGAAAAATTAGTTCCTGTTACATTAGAATTGGGAGGCAAGAGCCCATGTGTAGTAGAAGAAGATGCCAATATAACTGTTGCTGCAAAACGAATAGCCATGCCCAAATATTCGAATGCTGGGCAAATGTGTGTGGCTCCTGATTATGTATTGGTGCATGAATCTAAAAGAGTAGAATTAATAGAGGCACTTAAAAAAGTAGTACCAACATTTTATGGTACTGACGCATCGAAGGAAGAAGGCTATGGAAGAATCATTAATGAAAAACAATTCAATCGGATTGTTCAATATTTATCGGATGGAACCATTGTGTATGGGGGTAATTATGATGCTGCTTCTCTTTATATAGAGCCTACTATTTTAGACGGTGTATCTGTTGATTCTAATATCATGCGTGATGAAATATTTGGCCCTTTACTTCCAATTCTAAGTTTTAATACAATGGAGGAAGCCAAAGCTATTATTTCAAAAAATCCGAATCCTTTGGCTTTTTATATTTTCACGGGGAGCAAAGCCAAAGAGCAAGCTTGGTTGCATGCGGTTCCTGCAGGAGGCGCTTGTGTAAATACGGCAACACTTCATTTAACCAATCCGAATTTGCCTTTTGGTGGCAGGGGTTTCAGCGGAACTGGCGCTTATCACGGTAAATACAGTTTTGAAACTTTTAGTCATAAAAAAGCCGTGATGAAAACACCAACCTGGTTTGATCCTGCAATGAAATATCCTCCCTTTACTGGGAAGTTAAAATTATTAAAGTGGTTGATTGGCTAATAAGCTTGTTTGGATTAAACCTTTTCATTTGAATAAACGTATATGAAGCGAGTAGTTATTATTCTTATTGTAGTGTTGGCAGTTGCTGGCCTGCTAATAAAAAAACCTGAAATGACCTGGAAACAATCTATACTGAAAGCCGCTTATCCAATAATTATGTTTGTTGGAAAACTAACTGGGCAGTCTAAAAATATTTTACTTAATAAGGATCAAGCCAAACCTACAGCATCTTTCTATGATCTACATGCGGTTAAGAACAATGGCGATACACTACATTTTAGTGATCTAAAAGGAAAGAAAGTCTTGTTGGTGAACACGGCTAGTGATTGTGGTTATACAGGTCAATACGATGAATTAGAACAGTTACATCAGCAATATGGAGATCGCCTTGTAGTGATTGGTTTTCCTGCCAATGATTTTAAAGATCAAGAGAAAAAATCGGATGAAGACATTGCTGCATTCTGTAAAGTCAATTATGGAGTAACTTTCCAATTGATGAAAAAAGGACAAGTCATTAAGGGAGCTCAACAACAACCAGTTTATGAATGGCTTACTAATCCTACTAAAAATGGTTGGTGCAGTAAACAGCCAGATTGGAATTTTTCTAAATACCTAATCAATGAGAACGGAGTGTTAGATAGCTATTACTCTCAATGGGTTTCTCCTAAAGATATTCCGACTAATTAATAGGACATTTTTGGTGGTAGTCTATTAATTCAATAGGCATGCGTTCGAACTCATAACCCTCATAATTGGCAGTAACTTCGTCTAAAACCGATTCAATTTCTTCTGGTTCCATTAAAGTGACTAAACGAGCTCTGTAATCTTTGATGCCCGGTAATCCCTTTAGGTAATTGGTATAATGTCTACGCATTTCGAAGATGCCCACTTTAGGTCCTTTCCATTCCACCGATTTGCGTAAATGTTTTTTACAAACAGCCACACGCTCGGCCAATGTTGGTGCTGGTAAAATTTCACCAGTAGCCAAGTAATGTTTTATCTCTCTAAAAATCCAAGGATATCCAATGGCTGCTCTACCAATCATGATGCCATCAACTCCGTAACGTTCTTTGTATAATTTGGCTTTTTGCGGGCTATCAATATCTCCGTTTCCAAATATGGGTATTTTGATTCTTGGGTTATTTTTCACTTTGGCAATTAAAGTCCAATCCGCTTCGCCCTTATACATTTGCGCCCTAGTTCTTCCATGGATGGCCAATGCTTTGATGCCTACATCTTGTAAGCGTTCTGCTACTTCTTCAATATTTTTAGTTTGATCATCCCAGCCTAGCCTGGTTTTTACTGTAACGGGTAGCTTGGTGCTTTTGACTGTTGCTTCTGTTAAGCGAACCATTAAATCTATATCTTTTAAAACCCCAGCTCCTGCACCTTTGAGTGCTACTTTTTTAACTGGACATCCAAAATTGATATCTAGTAAATCGGGGTTAACCGTTTCAACAATCTTCGCGCTCAATGAAAGGGCTTCTTCATCCCCCCCAAATATTTGAATACCTACCGGACGCTCATATTCGAAAATGTCTAATTTTTGACGGCTTTTGATGGCATCTCTAATCAGCCCTTCGCTACTTATAAACTCAGTATACATCAGGTCTGCTCCGTTGTCTTTACATACCGCTCTAAATGGCGGATCGCTTACATCTTCCATAGGAGCCAACAAAAGTGGAAAATCAGGCAGTACTATTTGATCTATTTTAACCATATTGCAATACACTACCTTTTATCATTTATTCCTTTGCGGAAGATAAAAGGAATTGCAAATTTACAACCTTATTACTCAATTTAATGAATCAGAAACCTGTTGTTGCCTATTCTAGTCAGTTTGCCATGCTTTTGGGCTTTTTAGGAGTGGGATTAATTTTAAGTGGATTATTGATGAGTTGGATTACTTCTGTGATTCTTCGAGTTCCCTTTTTTCAGGTTCCTGAAGCACTGCTTAGGCCAGAAAATGTTCAATTTTCCCGTTTTGCCAACGCTTTTACCACTTTTATAGCCTTTTTTATACCTGCATGGGCTGTTGCAAAAATTTCCTACCCAAAAGCCCTTCCAGCATTAGGCTTTAATAGTCAAATGAATATTAAGCAGGTTGTAATAGTAGGTGCTATTTCTTTTGGAGCTCTTTTTTTAAGTGGTTCATTGGCAGCAATAAATGAAATCATTCCTATGCCAGCCAGTTTTTTAGCTAAAGCTAGGAAATTGGAAAATGAGTATCAACAAACGATGATTGCGTTGGCTACCATGAAAAATTTAGGCGATTTATTTCTTGGATTATTGGTCATTGCTGTGGCTCCAGCCATTTTTGAAGAAGTACTATTTAGGGCAGGTGTGCAAAGGATTTTGGTAGGGCTCACCAAAAATGTGGCTATTGGAATAATTATTTCATCCATTCTTTTCAGTGCAATACATGCTTCTTATTTTGGGTTTTTGCCAAGGGTTGCATTGGGGGTGGTATTAGGCCTTATTTATTATTTAACTAGTAATTTATGGTTGGCTATTTTAATGCATTTTTTAAATAATGCGGTAGTGGTTATTCAAATTTATGTGTACACACAAATGGGCAAACCTATAAAAGAAGCCATGGACGAGTCTATGCCTATTTGGTATGGAGTCCTTGGTTTAATGATTGTTATTCCTGCATTTATCTTTTTAAAAAAGCAGCTACCTTTAACCAATGAATCAGTGGACTAAAGTTTTTGCTACAAAAAGTATAGCCGAGGCGTGCATTTTAGAAGGTATGCTTTTAGAAAATCAAATACCTGTTCAGCAATTGAATAAACAAGATAGCAGCTATGTCATTTTTGGGGAAGTTGAAATATATGTACCTTTTCATTTAAAGGAAACAGCAATTCAGTTGATACAACAGACTTTCAGTCAGTAAGAACAATATCTTTATCCTCGTTTTATGGCATTAAATCTTCAAACATTAAGAACCAGGGCAATTACTGCGGTGGTATTTGTAATAGTGATGTTGGCTGGTCTCTTTTATAATGAGTGGAGTTTTCTGATTTTATTCACAATAATTATGGTGGGTTGTTTGGTTGAATTCCATCAGTTAATGGGGAAGATAAACGCAACGTATGCTGGGGCTCCTATCATTTATAAATCACAAAATATACTTGGAAGTTTTTGGGTGATGCTCATCATTGCGGGCAAGGGTACACTGTATCAATCTTTGCCGCTTTGGTATTGGGGTTCATTCATTATTTATATACTCATCATTGTTTTGTTGGTCACTATTTTCTTCTATAGGCCAAAGTTGGGCTATCCTGTTAATTTATATTCGGCATTGGGTGTGCTGTATATTACCATTCCTTGTGCCATGATGGTAGATTTATACGATCATAGCATACAATTTTTTAAAGGCCCAGATTGGATTTTACCCATGGTGATCATAGCCTCTATTTGGATTAATGACACTATGGCCTACCTTGTTGGTTCTTTAATTGGGAAAACACCACTTAGTCCCATTAGTCCTAAAAAGACCAAGGAAGGTACTTATGGAGGAATGGTTTTAGCCGTTCTAGTTGTGAGTTTAGCAGGTCATTTTTTCTGGAACTTACCCATTAAAACCTTAATAGCAATATCGCTTACTTCGGCAATTGCTGGAACTTTGGGCGATTTATTGGAAAGCAAAATCAAGCGAACTGCCGGTGTTAAAGACAGTGGAAGTTTTATGCCAGGACATGGAGGCTTTTTAGATCGGTTTGACTCATTATTGATTGCTGTACCAGCCGTTTGGATTGTTTTATTTCTTTTTTTCTAAGAGTATCTTAATCGAACCATACATTTGCACTTTAATTTTTACCATATATGACTATACATAGGGAAGGATATAAAACCATTGCGATTACAGCATTATTATTTGGGGCTATTAACCTGATCTCATTTAGCTTTTTAAGTGCGTCATTTCCAATTATTGCAATGATCATTTTTGGACTTACGTTGGCGTTGTTTCTTTTTATTATTTCATTTTTTAGAATCCCCAATCGTGTTCACACTTTAGATGATAATAAAATCATTTGTCCTGCAGACGGGAAGGTAGTGGTAATTGAAGAAATAACCGATGTGGAATATTTTAAGGATAAGCGCATACAGGTGAGCATTTTCATGAGCCCAGCCAATGTGCATGTGAATAGATATCCAATGAATGGGGAGGTAACGTATAACCAATATCATAAAGGGAAGTACTTGGTTGCCTGGCATCCAAAGTCTTCAACAGAAAATGAACGTTGGAGTGTAGCAGTAAAGAACCAATATGGAGAAATATTATTCAAGCAAATTGCTGGAGCTCTGGCAAAAAGAATATGCAATTATTCTATAGTTGGTCAAAAAGCCACACAATGTGATGAATATGGCTTTATTAAATTTGGTAGTAGGGTAGATGTATTATTACCTGTTGGAACAAAAGTGAATGTTGAGCTCAATCAGGTTGTAAAGGGTGGGGTTACTGTTCTTGCAAGTTGGTAATCAATACGTTAAAAAATTAACATAAATTCTTCGTCAAAATTGAACAGAATTAGTATTTTTAATAATAAATCAAAATCAAATCATATGAAAAAAGCGTTTTTATTCGCTACAGCTGCATTTTTAATGAGCGGTGTAGCATTTGCACACGGTGGTGGTAAAAAATGCGCGAAAGGCAAAGAGTGCGCAAAAGATGGTAAGGAAATGAAGTGCGATATGAAGGGCAAAGAAATGAAAGACTGCTGCAAGAAAGATGCGGCTAAAAAAACAACAGAAACTAAAAAAGCATAATCAATCCCCCCAATTGTTACGTACCCGTACTGATTTTTCAGTACGGGTTTTTTTGTCTTATAGTATCTGCTCTAATTCTTTTAAATGAAAAATGGTGTAAGTAGGTTGAATATGCGGAGCTGCATTTATATGATTTACAAATACAGTATCCAATCCTGCATTAATGCCACCTTGAATATCCGCATCTAAATTATCGCCAATCATAATACTATTCTTAGTATTGGCTCCCGTTTTATTGAGGGCGTATTCAAAAATCTCTTTGTTGGGTTTTAAACTATTGCTTACTTCTGAAGTAATCATTTCAGTAAAGTAATTGTCTATATTACTCTTCAATAATTTATGTTGTTGCACTTTTTCGAAACCATTGGTAATCAAGTGAAGGATATATCCTTTTTCTTGAAGGTATCCTAATATTTCGTGCGTATACGGGAAGAGTTTATTCTTATTCGGTAGAATATCTAAGAATTCCATTCCCATAGAACGAGATAGCTTTTCGTCTGCAAATTTAAAATCGAGCATGGCCAAATACATTCTTTTCCACCTCAATTCATCTTGTTTTATTTGACCTTTTGCATACCTCTCCCAAAGCAAATGATTGTGGAAACTATATCGTTCAAAAAAATCATCAAAATGCTCAATTCCCTTTTGGTGTAATTGGTTATTGTCGTAAAGGTCTTTTAAAGCTTCTTTAGAATTGGTATCGAAGTCCCAAAGGGTATGATCTAAATCAAAAAATAAGTGCCTGTATTGCATTGTGTAAAGTTAGTAACTTTAGTAGATGAATATAGTAGTAACTGGCGCATCTAAAGGGATAGGAAAAGCTATTGCCGAAAAATTTGCTACAGAAGGCAATACCCTATTGCTCTGTAGCAGGGGCGAAAAAAGTTTGTATGATACCGTAAATGAATTACAAACCGCTTACCCAAATAGTATTATTAAAGGGATGTCTTGTGATATGTCCAATAAAGAAGAGGTGCTGGCATTTGCCCAATGGTGTTTAAAATATGGTACGCCTGATATTTTAGTAAACAATGCAGGTCAATTTATTGCAGGAAGTATTCATGATGAAGCAGAAGGAATCTTAGAAGAGATGATTCAAACCAATTTGTATAGTGCATATTATTTAACCAGGGCATTGTTACCTACCATGATACAAAAGGGGGCTGGTCATATTTTTAATATTTGCTCCATTGCATCGTTAAATGCCTATGCCAATGGAGGAAGCTATAGCATTAGTAAATTTGCTTTATTAGGGTTTAGTAAAAACCTTCGAGAAGAATTAAAACCCATGGGCATAAAAGTAACTTCGGTTATGCCAGGCGCAACATTGAGTGCAAGCTGGGGTGGTTTTGAGATTGATCCCAATAGAATCATGGAAGTAAATGATGTAGCTGAAATGATTGTGGCAGCTTCAAAACTTTCTCCAATGGCTGTTGTGGAAGATATTGTAATGAGACCTCAGTTGGGAGACCTTTAGGAAAAATGTCGTTTTTTTACCACTACTATTGACCGAATTCGTTGCAGCTTTAGGTTAAATAACTAAAGTATGAAACGGAAAGAATTTTTTACCAAAACAGCCATGTTATTGCCTTCTATTGCAATCATGGGAAATTTAGTAGCTCAAAAAGGCTCTTCTAAATCATCTAAGTCATTTGTAGTGGATGCAGGAAAATCTAGGTTTGGAGAAGTGGTTAAGTTTCTCGGAGTCCATCCAAATGATTTGAAAATTTCATCTAAAGACACCAATGGACATTTATCTGTTTTTGATTATGTGGGTACTGCTAAAGTTGGCCCCATGCTGCATGTTCATTTTGAACAGGATGAAATATTTACGGTGATAGAGGGCAGTTATCGCTTTGTTGTAGGAAATGAAACACATGTATTGAATGCAGGGCAAACCATTTTTTTACCACGAAATATTCCACACACTTGGATTCAGTTAACCGATTATGGTAGAATGATCTATTTTTTACAGCCAGCTGGTAAGATGGAAGAATTCTTTAGTGTGATGAACAAAATAACAAGCAAGCCAACAGAAGACGAAATGAATAAAATTCATGCAGCACACGGAATGAAAGTAGTTGGTCCACCACTTAGCTTATGATTTAATTGTAAATTAGAAATTGTATGATTTTAAAGGATTTTCTTCCTGCACCTGATGTACAATCATATGTACAGCTTTTTCGGATTGTTCATCTAGAATTTTCCAAAGGGGAAGCCATTCCAATAAAAGCCTATCCACCTAGGCCAGAACAGTGTTTAGCATTTTATCCTTATGATAAAGAAACAGTACAATATGCTGGTTCTAATAAAATTGTTCATCATTTACCCGTTGTATTGTACGGGCAATTTACTCAGGTAACCAATCGATTGATTGGCCATCAATTTCTGGTTTTTCAAATAGTATTTTATCCTGGGGCACTATACACATTAACTGGAATACCTTCCATTGAATTAGTCAATGAGTATTTAGATGGCAGTATTTTTTTTGGTAATCAAGTGCATGAAGTGAATGAGCAACTGTATGAAGCAAAAAACTATGAGACTATGATTTCCATTGGAAATCAATTTATTCGAAAATTAATTTCTACCATTAAAAAGCCTATCCTTCCAATTGATTGGGCATGTGCTCAACTCTTGAATAAAACCAGTCAGTTGACTATCGATCAAATTGCTAAGCAAGCTTGTTACAGTACTAGACAGTTAGAAAGAAAGTTTAAAGAAAGAACTGGCGTGAATCCAAAACTATTTATGCGAATTATCCGGTTTGATAATGCATTTCGTCAAAAGAATAGTAATCCTGCAATGGACTGGTTACGCATTGCTATAGAATGTGATTACCATGACTATCAGCATTTAGCGAGAGATTATAAAGACTTTACAAATTTGACGCCCAACCAATTTCATCTGATTGAAGAGAACGCACCTGAAAGAAAATTCGGACTAAACGAAGGGTTCTATAAAAATGAATAATTGAATTACACAAAATTTCTATAAAGTGCCTGAAAGCAGTATTTGCCAAGCTTCCTGTACTTTTTCTTGCATCAACAACTCAGCAGCATATTTATGCAATTCCTGTTCCATTTCAGTAGGGTTAATTGAATAGTATTGAATAATATTTTTTAAACGATCATCGTGAAATGCAGGGTCAATGCTGGGTAATTCGTGTACATTTCCCAACTGTCCTAAATGATTGCCGGTTAAAATGGAGCTATGTTTTATGCTTTCTGGAATTGAGTCTATCCCTATACCCAATGCGGTATTTGGTTTGGCAACTTTAAATAAATTATGTGCATTTACTTTACAGTACCAATCTCCTCCAAGTCTTGCAACCAGTTCTAATTTAGTTTGGTCTATCATGGTTCCCTCAGCATTAAGAATAGCATCATCTATATGCATGCAAAGCACTTCTGCAATGACTAATTGACCTGCTCCACCTTGGTCTCCTAAACTTTTTACTTCATTTATTTTGCACTCTAACTTTATTTTTGCTTCTTTTACCATAGGTGATTTAACCATCGTAGCAGCCTCTTTGCTGAAGCCTGCTTTAATGAATTCATCAACTCCTTTTGGGTATTCGCAACTCGATAAACTCATTTGTTGTACCATACTATAATCTACTATGTTAATTACACATTCTGGTATGGCCAACACATTCTCTAAAGTATGTTTAGTAGTATTGTCTCTTCCTCTTCTAGCAGGTGAGAAAATAACTATTGGAGGGTTTGAAGAAAATAAATTAAAAAAACTAAAAGGACTCAAATTAATATTACCTGCTTCATCAATAGTACTCGCAAAACAAATAGGTCTTGGGGCAATTGCGTGTTGCAACCATGCTTGCTTTTGCATGATAGGTAACTCCGATAAAACTATTTTCATAAAATAGGATTAAATTTTCTTTTTAGCCAAAATAGAAAAATCATCTTCGTCTTTCACAATGGTATTGCTCAATTTGCCTAAGCCAGTAATTTCCATTTCAACTACATCACCAGCTTGTAACCACTGCTCTTGGTAATTAGGGTCATTCAACTTGCCCGTACCATTTAATTCTAAAAAGCAACCTGTTCCAACAGTTCCACTTCCTATTACATCTCCCGCTTGAATGTTTACGCCATAAGAACAACGTTCAATAATTTCTGCAAAAGTCCAATCCATATCTCCTACGTTGCCATCGCTTACTTGAACCCCATTCACCCAACATTTCATATTTAGGTTCCAACTTTTACCTATATGTCCCTCTTTTGCAGGAATTTCGAATTGCTCTAATTCGTCTAGTGTTACCAAACAAGGTCCAATCACGGTAGAAAAATCTTTTCCTTTGGCTGGTCCTAAGTTTAATAACATTTCTTCCATTTGTAATCTTCTAGCACTCATATCGTTCATGATCATTAAACCTCCAATATATTGGTCTGCATGTTCTGCTCTAATATTTCGACCATTCTTACAAATCACAATCGCAGCTTCTAATTCAAAGTCTAATTTTTCAAAATGATCGGGCATACAAACAATATCACCAGGCCCTTGTACACTATGATGATTGGTAAAATAAAAAATAGGGTATTGATCAAACTCTGGAATCATGTCTACTTTTCTATTTCTTCTTGCAGCAGCCACATGTTGTCTAAAAGCATATCCATCTCTACAAGAAGTAGGAAATGGTACTGGTGCTAAAAGCAGGGCTTCTTCTATTGGTAGCCCCCTGTCTTTACTCAAACGTCCAGATTTAATGGCAGCTTCTGTTTGTTGCGCAATGGGAAACATATCGTCCCAATAGTGCAAAAACATATTCATGCTATTAGGTAATTCAGGATGCATTGCATCGCAGTCGAATAACAATCCATCAACTAAAAATGCCAATTGATCATGACCGTTGGATAAGTAAGAAACAAGCTTCATTATGGAATATTTTGGTTGCAAAAATAGGTTAAAAAACCCTGTAGGAGGCTGTATCTTTAAAGCATAATTACCCATATGAAAAGATTGTTATTGGTTGCTTCTATGCTTGTTTTTCTTTCCTTTAATTTAATCGGATCCGATAGTAGTTGGATTAGAATCAACCAATTAGGCTACTTACCTAAAGGCAGCAAAGTAGCCGTGTTTGGCAGTAAATCTTTTAATACAATTGTTAGCTTTCAATTAGTAAATGCATCAACTAATAAAGTGGTATTACAAGCACCTGCAGGAAAAAATTTTGGTAGTTATGGTCCATTTAAATTAACCTATCGTTTAAATTTTAGTTCAGTTACCCAATCGGGTCGATATTATTTAAAAGCAGGTTCTGTTGTTTCACCTGTTTTTAGGATTGATCCATCTGTCTACGATGGTACAGCAGACTTTTGCCTTCAATATATGCGCCAACAAAGAAGTGGCTTTAATCCATTCCTAAATGATAGTTGCCATACGCATGATGGGTATACCCTATACGGAGCCAATGCGGGTATTAAAGACAGTACTATTATTGATGCAAGCGGGGGTTGGCATGATGCCAGTGATTATTTACAATACAGCAGCACTACTGCGAATGCAACGTATCATTTGCTTGCTGCGTATAAACAATTTCCCAATGTTTTTGCAGACCAATATGAATCGAATGGATTAAAAGGAAAGAATAATCGTTCGGATATTTTAGATGAAGCCAAATGGGGATTGGACTGGTTGGTTAAAATGCATCCCAGAAAAGATTGGATGTTTAATCAATTGGCAGATGACCGAGATCATATGAGTATGCGGATACCCAAAGAGGATAATTATTATGGTAGAGGATTTGAGCGACCTATCTATTTCATCAATGGACTTCCACAGCAAAGAGGAAAATTTTTAAACAATACCACTGGTACTAGTTCAACTGCAGCAAAATTTAGTGCTGCATTTACATTAGCTGCCGATATCTTTAAATCAACTCCATTTGCAAAGTTGTATAATGAAAAAGCTTTTTCAGCTTATCAGTTCTCTTTAATTAAACCAGGAGTAACACAAACCGCCTCGGTTAGATCCCCCTATATTTATGCGGAAGAAAATTGGGTAGATGATATGGAATTATCTACTGCAATGTTGTCTAAAGCCAATAAGCTACCAGTCAATATTGCTTATGAATACGCTAAGCAAGAGCCCCTCACACCTTGGCTCGGAAAAGATACGGCCAGTCATTACCAATGGTATCCTTTTATTAATTTAGGACATTATGAATTGGCTAAGCAACTCAAAGGAGCGCAACGCGATACCATAATCGGATTTTATAAAAATGGTATTGAAGCAGTTTGGCAGAAAGCGAAACAAAATGCTTTCTATAGAGGAGTGCCTTTTATTTGGTGTAGTAATAATTTAACCACTTCTTTTGCTATTCAATGTAAATGGTATAAGGAGTTATCAGGTGATAATACATACGATCAATTAGAGCAAGCTAATTTAGATTGGCTTTTTGGTTGCAATCCTTGGGGAACAAGTATGGTATATGGCTTGCCTACTTTGGGGGATACGCCTGTAGATCCTCATTCAGGATTTACCCATTTAAAAAATTATCCCATTAATGGTGGCTTAGTAGATGGACCTGTATACACAAGTATCTATAAAAACTTAATTGGAATTCAATTGAATGAGCCAGATGAATATGCGGCATTCCAAAGTGATCTGGCCGTGTACCATGACGACTATGGTGATTATAGTACCAATGAACCGACTATGGATGGAACAGCAAGCTTAATTTATTTGCTGGCAGCACAAGAAAATAGCGCAAACAATAGTGCGAAGCCCAAGGTCAATAAAAATGCCTCAAGCTCTATTCCAATAAAGCAAATGGGGGCTATTATTAAATCTATAAACCCTTCACAACCTTCGGTATCATTGGTATTTACAGGAGATGAGTATGGAGAGGGATTAGAAACAATTCAACAAATATTGGTTAAAGAACAGGTAAAAGCAGGGTTCTTTTTTACTGGTAAGTTTTATGCAAATAAAGCTTTTTCAAAAAGTATTAAGGCTTTAGCAAAAGACCAACATTATTTAGGGGCACATAGCAATGACCACTTATTGTATAACGATTGGACCAACAGAAATAAATTATTAGTAAGCTATGATTCTTTTAGTACCGATTTAGATAAGAATTATTTGGCAATGGAAAATCTAGGAATCCATTCGCAGCAACGAAAGTTGTTTATACCACCATTTGAATGGTGGAACGATAGTGTGGCAAGTTGGAGCAACTGGAAAGGATTAGAATTATTCAGCTTTACTCCTGGTACTTATACCAATGCTGATTATACTTGGCCAGAAATGGGTAGCAGTTATAAAAGCAATGCGGTATTAATGAATCAATTGAACACCTTGGCCAATACTCCTGATAAGTTAAACGGTAATATCTTATTGATACATGTTGGAACCGACCCCAGAAGAAAAGAAAAATTATACAATGAGTTGCCTGCTATTATTCGATTGTTACGGAGTAAGGGATATGCTATTAAGCGAATTGATGAACTTATAAATTAAGATTACCATTTTTCTTCATCAGATGCCGAGGGATCTTGCCTGTACTTTTTTCTAGAAGCTTTCTTCTCTTCTAATCTTTCTAGAATAGCATCTGCAATAACTGTTGCAGCAAAATTGGTATTGTTTTTATTGAGTAGTATTTTAATTTTTGCCTCACTTACATCAATTCGATAGAGTATGAATACCAGTTTTTCAAAATCATTGATGATTAACCAATTGATTGCATCCACTAATTCTGATTTATTTAGCTGCTCAATTTGTGCAATATCTAAAATAGGTAAGGCCATAATTAAAATTAGTATTTCTCTATCACACCCAAACCAAAGAGGGCAAAATCATATTTGGCGGGATCTTTTGGGTCAAGCTTTTTTAAATAATTCGTAAGCTCTTCTGCTGCTAACCAGTCTGTTTGTTTTCGATCCAATAAATTGAATCTTTTTGCTACTCTAGCAACGTGTAGATCTATCGGACAGATTAATTCATTCGGTTTAATGTTTTTCCAAATCCCAAAATCTACACCTGCTTTATCTTTTCTAACCATCCAACGTAAAAACATATTTAGTCTCTTACAACTCGATCCTTTCTCCGGAGTAGAAATATGTTTCTTGGTTCTTAATGGAGCATCTTCTAGTGAAAAGAAGTAATGGTGAAAATAACTAAGTGCTTCTTTTATGCTTTCAGGACTTTTGTTGTCAGGCATAAAAGCATTTTCTAATGAATCATATTGCTGATAATGTTGTTTAAAAAATTCAATGCAATACAAAAGATCGGTTGTGTTAAAAGTTCTATGCTTAAAGCCTTCTAGTTTTTTTAATTTAGCTGCACTAGCATTTAAACAAAATAAATGCGGTTGCATTTGCATTAATTGCATTAACTCTTTCGACTTATTAATAATGGTTGTTCTATTTCCCCAAGCAAAAATGGCTGCAAAAAAACCGGCAATTTCAATGTCTTGTTTTTTTGTAAATAAGTGTGGAATACAAATTGGATCCGACACAATAAAAGAAGGCTGGTTATATTCTTCTACCTTCTTATTAAAAAAATCTTGCAGTTTTTCCTTGGCTTTCATTTATTCATTTAAGAGATTGGTCATGATTTCAATGCCTAATCTATCTGCCATATCATTTTTGTTGAAAGCATTGATCACTACAATAATGCTATTTTGAGTGGTCGGATTAAAAGCCGCAAAAGTAGAGAAGCCATATGTGCCACCGTTATGCCAATAAAGTAAAGTTGTTCCATTTTTTTCAATGGTATGCCAGGCTTTTGCAATTGCTACTTGTTTGTTTACTTCGGTGGTTTTTTGTAACACAGATTTGACAATTGGTAGAGACTGATTGAATGCCATAAAATCTAAGTATGTTAAAAGGTCTGTTGCGTCCGATTTAATACCACCCGCACCCACTAACACATTCATGTTCCAATAGCTTGCAACTTCATTGCCAAAATAGCCAGTGGCTTTGGGCATTTTCTTAGCAGACTGAATACCTGTATGCTTTAATTGAAAAGGTTTATTAATGTATTTGGATAATAACTGTTCATAGCTTTTACTACTTATATTTTCAGCTACGACGCCTGCAAGTCCTGCGCCCAAATTAGAGTATGTTACCCTGCCAAAAGTTTTAGGCTCTACTTTACTTAAATAATAATACAATTGTTCTTTATCATAATTGGCGTATGGCTGCAAACGATCTTGGGGTATGCCAATATTTTCAGGAAGCCTTGGTAATCCAGAAGTATGGTTTAGTAAGTGCAATAATTGAATAGAAGCAATTTCTTTATTTTTTGCAAGGCTATCTGGTAAATATTTGGTAATTAAACTGGTATCGGCAATGCCATTTTCTTGCATTACCGACTCTAATAAGAATGCAGTAAACGTTTTACTAATACTACCAATTTCAAATTGGGTTTCAGGAGTAAAAACAAGATTTAATTTTTTATCGGCCAACCCAACTGTATAAAATTGATGCTTGCCTTTTACTGAGCTACCAACTAAAATACCTGGTACTGTATTTTGTTTAAATAAACTATCCAGTTTTGCTTGAATTGAATGGGCAATATTTACCTGTGCCATACTGATTGTATAAACAAATAATATCGCACAAGTAAGTATCCAGGATTTTTTATTCATTAAGCCAATGCATTTTCTAAATCAGCAATTAAATCATCTACGTCTTCAACACCAATACTTAATCTAATTAGCGTATCACTTAAACCGTTGGCTAATCGTTTCTCTCTTGGGATTGAAGCGTGCGTCATCGAAGCTGGATGATTAATCAAACTTTCTACGCCACCTAAACTTTCAGCTAAAGAGAATAATTTGGTAGAAGACAAAACCTTTTTAGCAGCATCCATGCTATCGTCTTTTAACTCAAAAGAAAGCATGCCACCAAAATCGCGCATTTGTTTTCTAGCGATAGCATAGTTAGGATGATCTTCAAATCCACACCAGTACACTTTACCTACTTTAGGATGTTTTCTTAACCAATGGGCTATCGCTCTTCCGTTTTCACAATGTCTTTGCATTCGTAAGTGTAAAGTTTTAATACCTCTTAATACTAAGAAGCAATCCATTGGACCTGGAACAGCACCACAACTTTTTTGAATAAAGTAAAGCTGCTCTCTCAGCTCGGCATTATTCATCATCAATGCTCCTTGAATAACGTCACTATGCCCACCTAAATATTTAGTAGCGGAATGCATAACAATATCTGCACCCAGGTCTAGCGGATTTTGCAAATAAGGAGACGCAAAAGTGTTGTCTACACAAAGCAATACGTTATTTGCTTTAGCTATAGCTGCCACTGATTCAATATCTGTGATATTCATCAATGGGTTGGTGGGGGTTTCTATCCAAATCAATTTTGTTTTAGCAGAAACAGCAGCTTTTATATTAGCTACATTGGTGGTATCTACATAGGTAAATATGATTCCAAATTTTTCAAACACTTTGGAAAAAAGACGGTAAGTGCCTCCATACATATCATTGGCTGCAATTACTTCGTCTCCGGGACTTAGTAACTTGATAACCGCATCAGTTGCAGCAACACCACTACCAAAAGCCAGACCGAATTGTCCATTTTCAATTTGTGCATATGCTTCTTCTAAGGCTTTTCTAGTTGGATTTTGGCTTCTAGCATATTCAAACCCCTTGTTTACACCAGGTGCTTCCTGAACATAAGTAGATGTTTGATAAATTGGCGTCATGATTGCTCCAGTGGATGGATCTGGTTCTGCTCCAGCATGAATGTATTTGGTTGCGGTCTTCATAGTATTTTTATTTTTTAGTTGTTACAAGTGTAATGGGTAATTCGGCGCGTTGGTTATCCCAAAGCATTACCAAATTTGCTTTTCCAGCGTTTTCATTAAAGTAGATCGTAAAGGTTTCAACAATTTCATCTGTTGTTTCTGGTTTAATATCTGCCCTTACAACGTCTTTTTTAGTATCATAAGTAAAACTTCCCCAACAAAAATTTTCCTTGCTTACAATAATGGTCCATCTATTTTCAGATGGTACACAAAATAAGGTATAACGACCTTTAGGAATTATTTTATTTGAGATCTTTACTGGACTAAATATTTCTAATTCGGTAGCTTCATTAGCTCCCAAACGCCATAGTTCATTGTACTTTATAATCCCACCAAAAATAGTTCTACCATTTTTAACAGGCCTTCCATAAATTACTCTCGCTATAGGTTGATCCTTGGCTTTTCCACTCATTTTTAATAAGGGGTAGTTATCAGGCCAATAACTCATGTCCATGGGAGATTTATCTAATTCGGTTGGCTTTTGTTGACCAAGTGCAACCAAACTGATGCAAGCAAATGCTAAAAAAAATGCTATTTTTTTCATTTGAATGATTTTTTACAAATATACCTAGCTATTGTTCTAACAATTGTTGAAATTGACCAATGGCAAATTTTTTAACATCCGGTATGAAATCGGCTGATAATTGACTGATCTCTGAATAATTAGCTAGGAATAGCTCAAAAGCTTGATCTGCATTGGTTAAATATGCTGCCCTTCTTTGTAAGCCCTTAAAACTATTTTCCATTCCCCATTCAAATCGATAATTGTATAACCAGTTTTGCTCTTGCATATAGGGAAACATCTTTGCAAAATATGGGGGAAACCATTCTTGATGTACACTCAGTTGTGTATATGTTGTTTCTGTAAAATCCATCCATTCTCTGGCAGTTTTCTCGTTAGGGTCTAATGCCAAAAAATGATCATATACAATATCAGCAAAAGCCCCAGCATAAAGCCTAACCAAAGGAGAGAAAATCTGTTTTATTGATTTTGTAGCAGGATGATCATCGGTGAACTGATCAATAGCCCTGTGTAGTTTTATTCCTTTTTGGATGGTTATTGGATAGTCAAATTGTTTTTTACCTTTTACGTAATCACTAATCATATTTCCAGTTAGCATTGCAGGATCTCCAAATGAAAAATACGCATGGGCTAAATAATTCATGATTACTGATTTATCTTATTAATCCAGTTGCTGATTGCTTGAAGTGCTAATGGAGAAAAACTTTCCTCAATTGTTTCATAAGGCTGTTCCGGACTGGTACAAGTTTGAAATAAATGATTCAATGAAGGAAATATTTTTACTTCAAACTTTTTATTCTTTGCTTTCTTAAGTGCTTGTTCAATCCCGTTGATATTTTCTGTTGCTGTTACTTGAATATCTGATGCGCCATTTAATGCGAGTACTGGTATTTTTAATTTTGATAAATTTTCAGCAGGATCATGATTCATAAAAAATTGTAACCAAGCTAAAGCAGGTTTAAATTGATTTACCAATCCAATGTATGGTTCAATCCCTCTTACTTTCAATAGAGTAGATTCGTCTTTATTCGGGTTAGCTTGCTTCCAATTAGTGTATGTTTTTTTCATATTAGCTTTAATAGTATCCCCTTGTGTGCTGTATCTAAAGTGATTGTTCATTTCATTAACCAAAGACGCTGCAATTGCGTAATCATTGGCTGATAATTTTTCTTGTATAAAATTCCTTCGCATTTGATAGTTCCATATTTCATAACCTGGAATGCCTGGTCCTGCTAATAAGCAAATGAATGCAATCTGTTTATTTTGCACAGCTACCATTGGGGCAATGGCACCTCCTTCACTATGACCTATTAAACCAATTTGTTTGGGATTAATTTCTTTTCTTGTTAAAAGAAAATTCACAGCAGCTTCTACATCTTTTGCAAAATCTTTACTAGTGAGTAATTGCGGATTAGGCCCTAAACTTGTTTTGCCAACCCCTCTATCGTCCACTCTTAAAACCCCAATACCTGCTTTTGTTAAATGATCTGCTAATACCCAGTAGGTTTTGTGATCAAACATTGATCCATCTCTGTCCTGAGAACCACTTCCAGAGATTAACACAACCGTTGGGTAATTCTTTTTGTTTTTAGGGAGCGTTAATGTTGCACCAAATTGAACAGATTGATCTGCATTGGTATAACTTAATTCTTCAGTAGTATAATCAAATGGGGGCTTAGGGGTTTGTGGTCTGATGATTGATTTTGGCGTAATGGCTTTAACTGTTTCGGTTGTTCTACTTAACACTAATTGAGCATTAAAATTCCCTTGCTCAAAAACACCATCAATCTGGTCTTTAGCATTCCATTTTCCTTTATATCCTCCACCGATGGCAGGTATAGTTATATAGATACTATCATTGATCACTCGTGTAGAGCCAGTTGGAATACCTAATGCATTTTGTGCAGGGCTATCAAATTTTGTAATCCATTGCTGATTGGTTTGTGTTATATGAAATACCAGTGGCAATAGATTCCCACCCGCATTAATATTCCCTTTCCAAGATCCAATAATTGATTGTGAACTACCTATCAAAGTAGAGAATACCAGTATTAATAATGCTAAGAAATGTTTATGTTTCATGACCGTATGGTTGATTTTTTAAATAATTGATAAGAAAAAAAGATTGGATAAACCACCATTACCGATAATACAATCATTGAAAAAATGAACCCTTTTGTACTAGTCATTAAGGGTGAACAGACTGCTATTAGAATTCCCCCAATCATCCATAGTTTACTACCTACTTGATGGGTTTTTCTCCAATTTTCAGGGTCTTCAAGGGTCCAAGGCAAACGCATGCCAATAAAATAATTGGGTTTAATGCTATGCATGAAATTACCTAGTCCTGCAAATAGAAACCCAATTAGTGGCATTAAAAGTTCATTGGGTTTGATAGAACCTGTTTTTGCAGATTGTATTATTACTATCAATACCGCACTTATAAAAATAACAATCATGTACGCAATCTTTTGAAGTAATTCAGGAGATTGAATGTTTTTTTTAGGGTCTATTTTGTTCGCGTTTTTAACTACTAAATAAGTAAATACTGAAACGCATGACATAAAAATCGACACTACCCATAGTGTAGCTTTTTCACCCGTACCATCAACCTCACCCTTATAATTAAAATGGGTAGGGATTACGGCTGGTAAGGAATTATATATACTACTTAAATAAATAATGGGGAGTCCAATTAAGAAGACTACCACAAAAATTTCTCTTATTGAAGTTGATTTCATAGCCTTATTTTTTCGATTTAAACTGCATAATCCATTTGAGCATTTCATCCATTACTGTAGTGTTGATAGAATAATGAATAAATTGACCTTCTTTATTTGCTATCACTAAATCAGCTTGTTTTAACAAGTCTAAGTGATGCGAAATACTGGGTTTAGTCATATTGAACTGATCGGCTATTTCCCCTGCCGTCATATCTCTATCCCTTAATAGTTCAAGGATTTCTCTTCTGGTAGCGTCGTTCAGTGCTTTAAAAACAATATTCACCTTAATTCAATATTTAGACAAATATCTAAATACTTGTTTAATAGAGCAAGTTTTTCTCTTAAGACTTTAAACTAGGGTATCGGGATTGGCCAATTGATTCATTGTGCTAAAATCGGCATCGGTAGATAGGTCTTTGATTAATTTAGTTAATCGTTCCACCAATACAGGTCCACACCATCTTCTAGTATACCCCGGTAAACCATATTGTTCAATCGAAGTGAATTCCCAGGGATGAAAATAGAGGCAGAGATAACCGTCTTTTGCCAATGTTTGTTTACACAGTTGTAAATACAAAGCATATGGCATATTCTTAAAGCTTAACCAAAAAAGTGGGACCCTAATACCAGGGCTTACCGATGCTGGAATTCTTTTAACTCCGCCCTCCACATAAGATGTTCTTGGCAAATGAAAATTATTATATCTACCAGGCAACCAAGTTGGGTTAATAGAAGAATCATATTGGTATCCTGCAGCTAACACGTCTTTCATTAATACAGGACGCATTCTCGGCATTCTTAAACCTATTACTTTTTGTTGAGTAATTTCTTCTAATCGCAACCTAGATTTTAATAAATCTTCGGTTTCGTAGGCAGTATGATAAAAGGTATGAGAAGCAATTTCATGCGATATAGCAAGTTGGAAAATCCTCTCAGGAAAATGATTGGCAAAATTAGCTGTGGTAAATAAGGTACAAGGCACCGCTTCTAATATAGGTGTTATTGCGTTAAGCCCCTCTATCCCTACTCTCATTTGATCTTCTACCGAAATTAAATGCTGATATTCTAAAGGCATATCAAATTCTTCTACGTCAAAACTCAACAGCACTTTCCTTCTCATTCTCCCAAATTTGTTTCTTTAATAAGGTAATGTGGTCTACTCTTACTTTGCATAAATAGTTTGCCTAAATAGAGTCCAATGATTCCAAGAATCATCAACTGTAATCCCCCAAAAAATGCAATTGCTGCAATAATTGAAGCCCATCCAGAAACAGTATGGCCCTGATAAAAACTATAAATAATATATGGAATATATAAAACGGAAAGTAATGCAAAACTAAATCCGAGGTAAGCCGCCATGTACAAGGGTTTGGTGCTAAAAGAAGTAATACCTTGTAAGGCAAACCGCACCATTTTTTTTAATGTATATTTCGTCTCACCTGATAATCGTGGTGCTGGATAATACGCTACTCCTGCTTGGCTAAAGCCCATCCATTTAACCAACCCTCTGATAAATAAATCATGTTCTCTGATTTGTTTGAATGCCTCTACTACTTTGCGATCCATTAGTCTAAAATCAGCAGTTCCTTGCTCTAATTCTATATCAGACATATTGTTGATTATGTCATAAAACATAGCTGATGTTTTTCTTTTCAGTAGCGATAAATCTGTTTGTTCTTTTCGGATTGTATAAACGATATCCGTACCTTCTTCCCATTTTTGTAATAATAAAGGAATTAAGTCGGGTGGATGTTGTAAGTCTGCATCCATCATGATTACACAGTCTCCATCTGCAAAATCCAATCCTGCTTTTAAAGCATTCTGGTGTCCAAAATTTCTAGATAGACTGATGAATTGAATATGATTATTTTTTTCGGCCTCTGCTTTTAATACGGAAAGTGTTTGATCTGTACTACCATCATCAACAAATAGAATACGATAATTATATAACAATGGAGCCATTGTATTTTTAATAGCTGCTGCTATAACAGGCACATTGGCTTGTTCATTACAAGCAGGAATTACAAATGTGACTAACTTACTCATTGTATGGACTGTTTAGGCCAATTAATTTTCCAGCAACTGACAATTAACCAACACCAGATGATAAAACAAGGTAAGGCTTTCAAAGAATAGGCAAGTATAAAATTGATTCTAATATAGGGGGGTATTAAATCGGTTGGAGATAAAATAGTAAATAAAAATAAAAACCATAACAAGCGTTTTGCATTTGTTGATATGGGTTTTTTTTGGGTGATGAACCATAGCGCTGCTCCAGTTACGGCTATAACAAATGTTGGGCTCTCTGCAGCAGAACTAAAAATCACCACCGATATTAATACTAATGCCAAGTAGTACAATTTAAAGTTTGGATGTTCCTGATTTTTATTTTTTAATAAGGGAATGCCAAATAAAATTCCAGCTCCTGCAATAATGGGGAAATCAATCGGACCATAAAATTTAAATATTCTACGAATCATTCCTGGTACTGAAATATCTTGCATACCTGCAGTTCTTGAATTGTCAATATTTTGCTGGTTTCTTCTAATGATTTGATAATACCAATCTTCATAGCTCTGAACAATGTAATCATAACTTGAATAAAGAATTGGGGCTGCAACAATCACTGTTAACCAAACCAATAAGGAGATAATAAATTGAAATTTATTTTTTGAGAAGAAGAAAAAAGCCAATCCTGCGATTCCATATAATTTCGTCAATATGCCTAAGGCAATAAACAATGTAGCAATCCAATCTTTTCCTCTTAAAGTGAATACAAAAGTGAAAATGAAAAATGCGGTAAACATTGGATTAAACTGCACGCTGTGAATGGATGTCATCATTTCAATCACAACAATCCAGTACGCCATAATTTTTTGTTTTTCTTCTAAAGGGAGCATTCTTAGCGCAACAAATAATGCAATTGCATTGGCCATAGCCCACAAAAAACATCCTAAATAGGTTGGGAGTAATGCAAAAGGTGCAATAATCAAGGAGAATGCAGGCCCATAATTATTAAATGAAACATATTCATCGGGGTAGTAGCTGAACAAATATTTTTCTTGAACTACATGTTTGAAAACACCTTCAAAAATCAAATAATTATCTATACCCGTAAGGCCTCTACTCATTTCAGAAATAACCGCAATGGCTGCAAGTAAAAACCAAATACAATAGATGAGATATACTGATCCAAATTGGGAGGTTTCCCATTTTTTAAAAATTATATTTTCCAATTTTGCGCTCATTCCCTTTCTTTTTTAAAGAATACCATTATTGAAACGCCAGCAGGAAAATGAGCCCCCCATTTCAATAAATAGTAGTCTATGGAGAATATTCCTGCTAACAAGTTATTAAAAAATCCCTCAGTGCCAAATATGGCATGGTCCGATTCAACAGTTTTCTTTTTTGCCCCCCTTAACTTATTCAATCCAGTTGCCAATAATCTAAATGCAGCAATCGGTATAAAAAGGATGGAGTTGAAATAGGTTTGATAAACAATTTTACCCGAATGATTTTTTAGTAATTTCAGTAGTTCGGTTTTGGTATACCTTCTAAAATGCTGATTAATTACATCGTGTTCGCCCCATAAAAATTGATAAGCTGGAACCGTTATGGCTATATAGCCCCCTGGTTTACAAACGCGCATCATTTCTTCCACTGCTTTTGCATCATCTGAAACATGTTCAATTACATCAAAAGCGCAAACTAGGTCATAACTATTATTCGCAAATGGTAGTTCGGTAATCGATCCCTGAATGAGAGGCGTGCTTAAAAAAGTTTTGGTAAAATCACAGCATTCTTGGTCATACTCTACAGACATTACATCTCCAAATTCAGTAAGCATATCAGAAGTGGTTCCTGTTGCTGCTCCAATATTTAAAGACTGTATTCCCTTTGGGGATTGTAGTAGGCGGTGGATTCGATCCCTCAAAATCCTTCTTCTGACAGTAAACCACCAGTTTACCCTCTCCAAATGATAATATTCTTTAAAGTATTGTTGGTCCATGAGTTTCTAGGTGCATTGCAAGTAACGAAAAATCTACTACAATTTAAGAGAGGCATACCAGCTAAAAAATTTACTTTTGCTCCTCTTAAATTTTATTAATATGAGTAAAGGACCGGTTTCTCAGTTTGTTGAGCATCATTATAGACATTTTAATGCGGCTGCCTTGGTAGATGCAGCTAAGGGGTATGAGACCCATTTATTAGAAGGAGGAAAAATGTTAGTGAGTTTGGCTGGTGCTATGAGTACTGCTGAACTTGGGATTAGTTTAGCTGAAATGATTCGTCAAGATAAAGTGGCCATCATCAGTTGTACTGGTGCCAATTTGGAAGAAGATATCATGAATTTAGTGGCGCATAGTCATTATAAGCGTGTTCCTAATTATCGCGATTTAAGTCCTCAAGAAGAATGGGACTTATTAGAAAATCATTACAATCGTGTAACGGATACCTGTATTCCAGAAGAGGAAGCCTTTCGTCGTTTACAAAAGCATATTTATAAAGTTTGGAAAGATGCCGACAATGCGGGAGAGCGTTATTTTCCACATGAGTTCATGTACAAAATGTTATTAAGCGGTGATTTGGAACAGTACTATGAAATTGATCCAAAAAATAGCTGGATGTTAGCCGCTGCTGAAAAGAATTTGCCAATTGTAGTACCAGGATGGGAAGACAGCACCATGGGAAATATTTTCGCTTCTTATGTGATTAAACAAGAGTTGAAAGCATCTACCATGAAGAGTGGTATTGAGTATATGGTATGGTTAACTGAGTGGTATCGTGCCAATAGCGCTGGAAAAGGCGTAGGGTTCTTCCAAATTGGAGGAGGTATTGCTGGAGATTTCCCTATTTGTGTAGTGCCTATGATGTACCAAGATTTAGAATGGCATGATGTGCCTTTCTGGAGTTATTTCTGCCAAATTAGTGACTCAACTACTTCATACGGATCATATTCTGGAGCAGTTCCTAATGAAAAAATTACCTGGGGTAAATTAGATATTCATACCCCTAAATACATTGTAGAGAGTGATGCAACAATTGTAGTGCCTCTGATTTTTGCGTATTTGTTGGGATGGTAATTAAATCTATTCAATCAATTTAAAAGCCCCGGCACTATTACAAGTCCGGGGCTTTTATTTGCTTCACTTTCCATATATCGGAAAGTTGTATTGTTATTCTATTATTATCTAGCAGGCATTGTCAAAGGAATATCTCTCTTTAACATCTCATCTCTATTTGCCATTTCCCATGCTGTATGAAAAACAAGCTTTGCTCTTTTCTCCATTAGTTCAAAGTTGATTTTGTCAACTGTGTCACCAGGTTGGTGGTATTCAGCTTTTAGCATTCCATCATAGAAAAACAAGATTGGAACTCCTTTACGAGCAAAATTGTAGTGGTCACTTCTATAGTAAATTCTGTTCAAGTCTTTAGGATCGTCGTATTTGTAATCCAAAGTCATGTTCAAGTACTTGGTATTTACTCCTTCATTAATTTTTACTAAATCAGAGCTTAATTTGTCGTGGCCAATTACATAAATGTAGTTCAATGTATCAGCAGATTTTCTTTCTGTATCCACACGACCAATCATATCGGTATTTAAATTAACTGTTGTTTTTTCTAGTGGGAAGATTGGATTTTCAGAATAGTATTGAGAACCCCAAAGCCCTTTTTCTTCACCAGTTACCGTCATGAATGCCAAGGTTCTGCGAGGCTTATTTCCTTTTTTAGCTGCAGCTGCAAAAGCTTCTGCCATCTGCATTACCCCAACAGTTCCAGAACCATCATCGTCTGCTCCGTAATAAATTACATCGCCTCTTTTACCAAGGTGATCATGGTGACCTGTCATGAAAACGTACTCGTCTTTCTTGTCGGTTCCTTCAATGATTCCAATAACGTTACTGGTTTCTAGTGTGGTAGATTTCTTATCTGCATTGATGCTTAGTTCTGCCACATATTTTCCTTTTGATAAAGCCGCTAAACCATCACTTGATAATTTAGTAGTTCTACCTGCTAAAGCAGAAGCAATTTCTTCTGAAACAGTTAGCATCATAAATGGAGCACCAGTAGGCTTATTCATATAAATATTTCCCTTTGTAGGTGTAGCTGTTTTACGCGGAAAATCTTTTGAAACCAATACTACCCCAGTTGCCCCAGCAGCTCTTGCAGCTCCTGCTTTTGCAGCGCCTGAAACAGGGCTTGGAGTTCTTGTTCCTGGAGCTGGAGTAGGTGCTTTATAACCTGCAGGAGCGCCATCCAACATCATTACAATTTTGCCTTTTACATCCAATCCTGCATAGTCGTCTATAGAAGCAGCTTTGTCAACAATGCCATATCCTACAAAAACCAATTCCTTAGAAGTGTTTTTACCATTTACAATTGATTGCAAAGAAGTCATATAGTCTTTATCCCAATTGTACAATTTACCATTCACTCTTAATTCAAAACTTGTTAACTCGTCTTGATATACATTAAAGAATTGATGGTAGCTATTGCCATTACCAGGTTTAAGCCCCATTCTTTTAAATTCAGATTCAATATAAGCGGCAGCTTTTCTTTCACCGGGCATTCCGGTTTCTCTACCTTCCATTTCTGGTCCTGCCAAAATGGTCAATTTTTCTTTCATTGAAGCGGGGGTAATTAATGCAGCAAACTTGGCTGATGCATCTGCTTTTTGTCCGTATGCAATTCCTGTAGAAAGGAACATTGCACCAAACAGGATTTTTTTCATCATGGCTTTTTGTTTTAGTTACAGCTAATTTTATTCACTCTATGGGCGTGTCTACCGCCTTCGAATGAAGTATTCATAAAAAGATCAATCATTTGTTCAGCAAGGGGTAATGCAACAAATCTTGCAGGTATGCAGATCATATTGGCATTATTATGCAACCTAGATAATTCGGCTACATCGTTTTGCCAACATATTGCGGCTCTAATTCCTTGGTGCTTATTTGCAGTAATAGCAACACCATTGGCACTTCCACAAATCAAAATACCAAATCCAGCTTCCCCTTTTTCTACAGCATTCGCTGTAGGGTGTGCAAAGTCGGGATAATCTACAGAATCTAAGGAAAAAGTTCCATGGTCGGTAACTTGGTAGCCTTTTTCGGTTAACCAAGTAATTAAAGCAGATTTATAAGTAAAACCTGCATGGTCACTTCCAATGGCAATAGGTTTAGTAGCATCAAAAATATAAGGCATAAAATAAACTTTATTATAAGATATATAGGTTGATTAATCCCACTCTTTGTCTTCTTCTTTCTCTAATTTTTTAAATACTCTAGCAGACACTAGTATACTCAATTCATATAAAAGGAATAAAGGAATGAACACAATCAATTGGCTAATCCAATCTGGGCTAGGCGTAATAAATGCGGCAACAATTAAAATAATGACTACTGCATATTTACGGGTAGCTCTTAAAAAACTTGGAGTGATAATTCCTATCTGTGTTAAAATATAGGCCAATACTGGTAATTCAAAAGCAAGGCCACAGCCCAAAATAATATTGGTTAGGTTATCTAAATAGTCGGAGAAAGTGGGAATTGTGACAATCATATTCTCTGTACCCAACTGAAACCCAGCCAAAAAGTTAAAGGTGAATGGGGCCAATAAGAAATAGCCAAAAGCTGCGCCACAAAAGAAGAAGAAAGAAACCCAAAAAATAATAAAGCGAGTATTTTTAACTTCTTTTTCTTTTAAAGCAGGTTTCACAAAGCGCCAGAACTCCCAAAAAATATACGGGAAAGCCAAAATGATCCCGCCTACAACGGCCATGCTGACGGCACTTACAAATTGACCACTAAATTTGGTACTTTGCATTAACACATCCACAGGTGGCATACAGAGTGATTCACCAATGCCCAGCCAATGACTAAAATCGCAAAGGGCTTTATAACTAACAAAGTCTTTATTAACCGGACCTCTGATGATATTTTCAAAAATCCACTTGCGGTATATAAAAATGATCAACGCCATTACTAAAATGGACAAGACTGATCGAATGATATGTCCTCTTAATTCTTCAAGATGATCAATAAATGACATCTCCTCTTTTTCTCCCGATGTTGTTCTATTAAATAGTGCCATATTTATTGTAATACTTTCATCTTAACCATTTCTATCCTACGTTCAGATACAGTTAAAATATCAAACTTGAAATTATTGATGATAATGGTTTCTTTTTGTTTAGGAATGGTTTCATGTTCATTAATGATATATCCACTTAAGGTTTCAGAGTCACTAGCAGGAAAATCTAAATGATATTTTTCATTCAAATAATCCAATTCCATTCTGCCGCTAAAAATAAATTCGTCTTCTGCTAATTGTTTTTCTACAAATTCTTCGGTATCATATTCGTCTTGAATTTCACCAAAAATTTCTTCTAATAAATCTTCCATGGTTACTATACCAGAAGTACCCCCAAATTCATCTACCACCCATGCAATACTTTTTCTTTCTTTGGAAAATTTATTCATCAAATCGGTAGCGCTCATGCTTTCTGGAACAGCAACAATTGGATGCAGCATTGCTTTAATGCTTTCAGGACGGTTAAATAAATCTAATTGATGAATGTATCCAACAATATTATCAATACTATTTTCGTAAATCAAAAGTTTACTCAATTTAGTTTGTATAAATAAATTTCTTGCTTCACCAATTGAGTCTGTTATTTCTAGTGCTACTATTTCTGTTCGAGGCACTAAACATTGTCTGATTTTTATGGTTGGTAAACTAAGTGCATTTTCAAAAAGCTCAGTATTCAACTCTTGATTTTCATCGTCTTGATCCTTAGTCTGTTGAAAAAAATGCTCCAAATCAATTTTAGTGAACGCTTCGTTTTTGTCTTTTACTCTAACATTAAAAATGTATTTCAATATCCATTGCGAAATGTTTACGAATAAATTGGTTAAAGGAAGAAAAAGGTGATGAAAAAAATTAGCAACTGGTGCAAATACAAATAATAAGCTATCACTCTTTGCCCTAAAAATGGCTTTTGGTAAAAATTTACCAATAACTAAAACTACAAACGTAGAAACCAATGTGTCAAAAGCAAGTTTCAATAAATTGTTTTCAATTTGTAAAGGGAGCCAAATACCTGTTTTTAGTAATTCGTCGATAAGTAATCCGTAGATAACTAAGAATAAATTTACCCCAATCAAGCAGGTTCCAATAAATCGAGCAGGCGATTCTATGAATTGGGCTAAAATTGCTCCGCTTCTTTTGCCTTGTTTTTTCTTTAGTTCAATGCTAAGCCTATTAGCAGTTACGAATGCAATTTCATACCCCGCAAAAAAGCCGATAAAAAGCAAAGTACCCACTATACTAAGAATGGTATAGATATGCGTCATAATGGGTCAAAGTTAAGGTATATACAATAACAAAGTACCCCGTTGAAACGGGGTACGATACCGACTTAACACATGAGATTCGGTGCTGTAAATGTTATATGGTTATTTTATTTAAAGTCAACTGTGCAGTTTTGGCAATTCATGTCTATTTTAAGCCCTTTGCCGTCACCCACTTTAGCATTGAACCTAGATTCAGCATCGCCTGTTTGGGCATAACGGGTAATTGATCGATTAATTTCAATTAGTTGCTTGGCAAGAGCATCCGTTTCTTTTTCTTTTACAAGAGGTTTGGTTTGTTCTTCAATAAAAGGCTCTTTTTCAAAGTTTCCATAAACAGTACTGTAAGCACCACTGTATTTAACCGAATAGTTTTTGATGTTTTTTAGTGGGATACGGATATCGGCGTATTTGTTATCAATTTTTATTAAATCGAGATTTGCTCCTACGTTTCGGATTTTAATATCAGCATTGGTGCCATCTATTTCAAGTGAACTGTTTAATTTAGTAATCCTGAAATTGCCGTAGTTCTTTCTTCCTCTTAATTCATTGGCATCTTCTATTTCATACTCATCGTTGGTGCTTCTAAATACTGCTTTTTTAACGCTGGTAATATCAATGGTAGCATATTTTGTATCCAAGTCTGCTTCACCAATTTCTTTGGCCGAAAATCGTCCATTCATAAATTCTATTTCGGCAATAGCGGCATCCTCAATAGTTACATTGGAATATTTAGAACGTAGATAAAGTTTACTAAAATTTTCTGCTTCTAAATTCCCGTTGGTTAAATCTATTGTTGCACTACCATAATTGCCCATAAGTTGAACATCTGCATACTTGCTATCTATGTCTAATTTGCTAGCAGCAGGAACATAAATAGTAACCATTCTTTTTGTGTTCGATTTGCTACCAATGTTTTCTCCTTTGTCGTTAAATACTGTTACG
Organism: Sediminibacterium sp.; assembly: GCF_051860225.1. GTDB lineage: Bacteria > Bacteroidota > Bacteroidia > Chitinophagales > Chitinophagaceae > Sediminibacterium. The sequence continues at coordinate 1,052,237 of NZ_JBHYEI010000001.1, forward strand.
CCAGTACTACCACTCCAACCAAAAGTATTGCCATTAATAGTATAGCTACCGCCAGAAATGGTACCAGACTTAATACGAACTGCAGTCCCCATAGATTTTAAAGAGAGATTCATTTTTTCGAACCATTCTTCATCACTTAGTTTTCCCTCCCCTTCAAAATAAACAGTGGTCACCACTTTTACTTTCGACTGATCCCAAATTTTAACTTGAATATTTCTAGAAGTATTGTCTAAATAAATTTCGGGGGATTTAGAACTACTAATTTCCTGACTTACTTCTTTTGCTTTAACATCTTTACGGTCTCTAAAAAAATTATCAAAATCTTGATTTACATTGATGGGATAACCTACAACTGTTTTAACTCTATTGCCCTCCAAAGGATAACCTTTAACAACAATTTCTTTTGAAGTAGTTGGTTGCTGTGCACATACATTCATTGATCCTATGCAAATAGCACTTAAAATCATGGTACTAATAATGGTATTTTTCATTTTCAACAGTTTAAATATTAATAAAGTAAGTACGAGTAGAATCTACTGGTCCTCTGTTTTGTTTGTAACGATTATTGGTTTTGTTCATCTCAAGCTGCAGCTGTTTCAGAACAGTTAATTTATATTGATACAGATTTATCAGTTGATCAAGCTGATGATCTGTTAGACCCTTTTTAGCAATGTCTTTTTTAATTTGGTTCTCATCTTGCTCTAATTGATTTATTTGTGCTTTGAACTCATTAAAATAGCTGGCTGATTCAGCATACATGGGGGTGGTGCTAATTTTCCCTTTTTGTAAATTGATGATTTGAATAAAACCACTCTCCATATTGGCTAGTGCAGTCATTGTATTTTCAACGTTATTTGCTTTGTTGAATGATTGTGCTGATGGATTAGTTGCTTTAGCAAAACGACTATTTGGAGTAGGGGTTGATTTTGCAGAAGCTTTAGCGTCTTCAGGGGTACTTACGGTTGGACTCTCTACTTTGGTATTATTAGTTGGCGAAGGCATTGGCGATGACTCATTGTTGATGGTCACTTGCTCTTGTACGGGCTTAATAACTACTGACTGATGATTCAATAAATACCAAACTCCTATTCCCGCTAAGCCCAAGATACAAGCAGCCGCGGACCATTGGACCAGCTTTCGCATTGAAAAAACTTTTCCAGTAGTAGTAGATTTCTCCAATTTCACACTCTGTTGCACTTTGCTCCAAACAAGGGGGCTTGGCTCATCAGCATTGAATTGATCTTGATTTTCTATTAAATATTTTTTAAACTCATCCATGTATTTGTACTTGTTTGTAAATTCTTTGTTTTAGCAATACCCTTGCTCTTTGATATTGGCTTTTACTGGTTGATTCTGAAATTCCCATGCTGGCTGCAATTTGTTTGTGCGAATAATCTTCAAATACATACAAATTGAATACCTGTCTACATCCATCAGGCAATTGCTTAATGGATGTATGAATGATGTTGAAATCAATCGTTTTCCACCACTCCACTTCCTCATTTACCCAATTGCCTTGTTCGTTGCTATCCCATTCTTCCCAGCGAATATTTTTTTTGCTGAAACGAATGCATTCATTTACTACAATTCTTTTGAGCCAGCCGCCAAATTGCGCTTCAACTTTAAGCTGGTGAAGATTGCTAAATGCAATAACAAAGCAGTCTTGTAAAAGGTCTTCTGCGTCTGAAATATTACCAGTCATTCTGGTACAGATATTAAACATGGCTTTACTGTATTGCTCGTACAACCAAGCCTGGGCTTTTGCATCTCCATTGCAAGCCTTTTTTACAGCAGCTATTTGTATGTCCATTACCTGTTCCAAGCAGTTTTCATAAATAAGAGAAGGATTGTATGAAAAGTTGGAAAGAAGGTAGAACTATTTTTTTGCTTTCTAATATTCTGCTAAAATGGGTTTATTCTGCATGATTGCTTCTATTTTGGCAATCACTTCAGCACTTAAAAGCGCTACAGCTTTTAAAGCGGTCAAATTATCAATCAATTGTTCTTTTTTGGTAGCACCCAAAATAGCAGTAGTTACATTTGGGTTTTTAATACACCATGCAATGCTTAATGCGGGTAAACTGCAACCCAGCTCGTTGGCCAATATTTGTAGTTGTTGTACTTTTTCAATTTTATCTTGCATGATCCAACGCTCTTTCAGCCAATCGAAACCTTCAATGGCTAATCGGCTGCCTTCGGGAATGCCATTATTGTATTTGCCAGTGAGTAATCCAGCAGCTAAAGGACTCCAAATAGTAGTACCTAAACCTACATTTTTAAAGACTTCTAAATAATCATTTTCAACTTTATTTCTTTCAAATAAATTGTATTGAGGTTGTTCCATGGAAGGTCCAATCAAGCGATAGTGCTGTGCCACTCTATGCGCTTCCATTAATTCAACGCCGCTCCATTCACTAGTTCCCCAATATAAAATCTTTCCTTGTTGAATTAAGGTATTCATGGTTAACACCACTTCTTCAATAGGCGTGTTTTTATCGGGTCTATGACAGAAATAAAGATCTAAATAGTCAGTTTGTAAACGCTGTAAAGCTTCGTTACAAGCTTCAGTTAAATGCTTTCTACTAAGGCCTGTTTGATTGGGTTTATTTTCTTTGCCTCTCCATCCAAAAAAAGCTTTAGAGGAAAGCGTGTAAGAAGTTCTGTCCCAGTTTTTTGCTTTTAACACTCGCCCCATCATTTTTTCACTCTCACCCAATGCATAAACTTCTGCATTGTCAAAAAAGTTGATGCCATTATCGTAAGCAATGCCCATTAATTCGTCGGCACTATTATCGTTAATTTGTTTATGAAATGTTACCCAACTTCCAAAGCTTAATACGCTTAATTGAAGGCCTGATCTTCCCATTCTTCTGTATTCCATAAAAATTATTTTATTGTTTTTTATCTGAAGTGCTATCTGGTAAAAATAGAAAACTTCCTAAATCTAATTCGTAATAAGTAATATCTGTTAAAGTTTGATTAGAGCTGAAGCCTTTTCTTGCAAATAGCTTCTGACGAGGGTTACGTTGACTGGTAGTAACTGATTTGTCTGTATGAAATCTTCCTAGTGTTTGATCCCAAAATAATTCGGATGTTTCTAAAGTGTCTCCATTGATTCGGATGATGACCACACTATCCCTCAAATAAATCTTATTCTCGTTCTCAATATATCTTCCATAATTGGCTCTGAGGGTACTCTCTAGCTTCATACTATCATTAAAAAACTCTACAAACAAGGTCTTGGGAAATTCTGATTTGAGTGCACTGTCTCCTTGGTATCTTAACAAAAGTGGAGCAGTTAGTTTCGCTTTCATTTTGCCCCCCATACTTAGATAGCTGGTAATATTTTTACCTTCTTCAATACCAGGTTTTTTCTTTCCTAATTCCCTTACCACATTTACATCATTCTCGCATGCCAGCATAAAAAAGCAGCCTGATAAGAAGGCTGCAAATTTATTTTTATTATGGAAAATCAAATTAATCATATCTACGTTTAATGAACCACATATCACTTAAACTAAATCCTAAAGTTATTTGAGTGTAGTTCTCTGTAATATTATTTACGGCAGAACCTCTTTTCCCAAATTGCATGGCAGCCTGAACTACAGTGAATTGAGTTTCGTAGTTTCTCCATTTTCTAATGGGGAAACCTGCACCTAGTGTGAAGGAACTATGATTAAGTCCGTTACCATCTGCATTAATATAGTCTTTCCCAAACTGGAAGCCAAAACGGTAGTTGACATTGCTTAAATAGCTAGTAGAGCCACCATCCGGATTTGGACTAATTTGTGCGCCTAATTTTAATGCCCAGCTATTATTTAACGCATCGGGCTGCCCATAAGATCTAAACTTAGTCCATTGTGTGGTAGTGTATTCAACACCAGCAGACCATAATTGGAAATTGCCTCTTGTATTAGATATGGTTTTCATGAGCATGAAACCTGCATCGTAAGTGGCAGGCATGATAATGGTACCTTTAATATTATCTTGTTTAGCAATACTATCTACTTCTATTAAACCACCAGAAGCATTTAAGACATAGGTTTGATTGCTGAGTCTTCTAACTGCATTCATATTTTGCTGAAAAGAAGCCGTAGCACCTATTCTCATCAACAAATTTTTAGAAGATTTATCTGCCGCATTTTCTTTTTTCGATAAAGTGAATTCGTACTGAATACCCGCTTGGAGAAACATACTCCCAAAATTGATTTGCGAAGCACTTCTAGATTGGAAATAGAGTAGGGTGTCGTTATAAAAAGTTTTAGAAGTACTAATTTCTTGTCTTCCAAAAGTGTAGCCTGTATTAGCACCAATACTTAAGTTCTTCCATTTTTTACCTACCCCAATAAAAGCTTGATTGGTACCACCAGTTCCTTCATAAATGGTTCCAATACTATCGCCTGCTAAGCGAGCCCTGCTTTCTACACCGTAATTCAATCTAGTGATTGGCCTTAATCCAAAAGCCAAACCCAATCCCTTTAATTTATTTAACGGAACACTTACCGCTAAATAGCTAGGGATAACGTAGATGGAACTGAAAGAACCACTAGGATTATTACTTTTCAATTTTCTTGAATCAATTGACAAACCTAAATCGTAGGTAACCATATAATTGGCACCGTACGTTGCAGGGTTATTAAAATTGACAGCCTGCCCTACATTATAGTTAGCGCCATCTGCATAAGCAGCTGAAAGCCCTCCCATTGAACGACTAATTACGTGTTGGGAACCTACTAAATTGCCCAATCCGTAACGGGAAAATGGTGAATTTACCTGAGCAGATGAACTGATTGCGAAAAAAGAGATGAAACTAACCACAAAAGCCAGCCTACCTGTTGTTGAACTCACTGATTGCATATAAGCCTTTAAAAATTAGGTTTGGGTCGGCAAATATCCTGTTTTTTAGGTGCGGTACAAAAAAAGGCATATCCCCCCCGGTTAATAGCACGTTAAAGTTGCTGTATTTTAGCGCATATTCATCAATTATTCCATCAATTTCTTTGGTCATTCCCCAAATTACCCCACTCAAAAGATTGGTTTTGGTATCATAACCCACTAGTGGAAAGGGGGATTCTGCTTTAATATAGGGTAATAATGCGGTTTGTTCGTGCATTGCCCTGAACCGCATATTCATTCCAGGAGAAATACTTCCGCCCAAAAATTCATGACGATTGTTGATAAAATTATAAGTAATACAAGTTCCAAGACCAATCACAAGGTTATGTTGTTGGGGAAAAAGGTCAACTGCGGCAGCTACCAATGCCAAACGATCGGCTCCAATGGTTTCAGGTTTACCAACTGGTGTGGTTAATGGAAGGGAGCTAGCATGGCTTAAACGATGAAACGCGGTTTGCTCAGCCATGACTTTTTCTATTGCAGGATCATGGTTAATTACTGAGGAAAGGATCACTTTCTTTGGCTTCCATTCATCCATTAACGATGAAATGGTTGTTATGGAAGCATCGGGTAAACTAATTTCTTGTTGAAAATCCCTACCAGTAAATACTGCCACTTTTAAACGCGTATTCCCAAAATCCAAACAAAGTGAAATGCCCATAAAATATTTAGTTAAGGTTGTACCCTTTTAATTTTTTAAAAGAACCATTGATAATAATCCTTTCTTTTAATTGTTCCATGCCTGTGATAACTGGAATTACTTTTTCTAAATGCCTTCTTAAATATTCTAGCCGCTGCTCTTCTTTAAGCAAACACAATAATTCGTACTCCTCATCTAGTGATAAGCCTGCATGATGGGCCATATCATAACTCATCATATCAGCCACTTTTTTATTAAAATTCTTAGTAACATTTAGTAATCGATGCAAAACATAAATTGAATCTAAAATTTTAAACGATATAAAGGGCTTGGTATTAGTATCATTATTCGGATACGTTACTATAGCGCCACTGAATAATTTATCGGGAATGGATTCTATCAGCTCTAACACTTGAAACACCCTTATCCCTCTGGTTTTAATATCCATTCTGCCATCTTCGTATACTTGAACAATCTCTGTTATTTCAACCATGGTTCCAGTTTCAGCAATTCCTTTATCTAGTACGGTGGGTATGCCAAATGGTTTTGCTTCCGCAAAACATTCGGTAATTAATTCTTTATAGCGAGGCTCAAATATGTGAAGGTTCAATTCTTCACCAGGATAAACAACCAATGCCAATGGAAAAATGGGAACGAAATTGATCATATGCTCCACAATTTAAGTAAAATGGAAAGAGCTTGTATAAACATTGATTAAACATTAATATTGCGTATGAAAATTTCGGGGTTTACCATTATTAAAAATGCGGTGCTAAATGATTACCCCATTGTAGAAGCGGTAAAATCTATTTTACCGATGGTTGATGAAATGATTATTTTAATAGGGGATTGTACTGATGGAACTATTGAACTAATGGAATCAATCAATGATCCTAAAATCAAGATTCATCATTCTATTTGGGACCCCAATTTGCGGTCTGGCGGTTCGGTTTTAGCTGTAGAAACCAATAAAGCCATGCAGCTGATAAGCAAAGATGCTGATTGGGCATTTTATATACAGGGTGATGAAGTGGTGCATGAGCAGTACCATGCCGCAATATTAAAAGGTTGCGCCGATTACAAAGATCAGTATCAAGTAGAAGGATTGTTATTCAAATACCTCCATTTTTATGGAACATACGATTACGTGGGGGATAGTAGAACCTGGTACAGCAAAGAAGTGCGAATAATTCGAAACGATCGCAATATCTCAGCTTATAAAGATGCCCAGGGATTTAGAAAAGGTGGGCAGAAGTTAAAAGTTAAAGCTATTGATGCTTATATATATCATTACGGTTGGGTAAAGTCTCCAGCACAAATGATGAAAAAGCAAAAAGAGTTTAGTAAGCTTTGGCATAAGGATGAAGCCTTGAAAGACTATATGGCACAGCCCGATTTTTTTGATTACAGTCAATTTGATTCATTAGAAAAATTCAATGGAACTCATCCACAAGTAATGCAAGAACGAATAAATAGGGCTAATTGGCCAATCAGTTTTGATCCCTCAAAGAAAAAGTTCAGTCTGAAAGATCGTTTCTTATATTATTTTGAAAAAGCAACCGGAATAAGGCCTTTTGATTTTAAGAACTATCGACTACTTCCTTAACATTTAGTATTTGTATTTTTTACACATTCAGCCAGTTGTAGGCCTTTTTATGCCTATAACTGCTGCATTTCTATACCTTTTATACATTTTGTTTATAAAAATGTTAAATTTTAACAATTACTTAATATATTGTTAGCGCAACACAATTAACTGGCAAAACTAAAACTAAGTACATGATTAAAATCTTGTCTACCTTTTTGCTATCAATGGTATGTTTTACCATTGTAGTAAGCGCCCAGAACCTAACAATTTCGGGCAAAATAACTGATGGAAAAGGGGCAGCTATTCCATCGGCTTCTATTGTGGTTAAAGGAAAAAAATCGAGTGGTGCATCTGCAGACGCTCAAGGAAATTTTAAAATTTCTGCGTCAAAAGGCGATGTATTAGTAGTATCAAGCTTGAATTTTATTAACAAGGAAATTGTAGTCGGAACACAGACTATATTGAATATTTCCTTGGAAAGTTCTGAATCTGCTTTATCCGAAGTAGTTGTTACAGCTATGGGAATTAAGCGTTCGGAGAAAGCATTGGGTTATGCGGTATCAACTGTTAATCCAACTACCTTATTACAAAAATCTGAACCCAATATCTTGAATGGCCTTGCAGGTAAAGTTCCTGGGGTAGATATCAGAGCAGGACAAGGTGCTCCAGGAGCAGCAGCCAGTATTCAAATTAGAGGGGTTTCTTCATTCAATGGAGGTGAACCTTTAATTGTGGTGGATGGTGTACCATATAGTAATCCAATTGTAAATACTACTAGTCCATTTTCTGGTGGCGGTACTTATGGTTCTGGATTAGGCAACTTAGATCCGAATGATATTGAGTCGATGAACATTTTAAAAGGAGCTGCAGCTGCATCCCTTTATGGATCAAGAGCTGCAAACGGAGTATTATTAATTACTACAAAGTCTGGTGCTCCTAAAAAAGGTGCTAAATCTTTAAATGTTACATATAGAGCAGGTTACAGCTTTGAGAAGATTTCTGATATTCCAGAATTTCAAAATTTATACGGAGCGGGCGCCAACTTTAGAACACAATCTTCTAATGGTTCTTGGGGTGCAAGATTTGGCAAAGGGGTAGTGTACAATGCAAGTGGTATACCTATTCGTACTTCTGCTTCAGGCGTAGACTCTATTCCAGCTACAACATGGGCAACTATGTACGCTTCTTATCCAGAATTATTTCCTAATGGACAAATTGCTTACAAAGCCTATCCAGACAATGTTAGAAACCTTTTCAATACGGGTAATTTAGTGGAGAATTCTATTGGCCTTAATGGTGGAGAAGGTAGTACCTTATTCAATGTAACGCTTTCAAGAGTTGACCAAAAAGGATATATCACTAATTCGAGTTATACAAAAAATAATATTAGTGTTGGTGGACAAACAGCAATTGGTAATCTTACCATTGGCGCAAACCTTTCTTATGCTCGTACAAAGCAAATTGGTGGATTTATTGGACAAGCGCAAAGCTTTATTTCTCAGTGGGGCCGTACTTATACCATGGCAAGAAACTGGGATATAGTGGGCTTCCCGTCAGAAAACAGAGCTGGTCAACAAATTGGTTTTAACGATGGTCAGTACACCAATCCTGTTTGGGGAGCAAAGAATAACGTTATTACTTCAATTGATGACCGTATTGTAGCTAATATTAGAGCTAGCTACAAATTCAGCAATAGACTTAAACTTGATTTTAATGCAGGCGTAAACAGTTATGCTTTATTTAGAGATCAGATTATCAACAAATCTTCTTTAGGTAGTGCAGATAATTTACTAGGCACTTTAACTGAAGTGGTTAATAGACAACAAGAGATACAAGGTAAAATAGTTTTAGTTTACAATAATCCTAAGTTGATAGACAATGTTACCCTTGATTTCAACATTGGTAGTGAAGTGAATGAAAGAACTTCAAGAGCACAACAGGTTTACGGAGTTGATTTTGTTGTTCCTAATTTATTCAATTTAACCAACACGCGCAGACAATCATTTAGCGGAGACAACCGATCAACTAGGCGTTTGGTGGGTATTTTTGCCGATGCGTCTTTTGGTTATAAAGGATTTGCTTACTTGAACTTAACTGGTCGTGCAGATCTTACTTCAACCCTACCTTATAAAAATGCCAAGTATTTCTATCCAGGCGTTTCTGGATCATTGGTATGGTCTGATGCGTTTAAATTGAAGAATAATTGGTTCGATTATGGTAAACTGCGTGTTGGTTATGCTAAAGTGGGTAATGATGCTGCACCCCATAATGGAGAGCCCATTTTTGGTCTGAATGCACTTGGCTTCTTGGGTCAACCTTTAGCTACAAGAGGGGGTTCTACATTTGATCCACAACTAACTCCAGAGTTTACTACAGAACTTGAGTTAGGCTCTGATGTTCGTTTCTTTAAACAAAGGCTTGGATTAGAAGTTACTTGGTACGACAAAAGATCTACCAATTTGATTTATGCGATTAGTTTGCCACAAACAACCGGATATAGTTCATTCTTTACCAATTTAGGGGCAATACGTAATACGGGTATAGAAATTGGTTTAGATATTAAGCCAATTATCACTAAGAACTTTATATGGGATACAAGGGTAATATTTACTAAAAACAGAAATACAGTTGAAAGATTGGCTGCTGGATTAACTCGCGCACAATTAGGAGGATTTAACTGGATTGAAGCGGGAATGCCTTATGGATATTTAAGAGGTTCTTATTCTGCTAGATCTGCAGATGGTCAGTTATTGATTAGCACCGTTTCAGGAATGCCTTTAGTTGATCCTAATCCAGGTATGGTAGGTGATCCTACCCCGAATTATAAAATGGGTATCACTAATAGCTTTTCATACAAAGGATTTCAGTTAAACATATTATTCGATATGACTAAAGGAGGTGCTTTCTATTCTGAAACCATTAGTAGTATGTTAGGAAGAGGCGTTACAAGAGATGTTGAAGATAGAGAGAAGAATAGAGTAATCACGGGTATTTACGGAAATCCTACACCAGTTACTGGTGCGGATGGACTTAATCGTTTCACACCACTTTTGGTTGGTGGTAAAACAGTTCCCAATCAAACAAAAGTTACCACGAATGATTTATTCTTCACTGCTGGAACTGGAGGAAGTTTTGCAACCAACGGTGCATTTGAATATGCAGTTTTTGATGGTACAGTTTATCGTTTAAGAGAAATGGCATTGTCTTATACATTGCCACCAACATTGGTGAAAAAGTTAAACCTAACCAATGTTACACTTTCATTAAGTGGTCGTAATCTTTGGTTTTGGGCACCTAATATTCCTAAGTACACCAATTTCGATCCAGAAATCAACTCTGTTGTTGGAACTGGAACACAAGGGGTAGAAACAGGAGGAGCTCCAAGCACGAAAAGATTTGGGATTAACTTAAACGTAACTTTCTAATATCATACAGTAAATTAAATATTATGAGAAGGAATTATTTCATATACACTTTTGTTGCAGTCTCAGCCATAGCAATAATGGGAACTGGCTGTAAGAAATTTCTTGATGTAAATAAAAATCCGAATAGCCCAACTCCATCTTCAGTTCAATTGTCGATGGTATTGAGTGCCGCTGAAAGAAATATTTCGAATAACCTAGCATTGGGTTCAGGAATGGGAAATACTATGGCGGTTTATGTTCACCAACAAACTGGAAGAGTTGGAGCAGATAGATATGGTGCCGGAGCACAAGGTTGGGATGGATTGTATGCTGCTATATCTAATCTTAATGTAATCATTGCTAGAGGCACCCAAGAAAAAAGGTTTAAATATGTTGGGATTGCAAAAATCTTAAAAGCATATACTTTTAGCATTTTAGTAGATGTTTACGGTGATGTTCCCTTTTCTGAGTTTGATAAATTTGAAGAGGGTATTACACAGCCTAAATTTGATAAAGGGGCAACCATTTATCCTAAACTATTTACTTTGCTAGATGAGGGTATTGCAGATTTAAACAATACTACTATTAATCCATCTGTTCCCGCAGCTGATGATTATATCTATAAAGGAAATGTAACCAATTGGATCAAAGCAGCAAATACCATCAAATTAAAGCTATACACACAGGTTAGACTAGTACAAGATGTTAAAACACAGGTAGCTGCATTGTTAGCCAGTCCAACTACTTTGATTAACTCGCAATCAGAGAGCTTCATGATGCCTTATGGTCCTATTGGAGCAACAGATGATAGACACCCTGCATTTGGAGATTACAATGCAACTCAACGCGGTGGTCAATTGTTTAGCCCATGGTTGTATGAAATCATGAAAGGAGTAAATCCAAATATTCTAACCAATGCGGTAGATCCTAGAATTCCTTATTATATATACAATCAAAAAACACCAATTGGTGGTTCAAATGGTATTCCAGAAAACTGTACCGAATACCGTGACGGTGGATTTATAACTATCGTTTTTGGTTCTACTGGTCCTTGTAGAGATGGATCAAATAGCCAAACATATTCTTTATTAGGAATTTATCCTGCAGGTGGTCGTTATGATGAAGGATTGGGTCGATCAATCAATTCAATCGGACCACAAAACTCTGGAACAGGGGCTTTACCACACCAATTCCTAACTTATGCAGATAGATTGTACTTAGAAGCAGAATTAATTCAAACAGGTTTAGTTTCAGGTAATGCAAAAGCTGTATTTAGTAAAGCATTGGATGAGTCTTTTGGACAGGTTGATCATATTGTTTCAAACTATGTAAAGCCAGGATCTGCGGGTGCTGCACAAACTGTTCCAGCGATATCTACCTTGCCTGCAACTGCTGCATATAAAACTGCGGTGCTTGCATTATTTGATGCAGGAAGTGATGCTAAAAAGCTAGAGTATATTATGACTGAAAAATGGATTAATCGTATAGAAAATCCAGTGGATAGTTACAGCGATTATAGAAGGACGGGTTACCCTGTTTTATTTGCACCGGCTCCTGAAGGAAACGTTTCTAGTGTAACACCTCCAAACGGCCCATCAATACCAGTATCAAATGATCGAAAGTATCCTTGGTCTTTGCCTTTTAACTTGAATGAGCTTCAACTTAATAGTAATGCTCCACCACAGAAAGTACCTGAATCATTTAAAGTATTCTGGCAACTATAATCGTTCCTTAAAATAAAAACTTAGATTATGAAAATCAATAAAATAATTATACTATCAGCATTCATTTTTGGGAGCATGGCATTGATGACTAGTTGTTCCAAAGACGACGGTGCTATACCTAAAAGAATAGGCATTGAAGATGTTCCTGCCATCAGCGTGAATTTTGAAACAGGTCCAAATAATGTGCTATCTAGTCAAATTCCATTAGCATCTGCTGGATCATTCCAAGGTAAGTTTGTGGCATCTGCTTTTTTTCCTGGCACGCCACTTCCTACCAAGATTGATATTACAGTTAGAAAGAATACCATGACTTCTATTACAGGAGTAGCAAACAATACCAATGTTCGAGTATTTAAAACGAATATCACGTCATTGCCATCAACTTTCTCTGTAACTGCTGCAGAGTTAGAAGCATTGTTTGGGGCACCTATTGCTACCAATCAAGCCTATGATTTTGGCGTAGATATTTATGTGGGCACCAAAAAATACGAAGCTTTTCCAGCAGGTGTATTTGGTTCTGGATCTGGTATATCAGGTATGAGTACTATCGGATTTGGAGAATTTGTACGTTACTATTTTAAGTAAAGAATTATCCATTAAAATTAATCAATAGCGACTTCAATTTTTGGAGTCGCTATTTTTTTATTCCAACAAACTACAATAGGCCAAACATGCAGTAAAACACCGTACTGATAATTCAAGGTGGTTTCTACAAGGCATGAGAATGCAATGGCTAATGTCCAAATAATTAGGTAAGGATTCTTGTGCTTATATCCATACCAAGCAGGGTAAAATAACCATGCGGTAAATAGAAACATGCCCCACCAGCCACTGCCCATCCACCAAAATAGCCATTGATTAAATGGCCAGCCGTATTGGGTGTGCTGACCATTCCATACTTGTGTAAATTTTTGTTGCAATGCAGATGGAATAGCAGACCAACCAATTGAAGTAGCATGATCTTCTGAAATGGCTTTCCAGGCCACTGTATTAATTGCTCTTCTTACTCCATCTGAATAAGTAGAATCATATCCCTTTGTGTTATAAGTGTTCCAATCGTAGAGGGTGTACCTGATTTTTTGTTGAACAGTTGGTGTTATTGCAAGTACGGTGATTAAAGCAATTATTACAATCAAAATGTTGCGAGTACGATTCCTATTTGTTATAGTTTTTGATTTCAAATAATATATGCCGTAACCAGCAACGATAATAGCCGCGATGACCCAACCTGTTCTAACTGCCAATAAAAGAATAGCGCCTAGTAAAACAATAAACGATGTTTTTTTATACCGTGCATTACTAATGGGTAATAGGGTAAACAACAAGGCGCTACATAAAAAAATACTGAAACGTACATGATCGGTATCCATGAATACGGGTAATGTTCTACCTTGTCCATATAGCTCAAATGCTTCACTAGCATGCAACACAAGCCATCCAAACGGGTACAATAAAGCAATTAAAGCAGCATGTATCCAAGGTTGAGAAATGGTTTTACTAAAAGCAAATTTTTCCCCCGCAATAGCGGTAATGCCTGCAATAGGATAAACTATTAGGGTAAGTAAAAAAGATAAATTGGCTTCTGTAAAACCCGCTTGATAAATTCCAATGAATGCCAATAGTAAGGGAGATAAACACCAAATAAACAGCGGTGAAAAAAGATCAGCGTTATTTTTTTTAAAATAGTAAATAGCATAGATGGCCATTAAGCCCATACTGATAGACAAGATGGCCCTACTCCATAATAGCCCACCCAACATAATAATGGCCAATACTAATAAAATATTTGTTGCTCTTTTTGGCATACAGTTGGCATAAATTTACATTTACAGCAGTTATATGTGGAAACAATTATTAGCAGGCATACAAATAGGCAATCATCAATCCATTGCAAGAGCTATATCATTGGTAGAAAATGAAGTGGAGGGGTATGATCATTTTTTACAAAGCTTACCCGTTGGGAAAACCCCAATTACAGGAATTACTGGACCTCCTGGTGCGGGAAAAAGTACTTTAACCGATGCGCTCATTGGGCATTGGACTGCTCAAGGAAAAAAAGTAGCCATACTCTGTATTGATCCCTCTTCACCATTTAATATGGGTGCCTTACTAGGTGATAGAATTCGAATGAGCGATTGGTATAATCATCCGGGCGTTTATATTCGATCATTGGCCACCCGTGGATCCTTAGGCGGCCTGCATCCATATATCATAGAAATAACGGCTATTTTACAAACAGCAGGCTTCGATGAAATTATTGTTGAAACGGTTGGAGTAGGGCAGAGTGAAATTGAAATTGCAGGATTGGCCGATACCACAGTTGTTGTAGTAGTACCCGAAGCAGGCGATGAAGTGCAAACTATGAAAGCAGGCTTAATGGAAATAGCTGATGTATTTGTGGTGAATAAAAGTGATCGACCTGATGCAGATACTTTTGTAAAAAACCTGCGCTTGATGATGGCACCAGCGTTTAATACAGATAAAAAAATTGAAGTGGTTAAAACAGTGGCTTCACAAAAAGAAGGCATAACGGAATTAGCAGCCGCTATTGAAGCACACCAACAACATATATCTATCAACAATCGAAAAATTTGGTTATTAACCGAGCGAGTATATCAATTGATTGCAAGAAATAGGATGAAGCCCTACGATAAGAAAGCCATTTACCAAGCATTACAAGCCAAAGCAAGCAAAGAGCAGTTCAATCTTTTTACTTTTGTAAACGAGTATGCAAATACAGGGAATGCTTGATACATGAATAAACCAACCACCATTTTATTTGATGCGGAGCGGATGAAATATCCCCACACGGGCTTGTTTTATTTTTGTAAACAATTGGCCCAATCACTTATTACAAAAGCCGCTGCAGCGAATATTCGGGTTCAATTATTCTTACCAAGCAGCCAACAACAACACTTTACAGCAGACACTAAAATATTGCCTATTCAATTTTGGTATAAATACCATTTGCCCATTTTCAAAGAGGTTGATATTTGGCATACAACCAGTCAAGACAGTGCTTATTTTCCTTTTCATTTTAAAAAGCCCATTGTATTTACCATTCATGATTTAAATTATTATCATGATGAACGTAAGTCGATGACCAAAAGAAATAATTGGTTAAAGCAATTACAAAAAAAAGTAGACGCAAGCAGTCATATTGTATTTATATCGGCGTACACAGCAAAAGATGTACAAGCGCATATTAATTTACAAGGCAAGCCATTTTCAATCATTTATAATGGATGTAATTTTAATGAAACTATTTTGCCAACCATTCCAATACATGTTCCTAAAGGACCATTTATTTTTTCCATTGGCACGATTGCGGTAAAGAAAAATTTTCATGTATTGCCGACACTATTAGCTAACAATCAAATGCAATTGATTATTGCGGGTATTACCCAACAACCAAGGTATGTAGAACAAATTATTGCTGAAGCCAAGAAATGGGGTGTTGAAAATCGATTGATTTTTGCAGGAGCCATTTCAGAAAATGATAAGCAATGGTATTATGCAAATTGTAGTGCATTTGTATTCCCTTCTTTATCTGAAGGATTTGGGCTTCCGCTGGTGGAAGCCATGCACTTTGGCAAACCAGTCTTTATCTCGAACGCCACTTCATTGCCAGAAATAGGCGGAGATGTGGCGTATATTTTTCCTGATTTTAATCCGCAAAATATGCAAGCTGTTTTTGCAGCAGGTATGAAAGATTTTGAAGAAAACAATCGCGCTGAAAAAATAATAGCAAGAGCATCATTATTTAATTGGGATGAAGCAGCACATGCTTATTTAAATATCTATCAACAATTGGCTTAAATAATTTTCAAGAACATTTTTAAGCAAAACAACCATTGCCTTACTTGGGATCTTTTTTTAGAAGCCAATAATTGTTGATGGTACTTGAAAAACAATACCATCCTTTGCAAATTATTGAAGATGCCTGATCCATGGTAATATTGATTCAGCTTGCCCAATACCATTTTCTCCTGTGCTAAATCCGCAGGACAATAGGAATAAAATAATTCAATTCTTTCTTGGGCAATTTGTTTTTTCTTTAAAGCAGCTTGTGCTTCTTGTGCTTTATTTCTTTTGCCACCTACTGCACCAAATACATTGTTGCTATGTTGTCTGTACCAAGCTAATTGGTCTGGAATATAGCGGATGCCACCGTTTACCGTGGCAGTGTATGCAATCCACCAGTCATGTGGAATAATGGTAGGAAACGGAAAAATTCGTTGTAAAAATTCATTCCTAATGAGCATGGCGTGGCCATAAATTCTACAGAAAATAGCTTGTTCTAAAGGGCTTGAAAAATCTTTGCAAGTAACCCTATCAGCAATGGTTACACCAATGGGCTCCATGTTTTCATTGCATAAAACAGAATTGGCATATGCCAACGCAGCATCGCCAATGGCTGCATACAATTTACTTATTTTTTGAGGATGCCATTGATCGTCTTGATCACATAGAGCCACGTATTCACCCTTTGCTAACTTACAACCCCGTTCAAAATTTTTGATATAACCTTGGTTGGTTCTACTCTTAATGATTTGTATGAAGGGGTGCTTTGACTGGTAAGATTCAATAATAGCAAGCGTATCGTCGGAACTATTGTCGTCTGTAACAATGATCTCCAAATTGGGATAGTCTTGTTGTAAAACAGAGTCTAATTGTGTTCGAAGAAATTTTGCTCCATTGTAAGTAGCCAACACAACGGAGATTAAAGGGAATTGCGTTTGATTCGTCAACATCTTGCTTGCTCTAAGTAGACTAAATTAAATATTATATTTACAAATTGGCAATAAAGCTAAACAATCATGCAATCATCTTTATCGATAGTGATGTGTACCTATAATGGAGCCGCATTTGTGGAAGCACAAGTGCAGTCTATATTGGCACAAACTTATCCTTTTGAAGAGTTGGTGATTGTAGATGATGCTTCCACTGATGGTACTTATGCGTTGTTGCAACAATTGGCTTCAGCCAATACAAGAATTAAATTATTTCTGAACCCAATGAATATAGGGTACAATGCCAATTTCGAAAAAGCGATTCGCTTATCTGTTGGTGAATATATTGCTTTTGCAGATCAAGATGATATTTGGGAAAAAGAGAAGTTGGGATTGATGATGGACGCCTTGCAACCCAATACTGCATTAATTTATTGCGATTCAGTAAGATTTAGTGATGCCATTCCAAACCATCCAGCACCCAATAAAAAAAACAGGAGAATTGACGGGAAGGATCCCTTGTTGTTGGGCATGTTTAATACCGTGAGTGGGCATGCCAGCATCATGCGCAGATCGGCATTAATGCCCATACTACCTTTCCCCAAAGAAGTATACTATGACTGGTGGATGGCCATGTATGCCACCATTTCAGGCGGCATTCAATTTATTCCATTTATTGGGGTGTATCAACGAATGCATACCCAAAATATAACCATACAACAAGGGTTAACGGAAAGTGAACATCGCAATCGGTATAGAATAATGTTGAGCAAGCATTTGGCTGCATTTGCCACTATTCAAGGCTTTCCAGAGCCAGTTCAATTGTTTTTTGGGCAATTCAGCCAATTGTGGAATCGTTCATTAACCAAGAAGCTGAATTGGCGCTTATTTGTTTTTTTGCTTCAGCACCACCGCAAACTTTTTTATTATAAAGTAAGACAAGTGCCCATAATCTCTGCATTTAAAGTGAGTTTTTTATTTTGTTTTAGGTGGTAATGGGTTATTTTCGGGCTAGTTAATAAATACCCACATGGCATCTAGGTTTAAACCATTAATAAAAGCATTTGGATTAGTAGACGGCATCAAGTTCTATATACATTTATTATTTAAGAAATACGGTGCATTTACTTCTTCTAAATACCAGACTACATTTTATTTACGTAGTAAAACCACAGATAAATACACATTTAAGCAGGTGTTTTTAGACGATCAGTATAACGTGTCATTGCCATTTACACCCACCCGAATTATTGATGCAGGGGCTAATATAGGATTGGCAGCAGTTTATTTTTCACATCGATATCCAGAAAGTAAAATCATAGCCGTAGAGCCAAGCAGGGATAATTTTCAAGCATTGCTAAAAAATATTCAAGGCCATCCTTCCATCAAAGCCAATTGTATGGGCTTATGGAATAAAGACGTCTACTTATCTATCATGAACCCAACAGGTCCGAGCAGCTCATTCATGGTAACCGAAACCAATCCAGACAATCCAGATGCCATACCAGCAGAATCGGTGGAAACCATTATGCGAGGAGAGCAATGGGATACCATTGATTTATTAAAGATAGATATAGAGGGGTCAGAGAAAGAAGTATTTGAACAGAATTATGAATATTGGTTACCTAAAACAAAAGTCATTTATTTAGAGCTGCACGATCAAATGAAAAAAGGCTGTTCCAAATCGGTATTCGCTGCCATTAGCAAATACAATTTCTCTTTTTCCATCTCAGATGAAAATCTGGTATTTATTAATGATGATTTGATATAAATCAGCTGTTTTTCTTAGCGAGATTTGAGCTACTTAGCTGTTTCGATTCTCTTCCGCCGCAATAATAGTTTGTTCTTTTTTCCACCAACGGAAACCAATAAAGCCCATGATGGCAATAGGCGCAAATGCTAAGTAGATGATAGCAGAGTTTAAAGCCTTAGCAGGGCCTTCACCTAATTGAGAAGCTGTTTTGGTACAAATAGAGCACTGGGCTTGAATAGATTCAGTTGCCAAAAGAAAAACTACCATCAATAGTAAAAACAGCCCTTTCTTCTTCATATTCGGTGTATTAAAGCACAAAGATATAACCGTTTTCTGAGGATAATGTTTAACTTAAGCGTTAAAATTAAACCCGTGGAGCCAAGAAGGAATTTCATCAAGAAAGCAGGCGCAATGGCCGGCGTATTTGCTGGTTATGGCTTTTTCAATCAATTACAAGCTGCTCAGTTTAAAGCGGCGGCTGCAATCACTTCAGATAACCCAATTATTGCTGCATCGGACGAAGATTACTGGCAGGTGATACAACAAGCTTATACGGTACCCTCTAATTTCATCAATCTGAACAATGGCGGGGTAAGCCCATCGCCTAGCGTTGTGCAACAAGCAGTAGAACGCTACAATCAATTATCGAACCAGGGCCCCTCTTATTTTATGTGGCGGATTTTAGACCAAGGTAGGGAGCCCCTCAGGCAAAAATTGGCTTTGCTAGCAGGCTGTTCACCTGAAGAAATTGCAGTGAACAGAAATGCCACAGAAGCACTGAATACGGTCATTTTTGGACTCAATTTGCAAAAAGGCGATGAAGTAATTGGCACCAAGCAAGACTACCCCAATATGATACAAGCTTGGCGGCAACGGGCATTGCGAGATGGGATTGTGTACAAACAAATCAGTTTTGATTTTCCTATTGAGGACGATGAAACCATTGTGAAAGCATTTGAACAAGCTATCACCCCTAAAACCAAGATCCTGCATGTGACCCATATCATTAACTGGGTAGGGCAAATTTTACCCGTTAAAAAAATATGTCAAATGGCGCATCGAAGAGGGTTAGAAGTGATTGTAGACGGTGCACACTCATTTGGTTTGCTCGATTTTGCCATACCCGATTTAGAATGCGATTATTTTGGCACCAGCTTGCATAAGTTTTTAAGTGCTCCTATTGGATCGGGCATGTTATGGGTTAAGAAAGAACATATAGCCAAGATATGGCCCTTGGTATGCAATGATAAACCGCAGAGCCCAGATATTCGAAAGTTTGAAACCCTTGGTACACGAAGCTTTCCAATAGAACAAGGCATTGGGGAAGCCATTGCATTTCATACAGCCATTGGCAGTAAACGAAAAGAAGAAAGAATTCGGTATTTAAAAAATTATTGGGCCAGTCGAGTTCAAAATATACCGGGGGTGCAATTACACACATCTTTGAAACCCGGCTATTCCTGTGCTATTTGTGGAGTAAGCATCAAGGGCTTAACACCGGCACAATTAGACCAACAATTGTACAATACCTATAAAATACATACCGTTGGCATAGTATGGGAGAATATCAGTTGTGTAAGAATAACGCCGCATGTTTATACGCGAATAGCAGACTTAGACGTATTAGTGGCTGCCATTGAAAAAATTGCGTCGGGCGTAAAAGGATAATACAATAAGTGGATCAGCAACTCCGCGTAGCGGTACTGACCCACTTGTTATTGAATTAAGAAGCTTTTGTTGCTGCTTTTTTTGCTGCTGCCTTTTTTGCTGCAACAGGATTAGCTGGCCTAGACTTACCGAAAGACCCTTGGAAACGTTTTCCTTTAGCTGTTTTTTTGTCACCTCTACCCATGATAAATAATTGAATAAGTTGTTTAATAAAGTGTAAAAATAGAAAAACCCCGCGAAAGCGGGGTTCAATTCTTTTTGGAAGGCAAAAATTATAACTTACCGCTTAATTCTTTACCAGCTTTAAACTTAGCAACTTTCTTAGCTTTAATCTTAATAGTCTCACCAGTTTGAGGGTTACGACCAGTACGAGCAGCACGCTTAGATACAGAGAAAGTACCGAAACCTACTAAAGTTACTTTATCACCTTTCTTCAACGTTTTAGTTACCGCATCAATAAAAGAATCCAAAGTAGCGTTTGCTTGTGTTTTGGTGATACCCGCATCATCAGCTAAGTGTGCGATCAATTCAGCTTTGTTCATAGAATGTATTTTTTAAAGTGTTTTTTGATAACAGAACAAATTTATTGGCTTTTAGCTACCAACAAAATTTTTATTCTTTTTTCTAGATTAGTTTCTTTCGCTTAAAACCCTTATAGATAAAGGGATAGCAAGGATTTAACACAAATGATTATTGTGTCATTTTCACATTATAATTCAATGAAACCCTTTATGGTAAAGGATTTCATTGAATTTGTTCTGCAATTCAATACCCGTAAGGGTTTCAAAGGAATATAAGGAAGATTTTTAAATACCAAATTTGTTTTCTAAAACTATCCACACTCAATTCACAACCTGCATAATTGACCTAAATGCCATCATTTGGTTGCCCCATTTCAGAATAGAATCGTTGCGCAGAGCGGGTGCGTGCAATTCAATGTAGCGGTTATAATCGGCCTTGGCTTCAGCATGGTATTGCACAGCATAGGTAATGCCATCTTCCTCGTCGGTTTCTAATAAACGAACAAATTGAAAATGGGTAAAGCAACCAGTTGCCATAACTGCAGGAATATGTTCGTTTTTCATCCAATGAAACCAATCGGTATGAATGGTGTGTGCTACTTTGGTCGTTACATTATATATAAACATGATTAATTGATTTCAGCATAAATAGGACAGTGGTCGCTATGTTTAACATTGGGGTAAATAGCAGCAGCTTTTAATTTTTTGCCCAGTTCTTGGGTTAGGCAGATATAATCGATTCTCCAGCCTTTGTTGTTTAATCGGACAGAAGGGAAACGCTGACTCCACCAACTATAAGCACCCGTAGTTTCTGGATGCAATTGCCTAAAACTATCTACCCATCCATTGTTTAAGAATTGGGTCATCCATGCTCTTTCTTCGGGTAAAAACCCAGATGATTTTTTATTTCCCTTTGGGTCATGAATATCAATTGCTTCGTGCGCAATATTATAATCTCCTACTACAATTAAATGAGGCCTGGTTTTTTTTAGCTCATCTAAAAAAGCTTGGAACTGGTTTAGCCATATATATTTATAGGCTTGTCTTTCATCGCCACTGGTGCCAGAAGGATAATAAGCATTCACTATAGTTATGTCACCAAAATCTGCACGGATTACACGACCCTCCAAATCACTCTGTTCCATATTACTGCCATAGTGTACTGCGTCGGGTTTAATTTTTGTGAGTATGACCACCCCACTATAACCTTTTTTTTGTGCAGTAAACCAATAGCTATGATAGCCTGCTTTGTCAAAAACAGCATGGTCAACATCTTCTTGGGTAGCTTTACTTTCTTGCAAGCAAATAATATCAGCAGGATCAGACAGCAACCATTCGTCAAAGCCTTTCTTTATGGCAGCCCTGATGCCATTCACGTTGTATGAAATAATACGCATAAAAACTATTGTAAGAAACGATTATAACTGAGTAAAATTAATTCGTTTATCAAATCGTTTGATAAAGTTGAATCAAAGATAACCATCCTTTCGGGTTGTTGCATTCCCCCAATGAGCCCTATTCTTTCATTGTTTAAATATATTTCTCTAAAGAATTCATTAACTACAATTTTAAAAGGTTGGTTGCGGATTTTTCCTTTCAAGCTATACAAAGAAGAAAAATTAACCACATTGTTTAAGTCGTTGATCCTGGTTAATGAATTACTGTCAATTCCATTACTCGATAAAAAAGGGTATATTTTTTTAGTACTGTCTAGTTGATCAGTTTCAATATTAAATTGAGCAATGGTATCTTTATCATGAATCATAAAATTATGATTGCCCTTTAAAGGTTCTACAATCGGCATATTCGTAATTCTAATATTAGTATTCGCAGAAACACGAGCTGGAATTACTAATAGATAATTCTTATTTAAAACGATATTCCTGGCTTCTTGCATCAGAAAAACAAATACTGCTTGCGGGTTTTCTTTTTCCATTGCAATGAAGCTACTATAAAGCAAAGGGGATAAAATGGTTTTATTTTTGCCACGCAAAGTAATTTCTTGGTATCGTTGTTCATCCCATCTTATTAATTCAGTTTTGCCATTGAATACATACTTACTGAAGAGCCCCTTGCTTTCAATTGCAATTCTAGGTAGGTTTGTGATGGTACCAATAATAAAATTATCACCCATAAAAGGAGGAGATGCTTTTAATTCAATTTGTTCACTTTCATTGGTGCTATCTAAAATAATTTCAACAGATTTTTTCATCAATTCACTAAATCCTTTTGCACTTAAATGCAAATTATTAAACGGAATGCCAAAGCCGATGGCATTGCTTTTCTTAATAAAAACTTCAAGACTTCTATTGAGGAGTTCAGAACTGCTATTTGTTTGTATACTCAATTCTACTATAAGAACAGATTGTATACTTTGCTGACTAGAGTCTTTCAGTAGATCAGGATAAAACTGTTTGAGGTATAAGCTGGCGGGATATTCAGCTAGCTTCAAATGAATGACTGGGAAGCTTGTGGTATTCTTGTTGCTACTGTTGAATTCTTTGATATTTTTTAAAAGCGAAAATTGAATTTGGTTGGTTCCTAAAGAATATCCTTTTTTAGCAAGTAGTTGTTGGTTTAGGTCTTGCCTAAACTGTGCAACAATAGTTGGATTGTTCCAGTAATACATTAATGGTCCATGCAAAGAAATGCATTGAAAGTTTCCAGGTTGAATAATCGTTTGTGATTGAGCAACAACCATGCTGGCTAACGCTATACAAAATGTGAAAATTAATTTTTGCATACAACTAATGATACAATTATTAAGTTAGACTTGTAAGAAAGTATTAATTTGAATTCAGTATTAAATGTAAGTCAAAATGAAGACAAGGTTAGATAGAATCATTCCTCCAGAAGAAGCAGTGTACTTAGATGGTCCAAAACCCAGAATTAACGAGTTGAAGTTTGCCTGGGATGTGTTTTCGGAATTTATCAAGTCTTTTCGTTTTCTACATTTTCTAGGTCCCTGTGTAACGGTATTTGGGAGTGCAAGATTCAAGGAAGATCATCCCTATTATAAAGCAGCAGAAGATATTGGGAAACATATAGCTGAGTTAGGATTTACCACTATTACAGGAGGAGGCCCTGGTATCATGGAAGCAGCCAATAGGGGCGCTTTTGAAAATGGTGGACAATCGGTGGGCATTAATATTAAACTACCTTTTGAACAACACGAAAATCCCTACGTACACAAATCGATTACGCTTAAATATTTCTTTGTAAGAAAAGTGATGTTGGTTAAATACTCATATGCATTTGTGTGTATGCCCGGCGGATTTGGCACCATGGATGAGTTTTATGAAGCATTAACCTTGATCCAAACCAAGACCATCAATGATTTTCCAATGGTATTGTTTGGGAAAGAATACTACCAGCCCTTAATGAATTATTGTGCATTTATGGCAGAGCAAGGCACTATTTCTAAAGAAGATTTAAAACTGGTTCTGTTAACTGATGATGTACATGAAGCAGGCCACCATATCAGCACTTATGTAAGAAAGAATTATACCGTAAAACCCCGCAAACGTTTGTGGTGGTTTTTTGAGAAAAGGTAATTTATTGAATCATACCCACTTTTTTTAAAAAGTTAATTACACCAACGGTGGTTTTCTGATTGGTTTTTTTAAAGATCCGTTCCATTTTTTTATTAATCGAAGAGGCAGAGATACCCATATCTGAGGCCACTTGTTTTCTTGATAAATCATTAGCGAGTAATTGTGCAGCTTGAATTTCCTTTTTTGTTAAATGTTCAACCCAGGAAATTTTTTGCTGCTTGATGGTTTCAATTTCTTCAGTGCTAAACATGAATTCAGGTGGATAGTATTCTTGACCACTTAATATTTTTCGAATAATTTCAGCAAGCTCTCTGGGTTTAATATTTTTAAAGGCAATGCCGTTTACTCCTAAACTAATCATTCCCTTTACTGCATCGTAGTCGCTAAGAACAGAAAATACCAGAATTTTAATTGATGGAAATGTTTTTTTTAAATATTGTGCTACTTTATATCCAGGCATTTCTGGCATACTGATGTCTAAGACTAATAAGTCGGGTGGTATTCCATTTTCAATAAGATCAATACAAGTTTTACCAGAATATACTATATCGGTAACATTTATTCTTTGCTCTCTTAATGACTTTCCCAATAGCTGCGTGACTTCTATCGCGTCATCACATAGCATTACTTTTTGCATCTAAATATTTTAGCAATTAAAAAATCAAGCAGTAAAACTTTAAACAATTGGGGACATAAAGTTATTGAAAATTAGGATGATGAAGCAGGGCAGTATGTTAAATATATTGTATACTATTTGGTAAAATCTATACTCTTAGTTGTTTCTATGTTTAAATAATACTTTATGGTCTTACGGGGGGTAAAAATACCCCCCTGTGATTTTTTTTAGTTTGGAAATTATACTAGAAGTTTACTCATCTCTATAAAAAGATGTGGGAAATCAATTATTTAAATATGTACAAACTATATCTTTTCACTTTCTCTCTTTTTATTTCAATAGTTTGTAATTCTCAAAAACAAACTAATACTCATTTAATACTTCCAAAAAATGTTTTGTTGAAGACTTTAAGGATTTTATTTGATGATGGGAAAAAAGAAGAAAATATATTACATAACGATATTGACGGATTTATCAATAAAGAATTCATATCTGAATATGCTTCAATTAAGATTAGTTATAACCTAAGTAATGGCGAATTAATTAATGACCTATTTTTTGTGAATGATCAACCATCAGTCATTAAGTATTTCTATTCGAGCGCTGAAACTACTAAATTGAATTATACATTATTAAATGCGTATGATTTTAAAATTCAAAAAAATAAACTTTTAGAATATACAAAAAATGAAGTTCAAGAGTGTAAAGAATTTCTTGAGAAGTATTCAGATAGTATTTTTATTAATATACCATTAATTGATAGTATTTATCGTTCTAAATTTTCAGCATTGTCAACAAAAGAAATGCAATACATTTCTAAGAATTCAAGTGATTATTATTTAAAGTGGTATTTTAGAAGGAATCTTTTAAAATCGAATCTAATTGATAATAAATCTGTATATAATGTTTTTAAAAGATTTCCAAAATCTTATATTGATAGTGAGGAAGGTATTTTTATTAATAATTATTTAAACAGTTTTACGGCTTTTAAAAAAGGAGAAGAATTGCCATTTTTTAGAGTGAAGGATATTGCTAATAATTTTGTTTCCTTACTTGATTATAAGCATAAAAGTAACGTATTAGTTGTTTTTTGGGCAACTTGGTGCGTTCCTTGCATAAATGAGATTCCTTCAATTCGAGCATTGAAAAGCAAATATAAAGATCTCGAGATTATCTTTATTTCCTATGATACTGACAAGTCATTATTTCTTTCTAAGATTAAAGAATATCAAATGGATTGGATTCATATATTTAATGATATTGATTTAATCAATTCATATGGAAGTTATAAAGCTATACCAAGGGTTTACGCAATTAATAAGAATGGTCAATTAATATATGATAGAGATCAAGACAGTGACAAAGATTTATCAATGCTAGATATCGCATTATCTAAATTATATAAATAAACATATTTCTTCTCGACTAGTACCCGAAAAGAAAAGCCCAAAAATTAATTTATGAAACAGAGAATGGAAAATTTAGGTTTCCTTGTACTTAGGAATGCTCAAAAGAAAATTTTAGATTGGGAGCTTGAAGTTGAAGCAACAAAACGCTATGAATGTTCTGCTGGAGCAAAAGAATGGGGATTCGATTGCCCTATGCCGTTGAGATCTGATTGTAAATGCGAGAAGTGTTAGGAATTGATTTTAAATAAAATATTATGAATTTCATACTTACTTTTTTAATGGTTTTGTGTACTAATATTTCATTGTACTCACAAACCACAGATATTTCGATAAGTGGTAAAATTAATGGCACATACCCTGATAAAATATTTTTATTTTTTGACGGAAATATAAATGCTAAGGATAGTTTAAGTTCAGTAATTGCTAATGGGGACTTCCAGTTTAATCTAAAAACAAAACTTCCAATATTATGTAGGGTACATTTTAGCGAGAATACTAATATAGTTGAATTTTATATCGATAACCCAACTACATTAATTTTCTTGAATAGTAAAATTGAAACTAATAGTGAGAATAAAACAAAACGTACATATTTTCAACTTGACAGTATTAAGGGATCAGTTATCGAAGTAAATAGGCAGTTATTCGAAAAGTCCTTAACGAAAGTAGAAGCATTTAATATTTCTAATATAGAAAAAAGAAATTTACATTATAATTTGTTAGATAGTTTTATTACAAAAAATCCTAAAAGCAAACTTGCACTATACTTTTTGGCAACAAATAAAATTCTTTCTTTAAATCAAGTTAACCTTCTAAAATCAAATTTTGATACAAGTCTTTTATCATCTTATGAAGGACAAAAGTTAAATCGATCAATAATATCGCTATTGCGCTTAAAAAATAGAATGATAGGAGAGCAATTTCACCATGTTAGTCTTCCTAATAAATTTGGAAAAAAGATTGAAACTTCAATATATACTGGTAAAATTGTATTAATAAATTTCTGGGCTTCCTGGTGCGTTCCCTGTAGGGAAAAGCATCCGGAAGTAATCAAGTTGTTTGATTCTTATAACAGATCTCAATTTGATATTATTGGTATTTCCTTTGATGATAATCTAAAATCTTGGAGAGCAGCTATAGTAAAGGATAAGATAAAATGGTTACAGTTAATTGACACGGAATATACAAATGGTAAACTTTCTTCCTATTATGATATAACCGCAGTTCCATCAAACATCCTTATAAATAGGGATGGAAAAATTTTGGGCTTTGATTTAACATATCAAGAAATCAAAAAAATCACTGATGATAATCTTAAATAATAGAACTGAATATTAATTACAATATCCTTTTAGTTGTAATCTAGCGTTTTTGATTAATACTGAGTTTAAATGATAAATTTTTTATCCCTTCTTCGTCAATTAATTTAGTATTAATAAGGTTGTGATTTTTTTTAAATCATTTTACTATTGCGCCCCTACATGTCTATCTATGATAAGTAGGTATTTTGGGCGTGTATTAGTTTTAAAAAAGATTATGAAGTACCTTTTACTTTAGCTTGATGTCAAAAACTACAAGGATTGAGTTTCTAGGGGGTATTTTTACTGCCCTTAATTGATTTTTACGTCTGAAAAATGCTTTCTATAATGCCAGGGGGTAAAAATACCCCCCGGTGATTTTTTTTAGTTTGGAAATTAACCTTGAAGTTTACTAGATAATTAGATATCATGTTATTGGGTGTTTTATTCGATTTCAGACTATCCCTGCCGTTTATTTATCTCAGATATTAAATAAAGGACATCATTTTTCTTTTCGACTAGTACCCGAAAAGAAGAGCCAAATGGTACTACACTTAATCGCCAATAAGTGGTTTGGCGAGCCAATAACCTGCTGATGATTAAAGCAGCAGAAACTATTTTAATGTTTTTAAAAACATAGCATGTTAAAAATATTAATGTTCATTTTATTTACAATGGCTTTTTCGCTTTGCTTTTCGCAATTTAATAAAGTCCATTTATCTATTAAGCCTGGAAAAAATGAGTTTAATTATATTACTTATAATTTCCATTTATCCAATCAAAATATTAATAGTTTTGTAACTCCTACCTTAAACCATTTTTTACTCTTTGATTCTTATACTAACGATAATAAATTATTCTATATTAATTATAAGAATGGTATTGTGCCGGATTCCATCTTTACATTAATTAAGAGGAAAAGAAATCTAGATTCTAATGATTTTCTTGTCCTAGATAATGATGATGTTTTAGAAATTTTAGTTGGTATTGATTCATATAATAATTTAGTGATAATTCCTAATGCTAACAACAATAAATCATTTATTGATGACTCTGTTTATCTCTTTAAAAGAAATTTGCCTGGAATTAATCAATTTGAAATAAGCAATATTGAGTTTAAGAATATCGACTATCGGATTGGTAATAATAGTTCTATTTTGAAGACTTATTATAGATTAAACGTAGAAGTTGATTTTGATAGCTTTGACAAGTTAAAAGTAGTCTCTACAAATAATTATTTTTACGAAGGAGTTATAAGGATTGATAATGATAACTTTATTTTAAAAATTCAATTAATTGGAGCAGGATTAGATTTTAAATATAAAAATGGAATTTCCTATAAACTCATAAGTCCACTTTTAAATACTGCTCCGAATTTAGTTCCCGAAAGGGAAATCAAGAAAAGCACAACATTGGATAAATATACGTTTACCCTAGATAGTGTAAGTCTTTTCGGTGATACTGCTTATGTAAAAATTAAAAAAAACAATAAATTATTTAGTGAAACTTCTTTTATTAATAATCTTGAAGGTTATAATTTATTAAGTAATTCAACTTTTAAATTCCTCAATAATAGAAATTTTAAAGTTCTTGACTTTTGGGCTTCTTGGTGCTTACCATGTTTGTCAGACCATAAACTATTGATGAATGATATTTTTAAAATTAAGGCGAAAAATATTTTCTTCTTTGGTGTTGTTACTGATGAGAGTGATATAGTGAATTCAAAAAAATACTTATTAAATTCAAATTATTTATGGAAAAACTATTTTATTAAATCCCAAAAGCATATTGAGTATTTTAATGTCAAATCATTTCCAACGTATATTGTTTTGTCAAAATCAAATCATATAATCCTCCGAACAAATAGTTATCAAGAATTAATGAATTTCATTGATCAATTAGATGTAAAATAATTTTGATTGGACTAATTTAGATATATGTATTATCACAATTAGCAAAGAACTCTTTTTCTAAATATAGTTAAATGATAAAAATGCTAATAGGGAGCCTACAGTTATTGTCTTTTCAACGAGCCTTTTAAAAAATATTATGAAGTAACCTTTACATTATTTTAATGTCAAAAACTACAAGGTTTGAGTTTCTAGTGGGGGGTATTTTTACCCCCTTAGTTAATTTTTACGTCTGAAAATAGCTTTCAAGAATGCGCGGGGGGTAAAAATACCCCCCGCTATTTTTTTTTAATATGAAAGTTTAAGATGAAGTTTACTCAATAATTAGAGATTATGTTATTGGGAGTCTTATTTAATAGTTTACATGAAAATCAACCATTAATTGTTGCCGCTTTATTAAAGGGATTAAAAGTGAACGTAAGCATGGAAACGATTAATGATACATTACAATCACATCCAGACTATCCAAGTTTTTTATCTATTTCAGATACATTGAATAATTGGAAGGTTGAAAATCTGGTGATACAAACTTCGGCAGAAAAATTAAAAGAGATTCCAACACCATTTATCACAAGCTTTAAACAAGGTGTTTTTGTAGCAGTATTAGAAGTTGTAGAAAATGAGCTACTTATTGTAAACCAACATGGCAAAACTGAAACGATAACTAAAACAATCTTTTTATCTCAGTGGACAGAGAACATCTTAGTTGCTGAAGCAAATGAGTTTTCTGGAGAAATCAATTACCAACAAAAGATTAATGCTACTAGTGTAAAAAAGGTTGTTTATAGTTTAATCCCACTAGGTATTTTGGCTTCCTTATGGATACCATTCATGAATGGCTCCATTACCATTTTGCCCACATTGTATTTATTGGCTAAGTTAATAGGATTAACTGCATCTGTATTATTACTATGGTATGATATAGATAAAGGCAACCCTTTATTGAAGCAAATCTGTTCAGGTATACAAAAAGCCAATTGCAGTGCTGTATTAAATACCAAAGCTGCAACGCTAGGGGGGATAGTAACTTGGAGTGAAGTTGGCTTTGTATATTTTGCAGGGTCATTAATATTCTCAGCGCTCGCTGGTATAAATACGGTATTGCCTGTTTTAAGTATATTCTCTTTATTAGCCCTGCCTTATATCTTTTTTTCTATTTATTACCAGTGGAAAGTAGCCAAGCAATGGTGTGTACTCTGCTTAATGGTGCAGGTGGTTTTATTGACTGAAGGAATATTGGTTATAGCAAATAACAGTTTATCATTTTCTCAGACAAAGGAAGCATTTGCAAACAATTACATTTTTGCACTTTACGCTTTATTCATTCCCGCAATATCTTGGTTTTTATTAAAGCCTTTGTTGAAAAGATTACAGGTTGCTAAGTATGAAAAGAGAAGCCATTTAATGCTAAAGTATAACGATCAAGTATTTTGGTCATTGCTTAAAACTCAGCCATCAATTTTAGAACATTCTACGAGTGAATTAGGTATAACAATTGGTAAACCCAATGCAAAACATACTATTATCAAAGTTTGCAATCCTTATTGTGGGCCTTGTGCAACAGCACATCCTGAGTTAGAGAAAATTATTGAACTAAACCATGATGTAAAGGCACAAATCATTTTTACAGCAACTAATCAGGAGAATGATAGAGGTGCAAAACCTGTTAAACATTTATTAGCTATTGCTGAAAAGGGCAATGAACATACTACTCATAAAGCATTAGATGATTGGTATATAGCTAAAGAAAAGAATTACGATGTTTTTGCTAACAAATACCCAATGACTGGAGAACTAGAAAAACAGACAGACAAAATCAATCAAATGAAGGATTGGTGTGAAAAGGTTAAAATTGAATATACTCCAACTATTTTTATTGATGGTTTTTTATTACCAAAAGGATATCAAATAAAGGACATTAACTATTTTCTTTCATGAGAAAGAATAAGCATATTTCTTTTCGACTAGTACCCGAAACGAAAAGCCAAATGGTACTACACTTAATCGCGAATGAGTGGTTTGGCAAGCCAATAATCTGCTGATGCTTAAAGCTGCAGAAACAATTTTAATTAACCGTTATTCATTATAAGTGAATAGCTAAAACTATTATCATGAAAAGCAAATTGTTAAATTTAGGTACTGCATTGAGCAGAGATGCTCAGAAGAAACTAGTTGGTGGTTCAATTGCAGATAATTGTGGCTCATCTGCAAGAGGTGGATGTTGCAATGTCTACTGTGGTACAGGA
This sequence comes from Sediminibacterium sp., assembly GCF_051860225.1. Taxonomy (GTDB): domain Bacteria; phylum Bacteroidota; class Bacteroidia; order Chitinophagales; family Chitinophagaceae; genus Sediminibacterium. Next base: position 1,084,197 of record NZ_JBHYEI010000001.1, read on the forward strand.
ACTGGTGTTACTTGTTCTGGATCTTGTGGGACTTGTGGTAATGCTGGTAATGGTTCAGGAAATAAACCTGGTCAAGATAAACTTTGCCAATAAATTCCATATCGAGGCTAATTGATATTAGCCTCGATTTAATCATAACATTATTTTTCATGAAACACACTTTTTTATTAATAATAATTAGTTTTTTTGTTTGTGAGTCTAATTCACAAAATATCTCTTTGAATAGATTTAAACTTGATGGAGAAATAAAAAATTGTGATTCTGGTTTTGTTATTTTAGGCTATATTAACAAAGCGGGTAAAAGAATTAGCGATACTGGGCAAATAAAGAATGGAAAGTTTACATTTTTTGGAGAAATTTCTGAACCTACATTTGCAACAATATCGGGCGTTAAGAAAATAGTTGATTTTAAAGATATTAATAGTGTTGATTTTTTTATTGAACCTATTCAATTGCTCGTAAAACTTGATGCGAATAACTATAGTGATGCAAAATTAGTTGGGTCAAAAACAAATTTAGAATTTAAAGCTCTAATAAAAAGTCTTGATTCTTTAGAAAAAAAATATTTTCTATTAAATAGGAAAATAATCCAAGAGAAAAAAGCCTATGTAACTGCTAGGACAAATCATTCAAGGTTAAAACATGAACAATATACAAATGTTTTAATCGGAAGGCTTCAAAAGAAAAATATAGAATCTAGAAAAGTTATAATTAAATTTATTAAGCATCATCCTAATTCATATGTCAGTCCATATTTCTTTTATTCTTTAGCAAATCAATTGCCTTTAGATTCTGCAAAAAAGATTTATTATTCTTTTTCTGAGAATATACAAAATAGTTCAAATGGTCTTTTTATAAAAGAATTATTTCAACAAAAGGAAAAAAATAAAATTGGAAATCAAGCGTATAATTTCATGACTTTTGATTACGAAAATCAAAAGGTAGAGTTGAATCAATTCAAAGGAAAATATCTTTACATTGATTTCTGGGCAAGTTGGTGTATTCCATGCAGAGAACAATTCCCTAAGCTCAAGAATCTATATTATAAGTATAAGAGTAAAGGATTTGAGGTTCTTACAGTATCAATAGATAAAGACACAATTCAATGGCGCAGAGCCATTGTTAAAGACGGCTTAAATATTTGGTCTAATATATCTGTGTCAAAAGAGATTGAAGATAATTATGATAATGTTAATAATCCTATACCCTCGGGTTTGCTTATTAATCCTGATGGTAAAATTGTTTGGAAAACCGGTACATCTGATAGGCTTGAAGATGTATTAAAGAGGATTATTAAATAGTATAATTATGTATTCAGGAAATCAGCCTGATAAATTTAAAGATTATGGTACAATTATTTTTCAATAAGTATAACTAAATGTTACCTCACTTAATCGCGAACAAGTAGTTTTGTGAGCTAGTACTCTGCTGATTATTAAAGCTGTAGAAAATTTTTTAATTTACCGTTATTCATTATAAGTTGATAGCGAAAACTATTATCATGAAAAGTAAATTAGCATATTTGGGTTGTGTGTTAAACAGATGCAAAATTAATTAAGATACAATATTAACTAGTGATTTTAAAATGTAGCTAATATTTTTTATTATCTACTTATAAATATTCAATTCAAATGTTTATTAAGATATTTACTTCCATATTGATTTTTCATATCTCTATTTCTAAAATATATTCTAAAAAATTGGAAAATGAAAATATTGTATTCGTAGATACAACACTTGATTTTAAAAACTTATCCAGTTTAAACAAGTATTGGGAAATTCAAAATAAAAAGATTTATACCTTTTCTAAAATTATACCGTCTAGCTATTCTGATAAAAACAAAGCTCGATTTTATTCCGACTCAGTGATTTTATTTCAACAAGATTTATATACTGTACTTTTGTTTAAGACACTACGAAAGATAAAAAAAGAAGCTAAAAATATATATGCTATTACTTATAATATATCCTTTTCTAATTTAGTTTCTATTAATGATCGAATAGAACTTTTTAATACTTTCCCATTTGAAATAAGAAATTCAAAAGATGGTAAAAAGGTTCATGATCAGTTGTTAGATTATTCAAATAAGCTGAATCTCGTAACTGCAAACAAATATTTATCAGACTCTTATGTAAAAGGACAAAAAGGGGAATTTTATAAACTCTCAAAAATTTTTAATTCAAATAAACAATACTACTTATTTATAATTGGTGCATCTTGGTGCTCACCTTGCCGACATGAGAATCGGATGTTAAATGGCATTTTCAATTTGATTGATACGAGTAAAATTCAAATTATTGGACTTTCAATAGATGATGATGAATCAAAATGGAAATTAGCTTTAAAACAAGATGCATGCAAATGGTCAAAATTTTTATTAATTGGTGGTGCAAATAGTAAATTATATACTGAAAATGTGAAATACGGGATTCCTTATAATTTGTTATATAATTCTAGCCAACAGCTGATAAGTTCACACAGCTCATTGCAACTTCTTTTAAAACAAATTCCTATGAAAACTAAAACTAAGTTCCATTAATAAGTACAATTCTTAAAGGAAGTGCAAAAAATTGCTTTTTAGAAAATTACGTTGTAGAAATTCCCCACCCGTAATTAATGTTGTGTAAGTTTATCGATAGTAGAGCATATGTTAATTTATCAAATCAAATTGTAATTATGATCCATTTACTGCAACCAATTAAACAAAATAATATTTGTTAATTCTTGAGGATACTGGTAAATCAGATTTATACCTCAGTTCATTTCTAACCGTTAAAAAATTTATTGTTTAAATAAATGTTCCTTTTCCAACCTCAACAAAACCAAATGGATTGCGGTCCTACTTGTTTGTATATGATAAGTAGGTATTATGGTCGTGTATTTGCTTTAGAGAAGTTAAGGGAGTTAACAGAGATAGGTAAGGAGGGTGTTAATTTACTAGGTATTAGTGATGCCGCAGAAAAGATAGGTTTTCAAACATCTGGGTTAAAGTTGAGTTTTGAAAAATTAATTGAAGAAGCACCAAAACCCGCAATACTACATTGGGGTCAAAATCATTTCATTGTTTTATCACCACAAAAGAGGGGTTTTTTTTCAAAGCCAAAAAACATAACAATAGCTGATCCAGCTAAAGGGATTATAACCATCAGCAAAGAGCTGTTCTTACAAAAATGGATAAGTGATAAAAATGAGGATGGAGAGTCTACCGGTATAGCCTTAATTCTAGAACCTGGCCAAAATTTTTACAATGCCAATTACGGGCATGATTTTAATGAGGTATCAACCAATCATGCTAACCAACTATGGGGTTATATAAAGCCACATAAAAAACTGGTTTTCCAACTCTTTCTAGGGGTTATGCTCGGCAGTTTATTGCAATTGGTATTTCCTTTTCTCACACAAAGTGTAGTTGATGTAGGTATCAACACTCAAAACATTCAATTTGTATATATTGTTTTATTAGCTCAACTGGCTTTGTTTGTTGGACGTTTGGGTGTAGAATTTATTCGCAGTTGGATTTTATACCATATCAGTAGTCGAATCAATATCTCTATTCTTACGGGTTTTTTGATAAAGCTGATGAAGTTGCCTTTGGCTTATTTTGATAGTAAAAAAACAGGGGATATTCTTCAAAGAATGAATGACCATAAACGCATTCAAAACTTTTTGACTGGCACTTCACTTAGTACTTTGTTTTCTCTATTCAATTTATTGGTATTTTCTGTTGTGTTGCTTAATTATAGTGTACTCATTTTTGGTGTTTTTACAGCAGCCAGTGTCCTTTATATTTTATGGATTTTGATTTTCTTAAAGAAAAGAAAAGAGCTTGATTACCAGCAGTTTGATATTGCTGCTGCAGAACAGAGTAGTACCATTCAATTGGTACAAGGTATGCAGGAGATTAAGTTGCATGGTAGCGAAAAGCAACAACGATGGCAATGGGAACACTTGCAAGCATCACTATTTAGGGTAGGAATGAAAGGGCTTGCTTTAAATCAATGGCAACAAGCGGGTGCTTTCTTTATTAACGAGGGAAAAAATATATTCATCACATTTGTGGCTGCAACAGCAGTGATTCAAGGGCAAATAACCCTTGGCGCAATGCTTGCGATTCAATATATTATTGGGCAATTAAACTCCCCAATTGAACAAATGATTGGGTTCGTTCAAAATTGGCAATTGGCTAAAATAAGTCTGGAAAGATTGAATGAAATTCATCAATTGGCTGATGAAGAACCAGTAAATTTGAACAGTGATGCTCCATCAGTCATGGTTTTTGAGCTTCCAGAAAATAGATCTATACATCTTCATAATATCAGCTTTACCTATCCAGGTGCTGGTAATGAGCCTGTGCTTAAAAATATTTCCATGCAAATACCACAAGGAAAAGTAACAGCAATTGTAGGGTCTAGTGGTAGTGGTAAAACCACCTTACTAAAGTTATTGCTTAAATTTTATGAGGCGAAGTCTGGGGATATATATATTGGTGATCAAGCAGAATCATCAGGTTTAAACTTGTCAAATATTAGCCATCGTGCTTGGCGTAAACAGTGTGGTGTAGTAATGCAAGACAGCTTTATTTTTTCTGATAGTATTGCTAAAAATATAGCTGTTGGGGAAGATTATCCCGATAAGGCAAGGTTAAGATATGCTGCAAAAATTGCCAATATCACTTCGTTTATCGAAAGTTTACCACTGGGCTATAATACCAAAATTGGTGCAGAAGGAACGGGGGTAAGTGCAGGGCAAAGACAACGAATCTTAATTGCAAGAGCTGTTTACAAAAATCCTGATCTAATTTTATTAGATGAAGCTACCAACGCTTTAGATTCCAATAATGAAAGTACTATTTTAAAAAACTTAAACCTTTTTTTCGAAGGTAAAACAGTCGTAGTAGTAGCACATCGCTTAAGCACTGTTCGTAATGCTGACCAAATAGTGGTATTACACAATGGGGTGATTACCGAGCAAGGTACACATGCTGAATTAACAGCAATGAAGGGTGAATATTTTACTTTGGTTAAAAATCAATTAGAACTAGGCGATTAAAGACGAATTATGCCTCAACAAGAAGAATCATATAGTTTAGATGCAATGCTTGAAGCTGCAAATATTGAACGCTTAGATGAGGCAGATCGTTTTTATAGCCATGAGGTTCGCGAAATCATTAGCAGTAAACCTGTATGGATAGTTCGAAATGGCATTGCAATGTTTTTTGTGATTATTGGTTTGTTATTTACGTTAACCTTTTTTATTCAATACCCAGATATCGTTAAAGCACCCATAAAAATTGTTGGGAATAATTTGCCAAAACAAATTATAAGTAAATCTGAAGGACGAATTGTTTATTTAAATGCACTTGAAAATAAAAAAGTTATTGCTGGTGATGTTTTAGCCATTTTACAGAGTAATGCAGATTACAAACAAGTGCTGTTGTTTAAAAAATGGATTGAACAGACAGAACTTCACTTAAAACAAAACAATTGGAATGCGATTAGCCAGTTAGAAACACTCAATCAATTGGGAGATTTACAAAAAAATTATCAAGATATTGCCCAACAAATCTATCAGCTCTCTTGGGCAAAGACTAAAGGGTACTTTTACCAAAAGCGTGATGCCATTGCTCAAGATATTAGGCTGATTAATCTGTCTAAGGAGAATGCGAATAATCAAAAGCAATTGATTCTTCAAGATTTAACAATGCAACAAGGATTATTGGCCATTAATGAAAAACTGGCTAATGAAAAAGTGATTGCACCTCTTGATTTAATTAAGGATAAATCAACAATATTATCCACAAAACAACAATTGGTGCAAGTTGATGCTGCGGATATTAATCAGTCTGCTAATATTGTTGCCAAACAAAAAGAATTATTGGAAATTGATAAGCTAAATGCGGATATCCAACTAAATTTTATTGCAGCTCTCTTTAATGCCAAAAGTGCGTTGACCGAATGGGCAAATCGATACATATTAGTTGCCAGTGAAACAGGTACTTTGCAGTTTGCCAGTTACTTTCAAGAGAATAGTTGGATCAAAACGGGACAAGAGCTCTTTTATATTATTCCAAAGCAACCCACCTATTTTGCAGAGCTAATTGCATCTCAACAAAATTTTGGAAAATTAAAGCAAGGTCAACAGGTGAATATTGCACTTAATAGTTATCAAAGAAATGAATTTGGTGTGTTACAAGGAACTATCATTAATATTCCACAAGTTCCCTATAAAGACACCAGTTTCTTAATTAAGGTTAAGCTTACTAATGGTTTGCAAACAAATTATCAAAAGACCATTCATTTTAGTAATAGTTTGACTGGAACTGGAGATGTGATTACAGCCGAAGCAAGTTTAGCCGATCGGTTATTGTATCAATGGAGAGGCTTATTTGCTCGTTAATCTCGGGGGGTAAAAATACCCCCTGGTTATATTTTTTTAATTGAATATAATACTTGAAGTTTACTGCACTCAAAAAACACATAAAATACTTTTAATTATTTTCTTTAAAGAGGAAGAATTGTCATATTTCTTTTCGATTAGTACCCGAAAAGAACAGTCAGATGGTACTATACTTAATTACGAATAAGTGGTTTGGCGAGCCAACAATCTGCTGATGCTTAAAGCTGCAGGAATTTAGTTACTTAAAATTATTCAAAAATGAAACAGAAATTCGAAAAACTAGGTTCGGTTTTATCAAGAAAAGAAGCCAAATTAGTTGTCGGTGGAGAAATAATAAATGGCTCCAATGTCGCCCCTTGTTTAACTGACTATACACTTGATTGTTCCGCAAATTCTGCATGTTGTTCTAATAAGTGTGAGAGAAACGGAACCAACACTGGTACATTGTGTATGCCTTAAACTATAATTTTTGAGCTGCACCATTTGTGCAGCTCTTTTTCTTTTTAGATTTTATATTATGAAAAAAAAATTTCTTTTTTGTTTTCTGTTAATATACTCAATAGCTTTTGGTCAAAAAAAGGTTGATGGTTCCCGTTTTAAAATAGTTGGATTTATAGAAGGACAAGAAAATGGGATTGTTGTGCTGAGTTATTTAAATTTTGAAGGAAAATTCATTCATGATACTTGTAAACTAAATAAGGGGAATTTTTTATTTACTGGCAAAATCAAAGAACCCACGAATGCCTATCTAGACGGCAATATAAAATCTAAATCTATCAATGACCCGAACACAACTGATTTTTTTATTGAGCCATCAATGATGAATATATCCCTATTGGTTGATAACTTTAAGAAGGCGACAATAAGCGGATCTAGTGTTCAAAATGAAATGTCTAGACTTCAAAAGTTTAAGGATAGTATATACGATAATATGGGAATCAAATTACTTGAAGCCGAATATAGTAATGCTATTGAACTGCTAAATAAATCAAAAGAGAATATTGTGCTACAAGAATTAGCTAAGAATGCATTTGATAAGCTTATTCCGTACAGAGACAAAATTAAATTAATCGATTTTGATTATATTGAAAAGAATCGAGACTCTTATTTAAGTGCATACTTATTGCGTTATTATTTTTCATCACTTTCTGTTGATTCGCTTGCAAAATTTTATGATAATTTCAGTTTTAAAATTCAACAATCTGTTTTTGGTGATTTAGTTCGTCAACAGATTATCCTTAAATTAGGTGCTGGTGTTGGGAGTAAGGCTAAAGTCTTCTCAATAAACGATATTAATGACCGACTCTTAGATGTTTCAAAATTAATTGGCAAGAAATATATACTATTAGATTTTTGGGCAAGTTGGTGTTTGCCTTGTAGAAAGGGTAGCCCTTATTTAATTGAGTTATATAAAAAATATCAGGATAAGGGCCTAGAAGTAATTTGTATAAGTTCTGATAGAAATAGTGGAGATTGGAAAAAAGCTGTCGAAAAAGATAAAACTAGCCTTTTTTATCACATACGTGATAATCTAGATATTGGTGAGTTTCAAAAAGGTAATATCAATCAATTTAATGTCAATAAAGAATATGCAATATCTGTCTTGCCAACTAAGATTCTCATTGATACAAATGGAATCATAATTTTTCGACAGGAAAATGACGATGACACTCAATTAACTGAACAACTTCGTAAAGTATTTAGATTTTAAGTACCATGATTTGGATTTATATTTTAATTATCATTTTGTTTGTCAGGAGCGTTAGAATATATCACTACCACTTAAGAAAATTAATATGAGACTTATATTTTTTCTATTGCTTCTCTTCTTTTTTAGTTGCTGTTCAATTCAAAACAAAAAAGACTACATCGGTAAAAGAGGAGAGCGCGTTTTTAATCAGTATAAAAATAATAGTACAATTATTTTTTCAAGCCAAGCTGCTAAATTAAATACCATATTGCGAAACGATAAATTTCTTGATACTGTTTCCTTTAGGGAATTGAAAATAAGAATCAATGTATACGAACGATTTATTGCTTTGCATCCTGACTCCACAATTGTAAGACAAATTGACTTTCCTCAGAAATCAAGTCAGATTGACTCATTTTATCTAAATAAGAATAAAATAAAGTACTTAAAACGAAATAAGATTAAATCTCACAATATTCATTTCTAAATTCAAATAATTAGTGCCTGCATTAAAAACGTTTATGTTAAAAAGGATAAATAGCAAATTAAGGTATAGTGTTATAACTTCAGCTCTCTTGCTAATTAATGCAGTATTCTTTCAATTAGCTGTAAAGGGGAATCCCATCTATGTAAACAATAATCCTGTATATAATAAAAGTTATGCATTACAGGATAGTCTTATTTATTTTAAAATCATTGATTCTATTACAAAGGAATCTATTCCATTTGCAACGATTGTTTTTATTGAAAATGACATAAATGAAATGTCTATTGTTTCAAATGAAGATGGCTCATTTTCTATTCCCAATTCAAGCTTCCCCAAAAAGGTCAAAATTTCTGCAGTTGGTTATGAAGAACAACTGTTTTATTTGTTTCATGTTAATCGGTTGCTTTTGAAGCCATTAAAGAGCTTATTACCTGAAATTATTATTAGAAGTAAGGCAATGAAATCAAGGAGCGCAAACGCAATAATTAAACACGTAGCTAATCGCTTTGAGGATAACTATGGCAATTTTTCTTTTAGTCAAAATTTAAAATTTTCCTCAGTAATTTATAATTACGACTCTTTAAAAGAAAAGGCTGAAGAATTTGTAAAGGTATATTATCGAAATGCTGATAAAAGCATGAAATCTCCAAATTGGATTAAAGACACTTTATATCAGGATAAACTTTTCACCAAATTTATTGGAGTTCCCCGATTATGTACAGGTGATATTATTCCATGGTTTGATATGCTCCGAAAAGGGTTACCAATTGATGGAAATAATAATAAAGGATTAGACTTTAAACTTGTTTCCAAATACCAGGATGAAAAATATGGTCTTATTTATATTGTAAGTTTCATGCCCAATCAATCTTTTAAAGATTCATTTTTAGGTAGAACTGTTGGAGGGTTAGCAAGAGGGTACCTGAAAGGAGAAGTTAGGATAAGAGAATTTGATTATTCAATTATTAGATTGAAATTTATCTGGGAAATGAAAGTTGAATCTCTTAATAGAGCCACAACCAATTTATTTCATACTAAAACATGGAATGCAAATCGTGTTACAAAATTGATATCAGATAAAATAATTTACAAGTATGATTATATGTATAATAAGGATGTTCATACTGGTAAATACTTTATCGACTCAATCAATGCGGAATGCTTTAATTCAGGGTATCAAATCGAAACTAATCGTAACTTACTTTTAAACATAAAATTTAATGTTAGTAATAACGGAATTGAGAAGGAAAAATGAATCTATGAAAAAGCTCAGCATCTTATTTTGTTTATTTGTCTCTTTACTTTCTGCCAAGGCACAAGAATTTAAAGCAGTTAAAATTTCTGGTAAAGCCATTAATTTTAATAATTCGGTTGAAGTGGAAGATATGACTGAGTTTAAGGACATTAGCTTATCCTCTAACGAACGAATTTTCGTTCCTGACTCAAATAAAAACTTTTCAATTCAATTTAAAATAGCAATACCTGGTTATTATCGTATAGGTCGAAATATTATATATATATCGCCTGGTGATGATATTAACGCTACCATTGATCGTATAAATCCAACTAAATCTATTTTTAGTGGTTCTCGTCAAATTGAAAATACTTATTTGAAGCTTACACCTTATCCGAAGCAGGGATCTTTTTTAGATGGCGAAACGGGTATCCAATCGTCTATCGCAAAAACAATTGATTATATTCTCACTAAAAGTAAAGAGAGAAGCCAGCAATTGGATAGTATTAGACGAATGGTTTCGCCTGATTTTTACCGATTAGAATCGGTTAGAATTAAAGCGGATATTATCAATAGCTTTATGAATATACCTATTTATTATAGTTGGGTTCATAAAACTTCAACAGATAGTGCTTTAATGATTCAGCAACAAAGAGATTCTTTGACTAAGCCGATTATTGCAAAACTTTCGAAGGGGTTAGTTGATCCCCTTCATTTGAAATTAGTGGTTTACCGTGATGTATTAAACACAATCCTCCAAAATCAACCTTCAACTTTTTCGATACCACAGAAAATTAATGATTGGTTTAAGGCAAGTGCTATTAAACAGAAAGCCATTACTTTGGATAATAAAAATGACTTAATTGCCTTATATAAAGGAATCGATTCAATTAATACTGATGTGTATAAAAATGCAATTGCATCTACCATAGCTCAGTTAACTCAACTCAATCAGGGAGACCCAGCAATTGATATTTTATTTACAAATACGGATAATCAAACAATTCCACTTTCCAACTTTAAAAACAAAGTAATTTACTTAGAGTTTTGGGCAACTTGGTGTGGGCCGTGTTTAGCCGATAAACCAAAAATGGAATTATTAAAACAACAATTTAAAAATGATGATTCCATAGTATTTTTATCCGTTTCCATTGATGACAACCTTGATGCATGGAAAAAGTATTTGATTAAGCAGGGTGTATCCAAAGATGAGTTTATTGTTGACCGAAACAAACTTTCTAATTACAACTTACTTTCTGTGCCAAGGATGATTTTAATTAATAAAGACTTTACTATTGAACAATTGTATGCACCAGGTCCTGGTAATAAGCAACTCATTCCTTTGTTGACTAAAATGAGACTAAAACCATAGTTTTAATACATAAACCCAAATAGCCATAACGGTATTTTGGTTCCAATTCCTATTTCAATTTCATCTGCTGCAATGATGTGTTTTTCAGTTGCTTTCACTTGTTTAGCCGTTTTATTTTTTCCGCCTACTTCTATATGATAGCCTTCTGTCAAGAAATCACCTTCTTTAGGCGCAGATACAACCAAACCAGCATTTTGCAATTGATTAAAGAGAAATGTCTCCCTTAAATTACCTATATCTGGGGAACTGGTTAATGCGTATGATAGATTCGTATTCTCTAAATAGATTTTTTCCGGTTTTTGCAAAGTTGAAATTCCTTTCCCCGAGGCTTGTAAGGTGTTGATTATTCTTGCCTGTGTTAGCTGAGATATATAAGTATAAAGACTGTCTCTACTTATGTCTAATTTTTGCGCTAATGCACTAATATTTGGTTTGAATGGAACCGACTCTGCAATTACAGCAATTAATTTTTTCACTTTTAGCGCAGTGCCTGGTCCATAAGATGCAATAAATGCTAAATCTGTTTCAATTACTGCATTGATGATTTGATTCAGCTTTATAGGATATTCTTTTTCACCTTCCGCTGTAATGGGCAAATAACCATACTGTAAATATTTTTTGAATAGCGGGAGGGGGTGTAGGTCTTCTGTTATTTTAGCTGCTATTTGGTGATGATTTTTTAGTAAGTCTTTAAACGAATAAGCTTTTAATTTTTGTTGTGTTGAAAATTCTATGAACTCTCTAAATGATAATCCTGCTAAGCTATAGTGAATCACTCTTCTGCTTAAATCGGCTTCTCCTCTATATATATCTAGTGCACTTGAGGCGGAGAATATTATTTTTAAATCGGCAAACCCATCGTAAATATTTTTTAATTCTCTTGACCAATTCGGATACTTATGAACTTCGTCAATTATTAAAATACGCCCTCCCAATTTATACCAATCTTCTGCAGTTTCTAGTAAAGAGTGATTATAAAACCATGTATGATCTGTTGTTACATACAGCGCATTTGCTGGTTGTTTTAAATCAAATTTTAAATATTGTAGTAATAAGGTTGTTTTGCCAGAACCCCTTGGGCCTTTAATACCAATCATTCGTTGGTTCCAATTAATATTGGCATGAAGGTACCTGCGAAAATTATTGTGAATGCCTTTTAATAAGCCAGCCTGAAAACTAAATAGGGTTTCCATAAATGTCGTTTGTATTCGACAAATATACTATTAAAATGTCGAATATAAACGACAAAAATTCTTACAGTATCGGCCTCAACCACTTCTCAGCAGTTGCTTCGTCCATGCCTTTGCGGGCTGCATAGTCCTTAAATTGGTCTTGCTCTATTTTGCCAATTCCAAAATACTGACTCTGCGGATGCGAAAAATACCAACCACAAACTGATGATGCTGGATACATGGCCAAGCTTTCTGTTAAGGAGATTCCTGCATTGTCTTGTGCACTCAGCAAATCAAATAATTTATATTTCTCTGTATGGTCTGGACAAGCTGGATAGCCTGGTGCTGGGCGAATACCCTTGTATTGTTCTTTAATTAACTCTTCTGGGCTCAATTGTTCTTGTGCATCGTATCCCCAATATTCTTTACGGGTATGCAAGTGCAATGCTTCTGCAAATGCTTCTGCAAATCGATCGGCCAATGCTTGCAACATAATTTTATTGTAGTCGTCGTGTGCCGCTTCAAATTTTTCTAAATGTGGTTCTATACCATGAATGCTTACTGCAAATGCACCAATATGATCTTTTTTATTCGCAGTTGCTGGGCTAATAAAATCGGCCAATGATAAATTGGGTTGTCCGGGTGCTTTCTTGATTTGTTGACGATGAAAACACAATTGCACTTTGTTATTTTCTGTTCGTACTTCTACATCGTCATGGTTGCTGGCTGCTTCCCAAAATCCTATCACACCTTTTGCTGTTAACCATTTTTCTGCTATGATTTTATCTAACAAAGCATTGGCATCATTGTACAATTTGGTGGCTTCTGTTCCAACCACTTCATCGGTTAAGATGGCTGGAAAATTGCCATGCATTTCCCAAGTAATGAAAAATGGTTTCCAATCTATAAATGTTCTTAACTCATTCAAATCGTAATGGTCAAATACTTTGGTGCCTGTAAAGCTAGGTGTAGGGGGAGTATAACTGTCCCAATCAATAGCCACTTTATTTTTCAATGCCTCTGCATAAGGCAGGTATTGCTTCACCGATTTTTTGTTGTCGAATCCTTCTTTTAGTTTGCTGTACTCTTGTACTAACTCCTCTAAGAATGGGGTCTTTAGCTCTTTATTCAATAAAGAACCCGCAACCGTTACGCTTCTAGATGCATCTAGTACATGCACAACACCATTTCCATATTCTGGTGCAATCTTTACAGCTGTATGCATTCTGGATGTAGTAGCCCCTCCAATTAATAATGGCTGCTTCATATTCCTGCGCTTCATTTCCTTGGCTATATGCACCATTTCATCTAAAGATGGTGTAATCAATCCACTCAATCCTATAATATCTGCTTTCTCTCTTTCTGCTGCTTCTAAAATTTTATCTGCTGGTACCATTACCCCCATGTCTACAATATCATAGCCATTACAACCTAGTACTACACCCACAATATTTTTTCCAATATCGTGTACGTCTCCTTTTACAGTAGCCAACAAAATTTTTGCTGCACCTGCGGTTTCCTCATTCACGGTTCCTGCCGCTAAGTGTGCTTGCTTTCTGTCTTCTTTTTCTTGCTCAATATATGGGGTTAAAATGGCCACACTTTTTTTCATTACGCGGGCACTCTTTACCACTTGTGGTAAAAACATTTTTCCTGCTCCAAATAAATCGCCTACGATATTCATGCCATCCATCAATGGTCCTTCTATCACATCCAATGGTCTTGGATATTTTTGTCTGGCTTCTTCTGTGTCTTCGTCTATATAATCGGTAATACCATTGATTAATGAATGCGCCAATCTTTTTTCAACGGGCTCTTTTCTCCAGGCTTCATCTTTTATTTCTACTTTTCCCTTGGCCTTAACGGTTTCTGCGTGTTGGATTAATTTTTCTGTGGCTTCGTTGTTGTCGTTGTTTCTATTCAAGATCACGTCTTCGCATAAAGCCCTTAGGGTGGGTTCTATTTCATCGTACACCACCAACTGTCCTGCGTTTACAATCCCCATATCCATACCCGCTTTAATGGCGTGTAATAAGAATACAGAATGGATGGCTTCTCTTACATGGTCGTTGCCTCTAAATGAAAATGATACATTTGATACACCGCCTGAAACTTTTGCCAATGGCATCAATCGTTTGATTTCTCTGGTGGCTTCTATAAAATCTACTGCATAGTTATTGTGTTCTTCTATACCTGTTGCAATCGCAAAAATATTCGGGTCGAATATGATATCCTGTGGATCAAAACCTACTTGCTCCGTTAATATCTTATACGCGCGATGACAGATTTCTATTTTTCTATCCTTGGTATCTGCTTGTCCTACTTCATCAAATGCCATTACAATGACTGCTGCCCCAAATGATTTACAAATGAATGCTTGCTCTATGAATTTTTCTTCTCCTTCTTTCATAGAGATAGAGTTCACAATACATTTTCCTTGCACACATTTTAATCCTGCTTCTATGATCTCAAATTTGGAGCTATCAATCATGATGGGAATACGCGCGATATCTGGTTCGCTTTGCAGCAGGTTTAAATAAGTGGTCATGGCACTTACGCCTTCTAACAAAGCATCGTCCATGTTCACGTCTAATATTTGCGCGCCGCTTTCTACTTGTTGTCTGGCAACAGATAGTGCTTCTTCAAATTTATTTTCTCTGATTAAGCGTGCAAATTTCTTTGAACCTGTTACATTGGTTCTTTCGCCTACGTTTACAAAATTGGTCTCTGGTCTAATAACCAAAGGTTCTAATCCGGCAAGCCTTAAATATGGTTTGATTGTACTCATTGTTTAAATGGTTGTTTCAACCACAGGTAATTGTCTGGGTTGCATTTTTCGAACGTTGTCTGCAATATGTTTAATATGATCGGGTGTTGTTCCGCAACATCCACCTACAATATTCACGAAACCTTCTTTGGCCCACTCTTCAATAAAATGGGCTGTTTCATGCGGTGCTTCATCGTATTCTCCCATTGCATTGGGTAAGCCAGCGTTTGGATAGGCCGATGTATAACAGGCCGCTATTTGTGATAACTCTTCTATATGACTTCTCATTTCTGCGGCACCTAATGCACAGTTTAATCCAATGCTGATGGGGTTCGCGTGCATTACGGAAGTGTAAAATGCTTCTAATGTTTGTCCACTCAGGGTTCTTCCTGATGCATCGGTAATGGTTCCGCTGATCATGATGGGTAGTTCTGGTATGCCCTTGTCTCTGAAATATTTTTTAGCTGCGTAAATAGCTCCCTTTGCATTCAGTGTATCAAAAATGGTTTCGATTAATAAGATGTCTACACCTCCATTCACCAATCCATCAATTTGTTCGTAATAAGCATTGGCCACTTCGTCAAATGTGACAGCTCTATATCCTGGATTGTTTACATCGGGTGATAAGCTCAGTGTTTTATTTAATGGGCCTATTGCACCGGCTACAAATTTGGGTCCTGTGCCTGGATGTTTTTGCATAAACTCCGCTACTGCTTCGCGGGCACATTTAGCAGCGGCTACGTTCAACTCATAAGCCAAACTTTGCATATCGTAATCTGCCATTGCAATGGTAGTACTACTGAATGTATTGGTTTCAATAATGTCTGCACCTGCTTCTAAATACAACAAGTGGATGCCCTTAATAATTTGTGGTTGTGTAATGCAAAGTAAATCATTGTTTCCCTTTACATCTAAATGCCAATCTTTATACTGCTCACCTCTGTAATCGGCTTCGGTTAATTGATGCCTTTGTATCATTGTGCCCATGGCACCATCTATTACAAGGATTCTTTTCTGGAGTTCTTCTTTTATTAGCATAGCTATTGGTTCAATCACTTTTAGTAAGTTAAATAACCAATAAACGCCAGAATGTGTGTGGGGGATGCACTTCAAACGTTTATTAGTTCTAAAAACTAACCCATAGCGGTATACTACCGTATTGGCTAGGACCTTGGCTGAACAATAAACAAATCCACCAAAGTCGGTGCAAAGATACACCCATATTGTATTCTAGCAAAATATAGCCCTTCGTAAATGCCTATTGATACACTGCATTGATGTCTGCATTCACTTTTTCTGTAACTGCTGATGCATCAATATTAAAGTCTTTCATTACAATCGGAAATTTTCCGGTTGCTGAAACTTTGCCTGCTTTTACAGTGATTAAACCATTTACGGTTAAAGGTTTCGTTACGCCGTGTAGCGTAAGTGTTCCTTTTGCAACCACTTTGTAAGTTCCATCTTTGGTAAAGTTTACGTCTTTGATATTGCTGATATTTCCTTTGAATTCTGCTCTTGGAAATTTATTGCTCTCTGCATAATCGTTGTTGAACTTCTCTTGCATTTCTGCGTACTCAAACTTGAACCCTTTAACCAATAAACTAAAACTCATTTGTCCATTATCGGATAATCTGCTGGCCACTTCATTGTTCACCGCTTTCACGTCTTCATCGTTCGTGGCAATGAAACTTACTTTTGCATTTCTTGTTCCAAATTGTTTTTGGGCATTTAATTGAGTAAAGCCAATGGTTAGAGCGGCTATTAATATTATTTTTTTCATATTATCTAATTAGCTGGGTTTATAATTTTTATAAATGTTCAATTAAGGTACAAGCACGCCTTCGTTAATCACCACATTGGCGTCTGGTATATAGCCGGTACAAATTCCTTTGAAACGGATGGTAGTTCCGGGTTTTAGTGCTCCTGGGTTAGTTTTAAACGTACAATTAATCACAAAAAATGCATCGTCTGTTTTAAAATTCACCACCGATTGTCCGTCTTGATTGGTGCTTTGGTCTAATACTTCTCCCTCTATTTCGATGGCTTTGTCTAAATATTTTGTGTTGGCTGCCGCTTCATCATTTTTAAATGCTTCAAATAAAGCTTGGGCCTTGATGGCAATCGCATTTTCGGTGGTTACGTCACGGTGCGGCTTGGTAAAGATTCTATAAACGATGATCCCGCCGGTAACGGCGCCAACCATTACCAGGGTTAATATGATTTTAGTCCACTTTTTCATGTGTCAGCTATTTTAATGTTTAAACAACGAAGTTAGGTTTTTGTTTGGATTTGGGTTTCAAAACTTACTGTACATACTGCTGAACGGGCAATCTATTGGCAATGCTGCGGGCTAATGTCATTTCATCTGCATATTCCAACTCTCCTCCAAATGCTATGCCACGTGCGATGGTAGTGACTTTACATTTTAAATGAGCAATCTTTTTCTGTATAAAATAAATGGTGGTATCCCCCTGAATATTGGGGCTGAGTGCAAATACCAGTTCATCCACTTGTTCATGGGTAATTCGCTTCACGAGCAACTCAATGCTCAATTGATCGGGGCCTATTCCATCCAAGGGCGATATAATCCCCCCCAACACATGGTATGTTCCATTAAACTGTTGGGTACTTTCTATGGCTATTACATCTCTGATATTTTCTACCACACAAATGATTTGTTGATTGCGCATGGTATTGGCGCAAATGGAACAGGTTTCGCCATCGCTTACATTGTTGCAGCGTTTGCAAAATTGTATATCCCTTCTCATTTTTGCAATGGTATCTCCAAACAATGCTACATCGTTGATGTCTTGTTTTAATAAATGTAGCACCAGTCTTAACGCCGTTTTTTTTCCAATGCCGGGGAGCTTAGAAAATTGTGCTACTGCATTTTCTAATAAGGTTGATGGGAGTTGCATTATGTAAAGATAATCGGTTTACTTTGTGCTTTAGATTTTGTATATGAAGCTGCATAATTTTAATTCTGGTCCTTCCATTTTACCTCAACCCGTTTTAACCCAAGCGGCTGAAGCCGTATTGAATTATAATAATACTGGTTTGTCTTTGTTAGAAATTGGCCATAGAACGGCTTGGTTTCAAGAAATTTTACAAGAAGCCAAAGATTCGGTGAAGCAATTAATGGAATTGGACGACTCTTATGAAATACTTTTTTTACACGGGGGAGCAACAACGCAGTTTATGCAAGTGCCTATGAATTTGCTCGACACCCAAGCTACCGCAGCCTATTGCGACCATGGTGTTTGGGGAAACAAAGCTTGGAAAGAAGCCAGTTTATTTGGCCATGTAAAAGTGGTGGCCGATAGCAGTGATCAACAATATCGTTACATAAATAAGGGGTTTGATATTCCTTCCGATGCCGCTTATTTACACTTGACTTCTAACAATACAGTAGAAGGTACACAATGGCATGCTTTTCCTGAAACTGCCGTGCCATTGGTGGCCGATATGAGTAGTGATATTTTTAGTAGGCCTGCCAACTACAATCGATTCAGTTTAATTTATGCGGGTGCGCAAAAAAATATGGGTGCTGCGGGTGTGAACCTGGTGGTGGTTAAAAAAGAGATCTTAGGAAAAGTAGCGCGTACAATCCCAACGATAATGAATTACCAGAAACATATTGAAGCGGGTTCTTTAATGAATACCCCTCCTGTTTTTGCGGTTTATGTAAGTATGCTTACCCTTCGTTGGATTATTCAAGAAGGTGGTTTAGATGCAATGGGTATTCGTAATCAAAAGAAATCTTCTTTATTATACGATACCATTGATGCCAATCCTTTATTTGATGCGCCTGTTGCGGTTGAAGATAGGAGTCAAATGAATGCGGTTTTCTTTTTAAAAGATTCTGCTTTGGAAGCGCCGTTTTTAGACCTTTGTAAAAAAGAAGGCATGATTGGGGTGAAAGGGTATAGAACGGTTGGGGGTATCAGAGTAAGCATGTACAATGCTTTACCTATTGAAAGTGTGACTAGTTTTTGTGATTTGGTTCATTTCTTTACTCAAAAGCACGGTTAATACTTCCCTATCATAACTTTTCATTTAAAAATATATCACCGATATTTGCCCAATGGCAATTATTAAACCTTTCAAGGCATTAAGACCTCAACCTCAACTTGCTAAACAAGTTGCTAGTTTACCTTACGATGTATTAAATAGTGTAGAAGCCAAATTGGCTGCCCAAGGAAATTCTTACTCTTTCTTGCATATCACGAAAAGTGAAATTGATTTATCGGATAAGATTGATATTCATGCACCCGAAGTATATGCGCAAGCAAAAGATAATTTAGATGCTTTTATAAAGCGTGACGTATTATTTAGGGAATCTAAAGACTGCTATTATATTTATCAGTTAGTAATGAATGGCAGAAGTCAAACGGGTTTGGTTTGTGTGAGTAGTGTAGATGATTATGAAAATGATATCATTAAAAAGCACGAGTTTACACGCCCTGAAAAAGAACAAGATCGCATCAATCATATTAAAACCACTGGTGCTCAAACGGGTAATGTTTTTTTAGCTTATCGCAATCATGCTGCGGTGGATGCTATTATAGATCATTGGAAGCAAGCCAAGTCTCCTGTGTACGATTTTACTGCTGAAGATGGTATTCAACACAGTATTTGGATTGTGAGTGATTCTGATATTGTTGCTTCAATAACGGCTGTATTTGAAAAAGAAATTCCTTGCACTTATATTGCAGATGGTCATCATAGAGCGGCTTCTGCTGCCAAAGTACGTATGCAATTACAAGAGAAAGCACCTGCAGGAGCGAGTTATTTCTTAACTACACTTTTCCCTTCGAATCAGTTGCATATCATGGATTACAATAGAGTGGTAAAAGATTTGAATGGATTATCTGTTTCAGATTTTTTAACTGCTTTGGAAAAGTCTTTTGAAGTAAGTTTAGTAGGCAAACAAATAGTGAAGCCCGAAGAAATTCATACCATGGGTTTATATGTAGATGGTCAATGGTATAAACTAACTGCAAAAGAAGGTACTTATTCGAATGACCCAATTGGTGTGTTAGATGTATCAATTTTACAAGAACAAATCTTGGGCCCAATCTTAGGTATTTTAGATCAGCGTACCGATAAACGCATCGATTTTGTAGGTGGTATTCGTGGTTTGGGTGCATTAGAACAAAGAGTAGATAGTGGCGAAATGGCTGCTGCTATTAGTTTGTATCCTGTTACGATTGATCAACTATTTGCTATTGCCGATAGTGGTAATGTAATGCCTCCTAAGAGTACTTGGTTTGAGCCTAAGTTGAGAGACGGTTTGTTAACGCATTTAATTGCAGATTAATACAAGATGAAAAAATTATTCTTTATTCTAATCATGGCGGTTTTTGCGGTTAATGTTAACGCGCAAAACCCTACTGTTAAACAGTTTCAGGAATCTGCTATGTCTTTAATGCAACAAGGTGATTTTGTAAATGCGATGGTTGCTTTAGAAAAAGCAAAAGCCTTAGAACCTCAAAATTTAGAGACTTTAAAGAATATTTCGTTTTGTTATTATTTGCAAAGGGAATTTGCGCAATCAATTGATGCTGGCAAATTAGCAATTGAATTACCCAATTCCGATCAACAAAGTTTTCAAATTTTAGGCATGGCTTACAAGTCTATAGCAGACTACGCAGCGGCCAATAAAATTTATAAGCGTGCCCTGAAAAAATTTCCTAATGGGGGTATTATTTACAGTGAATATGGGGAGTGCTTATTGCAAGAAAATAAAAAAGACGAAGCCATTGCTACTTGGGAAAAAGGGATTGAACTAGCACCTTCTTATAGTGGTAATTATTACCATGCTGCTAAATACTATTTCAAAGAAATGAATTGGATAAGGGTGTTAATTCATGGAGAATTGTTTGTGAATTTAGAAAGCTACTCTACTAGAACTTCAGAAGTTAAAAAAGCTATGCTTGAAGCTTATAAAAATATTTTAAGACCAATTGTAAAAACGCCTTACCATTTGGTTCCTAAGTATACAGAATTCGAGAAAAAACAATTGGCTATTTACGAAAAGACAAAGCCATTGGTTGCAGATGGTTTAACTATTGATCATATCAGTAGTATTAAAACCCGCTTACTCATGGAATGGATGTCTGAAAATGCAACCCAATTTCCTTATCAATTGTTTTTGCATTGGCAACATATGATTAGAGAAGGCATTTTTGAAGCCTATAATCAATGGCTATTTGGGGGAGCTTTTGGTGAGGAAGATTACCAAAACTGGCTTAGCACGCATGCCGAAGAGGCCAAAAAATTTACAGAATTTCAGCAAAGTAGAATTTATAGACAGCCTGCCGGTCAATATTATTTTAACTAGTATATACCTATAAGTTGTTAAGCCAGTGTAAACTGGCTTTTTTATTTGTTTTTAATTGCCTAATTTGACTGTTTAAATAAAGTGTGCTCACTTTTAACGATTGCATTATGAATACAAAGCGTTTATTTGATGCGGTAGCTCATCAGTTAGAAAATTTTCCTAAGAATGATATGTTGGCTGCCAAAGAAAATGGGAAATGGAAAACCTATAGTACGCAACAAGTAGCTGAAACAGTGAATCGGTTTAGTGCTGGGTTATTATCATTGGGAGTAAAAGCCAATGATTTCACTCCTGAATCGAGCGATAAAATTGCCATCATCAGTAATAATAGACCTGAGTGGGTTTTTACCGATTTAGCAGTTCAACAAGTTGGCGGCATATTAGTTCCTGTTTATCCAACTACCAATCCCAATGAATTGGCTTTCATTCTAAATGACGCTGCAGTTAAATATATTTTTGTTAGCGGCGAAGATTTGTTGTTGAAAGTGCAAAGCATCATCGACAAAGTACCTTCCATTCAGGGGATTTATACTTTTGATACTATTGCTGGTGCCAAACATTGGACCGAAGTTACTGCGCTAGCTACGGATGATTTATTGACCCAAGTAGAAGCGATAAAAAAACAAGTTCCTGCTGAACAGTTGGCTACCATTATTTATACTTCTGGTACAACTGGAACTCCTAAAGGGGTAATGCTGTCTCATTCTAATATTTACACGAATGTGCAGTTTAGTAAAAAGAGTTTTCCATTTCATGATTCACCAGAATCTAAGGTTCTTAGTTTCTTACCCTTGAATCATATTTTTGAAAAAACTTGTACCTACATTTATTTATACAGTGGCATCAGTATTTATTATGCTGAAAGCCTTGAAACTATTGGAGATAATTTAAAAGAAATTAAGCCCAATGGATTTACTACGGTTCCCAGGTTACTCGAAAAAGTGTTCGAAAAAATTATGGCCAAGGGGAGTGAGCTCACTGGCACTAAACGAAAATTATTTTTCTGGGCAGTTGATTTAGCAGAAAAATACGACAACAGGGTTAGTGGTGGTGTTTGGTATAATATTCAATTGGCTATCGCTAATAAATTGATTTTTTCTAAATGGAGAGAAGCTCTAGGGGGGAATATCTCTTTTATTATTACTGGTGGTGCTGCTTGTCAGGTAAAATTATTGCGCATTTTTAATGCTGCTGGTGTGCCTGTTTACGAAGGGTATGGTCCTACTGAAAATAGTCCAGTGATTTGTGTCAACCGACAAGAAAAAGGCGGAACCAAATTTGGAACGGTTGGGCCTCCTATTGAAGGCATTCAAGTGAAGTTGGCAGAAGATGGTGAAATTATGGTAACTGGTCCTTGCGTAATGAAAGGCTATTATAAGCGCCCAGACCTAACTGCAGAAACCATGAAAGACGAATGGTTGCTCACAGGGGATATAGGTGTTTGGGATGAAAATAAATTTTTGAAAATAACCGATCGCAAAAAAGAACTCTTCAAAACTAGTGGTGGAAAATATGTTGCTCCTCAACCCATCGAAAATAAGTTAAAGGAAAGTCCTTTTGTAGAGCAAGTTATGGTGGTAGGATCTGAACGCAAGTTTGTAGGAGCATTAATTGTTCCTTCTTTTGCAACGCTTAAAGAGTGGATGCGAGAGAAAGGAATTCCATATACCACTAATGAAGATGTGATACATCACCCTAAAGTATTAGAACTGTATCGTGAACTGGTTGAGAGTTTCAATAAATTTTTTAATCATGTAGAGCAGATTAAAAAATTTGAATTATTGCCAAGAGAATGGACGGTTGATACGGGAGAAATGACTCCTAAGCTCAGCTTAAAACGCAAAGTAGTGAATGAGAAATTTAAAGATGCCATAGAACGAATCTATGCCTGAACCTAATGCATTATTGCGCATTCTTGTTGTAGAAGATAATCCTGCTGATTTATTTGTATTAGAAGGACTCTTGTGGAAAACCAGATTGCCTATTGGACAAATAATAAAAGCAAAAAGCAATGAAGAGGCAAACTTCTTGCTGAATAATGAACAGCCTAATCTGATTCTATTAGATCTCTCTTTGCCCGACAGTGCCGGTATTGAATCATTTAAGCATATCAATCATATTGCGCCTGCAATCCCAATCATTGTGTTAACGGGTTTGTCTGATATGGAAATGGCCCTCGAAACAATGGCTGCTGGAGCGCAGGATTATTTGGTAAAGGGTGAGTTTGATGAAAAATTGCTTTCCAAATCTATTCAATACAGTATAGAACGTAAACGCAATTTGGAAAATATTAGAATTAGCAATGAACGGTATCGTAGCTTATTCTATTATAACCCGATGGCTATTTTCATTTGGGATTTAGCTTCACACGAAATTTTGGAAGTGAATGATATGGCCGAAAAAGAATATGGCTATACGCGAGATGAATTTGTGAAATTGACGCTTTGGGACTTAAGAACGCCAGAGAATTATAATAAGCTAAAACTTTTTATTGAACATATTGCTGCATCGGAAGATTTGGATTCAGGTGGAATATGGGAGCATATCACTAAAAATGGGGAACGTATTTTCATGAATGTGTTTTCTCACCGAATTCAATTCAATGAAAGAAATGCAGTCATGGCCATTGCTCAAAATATCACGGGTAAATTATTACTAGAGAAAAAACTAGAAGAAGAGCGTTTAATTAAACAAAAAGAAATTGCAGAAGCTGTTATTAAGACTCAAGAACAAGAGCGTCACGATATTAGCAGAGAATTACATGATAATGTAAATCAACAATTAACTGTTGCAATGATGTACATTGCTTCAGCTGAAAAAAAGCAAGCACCAGGCGCTGATTTATTGCGACAATCTGCCGATTTTATTTTGCATGCTATTGAAGAAATAAGAAGATTATCGAAAGGATTGGTTACGCCTTTGATTAAAGACTTTGGTTTGGTTAAAGCAATCGAAAGTGTTTTAGAAGATGTGAATGGAGTGAATACCATGAAAATTGAATTTGTTTCTGATACTTTTTTTGAAGAAGATATTCATTATGATTTTAAGTTAAGCCTTTTTAGGATTGTTCAAGAGCAAGTGAATAATGTGCTAAAACATGCTGAGGCAACTGAACTAAAAATAGAATTAGGTAGAAATATTAATAGTATCTATTTATCTATTTGCGATAATGGAGTCGGTTTTGATTTAGCAGTACAAAAGAAGGGAATTGGGTTATACAATATAACGAGTAGAGTAGAACTATTTAATGGAACCATAAGTATTCATACTGCTCCAACTTCTGGCTGTGCAATGCATATGAGTTTTCCCATCACGCAAGCAATCATGCGTCACTAGTTCGTTTTTTAGCTTCCAGAAATTTTTGTCTAATGATAGTCTGTACAGGTTTACGCTGAATTTTACTTTCGAGCCATGAAATAAAATCGAGGTACATAAATGCCCTGGTTTCCATCCTGTCATTTGCCATACCTTTTAATTCGGTCAACAAATTTTGAAACAGCGGTTTAACTTGATTAGGTGCACTATGAAAGGATTTCTTTAAGAAACTAAATACAGCTTCTTCTGCTGCACTTAAGTTTTGCATTTTTGCCATGAAACGGTAAACAGATTTAAGCAAATATTTAAGTAAATCATAATTGCCCATTTCATAGTGTGCTATCATATGCAATAGTCTTGCATAACACTGTAAATCGGTTCTGAGGTCTACTTTTAAGTGGATGATTTTATTTAGATAGTCAATGCTTTTTTCTGCATCACCACTTCCAAAATACAAGGAGGCAATTTTATAGTAAAAGACCAATGTTCTGTGTCGGTCTAAGTATCCCTCATAATCAAATAGTTTTTCTTCTATTTCTGGAATAAGGGAAAGCCCTTTGGTAAAAGTTCCTTCCATGAAGTGCTTATTCAGTTTAGCAGTATACAAATAGGTGAAACTTTGTACTTTATTGTTGATGTTATTTTGAACAACTGAGGTTTCAATAAACCGTTCAAATTCTTTAATCGTTTCATTGAATTTTCGATAGTTCCTCAAATCAAAATGTGCTCCTAATAAATTATGCATGCCTTTAATAAAATGCGCCGTTTCAATTTCTATCATCTTTGGCTCTGCTTTAAATAGTTCTGTCCACTTAATGCAATAGCGATAATACATTAAAAATTCTTGGGTAATAAATGCGTACCAGCAGTAGCATTGATATAGATAAAGCTTTTCATAAAACGCCTTTCCTTGTTCGCTTTCGTGTAATAGCGGATGATTAAAATAAACAGCTAGTGCATTTTTATCTTCCTCGTTTCGCGCATGTCCGTTTCTGATATACCATTCGTATAGTAATAATGACAAATTGGATAATGTACTAATATTGACTAATCGCTCATTGGTTTCTTCCGATTCGGCACAAAGTTTCTGCGCTCTATCCTGCATACTTCTGGTAATATACAAGGATTCAATTTTTTTCTCTAAAAACAGTACTTGTTGAATATAAGTTACTTGGTTATTTGCTTTAGCTAATTCTTTTACCTTGTCTAGTATTTTTAAACTTTGAATATTTAATCCCTTATTATATAAAATTCTGGCAAAATCTAACTGCTCATGTAGTTGCAGGTCTATATTTTCTTCCTGCTTTAATAAACGAACACTTGCTAGTATTTCTTGGTATAAATGTGCTTTTAAATTAGAGAGTTGTTGCTTCTGAATGCTGGGTGTTTTCTTCAATAAAATGGCTTCATCATATTGTGGCATTTTATCTAAAGCGTCAAATAATTGAACCACTTTTAAATTACTTGTTCCAGAGTTGCGGGTCATATACAACTTAAAATTGCGTTTTTCGGCCCTTTCAAGCGATTGAATTAATTGAAATAAGGGGTCTGTTGATCTGTTGGGCATCGTAAAAAAGTTAAGCTATAATTCAATACAGTATTGACTTTTAAGGTTTTTGAATGGGTTTATACATCGTAAAAACCTACCTCTTTTGTTTCAAATCTAAAGATAAGGCAATCTAAATTCGAATACGACAGGCCGTACTGTTGTTATTAAAGGCAATCAATAGCAATAGCATCGCGCCTGTCTTTTTATATAAAAAATTCGATAGAATATGGCTGAAAAGATTCACATTTTTGATACGACCCTTCGTGATGGGGAACAAGTACCTGGCTGTAAACTCAATACCAAGGAAAAGCTAGGTCTCGCTTTGCAGTTAGAAGAATTGGGTGTAGACATTATTGAAGCAGGCTTCCCTGTATCTAGCCCGGGCGATTTTGAATCAGTTACTCAAATTGCTAAACATGTCAAAAATGCAACTGTTTGTGGTTTAACTAGAGCAGTTCAAAAAGATATTGAAGTGGCAGCGCAAGCCTTAAAATATGCCGTACGACCAAGGATTCATACAGGAATTGGTACTTCGGATTTTCACATCAAAGCTAAATTTAATTCTACTCAAGACGAAATTTTAGCTCGTGCTATTCAATGCGTTAAATGGGCTAGAAATTTTACCGATGATGTAGAGTTTTATGCAGAAGATGCAGGAAGAACGGATAATGAATATTTGGCGAGAGTGGTGGAAGCGGTAATTGCTGTTGGTGCTTCTGTAGTGAATATACCAGATACTACAGGCTATTGTTTACCTCATCAGTATGGAGAAAAAATTGCCTATTTAAAGAACAATGTTCCCAATATTGATAAAGCCATTCTTTCTTGTCATTGTCACAACGATTTAGGATTAGCCACTGCCAATTCAATTAGTGGAGTAATGAATGGAGCACGTCAAATAGAATGTACTATTAATGGGTTAGGCGAACGGGCTGGTAATACTTCATTAGAAGAAGTAGTGATGATTATTGCGCAACACAGGCAATTGAATTTATATACCAATATCAACACCCAAATGCTGAATCCATTGAGTAGGGAAGTCTCCGATATCATGCGGATGCCTGTTCAACCCAATAAAGCCATTGTAGGTTCGAATGCATTTTCTCATTCATCTGGTATTCATCAAGATGGATTTTTAAAATGTGCTGAAACTTACGAAATCATTAATCCTGAATTGGTAGGTGCTGAGGGGAGCAAAATTGTTTTAACTGCAAGAAGCGGACGAAGTGCATTAGCACACCGTTTTCAAAAGTTAGGATTTGAATTCAACAGAGATGATATTGATGCATTATACGAACATTTTTTATCAGTAGCAGATGGTAAAAAAGAGGTAGTAGAAACCGATTTACAACATTTAGCAAACAACTACAATAAAGTAAGGGCAATAGCATAATCAACATAAAATGGGAAAAACATTATTTGATAAAATTTGGGATGCACATGTGGTAGAAAAAATACAAGATGGTCCTTCCGTATTATATATTGATAAACATTTTATTCATGAAGTAACCAGCCCGCAAGCATTTAATGGGATTGAAAAGCGAGGCCTTTCTTTGTTTAGACCAAAGCAAACCATTGCAACGGCCGATCACAATGTGCCTACATTAAATCAGCACCTCCCTATTAAAGATCAGTTGAGTAAAATGCAAGTAGATCAATTAATAGAAAATTGCGAAAAGCATGGGGTAGAATTGTATGGATTAGGACATCCTTATCAAGGTATTGTGCACGTGATTGGTCCAGAATTGGGTATTACTCAGCCGGGTATGACCATTGTTTGTGGAGATAGTCATACTAGTACCCATGGGGCATTTGGTACCATCGCATTTGGAATTGGAACCAGTGAAGTAGAAATGGTTTTTGCTTCGCAATGCGTGTTACAAACCAAACCCAAAACCATGCGCATTAATATTGATGGTGAATTGTCTAGTGGGGTTGTTTCTAAAGACATCATTTTGTACATCATTGCAAAAATTTCTGCAAGTGGTGCTACCGGATATTTTGTGGAATATGCGGGTAGTACTATTCGTGCGCTTTCAATGGAAGCCAGAATGACCATTTGCAATATGAGTATTGAAATGGGTGCGAGAGGAGGCATGATTGCGCCGGATGAAATTACTTTTGAATATATCAAAGGAAGAGCCTACGCCCCTAAAGGAACTGCTTGGGATAAAAAATTAGCTGAATGGAAGGAATTGTATTCAGATGAAGATGCAGTTTTTGATTTGGAATTAACTATTGATGCAGCAGCAATAGCGCCCATGATTACTTATGGTACTAATCCTGGATTGGGCATGGCAATTGATGCAAATATTCCCTTAACTGACTCCATCAGTAACGAAGGCGAGCGTAAAAATTTAGCACAAGCGTTAACCTATATGGGATTAAATAGTGGTGTAGCTTTATTGGGAATGCCTGTTCAACACGTATTTATTGGAAGTTGTACTAATTCTAGAATTGAAGACCTCCGATTGGTAGCAGCATTGGTAAAAGGAAGAAAAAAACACGACGGCGTAAAAGTGATGATTGTGCCTGGTTCTCAACAAGTAGCCAAACAAGTTCATGCAGAGGGATTGGATAGAATATTTGCTGAAGCAGGATTTCAAATAAGACAAGCTGGTTGTAGTGCTTGTTTGGGTATGAATGAAGATAAAATTCCAGCTGGTGAATATTGTATTAGCACCAGTAATAGAAATTTTGAAGGTAGACAGGGCGCTGGCGCAAGAACATTGTTGGCTAGCCCTTTAACGGCTGCAGCTGCAGCTATTACAGGGGTAGTAACCGATGTAAGAGATTTAATTAATCCTAATTAGTAGTAAACATATTATGCAAGCTTTACAGCAAATAAAAAGTTCATTTGTTCCACTTCCCATTGAAAATGTGGATACGGATCAAATCATTCCTGCACGATTTTTAAAAGCTACCACCAGAGATGGTTTTGGAAAAAACCTTTTTAGAGATTGGCGCTACGAACAAGATGATGAATTGAAACCTAAGCCTGATTTTGTGTTGAATCAAACTACTTTTTCCGGAGATATATTGGTAGCAGGAAAAAACTTTGGTTGTGGTTCTTCAAGAGAGCACGCTGCTTGGGCTTTATTAGATTATGGATTTAAAGCGGTGGTCTCTAGTTTTTTTGCAGACATTTTTAAAAATAACGCACTCAATAACGGCGTATTGCCAGTAATTGTATCAGATGATTTCTTACAGCAAATTTTTGCTTTATCTGCTACAGATACGCTTACTATTGATGTAGAAGCGCAAACTATCACCATTGATGCTACTGGCGCAAAAGCTTCTTTTGAATTGAATCCGTATAAAAAAACATGTTTATTAAATGGGTACGACGATATCGACTTTTTGATTAGTCGAAAAGCAGCAATTGAAAAATTTGAATTAGAAAAAGGCTAATATGGAAAAGAAAATAGCAGTCATCAATGGAGATGGGATTGGTCCGGAAGTAACAGCACAATCCATTAAAGTACTCAATGCAGTAGCAGAAGAGTTTGGACACCAATTTACTTATACGCATGGATTAATGGGAGCAGTTTCTATTGATGCAACAGGATCTGCATTACCTGAAGAAACATTGGCTATATGCAAAGAGAGCGATGCCATTTTGTTTGGTGCAATTGGTCATCCAAAATTTGATAATGATCCCTCTGCAAAAGTGAGACCAGAGCAAGGGTTATTACAATTGCGTAAAGAATTAGGGTTGTTTGCGAATATTCGTCCAATTAATACTTATCGTTCGCTGCATCATCTTTCTCCTTTAAAAAGTAAACAATTAGAAGGAGTTGATTTTATTATATTCAGAGAATTAACTGGCGGTATTTATTTTGGTAAGCGAATGCTTACCGACGATAAAACCTATGCAACGGATGAATGTGCTTACCATGAATTAGAAATTGTTCGGGTGTCTAAAATGGCTTTTCAATACGCTCAGAATAGAAGAAAAAAACTAACCTTGATTGATAAAGCCAATGTATTAGAAACTTCCAGACTTTGGCGCAGAATCGTACAGGAAATGGCGCTTCAATTTCCTGATGTAGCCGTAGACTATATGTTTGTAGACAATGCTGCCATGCAAGTAATTCTCAATCCTGCTCAATTTGATGTGGTGTTAACCGAGAATATGTTTGGCGATATCATAAGTGATGAAGCAAGTGTTTTAAGTGGTTCTTTGGGTTTATTGCCTTCCGCATCTGTTGGAAAAACAGTCGCGATGTTCGAGCCTATTCATGGATCCTATCCGCAAGCTGCAGGAAAAGACATTGCCAATCCTTTAGGATCTGTTTTATCTGCTGCTATGATGTTAGATCATTTTGGTTTAATGGAAGAAGCTAATGCAGTTAGAGATGCAGTGAATTGGACATTAACGCATGCTTTTGTTACCAAAGACATTGATCCAATCAATAATTATGGTACCGAAGCAGTAGGTGATTTATTGGCCGACTATATTAGAAAGAAGCACGAAACCAATCAAGGAACGAATGCTTCTTTGAATGCTTCTACCATCATCTAGTCGGGGTCTTGTAAAGTACTCTTTAAAATCAACTACAATGAATTATTATCAGCCCACTACCATTATATATCTTAATGGTGAATTTGTAAAAGCGGAAGACGCTAAAATGGATTTGTATAGCCAATCACTCCATTATGGCTATTCAGTATTTGAAGGGATTCGTTCTTATACAACAACCGATGGGTCTACTGCAATTTTTAAAGCCCTTGAACATTTTGAGCGTTTGAAAATTTCTGCTGAGTCTATTAATCTTCCCTATTCATTTCATACACAAGATTTAATTGACGCTACTTATGAAGTGCTGAAACAAAATCATTTGGGAGATGCATATATACGACCAGTAGTATATGCACCTGCGAATATGAGTTTTGCTCGGAATACTGAATCTTTTCTTTTTATTGAAGCATGGGAAATGGCTCCATTTTTAGGAGATCAATTATTGCGCATCATGACTTCTTCATTTCAGCGTCCGAATCCTAAAGCGTTTAAAATTCATGCTAAAGCTGCTGGGCACTATGTGAACTCCATATTAGCTAGTCAGGAAGCCAAAGACAAAGGATACGATGAAGCTTTTTTATTGGATATGAATGATCATGCTGCGGAAGGTCCCGGCGCCAATGTGTTTTTTGAAAAAGACGGTGTGTTGCATACCCCTCAGGCTGGTCATATTTTAGTAGGAATCACAAGGGCTACTGTTTTAGAACTTTGTGCGCAATTGAATATTGAAGTGAAAGAAGGTGTGTATTCCATCAATGATATTAAACAAGCAGACGCCGCGTTTTTCTGTGGTACTGCTGCTGAAGTAATTGGTTGGAAATCTTTAGATGAATATGAATTTCCTAAAGCATGGAACCAAACCAATAGTCATAAAATACAACAAGCGTATAAACAATTAGTGGTGAAGCCTTTGTCTGTTTAGTATAAACAACAATTATTATGGAATTAAATAGATATAGTAAAACAATTACGCAAGATCCTACGCAGCCTGCCGCACAAGCCATGTTTTATGGCATTGGGTTAACGGATGCCGATTTAAAAAAAGCACAAGTTGGTATTGTAAGCATGGGCTATGATGGCAATACTTGCAATATGCATTTGAATGACCTGGCTAAGTTGGTAAAGAAAGGTGTTTGGGATAATGATTTAGTGGGATTGATTTTCAATACCATTGGCGTAAGTGATGGTATGAGTAATGGTACGCCAGGTATGCGTTATTCGTTGGTGAGCAGAGATGTAATTGCAGATTCAATTGAAACGGTTTGCGGCGCACAGTATTATGATTCAATTATTGCCATACCTGGTTGCGATAAAAATATGCCTGGGGCTTTAATTGCTATGGGTAGATTAAATCGACCCGCTCTCATGGTTTACGGCGGTACTATTGCACCTGGTCATTACAAAGGCCAAGACTTAAATATCGTTTCTGCTTTTGAGGCACTTGGTCAAAAATTAGCTGGGCAGTTAGATGAAAATGATTTCAAAGGAATCATACAACATGCCTGTCCTGGGGCAGGCGCATGTGGAGGTATGTACACAGCCAATACAATGGCTTCTGCTATTGAAGCATTGGGGATGAGTTTGCCCTATTCGTCTTCTAATCCTGCTTTGAGTGTAGAAAAGCAACAAGAATGCTTAGATGCAGGAAAAGCGATTCAATTGTTAATGGAAAAGAATATTCTTCCATCCGCTATTATGACGCGTAAAGCATTTGAAAATGCAATTACTATCATTATGGTATTGGGCGGAAGTACCAATGCAGTATTGCATATGATTGCGATGGCTAAAAGTGTTGGAGTTGCTTTAACACAAGATGACTTCCAAACGATTTCGGATCGAGTACCTGTGTTGGCAGATTTTAAACCGAGTGGTAAATATTTAATGCAAGACTTACACCAATATGGTGGTGTGCCTTCTGTAATGAAATATCTTTTATCTAAAGGATTATTACACGGGGATTGTTTAACTGTTACAGGGAAAACCCTTGCAGAAAATTTAGTAAATGTGCCCGATTTAGATTTTGATCAACAAAAAATAATACTACCAATTGAATCTCCTTTAAAAGCAACTGGTCATTTGCAAATTCTTTATGGCAATTTGGCAACAGGGGGTAGTGTTGCAAAAATTAGTGGTAAAGAAGGAGAATTATTTGAAGGACCTGCAAGAGTATTTGATGGTGAACAAGCATTAATTGAGGGTATTCAATCAGGAAAAATTCGAGAAGGTGATGTGGTAGTCATTAGAAATGTTGGGCCCGTTGGAGCTCCTGGTATGCCTGAAATGTTGAAGCCAACATCGGCTATTATTGGTGCAGGGTTAGGCAAGTCTGTCGCGCTTATTACGGATGGTCGTTTTAGTGGAGGCACTCACGGATTCGTGGTGGGTCATATCACCCCCGAAGCGGTAAATGGCGGTTTAATTGGCCTAGTGCATGATAATGATATCATTGAATTAAATGTGGCTACCAAAAAAATGACCTTAAAGGTTTCAGATGAAATCATCGCTACTAGAAGGGCTCAATGGGTTAAGCCCGCTTTGAATGTAACCAAAGGCGTTTTGTTTAAATATGCTAAATCTGTAAAGGATGCTTCTGAAGGTTGTGTAACGGATGAAGCTTAAATTTTTTGTATGAGTTCAATTGTAAAAGAAGCCGATCAAATTGAGACATTAATTGAACTTGCTTCAACTGAATCTTTTGAAGCGAGAGAGATTTCTGGTTCACAAGCAGTATTGGAAGCCTGTATTGCTGAAGGAGTAGACACCATATTTGGTTATCCTGGCGGTGCTATTATGCCCATTTATGATGCTTTGTACGATTATAATGATCGTTTAAAGCATGTGCTAGTAAGA
The DNA here is from genome assembly GCF_051860225.1 of Sediminibacterium sp. Classification (GTDB taxonomy): domain Bacteria; phylum Bacteroidota; class Bacteroidia; order Chitinophagales; family Chitinophagaceae; genus Sediminibacterium. Next base: position 1,117,895 of record NZ_JBHYEI010000001.1, read on the forward strand.
CACGAACAAGGGGGTATTCATGCAGGTCAAGGTTATGCAAGAAGTAGTGGTAAAGTGGGGGTAGTATTTGCGACAAGCGGACCCGGGGCAACTAATTTAGTTACTGGTTTAGCAGATGCAATGATTGATAGTACACCCTTGGTTTGTATTACCGGACAAGTATTTGCTCATCTATTAGGAACAGATGCTTTTCAGGAAACTGATGTAATTAATATTACTACCCCTGTAACTAAATGGAATTATCAAATTACCGATGCTACAGAAATTCCACATGTTTTATCGAAAGCATTTTATATAGCAGGTTCTGGAAGACCAGGTCCTGTATTAATTGATATTAGCAAGAATGCACAGATTCAAAAATTTAATTACGAAGGATATACAAAGTGCACTCATATTCGGAGTTATAGACCCAAGCCGATTGTGCGAAAAGAATATATAGAAGCTGCCGCTCAATTAATTAATGAGGCTAAAAAACCATTTGTGATTTTTGGACAAGGGGTAATATTGGGAAGGGCAGAAAAAGAATTTAAAGCATTTATAGAAAAAGGCGGGTTGCCTGCTGCTTGGACCATTTTAGGTTTAAGTGCATTGCCTACTGATCATCCACAAAATGTAGGCATGTTGGGCATGCATGGCAACTATGGTCCGAATGTGTTAACCAATGAGTGCGATGTGTTAATTGCGGTAGGAATGCGTTTTGATGACCGCGTTACAGGTAGGTTAGATAAATATGCCAAACAAGCAAAAATTATTCATTTAGATATTGATCCTGCTGAAATAAATAAGAATGTAACGGCAACTATTCCTGTATGGGGAGATTGTAAAGAAACATTGCCGCTGCTCACGCAATTGATTAAAGAAAAACAACACAAAGAATGGTTGGCGCTATTTAATCAATATACCAAAGACGAACAAGCGGCAGTCATTCAGGCTGAATTACATCCAACCCAAGGAGAGCTAACAATGGGGGAAGTCATTCAATTATTGAATGAGTTAACGGGTGGAGACGCAGTTGTTGTAACAGATGTTGGTCAACATCAAATGGTAGCATGCCGATATGCAAAGTTTAATGAAACCAAAAGCAATATCACTTCTGGTGGATTAGGCACTATGGGTTTTGCATTACCTGCTGCAATTGGAGCAAAATTTGGTGCACCTCAAAGAACCGTTGTTGCAGTGATTGGAGATGGTGGTTTTCAAATGACATTGCAAGAAATGGGAACCATTATGCAAACTGGTCTGAATGTAAAAATCTTGATTTTAAATAATCGGTTTTTGGGAATGGTGCGTCAATGGCAAGAATTATTTAATGATAAAAGATACTCTTTTGTAGATATACAAAGTCCTGATTTTGTTCAATTAGCTAAAGCGTATGCTATTGATGGCGCAAGTGTTGATGATCGAGCATCGCTAAAAGACGCTTTGCAGAAAATGTTGGATCATGATGGATCTTATTTACTGGAAGTAATCGTTGGAAAAGAGAATAATGTTTTCCCAATGGTTCCACAAGGATGTAGTGTTTCTGAAATAAGATTAAAATAATTGCAATGAAAAAAGAATATACCATTACTGTTTACACAGAGAACCAAGTAGGGTTACTCAACCGTATTGCGATTATTTTTTCTAGAAGAAAAATAAATATCGATAGTTTAAATGTTTCTCCTTCAGAAGTAGAATCTATTCATCGTTTTACCATTGTGATTAATGAAACAGTAGAAATAGTTAGAAAACTCTGCCTGCAAATTGAAAAACAAGTGGAAGTGCTGAAAGCTTATTATAATACCAATGATGAAATCATTTGGCAAGAAATGGCTTTGTACAAAGTGCCTACCGATGCAGTGGCTGAAAAACTACAAGTAGAACGTTTGCTAAGAGAATATGGTGCAAGGGCAGTAGTCATTAGAAAAGACTATACCATTTTTGAAACTACAGGGCACAGAGAAGAGACTGATCGATTAATCCAATTTTTAGAACCTTATGGGTTGATAGAATTTGTAAGAACTGCTAGAATCGCAATTATTAAAGCCAGTAGCGGATTCCATGAAAAGATTCGTGAATTTGAAGCAGTAGAACCTGCTGAAGAATTAATTGAGAACGAATTCCTAGATAAGGGTCAGGCTGTTTTTACTATGTAATCTAAATTTTAAATAAAACAACAAAACAAATAATATGGCAAACTATTTCAATTCTCTACCACTACGTGAGCAACTCAATCAATTGGGTGTTTGCGAATTCATGGACCAGTCTGCTTTTGCTGATGGAATCAATGCATTGGTGGGAAAAAAACTAGTCATAATCGGATGTGGTGCACAAGGGTTGAATCAGGGATTGAATATGCGTGATTCAGGCTTAGATATTGCGTATGCGTTGCGCAAAGAAGCTATTGAACAGAAAAGAGCTTCCTATATAAATGCAACTGAAAATAATTTTGTAGTTGGAACTTATGAAGAATTGATTCCAACAGCCGATGTGGTGATTAACCTTACTCCTGATAAGCAACATAGCGCTGTTATAAAAACAGTTATGCCACTCATGAAAAAAGGGGCTACGCTTTCTTATTCTCATGGATTCAATATTGTAGAAGAGGGAATGCAAATTAGAGCAGACATTACAGTAATTATGGTTGCTCCCAAATGTCCAGGTACCGAAGTGCGTGAAGAATATAAAAGAGGTTTTGGGGTACCTACTTTAATTGCTGTTCACCCTGAAAATGATCCTGAAGGGAAGGGCTGGGATTATGCCAAAGCTTATTGTGTTGCAACAGGTGGTCATAAAGCGGGGGTATTAAAATCTTCTTTTGTTGCCGAAGTAAAATCAGATTTAATGGGAGAGCAAACGATACTTTGTGGTTTGTTACAAACTGGTTCTATTTTATCATTCAATAAAATGATTGAAAAAGGAATTAATGCAGGGTATGCTGCCAAACTCATTCAATATGGATGGGAGGTAATTACCGAAGCGCTTAAGCAAGGGGGCATTACTGCTATGATGGATCGTTTGTCTAATCCCGCTAAGTTAAAAGCATTTGAATTATCTGAAGAGCTAAAAAATATCATGCGTCCCTTATTTCAGAAACACCAAGACGATATTATGAGCGGTGCTTTTTCTTCAGGTATGATGGAAGATTGGGCCAATGGGGATAAAAAATTATTGACTTGGAGAGAAGCAACGGGGTCAACTGCTTTTGAAAAAACAGCACCTGGCACTATGAAAATAAGTGAGCAGGAATATTTTGATAATGCACTGTTATTGGTAGCTTTTGTTAGGTCAGGTGTTGAATTGGCTTTTGAAACAATGGTTGAAGCTGGTATTAAAGAAGAATCTGCTTATTATGAATCCTTGCATGAAACACCTTTAATTGCTAACACTATTGCGAGAAAGAAATTGTACGAAATGAATAGGGTTATTTCGGACACTGCAGAATACGGATGTTATTTATTTGACCATGCTTGTAAGCCTTTATTGGCAGGCTTTATGGAAAATATCCAATCCGACGTGATTGGGAAAAATTTTAATGAGGGCAAAGACAATGGGGTTGATAATAAAACTTTAATAGCGGTTAATGCCGTTATACGTTATCATCCTGTTGAGATAGTAGGTGAAAAATTAAGACAAGCAATGACCGATATGAAAACCATTGCAACTAACCTTTGATTCAATCAATTATGATCGACAACCATACTATCACAGAAACTTTTGGTTTAGATATTGAGGCAGCTAGTTTAAAACTACGTCAAGTGGTAAAACATACCCCTTTGATTTATAATGCTTCCTTGTCTAAAAAATACGAATGTGCCGTGTACCTCAAGAGAGAAGATTTACAAATTGTTCGTTCGTATAAGTTGCGTGGTGCTTACAATATGATTAGTAGTTTGTCTGAAACCCAAAGAGCCAATGGCGTTGTTTGTGCTAGTGCGGGCAACCATGCGCAGGGTTTTGCTTATAGTTGTAAAGTGCTCAATATAAAAGGAGTAGTCTTTATGCCTATTATAACACCTAATCAAAAAGTTTCTCAAACTAAAATGTTTGGAGATGGTCATATCGAAATAAAATTAGTAGGGGATACTTTTGATGATTGTGCCACAGCTGCAAAAGCTTACACGGAAGCCAATGGAATGACTTTTATTCCACCATTTGATGATCTAAAAATTATTGAAGGTCAAGCAACAGTGGGAGTAGAAATTTTAGAAGAGCTGGCGCATATAGATTATTTATTTGCTCCTGTGGGAGGTGGTGGATTGATTGCTGGCGTTGGGGCTTATTTTCACAGCAAGTCTCCATCCACCCAAATTATTGGGATTGAACCTGAAGGAGCTCCTTCAATGACTGCTGCTTTACAAGCAGGTCATCCTGTGAAATTAGATCATATTGATCCTTTTGTAGATGGAGCAGCAGTTAAAAGAGTAGGTGATCAGCCATTTGTGATTTGCAAGGAAGTTATTGATGAAGTGGCATTGGTAAACGAAGGGAAAGTTTGCTCAACTATATTGAAACTATACAATGAAGATGCCATTGTAGTGGAGCCAGCTGGTGCTTTATCTATAGCAGCATTGGATGATTTTGCTCAAGTAATTAAAGGTAAAACAGTGGTTTGTATTGTAAGTGGAAGCAATAATGATATAGACCGAATGCAAGAAATAAAAGAACGTTCTTTACAGTATGAAGGGTTAAAACATTTTTTCTTAGTTCGTTTTGCACAACGGCCAGGTGCATTAAAGGAATTTGTAAATCTTGTACTAGGTCCAACGGATGATATTGTTCGTTTTGAGTATATGCAAAAACATAACAAAGAAACGGGTCCTGCTTTGGTAGGGATTGAAATGCAGAACAAAGCAGATTATGATCGTCTACTAGAGAACATGAAACGATACCATATTAATTTTACCCCTATCAACAAGAATGATAATTTATTTGGTTACTTAATTTAATAATAATTTTTTATGCAGGTATTGAAGTTTGGGGGAAGTTCTGTTGCGAACGCAGAAAACATCAATAAAGTTGTAGCCATTGTTTCAAGCGCTATGCAGAAAGATGCTACGATTCTGGTGGTGTCTGCATTGGGTGGAGTTACGGATGAATTAATTGCGATTGGTGTTTTGGCTTCAACCGGAAATGAAAAATATAAAGAACAAATTCAAGCCCTTGAAAATAAACATTTAACTGCGGTAAGAGCTTTGCTGCATATTCAAAATCAAAGCGCAACCTTAAGTTGGGTAAAGCAACAATTGAATGAATTAGAGCGAGTAGCTGATGGAATATTTTTGTTGGGCGAATTATCAGCTCGAATAAAAGACCGTTTGGTAAGTTATGGTGAGTTATTGTCTTCTTATATCATTAATGCAAAATTAACCGAGATGAATTTGCAGCCAGTTTGGGCAGATTCAAGACAGTTGATTTTGACTAATGAGCAATATGGTAATGCAACTGTTCAATTTGAACAAACGAATAATCAAATTGGTGCTTTTTTGCAAACATATCCTGCACAACTATATGTTGCTCCTGGTTTTATTGCTTCCAATAATAAAAAATATACGACTACTTTGGGTAGGGGTGGTTCTGATTATACTGGGGCTATTTTTGCAGCAGCTACCAATGCAACTATTTTAGAAATTTGGACAGATGTAACTGGTATGATGACCGCAGATCCACGGTTGGTTCAAAATCCAAAACCCATCGAAGCCATATCTTATCAGGAAGCGATGGAACTTTCTCATTTTGGGGCAAAGATTATTTATCCTCCTACTATACAACCGGTAATGAAAAAAAATATTCCGGTATGGGTGAAAAATACCTTTGAGCCAGATGCAGCTGGTACAGTAATTCAGCAGCATGCCGTCACTAATAATGATATAGTTAGAGGTATTTCAAGCATCAATAAAATTGCATTATTGAGTTTAGAGGGAAGTGGCATGATTGGTATACCTGGATTTAGTAAGCGTTTGTTTGAAGTGTTGGCTATGCGCAATATCAATGTGATTTTAATTACACAAAGCTCTTCTGAATATTCTATTTGCGTAGCTATTAATGAAGCTGATGCGCTGCTTGCTCAACAATCTATTGATGCTTTTTTTGCTTACGAAATTGAAAATGGAAAAGTTAATCCGGTAACGGTAGAAACCGACTTAAGTATTCTTGCAGTAGTAGGCGAACAAATGAAAAGCCACCCAGGCATCAGTGGTAAAATGTTTGGCGGCTTGGGGAGAAATGGGATCAATGTTCGCGCAATAGCTCAGGGCTCTTCAGAAAAAAATATCTCTGCTGTTATTGCAGCTACTGATGTTAAAAAAGCCATCAATGTATTGCATGAAGACTTTTTTGAAACTACCTATAAACAACTAAATGTATTTATTGCGGGGGCAGGGAATGTAGGGAGTAAGTTATTGAGTCAATTGCATAATCAAATGCAATACTTAAAAGAACATATGCGTTTGCAAATACAAGTTGTTGGAATTGCAAATAGTAGAAGAGTGCTTTTGGATGATGCGGGTATTGATTTAACCAATTGGAAATCTTTATTGGATCATGCACCAGAAGCCAATATTCATTCGTTTGCAGCTTCAATCATTCAAAAGAACTTGCGCAATAGTGTTTTTGTTGACGTAACAGCTAACGATACAGTTGCATCGGTGTATGGAAGTTTATTGTCGAAGAGTATTGCAGTGGTTGCATGTAATAAGATTGCTTGTTCAGCATCCTATGCAGATTATAAAAAGCTGAAATCATTAGCCAGAACATTTAATACCCAGTTCTTATATGAAACCAACGTAGGAGCTGGTTTGCCGATCATTGGAACCTTAAATGATTTATTAAGAAGTGGTGATAAAATCAATAAAATTCAAGCGGTATTATCAGGCACGTTGAATTTTGTTTTTAATCATTATAATGGAACCATTCCTTTTGCACAGGTAGTAAAGCGTGCACAGGATGAAGGGTATACTGAACCCGATCCTCGATTAGATTTAGGAGGAACCGATGTCATGCGTAAAATCATGATTTTGGCTAGAGAAGCAGGGGAGCCTATGGAAATGAGTCAAATTACTAATGAAGCATTTTTACCAGCCAGTTGTTTTGAAGGCTCAGTAGATGATTTTTATGCAGAGATGGAAAAACAAGAACCACATTTTAAACAATTGTACGAAGCCGCAAAAGCAAATAATGCAAAATTAAAATTTGTTGCTGAGTATGATAAAGGAATAGCTAAAGTTGGTTTGCAACATATTCCCGCTAATTCTGATTTTTATCATTTGTATGGAAAAGACAATTTGGTGTTGTTCTATACGGAGCGCTATCCAGAACAACCTTTGGTAGTTAAGGGAGCTGGCGCTGGAGCGGAAGTAACTGCATCTGGAGTATTTGCTGATATTATTAGAGTAGCATAATCATGGCAAATAAAATAATTATACATAGTCCTGCTACCGTTGCCAATATGGTTTGTGGGTTTGATATATTAGGGTTTGCGGTAAATGAGCCTTTTGATATCATGTATATTGAATTCAAAGACGAGCCGGGCATTACCATTGTAAATGAAGACGAATTCAACTTGCCTACAGATCCACAACAAAATGTAGCAGGTGCTGCTTTAATGGCACTAATGGAAGCCTATTCCACTCCAGTTGGGTTTAAGCTTACCATTAATAAACAAATTAAACCCGGTAGTGGGGTAGGGTCAAGTGCAGCCAGTTCTGCTGGTGCAGTTGCTGGAGCAAATGCATTATTGGGAAATCCATTTTCAAAAGAAGACTTAGTTCGGTTTGCCATGAATGGAGAAAAACTGGCTTCAGGAGTAAAACACGCGGATAATATTGCACCCTGTATTTATGGAGGTGTTACATTGATTCGTTCTGTTTTTCCATTAGACATTATTAAACTTACAGTCCCTGATTTATTTGTAACAATTGTACATCCACAGATAGAAGTAAGAACTGCTGACGCAAGGAGTATATTGAAACAGCAAATTTTATTGAAGGATGCCATTAAACAATGGGGAAATATTGCTGGGCTGGTTGCAGGCTTAGAACAGGGAGATTATGATTTGATTGGAAGATCTTTAGAAGATGTATTGATAGAGCCTACCAGAAGTATTTTAATTCCTGCTTTTGATCAGGTAAAAAATATTAGTAAAGAATTAGGTGCTTTGGGTGGAGGAATTTCAGGTTCAGGCCCTTCCATATTTATGTTGAGTAAAAATGAACATACTGCTAAAGCAGTGCAAATGGCAATGAACCAAATTTATGATTCAATTGGATTAAGCTGCCATACGTATGTAACTACCATTAATACCAATGGGATTCAATTAATGGATGCGTCATGAAATATTTTAGTTTAAATAAGCAATCGCCCCTTGTTAATTTTAAAGAAGCTACTATATTGGGGCAGGCCCCTGATAAGGGGTTATACTTTCCTGAACAAATTCCTATTCATGCACCCGATTTTATCGACCAGCTTACAAAGCTATCGAAAGAAGAAATTGCTTTTCGTGTAATGGAGCCATTTGTAGGAGACGTAATACCTGCTGATGAATTATATCGTATCGTTAGTGAAACAGTCAACTTTCAATTCCCTTTAAATTTTATTCACGCTGGAATTGCATCACTTGAATTATATCATGGTCCCACTTTTGCATTTAAAGATGTGGGTGCTAGATTCATGAGCAGGTGTCTTTCTTACTTCTCAAAAAACCAATCTAACAAGATTACTATTTTGGTGGCAACTTCTGGAGATACGGGTGGTGCAGTAGCCAATGGCTTCTTAGGCGTAGAAGGGATTGATGTAATCATTTTATATCCTTCCGGAAAGGTAAGTCCAGTTCAAGAATTACAACTGACTACTTGTGGTGAAAATATTACCGCATTAGAAATTGATGGAAGCTTTGACGATTGTCAGGCGATGGTGAAAGCAGCCTTTGCAGATGATGACATTAATGCTGCAATGCAGTTGAGTTCTGCCAACTCTATTAATGTTGCCAGATGGCTTTCACAACAGATTTATTATTTTTTAGCCTACCAACAATGGGAAGAAAAAACTGCTCCAGTGATAGCGGTACCTAGTGGTAATTTTGGAAATCTTTGTGCGGGAATTATGGCGTATAAAACCGGGTTACCTGTTAAGCATTTTATTGCTGCTTGTAATGTAAATGATGCAGTGCCTTATTATTTACAAACCAGTATTTTTAAGTCAAAGCCTACTACGCCCACTATTTCAAACGCAATGGATGTGGGCAATCCCAGTAATTTTGTAAGAATATTGGAATTGATGAATCATGAGTATATTGCTTTTAATTCATTGGTTTCTGGATATACTATTTCAGATGAAACAACTATTCAAACGATACGTGAAGTTTATCAACAAAATAATTATTTATTAGATCCTCATGGAGCAGTTGCGTATGCTGCTTTACAGCAATATCAACAAAATCATAATAATGCTGCTGGCTATATTTTAGAAACAGCTGATCCAATAAAGTTTCCCGATGCCATTAACACCGCAATTGGCGTAGCGCCTAAAATCCCGCTTGCGGCAATGGAATTGTTTACGAAAGAAAAAAGAAGCATACCGATGTTAAACGAATATGCTTCCTTTAAAGATTATTTATTGAGTAGATAATTTAGTCTCTATAATTCAGTGCTGGTTTTCTATCTCCTAACAAGGGCTTGTATTTATAGTCTCCTACGCTCTTTATGAATTCTTCTTTTGCTTTAACAATCACAGCAGGTTTACTAAATAAATCAATTGCAGTCAGCGCCATTGTTTTTGAGGCAACTAGCATTCCTTTGGTGCCTATTTCTGTACCGCCGCTGGCAACCGCTTGCCAGCTATGGGCAGATGTTCCAGGTATCCAAGTAGCCGCTTCCAATCCTACTGTTGGAACTACATAGCTTACATCACTTACATCGCTTGAACCTCCCCCTGCATTGGTTTCTTTTTGTAAAGGTTTTATGGTACTAGCTTCTTCTATTGCAGGAGCTTTGTTAAAAAAGCTTGCTTGTAATTTTTTCCCAAATGCTTTTTCTTCTTCTGTATAAACAACACCCCCAACTTTTTCTAAATTTTCTTGCATGAGGGAAGCCAATGTTTTATTAATCAATAAATCATGGGTTCCTCCTACTATTTCATATTGCATGGTGGTTCCAGTACCCAATGCTGCTCCTTCTGCAGCCTTGGTAATTCTATCAAATACATCTACTGTTACTTCTCTTTTTGGGTGGCGTATATAATAGTATACTTCGGCATAGTCGGGTACTACGTTGGGTGCTTTACCTCCATTGGTAATAACATAATGTATTCTTGTTTCTTGTGGAATATGTTCACGCATCATATTGGCCATATTGTTCATGGCTTCTACCGCATCTAAAGACGAACGCCCATTCTCTGGAGACATTGCAGCATGAGAGGATATTCCATAAAATTTAAATTTCGCAGATTTATTGGCAATAAAGCTGGTCATATATACTTTATTTTCATCATCAGGGTGCCAATGGATTACGGCATCCACATTGTTGAATAATCCTTCACGAACCATATATACTTTACCGCTACCACCTTCTTCCGCTGGGCAACCATACACTTTAATAGTGCCGCTGATTTTTTTCTCTTCAATCAATTTCTTAATAGCAATGCCAGCCGAAACAGAAGCGGTTCCAAATAAATGGTGACCACATCCATGGCCTCCTACTTTTCCCTCGATGGATTTTTTCTCTGCAATGGCTTCTTGCGCTAAACCTGGCAATGCATCATATTCTGCTAGAATGCCAATTACCGGACTGCCTGAACCATAAGTGGCTACAAAAGCGGTTGGAATACCCGCTACACCTGTTTCTACAGTGAATCCCGCGTCTTTTAAGTTTTGTACATGTAAAGCTGCACTTTTGGTTTCTTTATAACCCAACTCTGCATAATCCCATATCTGCAAAGCTGTTTGCTTGTCTTTTAGGTAGCTAGCGTCTAGAAATTTCAAAGTACTTTCTTTTAATCCGCTTAATTCAGTTGCTGCTGAAATGGACGGCGCTTGTTTGATATTTTTTTTCTGTCCGTAACTATTAACTGCAACGAGTAAACAAAAGACAAAGACTTTTTTCATAAGATCAAATTTCGGTTTATATTGTTCTGCATTCAACTATTGAATATATTACTTTTTACAAAGCTTGCTATGAATAATAAATTAGCCATTTGGTCTATTACCGTTGGGTTAGGAGGTTTTTTGTTTGGGTTAGATGTTGCCGTAATTTCAGGCGCCGAACAAGCCATTCAAGAATTATGGTCGTTATCCGATTGGATGCATGGAACAGCCATTGCGATGGCCTTATATGGTACAGCTTTTGGAGCGGCATTAGGAAATATTCCTGCAAATAAAATAGGTAGAAAGCAAACCCTAATTTGGATAGGTATTCTTTTTTTGGTCACTTCCATCGGAGCTGCATTATCTACCAATGTGTATGTCTTTATGTTTTTCCGTTTTGTTAGCGGCTTAAGTATCGGTGCATCTTCTGTTGTTGCCCCTGTTTATATTTCAGAAATCGCACCTCCTAAATACAGAGGCCGAATGGTTATTTCATTTCAATTAAATGTTGTTGCAGGAATATTGATAGCTTACTTTTCTAATTATTTGTTAGCAGGAGTGGGTGGAGAAAACGATTGGCGTTGGATGTTAGGTGTGGTTGCAATCCCCTCCTTGTTTTTTTCTTTATTAATGTTGATTACACCAGAAACCCCGAGGTGGTTGGTGCTTTTTAAAAAGGATGATGTAGCTGCTGCAAAGGTATTGTCATTAACTGGAGAAGATGCACCTAAAGTAATTGCAGATATTAAAGCCTCAGTTGGAAAAACAGTAACGGAGTCCTTGTTCAATAAAAAGTTTTTCAAACCCCTTCTACTCGCTTTCTTGATTGCTTTTTTTAATCAGCTATCTGGCATTAATGCCATTATCTATTTTGCGCCAAAGGTTTTTGAAATGGCAGGAATTGGCCGTGAGGGAGCACTGCTGTCTACTGTTGGAATTGGGGTAATGAATTTGATCTTTACTATTACAGGCTGGTATTTGATCGATCGTTTTGGAAGAAGGGTGTTGATGTTTATTGGCTCAATCGGTTATATTTTCTCCTTAACCATGATTGCGGTTTCTTTTAATAGTTCAGATCAATCAATGGTAGTGTACTATGTTTTTGTATTTATTGCCGCCCATGCAGTAGGGCAAGGTGCTGTTATTTGGGTTTTCTTATCTGAACTGTTTCCAAATTCGGTTAGAGCAAGTGGTACTTCTTTTGGAAGTTTGGTCCATTGGGTTTTTGCAGCACTAATTGCGCAAGTATTCCCCTACTTTGCCGCCAATGTTTCGGGCACTATTATTTTTGGATTCTTCGCATTCATGATGGTATTACAATTACTGTATGTTTGGAAGATGATGCCAGAAACCAAGGGAGTTGCTCTAGAAGATATGGGAGGAACAATAGTGTTACACTAATCCTTCCAACCCCATGGGGCAAGAGGTGTTTCAATTGGTTTCTTTAGATTGAAGGAAACGGTAAATAATCTATCTGATCCAATTCTTCTTAAGTTATAAGTAAAACTACTATCGTTAATAGTAATCCACCATACATTAGAGGCTGCTGCAGGAATTGTTTTTTGTGTTTGAATGTCTGCAGGGAATATTTGCATATTCGCAAATCCGTCATTAGTGGATGTTCCGCCGTATTGTGTTATTATATCTTCTGATCCATCTTCGTGTCGATGATCGTGTTTAAGTGTTATGCTTGCTTTCTTTTTGGTAAGTACCCATGTTCTGGATCGATTATCACCCACATTAAATGGAATACGAATACGATTTTCTTCGCAGGCTTTTACATGCATCACCAATTTCTTATCCTTAAAATCTGCAGTAGCTCCACTGATAATTATACCTTCATAAGCTTTGCCGCAATGTTGCTGCAATACAGTCCAAAAGCTATCTAATTTGCTAATGGGTTTTTGTGCAAATCCTTTTAGTGAAATAAACAATATTACTATGGTTATATATTTCATTTTTTAATTTTGAAACAATATACAGCATTGATTTTTTTAAATTAAAATAAATAACCATAAATCTCATTTCTAAAAATATAATTCAACCATACCACATCATCTATGCACATAATGGCAAATACTTGGTATTGATTATTTCCTAAAAGGGCATCTTTTTTATACTGAAGAACGTATAATTTACCACCATTGATATTTCTTGGTTCACTTAAGTAAAATTCAATAGGCTCTTCGCCTGGTTTTAATGTTATACTCGCTTCTTCAGCAACTAGTTTGGCCAATTGAAAAGCAGTTTGTTCTGCATCAAAACGATTAACACTTTTTTCAAGGGGTATCATTAATTGATAAGTACTCAATTTATCTTTTCTATGAATTACTTGACCAGCTGCTTTTGGGTTAAGCACATATAAATCTGTTGGAATCATGCCAGCACCTTTGTCATTTATATCCCATTTACTACCTGGTTTGTACAAGCTCCTAAAGGCTCGGTCATCAGCATAAGCAATCATTGCTTTGCGCATTACTTCTATAATATTTTTGATCCTAAAATCTTTAGGAGGTTTGTTTTCTGCCCAAGTGATATAATTGCTATCATTTTGAATAGTATAGTAAAGGTCATGGTTTGGTATGAATCCGATTTGCGGGAAGATGGCTGCATTCTCTTTTGCGGGTATCCTGATATATAAATTCTCTTGATTCTCATTCCAAAAACTAAATAAATAATAGGCTTTTAGTTTTTTCAAATCTTCTGTACTTAGTGTAGTTATGCCTTTGGGCCAAACATTGGCATTTTCAGTTCTAAGCAGCTCTAATGAATCAATCTGAAAATGTTTTTTCATCCTGGCTGTTTTTATTTCCTTGAAAGGCAGATATGAAGTGAAGCTGGAATTATTTGTATACGTTGAAAGTTTATTTAATTGAACAGGATATTTGGTAAATGCCTGCATTTTTTTGAAGGAAGTACTCGTGTCTGCCGTTTGCTGAATTTTACTAAAACTAGTACTCAAAACAACATGATAGTGCTCAACTACTAAGCAAAATGGTTTTTTAAATTGATACATTTCAGGTATATGCTGATTTGAATGAGGATAAAATTCTAAAACGTGAAATTCATTTGTTAATGCTTGAACATTCCATCCATTTAAGCTTTGAATAATTTTTTCTTCAGCTTCAGTAATACCATCTTGAATCCATTCTGGTTGTCCTTCTTTTTCAAGTCCATTTAATACCCTTTTTGCGTCAGATCCTGAATAGCCCCATCCTTCTTGTAGGCTCTTATTATAACGTTTCCTGGTTTCTTTGTCTTTTACCATAGGGGCATCAAAAACAATGCCTTTAGCGCTAAGTATGCGAAAATGATTCCTATAATTATCAGTTTCGCTCCAACTTTTTGCTGTTGCATTTTTACCAAAGCAACTTGAAACAGTAACTAATAGTAAATAGCAGTAATGTTTGAAATCCATATTCAGATAATTAGCAAGTAAAAATAAGTTCCATTAACTTTAATCAGATACCGTTTAGACGGTACAATAAATTTACATTTTATGAGAAAGTTGGATCAGCTAATTGTACTAATCGCATTGGTGTTTTCTAAAGGAATACTTTATGGGCAAGGCAATGCCAATAACTCAATAGTACCCCATTTTAAATATGCCCCCTCTTTAAAAGGGAAACCAGTATTCTTAGGAACCCCTTTTAATACTGCAGGCGATAAATTGTATTTGATTGGACATCAGGATGGGAGTTTCCCTGATTTAGGTTGGCATGTAAAAGATGAAATGGGCGGCATCTGGCATCACCCCATTAAATTAATGGATGGCTTTGAAGCGAGTATTCAGGTAGGAGCAAAAAAGTATATGTTTGATAAGGCCACTGATTTTGTCAATTATCCCTTTGGCAATAAACATATTTATACGGTGGGATCAACACCGCTAAGTATTGAGCGGTATCAGTTTGTTCCAGACCAATTGCCTGGTGTACAGATTGAGTATGCGATTAAAAATTCGAGTAATCAAACTATTCAAATCCAATTCCATTTTGAAGCTGTTTCTAATTTGATGCCTGTATGGTTGGGTGAAAGAACGGGAATGGTCAACTCCAAAGATTTAGCCAGCTATGATCCGCCCAATAACAGATGGATGGTAAAAGATTCATTGAATCCATGGTATGTTATTTATGGTACAACTGTAAAAGGTGATGCAAGTCAAATGATCTACTCTAAAAAGAATAAGCCCAATACCACTATTACGAATACCACTTACAAAATCGAGATTAAACCTAATAGTATATTTTATTTACCATTCACCATTGCGGGTTCGGCTATATCTAAGGAACAAGCTATTCTACATTATACTCAACTCAATAATACTGCAGCACAGCTTTTGACAATAAAGAAAAAGCGGGTTTTAAATCTGAATAATTTTGCTCGCTTAACATTAAATGATCATGCAATTACAACTAGTTTTGAATGGTTGAAGTATAACAGTGATTGGTTAACCTTGGATGTTGATGGAATTGGTAGGGGAGTGGTTGCGGGATTGCCCGATTATCCTTGGTGGTTTGGCGGAGACATGGCTTATACATTAAAGGGTTTAATTGCGTTGGGTAGAAAAGACTTAGTGTATAGTTCAATTGATTTGATTCATCGTATTTCAGAAAAGACCAATGGAAATGGAAGAATAGTTCATGAAGTTTCAACCAATGGTGCTGTTTTTAATCCAGGGAATGTAAATGAAACACCACAGTTTATATCGCTGATTTGGGAAGTTTTTTGTTGGACTGGAGATAGAGAATTTTTGCTAAAATATTTGCCATCTGTCGTTAAGGGATTGAACTGGGTCTTAACTGAAAATGATGCTGATAAGAATTTATTACCTGACGGTGCAGGAATGATGGAAATTCATGGATTAACTTCTGAAATGATTGATGTTGCTGCTTATACACAGAAAGCTTTTGCAGATGCAGCTAAAATGGCATGGTATTTAAAACAGGATTCATTAGCTAGAGATTATCAGCAAAAAGCGGACCTACTAAAAGAAAAAATCAATAGCCAATTTTGGGTGGAGAAAAATCAATCCTATGCCGACTTTATTGCAACAAAATCACAAGCATTGCATTTGATAGAAGACGCAATTGTAAGAGCAGATACATTGGGGAATAAATGGGCAGTTGCTGCATTGAAACAAATGCAGTCTCAAACTATAGCTGATACGGCTACAAATAATAAAGGTTTTGTAATGCACCATAACTGGGTAGTGAATACGCCACTTGAAACGGGAATTGCTGAAAAAGATCAAGCCATTAAAGCATTGAATACCGCCAAAAGATTTTCTAATGGGTTCGGAATGTATGTGACCGGCATTGATAAAAATGAAAAAAGAGACTTGCAAGAGTATTCATATGCAGCAAGCGTGGGCAAAAATGATTTCACCTATACTGGTACAGTAATGACCTTACCCACTGCAGTTCAAATTATAGCCGAGAATAATTATAGAAGGCCTAATGAAGCATTTAATTTATTAAAACGAGTAGATAAAACCTTTGGCTATGCGTTGCCTGGTTCTATGTATGAAGTATCGCCTGATTATGGAATGATGACGCAGGCTTGGAATGTATATGCATATGGAGAGCCAATTGTAAAGCAGTTTTTTGGCATTCAACCACAGGCATATAATAAACAATTAAAACTATCTCCATCATTACCTACGGCCTTAACCTATGGTAAATTAGATAATGTAATCATGGGGGAGAATAGTGTATCTGTAGACTTTAAGAAGACAAGCAATGCAATCACTTTTACTGTAAAGCAAACGGCTAATGATTGGGATATTTTGTTTGAACAACCAGCAGGTAAATACAAAGTATGGAAGCTAAATGGAAAGCTTATTCAACCTGAAAAAATAGGGTCGGTTGCTCGTATAAAAATCGGTTCAAAAAATGCACATATTTCTTTAAGTAATTAACTTATTTGTGTTATTTAAATTGATTTAATTTTAATATCAAGAAAAGAATAGTTTCTACATAAAATAATTAAATGCTTAAAAGTTGATTTTTATTATCTAAATAATTATACTTTGAATTAATTTAAGGAATAAATATCCTACAGTTGTTGGCGTATTTTTGGAAAATCCATATCCACAGAATACCCTACACCAATCATGCATACTCTTTTTCAGTACTTCAATATTATTGCTCTTTCCTTGTGTTTCTTTGGTTTAATTATCGTTTTTGCTAAGGGAAAAAGAAAATCACCTATATTCTATTTATTTGTTTCAAATGCTATTTTGATATTATCATCAATAGTGTATTGGTTATTTACAACAAAAGCAATCCTTCAACATCCCCATTTTATAAGGGTTCCGGGTCCGTTTTATTATTTATTAGGTCCTAGCATGTACTTGTTTGTTCGGTCTATGCTTAACAGGGAAGCCTATTTTATCAAAAAAGATTGGTTGCATGCTATTCCATTCTTGTTAGGTGTAATTGAATTAATTCCTTTTTATTTTAGTGGCGCGGAGAATAAATTAGCCATTCTTCAAAATTCTAATTTTGATTTTGCTACCCATATTGCTAATTTTAATGAGGGCGTTATTCCTAAAGAACTTAATTATATTTTAAAAGCGTGTAGTTGGTGTATCTATTTTATTATTTCCGTTAAAATATATTACACTTACAGGAAAAAAATTAAATCAGATATTATCACTGATTATAAGCGAAAATTTGCTTTTATCCGTTTTTTCCTATGGACTCGTTTAATTGGTTTTATTCTTTTGAATCTTACAACGCTTTTAGTCCATAATAATCAATTTTACACCATCTTTTTATTAGCGAGTAATTTTATCAGTATCATTAACATTTTCCTTTTAGCATTTGAGTACCCTGAAATGGTTTATAATAAAGATTTTTATTCTATTGCAGACAATAATCGGGAGAATTTGATGAAGATTGTTTTGAGTCAAACTGAAAACCTGAAGCTGCTTGAAAATAGTAAGTATGAAGCCAATATTTTATTAGACTATCAATATCGGGTTATCTATTTTAATAAATTGGCAGAGCTCAAATTTTTTGAATTATATAATCACCAATTGAAGCTTGGCGACGATTTTACCAGTTATTTAGAGCCTGCTTCAGAGAATAACTTTATTTACTATTTTGAACAGTCTTTACAGGGTAAAACAGTCACATTAGAAGAAAAATTTATGCTCTTTGATAATTCTGATTTTATTTGGTTTTTAATGAGCTTTACTGCCCACCATGCTAAAAATGGGGAATTAATTGGCGTTTCAATCAGCGCAACGGAGATTGATGCAAAGAAAAAGATGGAGGAGTTGCAGACTAAATACCTTCAAAGTCTAGATGAATTGGCTTGGAAAAGCTCTCATACCTTACGTGCACCAGTTGCTAATATGATGGGTATACTTCAACTCTTAAATGAACCATCTGTTGATTTGGAAGAAGACGAGACCAAAATGTTTTTAGCACATCTATCAAAGGAAGTACATGTTTTAGATACCGTTATTAAAGAAATGGTTAGTAATGCAAGAAACGAGATAGATAGTTAGTTTTTTATTTTCTGGGATAGATTAATGTATGTGTATATATAATTGAAATTCAATTTGTTATATCTAAATAGGGAGAATTATTTTCTATTATATTAAAAAAACTTTAACAATTATAAATAAATCCATATGTTTACTGTCTGAAATCCAAGCTTGTGAAGGGCTAATAAATAATTAATTAGCCATTTATGATCAAAAACTTTACACTAAAAGTATTCCTACTTTTTGTTGCCGCTGCTTTAACAGGGTCAACTTTGAGTGCTCAAAACACAGTAAATTTTACTGTAAATAATGCTGAGCAGTGTTTGCCAGACCATAGTTTTACATTTACCAATACTTCAACAGGCACTTTCGCCAGTTATAGTTGGAATTTTGGAGATAATACTACTTCATCAGCTGTAACTCCTCCAGCTAAAATCTATGCTCAGCCTGGAGATTATAATGTCACCCTAATTGGGACTGACGCTGCTGGTAACACTTCTACTGTTGTAAAAAAAGTTACCGTGCATCCTTTGCCAGTGATGAATTTTGCAGTTTACAATGGGGGTACTGCTGGCTCAACTTATAATTTTGTAAGTCAAGGAACGATCAATGTTGGTCTTATCGCTACCAATGCATGGGATTTTGGCGATAACACTACTGCTACGGGAGCGAACGTGAATAAAGTATTTGCTAGTGCGGGTACTTATACTGTTAAATTAACGGGAACAAGTTTGGCTGGTTGTGTGAGTAGTGTACAGCGAGATATTATAGTAGCAGCAGCACCACCAAATAACACAAATAATAGTGTAGGTTTTGCTGTGAATAATGCTGAACAGTGTCTACCAAGCCATAGTTTCACATTGACCAATACATCAACAGGCAACTTTGCAAGTTACAATTGGAACTTTGGAGATAATACTACTTCAACGCTAGAAACGCCTCCTGCTAAAAGCTATGCTCAAGCTGGAGATTATAATATTACCTTAGTTGGCACTGACTTTTCTGGCAAAACTTATACTATTGTAAAAAAAGTTACCGTGCATCCTTTGCCAGTAATGAATTTTGCAGTTTATAACGGCGGATGGGTAGGCGCCACTTATAATTTTGTAAGTCAAGGAACAATTAATGCTGGTCTTATCTCCACTAATGCTTGGGATTTTGGCGATAACACTTCTGCAATGGGAGCAAACGTTAATAAAGTATTTACCAGTGCAGGTACTTATACTGTTAAGTTAACTGGAACAACGCTGGCGGGTTGCGTTAGTAGTGTAGAGAGAGATATTGTTGTTGCTGCAACAGCCCCACCAAGTAGTCCTACTCCACCTAGTACGAACGCATCTTTTACCGTAAATGACAATGCACAATGCGTTACTGGAAATAGTTTCACTTTTACCAATACAACATCAGTTACTGGCGGCGAAACCTATTTATGGGATTTAGGAAACGGGACAACCGCAACAACTAAAGATGCTAGTGTGTCTTATACAACAGCTGGTAATTATTTAGTTAAATTAACCGTAACTAAGGATGGTCAAAATTTTATTACAACACAACAAGTGGTTGTATATCCGAAGCCTGTCGTGAATTTTAAAATTTTAGAAAAACAAGTAAATGGTAATTCTTACACATTTATAGATGAATCTACGGTAGCTTTTGGTAATCTTACTTACTTATGGGATTTTGGCGATGGAACTACTTCTACCTTAAGTAATCCTTCAAAAGAATATACGGCTGCAGGTACAACCTATACTGTTACTTTAACAGTGAGCAATTCTGAGGGATGTTCGGAGAGCTTAAGTAAAACAATCACTACTTGCCCTAAAATTAGTACTACCGATTTCACTATCCAATCAACTGGAGTTTGTGAAGGTGCCAATAGTTTCAACTTTACGAATACAAGTGTTGCTACAGCAACTGGTGGTAGTGTTATTTCTTATCGTTGGGTATTGGGTGACGGAACCGAAGCTACTACCCAAAATGTTTTAAATAAATCCTACACTGCTGATGGCGATTATGAAGTGAAGCTATTTGTAACAAATACATTGGGTACTTGCACAGTAACTGAAACTGTTTCTAAAAAAATAACAGTATATCCTAAGCCTAAAGCGGGTTATGTATTGTATTTAAATACGAATTTGCAAACTATCGTTCCTTCAGATATTATTGAGATTTGCAATAATGGTGGCACACCAGGCGGTGGACACGACTTCCAATACATTAGCAATTCTACGATTAAGAGAGGTCAAATGTTGTATGATTGGAATTTTGGAACAACCAATATTACTTTCCGTGAAGGCGATAAAACTTTTGTTAACCCAAGAATTATTTTCCGTGAAAATGGATTGTTCCCTGTTGAGTTAACAGTAACTTCATTAGAGGGTTGTACCGATAAATTCTTGCATTATATCAATATAATCGACTTGAGCAATACTGATTTTTCAATTAGTCAAGCGCCAAGACAGCCATCTGCAACTCCTGTAATTACGGCGCAAGTCACTTCTATACCGCCTGCAGGTACTTATACGTACAGATGGAGTTCTACAGGAACACCTGATGCACCAGTTTTCAATGCAAATCATACTACTCCTTATACATTCGATAGAACAGTAGGTGGTGTGACTCAGAATGTCCGATTAAGAGTGAGCTCTCCAGGGGGCTGCACAATTACTAGAACTAAGCCGTTTACTAGTTTGGTTCAGCCTGTTATTGCTAGCTTAACTCCAACTTTTGCCGGTTTTAATCAAACAAATGGTCGTCCACAATTCAATGTAACAGCAAGTGGAACGGTAAATGAATTATCTAATACCTCTTTCAGCTCAATTTTAAATATGGGACAAGGAGCTGACGTACTAACCAGTAGCAGTACACCTACTCAAACGATGATCAGCACAAATGTGACTAATTTCACCTATACTGCTAGCTTCCCGAATGATTTAGCAACCATCAGTTACAGGGTAATCAACAATAATGGCAATCTTGATGCTATTAGAACAGAGCAAGTACAGGTATATGCAACACCTATTGCAAAAATAGCAATGAGGGTACTACTCAGGGATATGAATCTTGATCCAAATGGTGCAGATCAATATATTATTAGAGACAACAGCGAAATTGCATTTGGAAGTTTATTGAACTATGATAGAACCTTCACGATAGAAGTTAAAGATGTGTCCAACGCTGTTATCACTACTAATACATATACTTTCCCTGCCGGATTGGCTTTTAGTGATATTATTTTCAATGTAACAAATCAGGTAGCAAACTCTTATTCACTCCATGTTAACTTGCAGTATAATCATCCTAATCCATTGCGTTATGATGTAAACATGGCTCGTGCTACGGCAGTTCACAATACTATTGTCGGTGGATCTGGTACGGGCAATTATACTCCATTCGCTGGTGGCGGAAGTGGTAGCGGCAGCGGTACAAATCCGGTAATTATTTTAAATGGAGGTGTAGTAAACAGCAGCTCAACTACAACAAATCCGTTTACCGTGCATCCTAACCCTGCAACAAGCTTTACCAATGTGAGCTATGTTCCTGGTAATAATAGTCATGTCACCATCAATATATACAGCACTAATGGTGTTCTTGTGAAGAGTCAAAGAGAAGCGATTACATTTACTGGCTTCAGAACATCTAGGGTAAATGTAAGTAACCTAGTCCCTGGATCTTATATCATTCAGGTGGTGAATAGCAACGGAACTAAGCGTATTGGTTCAGCTAGGTTCTTGAAATATTAATAGAGTTTTTTAGATAAAGTAAAAGGTTGCTAGCGATGAGTTAGCAACCTTTTTTGTGCCAAGATTGTGTCTTTGCTTTGCAAGCCAAGATTGTCGGTCTACGACCGACTTCTATCCGTATTGAACTTACTCAAATCCCCTACACCAACCTTCGGTTGTTGTTGGGTTTATTTCCACTCATCCGCTCAATCAAGCAAGCTTGTTTCGCGTCTTCGCAAAAATAAACCCAACACTTCGTGTCGGGTCTTTGTGGTCTCGCCAAGAATCGAACTTGGATCTAGAGTTTAGGAAACTCCTATTCTATCCATTGAACTACGAGACCATGACTCAATCGCCCCAATCAATTGGGTTAGAATCGGCGCAAAAGTAATAGAAATTATTTTACTCCCGGTTGCTTTAACTGCCAACCTGTTTTCTTTTTTTCTGCTTCTACCATTTCTTTTACATCTGCTAATAATTTTTTAGCGTCGTAAACTATTCCATCTTTAATAGTATACACTACTCCGCCCTTGCGTATGATTTCATTTTGATCATTTAATTCAATAGCGCCTGTGCCGTAGAAGTATTGTAAATTTTTTAAGGGGTTGCCATCCACTACACATAAGTCGGCTAGTTTGCCTGGTTCAATTGTTCCCAATTCTTTGTCTACTCCTAATGCTTGAGAAGCGTGCATAGTAGCGGCACGTATCACTTCTAGCGGCTGAAATCCCGCTTCGCGTAATAATTCTAATTCTCTTACAAAACCAAAGCCATATAATTGATAAATAAACCCATTGTCCGATCCTGCTGTAACTCTTCCGCCTCTGTTTTTATATTCATTAATAAATGTCATCCACAATTTGTAATTGTTTTTCCATTCAATTTCTTGTTCCGTTCCCCAGCTATGCCAATATGATCCGTGGGATACTCTGCTTGGTTCATAAAACTTCCATAGCGAAGGCAAGGTATAATCTTCGTGCCACTCTGCTCTGCGCGCGCGCATCAAATCTCTATTGGCTTCGTAAATATTCATCGTAGGGTCTAGCGTAAAATCTGCAGCAATTAATTCGTTCATCACTTTATTCCATTTCTCGCTATAAGGCGCTGCTGCTTGTTTCCATAGCTTTCCTGCCTCCTCAAATCTGTGTTGTTCGTTGTTGTAATTATAATCTGCTGGATAATTTTGCAGCGTTCCATTTTCTAACATGGCTTCAGG
Source organism: Sediminibacterium sp. (assembly GCF_051860225.1). Taxonomy (GTDB): domain Bacteria; phylum Bacteroidota; class Bacteroidia; order Chitinophagales; family Chitinophagaceae; genus Sediminibacterium. The sequence continues at coordinate 1,141,384 of NZ_JBHYEI010000001.1, forward strand.
TAATCCATACCAATGTTCCATACTAGTCATTCCCGCTTTTGCAGACTGTACCACATTCCATCTGGCTACATCTAATTGTGCATGATGTGCTGTACTTCGCAATCCTAATTTTTTATTCTCTCGAATGGCCGCATCCATTACTTCGGGTGATGCACCAAAAAATTTAATTCCATCGGCCCCTTTAGTTGCATTTTCATTGACCCATGCTCTTGCCTGTTCTGCATTGATGATAGGTGTTTTGCTGCCCTGTCCAAAAGCTGTATATGCATAAATGCGAGGTGCGGTTATACTATTTGTTGCACTCTTCTTTTTATGATCTAGTACCCATTCTAAACCATTACCTGCAGATGGGTCACGTATCGTAGTAATTCCATGGGCCATCCATAATTTAAATACATATTCTGCTGGTGTTCCCTGCGCTTTACCACCAATATGTCCGTGCATATCTATTAAGCCAGGTAAAATATATTTACCACTGCAGTCTATTTCTTTGCCTCCTGTTTTTAATGCGGGTCTAGATTTAGGGTCAATGGGCATGCCCGGATTTCCTACATTAGCAATGCGTACTATCTTGTTATTCTCAATGATAATATCAACAGGGCCATATGCAGGTGAGCCTGTTCCGTTGATGACCATTGCTCCTCTTAAAATTAATTGCGTATATGGGCCTTGGCCTTCTTTCACAATTGGTGAAGGAGGTATTTGCGCTGCTATAATCGAACTGCAGCATACACCTAACAAGACAATTAAATATTTTAGCATACAATAAATTTTAGTGAAGATAGGTGCTCTTATGCTTAATTTTATTTGTTAGGTAAAACAAATGAAACAGTTTTGCTAGCCTGTGTGCTTAGGCTTGGGAAAACTACGGTATTATTGATTGGATTGGTATATTGATCGGAGAGAAAACTATCTCCATGGCCTTTTACATAAATTATTTGTCCTTTCTTAAATCCAAGACTTTCGAAATAACTAGTAGTTAAATTAAAATCATTCAATTGAGCTTGAGCGCCATTCGTTTTTATTTTAACTTCAGCTACGTAATTGCTTGCACTCACATTTGGATTATCGCTAAAAAATAATCTTACAAATTTATCTTTCCCTGATGGGTTATTAAAGATGGGATCAATATGAACTCCTGAAATTCCAATTGCTTGTATTGTTCCACTAAAAGGGGTAATAATTAAATCAGTGATTGAAATAGATGAATTGACTGCCATTGATTCACTTTTTGAAATAATTGTGCTAACATGATTTGTTGCTGCATGGTAAAGCCCCATTATTTTTCCAGTTCCATAACCTTCTTTTGCATAACTGATATCATAAGTTCCATAAGGGATGCTATCCAATTTCCATTTACCATCGGGTCCGGTTTGAGTACTAACTGAGCTGTTGTCTATACTTACCGTGACTCCACTCATATCGGCTTGACGACTGCCTTCTTCATCATACAAAACAATCATTCCTTGAATATTCGCTCTGTTTTGTTGCGCTAAAACTAAATTTGGAACTGGTATACTATTGGTACTACTGTTTTTACTGCAACCTATATAGATTAAAATGATGAATACAATTATTTTTTTCATATTAATTTTTTATAATGAGTAAATTATACATTTTTTTTCTCTTTATTTTCCTTAAAAGAATATTCTATAATCATTGCTGAGTTTGTAATATGCTATATTCAAATGGCTTATATCGCTTATCTTTGCAGCCCAAATTAGATACATGAAGTTTTATAATACGATTATTAAGTTCCGATTTTGGTTAAGCCTTTTGGCAATTGCCGCTGCAGTAGCCGTTAACTTATCTAGTGGTTTCTGGCCTGCTTTCATACTTTATTTTATTGGAGTAATTGGATTGGCTAGTCATTTTTTTATTGGCCCATTGAGGTTAATTCAAGAGCCAATGGAAAGAGGTGATATGGACGAAGTGGAGCGTATTCTTAACACAGTTTGGTATCCTAATTTATTGTACAAACCTGTACGTTCAACCTACTATACAATTAAAGGCAATATGGCCATGATGAAGCAAGATTTTGATAGTGCCGAAAAGCATTTGAAAAAAAGTTCTGAGCTTGGATCACCCATGCCTGAAGCAGAAGGAGCAAACAAGCTTCAATTAGGAATGATGAGCATGCAACGTGGAGATCTTAAACAAGGTGAAAGCTATATTAGGGCTGCTATTAGAGCTGGTATTGCAGACAAAGAAAGTGAGGCGGTTGCTTATATTAGCATGTGTCAAATCTTTATGAATAAAAGAGAGTTCAGGGCTGCTAAAGATTATTTTAGAAGAGCGAAAGCTTGTAAGCCTACTACTAAACAAGTGGTTGATCAAATTAAAGAAGTAGAGAAATACATTTCTCGCATGCCTGGATAATCATGATTCAAATTAAACATATTACAGCAGAAGGTGCCGAGCTAGAAACAGCTCGGCATTTGTTTAAGGAGTATTCCGATGAATTGGCGGTAGATCTATGTTTTCAAAGCTTTGACGCCGAGTTGAAAGATCCTTTAAAAAAATATGGGCCACCTTATGGCAGTCTTTTATTAGCATTTTATAATGGTGTTGCTGTGGGTTCTGTAGCATTGCAACAATTACCGGAAGAGGGCATTTGTGAAATGAAAAGATTATTTGTGCAACCTGCTTTTCGGAAGCACAAAATAGGAGACGCACTAGTTGATGCAATTATAAAAGAAGCAAAAAGATTAGGCTATACTAAAATGAAATTAGATACCTTAGAACGATTGCAGGCTGCCATACATTTATACCTCAAATATGGCTTCGAAATTACTACTGCTTATTATCACAATCCCTTGCCAGAAGTGGTTTATATGGAAAAAATCTTAAGCTAATTTTTTCAACAAATTCTCAATCACTATTGGAAAATGCGCATGCTCTAGTGCATGTATTTTAGCAGCTAAACTAGAAGGGGTATCTGTATTGTCTATGTTACATTTAGCTTGAAAAATAATATCGCCCTCGTCGTAATGAGCATCTACATAATGTATAGTGATGCCGCTCTCTTTTTCTCCTGCGGCAATTACCGCTTCATGCACAAAATTGCCATACATTCCCTTGCCTCCATATTTCGGCAATAATGCTGGATGAATATTCACAATACGATTTGGGAAAGCATCAATTAATGTTTCAGGAATCTTCCATAGAAAACCTGCAAGAACGATAAAATCGATTCCTCTTGATTTTAGTTCATTCACAAAATCGGCAGTTTCATAAAACCTGCTTCTATTTATAATTAGGGTTTCTATGTTAGCTGCAGCTGCAATCCCCAAAACCCCCGCTTCTTTTTTATTAGAAACAATTAGGTCGATTATAACTGCCTTGTTACCAGCAAAATGTTCAATTATTTTGGCTGCATTAGATCCTGCTCCTGAAGCAAATATGGCCAATTTAAACATGTACTATTTTTTTTTGGTCATTTTGTCCTTAATTCTACCTAGGTAACGTTTGAAAAAACTAAATTGACCAAACGGCACACTGACCAATAAAACACAGAAGGGCCAAAGTATGGTCACCACTACAACGTATATCATAAAATAAATAATCCCACGCTCTAAAGTGGTTAAAGAAAGTAGTTGTCTACCCAAGTATCCACATAAACTACCTCCTAACGCAAATGTGGTAAAGATGAGGGTAAACTGAAGCCAGCTTACCTGCCATTTATTTTTTAAACGATGCAGCATGGCTGCAAAAGTGCTTTAAAAAAATCAATTCAGGACAATCAAATCGTATTCTTTTGTTAATTCATTATAGATATATACGACCTATGAATAAAAAAATTTTTTCCCTATTGCGTAATTGTCACAATCGTATCATATTTTTGCCTCCGTTTACGGATATTTTTCCACACCAGAACCATCGTTGTGCATATGATATTGTCTAGATCCATAGCAAAAGCCAGCATTGCCGCTTTTTTATTTTTTGTGAGTCTGTGTTTCAGTGTAGCCGCCAATGCCCAGGACGGTAAAGCGCTTTTTAGCGCCAATTGTGCGTCTTGTCATGCTCCACATAAGAAATTAACAGGTCCTGCGCTAGCAGGGGTTGAGTCTCGTTGGTCCAGTAAGGAAAACTTGTACTCTTGGATTAGAAACAGTTCAGCATACCTAAAAACAGGAGACCCTTATGCAGTTAACTTGTACAATGAGTACAATAAAATTGCGATGAACGCTTTCCCTACTTTAAAGGATGCTGAAATTGATGCAATCCTTACCTACATTAACAGTGTGCCTGATCCTTCTAAAGCTCCTGCTGCAGGTGAAGGTGCTGGAGCTGCTGCAAATGTAGAAGCGGATAACTCTTTGTTATTTGGTATTTTAACCCTGATTTTAGCTGTCGTGGCTTTGATCATGTTACAAGTCAACTCTAATCTTAAAAAATTAGCTGATGACAAGACTGGTCAGCCTGCACTTGAGCCAATTCCTTTCTGGAGAAATAAAGCTTATATAGCAATGGTTACGGTTGTTTTGTTTGTAGTGGGTGGATACTTAACTACAAAAGGCGCTATGGCTTATGGAAGAAGTCAGGATTATCAGCCAGAACAACCTATTTACTATTCACACGCAGTCCATGCTGGCACTAACCAAATCAACTGTCAATATTGTCATACAGGCGCTGCTCAAGGAAAGCAAGCTACAATCCCTTCTGTAAATGTTTGTATGAACTGTCACCAAGCTATCAATGAATATAAAGGGGAGAAAATCTACAATGAAGCGGGTGAAGAAGTTGATGGTACTGCAGAAATTAAGAAACTATACAAATACGCAGGATTTGAAGAGGGTAAACCTTGGGATCCGAGCAAGGCAAAGCCAATTGAGTGGGTTCGTATCCACAACTTACCTGATCACGTTTATTTTAACCATGCTCAGCACGTAAAAGCAGGACAAGTTGCTTGTCAAACTTGCCATGGAGAAATCCAAAAAATGGGTGAGGTTAAGCAGTTCAGCGATTTAAGTATGGGTTGGTGTGTTAACTGTCACCGTGAAACAAAGGTTCAGTTTAAAGACAATGGTTTCTACAGCATCTATGAAAAATACCATGCAGATTTAAAAAGTGGTAAAATCGATAGCACCAAAGGAATCACTGTTGAAAAAATTGGTGGTACCGAGTGTCAGAAATGTCACTACTAGATTTTAAAAGTTAAAAGGGTTGTTTTAAATATATCATTCGAACGTGGAAATTGTTCATCGGTTTCCAACTGTTAATCAATAATTATGGAGCAAAAAAAGCACTGGCAAAGTTTTGGAGAGCTGAATCAGTCTGCAGCGTTTAACAAGGATGTAAAAGACGAATTCAATGAAGAACTACCTATTGTAGAAGATGAAAGCAAAAGCTTTCTCGAAGCAAAGGCTCCCCGTCGCGACTTCTTGAAATACTTAGGTTTCAGTACTGCTGCAGCAGCTGCCGCAGCAAGTTGTGAAATGCCTGTAAAAAAGGCCATCCCATTTGCTAATAAGCCTGAAGACGTTGTGCCTGGTATTTCTAAATACTATGCAACTACTTATGTACAAGACGGCGATACAGTAAGCATATTGGCTAAAGTACGTGATGGCAGACCCATAAAAATTGAAGGGAACGATCTTTGTCCTATTACTAAAGGAGGTACATCTGCTCGTGTTCAAGCTTCTGTACTTGATTTATATGATACTTCACGTTTACGTTTCCCTACCATTGATGGCAAGGAAGTAACTTTTGAAGCTGCTGATAAAGCGGTTGCTGCTCAAATGGGCGGTAATATTGTTTTGTTAACCAGCACAATTAACTCTCCATCTACAAAAGCAGTAATTGCGCAGTTCTTGGCTAAATATCCAGGAAGCAAGCACGTTACATATGATGCGGTTTCATACAGTGCCATGTTATTGGCTAATGAAGCTACTAACGGTGTTCGTGGCATACCTTCTTACCATTTTGAAAATGCAAAAGCCATTGTAAGCTTAGGTGCAGATTTCTTAGGTACTTGGTTAAATCCTGTGGAGTTTTCCAAGCAATATGCGACTGGTAAAAAATTAGATGAGAAGAATCCTACCATGAGCAAGCATATTCATTTTGAATCTGTTGCTTCATTAACTGGATCTAACGCAGACGAAAAATATTTACACCGTCCTTCTGAAACCCTTGCTATTGCTGCTGCTTTATTGAGTGCAGTAAATGGTACTGGTGTTACAGGTATTGCTGATGCAAAATTAAAAGCGGGCATTGAAGCTGCTGCAAAAGCATTGAATACACATAAGGGTGCTGCTTTAGTTGTTGCAGGAAGCAATGATGTAAATGTTCAAATTATTGTAAATGCCATTAATAACGCCATTGGTGCGGGTGGTTCTACCATCAACTGGGGTGTTTTATTAAATACACGTGCTGGTGTTGATGCCAATTTTGCTCAACTCGTAGCCGATATGAATGCTGGTTCTGTAGGAACTTTGTTAATCCACGGAGCAAACCCTGCTTATAGCTGGTTTGCTGCTGATCAGTTTAAAGCTGGATTAGCTAAAGTGAAAACAACTGTATCATTTGCAGGTAAAGTAGACGAAACCGCTGAATTATGTAAGTTCGTTTTACCTGATAACCATTTCTTAGAAAGTTGGGGTGATGCAGAAGCAAAAACTGGACACTTCTCTTTTATTCAACCAACGATTTATCCTCTTTTCAAAACACGTCAGTGGCAAGACAGTCTATTAAAATGGAGTGGCGCCACTGAAGACTATTTAGCTTATTTAAAGAATTTTTGGTCTGCTAAATTAGGTGGTATTAATGGTTGGGATAAAGCTTTACAAGATGGTGTAGTTGCTTTAGGTGATTCATCAGTCAGTGCTGGAAACTTTAATGGTGCTGCTGTTGCAGGTGCATTGGCTGCAGCTTCTTCTTCTAAGAAAGGCGGTAAAGTAGAATTAGTATTATACGAAAAAGTGGGTATTGGTGCTGGTCAAGGTGCAAGTAACCCATGGTTACAAGAATTACCAGATCCAGTTACAAGAGCTACTTGGGATAACTACTTAGTGGTTTCTCCAGCAATGGCTAAAACCTTATTAGGTATTGATATCAGCAATGGTGGTCAAGCCGATGCATATGAAGTTAATCCTCCAAAAAAAGTGGTAAAAGTTACCATAGGTCAAAAATCTATTGAACTACCTGCTTTGATTGTACCTGGTACACATCCTGAAACAGTAGGTATTGCGGTAGGTTATGGCCGTGGCGAAAAAGTAGGTAAATCTGCTGCTGGAGTAGGTAAAAATGCATTTCCTTTAGCAGCATTAAGTGGTTCTTCTGTAAATTTCTCTAATGGAGATGTAACCTTAACCTTAACTGAAGAAACTTATCCTGTAGCATTAACTCAAACACATAGCCGTTACGATACTGAGCAAGGTAATCGTACTGAAGTTGTTAAAGAATTGAGTTTAGCTGCTTATAAACACCACCCAACTGAAATCCGCGAAGAGCGTGATAAAGAATTAAAACCTTGGGGTGGTTTAGAAAAATTTGAATCTCAAGGAACCTTATATCCTGTGTTTGAAAGACCAGGTATTAAATGGGGAATGAGTGTTGACTTAAATACTTGTACTGGTTGCGGTGCTTGCGTAGTAGCATGTAATGCAGAAAACAACGTTTCTGTTGTAGGTAAGCCAGAAGTATTACGTGGTCACGAAATGCATTGGTTAAGAATTGATCGTTACTACAGTGGCGATTTAGAAAATCCAAATGTAGTTTTCCAACCATTAATGTGTCAGCACTGCGATAACGCACCTTGTGAAAACGTTTGTCCGGTTGCTGCAACCAACCATAGCAGTGAGGGATTAAACCAAATGACTTATAACCGTTGTATTGGTACTAGATATTGTGCCAACAACTGTCCTTATAAAGTACGTCGTTTCAACTGGGCTGATTACACTGGCTCTGATAGCTTTGGCGACAACCAAAAAGGTGTGGTGAACGATGTTGTTTTAGATATGAACGACGATTTAACCAGAATGGTGTTAAATCCTGATGTTACCGTTCGTGCAAGAGGGGTAATTGAAAAATGTTCTTTCTGTGTTCAACGTTTACAAGAAGGCAAGTTAAAAGCGAAAAAAGACAGCCGTCCATTAAGTGATAGTGATGTCAAAGTAGCTTGTCAACAAGCTTGTCCTACCAATGCGATTACTTTTGGTAATGCAAACAGCAAGGAAAGTGCTATCACAATAGCAAGACAAGAAAATCCTAATCGTCAATTCTATGTATTAGAGCAATTGCACGTATTACCTGGGGTTACTTATCTGGCTAAAGTAAGAAACACAGATGATATGCCTCATCACGAAGCTGCTGAAGCAAAAACAGAAAAAGCACACGGATAATTTTTTGAAATTGAAATAACCAGATGCTGCCTTCGGGCAGATCAAGGACCAAAATAAGAACAGATGCATTTAAAGTACGAATCACAGCTCAGGGAACCACTGGTGTATGGAGATAAAACATACAAGCAGGTAACAGAAGACATAGTTCGCCCTATTGAAGCCAAGCCTACCAAATTATGGTATGTAGGTTTTTATATTGCTGTTGCCTTACTCATGTTTGGTGTCTATAGCGTATACCGTGAAGTAACATATGGTATAGGTCAGTGGAACTTAAATAAAACAGTGGGTTGGGGATGGGATATCACCAATTTCGTTTGGTGGGTTGGTATTGGTCACGCCGGTACCTTGATTTCTGCGATTTTATTGTTATTCCGTCAGGGATGGAGAACAGGGGTAAACCGTGCTGCAGAAGCGATGACTATTTTCGCGGTAATGTGTGCGGGTCAGTTCCCTATCTTCCATATGGGTAGAGTATGGATGGCTTTCTTTGTATTGCCTTACCCTAACTCACGTGGTCCATTGTGGGTAAACTTTAACTCACCATTGTTGTGGGACGTATTTGCGATCTCTACTTACTTTACCGTGTCTCTTTTGTTCTGGTATTCAGGCTTGATTCCTGACTTCGCTACTGTAAGAGATCGTGCTTTTACTAAATTACGTAAGCGTTTATATGGTATTGCTTCTTTTGGTTGGACTGGTTCTACCAAACATTGGCAGCGCCATGAGAGTCTTTCTCTAGTATTGGCGGGATTGAGTACACCGCTAGTATTGTCGGTTCACACCATCGTATCTTTTGACTTTGCTACATCCGTAATTCCTGGATGGCATACTACTATCTTCCCTCCATACTTCGTTGCGGGTGCAATCTTCTCTGGTTTCGCCATGGTGCAAACCCTAATGATTATTGTTCGTAAAGTATTTGCAATGGAAGACTATGTAACCATCGGTCACATAGAAGCAATGAATAAAGTAATTGTATTAACCGGTTCAATTGTAGGTATTGCTTACTTAACAGAATTGTTCATGGGTTGGTATAGCCAAAATAAATATGAAGGATATACATTCTGGTACAGCCGTGCTTACTTGTTCTCACCTTATGGTTGGAGCTATTGGGGTATGATGGCTTGTAACGTATTGAGTCCTCAGATCTTCTGGTTCCGCAAAATGAGAAGAAATATTTTTGTTACCTTCTTCATGAGCATCATCGTAAATATTGGTATGTGGTTCGAGCGTTTCGTAATCATTGTAACTTCTTTGTATCGTGATTACTTACCTTCTAGCTGGTCTGTATACTATAGCCCAACTATTTGGGAAATCGGTTTCTATGCTGGAACATTTGGATTGTTCTTTACTTGCTTCTTCTTATTCGCTAAATACTTCCCAGTAATTGCAATTGCAGAAATTAAGTATGTATTGAAGACTACCGGTGAAGGATATAAAAACCAAATGGCAAATATAGAAGAACAAAAACTAGAAGAGTTTGTGCACGAACATGCGCATCACTAATAGTTAACCTGTTTGTGGCTCTTGGTAAATGATTAAAATTATTTACTGCGCTTGCAGCGATGCAATTGCAGACAAAAAATAAAGTATGGCAAAAAAGAAATTTGTAGTAGGCTGTTTTGATGACGAAGCAGTTTTATTTCCAGCAGTAAAAAAAGTACGTACTGCAGGTTACAAAATCCATGATGTTTACACGCCATTTGCTGTTCATGGTTTAGACCATGCAATGGGTTTGCGTGAAACCAGCTTACACACTGCAGGATTTATTTATGGTATTACAGGAACTGCTACTGCATTAAGCTCTATCAGTTGGATTTTTACCAAAGATTGGCCTTTGAACATTGGTGGTAAGCCACACTTTGCACTACCAGCTTGGATTCCTATCATGTTTGAGTTGACTGTATTATTTGCAGCGGTAGGAATGGTACTAACCTTTTGCTACTTATGTCAATTGGCTCCGTTTGTAAAGAAGCATCATTTTCATGCTCGTGCAACCGATGACCTTTTTGTAATGGTTATAGAGTGTACCGATAAAACCAATACCGACGATTTACAAGCATTTTTACAAAGCAATGGTGCTTTAGAAACCAAGGTTGAAGTTGCTGAAGATGGTTGGTGGTTAGGTAGATACGATAAGGATGAAATGCCTTTTGAAGAAAAACAAATTGTTGCCGCTTAATTGTAGAACACTTAGAATTAACGAATCATGAAGAATACATTAATCATAGCTTCTTTAACTGCGGCATTAGCATTAACTGCATGCAGTGATGTTAAGCGTACACCTGGTACTATTTATATGCCAGATATGGCTTATAGCCGTGCTTACGAGTCTTATGCTGACCATAGTAATTTGGCAGAGAAAGGAATTAATTACACAAGTCTTCCTGTTGCAGGTACTATTTCTCGCGAAGAAGACATGCCTTTCCATATCCCAATGGATAAGTCAGGTGATACTACTAATTATACAGCATCTAAGGCTGTTCCTAACCCATACGATTCTTTAAGTAAAACCGATATGGAAGAAGCAGAGCGTTTGTATTTAATTAATTGTGGTATTTGTCATGGAACTGACTTAAAAGGTAATGGACCAATTTATAATGATGGGAAAGGACCTTATCCAGCTCAGCCAAAGAATCTGATTGGAGACCCTGTCGTTTCTGTTATGCCTGCTGGTCAAATGTTCTATTCATTGGCATATGGTAAAAACTTGATGGGTTCATATGCTTCTCAGTTAAGTCGTAAACAACGTTGGCAAGTAATTGCTTACATCAAAGCAAAACAACAGGCAAGTAAAGCAAAAGCAGCTCCTGCTCCGGCAGCAGACGCTACTGCAACAACAAAATAAATTTAGCAAATGGTCCTGCTAATAGGATCAATACTAACTGAACTAAAAGAGTAACAATGGCATCTTTAAGAACACAATTTGAAGTTCCCGGAAAAATGAAAACCTGGTCTTATGCCTTGATTGGCTTGGGCTTGGCTGCATTACTGTATGGAATGTTCACCAAAGGTTTTAGTTCCGATGAGCACGAACAAGTGCATTTCTGGGGAACACTAATGTACAATACTATTTTCTGGACATTAATTTGTAATGCCAGCATGTTCTTTATTTCTGTTACTACTTTGGCGCAAGCTGGGTTTACCCAAACCTTTCGTCGTATTCCAGAAGCAATTTCTACGTTGGTGCCCATTTTTGGTGCCATCACTTTTGCAGTGTTATTGTATATCGTTTTTGGACATAAACACCATATCTACCATTGGTTAGATACGGAAGCAGTTGCTGCCGATCCTATCTTAAAAGGGAAAGCAGGTTTCTTAAATCCTACTTTCTTTGTAATCTGGACTACATTGACCATTGCCTTGTGGAGCTTTTTAGGCTGGAGAATTCGCAAATTAAATGATGAAGCTGATGCTGGTCCAATGGATCGCGAAACCAGTGAGAAATTCATCCACAGAGGTACTGTAAGAACAGCCATGTTCACTGTATGGTTTGGTTTAACCGTAGGATCTACTGTTCCTTGGTTATGGATGATGAGTATTGATGCACACTGGTATTCTACCATGTATAGCTGGTATACTTTTGTAAGCTCATTCGTTGCTGGCATGTCATTGATTGCGCTTTGGGTAATTTACTTAAAGAACAAAGGGTATTTAGAATTAACCAGTCAAGAACACTTACATGATATTGGTAAATTTATGTTTGCCTTCTCTATTTTCTGGACTTATTTATGGTTCTCTCAGTATATGTTGATTTGGTATGCGAACATTCCTGAAGAAACTGTTTACTTTAAACATAGAACACAAGGCGCATATAAAGGAATTTTCTTCTTTAACCTTATTGTAAACTTCTTATGTCCTTTGTTGATTCTGATGAAGCGTTCTGCTAAGAGAAATTACACATTGGTAACATTTATGGCAGTTTTAATCATCTTTGGACATTGGATTGATTTCTATCAAATGGTAATGGGCTCTTTGATGAAGGAACACGTTTCATTGGGCTGGTTAGATTTTGGTATACTAGCGTTTTTTGTAGGAGCAATGATTTTATTTGTAGGTACTGCTCTATCTAAAAAGCCATTGATTGCTAAATATCATCCATACCTTAAAGAAAGTGTAATTCACCAAGTATAGTGAACACGTTTAATTTAATTTTTGTTAGACATTAGATAATATATATACAGCATTATGACAGCTTTATTAATCATCGCGGTATCGTTACTCATTTTTGTAGTGATCTTTCAGATCTCTAAAGCAAGTGAGTATGTGGCAATTTTGAAAGGGGAAGAGCATAGCCGTAAACAGAACAATAAGATTAATGGTTTTTTGATGGTCGTGTTCTTGGTTTTAGGACTAATTGGAGTATGGTACTGCAATGAAGTGTTATACGATAAAACATTGCTACCTCAAGGTTCAGCCAGTGTAGAAGGAGAGCGTGTAGATTCTATGTTATGGTTAACACTAGCTGTAACTGGATTTGTTTTCATTGGAACACAAATTGTTCTTTTTTGGTTTGCGTATAAATACCAAGAAAATGAAAATAGAAAAGTTTACTTCTTTGCACATAGTAACAAGTTAGAAGCTATCTGGACTGTAATCCCAGCCATTGTGTTAACTGTTTTAGTGGTAATTGGTTTGAGAAACTGGTTCTTGTTTACTGGTGAAGCGCCAAAAGAAGCAATGGTAGTTGAAGTTACTGGTAAACAGTTTGGATGGATTTTCCGTTACCCAGGTAAAGACGGCGCATTTGGTAAAAAGTATTATAAGAACATTGATAATGCATCTAACTCTCTTGGTTTAATATGGGATGACCAACTAGGGCATGATGACTTAGTAATGGAACAAACTATGTACTTAGTTAAAGGACGTCCAGTAAAATTAATCATTGGTTCAAGAGATGTTATTCATGATGTGGGTTTGTCTCATTTTAGAATGAAGATGGATGCTGTTCCTGGTATTCCTACAACTATGTGGTTTACTCCTAAATACACAACAAAAGAAATGAAAGAGAAAACAGGAAATCCTGATTTTCAATTTGAAATTAGTTGCGACCAAATGTGTGGAAATAGTCACTATTCTATGAAGGGTGTTATTGAAGTATTAGATCAAGCAGAATATGATGCTAAAATGGCTGGTCAATCACCTTATTACTATTCTGCTTTTCCTGATAAAGATCCAGCAAACGCAAAAAAAGATACGGTAAAATTAGTAGCTAAGCCTGTTGAACTAGCATCAAAAGTTACCGCCAAATTATAGAACAACAAACAACCAAGTTTAAACTAGGTTGTAATAACTAATAAAGAATCAGTGTATGAGTAACGAAGCCGTATTACACGCACCTGCTGGAGCAGGTTTACATCACGAAGCGCATGGTGATCATCATCATGAGCATCACCATGAGACATTTATTTCGAAGTATGTCTTTAGCATGGACCATAAAATGATTGCTAAGCAATTCCTGATTACAGGCATGGTTTGGGCAGTATTGGGTGGTTTAATGAGTGTACTTTTCCGTTTACAGTTAGGTTATCCTGAAGCAAGTTTTCCTTGGTTGGAAGATATTTTAGGTAAATGGGCTGAAGGTGGTAAAATTACCCCAGATGCGTATTATGCTTTGGTTACTACACACGGAACTGTATTGGTATTCTTTGTATTAACCGCAGGATTAAGTGGAACTTTTGCCAACTTCTTAATTCCATTGCAAATTGGAGCAAGAGACATGGCTTCTCCATTTATGAATATGTTGAGCTATTGGTTCTTTTTTGCAGCAAGCATTGTGATGTTATCTTCTATGTTTGTTGAGTTTGGACCATTCAGTGGTGGATGGACGGCTTATCCTCCATTAAGTGCATTGGCTTCAGCATCTCCAGGTTCTGGAACTGGTATGGATTTATGGTTAATAGCAATGGCATTGTTTGTAGTATCTTCTTTATTAGGAGGTTTAAACTATATTGCTACCATTTTGAACATGCGTACAAAGGGAATGAGTATGACTCGTTTGCCTTTAACTATCTGGGCATTGTTCTTCACTGCAGTATTAGGAGTATTATCATTCCCCGTATTATTCTCTGGTTTTATCTTATTGATTTTCGATAGGAATTTTGGAACTAGCTTCTATTTATCAGACATATTTATTAATGGGGTTGGTGCATTACCTAACGAAGGTGGTAGTGCGATTCTTTACCAACACTTGTTCTGGTTCTTAGGACACCCTGAAGTATATATCATTCTTTTACCAGCAATGGGTATGGCTTCTGAAATCCTCTCTGTAAACTCTCGCAAGCCTATCTTCGGTTACATGGCCATGGTTGGATCATTGTTTGCGATTGCCATATTAGCTTTCTTGGTTTGGGCGCACCATATGTTTGTAACAGGGTTGAATCCTTTCCTTGGTTCGGTGTTTGTATTACTTACCTTATTAATTGCGGTACCTTCTGCTATTAAAGTATTCAACTGGTTAACCACATTATGGAGAGGTAATATTCGCTTTACTCCTGGTATGATGTTCTCAATTGGTTTTGTGAGCTTATTTATCTCTGGAGGTTTAACTGGTATTTGGTTAGGTAACTCTGCGTTAGATATTCACTTACACGATACTTATTTTGTAATTGCACACTTCCACATTGTAATGGGTGTTGCTAGTATGTTTGGAATGTTTGCGGGTATTTACCACTGGTTCCCTAAAATGTACGGTCGTTACATGAATAATACCCTTTCTTACCTACACTTTTGGATTACTTTAGCTGGAGCATACATGATTTTCTGGCCAATGCACTACCAAGGTTTAGCAGGTATGCCAAGAAGATATTATGACTATAGTGTATGGGAAAGCTTCAAGCAATTTGCTGAATTAAACAGATTCATTAGCACTGTTGCAATGATTGTATTTGCAGCGCAGTTATTGTTCTTGTTTAACTTCTTCTACTCTGTTTTTAAAGGAAGAAAAGTAACTACACAAAACCCTTATGGTTCAAATACTTTAGAGTGGACTACACCTGTTAATCCTGGTCATGGAAACTGGGTAGGAGAGATTCCTGAAGTACATCGTTGGGCTTATGATTACGGTAAAGATGGTAAAGAATTCATTTCCCAGACTACACCGGTGGGAGCCGATGAAAGTAGTCACTAATAATAATTTGCTGAGTAATTTTTTATTCAGTTGAAATACTTCAATGCTCCCGGATAACGGGAGCATTGTTTTTAAACTATAAGGACGGAATGACAAAATCCAGTGAGCATAAGTTAGAAAGCCAAAGTTTTTCTTTAGCAGCAAAAGTTAAAGACTATATGTTGTTGATAAAGTTTACTTTAAGCTTTACAGTAGTGTTCTCTTGTGTGATTTGTTATTTGCTAGCCCCTAAAGTAGTTGAGTATAATTGGTACATGATATTATTACTGTTTTTGGCTGGAATGCTGATTACAGGTAGCGCCAACGCCATTAATCAAGCAGTTGAGAAAGACACTGATGCGATGATGAAGCGCACTGCTAAAAGACCAGTAGCTAATGGTAGCATGAGTCAAAATGAAGCATATACTTTCGCAATTATTGCAGGCATTGTAGGGGTTGGTATGATGTGGTATTTCTTTAATTTATCTTCTGCCTTAGTATCTGCATTTAGTTTATTCTTGTATGCGTTTATTTATACCCCACTTAAAAAGATTAATTCTATTGCAGTATTGATAGGAGCTTTGCCAGGTGCATTACCTTGTTTAATTGGTTGGGTTGCAGGCAATGATGATTTTTCAATAGGAGGCTGGGTTTTGTTTGGTATGCAATTTTTGTGGCAATTCCCCCATTTTTGGGCAATTGCTTGGGTAGCACATGAAGACTATTCTAAAGCTGGCTTCAAATTACTACCAGCAGATAAAGGACCTACCAAGTTCACCGCTATTCAAACCATCATGTATTCTGTTTTAATGATTCCAATAGGTATGGTTCCCTATTTTATTGGTTTAACGGGAATAACCAGCTTGTGGATTGTATTAGCTTGTAATTTATTTATGGTTTTTCAAAGTGCACGATTGTATAAAGAAATGGATGTGAAAGCAGCTAGGAGAGTGATGTTCAGTAGTTATATTTATTTGCCGATAGTTTTGCTCGCATTACTGGCGGATAAAATTGGTTAACCATTTAAAAAAATTAAAATGAGTACGATAGCAAATGAAGCACCCAAAAGAATTCACCCACATAAATTTACTTTATGGGTGGCAATGGGTAGTATCATTATGATGTTTGCTGGTTTAACTAGCGCCTATATTGTAAAAAAGAATCAAAGCAGCTGGCTAGAATTTGATTTGCCAGTTGTTTTCATGTACTCTACATTAGTAATCATACTAAGTAGCGTAACGATTCATTTAGCTGCAAAAGCGTTTAAAGCAAGAGAAATGAGCCGTTATAGAATGTTAATTACAGTAACAGCTATTTTGGGATTGGTTTTTATGGGATTGCAGATTTTAGGTTTTATGGATTTAGAAGCTAGAAATATAGCTTTAACAGGTGCTAGAAGTAATTCTGCTGCATCCTTTTTACTTGTTATTACCGGATTGCATATGCTTCACGTACTAGGCGGAGTAATTGCATTAATGGTTATGTTTATTAAAGCGTATGTAAGTAGTGTTAAAAATTACAGTAGTTTATCCATTGAATTGGTGGGTACTTACTGGCATTTTGTAGATATACTTTGGATTTATTTATTCATCTTTTACAATTGGATTAGCTAATTACAAAAAAGTTGTGTTTTATGCACCTTTTTTCAACTCTAGCCAATACTTTTGTGTACGAAATTTTACTTTAACATGGCAACAACTGCAACAGCACCTACCACTAAATCATGGAGTGGAGGTAAGAGTCCCTTCAACGTAGAGTACGGCAAAGTAATGATGTGGTATTTTCTCATGAGTGATGCCTTCACTTTTGGAGCATTCTTGATATCATACGGCACCATTC
This sequence comes from Sediminibacterium sp., assembly GCF_051860225.1. Lineage (GTDB taxonomy): Bacteria > Bacteroidota > Bacteroidia > Chitinophagales > Chitinophagaceae > Sediminibacterium. Next base: position 1,158,673 of record NZ_JBHYEI010000001.1, read on the forward strand.
GTTTTTCTACCAATGGATGGCCTGACCCTAACGAAGTATTTAAAAGTTTTCCATTTTCTCCAGAGGGCATGAATGCCCCATTGGTGTTTGTGAGTATTATGACTTTTATTCTGATCATTAGCTCTGTTACAATGGTTTTGGCTGTACAGGCTGGTCATAATATGGATAAAAAAGGGGTAGTTAAAAATCTTATCTGGACTATTATTGGAGGTATCGCCTTCTTGTCTTGCCAGGCATGGGAGTGGAACCACTTACACCATGAAGGTGCTTGGTGGGGTAGTAATCCATTTTTAAACCATGATGGAACGGCTTCTTCAACTAACTTTACCAACTATTTCTTTACTATTACTGGATTCCATGGCTTCCACGTATTTTCTGGTGTAATCATTAATATCATTATGCTAATAATGGCAATGACCAATAAGTTTGAAGAAAGAGGTCATTACTTAATGATTGAAAAAGCTGGATTATACTGGCACTTTGTAGACTTAGTTTGGGTATTTGTATTTACTTGTTTCTATTTGATTTAATTAACTTATTCATAGCTAATATTATTTTATGTCACATACAGCAGAGCATAACGAACATGCAGGTGGAGGAACCAAAGAAGTAATCCGTATCACGGTCATTCTTACAGTACTAACCATTATTGAATTATTAATTGGTTTTTGGATGATTGATATTCCATTAACTAGCGAAGGCCTTAGGTTGGCTTTGAAAGGAACCATAGTTATCTTGATGATGGCAAAAGCCTTTTATATCGTGGCTTATTTCATGCACTTAAAACATGAAATGAAGAACCTTATCATGACAATCGTAGTACCTTTGGCTTTATTTATTTGGTTTATTATTGCCTTTTTATACGATGGTAACTCCTTTAAAAACTTGCGTAATACATATGATCCTTACTTTAAAGAGCAAAGCACCATTAAAGTAGAGAAAAAAGCGCATGGCGCAGCTGATAAACATGAAACTTCTAAGGATGGTAAAAAAGCTAGCCACTAGTTTTATTTATTAGTCAGAATATATTTTATTCATTAATGAACCATCGCTGCATTGCGATGGTTTTTTATTAATACAGTTATGAAAAAGAAATCTATACTTGGTTTACTGGTAGCATTAGGTGTTCCAATTTCTTGTTATCTCTGGTTAAAAAATGCTAGTGAGACTGCAGTGGTTATGCCTAGGCATTATTTATTAGATACAGTAATAACCAAAGTAGAAAAGGGGAAGTCTGTAACTGATACTATATGGCATACAACCAAAAATATAAAACTTAGAAATCAGCTAGGTGACAGTGTAAGTTTATATGATCCACAAGGTAAAATTATTGTAGCGGATTTCTTTTTTACCAGTTGTAGGAGTATTTGCCCAAGGCTTACTATAAATATGTCAACATTACAGCAATCTTTTAAGAAAGGCGGTAATGTTCGCAACAAGATTGATACTTCCATAGTTCATTTCATGTCTTTTACCGTGGATCCTGAAAATGATTCTGTTTCTGTATTAAAAAAATACGCTGATCGGTTTGATGTGATACATGATAATTGGTGGTTTTTAACAGGAAATAAAAAAGATATTTATCAATTTGCATTTGAAGAGTTAAAAGTAGATCAGTTTAGTGAGGAGCCGGTGAGTCCAGACTTTGTTCATACTAGTAGATTTGTTTTAATAGATAGAGCTCATAAAGTAAGAGGGTATTACAATGGTTTAGATAGCTCAGAAATGAAAAAATTGGCAAGGGATATTGGACTATTAATGTTAGAAAAGGACGGCACAAAAAAGAGCGGAATATTCAGAAAAATTTTGGATCTGAGTTGGCTTTGGTTAATTATTGTATCTGCAATTATATTTTTTGTTGTTTATATGCAGGGAAGAAGAAAAATCAATGGATAAAAAATAAAAAGATAGAACATGCTTAAACCTAGTATTGCAAAGAATGACCGTATGGCCAATTGGTTAATTGGCATATTTTCTTTGGTGGTATTTTTTGTTGTAGTTGTACTTAGTAAGTTTAAACTAGACTTAGAGCTAGGATTCGATGTACATATTTTTGCAACCATCAATGCGTTTGTAAATGCTACTATTGCCGTGGTATTAGTAGCAGCTTTGATTGCTGTTAAAAAGAAAAACTATGAATTGCATAAGAAATTCATGATGACGGCTTTAGTGCTATCAATCCTTTTTTTATTATCGTATATAGCACATCATTTATTAGCTGGGGAAGCAAAATTTGGGGATACCAATCATGACGGTATCGTAGACGATGCAGAGAAAATTGCGGTTGGTAGTTTGCGGATAGTATATTTAATTATCTTGATTACGCATATCATTTTAGCAGCAGTTATTTTACCTTTTATTTTGTTTACTGCGTATCGTGGATTAACAAGTGAGTTTCCAGCACATAAGAAATTGGCAAGAATAACCTGGCCTTTGTGGTTTTATGTAGCGGTAACTGGTCCAGTTGTTTACTTTATGATTAGTCCTTACTACAACTAATCAGCTTAAATACCCTTATTACCAGTAGTGCAGTTTCGGATGGGGATCTTTGCTGCATCTACTGATATAATAAGGTATTGCTGAATTGGGGGGATTGTAATCAAGCTTTTTTAGTTAATATAAGCAGTTCGTTTGCTTGTACTTCGGTTGCATACCTTTTTACTCCTTGCTTATCGGTGTAATTGCGATTGATCAGTTTGCCTTCAATCACAACCTCGGTACCTTTTACCAAGTATTTTTCGGCAATATCTGCCAGCTTACCCCATGCTACTACATTGTGCCACTGGGTTTCAGTTACTTTTTCACCTTTGGCATTTTTGTAATTTTCATTTGTTGCTACACTTAAGTGAGCTACTTTTTTGTCTTCGCCAATTGATTTAATTTCTGGATCTTGTCCTAGATTTCCAATTAATTGGACTTTGTTTTTAACTGCGTTCATAACGGTTCAGTTTAAAATTTGGTAAATAAAGCAGTGCGTACTGCCGTTAACTCAACAAATATGATTCGTCCATTTGGTTAACACCCTATTTTAAACATCTACTAGCGTTTATAAACGTTTGCAAACGTTTGTATACCATTCTGAACCGTTAAAATGCGGGTCTGATATAGTATTTCTACATCTACTACAATTAGAATTGTTTTTTATTTTCAAACACTAAGAATCAATTATTTTTTATGCAAGAGAGTTATAAACAATGTTTGCATTGTACTAAAAAAATTGCAGGGAGAACCGACAAGAAATTTTGTAATAATCATTGTAGAAGTAGTTACCATAATCTTTTGTACGGCGATAGAACTAATTATATGAGAAGAGTCAATGGCTTGTTGATGCGAAACAGGAAAATACTCTCTGATTTATTTGAAGTGAATAGAACAGGAGCAATCATCCCTTTAAGTGAATTATACCTCAAGGGATTTAGTATGGCTTATTTTACGCATCAACAAAAAAGATCAAAAAGTAAACTATTGACTTATTGTTATGAGTATGGGTATCATTTTATTGGAGAAGACACAATTAAAATTGTTCTGCAATTTAATAGCGAATAGTTACTTTGGTTACACCTGTATTTACTAAATCAATTTTTTTTGCTGCTTTTTTACTTAAATCGATGATTCTACCTTGAATAAAAGGCCCTCTATCATTAATACGAACTTTAACTGATTGGCCGTTACTTAGATTGGTTACTTTTACTTTGGTGCCAAATGGCAAGGTTTTATGTGCAGCAGTTAGTTTACGTTGTCTAAATATTTCGCCATTACTGGTTTTTCTTCCATCGTATTTGTCTGCATAATAAGAGGCTACCCCACTTTCACTACCTTTTCTAAAGCAACTAGTGAATCCAGCAGAAATAATCAATAGCACTAAAAAAACAAAAGGCTTTCTCATTCTATTAGAACGAAAAAGCCTAAGAATTATTGGATTAAATACAATTAAGCAAAGGGCGCTTTAACCACTTTTGCTTTTACTAAAGTATTTCTTATATCAATATAAATTTCAGAATCAATAGCTGTATGTGATACTGCAACATAGCCTAACCCAATAGCTTTGTTTAATGAAGGAGCTTGTGTGCCACTTGTTACTTTTCCAATAGTATTGCCTGTAGCATCTTTTATTAAGTAATCGTGGCGAGGTATACCTCTTTCTAACATTTCAAATCCTACTAATTTACGTTGTACGCCCTCAGCTTTTAGTTTTTCAATAATAGCCTTAGCAGTAAAATCTTTTGTAAACTTAGTAATCCAACCTAGCCCTCCTTCTAATGGAGAAGTGGTATCATCGATATCATTGCCATATAAGCAATAGCCCATTTCTAGTCTTAAAGTATCTCTTGCACCTAATCCAATAGGTTTTAATCCTTGTGGACCTCCAGTTTCAAAAATAGCATCCCAAATTTTATCTGCTGCACCATTGCTGTCTTCAAAATAAATTTCTACACCACCTGATCCGGTATATCCAGTGGCACTAATCAATACATTCTCTACCCCCGCAAATGTCCCTTTTACAAAAGTGTAGTATTTCAAATTCATGATATCCAACTCTGTCAAGGGTTGTAATATTTTTGTTGCATTTGGACCTTGTATGGCCAATAAACAGGTTTTATCACTAATATTATGCATTTCTACTTGTTGGGTATTGAATTGGCTAATCCAATTCCAATCCTTCTCAATATTAGAAGCATTCACCACTAACATATAGGTTTTATTAGGTTCTATACAGTAAACAATTAAATCGTCTACAATACCACCTGTAGCGTTGGGTAAGCAGCTATATTGAGCCTGACCTGCAACTAATTTTGATGCATCATTGGTAGTTACCCTTTGAATTAAGTCTAGTGCATGGTCGCCCTTTAAAATGAATTCTCCCATATGACTTACATCAAAAACACCTGCATTTTTTCTAACAGCAGCATGTTCATCATTAATTCCAGTATAACTGATGGGCATATTGTATCCAGCAAATTCAGCCATTTTGGCTCCTAAGGCAATATGTTTTTGTGTAAAAGGTGTGTTTTTCATTGAGCAATAAATTAGGCTGCAAAAATAAGTGAATCAATACGAAACAACCTTAAAAAGCAAGAACCCCATCTCAATTTAGAGACGAGGTTCTTTTTCCAACCTGTGCCAACCTTCTTTATGATTGTAAATTCAGTAAGGAAAATCTTCCTAGTTCTGTACCTAACTCAATCATATCAAGTGATTCGGTCATTTTTGTTTTACCCACTGGAGTTGAAATAGTAGGGTCAACATTTGAAACTTTTTGATAACGGTAACGAGTAGTATCAATTGGTTTTTCTAACTCTTTCTTTAAATCTTCTGCTTCTTTTTGCTTACGCTCATATTCTTTACGTAGATCTTCTCTACTTTTTTTGTATTCTTCTATGGCACTTTTCTCAGAGTCGCTGTCATTTTCTTCATCATCATTTAATTCTCCAGCTTTCTTTACTCTTTCTAATCCACCAGGAGTCATAATGTATTCCTGATTAGACATCCAACTTTCGTATCCTTCATTATTCCATTCGTCGTCCCAATCGTAGTCGTTGCGGCCAGAATTAAAGCTGATATGATTAAGTCTTCTCGAAACATTATCATCAATTTCTATTTTCTTTCCTACTGGAACAAAAATGGTTACTGTAACACCTTGATTTCTAAACTTAGTCCCTTTGTTTAATTTAAAACCACGGTCTAAATAAAGTACACTATCGGCTTGTGTAGCACCATAATTGATTTGATTGATATTTCTCAAAGCAGCAGCTTCATCAGATCCATTACTGAATTTTACATAACTAATACGGTAAAGTGAATCTGTGCTTTTGGCTATGCGAACCCTTACATTATTTAATACCAAACTGTCGTCGTCTATTCTTAATAAGCCGTCCATTCTAAACCATTTACTTCTCACTACTCTAAAGTTAGACTCTGCTACTTTTATAGTTAGCTTGTTACTAGTAGGTTGAACAATTTTAATATCGCCTTTATCTTTAGCACCTGCATCAAAGTTTTGTGCAATAGATGCTATCAAGAGAACTACACTAATCCACCCCAGTGTCCATAATCCCCCAAAAGTGAATCCTAAATATTTACTACCTGCAGTTGCTCCAATAATTCTACGAACTAACCAAGTAAGTAAACCTATTGCTGGAACAAATAAGAATAATATCAATGTAGTCCATGAAAGGAAATTCTGCCAGAAACCTTCTAAAAAGAAATCCTTTAGTGGAAACACACTTACACTACCTGCAATCATTCCTAATAAAGCCACTAGAATGGTGAATGCCAATATTCCTGCTAAGAATAAGAAAAATGCTTTGAATAAGATTCCAATTGCATTGGCTAATTTATTACCGCTTTTTTTAGAAACATTACTTGCCTCTGAAGCAAATTGTTTGCTTTTTTCGTTCACCGTACTGCTAAATTCTGAAGAAAATTCTTTCGCTTTTTCTGAGAATTCACCTCCCCATTTTTCTGCACGAGCTTTAAAACCTTCTAAATCTTCTTGAATGGTATTTTTTATGGTATTTAAGTCTACTTTTTCCCCCCGCATTTCTAATTTCTCTGAAGCACTTTTTGCTTCAGGAATTACCGCCCATAATACAGCATAGATTACAAACAAAGTACCACCGAATGAGCCGAATATAAATCCAGGGAATGGATTAAATTCAAACCAGAATAAAGAACTAACAAAGGAAGAAAAAATACCTACTACCAATGGTAAGGCAAAAATCAATCGGGGGATCCAAACCGCTATGTCAAAGTAGGTAGCGATACCGCTGGCAACACCCGCAATCACTTTTTCTTCTGGGTTTCTGTATAATCTTCTATTGCTGGTTACATGATCCAATGGCTTGGATGGCAAGATAATCCATAACAATAAATACAATAAGAAACCTGATCCCCCACCAAAAAACAAGACTAAAAAGAGTAATCGAACAACGGTAGGGTCAATTCTAAAGTAAGCTGCAATCCCACTACAAACACCGCCTAACATTTTTTCGTTGGTGTCTCTATAAAGTCTGCCTCTTGAAGCACCTGGTTCAGTGTATTGGTTAAAATTAGACTGCTGTTGTTGTTGTTGTTGGTTGCCACCTAATTGCGATTGCATATTAGTTTCTTCACCTTCAAAATCTTCAGGTCTACCCATACTATTAATGATATTGTTTACATCTTCATCAGTAATACAAGTGCTCCCTTTTTTAAGGCTTTCACCAAAAAGTTCTGCAATACGACCTTCAATGTCGTTGATGATTTCATCTCTTCCTTCTTCATTAGCAAAGAAGCGGCGTAAGCTTTCAACGTATACTTTCAGTACGTCATAAGCCGATTCCTCAATAGGAATTACTCTGCCTTGGAAGTTTATATTAATTACCTTTTTCATGGTATGTTTATTTAGCTTGGTTAAGGTTGGTTTTGGTTGTTTTCGTTTTCTGGTGATGCTATTGGTTGGGTTAGCACTTGAACTGCATCGGCTAGTTCTTTCCAGGTTCTTTCGAGTTCGCTGTAAAAAGTGAGGCCTTTTTCAGTCATAACGAAGTATTTACGTGGTGGTCCGCTATTACTTTCTACCCATCGATAGGTGAGCAATTCTGCGTTTTTTAACCTGGTAAGCAGCGGGTACAAAGTACCTTCCAGAATATGAAGGTTGGCTGCTTTCATCCGATCAACTAGATCACTAGGGTAAACTTCTCCCTGGCGAATGATTGAAAGGATACAAAACTCCAATACGCCCTTCCGCATCTGACTCTGTGTGTTTTGAATATCCATGGCCTAGATTTTTATTGGATTAATAAACAAGAATTGGTTTAACTGGAGCTATACGGCTGAAACGTTGAATTTTCCAAAGTTGAGCTACTGTAAATCTTTTCTTGGTTTTTGGTTCATTGTTCATGTTTGAAGCAATGGTCTCTTTTACCACTTGAGTTAAATTATTTAACTCGGTTTTGTTTAGTTGAACAAGTGGGTTGATGGTAGTGATTTTCATGTTGATTATTTTTAGTTCGTTTGTTGTTTAATTACTTTGACAACACAAAGATGGGGTATTTTTTAGTACTATGCAACACATAGTACCAAGTATTTTTAGGTAATAGGTTGACTTTAGAATTAGGTTTTAAATAATTAATTGAAAATCAATTAGTTACGATTTTAGTCTATTTTATGAAAGGGATAATCGGTTTCATAAAAGGATGAATGGTGGTTGCTGTTTTTTGCCATTCAATCGCTGGCGGAGTATCTAAACATAATAGTTGGCAGAGTAGGTATCTATATTAGCGTATGTATTTCTATATAACCCAGATCAAAATATTTTAATCGTAAAAATACGATGAATCAAATTTTATCTTTAGCTTTGCTTTATCGTATAAAAACGATTAATTATGGCCTCTCCCAAATTAGAAGAATTTATTAAAGCAGAACAAGAGTTAGCACAATTTGCTAAAGCTTTATCACACCCGGCTCGTATTGCTATATTAAAAGTATTAGCACAAAAAAATGAATGCGTGTGTGGAGAGATTGTAGATGTATTACCATTGGCACAGTCAACTGTTTCACAACACTTAAAAGAATTGAAAGAAGCAGGTCTTATAAAAGGAACTATTGAAGGACCAAGAAGTTGTTACTGCATCAATTGGAAAGCCTTCGAAAAATTCAATAGCTCTTTCAATCAACTATTTAATAAACTAAAAGTGCAACAACAATCTTGTTGCTGAATGAATTTTAAAAACGTAAAATATATTTTATGCAAACCGATGAACAATTAAAACAAATCGTAAAAGAGAAATACGCAGAAATTGCAACACAATCTACTGCTGATAATAAAGCATCATGCTGCGGTGCAGGTGGGTGTAGTACAGAAGTATATAATATCATGAGCGATGATTATACTACAATGGAAGGGTACAATGCCGATGCCGATTTAGGATTGGGTTGTGGACTTCCTACACAATATGCACAAATTAAAGAAGGTGATACAGTAGTAGATTTAGGAAGTGGGGCAGGTAATGATTGTTTTGTTGCAAGAGCACATACAGGTGAAAAAGGAAAAGTGATTGGGATTGATTTTACGCCTGCCATGATTCAGAAAGCTAGAATGAATGCAGATACATTAGGTTTTAATAATGTAGAGTTTCGTGAAGGTGATATTGAGCATATGCCGTTGGGAGGGAATACAGCTGATGTGGTAGTAAGCAACTGTGTATTAAATTTAGTTCCGAATAAAGATGGTGTAATAAAAGAAATCTATAGAGTGCTTAAGCCAGGTGGCCACTTTAGCATTTCAGATGTTGTACTAGTAGGCCAATTACCGGAGGCATTAAGAAAAGACGCTGAAATGTATGCAGGATGCGTAGCAGGTGCAATACAAAAAGAAGTCTATTTAGAATTAATTCGTTTGAATAAGTTCGAAAATATCATCTTGCAAAAAGAAAAACCTATTATTATTCCAAATGATATTTTGCAAAACTATTTAAGTGAAACTGAAATTGAAGCTTTTAATAACGGTGGTGCAGGTATATTTAGTGTAACCGTTTATGCTGAAAAACCCAAAGAAATTACTGTAACAGAAAACCCTGAAATAAATAATAATGCTTCAATAACCTGTTGTACTCCTGGTGGGGGCTGCTGTTAAACTTTTGTAATATGGAACATTGCGCACCAGCTGCTAATCGAAAGAAACTTTCTTTTTTAGACCAGTACTTAACGCTATGGATTTTCATAGCTATGTTAATAGGAGTAGGTTTAGGATATTTTATGCCAACAGTTTATACTAAATTAGAAGCACTCTCCAATGGGACGACTAATATACCTCTGGCTATCGGATTAATACTAATGATGTATCCTCCATTGGCAAAAGTGAATTATAGTAAAATAGGGGAAGTCTTTAAAAACATCAAAGTCTTAAGTCTTTCCTTGCTATTGAATTGGGTAATTGGTCCTGTTTTGATGTTTATTTTGTCAATTATCTTTTTGAAAGATTATCCTGAATACATGATTGGATTAATCTTGATTGGGTTGGCTAGATGTATTGCAATGGTGGTAGTGTGGAATGATTTAGCAGAAGGTAATCGAGAATACGCAGCTGGTTTGGTAGCATTGAATAGTATTTTCCAGGTTTTCTTCTACAGTTTTTACGCTTATTTATTCATTACTTTTTTACCTCCTTATTTTGGGGTTAAAGGATTGAATGTGAATATCACCATAGGAGAAATTGCACAATCAGTGGGTATTTATTTAGGTGTTCCTTTTGCTGCTGGAGTAATCAGTAGGTATGTATTAATTAAATGGAAAGGGATGGATTGGTTTAATAATACCTATGTCCCGTTTATTTCGCCCATTACATTAATTGCTTTATTATTCACCATTATTATTATGTTCAGCTTGAAAGGACAATTAATCGTGGAAATTCCAATGGATGTTTTACGAATAGCAGTACCATTGGTAATTTATTTTTTAGTTATGTTTATCATTAGTTTTTTAATTGGGAAAAAACTAGGAGCAGATTATTCACGTAATACTTCCATTGCTTTTACCGCAACAGGTAATAATTTTGAATTAGCAATTGCTGTAGCCATTGGCGTATTTGGCATCAATAGTGGCCAAGCATTTGCTGGTGTGATAGGTCCTTTGGTAGAAGTGCCGGCATTAATTGCTTTAGTTAATTTGGCATTTTGGTTTAGAAAAAAATTATACAAGTGAAATACCTAATTCCTTTTTTAATAGTTAATAGTTTAGTTATGTCGTCTTTAGCACAACAACCTACGTTGTTCTCTCCTATTCAAACTTTTTTTAATGAAGCCAAGACTAATTTTAATCAAATTCCTGCCGAGCGTAAATGGGTATTAAAAGAAATAAGTGAATATGTATCACAAAAGAAAAAGTTAGGCAAAGACATTGAGCTCACTTTTATCTGTACGCACAATTCAAGAAGAAGCCATATTTCGCAAATTATGGCACAAGCAGCGGCTGCATATTATAGTATAGGAAATGTATATTGTTATTCAGGTGGTACAGAAGTGACTGCTTTTAATATCAATGCAGTTAATGCATTAAAGAATTTGGGATTCGAAATAACTGCTATTAACTCTTCTTCGAATCCTGTTTATGAAGTTAAATACAGTTTACAAACCCCCAAGCTAATTGCTTTCTCAAAAGTTTATACCAGTATGCCCAATCCTCAGAAGGAATATGGAGCTGTATTAACTTGTTCTCAAGCAGATTCATCTTGCCCTATTGTGCAAGGGGCAGATGGAAGATTTAAATTACCCTATGAGGATCCAAAGCTATCGGATGGTACTCCACAACAAGACCAAGTTTACAATGAAAGATGCAAACAAATTGGCCTTGAAATGTTGTATCTATTTAGTCAAGTTAAATAACTGTAAGCTCATAAAATTCCTCAGGGTTCAAATATTTTTTGGCGAGTTCATTTAATTCTTCTGCTCCTGTTGATTTGATGAGTTGAACGCTATTGTAAAAATATTTTTCGTCTAAATTATTAAGCACATAGTTTTTCCATCTAGCGATTAATTGAAAAGGCCCATCTAAATCTCCTAAGACCGAACCTAACATATAATTTTTAACTAGACTAAGTTCATCTTCATCTATCAGTTCATTTTTTAGTATTTCCATTTCTTTATAGACCTCACTAATAGTAGCCTCACATACATCTCTGCCGGCTTCTGTACTAATCATCCATGCAGTCTCCCCCATATGATTTTGTATATAACTATGTATTCCATAGGTATATCCTTTGTCTTCTCTAATATTACTCATTAATCTTGATCCAAAGAAGCCACCAAAAATGTTATTCAATATCTGTGTTTTCTGGTAGTCGGGATGATGTTTATTTGGAAATGGACGTGCAATTCTGATGGCACCTTGTACTCCATTTTGGTCATTAACAACATGATGTTTCTTTTCTTCTGCTGATTGTAAATGGTATTCAATATGCGGGATAGCTCTTTTTTGTAATGGTAATCCACCAAAATATTTATTTAACTGGCTTTGAAGATTGCTTGGAATTTTTCCTGCAGTAAAAATGGTACAATGACCTTCAGTATAAAACTGTTTAAAAAAAGCAATCAATTCCTCCCTGTTTAGCTGGTCATAATCGAGTGTAGATGTATACTTGCCATAAGGATGATGGAAGCCATAGACATATTCGTCAATTAATCTATTGGCAATAAAGTCGCATTTTTTTAGATTAACGGAAAGTTTTTGTTTTTGATTTTGTTGATAAGTGCTCAACTCTTCTTCTGGAAAAATAGAATCGCAAATTAATTCAGCAACAACAGGTAGTAATTCATTAATATGTTTTGATAAACAATGTAAAGTGATAGAAGCTGTTTCATTATAACAGGTTCTATTTAAATAAGCACCATAGAACTCAAAATGGTCATTAATTTGAAATGCAGTTTTATTAATTGTTCCATTTTTTAATAAGAAATTAGTAGTGCCAGCAACAATATTCTTTTGTTCAAACCAGTTACCCGCTTTAAATACCCATTCTATCATGAGTACGTCTTGTGTGCCAGCGTTCATGCTGTAGACTGGAACTGTATTATCTAATTGATATTGCTCGCATGTTCTAAGGTTTAAATCAAAACTAACTGCATCAGTTATTGCGGGTTGTACTTTTCTATTCAACATGTTTGTTCTGCTTTATTTGGCCAGGTAGTGTAATGTGTTGCTATTGTTTTCTCTAAAAATCTGTTTGCTGTAATCAACAATGTCCTGTGGATTTATTTCCTGGTATTTTTCTAATTCAGTATTCATTAAAGAAGCATCACCCATTAGTTCGTACATCGCTAAACTGCTGGCCCTGCTCATGATACTCATGTCTTCAAATGCTATCACACTTTCTGTTTTATTTTTAACTTTCGTTAATTCAGCAATTGCAACAGGATGTTCTTGAATATGGCTAATCTGTTCTGTTATTGCTATCTCAGCTTTATTAATATCTACTCCTTTTACCAATTTGCCTTCAATGGTTAATAAGCCGGCATCTAGGCTTCCAAAATGATAACAATCTAAGTTGGAAAATAATTTTTGTTCTTTTACTAGTGCCTGGTATAAACGGGAAGATGCACCACCTCCTAAAATTTCAGTGATTAAGTCTGATGCATAATACCCTTTATTTAATCGTGCATCCATATGCCATGTTTTCACAAAAGCATCTAAAGGAACTTCAGCTTCAATGGTTAACCTTCTTGCATGGGTTTGAACAGGCTCCTGAGGCAAACAGCGAATATATTTGTCTCCCATTGGTATGGGACCGAACCATTTTTCAGCTAACTTTTTAATTTCTTCTGTTTTCACGTTGCCAGCTACTACTAAAATGGCATTTACGGGACGATAATGTTTAAAGAAAAAATGCTTAACATCGTCAATATGCGCATTCTCAACATGACTTAATTCTTTCCCAATAGTCATCCACTGATAGGGATGAACAGTGTAAGCCAATGCACGCATATGCTTCCAAACATCCCCGTAAGGTTTATTGATATAATGCTCCCTGAATTCTTCGCAAACCACTTTGCGTTGCACAGCTAAACTTTTCTCGCTAAAGGCCAAGCTCAGCATTCTATCGCTCTCTAGCCAAAAAGCCGTTTCAATATTTTGTGCAGGTAACTGACAATAATAGTTGGTTAAATCATTGGTTGTATAAGCGTTGTTATCTCCGCCAGCCCTTTGAAGGGGTTCGTCATAGTCTGCAATATTAATACTGCCGCCAAACATTAAATGCTCAAATAAATGAGCAAACCCGGTTTTTTCTGGATGTTCGTCTCTTGCCCCTACATCATATAGAACGTTCACCACTGCCATAGGAGTTGCAGTGTCTTCATGAACTAAAACTGTTAAACCATTGTCTAAAATAAATCTATTGTATTCAATCATAGTAATGCGTATCGGATTGCAAATTAGTTCATCTTTACTTACTTACGTATGTCTTTAACATTCATGTTTAACAATAAAGGCAAATTATTCCTAAGTACGATTACTTTGATTTTGCCTAAGGCGTTTTGGAAAAGATTTTTATATTCCTGTATATTATTGGAAGCATTATTTTCAATTGAAAATATAATATCATCTGTTTTAAAACCAGCTTTGTCTCCAGGGGATCCTTCAATTATATCTATAACTTTTATCTGCCCGTCAATCAGATAAATTCCTAATCCAGTATAGCTATAGTCGAATGAGTCTGCAAAGTGATTGTTTGGTTTAATAAAAATGCTTTGTTCGGGATAGTTTAGAATAATATTAAATCTCCGTAACAAATCATTCCCAATCAACCCTCCTAAAGATGGGTAGTTGGTTACATTAAAGTCGTCTTCAAAAATGTGTACGGGAACTTTTTTAAACTTGTAATTCCCGATTTTTACCGATTTCATTACTGCAATTTCCATTTGTTTTTTACCCCCTAATCCTTCGGCTTGGGTAGGATAAAATTTCCTTTTGCTTTTAAAAATAGAACTGTCTTCTACATAATCTTTCGAGAGTAAAAAACATAAACCTGCGCCAGTATCAAAAATAAATCTATTTAATATACTTCGACTGTCTTCAACGGTTGCTTGTAATAAAGGAAGTGTTGTAAAATTGGGCTTTAGCAGCTGTCCTCCTCTTGGATATTTAAATCTACCAGGAGTATATACTTCCATCTGTTTTTTATCAAAATCTAAAAGCACAATGTACCTCCTTAAAAAACTAAAACCAATAATCCCATCAATTCTAACGCCATACACACTGGTTAATAATTCATAATTATTGATGTGAAAGTCTAAATTATTAACTGTAATCCCTGGCATTTTTAAAGCGTGATTATAAGCAAAGGAGACTCGCTTAACTCCTGCAATTCCTCTAATTAATTTATCACTTACTGTATTTTTTATCTTTAAGTTTTCTACGGTAGAAGAATCTAATGAAATGCCTCCACTACCTGTATCTAAAACAAAATTGAGTGAATCGTTAAATTCGTCTAGTTGTGCTTTTAAAATAATAATCCCCCCACTTAATTGGAAAAAAGGAATCTTAGTAATCAATTTTGCATCAGGTGGAGCAAATTCCTCCTGCCCTTTTATCTGTGTTGAATACAAAAGGAATAAAAACAATATGGCATTGATAAGTTTCATCCTTGTATAAGTTAGTCGATTTTTGTTGCAAAATGCAGAATATTTACATGGAGTCGACGTTTTGTTGATACCCGGTTGGGTGAACCATATCTGCATTAACTTTGTTACTTATACAATTATGATGGAATTAGCCAATTTATACCAGAGAGCCCTCAATTTTGACTTTTTAAATGTAGAAGAGGGGATGTTTTTATTTGAACAAGCGCCCTTGGCAGATTTGATGCAAATTGCAAACGAGCTTCGGAAAATACAAGTGCCGCACGGGAAAGTTACTTGGCAAATAGACCGAAATGTGAATACTACGAACGTTTGTATAGCCAATTGCAAGTTTTGTAATTTCTATAGAATTCCAGGTCATGCGGAAGCCTATATCACCGAAATGCCTGTTTATCGAAAGAAAATTGAAGAAACATTGAAGTATGGGGGCGATCAACTTTTGCTTCAAGGAGGCCACCATCCTGAATTAGGGCTTGATTTTTATACCAACACTTTTCGTCAGCTAAAACAGGAATATCCTACCATTAAGCTGCATGCGCTCGGACCGCCCGAAGTGGCACATATTGCCAAATTAGAAAAGATGAGCCACCATGATGTACTAAAAGCATTAAAGGAGTCGGGCTTAGATTCATTGCCAGGCGCAGGAGCAGAGATATTGGTGGATCGGGTACGCCGACTGATTTCTAAAGGTAAGTGCGGTGCAGACGAATGGTTGGCCATCATGCACGAAGCGCATAAACTAAATATTACAACCAGTGCCACCATGATGTTTGGCCATGTAGAAACTTTAGAAGAACGATTTATTCATTTAGTTAGAATTAGAGAAGTTCAATCCATGAAACCTACTGATGCCAATGGTTTCCTAGCATTTATTCCATGGACTTTCCAAGATGTAGATACTTTACTTACAAAGATTAGAGGGGTACATAATTTAACAACTCCTGATGAATACCTAAGAATGATTGCAATAAGTAGGATCATGTTGCCCAATATTAAGAATATACAAGCAAGCTGGTTAACGGTGGGTAAGGAAACTGCACAATTGTGCTTACATGGAGGAGCCAATGATTTTGGGTCTATCATGATTGAAGAAAATGTAGTGAGTGCCGCAGGTGCTCCACATAGATTTACCTACAAAACCATACAGGCAGCAATTAGGGAGGCAGGTTTTGAACCACAGTTGAGAAATCAGCAATATGGTTGGAGGGAAATACCTGCAACAATTGTAGAGCAGACTATTGATTACTAATTTATAGTAACTTCAGTAGCCAATATTATATCCTATTGTACTGAATACAACAATATGAATCTGTTTGAATCAGTAATTTGTTACGACTTCTCAGTGGGAAGGACACAGAATGAAAAGACATTGATTAAGACCAATGGCGTTCATATGATCGGTCTTGCTTGGGTCTGTAATGTGCTTTCGCTAATGGGCTTAGGAATAATCTATCTCTATTTATCTAAACAAAGCAATGAAATCTATGATTTTCTGGCAATGATTCGGTATTGGGAGCTTGCGGGTAGGATTGGCTTAATTATTTTTCTTTTATTGGTTTACTCGATGAGTTTCGGTGCATATGGAGGAAAAGTAATTTTTTTAAATATTATTCGCCGATTTCATTCAATGGATGAAAATGAAAAGAATTTGGTTGTTACAAGGGGAGGGCGATATTTCTATATATCATTGATTAGCTTTTTTATTATTGCGGGTGTTGTTGTTTACCTAAGTAAATACGTCTATTAAAGCCCTCTTCCCAAGGGTTTGCGCTATTTTTACGCCTCAAATTAAAAAAAACACCATTAGCTGTAACATAATGTTTGTTAGTACGTATCATAAGTACAAACCAGCTAACTGTTTCTATTTATATGACCGAGTTTGAGTACAATGAATGTGTAAACAACCATGCCGATGGCCTTTTTAGGTTTATCGTGAAAAATCTTCGGCATGAAGAAGACGCAAGAGATATTGTACAAACCAGTTTTGAAAAACTCTGGAGAAACCGAGATCAAGTAGAAACAGCCAAGTCAAAAGCCTATTTATTTACCGTAGGGTACAATCAAATGATTGATCATATCCGCAAAAATAAAAGGGTGCAATTGAAAGAGGAATTTGAAGAACAAACGGGTATTCAATACCAACAACATACCGGCTTAAAGAAAACATTGATGGAGGCATTGAACCGTTTGAATGAAACACAGAAGAGCTTAGTAATGCTGAAAGACTATGAAGGGTACAGTTATGAAGAGATTGGACAAATCATGAATTTGAATGAAAGTCAGGTTAAAGTGTACTTGCACAGAGCCAGATTAACCTTAAAAAACTATTTGGTTAGCGCCGAAAATGTATTATAATGATGACTATTAACCGAAATAATTACGAACACTATTTTCTACTTTGGGTAGATGGAGAGCTCTCCCCAGAAGAGATGGTAGCTGTAGAACGTTTTATAGCGGAGCATCCAGACCTAGCCGAAGAGTTGGCAATATTGCAAGACACTAAATTAGAGCCAGAAACACAATTAGTTTTTGAAGACAAGGCATTATTGTTAAAACAGCCTAGTAATGAGATTACCTTAAGTAATTATGAGTCTTGGTTTTTATTATTTATTGACAATGAATTGTCTTTAGCCGATCGCCAAAAAGTAGAGTTGTTTGTATTGCAGCATCCGAATTTGCAAGCAGCGTTTCAATTATTGTTACAAACCAAATTGGCTCCTGAAGAATGGGTATTCAACAATAAAGAATTATTATACAGGAAAGAGGATCAAAAACGTCCTGTTTTATATATGCGTTGGATGCGTTACGCATCAGCTGCTGCAGTCATTGGATTAATTGCTACTGTTTGGATGCTTGCTCCAGCAAATCAATTGAAAAAGACCATTGATATCAATGGAACACAACCAGAAATGGTTGGTACAGAGCCTGCGGGTAATGTAGAAAGAAAAGAAATAGTTACTGAAGAAAATCCAAAGAGTATAATTGAGCAACTAAAACCGAAAGCATCGCTTCAAGTTGAGACTCCTTCAATTAAAGTCAACAAAGCGCAAGCATTAGTAGGCAAGAATACTTTAGTAACAATGATCAATAATGAGCAAGTTAAAAAAGAAGAACAAACAATTGCAAGTGTTGAGCATAATTCAATCAACAGTAGCCAGGCCACTATTTCCGAAAATATAATGGAAAGAAGAAATGATATTGGGAATAATCAAGGAGTTAATATGGCCCCTGTTGAAGAAAAGATAGAATCAGCCCCAGAAGAGGTAAAAACAGTATATACCGCACTTGAAGATATTGAAGAAGACAAAAGTCTTTTTATAGGGGCCTTAGAATTAAATAAAGATAAATTGCGCGGATTATTCCGCAAAGCAGGAACGATCTTTCGCTCAAAAGCAAAACAAGAGGAAGACACTCGTCAAAGAAAATAAAACAAATAGTATGAAAAGAATCGTAAGCATGGTAGCAATGGTATGCATTGCCTTAAGTTCAACTGCTCAGTCAACTCAAGAGACTGATACCATCAAAGTAGGAAATTTCGTGATTATCAAAAAGAAGGGATCTGAGGGAAGCTCAACAGGGGCCTCAAGAACCAATAGAGATAATTACAATTTATTAAGGGTAGAGCGTAGACCAGCCAAGCGTAAAAATTTAAGCACCAATTGGTGGATTCTAGATTTGGGTTTTGCTAATATGCGTGATAATACCAATTATGGCTTTGCGCAAGCAGGATCTTATTTTAAAACTTTTCGTCCACAAGATGGACCAGTGAACGAAAATAGTTATCGTTTAAACAGAGGAAAATCTTCAAATGTGAATCTTTGGTTCTTCATGCAGAAATTGAATATCAGCAAGAATGTATTGAACCTTAAATATGGTTTGGGGCTAGAAATGTACAATTTCCGTTACGATTCTAGAATCAGTTATAATAATGATCCAGCACCTTACGTTTTTAATGATTCTATTTCTTTTTCAAAGAATAAATTATACGCTGGGTACCTTACAGTTCCATTTATGATTAATATCAATACTACGCCAGATAAACGCAAAGGATTTAGTTTTAGCGCAGGCGTAAGTGCTGGATATCTAATTTCTAGTAGCAATAAACAAATTAGTGCCGAGAGAGGAAAGCAAAAAGAGAAGGCAGACTTTTATATGGAACCCTTCCGCTTGGCTGCTATAGGAGAAATTGGATTGGGACCAGTTCGACTATATGGCTCATATAGCTTAAATAAAATGCAGAAAGATATTACCCGTGTAGAACAGTTTCCATACGCAATAGGAGTAAGATTAAGCACTTGGTAAAAAGTAGGTTCTTATTTTATCTTTGTTAAGTGAATTTAAATTAACATTCGTACCACAATTAGAACAGTTAATTTTCGTTTCTTAATCAGAGACTATGAAAAGGCCATTATACTGGATATTATTTTTTGCTGGCTTTACGATTACTACTTCTTTCAGGAAGCACAAGGTAATTGATCCTAAAAAAGCTGATAAGGATACCTACTCTGTTTATATCATAAAGAGTGAGTACGAGTTAAAAATATATGATAAAGACGGCGAATGGATGGCATCTTACCCTGTAGTGTTTGGAAGTAAAGATTTAGGCGATAAACTTTACCAAGGCGATAGAAGAACTCCAGAAGGGGTATTTCATATAACCGGTAAGCGAAAACATGCTAAATGGGAGCGTTTTATGTTGATTGATTACCCAACTGCTGAAAGTTATGCCAAGTTTAATCAACGTAAAGCCTTAGGCCAAATACCAGCAGGTGCAAAAATTGGAGGAGATATTGGCATACATGGTACGGTGCCTTATGACGATTATGCTATTGACCAATATAGAAACTGGACAGAAGGATGCATCAGCACAAAAAATAAATATGTTCAGGAATTGTTTGATTTATTGCCAGTAGGAACTCGAGTTGAAATTCGTAGGTAAGTTATCCACTACTAAGTATATAGTTTGATTCTGTAAAAATAAAAATCCCCGCTCCGATTAATCAGAGCGGGGATTTTACGTATTATCAATCGATTAGATTTTATAGCCATTATCAGCCACTAGTCGATCAGAAATTCTTCTGCGGGCATCTTTGCAATTGAAAGGCTCTACTTTAGTAAAACGCTTTAATCCAATATGCATCATGCGCAATTCGTCCCCGTCTGCAAAGCTATTCAATGCGTCTTTACCAGCTTTATTAATTCGATCTGCTGCATCATACAAGTAAGTGCGCATAATATCATTTTGAGTAGCTACGGCAGCGTCTCCTCTTAAAGAAGCCAATTTCATTACACGCAATAAAGCACTTTCTGCATGGAATACTTCAATAGCCATGTCTGCAATATTCATCAAGATTTCTTGCTCTTTATCTAATTGCATCATCAGTTTTTGAACAGCGGCACCAGCAACCATTAAAATAGCTTTCTTGAAATTAGCTATGGCTTTTAATTCTTTAGCGTATGTGCCTTCCTCTTCTGCGCCAAAATCTGGAATGCTCATTAATTCTTTTTGAACAGACATTGCAGGTCCCATTAAGTCTAGCTTTCCTTTCATTGCACGTTTCAATACCATGTCAACCGTTAGTAAACGATTGATTTCGTTAGTGCCTTCATAAATTCTATTGATGCGGCTATCGCGGTATGCTTTAGAAATTACATATTCATCAGAGAAACCATTTCCACCATGTATTTGAACACCTTCGTCCACTACAAAGTCAAGTACTTCACTTCCATACACTTTTAACATAGCGCACTCAATGGCATATTCTTCAGCGGCACCTAATAAAGCTTCTGCAAAAGATTTTCCACTTGCAGCTAATTCGTGTTCTTTATCATCAATCCATTTTGCAGAACGGTATAATGCAGATTCGCAAACCCATAAGCGAATAGCCATTTCAGCCATTTTATGGCGGATAGCTCCAAATTTAGCAATGGGTAATTTAAACTGCTCTCTTGTCTTTGCGTATTGAACAGAAGTATCGGTTGCTTTTTTAGCTCCTCCTAAAGTTGCAGCACATAATTTTAAACGACCGATATTTAAAATATTGAAAGCGATGACATGTCCTTTGCCAATTTCACCCAAAACATTTTCTACTGGCACTTTACAATCTTGGAAATACAATTGAACGGTTGAGGAACCTTTGATACCCATTTTATGTTCTTCAGGTCCTTGTGTAAAACCTTCTGTTCCACGCTCAATAATAAAGGCAGTGAATTTATCTCCATCAATTTTTGCAAATACAGTAAACACATCTGCGAAACCACCATTGGTAATCCAGCATTTTTGACCATTCAATAAATAATGTTTTCCGTCTTCGCTTAGCTTAGCAGTGGTTTTAGCACCCAATGCATCACTACCACTGTTGGGCTCTGTTAATCCATAAGCACCCTTCCATTCTCCACTGGCTAATTTGGGAATATATTTTTGTTTTTGTTCTTCGGTACCAAAGTATAAAATGGGCAAAGAACCAATACCTGTATGAGCTGCAACGGCTACAGAGAATGAGTAACCACCACCCATTCCTTCGTTCACAATAGTTGAAGTAATAAAATCTTTACCTAGCCCACCGTATTCTTCGGGGAATGATGTAGAGAGTAATCCTTGCTCGCCTGCTTTTTGCATTAGTGATGCTACTAATCCTGGCTCCATTTTATCAATTCGATCTACAATGGGCAAAATTTCAGCATCTAAAAACTGATGGCACATGTCCATGACCATGGTCTGCTCTTCATTAAATTCTTCCGGAATGAAAGTTTCATGAGGATTGCTTTCCTTGATGATCCATTCTCCGCCTAATAAGGCTTTTGTTTTGTTTGTGGCTTCCATCGTTAATTGTTTTGTATGTTAAAGTGTTTAATTCAATTGTTCTATTGGTGTTAAGGTAAGGTTGTCGTAAACCTTTTGAAATACCGCTTTTACCGTATCAATATCTTTTTTATCTACTCCCACCAAAGCTTCCGCCATAGTTTGATTGGCGAGGTCAATGGTAATTTGTTGTAGGTCTTTAGCTGCATCAGTTAGTTGAACCAAATTGATTCTTCTATCAGTGGGAGATGCTACTCTTTTGACCAAATGTTGCTTTTCTAAATTATCAATCAACCTGGTAATGCTTGGTTTGTCTCGAAATGTACGATTACAGAGTTCTTGCTGGCTTAAGCCGTCTTCTTTCCATAAATGGTATAATACACTCCATTGCTCAATAGTGATTTCCAATCCCGCATTGCGGAAATTCTTCTGCAATCTTCTAGCCACGGCAGTAGAAGCCATGCCATTGATGACGCTGTATAATTCTCCTCTTTTAAAATGGTTGTTTGGCATATAGTTAGTTATGCAACTAATTCAAAATTGGTTTCTTTCTTTGATACTACCAAGAATTATTTAATGAAAATTGGATGATTTTGCTGCTGTATCGCTTATTTAACTATCTCTTGATTCAAGAAGAATGGTTTTCTTTGCCTGAATGGAGTATTGGTTTATGATCACAAGCGGGGTTTTGGCGGCCTTATATGGTTGCCTAATACTGGTTTACCGTTATTGGTTCAGTGCTTTAAAGCCATTTCAAGTAACTAGAGAACAAAATCCATCTATTTTTTTCTCTATTATTATTCCTGCCCGAAATGAATCGGCCAATATCGAAAAATGTCTAGAAAGTATTTTATCACAGTCTTATCCATTGTATGAAATTTTAGTGGTGGATGATCATTCAACAGATGATACTGCGCTATTGGTTGCTCAACTAGCCCGGCAATACCCGCAAATACGATTGATTCAACTCAAAGATTATGTGGATGGAGAAGCTACCAATTCCTTTAAGAAAAAAGCGATTGAAATTGCAGTAGAAAAGTCAACAGGGTCATGGATTGTTACTACTGATGCCGATTGTTTGG
The DNA here is from genome assembly GCF_051860225.1 of Sediminibacterium sp. Lineage (GTDB taxonomy): Bacteria > Bacteroidota > Bacteroidia > Chitinophagales > Chitinophagaceae > Sediminibacterium. The sequence continues at coordinate 1,181,670 of NZ_JBHYEI010000001.1, forward strand.
TGCCAACTAATTGGTTGTATCATTTTAATGCAATGATTTTGGCAAAAGATCCGGTTTTTATTGCAGCCCCAGTCATGTTTACGCAGAATGGCCATTTTAGCGGGGTTTTTCAGGTACTGGATTTTTTGAGTTTACAGGGGATTACAGCCGCCGCTGTATCAGCGGGTTCTCATAGTATGTGCAATGGCGCTAATTTGGCTTATAGCAAACAAGCATTTGAGGCAGTTGATAAATTTAAAGGAATAGATCATTTGGCTAGTGGAGACGATATGTTATTGATGCATAAAATGAAAAAACAATTTCCCAATAGGTTGGCTTATTTGTTTTCCAATGAAATGATTGTGTCCACATCGCCAATGCCTGATTGGTACTCTTTTTTTCAACAGCGTATTCGTTGGGCAAGTAAAGCGGACAGTTATAATGAGCCCAAAATATTTTTAGTATTATTATTGGTTTATGTGTTTAATTTGTTCTTACTAATTGGGCTTGTAGTTGGAATATTTCAAGTTGAAATATTCTATTGGACCTGTTGGCTTATAGCCAGTAAAACCTTTATAGAGTTATACTTTCTTTTGCCCGTTGCTCGTTTTTTTAATCTTAATAAGACCTTGTTGTTTTTTCCAATGATGCAACCCTTTCATATTATCTATACCGTTGTTGCAGGGTGGTTAGGTAAATTTGGTAAATACCAATGGAAGAATAGGACAGTGCGTTAATTTTTTTCTTTAGAACGCTTATCGGGGAACCAAGCATAGATAAACATTGCAGCTAAAAAAAACGGAGTTAATAGTAAGCGTATCATGGTATTGGTCTATTTCTATATTAGATACCAAAACTATCCAAGTGTTTATTCTAGAAGCATTAATTAATGATTAAAATGAGGCTTAATCGGTCAATACACTTTTTATACCGCTTAAATCGCTAATGATTCTTTTTCAATTTTTTGATGATGCTTCAAACTAATCAATATTCCAGTAGTTAGCCAGAACAATCCACCAATTTTGTCGGTCTCTATTAAATCGCTGGTAAAATTAAGTGATGCAATCATCATTAATAGAATGCCCAAGCCCAATGAAATTTGACGATAATAGTTCTGTTGAAATTGATGATAGAGTTCCTGGGTTACTAATAGCAGGTAAATAAAAAATCCTGCAAATAATATAAGTGCAGGTAACCCTTGCTCTAAGGCAAGCAACAAATAATAATTATGTACAGTGGAATGTTCGGGGTTATTGCTGACCCAGGTTTTAAATGCAGCGGCGGTATAGGGTTCGTAATTATTGTAGAAACTATTTGCGCCAAATCCTGTCCAAGGTTTTTCTGCAACCATTCTAATACCTGCAACCCATCTATGGAAACGTTCTGCATTTGAAATGTCTTTTAACCCAATCGTTGCATTTAAGTGTTCCGAAAAATTCTCATGAAAAATAGTTTCATCGTGTTCAGGTGCAAACTGCATGAATCGATTGTTGTTGATTAGCACAATTAAACCAATGACTATACTAATAATGCCTATTAAAATGGTTTTGCCAAGTATATTTTTTTTAATTAAAATGTAGCCAATCATTCCTACTAATAAGGCCAACCATGCACCCCTTGAATAGGCAAAGAATAAACCAAGTGCTGCTATCATTAAACCTAATTGAATGATATATTTTTTGCGAGTATGTTGGGTGAATTGTAATAACAATATCCCAATAGGAATTAGGCAAACCAACATGGCAGAATAGTTTACATGATTCCTAAAAAACGGTCCCATTGTTTTTTTAATAGCCACAAAATCAAATCCATAAAATGCATGTCTAATAAGTGTTTGAATCACAACTAAGCTTAATGGTATGCATATATATAATGCAGTTTTTCTAAAATTACTCGAACGTAGATGTATCAAAGCAGTAAGCAATACAAATGGCAATAGGTACCAAATCTTAGCTAGTATAAACTTGAGTGCTAACCATTGGTTGGATGCATAAAATAAACTGATGCACATCCAAATTAGGAAGGCGATGATCCACTTGAAAATAGGCGATTCGAAAATAAACCTAAACGGAGATGGATTAAATAATATACTTGCTGCTACTGCTACAGATAAGATGATCAATAAGGGTTCATCTGGAAGATCTAAGCCAAGCGTGGGTGTGAAATTGTATTCTGTGGATAATGGAAGTGTAATCAGTAATAGCCAGTATATCCGTTCAGTTTTAGTAACAATCAATTGAAAGACTGGTGCTGCTGCAATTAAAATAAATGGTACGGCAAGACAATAGGGTTCTTGCGTAAGCAGCGACCATAATCCACATAAAAAGAAACTGCTAATTGCTAACCAAGAAAACTTTTTTGTTTGTAAAAAGCTAAGCATTTAGAAGCGACTGGGTTTTGCACTAATTAACACCAAGCATACACTGAAAACAAGTCCTAATAAAGCGGCAATAGGTAAAACTACTGCTTTTTGAGGCCAACTAATTTTTGCAGGGATACTAGCTTTTTCTAAAACAATTAACGCTTCAGGAGTGGTGGCTGCTGCCATTTTTGTTTCAATACTCATTTTATTGAACTGCTCTAATTGACTTAATAGTGCCGTCATTTTTGTTTTTGCAATTGCATCATTTGAGGAAGAATTACTCGATAGGTTATTGTAATCATTTGAAATGGCTGCAATGCTGCTGTCTAACTGCTGAGCTATTTTTTCGTATTGTAGCTTCCATATATTTTTCATTTTTGCAGCAAGTTGATCGGTCATAAAATTGACAACGGCTGCTGCCGTATCCTTGCTTTGGTGTGCATAGGAAATTTCTAGTTCATTGTTCACTGTTTTTACCAGTGTCAGGTCTTTTTTAAACTGCCGAATGCTTTTATACATCCTCATTCCCATGTCTTTATCTTCTATTTGATAATAGCGAGTCAAATCAAACCCATGAATAACCTGCTTGAGACTGGTATCCATGCTGGCCATACTCATCAAGCGATCTAAGTCGTCTCCTGAACCAAAAAAGGAATAAAGGTGTTGAATTTCATCGTTAAATAAACGCGCTTTATCAGCTAAAACTGCATTGCCTGGTAAGAGCTTGGTAGTAGCAGTGTATTTTGGAGTAATAAAAAAGATTACTCCTGCTGCAATTATAACAGATGCAATCGTGAAAACCAGAATGAATTTCCAACGCTTAAGCAGGGCAGTCGTTAATTCAGCAATATTAAATTGATTCATACAGGTTCTTTTAGTTAGGGCTTACCACAACATTTCTATCTAAACTTTCTTCTAATGAAATAAAGGTCTCGGTTCTTTCTATTCCCTTTATTTTTTGTAATTCGTCGTGCAATACAAAACGTAATTCTTGAATGTCTTTGCATACGATTTCTGCAAACATGCTGTAGTTTCCAGTTGTATAATTCAAGCGAACAATTTGTTTGATATTTTTTAATTCCATGGCTACGGAATCATATAATGAGCTTTTTTCAAGGTAAATACCTATGAACGCGATTACATCATAGCCCAATGATTTGAGGTCTACCGATAATCTTTTACCTTTAACTACATTTAGCTCTTCTAATTTTTTAATACGAACATGGATGGTGCCACCTGAAACGAATAATTTCTTTCCCAAATCGGCATAGGAAATCTCTGCATCTTCCATCATTTCTTGGATAATCTGAAAATCGAGTTTGTCAAGATTTAATTTAGTAGACATTTTTGCTCGTTTATTTTAATATTTTTCAAATATATGTATTGTTATTTGAATAATATCTATAATTTATTAAAAATGTTTGAAAAATAACTAACTAAACAAAGTTTATCTTAATTTTGATTTATCAAAGTAGCAAATTAGTTCTTTTTACTGTGGGGTGATGAAACTTTTGGCAGACATGCCCTCTTGTCTCGGGGGTGAGGATAACAGAATAAACGTAGCATAGAGCCGCAAGGATAGCAATATCTGAGCGACCGGGGTCGACCACCGAACTTTGTACTACAGCTAACTGCCTCGTGGAGGTTCGATCCCTCCCCCTACAGCTATTTAAAGGTCATATATGATTGATTTTCAATTATATATGACCCTCTTTGTTTATAAAAGAGGGTCATATAAAGGAAGTACTTAAGAATAATGAATATGTTTTAAATTATAGTCATTATAAAATCAATATGTGATTATTTAAAAATTGTTAAGCTGTGATTACCAGCATGCTTAATTCATTCAATGACTGAGCTTGCTTGTTTCTCTTTTCAATTTCAAACTTTTCCATGGTTTTTTCTATCTCCCTGCTTAAGTTATTCATAAAATTAGCATCAATCACTGCACCATCAATATGCGCAGGCACTATATTCTCCAATATCTCTGTAGAGTTGTAGTTAATATTGTTTTGCATATTAAAAAGTTTTTAGATTTTGAAAAATTTCAAAGGGAGGCAAAGGTAATGTATATAGTCCAATTTTACCATTCAGTTCACCAATATACAAATCTTTTAATAAACTAGCAATTGGTATGCGCGATCTCGGTTCTGTTGCATCAAATATTAACAATCCAGACGCTTTTTTGGATAATGCTTCACTTGTACTACTTAATTCTGCTATCCAAATAAACTTTGGCAATTCCAGATTGATTAACAATGCTTTAACATCAATTGAAAAGTCTTTACTAGCAGCTAAGTAACTCTTATAACTTCTTGTGGATGTAAGAAGGACGCGTACTACATAACTTGGAAGGTTAAGTTTAGTACTTATGGTTTTTAAAAATTCAAAACTTACCTCTTTAACTTGATCCGACTCTACATACACCCGCGAATATAACGGAACAATTGCAGCAGTTATTTCACAGCCAGCAAATTTAGGGTCAGAATAATTTGAAGCGGGATCGTTGAGATTTATGGTACTATAGGGTCTAAGATTGTCGTCAATTATAATATATTCAGCGTTTTGTTCATAGAAATCATAAAGGTTTGCACCATTTGCCAGTGTTGCAACTACAGAAAATGTATGTTTGGCTTTATACTCCGTCCTTCCAACTATGTTCATTACATGTGCAACACCTTGTGTATTTTGAATTATCGCCATTACTGGAACACATGATTCAATATAAATTTTTATTAAGTTAAAAAAATCACCTTGTGTGTACGTTGAAACAGAATACCAGTTAACTCCAAATCCAATTTTTTTTAAAACATAAGATATGTTTGATATGCTTAAACCTTTTGACGGTATTTGTCTAGTTATTGAATTTGAAGAAAGTATTCGATGTATATCATTAGGTAATAAAGGTTTATAATCAGAGTAGCGATTTGAGAAATATTCAAGTAGTGACCAAAGCGCAGTTTCTGCACAAACCATCATTTCGCCATCTTGAGAAGAATGAGGGAAGCCGTTTACATTAAATTTAACTCCACTGATTGCAGCATGCCCATTTGTTACAGCAACATAGTATAAATGATTTTTTTTAAAGATATCAGGTCGAAAAATATTTCGACCCGTAGGTGCAATAAATATAGGGCGGATAATTAAAAAACCAAGAAAGCTTGAAAGTAGATTTTCATGCTGATTAATGTCAAAGAAATCAGTGATTGAATATTTCTTATCAAAAAAAGATAAACGTATACAATGTCTTTGGTAATCTTTAAATTTTGAACCCCAGTAATGATAATACGAGTTTCGATAAAGCTTGTCTACATATGGAAACTCTATACCTATATAAATGTCATCCCTAATATCTGTTAAACACCTTATATTAAGTAGTGCTATTTTCGACTCATCAATTGTGAATCTAAACGTATCTTGAAAAATATCAAATAATCTATTTTCTAAATCAGCTTTATTAACAATTTCTATGGACATTTTTCTTTTATGTTATATCAAGTAAATATAATATTAATTATAAAAATTTAATATATTTCCAGTAAAAAATATTATTTACATTTTTTCATAATAGATTATTGGTTCAAGCCAAGCATATCAAATAGTATTTTGTCCCCCTTTTTTGCATCTAGTAACACTTTCTCATAGGGCATGACCTTTTTTGTAGGCATTAAAACCTTAAGTGTTAAAATTTGAGCTGTATTGTCATCCTGAGCTATACCTAGGTGGTAAACTTTGGAGTGAAACACCGGCTGTAACCATGCCCACCATCTGTAGACGGAAATCTTATTTGCTAAACGTTTAAAATCAACTAATCAACAACTCCAGTAAGCGCAAAACTTTCAAAAGTTTAAACCGTTACAATCTGAAAGATACTTATAGTCCGTAGACTTATTTACATCTATCATTCAACTTTGTATTCTAATCTACAAAAATGGGTACAACATATAATAGGGATGAAAAGGCTTTTTTAGTAAAAATCGGAAATCGTATTAGAGAGCTTCGAATAGAAGCCGATTTATCACAGGAAAAATTAGCCTTTGAAAGTGAACTTGACAGAACTTATATAGGCTCAGTTGAGAGAGGCGAAAGAAATATTTCCATAATTAACCTTAGAAAAATCTCAAATGCTTTAAAGACTGAAACATCGAAATTATGTGACATCTAATCCCAATAATATACATGAAAGATTATTTAAGCGACGCTATTAGAAAAGTTGAAAAAATAAAAAAAAGGAGCTTGACGATTTATGATAAGATTGAAATTGGAGATCATGAATTGTGGTTAACTAGTCAAGAACTTTCAGCTATTTTAAATGAAAAACTTGTTGGAAATACCTCTTTACAGGGATTACCTTTACGAACTAGATCAAAAGTGGCAAAGCAAATTACTTGCATTGCACTTGGCTACCCAATTCCAAACTCTTTTAAAAAAGTACAACCGCGATTTTTCGGACTTTCATTTGACACGTATGTTCAAAAATCAAATAATCTACAGGTTTGGAATGAAGAGCTTGATGTTGAAAGAAGATATGTTTTGATACGAATTGACGAATCAGAAATTATTTCTAAAATAAAAGTTGTAACAGGGAGTAATTTAGCTGTATTGGATACAACGGGCACTCTTACTCAAAAATATCAAGCAAGACTTATCAATGGAATTGAGCAAACAGAATTAATTAGTTTATCCGATACGGATCATTTTCCAAATAGTTTTGAGATGCATGATGGGGAGATAGATTTGTCTTTAGATTCACCAATAGATGAACCTTCGGAAAATAAACTACTTCCTATCAAAGGCATTTTTGAATCAATCCAGAATCTTATTGGCGAATCATTCTTAGACAGTGGACATGATCAAGAACGAAATCGTGGTGCGGCTTTACATGCACTTGTTTGCAAAGCTTTGGGATATAAAAAATATTTTGATGATGGACAATTTCCTGATATTAAGCACCAATTATTGGAAATTAAATTGCAAACATCTCCGACAATTGATCTCGGATTGGTTTCTCCTGATAGTGATTCATTTTTAGATATTGAAAAAATCGGTGACAAAAATATGAGACATTGTGATGTACGATATGCATTATTTTTTGCGGTGATATCACAGGGAATTGTAACAATAAATAATATCTACTTGACAACAGGAAAGGATTTCTTTACCAGATTTCCTAAATTCGGGGGGAAAGTACTAAATAAAAAAATACAGATACCCTTACCTCGAAACTTTTTCAATACTTAATAGCTGCTTTTAGTAAAAGTTTCAATGTAAATCAAATATCGGATCTACATTAAATGATTCAGCAACTTTCAGCTCGAGCTGATATTCAAGTCTATCTATTACTTTCTTACTTTGTGATTTATTTAATTGCTTAACTAGATCAATAATTTCTATCCCTATCGGGGACTTAAAATCGGGAAGAGGATATTTCTCAACATACTGTGTAAAATAGCGTCTTCTGCCCGAATAAAGTTTATTATTGAAAACAAGGTCGTGATATTTTGTCATTAATTTTGAATTAGCAATTCCTTGAATCAACAGAAGTTTTTCAATATCTTCTTGTTTTACAGCAACAATCCAATAACAATTACCATTTACTATTTTTCCACCTTTATCGAAGTAAAAGCGAGGTGCTAAACTTATATCGGGAAAGACGAGTTTTGGATACTTCCATTGATCAGGTCGATGTGAAACCCACAATTCAAACCATTGCCTTCCTGCTTCAATTAAATATTCTCTTGATTTTAATTTTTGTTCGTGTTGTAATAAATATTTTTTTGCCTTTGGATATTTTTCAATATCAATAGTTTTCTTTTCTCCATCAATCGAAATATGCGGATATAGTACTTTCAGTTTGAAATTGTCAATTGCATTCCACGGTTCAACATTTTCCTGTGAGATTAGATCTTTTAGCAATTCATCTTCGGGCATATCGGCCTTGAGGTCTCCCCATTTATCACTAATGAATACTTTATCAGCAGTTGATTTGATTCCTACTTTTACCTTAAAAAAATCCTGTACACGATGTTTGGCAGCAGAATCAATTTTTGAAACCCAGCTTGATTCATTATTAGACAACATTTCCCAACAAGCACCTGAGCCAATTTTATATTTTAAGTTGCCTGAAGATTTTTTATAACGTTTGCCATTAGCTAAAAAATAGCCCGATTGTTTACTATTAAGTACTTCGTAAATAGTCTCTACGGGAATCAATTCTCCGCTATAACCATTTAACTCCTCATAAACTTTTATGAAATTTGCAGTTACCTGATTCTTTGGTTTACATTTTCTTCCAATGAATATAGCAGGTAAAACTGCTGCATCAAATAATTTTGTATCGCCTAAATCAATCAACTCAAAAATCTCATAATTCTCAGACAAGTATTTTCGGATACTTTCACCGCCTTTAGTTGACAGATATCTGTTTGATGTAATAACTCCTAGTAGTCCTCCTTCTTTCAAACTTTCTGTCATTGCAATCAAAAAAGGATAATATAAATCTACTCTTCCCTTCAATTTAAATTTTCGCGCAAGCTCTTGTGATTGTTCCGACCCAAGTAATTGGGTTCTAACATATGGCGGATTGGCAATAACAACGTCAAATGACTTAACTAATGAAGATTGTACAGTATAATTAAAATCTAATGAAAGTTGCTCTTGTGTAAAGTCAATTGCCTTAAGGAAATCTTCTTGCACTAAATTTGTATTTTTCAAACCAATTGAAATCATCCGTTCATTTGCAATGCTTAAATATTGATCATTTGAATCATAACCGACTATTTCAAAATCTGTTTTAGAATCTAATAATTTTTGACCAATTGATAATAATAATTCACCTTCTCCACAAGCTGGGTCAAGCACTCTTTGTTTACCCTTTTTCATATAAACGGCAATTCTGCTTGCCAAAAAATCAGCAAGCTTTGCAGGGGTGAACGTTGCACCAGTTTTTTTAATTTGTTCTTTTGTAATCATCATCTTAAGCGAATCTTCAAAGATACTTAAAATCATCAAAATCTACCGAGCCAAGTTAGGCACATTTGCAAGGCCCATTGGATAATTCATGATAGGTAAACATCAAATACTTTCCATGCTTGCGGAAATGTAGCTCTAATAGAATATATTGAATTTGCAATATTTAATGTTGAATAGAAATCATATTCAAATTGGCGTCAAAACAAAATGTTAGTCGAGGACTATCTTAAAATTGGTCAAGAAATAAAGGTTTTTTGAATAGATGGGTTAAGGTAACTGGTATCTCCAATAAGAGGAATGCAAATGGTTAATACTAGTGTAATTGAGGATTTTGTGATCAATGCAGTAAAAGAGATGTGGCTTCGGAAGAGCATCTCACAGACTGGTTTAGTCCATTTAATGGAGGTTAGCGAAGGATTTATTGGCAATGTTGAAAGCCCCAACTATAGGGCTAAATACAACATTAATCATCTGAATGAGTTGGCAAAGATATTTGAATGCTCACCTAGAGATTTTCTGCCAAAGAATTTTTTGTAATAATATTTTTGTGATCACTTTCTAGCATCCATGTTAATCGATTCCCTTTTACAAATTTGCAGTTCTCTTTCAAATAAAAATAAATGTAGTGTTTATACTCTTTCTGATGAGCAGCTATATATTGGTGGATTAAAGGGTTAGATATTACAATGTCTGATTTTACATTATCGTTGCCATAGAAAGTAATAACTGAAACGTCTTCCAGATTGTAACTTGATGAAATCCCATTCATATTGTAGAGTATTTCATATTCCCTTTTACGTTCTTCCTTAATATTAACTACATCGAAATCAATTTCAAAAGTTTCTGAAGGAATATATTTTTCAATTTTATCTTCATTTAAAGCTTCCCATTCTTGTCGATATTCACCAGCTTTTTTTATTTCTTCTGTAGACCAATACCACTCAGGGTTTCTAACTCCAACCGTTACAATCACTTTCATTTTTTTTCTTTTATTTCTGACAAATTAATTTAACTGCTATTCACCAGATGGTGTTACTGATTCTAAACCCTCATAAAATTAAGAACATACTTTCTCTACCTTAAATTAATTATAAAAGGCATTATTGTGATTTTCTGTTGGGATTTTGCATAATGCTCCATAATTTTAAACGCATCTTGATATGCCTTCATATTTATGAATTTCTAAGCTTTCTGTTTTCGGGAATAACTTTGAAGTCAAATGGCACATATTTTTCAAATCTTTCCTTTTCGAATGCCACGAAAAATTCTTTAAACTCCCTTAAATAGAGCCATTGTGCTTCATCCTCGCTATCTAAATAAGTTTTAAAATTCGCCCAACTTCCATAAAGGACAATAGCAGTATTGGAAATCGAGAATAGTTTTTGATGCAATGGCTCTACTTCAATAACTCTTTCAATAAATTCATTCAAATCTATGGAAACAAGTTCTTTTAAAATATCAATAGCTTCTTGTGGAAACTGCTTATCTGTTCTATAAGAATTACCGCCTACACTTATAAAACTTGTTTGTTCTGTATTCCCAAACAAACCAAATACAGTAAGGTCTATTTTTTTTGTCTCATCTGCATATTTTTTTAGATACAGAATCTGTAACGACTTCAATTCCTCTTGTGATAACGGAAACATTGTATTATCGATCATCTTGTTATTGACATAACGAACAAACTGCGATTCGAATTGGAAAGGAGACTGAGCTTCAGTTAATGTACTGGTAATGAAACTATGTAATTTGGATTTTCCGTTAGCACCATACAATGCGGTAATCTTGTTCTGATAATCAGCTAGTTTCTCCATTAGGTCTTTTCCATCATATCCTAGGGTTGTCTGATAAGTATTACCCGAAGGCCGATTAGCTAAATAAAAGATAGCTCTTATAATTTTTTCAAATTCATCCTTGCTGCCAAACTCGTGTATCTCCATGAACCGCTTCTGAAGCTCATATTCCAAACCCTTAGATACCCATTCATCAATTTTAATTTTGATAGAGTCAAGGTCAAGCGCGATTGAGCTTGTAAAGTCATTATTGGATAAATTTTCATCAAACAAGTTATAAGAAAAATAACGATCAAATTTGTCAGGGTACACTACAGACTGAAAATTACCCGAAGGATAGAAGTGTCCAATAGTATCCTGAAAAATATTTTCAACTGAATCTACAATTCTATCAATCTCTCCTTTGGTTATCTGCAAATTTTCATGATTATTATTTAAGTATATCCGAAGATATTTTTCGTTCTTCTCTGTATCAGGTATCTTAATAAAACTTGGCATATCTTTACCACGTCTTAATACATATTTTCTATTATCACTTTCTTCCTTGTTAAAATTTAAGAATATGGATTTTTGCCTGAATAACATTTCATAAACCATGGGGTATTTTAACCGCAATATTTCCAGTTCTATAAAATCTTTAACTTCTACCTCACCAAGTAAAGGAGATAAATTAAGCATAATCGAGTTGAAAAGTCTAGTCACATCACGCATGGATTCTATCCATGATAATGCAACAGCAGTCATAACCAAACTATCCCCGAAAATGGCTCTGTCTATCTCATTATGATATTTTTCATCAAATGATTTTTTAAGTTTGCTAGCGAGCACTTGACGAAGTATCTCTTTCTTGAAATGCGGTAAGTTTATTTCTAACTGAAAAATTTTTTCAAGGAACAGCCCGTGATTATAAGGATTGTGACCTTTCAATGCTTCGCTTATATACTGCTTGTCATAGCAGACAATGAAAAATGTATTATGAAAATCGGCTGTATTCCTAATTAGTCGGATCACTTCTATGATCTCATTTGTATCAAGCCTATCAAGATCATCTACATAAACTACAATTTTCTTTTTCCATTGCCTAAGCAAACGGTTTATGGTCTCATGCAAGCTGTTTAAGGAATCATACCCGAAAATGACAGATACTGAGGATTGCAAAGATTTGGATAAAGTACTGTCATTAACGGCGGCCAGCTTATTGGCATAATTAACCAATTCACTTGCAATCTCCGGATGATGTTCTCTGATTTTTTCCTCAATAGTATTAAAGAAATCCCTGATGATGGCTTGTGGTGTTTGGCTGTTCCATGGATTGAAATCAATCGCTATCAAATCCTTATCCTTTACTGTTCGCTTTAACAGGTCTACAAACGATGTCTTACCTAAACCCCATTTTCCATTTATGCCTATGGCAAACGATTTTTCAAAGTTGCTTGATAATATCTTTTTGGCTAGTGTCTCTGCATATTTGTTGTAGCCTAATAGGTCCTCACCAAATTCACCAATGGAATTATCATTATGGAGAGACTCTTTATTCGGCGTAAATTCAACTCTTACAATTTCTCGTAACGCCAGTTGCCATTGTAGAATAAAGAAAAGGACTAATACATCACCATATTTGAATAAAGGACAAAATGAAAATGAAATAATAGTAAAACTGAATTCAGTAAAGCGATAAAACAAATAAATGACTGAAAAAAAAGTAGAAATAGTAATTAGCAAATTAGCGGGATGCCATGTTATCTTTTTGGTAAAGTAGCAGTATAAGATTAGAATGAATAATCCCATAAAAATGAGATCATTGTACCAGATCGAATCAATCTGAGCTAATACTGGGGTAACTATATATGTACTGAGAACAAACTCTATTGGTTTATGGAATAATAGATAGGTAGCAATACATGCAACCGACCATTTTAACTTTCTAATAAGTTGATACCTTTTCAAGTGATAAGATTGAACATTATATTGACTATACTCAAGTAATTTGATCAGTCTCTAAAATATAACATTTTTTTCAATATTACTAACTATTTTAGCAGTACAAATTCTCCAGATATGCGTATTTACCTTGACAGCAATGTTTTTCGCGATTTAGAAAAAGCTGAAAACAAGGAATTGTATAACTTAATTCTTGTAGATAAGGAGCGCAATTTTTATTGTTTTTCTGAAGCCCATATTCAGGATTTAGTTCGTGATACTACAGACAAGAAGTTGTCTGATATGGATTTTATGGAAACGATTGTTTCTAACAATTGCTGGTACCACTCTGACCAGAAAATGCAAGTTAGCTTTAGTACCCCAATTGAGTATTATGATGCCCATCTTTGGAGAGTCGGAACTGATATTTTGACTTCCGAAGACAAAGTTTCAATTTTTATTAGAGATACGTTTCGAGCTATTCCTCTAAATTTGAACCAACTATTTGACGAAAGCAAACTACCTGTAGATTTTCCGGAAGATATGCGGGCAATGCTATTTGAACCGTTGACCATGCTTGATTTTATGGAAGCGATGCTGGATATGACGGAAAATCTCTCTGCTGATCAGCCTCGTTTCAAACGACTACTTCAATACCTTCACGGTACGATTGGAGATCAAGCATTATATGAAAAACTAGGCATTAAAGGGTACAATGGTAAAGAAGTAACTGACTGGATTACATTTTCCGAATCTTTCCGTGAACTTGTTTTTCAAAGAAGTACACTAAAGGATTTATACAGTCTAATAACTGAAATGGTTTCATGCTTAGATTTTTTTGGTATTGTCAAGGGCAAACCACGCAAACAGAAGTTCATGAGTTTGCTAAATGATGGTAAACATGTTTATTATGCAGCACATGCACACATATTCGTTACCAGTGATGTCGACTTGATTGCAAAAGCTAAAACTGTTTTCCAAATTTGGGGTTGGTCAACAAATATTATGACACCAGCAGAATTTAAAGACTATCTCATCTTCATTAATGGACAGGATATATCAGTCGCAGCAATGTTTGAAAAGTTTAACAATGTAGCAGACCTGCCGACAGGATATGAAAAATATACACTGGATGAGGCATATATTCAAAAAGACTTGCCGCATTGGTATTTAGGCGAATTCAACACCTTTAACTGTGCTATAGCTCGCGGTAATTGCTATTATTACTTTAGCCAGTTTTTCTCAAATATCGATTCTGGGACGATGACGATTGAACTAGAACGTGTAATCGACAAGATGCTTGATCATTTTGGCATCGATGAACTAAAGCGTGGTAAACTTGATAGAAAAGAGTTGGAAGAAAAAGAGTGGAAAGGAAGGGAATGGCGTGTAGGTGAAATGGGGGTATTGTTAAACGTAAATCAGGGAATTATGATTTCTTTTTTTAAAGCTGCACTTCCGACTAACGAGCTCGGCCCAATCTAAATTATATGTGACATGAAAAATAAGTAAAATGCGGCTCTTTTTGGCATATATTTTAACCTTTTGTTATATTTTGTATCCCTTTGATGCAGCTTGTGGTGCATCTTTTCTGATACAAAGTTGGATTTTTTTAAATAGGAATATTATCCATTTCTTAAATGAGTTCTTAAAAGTAGGTCAACTCTAGCCAAATGTTTAACTCAGTATTTCTGAGTCAAAAAGTTATCTCTGGCCCGCTCAACTTTTAAATACTCCAAATAATTCGGGGCTTTTTTTGTTTAGGACTTGTATTGATTTGATATATCTTCCACCGCTAAATCAAATCATGGTCAAGAAAATAACTTCTAACCTAACATTTTGGGTTTTATTTGCCATCACTGCAGGAATATTATTGGGACATTTTTTTCCTGAGCAAGGTGTGGCTATGCAACCTTTAGGGAAATATTTTATAGATATCATTAAGCTTTTTATTAACCCTATTATTTTGTTGACCATTGTTACAGGAATCTGTGGAATGGGAGATTTAAAGAAAGTGGGCAAGGTTGGAGGCAAAGCCATTTTATATTTTGAAGTTATTACGACCCTTGCTTTATTAATTGGTTTAGGGGTTGCTTTTTTGTTTGAGCCTGGTGCTGGAGTAAATACTGCTGCAGTTAATAAGGGAGATATTTCTAAATACAGCGGTGCACCTATTTCTATTTCATGGGTGCAATTTTTTAAAGACAATATCACCATACAGGTTTTATTGTTTGCCATTCTTGCCGGTATTATCATTAGTAAGTCTTCATTTAAGGATAAGGTTTTAAGAGTGGTTTATTTTAGCTCGAAATATGTATTTAAAGGATTACACTGGGTGATGAAGTTAGCTCCCATTGGAGCTTTTGGCGGAATGGCTTTTACCATTGGAAAATATGGCGTAGCAACTTTATTGCCACTAGGTAAATTAATGGCTTGTGTTTATATCACGATGGCATTATTTATTTTCTTGATTTTAGGTGCGGTACTACGCTATTATAAAATCAGTATTTGGAAATTCTTGGGGTATATCAAAAATGAATTGCTAATAGTATTGGGAACTTCTTCTTCTGAAGCAGCATTGCCTTCGTTGATGGAGAAGTTAGAGCATATGGGATGCCATAAATCGGTGGTAGGATTGGTGGTTCCTGCTGGTTATTCTTTCAATTTAGATGGCACTTCTATTTATTTGTCTATGGCCATTGTTTTTTTGGCCCAGGTATTTGACGTCACCTTAAATATGGAACAAATCATTACCATTATAGGTATTCTGATGGTTACTTCAAAAGGGGCTGCCGGTGTTACGGGTAGTGGTTTTATTATTTTGGCTTCTACTCTTGCTGCCACTAAAGTCATACCTATTGAAGGCTTGGCGCTGTTGTTGGGTGTTGATCGTTTTATGTCTGAAGCCAGGGCCATTACCAATTTTATTGGCAATGGCGTAGCTACAATATTTATTGCGAACAATGAGAAAATGTTTGATCGTGGCAGAATGCATAAAGCCTTTCATAAGCACGATATAAACGATTATTAGTTATTTCAATCTCATTCTCCAACCTGCATATAACATTCTTCCGTTGATTGGTCCCCATACCAGGGATGCATCAAAATAAGGACCGAATGGATTAGCGGCGGATACAATCACTCCTTGCTGAAAAAAGTTTGTTAGGTTTTCTGCTCCTATATAAAAATCCATGGATTTATTTTTACCTACGGTCTTACTAATTTGTGCAGCCATTAAATAAAAGTCGGGAGACATTGCTTCTCGCTGAAATTGAATGGGATTACTCAGGGTAGACGGAATTCGTTTTTGGCCATTGTAAGTGATGGTATAATTGAATTTCCAATTATTGCCTGTTGTATAGTCCAAACTTAAGAAGGCTCTATGTTGAGATACAAATGGTCTTTGTAATAATTCATTACCGTAAGTTGTTTTAACATCAAAAAAGCGATAAGCCATTTTAACTTCTAGTTGACTAATCGGTTCCATGTTTAACTCTGTTTGAAAACTATTGGAGTAGGATTTCCCTTTCAAATTGTAAAAGCGAATTTCATTGGTGGTTTCCAAATCAGTTACTACTTGATTGGTAAAATCGTTTCTAAAAAAGTCTATTGCTAAACTCGCTTTCCTGTTGAATAGTCTAAAGGATTGATCAAAGCTTATACCTCTGTTCCAAGCAATTTCTGGATCTAGTCCGTACGCTTTTCCTATGCCCGCTCCAATGATATTTAGTTGTCTTGCACTTACGAGTATGCCTGTATTCTCTGCAAAAATATTAGCTGTTCTTTGTCCTCTTCCTGCACTGATTCTAAAAATGCTCCCTTTAAATGGTTCGTAACGTATATGCAATCTTGGAGTTAAAAATGCACCAAATAAATTATTATGATCTGCTCTGATACCCGCTACCATACTCAGTTTTTCTGATGCAGTATAAGTGTATTCAAAGAATGCTCCCGCAACCGTTTCCGTTCTTAGGAAATTAGTCGTGTTAAATAATTCATTGTAATTATCATGTTGTAAACTCAATCCTGTTCTAAACTTGTGATTGGTGTTGCCAATAATACTCTGGTAAATCAAATTGCTGTAAAAGCTTTTTTGATTCGCATTGTAAATGGTTTTGCCAAAATAGGATTTTTGATCATGGTTAATAGCGGCAATTTGTAATCCAATACTTTTATATACTTTTTGTGGAAATACGTATCCAATCTTTGCAAAACCCTCGTAACGATTGGTATTGATGCCTAAACCATATATGGTGTTTGAATTCTGGTGTTGCTTGGGATCGAAACTGGTTTGTCCTCCCGTTTTATTGTCCTTCATTACTTTAATACCCATCTGTGCCATCCAACCTTTTGAATCATTGTATTGGTATCTGTTTACCATACTGAACTGATTACCTGTGGGTAAATCTCTAAATCCGTCTTTATTAAAATCGATATTATTATTGTTTAAAAAATTATCATGCAACAATAATCCTGCAGACCATTTTTCACTCAACTTAGTTTGGAGATTTAAATTTAAATCGGTCTTTCCAAATTCATTAATATAAATATTCGCTAAGAGTCTTTCTCCTACTGCTGGCTTTTTTAATTCCACATTAATTTGTCCTGCAATGCTTTCAAATCCATTCGCAACGGATCCTACTCCCTTGGTTAATTGAATTGATTCAATCCATGGTCCTGCTATTGAGTTTAGTCCTAGCGGAGTGGCTAATCCCCTTGGCCCTGGTAAATTTTCTACGGTGAGTTGAGTATAGTTGCCGCTTAGGCCCAATAACTGTATTTGCTTTGACCCTGTTACGGCATCGTTATAAGATACGTCTACTGAAGGATTGGTTTCAAAGCTTTCACTCAAATTACAGCACGCTGCTTTCAATAATTCTTTAGCCGTCATGATTTCTGAGCGTATGGGGCTAATAGTACTGATAAAACTTGATCTGCGCGTATTGGTTACCGTTACGTTTTGCAATTGTTGATTGTCTGCTAAAATCACTTTTAGGGTAGACGGATTTTCCACAGTAAATGTGTCTGATTTGTAGCCTATATAACTGATGATTAATTTATTTGAACTGCTTGTCATTGGTATATTAAAATATCCAAGGCTATCGGTCAATACTCCTCTTTCTGTATTTAACCATTTAATGGATGCTTGGTACAATGGATTGAACTGTCCTTTTTTATCGGCTTCTAGCACTATGCCTCTTACTTCGTCGGTATTGATATTTTCTGCATCGTGTGCTTTTTTGTTTTCATCACGATAATGACAACACTCGGGTAGTTCGTTGTACACATTATCTTTTGCTTTCTTATTAAGTAAGTCGTGTCCTGCTTCTACAATTCTGGTTTTGATTTTATTGATATTCACCAAGGAAGGAAAATAATGTAGGGTCAACATTTTAGACGCAATATCCCAATCTACTTTTTGAACCCCTTTCCCTTTTGATGCTTCTTCAATTCTTTCCTTACACATTTCGCAGGCACCTTCTACTCTAAACTGTATGGTGGTGGCAGTGGTGTCGGCTGTTTGTGCTACTAAATCATTCGTATTTATTATAAGTATTAATGCCAATAACCAATATAATTTTTTTTTCATCTTCTTCTATTTTAAAAATTTCCTGACACATTTTCTTGTGTCAGGAAATAATGAATTAATGCTTGCTATGCGCAGGCTTAACTTCTTTTAAAGCCATACCGCATTTACTGCATTTTGCATCTTTTTTAGTACTGGTAATATCTGCATGCATTGGGCATACATATTGCTTTACTGGCGTTAAAGCCATTTTACATTTACTGCATTTGTCCTTTTCTGTTCCAGTAATTTCTGGATGCATTGGGCAAGAATGGGTGGTTTTTGTACTGTCTTGCTTAGGCGCAGTTTGTTGTGCATAGGTAGCAAGGCTTAAGAAACCCGCTAATACTAGCATGATGGTTTTTTTCATGTTGGTTTAATTTATGTTTGATAAAGAAGATGCGGTATGAAAACGCAAATAGATACTACATGAGGATATGTAGTATCAAACTAAGATACAAGGGTATCAGATTCTGTAATTACAATAAAATTGATAGAGCGGTATACTAGTTTGCAGTGGCGGCGGGTTGCTTTGTGGCACTGCGATAGCATCTTTGTAAGTAACCAATTGGTTGATCGAATAGAAACTATTGGTATTCGTATGCAACTCAATAGAAGGCGTACTAGTCAAACCAGTTTTAGCAAAATGGGTATCCTGTGATTTAACAAACTTCACTTTGGTTTTGCAGCAATTTTTCATTTTATGGCTCATGCCACAACTGCTTTCTTCTACGGCTGCGTAGCTGATGGTAGTAGACTTGAGTTGATTGCAACAATAGAACTGCTTGATGCTAACTCCAATACTGGCAGCAGCATAAATGCAGAACAATAGTATTAATCCAAGTCTTTTCACCTTGCAAAGGTAAGGAGCATTTCAATTTTGGGCTTGTTTTAAATGTTAAATCCAACCTTTATCTTCGTGGTTATGGGCCAAAAAAAACTCATCCGATTCGAGGCAATTAAATCTTTTCCTAATGTGTTGGAGTATCCACAGGATATGAAAGGCAAATGGGCTTCTTTTTTTAAGAATGATCATCCAATTACCCTTGAATTGGCCTGTGGCAAAGGGGAATATGCGGTTGGTTTGGGTAGAATGTATCGGGAAAGGAACTTTATTGGTATCGATATTAAGGGAAACCGTATTTGGCGTGGAGCGAAAACAGCTATTGACGAGGGATTAAATAATGTTGGATTTATCAGATCGCATATTGATAAAATCACCGATTATTTTGAACCTGGTGAAGTGGCAGAAATCTGGATAACCTTCCCTGATCCACAATTGAGGGGGTCCCGATTCAAAAAAAGGCTTACACATCCGAGGTTTCTGCGCTTGTACCAGACCATCTTGCAAAACGGCGGCTTAGTTCACCTCAAAACCGATAGCCCTGACCTATATCAATTTACTTTAACGGTAATCAACTTATTCGAGCTTAATTTGTTAGAATGCTCTGATAATGTTTATGCCGCAGGTGCTGTTAAACCAGAACTGCAAATTAAAACACATTATGAGGGTCTAGATATTGCTGGTAGCAACAGGATTCATTATTGTTGTTTTAAAGTAGATAAGCCCATTCCTATTGAAAAAGATGACGTTTTAAAACAATTGATAAGTGAACAAGGAACTGATTGAGGGAAAAGATTTTTATTATGATGAAAAAGGCTACATGGTATTTACTGCCGAGTACCACTTAAATAAAGGTCACTGTTGTGGTTACGGTTGTAGGCATTGTCCTTATGATTATGATTGTGTTCCTGAACCAAAGCGATCTGCTTTATTAGAAGAAAAATCGAATCCTAATTAGCTTTTCAAAAGGCTTTTATTCTAATAAAACATATGAAGAAGTCAGCTGAAAAATTTAAAAGTATTCTACCTAGTGGTGCTCAAGAACCTTCATTTTTTGAACAAGTTTTTGAAGTAGCTAAATTGATTCCTAAGGGTAGGGTGACTTCGTATGGTGCTATTGCTAATTTCCTGGGCACTAAGATGAGTGCTAGAATGGTTGGTTGGGCTATGAATGCAGCCCATTCTAATCCTACTATCCCTGCTCATAGAGTAGTGAATAGAAAGGGGTTGCTTTCGGGGAAAATGCATTTTGCTACACCTACTAAAATGGAAGAGTTGTTGGCCAAAGAAAAAGTTAAAGTAGTGAATGATCAAGTAGTTGACTTTGAAAAAAAATTCTGGGACCCTTCGGTAGAATTATCTTGAACTATATTTGCGCCCCATGAGCACTAAACCTGTTTTACATACTGTATTATCTCCTCGTTTATTAGACATTTACGATATTAGTAATAGCATTGTTGTAGTGATTGACGTATTTAGAGCAACTTCTACAATAGCCACTGCATTGTATAATGGCGCTACAAGGGTCATTCCTGTTGATAGTGTAGATAAATGTATTCAAATTGGTAAAAATACCGGTGGCATTACCGCAGGAGAAAGAGATGGGAAAATAATTCCAGGTTTGGAGCATGGTAATTCTCCTGCTGAATATCCTCGTGAATTCATAGAAGGAAAAACATTGGTATTGACTACTACCAATGGTACTAAGCTATTGCATATGGCTTTGCAAAACGGTGCTTCAGAAGTAGTGACAGGTTCTTTTCCGAATCTATCTGCTTTGTGTGATCATTTAGTAACTGCTCAAAAAAATGTAATCTTAGGATGTTCTGCTTGGAAAGATAAATTCAATTTAGAAGATACTTTATTTGCTGGTGCTGTAATTGAAAGAGTAAAAGCGCATTTTACTATTCATTGCGATAGTAGTTTAATGGCGGAAAATATGTACCAATTACATAAAAATGATTTGAAAGGCTTCATCCGTAATACCACTCATTGGCATCGATTAGCACAGTATGGTTTAGAAAAAGACCTTGAATATTGTGTTACTCCCGATCAGGCCAATATTCTACCTTTTTATAAAAATGGTGACCTTATTGTGAAGGTTTCTGGTGAATAACGAACAAATCGTTCATATTTTACCGTTTATTAATCTATTTTAAATATGCTTTCCTTTACTTTTGCAAATTGGTCTTTTTTGACCGATTCAACGCAATGGCACTACCTTATTTAATAAAACATATTTACAATTTTGGTACGGAAGAAGTTATCCGTAGAGGCAAGAAGATTCACGCATTAGGCAATGTTGAATTGATTGAGTACGATGATTTGATGGGTAATATTGTTTTTAGGGTTAAAGACGATGGGTATAGTACTTTTTATAAAGTACATATTAATCAGTTTAAAGATCCTAAAACCATTTCATTACGATGTTCTTGTCCATATAATTTAGCTGAAGTCTGTAGGCATAAAGCAGGTGCTTTATTTCACTTACAGGATATGCTCGATAAAAACTTATTAGGGGACAAAGAAACGGTTTATGATCAAAAGCACACAACAGTTAAAATAAAATTGTTGGATCTAAAATTGATCCGCATGCTAACTTCTACTGAGTCTTTTGAAAAAGCGGAAGAATATTTAAGAACCAATAAAGCAACTATTCTAGAAGCAAAAAATGAGCGAGTAGTGGCGGAGTTGGACTATGCAAATGAACACCATAAAGTTGTTCTGCAAAAAAACGAAGAAAGAAATTTCGACACTAGCTGTACTTGTAATAGTGAAACTGAACATCCGCTTTGTGTTCATAAAGGAATTATTTTTTTGCAACTCTTTAAAAATTATGGAGCTGGCTATTTTGATAGCATCAGAAATTGGGATAAAGAAAAAAATAAGTTATTGGCCCTATATGGCTATACTTTAGCCGATGATATTAAAGGGAAGTTTGAGTTTACCTATACTGATGGTAAACCTTTTTTACGTGTTTTAGATAGTAGTATAAAACGGTTAGCTTTAACTAATGTAGTAGATCCAAAGCCTAGGCCGATTGAAATGCAGCCTGAGCTTGAAACCGAAGTTGAATCTAATCAATCTGGCAATTTGAAATTAGGCTTGGTTATTACTTCATTTTCTACACAGTACCCTAATTTGCAAATTGAGGCTGTTCAAGGCGAAACAGATGATGAGCTAACTAAATTTGTTGGAAAAACAGCCAAAATAGATTTAACTAAATTTGTAAATACAGCTGTTTTTTCTGAGGATGACAAAATGCTTATGCAGCAATTGCGTAAACTGATGTCTACTGAAGTTAATCGGTACCTAAATAGAAACTCACCTTTTAGCGGAATTTGGGAGAACATTGTTCAACAGCATACGGATGAATTACCTGAAGAAACGAAACACTTGATTAATGAATACCTGCATCCCAAATTAAAAAAATTATTTACTGAACTAGCTCGTTCACCTTTTGTATTTTATTTGCCATCTGGTAAAAAGTTTATCACAGAAAATTTACAGGAAGCCCAGTTGTCTGATCATTTTATTCAGCCTGAATTCAGTATCAATTATATCAATCAACAATACGAGGTAAATTGTCATGTTCAATTGCCTACTAAAGCATTTGCAATTAGTGAGAATGAGTGCGAGTCTTCTATGTTTTTTCAACAGGGAGCTAATTTTTATATTTGGAAAAAGACTGAGGATATTTTATTGATTGAACAATTTTTGCCTACGGGTAAAAGAATAATCCATGAACAAGATTGGGCTCAACAATTAACCAATTTCATTTTACCTCTTTCTCGAACCCATTCCGTTCATTTTGCAAATGTTAAAAAAGAAGAAATTAAAGATGCAAAACCAGAACTGAAATTACTTCTCAAAGAAAAGGGTGAATACTTGTTGTTTCAGCCTGTATTTAATTATAAAGGACACGATATTCTTCAAACGGACAAAGAGAAAATATTTTTTCCTGTTGCAGATAAACTATTGGTCATTCACAGAAACAAAGATGCAGAGCAAGAATTATTGGCAAAGATAGAATCATTGCATTCTGGATTTGTACGCCCAGTTGATTCAAACATACTTGCTTTAAAAGGAAAAGATGTGTTGAAGAACAATTGGTTCTTCTTATTTATAGATGCGGTAAAAGATATGAATATTCCTGTTTTTGGATTTGAAGCTTTAAAAAACTTCAGGTTTAATACAGCAAAACCCTCTACTAAAATCTTTATTAGCAGTAATACTGATTGGTTTGATGCAAAAGTCGAAATTCAATTTGGTGAACAAAAAGTAACCATTGATGATGTAAAAAAAGCCCTGGCTAATAAGCAGCAATTTGTTCAGCTTTCGGATGGTACTTTGGGAATATTGCCGGAAGAATGGGTGAAAAAATATTCTTTATTATTTAGAGTAGGAGAGGGTAAGTCGGGCAGTATGAAGCTCAGCAAATACCACTTTAGTGTAATTGAAGAATTATACTTGCAGAGAGATGAAGAAGAGCTGTTTTTTCAATTAGAAGAAAAGTATGAACGTTTAAAAGATAACCACGAAATCAAGCCAGTTCCTGCGCCGGCTCATTTACAAGCTATTCTACGACCTTATCAGGAGAGTGGTTTTCAATGGTTGAATTACTTACGAGAAGTACAATGGGGTGGAATTTTAGCTGATGATATGGGACTAGGTAAAACCATTCAGGCACTTTGCTTTTTGCATCATCTTAAAACAGAAAATAGTAGTTTGAAAGCATTGGTTGTATGTCCTACAACATTAATGTTTAACTGGCAAAATGAGATTAAAAAATTTACGCCTGATATTAGCTTTTATGTTCATCATGGTGGTGCTAGATTAAAGGATGGCATTAGTAATAAAGCTTATGATGTGATTATTACTACCTATGGTACTTTAAGAAGTGATATAAAGCAGTTTCTTGAAGTTTCTTTTGATTATGTTATTTTGGATGAGAGTCAAGCAATTAAGAATCCAAGTAGCAAGGTAACTAAAGCAGCTTCTTTACTAAAAGCAAAGAGTAGGCTTTGTTTAAGCGGAACTCCATTACAGAATAACACATTTGACATATATGCACAGATGAATTTTTTGAACCCAGGCATGTTAGGCAGTATGGAATTTTTTAAGCAAGAATTTTCTGTACCCATTGATAAATTTGGGGAGAAGGAACAGAAAGATCATTTACGAAAATTATTATATCCATTCATTTTAAGAAGAACCAAAGAACAAGTAGCCAAGGACTTGCCTGAAAAGCAGGAGATGGTTTTATTCTGCGAAATGGGGCAGGAGCAACGAAAAATTTATGAAGCTTATAGAAATGATTACCGGGATAAAATTTTGGGTGTAGTTGAAAATCAAGGTATCCAAAAATCACAATTAACCATTTTACAAGGATTAATGAAGCTGCGCCAAATTTGCGACAGTCCTGCTATTGTAAAAGAAGAAGAACGTTATCCAAATGTTTCTGTCAAATTAGAAGAATTGGGAAGGGAGATTACAGAGAATATCAGTAACCATAAAGCTTTAGTCTTTTCTCAATTTTTAGGCATGCTCGCCTTGATTAAAGAGAAAATGAAAGAGTTGGGTGTTGATTATGAATATTTTGATGGAAGTAGTACTGTAGCAGAACGGGAGCGAGCCATTCAACGCTTTCAGAATGATGAAAATTGTAGGGTGTTTTTGATTTCATTAAAAGCAGGAGGAGTAGGGCTAAACCTTACTGCTGCTGATTATGTGTACATAGTGGACCCATGGTGGAATCCTGCAGTGGAACAACAAGCAATTGATCGTACTCACCGAATTGGACAAACCAAAAATATTTTTGCTTACCGTATGATTTGTACAGATACGGTAGAAGATAAGATTCTCAAATTGCAAGAGCGAAAACGAAATCTTGCTCGTGAAGTCATTACAGATGACGAAGGATTTGTTAAAACTTTAACAAAAGAAGACGTGGAGTACCTATTCAGTTAAGGCTTTCACCGATTTGATGAATAAAGTTTCCTATTATCAAGATAGCTTGCCATTAATATTAATCTTCAAGTGTTTTACTTGAATACATTTTAGTTTCGGTCTTTCAAAATATTGATTATGCGTTTACTTTTATTGGCGTTGAGTATGTTCTCTTGTTTAAGTTTAATGGCTCAAAATACAGCTACCTTAAAAGGTAAGCTGGTAGACAGTGTTGGTAAGCAGGCGCTGAAAGATGCTTCCATTACTGTATTAGAAGCTAAAGATTCTACATTGGATGTATTTGGATTGGCCAAAGCTGATGGAAGTTTTATTGTTGAAAAAATTTCTTTTGGTGAAATGATCGTCATGATCAAATTTCAAGGGTATGAAGCATATTCAAAAAAGATTAACTTCTCAAAAGCCAATTCTACAGTAGACCTTGGCACTATATATATGAGATTAGCAGCGAATGATTTAGGCGAAGTCACCGTTACACAGTCTCCTATTACAATCAAAAAAGATACTGTCCAATTTAATGCATCTAGCTTTAAGACAAAGCCCAATGCAGTGATGGAAGATTTATTAAAAAAACTTCCCGGGGTTCAGGTTGAGGCAGATGGAACTGTTAAAGCACAAGGAGAGAATGTTCAAAGAATATTAGTAGATGGTAAAAGGTTTTTTGGAGATGATCCAAGATTGGCTACCAAAAATTTACCTCCTGATATGATTGATAAAATTCAGGTTTTTGATGCACTGAATGACCAAAGTGCTTTTACTGGATTTGATGATGGTAACAGAATTAAAACTATCAATATCACCACAAAGAAAGATAAGCGAAAAGGGTATTTCGGTAGAATAATTGCTGGAGGTGGATCAGATTCACAAGAGGGTAGATACGACAACAGTGTTAACCTAAGTTATTTTAATGGCGATAGACAAATTACCTTTACTGGCCAAGCCAATAATGTAAATAAACAAAATTTTGGAGGACAAGATTTGTTTGGGGGCGCTGGCGGCGGTGGTGGTAGAACCATTGTTGTTGGTGGTGGTGGAAGAGGCGGTGGTGGCGGTGGAGCTACTAATAATAGTGGTGGAATTATTAATACTTGGGCGGGAGGAATCAACTATAAAGATGTTTGGGGCAAAAAAACAGAAGTGTCTGGTAGTTATTTTTATAATGATCAAAAAACATACAGAGAACAAAATAGTTTTACACAAAATTTAATCCCAGGTAATCCTGACTCTTCTATTTTTAATACGCAAACAAATAATTCTGTTACGGCAAATAGAAATCATAGAATTAATTTTAATATAGAACATCAGTTTGATTCATCTAATTCAATTATCATAAGACCCAATATTAGTTTTCAAGAAACGGAGTCTGCAACAGACGTGACTACATTTTCAACTAGGGGCACAAGTAAAAATTTGAATAATTCTGTTTCCTCAGTAGACAGAAACAATAGTGGATACAATGCAAGTTTAGAAGCAACTTTCAGACATAGATTTAAAAAGAAAGGAAGGACTTATTCAATTGCGTTCAATCCTTCTCAAAATGTTAATGATGGAAATACGTCCAATTATTCTGTCAATAACTTCTTTGATAGGCCTATCCCTGTTGCTGATACCATTAATCAAATTGGCATTACGAATAGAGATAGTAAAACAATGAATGCAACATTATCTTACACCGAACCTATTGGTAAAAACCAAATTTTAGAATTCAACTATAATTACAACTCTAATATTAATAATTCTGGTACCCAAACTTTTGCTTTCAATAAAGCCAGTGGCCAATATGATTTAGTAGTTCCTAACTTAACCAACGTTTTTGAAAACACATTCAATTCAAATAGAGTAACATTGAATTATCGATTACAAAAAGAAAAGTATAATTTCAGTATTGGTTCCGGTGTTCAGGTTGGCGACTTGGTAAGTAAGAATATCAGTAGAGATAGCTCTATTACTCAAAGCTTTGTGAATTTCTTTCCAACGATGAATTTCCGGTATGACTTTTCTAGAACCAAAAATCTGAGAATTTTTTATAATGGAAGAACAGGTCAACCTACTGCTCAGCAATTACAGCCTGTCATAGATAATTCTAATCCATTAAATATCACTTCTGGAAACCCAAATTTGAAGCAACAGTTTATTCATACTTTCAGGATATTATATAACTCCTTTGATGTAGTTTCACAAAAAATTTTCTTTGCTACCATCAACGCGAATGTTACGGCAAACGATATTCAAAATTCAACTACCTATTTACCCAATGGTGCTCAATTTACTAGGCCTGTTAATTTAAGTGGCACTTACAATGTGAATGGATTTATTAATTATGGATTCCCTCTAAAGAAGCCTAAGAGTAATCTTAATTTTGGACTTAATTTAAGTAGAAGCCAAAGTCAAACATTGGTAAATGATTTGAGTAATTATACTAGAAATACGACTGCAGGGTTTAATGCATCTTGGACTACTAATATTAAAGAAGGATTCGACATGAACTTCTCTTCAAATTCTAGTTTTAGTTTTGCTCGTTACACGTTGCAGCCTCAACAAAATGGAGATTTCTTCACGCAAACTTTTGTGGCAGAACCTACTGTATATACGAAGTCTGGTTGGGTATTTTCAACTGATTTTAGATACATTAAAAATACAGGAAGAGCTGAGGGATTCAATACTAATATTCCATTGTGGAGTGCTAGTATTGCTAAGCAGTTATTTAAGAAGAAAGATGGGGAGTTGAAATTCTATGTTTTTGACTTACTTAACCAAAATCAGAGTTTAACTAGAAACGTAACAGGCAACACCATTCAAGACGTTTCTACCGTTGTTCTGAAAAGGTATTTCATGATTAGTTTTACCTATAACTTAAGAAGCTTTGGCGCTCCTCAAGGTGGAATGCAACAGAGAGGACCAAACCAAATATTTAGAGGTGCTCCTGGACAAGGCATGCAAATGATGCGAAATTTTAGACAGTAAACGTTAACTTATCTGGAATTTTTGTTTTATTGTCCTTTGTATTTCAAAGAATTGTAAATTTGCACTTCATTTGAAACAATGGTAGCAAGCATTACATCTTCATTACACGCTAACAACTGTTCGTATTTAACAGAACAGTTGCTGATACCATTCATCGTATTACCGAGACCACGACGTGGTTTCTGATAGGACGAGCAACTGGCAATTGCCCCTATCAGTGAAAATTTCTCCGAAAAATTGGTTTGGGCTTTACGCTATCTTTTTACTCTTTTTAATTATACAAATACGTTGGAACAGTCAATTATTGTTCGTGTAGCAACTGCTAATGATATTCATTATGCAACTACTATTACCGATGAAATGGAATCGTCCGCAAAAGCCCGTGGTACGGGTATTGCCAAAAGAAGCCCTGATTATGTTGCCAATAAAATGCGAGAAGGGAAAGCTGTTATTGCATTAGAGCCTAATGGAAATTGGGTTGGTTTCTGTTATATTGAAGTTTGGGGGCACGAACAGTTTGTAGCCAATAGTGGATTGATTGTTTCACCTGCATATCGTAAAAGTGGTGTGGCAAAACAAATTAAGCAGACCATTTTCAATTTGTCTCGCAATAAATATCCTTCAGCTAAAATATTTGGTTTGACTACTGGCTTGGCGGTCATGAAGATTAATAGTGAATTGGGTTATGAACCTGTTACCTATAGTGAGCTTACCGATGATGAAGAATTTTGGGCAGGCTGTAAGAGCTGTGTCAATTATGATATCTTGATGAGTAAGGATCGAAAAAATTGTATGTGTACTGCAATGTTATATGACCCTGCCGATCATTATGAACCCGCTGAAACCATTGCCGACTTTAAACAAAACTCAAAATTATACGAGCGTTTTATGAAAGTGAAACAGAGTAAATTATTGAAATGGTTCAGGAAAAAGACTTCTAAAAATTATTTCGTTCAATTCTAAAAGCAGGAATCATGGAATCAAAAAAATTGGTATTGGGTTTTAGTGGGGGATTAGACACCACTTATTGCGCCATTTATTTGTCTCAGGAAAAAGGGTTTGAAGTACATAGTGTTATCGTGAACACAGGAGGCTTTTCAGAAGATGAATTAGTGCATATAGAAAAACATGCTTACGCGTTGGGCGTTAAAACACATACTACCATCAACGCAGTAAAAAGTTATTATGATAGTATTGTAAAATACCTGATTTACGGAAACGTATTAAAGAATAACACTTATCCACTTAGTGTTAGTGCAGAGCGATTAAGTCAGGCCATGCATATTGCAGAACATGCAAAAAAAATGAACGCGGTTGCTGTAGCACATGGTAGTACTGGTGCAGGCAATGATCAGGTAAGGTTTGATATGATATTTAATATCATGATTCCTGGTGTTGAAATTATTACCCCCATTCGTGATTTGCAGTTAAGCAGAGAGGCTGAGATTGAATACCTAAAAGAAAAAGGTGTTCAAATGAATTTTGAAAAAGCAGCTTATTCTATTAATAAAGGACTTTGGGGCACTAGTGTAGGTGGAAAAGAAACCCTACATTCAAAAGGCTTATTACCCGAAGCTGCATGGCCTACTCAAGTAACCAAAACGGGTGAAGAGGAGATCAAGATTCATTTTGAAAAAGGAGTCATTACCTGGGTAAATAACCAACACTTCACCCATCCATCTCATGCCATTCAATATATACAATCTTTGGCGGCACCTTATGGAATCGGTAGAGATATTCATGTGGGAGACACCATTATTGGAATCAAAGGAAGGGTTGGATTTGAAGCTGCTGCCCCTATGGTGATTATTAAAGCGCATCATGCTTTAGAAAAACATGTATTAACCAAGTGGCAGTTAAATTGGAAGGATCAGTTGGCGCAGTTCTATGGAAACTGGTTACACGAAGGTCAAATGATGGATCCAGTGATGAGAAATATTGAAGCATTTTTAGAAGATACACAAGAACATGTAACAGGTTCTGTTTATGTTCAATTAATGCCTTACCGATTCCAAATAATTGGTATAGAATCTGAATTCGATTTAATGAGCAGCCAATTTGGAAAATATGGGGAAATGAATAATGGATGGACTGGAAATGATGTAAGAGGGTTCTCTAAAATTTTTGGTAACCAAACGGCTATTTATCACCATATTAAAAATGCATCCAATGATTAAAGTTGGAATAGTAGGCGGTGCAGGATATACAGGAGGTGAATTAATACGATTATTATTAAATCATCCTGAAACTAGTATCTGCTTTGTTCACAGTACAAGTAATGCAGGAAACCCTTTATACAAAGTTCACGCAGATTTGTTAGGAGAAACCGAACTGCTTTTTACTGCTGAATTAAGCACTGATATTGATGTATTGTTTTTGTGTATGGGGCATGGTGATGCAGCTAAATTTTTAAAAGAGAATGTTATTGCATCATCGATTAAAATAATTGACCTTTCACAAGATTTTAGATTAAATCATAGTGCCGTTTTTAATGACCGAACATTTGTGTATGGCTTACCCGAACTAAACAAAGCAGCTATTGTAAATGCGCAAAATATTGCGAATCCGGGTTGTTTTGCTACTGCCATTCAATTGGGTCTTTTACCATTGGCCAAAGCAGGTGTTTTAGCAGACATTTATACCACTGGTATAACCGGCTCAACAGGTGCAGGTCAGGGATTAAGCAATACTTCTCATTTTAGTTGGAGAGCCAATAATATAGAAGCGTACAAAACATTGGCGCATCAACATGTAAATGAGATTACGCAATCTATTAATCAATTGCAAATTGATGATGCGCTTTCTGTAAATGGAGAAGGTAGAGGTTTGCATTTTGTTCCATGGAGAGGTGATTTTACTAGAGGAATTTATATCAGTTCAATGGTAGAAATTGGCCTTCCTTTTGAAGAAGTAAAAAGTTTATATCAATCATTTTATGCAGATGCAGCTTTTACGATTGTTTCTGACAAAATGATTAATCTGAAACAAGTGGTTAACACCAACAAGTGTTTAATTCATTTAGAAAAGCAAGGCAATAAACTTGTTGTACATAGTGCTATAGACAATCTGTTGAAAGGCGCAAGTGGTCAAGCTGTTCAAAATATGAATTTATTATTTGGATTAAATGAAAAGGCCGGATTAAAATTGAAGGCCAGTTATTTTTAGTTATGAAATTATTTGATGTATATCCCTTGAACAATATCACCATTAATAGGGCTCAAGGTTCTTATGTGTGGGATAATAATGGTGTCCAGTATCTTGATATGTATGGTGGACATGCAGTGATTAGTATTGGCCACACCCACCCTCATTGGGTAAAGCGTATTGAAGCTCAATTGGAAAAAATTGCCTTCTATTCTAATTCAATTGTTATTCCATTGCAACAAGAGCTGGCGGATAAGCTGGGAGTAGTCAGTGGTAAAACCGACTATCAGCTATTTTTATGTAATAGTGGGGCTGAAGCAAATGAAAATGCATTAAAGCTTGCCTCTTTTCATACAGGAAGAAAAAAAATAATTGCATTTTCTAAATCATTTCATGGTAGAACTTCTTTGGCTGTAGCGGCTACTGATAATCCCTCTATTGTTGCGCCAGTAAATGAAACCAATCATATTATTTTTCTGCCTTTTAATGATGAAGCTGCTCTAGATGCTTGTTTTAAAGCACATGGTTCAGAAATTGCGGCAGTCATTATTGAAGGTATTCAAGGAGTAGGGGGAATTGTACCAGCTACTATTCCTTTCTTAAAATTGATCAGAAATTTATGTGATCAAAATGGATCGGTTTATATAGCAGATAGTGTACAATGTGGATATGGAAGAACGGGCCAATTTTTTGCACACGATATAGCTGAAGTAAATGCCGATATCTATTCAATGGCAAAGGGTATGGGGAATGGCTTTCCAATTGGTGGTATTTTAATTGCACCGCATATTCAATCTAAACATGGAATGTTGGGTACTACTTTTGGTGGCAATCATTTAGCATGCGCTGCAGCCTTGGCTGTTTTAGAAGTAATGGAGGAAGAAAATTTGATGAGTATTGCTAAGCAAAGAGGGATGTATTTGATGAATCAATTAAAAGCTATAGAGGGGATTGAAAACGTTAGAGGAAGGGGCTTGATGATTGGGTTTGATGTTCCGGAAAAAATGAAAGGGTTAAAAAAACTATTACTTGAACAGTACAATATTTTCACAGGCGAAGCAAAACCCAATGTGATTAGACTATTGCCTTCATTAGCGCTTTCACGAAAACAAGCAGATGAGTTTTTAGAGGCTTTAAAAGAAGCAATTCTTGAAATACAAACCAATGCTGAATAAATATGAACCACTTTATTTCTGCAACCGATGTTACCAGTATTCAGCAACTTGTAGACAATGCTTTGCAGTACAAGTTGAACCCTTTTCTCGATGCTCAATTAGGTAAAGGAAAACGAATAGGATTACTTTTTTTAAACCCTAGTTTAAGAACAAGATTGAGTACACAAGTTGCTGCCGCTAATTTAGGCATGGAAGCAATTGTATTTAATGTAGACAAGGAAGGCTGGGCTTTAGAATTTCAAGAGGGGGCTGTTATGAATGGTACAACTGTGGAGCATATTAAAGACGCGGCTCCGGTATTGGGTCAGTATTTTGATATATTAGCCATTAGAACATTTCCTGCGCTCAAAAATAGAGCAGATGATTATAGTGAAATGTTTATCAAACAGTTTATTCGTTTTGCAGGGGTGCCAGTAGTAAGTTTAGAGAGCGCAACCTTACATCCCTTACAATCTTTAACCGATATTATTACAATTCAAGAGTCAATTAAGCAGATAGGTGCAATGCATAAACCTAAAGTGGTTTTAACATGGGCGCCACATATTAAACCATTGCCACAATGTGTAGCCAATAGTTTTGCACAGTGGGTGAATGCTTGGGGTAATGCCAATTTTGTAATCACTCACCCTAAAGGGTATGAGTTGGCCGAACAATTTACCAATGGCGCAACCATTATTCATGAGCAAGAGGAAGCTTTAAAAAATGCTGATTTTGTTTATGTAAAAAATTGGAGTAGTTACGAGCAATATGGAGAGATTTTGCCTGCTAATACTAATTGGATGTTGACGAATGAAAAATTAGCTTTCACCAATCAAGCTAAAATAATGCATTGCCTACCTGTTAGAAGAAATATTGAACTAAGTGATGAAATTTTAGATGGTCCAAATAGTTTGGTTACACAACAAGCAGGTAATCGTGTTTGGGCTGCACAAGCCGTACTTGCAGCAATATTAAATACCTTAAATCAATCAAATGAGCCAACTGATCATTGTTAAAATTGGAGGTAATATTGTTGATGATGATCATGCGCTTCAGCATTTTCTGAAAACTTTTGCTGCAATAAAGCAATCAAAGCTATTGGTTCATGGAGGAGGTAAGTTGGCAACTAGAATAGCTGAGGCAATGGGAATTCAGCAGCAAATGGTAGATGGGAGAAGAATTACTGATACGGAAACCTTGAAAATAGTTACCATGGTTTATGCTGGCAATATCAACAAGAATATTGTAGCTCAATTACAACATTATGGTACAAATGCTATTGGTTTAACCGGATCAGACGCCAATGCAATTCTCGCGCATAAGCGCATAAATAAAACATCAACTGACTACGGATTTGTGGGAGATATTGATGAAGTTAATACTGCTTTTTTTCATGTACTTGTTCAACAGGGCTTGGTTCCAGTAGTGTCTCCTATTACACATGATGGTAAAGGTCAATTATTGAATACCAATGCAGATACCATCGCGCAATCCATAGCTACAGCAATGAGTGCACTTTATGAGACGATACTTATTTACTCTTTTGAGAAAAAAGGCGTTTTGTTAGATATTAATAATGAAGATTCAGTTATTCCAAAAATTGATTCAAACTATTATCAAATACTAAAAGATCGGCAGCAAATATTTGCTGGAATGATTCCTAAATTAGATAATGCGTTTACTGCAATTGAACAAGGTGTTGCAAAAGTAGTAATTGGAAATGCAGATGAATTAGCAGCACTAATTATTGGTAAAGCTGGAACAACCATTCAACATGGATGAGATAAAAGTACTATATACCGAAGCAATTGATTTATTAAAACAACTGATTGCCATTCCTTCTTTTAGTAAAGAAGAAGCTGCAACTGCTGCTTGTATAGCCAGTTTTTTGCAGAAAAAGCAAATCCCTTTTCAACAACAAGGAAATAATATTTGGGCAACGAATTTGCATTTTGATATCAATAAGCCTACTATTTTATTGAATTCACACCATGATACCGTTAAGCCTAATAGTGGTTACCAGTTAAATCCATTTGAACCCATTATTAAAGAAGATAAATTATATGGCTTAGGAAGTAATGATGCTGGAGGGTGCTTAGTTTCTTTACTTGCTTGCTTTGTTTACTATTATGGCAAAGCTGATTTAGCGTATAATTTGATTATTGCTGCAACTGCGGAAGAAGAAATATCAGGCAAGAATGGTGTAGAGGCATTGATCCCCCAATTACCCCCTATTGAATTTGCAATTGTAGGCGAACCTACCTTATTAAACTTGGCTATTGCTGAAAGAGGTCTCATGGTAGTAGATGCAAAAACAACTGGTATTGCAGGTCATGCGGCAAGAAACGAAGGGGAAAATGCATTATATAAAGCGGTAAAAGATATTGAATGGATTCGGCAATATGAATTTGAAAAAGTGAGTGAGTTATTA
This sequence comes from Sediminibacterium sp., assembly GCF_051860225.1. GTDB lineage: Bacteria > Bacteroidota > Bacteroidia > Chitinophagales > Chitinophagaceae > Sediminibacterium. The sequence continues at coordinate 1,216,766 of NZ_JBHYEI010000001.1, forward strand.
GGCCCAGTTAAAATGACTGTTACTTCTTTTAATACAGAAAATAAGCAACACAATATGGTGCCTGCTTCTGCTGAATACTTGATTGATATTCGTGTGAATGAATTGTACCAATTTGAAGAAATATTGGATAAGTTAAAAGCGAGTTTGAACGCGCAAATTACACCTCGTAGCACGCGTATAAAATCAACTTTAATTATTCCCAATCATCCAATAGTAAAAGCTGGGGAATCATTGGGAAGTATTTGTTATGGAAGTCCCACCACTAGTGATAAAGCCCTAATGCCTTTTCCAGCTTTAAAGGTAGGACCAGGAGATAGTGCAAGAAGTCATACAGCTGATGAGTTTATTTATTTATTGGAAATTGAAAAGGGAATTGAATTTTATATCAACTTATTAAATGAGGTATTATGAAACTTTGGAGTAAAAGCAATACCAATACCACTCAAGCCGTAGAGAAATTTACTGTTGGAAAAGACAAAGACTTCGATATCTTCTTGGCGCCTTTTGATGTGTTGGGTTCAATAGCTCATGTTAAGATGCTGGCCAGTATTGGTTTATTAACTCATCAAGAAATGCTAGCATTAGTTAAAGAGTTGCAAGTAATTTATCAATTGGTGATCCAACCTGATTTTGTGATTCCAGATGGGGTAGAAGATATTCATTCTTATGTAGAGTTGGTGCTCACGCAAAAACTGGGTGATGTAGGTAAAAAAATCCATAGTGCTAGAAGTAGGAACGACCAAGTATTGGTAGATATTAAGTTGTACTTAAGAGCTGAAATTAAAACGATAGCCGAATCAACTTTTCAATTGTTTGAATTGTTGCAACAAAAAAGTGAAGAATATAAAAACCATTTATTGCCAGGGTATACCCATTTGCAATTGGCTATGCCCTCTTCTTTCGGTCTTTGGTTTGGAGCATATGCGGAAAGTTTGGTAGACGATTTAACTATGCTTGAAGCTGCTTATACGGTGGTTAATAAAAACCCACTAGGTTCTGCTGCTGGCTATGGTTCCTCCTTCCCGATAAACCGAAAAATGACCACTGATTTATTGGGTTTTGATCAGCTCAATTATAATGTGGTGTACGCCCAAATGGGAAGAGGTAAAACAGAAAGAATCGTGGCAACTGCATTGGCAAATATTGCTGATACTTTAGCCAGAATAAGTATGGATGCTTGTTTGTATTTAAACCAAAATTTTGCATTTATTAGTTTTCCTGCAGAATTAACCACTGGTTCTAGTATCATGCCGCATAAAAAAAATCCAGACGTTTTTGAATTGACCAGATCTTACTGCAATAGAATAAAAGCATTGCCTAATGAAATTAGTTTAATGACTACCAACCTGCCTTCGGGATACCAACGTGACTTGCAATTATTAAAAGAAAATTTGTTCCCTGCTTTTTCTGAATTGAATAATTGTATTGAAATGATGCTTTTGATGTTTAGTCATATTCAGATAACACCAAATATTGCCGATGACCCTAAATTCCAATATATGTTTAGTGTTGAAGAGGTAAATAAATTGGTTTTACAAGGGCTTCCTTTTCGGGATGCTTATCAGCAGATTGGGAATGCCATAGAAAAGGGGGAATTTAATTATTCAACCTCCGTAAATCATAGTCATGAAGGCAGTATGGGGAATCTCTGCAACGAGGAAATTAAAGGAATGATGAATCAAATAATGAGTCGTTTTCAATTTAGCAAAGCAACAACAGCCTTTCAATTACTTTTGACTTAATTTGCAAACCATTTATAAAATATCAAATGAAAAAAATACTTAGTTTATTAGTTTTAGGAACATTGGTATCAGTTACGCATGCTCAGGCGCAGCCGGCAGTAAAGTCGCCAGTTAAAACACCTGGTAATGTGAAAACTGCAACAAAACCTGTTGCTAAAGCACCTGCAGGGGCTGTCATTTTTAAGTCATCGGCGGACAGTGCGAGTTATGCATTGGGTGTTAGAATAGCCCAAAACTTAAAATCTCAAGGATTAGATCCTTTGGTTGCGGCAATGTTCCAAAAAGGAATCACCGATGGTTTTGCGGGTAAAAAATCGATTATTGCAGATGAGTTATTAGACTTGTGTATTGGGAATTATCAGCAGAAATTGAGTGCAGAAAAGTCAACCGTTGCACGAGAAGCTGGTAAAGCCTTTCAAGCCAAAATGGCAAAGAAGCCAGGGGTAGTTACTCTTCCTAGTGGATTACAATATGAGGTAATTAAAAATGGTACTGATACGATTAAGCCAAAACTGACGAATAAAGTAAAGTGCCATTATCATGGAACCGTGATTAGTGGTGAAATCTTTGACAGCTCTGTTGAAAGAGGAGAGCCAGTTACTTTTCCTTTAGGGAATGTAATTTTGGGTTGGCAAGAAGGGCTACAGTTAATGACTGTAGGCAGTAAATGGAAGTTTTATATCCCAGCTGATTTGGCTTATGGAGACCAACAAAAAGGAGATAAAATTGCTCCAGGTTCTTTACTCATTTTTGAAGTAGAATTGTTAGGGGTTGAATAGTTTTTTAACCTTTATTAACCTTTAAGAAAAGTTAGTTAACCCTTATTTGGGGCTTAGCCGATTAGCTTCGTACACTAAATATTTTGTATGAAGCTAATCGGTTTTTTTATGCTTGGGATATGTTTTTCTTGGGCTTTAAATGCACAACAAACCACTGCAACAATTTACGGAGAAGTTGTTGACTCAATTGCGGGGAAGGGGTTGGCATATACCACCGTGTCAATAGTGCAACAGAAAGATTCTACCCTTGTAAGTTTTGCAAGAGCAGACTCTTCAGGTAAATTCAAATTGTCGGGTTTGCCAAAGGGGAACTATCTACTTTCTTTTTCTTATGTGGGATACTTGCCAGTTTGGAAGCCAATTCAAATAAAGGCTATAGAACAGTTAAATTTAGGCCGGATCAATTTAACTGATTTAGTTCATGCAGGGGATGTAACCGTTACCGCAAGAAGGCCTCCTGTCATCATCAATAATGATACCATTGAATTTAATACAGAAAATTTTAAAACACAACCCAATGCGGTTGTTGAAGATTTACTGAAGAAATTACCCGGTGTAACAGTAGATAGGGATGGTACCGTTAAAGTAAACGGGCAAAGAGTGAATCGCTTTATGGTTAATGGTAAAGAGTTTTTTACAGGCGACCCTAAATTGGCAACTAAGAATTTAGATGCGGATGCGGTTGATAAGGTGCAGGTATATGATCGTAAAAGTGACCAAGCAGCTTTTACAGGGGTTGAAGATGGTCAATCAGAAAAAGCGATTAATTTAAAACTGAAAAAAGACAGAAATAACGCCACTTTTGGAAGGGTCACTGTTGGGGGCGGAAATAAAGACAGATTTGAGGGCCAAACGAATATTAACCGCTTTAGTGGCGACAAACAACTTTCGCTTATCGGTATGGGCAATAATACCAATAAGCAGGGATTCTCCATTGGAGATGTATTAAATTTTACCGGCGAATTAGCAAGAGGGATGCGCAATGGTGGAGGCGTATCGATTCGCACAGGTAATAATGATGAATCTGGTGGAGGATTGCCCATCACTGGCATGGGTCCCAATCAACAGGGTATTGCGCAAACATTTGCAGGTGGTTTAAATTATAATAACAATTGGAACAAGCGAACCGATTTAAATGTCAATGGTATTCTTAGTGATGTAAACCTTCAAACATATAGAACAATCAATCGGCGAAATTTATTGCCTGGAAATACTTTTGATTATACGGCTAATAGCAGTAATATCAATCATAATAAACAGAAAAAAATTAGTGCTATTCTAGACCAGAAAATTGATTCTTCCTCTTCTTTACGATTTACCCCACAACTAACCGTTCAAGATAACACTACCAACTCAACCAGTAGTTATCGGTCGGTTAATGACCAACAAGTCAAACTTAATGAAGGAAGTACCAATTTAGTTAGTCAGTCAAATGCGGTGAATTTTAATGGCAATTTATTATTTAGGAAGAAATTTAAAAAGCATGGCAGGACGATTTCTTCTAATGCTAGTTTGGCTTATAATGATAGTAAACAAGACGGTAATTTAACCACCATTAATCGCTTTTACAATTCGGGTATTCCTTTGCCAGATTCAATTACCAAGCAAATCAATAATCGGGATGCAATAACAAATAATATTGGTGGAAATATTATCTATACAGAGGGTATTGGTTTAAAATCATTATTGGAATTCAGTACTTTTTATAATATTAGTACAGGAGAAAGTAAAAGAAATACTTTCGATTTTAATAATGGAAACGGTAAGTATGATCAAGTAAATACGCTTTTAAGTAATCATTTTAGAAGTGTGTATACTTATGGAGGTGGAGGGCTAAATTTTAGATCTAATTTCAAAAAGTTGAGTTTAACTACTGGTGCAAGTTTGCAGGTTGCATCAATGGAAAGTGTGAATAAAACTAATTCAAATACGATTAGGCAAACATTTACTGATGTATTGCCCATGCTCTCTGTTCAATTCAAATTAAAACCTTCTGTTAGTTTAGGAATAAATTATAATACATCAACAAATCAACCTTCTACGCAACAGTTACAGCCAGTTGCAGACATCAGCGATCCACTCAATACCTATACTGGAAATCCTAACTTAAGGCGCAGTTATACCCAATCATTGGCAATTAATTTTTCTTCATTTAATATTTATACACAAAGAAATGTGTTTTCATTTCTTTCCTATTCAAGAATCAATAATGCATTTGTGAATTCCGATAGAATTTTGCCAAATGGTTCAAGAATAACGATGCCAGTAAATGCAAATGGAAATTCCTTCTTAGTAGGAAATTTCAATGCAGGTTTCCCGCTGAAAAAATTGAAGTCTAGGGTTGATATTGGACTAAGTGGGTCCAGCTTTAGAAATATCAGTTTTATTAATGACCAAAAAAATATCATTGATAATATTAGTTTAACACCCAATATTGGTTACCAGTTTTCACTGGATACAACTTTAGAAATTCATTTAACTGCTAGAGTTAATATCAATCAAGCTAAATACTCTTTGCAGCCACAACTGAATAACCGATTCTTTCAACAAGTATACGGTCTTGATATCACCAATTTTTTACCTAAAGGATTTGTAATGAATAATACGCTCGACTATACCATTAATACTGGAAGAGCAGATGGATTTAATACAAGCGTTCCTTTTTGGAATATTTCTCTGGCAAAAAGCTTTTTAAAGCAAAAAAGGGGCGAATTGAAATTTACTGTTTTAGATGTCTTGAATAAAAATATTGGGATTAATAGAACAGCGAATCAAAATTTTATTCAAGATACCCGATATAATGTTTTACAAAGATACTTCCTGTTGAGTTTTAGTTATCGCTTGAACAGATCGGCTGGAGGTAATGGTACTAATGTTGTTATTCGTAGTTTTTAAATTTGGTTTTCGGTAAAAAAGAGCCCCTTGATTTTCAAGGGGCTCTTCATTTTATCTACTAATTCCTATTGATTTTAAATCCACCTGGTGCTTGTGAACTCATCAAATCAAACATGATTTTTTGATATTCTTGCCTGCTAATTGGTTTACCCTTCTGGGGTTCTTTCAATTCTTTTTTATTGACAGTTTTCTTGAATTCTGTAGCAGTGAAAACCGTTGTGCCGTTGTTGAAATCTACTTCTAAAATTAACCCTGGCAATTGGCCATAATTTTCTGGTCCTGCCGGGGTAATAATATCGTTGGTAAACCAAGCAACTATTTCAATTTCTTTTATTTCAGGACTCGCTTGTTTGTTGGTAGTATCATTACTATTTTCAGACGGTCCACCAAATGTTCGAATAACTGCTCTTTGTGTTTGTTTAATTTTTCGTGTTGCTTTATAACAAGTAAATCCTAAAATCTTTTTTGTTTCCTCTGTCATTTTCCATGGCTCTGGTTTCAATGTGTCAAGTATTAAATATGTTTTTCCACCAAGATCTGAGGATTGTATTCCCTTTGATTGAGCAAAATTCTTGTAAAGGTCACCACCATCAGCACCACCACCTACACTGACAAATACGGTACCGCCACTTCTAGAAGAAAATGGATCTGGCGCTTCAACTTCCGGTATCATTCGATAGATTGAAACACTGTCGCTAAATAGCAATTGATGCCTACTCGTTCTAAATTCAGGCATCATTGCTTTCATTTGTTCATTTTGAATGGTTTTGTGTAGGTTCACTTTTTTTTCGTAAAGAATGGTACCTTCTTTTTGTTGTGCCAATAAAGTTGAGCAGCTTAGTAGCATAGACGCTGTTATCCATTTTTTCATATTACTTGTTTTAGGATTCAAAACTATTTCTTGCTGTGTTAAACTGCCTTTCACTAAGGTTAATTAAGGTTAATGAGACACTTAGTGGTGCTTTTCAAGATTATATTTGTATTGAGCTATGACGAAATTGACTATTTCAAGATGGATAATGATCAGTGCAATTGCGCTGATTGTAGCATTTCAATGTTATTGGATAAGTCTTATTTATCAAGAAGAAAAAGAAAGCACCTTAAAGCAAGCAGATTTACTTTTTAAGGAATTGGTGTACACCATGCAAGTCAATCGATTTAAATCTGATACGCTTTTTTTAAATGCCGGAAAAGGCAATAACTTATTTGCTTTAGAAGCTGCAAATGCTTTATTGAAGGAACGAGATAGTGTAAGACCAAGCTTGTTGCGTGACACAGGTTTGGTGAAAATGATGAAAGGCCTGTTGCGTGACACATTTGTTAAGCAAATCACCATTACACAAAAACAACCCACTGATACTAATATATTAAGTTCTTTTTTAGATACGCTTTTGCCAAAGCCATCTTCAATAATGAGTATTAGGGTCCATCCCAATCAACCTTCTTTGTCAATTCGTACAAATGACAGCTTAACGAATATTCGTCAGTGGCTGGTTAAAAAAAATGGAGATTCTCTTGTTTCTAAAAAAATAATGCCAGATTCTTTTGTTGTTCATCAAGCGATCAACTTGACAAAACTTCCCTCAAAAAAAGATAAAAGTCCTCAGGCAATACGTTTATCTAAGAATACATCAGCGCTTGCTTCCAACCGTTCCTTTATTAGTTTGTTTTCTAGAAGTGTTGCGGTAGCTGACTCGCTTTCGATTAAAGACCTTGATTCAGCTTATGCTCTTAGTTTAAAGAAGTCTGGTATTGATTTGATATTTAAAACTAAGACAGGTTTATTTGATTCATTGCATCTTAAAGATACCGTTTCATCCAACTTTTACAGAACCAATATTGCTACAGTTGGGTTTACTCAACCAAAATGGTATCAAGCAAAGTTTGATAATCCAACTGTATTTATTTTGATCAAAATTTTGCCACAAGCTTTTCTCTCGTTGCTATTAATTTCATTTATATCAATCGCTTTTATTTTTTTATATCGAAATTTAGTTGCACAACAAAAATTAGCCATTTTTAAAAATGAGTTTATCAGCAATATTACCCATGAGCTTAAAACGCCCATTGCTACCGTAAATGTTGCAATAGAAGCTTTGCGAAATTTCAATGCTTTGCAAAATCCCGAGCGAACAAAAGAATATTTGGCCATTTCTTCTGCAGAAATGCAACGACTCAGTTTGCTAGTAGACAAAGTCCTTAAATTATCGATGTTTGAGTCAGATAAAATTATCCTAAACAAAGAGTGGTTCAATCTTAAACTGTTAGTAGAAGAAATTTTAGATAGCATAAAAATTCAATTCGATAAAAAGAATGCCATCATTGAATTCAATACGTCTTTACAAGAATTGTTTATTGAAGCAGATAAATTACATATATCAAGTGTGCTGTATAATTTATTAGATAATGCTTTGAAATACAGTAGTAATAATGCTGTTGTGAAACTATACTTGTCAATGCCAACTGATCATTTGGTTGAGTTGCAGATCATAGACAATGGTATTGGTATTGCGAAACAATTTCAACATAAGATTTTTGATAAGTTCTTCCGTGTACCAACTGGGGACCTTCATAATATCAAAGGGTATGGATTAGGTTTGAGCTATGTGAATCATATTATACGTCTACACAAGGGTTCTATTTCCGTAAAAAGTGAACTTGGTAAAGGCAGTGAATTTACCGTTCTATTGCCTATATCTGCAGCCGATAGCAAACTCATTAATGTTAATCCATCTTAGTTTATTATGGCAATCAAGATTTTGTATGTTGAGGATGAGTTGTTCTTGGGTAAAATTGTATTAGAGTCATTAGAGCAAAGAGGTTTTGAAGTATTAATGGAAATGGATGGTGCTAAGGTCATCCATCAATTTCAACAATTCTCGCCTGATATATGCGTGTTAGATATTATGCTCCCCAACAAAAATGGGTTTGAGTTGGCTACTGCCATTCGAAATTTACAAGACGATATGCCCATTATTTTTTTAACAGCTAAAACGCAAACCGAGGATGTGGTAAAGGGGTTTAATATAGGCTGCAACGATTATATAAGGAAGCCCTTTAGTATAGAAGAGTTGATTGTTCGTATAAATAATGTTTTGCGTATTCCTAAAATAGCAATTTTAAAAGGTATAGAGGAGGAGGTAATGATTGGCCAGTTTAGGTTTCATGCACATAAACAAATGTTAATTTTTGGAAAGGATATTCGGAAATTATCTTACAGAGAGTCGGAATTGTTGAAGTATTTTTACCTCAACTCCAATGAGCTTATTCAAAGAAGGGAATTATTGAACCATATCTGGGGAAATGATTCATTTTTCAACAGCAGAAACTTAGATGTTTATATCACCAAATTAAGAGGATATTTAAAAGAAGATCCTAATCTTCAAATTATTACCATAAAAGGGGTTGGCTACCGGTTTGTTGCAGACTAGAAAAGCTTGAACTTCCCTACCTTTGCCATTCTAATGAATGGAATATGAACGAAAAATTTGTTGCCAGAATTGCCAGTGAATTGGCTGAAATTGAATCTGCAGGTTTATTCAAAAAGGAAAGGGTTATTACTAGTGAGCAGGGGCCTGAAATTATAGTGAATGGTAAAAAAGTATTGAACTTTTGTGCCAATAACTATTTGGGTCTTTCTTCTCATCCCGATGTGATTAAAGCAGCACATAAAGCCATTGATACCCATGGGTATGGTATGAGCAGTGTTCGTTTTATTTGTGGTACACAAGACATTCATAAAGAGTTAGAACAAAAGTTGGCCGATTTTCTGGGAACAGAAGACACCATTTTATATGCAGCGGCATTTGATGCCAATGGAGGTGTTTTTGAGCCTTTGTTTGGTGAGCAAGATGCCATCATCAGTGATGCCTTAAACCATGCTTCCATTATAGATGGAGTTCGCTTATGTAAAGCACAGCGTTTCCGTTACGAACATAATAATATGGCAGATTTAGAAGCCAAGTTAAAAGAGTCTGCTAATTGCAGGAGTAGAATCATTGTAACAGATGGTTCCTTTAGCATGGACGGGACTATTGCTCAATTAGATAAAATTTGCGATTTAGCTGATCAATATGATGCCATTGTAATGATAGATGAATGTCACTCATCTGGATTCTTAGGAAAAACAGGAAGAGGTACCCATGAATACCGTGGAGTGATGGGCAGGATTGATATCATTACTGGCACCCTAGGTAAAGCCTTAGGTGGAGCAAGTGGTGGATTTACCTCTGGAAGAAAAGAGATTATTGAAATGCTTCGCCAACGAAGCCGCCCCTATCTTTTCTCTAATACGGTTGCCCCAAGTATTGTGGGTGCTTCTATTGCAGTATTAAATATGCTTACTGCTGCTACTACTTTAAGAGACAAATTGGAATACAATACCAACTATTTTAGAACAAAAATGACTGAAGCGGGTTTTGATATAAAACCAGGTGATCATCCCATCGTTCCTATTATGTTATACGATGCGGTAATTGCACAAAATTTTGCTGCAAAGTTATTGGATGAAGGAGTTTATGTGATAGGCTTCTTTTATCCAGTAGTTGCTAAAGGTTTGGCAAGAATAAGGGTTCAGTTAAGTGCTGCTCATGAACAGGAGCACTTAGACAAAGCCATTGCTGCTTTTACTAAAGTAGGGAAGGAATTGGGGGTGATTAAATAAAGAAAATATGAGAAAATTATTATTGGTATTTAGTGTTGGATTGTTTTTTGCAGCTTGTTCTCCCAATAATGTTAAAGAGAATAAAGCTTTAGGAAAATACTTTGATTCTGCAGGCGTAAAAGGAACTTTCGCTTTATTTGATAATGGTGCTGGCGATTTCACTATTTATAATTTAAATAGATATAAAGATTCCGCTTACTCTCCAGCTTCTACATTTAAAGTGGTTCACTCATTAATTGCATTAGAGACAGGAGTAGTATCAGATGAAAAAATGGCTATTCAATTGGATTCGGCTGTAACCATGGAGAACGCTTTTAAAAATTCTATTGTTCCCTATTACCAAGAAGTGGCAAGAAGAATTGGAAAAGACACTATGCAATTATGGTTAGATAGTTTACAATATGGGAATCACACCATTGGTAAATCTATTGACAGCTTTTGGCTAAATAATACCATCAAGTTAACGCCCGATGAACAATTGGGTATTATGAAACGCTTGTTTTTTAATCAACTGCCTTTTCAAAAGAGAACGCATGAGATTGTAAAGCGTATGATGTTGAGAGAATCAAATGCCAATTATCAGTTGAGCTATAAAACTGGGTTAACTTATAAAGAGAACGGTGATCTATTGGGATGGGTTGTTGGTTGGATCGAAGAAAACAAACATCCTTATTTTTTTGTATTGAATGTTGAAGGTCCTTCCAATATTCCAATGGAAGAGACTAGAATTAGTTTGCTTAAAAAGATATTAAGCAACCAAGGATTTTTTGAAGGAAAAAGATAATTCCAATTATGCAACTATACTGTAATTCTTTAACGCAACTAAGTAGACTAAAAACGCGTGAAGTAAAAATTGGCGATTTGCTTTTAGGCAATGGTCATCCAATAAGGGTACAAACCATGACTACAACCGATACCATGGATACCATGGCAACTGTTGAACAAACCATTCGCTGTATTGAAGCAGGTGCTGAATTGGTAAGAATTACAGCCCCTTCAAAAAAGGAAGCTGAGAACCTCCAGCATATTAAAGACGAGTTGCGTAAACGCGGCTACACTACTCCACTTGTGGCTGATATCCATTTTACTCCCAATGCTGCTGAAATTGCCGCTAGAATAGTAGAAAAAGTTAGGGTAAATCCAGGCAACTACGTCGATAAAAAAAAGTTTGAACAAATTGACTATACAGACGCTGAATACTTAGAAGAAATTGAACGTATTCGGGAACGATTTACACCTCTTGTTTTAATTTGTAAAGAGCATGGAACAGCCATGCGTATTGGAACCAATCATGGATCTTTAAGTGATCGCATCATGAGTAGGTATGGCGATACGCCCATCGGTATGGTGGAGAGTGCTATGGAGTTTTTGCGTATTGCTCGTTCAGAAGACTATCACAATATTATTTTGAGTATGAAGGCCAGCAATCCTCAAGTGATGGTGCAGGCTTATCGCTTATTGGTTCAGCAAATGGAAGCGGAGTTTGGGGAATGTTATCCTTTGCATTTAGGCGTAACTGAAGCGGGTGATGGTGAAGATGGAAGGGTTAAAAGTGCAGCAGGTATAGGTACTTTACTAGAAGATGGGATAGGAGATACGGTTCGGGTAAGTTTAACCGAAGACCCTGAATTAGAAATTCCTGTATGTAAAGACTTGGTTAAGCGATACAGTATTGAGTATCGTGCAGGTGTTACGCATGGGCTTGTTCCAGACATTTCCAAAGTGCCTTATGATCCGTTTCATTATAGCAGAAGAAAAACATTTGCGGTAAGCAATATTGGCGGAACCCAAGTGCCTGTAGTGATTGCAGACTTTAGTAAGGTTACAAAAATTACTCCTTCACACTTAGAAGCGATTGGATACAAGTACGATGAGCCAACAGATAAATGGGCAATCGGAGATGCTGCTGCAGACTATATTTTCACCGGTAACCAGTTGCTCGATTTTCCCTTACCTGGGACATTAAAAGTAATCGTGTATCCTGCTACGTATGAAGAATGTGTAGACAAATACAGCTATTTCCCCATATTTGATCGGTCGGGTTATGCGCAAGCAAATTGTAAAAGCGATGCCATTAATTTTGTTATGGTCGATTGCTTCAATGATGCAACAGCTGTGAATGACTACACTTTTTTGGAAGAGTTTGCAAATGATACTACTGTAGTACTTTGTTTAAGCAGCACCAATGCAAATGCAATGCAGTCTATCAGAAGAATGATGATGGAATTAATGAATTTGCAAGTTCAGAATCCTGTAGTAATTATAACAGATAGTAATTGGCAAACAGCAGATGAACATTTAATTCACTACGCTACTGAATGTGGTTCATTGCTATTAGATGGAATGGGTGATGGTATTTGTTTGGGAATGACTGCCGCTAGTTATCAGGCTCAAAGCGAAGGCGAAATGGAAACCAGTGGTAGGAATTATTTGAACAACACTTCTGTTGAGCAATTCATCAACTCTTCCGCATTCAGTATCTTACAAGCAACCCGTACAAGAATTTCTAAAACTGAATATATCAGCTGTCCTAGCTGTGGTAGAACATTGTTTGATTTACAAGAAACCACCGCTAAAATTAGAAATGTAACCAATCATTTAAAAGGGGTAAAAATTGCCATCATGGGATGCATTGTAAATGGTCCTGGTGAAATGGCGGATGCTGATTTTGGTTATGTTGGAAGCGGAGTGGGTAAAATTACCTTGTATAAGGGTAAAGATATCATGAAACGAAATATTGATAGCGAGATTGCAGTATCCGAATTAATTAATCTATTGAAAGAACATGGTGCTTGGGTAGAGCCGAATAGTTCATTATAATTTGTTGTATGCATCAAACCGACTTTTTAGTAATTGGTTCAGGTATTGCTGGATTGACCTATGCATTAAAAGTGGCAAAGGAATTTCCTGATAAAAAAATCATCCTAATTACTAAAACACAGGCTGATGAAACCAATACTAAGTATGCACAAGGGGGTATTGCTGGTGTTTGGGATGAGAGCAGAGACAGTTTTAGCAAACATATTGAAGACACCCTGATTGCAGGCGATGGCCTTTGCAATGAATCCATTGTTGAAATTGTAGTGACCGAAGGACCGGAAAGAATTAGGGAAATAATTGAATATGGGGCTTCGTTTGATAAAGACGAGTCGGGTATTTATAGTTTAGGAAAAGAGGGTGGTCATAGTGAGAATAGAATTTTACATCATAAAGATGTAACTGGTATGGAAATGGAGAGAGCGCTATTGTCTCAGTTAGCCGCTTTACCCAATATCCATTTATTAAACCATTGCTTTGTGGTTGATTTATTGACCCAACATCATTTGGGCTATTTAGTGACCAAGTCTACTCTCGATATTACTTGTTACGGTGTGTATGTTTTGAATTTGCAATCTAACCAAATAGAAAAAATTGTTGCGAAGATTGTATTGTTGGCTTCTGGTGGATGCGGACAAGCATATAGAACAACAACTAATCCAACCATTGCAACTGGAGATGGTATTGCCATGGTGTATAGAGCGAAGGGCAAAATTGAAAACATGGAGTTCATTCAATTTCACCCAACCGCATTGTATGAACCAGGTGTTTCCCCTTCCTTTTTAATTACAGAAGCTGTTAGAGGCGATGGGGGAATCTTACGAAATAAAGCAGGGGATGCTTTTATGGAGCGTTATGATCAGAGAAAAGATTTGGCACCCCGTGATATAGTAGCACGCGCTATAGATAATGAGATGAAGCGAACGGGTACGGAGCATGTTTATTTGGATTGTAGGCATATGGATAAAGAAAAATTCATTCATCATTTCCCTAATATTTATCAAAAATGTTTATCTATTGGGATTGATGTGATGAAACAGATGATACCCGTTGCTCCTGCTGCTCACTATAGTTGTGGAGGTATAAAAACAGACGAATGGGGTAGAACTTCCATCCGAAATTTATACGCTTGCGGTGAATGTGCAAGTACAGGATTACATGGAGCAAACCGATTAGCCAGCAATAGTTTATTAGAGGCGATGGTATTTGCGCACAGGTGCTTTATAGACACTTGCAAAAATATATCACAGTTAAATTTTGTTGAAAATTTACCGGATTGGAATGCATTAGGAACTGCTGAGCCAAGGGAGATGATTTTGATTACGCAAAGCTTAAAGGAGTTGCAACAAATCATGAGTGATTATGTAGGTATTGTAAGAACCGATGTGAGATTAAGTAGGGCCATGAAAAGATTAGATTTATTGTTTGAAGAAACAGAACAATTGTATCGTTCAACTAAAGTGTCGCCTCAGCTTTGCGAGTTGCGTAATTTAATTACAGTGGGGTACCTTATTGTAAAAAGTGCGCAGTTTAGAAAAGAAAGCAGAGGGCTTCATTATAATACAGATCACCAAGAAAAGAGTCCTATTTTACAGAATATAATTCTTTAAAGCCACCAAGGCCATGTACAATATTATTTATCCATTGTTTTATTTATTATCACTATTGCCTTGGCGAGTCATGTATTTTATTGCAGATGGCTTGTATGTTTTGGTATTTTATATGTTTGGCTATAGAAAAAAAGTGGTGCTAAATAATTTGCTGATTGCGTTTCCTGATAAGACTGAAAAGGAACGGCTCAGAATTGCTAAAGATTTTTATCACAATTTTATTGATACCATTGTTGAGACCATCAAGATGATTTCGATTAGTACCAAGGAAGCCGATAAGCGCTTAGTTGGAAACATAGAAGTGTTAAATGAATTATATCATTCAGGTAAAAATGTTCAATTATTAGCAGGTCATTTTTTTAATTGGGAATTTTTAAATCACTGGATTCCAAGACATAGCTTGTATCCTTTTGTTGGGGTTTATCAACCTTTGTCTAATAAAGTAATGGATAAAATCATTTATGATATGCGTGCTAAAAATGGCACTATACTTATACCGACCAATCATTTCAAAAACCAATTCAGGAGTTATGTGAAAGACCGGTATGCTTTAGGGCTTGCAGCCGATCAAAATCCACCTAGTGACCTGAAAGCCCATTGGGTACCGTTTTTCAACCGATTGACTCCTTTTATTTTAGGTCCTGAAAAAGGTGCAAAATTGAATGATACCCATGTGGTATTCTGCCATTTTTATAAAGTGCAAAGAGGCTATTATGAAATCAAATTTGAGTTAATTACTTCTGATCCTCATTCATATAAAGATGGAGAACTAACCAAAATATATGCCGCCAAAGTAGAACAAGCGGTTAAATTAAAACCAGCTAATTATCTTTGGAGTCATCGCAGATGGAAGTGGAGTTTTGATCCAACCAAACATGCTTCGCTTGAAATAAAATAAGCTTAGTTTAAAACAGCAGCTTCTTTTTCAAATTCAAATTTATCTGGGAAGCCTTTGATAGCTTCAATACCTCCTACCACATTTCGGATATTGTGTATACCCTGTCTTTTAATCATTGATGCCGCAATTACACTTCTATAGCCACTTGCACAATGGATATAAATATTATGGTGGTCATCTAAATTAGCCATGCTTCCTGGGTCGGTTAATTGATCTAAGGGGATATTAATAGCTTCTTTTACGTGCTCGTTGGCATATTCGGTTTCTCTTCTAACATCTACAATTACTAAATTCTCATCAAATGGAAGATCCATTGCTAACTCATCTGCTTCAACATCAATAATTAAATCTATTGTTTCGCCTGCATTTTGCCAGGCTTCAAATCCACCTGATAAATATCCTACAACATTGTCTAGACCAACTCGGCTCAATCTAATGACAGACTCTTTTTCAGATCCAACTTCTGTAACCAAAACGATAGGCTGTGTAAATGGAAGCAAACTGCCTGCCCATTCTGCAAATCGACCGTTCAGTCCTATATTAATCGAGCCAGGAACAAATCCCTGCATAAATCGATCTGGATGTCTTGAATCTAAAATGATGGGATTGTCTGCCAACTTTTCTTTGAAATCCTTGATTGATAAAGCTTGCATTGCTTTTTCTAAAATGCTGTCTAAACTACTATATCCCTCTTTGTTGATACTGGCATTAATAGGGAAGTATGCTGGCGGCGTATTTAATCCCTCCGTAACCGCTTTTATAAATGTTTCTTTTGATTCAGCTTGTAATGCATAATTGCTAGACTTTTGTACTCCAATAGTACTAAAGGTTTCCGCCCCTAAACTTTTTCCGCAGCTGCTTCCAGCCCCATGCGCTGGATATACCACAACATCATCTTCTAAAGGCATGATTTTTTGTTGCAAACTTTCGTAGAGCATGCCTGCCAAATCGTTCATAGTTAACTCATTACTTTTCTGCGATAAATCTGGTCTGCCCACATCGCCCACAAACAAAGTATCACCAGTGAAAATGGCTTTATTATTTCCCTCTTCATCTTTCAATAAGTAGCAACTACTTTCTAAAGTATGACCAGGCGTATGTAATACTTGAATGCTTATATTTCCAAGACTAAAAGTTTCTCCATCTTTAGCAATATAAACAGGGTATTTTGTAATTGTATTAGGACCATAAACTATGGTAGCTCCAGTAGCAGCTGCTAAATCTAAATGCCCACTCACAAAATCTGCATGAAAATGAGTTTCAAAAATATACTGAATACGAGCATTCCGCTCACTGGCTAATACCAAATAAGATTCAATATCCCTAAGCGGATCAATTACTGCAGCAATACCATTACTTTCGATATAGTACGCAGCTTCGCTGATACATCCAGTGTATAATTGTTTTATAAACATGCAATGAATTTGCGGCAAAGGTAATTAATCTACCAATGCTTTCACAAATCCAACTACATCGTTTAAGCGGGTGTAATTAACGGAGTAATAAATGAATTTCCCTTCTCGGGTAGTGCTCACAATACCGGCTCGTCGTAAAATGGCCAGGTGCTGGGAAGCTACGGATTGTTCTAAACGAAGTTTTACATAAAGCTCTGTAACAGTCATCTTCTCGTGGTCATCTAAAAGTTTGATGATTTGCTGTCGAAGCTTGTGGTTAATGGAGCGAAGGATCAAAGATGCCTTCTTGGCCTGAAGGAAATCTACCTTCACAGGCTCTGCGCCATTGTTTAATAGGATTGATTGAATTGTTGCGTTCATGTCTAGTAATATTGGGGGTATTATGACTCACACAAAGTTAGCTTTTTTACAATGTATACACTACAGTTATTCACATTAGTTTTTCTCCAACAACTTTTATGACCTTAACGGCTGATAAAACTCTTTAATATAAAGTGGTTCTGCATAGGCTAAATCAGCAAATTTTTTTGCTAAAAACTCGCTTTCTGAAATCGTAACCATTTGATTTACATTATGTTGCGAATTATCTATACTATAGTTAGTTGGTAGGGTAAATTGTTCAAGTTTTTTGGAGCCGTCTCCACAAAAAATTACTTTAGAATGACAAAGTAGCCCCTCAAAAAAGACAGAATCAAGCACTATTGCATGCGCATTTTTTAATGTTAATAGCTCTTGGTTGTAAATCCCACCAAAAACTTCCATCCTTCTGGCATCAATCATGGCATAAATAACCGTGTCTTTATCTATTGCTGTTATATGTGAATTTTCGATAGCTGCTTTGGCAATAACTGCCAAGGTATTAACAATAATTAGGGGTTTATTTAATGCATAACAAATACCTTTTGCTGAAGCTAATCCTACGCGAATCCCTGTATAACTTCCTGGTCCACCGGTTACCGCAACAGCGTCTATTTCATTTAGTGAAATGCCTGTTTCTTCAATAAGCTCTTGTATAGCTGGCTGTAAAAAAGCAGCATGGTCTTTCTGCTGATGATGAGACCTAGAAGCTAAAATGCTTTTATCCCTGCTAAGGCAAACACCCGCATAGCTTGTAGCAGTATCTATATTTAAAAGTAAAGCCATGTGTTAAATAATTTGAAATGCAGGTGCTAAACTGTAACGTTCATTGGTTTTTGCCAAGCTTTGCAAGAGGGTTGAAACCTTCTGAAAGCCAATTAATTCGCACCATTCAAAAGGTCCGTAAGGATAATTGGTCCCCAATTTCATGGCGGTATTAATTTCTTCTTTTGAACTGATATTTTCTGCTAATGCAAAATAGGCTTCATTAATAATCATTGACACTACTCTAGGTGAAATCATGCCTATTTCGTCTGGAGATACAACCGTCTCAATGCCCGCTTTTGTTAAGTGCTCAATAATTTTATTGATTGCGTATGCATTGCCTGCAATTTCCAATTTTGGTTGGTCAAAAAATCCACGCCAACCATTATATCGTGCAAAATTTTCAGGCATTGTTATAGTTGGAGTAATTACAGCGTTTACTAATACCATTGCGGATGTTACGGATAAGAATGCAGGTCCTTCTTCTTCAAAGCATGTATCAATGAATAGATCTCCTTCAGGTAATGAAGCAGTTGTAGAATGGTATTGAATGAAGTCATGTTCACCAACTTTAAACTTACTAGTCCAGGTTGAAAAAATTTCATCCGTTGCTTTGATAATTATTTGCATATAAGGGCTTAGGTTGCAAATTTAGGTTGGTAGGTTGATTAAAATGCAGCAATTTGCTTTCATAAAAAATGAACTATGTCTAAACAAGTGATAAAAACAACTAATGCACCAGCGCCAATTGGCCCATATAATCAAGCAATAAAGGCAAATGGCTTTGTTTTTTTGAGTGGTCAAGTTGCTTTTGATCCAGTAACTGGTATCTTGGTTCAAGACAGTATTGCTGCAGAAACACACCAAGTGATGAAAAATATTGAAGCTGTTTTAAAAGAATCAAAATTGTCATTTGATCATATAGTCAAAACAACTATTTTCTTAAGTGATATGGCATTATTCGCCGAGGTAAATGAAGTGTACGGTACTTATTTTAATGGGGATTATCCTGCACGAGAAACCGTTGCTGTAAAGGGTTTACCTAGAGGAGTGAATGTTGAAATTTCTATGACTGCTGTAGTTGATTTATAAGGTTGTAATCTGATAACTTGTTTTAAATTGGTATTCTTTATTAGGGGATAACATTAGTAAACCTATACCGTTATTGAAATTGTCTGGTGCACCACTTAAATTTTCTATGGCAATACTGTTTCTGTGGTCAGGTGTGTACACTTGTAAAATTGGATAATTTTCGTCTGGTATAACTTTTAATTGAAATTGGTCATTACTAAGCAAGCATTTGCCATTGGCGGCTAATTCGAAGGAGTTGTCTAGAAAAATTTCATTCAACGGATATTTTTCAATAAATCGATTGTCTTTTATTTTTTTTCCTGTTGGGATCAAATCTGCATCAAATTCTAACATGGTATCTGAATCAAATTGCAGTGAATATTGGTCTATAGGTCCGCCCAAATTAAAGTATGGATGCCATCCGTCTGCGTAAGGGATAGCATCCTTATTTTGATGACTTATACTTGTAGTAATGGCTAAAGTGTTGTTAAGGCTTAACTCCCAGCGTAAGCTGATATCAAACGTAAAAGGATAGCCAGCATCATTTTTAGCATAATGATAAATTAATAGGATGCTTGCAGCAGTATCTGATTCATTGGTGCTTTCTAACTCGTAAACAGCGTCATAAATTAGACCATGCAAAGCATGTTCGCCTAAATAATTTTTTTGAATCGTATAGTTCTCTCCGTTTAATTGGTAGGTTCCCTTGTGAAGTCGGCAAACAAATGGACTTATTTTAGCACTTTTAAACGCAGTGGTAATACTTTCTTGGGCTTCCATCACCGAGCTAAATCCATCAATGCAATTAAATGTGTTTCCGTTTAATGGGATATGAAAGGCGTTCAAGATTCCCCCAAATGCAAATATTTCTGCAATACAACCAGTAATTGTATCAATTAAGCGAATAACTGGATAGGCTTGTTCTTGGTTGATTTCTACTTTAAATCGCATAAAAATCCTTTAAATGTCAAGATAATGCAAAAGACCCTTTTTTTGACCAAATAAAAAACTAACGGTTGTTCACCCCTTGGATTTATGCAGTATTTTTGCGCAGCTTAAAAATCAGGATATGGCGTTTTCATTAAAGAATAAAGTAAGAATAGTAACAGCAGCAAGTTTGTTTGATGGGCATGATGCGGCAATCAATATTATGCGCAGAATCCTACAGTCTAAAGGTGCAGAAATTATTCATTTAGGACATAATAGAAGTGTGGCTGAAATTGTAGAATGTGCAATTGAAGAGGATGTTCAAGGGATTGCGATTACCAGCTATCAGGGTGGACATGTAGAGTTTTTTAAATACATGAAAGATTTGCTCGATCAAAATGGCTGTGGCCATATAAAAATATTTGGGGGTGGAGGAGGAACTATATTACCTGAAGAAATTAACCAATTGCACCAACATGGTATTACTCGGATATATAGCCCTGATGATGGTCGTACAATGGGATTGGAAGGAATGATTGAAGATGTGCTAAAGCATTGTGATTTTGAATTGAATTCAAATGCCAATACAGAAAAACCATTGAATTTAGGGGAGGTTAAAGAAATTAGAACAGTAGCAAGAAAAATAACATTGGCAGAAAATGGCTTATCAAATGATCATTCAGAAGTTACTGTATTAGATACTGAAGCAATACCTGTTTTAGGAATTACAGGTACAGGCGGTGCGGGTAAAAGTTCGGTTACTGATGAAATTGTAAGAAGATATTTGAATACCTACACCGATAAAACGATAGCTGTTATATCAGTAGATCCTTCAAAGAAAAAAACTGGTGGAGCGCTGTTAGGAGATAGAATTAGAATGAATGCAATTGCACACAATAGAGCCTATATGCGTAGTTTGGCTACTAGGGACGACAATACTGCATTGAGTGTGCACGTGCAAGAAGCCATCAATATTTGTAAAGTGGCTGGCTTTGATATGATTATTTTAGAATCTGCAGGGGTGGGCCAAAGTGATGCCTCTATCTTAGATTTTTGTGATGTTAGTTTATATGTAATGACGCCTGAGTATGGCGCTGCATCTCAATTAGAAAAAATCAATATGCTTGATTTTGCAGATATTATTTGCATTAACAAGTTTGATAAAGCAGGGGCTTTAGATGCATTACACGATGTTCGTAAACAGTATAAACGCAACCACGAATTATGGGCAGAAGTAGATGAAAATTTACCTGTAGTTGGAACCATCGCTGCACAATTCAATGATGTTGGTATTAATCAATTGTTTGGTAAAATCATGAATACCATTCAAGAAAAAACAGGCGTTTATTTTTCATCTGTTAATGCAATTCAAGCAGGATTAAATGAAACAACTACAAGGGCACAAATTATTCCGCCAAAAAGAGCACGTTATTTAGCAGAAATTGCAGATGCAAATAGAAGCTATAATGAGTGGACTAATGAACAATGTTTAATTGCATCTAAATGGTATCAATTGAATGGAGCAATTGAATCTTTGCCTATTGATAGCTTGGCCAAGAACGAACTGGAAAATATTGCTGCTGAATTTGAATCAACTCTTCATCCAGATTGTAAAAAAATGATTCAGCAGTGGCCAGCATTAGTAAAAAAATATCAAGCAGATTTCTTTGAATATACTGTAAGAAATAAAACAATCAGACAACCACTTACAACTCAGTCTTTGAGTGGAACACGCATTTCAAAAGTTATCTTACCAAGGTATAAAGATTGGGGTGATATCTTAAGATGGCAATTACAAGAGAATATTCCTGGTGAGTTTCCTTATACTGCGGGGGTATTTGAATTAAAAAGACAGGGTGAAGACCCAACAAGAATGTTTGCCGGCGAAGGTGGTCCTGAAAGAACTAATAAGCGTTTTCACTATGTTTCATTAGGTCAGCCTGCAATTAGATTATCTACTGCATTTGATAGTGTAACCCTTTATGGAGAAGATCCAGATCCACGACCAGATATTTATGGTAAAGTAGGTAATAGTGGGGTAAGTATTGCTACTGTTGATGATGCTAAAAAGTTATATAGTGGATTTGATTTGTGCGATCCTAAAACTTCTGTTAGTATGACTATTAATGGCCCTGCTCCGATTATTTTAGCATTTTTCATGAACGCAGCCATTGATCAATTATGTGAGAAATGGATTAGTGCCAATAATAAATGGGAAGAAGTAAATGCATTAATTGAACAGAAGTTTCAGAAAAAACCAAGGCCAGTATATTATAATCCCTCTTCTCCTGAAAGATTACCTGAAGGAAACAATGGATTAGGTATTGGGTTATTAGGAGTAAGTGGAGATGAGGTTTTACCTGCAGCTATTTATGCTCAATTAAAAGCAGAAGCCCTTTCTCAAGTTAGAGGAACTGTACAGGCAGATATTTTAAAAGAAGATCAGGCTCAAAACACTTGTATTTTCTCTACAGAATTTGCGCTTAAATTAATGGGAGATGTTCAGTCTTATTTTATAGACCAAAAAGTACGTAATTTTTATAGTGTAAGTATTAGTGGATACCATATTGCCGAGGCAGGTGCCAACCCAATTACTCAGCTGGCATTTACTCTTGCCAATGGCTTTACATTTGTAGAATATTATTTGAGTAGAGGAATGCATATTGATGATTTTGCTCCAAACTTGTCGTTCTTTTTTAGCAATGGGATGGATCCTGAATACAGTGTAATTGGTAGAGTCGCTAGAAAAATTTGGGCGAAAGCCATGAAGCAGAAGTACAAAGGAAACGATCGATCTCAAAAATTGAAATACCATATCCAAACCAGCGGTAGAAGTTTACATGCTCAAGAGATTGACTTTAATGATATTAGAACCACTTTGCAAGCTTTATACGCTATTTACGACAATTGTAATAGCCTTCATACCAATGCCTATGATGAAGCCATCACAACTCCTACAGAAGAGAGTGTACGAAGGGCAATGGCTATTCAATTAATCATTAACAGAGAATTAGGCACAGCTAATACAGAAAATTTCATTCAAGGAAGCTTTGCCATTGAAGAATTGACCGATTTAGTAGAAGAAGCGGTTTTGTCGGAATTTGAAAGAATTTCTGAACGCGGTGGTGTATTAGGTGCTATGGAAAGAATGTATCAGCGAAATAAAATTCAAGAAGAAAGCTTGTATTATGAAACCAAAAAACATACAGGTGAATTGCCGTTAATTGGGGTTAATACCTTTTTGAATAAAAAGGGAAGTCCAACTGTGTTGCCTGGTGAAGTTATCCGAAGTACTACTGAAGAAAAAGAACAACAAATTCAAAACTTAAACGCTTTTAAGCTAAGGAATATAGATAAAAGCAAACAAGCACTGGAAAAACTACAGTTGGCTGCCATCAATAATGAGAATTTATTTGCTGAGCTAATGGAAACAGTTAAGTATTGTTCTTTAGGGCAAATCACCAATGCATTGTATGCAGTAGGTGGTCAATACAGAAGAAATATGTAAATTCAATTATGAAAAAGCACTTATTCCTTTTCACTTGTCTTGGGGTCTTCTTTAGTATTTTATCAAATGCCCAAGCAAGAAAGATAGATACCATCATGAAATTAGGAAATGTAGGATTCAAGTTGGTATGTAATAACAAAAATGACGATAAGAATTATGTAACTGTTAGCCCGATTGGGTTCAGTGGCGGCGCTAGAGATGTTAGCTTTGAAGTAAAAGGTCGTATTCGCAAAGCTGAAGTAGACGACTTGAACAATGATTTATATCCAGATATGGTTATCTATGTTTACTTAAATGGAACAGATGACAAAGGTACCGTAGTGGGTGTATCATCAGTAAAAAATGAAAGTTTTGCTGGCATTGTTTTTCCTGATATTGTAGATGATCCTAAATTAAGAACAGGTTATAAAGGGTTTGATACGTTTATGTTAATGGAGGGAACACTAATGAGAAGGTTCCCTGTTTTCACAACTGATTCTGTTGGTGCCCAAAGAACAGGGATGTTTCGACAAATTCAATATAGGGTATTCCCTGGTGAAAGGGGATTACTTACGTTTAAGCCAGTTCGCAGTTATGAGTTTGCAAAGCAGTAATTCACTTATTTAGATTAATTTATCGTAAACAGCCATATACTGTTTAACAGAATGCTATCTTTAGTTTCCTTAATTAAACATTATGTACAGGAAACTTACCTTAGCGGCCCTTCTATTTGTTTCTGCGTTTTCATATGCACAAACGGTTCAGCAATTACTTGCCAAAAAGGTTACTTTACCTAATGGGTGGGCACTCACTCCTGTCGGTAGAAGTTTTCCATTAGGAGACTTGCCGTTAAATATGATTGTTAGTAAATCGAAACAGTTTATGGCGGTTACCAATAATGGTCAGGGTACTCAAAGTATTCAATTGATAAATCCCATCACTGAAAAAATTTTGGATACCAAAATAATTGAGCGTAGTTGGTATGGGCTTGCCTTTAGTGCAGATGAAAAAAAATTATTTGTTTCGGGTGGTCATAATAATCGAATTGAAATTTTTTCTATCGAGAATAACAAACTTATTCTTTCTGACTCCATTATTTTAGGAAAAAAATGGCCTAATAAAGTTAGTCCAGCAGGGATTGCCATAGATGATAACAAACAGTTGTTATATACTGTAACTAGAGAAGATAATCAGCTTTATGTCATTGATCTTAAAACTAAACAAATTGCTCATAAACAAGCATTGGATGGAGAAGCTTATGCTTGTGTGCTTTCGCCTGATCAGCAATTTTTGTATATCAGTTGTTGGGGATGTGATAAGGTTTATCAATTCAGTACTTCACAAAGAAAAATGCTTGCAACAATACCAGTGGGAGACAATCCCAACGAAATAGTTTTAAATAAGAAAGGAACTGTTTTATATGTTGCTAATGCAAATGATAATTCAGTTTCTGTTATAAATACAAAAGAACAAAAAGTTGTAGAAGTTTTAAACGTGGCCTTATATCCAGACGCCCCTAATGGTTCAACAACCAATGGCCTGGCATTAACTGCTGATGAGAAAACCTTGTATATTGCTAACGCAGATAATAATTGCCTAGCTGTATTTGATGTTTCAAAACCAATTCAAAGTAAAAGTAAAGGATTCATTCCTGTTGGTTGGTATCCAACTAATGTGAAAGTGGTAAATAATAAAATATTCGTTTCTAATGGGAAAGGATTTTCTTCTAAAGCGAATGTTTATGGGCCAAACCCATTTGCAAATAAGCAAATGGTATTACACCATGAGGGCGACCCCAATAAGCCAAAGGGGGTTGAATACATTGCTGGATTATTTATGGGAACCATGAGTGTGATTAATATTCCTACTCCTAAACAAATGAGTGTGTATTCCCAAGTTGTTTATCAGAACACACCATACAATAAAGCAAAAGAAAAAATTGTACAAGGTGAAATAGGAAATCCAATACCTAGAAGAGTAGGCGATAAGAGCCCAATTAAGTATGTGTTTTATGTTATTAAAGAAAATAGAACCTATGATCAAGTGTTAGGAGATATGAAAGAAGGAAATGGTGATCCACGCCTAACTTTATTTGGAGAAAATATTACTCCCAATCAACACGCATTAGCTCGAAACTTTGTTTTGCTTGATAACTTTTATGTAGACGGAGAAGTTAGTATGGATGGCCATAACTGGACTATGGGTGCTTATGCAACTGATTTCTTAGAAAAGAGTTGGGTGAGTAGTTATGGTGGAAGGGGAGGTAGTTATGATGGAGAAGGTAACAGAAAAGTTGCTAATAACAAAGGTGGATTTTTCTGGGATCATGCCAAAAAAGCTGGTGTGAGTTTTCGTAGTTACGGTGAGTTTGTAGACAATTACAAAGCCAATATACCAGTACTTGAAGATAATTTTTGCAAATACTTTACTGGGTATAATAATTCTGTAATGGACACCACCCGTTTTTATCAATGGAAAAGAGATTTTGATTCATTGATTGCAATTAACAAAGTTCCTCAGTTTAATTCTATTCGTTTCTCTAACGATCACACCGAAGGGTTAAGGTTGGGAAGGCCAACGCCTTATGCGCATGTGGCCGATAATGATTTTGCTGTTGGATTGTTTGTAGAGTATTTAAGCAAGAGCCCTATTTGGAAGGAGACTGCCATATTTATTGTTGAAGATGATGCACAAAATGGAGCTGATCATGTAGATGCTCATAGAAGTATTGCGTTTGTTGCTGGAGGTTTTGTTAAACGGGGCTATGTTGATCATACCATGTATTCTACTTCTTCTGCACTCAGAACAATGGAATTAATTTTAGGAATTCCGCCTATGAGCCAATACGATGCAGCTGCAACCCCTATGTGGCGCTGTTTTACATCAAAGCCAGATCTAAGTCATTTTACTGCGTTGATGCCGAGTATTAATTTGAAAGAAAAAAATACAGCCAAGAATGAATGGCAGCGAAGATCTGAGCAGTTTAATTTAGCTAAAGAAGATGCAGTTCCCGATTTAGAATTTAATAAAGTATTGTGGCATGGTTTAAAAGGAGATCATATACCATTCCCTGGCCCCAAAAGAGCTGCTTTTTATAAACCCATTGAAAAAGCAGATAAAGACTAGACAACAATTTGGTCTTTGAGTCCTTATATATTTATGCAGAGATACAGTATTGAAGAAATCAAATCTTGGGAAAGATTTTATAGGGCAAATTTCGTGAATTGTCTTACAGGGTTCAAGCCAGTAAGTTTAATCGGCTCAATCAGTAATAACGGTATTCCCAATTTATCAGTGATAAGCAATATTGTACATTTAGGAGCTGATCCAGCTCTTATTGGTTATATTAATAGACCTATTGCAGCAGCTCCTGATACTATAACGAATATTGAACAAACAAAGAGTTATACAGTTAATCATATTAATGCCTCGTTTTTATCTCAAGCCCATCAATGCAGTGCAAAATATGCTGCAGATATTGATGAATTTAATGCAACAGGGTTAACCCCAATCTATGAAAAAAATATAGTTGCTCCGTTTGTGAAAGAATCAGCCTTTCGTTTTCAAATGGAATTAGTAGAGATTGTTCCTATTCAGTACAATGATACCTTTTTAGTAATTGGTCAATTGAAGGCGGTGTTTTTAGATGAATCAATTATTGCTAAGGATGGATTTTTAGACTTAGCTGCAGCAGGATCAATTATTTCAGTCGGTCTTGATGGATATGCTAAGGCTGAAATGATTACTAGATTGCCTTATGCAAAGCCATAGTGAAAAGAGAAAAACTACAGGTGTCTTGAGGCAATTGGATTGATTTCTCGAGTTTCATTCCAAGTTTCTCAAGTACTTTAATCGAAGCTGTATTTTCTGGTTTGGTAATGCCAGCTAAAGTTGGAAGTTGCAGCGCTTCTTTAGCAAATTGAATAACTAGTCTACTGGCTTCAGTAGCAAAGCCACGCCCTTCCATTTCAGGCAAGAAGGCAAATCCTAAATCTGGTGTAATTAATCCATCTCTTTTTACTATTCCACAAATTCCAATTGGTTTTTTGTCCAATTTGGATTGAACTAGGAATAATCCAAAACCAAACTTATGATAGCTAGGGATTATTTTATTCAATATGTAATTGCTTGCTTCAGTTTTATTTTTAACCTGTCGGTCACCTATATTTTTTATCCAGTTAGGACTATTCATTAGTTGTAACATAAATCCTGCATCTATTATAGTTAAGGGCCTAATGGATAGTCTTTCTGATTGTAAGTTTAGTTGCATTATCTTCCGCTTGTTATTACAATTTTAGTTACCATATTCTCATTCCCTTTTTCGTCTCTAGCAAAAACAAGATAAACTCCTGAAGCTATTTTATTTCCTAAATAATCTCTTCCATTCCAAACTACTTGTCCACCAAGACTTCTGGATTGGAACAGCATTCTTCCATTTAATTCGGTGATCTTAATAAGGGTGTTCTCTGTTAATCCCCGAATTGAAATTTGACCATTGAACTGTGGCGGCACAGGATTAGGGAAAACTAAAATACTATTGAGATTTTCTTTTGGCTCAGTTGCAACACCTCTATAACTACACAAGCCATTAAATGTGGCAAAATAGACTTCTCCAGTAATTGGATCGATACCAATTTTCTTAATATCGTTGCTTAATAGAGGGCTGTTATTTATTGTAAAATGATGGAGAATTTTTTTAGCATCTGCACTTAAAAGCCAAACTCCATTTTGTGTGCCAATCCACTTTTGATTAGCTCCATCTACTGCCATACATTGTATTTGTTCTCCTTTAAATAGCAAACCTGCAAATTGATCTTGTTGAATAATTGGAAGCGTTGCATCGCAATTGCTAAATGGATTATTTGCACAATTGATAATACCTATCCCATCATCCGTTCCTACCCAAATATTATTGTCTTTGTCCTTTAAGATGCTTAAAATGTTGTTGGAAGGAAGGTTCCCATTTCCAGCCCCTTGTTTAAATAATTTCCATTGGTCATCTACAGTGGATTCAATGCTATTGCCATGTTTATAAACGATTAAGCCATTACCTTTTGGACTTTGAATCCATAGTTGCTGATAATCATCAGCTATGATTTGTGCAACTGCATTTTCTGTTAAGTTATATGGGATTGTAAATCCATACCATTTATTGTCTTTTGTTTTTAGCTTTAATGCTTGAGGAGCACCATAATTACTAATCCATAAGTTGTTATTTTGATCTAGTGCTAAGCCACTCACCCTGATATTTCCTAGGTCACCAATTGCTGCCTGTAAACTGCTGTTATTTTGTTTGAAAATTTGTATTTGATTGTCGTTTTTTTTGATCAAACCACCACCGTAACTTCCTCCCCAAATTGATCCATCTATTGGATCGATTGACAAGCTGATTATATCGAATACAGAATCTAATATTGGTGTATTGAATGCTCCAATATTAGACCAGATGCCTTCTTTGAAAACTAAAAGGCCATCTCTATTATATAAATAGTTCCATGCGTTATTAACAGCGCCTGCTCCTTGATAGACTGCTCCTTTATAGAAAGCAAATTCTCCACTCGAAACTCCTATTGGCCCATTAGGTATAAACCTTTCGACAGAGCTCCCAAATGAAGAAAGTCCACCAAATAAATCCGAAACCCAAATTGTTGAATTATCTATTAGGGCTGCCGTTGGGAATGATATAATTCCAGGAGCGGAAATTGTTTTTTCAATGGTTCCATTTGTATTTAATATTATTACTTTAGAATCTCCTGCTTGGTTTCTCAAGCATATGGTTATTTTGTTATTGCTAATTCCAGTATGGTTTACCCTAAAGCTTGGTTCTTGAAATAATAATTTCCATTGATTATTAACTTGTAAAAAGAGGCTATCATTTTTTGTGATAAGGAGTTGATTATTGATAATGCTGATAGTGTTTATTTTTCCACTAGAAGGGGCTGCAACGGATTCCCAGTTTCTATAATTGGCGGGGTCAACACCGAGTTTGCGAATCCTTTTAATGCCTTCATCTGTTGCGGCATAATAATATAGGTTGTCTTCTGAAAAGGCATTTACTCCAATTTGATTACCTCCGTTTCCAATAATCCAAGTATCTCTTATCTCATATTTTGAGAGATTCACTAAAATGATACCTAATCCAGTACATAAAAATGCAGTGCCACCTGAACTGTAAATTGATTGAATTGTTTTATTTCCGCTAATTGTGCTCTTTTGTATATCACTAATATTCCTAGTAATTCCCCCTTTTAAAATATCTATATTGCTATTCTTATAGGCAATAATTAATTGGTCTGTTTGGCTATCCCATCCAATTTGTTGAACCCCAACGTCGCTTAACCCATTTACTTTATGATATCTGTTTATTTCTAGTGTATTATCAATTGAAAATAATGCTGCTGTTGTTGCAGCATAAATTTTATCTCCTTTAATAACCTGAAGGGTGTTTTGGTAACTAAGGTGTTCTCTCCACTGTCCATTTAACGCAAGTCCCAATAATATAAATGCAATGAATGATATATAAAATTGCTTCCGCATCATTAAATATAACCAAACTATTTATTCATAGATGTTCACAATCCCTTGTTTTATTGCAAATACCACCAAGCCTACTCTTGTTTTGATTTCTAACTTTTTAAATAAATTATCTCTATAGTTATCAATTGTTCTGACACTCACACACATTTCATCTGCAATTTCCTTGTAGGATTTATCTGCACAAAGCAATTGAAGAAAATGTGCTTCTGGTTCTGATATATTCAAAAGCAATGCTGTTTGTTTACCTTCATCTTCTTCATTTGAAACGTAGTTGATTAATTTGTCTCTTACTAGTTCATTAACATAAAATTCATTTTTTTGAATAGATTCAATAGCTTCTCTAAAAACATGTGGTTTACTATCTTTAATAATGTATCCTTTTACTCCGTTTCTTAGCATTCGAATAATGGCCATGTCATTTGAAAGCATGCTTAAAACCAATACTTTTATACTAGGCACTTCTTTTCTAATCCATGCAGCTGTTTCATAGCCATCCATAATCGGCATTGTAATATCTAATATAACAATATCTGGGGGGCTATTTTTATCTAATTTATTGATAAACTCTTGTCCGTTGCCAGCTTCTAATACTACTTCAAAATCACCAAGCGAATTGATTATACCTGCAAGTCCAGATCTTAGCAATTCATGATCATCAACTAAAGCTACCGTTGTTTTCATTTTGTTTTGATTTTATCAGTATGGTAATGGTAGTTCCAGCGCCAATTTTACTATCAATATTGACAGATGCATTGATGAGTTTTGCCCGGGAAGTAATATTTTCTAGCCCTACACCTGAACGTCCTTCTTTTACTTTGGAAATATCAAATCCAACTCCATTGTCTTTGACCTCTATTGTCAAAAATTGATTTTGTTTTCCAATATTAATTTCAATTTTATTACTAGATGCATGCTTTAAGATATTATTGATTACTTCTTGAATCATTCTGTATAAAATGACGTCAACGCTTTTGTCTAAATAATCTAAGTTCACTTCTTCATCAATATTCAATTTGGTTGAATATTTACCAGTTTTTTGAATATTATATAGTAGATTTTCTAAAGAATCTAAGAAGCCAATTTGGTTGAAATTATGGTTAATCATGCTATGACTTATATTCCTTAAGTCATTCCATACTTTTTTTAAAAGGGTATAAATCTCTTCTTTTTCTTTTTCATTTATAACGTCTTTCAAACTAGCTATTCTCAACATGGACAAGTAAACAATTTGGGCTGTATCATCGTGTAATTCTGATCCGATATAATTGAGTGTTTGTGTTTGTATTTCTAATTGCGATTTGATTATGGTTTGTTCAAATCTATTTTTCATTTCCTCTTTTTCTTTTTGGTTCTGTCGTTGTTTGCGTAGAAATAAGTAGAGCAATACCAATAAAAATACTGCCAGTAGGATAAAAAATACAGAGGATATTATTATCGTGACAAGTATGTCTTCTTGTTTTTCCGGCATAGTATGAATGCGTAAATAAATGCTGAATAAAGAACTACATTAAGGCTTTGGTTTATGATTCCATATATCCTTTTGCCTTCTTGTTGAAGATCATAACTTCTTAAATATTCAAACAATGCATTAATGATGACTGATCCCATATAAAATAGAAGCAACCCTGTACAGACCCAAAAAAATGGTTGCTTTGCCAATGGAAAGTCTAAGTGTTCAGGTAAAACTGATTCATAAAAAAAGAGGCAGCAAAATAGCACAATAAAAAAAGAACCCAATAGAAATGTATACGTATGGAAACTATTATAGCCTTGTAAAAACTGTAAATTAAGAAAGACCATTACAGCGTAAAAAGGGATAAAGCCAATGGTGAGCTTTTTAAATAATGTTGTCTTTAGATGTTTGGAAAATAAAAATGAATAAAAAATAAATTCTAATGTGGTGAAAACATTATAAAGTAAATAATTTTTTACGCCAATTCTTGTAAGCCAGAAACCTGTTAACTCTACTGTTAGTGTGATTAATAAAAAAGGTAGAAAATATTTTAAAAGAGTGTCTTTTAAATATTTAAACAAATATATACAAACTAAAAAACTGCTGGCTTGCACCAGCAGATAAATGTATGTCAACATCCTTATTGGGATTTGAATGAGCAGCTAACTTATGGAAAAATCAATAATTAAGGCCAAATATTTCCATGATTCAAGTAGTTTGAACCGTCTATGCTTGTTCCATCCCCAACGCTTTGACTTCTAATATTGCCGCTATTGGTAATTCTATTGTTTCCTAAAAAGAAAACAGAAACCCTTCCATTGTATTCAGGTTTTGGTGCTGTTACCTCATCATACTGACCAAAATAAACATACAGTTTATCAGACTTATATTTATTCTTTAATTCCTTGATGTATTTTTCCATATCATCAACATCAAAAACTACATATTCAGTATAATTTGAGCCTTTATAGTTTTTCTTGTAAGTTTCTTGCATTCTCGTTGCTGCGCTTTCTGAAATAAGTCCTTTTATTGCACTTGTACTTCTGGCGGAACCAACAATTTTCATTTCTGCATCTTTACTGCTTGACTGTAACATACTAGATTCAGTTTCTGCTTTCTGGCAAGCAGTCAAGCTAAGTAATACAACAACTCCCAAGCCTAAAAAGCGTTTCGAGATAAGATTTTTCATAATAATCGATTTAAAAGTGGATTGTGAGTGTAAGTTATATCAACTTTTAATAAAATGCATGACTAGAAATTAATAATAAATAAAATATTATATATAAAACGTTTAAAATCAATTATATAAATTTACCACTACAAAAAATAGGGTTAAATCACGCTAACTAAAAATACAATCACCACATGTTTTTATTCTCTTCGAGCCAATCTTCTCACAAGAAAATTGCTCAAGATGACAATCAACACTTGCTGGAGAAATTACTTGTTTCAAGTTTTGATATAAATTTAATTAATCCAGATGTTAAAACTTAATGGTTCTTAGTGGGAAGGAAGTTTAACAAGAAAGGGAACGCTAATCTATAGTATTTGTACTGAGTTTTTCTATTGAAACTTTAGACAGCGACAGAGCCTGAAATTAGCGAAGGTTTATGGATTATATAATCAAACCACTTACGTTTGAAATAGTTTAAGATATCTTGAATGATTAGGACTCCATATGTTTTTGAATCGCTTTATATGTTACTATCCATAATAACAAAGCGAGTAAAATTGCTATTACCAAAGTGTACCAAGAAATCATTGGGGAGATATATATCAGTTGCTGTTCAAGTAGTATTTTTAATCCTAATTGAAATACTACAACTAGTAAAGTAGCCAATAGGATACTCTTTATATTTCCTGGGTAAAACTGCTTGATTAAAAATTTAGACAATTGATTGGGTGTTGCACCTAGTGTAATTAACAATATAATTTCTGGTCTGCAGTTTGCAATGGTTAACTGAATAAAAAGAGTAAAGATAATTAATGCAAAAACCAGCATTATACCACCCGCTATTCCAGAAATTGAAACCACCGTATCAATAACTTTCCGATACTTGCTATACCTTAATTTTTCTGTATTGGTGCTTAAGTTATTCTTTTTTAAAAAAGTAGCAATTGCAGGATTAGAAGGATCGCTGGTTTTTAATACTAATCTAGAAACATTTTCGCCTGATTTTTTTTCTGCATAATTATTTCCCCATTCAATAAATTCAGTAGGAACTAACATGGATGAAATCCTATCGCTTAAGCCAACAATTTTTGCATTAAAACTGATTGGTCCATTTTTTCCGTATACAGTCAATTTAAAGACAATCATTTTTACAATTGCAGGTGTAAGTTGAGGGAGATTTTGAGATAATGAAAACTGAAAATTATAAATGTCCAAAAACATATTCGGTACAATCACAGGAACAAATGTTGCAGTTGGATTCCATGCAAACTCGGCATTTTTAATATCTATAAAACTGCTTGGGACACTTTCAAATGAAATATCTGTATAAAAAGGAAATTGGTTGCTAATGCTTTGTATGCTTGCCTTGAATCTACTCGGGTTTAAAAGGCCTACTGATTCAGTAAATGGTTGTTTAGCTATTTCTTTAATTAGGTTGGAATCTAATTCGCTATTGCCTAAATTATCATTGTCCAATACTTTATTAATTACTAAAAAGTCTGCAATACTATCTTTGTTATTTGGGCTTTCTAATAAAAAATGATAGTTTGATTGAATTTGAACTGCTATTAATAATAAGAATACTGCAACAGCTAAACCTATTCTTGCTGTGGCCATTCGAATGGTTCCCGATTGATTTTTAATTAGTTTCTTTAATAATGAATGTAACAAAGCTTATAAGTTTAAACTTACTTGATAGTCAAAATGATCATCCTTATCTAAGTCTGTAATAATTATTCCAGCATTCCGTCTTTTACATTCTGTACTGATTAGTTCAGCTGCAATTTTTTTATTTGCATTGTCCAAATGACTGAAAGGCTCATCCATAATCAAAAAATCAAAGGGCTGCATGAGTGCTCTTAGAATACAAATTCGTTGTTGTTCACCGTAACTGCATTTTGTTGCTGGTTGGTTTAATATCGATTGAATGCCCAGCTGATTTGCCATTTCACTTAACTGCTCTTCTGTTATAATTGGATCATATAAAACTCTTTTTAGTTCAATATTTTCTCTTGCTGTTAAAGAAGAAAAAAGGCGTAAATCTTGAAAAACAATACTCCAGTGTTTTTGCCTTATTTGAGCTAATTCACTCGGTTTGAGTTGTAGTATATTTTTGCCATCATATGATATATCGCCAATATAATCCTTCCTTAATCCATAGAGGATATGAACTAAAGTAGTTTTCCCTGTCCCGCTAGGAGCAGTTATTTTTATAAACTGCCCCTTTTTCCATTGAATATATTTGCCCCAGACATCAGATAGTTCTACTGATGGTCTGTCGGCTATAGTTGATGGAATAACTTTATTTAATTCAAAAATCATTAGTTGGCTCTTATAACCGTAGGAATACCTGATGGAAATAATTTTTCTTCCATTTCTTTTTCTCTTCTAGCAACAGCTCTTGTGTCTACAGCTATATTAGTAAACAAACTCACCAGTGTAACCAAACTATTTTGTTTTTGGTCTTGCATATTAATTTCTAATATAGATGTTATGCTATTATTAGAAAAGTTTTCAGAGCTTCCCATGATGTCTTTAATGGTATTTCTAGCAGTATTTAATGAATTATAATAACCATCAGAAGAATCTTTGCCAAAACCATTTAAGGTATTTGCAATATCAATATATAATACAGTTGATTTGCCTTTAAAATAATTTAAGGCCTCATTATTGATTGTTGCTTTAGCATTATTTAGTTTATACTGGGAATAAGTGACTGAATCACTCGCAATGATTAATCCACTTTCATTGGCAACCATATATATACCCATTTGCCCAAACAAATCCCCTGATTTATAATCAGTTCCATTTTTTACAATAAAACCACGTTCAGCAATTTTGCCTAGTAGCTTTTTAAAATTTTCTGGCTTTCCTGCTGGGATATTAATAATTAATTTGCCTATAGGTTTTTTAACGACTAATGAAAGCTCATCTTTTCTTGTTTGAGGCTCGGTCATCCCAATTCCTAAATCGGAAACAACCACTGCAATATCGCCCTTAATGGCTCCATATAATTCAGCAGCAGAAACACCTGATTTGTTTAAAAATTCATTTACAAATCCTTCTACTTCCAACTCTTTTAATACACCTCCAAATATAGCTGGGTTAAAGGAAGCCATCACAATTGCATTGATATTTTGAGAGGGAAAAGTTTTGATTAAATCTGTATTCACAGTTGGTCCAGCATACTTTTTTAGAATGCTGCTTAGTAAAGGGTTCGTATGGGTAACAGATTTCGCAACAATTTTACCTTCTTCAAAAGCTAAAGTTGCAGCTGTATAATTATTACTTACCAGTTCCTCTAATTTCGGTAATTGCAAAGGCATGCCACTTAAAGCTGCTAATGTGCCACCAGAGCTTGCAAACAAATAGCCCTCTGCTTTAGTTTTAAACATTTTGCCGAACTCTTTTACAGAAGCCATTGAAGCGGATTCTTTTTGAGTAAATAGGCGGGTAAGTTCTTCTAAAATATCTTTTTTGGAGTCTTTCTTTTCCGGAATAACAAAGCGCATATTTACAGTATCATAATACGGAGTCACTTTGTTTTCATAAATCATCACCAAAGCATGCTCTTTGTTCCAAGCAAGAAAGTTATTATCACTTAAAGGGAGATATTGAAAATCTTTTTCTTTAGAAACTGGCTTTTTGTCTTGCCATTTTAATTTAGAAAGATATTGATTAAACACAACAGTGTCCGAAATACTAAACAGCAAATTCATGATATTAATATTGCCATTTCCTTTTTTGGGGTAGTTGAAAAAATGAAATTTTTCTTCCCAATTAATTCCGGAATTATTTCTAAAGTCTGCTACTTTTTGTTGATCTTCTAGATTGGTTGAATCTTTCTGAAAGCCCTTGGCTAAAATGCTATCAATACTTATTCCACCGTTTTGTAATTTTTCTTTTAATGCGTTGGGATCAAAACTTACCACAACCATAGCTTCCTTTGGAATCAACTTGGTTTCCTTTGGTGCATTATTAGAACAAGAAATCAGTAGTAAGCTGCTGATTCCAATCAATAAAAAAGAGTGAATACCGCTTTTCATAAATAAAAATTATACACTGAAGTTAATTCTTACTGCGGTATTCACCCATAAATATGATGTTAATTGATAATAGCCTGATAAATGGCCTCCTGGATATTTGGACGCACATTCATTTTTCCAAAAAGGGTATTATTTCTAGTAGGGGTTACCCTATTTGACAAGAAAATATAGATTAATTCATTGTCTGGGTCTACCCAAACACAGGTGCCAGTAAACCCAGTATGTCCAAAAGTATTTAGTGAGACCGATTTTGAAGGGTAGGGATCTTTTCTGCTTAAATTGTCTTTTTCAGGTTTATCAAAGCCAAGACCCCTCCGGCTTGTTGCACTATTGTAAGCGGTAAATTGTTGGATAGTTTCTTTTTTCAAAAATGCTTGACCATTTATGCTGCCTCCATTTAAAAGCATCTGGTATAGTTGTGCTAAGTCATACGCATTGCTAAATAAACCGGCATGACCTGCTATTCCACCAAATAAGGAAGCTCCCTCATCATGCACGTCTCCGCGCATCATTTGCTGTCTAAAGTGCTTTTCTTCTTCAGTGGGCACTAATGAATTTAATGGGAAATATTTTCTTGGTACAAACCCGGTTGTAGTCATTGCAAGCGGGTTATAAAATATTTCTTTACTGTAATCGTGGATATTTTTTCCTGTAACTGTTTCAACTACTTTCGCGAGAAAAATAAAATCATTATCACTATAAATATATTGTCCTGAAGCTGTTAATGGACTAGTTAGAATCCTTTGAAAAATGGTGTCTTGCCAATCGTTTCTTAAGTAAATATTTTCGGCTACACGAACGGAAAATCCAGGTACAGGGCTTTCTCTGAAGTAGGCCGGTAAGGGTTTTCCAGTGGTGCTATCTAATAATTCTTTATAAAAAGTAATAAATGATTTAAGCCCAGCTTCGTGTAGCAAAATATCTTTTAATTTCAAATTGGCCTTATCCGATTTTTTTGTCCAGTCTAAATAATCACCTAATGTTTTTTCTAAATCAACTTTTCCCTCTTCTACCAATTTCATTATTGACACAGTAGTTGCAGATATTTTTGTTACTGATGCTAAGTCATAAATCATTGATGGGTTGATTGGCTCTTTCTTATCTAAATTGGTAAATCCAAATGATTTGTGATAGGCAACTTTACCTTTTCTTGCTACTAATACCACACATCCTGGTACCGCCCCTTTTTCAACTGCATCATTGGCAATGGAGTCTATCTTATTTAGCTTGTTTGCATCTAAACCAGCTTCCCAAGCTTGTACTTTAGGAAAATAACTATTATAGTTAATTGAAGTGCCATAGGTGAGAGACGGTGTAACGGTTACTGGTAAAATTCCTTTCGGCTCATTGCGACCAATTAAAACATCGTATACAGCTTCTTGGGTAATTTCATCGTCTTCATAGCATGCCAATAAGTTGGCTGGATTATTTGAATTAGTCATTGCATATGGATTGCCAAAATACAAAGTGAGTGTATTGAACGATTCTAATGAATTTAATAAATAAACGGAGGCGTTGCTCAACCCAAAATTCTTTGCAGGCCTTCTGCTGTAATTATGCATTCCAACAATCACTAAATCGTAACCAGATGCTTTTATTTTTTTAATTAAAGCATTGGCTGAACTACTATCCGCCTTCTCTGCTGGAATATTATTAGCCATTTTGTCATCCATCAATTGTTTGCCAATTGTTGCCCTTGATCCAAACAAAAAAACAGTCGCATTATAATTATTTTTTAGCTGTATACTTATTGCATTTTCTCCAGGTGCCCCAATTGCGATATATGCTATACGTTGTCCTTTTTTTACTGGAAAGATTTGGTTGTTTTCTTTCTTTAATAGTGTTATGGCATGCTTGCTTAGTAGGGTTCTAATTCGATTGGTTTGAACATTTAAATCGTTTACTAAGTTAGTCGTGTCAATTGGTTTTAGTTTATTGAGCCCTAAGTGATACTTAGCTAATAATATTTTTTTAACCCTAGCATCAATTGACTCCCAGCTTAATCTTCCATTATCAATTGCTAATCTAATGGCAGCAATGGTTCCAGGGATGTCTTCTGGTAAGCAAAGCATATCATTGCCTGCAATTAATGCTGCTACAGAAGCTTCACCAGATGGAAAATACTTGGTGATCCCTTTCATTTCTAATGCATCGGTAAAGCTAAGCCCCTTAAATCCTAATTCATTTCTCAATAAATCAGTAATGCTTTTTTTAGAAAGGGTTGCTGCTAAATTTGCTGTTGTGTCAATTGCAGGTATGTACAAATGCGCAGTCATCATGCTACCTAAACCTGCTTTAATTAAAGCTCTGAAAGGGTAAAGTTCTAACTCATCTAACTGAGCCCTTGATTTATTGATAACTGGTAAATCGTAATGGCTATCTACTGCAACATCTCCATGGCCTGGAAAGTGCTTCCCTGTTGCCATAACGCCCATTTCTTGCATGCCTTGCATATATGCGGTGCCATATAATGCTACTTTGTATTTATCTTCTCCAAAGCTTCGGTCGTTAATAACCGGGTTCATTGGATTATTATTGATGTCTATATCTGGCGCATAGTTTACTTGAATGCCTAATCTTTTGCATTGGTCTCCAACTGCCTTTCCGAATTCATAAATTAATTCGGCATTGTTAACAGCTCCCATCATTAATTGCCTTGGGAAATTAATAACGCTGTCTAGTCGCATGCCTAAGCCCCACTCGCCATCAATACTAATCATCAGGGGTGTTTTGGCTAAAGATTGATAGCGGTTTGTTAGCATTGCTTGTCTCACAGGCCCCCCCTGAAAAAAACAGAGACCACCCACATTGTATTTGCGGATGATCTCTGAAACTTTTTCTACATGATCGGGCCCCAAATTACTGTGAGCCCTAATAATCATTAACTGCGCGATGCGCTGGTCTTTATTTAGTTTGTTAAATTTCTTGTTGACCCACTTAATGGCTTCCGGTGTTTCTTCGTAAAAACGCTGAGCCAATATTGCAGTATTACCAACTACAAAAATTGAAAGAATTAATAACCACTTTTTCATACAACCTGTTTAATAGATTCACAAGGTATGAAATGGTATGGTTTATTCTCCTTCCTCGGGTGCTTCTGTTAATTCAATGGCGATATTATTAGTTTTTAAAATACTGTACCATTTTACCATTTTCTTCATATCACTAGCATATACTCTATCAAAGTCCATATCTGGATAAACCTTTTGAAAATAGGCTTTTACAGCAGCAGGGTCCTTTTCAGATGGCAAAGTTTCAGTGCTGCTTTCCATTGCTTTAAAAACTTCCGCAAGGTTAACGTTTTCTCTTATGGTATAAACTTCAATACTTTCAAGGTGAGAAAAATTATGAATTCTGCTACTTACAAATTTGGTGGTATTATCATCTAACGACTTAACAATAGCGCCATCATTCTTGCTGCTCAACATTTCGAATAAGCCGCTCATTCCAGTAACCGATATCAATTTATTGTATTCCATAGTTCATTTATTGAGGTGCAAAGTAAAGGAAATTGTTTTGGAGAAGCATCCGTTTATTGAATTGATTCTAAAGCCCTATCTAATCTAGCTTTTAAGTCGGCATAAGGAGTGTACCCTCTTGCCAATAAATGGAATTTAGTTTCAGACTCTTGTAATAATACACAGGGGTAGCCAGTAACTTGCAATTGTTTCACCAATGCAAACTCATAATTGGCTTTTTCCTTGTATTCCTCGCTTTTAAGCCTTTCGTAAAAAAGTTCGGGCTGAATGCTGTATTTTTCTAGCAAGTGTTTGTAGGCTTCGTCATCTGTAAGGTCTCTTCCTTCAAAGTGTAATGCTTTTTGTAAATCTGAAGCAAACTCAACCTGCTTCTCAGGATAAAATTCTTTGAAAATGGATAAAGCAATAGCTGGTTTTTCAGAGTTGGGATACCAATCGCTGAGGTCTGGATTATTGATATGCCAAAGATAATCGGGTCCAAAAGTAACGCCAGCGTACTCTTCAACCGTTTTATAGGCAGATTGGATATATCCTGCTGTAGCACTTATATGAACGGGTTCTTCGGGTAAAATCATTCCTCCTGATAAAACCTCTATTTGAAGATCAGCGTATTCATTAGCTATTTGGGTCATTACAGGGCTAAATCCATAACACCACCCACAATAGGCGTCATAGCAATAAAAGAGTATTGGTTTCATAATGCAAATTTAGGAATGGATTCTATAGCTTTGTTATCAGATTTAACCAATAAAATGTTAGAATATGCCTGGTTTTGAACTTTTTGGTGCCGAAGAAAGAAAAGAAGTAAATGATGTACTCGAGACTGGTATTTTGATGCGGTATGGATTTGATGGTCCACGAAAAGGTATTTGGAAGTCACAAGAATTAGAAAAAGCCATTGCAGAAACTTTTGGTTGCGAATATGCTCAATTAACTTCTTCTGGAACTGCAGCTTTAACTACAGCTATGGTTGCTTTAGGTATTGGTGCAGGGGATGAAGTGATTATGCCTTCTTTCACATTTGTAGCTAGTTTTGAAGCTGTTTTAAGTGTGGGAGCAATTCCTGTTTTAGTAGATGTAGATGATACGCTCACCCTGCGTCCGGATGCAGTTAAAAATGCGATTACAGCAAAAACAAAATGTGTGATGCCAGTTCATATGTGCGGTAGTATGGCAGATTTAGACGCGCTTTCAGCCATTTGCACAGAACATCGGTTGATTTTATTGGAAGATGCCTGTCAAAGTATTGGAGGTACTTATAAGGGGAAAGCTTTGGGTACCATTGGTCATGCTGGTACATTCAGTTTTGATTTTGTAAAAATGATTACTTGTGCTGAGGGGGGAGTAGTGATGACGAATGATAAAGCTGTTTATACCAAAGCAGACGGTTATACAGATCATGGCCATGACCATTTAGGGGTAGACAGAGGGGCTGACCTCCATCCATTTATTGGATATAATTTTCGAATCAGCGAATTGCATGCTGCTGTAGGACTGGCTCAAATTAAAAAGTTGAACACATTTCTAGCATTACAGAAAAAAAACAACAAGGCACTTAGAACCTATTTGGAGCAGATACCTGAAGTTAGATTTAGAAGAGTGCCTGAAGGGGGCGAAGATAGCTGTAGTTTTTTGAGCTGGTTCTTGCCAACTGCAGAACAAACACAAGCAGTAGTTGCTGAAATGAAAGCACAAGGAATTTTAGCGGGTAATTTTTATTGGTTTGCAAATAATTGGCATTATATCAGCAAATGGGATCATTTAAAAAACGCAACTACCTTAAGCCGAATTAGCCCTGAGCAAGAAGCTGCATTAATCAAACTTAAATCAACTGTTTTTGCAGAGAGCGATGCTATCATGA
Source organism: Sediminibacterium sp. (assembly GCF_051860225.1). Taxonomy (GTDB): domain Bacteria; phylum Bacteroidota; class Bacteroidia; order Chitinophagales; family Chitinophagaceae; genus Sediminibacterium. Next base: position 1,258,742 of record NZ_JBHYEI010000001.1, read on the forward strand.
GCAGATGTGTTTCTACTGCCATTAGTCTTGTTTGGACAGAAGAGCAAATTCATGAGAAGGGTACTAAAATGGTGGAAGTGATTAAAAAAGTACTTGCTTAATAGGGACTATTTTTTCCTTCTAGCTTGTTTACGTATTCTAAACTGCCTAATCTAAACCTGAAAGGAATTTTCGTTGCTTTCTCTAGCTGTAATTCTTTTTTGCAAAAGAATCCCAATCCCTTCACATAATGATCTGATGGCAAAATTTTAACGGGACGTTGTTTTAAACTATCTAACTTTTCTTGAAAAGTGGAGGATGCAGAAGATGGTTTAAAATATTTAGATAAGTCAGCTGATTCAGTAATAAATTTTGATTGTGCATTAGCAGAAAGCACCATTGTTAGGTATAAATTCACAAACAAACAAATCCTTTTAAGCATCTTATGGTATTAAAACTATGTAAATTTACAGCGTAATATTTTAATGGATGTCACTCGGTCAATCTTTACAACAAAAATTATTGCAGAAACTGTCTCCTCAGCAGATTCAGTTAATGAAGCTATTACAAGTGCCTACTGCCAATTTAGAGGAGCGCATTAAAGAAGAGTTAGAAGAGAATCCTGCTTTAGAACAAGGTGATGAAGGTCATGAAGATGAATACACAGATGAGTTAAAAGATGAATTTGACGGAATGGGTGAAGACGATTCAGACCCTGATGGTAGCGAAGACGATTATGATAGTGTTGATATTAGCGAGTATGTGGTAGATGATGACGGTGAAATAGCAGACTATAAAACGAAGGATGATAATTATCCAGAAATGGATGATCAAAAAGTCATTCCCATTAAATTAGAAACTAGTTTTCATGAGTTGGTCTTGAACCAGCTAGGTATGCTTGAATTAGATGAACGTAGTTATAAAATTGCAGAGCAAATTGTAGGTAGTTTAGACGATGATGGATACTTGCGAAGAGAATTAAGTTCTATTTCGGATGATTTGGCATTTAGACAAAGTTTAATAGTAGAAGAAAAAGAAATTGAAGCCATCATTTTACAAATTCAACAATTTGATCCTGCTGGAATTGCAGCTCGAGATTTAAAAGAGTGTTTGTTGTTACAGCTGAAAAGGAAAACTGATGAGGGCAAAAGTGTTGAATTAGCTGCTCAAATTCTCACTAAATATTTTGAGGAGTTTACTAAGAAGCACTACGAAAAAATTCAAAAAAGTTTAGGGCTGACCGACGAACAGTTGAAGGATGTGATTGGTCAAATCATCAAGCTGAATCCAAAGCCAGGAGGCAATTTGGGTGAAATGAATCAAGCAGAAAATTACATTGTTCCTGATTTTTTTGTTATCAATAATAACGGCTTACTAGAATTAACATTGAATGCTAAAAATGCCCCTGACTTACGCGTAAGTGAAGGGTATAGAGATATGTTAAAGGATTATGAGAGGGGAAGTAAAAAAGATAAACGTCAAAAAGAAGCAGTTCTTTTTATCAAGCAAAAAATCGATTCTGCCAAATGGTTTATTGATATGATTAAACAAAGGCAAGATACTTTGATAGGAACGATGGGGGCAATCATGAAACACCAACAAGAATTTTTTCTAACCGGTGATGAAACTACCATGCGACCTATGATATTGAAAGATATTGCTGAACTAACTGGATTAGATATTTCTACCGTAAGCCGCGTGGCTAATAGTAAATTTGTACAAACTGAATTTGGTACTTACAGGCTTAAATTTTTCTTTAGTGAGTCTTTAAGTACAGAGAGTGGGGAAGAAGTTAGTACACGTGAAGTAAAAAAGATTTTGAGCGATATGATTGAATCTGAAGACAAACACAAGCCTTTAAGTGATGAGGTCTTGACAGAAATGCTGCAGGAAAAAGGATACAATATTGCTCGTAGAACGGTAGCTAAATACAGAGAACAGTTGAATGTACCTGTTGCCAGATTGCGTAAAGAACTTTAATTTTTTTAAATGACATCAGAGTCTATTAATAATCCCTTTAATAAACAACAGGAGCCAATTAATGCATCCTACAATAACCCAAGTTGGCCTGCAGTTGTTAAAGGATTTGCTAAGTTATTTTCCTATTTTTTTCATCCGCTCTTTATACCCACTTACTTTTTTTTATACCTCATGCAGTATTACTCTTTTGAGTTTGCGGGTATCACCGATTGGCAATTGAAATTGAGGTTATTTGGTGTTTTTTGGATGACGGCCTTTTTTCCTGCTTTTGCAGTATTTCTTTTATGGCGACTTAAGTTTAGCGATGGTATTTTTTTGCGCACCCAAAAAGAACGCATCGTGCCATATATTATCACCATGTTTTTTTATTGGTGGATGCATTATTTGAGCCGTAATTTTCCTGATCAGCCAGCTGTCTTAAAGTTCTTTTATACTGGGATTTTTATGAGCTCGGTGGCTGGACTATTGGCTAATAATAACTATAAAATTAGTATGCATGCAATGGGAGTGGGTGGATTTGCGGCGGCTATAATCCTCACTTCAATACATTATCAAAATTTAGATGGAATTGCAATTAGTTTAGCGGTATTCATTGCTGGCTGTATTTGTACAGCCCGATTGATTTTAAATGAACATAATTTGAAAGAAGTGTATACTGGACTTTTTGCAGGTGCACTATGTCAGGCTATTTCATATTACTTTGTAATGTAATATTCCCCTACTTCCTTTGTTTTTTGTTTCTTTGCACCTCATTCAACTTATTTGCATGTGGTATAAGGCAGGGAAAACCATCTTACGTTTTAGAATCAGTTTATTATTTCTTTTGTTTGTTGCAACCGCTTTCATGGCTTGGCAGGCTTCTAAGGTTCAACTGAGTTATGATTTTACCAGAGCCTTGCCTACTGATAATCCAAAATTTATTGCATACCAAGATTTTTTGAAGCAATTTGGTAATGATGGAAATACTGTTGTGATTGGGATTCAAGCCAATCGTTTTTACGAGAAAGACTTTTTTAATGAAGTATATGCATTGAGCCAAAGATTAAAAAAAGTGCCTGGCGTAAATGAAGTGTTGAGTGTACCTGATGCCGTAACGCTGCTAAATGATGCAGAAAAACAACAATTAGTTCCACAGAAAATTTTTAATCCTCCTTACGCAAATCAGGCTGATTTAGATTCGGCAAAATCTACTTTCGAAAATTTACCCTTCTATCGTACGCTTTTATACAATCCTGAAAAAAAAGCCTATTTGTTAGGAGTTACTGTTAATAAAGATTCCATTAACAGCAAATACAGAACGGTAATTGTAAATAATATTTTGAAGGAGACTGGTATTTTTGAGTCGAATACAAAGTCAACATTGCAGATTAGCGGATTGCCTTTTATCAGAACCGTTATTGGGGATAGAATTAAAGACGAAATGAATTGGTTTTTAATTGGATCATTGGTCCTTTCTGCAATCACTTTATTTATTTTTTTCCGGTCTGTTAGTGCAACCATTATGAGTTTGTTGGTTGTTGGTATGGGGGTGATTTGGAGTGTAGGAACCCTTGTTTTATTTGGTTATAAAATCACTTTGCTAACTGCTTTAATTCCACCTTTAGTTGTTGTAATTGGAATACCTAATTGCATTTATTTTTTAAATAAGTACCATACTGCTTATAAGGAAAAAGGAAACAAAGAAGAAGCATTGGTTACCATGGTAGGAAGAATGGGTATTGTTACTTTATTCTGCAATATTGCTGCTGCTATTGGGTTTGCGGTATTTGCATTAACCAAAAGTCAGTTGTTAAAAGAGTTTGGTGCAGTAGCGGGAATTAATATTTTATTATTGTTTTTCATATCCTTGTTTTTTATTCCGCCGGTACTTAGTTTTTTACCTGCTCCAAAAACTAAGCACACCAAATATTTAGATAATGCATTTTTAGCATCCATTCTAGTTAAAATTGAACGTTGGACTTTTCATCATACTAGGATGGTTTATATGGTTACAATCATTGTAACGGTTATTTCCATTATCGGAATTTTTAGAATTAAAAGCGAAGGATTTATTGTAGATGATTTGCCAAAAGCGGATAAAATTTATACCGACCTAAAATGGTTTGAAGACAATTTTGGGGGAGTGATGCCGCTGGAAATTATTGTAGATACCAAAAAGAAAAATGGTTTGATGCGTTCCGTTAAACCAATCGCCGCAATAGATGAGTTCTCTGCTTATTTAGATTCTTCTGAATATACTGCAAGGCCTCTATCATTTGTTGAAGGTTTGAAGTTTGCTAAGCAAGCATTCTATGATGGGGATTCTTTAAGTTATGCTATTCCATACGAGAGTGATCTTGCTTTTATAGGACCGTATTTAAAAGCTAAAAAAGACAGTAGTAGTAAAAGTGATGGCTCAGGTGCTTTTAATAGATTGATTAATAATTTTATCGATAGTAATAAGCAGAAGGCAAGAATTAGTGTGAACATGAAAGATGTTGGTAGTGCTAAATTGCCTGAATTATTGGCCGCATTTGAAGCAAGGGCCAATCAAGTTTTTGATACAGCAACCTATAAAGTGAGTTTTACTGGAAGTAGTGTAAGTTTTTTAGAAGGGTCTAGCTTTATCATCAATGGATTAAAAGAAAGTATTTTTTGGGCTTTCTTACTGATTACGCTTTGTATGCTTTACTTGTTTAAGTCGATGCGAATACTAGTCAGTTCACTTATTCCTAATTTAATTCCATTAATTGTTACAGCAGGGGTCATGGGTTGGGCTGGCATTGCATTAAAACCTTCTACTGTATTGGTGTTTAGTGTGGCATTGGGTATTGTGATTGACGTGACCATTCGTTTTTTAATCAATTACAAACAAGAGCTCCCCGCTCATAATAATCAAGTTAATCCTACATTGATTCACACAATTAGGCATACTGGAATCAGTATCATCTATACTTCGCTGGTTTTGATTGCGGGTTTTGTCATTTTTAGTTTCAGTGATTTTGGCGGAACTAAGGCTTTGGGTTGGCTTACTTCATTAACATTAGTTGTAGGAACTATTACAAATTTGGTATTATTACCTGTTCTAATACTGACTATTTCTGGTAATAAGAAAGGATAATTGGTACTTTATGCGGATAAGTGGATAAAAGTTTTCGATTTGTTGCAGCGTTTTGTATATAAAATCTGCCTAAATTTAACAAATCTTAAACTAAAACTAAACTCGCATGAGAAAACTAGCCGTTTTTTTGACGTGTGCATTGCTATTAGTGGCTCAAGCATACGCTCAAACTGCTCGAACAGTTACTGGTAAAGTAGCTGATGAAAAAGGAACACCCCTCAGTGGTGTTACTGTAAGTGCAGTGGGTGCAAACAAGAATGCACTTACTGACAATGCTGGAAATTTTTCCATTCAAGTTACTGAGAAAGTAAAAACCCTTAGAATTAGTTATGTAGGGTTCGATTCCAAAGATGTAAACATTAATGGGCTTTCTTCTGTATCTGTTAGCCTTAACCAAGAAGACAAGTCACTAAGTGAAGTGGTTGTGGTAGGTTATGGTACTCAAAAAAGAAAAGACCTAACTGGTAGTGTTGCCAGTGTTAAGGGTGCTGCATTGGCAGATAAGCCAACACAAAGTTTTGAACAAGCATTAGGAGGTAGGGCTGCCGGCGTTCAGGTGGTGATACCTAGTGGTGTTTTAAATGCTCCTCCAGTATTAAGAATCAGGGGTGCGAATTCTATTTCATTGTCTTCTAGCCCCCTCATAGTAGTTGATGGTGTGCCAATTTTTGACGGAAACAGCAGTTCTACTAATGCTGCAGGTAACGCTTTGTCATCAATCAATCCTAATGATATCGAAAGTGTTGACGTAGCAAAAGATGCTGCTGCCACTGCTATTTATGGTAGCCGTGCTGCAAACGGTGTGTTATTCATTACTACTAAAAAAGGAAAGTCAGGTCGTTCAAAAGTTACATTAGACAGTTGGGTTGGTTTTAGCAATCCACAAAGACTTCAAAAAGTATTGGATGCTCAACAGTATACCGATTATAAAAATGAAGCTTTGCGTAATGCTGGTACCTTCAACGCTGCAACAAATGCATTTGCAACTACTTTAGGACCAGATGGAAAAATTATTAATACCAATTGGGCTGATATTATTTACAGACAAGGTTTACAGCATAGTAACACTGTAAGTGTATCTGGCGCTAATGAATCTACTAACTATTATTTTTCTGCAGGTTATACAGAGCAACAGGGTATTATCAGAAAAAATGATTTCAAGCGTTTGAGCTTGTTGATGAATATTGACCACAAAGCGGGTAAGTTCTTTACCATGGGAGGCAAGATTCAATATACTAGTGATAAAAACTTAGCTGCTTCTAGTTCTGGTTCTTTGTCTGGGGAGGCATTCAATACCAACGGTATGGGCCGTGTGGCATTGGTTACAGCCCCTAACGTAGGTCCTTATTTAGCAGATGGCTCTTACAACCAGGCCAATGGGCTAATTGGCGTGATGGGTAATAAGTTAGGTCAAGTTGGTTTTTATAATCCACAGATCGCTTTGGATTTAAATAGATCGCATGCATATGGTGAACGTTTTATTAGTAACGTTTATGCTCAATTTAAGCCAGTCAATTGGTTGGCACTAAGAACACAATATGGTCTAGACTACCAGATGATTGACAATGATATTTTCTCTCATCCATTATCTGGAGAAGGTTTCTCTACCACTGGTTCTGCAACCTCTATTTTTAATAAGACTAAGCGTTGGGTTTGGACTACAACTGCGCAGTTTGACAAAGTATTTGCTGAAAGGCACACTGTGAGTGTATTGGCAGGTATTGAACACCAAAAAACAGACAACAGTAGCTATGGCTTAAACCGTGTAACGGTTTCTGATCCTGCGTTTACGAATATTCAGGGTGGTTGGGCTACGCCAAACACATCTGGACTAGGTATTGGAGAAAACTACTTGTATTCTGAGTTTGCTCGTGCGCAGTACAACTTCAGTAGAAAGTATTTTTTAACTGCGAATATTCGTAGAGATGGTGCATCTCAATTAGGTGCAAATAGCAAGTATGGAACTTTCTGGGGTGTTTCAGCTAGTTGGGATGTATTAACAGAAAAATTTGTTCAAAATCTTAAATTGGATCAAGTATTCAGTAGTTTAAGGTTAAGAGCTAGTTATGGTAAAGTAGGTAATATTGGAGGTTTAGGTAACTTTGCTTCATTGTCTACTTATGGTTCTGGTTTATATGGTGGGTTCCCTACAGTTGCATATAGCCAAGCAGGTAATCCTAACCTTACTTGGGAAACAAGTAAGAAAACAGATATTGGTTTAAACTTTGGTTTATTCAATGATCGTTTAACAGCTGAAATTGGTTATTATAATAGTAACAATGATGGTTTATTGTTATTTGTACCACAACCTCCTTCTGCTGGTTTGCCCTCTAACATACCTACCAATATTGGTTCTATGTATAATAGGGGTTTTGAATTTGATTTACGTTATGATGTTATTCAGAAGAAAGACTTTAGCTGGTCTACTTCGTTTAACTTATCAACTAATGACAATAAAGTATTGTCGCTTGCGCCAGGCATTACAAACATCGTTTCTTCAACTAGTGGATTAGAGAATCCTAGTATCACTTTGCCAGGTCAACCAATTGGTATGTTGTTTGTAACTAGAACTGCTGGTGTTGACCCTGCAACAGGTCGTAGAATTTTTATTAATAACCAAGGCCGTCAAGTATTTTTCCAACACGTTGCACCTGCAGGTCAGTCTCGTTTCATGTATGCTGACGGAACTACTGCTCCAACTGTAAGTAGTGCTGATGCTGTGGTTTATAAAAACACACATGCAAAAATATTTGGAGGATGGGAAAATAACATCAGATTCAAGAACTTTGAATTGAATGCTTTGTTTACTTATCAAATGGGTAACTGGTTATATTATGGTACTCAAGCTGGTTTAAGAGATCAGCGTTTTTGGAATAATGAAGTAGGAGTATTAAACAGATGGCAGAAGCCAGGTGATGTTACTGAGTTTCCAAAGCCAGTATTTGGAGACAACGTATCAAACGGATCTTCTTTCCCTCTTGATATTAACGTGTTTAAAGGAGATTTCATTAAGTTAAGAACTTTAACTATTGGATATAATATCCCTAAAACAGTATTGGAAAAAGCTAAAATTTCAAATCTTCGCTTTTATGTTTCAGGAAACAACTTGTTAATACTCACCAAGTATCCTGGTCCAGATCCTGAAGTTTCTTCTAACGGAAATGGTACCACCAACTTTGGTATTGACAGAAATACTGTAGCCAACCAGCGTACTATTACTGTTGGTTTAAATGTTGGATTCTAATTGTTAAACTATTAATTCAGAAAAATGAAAAAGAACCTATTATATGTTTTGATGGCTGCTGGGCTGGTTCAATTGAGCTCTTGTGCCAAAGACAATTTTGTTAATCCGGTTCCTACCAACGTGATATCTGATCTTACTGCATTTGACAGTAAAGACAGAATTGAAGGGCAGGTTCGGGCAATTTATACCTCTATTAAAAATGCTGGTATGTACGGTGGTCGTTACCAAATTTTTAATGATATCCGTGGTGAAGAGTTTATGAACGATCGAACCAACGTAGTTACTGGTTTTGATGTTTGGAACTACACACCTTCTAACAGTTCTACTAACTCTGTTCAGAACCATTGGTCAAGGGCTTATTATGTAATCAACTTGTCAAATGTATTTCTAGATGGAATGGCTGCAAAAGGAACTGCAGTTGTAGGTGCTACGCTTTCTAATAATTTTCAAGCGGAAGCCCGTTTATTAAGAGCAATGAGTTATTATTCGTTGTTGCAATTATATGCCCGTCCTTTCTGGGATGGCAATGGCTCTAAGCCTGGTGTTCCTTTGCGTTTAAAGGGAAATACTGGTTCTGATAATTATGCTTTAGCAAGAGCTACAGTGGCAGAAGTTTATACGCAAATTTTAGCCGATTTAAATTTTGCTGAAACCAATTTACCTACTACAAATAGTAATGCATTCAACAATACAACTCGTGCACATAGAAACACTGCAATTGCCTTGAAAACGAGAGTTTACTTGAGTATGCGTAGATATGCAGACGTTATTACTGAAGCGAATAAAATCGTAAGTGCAACTGCACCATTTACTTCTACTTCAGGTGTTACACATGCATTACAAGCAGATATTACCAATGTATTTAAAGCACCTTATACTACATCTGAATCAATCTTGTCTATGCCTTTTGCTTCTAATGAACAACCAGGTGGGCAAAATCAATTAGGGTATTATTATGGGCCTGCTGCATTTAACGGTGGTAATGGAGAATATTCATTGTTACCCACTGGTATTATTTCTGATGCAGGCTGGAAAGCTACTGATAGAAGAAGAACTATGATTGGTGTATTTGGCGGCAAAAGCTATCTAACTAAATACAGTGTGCCTGCTACTTTCATAGATTATGCGCCAGTTATTCGTTATGCAGAAGTTTTATTAAATTTAGCAGAAGCAAGAGTAAGGTCTACGAATACGGTTGACCCTCAAGCCATTGCGTTGTTAAATGCAGTTAGAGGTCGTTCTGATGCCTCAACTGTTTTTGCTGCTGCAGATTTTGCTAATTCAGATGCATTAGCTAATGCAATTCTTACAGAGAGAAGAATTGAGTTTTTAGGTGAAGGTTTACGTGGAACAGACTTAACTCGCTTAGGTTTACCGTTACCTGCAAAACCTGGCGTAGCTGCAATTCCTGCTACTGCTCAACAATATATCTGGCCAATCTCTTCTTCTGAATTATTATTGAATCCACTTTGTGTAGATAACTAATTGGTTCAGTTTTAAATAAAAAAAGGACTCCTTTTAGGGGTCCTTTTTTTATGCCTTTTAAACTCAGAAAAGTTAAATAAATCGACGATTTTCTCTTTTTTGCATTAAACAAACTGCTTTTTATTCCTTATAGTTATAAATTTCTAGGCCCTGATTTAAAGATTTTTTTAAGGTTTTGACAATGATTATGAGTTAGTTAACTATATTGCGAAGACCGAAAATTAAAAAAACTGCTTTATGAGAAAACTCGTTATGCTCATGATGGCTTTTTTTCTGTCGCTAACATCATTGTTGGCACAAACTAAAGCTATCACAGGAAAAGTACTAGATGACAAGGGAGCTCCAATTCCAAATGCATCTGTATTAGTTATGGGAACACAAGTTGGTACTACTACCAAGAATGATGGTTCCTTCTCTTTAAATGTACCCGCTACAGGTAAAACACTTGTGATTACTTCTGTGAACTTTGAGAAACAAGAAGTTCGTTTGGGTGCATCTAATACTTACAGTATTACTTTAAAAGCAAGTGCTGATGACTTGGAAGAAGTAATTGTTACAGGTTACCAGCAGCAAAAGAAACGTGAAGTGAATGCTGCTGTATCCAGAATTGATGGTAAGCAAATTGAAAACATTCCTGCTCCATCAGTAGACCGTTTATTACAAGGTAGAGCGTCTGGTGTGCAAGTAAATGCAAACAACGGTGTACCAGGTGGTGCGGTAAACATCTTAATCCGTGGTGCTGGATCTATTAATGCAGGTACTCAACCACTTTTTGTAGTGGATGGTATCCAAATTAATGGTGCTACCACTAATATTCAAACACAAACCAACCCAATTGCCTTCTTGAACCCAGATGATATTGAGTCTTTCGAAATTTTGAAAGATGCTGCTGCAACTTCTATCTATGGTGCAAGAGGTGGTAATGGTGTGGTTTTAATTACCACTAAAAAGGGTAAAGCTGGCAAAAACGAAGTAATGGTGAACACTCAGTTTGGTGTTACTAGCCCTTTAAAGTTTTTTGATGTGTTGAATATTTCCGAGATTGTTCAATCAAGAATTGAAGCTGTACAAAACGCGAGTCCTCGTGCAACTGCAGCTGCCGTTAGGGCGAATGTTCTTGCAGGTCTTGGAATTAATACTGCATTTACAGACGATCAAATTCGTGGCTTAACCAATTATGATTGGCAAGCTGCTGGTATGCAAAATGGTAATGTAAGACAAACCAATTTGTCTTTAAGAGGTGGTAACGATAAGACTACTTATTATGTTTCCGGTTCTTATAATTCTACTGAAGCTATTGTTACTCCTGTTAATTTTACCCGTGGAACTTTGTTAACCTCTTTATCACATAAAATTAACCGCAAGCTTTCTATTGAGTCTCAAATCAGTTTGAGTACTATTAGCCAGAATGGACCATTTGGTGGAGCTGGTGGTGGAGCCTTCTTAGGTAATATCGCTTTTGCTGGTCCTACTATTTTGCCTCATAACCCAATCACTAACCCTGATGGAAGCTGGTATGGTTTACCAGGAAGTGGTCAGGCAGTTGCTGGTATCTTAAGTTTCAATCCATTAGCGGTGAATGCTTTGAATACAAACAAGCAAAGAACCAATCAAATGGTGGGTAGCTTTACAATCAACTATGAAATTGCAAAGGGACTACGTTACCAAGGTAAATTTGGTTTAGACTATCGTTTAGTACAAACTGAATTTTATGGTGATCCTCGTTTGGATGAGTACTTAAACCGTCGTGGTTTAGGTTCTGCCAACTCTAACTGGAACACCAACTTCTTGACTTTCCATACATTAAACTACAATAAGACTTTTGGTGGTAAACACAGTGTTTCTGCTCTTGCTGGTACAGAGTACCGTAATGATGTGAACGAACAAATTGGTGCTTCTGCTGAAGGTTTCCCAACTCCTGATTTCAGAACTATCAATACTGCAGCTACTCCATTAGGTGCAACTGGTTTTTGGACTGGTAGCCGTGTATTCTCTATTTTTGGCCGTGTGAGCTATGAATATGATAGACGATATAGCATTGTAGCATCAGTTCGTCGTGATGGATCTTCAAGATTTGGTTCAAACAACCGTTTCGCTACTTTCCCATCTTTCCAATTTGGTTGGAATGTAACCAATGAAAAGTTCATGTCTAAAACTTCAAATTGGTTAAATAACTTGAAAGTACGTTACTCATGGGGACAGTCTGGTAACGACCAGATTGGTAACTTTGATGCATTAGGTTTATTTGGCGGTGGTCGTCAATACGCTGGTAATCCTGGTATTTTCTATAGCCAGTTGGCTAGTCCAACCCTTCGTTGGGAGTTAAGAACAGAAAACAACTTGGGAGTTGATGTTGGTTTATTCAATGACCGCATTACTGCTAGTGTAGACTTATATAGAAGAATCAATAGTAAATTATTATTAGGTCGTTCTCTTTATGCAACAACTGGTTTCGGTTCATTCACCGATAACGTTGGTGAAGTAACCAATGAAGGTATTGAAGCAACTGTTGGATTTAAAATCATTGATAAGGCGTTTAAATGGAGAACTAACTTCATTTTTGCATATAATAAAAACTTTATCTCTGGTTTATATGATGGACTCCAAGTATTACCAGGAAACAACGCAATCCGCGTAGGAGCTCCATTGGGTTCTTTCTTTGTAGCAAACTATGCTGGTGTGAATCCTGCAACTGGTCGTGCAATGTGGTATAAGGCTGATGGAAATCTAACTTACAATCCATTGATTCCTGCTGATCAGCGTTTATCTGGTCAAACCATTCCTGTTTACAATGGTGGTTTCGAGAATTCATTCTCTTTCAAAAACTTCGAAGCTTCTTTCTTCTTTAACTACGAGTACGGACGTACGGTGAGTGATGGACAGGTTAACTTTATGGGTGAAATTGGTGGACGTGCATTTAATTCATTGCAGTCTATTTATGATGCTCGTTGGACAAAGCCAGGTCAAATCACCAATATTCCTAGACCATTCAATAATAATACTGATTTCGCAAGTTCTGGTCGTTTCACTGGACAGAATTATTTATTCAAAGCAGATTATATCCGCTTGAGAACAGTGATGCTTGCTTATAACTTCCCTAGAGAATTGATGCAACGTTGGAAAATGTCAATGGCTAGATTCTATATTCAGGGAACAAACCTTTGGACCTATTCTGACTATCCTGGTTATGATCCTGAATTCGTAGGTGCGGCAACTGGTATTGTTCCACAAAACAAGAACATCACTGTTGGTTTGCAACTTGGTTTCTAAACATCTAAATGAATGAATATTATGAAAATCAATATGAATAAATTTTTTATCACCGCGTCTTTAGTAAGTCTATTAATGACTTCCTGCTCTGACAAAGACTTGAATGTTCTTCCCAGACAGTCAATAGATGCGTCTACTGCTTTAAGCTCTCCTGCGAGTGTTGATGCAGCTGTTATTGGGGTTTATGCAACACTTAAATCTCGTGTATTATATGGTCGCGACTTCGTAGTATACGGAGATGCATTGGCTGATAATGCAGTTGCAACAGGTAAATCTGGAAGACTAGCTCCTGAAGCACGTAATAACGTGGGTGCACATTATGTTAACTGGGGTACTGCATACTCTACTATCAATGACTGTAACTTGGTATTGGATGCGATACCTCGTATGACGGCTGCAACACAAGTTCAGCGTGATCGTTGGGAAGGTGAAATGCGTTTTGTACGTGCATTAGTTTACCATGATTTAATGCGTGCCTATGCATACGATCCAACTGCTATTTTAGATGCGTCTAACCGTGGCGGTGTTGTGTTAAGAAGTACAGCTGTTGACAATAAAGATACTGCTGCTGCTTTTAGACCTGCTCGTGCCTCAATTCAAGAATGTTACAATTTCATCATTAACGACCTTACGCTTTCTTCTGCTAAGCTTCAGCCTGCGGAGGTAGCTCGTAATGGTGCTCCTCATTTTGCAACAAGAGCTGCAGCTCAAGCTTTATTGGCTCGTGTTCAATTATACAATGGCAACTATGCTGCTGCACGTGATGCTGCAAGCAACGCATTGACTGGTGGTATTGGATCATTAACCACCGCATCTAACCACGTTGCAGGATGGAGAGCTTCTACCAACCCTGAATCTATTTTTGAAGTACGTTTTTCCATTGCTGCTGAAAGTTTAGGGGTAAACGAAGCGCTTCAAACTACAATGACTTCAATGGGAACACTTGGAGCTCCTGGTAGTAATGGTGGTTGGGGAGATTTAGTACCTAACGCATTACAGTTGAATGCTGTAGGTCTTTCTGGTTTCCCTGCTTCACTTTCAATTGCTAATACAATTGCGCTACCAACATTAACAAGAACATCTGATGTGCGCAACCAATTATATGAGTGGGGTGGACAGCGTACTAACCCTCGTTTCATTGAGTGTACAAAGTACTTTGGTAAAAGTGGTTTCTTAAACTTAGATAACGTACCTGTTTTACGTCATGCAGAAATGTTATTGATTCGTGCAGAAGCTCATTTTCGTTTAGGTAATGTTGCATCTGCGCTCACAGATATCAATGATCTTCGTGCTCGTAGAGGCTTAGCTGCTGTTAGCTTAACTGGTCCTGCAGTTTTAGAAGAAATTCTAAACCAACGCTTAGCAGAATTGGCTTTTGAAGGTCACCGCTTCCATGATTTGAAGCGTTTAGGCAGAGATATTATCAAAGATCCTAGTGTTGGATTTACAGTAAACTTCTCAGATTTCCGCATGTTGGCAAGAATTCCTGACGGTGAGTTGGTTGGAAACCCTAATATGAGACAAAATGTAGGATATTAATTCACCACTAAAAGAAACAAAATGAAAAAATTAGTATTAAGTACCTTTATTTTAATCGCAACTTTGTTTACGATGGTGGGTTGTATCAAACAAAATACCCTCACTATTAAAGATCTTCAAGTTGAATTTGATGCTGCATCTTGGAATGCACGTGGAGCAGGTGTAACATGGCCTGTATTGAATCGTGTTCCTCCTTACGGTATGCCAGTTGCTGCTACTGATCCTTTGATTAGCAGAAATAGCGGCACAATCCGTTTCCGTGTTAACTTAATTGGTGCCCAGCAGAATACTGCTCAAACCATTAATTATAGCGTAGTTGCAGCTTCTACCACTGCAGTTTCTGGAACTCATTTCACAATTCCTGGAACCATCACTATCCCTGCTAATAGCAGTTTTGGTGAAGCAGTAGTTAATATCTTGAACCCAGGTGTTTCAAGTGCTACTCCTGTAAATTTGGTATTGGAAGTGACTGGCAACAGTTTAATTAAACCAGCTACCGAAATTAATAAGATTGGATTAGTAATTAGTCAGAACTAATTTAATTAAGTACATAAAAAAACTGCCGGTATCTAGTATGTCGGCAGTTTTTATTTTGTAGGAAATCAAGTATTATTTTATTAAATCCTCTAGTGTTTTAAATAATTGCTGACCTCTTAAATCTGATGCGATAATTTTTCCTTCAGGGCTAATCAATACGTTAAAAGGAATGGCGTTGAATTGATATACATTTGGCATTTCACTTTGCCATTGCTTCAAGTCACTTACATGTTTCCAATTTAATTTATCCATCTTAATAGCGTCTAACCAAGCTTGTTTATCATCATCAAGTGATACTCCTAAAATGGTGAAGTTTTTATTTTTAAATTGATTGTAAGCCGCCACAACATTGGGATTTTCTTTTCTGCAAGGGCCGCACCAACTTGCCCAAAAATCTACTAAAACATATTTACCTTTTAAGCTACTCAATGAAAATGGTTTTCCATCTAAGTCGGGTAAATTAATTTCAGGAGCATCTTTTCCTAACAAAGCATAGGCAGGAGGCGCAGCTGGTTGTTGTTTAGCGGTAGCATTGATGAGCTCTTTTATTTTCTTTAGTCCGGTATGTTCTTTGTACTTTTCCGCGGACTCATTTACCAATGTTTTTAGTTCATCAGGCGTCATGGTTCTTGAAGCCATACCTAAAGCATAATACCTTGCTGCAGGGCTTTCGCTTTCTTTTATAAAGTTACGAACCATGGTATTCATTTCTTTTACTTTAGCGTCTCTAGTTCCTTGAATTACTTTGAGTAAACTATCTGATTTAGGTTGAGCTTGTAAAGAATCAATCTCCATAAATACTGCATACAAAGCAGAATCTTTTTTGCGGTAATCTTCAAATAAAGTGTGCATTGCGGCTGAAGCAGGAGAGTTCTTTACTTCATAAACCCTGTACCTAGTAACATCTAAATCAACTTCAATTTCATCGTTGTCATTAACGATTAAAACATCTGGGCCATTTTCTAATACTAATCTGTATAGTCCCTCTTCTTTGGCAATACCCTTTAAACTAAATTTTCCATCAGCCTGTAGACTGATAGAATCTAAAATAATGGGTTGTTCTCCACCATAGGGTAGCTCTTGTAAATAGACTTTAGGAGCGATTGCATTTTTGATGGTGCCTTTAACAGTAAAAGCCCCGTACTTTTTTTTCTGATCACAAGCACTAACCATTAGCGCTGTACCCAGAAATAAAAAAATCATTTTTTTCATAAGTATCTATTAAAAGTTTAATTTTTGCTCAAGCATTTCGGTAACTAATTTCGGGTCAGCTTTACCCTTACTTCTCTTTTTAACTTCTCCCACAAATAGTCCGATTAGTCCTTTTTTACCCTTTTGGTATTCCTTTATTTTTTCGGGCATTGATTCAATTGTTTCGTTAATCCATCTATCTAGTTCATTGGTATCGCTAACCTGTATTAGGTTTAATGATTCTGCTAATGATAAAGCAGATGCGGAAGTATGTAATAAGGCAGGTAATAATTTGGATGCAGCAATTGAGAAATTAACTTTCCCAGCTTCTATTAGCTCAATCATTTGCACTAATCCATTCGGTGTAAGCCCAAGTTCTTGAATGGATTTTTGTGATTCATTCATCAATTGTTTAATAGGTCCTAAAATCCAATTAGCAACCATTTTATAGTGAGAAGTTAGCTGAATGGTTTGCTCAAAAAAAGCAGCAATCGATTTTTCTTCACAAAGTTGGCTTGCATCATAAGCACTTAATTGATATGCTGTTTGATATTGTTGCATGAGCTGATGGGGAAGTGATGGCATAGCTGCTTTTACTGCATCAATATAGGATTGTGTCAAATAAATAGGTGGCAAATCTGGATCAGGAAAATAACGATAGTCATTTGCTTCTTCCTTGTCTCTGATGGCAAAAGTGGTATCATTATCTGCATTAAAACTTCGGGTTTGTTGTTGAATGCGATTTCCTTTTTCTAATTCGTCAATGATTCTATTGATTTCAAACTCAATCGCTTTTTTTACATTCCTAATAGAGTTTAAATTCTTTACTTCTACTTTAGTGCCTAATTGTTCAGCGCCTTTTAATTTTACAGAAATATTTGCATCGCATCTAAGGCTACCCTCCTCCATATTTCCATCACAAATACCAATCCAACGGACTAGTTTTCTAATTTCAGTAACATATTGCCAAGCTTCTTCTGCAGAAAATAAATCAGGTTCAGTAACAATTTCAATTAGAGGAGTTCCCGCTCTATTTAAATCGATACAAGTATTATTGGGGTCTAAATCGTGGATGCTTTTACCTGCATCTTCCTCCAAATGGATTCGATTTAATTGAACTGCTCTTTCCCCTTCAGCAGTTTTAATCGTCACAAACCCGCCAATACATATGGGATGGGTATGTTGGGATATTTGGTATCCCTTGGGAAGGTCTGGATAGAAGTAGTTCTTTCTTGCAAAAAAAGACTGTTCGGCTATCGTACAATTGCAGGCCAATCCCATTTTTACCGCGTATTCAACGGCTTGTTGATTAAGTTTTGGCAAACTTCCGGGATGAGCCAAGGAAATAGGACTTACCTGTGTGTTAGGGGCATTGCCAAATGCAATACTATCCCCACTAAACAACTTACTATTGGTTGCTAATTGAGCATGTACTTCAAGACCAATAACGGCCTGGTATTTTTGGGATAAATCCATTATAAAAGACTGCTTATTTGTAGTATCAATTCCTTCAAATTTGATGCGTCTTGCCCACCAGCTGTAGCCAGTGTTTTTTGACCACCGCCACCGCCTTTAATTAAGGGAGTTGCATACTCTTTGATTAATTTAGGCGCTTCTAATCCCTTTTCAGATACTATGCTATCACTTAGCATGATACAAACTGCTGCTTTCCCAGTAATGTTTGCACATAGTACTACCACATAGTGATCACCCAATTCTGTTTTTAAATCGAAGCAAAGTTTCTTCAACTGGTCTGCACTATTCACTTCAACTAGTTCACCAATAAATTGCCCTTCATTGCTGCCAATAACAATTTGTTTTGATTTTTGCAACAGGATATCACGGATGGATTGTAGCTGTTTTGCTTCAAGGCTTTCTAATCTTTTCTCGCTCTCTTGTTTTTCTTGAATTAATTTTTCTACCGCTTTAATTGGATCCTGTGTTTTTAATAAACCAGCAACCGTTCTTAGTTCATTAAATTGTTTATTTAAATAATTTAAAGCGTTGCTACCTGTTAATGCTTCAATTCTTCTTACCCCAGCTGCAACTGCAGACTCAGCAGTAATTTTAAGTAAGCCAATCATACCAGTATGCATTACATGTGTGCCTCCACATAATTCAACAGAGTAGTTAGGGTCTGCTACAACTACTCTAACTTTATCTCCATATTTTTCTCCAAATAAAGCCATTGCACCTAATTTAAGTGCTTCTTCTTTGGGCATTTCTGTAATAACGACTGGAATATTTTCTCTAATTTTTTCATTTACAATCCTTTCAACTTCTATAACTTCTTCATCCGTTAATCGAGCAAAATGGGAGAAGTCGAATCGAAGGTTATCTTGATTGACCAAAGAACCTTTTTGTGCAACATGGGTGCCCAACACTTTACGTAATGCTGCATGAAGTAAATGAGTTGCAGTATGATTATAACAAGTGAATAATCTTCTTTCTGCATCCACTGTAGCAGTAAATGTTGATGCAATTTCTGCTGGTAATTGATTTACAAAGTGAACAATTAAGTCGTTCTCTTTTTTAGTATCGGTTACTGCAATTTTTTCGGTTCCAAAATCTAACCAACCTGTATCCCCAACTTGACCACCGCTTTCTGCGTAAAAAGGAGTAGTGTTGAATACTAATTGAAATTGCGTTTTCCCTTTTGAACTAATTTTTCTGAATTTGGTAATTTTACTCTCCGTGTTTAATGCCGTGTAGCCCACAAATCCATTCCCTTTCTCTTCACTAACAATTACCCAATCTTCTGTATCTAATGTTGCAGCTGCTCTACTTCTATTTTTTTGTTGCTGCATTTCGCTTTCAAAGCCAGCTTCGTCAATGGTTCTGTTATTTTCTGCTGCTATTAATCTAGTTAGGTCAATTGGAAAACCAAATGTGTCGAATAATTCAAATGCAGCTTTTCCATCAATGATATCGGTGCTGTTTTTAATCATATCATCCATTCTTTTCAATCCTTTGTCTAAGGTTTTTAAGAATGCATCTTCCTCTTCTTTTACAACTTTATTTACAAAATCTAATTGTTGTTGTAATTCGGGGAATACTTTTTCAAATTGCTTTGCCAATACCGGCATCAATTGAAACAATAATGGCTGCTTATAATTCAAGTAAGAATAATAATATCTAACTGCTCTTCTAAGAATTCTTCTGACAACATATCCTGCACCAGTATTCGATGGTAATTGACCATCTGCAATGGTAAATCCAATTGCCCTAATATGATCTGCAATAACCCTAAAAGCAATGGCTTCTTTAGAATCGGAACGATCATATTGATTGCCCGTTATTTTTTCAATAGCTTCGAAAGTTCCAGTGAATACATCGGTATCATAATTGCTTTGTTTGCCTTGAATAACGCGCACTAATCTTTCAAAGCCCATACCTGTATCCACATGTTTAGCTGGTAATTCTACCAAGGAACCATCTTTTAATCGGTTGTATTGAATGAATACATTGTTCCAGATTTCAATGACTTGTGGATGGTCTTTATTGACCAATTGGCTTCCAGGAATTTTTGCTCGCTCTTCGTCAGACCTACAATCTACATGTATTTCAGAACATGGGCCACAAGGACCTGTATCTCCCATTTCCCAAAAATTATCCTTTTTATTCCCATAAATAATATGGTCTACGGCAACTAGTTTTTTCCACTCTTCTAAGGCAATTGTAGAAGGAGGAATACCCTCTGAAGGGTCGCCCTCAAATACAGAAACATACAATCGATCTTTTGGGAGCTTATATACTTCAGTTAAAAGTTCCCAGCTCCAAGCAATGGCTTCCGCTTTAAAATAATCTCCAAAACTCCAGTTCCCTAACATTTCAAACATGGTATGGTGATAAGTATCAACCCCTACCTCCTCTAAATCATTGTGCTTACCACTTACGCGTAAACATTTTTGCGTATCCGCAATTCTTGGGCTAGAAGGCTTAGTATTTCCTAGAAAATAATCTTTGAATTGATTCATCCCTGCATTCGTAAAAAGTAGGGTAGGGTCATTTTTTACTACTATAGGAGCAGATGATACAATTTGATGCTTTTTAGAAGCAAAAAAATCGAGGAATTGTTGGCGAATTTCGGCACTCGTCATGATGAATTACTTTTTGTATGCCATTAAGGCTGTAGAAACTATATTTGTTAATAATTTAAGGGGCAAAGGTACGGATTTAAGGGGCTGAAAACCGATCATGAAAAAGGTAAAATACTACTATAATACACATAATATGCGCTTTGAGAAGCTGACAACTCCCCTAAGGGTGCGGTTGCTTCAGGTCTTCGGCTATATTGCTGCATCTATCGTTACTGGAATTCTCATTTTTGCTATCACATTCCGTTATATTGATTCACCCAAAGAGAAATTACTTCGACAACAAAATGATGATTTAAGACAGAATTATAAGGTGATGGAAGAGCACATCAAGCAACTACAGCTTCAAATGGATGAAATTGCTAACAGAGACAATTATGTATACCGGTCTATTTTTGAGTCGAGTCCGATACCCGATAGTGCGAGGGTAAAAGAAATGGAGAAGAAAAAAGAAGTGCAATTGGTACAAAGTATGGGCGAGACCGAATTGGTAAACAGTATGGCTGCACAGCTTAATAACCTAAGTTTACGAATGGCTTATCAAGTGAAGTCCTTTGCTGCTATTGAAAATATGGTGAAGAATAAAGAGAAATTATTAGCTGCAATCCCTTCCATACAACCCATCAGTAATAGAAATTTAAATAGGGTTGCATCTGGGTTTGGGTATAGAATTGATCCTGTTTATAAAGACAGGCGATTACATGCTGGATTAGATTTTACTGCACCAGCTGGCACTCCTATTTATGCTACGGCCGATGGGGTAGTTAAAGATGCAGGCTTTAATACGGGTGGCTTTGGAAATAGAGTAGTAGTAAACCATGGGTTTGGATATGAAACTTTGTATGCCCATATGGTTAGAATTAAAGCTAGGGTAGGAACCAGGGTTAAAAGGGGGGAAGTGATTGGATATGTAGGTAATACAGGTAAAAGTACTGGACCACATTTACATTACGAAGTGCATAAAAATGGAACACCTTTAGATCCTATTTATTTCTTTTATAATGATTTAACCCCTGCACAATTTGATCGTATTCTTAAATTGGCGGCTGCAAGCAACCAAAGCTTCGACTAGGCTTACAACAAAAAAGCTACTTACTTGTAATAAGTTAAACTTATTATTTTGGAGCCAGGCGTACGTGAATACCTTTTACGAATTGTAAATACCCTTTCCGTTGGACTTTTTTGGTTAGCAATTAATTCTACTGCCGGAATAATGTATGACCATGCTTTTTTTCATGGGAGCATCAGTACTGGTAATATTATTTTTTATACCTGGTTCATCAGTAGCTTCATTTTATTGCTAAGGTGGCTAATAAAGCTTTGGAGCAAACCCATCGATTTTGAGCAATAATATTATTTTTCTTTTGTGTCTAATATCACGGGCGTATTTCCTTTACCTAAAACGATGACTTTAGAATTAGGTGAAGTTACCAGTGCTTTCATGACTTGTATTTGCTCGTACTGCAATTGCTTATCACCTAAGCCAGCACTAATGATTTGCTGATAATCTGCAATACCCCTAGCTTCCACTCTTTTTCTCTCTGCTTCTTGTTTTTCTTTTTGTAAAACAAATTCCATTTTCTGCGCGTCTTGCTCTGCTTTAATTTTCTCTTCAATAGAGGTTTTTACATTGGTGGGTAAAGTGATATTTCGAACCAATAATTGCTCTAGGATTAATCCTCTTTTTTTAAAATCTTCATCAATAGACTTATAAATTCTATTCTGAAATAAATCTCTTTTTAAAGAGTATAAGTCGATGGCAGTATAATAAACAGCATTGTCTCTAATTTTTGTTCTGGTAAGCGGTCGAACAATTTTATCCCTAAAATCAAGCCCTGTTTCTCTGATTAGTCTAGGTGCTTCACTGGCTGTAACCCTATACAGTACGGTTAAATCAATCACCACTTCTAATCCATCTGCGGTTAATACCCTAATAGCATCATCCCCAGACTGCTCTCCTTCGTCATTTGCCCCACTCATGGTATAGTTCTGTGTTTTAATGTCTACTTCTCTTACTTCAACCAAAGGATTTACAATGTTTAAACCACTGTATAAAACATTATTGGAGATTTTTCCAAATAAGCTCTGAACTCCAATTTGACCTGCGTCAATTTGTTTGATACAAGAAGTAAAAACGCCTACTAATGCAATGATAACTCCCGCTATTCTTACCCCCTTTGCCAGTTTAATAAACTCCTCTCTTTCTTTATTCATAAAACCCGCCGCCACTAATAAAATGATGCCTAAAATAATTAAAATCATATATGATATTTTATAATAAATGTAAGATAAGCTCTTTTAACCTCACCATCCTAACTACTATGATCTACAATGATTACCCATTTGCCATTTATCTTTTTAAATAAGATAGTATAGTGGCCACTCACATTCCCCGCATTTCTAGTTAACTCCCATTTCCCCAATACCATCCATAATTGCTTGGTCAATGGTTTCACTTCAAGCAAAGTGAAATTCAACTGACCCATATAATCTTTATTGGGATAGTTCTTCTTATAGTTATTGAGTGTATTGGTAAATCCATAAGTAGGACCATTTTTTCCTACAAAAAGCAAGCTGTCGTTATTCCAATAGCCTTTCATGAATGCATCAATATCTCCTCTATTCCATGCCTCCGTTTGTTCTTGTAAAATTTTTCTGATTTGTTTTTCTGGGCCAGCTTGCCCAAAAATTGAGCTATGCCCAATCGCCATAAATAATAAAATATAAAGAAGTTGTTTTTTCATTTTCGTTATAATTAGTATGTATTAAAATTAGCTAACTTTCTTGAATGGAATATATTACTCATTTACAGAAAGATAAAAAAATGGCTTCTATTATTACTCAGGAGCCATTTGTATTAAAGCGAAAAAGAAATATTCCTATTCGCTTGATGGCAAGTATCATGAGCCAGCAATTAAGTACTAAAGTGGCTGCAGTTATTTACAAACGATTTCTAGATTTATATAATGGAAAAGAGCCCAAAGTAGATGAAGTGCTGGCAACGCCTAATGATATGCTTAGATCAATTGGTTTAAGCAATGCTAAAGTTGGCTATATTAAAAATGTTGCCCAATTCTGTAAAGAGAATAGTATTACCGATCATAAGCTTTCCTCAATGAGTAATGATGCCATCATTGCATTATTGGTTCAAATTAAAGGTGTAGGTAAATGGACAGTAGAAATGTTATTGATGTTTAGTTTAGGGCGTGAAGATGTGTTTGCTGTAGATGATTTAGGTATACAACAAGCCATGTGTAAGTTGTACAAAATAGATTCCACCCATAAGAAAACCATGCAGGAAAATATGCTAAAACTTGCCCAAAAATGGACTCCCTATAGAACCTATGCCTGTTTGCATTTATGGAATTGGAAAGACAGTTAATTAGGCTGAATTCCTAGCTGCATTGATGATCCCGAACATAGATCGGGTAATTAATTTTTCATAATTCGCTTTTAACTCTTCCGATACCCCTTCATTTTTTAATTGTTGTAATGCGTATTGCTGAATAGTTAATAATGGTAAAACAATTTTGTCTCGCATTAATATCGAAGCTCTGCCAGGTTGATCTTGTTCCATCAAAACTTTATCACCTGAAAGTTCAAGTACGAGCGAATGCGTTAAATCATATTCCGATTTAATCATCCTCCAAACAGGACCAAACAAAGGATCATGTTCTATATGTGCGGTTAATGGAAAGAATGATTTTAGCATGCTCATCATGCTATTATCAATTAATGTTCTAAAAAATGCAACTTCATTAAATAAAGATTTAACCTCATCCCAACGGCCTGCATTTTTTAATGATTGCAATGCTGAACCAACGCCAAAATAACCAGGAACGTTTTGTTTTAATTGACTCCAACTACCTACAAAAGGAATAGCTCTTAAGTCTTCGAAAACTAATTTATCTGAATTTCCTCTTTTGCCAGGCCTACTTCCAATATTACTTTTATTGTAGTAATTCAAAGGACTGAACTGTTGCATATATGGGAGAAACTGTGGATGTTTTTTGAACGATTGATACACTTGGTGACTGATCCCCCCAAGCTCTTCCAATAAACTTCTATGTTTGGTGCTTATTTCTATTCTATTTTCTGCAAACACCGTATTGCTAATGCCTGCACTCAATAATTGTTCTAAGTTATATTGGGCAGATTTAAGTGTTCCAAAATTAGAAGTGATGGTTTGACCTTGTATAGTTAACTGTATTTCTTCGTTTTCAATATTATTGCCAAGGGAAGCATAAAACTTATTTGTTTTCCCGCCGCCTCTAGAAGGTGGGCCGCCTCTTCCGTCAAAAAATTTTACTTTAATCTCGTGATTTCTTGAAATTGCGGTAAGTTTTTCTTTGGCAGTATAAATGCTCCAATTGGCTTGTAAGTAACCTCCGTCTTTTGTGCCATCACTAAACCCTAGCATAATGGTTTGTGAAAGTGAACGTGCTTGTAAATGCTTTTTATAAATAGGTAATTGATATAGCCATTGCATGATATGTTCGGCTTCTTTTAAATCTTCAATGGTTTCGAATAAAGGAACAATGTCTACTGAAAGTTGCTTAGTATTCCATCCGCATAATTTGAATAAGGTAAATACTTCCATCATATTTAATGCAGACTGACAATTGCTAATTATATATCGATGGCATCCTTGTTCTCCATTAATTTGTTGAATACTATTGATAGCAAAAATACTTTCTACGGTGTCTTTGGCAATTTCAGTTGAAGTGTCATCTATATCAATCACTTTTTCAATACCCAGTAAACAATTGATTTTTTCTTCTTCACTTAAAGTATCATAATCATTCGGCAAAATGCCATTTTGATTCTTTTGTTTGAGGGTGGCATCAATGTTTTTAATTACTGCAGTATGAATTCGACTGTCTTGTCTAATATCAATTGAAGCGAACCAAGTACCAAAAACTTTGACTTTATTGATTAAACTATTTACCCGATTGATATATAAAGAATGATGATTCGCAATCATCAAATCTTTTATTTCCTGTAATTTTTCAAGTAGTTCTTTTTGGTGTATTCTTTTACTTTCTTCTGGTCTAAATACATTTTCGTATAACTGTGCTTCCAATTTTGTTACTAGTACATCTACCCCAGAAAAAGTAAGTCGTCTTTTTAATTTTCTGATGTCTCTATAATAACAAACGATGATAGCGCTCCTTAATGAATCTGCAATTTTGAGTGTAGTGGATGCATTTACAAATGGATTACCATCTCTATCCCCCCCTGGCCAAAACCCTAATTCAATTAACGGGTTATTGATTTCTTTTTCACCTTCAAGTATTTCGTTATGAACAAAATTGTAAATATTTCCTATTGATTGATACAGAATATTTTCTAGGTACCACATAAGATTTACAGCTTCGTCTAATGGGGTGGGCTGTTTTTTATTAAAAAATGGAGTGATACCCAATTGTTGGATATACAGATTGATTGTTTCAAAATCATTTTTTGCAATTGCTTCCCCTAAATCATGAATAATACCCAACACACTACCTGGATAAAATTGAGTAGGATGGGCGGTTAAAACAACCCTGACTTTAAATTGGCTTAATTTTTCTTTAAGTAAAGGAATTTTTCCTTTAAAAAAGGCTTCGTTATATAAAGCTTTTAGGCTTCCAGTTCCATTCAACTGATGAACAGAATCAAAAGCAGCATCTTCGATTGCATCAAAAAGAACTACCTGCCGTTCTATGTATTGAACAAATTTGAATAGGCGATCTAGCTGTTCTGTCTCATTACTTAATTGTACGTGTCTGTTAAAGAAATCTTGAATTATTTCGATGGGTGATTTTCCAGATTGGTATCCATCTATACAAGATTGTAATAAAATTGGAAGCAATGCACCTACATTGGCTATCCCAGAAAAAGGAAGAGCAGCAAATAGACTATTATATATGGTGTACTTGTCTGTTACATTTTGCCTGAAGGCTAATATGGGTTTATTTACATACATAGTTGATACCAATGAATATACAAATTTTTTTGTCCGATTAAACCTTTCATCTCCAATTTTATCTAACTTATAAGACAATCGATAAATATTGAATCAAGATGCTCAATTGGT
This sequence comes from Sediminibacterium sp., assembly GCF_051860225.1. Taxonomy (GTDB): domain Bacteria; phylum Bacteroidota; class Bacteroidia; order Chitinophagales; family Chitinophagaceae; genus Sediminibacterium. Next base: position 1,285,243 of record NZ_JBHYEI010000001.1, read on the forward strand.
GAAGCAGTTTAAAATCCCTTCACAAAAAAATGCCGCTTTTACGCAATTGGTAAAACAATATCAAGAAAAATTGTATTGGCATATCAGAAGGATGGTAGTTGAGCATGATGATGCCAATGATGTATTGCAAAATAGCTTTATAAAAGTATGGAATGCATTAGACAATTTTAGAGAAGACAGTCAACTATATACTTGGTTGTATAGAATTGCTACAAATGAAAGTTTGAGTTTTTTAGAACAAAAAAAGCGCAAACAAACAAGTTCATTTGATGATGTGGCAGAGGTTTATGGAAATATGGTTAAAGCAGATAGCAATTTTAATGCGAATCAATTGGAATGGAAATTGCAATTGGCCATACAGCAACTTCCTGAGAAGCAGAAGTTGGTTTTTAACCTTCGCTATTTTGATGAAATGCCATACGAACAAATTAGTAAAATATTGGATACCAGTGAAGGGGCTTTGAAGGCAAGTTATCATCATGCAGCAAAAAAAGTGGAAGAATTTATAAAAACACATTAAACCCTCTGTTGGTATTTGAGTCTTAAAAAGGAAGAAAATGGAAAACAAGGAAATCATACAAGAGTTAGACCAAATAGCCCCTTTGTTGAATACCGTTTCAAAAGCGCCCGTTCAAACAATACCCGCTGGATATTTTGATCATTTTCAAGTTCAAATGAATCCTGACACTAGAAATATCCAAAAGGAAGAGACACCAGTTGTTCAAATGAACCAAAGTCGCAAATGGTATACTATTGCAGCAGCAGTCGTAATTTTTGGTGTATTAGTCATTGGTGGATTCAATCTTATCAATCAACCTGTTGTTTCATCAAATCCCAGTTTAGTGATTAATATGGAACAAATTGCTAAAATGGATATCAATGAATCTGTACAAGCATTGTCGAACGATGCGATTGATGAGTATCTGAAAAATGCCAATGCATTAGCTGGGCCTGAAAATAGTTTGCATCATTATACCGTGGATGCAATTTCTGATAAAACGGTGGCTGAAATTTCAGATGAAGAACTGCAGCTTTATCTGAGCGAATAATTAATCAACTTAAAAAAAAACAACATGAAACGTTTATTATTAATCATTTTAATGGGTGTAGCAGCAATTGCGCAAGCACAAGAACCTCCACCACCCAGAATGGGTAGAATGCCAGGTGGAATGCCACCACCACCACCTCCAGGGGAAAGGCCAAATATTGAAGCCATCAAAGTGGCTTATATCACCAAACAATTGAACTTAAACACTGAAGAAGCGCAAAAATTCTGGCCATTGCACAATGCATATATGGCCGAGTTAAAGAAGGCAAGAGAAGCAAATAGGGATGCTGAGTTGGCTTTTGAAGAACAGGCATTGTCTATTCGTAAAAAGTACAATAATGATTTCAAGAAAATCTTGAACGCAGAAGATAGAGTAAATACGGTTTTTAAATTAGACCGCAACTTTAATGATATGATGCGCCAAGAGATGATGAAACGAGGCATGAAACCCGGAGGTCCTGAAGGACGTTCAGAAAGACCAGCGTTAAGAAAACGGTTAATGCAAAAAAATAGAGCAGATTCATCTCTTAAGAAAAACTAAAAAAGATTTGAATGCTGAAATATGGGGCTGGAGATATCATGGTAAAACAGGTATTTCCAGCCTTTTTCTTGTCCGGCTTCCCACCAAACTCTTCTTAATTCCATACACTTCTTTCCATTAAAGTCATATTTAGCTACAAATCTGCTTTTCATTTGTTGCAATTGAGGGGCATCGTCTCCACCAAAAAAGATGGTTTCATTTTCTTCTTTAATAAAGAACACTTGGTGAAATTTACTATGTGCGCCTGTTAATTGGTATTCAATATAGTTATCAATGAATCCATAATCTTCTTCAAGCCAAACCACTTTACTGAATTCTTCTAAAATCTGAATGTCGGCTTGAACATAGGAGGCAGATCCTACTCCCATTGCGAATTCAAATTCCCTTCTTTGTACATAATAAGTAGCGTAAGGGAATGCAATAAATTGCTCACCTGTTGTATAATTGCGTGTTGTAATACCTCCAGCATGGTCTTTATGCAAATGGCTCATTAACACTTTAGTTACTTGCGAAGGGTTGTATCCTGCATTTTCTAGGTTATAATAAATCTGCGGTATCCCATTAGACATATTGTATCCTAATCCAGTATCAATTAAAATAATATCTTTTTTAGTAACAACTAGAAAGGGCTGAATTTCTACCAACAAACTACCTATTGGTCTGGTATTTAATTCTTCGGTTGCTGTATTAAATGGAACAAATACTTTGGTTTTATCAATCGTAAAACTTCCTTCAGATAATGGAATAATGGTCATAATAATGAATTAACGCAATACCATTTGTCGGTCTGCATCTAGTCTTAATAAAATAAAAATTAGAATAGTAAAAGTGAGTAAAGAAGATCCGCCATAACTTACTAATGGGAGTGGGATACCAACAATCGGAAATAATCCAATAGTCATACTCACATTCACTGCAATATGAAAGAATAAAATACTCACAACACTATAGGCATACACCCTGCTGAATGTACTTCTTTGTCTTTCTGCAATCTGAACAATCCGAAATAATAATGCTAAATAAATTGATAGGAAAATAAAACAACCAATAAATCCAAATGCTTCACCTAATGAAGTGAAAATAAAATCGGTATGTTGTTCTGGAACATATTTACCTCTTGTTTGGGTTCCTTTTAAGAATCCCTTTCCTGCAAATCCACCTGAACCAATAGCAATTTTACTCTGGCGTACATTATAGTCATCTGGTTTTCTTGGTGCTTTTTCATTGCCAGCTTGTTGCTTCTTTAAAGACTTTACGTTGTCTGCGCAGTTATAATCCTTTCCTACCATGCTGTAAATACGAGTGCTTTGATAGCATTCAAATACATTATTGAATATGTAAGGAATCACGAAGCGTTGGGTTCCAGCACTAATCATCCAGATAATAATAATGGTAGTAATTAGTCCTTTATTTCTTCTTGCTTGTCTTCGCGCAAAATAAATAAGGACCATGGCAATCACACTTAAAATAATCAGTAAAGTGTTTGGTTCTATAATTAAAGAGGCAATTACTAGAATGCCAAAGGAAGATCCAAAAATTAAAATTTGTGCAGGTAAACCTTCTCTATACATCGCAATTAAAAAAGAACTGTATACCAATGCCAATCCTAATTCATGTTGTAATATCGACAGTATAGCTGGTGCAATTGTAATAGCACCGCCAATCAATTGAAATTTTAGTTTGCTAAAATCTGTCTCTTGTCGAGACAAGAACTTAGCCAATGCCAATGCGGTGAATATTTTACATAGCTCTGCAGGCTGTAAGTTAAACCCACCACCCATTGGGATCCAGCTTTTAGACCCATTGATGTTTTTACCAATAAAGAAAGTTGCAACCATCAATAAGATCCCAAATGCATACATTAGGTTAGCAAAAGCAGTAAATAGTTTACTATCCGTTAATAAAATAAATGTGGCCACTAATGCACAAAATCCTGCAAAGAATAATTGCTTGCTATAGTTAGTTTTTCCCCCAATAAAAGAGGTGAACCAGTTTCCTCCATCTCTAAATTCTACCATGAAAATGCATAAGATGCCAATTGTAACTAATGCCGAATAGAGCCAAATCATTGGGTAGTCTACCCCCTGTGAAATATTTTTATTTTTCATCTTGCACGCCCTCCTAATTTTTTCTTTTTGTCTTCGCTAAGTAATAAGGCTGCTTTGATTTTGAATTTGTCGGTACTATCTTTTTTATTGCCAACAGGTTTGCTTCCTTGTTCTAGGGTAGCTTCTGTATTGCTTTTATTATTTTCTTTATTATTCTCTGTTTCTTCTTTTTCCGCTGCTTCTTCTAATGCTAATCTAGCTAACCGAGCAGCCCTTTCTGCATCTTTACGAGTATACCAATTTTTAATTGCTTGGGGAACCAAATCCATATTGGTAATTCTTTCAGCAGTAGCTTTTCCGGCAACACTTAAAGTGTCATTTAAAAACTTTTCCATAATCAATCCCGCAATAGGACCTGCTGCTACAGATCCGTATCCTCCATTTTCAACCACTACGGCAACTGCAATAGTGGGATTGTCTTTTGGTGCAAACGCAACAAATAATGAGTGGTTTTTTCCATGAGGATTTTGTGCAGTACCCGTTTTAGCACAATATTCAATACCTGGTATTTTTATATGTGAAGCAGTACCATAAACAGTTACATCATGCATTCCATCGTTTACCGCTTGATAATCTTTATCGGCAATATTGGTTACTACATGTTTTGATCTGTACTTGTTCATTAAGACTGTATCTTCTACCTGCTCGTTTTCTATACTGTCTACAAAATGCGGAGGGAAATAATATCCTCTATTGGCGATGATGCACATTAAATTCGCCATTTGTAATGGGGTGGCAGTCATTTTATCTTGACCAATACCTAATGTTAGTACACTACAACTGTTCCATCTTCTGGCACCTCCAAAAAACTTATTGTAAACACTTGTATCTGGGATATTGGCTTTGTCTTCGCTAGGTAGATCTACTTCTAATCTTCTTCCCAATCCAAATGCATTCATGTATTCCTTCCATTTTAAATATCCTTGATTTGGATTTCCCCACTTTTTATTATCTAATGCTTTTCTGAATACATCAGAAAAATAGGAGTTGCAAGAGTTGGCTAAAGCCAATCTTAAATTGGCTGCGTGACCAGCATTACTATGTTCGCATCTAACATATACTCCACCGCAGGCACCGTATCCACCACTACATCCTATTCCATAATCTGAAGTAACTAATCCTTGGTCTAAGGCAACCAATGCACCCAGTGGCTTGAAGGTAGAGCCAGGAGGGTATTGGCCTTTAATGGCTCTATTGTACATGGGTTTGGCAGTATCCATGACCATTCTCCCCCAGTTTTTTCTACGAGCATTCCCTGTTAACACGTTGGGGTTATAGGTTGGGCTAGATACCATGGTAATGATGCCCCCTGTTTTAGGGTTGATGGCAACTGCACTGCCAATTTTATTTTGCAATAATTGTTCTGCCAACTGTTGTACTTCTACATCAATACTCGTAAATAGGTTTCTGCCAGCAACAGGTATTGTGTCAAATATGCCATTTTCATAGGGGCCTTGAATACGGCTTTTATTGTCTCTAATAAAACGCTTGATACCACGCTGTCCCATTAAAACTGATTCATACGTTTTTTCTAAGCCACTCATCCCTGCATAGTCTCCCATTTCATAGCCTAAATGCTTATATTTTCTTAAGTAACTGGTATCTACTTCTGCAATATATCCTAGCAATTGCGCAGCGGTATTAAATGGGTAGGTTCTTACAGAACGCTCGCTTAATACAAATCCTGGAAACTTATACATGTTCTCAGTTAGCTTTGCATATAATTCTGCACTTAATAAAGGCTCAAAAACACTAGGACGAACACGGGTATTTTTGAAAATCAAATCGAGCATTCTTTTTTTATACTCGACAGTATCGATTCCTAATATGGCACAAAGCGATGCTGTATCAGTACCCTTTGATTCTGAAGGCGTAACTACTAGGTCAAAACTGATGGTGTTTTCGAGTAAGGCTCTTTTTTTGCGATCAAAAATAATACCCCGATCTGGGTAAATGATTTTACGGTAAATGGCATTATTTTCTGCTGCCAATTTGTACTGCGTAGAGAAAATTTGGAGATTGATTAACTGTGCGGTGATTACGATAAATACCAATCCTATAATGATTTGGATAATCCTACCACGGCTTTGATTAAATACAGACATATAAACGGAGAAGTCAATTGATTTGACCCTGTGAAATTAAGCATAAACTAGAACTAGTAGCCTAACTATTCGTTCTATATTTTGCTTTTCTATTGAACAACATTTCGGCCAAAAAAATTAGTAATAAACTAATTCCAGTAGTACCACCTACTTTGCCTAGAAAATAGCTAAAGTTGCCAAATTGAAGCCACTCTAATAAGACTAAATAAAAATGATGAATAAAAGTAAGCAAGCTGATATATAAACTAAACGGAGCCCACCCCATACTCTTGATACTAGGCTCTACGTAGCTTTGTTCGGTAGTCTCTTGTGGAATTAATAAACTCAATAAAAAAGGCCTGATATAGCCAATTAAAGTACAGGCAGCAGCATGTAATCCCATTGTTCCTGTAAAGAAATCCATCGTTATTCCAAATATAAAGGACAACAATAAAACATTCCAACGACCTATTTTAAAGGGCAACCAAAGAATATATAAGAAGTAGATATAAGGGATTATAAACTGGTGTAACGCAGGAATTTTATTCAATACAAATTCTTGTAAAAGAATAAAAAACACAAACCGGAATATATTGGTTAAAAAACTGCTCATTGCTGTTGATTTCGGTTTTCCAGTTCTATTTGTTCGTTGTAACGAGTATTGTAAATAACATCAACCGATTGAATTGTAAAGAAATTAGTTGCTGTTTTAATTTTCAATGTGTAATAATTAGTTGCAGGGTCTACTGTAATAGAAGCCACCCTGCCAATCATTAAATGTGAGGGAAAGTTGGCAGAATAAGCACTGGTAAGTACCGTATCGCCTTTAACTACCTTAGCGCTCTTAGAAATATTTCTTAGAATAAGCAAGGAAGGATCTGCGCCGTCCCATTCTATACTGCCTGTGGTATTATCCTTTTTAAGCATGGCAGAAACCTTACTGTTTCTATGTAATAAGCTCATTACTTTGCTGATATTGGCTGATACATCTACCACTACACCCACAATACCGCTGGGGCCAACAACTGCCATACCCTTTTTAACTCCTTGGTCGGCACCTCTTTCGAGCATTAAGTAATTATTTTGTAAAGTATAGGAGTTCCCAATCACTTTAGCTGGTAGATAAATGAATTTTCTTTTTCTTCCAGTAGTATCTACAAAGCTAGAATCGGTAAAGCTTATTACACTAGTGTCAGGGGAAACAAAATTGGCACTTAATGCATTTCTTAATCTGGTATTTTCTTCAGCTAGTTTTTGATTAGCTTCTTTTAAATTAAAGTATTGCTGAAGATTCGAATAACGACTATTAAAATAACCAGTCACTTCAAATGCAGTACCTGCAAAATAAGTTTCATGGGTTTTACTTGCTTTACTAAGCATTATAATACATAAAATTTGCAACAGCAAAAAGCTGAGGAAATTAAAGTATTGCCGTATGAACAGGAAAATATTTTTCAAAGCCGATTAGCTGTTCTATCTCATGATAAATGGAAAACGCTGATAGTTTTTTAATGCAAGCCCAGTGCCGCGAACCACACTTTTCAGCGGGTCGTCTGCAACATGAACAGGCAATTTAATTTTGGCACTTAAACGCTTGTCTAATCCGCGTAAAAGAGCTCCGCCACCAGTCAGGTATAATCCCCTACGGTAAATATCTGCAGCCAATTCTGGAGGTGTTGTTTCTAATGCTTTTAAAATAGCTTCTTCTATTTTGAAAATGCTTTTATCTAGTGCTTCAGCAATTTCTTGATAGCTTACCATGATTTGTTTTGGAATACCCGTAACCAAGTCACGACCATTTACAGGCATGTCTTCTGGAGGATTATCCAAGTCTTTCATTGCAGCACCTACATTAATTTTAATTTGTTCTGCAGTACGCTCTCCAATTAATAAACTATGGTATCTTCTTAATGCTTCCATAATGTCTGCAGTAAATTCATCACCTGCAATACGAATACTTTGATCACAAACAATACCAGCTAATGCAATAACAGTGATACCGGTAGTTCCACCACCAATATCAATAATCATATTTCCTACAGGCTCTTCAACATCAATACCAATACCTAGTGCAGCTGCCATAGGTTCGTGAATCATGTATACTTCTTTCGCACCTGCTTGTTCGGCACTATCTCTTACCGCACGTTTTTCTACTTCTGTAATAGAAGAAGGAATACAAATCACCATTCTCCAACTTGGAGGAAACAGTGGCTTCTTGGGGTAAATCATTTTCATTAACTCACGAATCATTAATTCGGCAGCGTTAAAGTCGGCAATAACTCCGTCTTTTAAAGGTCTGATCGTTCTGATACTTTCATGTGTTTTCTCGTGCATCATCAGCGCCTTCTTGCCTACAGCCAACACTTCTTTCATATTGTTGCGATTTAATGCAACAATTGAAGGTTCGTTTACGACAACATCATCGTTATGAATAATCAGGGTATTGGCAGTACCCAAATCCATGGCTATTTCCTGAGTAAAAAAATTAAATAATCCCATTGTATGGTTAAGTTCTTGTGTTGTTAAAGCAATTGTTGCAAAGGTGCTTGAAATTAGTGGAATTAACAAGGGAATTCAAACCCAATATCCTTTCTAAAATACATGCCCTCAAAGGAAATTTGCTGCAAGGACGTTTTGGAACGATCAACGGCTTCTGCAATATTTGTCCCGTATGAAGTTACTGCCAAAACCCTGCCACCATTTGTTAAAACCCCATTTTCTGAAGAAATGGTTCCCGCATGAAAAATCAGGGTATCCTTTGATACTGCATCTTTTGCAGGTAATTCAATGATTTTACCTTTTTCATAATTGCCAGGATATCCACCGCTCACTGCCATAATGGTAGCTGCACTGCGTTCATCAAAACTGATATTGGCATCTTCTAAGGTTCCATTATCCATAGCTGCAAACAAAGCAACCAAGTCTGTTTTCAACCGCGGCAAAACAACTTCGGTTTCGGGATCGCCTAAGCGGCAGTTATACTCAATCACATAAGGCTCTCCGCCCATATTCATTAAACCAAAAAAGATGAATCCATGGTATTCTAGACCTTCTTTTGCGAGACCTTCTACTGTTGGGCGTATAATTTTTTCTTCCGTTTTTTGCATGAAATCCGCATCCATAAAGGGAACTGGGCTAACACAACCCATGCCGCCCGTATTTAAGCCGGTATCGCCTTCGCCAATGCGTTTATAATCTTTGGCATGGCCAATAATATGATAAGCCGACCCATTGGTCAGGGCAAAAACACTTACTTCAATGCCTTGTAAAAAAGCTTCAATGACTACTTTTTCACTAGCAGCACCAAATTGTTTGCCTAGAATCATTTCATCAAAACAGGTTAAGGCTTCTTCTGTAGTGGTAGCAATCACCACCCCTTTACCAGCCGCTAGTCCATCGGCTTTTAATACAATGGGTAAAGTATGTTCCTGAATATATTTTCTACCCGCTTCAATAGAATCAGCGGTGAATTCAGCATAAGCAGCAGTAGGAATACCATGCCTTTGCATGAATTTTTTACTAAATGCTTTGCTACCCTCTAATTGGGCGGCTGCTTTAGAAGGACCTACTACAATTACATGATTTAAGGAAGGGTCTTCCTGAAAAAAATCATAAATTCCTTTTACCAAAGGTTCTTCAGGACCAACTACCAACATATCTATCTGGTAATTCATGCAAGCATCACTAATGGCATCAAAATCGGTCACTGAAATAGCCAGATTGGTCCCAAATTCAGCAGTACCAGCATTTCCAGGGGCAATAAATAACTGATCACAATGATGACTTTGCGTCATTTTCCAAGCTAATGCGTGTTCACGGCCACCGCTGCCTAATAGTAGAATATTCATGAAAGCTAAATTGGTTGCGAAAATAACCCATCAGTTTCACTTTTATCACTATTTTGGGGCATTAACGAAAATGTTTGCTATGACAGATAAAACAAAATCGATTGCACATCCAAAAGGACTGTATGTATTGTTTGCAACCGAAATGTGGGAGCGCTTCAACTATTATGGCATGAGAGCCATCTTGGTCTTGTTCATGACCAAGGCATTGATGTTCGACAAAGTATTTGCCTCTAATTTATATGGAAGTTATACAGGCTTAATTTATTTGACCCCATTGGTGGGTGGATATGTGGCCGACAGATATTGGGGCAATAAGCGGTCTATTTTAGCAGGGGGTATATTAATGGCCATCGGAGAATTCATTTTGTTTTTTTGTGGAATGTTGTATGAATCTAACCCCGATGCATCATCTTGGTTGTTCTTTTCTGGCTTGGGTTTCATGATTGCAGGGAATGGATTTTTCAAACCAAATATCTCTTCATTAGTAGGACAATTATATAGAAAAGGAGATACCCGAACCGATTCAGCTTATACCATATTTTATATGGGAATTAATGTGGGAGGGGCTTTGGGGCCATTTGTTTGTGGCTTGGTAGGCGATACCGGCAATCCTGCCGATTTTAAATGGGCATTTTTGGCCGGGGGGATTGGAATGCTCTTGGGAGTAGCCACCCTAAAATTATTGCACAACAAATATGTGTTAGACCCAGAAGGAAAAACGCTGGGACTTACACCAGATAATGCCCCCAAGCAATTTTTGAAACCACTCTTTATGGTGGGATCATTGCTAGCGTTTTCAATTTTGACCATCGGATTAATTTATGCAGACGTTAAAATATTTAGCTATTTATTTTATCTGTTGATTGCAAGTATTTTATTGATAGCATTCATTGTGTTCTCCGATAAAAGTTTGAGCAGTTTAGAGAAGAAAAAAGTGGCAGTAATTTTTACCGTTTCTTTCTTTGTCATTTTCTTTTGGAGTGCATTTGAACAAGCAGGTGCATCCCTCACATTTTTTGCAGAAGAGCAAACCAATAGAGACTTAGGGTTCTATGTAGTACCCGCCAGTTTCTTTCAATCATTAAATTCCACATTCGTTGTAATACTTGCACCCATTTTTGCTTTTCTGTGGTTAAAAATGGGCAAGCGCGAACCATCATCCCCTACCAAAATGGCCATGGGTTTATTCTTATTGGCATTGGGTTATTTATGGATTGCATTTGGCGTAAAAGACGTGCAACCAGGTGTTAAAGTAAGTATGATCTGGTTAACCGGAATGTACTTTATGCATACCAGTGGAGAATTGTGTTTATCGCCCATTGGCCTTTCATTGGTGAATAAATTAGCGCCAGTAAAATTTGCCTCCTTATTAATGGCTGTATGGTTTACTGCCAATGCATTCGCGAATAAATTAGCAGGCGTTTTAAGTGCCTTGTATCCTGATGGAAAAACGACTTATGTAATGGGCTTTGCTATTACCAATTTGAATGAGTACTTCATGATGTTTGTGGTAATGGCAGGAACAGCATCCATTATCTTATTTATATTAGCGAGCAAGTTGAAGAAAATGATGGATTAATCTTTAAATAACTTTTATGTCTCAACCAACTAAGCAATTCAAACCCTTTGTGGCTCCGGAATCTACCATGGCTGAACTAACCGTCAAGTCTATATTAGTCGGAAGTTTATTTGGGGTAATATTTGGCGCAGCCACGGTATACCTTGCATTAAAAGCAGGCTTAACGGTTTCTGCATCCATACCTATTGCGGTGATTGCTATTACCTTGGGACGTAAGTTTTTAAAGACGACTATTCTGGAGAATAATATCATACAAACCACAGGATCTGCGGGCGAAAGTATTGCAGCAGGGGTGGCATTTACCTTGCCAGGATTTTTATTTTTATCTTCTCCAGACAGCGCAGAATATTTCAATTATTTAACCATATTAATATTGGCAATTGTAGGAGGTTTGTTGGGCACATTATTAATGGTGCCATTGCGCAAAGCCTTAATTGTAAACGAACACGATAATCTGCCTTATCCAGAAGGAACTGCATGTGGAGATGTATTAAAAGCAGGAGAGAAGGGAGGAGATTTTGCAAAGACAGCATTCTGGGGATTAGGAGTTGCATTCGTTTATGCACTCTTGCAAAAAGTATTGCACGTAATTGCAGAAACACCTTATTATGCCACACAACAAATCAATAAATTTTTTCCATCCGCAAAAGTGAGTGGAGAAATCACCCCAGAATATTTAGGGGTAGGATATATTATTGGACCTAAAATTGGTGGCGTATTGGTAGCAGGAGGGGTGTTAAGTTGGTTGGTTTTTATTCCTTTATTTTCTTCCTTGGTACCACCCGATATGATTGCAGCACAATTAGTGAAACTAGGGTATTTGGCCGATGTAGCAGTGGCTGGCGGAAAAGGCGGTTGGGATCCCGTAGCACATACTTTTAAAGATTTTTCTTCTGCAGTGTATTATGCTTATATCAGACAAATTGGAGCAGGAACAGTTGCCGCAGGAGGTATTATTACATTAATTAAAACAGTACCAACGATTGTTAAGTCTGTTAAAGGATCAGTTGCATCTTTAAAAGCTGAGAGCGGAGAAAATGCAGGCACTGTGTTAAGAACAGAAAAAGACTTGAGTTTAAAAGTAGTTGGCTTAGGAACATTAGGCCTTATTCTTTTGATTACTTTATTGCCTCAAGTGCCCGGAGACAGTGTGTTGCAGAAATTATTAATTGGAATTTTAGTCATCCTATTTGGTGCTTTATTCGTAACCGTTTCTTCTAGAATTGTAGGCTTAATTGGATCATCCAATAACCCCATCAGTGGTATGACCATTGCAACCGTAATGGGAACCAGCTTGATTTTTTTAAGCATGGGATGGACAGGTCAAAGTTATGAGCCATTGGTATTGGTAGTGGGTGGAATGATCTGTATAGCCGCAGCCAATGCGGGTGCTACTTCACAAGATTTAAAAAGTGGATACATTGTAGGAGCCACACCACGCAATCAACAGATTGCATTATTTGTGGGAGCCATTGTATCTTCTTTGGTAATTGGATTAACCGTGAAGTTCTTAGACAAACCTAGTTCAGAAATGTTGAGCCAAGGAATCAATCATGCCATTGGCACAGAAAAATATCCAGCACCACAAGCCACTTTAATGGCCACGCTGATCAAAGGAATTCTTTCACAGAACCTTGATTGGCAATATGTTTTTGCAGGGGTGTTCTTAGCGATTACAATGGAGCTCTGCGGTATTAAGTCATTAAGTTTTGCGGTGGGAGCATACCTGCCGTTGGCTACCACTTTGCCTATCTTTTTAGGCGGTGCAATTAGAGGGATTGTAGAAAGCAAACAGAAAAAAGCCAATCAACAACTCAGTGCCGAAGAAGAGGAATTGGGCAAGGGCAATTTATTTGCAACCGGATTGGTAGCAGGTGGTGCAGTAGCAGGGGTAATCATTGCATTTGTGTCTGGCTCCGAATCTGGCGAGAAATTCTTGGCTGCAATTAGCCAAGAAGAAGGCTTGGTTCATTTGCTATCTGAAAATGGTTATTTCTTATTGGGTACTTTGTTTTTTGCATTGATGGCTGGCATCCTTTATAAAGTGGCCACCAAAAAATAACTTTTCACTGGTTAAACCTTTGGTTCGTTTAGCTATCTTACTGCAAATTCAGTACATGAAATTTGTAAAGGGCATTCTATTTTGCTTAGCCATCATAGCCACTTTCGGATTTAGCTCATTGGTAGATGATTCAATTCCGTATAAAAAATATGGATATACACAGGCGCAGGCTGCTGCACGATTGTTAGACCGATTCAGTTTTGGTGCCAAACCAGGACAGGTAGAAGCAGTGGTGAGTATGGGGTTAGAAAATTGGTTGGAGCAACAATTCACAGCCAATCTACCCAATGAAGCATTAAACAAAAGACTAGCTGCATTTAAATCTTTATCGTTGACGAATGATACGATTGTAAATACTTATTTAAATGCTGGTCAGGTTATTCGATTGGCAACTAGAAAAGGCATCATTAATCGAGATTCAATTAAGGGTGATCAAAAAGAATACAGGGAACAGGTTCGTGTAATTATGGAGCAAGAAGGGTACAAGCCCATACAAGAATTGCACCGCGAATTAGTGAATCAAAAAGTATTAAGTGCTGCTTATAGTAATAATCAATTGCAAGAAGTACTCACCGATTTTTGGTTCAATCATTTTAATGTTTCCGTTACCAAGAATCAATGCCAGCAATATGTGTATACTTATGAGCGAGATGCCATCCGTCCGAATGTAATGGGACGATTCAAGGATTTGTTATTGGCTACTGCACAGCATCCAGCCATGTTAGAATATTTAGATAATGCCAGCAGTGTAAGCATCAAAAATCAGCCAAGGGCAAATATGGCAGCGCCAAGAAATGCAAGAGGCTTGAATGAAAACTATGCACGAGAGGTGATGGAATTGCATACACTGGGCGTAGATGGTGGATACACGCAGGCTGATGTAACAACAGTTGCCAAAGCTTTAACGGGATGGACAGTGATGCCCTTGGCAAAAGATGCACCGGCAAGAAATCTATTGGAGCGATTGAATCCAACGCAGTTAGAAAGAAGAGGGTTCGTAATGAAAGGCGATTTCTTATTCAGAGCAGATCAGCATGATAATGAAGCTAAAACAATTTTAAATAAAAATTTTCCTGCCAACGGTGGATACCAAGAAGGGATTGATGTTTTGACCATGTTAGCAGAACATCCTTCAACCGCTAAATTTATTTGCACCAAGTTGGCTACCAGATTTGTGAGTGATACGCCTTCTGCATCATTGATTAAAAATATGGTTAAAACATTCCAATCAACCGATGGAGATATCAAAGCAGTTTTGCGCACCATGGTGTATGATCCCGCATTTTGGAAAAAATCGGTTTCGCATGAAAAAATAAAATCGCCATTTGAAATGGTGATCAGCGCTGTTAGAGCAACCAATGCACAAGTGATACAACCCTTTCAATTATTTAATTGGTGCACCAAAATGGGGCAACGATTCTATTATTACCAAGCCCCAACGGGTTTCCCTGATAGAGCTTCAAATTGGATAAACACAGGCGCACTCTTGAATCGAATGAATTTTGGGTTGGCATTTGCTTCACAAAAAATTCCAGGAGTCAGAATGGATTTAGCTGCATTAAATAATTATCATGAACCTGAAAGTGCGATTGATGCGTTGACGGTTTACAGCAATATTTTATTACCCCAACGTGATCATGCCGCCAATATTAAACGATTGATTCCCTTGGTGAATGACGAAGCAGTAGAAGAAAAAATTAGTAAAGCTGCAACAGTAGATAAAACTGCTGAACAAATGACATTAGATAAGGGAACAAAAAATATGTTGTCGCAAGTAGTAGGTATCATTATTGGCTCACCCGAATTTCAAAGAAAATAATATGAGTAGTAGAAGAGCATTTATGCGATCAGGTGCTATGGCACTATTTGCAACTGGCATTGCTGGTGGTATACCTGCATTTATCACTCGAGCGGCTGCTGCAGGAATGCCCCCTGCTCCCTACAAAAAAAATAAAGTATTGGTATGCATATTCCAAAGAGGAGCCATGGATGGATTGATGGCTGTTACGCCATTTACCGATATGGAATTAAAAAAGGCACGCCCCACTTTGTTTATGGACCCTACCAATGGTGCGGGTAAATTAGTTGATTTAGATGGGCAGTTTGGATTGCATCCGAGCTTTGCTTCCTTGCAACCATTCTTTGCAGACAAAAGATTAGCCATTGCACATGGAGTAGGCAGTCCGAATAATACCCGTAGTCATTTTGATGCACAGGATTATATGGAATCGGGTACCCCTTTTAGCAAGAGCACTTCCAGTGGTTGGTTAAACAGGGCTGTAGGTTTAATGGGGCATGATGCCAGTCCATTTAGGGCAGTGAGCATTACAGGTGCATTGCCTAGAAGTTTATATGGAAGCCAAGAAGCATTGGCCATTAGTAACTTAGCAGACTTTGCCCTTCAAACCAAGGGAAACCCAATGGCCGCTAATTTAACAGCAGGTTCATTTGAAGAATTGTATGAGCAAACCAGTAATCGTTTATTGAATAGAGCAGGCAAAGAAAGTTTTGAAGCATTAAAAATGTTGAATGTAAATGATATCAAAAATTATCAACCCGTAGCGGGCGTAGTATACCCCAACAGTCCACTCGGTAATTCATTAAAACAAATTGCCGTACTCATCAAAATGAACATAGGATTGGAAGTGGCATTTGCAGAGAGTGGGGGATGGGACACGCATTTTAATCAAGGCACCCTCAACGGTGTATTCGCTCGCAACGTGCGAGACTTTAGTGATAGCATTGCAGCGTTTTGGAATGATATGGGCGCTTATCAAGACGATGTAACGGTTATGACCATGACCGAATTTGGAAGAACCGTTGCTCAAAACGGAACAGGGGGCACCGATCATGGAAGAGCCAGTTGTTCCTTTATTTTAGGCAATGATGTGCAAGGTGGAAAAGTCTATCAGCAAATAGGTTCATTGGCTAAAGATCAATTAGAAGACCAACGCGACCTACCCGTTACAACCGATTTTAGATCGGTATTTAGCGGAGTAGCCAATAAACATTTAAACATCAACAACAACGATATATTATTTCCGAAATGGGAGGGGAAGGTGTTGGAGATAATTCGTTAAGATTTAATGATGTTTTGTATTCAATTAGTCAGTTTTTAACTGACAGATTACCTATGAAAAATCATTTTTTGTAATTTTAATAAATAATTATTTATCTTTCATATTCTATTTATCAGCTTTAACCTGATAATATTACTATGAAAAATAAATATATTTCAACGAAATCAAACAAGCTGCTATCCTATTTTCATGAACAGCATATGAATTGTTTTGACTATTCTTTGGTAAGCAAAGCCTTGCCTGATTCTAAAGCAAGTGCAGTTAGAGAATTACTCAGTGATATGACAAAGAGAGGTTTATTGATGCGATTGAAAGAAGGTGTTTATTACATCATACCCTATGAACAAAATGCAGAAACCTTTATGCCCGACTGGCATTTGGTTGCAGAACATTTGGTGAATGATGCCAAACATTATATAAGCTATTATTCTGCTTTGCAAATACATAACCTCATTACGCAGCCATCAATGAAAGAACAAATCGTTGTTTCAAAACAAATCCGGCCTTCAGAAATAAAAATTAAGGAAGTCCCTTTTCAATTTATCTATCATAACGAGAAACATTTTTTTGGTTCAAAGAAAATATGGATTGACAGCTTTAATAAAGTCATGTGTTCCGACTTAGAAAAAACTTTTATTGATTGCTTATTCAAACCTGATTATGCTGGTGGCATAGTTGAAGTGGCGAGAGCGATATACACTTCTAAAGACAAAATAAAATACGATACACTGCTTGATTATACTAAGAAATTCGATTCTCAAGCAGTAATAAAACGTTTGGGCTTTATTTTAGAAATATTAGAAGTCAATACCAAAATTGTTGAGGAACTACAACAAATGAAAACCGCTTCGTATGTGGTGCTTGACACCGAATTGCCAAAAACAGGAAAGCGAATTAGCCGTTGGAGTATTCAACAGAATTTGGAAACGGAAACCATTAAATCTGCCATTTACACATGATTAAACCCGGAGAAATACAGCATAAAGCTAATGCAGTTGGAGTTCGTGACCAACAGATTGAAAAGGATTATATCCTTTCATGGATTCTGTTTGGTATTTCTAAACATGTGCAACTTTCAAAGACAATTATTTTTAAAGGGGGAACAGTTTTAAAGAAAGTTTATTTTGAAGACTATCGATTTTCGGAGGACTTAGATTTCACATTGCTGAATGCAGAAATACCTAACGAGCAAATTTTCACATGGTTCAGAGAAGTATTTGAATTCATAAAAGAAGAGGCCAATATTCCGCTTGAAATAATTGACAATAATGAACATGTAGATGGGGGCATTAATTTTTACATCAGCTACATTGGTCCGCTTGGCGGACAAGGAAACAACAAAAAAGTAAAAGTTGATATTTCACGCAGAGAACAACTAGTTTTTGAACCTGTGATGAATGATGTATTTATTGGCTATTCTGATTTGGACGAACACCAACTTTTATGTTATCCATTAGAAGAAATATTGGTTGAAAAAATGCGTTCAGTAATGCAGCGAATGCAGGCAAGAGATTTCTACGACATCTGGTATTTACTGGAAGAGCATAAAATGGATGTAGCTTTTTATGTTAGTGAATTTGAAGCCAAATGCAAAAGCAAAGATTTAATATATACCGATTTTCCTAAAAAGTTGGATGAACGATTGCCACAATACAAAGGAAGATGGAAAAGCTCCATGAGCGAACAAATAAAAGACTTGCCCGACTTTGACCAAGTGGAAAGAGAAGTGGTGCGACACCTTAAAAAATTGAAGTTTTAGAAATTGTAAACTTCCAATTTTATTAAGCTTTGAACAGATTATTTTTGAAGTGGGGAGGGAAAGGTGTTGGAGATTGTACGATAGTAATCTATCCATTCGGGAGGAATAAATTGTATTATTCTTTTGTTGGTTCTACGTTTACAGGAACATCTCTAATTGCAAAATCAAAGCCTCGACGTAAAAACTTACGGTATGCTATTGAATATTCTTTTTGAAATTGTTCTCTTGTAAGTAGTTGGTAGTTTCCTTAATTTTCTTTTTTGAAAGAGGGTTTAAACTGAAAAAATTTTAAGTTAAATAAAAAAAAATTCAAGCGTCCCGTGTCTTGAAGATTTATTTGATAAAAATATCTCGTTTTCCATGAAGGGTTTACTCGTAATTCTTTATAATCAGGTACTTTTAAGTAAGTACGCCTCTTTCGCTGCTTATTAAGCTAAAATTTAATTTAATTGTATTTGTAGTTTTAGAAAAAGTTAATCGTATTAAATCTTTATTATTTACTAATTCAACGCTATCATATTTTAATACACACAAAAAAAATGTTGGTATATTAATATCTTCTATTTAATGGTTCTATTTTTTCTTACATATTTTACTTCTTCTCGGGTTGGTTTTTCATCAACATTCAAAGGCACATTGTCAAACACTTTTCTAAATCCTCGTCTTTTAAAAACGGAATATGCTCGTTCATACTTACTGGCAAATTCTGCTTCTGTGAGTAATGGCACAGGCAAACTATTTTGTAGTTTATACATAGTACTATCGCTACTGGTTATGTCTAACCAAAGTGTTGTATTTCTTTTTATTGAAAATTGGGCTGGTTGTATTGTGCTATCGAAACGGGGTTTGCTTATTTCAAGCATATTTTTTCCGTAAAAAAAATATGTAAATAAAGTACCTGAATCTTTAGAACTTAGCAGATAAAAAGACCTGTTTCTACGTTTCTTACCTGACATAAACGAATATATATTATAGCCAGGAACTTTAACATGTAGGTTGGCATGAGCTGCTTCACCAGTTCTATGTTTATGATAATATAAAATTAATTTGATGTTTTGAGATTTACAAACGTTAATAGTAAAAAAAGTCATTACAGTTAACAATAATTTGTTTTTCATGTGTAATCTTTTTTAGTTGATATTCCAATAAGCATTACAAAAAATAGGCTACAAATAATTTTTATGCTTCTAGGGTATAAACTTTTGGACGTTTAACAAATTGTTGTTTTTTATTAGATTGCGTAAAAAAGATTTTCATGAATTAGGCCTTTAACAACTCAATTTAAATTGAGTTAAAATAGATGAGACTCTTAATTGGATTGGTTTTAATCACCACTGTGTTTTCACGGTATTTTTTGTAGTTGTAATTTTCTATTTAAATAAAGACTAGTATTGGTTACAATTAGGCATGAAATTTTATCTCTTTATCTTGAAGTTGGGGCTTCTCGTTCCGTTTAACGCTAGCAGTCAAAAAGACTCAGTGCCATTGACTAATTTTTTAAATTATTTCGTCAAAGATTATCTACCTATTCAAAACGTCATAAAAATTAATAATAAAGTTAAGAGTAATACCTTCAGTAAGAAATTGATTTTTCAAATTACTTTAATGATAGTTTATTAGTAGACATAGAACTGCTTTATCATTATGATTCTTTACAAGCGAATAGTTATAAATATTTTGGTGTAAAATATCCTAAATACAGTTTTTTATACAATGAGGGTAAAATTTCAGAAATTCCAGATTCTATCTTAGAAGTACGAAATATGTATAATAATTTATATCTTGACTACTTTAAAAAAAAGGTTCAAATTTCAACAAGAATGGTGGAAATTTCAAAGCCGTATTTCTTTGATAATTTCAAAAAATGTGTTGTTATTACATACAAGCATCTAAATGATTTTAGAGGGGCTGAATTGCTTTTTTTTAAGGTGAGTGGTTTAAGATGGGAACTAAAAGCTAAAGTTGATCCTAATGTAAATATTGAATATTGATTATGAAATTAAATATAATCTTCTCCCCTTGATTTGATATACAGTATATACTACAATTTAATATTTATGCGAAATGTGATTGTCTTGGTCTTTCTTTTAAAAACCTCTGTGTGTATTGCCCAAAGAGATTCTGTTGAAATGTCTAATTTTTTGAACTTCTTTGTGAAAGAATACTTAGCAACTCAAGGAGTATCCAAAATAAATAATAGAGTACGGCCACAAACTTTTAGCAAGACCAATCTTTCTTACACGAATTGGTATTCAATTGTATTAAAAAATGATAAATCAATTTTTAATCAAGAGCATTTTAAGAAAGATTTTTTTACACGACTATATGCAAATGCTATTGAATTAAATTTTGAAAAATATATTTCCGATACTTTTTTGGTTGATATTGATTGCTTTTATGCATATGATTCATTGCATGTTCAATATTTGAACGCGATAAAAAAAATATTTCCAAATTATCAATTACTAATAAATCAAAATAGACTGAATGAAATTCCAGATTCAGTTTTAAAAATTTCCAAGGAGTATGAAAAGCTGAGTAATGATTTTTTTAACAAAAGACGTGAATTAGCTAAAAGTATGATTGAAATAACTACCCCATATTTTTTTGAGGATTATAATAAATGTGTAATTGTGAGTTATATCCACAATTATAGCCGACAAAATTCTAAACTATTTTATTTTAAAAAAGAGCAGGGTAAGTGGAAGTTACAAAAACTCTTATTCCCAGATTTTAACATCGACTATTAATCCGCTTCTTACATAATATTGAATCAAACTTTTTCTCACTTCACCACACTCAAACGATACTCCTGAATCAATGCAGGATTCTCTGGTGTTAGCGTGAAGAAGATTTTCAGTTTTCCTTTTTCTCCATTGATGATGAATGATCCACGCAGTTGATTCTCTGGTATCAGTTCTTCAATCGTCATAACCTTTCCAATGGTTTGAAAAGCAGCAGTGGCTTGCTTCACCAAGGAGTCTGTATAGTAGTCGTCAAAAAAGTTTTCTGCAAATATGTCCGATTGTTTCGCGTCAGTAAAATTCGGTAACAACTTTATTAATTCATTTTTACGTTGATTCAAAATAGTGGAGACTGGTAATTGCATGGGCTTTAAACCTGCGAGCTTGATTACACTATCCAATACTTTTAAATTAATAGATGTAGTGGGCGCATAAGTTACGTTAGCCAACAACACTACGCCAATGCCATATTCAGGCATGATGCGCCAATTGCTTCCGAAGCCAGGTAATCCGCCACTATGTCCAACAAATATTTTGTTATTACAGTCTCTAAAAATATTCAGTCCATATCCATAGGCTGAAACTGCAGGGCATGCTATACCGTTGCCATAATTGAAATAAGGATTCATAGAAGCATAGCGCCAAGGCTGGTGCATTTCGCGGACACTGCTTCTATTAATGATAATGTTTTCTGCGTCATTTCTTGCGGGCCATGCTTGTTGGTGCAATGCCATGTACTTACTGAACGATTCAACGGAGGTGATTAATCCCCCCATTGCCCCATAAATACCGTCGGGTAATAGTGCTTCTTCTTTAAAAGAATCATTTATATAACGATAGCCTTTGGCCAATTGGTCAGTAGGAACTTTGCGATAGTCCCAGGCTGCTTGCATGCCTAGTCTTTTAAAAAAATGTTGGTTGATGTATTCACTATAAGGAATGCCAGTTACTTTTTTAATGATTAAACCCAATGTGGCAAATCCTACATTGCTGTATTCGTATTCGGTACCATTTGCATTCGAAAAACTCAATTGCTTTTTAAACAAGGCAATTAATTCTTCTTCTGTATCGGCCAATTGTCTGTCTCCCCATGGGTTGTCTTCGGGTAATCCACTAGAATGCGTGAGCAATTCTCTAATGGTAATAGGGGCAGCATCTTTGGTGAGTGCCTGGTTTTTTAATTCAGGAATATAGTTGGAAACAGGATCGTCTAATTTTAATTTTCCTTCGTCTCTTAATTTAATGATGGCCATGGCTGTAACGCTTTTGCTCATTGAAGCAATGCGATACATAGTTCTTGTATTGGCTTTGGTTTGATTAGCGATGTTGCTATATCCTTCACTCCCAGTCACAATCAATTCTCCGTCTAAAACTACGCCAAATGAAAAGCTGGGAAAATGATTCGCTTTTGCATAATTGCTGTACATGGACTGAATCACAGGGGCAATGGCTTTCACTTTTGCTGCTCTGTCCTTGTCTGCAAAAAAGGGTGTTTGGTATTGCTCATTCGGATTTTGTTGAGCGGTTGCAATTGTTACAATACAACAAGTGAATACGAATGCAGTAATTTTTTTTACCATTGATTGCATAAGAGGGAATTAATAATTGAGCAATTGTTGTACCTGTTGATCTAAGCGACTTTTGGCCATATAATTTTTTTCCAATTCAATATTAAATGGAATGGGCGTGTCTAATGAAGCACATCGTAACACAGGCGCATCCAATAATTCAAAACAATTTTCACTAATCCATGCACTGATTTCTCCACCGATGCCACCCATTAAATTGTCTTCGTGTAGTATCAATACTTTCCCAGTTTGTTCAACAGCTGCTTGAATGGCAGCATAGTCTAATGGAGCCAATGTTCTTAAATCAATAATATGTAGAGAGATTTCAGGATGCGCTTCTTGGTATTCTAATGCCCAATGTACACCAGCTCCATAAGTAATGATGCTGATATCGTCTCCTTTTTTTACTGTAATGGCTTTTCCTATGGCAACTTCATAATAAGCTTGTGGTAATTTTCCACTAATGCTTCTGTAGAGTGCTTTGTGTTCAAAAAACAACACAGGGTTGGGGTCGTTAATAGCAGCAATCATTAATCCCTTTGCATCATGTGGGTTAGATGGATACACTACTTTCAAACCAGGCACATGGGTAAACCAGGCTTCATTGCTTTGTGAATGAAATGGTCCTGCACCTACACCACCACCTGTTGGCATGCGTACAACCACATCGGCGTTTTGTCCCCAGCGATAATGAATCTTAGCTAAGTTATTGACGATTTGATTAAAGCCCACTGTAACGAAATCAGCAAACTGCATTTCCATCACGGTTTTAAATCCTTCCAAGCTCATACCCAAACAAGCACCTACTATTGCACTTTCGCAGAGAGGGGTATTGCGCACTCTATGCTTGCCAAATTTTTCTACAAAGCCTTCGGTGATTTTAAATGCGCCTCCGTATTCTGCAATGTCTTGCCCCATCAATACTAATTGCTCATGTTTTTCCATGCTCATATGTAGGCCTTCGGAAATCGCATCAATTAAACGGGCTTCTCTGGAAGGATTTGCGGCTGCTGCTTGATTACTGTCTATTTCAATAACGCCTGCTATTTGTTTTTTAGGTGCAAATACATCTGCTATTTCTTCTGCAGTATCTACTACCATTTCATCGGCATTAAATGCATCTGCTAATTCTGTTTCAATGTATAGTTTGAACTCATTTCTAATATCTGCAATTCCCATTTCGGTAATCACTTGTTCGTTAATCAGAAACTGCTCGTATTTTTTTACAGGATCTTTATGTCCCCATTCTTCAAATAATTCTTTGGGTACATATTTAGTGCCACTGGCTTCTTCATGTCCACGCATCCTAAATGTCATGCACTCAATAAAATAGGGCTTTTGGTTTTTAATGCAATATTCTCTTACACCTTTGATGGTATTGAAAACCGTTAAAATATTATTGCCATCAATGCGAATGCCTTCCATGCCATACCCCTTGGCTTTGTCTACCAATTGCTCGCATTTGTATTGTTCGTTTACGGGGGTACTTAAACCGTATCCATTGTTTTCAATAATAAAAATGACGGGTAAGTTCCAAACTGCAGCTACATTCAAGGCTTCATGAAAATCTCCTTCACTGGTTCCGCCATCACCCGAAAATGCTACAGAAGCTTTTGCTTCTTTTCTTAATGCATAAGCCAATGCAACGCCATCTGCAATGGCTAGTTGTGGGCCTAAATGAGAAATCATTCCGCAAATATGATAAGGTTTCGATCCAAAGTGAAAGCTACGCTCCCTCCCTTTACTATACCCATCTTTATTGCCCTGCCATTGTCTAAATAATTTATTTAAAGGCATTTGTCTGGAAGTGAACACACCTAAATTTCTGTGCAGCGGCATAATCCATTCATCGTTGGCCATCGCTAAAGTAGTACCCACTGCAATGGCTTCCTGCCCAATCCCACTAAACCATTTACTGATTTTTCCCTGACGCAAGAGCACCAACATCTTTTCTTCAATCATGCGGGGCAACAACAAATTGCGATAGAGATGAATTAATTCTTCGTTAGAAAATGGTTCGCGATTAAAATCCATGGCTTTAATACATTATTAGGCTATAAAGTTAACCCAAAATGAGGAGCTTCCCGAATCAAAAAAGACCGGAATTATTAAACAAAGAAAGCCCCGAATTACTTCGAGGCTTTCACTATAATTATCTTGTAAAGATTAATCTCTACTGCTCAATTTGCTTAATAATTTAAGCATTTCAATGTATAACCAAACAATGGTTACCATTAAACCAAAAGCGCCATACCATTCCATGAATTTGGGCGCACCTCTTTCAGCACCTTGCTCAATCATATCAAAGTCCATGATTAAGTTTAACGCTGCAATAGCTACTACAAATAAGCTAATGCCGATGCTTAATAAACTGCTGTCGTACATAAAGCTTACGTTCACGCCAAACATGCGCAATACCATTGTGATTAAGTAGAAAATACCAATACCTAATGTAGCCGTGAATACAATTGATTTAAAACGCTGAGTAGCATTGATAATTCTGAAATTATACAATAAGAACATGGCCAAAGCCACACCAAAAGTTAAGCCCACCGCTTGCATAACCAAACCAGGATAAGACTCAGCAAAAGCTGCGTTCATAATGGCAGAAATAGCACCAATGAATAAACCTTCTAACAATGCATATAACGGCGCCAAAACAGGAGCCCAGTTGGGTTTAAAGCTAATGGCTAAAGCAGAAATCAATCCCCCAATAATACCTACCCACATAAGGGTCATCATGGTATCTTGCTTTAGTTGTTCGTATAAATTCCAGTTGTATGCTGCACCTGCAATAAGCATCAGCATCATAAAACCAAATTTGTTGATAGCGCCTCTAACTGTCATAGTGCCCATATTGGCAGCAGCCATTTCGTGGCTCTTATCAAACATTTTCTCCGTAAGGGTAGGGTTACCCGATTTAAAAATTGCCATATTGAATTTTTTTCTGTTTCAAATCTAATATAAACAAATTTCATTCCAAGGGTTCTTAAAGCCCTTTAACAAGTTTTTGTTCAAGTTTTGGCTTAAAAAACAGCAATAAATGCATAAAAAGATGCCGAAAGGGCAGTGTTTATGCCCCCCAAAATTGGTAACTTTGCCCTCTCAATTAGCATAGATGAACAATAACGAATCGGTTTTACAGAGCGTCGTAATCAAGTTTGCAGGAGATAGTGGAGATGGGATGCAATTAACAGGACAACAGTTTACCAATAATACTGCATTATTAGGGATAGATTTGGCTACTTTTCCAGACTTTCCAGCAGAAATCAGGGCTCCAATCGGAACCGTACCAGGAGTGAGTGGATTTCAGTTACATTTCTCCTCTAATAAAGTATTTACGCCAGGAGATATTGCAGATGTATTGGTGGCCATGAATGCAGCTGCATTAAAAGTGAATTTGAAAGCCATTAAAACGGGTGGTAAAATCATCGTGAATATTGATGGTTTTGATGCAAAGAATTTGCGACTAGCCAATTATCCAGAAGGCGTGAATCCTTTGGAAGATGGTAGTTTGGATTCATTTGAAGTCATCAAAATTGACGTAACTAAATTAACACGTGAAGCCCTAAAAGAATTTACCGATTTAGGCACTAAGGAAAGAGATCGTGCAAAGAATATGTTTGTATTGGGCTATATCTATTGGATGTACAATAGAAAACTAGACAATACCATCGATTTCTTGCAAGAGAAATTTGGAAAGAAGGAAAGCATTTTACAGAGTAATATTAAAGTGTTGCAAGCTGGATATAATTACGGCGACACTACTGAAACATTTACATCAAGATATACCGTTGAGAAAGCCAAAATGCCTGCTGGATTATATCGCAGCATTATGGGTAATCAGGCATTGTCAATGGGGTTGATTGCGGCTGGCGAAAAATCGGGGCTGCCTTTGTTTTTAGGAACATATCCTATTACACCAGCATCAGATATTTTACACGATTTAAGCAAGTACAAAAGTTTTGGCGTAAGAACATTTCAAGCAGAAGATGAGATTGCGGGGATTACGGCCGCTATTGGTGCAAGCTATGGTGGATCAATCGGCATCACTACTACATCAGGTCCTGGTATGGCATTGAAAACAGAAGCCATGGGATTGGCCGTGATGTTAGAAATTCCTTTGGTGATCATTAATATTCAGCGAGGTGGTCCATCCACTGGATTACCAACCAAAACAGAACAGAGCGATTTATTGCAAGCCTATTACGGCAGAAATGGGGAATGCCCGATGCCAGTGATTGCATCTGCTACGCCATCTGATTGTTTTGATGTGGCATTTGAATCGGTAAGAATTGCTATTCAACATATGACTCCGGTGATTTTGTTAAGTGATGGATATATTGCCAATGGTGCAGAGCCATGGAAATTTCCACAAACAGCAGACTTGCCAGAAATACCTGTAAGCTTCAAAAAGGGATTATCAGAGAATGAACCCAAATTCATGCCGTATAAGCGGGATGAAAAACTAGCCAGACCATGGGCAGTTCCTGGTACTGCAGGATTAGAACATCGCATAGGTGGATTAGAGAAACAAGACGTTACAGGTAATATTAGTTACGATTCGGATAACCACCAGCATATGGTTAAAACGCGTCAAGCCAAAGTAGATTTGATTGCAAAATATATTCCACTACAAACCATTGACAGTGGTCCTTCAAAAGGAAAAGTATTGGTATTGGGATGGGGCTCTACTTATGGTGCCATCAAAAGTGCCGTATTAGAATTGCAAGCAGCAGGTCATGCAGTAAGCCATGCACATATTCGTTACCTGCGTCCATTCCCGAGTAACTTGGGAAACATCATTGCCAATTTTGATCAAGTATTGATTCCAGAGATCAACAATGGCCAATTGATTAAAATTATTCGCGACCAATATTTGGTGGATGCAAAGGGCTACAATAAAATCATGGGAGTACCTATTACCAAAGGGGAATTGGTGGATGCGATTTCGAAAATGTTATAAAAATGCCTTAATTTAGTACTTAAATAAGTACTCATGAAGGTAGTTAACTATACCGAGTTCAGGAATAATTTAGCCGAAAGCCTTAATTCAGTTAATGATGATGGGGATATTGTGGTGGTTGCACGCAGTAAGGGGAAGAATGTGGTGGTAATGAGTTTAGAAGAGTACAACAGTATACAAGAAACTATTTACTTGAATAGTACACCTGCTAACAGAGCTAGATTAGAAACAGCATTAGCACGCATTGAAACAACAAAGCCTTTACAAAAAAAGCTCATTAACAAATGAGGAAGTTGTTATGGGATGAATCAGGATGGGAAGATTATTTATATTGGCAAGTAAATGATAAAAAAATTTTATTCCGCATTAACGACTTAATAAAAGATGCCCAACGAAATCCATTTACAGGTCTTGGCAAACCAGAGCCTTTAAAAGGAAATCTAGCTGGCTGCTGGAGCAGAAGAATTAATGAAGAACATCGATTGGTGTACATGGTTAAAGAAGACTGTATTTATATATTGCAGTGTAGGTTTCATTATTAAAATTTATCTAATCAAAATATGGTTTGGTTTCATTTAAAAAAGAATAGTTATTGGTTAGTTTTACTACTCTTGATTGTACATATTAATATAACCCCTTCAATTGCTTCGGACCACATATTTTTATACAAGGAAAGTAAGTATGATTTTGAAAATGATGATATAAATATCATTGATATCAATAGTTTCGATATTAATATATCAGGTACACTTCCTTTTTTGAAAAATACTTTACTATTAAATCAAAAAGAGTTTTTAAAAAAGTTCGGCAAGCCCCCAAAAAAGCTAGTTGAATACTCTGAGATGGATGATGCAAATATGGATTGTTATGTATATCAAGGGATGAAAGCTTGGTTTATGAATAAAAGCTTAGAATCATTAGAATTAACTTCATCTAGTTATCACCTTATTTTTTTTAATAAGAAGTCGATAAAGGTTGGTGACAACATTGAAACAATTGTTAGAACTTATCCGAAATCTTGGAAAAGTAAACGTGACAATCAAGTTTTTGTTGGGTTGAAAAACAATCAAATAACAATAGATATTAACTTAATTTTTGAATATGATTCAACTACTAGGAAAATTACCGAAATTCATTTTGGATATTAATTGAAATTTGTTCTTGGTGGTTACTCTAATTGGGATGTACCAAAATAATATAAACTAAGTTATATTGGTATTTTAAGTATGTACAGTGTGTTTAATTAAATTAATCTTTATTCTAGATTGTAAGTTAACCGAACAGTAATTCTTGCTAATTTGCCCCTCGATTATAAATTTTCTTGGGGAAATTACATTGAAATTAAAACGACAAAAAGCAATGGTGACGAATTAATTATTTTATATGCTCACTTAAATTCTTCATCTCTAAAAAAGGATGATGTTATTAAACAGGGTGATTTAATTGCTCTTAGTGGCAGAACTGGGAATGCATTCAATGTCAAATATCCGCATGTTCATCTTGAGGTTAGAGAAAATGGTATTATAAAAAACCCTGAAAATTATATTTCTACTAAATTTAATAGTGCAGGTGTAAGTAATGGTAACCCATGTCAATAATTTTAAATAATTAGTATATGAAAATAAAATTAATATTAAGTGCATTATTGTTTATAACTGTATCAATCGTTTTTATTGCAAAAAGTCAAAGAAATGAAATTATTGAAAATAGAACTAGTATTCTTAGTTTATTGAGAATTGAGCAGTTTGATTTAAAACCATTATCTAGTCAATATTCTAAAAATTCAATTTTATTAGATGAGAGAGATTTTATAACAAAATTCGGAAACCCAATAAGTATAATGAATGAGTTCGATGAAATGTTACAAAGTAATTTAAAGCATTTGAAATATAACGGGGCAGATGTTTGGTTTCTAAATAATGAATTATTTAGAATTATATTTACTAATAATAATTATTGTTTTGCAATGTCGAACGATAAAGTCATTAAAGTTGGCGATAGTATAGATTTAGTAGCAGAATTATTTCCTGTAGCTTGGAAAGATCAAGAAAATCCTCAAGGACAAGTCTTTTTAAATCTCTCCTATAATAATGTTGAGTTAGATATGAGTTTAAATTTTGAATATGATATTAATTCAAAAACGATTAAAAGTATATCGGTAAGTGAATAATATTATATCAAGAAATTTCAACTTTTTTTAATGAAAATGAGATTCCTAAATTAATTCCGAATTAATTTATGCGAAGTCTAAATATAGTTATTAGTCTATCAGTAATCATTGTAATTACAACTGTTGCTGTAGTGTACTCAAAGAATCATAATCAAACACTAAATACCACATCTCAAGAACCAGTATATATAACTCAAGCAAAAAAGAATATTATTGGCGTCTGGTATCAAGAGGACGCATCTACAAATATTTGGGAATTTAAAGAAAATGGAACGTTGATCTGCCGTTCAGATGAAGAACCAGCGGAAACGTTTACATATAAAATAGTAAATACCACACCAATCTGTGGTCAAGATGTTGATGTAGACGAAAAAAGAGAAACTATGTATTTAATAACCAAAGATGCTGATGGTATAGAGGAGTGTTCTGATTTAGCTTTTCATAAAAACACAAGTGCAAAAATGAATTTATGGACTATTGGAATGACTGCAGATGCAATAACGGTCTTTATTAAAAAATCAAAAACAAGAGTAGAAAAATTCTAGCTGTTATTCTCGGATGCTTAATTTTTTTTTGTGATTTACTTTATTTTTTTTGCTTGCTTGGTATAATATATGCAAGCCGTTTGCAAACCACATTCATCACATTTTGGATTACGCGCTAAGCAGGTGTACCTGCCATGTAGTATTAACCAATGATGCGCTCTGTGCACCAGTTCTTCTGGAATATATTTAATCAATTCTTTTTCTACTGCAAGAGGGGTAGTAGCTTTTGTGCTGACCAAGCCCAATCGATGACTGACTCTAAATACATGGGTATCCACTGCCATATTGGGTTGTTCATCAATCACACTAGTGATCACGTTTGCTGTTTTTCTGCCTACTCCTGGAAGTTTTACTAATGCTTCTACTGTCATAGGAACTTCACCCCCAAATTGTTCCAATAACATATTGGCCATGCCAATCAGATGCTTGGTTTTGTTGTTTGGGTAAGAAATGCTTCGGATAAGCGGAAACAAATCGTCAAAACTGGCTTTAGCCATTTTTTCTGGCGTAGGGTATACTTTAAAAATACCCGGTGTGGTCAAGTTAACACGCTTATCGGTACACTGCGCCGATAAAATCACTGCAACCAATAGTTGAAAAGGATTATCGTATAATAGCTCTGTTTCTGCAACAGGAGTTGTTTCTTGAAAATAGTCAATGACTTCCTGATAGCGTTGTTTCTTAGTCATGCGCAAATTTACGAACACGCTATAAGCTAAAATATTTATTCTGCTCTTTTCTTTGCGTAATCCATAATGGCTTTAATCGATTTTTTAGAAGGCGACTTTAGCTTCACCTTGTCTAACTGATTCTTAGACCGTTGCAATGTCTCTACTTTCTGTTTTAATTCTGCGTCTTCCTGTATAGCTTTTTCAATAGCCTTAGTAAGCGCTGGCGTACTATCCTTGTATAAATACATAATCAATTCCTCTTCTTTAAAGTTTTTCATAAGCAGATGGCTGCGAGTGAACAAGAGGATACGGTCCTTATTAAAACGGAACCTTTTGTAAAATATTGCAAGAAAAAATAAAATGATTTAATATTCTATTGTTTATTGCTTAGAGGAGTCTTCAACAATAAAAATATCTTCACCATCTTTCTTCATTAAATATCGCTCACGGGCGTATTTTTCTATTGCTGCAGGATTATTTTGTAAGTCATTTAACTCTTTTTTCGTCTTTTCTATTTCCTGCTCGTAGTATGCTTTCTTTACTTCTAATTTTTTCAGTTCATCCCTGCGTTCTTTTTGCTGAAAATAATCTCGCTGGTCGTAAAACAACATCCATACTATAAATAGAATAGCCGCTATCAAGTATTTATTGGTGAGGTATGGTATAGCTTTCTTCATAAAAAATGGCAGATAAAAGTAATAAGAAACCTTTATCTGCCAAGTAAGATTTGTGCACAGTGGTGCAAATGATTATTTACCGAATTTGATTTTTCCTTTAGGATAGATGGCTGTTTCTCCCAACATTTCTTCAATACGAATCAATTGATTGTATTTAGCCATACGGTCTGTTCTAGAAGCAGAACCTGTTTTAATTTGACCACAATTTAACGCCACCGCTAAGTCTGCAATGGTAGTGTCTTCTGTTTCTCCGCTTCTATGGCTCATGATGGTATTATACCCATTGTGTTGCGCCAATGTAACGGCATTGATGGTTTCAGTGATGGTTCCAATCTGGTTTACCTTAACCAATAAGCCATTCGCTATATGCTTGTCTA
Organism: Sediminibacterium sp.; assembly: GCF_051860225.1. Taxonomy (GTDB): domain Bacteria; phylum Bacteroidota; class Bacteroidia; order Chitinophagales; family Chitinophagaceae; genus Sediminibacterium. Next base: position 1,317,070 of record NZ_JBHYEI010000001.1, read on the forward strand.
CACCTTGTTGAATACGATCTACGTTGGTTACAAATAAATCGTCTCCTACTAATTGACATTTGCTTCCAACCGCTTGCGTTAAAGCTTTCCAGCCATTCCAATCGTCTTCTGCCATACCATCTTCTATAGATACAATAGGATATTGCTTCACCCATTTTTCCCAGAACTTCACCAACTCATCGCTGCTCATTACTTTACCACTGCTCTTATGGAATACATATTTTTTCTTCTTCGCATCCCATAGTTCACTATTAGCCGCATCCATTGCAATTACAATTTGTGAACCTGTTTTATATCCTGCAGCATGAATAGATTCCAATACAGTTTCAATAGCTTCTTCATTGCTTTGGATATTTGGAGCAAATCCACCTTCATCGCCCACATTGGTACTGTATCCTTTCTTTTTCAATACGGTTTTAAGCGTATGGAAAATTTCTACTCCCCAACGCAATCCTTCACTAAAAGTAGGAGCTCCAACAGGCATGATCATGAATTCCTGAAAGTCAATTTTATTATCCGCGTGTGCACCACCATTTACAATATTCATCATTGGAATAGGCAATGTTTTTGCATTGGTTCCTCCTATATAACGATATAATGGTAATGAGGCTTCGTCTGCTGCTGCTTTAGCTACAGCCATGCTTACTGCTAGTATTGCGTTGGCTCCTAACTTGGCTTTATTAGGGGTACCATCTAGCTCAATCATGATCTGGTCTATTGCTGCTTGTTCAGAAACATCCAATCCTACAATTGCATCTGCAATAGCAGTATTTACATTTTTTACCGCTTTTAATACGCCTTTCCCAACATATTTCTTCTTATCGTTATCACGTAATTCCACTGCTTCATGAATACCTGTGCTAGCTCCACTTGGAACTGCCGCTCTTCCTAATGCACCATCATCGGTTAATACATCTACTTCTACGGTAGGATTACCTCTACTGTCTAAAATCTGTCTTGCATGTACATCAATAATGTAACTCATGGTATTTGTTTTTAAATGGACTCAAATATAAGTATTATGTAGTTTATACACTAATAGCGCCTGTTAAGCTTCTGAAAATTGCTTCTAAGCGATTGCTTTGATTTAATTCGTGAATGGATTGGTTGGCTACTAAATTTCCTTTATGAATGATTAACACTCTGCTACAAATGGCTTCTACTTCTTGTAATATATGGCTTGAGAATAATACGGTTTTATGTTGGCCTAAGGCTTTTATTAATTGTCTTATTTCTATGATTTGATTAGGGTCTAAGCCTGTGGTTGGTTCGTCTAAAATTAATACATCGGGTTCATGCATTATTGCGGCTGCTAATCCTACCCTTTGCTTATAGCCCTTCGATAATTGGCCTATTTTTTTGGTTTGTTCTGGCCCTAATCCCACCTGTTCAATCACTGTTTTAATTTGTGCTTGTACATTTTTACATTGGTGCACTTCTGCAACAAATTGTAAGTATTCTTTTACATATAGATCATAATACTGTGGGTTGGCTTCTGCCAAATAACCAATTCTTCTTTTACCCGCTATTGGGTCTTTGCTCATATTAATTCCGTTCACTTCAATGCTGCCTGCATCTGGTTCAATTGACCCCGTTATCATTTTCATAGTAGTGCTCTTACCTGCTCCATTTGGGCCTAAAAAGCCAACAATTTCCCCTTTTTCTAAAGAAAAGGAAAGATTGTTGACCGCTATTTGTGTTCCGTATTTTTTAACCAATTGATTAACTACTATGGACATTGCTACTGTTTATAAGTACCAAACCTAGTTCTTTTTAGTTTTATTTTTTTAGACAAATCGTTAATATTCCAGTTAGAAATCAATGCCATTATAAGTTCTGTTACTTTCTACCTATTTTAACCCCTCTAAAACCGTACTTTTGCAGTCCGAAAATGAATTTATTATATGCTGAATAAGCTGGAAGCCATAAAAGCTAGATTTGATCAGGTGGGTATTGCGCTCACCAACCCTGAAATTATTAATAACCAAAAGGAATTTGGGGTGTACAGTAAAGAGTACCGCTCTTTAGAAAAGATTGTGAAACCGTATGAGGAATATATGCGGGTATTGGCCGATCATAAATATGCCAAAGAGGGCTTAAATAGTTCCGATGAAGATATGCGTGAGTTGGCTAAAATGGAACTCCCTGAATTAGAAGTTCGTAAAGATGAATTAGAAAAAGAACTCACTAAATTATTGATTCCTAAAGATCCTCAAGACGATAAAAATGCCATTTTAGAAATCAGAGCTGGAACTGGTGGTGACGAAGCCAGCTTATTTGCAGGCGATTTACTAGGGATGTATTTAAAATATTGCTCTAAGAAAGGATGGAAAACCGCTGTGGTTAGTGAAAGTGAAGGAACGGTTGGTGGTTACAAAGAAGTGGTGGTGGAAGTAAGTGGGGAAGATGTGTATGGTACACTAAAATTTGAAAGTGGTGTTCATCGCGTGCAAAGGGTTCCCAATACAGAAACCCAGGGTAGGGTGCATACTTCTGCAGCTACGGTTGCAGTAATGCCTGAAGCGGAAGAGGTAGATTTTGAGTTGAAAGAAAGTGATGTTAAAATGGAAACGGCCCGAAGTGGTGGTGCAGGTGGTCAAAACGTGAACAAGGTAGAAACCAAAGTTTTTTTAACCCATATTCCTACTGGCGTAGTGGTAGTTTGTCAAACGGAACGATCTCAGTTGGGTAACAGGGAAAAAGCGATGACGATGCTTAGAACTAAGTTATACGAAGAGCAGGTAAGAAAGCAGGAAGACGAAATCTCTAGACAAAGAAAAACTTTAGTTAGTACGGGTGATAGAAGTGCAAAAATCAGAACTTATAACTGGCCACAGGGTAGGGTTACCGATCATAGAATTGGATTAACTTCCTATAACTTAGATGCAGTCATCAATGGCGAAATAGACGAATTTATTGAAGCATTACAAATGGCGGAAAATGCCGAGAAGATGACAAATCAATAAACTTGCTTAACTTAATGGTATGAATAAAGTAATTTTTTCAACTTTTTTTGTCTTGATGTCTAGCCTAGTGACTGCCCAGGATACGGGTGGAAGAATTTTCCTAAAAGATGCTAATGGGGTAGATTTGAGATCTGCAGCTGCAACTATTGATAACACTGCATATCTCTTTCATCCTGATTATTTAAAAGCAAGATTATACACGAAAGAGGGCAAGCTATTAAGCGATGTAAAATATAAACTACTATTACAGGATAGTCGATTGTTTTATTTGGGTTCTGATGGCAGTGATATGGAAGTGATCAGTCCTATCATTCGTGTTGAATTTGATATGCCCAATGGAAGTGTGGTTGTTTTTGAAAAAGGATTTCAACCGATTGATAATTTAACAGATAAAAATTTTTATCAGGTGTTGGTTGAAGGTAAAGCGAAGCTACTGCTCGATACAAAATTTTTCACGGAAACAAAACAAGTATACGGTACTGGTGCTGTTACCAATACAGACAAATTGTTGAATTATTATGGTGTTTATGGTACTAAAATAGTAAAGTTATCTAAGGCTGAGGATGCACTAACCCTAATGGATGATAAGCACGACGCAATTAGTGAGTTTCTAAAAAAAGAAAAAACCAAGTTTAAAAAACAAGCTGATTTAATCAATCTATTTAACTATTACAATCAATTGGTTAAATAACTAATTATTCACTGCTTGATCGGCTTCCTGTTTCATTTTTAGTTCCCATTTCCAAGCGGTATCCATCATTTCTTTGATGCCATATTTAATTTCCCACCCAAGTTTCGTTACTGCTGCATCATTATTTGCATATATTGCTATTACATCGCCTGCCCTGCGTGGTCCTATTTCGTAATTCAACTTTACATTACTTACTTCTTCAAATGTATTAATGGCTTCTAATACACTCACACCATCGCCAGTTCCTAAATTGAATACATCACAATTGGTTTCATTCTTACCCTCTAATAAGTATTGAATGGCTAGTGTATGAGCATGTGCAATATCTGAAACATGAATATAGTCTCTAACACATGATCCATCTTTTGTAGGATAATCATTTCCATGAACCCACATTTTTGGTAATTTACCAATGGCAGTTTGAGTGATTGCAGGAACTAAATTTTGTGGCTTACCTACTGGTAGTTCACCAATTAAGCCAGACGGATGCGCTCCCACCGGATTAAAGTACCTTAATAAAATGGTATTTGTATTCACCACTTTTGCAAAATCTTTTATAACTACTTCACCCATTTGTTTGGTTGCACCATAAGGGGATTCTGCTGGTTTTATGGCAGATGATTCTGTTACTGGAATTACATCTGGGTTACCGTACACAGTGCAAGAGGAAGAGAATACAAAATTTGGTACCGAAAATTCTTGTACACATTTTAGTAAGTTGATTAAACCAAACATATTATTCTCATAATACCTTAATGGTTCTTCAACCGACTCGCCTACTGCTTTATATGCAGCAAAATGGATGATTCCGTCGATATCAGTATTTTCTTGAAATACTGCTTGTGTTTCGTCAAAATTTTTTAAATCAACTGTGTAGTTTTTTATTTTCTTTCCAGTGATTTTTTCTATTCCTGCAAGTGCAATGGTAGTAGACCTTGAAAAATTATCTATAGAAATAACATCGTAACCATTTTCTATTAAGTCTACAATGGTATGTGATCCAATATATCCGGTTCCGCCGGTCACTAAAATTTTTGCCATATCGCAGGTTATTCTTTAGTGCAATATACTGCAAAAGCGTGCTTCTTCTTCCTTAAATTTAAACTATTAGCTTGATGATTGCATAAAAGATGGCTGCAATAAAAGCTGAAATAGGAATCGTTAAAATCCATGCCCAGAGTAAATTAACTGTTACGCCCCATCTTACTGCGCTTAAACGCTTGGTAGCTCCAACACCAATAATAGCACCGGTTATAGTATGTGTAGTAGACACTGGAATCTTAAAATGTTCTGTCATAAATAAAGTAATTGCACCTGCAGTTTCTGCAGCTACACCTTCTAATGGAGTCACTTTAGTGATTTTAGTTCCCATTGTTTTTACAATTTTCCAACCACCGCTCATGGTGCCAATTCCAATACATAGAAAACTAGTAAATGGCACCCATGGATATGCATCAACAAAACTATTGAAGTCCATTATTACGCCGTGTGTGTTCTTCTCGTAGAAAATAATGGCAGCTCCAATTATTCCCATCACTTTTTGTGCATCGTTTCCTCCATGTCCAATACTAAAAGCTGCTGAAGAAACTAATTGTAATTTCTTGAACCAATTCTCTGCTTTGTATGGGTTCGATCGTTTGCATAAATGAACAATGATAATGGTAATAACAAATGCAATAAACATACCTATTAGTGGAGCAAAAAAGATGAACAGAAAGGTAGGAATAACTTTAGCATAGTTGATTACATCTCCTGCTTCGCCTGATAAGCCACCTGCATGTGCTATTGCAGCACCAATAAATCCTCCCATTAAAGTATGGGAAGAGCTAGATGGTATACCGAACCACCAAGTTATTAGGTTCCATGTAATGGCAGCCATAATGCCCGCCATTAGCACTTCTAGTGTAATAAAATCTGCATTAACCCATTTGGCTACCGTATTTCCAATTCCAAATTCTTTGAAAATATATTTTGAAATAAAAAAAGCAGCAAAATTAAAAAATGCTGCCCAGGTTACTGCCTGAAAAGGGGTAAGCACTTTTGTTGAAACGATTGTTGCAATTGAGTTTGCTGCATCATGGAATCCATTGATATAGTCAAAAATAAAAGCAAGCACTATGATGATTACCAGTAATGTAAACATAACTCCTGTTGATGCTGATTAAGCGTATTTAATAATAATTGACTCAATTACATTGGCCGCATCTTCACATTTATCAGTAGCAATTTCCATGACTTGATAAATTTCTCTTTTTTTGATTACTTCTTTGAAGTCATTCTCTTGCTGGAACAACATTTCGATACTCATATCAAAAACATCATCTGCTTGATTTTCTATGCTGTTAACTTTAACCATCGCTTCTGTCATTTCACGAAGGTTTTTCATATCCCTTAAGCCAAATACCGCTTTCTTGATTTCAATGGTTCCCTGTAAGATTAATTCAGCCATTTTTTGAATGCCTGTATCATTCGGATTTACACTATAGAAATTAATCTTTTTAGCTGAAGCAAATATATAATCAGCAATATCATCTAGTGCAGTTGCTAAGTAGTGAATATCTTCTCTATCAAATGGTGTGATGAAATTTCTACCTAATTCCGTAAAAATTTTATGGGTATTATCGTCATTTTTGTGTTCTAAGTCTTCAATTTGAGCTAGGATGGCTCTTCTTTTATCTTGGTCTGCTTCGCTAACCATTTCTTTTAGCTTGATGCCCATTTCGTGTGCTTTGTCTGCTACATCTTCAAAAAGTTCATAGAAGAGCTTGTTTTTTGGCATGAAAAAGCGACCGATGTTATTGATACCCATAATGGTAGATTTTCCGCAAAAATACCCTTTTGTACGGTGGTCCTTGTTTGATAACAAAAAGTTAATAATTAGATAATATTAAATAAATAAAATATATCTAATTCGTTGTAGATAAGGTAAAGCCTACAGAAGTTCCTATATCAATTTTAGAGCGAATATGTATAGTTTGACCATGTGCTTCAATGATATGTTTACAAATGGCCAAACCCAAGCCCGTTCCACCGATATCTCTGCTTCTTCCACGGTCTGTTCTGTAGAAACGTTCAAAAACCCTTGGTAGGTGTTCTTCTGCAATTCCAATTCCATCATCACTTAATTCAACTAAAACATGCTCTTCATCTGTTTTATATATACTAGCAATAATGTTTCCTCCCTCTTTGCCGTATTTGATCGAGTTGATAATCAAATTATTAATGACTTGTCTTATTTTCTCCTTGTCTGCAAATACCGCAATAGGAAATTCACAACCTTTTTTGATGCTTGTATTGATTTTTTTTGCATCAATTTTTATAGATAAGGTTTCATAAATTTCACGAATAAGGTCTTGTATAATAAATGATTCCTTATGTAAGGGCTGTTCTCCACTTTCTAATCTTGATATTGCATCTAAATCTTTTACTAGATTGACCATTCGATCAACATTTTTAGCCGTATTTTCTAAGAAACGAATACTGATTTCTCGATTATCAATGGCCCCTTCTCTTAAAGTGTCCACATATCCTTGAATGGCAAAAATGGGTGTTTTGAATTCGTGGGCTAAATTCTGTAGAAACTCTTTCCTAAACACTTCATTTTGTTTAAGGATTTCAATTTCTGCACTTCTTTGTTCTGCCCATTTCTCAACGTCTTCTCTTACTTCATCAATTCCCTTTTGTGGTAAAATATATTTGTAATAGGTCTCTTCTCTTTTTGTTGCCTTGGTTTGATAAATGAACTTATATATTAATTTAATCTTTCTATAAATGAAAGATTCTAATACAAAGCCAATCAGTAAATAACTTCCAATAAATGTGATTAATAAAGAAACAAGCGTAATAATCCAATCTGGTTTAATAAACCAAATACCTATAGATATAGGAATGGCTAATATTGCTGCAGTAAAGGCTGATAGTTGCTTGGGGGAAAGATTTTTTGTGTTCAGCATAGAAGCAATTTACATTTTGCAGCTGAAACAATTAGTTAAATTTCAAATTTATAACCAACCCCTTTTACGGTAGTTATACAATCTATTCCTAGTTTCTGTCTTACTTTTCTAACATGAACATCAATGGTTCTGTCTCCAACAATAACTTCATTACCCCATACTTGGGTAAGGATTTCATTTCTTAAGAAAACCCTGCCAGGTTTTGAAGCCAATAAATAGATTAATTCAAATTCTTTTTTTGCAAGTATCACTTCATTATTATCAATAGTAACAATAAACTTAACTGGGTCTATTGAAATATTTCCGATTTGCAATGTTTTTCCTGCTTCTTTATTCGTTACTCTTCTAAATAAAGCATTTACCCTGCTCACTAATACCTTGGGGCTGATGGGTTTACTGATGTAATCGTCTGCACCTGTTTCAAGTCCTTTGATTTGGGAGCTTTCGTCGCTCATTGCAGTTAAAAAGATAATTAACGTGTCTTGAAAACTAGGTTGTGTTCTTAATATTTGACATACTTCAACCCCATTCTTTCGAGGCATCATGATGTCTAGAATAATTAAATCGGGATAGTATGCTTTGGCCTTTTCAATAGCTTCATTTCCATCTTTTGCCGTATGAACTTCATAGCCTTCCTTCTCCAGATTATAACGGATGATTTCTAAAATATCCGGTTCGTCGTCTGCTATTAAAATCTGTTTAGGCTTCCCTTCCATGTTAACATTCTGTTTACACAAAGTTAATTTCATTCCTTCGCAAATAAGCTATTTTGTATTATTATCTAATTGTTAACTGACTGAATGCCTATTTTTGTTACCTATATGCTTAAAGTTATATATACATTCTTGTTTGTTTTTACTATTGCAACGCAATCCAATGCGCAACAAACTGACTCAATTCCCCCCATTCCAGCAATGCGTCAATTGCATCATGAATATATCTTTCGAAGTTTTGAGGCCATAAAATTGTATCCAGCAAAGCAATATCAATTAACTGCAAATGAATTAAACTTATCAGAAAAGTTAATTAACCAGTTGCGAAGCAAAATTGAATCAACTGTCGAAATTGATAATAATGCAAAATATACCTGGCTAAGAGGTGTAAATGATTTGCTCACTGCTTATTTTTTAAATTATCAGAATGGCAAAACGCCAGAAACTCGATTGCCTCTTTTGTTGCAAACCTTCCAGATTGCTATGAATGAACAATTGTCTGGGGGCTCAATTGCACCTTTAATGAACCGGCTTGATTTAGAATCTGCCATCATACTTACAGAGAATTTTACCTTAAGTAGTAATAGAGGAATGCAAGCAGCAAAAGATAGTATTGTTGTAAAACAATGTGACAGAAATCCTACTAAAATTTTACCCATATTATTCCGAAATCCTGCTACAGCGTCTGCTGATTCTTTAATTACACTTGCTGCATTTAGAGATCCAGAGGAATTATATAGTTATGCTGCTGCCCCTAATGCACTGGGTAAAAAAATTCAATCGGTAAATCATCCTTTTGTAAAATTAGTTGCGCGACTTTCATTAACGAGTACCGGTAGAATGTATTTCCCTTTTTTAGATCAATTGTATACCGGGAAATTAAAAATGGATTCCATAACAAAGTTTGTTGGAAATGACACTTCTGCAGGTTATTTCAGTTTATTGGTAAGAACAAGGATTGATTATGCTAAAAGGATTCAACAAGGCGATACTCCTATGGCTGCCACAATATTATACAATAAGTTAAAAGCTAAAAGTATAGAATTGTATATCAATGAAATCAATGCTTTGCACAATGAAAAGAGCGATTTTGTACGATTTAAAAGTATCAGCAAATTAAGTCCTCAAGAACTTTATTACTTAGCAGTAACAGGGGAAGAAGAAATGTACACTTCCAGTTTTGTAAACGGGGTCTATCCAAGAATCTTTGCTGCAATGAAAAATCCTCGATCAGATTCTTTGCTGTCAATGGTTAATAAGGATCAATATAAAAAATTCATTAAGATTGCTGCCGCTTATAATAAGTTAGATGATTTTCTTTCTAAAATGGACAAAAAAGATGCAGAACAATTGATGCGTGGATTTGTGAATGGGTTAGAACAAACTACCTCATTAGAAGATGCGGTAGATGTTGCTGACTCTTATTCAAGTGTATACAATCCACTACTTAAAAAACTCATGTTAAATCAGGTTAGACTTGAATTAGATAGATGCAATCAAATAAAGAATAAACGCGGGCAAGTAATCTATGATTTATTAGAAACCATTTTTTCTTCTTTGGAGCCAACTAGTAAAATTGATTTATCCGCTAAGTTGGGGATCATGCCCATTTATGAATTACCCAATAACTATCTAAAAGACAGTGAAACCGGTAGAGTTATAATGCAGCAATTTTTTTACGGTGATAAAGATGGTATGGTTGTTTTTAATGCGTTCTTGAATAAATTTAGAAATGCCAATTGGAGAATTACTAAGAAGTCTCAATGGGTAGAAGTAAGTTCGAGAATTGGTACACCTATCACCATTTATGCCAACTTGCCCCTTGATGAAACAGAAGATTTGGATGCCGCTGCTCAGGATAGCTTGATTGAATATTTACATAACCAAAAATTGCATCCCAGTGTGGTGATTCATCGCGGTCATAGTTATTATCTTAACCAGACGGTACAAAAAATGCCTTCTTCTGCAAAGTTGGTTTTATTAGGAAGCTGTGGAGGGTACCAGCGGTTAAATGAAGTGTTAGAAATAGCACCTGGTGCACATATCATTTCCTCTAAGCAAATTGGTACGGGTATTATTAACCAAGGGCTCATTAATGTAATCAGTGAAGAATTGCGTTTAGGTAAAAACCTAAAATGGCCTTCGCTTTGGAATAGTTTGGCTATTCGATTTAGTGGAACCGCTAAGGAGAAATTTGATGATTATGTTCCCCCTTACAAAAACTTAGGAGCAATTTTTATTACTGCATTCAATACCTACATGCAGCAAGAGAATTAGATTATCTATTGTAAAAAAGGATTATTCCTTTTTTCATATCCAATAGTTGTGCTAAGTCCATGACCCGGATAAACTTTAACATCATTGGGTAAGCAGAATAGATTCTCTCTGATACTTTTTAGTAATAACGCATGATTGCCACCTGGAAGGTCGGTTCTTCCAATGCTCTCCCTAAAAAGAACATCACCACCTATTAAAAATTGATCAAATTCACTATAAAAGCAAATACTTGCTGGAGAATGCCCTGGGGCAAAAATCACTTTCAAGGCATCATTTCCTAGTAAAATGGTATCTCCCGGATATAAATACTTGATTGGACCTTCATAATTAACAAAAGGAAGCCCCCATTTTTCACCTGACAATGGGGCCATTCTAAGCATGGGCTCTTCTTCTGGATGAATATGGAGTGGGGTTTTAAATGTATCGTAAACCCATTTATTGCCAAATACATGGTCTAAATGACAATGTGTATTTAACAATTGTACCGGTTTAAGTGTTTTTGTTTGAATAAATTGAAATAATTCATCCTGTTCTGAGGTATCATAACAGCCTGGATCAATTATGATTGCTTCATTGTGCTGATTATAAAGTACATAAGTATTTTCTTGAATTGGACTAAATGTAAAAACCTTAACCTTTATCATATATGTATTTTACCCGCTTTTAACGGTAAATGATTAATTTTAAATACCAAAGTTCGGATATGCAATTGAATAGTATCAGTAAAGTAATTTTTTTTCTTGGTTTATTAAGTTCTGTTGCAGTAAATGCGCAGGTTAACAGTGTAGAATTTGGTAAGAATAGAATTCAACACCAGAAGTTTAATTGGAAGTTTTACCAATCTTCCAATTTTAATACTTATGTAACCCAAGGGGGAGTAGAGTTGGGTAAATTCGTAAGCCAAGTAGCAGAAGAAGAACTAAAGTCAATCGAAAATTTTATTGAATATTCTTTACAGCGCAGAGCGAACATTGTGGTGTATAATAATTACAATGATTATAAAAGTAGCAATATTGGTTTAGGGTCCGATTGGCAGAATTCAGGGGGTGTTACTAAGTTGGTAAATAATAAAATCATCGTTTATTTTAATGGCAATCATGAAAAGTTAAAAAATCAAATTAGAGAGGGCATTGCAAAAGTACTAACCGATAATTTATTATTTGGAGACGATATAGGTGAATTTGCCAGTAACCAAGCTTTGTTAGATTTGCCTAAATGGATGGTGGATGGATATATTGCTTACGCAGGACAGTCTTGGAGTACTGAAAAAGATGATGAACTAAAGAGCGCCATATTAAGTGGTAGATACAATTCATTTTATCAATTTGCTTTTGAAAAGCCACTTCTGGCTGGGCATGCATTTTGGAATTATATTGGTGAAAAATACAGGAAAGAAAATATAACCTACCTCTTGTATTTGGCTAGGATGTATAAAAACATCAATAATGCTTGTTTAAGAATTTGTAAGAAAAAATTCAAAGATGTATTAACTGATTTCATGCAATTTCAACAAGACCGTTATATCAAAGATATTCGTCAACGAAGAAATCAATTAAAAGGTCAATTGACAGTAACAGAGGAAATTGGCAAGCGGGATTATTTTAGATTTCAGGCTAACCCTAATCCGCGTAGTAATACTTACTCCGTACTTGAATTTAAAAAAGGTATTTACTCGGTTAAATTGATGGAGAATTTTTATGACGAAAAGGTATTATTAAAAAGCGGAGTCTTAACCAATGTGAATGAAGTAAATCCGAATTATCCAATCATGGCTTGGGATGGAAAAGGATCAAGGCTTCTTGTGATTTACTGGGAAAAAGGAAAGATCAATATGTTTGTATACGACTTGATTGCTCGTTACAAAAGATTTAAACAAACTATTGATGGGTTTGATCAAATACTAGATGCTAGTTTTATGCTTGATGCCAATACATTGGTATTAAGTGCGGTAAAAAATGGACATACCGATATTTTCACCTACAAAATTGAAGAGCAAAAAGTAACTCAAATCACCAATGATATTTACGATGACTTAGACCCTACTTTGGTTTCATTTCCCAATAGAGTGGGTATCATCTTTTCTTCTAATCGCCCTGGTAATAATGCGCCCAACAAAGACACAGTATTGCCAAGCAGATATCCTTTCAATATTTACATGGTAGATGTATTAAATGATAGCAAGGAAAAGCAGATTGCCCAGTTAACCAATGTTAAAATGGGCAATGCTCGTTACCCAATGCAATACAATACTAATCACTTTACATTCGTATCAGATGAAAATGGTATTGGAAATAGGTGGGCAGGTTTCTTTTCAACACAAAGAAATGGATTAGATACCCTTTATTATATTGGAGAAGAAATTCTTCGCAATCCTGCTCCAAAGGAATTTGATTCAACTTTAATGGCTTGGCAAAAACAAGAGCCAGATAGTGTGAGTTATTATCAAGTTTATAAAGATTCCACTTATACATTCCCAATAACTAATTATCAAAGTTCTTTATTAGAGACCAGAATTGCGGGGAATAATGGACAGGTTAGTGAAGTAAGAAGAGAAGGCGATTTCAAGTTTGTTTATAAATTAAAAGTAGATGAACTAGCGTTAGCAAGAAGAAATATAACTGCACGTAATACCGAGTACGTTAAGAAAGTACTGGATGATAAAAAGATGACTGAGGGAAGGGCTATCCAGTATAACAATACTAAGCCTGCTAATGATACATCCAAAAAAGCAGCTGTTTTCCAAAACGAATTTGCGGATGAACTGCCTGATACAACTAGTAAGGCAAATGCTATATTACTTGCTGGTCTACCTCAAAGAAAAACTAGTTTAGCAAATTCAAAGTTGTATAATTATGGCTTAAAGTTTAGCTCGGATTATTTATTGGGTGGATTCACAAATAATGTACTCATTAATCGTTATCAGCCTTATGCTGGAGGGTCTGGTCCTATTCAATTAAACAACGGGAACGACTTTAACTTCACATTTAGGGTAGGGGTAAGCGATTTGATGGAAGACATGAAATTTGTTGCAGGAATGCGCTTTGGTACCAATTTAGCAGATAAAGATTTGATGTTCTCTTTTCAAAACATGCGCAAAAAAATTGATTGGGGAGTAACTTATTATAGAAGTAATGTGACCAACTTCTTCCGAACTCAATTCAATAATATGTTGTACACCAACTTGTATCAGTTTAATGCAAGTTATCCTATTAATGAAGTAAAAAGTATCAGGGCTACTATTGGTTTGCGTTCAGATAGAGGGGTATTGAAATCTTACGATAATTTTACTGGTCAGCCCAACCCCAATGCCTTGGCCTTTAAAGACACAGTGTCTAAATTTATTTTGTCTAGGTTAGAATATGTGCATGACAATACCATTAACCCTACGCAAAATATTTGGAATGGGTTACGCTATAAAGTATACTTAGATGTTAATTTACCAGCAAGTAGAAATCCCGCAAACAATGGTAAACCCACTATGAATTTTGGTTTTGATGGAAGATACTATCACAAAATTTATCGCAATTTTATTTGGGCTGGTAGGGTAGCTGCAGACTTTTCTTGGGGTAATCAAAAGTTAATCTATTACTTAGGCGGAGTAGATGGTTGGATTGGACCTAAATTCAATAATAGTAACCAACCTGCAGCTGATCAAAATTATGCGTTCCAATCTTTGGCAGTAAATATGCGTGGTTATAATCAAAATATTGCCAATGGTAATAATGCTTTTGTAATCAATAGTGAATTTAGGCTGCCTTTATTTGCAACCATTTTTGATAGACCAATTAATAACGCATTCCTCCGCAATTTCCAACTAGTACAATTTTTAGATTTAGGAACTGCATGGAATGGAAAATACAATGGCATCAAACGACCAGGCGAAGTGATTTCTAGCAATCAGAGCCCTGTAGTGGTTAAGATTGATGCAGGCGGTCTTGGACCTTTTGCGGGCGGCTATGGTTTTGGTGTTAGAAGTACTTTGTTGGGTTATTTTATGAAATTTGATGCAGGTTGGCCTATGAAGGGAGTCTTCAAAGGCGCACCAGTATATTATTTTGCCTTAGGATTTGATTTCTAATCCAATTATTTATTTTCTGACAAGTAAGTACAAATATTTTTTACGATTGCAGGTCCTTCATAAACAAAGCCTGTCCAAACTTGCACTAAAGAAGCACCTGCAATCATTTTTTCTTTGGCATCTTCCCCTGTAAAAATTCCACCACTTGCAATAATTGGAACTTTACCTTGGGTTTGACTTGAAATATATTGAACAATTTCTGTAGATCTTTTCTGAACTGGCTTTCCGCTCAATCCCCCCATACCAATTGACTCACTTAAGGCTGCAGATGTTGCTGATAAATTTGACCTGTCTAAAGTAGTATTGGTTGCTACCAATCCACTCAAGTTCATGGATAAGGATAATTCAACAATATCATCTAGCTGCTCTTTCGTAAGGTCTGGTGCAATTTTTAATAAGAGTGGTTTGGGATTTGATTTGCCTGCATTATGGTGTTGTAATTCACTGAAGATTTTCGTGAGTGCATCTTTTTCTTGTAAAGCCCTTAATCCTGGTGTATTAGGTGAACTCACATTTACCACAAAATAATCTACCTGATCATGCAATTCATTAAAGCAAATACAATAATCTTTCCAAGCATCCTCATTGGGTGTAATTTTATTCTTACCAATATTACCGCCTATTATTAAATCTCCCTTCGATTTTCCTCTGCTGTTCCAATTAATTAAGCGTTCTTTTACGGCAGCAACGCCATCATTATTGAATCCCATTCTATTAATTAACGCCTTGTCTGCTGGTAGTCTAAATAGTCTTGGTAAATCATTACCAGGCTGACCTTTTGGAGTAACTGTGCCTATTTCAACAAATCCAAAGCCTAAGCTTTCTAATTCATGTAAATAAGCTGCATTTTTATCGAACCCTGCTCCTAAACCTACCGGGTTTTTAAAATGCAAGCCCATTACTTCTTTTTGCAAATTAGTGGCCTTGTACTGAAATAGGTTTTTAAGTATGGTGTCACCCAAACCTATTGAACTGGCTATTCTTAAACAGTTCATAGAAAAATAATGCACTTTCTCTGGGGCTGCCTTAAATAGTATATTTCTTAATAGTGGATACAAAGTCAAAAATTTTTGCGAAAATACCTCTAAAGACTGATTTAAAATTTAGTTGCATAAACAACTTTTAATCATTTTTACTACATTTGAATGATTAAATCAAGTTTATGCAAGAAGCCTATATAGTAGCGGGATATAGAACCGCAGTTACTAAAAGTAAAAAAGGTGGATTCCGTTTTTTTAGACCCGATGATCTAGCTGTAGAAGTAATCAAAGGACTAATGGCATCCGTACCACAGCTAGACTCGAAATTAGTGGATGATGTAATTGTAGGGAATGCGGTGCCTGAAGCAGAACAAGGGTTACAGTTTGGTAGAATCATTGCAGCAAAAGCATTGGGTATTGAAGTGGCAGGTATCACCATTAATAGATATTGTGCAAGTGGATTGGAAAGTATAGCAACCGCAACCGCTAAAATTAGGTCGGGGATGGCTGAGTGTATTATAGCTGGTGGAACGGAAAGTATGAGTATGGTTCCAACGGCTGGATGGAAGACAGTGCCTTCTTATTCAATTGCCAAAGATGAACCAGACTATTATTTAAGTATGGGATTAACAGCAGAGGCGGTTGCAAAAGAGTTTAATATATCAAGAGAAGATCAGGATGCTTTTGCTTATGCTTCCCATATGAAAGCTAAAACAGCAATCGAAAACGGATATTTTAAATCGGGAATTCTACCTATTACTGTTGAGGAAACTTATCTTAATGAAAAAGGGAAAAAAGCGGTTAGATCATATGTGGTAGACACAGATGAAGGATTAAGAGCAGATACTACAGTTGAAGGCCTTTCTAAATTAAAA
This sequence comes from Sediminibacterium sp., assembly GCF_051860225.1. Lineage (GTDB taxonomy): Bacteria > Bacteroidota > Bacteroidia > Chitinophagales > Chitinophagaceae > Sediminibacterium. The sequence continues at coordinate 1,333,603 of NZ_JBHYEI010000001.1, forward strand.
GCAGCTTTTGCAGTAGGGGGAAGTGTAACCGCTGGTAATTCCTCGCAAACTAGTGATGGTGCAGCTTTTGCATTAGTCATGAGCGAGAGTATGATGTTGTCATTGGGTTTAACCCCAATTGGAAGATTGGTGAATTGTGCGTCCGCAGGGGTTCATCCTAGAATCATGGGAATTGGTCCAGTTGCTGCTATACCAAAGGTTTTGAAGCAAGCAGGAATGAATATAGGCGATATTGATTTGTTTGAATTAAATGAAGCATTTGCCTCTCAGTCGCTTGCTGTAATTAGGGAGTTAGGGTTAGATAGAACAAAAGTGAATATCAATGGTGGTGCAATTGCATTAGGACATCCTTTAGGATGCACTGGTTGCAAATTAACCGTTCAGCTACTAAATGATATGAAGCGCTTGAATAAAAAATATGGTATGGTAACTGCCTGTGTGGGGGGTGGTCAAGGTATTGCGGGTATCATCGAAAATCTGTAAATTTAGGTCTATGAAAACCATCATTGTACCTACCGACTTTTCGTCTACTGCCAGTAATGCTGCTGATTATGCTGTTCATTTTGCTCAACAAGTAAAAGCGGAACGAATTATTTTATTGCATGCTTATGAAATACCCGTTGCAATAGATCCAATGATGCCTGGAATTCAAATTCCTGAAATAGACAGTTTTAGAGAATCTGCAGAAAATAGATTGCTTCAGTTTAGAGCTAATTTAATCTCAAAATATGTTGATACTGGAATTGTATTTGATGTACTTGCAGTTTATGGATCTATTCTTTCTGCATTAGAAGATTATGCAGAGAAAAATCCAATAGAATTAGTGGTAATGGGAATTACTGGTGGCGGTGCTTTAGCCGAAACCCTGATTGGTAGTAATACAGTGCATATTGCGGAACATAGTCATATTCCTTTGATTATTGTACCTGCCAAGTCTAGCTTTAAGCCAATCCAAAAATTACTATTTGCATGCGATTTTAATAATGCAGAGAAATATATGCCTGTTGATCAAATTGCCTCAATGCAAGCATTAACTGGTGCTGCTTTAATGGTTTTTAATGTTGAAGCAGAACCAGATGAATTTGAACAGACATTCCCTGGAACAGTTATGGGCGAGAGCTTTGCAGTGCATACTGTCTTACAAAAATTAAACCCTAGCTATCACTTTTCACACGAAGAAAATTTTGTGAACGGGATTAACCAATTTGTAGATGAACAACAAGTTGATTTAGTCATCACCGTGCCCAAAGAACATAATTTCTTTGCTCAATTATTTTCTTCTAGTCATACCAAAAAGTTAGCTTTTCATAGCCATGTTCCCATTTTGGTATTAAGTAAAAATAATTAGCTTAAATATTTACCAACAATTGGCATTCTTCTTCCAACGCCAAATGCTTTGGGTGAAATACGAATAATCGGGCAAAATTGATTGCGCTTATATTCGTTATTATTCACCATTTTGATGGTACGGTCTACTAAGGCAGTATCGAATCCTTGTGCTTTAATATTATCTGGGCTTTGTCTTTTCTCGATATATTGATACAATAATTTATCAAGTACCCCGTAGTCTGGTAAACTATCACTGTCTTTTTGATTAGGTCTTAGTTCTGCACTAGGGGGCTTGTTAATGATATTGTGCGGAATAATTTCTCTTGATCGGTTGATATATCTGGCTAATTCATACACTTGTAATTTATAACAATCACCTAGTACGCCAAGCCCCCCTGCCATATCACCATACAAGGTTCCATAACCAGTGGCTAATTCACTTTTATTAGATGTGTTTAGTAATACGTATCCAAACTTATTGGCAATAGCCATTAATATATTGCCTCTGCTTCTACTTTGAATATTTTCTTCGGCTAATGAAAAAGGTAGGTCATTAAATAGAGGGTTTAATGTTTCCAAAAAACTTTGGTATACCTGGTCAATTCTAACAATATCGTATGGATTATTCAAGTTATTGCTAAGTGCAATTGCATCATTAACAGAGTGATCAGTTGAGTAAGGAGATGGCATTAAAATGGCTCTTACCTTTTCTGCCCCTAGTGCCTCACAGGCAATGGCTAATGTTACAGCGGAATCAATCCCCCCAGAAGAACCTAGAATTGCTTTGGTGAAACCCATTTTCCCAAAATAATCTTTAATGCCAGATACCAATGCTTGGTATACTTGTTCAATATTTAATTGTGGATCAAGGGTTGCCGGATTTAATTCTTTTTCCGGTATTCTGCTAGCAGGTTCTAAAATGGGGCCATTAATGAATCCATCATCATTTAATTCAACCCAGTCTAATGCTTCTTCAAACATTGGGAAGGCTTTCATTAAATTGGCTTCTTTGTCAAAAACCAAGGATGCCCCATCAAATACGATTTCTGTTTGACTTCCTACTGCATTGCAGTAAAATAATGGAATTTTATATTTTAAAACATTTGATTTAATGACTGCCTTTCGGTCTTCGTCATGTGTGTAGTCAAATGGGGATGCGCTTAAATTGAGCATGATATCTGGATTGAATTTCATCAATTCATCCATAGGGCAGATTCGATAAAGCGGGTTGTCTCCTAAATTCCATATGTCTTCGCAAATAGTTACTGCCAGCTTTTTGCCTTTAAATTCAATGATATTCCACTCGTATGCAGGTTCAAAATAACGATATTCGTCAAACACATCATAAGTTGGTAATAATGTTTTGTGAACTACAGCTTTTATTTCTTTTTCATATAAAAAATAGGCAGCATTAAATAAGTCCTTGCCTTTTAAATGTTTGTTTTTTACCGGACTTCCAATTAATACGCCAATAGAATCGGCATGGGCTTTAATGGTATTGACTGCAACATTGCATTGTTCAATAAAATCTTCAAATTCAACAAAATCTCTGGCAGGATATCCGGATACAGTCATTTCACTAAAAAGGATTAAGTCTCCACCTGCTGCTTTAGCAGTTTCAATGGCTTCAATTATCTTTTTGGTGTTTAACTCAAAATTGCCAATATGATAGTTTTGTTGTGCTATGAATATTTTCATGGCACAAATTTCATCAATTTAACAACATGATTGCAATCCTTTCCGTTAATTCGTTCTATGAATACACGGATGCTTGCTTTATTTTTATCGATATTATTGTTTGCGTGCAATACCAATGATAAAGCTCCTGACGTTTCTGGAATAAAAATTCAGTTGCAAGAACAGCACTTCGAAGAGGATTTTTTTACAATGGATACCCTTCAGTTGGAAGCTTCTTTGGCTGCATTGGACAAAAAATATCCAGGATTTACTACGGTGTTTTTGTCAAATATTCTTGCACTTATGCCACAATCAGAATTGGAAGATTTAAAGAATTTCATTCGGGTATATCAACCATTTTATAAGCAGTATGCGGCTATTTTTAATGAGCAAAAAAAACAAGCCAAAGAAATCAAGACAGGTTTACAGTATGTTAAAAATTATTTTCCATCTTATGTTTTACCTACTAAACTAATTAGTTTTATTGGTCCTGTTAATAGCTTTGGTTGTATTCTCACTGAAGATGCAATTGCTGTTGGAGCGCAATTGTTTATGGGTAAAGACCACCCAATCTATACAAGTGCGGAGGGGTTGGCCATGTATCCTGCCTATATTTCTAGAAAATTTGAACCCGCTTATATACCAGTGAGCGCAATGAACAATATTATTTTGGACATGTATCCTGAACAGTTATCTGGTAAACCTTTGATTGCCCAAATGATTGAACTAGGAAAGCGGATTTATGTGTTAGACCATTTGCTCCCCCAGCTTTCTGACACATTAATTACAGGTTATTCTGATAAACAATTGGAAGCTTGTTTGGGTAATGAAAAAAATATCTGGAGTTTTTTTATCCAGAACGATCTTTTGTATAAAGCAGATCCTCAATTAGTGAGGGAATATATTTCTGAAGGTCCTTTTACTCAAGCATTTGGTAAAGAATCCCCTGGAAAGATTGGTCTTTTTATTGGGTGGCAAATCGTAAAGAAATGGATGAAGAAAAATAGTGATTTGTCTTTTGATTCACTTATGAAGAAAGACCCTGTTCAACTATTTGAGGAATCAAGATACAAGCCCGGTTAATTCATTTTTGCTGGGGCAATCAAGTCAAAAGAGGGGATGGGTACATTAAAATTTTGCTTAGTATATTGATTTTGCAAAGTATAATTACCCTGCATTCTACCCATTTCTGTTTTTAAATTACAACCGCTTACATACGTGTATTGTTCTCCTGGAGCTAGAATTGGTTGAACGCCTACTACTCCTTCTCCTTCTACTTCTCTATGTTCGGCATTGCTGTCAAAAATAAACCAATGCCTCCTTAAGAGTTGAACCGTAAACTTGTTGTGGTTTTCTATGGTGATTCGGTAAGCAAACATAAATTCTCCTTTCAACGGATTGCTGTAATCGGACTGGTAGAAGACTTCTACAGTGATTTCAATACCTGCTGAAATTTTAGAAACCATAGATATAAAGATTGGTCATTGTAAATGTAGGTAAATTAACATTCTATAAAGGTAATTTCATCAAATATTCGTGTGAATAATTGCTTAAAATGGTTGAATCGGCTGTACTTTTGCAGCACAAAAAAAGACGATTATGACTAAAATTGCCGTAGCTAAAGGAGATGGAATTGGTCCAGAAATCATGGACTCAGTTTTATCCATATTTGATGCCGCTAAAGTACCCTTAACGTATGAAGTAGTTGATATGGGTAAATGGGTATTCGACAAAGGATACAGTAATGGGATGACTCCTGAAGCACAGCAAACCATCGAGTCGTTAGGTATTCTTTTTAAAGGGCCTATGGAAACGCCTAAAGGGAAAGGAGTAAAGAGTGTAAACGTAACTGCACGTAAAACTTGGAACACTTATGCCAATAAAAGAACTTTTCAGTCATTGCATGGGGTAGATACGGTATTTAGCAAAGCAGGTATTCCTATTGATATCACTATAGTTAGAGAAAATATTGAAGATACTTATGGTGGTATTGAGCATATGCTTACCAACGATGTGGCTTTAAGTAGAAGATTTATCACTCGTCCTGGTAGTATGCAAGTGATTCGTTATGCGTTTGAAATGGCTAAAAAGAAGGGCTGCAAAAGAATTACTTGTGGTCACAAGGCTAATATTATGAAGCTAACGGATGGTTTATTTTTAGAAGTGTTTTATGAAATTGCAAAAGAATATCCTGAGTTAAAAGCAGATGATGTAATTGTAGATGATTTATGCATGAAGTTGGTTAGCAAGCCTGATCTTTTTGATGTGGTGGTATTAACCAATTTACAAGGTGATATAGTCAGTGATTTATGTGCTGGTTTAGTAGGTGGCTTAGGTTTTGCCCCTTCTGCAAATATTGGAGATCATATTTCTATTTTTGAAGCAGTTCATGGAACAGCTCCAGATATAGCTGGTAAAAACATCGCAAATCCTACTGCTTTATTATTAAGTGGTATTGGGATGTTGCGTCATTTAGGTTTAATGCAATCTGCATCTATGATTGAGAATGCATTATTATATACCCTAGAAAGCGGTAAGCATACAGGGGACTTTGGTGAAAAAGGAACGCCATCACTTAATACAACTGAGTTTGCTAATGCTATCATTGCCAATTTTGGTCAAAAACCCGCTCATAATCCTAAGCCAGACATGCAGGATGTTTCTGTAACTCCTACCATTTTTGCCTTAGAGAATAATCCAATGCTAGAAACAAATGATACTAATAATGAATTCATTGTTGGGGTTGATATGTTTATAGAGAGCAATGAACAGCCTACTATAGTAGCGGAAAAATGTTTAAAACATACATTAGATTTGTTTAAGTTAGTTACTATAAGTAACAGAGGTACGCAGGTTTGGCCTAAAGGTTCCGTATACACTAATCTAGTGAATCAATACCGTTGTAGGTTTGAAAGTGTGGGCGATATCCCCCTTACACAGATTGATATTATTGAGCTCTATAAAAGACTTACGGCTGATTTTAAGGTTTGTTCTACTGAGATATTGAACATGTGGGGAGATAAAAAAGCCTATAGTCTTGCACAGGGGCAATAATTGAGTTGATTTTTAACGTAATTTCACGGCTCATTTAAAGCATATAGAACAATGGCTGAAGTGATTTTGATGCCCCGATTGAGTGATACCATGACCGAAGGGGTAATTGCCGCCTGGCATAAAAGAGTGGGTGATACAGTTCAGAAGGGAGACTTACTGGCTGAAATTGAGACGGATAAAGCTACCATGGAACTTGAAAGTTACCAGGATGGCGTCCTTCTTCATATAGGAACTCCTGATGGGGGAAAATTGCAGGTGAACGATTTATTAGCCATTTTTGGTAAACCAGGGGAAGATATAACCGAATTAGTTAAAATACATGGTGGTGCTGGTGCCATTGCGCCAATTCCTACTGCTGAGTCTGTGGTTTCCCCAGTTGTGGAGCCTGCTGTGTCTTCGGCAGTTTCAATCCCTACGAATGTAGCCCCTACAACTGATTTTGCTTCTATGGAAGAAGTAGTATTAATGCCTCGATTAAGCGATACAATGACGGAAGGGGTGATTGCTTCATGGCAAAAAAATGTGGGAGATATTGTTAAAAAAGGAGAAGTACTAGCTGATATAGAAACCGATAAAGCTACCATGGAACTGGAAAGTTACAAGGATGGTATTTTATTGTATCAAGGGGCTAAAGCGGGTGAGAAAATATTGGTAAACGACTTATTATGTATTATTGGCAAGGATGGATTGGATGTTGCTACAATTGTTAATGGCTTAAAAGCCGGCGCTAGTGCAGTTTCTACACCAGTTGCTGAAACGACTCCTGCAGCTCCAACAACGCCCTTAGTTGCTGCTGCGCCTATTGTTGAACAAGCTGTTGTAAATAGTGGTAGAATTTTTGCATCTCCCTTAGCAAAAAGAATTGCTGCCGAAAAAGGCATTGATTTAAAATATGTAAAGGGTTCAGGGGATAATGGTAGAATTACCAAGATTGATATTGACCAATATACTCCTGCTGTAACTCAGGCTGCAACAGCGGCTCCTGCAGCCAAATCTGCAGCCCCAGTAGTAAGTAATTCAGTAGCAGGTCAAGTAAGCTTTACTGATGTTCCTGTTTCTCAAATGCGTAAAGTAATTGCGAAGCGTTTAAGCGAAAGTTTATTTACTGCGCCACATTTCTACTTAACCATGCAAATTGATATGGATGCGGCAATTGCAGCAAGAACCAAAATCAATGAAGTAGCTTCTGTTAAAGTAAGTTTCAACGACTTGGTAGTTAAAGCAACTGCAATGGCTTTGAAAAAGCATCCAAAAATTAATAGCAGTTGGATGGGCGATTTTATTCGGTACAACGACCATATTAATATTGGCGTAGCAGTTGCGGTAGATGAGGGTTTATTGGTACCTGTTGTTCGTTTTGCAGATGGAAAATCATTGAGCCAAATTGGTGCTGAAGTAAAAGACTTTGCACAAAGGGCAAAAGATAAAAAATTACAACCATCCGATTGGGAAGGAAGCACATTCACTATTTCTAACTTAGGTATGTTTGGTATTGATCAATTCACTGCTATCATTAATCCGCCTGATGCTTGTATTTTAGCAGTGGGTGGTATTTCACAAGAACCGGTAGTGAAGAATGGTCAAGTTGTTCCTGGAAATATTATGAAGCTAACGTTAAGCTGCGACCACCGTGTAGTGGATGGTGCAACTGGAGCTGCATTCTTACAAACTTTGAAACAATTGCTAGAAGAGCCGGTTAGAATGCTTGTATAATTTTGCGAAAATATATTCAGTGTGTCGCTATATTAATAGGAGACATTCGGAAAATAAAAAACCTCACGTTTAGTGAGGTTTTTTATTTTGGAAAAAGAGCCAATATATTAGTGATCCCAATCACATCCGATGGGTGCTCCAGGGGGAATCTCTTTATGTTCTGGTAAACTGATTTCTTTGGGGTTGTTTATCCGCTCTATGGAATATCCAAAATGCGCAATATCTGTTCCGACTTTTACCATACTCTCTGCATACTTTTTCAATAATGCTAAACGGTTATAACAGATGGATTGAACTGCATAATTCGCTTGCTCATTTTGACTTAATGCTAATAGCCAAGTTAATACCATTTGTTGGGTTTGTTTCTGCACTTCTCTTGCTAAACCCTTTTCTGGTGTGGCTTTCCAAGTAGCATTAATAATTGCATCTAGTACGTCATCCCAACCTGGGGTACCAGCCATTGCTTTCAATTGTACTAAACGATTCGCGCGCTCTGCATTAAATAAAAAGGATAATTCAAAATGAGAAAGTGCTTCCGCAGCTGCCAATGGATCAAAACTCATTCCTGTTCTTTTTGGAAAAACTTCTCCAACTCCATTGTACATTGGTGGTCTGGGAGGGATCATTTGTACAATTCTATTGGGCAATGTTAATACACTTGGAGAGAGTGTTTTAAGCATCGCATTCAAGGCTTTAAGTTGAGTTGCTGCAGGCAAAACAGTCGGTTGAACCTGTTTGTCTCCTCTAACATTGTAACTATAATACATGCCTCCAATTAATTTACTCACCGCTTCCGCTTGATAGCGATGATAATTGTACACAGGCACCAAAACATCTTCTAAAGTACTCATTGGCGTATTGGGGCGGATAGCCGCTTCAGAAAACTGGTCCAATGCTTTTTGCCTAACTGCTAATACATTGTTGAGTTCTGTAACTGGATTGCTATCGTTATCCCATAAATGGGCATCTGGATGAAATCCACTCACAGCTCTGGCATCTGCATCAGCAATGAATAATAAACCTTTCTGTTGATTTTCTTCTAATAGTTTATTCAGTGCAGCAGTTTCGTCAGTGCCATTGGGGAAATGACTATAACCATACATAATAGCACGTTTATCCCATTCTCCAATTTCATTCGTATAAACTTTACTAAAATCGATGGCTCCTTTTGCATTAATAAAAACAGCAGGGTGCGGATAATCCATTACCGATGCACGATTGTTTACACTAGATGCGTAGTTGTGCTGTAAGCCAAGTGTATGGCCTATTTCGTGAGCAGACAATTGTCTTAGTCTTTGCAAAGCTGCTTCTTTCATAGTTGTAGGAACGGGCTTTCCTGTTTCATAAGGAGAAAGTAATCCAGTAAAAATTAAATAGTCTTGTCTAACCCTTAATGACCCCAGCGTTACTTGACCTTTAATAATTTCTCCTGTGCGGGGATCGGTAACTGATGCTCCATAACTCCAACCCCTGGTAGATCGATGCACCCAATTAATCATATTGTAACGAATGTCCATTGGATCTGCAGAATCGGGCAATACTTTCACAATAAATGCATTTTTAAACCCGGCTGCTTCATAAGCCTGGTTCCACCATTTAGCCCCATCTAATAGGGCAGAACGAATAGGTTCAGGAGTGCCATTGTCTAGATAGTATACAATTGGCTTTACGGGTTCACTTATTGCAGCAGCAGGATCTTTTTTAAACAAGCGATGTTTGGCTATCACCATTTGTTGAATGGGCTCAGTAAAATCACTACTGTAATCATAATAGGTTTTCCCAAAATAACCACTTCTGATATCATATTTACGCGGCTTAAATTGATTGTCGGGTAACTGTACAAATGAGTGATGCATTCTTACTGTAATCGCTTCTGTTGAAGGACTAACCGCTCTCACCAATCTGCCTGCATCTGCCCCACCCACAAAACTAATCATTGCTTCAAACTCTGAATTCAACGGAAAGTTTCTAGTATTGTTGATGTAGATGGCAGACCTAGCTTCATTAAAAGTATAACTTCCTTGACGCATGCTTCTAATTTTATCTGCAACACCGTGCGCGTCTCTAATTAAAAATGAATTTAAATCTACTAGATAAGTTCCGTTTTCTTCTGCTTCAATATTAAATGATGCAATGGCTGATGATGCAAATGATTCTGCTACTGCTTTCTGTTCTTGTATATCATTTGCACTAGCTCTATAATCGTAGTTGGGTTGTATGAGTAATAATTTTTTACCTACTTTATGAAAATAGACAATGCGTGTGTTCCCTATTTGTCCTCTGTCTAGCCCAATATCATTGGATCCTAGGCCTGCAGGTAAGCTATTGACGTATAGAAATTCTGTGTTTAATTGGGTTACTAATAACCAAATTTTCCCGTTATTGGCATCGTACCAAAAGGGGAAAAAACCATCCATTTTTTTCATGGATTTTGTTCTTTCTGCAATGCTTCCTATATTCTGGGCATGAACAGCAATAGCAAAAAAACAAATAAAAAGAAAGCTCCATTTTTTCATAAGCATTATATTAAAATCGTTGGAATGAATACAAAATAAAAGACCCTGCTCTTATAAAATAAAAACAGGGCCATATTATTTAGACTGTTAAAACTTAATCGTTGTTTTCTGAACTAGGTGTTTCAGGAGTAAATAGCGTAGGAGCTTCTACTACAACTGTTTCGGCAACTGGCATTTCTGGAGCTACAGTCGCTTCAGGTGCTGCTACAGGAGCTACTTTCTTAACTGGTTTTTTAACTGGTGCTACTTTTTTTGCAGGAGCGGCTTTTTTAGGAGCTACTTTTTTTGCTGGGGCGGCTTTTTTCGCAGGTGCAGCTTTTTTAGCAGGAGCAGCTTTTTTAGGAGCTACTTTTTTTGCTGGAACGGCCTTTTTTACAGCTTTTTTGGGAGCGGCTTTTTTAGCAGGAGCAGCTTTTTTAGGAGCTACTTTTTTAGCTGCTTTTTTTGCTGGTGCTGCTTTTTTTGGAGCAGCTTTTTTAACTGCTTTTTTAGGGGCCGCTTTTTTGGCTGCTTTTTTAGGAGCAGCTTTTTTTGCTGGAGCAGCTTTTTTAACCGCTTTTTTAGGGGCTACTTTTTTGGCTGCTTTTTTAGGAGCTGCTTTTTTAGCGGCTTTCTTTTTACTTGCTTTTGCCATGATGGTATTAGTTTGAATGAAAAGTTTTAGAAAGACAGTAAGTTAGAATATTTTTTTCAATATAATTTAATTTCATTCTAGCCTATTTTTTTTTGCTTTTGATATAGCCGTTTTTTTGTAACCAAAGCAACACTTTGTCTCGCTGATCCCCTTGCACAATAGCCTCTCCATCTTTAGCACTACCGCCTGTTCCGCAGAAATTCTTTAATTGTTTGGCAAGCAATTCAAGATCATTTTCCGTACCCACAAATCCAGTGATTAAGGTCACTGTTTTTCCTCCTCTTTGCTTTTTGTCTAATTGTATTACCAAATTTTGCTTGGCAGGTTCTAAGGTTACTAATGCCTCGTCTTCTGATCTTTTAAATTGAAAATTGGGATCTGTGCTGTAAACAAAACCAGCCTGATCCGCTATATTTTTCTTATTCATGCGCTTGTTTTTGAAAGAATAAGCGAAAATACAGTACCCCTTCCAATTTCGCTGTTGACTTTTATACTCCAATTATTAATAGCAGCATATTCTGCACAAATTAATAGACCAAGTCCGGTTCCTTTTTCTTTTTGAGTTCCTAGCGTTGTAAAATGGGTTTTAAGTTGAAACAATCGATTTACTTGATCGGGGTTCATACCAATACCGTTGTCTTCAATACAAATGGCTATTTGGTCATTTTCCATTTTACTGAATAACTTAATTGTTCCTTTTTCATTGGTAAACTTTATCCCATTTAAAATTATATTTCTAATAATTACATCAAAATGTTGTGGGTCGGCTTTGAATTTTAAAGTTGATTCAATCTCATTAATGATGGTAATTTTCTTTTGTTCCGCAAGGCCAGTTAATAGAGCTATAGAAATGCCAGCCTGTTTTTGAAGGTTAATCTCTTTTAAATCTGGCTGCGCAACCCCATTCATTTGAGATCTTGACCAAATCAATAAATTATCTAAGACGTAGTTTAAATTTTGTAATTGTTTTGATAAATTATTTTTCAGTTCTTGATAGGTTTCATGATCTAATGTTTCTGGATCAAGCATGGGTAATACTGCATTTAAAGAAGCAATGGGAGATCGTAAATCATGAGAAATAATAGAGAATACCTTGTCTTTTAATAAGATTGTTTCTTCTAATTCTTTTTTCTGAGACCTTAACAAAAGGTTGGTTGCTGTTTTGTATTTGTTTTTTCTCCAAATAACGAACGTCATTAAAATAATCACAACCAATGTAATCAGTAATGAAAAATTTAATAAGGTCTTTTTTTGGTTTGAAGCTATTTGTTGTTCTTTTTCATGCTTCAGTTGATTGATTTCAGTTTCCTTTTTCTCTGCCTCAAATTCTGCTTGCATTTCGGCTAATTTGGAACGGCTTCTTTCTTGATACAAAGAATCATTTAATTGACTTACCCGTTTTTGAACTTTGTACGCCTCTTGGTAATTCCCAATTCCTTCATATGCATCAGCTAGTAAGCTATAAATTAATGCTGTTTCAGATTTAGCCCCCATAATAATTCCTAAGTCTCGGGCTTTTTCTAGATAAAGCATAGATTCGGCATATTTCTTTTCATTGTTTAACACTCGGCCAATCCGGTACAAAGCGGTTAGCTGCATTTGTATACTATTGGCTTTTTTAGCATTGTAAAATGAACGTTCAAAAAGCGATATTGCGCTATCTTTCATTTTTCTTATTTCTGCCAAGTCACCCGCATTTCTGTATGCAAATGCAATAAGATAGTAGTCTTTTAGTTTTTGATTGAAAGAGATTGCTTTTGCAGTGTAAATTTTTGCACTGTCTAATAAATTTCCTCTGATAAATGTAAACGAAAGGTTATTCAATGCTCTTCCAATACTTTTTTGGTCTTGTAACTGACTGTGCAAGGCTAGGTCTTTTAAAAAAAAGTCTATTGATTTTTGTATGTTTCCTTGTGAATTATATACAGATGCAAGACATCTATAAGAGGATGCTAATTGTGGTAAATTTTGAATAGAGTCATTCCATTTTAAAGCCTTTGTACTATACTCAAAGGCGGCTGAGAAATCACCTTTTCGGTATTTGATCCAAGCTAAATTATTAAGTGCTTTGCCTTTTTCTTTTGGAAGATTTATTTTTTCTGATTCAATCAATGCCCTATTTGCGAAGTCAGTAGCTAAATGGGTATTTTTATCTGCTAATTGTTCTCCAAGTGTATTTAAGAATTGAATGCGCTCAATCGCAGAACCTTTTTTTGCAATCAGGTTTTCAATACTGTCTTTTGCAAAAGATTGTGCGGATAAATTGGATATAGTGCAGAAAAAGATTTTAATCCATACAAGAATTAAAATCTTTTTATATTCATTTTTCATGAATAAGTTTATGTAAGCAAAATACTAAAAAAGTAAACCAGATTTGGTGTATTTTATGAATGTGGCGTTTTATTTCATGAACGAGGCTTTTAAGCTTAAATCGATACTTTGAGCTTGATGAATTAAGCCTCCCACACTAACAAAGTCAACACCTGTTTGAGCATATTCTTGAATATTAGATTGATTAATACCGCCGCTAGCTTCTGTCTCTATTTTACCATTAATTAATTCTAGCGCTTCAGCCACTAAATCCGGACTAAAGTTGTCTAACATTATCCTGTCCACTTTATCGATCGCATAATTACAAATCAACTTAACGTCAGCTATATTTCTAGTCTCCACTTCAATTTTCAGTGGATTTTTTAGTTGACTAGAATATTCAAAGGCTTTGTTTACGGCTTTTAAAATACCACCACAATAATCGATATGATTATCTTTTAGCATAATCATATCGTATAATCCAAAACGATGATTGATGCCTCCGCCAATTTTGACTGCTTCTTTTTCAAGTAATCTAAAATTAGGGGTCGTTTTTCTAGTATCTAAAAGTTTGGTATGATACCCTTTTAACAAGTATACATAACTAGCTGTTAAAGTGGCGATGCCACTCATTCTTTGCATACAATTTAAAACCAACCTTTCTCCTTTTAAAATTGTATGGACTGAAGCGGTAATTTCAAAAGCAATTTCACCAGGTTGTACAAGGTCTCCATCTTTTAAAAATGCGGTAAAAGAACTCTCCCGTTCAATTTGATTAAAAATCTTTTTTGCAACTTCCACTCCCGCAAGTATACCCCCTTCTTTTACTTTGAGTATTGCTTTACCTTTTTGAGAAGGAGGAATACAGCTTAATGTAGAATGATCTCCATTGCCAATATCTTCTATTAACGCATGATTAACTAGCTGCGATAAGGCCAAATCAAATGAATTCATAAATGCTTTTTAGCTAATTCTCATAGTGATAATATAAAGCGTCCCGTTCTTTTGTTTTAGCTGAACAGTAATGCTGTAACTTTTACCTGATGTAGTTAATTTGCCTAGTATATAAACTAAATTCCCCTTGCCGCCATCGGATACTTTTTCAAACCCCTTAATGTTATTTTCAGAATAGAATAATTTTAAGGCCATAGCTGCTTGATTCTTACTCATATTCTTTACTTCATCTTTGTCTAACAACTTAAGGTCTACATAGTCATCTAAATAGGTCGTAATCAAATCTGGGTTGGCAGTTCTCAACGCTCGTACCACCATATCCGTTTCAGATTGAGCATTGGCGTTGACAAAGCCAGCTAACATAAAACAAATGCTCATGATCCAGTGCTTCATAAAATCCATTTTAGCTTAAAAGTGCTATAATCATGCCAAAAATGGGCATTTTTACCGATTTGATAAATGTACATCCAAAAGCTGAATGAGAAATAAGTTAACTTTAACGCATGAGTAAAAAAGTAATATTAATCATCATGGATGGCTGGGGTTTAGGGCAAGTTAAATCTGCAGATGCCATCCAAAATGCCAATGTTCCCTTTGTGAGTAGCTTATACTCCACTTATCCGAATTCAACCTTAACAACCTGTGGAGAGCAAGTGGGCTTACCCGATGGTCAGATGGGTAACAGCGAAGTTGGTCATTTAAATTTAGGAGCTGGTAGAATAGTTTATCAAGAATTACAAAGAATTAATGTTGCCGTTAAAGATGGTTCTTTAGCAGCAAATCCTGTATTAATTAATGCGATCAATCAGGCAAAGCAAACAGGTAAAAATCTTCATTTACTTGGCTTAGTAAGTGATGGTGGAGTTCATTCGCATACCAATCATTTAAAATCGATTTGTTCAATCTGTCATGATCAAGGATTGCAAAATGTTTATGTACATGCATTTACTGATGGAAGAG
The DNA here is from genome assembly GCF_051860225.1 of Sediminibacterium sp. Lineage (GTDB taxonomy): Bacteria > Bacteroidota > Bacteroidia > Chitinophagales > Chitinophagaceae > Sediminibacterium. The sequence continues at coordinate 1,348,750 of NZ_JBHYEI010000001.1, forward strand.
ATACAGACCCCAAAAGCGGATTAGGTTATATTAAAGAGGTAGAATCGCATCTTAAAAATACAGTTGGAACTATTGCAACAGTGAGTGGTCGATATTATGCAATGGATAGAGATAAGCGATGGGAGCGAGTGGCATTAGCCTATCACTGTTTGGTAAATGCAAAAGGTAATAAAGCCTTCAGTGCATCGGAAGCTATACTAGAAAGTTACAACCAAGGGATAACAGACGAATTTATTTTACCTACTGTAATAACTCATCCAGATGGAAAACCAATAGCGCAAATTGCTGAGGGGGATATTGTTATTGCTTTTAATTTCAGAACGGATCGTTGTAGAGAAATCACTGAAGTACTTACCCAGAAAGCTTTTCCTGAGCAAAATATGCACCCATTGAATTTGCATTACACTACCATGACTATGTATGACCAAACATTTAAAGGGGTGAATGTAATTTTTGAAAATGATAATTTAACCAATACAATTGGGGAAGTGCTATCAGCTCATGGAAAAAAACAAATTAGGATAGCAGAAACCGAAAAATATCCCCATGTGACTTTCTTCTTTAGTGGCGGACGGGAAGAGCCATTTATAGGCGAATCTCGAATCATGGCCCCATCTCCAAAAGTAGCTACTTATGATTTAGAACCTGAAATGAGTGCTGTAGAAATAACGGAAAAAATTTTGCCAGAAATTGCTGCTGAATCGGCCGACTTTATTTGTTTAAATTTTGCCAATGCAGATATGGTAGGTCATACGGGTGTTTTTGAAGCGGTTGTAAAAGCAGTTGAAACAGTTGATAAATGTGTTTCAAAGATTGTGACATTGGCTATAGAACATGGGTATACTGTTTTTTTAACTGCGGATCATGGAAATGCCGATTACATTATTAATGAGGACGGAACTCCTAATACAGCCCATACACTCAATCCAGTCCCATTATTTGTCATAGATAAATCATGGAGAGGAGCGCTTCAGTCAGGTAAATTAGCTGATATAGCACCTACTATTTTAACTTTTATGGGAATACCTATACCAACCCAAATGACCGGAAAAATATTAACTAACTAAAATATAACCAATGTTAAAAAAAGTGCTCGTAGGATTATTTGTTGTTTTACTTGTTCTGCAAGCTTTTAGGCCTGTAAAGAATAATGCAGCCAACAAAGAAAATGATATTAGTACATTGTATCCTGTACCAGAAAATGTTGAACAAATTTTGACAAAGGCTTGCAATGATTGTCATAGTAATAATACTGTCTATCCTTGGTATGCCGAAGTTCAGCCAATTGCTTGGTGGTTAGATGACCATGTAAAAGATGGGAAAAAACACCTGAATTTTAATGAATTTGCTTCATACAGATTGGCAAAGCAGTACCATAAGCTAGAAGAAGTTTTTGATGAAGTTAAAGGAGGTGAAATGCCATTAGAATCTTATACTGTTGTACATAGGGATGCAAAACTTACCGAAGAAGAAAAAAGTATTTTAATGGATTGGTCTGTTGCAGTAAGAGATAGTATGAAAGCACGTTTCCCTGCTGATAGTTTAATCCTAAAGAAGACTAAATAGCCTCAATAGGTTATTATTTTAAAGGTTGATGATTGCATGTGTAGAAAGAAATTGATTTTAAGCTTGGTATTGATGGCTAGTGCCTTGGGTATTAAAGCCCAACAAAGTGATACAGCGAAAGTTAGTACAAAGCTCTTGGACGATGTTGTTGTTTATTCTAGCCGTTTTGCAGAGAAATTTAAACGAGTGGCTCAAACAATTGATGTGTTAAAAACTCGGGAGCAGCTTAATTTTCAACTCAATACAGCGGATGCTCTAATTAATTCAGGGAAGTTATTTGTACAAAAGAGTCAGCAAGGTGGGGGGAGTCCTGTAATTAGAGGATTCGAAGCCAGTAGAATTTTAATGGTAGTAGATGGAGTTAGAATGAATAATGCCATTTACCGTGCCGGTCATTTGCAAAATATCATTACCATTGATAATATGGTTTTAGACCGTATGGAAATTTTATATGGCCCATCTTCTACGTTGTTTGGTAGCGATGCATTAGGAGGAGTGATTAGTTTAACAACCAAAGACCCTATTTTATCTAATAATAATAAAACCCAATTTTCTGGCTCAGCTACACTTCGTTATTCTAGTGCTATGCAAGAAAATAGAGGAAATTTTCAGTTAAATATTGGAGGAAAACAATGGGCTTCATTCACTTCTGTTAGTTATGGAAGTTTTGGCGATTTAATTCAGGGTAGTAAAAGGAGTACAGCATATCCCAATTTTGGAAAAAGAAATGTTTATGTTGAAAGGTTGGGAAATATGGATATAGTAGTACCTAATGCTAACCCTAATAAGCAAATAGGCTCTGGCTATAAGCAAATAGATATTACACAAAAAATTCTGTACCAAGCAAATGAAAAAGTACAGCATATATTGAATCTGCAGTTTTCTAATACCAATGATATTCCTCGTTATGATCGACTATCAGAAATGAGCGGCGCTGCTCCTGTTTTTGCAGAATGGTACTATGGGCCGCAAATTAGAAATATGGCTGCTTATCATTTAACCGCTAAAGAACAAGATGGTTTTTTTAAAGACATTAAGATAACTGCGAGTTTTCAGGATATTGAAGAGAGTAGAATTACCAGAAGATTCCAAAATAACAATAAAGATTTTAGGTGGGAAAGGGTACATATTTTTGGGTTGAACATAGACGCTAAACATTATTATGGCAAGCACGAACTGCATTTAGGTGCAGAATCGTATAGTAACTTTGTGAGGTCTACTGCCGAACGAGTAAATATTGTTTCTGGTAATAAAAGCCGCATTACCACTAGGTATTCAGATGGCCCTACTTCAATGGGGACGCATGCATTATTTGCTCAACATACTTTTAAAATTTCAGACCACTTAACCATTAATGATGGATTGAGATTTAATTTAGTTCAATTAAATGCCCAGTTTGTAGATACGGCATTAACTCGATTCCCATTTACAAAAGCGAGGCAGAGCAACCAAGCGCTAACGGGAAATATTGGGATAGTATATGCTTCCAAAAATAATTTAAGATCTGCCTTGGTATTTAGCACAGGTTTTAGGTCTCCGAATGTTGATGATTTGGCTAAAGTATTTGATTCAAGAACTGGATTGGTGGTAGTACCTAATACGAATATAAGACCAGAATACACTTATAATATAGAATTGAATCTTAATAAATACGGTTCCGTATTTAGTTATGGTGCTGGCGTTTTTTATACTTCGTTTAATAATGCCTTGGTGTTAGATCGCTACTCATTTAATGGCCAAGACAGTATAATGTATAATGGGGTAAAAAGTGGCGTCTATGCATTACAAAACAAAGCAATGGCCAGATTATACGGGTTAACGTTAAACGCTTCAATTCAATTTGCCAAAACACTAACAGCAGAAGGCGTGATTAATTTAACCAAAGGTCAGTTTAGGGATGCAATTAATGGAAGAACCCCATTAGATCATATACCTCCAACACATGGGAGGTTTATTATAAAACACCAAGGGGTTAATTGGAATGCTGACCTTTCAGTATTATTTAACGGTTGGAAAAGATTGGTTGATTATAATCCCAACGGTGAAGATAATCTTCAATATGCTACTCCAGATGGAATGCCTTCCTGGTATACTTTAAACTTTAGATCTTCTTTTAATTTGAAAAAGCAAGTTCAGTTGCAGGTTGCTGTTGAAAATATCTTGGACCGTAATTATCGATATTTTGCTAGTGGTATTTCTGCTGCCGGAAGAAATTTATCAATCACTTTGAGGGCAGCTTTTTAAATAGAAACTAAAATTTATTTCTTAGCCCCTGCCAAATCATTAAAGGTGGGGGCTTTTGTTTAAATTGCAGGATGGAAATCAAAAAAGCGGTTTACGTTATCTCAAATGCTGATTATAAAGCTTGTCCAGCCCCAGACAGACCTGAATTTGCTTTCATTGGCAGAAGTAATGTAGGAAAGTCTTCTTTGATTAATATGTTGTGCAAGAATAATAAGTTGGCTAAAACATCTTCTGCTCCAGGGAAAACACAATTGATTAATCATTTTGAAATTGAAAGCAATAATAAGTCTAATCAAGGGTTTAAGAAATGGTATTTAGTAGATTTACCTGGATATGGCTTTGCTAAAGTAGCCCAAAGTAGTAGAAGAAGATGGGAGCAAATGATTGAAAATTATTTGCGTAAACGAGAAAATCTGGTAAATGTATTTGTGCTCATTGACAGTAGACATAAGCCTCAAAAAATTGACTTAGAATTCATTAGTCAACTAGATAAATGGCAGATTCCATTTAGTTTGGTATTCACTAAAACTGATAAAGAAAAACCTGCAGTGGTGGCTAATAATATTCAAGTATTTTTTGACACACTTAGAAGTACTTGGCAATTTTTACCACAACATTTTGTAACCAGTGCCGAAAAGCATCAGGGTAGAGAAGAAATTTTAGCTTTTATTCAATTGAAAAATGAATCAGTTGCCTAAAACAGTCTCCATTGCTTTAGCTTTTAGTAAGCACTCTTCGTATTCTTGAACTGGATCACTGTAAATGGTAATACCACTCCCAACTAAATAACTTAAATATTTATGTTGGGGATTATACAATAGACTTCTGATGACAACATTAAAATCGAAGTCTTTTTGAGGATTGATATATCCTACAGCTCCTGAAAATACTCCTCTTTGTATGGGCTCATACTGATGAATTAATTCCATTACTTTTTTCTTAGGAGCTCCCGTCATACTGCCCATTGGAAATCCTGTTTCAACCAACGCCTCCATACCAACGTCTTCTAAGAGTTGACCACTAATAGTCGAAATCATTTGATGAACTTGTGGGAAGCTATATATGCCATACAATTCATCAACCTGAACAGAACCTGCCTTACATACCCTGCTAAAATCGTTTCTAACAAGGTCTACCACCATTACGTTTTCACTTCTGTCTTTGCTACTATAGAATAATTCTTTTTTGAGTTGAATATCCATTTCTATATTGGACAGCTCTCTTTTTACAGTTCCTTTGATAGGTTGCGAAATAATTTTATTCCCTTGCTTTTTTAACCAACGTTCTGGGCTTGCGCAAATGAGATGAGATTCATGTTCTTTATAATAACAAGCAAATGGAGTAGGGGATATACTAGTCAGCTGGATATATAATAAAATAGGGTCAATTATCACATCTGTTGCATGAAACTCTTGACATAAATTAATTTCATAACAATCACCTTTTTGTATATGCGACAGTAATTTTTCTACAGTTGATAAATATTGATTTTTGCTGATGCTTGGGGTTGTTTTGATGGGACTAAATTTTTCCTTTTCTGTTTTTAAAGAAGTGATTTCTCCCAATATGTATTCTGGTTGCAAAGAATAACTCTCAATTACCAAAGAATGATTGGTGAGTGTTAATAGATGGTCTGGTCTAAAAAAAAATGCATCACTAAAACCAATTTGATCCTTTTTGTGTTGGCTATTGAGTTGATTTGCGTGGTAATCATACCCAAAATGACCGAATAACCAATCTTGATCGGTTTTATAAAAAGCATCAATTAAACTTGCTGTATTAGGTCCGCTAATACTTGCTATTTCACCAGCGGCAGCAATACACTCAATAGAATGGTGTTCGGAATCGTATTCGTGATTATCTAAAAAAGAGCAAACACTAAATTGATTAATCCAATAAAGTATTTGCTCTTTTATTTTAGGTAAATTCTTTACAGAAAAAACCTGTTTATTTCTTTTCAAAATAGTATCAACTTTTAAAAGTCGTCGTCTTCATCGTCGTCAAAGCCACCGCTTTTGTCGTTAAAAAGGTCAAACTCTTTAAAGTCTTCATCTACTTTAAAGTCGTCTTCTTCATCTTCTTTTTTCTTACCACCAGTTGCTTTTTTGCCTTTGCTTTTAGGCAAATCAAATTCTTCAAAATCGGGATCCCAACTGTCGTCATCTTCAGTTGCTTCCCAATCATCTGCTGTTTCGTCATCATCATCTAGGTCATCATCATCATCATCTGTGCTTTTTTTAGCAGATGATTTTGTGCCTACTTTTTTAGCACTAGACTTCACAATGGGTTCATCATCTTCTAAATCATCGTCTTCATCGTCATCTTCTTTCTTCTTTGATTTAGGAGATGGTTTACTTGCGGCTACTTTGGCCGGTACTTTTGGGGTTGAGGATTTCTTATCCTTATCAGACTTCGCTGCCATATTTCTAATAAGATTTAAAGCGTAAAATTTGTACGCAAAATTATATTAACCAAATAAATTTTTCAAGAGCAAATCAAATGCCAAAACTATAAGCAAACAATTTGCTCTCTTCCTGGTCCATTTGATACATATTTAACAGGTGCACCTACATAATTGTTGATGAAATCGATATAAGTATTCATCTCTGATGGTAATGCAGCTGCTTCTTTTATAATTGAAGTGTCTGTATTCCAACCTTTAAATGATTGAAGTACTGGACTAATTTTAGCTCTAGAGATTTGATAAGGTACTTCTTCAGTTACTTTACCATTTACCTCATAAGCAGTACATACTTCCAATTCCTTAAAACTATCTAATACATCGGCTTTAGTCATGATGATTTTAGTGACTCCATTAATCATACATGTATACTTTAAAGCAACCAAGTCTATCCAGCCACAACGTCTTGGTCTACCAGTGGTTGCTCCAAATTCACTTCCAATTCTTCTTAATTCTTCACCTGTTGCGTCTTCTAATTCAGTAGGGAATGGTCCACCGCCAACTCTGGTGCAATAAGCTTTTGAAACGCCCATTACATCATTTATTTTTTTAGGTGAAACCCCTAAGCCAGTGCATACCCCTGCCGAAATAGTATTAGATGAAGTCACAAATGGGAAAGTACCAAAATCGATGTCTAACATACTACCTTGTGCACCTTCTGCTAATACTTTTTTCCCTTTTGTTAACTGGTCATTTATAAAATATTCGCAATTAATTACATTCAACGTTTTTAAGAACTCTAAGGCTTCAAAAAACTCTTCTTCCCAAGCAGAAATATCTTCAATGAAATGAAAATTATCCAATAGTTTCTGATGCTTTAAGCGAAGCTTAATATATTGACTGGTAAAATTTTTGTCTAATAAATCGCCTACTCTTAATGCGTTCCTACCAGTTTTATCCATATAAGCTGGTCCGATTCCTTTTAACGTAGAACCAATCTTGCTCTCTCCCTTAGATAATTCAGAAGCTTTGTCTAAAGCCCTATGGGTAGGTATAATAATATTGGTGCGCTCCGAAATAAACAGGTTCTTTCTCACATCAATTCCATGCGCTGCAACTGCATCACACTCTCTCTTAAGGGTTACAGGGTCTAATACCACACCACCACCAATAATATTTACTTTGTCTTGGTGAAAAATTCCAGAAGGAATTTGGTGTAATACCATTTTTTTTCCTTCTACGTACAAAGTGTGGCCCGCGTTGGGACCTCCCTGAAAACGGGCTACGATATCATAATTGGGTGCAAAGTAATCTACTATTTTACCCTTTCCTTCATCGCCCCATTGTAAGCCTAATATTACGTCAACCATAGTTTATTGTCTAAGCCGCAAAAATAAGGGATAAGAATAAGAGTTTGGGCTTAAATATTTATCCTTCTTTCTCGGCGTCAAATCGATCAACCGTCTGAATTCCGTTTAAAGATTTTAATCTATTCACCAATTCTTCCAACTCCTCCTTGTCGTGCACAAAAACCTTAATGGTACCTTCGAATAAGCCTTCTTTTGAGTCAATACTTAATCCTGAAATATTAATACGTAAGTCTCCGCTGATGACATTGGTAATTTTATTAATAACACCTACATCGTCTAAGCCCACAATCTTCAATCCTGTTAAGAAAGAAATTTCTTTGTTCTTTGCCCACTTTGTTTTAACCACTCTGTGACCATAGTTGGCAAGCAATTGTGTGGCATTCGGACAACTAGTTCTATGAATAATTAATCCTTTACCCGTGCTTACAAATCCAAATACATCATCCCCTGGGATTGGATTACAACATTTTGCCAATGTGTACATGATTTTATCACTGCTTTCCCCAAAAATGATTAACTCCGAATCTTTTTTAGAAATAGTTTTTGTGGGGTCTGCTATTAAATCATTAAATACAGGTTTAGGTTTAGGAATTTCAATTTTATCTCCTAAAATTTGAAAGTCTTTTAACTCTCTTAAATCTATTGCTTTAGTTGCAATTTTATAGTTTAAATCTAGTGCAGAGTTCAACTTGTAAAACTGCATTAATTCCTCAATATTATATTGACTATAAGCAGCTCCGATCGATTCAAGCCTTCTTTGTAAAACATATTTTCCGTCTTCAGCAATCTTACGTTTTTCTTCGCGTAGGCTGTCTTTTATTTTGTTTTTGGCTTTGGCAGTGACGACCATATTTAGCCAATCTTCAGAAGGCTTCTGTTTATTACTAGTGATGATTTCAATTTGATCACCACTCCTCAGTTTATGACCTATAGGAACTAATTTGTGGTGCACTTTTGCCCCAATACATTTGGTCCCAATAGCTGAGTGAATTGCAAAAGCAAAATCAAGTGCGGTGCTACCGGTAGGCAACATTTTTACTTCCCCCTTTGGGGTGTACACATAAATTTCTTCGGCTAAAAAAGAAGTTTTGAAATCTTGTAGAAAGTCTACCCCGTCGGTGTCAGGCGCACTTAATACCTCTCTAATTTGCCCAAACCATTTATCAAAACGATCTTCATCGTTTCCGTCTTTTCCTTCTTTATATTTAAAGTGAGCGGCTAATCCTTTTTCTGCAATTTCATTCATTCGTTTTGTACGAATTTGAACTTCAACCCATTTGCCTTGTGGACCCATTACTGTGGTATGTAAAGCTTCATAGCCATTACTCTTTGGGTTGCTTAACCAATCCCTTAATCTTTCTGGGGAGGGATTATACTCGTCGGTTATCATAGAGTACACTTTCCAGCACTGCTCTTTTTCTTTTTCGGGAGGAGCATTCAGAATTACTCGAATGGCAAACAAATCGTACACTTCTTCAAAAGCCACCGATTTTTTCTTGATTTTATTCCAAATAGAGTGAATGCTTTTGGGTCTACCATAAATTTCAAAATCAAATTCTGCAGCAACTAATTTTTCACGAATAGGTCTAATGAATTCGTTGATATAACGGGTTCTTTCTCGCTTGGTTTCCGATAATTTTTTAGCAATGTCTTTATATGCTTCCGGCTCCATGTATTTCATGGAAAGATCTTCTAGCTCCGTTTTAATGCTATACAAACCCATTCTATGTGCTAAAGGAGCATATACCCATACTGTTTCTGACGCAATTTTTAATTGCTTCTCTCTTTTCATATGGTCCAAGGTTCGCATATTGTGCAAACGGTCGGCCAATTTGATGAGAATTACCCTAGGGTCATCTGTTAAGGTTAAAAGGATTTTTTTAAAATTCTCTGCTTGTTGACTGGTATTGGTATCAATAACCCCTGAAATCTTGGTCAATCCATCCACAATTTTGGCAATCTCTGTACCAAATTCCATTTCCACATCTTCTAATGTAATATCGGTATCTTCAACAGTATCATGCAACAGTGCACAAATAGTGCTTCTAACACCCAACCCAATTTCTTCTACGCAAATCATAGCAACTGCTATGGGGTGAAGTATATAAGGTTCCCCACTTTTTCTGCGCATGGTTTTATGCGCATTGGCTGCCATTTCAAAAGCGGTTCTGAGTAATTCTTTATCGCCTTTTTTTAATTTAGGGCGCAAGGCTTTTAATAAAGCTCGATAATGGCGAATTATTTCTTTTTTCTCCTGTTCTTCGTTTAACGTGTACTTGGCTAAACTAGGCTCTATTGACTGAATTGGGGTTGAATCCATACGTTACAAAGATACGAAAAGGCTTCATTTGAATTTGTTTTATGCGGCTGCTAAAGAATGACGTACCTTAAATAAAAAATTTTTCTTGAAGCATCCCCATTTTAAAGTTTGTATAATTGCCTTTGTTCTTTTGCTGATAAGTCATCAACAATCAAAAGCCCAGCCTACTGTTCCCGATACGGTTAAAACGGGTATTTATGTCACTAGTATTCACGATATCGATTTTAAACAAAAAGAATACACTATTAATTTATGGCTTTGGATGCGATATAAGAATAGAGATTTTGAATTTGATAAATATTTAGAAGTACCAAACGCCAAATCAGTCACTAAACTCTATTCTACCATTGATTCTTCGAGTGGTGATTATTTTATGCAGATGAAATTACAGTGTATCATGAAAGACAATTGGAGCATTCAAAATTTTCCATTTGATCGGCAAAGACTATGGTTTTCTATTGAAAATTCGCAATTTGACGCCAGCGAATTGGTTTTTGCTAGAGATACATCAGGAAAAAATTATGATCCCCGATTCACTTTGCGGGGCTGGGTGATAGACAGTTTTGTAACCAGTACTTCCGTAAAAAAATATGAAACAGCTTTTGGGGATCCGTCTATTGATACAGCTTACACAGAATATGGATCTTATCGGGCAAGAATTAGTTTAAGCAGAGATGCAGGAGACTTATTTTGGAAAATGTTTTTGGGGATGTACATCTCTTTTTTGATTACTTATATCTGCTTTTATATTCATGCCGATAGTATCGACTCCCGTTTTGGATTAAGTGTAGGAGCGCTATTTGCTGTGATTGGTAATAAATATGTAGTGGAAGCTTCTTTGCCAGAGTCCACTACATTTACCCTAGTAGACTTATTGCATGGCATTACTTTGTTATTTATCATTGCAGGAGTAAGCTTATCTATTTACTCTTTAAAATTGCAGAAGCAAGGGAAATTAGCGCAAGCCAATCGATTTGATATGGTTACTGCACAAGTGTTTTTGGTGATTTATATTGCCTTAAATAGTTGGTTAATCTGGAAAGCTAATCAACAATAAATTCTATTTACATTTGCGCTGTAATGACCCCTACCGAAAAAAAGAAAATATTTGATTTCAGTTTATTAAAACGCATCTTCTTTTTTGTAAGGCCCTATAAGTCCTATTTCTATTTAAGTTTAGCGCTGGCCATTTTTATGGCGATTGCTGCACCTGTAAGGCCTTATTTAATTCAATTAACGGTGAATGGTGCAACTGGAAAAGTTACCCAAGTACCCGAATGGGTAAAATGGGTATTGTTTGGCAATGATTTATCTGATGTAAGTAGGTTTATTATATCAGTTACTATTTTCCAGATTAGCTTTTTATTCCTTGAAACAGCTATCCGTTTTCTATTTTCTTATATCACTGCATGGATGGGACAAAATGTGGTGAAAGATTTAAGGGTAACCGTATATAAAAAAGTATTGGGCTTGAATTTGAGACAGTTTGATCAAACCCCAATAGGAACGCTTACTACAAGAACCATCAATGATATTGAAAGCATTAATGAAATATTTTCGGACGGCTTAATCCCCATTATAGCCGATTTGCTTACCATCATTATTACCCTAGCCACCATGTTTTATATGGATTGGAAATTGACGCTTGTGAGTCTAACTCCATTCCCAATCATGATTATAGCCACTTACTATTTTAAAGAGAGTGTGAACAAAAGTTTTATGCAGGTTCGAAACGCGGTGGCTGCACTCAACGCATTTGTACAAGAACATATCACAGGAATGCAAGTAGTACAAGCATTTGCTGCTGAAGAAAAAGAAGCTGGTGCATTTAAAAAAATTAATGAGAAACATAGGGACGCCAATATCAATGCCATTTTTGCCTATTCTGTTTTTTTTCCTGTTGTTGAAGTGGTGTTAGCAGTGAGTATGGGGATATTGGTTTGGTGGATTGCAGACCGAACCTTGGATGCAGGGTTATTGGTGGCGTTTATTTTGTATCTCAACCAAATATTCAGACCCTTAAGAGTGATTGCCGACAAGTTTAATGTATTGCAAATGGGCATGATTGCTGCTGAAAGGGTATTGAAAGTTTTAGACAATACCGATGAATTACCCCCTGCTGCGCCCGATGCTTATGCTCCCCAACAAATTAATGGGGATATCAGTTTTAAAAATGTGAGTTTTTCTTATACAGGTAGCCAAAATGTGCTACACCAGATCAATTTTGAAGTAAAAGCAGGAGAAACCGTTGCATTGGTAGGCCATACCGGAAGTGGAAAAACCTCCATTATCAGCTTGCTGAATCGGTTGTATCAAATTCAAGAGGGAGAAATAGCTATTGATGGGGTGGATATTAACCGCTGGGATACGGATTGTCTGCGAAAAGGAATTGGGGTTGTATTGCAAGACGTTTTTTTATTTTCGGGCACGGTGATGGACAATATTACCCTGCGCAATCCAGAAATTACTCCTGCCCAAGTAGAAGAAGCGGCCAAGATGATTGGAGTACACGACTTTATCATGCAATTGCCAGGGGGCTACCAATACAATGTGATGGAAAGGGGAAGCACACTTAGCCTTGGCCAACGCCAGTTGATTTCATTTATCAGGGCTCTTTTATATAATCCAGCTATCTTGATTTTAGATGAAGCCACTTCATCGATTGATACAGAGAGCGAACAATTGATAGAAAAAGCCATTGATACCCTTATTTCGGGCCGAACTTCTATTGTAATTGCGCATCGCTTAAGTACTATTCGAAAAGCCAATCAAATTATTGTGTTAGACAAGGGCGAGTTAAAGGAAAAAGGGAGTCATGCCAGTTTATTGGCCGCGGGAGGATTTTATGCCCGATTACATGAAATGCAGTTTGAGAAAAAGAAAGCCGTTTTGCAGTAAATTTCCCCCATCTACCCTTATCTTTGCCGCAAATTTAGAGATGGGTATGGCCTCAAAAAGCATAAAAACATTACTGGTAGCTGTTTTCAGCATATTCTTATTGCTTTTTTCTGCGAAATCATTTGCAAGTGACGCACCTGGTGGTGGTGCCGAAAAGCATGAAGCAGGTTCATTTGATCCGGCTAAGCTCATCATGGAGCATATTATGGACGCTCATGAGTTCCACTTTGCTACCATTGGAGAAAAGCATATCAGCATTCCATTGCCTGTAATTCTGTATTCTCCTGAAAGAGGATTAACGATGTTCAATTATTCGAAGTTTAATCATGGACACGATGTGTACCAAGGCTATAAATCAGAAGAAGGACATATTATTGCAGTAAATGAAGCAGGTGAACACGATACAACGGTTACTGTGTACGATATGAGTTTAACTCGTAACGTAGTTCAAATGTTTATAGCGCTTACTTTGTTATGTGTATTGATGATTGGGGTCGCAAATAAATACAAGAAGAATGGTGCTAAAGTGGCTCCAAGCGGATTCCAAAATGCAGTAGAACCTGTGATCACTTTTGTGAGAGACGAAGTAGGTAAACCTAATTTAGGTCATGCTTACGAAAAGTTCATGCCTTATTTGCTAACGGTATTTTTCTTCATTTTGATCAATAACTTAATGGGATTAATCCCTGGTTCTGCCAACGTAACAGGTAATATTGCTTTTACGATTGTTTTAGGAGTCATTAGTTTCTTTGTTATTTTATTCAGTACCAACAGACATTTCTGGGCACATATTTTTAATCCTCCGGTACCTGGTTTTGTAAAGCCAATTTTAGTACCTGTAGAGTTTCTAGGGATTTTCACCAAGCCATTTGCATTGATTGTCCGTTTGTTTGCCAATATGGTTGCGGGCCACATTGTGATTACTTGTTTTGTGATGTTGATTTTTATTTTTGGAGCCATGAGCAAGGTTGCAGGATGGGGTTTTGCTCCTGTATCTATGGCATTTACTATTTTCATTTATTTTATAGAGATATTAGTTGCCTTTATTCAAGCGTTCATCTTCACTAATTTAACTGCCGTATTTATTGGTCAGTCTATGGAAGGTGCACACCATGATGAAGCGCATCATTAATTTTTTTTATCATTAAAACAAACAGTATGTCAGTTATTAACACTTTGTTGGATGTTAGCATGAGCCATTTAGGTGGTGCTATTGGTGCAGGATTAGCTGCAATTGGTGCCGGTATTGGTATCGGTCAAATTGGTAAAGGTGCTGTAGAAAGCATCGCTCGTCAGCCAGAAGCTTCTAACGACATCCGTGCAAACATGATCTTGACTGCCGCATTCGTTGAGGGTGTTGCCCTTTTCGCGGTAATCGCTGGTATCTTGGCTGTATTAAAAGCCTAGTTGCACAAACTTTTTACTGCATCGTGCGCACAGGGCAATCGATGCAGTAATCTTTAACTAATCATTGAAGTTTTAAACATATAATATGGAATTGTTATTACCCGGATTAGGATTGTTGGTATGGACTTTACTAGCATTCCTCATTGTATTCTTCTTGTTGAAGAGCTTTGCATGGAAGCCCATCTTATCTTCATTAAAAGAAAGAGAAACCGGTATTGCTGATGCCATTGCTTCTGCAGATAAAGTAAAAGCTGAAATGGCTGCATTGAAGAATGAGAATGAGGCAATGATGGCTAAAGCACGTGAGGAAAGAGCGGTGATGATTAAAGAAGCAAAGGAAACAGCAGATAAAATGGTTTCAGATGCAAAAGACAAAGCCAAGTCTGAGTACGATCGCATTGTTGCTGAAGCACAGTCTGCCATTATGCAACAAAAAAATGCCGCTTTAACTGATGTAAAAAATCAGGTTGGTGCATTGGTAATTGAAGTGGCAGAAAAAGTATTGAGCAGAGAATTGTCTAACAAAGGCGATCAAGAAAACTATATTAAACAATTAGCTGAAGGCGTTAAACTGAACTAATACATGTCGAACCCAAGATTAGCAGACCGTTATGCCAAAAGCCTAATTGATCTTTCAACTGAAAGAAATCAATTAGATGCTGTGCGTGCAGATATGCAATATATTCAGGCACTTTGCAAGGGCAGCCGCGATTTCGTGAATGTACTTCGTAGCCCAATCATTAAAGCAGACCAAAAAGAAAAAATGTTGGTTGCTGTGATAAGTGGTAAGGTTTCTGATTTAACTGCTGTATTTAGCAATTTATTGGTAAGAAAAGGAAGAGAAAGTGATTTGCCAGAAATCGCTAATGCTTTTATTAACCAATATAATGCGTTAAAGGGCATACATCAAGTTAAATTAACTTCTGCTGTACCTGTTTCTGAAGAGTTGAAAAACTCAATTAAGGAGCGTGTGCAAAAGGCCAATGATTTTATTACTGTAGAATTAGAAACAGTAGTAGATCAAAAATTAATTGGTGGGTTCGTGTTGGAATTTAATAATAAGCAAATAGATGCAAGTATTGCAAATGATTTGCGTGAAATTAAAAAACAGTTCCTTCAGAATCAATTTGTAGCCAATATTAGATAATCAATACATTAAGATCAACTTTTAAATCATACAAAATGGTAGATATTAAACCAGATGAAATATCAGCGATACTGAGACAGCAACTCAGCAATTTCAATGCTTCTGCCGAACTAGAAGAAGTAGGAACCGTATTGCAGGTGGGTGATGGTATTGCCCGTGTGTACGGCCTTAACGGTGTACGAAGCGGTGAACTGGTAGTATTCGAAAACGGTGTTAAAGCAATTGCCCTTAACCTTGAAGAAGATAATGTGGGTGTGGTATTAATGGGAGACAGTGGAAGTATCAAGGAAGGTGCTAAAGTAAAAAGAACAGGTCAGATTGCTTCTATCAAAGTAGGTGAGGGAGTAGTTGGTCGTGTAATCAATACTTTAGGGGAGCCTATTGATGGTAAAGGTCCTATCCAAGGTGAATTATATGAAATGCCATTGGAGCGTAAAGCACCAGGGGTAATCTATCGTGAGCCAGTAAAAGAACCATTACAAACTGGTATTAAAGCAATTGATGCAATGATTCCAGTAGGTCGTGGTCAACGTGAGTTGGTTATTGGTGACCGTCAAACTGGTAAAACCGCAATTTGCGTTGATACCATTATTAACCAAAAGGAATTCTTTGACGCAGGTAAGCCTGTATATTGTATATATGTTGCGATTGGTCAAAAAGCATCCACTGTTGCTGGGGTTATGAAAACCTTAGAAGACAATGGTGCAATGGCTTACACAACAATCGTTGCAGCATCTGCATCTGATCCGGCTCCATTACAATTCTATGCTCCATTTGCGGGTGCAGCAATTGGTGAATTCTTTAGAGATACCGGTAGACCAGCCTTAATTGTATTTGATGACTTATCAAAACAAGCGGTTGCATACCGTGAAGTTTCATTGTTATTAAGAAGACCTCCAGGACGTGAAGCATATCCAGGAGACGTATTCTATCTACATAGCCGTTTATTGGAAAGAGCTGCAAAAGTAATTGCCAACGATGATGTAGCTAAAAACATGAATGACCTTCCTGAGTCTATCAAGCATTTAGTTAAAGGTGGTGGTTCTTTAACCGCATTACCAATCATTGAAACGCAAGCAGGTGACGTATCTGCATATATTCCTACCAACGTAATTTCTATTACAGACGGTCAGATTTTCTTGGAAGGTAACTTGTTTAACGCTGGTATTCGTCCGGCTATTAACGTAGGTATTTCTGTAAGTCGTGTGGGTGGTAATGCGAAAATTAAGTCTATGAAAAAAGTGGCTGGTACACTTAAGTTAGACCAAGCCCTTTACCGTGAGCTTGAAGCATTCTCTAAATTTGGTGGAGACTTAGACGCTGCAACCAAATCAGTAATTGATAAGGGTGCAAGAAACGTTGAAATATTAAAGCAAGCACAATACACTCCATTTACTGTTGAAAAACAAGTGGCAATAATCTACTTGGGAACTCAAGGTTTATTGCGTGAAGTAGCAGTTAAAAAGGTAAAAGAATTTGAAGCACATTTCTTGATGGAGATGGAAAATAAATTACCTGATGTGCTAGCTGAATTCAAAAAAGGAAACCTTCCTGAAGATGGTCTTAAGAAAATGACTGATCTAGCCAAAAGCATAAGTGAGCAGTATAAATAAACTGTTCTGAATTCTACTAAAGAGGTTGTCTGAATAAGACAACCTCTTTTTTTATACTTTATAAAAGCTTGGTTTACGAATGGTAACAGCAGAACCTTTTGCCAACATTACGCTTTCAGGATTTCTAGTTAAATAGGGTACAAAAGCTGATCCATATAAACTAGCAATATCTGCATTAAGTTCATAATAGGTAACTGGAAAGATTTCCCAACTTGGATGCTCTACTCCATATTCTATTAGGGTGTTTTTATTGAGTTGATTGTATCCCCAATAATGTTCAAAAATAAATTCTTCTTGGGTATTAGGAGTAATGGGTTGTGGGCGGTTAAGAGCTTTAACTTTTAAACTATTCCATTGTTGCTTATTTTGCCACTCATAGTTTAGTTGTAAAAAATTATTTTCAATATGTGCTTGGTGCTGCATAGGCATCCTGCTGTAATGTTCATTGTATAATGCATTTGCCATCCATGCAATCATATGTTTTGGAACAATTTCACTAATAAATGCTACACCTCTTTTCCATTTTACCCCATCAAATCTTTTTACATAAAACCGTAGATTGACTTCTTCAAAATTGGTATGAAATGGCCATTTGATGCCAAATACTTTTGTTTCATTAAATAGAAATCCAACTACACTTGCTAAGGCTTTTCCATCAAATAAGTCTACTTCAGTCCCTTTTGGTAAGTAAGGAAACAGGATTTCAGGAGGAATTTCGTAATTCAACATTACTAGATACTCCCATTGGGCAGTCAGAAAAACAGCCTTATTGTTCATAAGTGATTCATTATCAATATTTAAACAGTTTACATGCCTTAAAAGTTTATTAATTGAATAAATATTTATAAAATAATTTGGTTTATAAAATAAACTAGTCTACGTTTGTCTTGTCAAAAACACACAATGAAAGCATTTTTAATTTTTATAGCGGGAATGATGTTGGCTTGCTTGTTAAAAGCTCAAGTTCTGGTAAAAGGAACGGTAAGAGATAATAAGGGTCGCATTTTAGCAGGCGCAAATATTTCTATCAAAGACAGCTATGATGGAACAATGTCTGATTCCACCGGGTCTTTCTCATTTAAAACAACTGAAAAAGGGAACGCGCTATTGGTGGCTAGTAATATTGGGTATAAATCAATGGAGCTCCCTATTGTATTAGGAACAGATTCGGTGGTAATCAGTTTTATTTTAAAAGAGGAAATAAACGAATTAAAGGCAGTCATTATCACAGCAGGTTCATACGAAGCAAGCGACAAGAAAAAGGGTACCGTTTTAAAAGCGTTGGATATTGCAACAACCGCTGGAGCAAATGCTGATATATCAGCAACCATACAAACTTTGCCAGGTGCACAAAAAGTAGGGGAGCAAGAAGGACTGTTTATAAGAGGTGGATCTGCTGAAGAAGCTAAAATAATCATCGATGGAACAGTAGTGAATAATTTCTTTTATAGCAGTGTACCTGGAATCGCTCAAAGGGGAAGATTTTCTCCTTTCTTATTCAGTGGCACCGTATTCAGTAGTGGAGGATATTCTGCTTTATATGGACAAGCTTTAAGTAGTGTATTAAGCTTAGAGAGTTTAGACATTCCAGAAAAATCGGAATTACAAGTAGGGCTTTCTCCTTTGTTTGCTACAGTTGGTTTGCAGCAAGTGGCTGAAAATAAAAAATCAAGTTATGGATTCAGTTATAACTGGACAAACCTAGCGGTGTATCAAAAATTAGTTCCACAAGCACCTGACTTTTTTAAAGTTCCTGATTTTCATACTGCAGATATTAACTATCGTTTTAAAACAAAAAAGAATGGCGTATTTAAACTCTATGCTTATTATAACTCAGGAACCCTGGGGGTAAGAAATCCATCTTTAGACAGTATTGGATTATGGAATGCGTTTAGCTTAAAGAATCAAAATTTATTCACCAATGTTAGCTTTAGACAGTTTTTAGGGAATGGTTGGAAAATGAATATTGCTGCCAGCATAAGTTATAATAAAGACGAGATTCTTACACAGGTTCAAAATCAACAATATCAAGCAGTTCCTAAAACCAATATTCCAGTAATTGATCAAACCGGATTTTCTTTAAATGCACACCAGTGGATGCTTCAAGCTAGGGTTGTAGTAGACAAGAGATTTGGTTCTATTAATACTTTACGTTTTGGTACAGAAGTATGGAATAATTCGGACAGTAGTCGTTTCCAAAATATCAATGGATTTTTCCCTTCAAAAGTGAATGATTTTTATACTGCAGGATTTGCTGAAGCGGATTTATATATAACGAATGAATTGGCTTTCCGTCCTGGTGTGAGAGTAGAGCATAGTAGCTTATTAAATAAAATGAATGTAGCCCCAAGAATGGCATTATCTTATAAACTTGGAAAGAATAGTCAGGTGTCTGCAGACTATGGTATTTTTTATCAAACTCCCGAAAGAAGATATTTAATTAATCAGTTTGGAGTTGATTTTTTAAGAGCAGATCACTATATACTAACCTATCAACATATTTCTAATAATTATACATTTCGTGCTCAAGCATTTTATAAAGACTATGTAAGTTTATTAAAAACCTCTAACAGTTTTCCTACAACAGTTAGCAATGCGGGATTAGGTTATGCACAAGGGATTGAGCTTTTCTGGAGAGATAGAAAAACATTCAAAAACTTTGATTACTGGATCAGTTATTCATACCTAGATACCAAAAGAGATTACAATAATTACACTGCTTTGGTGCAACCAACATTCGCTGCAACCCATAGTGGAAGTGTGGTTTTGAAAAAATTCTGGGTTAAAAATATGTTCGGTGTTAACTGGAGTTATAATTGGAGTACAGGTAGACCTTATTTTAATCCGAACAGATCTCAAAAAGACTTTTTAGTAGATAGAACCATCGGATACAGTTCCAATAATTTTAGCTTGAATTGGTTACCTAAAATTGGAAAAGCCAATGCAGTAGTTGTACTAGGTGTAAACAACGTATTTAACGAACGACAAATTTTTGGATACAATTACAGTGGTCGTTTAAGAGATACCAATGGAGACTTGATTCGCTCAGAAGTGAATCCTCCAGCAGACAGAAGTTTTTTCTTAGGTATTTTTCTTAGCTGGGGTGTAGATCGTTCTCAACAAAATATCAATAATAATCTTTAATAAATTTTAAAACTTAACAACATGAATAACACAAATATCAACGAACCAAAAGATGAAGTACTCTGGCAAATTGCCAAAGAAAGAGTTGGCTTTAAAAGGAGTGTATTAAGCTATGTTTTTGTAAATCTTTTCTTAATTGGGGTATGGTATTTTGGATCTAAAGAAAATCTAGATTATTTCTGGCCCATTTGGCCCATCCTTGGTTGGGGTTTAGGATTGGTTTTTCAATACCTTAAAGCATACCAAGGAAATCGCATCAATGATGTTGAAAATGAATACCAAAAATTAAAAAATAAATAAATCAACTCAACACCTAAATTTTATAACATGAAAAAACTATTATTGACTGTTGCACTTTTTGTAACCATTGGATTAAATGCACAAACCAAATTTGAGTCTGCTATGCAGAATGGATTGGCTAAAATGAAAGAAAGCAAAACTGCTGATGAAATGAATGCTACTGCATCCTTTTTTGAAAGAGTGGGCGATGCGGAAAAAACACAGTGGTTGCCTTATTATTATGCTGCTAGAAATTATACGATTGCTGCATTTATGAACCCATCTGCGGATAAAGACAAAGTAGCTGAAAAAGTGAATGCGTTGATTGCAAAAGCTGAAGCAATTGAAAAAGACAATGCAGAAATTTTTTGTTTAAAGCAGCAAGTTGCAGTGATGCAATTGGTAGTAGATCCAATGAGCAGATGGCAATCGTATGGTGCTATTGCTGCTGAAGCTATAGCAAAAGCAAAAGCGATTGATCCGAATAACCCTCGACCGTATTTATTAGAAGGCCAGTATTTAATGAATGTGCCGGAAGCGTTTGGTGGGGGAAAAGCAGTTGCCAAAAAACTATTTGAAAAGTCGGTTGAATTATTCGAAAATTTTAAGCCTTCATCTGCATTACATCCAAGTTGGGGTAAGGAGCAAGCAGCGCAATTATTGGCTGCTTGTCAGTAATTTGTGTATCTATTTTACCCCTGCTAAATTTGGCAGGGGTATCTTTATATTTTTAAACTGATTGTATGAGTCATCAAGAGCAACTGTCTGCCCAATCTAGTCTTGCTTTAATTGAAAGCATGATTAATAAAGCGCAAAATAGGTACTCTGAAAATGGTACCCTGTATCTTTTATGGGGGTGGATAATTTTCACTTGCTCATTAGGGCAGTATGCTTTGCTTAGCTATACTTCTTTGGGTGCGAACACTGGACTAATTTGGATGCTAACCCTTGTTGCTCTAGGGTATCAATTCTACTATTTAAAACAGAAAGAGAAAAAGGAAACTGTAAAAACTTATACCGATGAAATGATTGGTTATGTTTGGATGGTGTTTGGAATTAGTATGGGATTAGTTTCTTTTATTTCATTGAAGCTGGGAGGTTGGCAATTGATGTATGCGCTCATTTTGTTATTGTATGGCATGCCTACTTTTTTAACAGGGGCCATTATGCGTTTTACCCCACTAAAAATAGGTGGTATTGTTTGTTGGGGCTTGTCTGTTTTAGCAGTTTATATTTCTTCAAAAGAAATAATCTTGTTGCTATTACCAGCAGTGGTTAGCGCTTGGATTATTCCTGGTTATATATTACGTGCAAAGTTTAAAAATTCTTTCAATGGCTAATGAAACTAAATTTTCGGAACAAGAGAGTTTACAGCTAATCGCTGAAATGATCAAAAAAGCAAAAGGGAGCTACCACGATACGGGCATTGGTTCTTTGTTGTGGGGAGCTGTAGTTTCAATTGCTTCTTTCGTGAGTTATTTACAAAGAGAATATGACTTCACATTAGTGATTGATATTTGGTGGTTGGTATTTGCCGCTATTGTTCCTCAAGTATACATTTCAATTAAAGAGAAGAAAAATTTAAAAGCAAAGCAATACGACGAAGATGTAGTAAACGCTGTTTGGCTGGTTTTTGGCATCAGTATTTTTGCATTGAGTTTTTACCAGAATATAGTACCGGTTCAAACCGAAAAATATTTTTCACAAGAGGGTTTTACGATGATGAAGCATTACGCAGATGGACGTCCGGACGAAATAATTAGACCATTTACACCCTCCCTTTATTCTGTCTATATTTTGATTTATGCTTTTCCAACCATGGTTACGGGAATGGTGAAAAAGTTTAACCCCATGAAAATTGGTGCGCTAATTACTTATGGTTTTTTTATGCTCAGTCTATTTACTGAGAGTAAATATGATATGTTATTAGGATCTGCTTCGGCATTGGTTTGCTGGTTTATTCCTGGTATCATTTTAAGAAACAAATACCTAGCCTAGACTAGAGCCAATGTTTAAAGAACTTGATCCCATATTGCATTCGCAGCTTAGGTTGGCCGTAATGAGTTTACTCATTAGCGTTAAAGAAGCTGAATTCACCTTTATAAGGGAGAAAACAAATGCTACTGCTGGTAACTTAAGTGTACAGGTTCAAAAACTAAAAGATGCGGGCTATATAGAAGTGGTAAAACAATTCAAGGACAATTACCCTCAAACTACTTGTAAAGTTACCCCTGAAGGCATTAAAGCTTTTGAAGATTATGTGAAAGCGCTTCAAGAATACCTAAAAGTTTAAACATCTTAACTAGTTTTGTTGTTATACAATTCAATGCAACAAATAGTAAAAGTTTCCCAACTCACTAAGCAATTCAATAACCTCACCGCAGTTAATCAACTCTCTTTTTCGGTTGAATCGGGCGATGTATATGGATTTCTGGGTCAAAATGGCGCAGGAAAAAGTACTACAATAAGAATGTTATTGACGCTAATCACCCCTACCAGTGGTGAGATATCCATATTCGGATATGATCTAAATAAACACCGCAAAGAAATCTTGCAACAAATCGGTGCCGTAATTGAAAAGCCCGATGTTTACAAATACCTATCAGCTTACGAAAATTTGAAGTTGTTTGCTAAATTGAGTGGAGTAAAGCCAACCAATAAAATGTTGATGGAACAATTGGAAATGGTGGGTCTTGCTTCAAGGGCGCATGATACCGTGAAGACATTTTCTCAGGGTATGAAGCAACGTTTGGGAATCGGGATTGCATTAGTTCATAATCCGCAGTTAATCATTTTAGATGAACCCACCAACGGTCTTGATCCACAAGGGATAGCTGATATCAGGAATCTGATCTTGATTTTATCGAGGGAAATGAAAAAAACAGTGATTGTCTCTTCTCATTTGTTAAATGAAATTGAACAAATTGCTACTCGAATTTTAATTATTGATAAAGGCCAAAAATTAGTGGAGGGCAGTTCTGCAGAATTGTTTAATGATCAACAAACCATTTTACAAATAAGTGTAGCCAATAATGAATCAGCTATACAAACCATACAGTCCTCTAAATGGGCGAACAATTTATTGCCTGAACGAGATGGGCAAATCATGGTTGGATTAAACAAAGAAGATATACCCAACTTCAATAGAATGTTGGCAGCTTCAGGCGTTGATATTTATTCCTTGCAGGCAAGACATAGTCTGGAAGATTATTTTTTACAAGTAACAGCAGGAAAACAACATGTGGGAACATTTACAAATTGAGTTATACAAAGTATTTAAAAGGCCAAGAACCTATTTGTCTTTTGCTGCTATTACTGCACTAATTGGTGTAATCCAATTGGGATTATTGGTGGATGGTAAAGAATATGCCGATTTTGTAATGGCCGATTTTGCCAATTCATTTAGTGTAGATGGTAAAATATTAAATGGCTATTTTATTTGCTATGTTATTCTGCAACTTTTACTGGTACATGTGCCATTGTTGATTGCATTAATTGCAGCGGATATGATTTCGGGTGAAGCCAATATGGGTACTTTAAGAATCTTATTGACTAAACCACAGTCAAGAACTTCTATTGTAATGGCAAAGTTTATAGCTTCTGTTATTTATACTTTGCTGTTATTGATATGGATTGCTATCATGGGCTTGTTTTTAAGCATGTTGATTTTTGGTACGGATGATTTATTCTTGATGAAGAGTAGTTATGTAGTAATTGTAAAAGAGTCAGATGTTTTTTGGCGTTATGCTGGAGCATTCTGTTTTGCTGCACTGGCGATGGTTACCGTTGCAGCATTGGGATTTTTTTTATCTTTTTTTGCAGAAAACTCAATTGGTCCAATCGTTGCAACCATGAGTGTGATTATTGTTTGTACTATTCTGAGTACCATGAATATTCCTTTGTTTAATTTAATTAAGCCTTATTTGTTTACTACCCATATGATTACCTGGAAGGAGTTTTTTGACTTCAAGGTGAACGATGCCAACGAAGCAATTATTGGAAGTATTCAATATCCAGATAAAATCATCCGATCTGCAACGGTTTTAGCTGTTCACATTGTTTTGTTTGTGGGCAGTGCTGTTTGGTTATTTAGAAAAAAAGATATTCTCAGTTAATCACCCGTTTATGAAGATGAAATTGAATAAAAATTTTTTGGTCCTTTTTACTACTCTATTTCTTTCAACGGCTTTACATGCACAAGACATGAATGCCTTGGTAATGAAAGTAAAAGCCAAATTAGAGAAAGTAAAAGATTATACAGCTGATGGAAAAATGAAAACCGATGTGGCTTTCATTAAAGCGCCTATCGGCAGAGTTAAAGTGTTTTTCAAAAGCCCCGATAAATTCAAACTACAAAGGGATGGTGGAATTTCTGTATTGCCAAAGGGAGGAGTAAGTATTAATATTGGCAGCATGATTATGCAAACTGGATTTGTAGCAATAGATGCAGGAATGAGTACAGTAGGGAATACGCCTGTTAGAATAGTGAAGCTATTGCCTGAAGCAGATGCAGGTGAAATTATTTTATCAACTTTATATATTGATGAAACCAATTTGTTAATACGTAAATCGGTAACAACTACTCGTGAGAATGGTACTTACGAAATGGAATTGCAGTATGGTAAATATGCATCTTATGGATTGCCCGATAAAGTATTGTTTAGCTTTAATGCAAAAGACTACAAGCTCCCCAAAGGAATTACTTTAGAGTTTGATGATACAGATAAGGCAGTTAAAGACAAAATGAAAGGTAAAAAAGGACGCGTTGAAATTAACTATACTGCATACACTATCAACACTGGGTTAAGTGATGCAATTTTTAAATAGTTAGTATAATTCAATAGCCCAGGTTCTATCGGTGCTTTGTCCTGGGGTTAATAGGATCATACCCTCTTTTTCTCTAAGCTCACCTGTTGCATTCACAGAATCAGCTATACCACACCAAGGCTCAAGACAAACAAAGGGGGCGTCTTTTGCACTCCAAATGCCCATGAAAGGAAATTCGGTCCATGAAAAAGTAAATCCATGTTTAGATTGATCGTTGCATAAACGAATAGAAGAAGATTCCAATTGCTTAAATACTAAGGCGTCGCCATAAAATAATTCCTTGCTTAAATTAATCCTATTGTTGCTATGAAAAAAGGGTACCGGGTTTTCATCAATAAGACCTTCCGCAGTGATAGGCCATTTACCAGCGGATTCTGATTGGTTGAATTCAAGATAATAATCATTGAATTGATAGGCTTCTTCTAAAGGCACTTTAAATGCTGGATGAGCACCAACTGAAAAATGCAGTGGCTTTACATCAATATTGGTAATTTGATAATTGCAGCTGAGTTTGTTTTTAATTATTTCGTAAACAATATTTAATCTAAATAGAAAAGGATATTGTGTCAAAGTTTCTCCATCTGCGTCTAAAGTTAAGCAAACACGATTGCTGCTCGACTCTGTAAGTTTGAATGATTTATCTCTTGCAAAACCATGCCTACCCAGCTGATAACTTTCACCGTTATGGGTAAACTGGTTGTTTTTTAAAGTGCCTACAATGGGGAATAGTACAGGACTTTTCTTCCCCCAAAATGTAGCATCACCACTCCATAAATAATCTAGCTGTGTTTCTTTGCTAAATATTTCTTGAAGCTCTGCACCCTTTTCTGAAATGGCAATTTTTAGTTGATTATTCTCTATATAAATCATGGTATTATCCTTCGTTTTCTTCTATTCTTTCATCTACGGCATTGGCCAACATTCTAGCGCTAATTTTTCTTAGCGGATTTCTATTTCTGTCTGCATAACCCATCCTTCTGTTAAGGATATCGATGCATTCAAAAGTAGCAGCAATAAAGGAAGCATGGTCTGCCTTTCCTTTTCCCGCAATATCAAATGCAGTTCCGTGGTCAGGGCTGGTTCTTACAACAGGTAAGCCTGCAGTATAATTAACTCCTTCGCCAAAAGCCAGTGATTTAAAAGGAATTAATCCTTGGTCGTGATACATGGCTAACACTGCATCAAATTTTTCATGCATCCCTCTAGCAAAAAAGGCATCCGCTGGGTAGGGGCCAAATACCAACAATTTATTTTTTGCTTCTTGTATGGCAGGTTTAATGATTTCCATTTCCTCTTTTCCGATTAAGCCATCATCACCTGCATGCGGGTTGAGCGCAAGTACTGCAATTTTAGGTTTGTCTACGCCAAAGTCTTTTTTCAAAGACTGATGGATGATCTGCAATTTGCTAAGGATATTTTCTTTAGTGATATGTTTGGCTACCTCTTCAACCGTTACATGTTCTGTTACCAAACCCACCCGCATATTTTCGGCAACCATCAACATAACTACATCGTTCACCTCAAAGAATGCTTTGAAATAAGGGGTATGACCGCTGTAATGAAAACTTTCTGATTGAATATTCTTCTTATGAATAGGGGCGGTCACCAATCCATGAATATGCCCTTCTTTTAATGCCTTGGTAGCTTCTTCTAAAGACTTCAATGCATATTGACCACCTATTTCATTTAGCTCGCCAGGGGTAATCACTACTTCTTCTTCCCATACGTTAAAAATATTTACTTGCTTGGGGTTGATTCTGCTGAAATTATTGATATTGGTGCAATTGAAATTAGCATCGGGTATTCCTTTTCTATAGAAATTCATGCTTTTATTGCTTGCAAACACAATAGGAATGCAGAAATCGAGTATTCTTTGGTCTATAAAAGTCTTAATAATCAATTCAAGCCCTATACCATTTAAATCTCCGCAGGTAAAGCCAATTACGGGTTTTTGCATTTCATTACTCATGAGCCATTATTTAGGGTGCTAAAATACTACTTTTGCAGTCATGCAATATACGCTCAAAAAGTCGCTGGGTCAGCATTTCCTAACTAATGAAGCCATCTGCAAGCAAATTGTTACTGCTGTGCAAGTAGCCGATTTAACACAAGTACTAGAAGTAGGGCCAGGTGCTGGTGCTTTAACCAAGCATTTGTTAAAACTTCCCATCAAACAATTTAAAGCAGTAGAGCTGGATAGGGAAAAAGTAACTTACTTAAAAGTACAATATCCTGTTTTAGCAGAAGCGATTATTGAGGGTAGCATTTTAGATATTCCCGTACCATTCGAAAACCAGTTTACATTGGTGGGCAATTTCCCTTATAATATTTCTACGCAAATTGTATTTAGGGTACTTGAATGGAAAGAACAGATACCAGTAATGATTGGGATGTTTCAAAAAGAAGTAGCGGAAAGAATTGTATCGAAGCCCCATACCAAAGTGTATGGTATATTAAGTGTATTGGTTCAAGCATTTTACGAAGTAGAATATTTATTTGATGTGCCACCCGAAAGTTTTAATCCACCCCCTAAAGTGATGAGTGGAGTAATTCGATTAACACGAAAAGAAACGCCTGTTGCGGTAAGGTCAGAAAAAGCATTTTTTACTTTAGTAAAAGCAGCATTTGGGCAACGAAGAAAAATGTTGCGTAATCCAATGAAACCATTTTTTGATGCAGCTGTTTTGCAAGAAGAAATATTTACAAAAAGGGCTGAACAGCTGACGGTGGAAGAGTTTGCCGCCCTTACTTTTAAAATGGGATAAAGGAATTAATATGAAAGTAATTGTTACTGCAAAAGTTCATCCATATTTAGTTGATACCTTAAAAGCAAAACAGTTTATTGTTATTTATCAACCTGCAATTACTTACGAAGAGTTAAAATATTTAATTACAGATGCAGTTGGGTTGATTGTAACCACTCGATTAAAAATAGATCGCGAAATAATTGATGCAGCTCCCAACTTAAAATGGATTGGAAGGCTGGGTAGTGGGATGGAATTGATTGATGTTGCTTATGCAGAAAGCAAGGGGATTCAATGCGAAAGTAGCCCTGAGGGTAATCGCAATGCGGTAGCCGAACATACATTGGGTTTATTGCTGAATCTCATGAATAGGATCAGCAGCAGTTACGCTGAAATTAAACAGGGTTTATGGTTGCGTGATGAAAACCGTGCAGATGAACTGTCAGGTAGAACCGTTGGCATCATTGGCTATGGAAATACAGGGTCTGCTTTTGCTCGTTTGTTGCAACCCTTTAATGTAAGAGTCCTTGCAGTTGATAAATATAAAACTGGATTTAGCCAAGGATATGTAGAAGAATCAACTATTGAAGCGGTAGCGGCTGAAGCAGAAATCATCAGCCTTCATCTCCCCCTAACTGCTGAAACCAAACATTTTGCTGGGAATGATTTTTTTAATCGGCTGCAGCGTCAACCCTATTTTATATCTACCTGTAGAGGTAAAGTCACCAATACAACAGCCCTAATTACTGCATTAGAAACAAAGAAAATAAAGGCAGCAGGCTTAGATGTATTAGAAAATGAACAACTACGCAACTACAATGAACAAGAGCAAGCAGAGTTGCTTAGCTTGACAGCTATGCCCAATGTGGTAATTACTCCACATATAGCTGGCTATAGTCATGAAGCCTATTTAAAAATGGCTGAAGTGATTTTGGAAAAACTCCATCTATCTAGTATTTAAAACTGAACTTTATTCAAAGCCTTCAACGTTTTTCCAGTGACAGTTAGTGATGCGGATGAATCAACACTTATCAATCGCTCTTTAAAGTAAAGATTATTCATTTTTATTGTTGCATTATTTAGGGCGCTAATTTCTCCTCTTCCAATGGTATCTGTTGCTGAAACGGTCAATGTTGAATTGTCTTGCGCTTTTAATTTTATAGACTTGCTATTGAGTTCTATTGCATTGATGCTAGCGTATTTATTGGATTCAAGGTATATACTGTCGGTTTTATAATTATTTAGCGTAACAGTAGAATTACTAGTAATTAATGACTTCAAGTTTTTACAATAAATACTAATCGCAGGAATACCCCCATCAAATGAAGAATCAGCCTTGAGGTATAGTGTATCATTTTTTACGAAATAGTTAAAACCAATCGGGTTATAAAAATTAAATGCAATAGCACTTGTGTCTTTT
This sequence comes from Sediminibacterium sp., assembly GCF_051860225.1. Classification (GTDB taxonomy): domain Bacteria; phylum Bacteroidota; class Bacteroidia; order Chitinophagales; family Chitinophagaceae; genus Sediminibacterium. The sequence goes on from NZ_JBHYEI010000001.1 coordinate 1,378,130, forward strand.
CTTTCATAAATATTAATAAAGGGCTTATAGGTATAGTCGACGTTTTTTAAACTGTTGAGTTCTTTTATATGATGGAAAATGGGCAACATTTTCTTTTGAATAACTGATTGAATTGCCCCTTTTTTATATTCCATTTTCAATTTAATATTAACTGCAATAAAGCAAATACAAACAATCAAGAGGGTGATGGTCAATAGAATATTACTTTTTTTCATTGTTATTTTTTATGTTGTGCTGCAGATATTGTTGATACAGTTTTTCTAATTCATTGATATTGATTGCTAGAATTTTCATATTCTTAAACAAGTTGGGCAATTCCTGTTCCATAAACTCTTTTCTTAAATAGATTGTAACTCTTTCTATGCTGTTGGTTTTCACAAAAAAGCCCACCCCTCTTTTATTGGATATTATATCTAAATCCTGTAAGTATTCATAGGTTCTCATCACCGTATTAGGGTTCACTTCTAAATCAACCGCCAATTCTCTTACAGAAGGAATTCTTTCCTCTTCTTTGAATGTTCCAGCAAGAATCTTTTCGCAAATCAGATCGGCAATTTGTATGTATATGGCTTTATTTGAATGAAAATTCATTGGCTCTTTTTAGTTTAGATCTGCTTTTCTTTAATTTTCAAGTAGCTCATTGTCCAGCAACTGACGTATATAAATATTGGTAAAAAAAATGCGATTATTGTATGCCAGTTGCTAGGTAATATTACAATTCCAGTAGGCTGATGTTTATCACCAATTCTAAAAGAATCTGTGAAATATTTTCCGTGCGGCATAATAGGTTCTGGAATCATTAACCCCAGCATTTTATTGTTTAAAAACATCAGTGCAACAACCGTTAGAATAAATAGGATCACGGTTTTGACATAAGCATTATTGATAAAACTCAGCGATCCTAAATGCGCAATGGAAGTAGTGATAAAGTACATGACCAATATTTCTTTTATGAGCACGGTATCTGAATTAAATAAGTATGCTGCTTTATAATAATGCTTCTCTTGTTCAATAATCCATTTTGGTATCGATACAAATTCATTATAAATGGTACACATGAGCCAGTCTATGCTGGTAAAGCTTACCAAAAAGACGATAATGTATACGATTTGGGTTAAAATGAAACCGATCAATAGTTTTTCACCCGTAGTTGCTGGTAATAAAAGGAATTGAATGGTTTTTGGTTGCGATTTAAAAAAACTATAGAAACTAGCAGAAAATAAAGTCCCTCCTAAAAAGAGTCCGATGGTGAAAAGCATCTTTCTATCCCCTGTTGGAAACATATTATGGAAACTACCAACAATTAATAATCCGTAGATTAATAAGATAATGCCAAAGCCCGCTATAAACATGAGCAAATAGCTTTTACCATTTTCTTTTAAATTTTTTCTTAACAGAAGTAATGCCCTACTAAAACTAAACTGGTTATTCATAGCCATTAATTGAAAAGTTGTTTAAATCCATTTTTGTTGTTGATTCCTGCATTAAAGAACAGTTCAAGATCTAGTTTGGTAGCTTCATCTTCCATTGTTCTTTCTTTCACAATCAAATGACCCGCTAAACTACTTTCGTAGTATAGATATTGATCTGTAGTTGAAATACTTTGTGACAGTTTGAACACTAATTTTTGGGTGATGGATTCAGTATCGGTATTTACAATTATCTCGCCTTCGTCAACTAGAATAATTTTGTCAATCAAACTGTCTAAGTCTTTCACTTGATGTGTACTGATGATCATGCAGGTTTCTTCGTTAATAACACTTGCGATTAATTTTCGAAGCTTTCTTTTGGATGGTATATCCAATCCATTGGTTGGTTCATCTAAAATAATGAGTGATGCATTCGATGCCATACCTAATGCAATCCATACCTTCTTCTTTTGACCAAAACTCATATTGTTCAGGTTGGTCATTGGAATATCAAACTCCTTTAAATAATACAAGAATTGGTCGTTGTTGAATTTTGGATAAAAGGGCATATGTTCAGCGCCAAAATCAAGTACATGAATAGCGGGGGTATCAATTTCTTCCGGGATAAAAAATACCTCATGCAAAAAAGATGGGTCTCTTTTAGTAGGGTCGGCATTGAAAACGGATAGTTTTCCATGCTGTGGATATACTAATCCTGCCATGAGTTTTAATAAGGTTGATTTTCCAGCTCCATTTTTACCCAATAGCCCATAAACACTACCTGCGCTCAATTCTAGATTAATATTGGCGTAAAGTAGTTTTTGTTTGGAGTACCCAAAACTGACATTGTTAAATTGGATCATTTTTAGTGTATTAGTGTAATAGTACACAGTAAAAGTAAGGCTTTCTTTTTAATCACCAAATTTTTTATAAATCCCATTTTGAGCCATGGAATGATTAATTCCCTACCTTTGTATTTATGCAACGTCGCAGTCAAATGTGGCGTTGTATTTTTTTTTACCAATCTTAAAGCCGGGTACTATGAGTGAAACCAATATGTATGTTACGAAAGAGACTTTCGATAAGATGCGCGAGGAATTGCAGAAAATGAAATCTGTTGACCGTCCTGCTGCTTCTAAAGCAATTGCTGAGGCAAGAGAGAAAGGTGATTTAAAAGAGAATGCAGAATACGATGCTGCAAAAGAGGCACAGGGCATGCTAGAAGCAAAAATTAAACAATTGGAAGGGGCTATTGCCAATGCAAAAATTGTAGATACCAGTACAATTGATACCAGTAAAGTGACCATTTTGACGAAGGTAACTATTACCAATATGGCCACTAAGAAAGTGGTTACCTATCAAATCGTTGGTGAAAAAGAAGCCGACTTAAAGTTGGGTAAAATTTCTGCATCATCACCCATTGGAAAGGGCTTGTTGGGCAAAGTAAGAGGTGAAGTGGCTGAAGTGCAAGCGCCTAATGGCATCATTAAATTCAGGGTGGAAGAAATCACCGTTTAATCATTTTCCATGACTATTTTCTCGAAAATCATTGCTGGAGAAATACCTTGTTATAAGATTGCAGAGAACGAGCAGTTCTTTGCATTCTTAGACATTTTTCCTTTGGTAAAAGGTCATGTATTAGTAATACCAAAAGTTGAAGTTGATCATTTTTTTGATTTGCCTGAAGACTATTTAGCTCAAATGCTATTGTTTGCAAAACCCATTGCCAAGGCAATAGAAAAAGCCTTTCCTTGTAATCGTTGCGGTATAAGTGTGGTGGGATTAGAAGTGCCGCATGCACATATGCACTTGGTTCCCATTAACAGCGCCGATGACTTGAATTTTACTCGAGGTAAATTATCATTAAGCCAAGAAGAATTGCTATTGGTGCAACAAAGTATTTTAACTGAGTTTAACAAGTAAGTTACTTCCTAACCCTTCCCTCATTTTTTGCAATAAAGTCGCCCCAGCCTTTTAAAGCTTTGCCTTTAAGAGCCAATGGGCTATTGCTTTGATAAAAATGACAAAGTGCTACGGCAAGGGCATCGGTTGCATCAAAATAGACTGGCTTTTTTTCGATGTTCAAGGTTAATTGAAGCATTTTCCAAACCTGGTCTTTGTCTGCATTACCATTCCCTGTAATAGATTGTTTTACTTTTTTAGGGGCATATTCAGTTACAGGAATTTGCGATTGCATAGAAGCTGCAATGGCTACTCCTTGCGCTCTCCCGAGCTTGAGCATACTCTGCACATTTTTCCCAAAAAAAGGGGCTTCAATAGCGAAGCTATTGGGCTTGTATTGTGCAATTAATCCAGCAATGGTTCTATAAATGATTTCAAGTCTTGCATAAATATCTTTTTCCTTGGTAAGCTTTAATGTATCCATTGCAATCAACTCAGGTTTGCCTTTGCGAATGCCTAATAAAGCATATCCCAATAATTGAGTTCCTGGATCAATCCCTAAAATAACTGAGTCGTATTTCATTCTTAGGTGAAAATAGGCATTATTGATAAATCAGCTACAAGCTTACCTTTACAAAAAGAACCGATTGACAAAACGTACTAAACTGTTGCTGAATTATTTAATTGGACCAATTTTGTTCATCTGGTTATCTTGGTCTATTTACAACCAAATTCGGCAGCAGTCTGATATTAAACAGTCTTGGGAAATGATCACTGAAGCTTTCTTAGGGCCTCAGTTTTTAAAGATAATATTCGTTGTGCTGTTGATGTTACTTAATTGGGGAATTGAAGCCAAAAAATGGCAAATGCAATTAAAAGGGCTTCAGCCAATTTCATTTTTATTTGCATTCAAATCTGTATTAGCAGGTCAGTCTGTAGGATTCAACACGGTCAATCGTTTGGGAGAGCCTGTTGCTAGGGCTGCATTTTTGAGTGATGGAAACAGGATTCAAGGTGTTGCCTTATCCATTGTTGGCAATATGGCTCAAATCATTGCTACTATTTTGGTAAGTGCTTTTGCTTTGTTGTATTTGCGATTGGATATCTTAAATGAACAGCAAAATATTGGAGGGATTCCAATTGAGTGGATTGCGGCTTTTAATTATTTAGTATTTATTGGTATATCAGTATTTATATTGGCTTATTTTAAATTAAAAAGTCTTTTTGGATTAATTAGAAAAATTCCATTCGTGAACAAGTATCAATACTACTTTGAAAAATTGGAATCCTTTCAACAAAAAGATTTATGGCAGCTTTTGTGGCTATCTTTTATTCGGTATGGCATTTTTATTGTTCAATATTATTTATTGCTAACGGTTTTTAATGTTACTATTCAGTGGCTAGATGCTTTTGCATTAATTAGTGTATTGTTAATGCTGCTGAGTATTATCCCTACTATTGCATTTGCAGAGCTTGGGATTAGAGGTAAGCTCAGTTTGATTTTATTTGGGTTGGTTAGCAATAATATGGTTGGAATGGTGGTAGCTGCAGCAGGAATCTGGTTAATTAACTTAATCTTACCAGCAATTGCCGGTACATTGTTTATATTAGGGATACAAATTTTTAGAAATAAGTAACATGGTTTTTAAAAGAGTAATAATTGCTGTTTTATTAGTGATTTTAGTAAAGCCACTTTCTGCAGGAGATGACTTTTGCGGAATAAGAAACTATGCCTTTCAAAGTGGCGAGCAAATTTCATTTACTGTTTTTTACAACGTGATTGGATTGTATGTGAATGCAGGTAATGCAACATTTTCGGTTAATGCAGAAAAGATGAATAATCAACCGGTGTATCATTTAGTGGGTGCAGGCAATTCTAATAGTAGTTATGATTGGATTTTTAAAGTAAGGGACAAATACGAGAGTTATATTGATACGGCAAACTTACAACCACTCAAGTTTATTCGAAATGTAGATGAGGGCGGATATAAGATCAATGAAAATGTAACTTTCAATAGAACCGCCAATACTGCTACCAGCGAAAAGGGCACTGTTAAAGTGCCTAATTGTGTACAAGATGTTTTAAGTGCTATATATTATGCGCGGAATATTGACTTTGAAAAATACAAGCCTGAAGATCGAATACCTTTTACTATGTTTTTAGACAATGAAGTCTATAATTTATACATTAAGTATTTAGGTAGAGAAACCATCAAAACCCGTTTTGGTAAATTCAATGCAATTAAATTCAAACCACTATTGGTTAAAGGAACTTTATTTGAGGGCGGAGAAAAAATGACGGTATGGGTTAGTGATGACGCCAATCATGTGCCACTAAGAATTGAGAGCCCAATAGTAGTGGGCAGTGTAAAAGTAGACATGATGGGATACAAAAATCTGCGTTATCCCTTTAGCTCTATGATATCAAAAAGATAATTTACAAATCTGCTAAACGAATTGCTTGGTTCATTCGAATACCTTTTTCTGTTTGGTGAACGGTGCAACACTCAATAGATGGGTCGTGCTCAAAAAATAAAATATATCCTTCTTCCGCTGCTTCTTGTAAGAATGATTTTTTCTCTTTCAATGTGGTTAAAGGAAACATATCATAGCCCATTATATAGGGTAGCGGAATATGTGAAGCGGAAGGTAATAGATCAGCCATATAAACAATGGTCTTGCCTTTGTAATTGATTTGCGGGAGCATCATGCTTTTAGTATGCCCATTTACAAAACGAATGCTGATATTCTGTGTGAATGACACTTTTTCTAATAGTCCATCTTGCGTAAACTCATTGGTGGGAGCGTCAATCATTTTCAATTGACCACTGGCTTCGATGGGTAAAATATTTTCTTTTAAAAATGAAGCTTTCTCACGATCATTCGGATTCACCGCCCAATCCCAATGTATTGGGTTGCTCCAATAAGTAGCATTAGGAAAATAAGTCACTAATTGATTGTTCACTTTTTCTATACTGCCTCCACAATGATCAAAATGTAAGTGAGTGTGAAACACGTCTGTTATATCATTTCTAGTGAAACCTAGGCGTTCCAATTCAGAATCTAATTCAATGGTTTCACTCATGCCATAGTGTCTAAAAAATTTTTCATCTTGCTTAAAGCCCATGCCGGTATCAATCAATATGAGCTTATTATCGTCTTCAATCAACAAGCTTCTTAATGCCCAGTTGCATAAATTATTTTCATCCGCTGGATTCAATTTATTCCAAAGCGATTTTGGAACTACGCCATACATGGCACCCCCGTCTAATTTAAAATAACTATGATTGATGCTGTGCAATTTCATTGAACTACTTTTTGGATTGCAATTTATTTGCAGAAATTAAAATAAGTAAACCGATAATGAAAAATATTTCTAAAACCAATACTGAATTTCTTTGCGAACCAGATATTTCATTGATGTAGCCAAAACTTAACATACCAACTACAATGGATATTTTTTCTGTTACATCGTAGAAACTAAAATAAGAGGTGGTATCGGTTGTTTCAGGCATTAATTTGGCATAAGTACTTCTACTTAAAGCCTGAATTCCACCCATGATGAACCCTACTAAAACCGCTAAGCCATAAAATTCGTTGATGCCATCTCTTGGTAACAAATAGCCGATTACGCAAAGTACAATCCATAAAACGATGGTAATCATCAATGCGGTAAAATTGCTGGTTTTTTTAGAAAGCCAAGCGATTGTAAATGCACCAGGAATCGCAATCAATTGAATGATTAAAATGGCAATAATTAAATTAATGGTAGGAATATTTAATTCACTTTTTCCATAAAGGGTGGCTACCAACATGACTGTTTGAACCCCCATATTGTAAAAGAAAAAGGAGAATAAGAATCTTCTTAAAACGGGAAGCGACTTTAATTGCTGCCAAACTTTATTGAGTTCTTTGTATCCACCTGCTATTATTTGTCTGTTTGATTTAGTTCCTCCAGCTGGTACTGATTTAGGAAGTCTTTTCAGCGCAAACTGCGCAAATCCCCACCACCAAATTCCTACCAACAAAAAGGAAATTTGTGAAGCTTTTCCCACTGTAATGCCAAAGCTATCAGGAGATAAAACAAACACAAAGCAAATGACTTGTAAAACCATGCTGCCTATATAGCCCATGGCAAAACCTTTTGCACTTACTTTATCACGGTCTTCGGGGGCAGCAATTTCTGGTAAGAAAGAATTATAAAAAACCAAGCTGCTCCAAAATCCGATGCAAGCAATAATTAAACAGGCCAATCCAAATGCTAAGTTGGTCTTGTCGTAAAAATACATGGCAGAACAAGCGATGCTACCTAGCGTACAAAAGAAAAACAGAAACTGTTTCTTATTGCCTTTGTAATCTGCAATAGAAGACAGTATGGGTGATAATAATGCAACAATGATGAATGCAATTGCTAGTGCATAATTGTATAATGAAGTATTTACGAATTCTCTTCCAAACAATACTACCGTATCATTTAAAGTTTTATCGTTGCCGTCTCCAGTTACGGCTTCGTAGTATGCAGGAAAAATAGTAGAAGTAATGACTAAATTGTAAGCACTATTGCCCCAATCGTACATTGCCCAACCATTGATTACTTTTTTGGAGGCAGTTTGTGTGGACATGCGTTTTATTTCAAGTGTCCGGTCAAGATAAGAATAATTAATATCATTCCCACAATTACTCGGTACCAACCAAATAGTTTAAATCCGTATTTCTGTAAATAAGTAATGAAAAATTTAATGGCCAATAGCGCGACCAAAAAGGCTACGATATTTCCAAGGCCCAATAAAATCATATTCGAGCGAGTGAAAATCAATTCAGGCGTTTCCGTATAAGCTTTTAATAATTTGTAGCCCGTTGCTGCTGCCATTGTTGGAACTGCCAAGAAGAAAGAAAATTCAGCAGCTAGTTTTCTAGTTAATCCTTGTTGCATACCCCCAATAATACTGGCTGCACTTCGGCTTACGCCAGGGATCATGGCCACACATTGCCAAAAACCAATGATAAATGCTTTTTTATTGGTTATTTGTTCATCCACTGAAATAGCAGGGTTTTTGAAAAAAGAATCAATGAAGATTAATGCAACACCGCCCAATACCATAGTAATTGAAACCACCATGGGGCTTTCTAATAAAGCATCTATCGTGTCAGAAAACAAAGCACCCAAAATCAGCGCAGGTAGAACTGCGATAATCAATTTTAAATAAAATTGCCAACGATTGAGTGGGAAGAATTTACCCCTAAATAATATCACTACGGAACATATAGCACCTAACTGAATCGCTACTTCAAACAATTTAGTGAAATCATCTTTTGCGATGCCCATGAATGAACTGGCAATAATCATATGGCCAGTAGATGAAATCGGAAGGAATTCGGTAACCCCTTCAATAATGGCGATGATGACAGCTTCTAAATAAGTCATAAGGTTAAATAACTATGATTGGTGGGTTAAATATAGATTAAGCGTTGGATATAGCAAAACTATTGCCTATGGCTTATATTTATAATATAAATTGCGATAAGTGCTCTTCATGGGTAATAGTGCATCATTTATTTTAGTCTATGTTAGAGAAATTCCTTTTCATTCCATTAACCTTCTTATTTTATTTCTTAAAGGGGTCTCCTGAATTTCCTTTTCTTGTAAAAAAATACCAAACTGATACAATTACTTTTCAAGTATTGAATCAAGTGAGTGAACCAATAGATTTAGCAAGTGCGGTTTATCTAAATCGTAAAGTAGGTTCATATTCAAATAATCAAGGCAAAATTATATTACCCTTCATAACTAATGATTCTATAAAGATCTCCTGTTTTGGTTTCAAAGACACAACAATTGACCCTAAAAGTTTTAGTTTCACCAAGCGAGTTTTGCTAGAAGCAAAGCCAACAATTTTACCGGATGTTCATGTGAAAAATTATACCTTATTATCTCAATTTGAAAATGTTGGATTCTACAAAGATTTCAGTAAAAATTACTGTATTAATCAATATGGATCTCAAATAGCGGTACTAATAAATAACACTAATAAAAAAGGTATTTTAAATCAAATTCAAATTAAGCATCAAAAAACAACTTATGAAAGTTATTTGAGAATCCATATTTATGACAATGTGGCTTTGGGGAATTTACCGGGATCAGACATCATTGATACTGTAATTATTTGCAAAGTAGTTCCTAGGTCAAAGAAAACAATTATTGATTTAAGCGGTACCCGAATTAATGTCAGTAATATGATTTTTCATATTGGCATTGATTTTCTCGGCAAAAAAAATTTCATTGATGGGGGGTATTTAGATTATAACAAACAACCTGTTGAACCTTTTATATTGTTAACTGATAAATATATTGAGGAACATACTGCCATCAATTTTATGTCTAAAATGTGGAGCAAATATTTTGTGTTGAATGACCCGAAAGGGGTTAAAAAAATCACCAATGCAATTGTCTCCTGTACAATTCAATCTATAAAATAGTTGAGAACTTCTTAAGCAGCAGTCTTAGGCTTCTTAAAAATGGCGTAGACTTCAATTAACAAGCCCAATACAATTAAAATAGGTGCTACAGTAATTCTTGTGCTGCTGTAAACTTCATTATTAGAAAATACATTGGGGTCTTCGCTCTTACCTCCACTCATTAAGAACATTCCTAGTGCAATAACTAGTCCACCTACTAACATTAAGATGAAATTTTCTTTAGAAAACAAAGGAGTGGTTTTATTGGTCGTGCTCATATAAATGCTTTATGCTTATTTTAAAATAGTATCTGGTTAATATAAATCGTCCAATTTCATTTTCAAGTATTTCAACACACTTCTATGCGTGCTTAATACCGAAATACCCACACCTAATATAATCAATCCTCCAAATAGGAGTAAAGTATGGTTGGTATTTCTGATGCCTTTTAATGGTTCAAACTGTGTTTCTGCCCAGCCAATTAAAGAAAATAATAAAATAATCGCAATGCCTGAACTAATTAGTCCATTGACCACTGCGCGGATATTGAGGGGGCGTGCAATAAACGACTGCGTTGCTCCCACCATTTGCATGGTCTTAATCAAGAATCGATTGCTAAACATGGCCAAGCGGATGGTATTATCGATGCTAAAAATGACAATAACACAAAGGGTAATGGCCACTACTAAAAAGATTAATCCAATTTTAGAAGCCCTTTCATTTAAGCTGGTTACCAAGCTTTGTGGGTATTGTAAATCGGTAATTTGATTGCCATAATTGGCCATTAAATCTGCACTGATTACCGCTAGACTATCTTTATTTACGTATTCAGCTTTTGCATAAAAATCAATGCTCTCCGGCAATGGGTTTATGTCTAAAATTTTTGCCCAGTCTTCGTTGTTCTCTTTATTCCAAATTTCTTTAGCAGTAGTTTTGTCTACATATACTACATTTTTAGCGTAGGGTTTTGCTGCTATAAACTGCTGAATTTGGGTAATCGTGTCTTTATTCAGGGTTCTCATATAGGCGCTCAGCCTGATATCTTCTTTAAATGTATTTCCTACTGCGTTTAGATTTAGGAAAAACCAACCCATGATTCCCATAATAAATAGTACCAGTGCTACCCCCACCACGGTGTAGATATAATTGGGTTTCCCCCGCTTCAATGATGCTTTTCCTGCTTGAGCCATAATATTTATTCCTTTTTATGCTACTTCGATAAACGAGTGCGATACTGTTAGAACGCTACAAATGTAGTGTTTTGACGGCTAATGACTTACATTTGCACCCCTAAACCTGACCTGAAAATAAGCGAATATTTTTGGGCAGGCGTTAAAGAAACGCAAATAAATAAAAAGGGCAGGCAAGATGGACTATCAATTTAGAGCAATTGAACAAAAATGGCAGGAGTATTGGAAAAATAATGGGGCGTATACCGTTCCCAATATCAGCGATAAACCTAAGTACTATGTATTGGATATGTTTCCTTATCCAAGTGGCGCAGGTTTGCATGTAGGCCATCCTTTGGGTTATATTGCTTCTGATATTTTCAGCAGGTATAAAAGACTAAAAGGCTTTAATGTATTGCATCCCATGGGCTATGATGCTTTTGGTTTGCCCGCAGAACAATATGCCATTGAACATGGCGTGCATCCTGCTACCAGCACTGTTCAAAACATCAATAATTTTAGACAACAATTAGACAATATTGGTTTTTCTTACGATTGGAGTAGAGAAGTAAGAACTTGCGAACCAGCTTACCACAAATGGACCCAGTGGATTTTCTTGCAGTTATTCAATTCTTTTTTTAATCGGCATAACCAAAAAGCAACCCCTATTACTGAGTTGATTGCTTCTTTTGAAAAAGAAGGAAACAGCATTCATGAATGTCCTGCTAATGATCAACTTCATTTTACTGCAGCTGAATGGAAAGCTTTTTCTGAAAAAGAACAGCAAGATATTTTAATGCAATATCGGTTGGCTTTTTGTGGCTATGGCGAAGTAAACTGGTGTGAAGCCTTGGGCACAGTGTTGGCCAATGATGAAGTGGTGAATGGATTGAGTGAGCGTGGTGGTCATCCAGTGGTAAAGAAAAAACTGCGTCAGTGGTACTTGCGGATTACCGAATATGCAGATCGATTAATCAGTGGCTTAGATCAAATTGAATTCAGCGAAGCCATGCGCGAAATGCAAACCAACTGGATAGGAAAATCTTATGGCGCTGAAATTGATTTTGCGATTGCTGGTTCTGCAAACAACCAATCATTGCGTGTATATACTACTAGGCCAGATACCATTTTTGGAGTAGACTTTATGGTAGTGGCTCCTGAGCATGAGTTGATTGAGCAGATTACCACCACTGATCAAAAACAAGCAGTTGAAGAATATATTACCTATGTTAAAAGCCGCAGTGATAGAGAACGCCAGGCAGAGAAAAAAATCACTGGTTGCTTTACAGGTGCTTATGCATTGAATCCGTTTAATCAGCGTCCTATTCCTATCTGGATTTCCGAATATGTGTTGGCTGGATACGGTACTGGAGCAATCATGGCGGTGCCTTGTGGCGATGAAAGAGATTTCAAATTTGCCAAGCATTTTAATATTCCCATCACCAATATTATTGGAGAACATTTTAATGGGGAGGAAGCCAATTCAACCAAGGATGTGGCGCTGTCTAATAGCGAATTTTTAGACGGCATTATTTTAAAAGATGCTATTGCCATCGTCATTGATAAGCTGGTTGAAATGGGCATTGGCAAACGTAAAGTGAATTATAAAATGCGGGATGCTGCTTTTAGCAGACAACGTTATTGGGGTGAGCCTTTCCCGATTATTTGGAAAGACGGTATCGCGTATCCTTTAGATGAATCGAAACTGCCTTTGACTTTGCCTGAAGTGGATAATTATGGGCCTGGGCCGGAGGGAGAAGGGCCGCTGGCCAATATTCCTGAATGGATTCATCAATATGATTCAGTTATTCCAGGAGGTGCGCTAGAAACCAATACCATGCCGGGTTATGCAGGAAGTAGTTGGTATTTTTTACGCTATATGGATCCGCATAACAATGAATCTTTTTGTGATAAAAAAGTCAGTGATTATTGGAATCAGGTAGACTTATATATTGGTGGAACGGAACATGCAGTGGGGCATTTGCTTTATAGTAGGTTGTGGACCAAGGTATTGTTTGATTTAGGCCATATCAGCTTTGATGAGCCTTTCAGAAAATTATTGAATCAGGGAATGATTCAGGGTAGCTCTAGATTTGTATATCGGAACAAACAAAACCCGAATGAATTTATTTCTGCAGGATTAATTAAAGACTATGATACCAATCCAATTCATGTAGATGTGAATTTTGTTGATGGATACGAATTGGATATAACCGCTTTTAAACAATGGCGCAATGGTGAATATGCCAACGCAACTTTTGTATTAGAAAACGGCAAATACCTCTGTGGTGCTGAAGTAGAGAAAATGTCGAAGAGCAAATTCAATACTGTGAATCCAGATGTTTTGGTAGAAAAATATGGTGCCGATACTTTCCGTATGTACGAAATGTTCTTAGGGCCAGTAGATCAGAGCAAACCTTGGGATACCAAGGGTATTGAAGGAGTGCATCGTTTCTTGAAAAAATGTTGGCGTTTATTTTATGATGAATTAAAAGGGAAGGTTTGGAATGAAGACAGCCCTAATCCAGCAGAGCTGAAAGTATTACATAAAACCATTTTAAAAATTCAGGAAGATACAGAACGATTTAGTTTTAATACTGCGGTGAGTACGTTCATGATTTGTGTGAATGAATTGGCCGATCTAAAATGTTATAAGAAAGCTGTTTTAGAACAAGTACTGATTCTCTTAACACCTTACGCTCCTCATATTAGCGAAGAGCTTTGGCATCAGTTGGGAAATAATGGTTCTATCTTGGATGCAACATTTCCAGCATTTGATGCATCTTATGTGCAAGAATCATCTAAAGATTATCCAGTGAGCATTAACGGTAGGGTTAGAACCAATATCAATTTGCCTTTGGATATGGAAGCGGCCGAGGCACAAGAGCAAGTGCTGGCTAATGCCTTGGTTCAGAAATGGTTGGAAGATAAGCCAGTTAAAAAATTCATCTTTGTAAAAGGAAAAATGATTAATGTCGTTATATAAAATCATATTGGGCATTGCCCTTAGCGCAACAATAGGGGCAAATGCACAAGAACCTGCTATTACAGTTCCTAAAAAAACGATTCGGAATTTTATTAATCCCGACTCGTTACAATTGATGAACCTAAAAATTGTGCCGATTCCAATTTTTACTTCTACCCCTGAAACAGGTATTAGAGTGGGTGCAGCTTTGGAATATTTTTTTAATGCAAAAGATAAAGAATCAGAAGCTCGTGGATCTTATATACATGGTCAATTTACTTATAGTACACTTGGGCAAGTAGAAGTGAAAAGCACTTGGCAGGTATTTACTAAGGGAGAGAAATTTGTTTACAGGGGCTCTGGTGGATTTAGTACGTATAACGATCGTTTTTGGGGCGTGGGAAACAATACGGTGGATGAAAAAAACTTTTTGCCTCAAGACTACAGTAGAATTTTTTTAGAGTCTAAAACATACCGATTATTAAAGAATCAATGGTATGTGGGCATGAAGCTTGATTACAATGATGTGTACAATGTAGTTAATAAAAAGCCTTTAACGCCAGATCAACTAGATGTTCCTGGTATTAATGGAAGTAAAACATTGGGCATTGGTCCTGCTATTTTGTATGAGGGAAGAGACTTCCCTTTTAGTGCACATAAAGGGGCTTACGCAGAGTTTTATTTCACCAGAAATATTGCATTTAAAAATAATCCGTTCAATTATAATACCTGGTTTTTAGACTTACGAAAATATTTCCCTTTATCTCAAAACAGCACATTGGCTTTTCAATTGCATAGTATGCATGCCACTGGAAATGTTCCTGTAAGAGAATTGCCCAGAGTTGGAGGCTCTGTTTTAATGAGGGGATATTTTACGGGCAGATTTAGAGACCATTCTTTTACTGCTTTACAAGCAGAATACCGGTTTTTAATTTGGCGTTGGATTTATGGTGCTGCATTTGGATCGGCAGGCGTGATTGATGAGTCTATTGCTAGTTATTCAACTTCCAATCTGCTAAAAGCAGGTGGTTTAGGGCTTCGCTTTTTACTGAATAAAAAGAATAGAATGTTTGTTCGTTTTGACTATGCCCTCAATAGTACTGCTGGCGGTGCGTATTATATTCGCTTGAGCGAAGCATTTTAATTAGCCTATTAAGGCTTCTTGCATATTTTACTATATTCACGGTTCAAATGCTGAACCATGAACAAGTTTATTCTATCGTTTGGGATGCTATTGCTTGCATACCCTATTTTGGCTCAAAAAAAAGTAATCAGTAAAGCTGATTTAATGGCCAATAAATTGCCAGAAAATTTTCGCAATCCATTACCTCAGTTTATGAAATGGTTGGATGATGATCGAGTAATTTTAAACCAAAAAATTCATCCTGATTCTGCTGCTAAGAATTATGTAATGGAAGTGAAAACGGGTAAATTGACCGTGGCTACTCCAGATCAAATGAAGGGAGCAGCTCCTCCTACTAAAACCGTATCGGTAAAAAAAGCAGATTTGTTTTATAAAAATGGGGATACCGAAAAGCAAATCACTTTTGATGCGGCAGAAGAAAAGAATCCTACTTTCTCTCCTGACAGTTCATATATCGCATACACTAAATCGAATGATTTATATACGTACAATTTAATTACGAATAAAGAAACCAGACTAACGCATACTGGATCTAGCACTTCATTAAATGGTTTTGCTAGTTGGGTTTATTGGGAAGAGATTTTCGGTAGAGGTACTCGCTATCGCGCATTTTGGTGGAACCCTAATAGCAAACAATTAGCGTACATGCATTTTGATGAAAGCATGGTGCCTATGTTCCCTATTTACAGCAGTGAAGGGCAACACGGTTTTATTGAAGAAACTCGTTATCCTAAGCCAGGTGATAAAAATCCAGAAGTAAAAGTGGGATTTGTAAATGTAGATGGTGGTGCAACTACATGGGCCGATTTTAATGCCAAAGAAGACCAATATTTTGGATGGCCTGTTTGGAGAAACGATGGTAGTAGTTTATTGGTTCAATGGATTAATCGTGGCCAAGACCATTTGAAAATTTTTGATGTTAATCCTGGAACTGGTGCTAAAAAAATCATGTACGAAGAACAGCAAAAAACATGGGTTGATTTAGAAGACAAAGCAGGCCAGCGTTTTACTTTCTTAAAAAGCAAGCCGGCCTTTATTTTAGAAAGCGATAAAACAGGATGGAATCATTTGTATTTACATAATAATGATGGTAGTCTTATTAATCCAATAACTTCTGGTGAGTTCACCGTGTTAAGTACTGAGTTAATTGACGAGAAAAACGGAGTGGTTTATTTTACTGCTAGAGGTAAAGAAAATACCGCTCGTACAGATTTATACAGCATTAAGATGAATGGTGCTGAAATGAAGCGGTTGACTTTTGGAGATTATAATCATACACAAATAAGATTGTCTCCTAATGGGAAATATTTTGTTACTGGTTACAGTAATTCTACCACTCCAAACAAAATGACTTTGGTAGATGGCAAAGGTAAAATTGTGCGTGAATTAGGAGATGCAAAGGGTAGTGCTATGGATGAGTATGCTATTGCTAAAACCGAATTCATTCGTATAAAAAGCGCTGATGGTTTATTTGAATTGCCTGCTCAAGTAACTTGGCCTGCCAATATGGATCCAAATAAAAAATACCCCATGTTGGTAGATATTTATGGTGGTCCTAATGCAGGTAATACTTGGGATAGTTGGAGCTGGAATCCTACTCGTGAAATGTATGCACAAGAAGGATTGATTCATGTAAAGTTTGATCACCGTGCTAGCGGTCATTTTGGTAAAGCAGGGGTGAATTATATGCACCGCAACTTGGGTTTCTGGGAAATGCAAGACTATATGCATATGGCTAAGTGGTTTATTCAAAATGGTCAAGCAGACCCTACTAAAATTGCTATTACTGGTTTTAGTTATGGTGGATATATGAGTACTTATGCTTTAACCTATGGTTCATCTGTATTTACCCATGCAATGGCAGGTGGTTCTGTAATTGATTGGAAATTGTATGATAGTCATTACACAGAGAAATTCATGGATACTCCAGCAGAAAACCCAGACGGTTACAAAAGCGGTAGCGTATTAACTCATATTGATAAATTCAATGGGGTTTTGCAATTGGTGCATGGAACCATGGATGATAATGTGCATATGCAAAACAGCATTCAGTTAGCTAGTGCTTTACAAGACAAAGGAAAAGATTTTGAGTTTATGTTGTATCCAGGTGGAAGACATGGCTGGGGTGGTGCTAAAGGCAATCACTTTAATAATTTAAAAACCAAGTTTATCTATAAGCATTTATTAGGTAAGGAAGTCCCAAAAGGAATGTTGCGCTAAAAGCTGCTTAAGGATGATATTAAAAGCCACTCATTTATATGGGTGGCTTTTTTTGTTATATAAATACGCTTATTTTCAATATTCAATTTGCAAATATGCTTACTAGAAAATTATTGGTCTTATTTGGTTTAACCGTTCAAACCCTCTCCGCGCAAACCGTTTCACCTCGTTTTTTATCTCATCCTGTATTGTCACCGGATGCACAAACAGTGGTATTTAGTTTTGAAGGTGACCTTTGGAAAGCTTCAACGGTTGATTTGCAAGCTACTCGCTTAACTGCCATGCAAGGCTATGAAACAACGCCCCGTATTTCTCCAGACGGAAAATGGTTGGCCTTCACTGGCGAACAAATGGGTAATACCGATGTCTATATCATGCCCCTGAGTGGAGGTGAGGTAAAACAACTTACTTTTCATAGTGCAGCAGATATGGTATCCAATTTTAGTTGGGATAGTAAATCCATTTATTTTACTTCTAGTAGGTATGGACCTGCCTCTGCATATACAGTGGGTATTAATGGGGGAACGCCCAAGCGTTTATTTGCAGATCATTATTTTTTAATGGATCACTTAATTGCTGAACATCCTACCACTGGAGATATTTATTTTAATGATACTTGGGAAAGCAATAACCAGGTTGCAAGAAAAAGATATAAAGGGCCATTTAATCCAGATATTCAATCGTATAATCTAAAAACAAAAGCATATCAAAAACATACCAATTGGATAGGTAAAGATTTTGCAACCACCATTGATCAAAAGGGTTCAATCTATTTTATTTCCGATGAAGCAAATGGGGAGTATAACTTATACACGTTTAACAACGGTAAAAAAACTGCCTTAACTGAGTTCAATAGTTCAATTAAAACACCTTTAGTAAGTGCTAATGGTGCTTATGTAGTTTTTGAAAAAGATTATCAATTGTGGTGGTATAATGTAGCGAATAAAAAAGCGAGTCCGCTAAATATTCAATTGTATAGAAACCAAATTTTACCAGCACAAAAAGAATACGATGTCCGCGGAAAGATTGATGCAATGGATGTTTCACCAGATGGTAAAAAATTGGCTTTTATTTCAAGAGGAGAATTATTCGTAAGTGATGTTGAAGGAAAGTTTGTGAAGCAAATCAATAAAGGAAATACGGAAAGAGCTCGCGAAGTAAAATGGTTAGCAGACAATAGCACTTTATTATTTAATGAAACAGTAGACGGCTATTTGAATATTTTTTCTGTTTCCGCAGATGGTACAACAGCTCCTAAAAAAATCACGAACCTAACTAAGGATAATCGCTCTTTAGTATTAAATAAATCAAAAAGCAAAATGGTTTTTTTAAGCGGAAGAGATGAAGTGGTGTTGATGGATACCAAAACCTTTGAATCTAAATCGGTGGTTAAAGATGAAATCTGGGCAATGCAAAATTCTAATCCAGGATTTTCTCCTAACGAAGAATACTTGGTGTTTACTGTGGTTAAAAATTTCGAGCAAGACATAATGATTCATCATATTAAGGAAAACAAAACCTATAATTTAACTAACTCAGGTGTAACCGAAGCAGATCCAATTTGGTCTCCTGATGGGAAGTATATTTATTTTGTGAGCAATAGAACCAAGCCTTCTTATCCATTTGGCATGGCTAATCCAAGAGTTTATAGAATGGCTTTAGAAAAATTGGATGAGCCATTTAGGTCAGATAAATTCAATGATTTGTTTAAAGGTGAAAAGAAAGACACAACGAAACCTACATTGGTAATCAATATTGATTTTAATGGATTAATGGAAAGATTAGAACAAGTGGGGCCCAGTTTTGGATCTCAGTATTTGTTGAATGTAATTAAGAAGGGTGATAAAACAACTTTATTATATATCAGTGATCATGCAGAAGGTAAAATGTCTCTTTGGAAAACAGTATTAGATCCTTTTGAACCTAGTAAAACAGAGCGAATAAACGGCATAGACGCTAATAGTATTGAATACATTGAAGCGGGCGATAAAACCTTTTTATTAGGCAATGGCAATATCTATAAGTTTAATCTGGATGCCAATAAAGCAGACATGGTTATGATTACCCAAACATTTCAAAGAAGTTTGGCAGCAGAGTTTAAACAGATCTTTCAAGAAACTTGGGCTCAAGTAGAGCAGAATTTCTACGACGAAAAATTCCATGGAGTAGACTGGCGTGCAATGAAAAAGAAGTACGAAAATTATTTGCCAGCACTCAATACCAGAGCAGATTTGAGGGTTTTATTAAATGATTTATTGGGTGAATTAAATTCTTCTCACCAAGGATTTTCTTCCTTTGGAGATGAAGAAACAATTCGATTGGTTAACCGTACTATGGAAACAGGTATTCGTTTTGAAAACGAACAACCTTACACTGTTAAGGATGTAATAGCCAATACTGCAGCAGATAAAAAATCAGTTGATATTTTACCTGGGGATATTTTGATAAAAGTAAATAACGAAACAGTAGATATTACTAAAGACAGAAACAGCTACTTTAGTAAGCCGAGTTTTGATAGAGAATTACAATTAGTATTTAATCGAAACGGTAAACAAATAAGTGTAAACATTCATCCACAAAGAGTTATTGCACCTAATTTATACGATGAATGGATTAAGAACAATCAAGCAATTGTAGATGCAAAAACCAATAAAAAAGTTGCTTATCATACTATGAAAGATATGGGCTTGGGAGAGCTTGAAAAGTTTTTTATTGATATGACCCAAGACCTGTATCAGAAAGATGCGTTGATATTAGACCTTCGGTATAATACAGGTGGAAATGTGCACGATGAAGTATTGAAGTTCTTGAGTCAGAAAACCTATTTACGTTGGAAGTACCGCGAGGGTAAATTATCCCCTCAGTCTAATTTTGGTCCATCAGATAAGCCCATTGTATTATTGATTAACGAACAATCATTGAGCGATGCGGAAATGACTGCAGAAGGGTTTAAAACATTAAAACTGGGTAAAATTATTGGTATGCCAACCTATCGTTGGATTATTTTCACCAGTGGTGCAGGATTGGTAGATGGTTCATTTGTGCGTTTGCCTAGTTGGGGCTGTTATGGTTTAGATGGAAATGATTTAGAGCTAACAGGCGTGGCTCCTGATATCATGGTTCCATTAAATTTTAATGATAAAATCAATAAAAGGGATCCACAGTTAGACAAAGCCATTGAAGAAGTATTAAAGCAATTGAAATAATATAAATTGAGTAATGTATTTTGATTTTAACTGGCGAAGTAGTCTATTACTGATCTTCTTTTTTCATGGATTAGTGTATGCTTTCTTATTTTTTAGGAAAGCGTACCAAAAAGAACACCCATCCGATAATTGGTTGGGCTTCTTTTTAATCATGTGTATTCTTTATATCTGTCCTTGGATGCTAGGTTATGCAGGCTGGTATTGGGGAACTGAATGTTTAGAATGTAGGAATTTTATGTTCTATGTTCCTATGAATCATACATTGTTAATGGGGCCGGTCATTTTCATGTATATCCGAACACTACTAAATCCTGGATTTAAGTTTAGCAAATTAGATCGATGGCATTTTGTTCCCGGCATAGCTTATATTATTTGGACCATTGTTGTTGCTGTAACTGACTTATTGGTTTTAAAAAGATATTATTTAATGGATGGCCAAAATGACCCTGATTTTGATACTTGGTATCAAGCGATTGGTTTTTTTAGTCTGCTCATTTACCTTTTACTAAGTTTAAGGTATTACCTAATGTATCGTGCGTTTATTGTACAGGAATTGTCATTTGCAGATAATCTGCAGTTCAAATGGGTGAGAAATTTTTTAATTGCCTGTTTTCTATATTTCTTCTCTACCGTTTTACTAGATATCCTTAGATTAGCGGGGGTTGATATTGGCTATCAAGATACTTGGTGGTATTATTTATTATTTGCATTTATCTTTTACTATATCGCCATTTCTGGCTATGCTAACTCAATTGAGCAGAAAAGGAATTTTGAATTAGATTTTTTGCGTTACAAAATGCCTTCTCTTATTGGTGGGATTGTATCCGATAACATAGCTGTAAATGAAGAAGAAGCTTCTTTTGAAGTGCTGAAGAATATTGAAGCACAGGAGACCCCTGAATCCACAGACAGCTATATTTCGTCCATTTGGATAGATAAAGTTGAGCATGCTATTACAATAGAAAAAATGTACCGAAACCCAGAGCTTACTTTGACCGACCTGGCCAATCATTTGGGAACCAATCCTTCCTTGCTGTCTAAAATAATCAACCGAAGCTTTAGTAAAAATTTTAATGATTATGTAAATCAATACCGGGTATTAGAAGTAAAGGAAAACCTAGCTAACCCCGCAAATGCCCATTTAACGATTATGAGTTTAGCTTATGATGCGGGCTTTAATAGTAAAGCAACTTTTAATCGGGCGTTTAAAAAATTCACCGGGGATAGTCCAAAATCGTATCAAATTAAATAATTAGTATTTTATAAGTAATTCATTATCAATGTTTCATTATTTGAGACCAGCTCTTCCTGTCTCAAATAATGATTTGAGGCGGTAAACTTTGTTTGCTGGGGCATTTTGCACCCACAAACGAAAATCATGCAAAAATTTCTGACTTCTTTTCTACTGATTGTTAGCACTGTTGCTCAAGGTCAATCTCTATCATTAGCAGATACTTTGAAATCTACAACCACTACTGAAGTGACTGTGATAGCAAATAAGCAATTTGTCAAGACCATGATAGATAAAACGGTCTTGAATATTGCGGCTAAGCCTTCTTCAGCAGGACAAAACGCTTTGGAACTTTTAAAAATAGCTCCAGGAGTAGTGGTTGATCCTAATGAAAATATTCAAATGGGGGGTAAAAACGGGGTAACCGTTTTAATTGATAATCAGAATACCCAGTTGTCTGCCCAAGACCTTGCTCAATTACTCAAAAGCATTGAGTCGGACAATATCAAAGAAATTGAAATTATTACCAACCCGTCTGCAAAGTACGATGCAGCAGGTAATGCAGGTATTATCAATATTATTTTGAAAAAGAGCTTGACCAATGGATTCAATGGCTCAGTAACTGGAAACTTTACCCAGAGTACCCACAATCGATCTAGCGCATCTACCAATTTAAATTTTAGAAAAAACAAGTGGAATTGGTTTGGCAATTTCGTTATAAATAAGGGCTATCAAGAAACAATTGCCAATAATGATCGTGTTTTAACTGGCCAACAATTGATTCAACGGGGCATTGAAAAAGACGATTTTGGTGGTAACAATAGCAGGGCAGGTCTAGATTATGCGGTCAATAAAAAAACCACTATCGGTTTGCTTTGGGTTCAAAACAGTAGGTTCACGAATATGGACAATGGTAACCTAACTTCCATTTTGCCTTTCACTGGTGCTGATACTAATGTGTTCACACAAAGCGATGCTCCAAGTAATATTCGTCGCAATAATTACAACGCTAACTATCGTTGGGTGAACGGGGCTAAACAAAGTTTAAATATTGATGCTGATTATACACAGTTTTATTCTGCGTTGAATAATTTAGTTACTATTCAAACAGGTCCAGTGCTTAGCATGATAAAGACCCAAAATGCCATTAATAATGATGCATCAGTGCGTATCAATATTAGCAGTATTAGAGCTGATTATTCACAAAAAATATCTGACCGCCTGCAAATGGAAACTGGATTTAAGTCGGTCTATTCTTTGGCCAATAATCAATTTTTGGTGAACCAAGAAATGAATGCTCAATGGAAGGCTGATACGGGAAAGTCTAATCAGTTTGAATTTAACGAATACATACACGCTGCTTATTTTAGTGTGCAAGCCAAGCTAAATAAATGGTCTTTGCAAGCAGGTTTAAGAGCAGAACAAACCCACGTTAATGGCTTGTCAACTGCACTCAATAAAGTACAATCTGTTAAACCAGATACCAGTTATTTGAATTTGTTTCCCACTGTTTTTGTTCAATATCAATTTAATCAAAATAATCAATTCGGTTTTGCATTTACCAAACGCATTGATCGTCCAAATTATCAAGACCAGAATCCTTTTATTTACCAATTGGATGCATTTAATAGTGAACAAGGAAATCCTTATTTAATACCTCAAATTACTTATGGAGCAGAGTTGAGTTACACTTATA
The DNA here is from genome assembly GCF_051860225.1 of Sediminibacterium sp. GTDB lineage: Bacteria > Bacteroidota > Bacteroidia > Chitinophagales > Chitinophagaceae > Sediminibacterium. The sequence continues at coordinate 1,401,528 of NZ_JBHYEI010000001.1, forward strand.
AATACGCCACTAATATTAAAATTCAATATGGCATTACCAATAATTATATTGAGCAATTAACATATCAAGTGGGTAAAAATACCATACAAACCCCGCAGAATGCCGGTACTAGAAAAATGCTCAATATCAGTATTAGCAGTCCTGTTCCTGTAAACAATTGGTGGAATATGTATGTTAGTTTTTCCCCTTTTTATCAGTCTTACCAAGTAACACTGAATGGTTTTGGCACCAGCGAAAATCGTTCGCAAAGTAGTTGGGGAATGAATGGTTACATGAGCCAGAACTTTAATTTAGGGAAGCAATGGAATGCAGATCTCAGTGGTTGGTATAATTTTCAAAATGCAACCACCATCTATCAATCAAAAGCACTTGGTAGTATAAATATTGGGGTAAGTAAAAAAATCTTGAAAGAAAAAGCAACCATAAAATTTGCAATTTCTGACTTGCTAAACACGCAACGTTGGGAACAAACTGCCATTACCAATGCATTAAATTTAAGAACCTATCGCAAATGGGAAAGCAGAAATATCGCCATAAGTTTTAGCTATCGATTTGGCAATAATAAAATAAAAACTGCTAGAGAAAGAGAAACTGGATCAAGTGCTGAAATGGATCGCATTAAACAATAAATCAATTACATAAAACAAACAAAATGAAACAATTAATTTTCATGTGTACTTTCTTTGCAGCAAACTATTTATCAGCTCAAACAGCAGAAAACAAATTGATTAATTTCTATCTTAAAAATGCAGCGATACTACCTAAGAAAGTAACATTGATATCTTATAGTCCAGGCGTATCAGGTAATGCTACCTATGGCTATTTTTTAGTACCCGGGTTTAAAAAATCAGTGTCGTATACTGTTGGAACTAAACTGTACTTGGCTAATTCAAAACAGATCGGGGTGGTGATGAGTGGCAAGAGAATTGATACAGATAAACCATTTTTAGTAGTAAGCGCCAGCGATGCTAATAAAACGATTAAGATTAACTAATCTTAATGAGGTAATTTTACCCAAATAAGTGGCATGGATTCAAATAGTTTTTATTTCTGGTTAAGCCAGCAGCAGCAGTTGGATATTCATCCTATAGTGGCGTTTAATCCCCAAAGGGACAAATTGTTGGCGATGGATTTTACCGAGCAAAACAAGGCCTTAACAACTGCTTTAATAGAAGATACATCAAAGTTTTCTGAGTATATCAATGAAACATTGGAAGCTGCCAATGCACTATATGGTATTGGTGGATATGATGAACATAGGACAGTATATGCAAGAAGTCGGGTATTTGATGGTGTTAAAGAAGAAGACGCAAGATGCATTCATTTAGGCATAGATATTTGGGGTAAAGCAGACACAGCAGTTCATGCACCATTAGATGGTTTCGTACATAGCTTCGCATTTAATGAAGCCTATGGCGATTATGGTGCTACCATCATTCTGGAGCATCAAATTGCTGGGGCACAGTTTTATAGTCTATACGGTCATTTAGCATTAAAGGATATCAATCATTTAACTAAAGGAAAGTTTATCAATGCGGGTGAAGTGTTTGCGCATTTTGGAGCACCTGCTGAAAACGGACACTGGCCCCCACATTTGCATTTTCAATTAATCATTGATATAGAAGGGCAAGCAGGGGATTATCCTGGAGTTTGCAGTTTAGCTAATCGAGCAAAATACTTAGCAAATTGTCCGGACCCAGATGCATTGATAAACCTAATTCAATGGGCTAAGTAGTTGGATTAAAATCAGGTTTTTCCCATTGCTTGATAATATTCGAAGGAATGGTATAAATGCCTGTTTTAGAGTTTGTGGCATGATATACCATACTTCTTGCAATGGCTTTTGCGTGAACGGGTATGTATTTTTTAAATTTCCCCCGCATGATTGGAATTGCTTTGAGTGCAATGAAAATTCCAATTTCTTCTAGCCATCTTGATTCTTTTCTTGGTCCCAAAATAAAGGAAGGTTGAAATATATAAATGGAGCTATAGTTTAATTGCTTTAATGCGTCTTCTAATTTCCCTTTTGTTCTGTTATAAAATATACTTGACCTAGCATTAGCACCTGTAGCGCTCACAACTAAGAATCGTTTACTGCCTGCCATTAATTGTAATTGTGCAATTCTTAAAGGGGCTTCAAAGTCTACCAAAGTAAATGCCTCTCTGGTTTTGACACTTTTTATGGTAGCTCCTAAGCAGCAATACACATCTTCTACGTCTACCCAGGTTTGAATTGTTTCAAAATTAACAATCTCCTCAACCAGTTTTGGATGAGATATACCGAGTGGTCTACGAACATAGACCGTAACCTGACTGTATTGTTCAGAAGCTAGTAACAATTCGAGTAGGTATGACCCTGTTAAACCACTTGCGCCTAATACCAATGCTTTTCTTTGTACCATCCTATAATTTTACCAAAGATAAGGACTGCTTTATTTGTACTTTTGAAGAGTTATGCCAAATAATAATCTAAACAACGATTTAAACGCATTAAACCCTGCTGAAAAGGAGTTTGAAAACACCATTCGGCCCCAGGAAATTGATGATTTCTCTGGCCAACCTCAATTAATTGAGAACCTAGTGATATTTATTAAAGCGGCTAAATTAAGGGGGGAAGCATTGGATCATATTTTATTTCATGGTCCTCCTGGATTAGGTAAAACAACATTAAGCCGTATTGTTGCGAACGAATTAGGGGTAAGCATCAAAGAAACTTCGGGCCCAGTGATAGAAAAACCAGGTGATTTGGCAGGTTTATTAACCAATTTACAGCCCAATGATGTACTGTTTATAGATGAAATCCACCGACTTAGTACGGTAGTAGAGGAGTACCTCTATTCGGCCATGGAAGACTTTAAAATTGACATCATGATTGATACTGGCCCCAATGCCAGAAGTATTCAAATCAATTTAAATCCATTTACGTTAGTTGGTGCAACTACAAGAAGTGGATTATTAACAGCTCCTTTGTTGTCTCGTTTCGGAATTAAATCTAGGCTAGAATATTACGGGGCCTCTGTTTTGCAAAAAATCATTGAAAGAAGTGCTAATATTTTAGGTACTAAAATTACGATTGATGCTGCAGCAGAAATTGCAGGTAGAAGTCGCGGAACACCTAGAATTGCCAATGGATTATTAAGAAGGGTGAGAGATTTTGCACAGGTATTAAATGATGGAAAAATTGATTTAGGCATTACACAACATGCTTTGAAAGCATTGAATGTAGATGCGCATGGTTTAGATGAAATGGATAATCGTATTTTATCGGCAATCATTAATAAATTCAAAGGTGGCCCTGTTGGTATTACTACTATTGCAACGGCAGTGGGAGAAGAACCAGGTACCATTGAAGAAGTTTATGAACCTTTCCTTATACAAGAGGGCTTTTTACAAAGAACCCCTAGAGGAAGGGAAGCTACCTTAAAAGCTTACAATCACCTAGGGGTTGTAATGAAAAGAGGAGAGGCTGGGGAGCTCTTTACCTAAAGGGATTTAAGCCTAAGGAGCAACCAGTCTGAATCCATTTCCATGAATATTGACAATTTCAATATTGGTATCTTCTTTTAAATACTTGCGCAACTTTGCAATGTACACATCCATGCTGCGACCATTGAAATAAGTATCACTACCCCATATTTTTTTCAATGCACGTTCACGAGGCAATAAATCATTTTTATGTTCGGCTAACATTTTCAATAATTCATTTTCTTTAGGAGAAAGTGTTTGCATGGTAGTGCCCATTTTCAACTCTCTCAATTTGGGATTAAAATGATAACCACCTAAATCAAATTCAATATTGTCGCTAATTTTATTTTCTTCCTCGTTTCTTTTTAGGATTGCTTTTATTTTAAGCAATAATACTTCGCTGTCAAATGGCTTGGTGATATAATCGTCTGCTCCTAATTTATAACCTTGAATGATATCATCTTTCATGGTTTTAGCACTCAAGAAAAACAAAGGAACATCTGGGTCAATATCCCTAATTTCTTCTGCCAATGTAAATCCATCCATATTGGGCATCATCACATCTAATAAACAGATATCAAATTTCTCGCGTTGAAAAGCAGCTAAACCTAATCTTCCATCTCTTTCCAGCGTTACTTCATATTCATTTAACTCTAAGTAGTTTTTAAGTACCATACCTAAGTTGGTATCGTCTTCACAAAGTAAAATTTGGTATTGTTTCTTGTCTTCCATTTGTAGAATTTTGAGTGAAATAACAATAATTTACTATTAATTCCCGAGCAATGGGGTGCAATCTTTTGTTAAATATCCTAATTGGCTTTTTTTAGGTATTGCTTATCGGTGAGTGCTTTTAAGAAATTGACTAAATCTATTTTCTCTTCAACAGTCAATTTAAGCGGCTCCTTTAATGTAGAATCAATATTAATAGGCTTTGGCACAAATTGGTAGGGGTTGTCGTAATAGTCAATTACTTCTTCTAGCGTCTTGAACATACCATTGTGCATATACGGTGCGGTAACAGCGATATTGCGTAATCCTGGTGTTTTAAATTTGCCAAGGTCTTCTTTGTTTTTTGTAATTGCATAACGCCCTTCGTCGGTAAAATTGACCCCATCGAACAGCCCAATATTTTTAAAATCATCGTTGGTAAAATCGGGGCCATTATGACAATCAAAACACTTTGTTTTTTCGCTTACAAATAGTTGCCTGCCTCTTTCTGCCGATGCAGATAGTTCATCCAAATCAAAAGCAGATTCGTCTGTTTCAAGTGTGTTTTGGTAGGCAGCTAAAGCAAGTCCAAGGTTTTTGGGGGATGGGAGCTGTTTGAAAACAGAGAGGAATAAAGATTTATAAGCTTTACTATTGTTCAAACGTTTTATTGCTTCATTGATTGGAAGGTTCATTTCGACCGGGTTTTCTATCGGCATCAACGCTTGTTCTTCTAAACTTGCCGCCCTGCCATCCCAGAAAAAAGGATCGTGACCACGCAGGTTCATTATACTGGGTGCATTTCTAGTTCCTGGGGTTGCGCCAACACCTAAACTGATGGCTACTGTATCTGCGAAACCAAAAGCAGGAATATGACAGCTGGCGCAGCTTATTGAGTGGTCCTTAGAAAGGATGGGATCGAAGAAAAGCTTCTTTCCCAACTCAGCTTTTGTTTTTATGGGGCTTGGTGTATTGAAGCCGCTGCTGAAAGCAATAGCCAGTCCTAATCCTCCAATAACCCACCATTTTTTCATGGCGCAAAGTTAGTTAATTAAGAATTAGGTATTTTGCAATAAATCAGTTTATGAGTCATTTATCAGCATTTGCAGAAGCAGTTCTAAAAGGATATCAATTTAAAGGAGAACAGGTAAAAATTGGCTGCGGTATGTTGAATGGTGAAGTGGTGAAAGAAGCCAATGTTTTTATTCCCCTTAAAACCATGAATCGACATGGATTGATTGCAGGTGCTACGGGTACGGGTAAAACCAAAACCCTTCAATTAATCAGCGAATGTTTAAGTGATAATAGTGTACCTGTTTTATTGATGGATATTAAAGGTGACTTAAGTGGAATTGCTGCAGAAGGAGTATCCAACGAAAAAATAATTGAAAGGTCTGCAAAATTGAGTATTCAATGGAAGCCCACTGCTTATCCAGTTGAACTAATGACTTTAACGGGAGGGAATGGTGTGAAGTTGCGTGCAACGGTTTCTGAATTTGGCCCCGTTTTATTGAGTAAAATATTAGGGCTGAACGATACCCAGGGCGGGTTAGTTTCTATGATTTTTAAGTATTGTGATGACAATGCAATGCCACTGCTCGATTTGAAAGATTTTATTAAAGTATTACAATACATTGGTTCAGAGGGGAAGGTGGAGATAGAAAAGTTATACGGAAAAATTTCTACTACTTCTACTGGAACCATCTTAAGAAAAGTAATCGAATTACAACAACAAGGTGCAGATGTTTTTTTTGGTGAGAAAAGTTTTGAAATAGATGATTTAATGCGCATCAGTGATGATGGGAGGGGGATGATTAATATTTTGCGTGTAACCGATATGCAAGACAAGCCTAAATTATTTTCTACATTTATGTTGCAATTGTTGGCCGAGTTATATGCTAGTTGCCCTGAAGAAGGAGATTTGGATAAGCCTAAGTTGATATTGTTTATTGACGAAGCGCATTTAATTTTTCAAGAAGCATCGGATGCCTTATTACAGCAATTAGAAACAGTGATTAAATTAATTAGATCAAAGGGGGTTGGTATATTTTTCTGTACACAAAATCCACAGGATATTCCTGCTTCTATATTAAGTCAATTAGGATTAAAAATACAACATGCTTTGCGCGCATTTACTGCGGCAGATAGAAAAACAATTAAACAAGCTGCGGAGAATTTTCCAGAGTCAGACTTTTATGATGTAGATGAATTATTGACCCAATTAGGTATTGGTGAAGCATTTGTAACTTTATTAAATGAGAAAGGAATTCCTACTCCGCTAATACATACTATGTTGAATCCTCCTCAAAGTAGAATGGATGTATTAACAGAAGCGGAAATCAATGCCATCAATGCTAAAAGTAAACTAGTGCCAAAGTACAATCAGGTGATTGATAGTGAAAGTGCGCACGAAATATTATCAGCAAAACTAGCAGAAGCACAAGCAAGAACTGCTGAACAAGAAGCAATTGCAAAGGAATCGCAGCTTTCAGAAAATGATGCACAACCAAGGAAACAGAAAGAAGAAAGTTTTTTTGACAATCCCATAGTAAAACAAGTAGGTAGAACAGCTGCGAGTATTATTACCAGAAGCTTATTGGGTGCTTTGGGTTTGGGTGGAAGATCAAGTACAAGGGCAAGTAATAAAAAAAGATATTAATCAGGGGATAGCCAGAATATCAGCTGCTCTTCATTGATACTGATTTTTTCTTCGGCTTGTAAAAAATTGAGTATTGCCCAGATTTTTTTAGCAGAGATCTTTGGTGTTGCCCTCAATAGTGCGTCTATCAAAACACCTTTTGTTGAACTGGTTTTCAAAATGGTTTCTACTTGATTTAAGTCGGCAGTAGACACTTCCCTTTTTTTATTGTTCAGGCAAACGTCACATACTCCACAAGGGAGTGTGCTATCATCTCCAAAATATTGACCTATAAAATTGCTCCTACATTGATTGATGGTGGTTGCATATTGAATGATTGATGAAATTCTTTGTTCGTGTAATTTTTTTCTCTCTAAATAATGGTCTTGGTTAATATGTAAAAATTTTGCTGGTGCTCTATTGAGTAAGAAATGAATTTGTGGTGTTTCTTTTTTGGGGAGGTATTCTATTATTCCATAAGCTTGCAATTGTTTTAGTTGCATAGTGATGGTAGCAATATCAGTTCTGCAAATTCTTGCAAGGCTTTGCTCATAGATTGATATTCGGTTGTAAAAAATACCTGCATAAGTTCTAAGCAATGCTTTGATGAGCGGCTCCAGAGAAGGATACATTATTTCAAACTGATCCAAAGATTCTGTGTCTGTACAAAAATTCACTTGCGTGGGTAAAAAAATCTGTTCGTTAAATTGAATATGACCTTCTTGTTCTAGAATACGAAGCACATTTACCACCAATAATGGATCTAGTTTAAAATGGGTAATAAATTGATTAAAATCAAAATCAAAATAGATTCCCTCTCCATTACCTACTGCTATTTGTAGAAAGTCTGCAATTGCCTGATATACTTCTTGAATAACAGAAATAGGGGGGAATTTCTTTTCACCATTTTGTGCTAATTCAGCTAAATCTTTTTGTTGCCATAATAAAATGGCAAAAGCCCTTTTTTCGTCCCTTCCTGCTCTTCCTGCTTCTTGATAATAGTTTTCTAAGCAATCTGGTATATCGTGATGAATAACCGTTCTTACATCAGGTTTATCAATGCCCATTCCAAAAGCATTGGTACAAACCATTACCCTTGTTTTATTTTGAATCCAGCTATACTGTTTTTGTTCTCTCAGTAGTTGATTTAGTCCTGCATGATAATAGTCGGCACTTATCCCTTGCAGTAGAAGCGCTTCAGCAATTCTTTTACATTGTTTTCTACTATTGCAATAAACAATACTACTACCAGCTACTTTTTCTAAGATGTTTAAAATTTTATTGATTTTACTTTCGGTTTCAAAACAACTATATGAAATGTTAGGCCTTACAAAAGATTGTTTAAAAACAGCAGCCTTGTTTAATCCTAATTGAGTTTGTATATCGGCCAATACCAATGGAGTGGCGGATGCGGTAACCGCAATCGTAGGAAGAGGTGGGAGTTTCTTTTTTGTTGCTAAAATTCTACAATAAGATGGTCTAAAGTCGTATCCCCATTGCGATATACAATGTGCTTCATCTATGACTAGTAATCCAAAAGGTATATGGGTTAAATACTGATTAAAAACGATGCTTTCTAATCTTTCCGGAGAACAATAGATAAACTGATAAGTATTCTCTGTTGCTTCAATCAACACCTGCTTTACTTCCTCTTTTTGCATTCCACTATGAATGGCAACTGCACTAATTCCTTTTTTATTTAATGCATCAACCTGGTCTTTCATAAGGGCAATCAAAGGGCTGATAACGAGTGTAACACCCGGTAAAACAATGCCCGGTATTTGGAAGCAAACAGATTTTCCACCACCTGTTGGTAACAATGCTAAACAATCTTTTCCTTGTATTACAGTTTGAATAATCTCTTCCTGTAAAGGCCTAAAAGCAGCATGCTTCCAATACTGTTGTAATATTTGTAGCGGTGAAGTCAAAAGGATTAATGCACTTTTTTAAAGTTCAATCTAACAGAGTTAATGGCTAACACTACATCGCTCAAGCCCATTACCAATGCACCAATAGTAGGGCTTAAAAAGCCGAATGCTGCAACTGGGATGGCAACCACATTGTATATAAGTGCCCAGAATAAATTTTGTTGAATGGTGAGGTAGGTATGTTTTCCTAGTCCTAATGCTAGTGTCAAGTTTTTTACACCATGATTCATTAATACCACTTCTGCACTTTGAACGGCAATATGTGCAGCATCACTCAATGAAACACCAACTGTTGCTTTTGCTAAAGCTGGTGCATCATTAATTCCATCGCCTACCATTGCAGTTGGGCTAATTAAATTTAGCGCTTCTATTTTTGCAAGTTTCTCTGCTGGACTTTGTTCTGCAAATACCTCGTCTATGCTTAATTGGCTGGCTACATAATCACATTTTACTTGTAAGTCTCCGCTCAATAAAATGGTTTTGATTCCTTTTTGTTGCAATGATTTTATCATTGTCGCAGCTTCTGGTCTTATTTCATCCTGTAAATCAATTGAAGCCAATAAAGTATTGTTTTTTACTAAGTAAATATTGTGATTCGTATTGTTGGTTAAATGCGCAATGTTTTTATACGAGGAAGCAGAATAGGTATTGCCTTCCTTGTCTGTTGCATTGATGCCTAATCCTTTTTCTTCAGTGATGTCACTGAAACGAATTTCATCTTTTGTTTTCCATGCTTGCGCAATAGCTTTGGCCAATGGATGCATAGAATATTTTTCAAGTGAATAAGCAATTCGCTTACAATCTGCTTCACCTAATGCTTTTCCTGCTTCTGTTAGTTCAAAGGCAGCTATAGCAAATTGACCGGTAGTAAGTGTGCCTGTTTTATCAAAAACTACTTGTTGAATATCTTTAAATAATTCAAGTGTTTTGGTGTTCTTAAATAATACGCCATTTCGAGCAGCTCTTCCTAATCCAACAGCTATTGCTGCAGGTGTTGCAAGTCCCATTGCACATGGACAAGCAATTACCAACACCGCAATACTTCTCATTAAACTCGGTGTAAAAGATTGTTCTCCAATGGTATAGTTTAAAGCGAAAGTTAATAAAGCAATTCCCACCACAACAGGCACAAATACTGCACTAATTTTATCTGCCAATAATTGAACTGGCGGCTTTTCTGTTTGAGCGTTCTTCACCATTTTAAGAATATTTCCTAATACGGAATCTTCTCCTACAGCAGTAACATAAGCTTTTACCGTTCCGTTCACGATGGTTGAACCGCCAATCAAAATGTCTTTTACCTTTTTATCTACCGGTATAGATTCTCCTGTTATGATAGATTCATCAACCGCTACTTCTCCTGATAAAATTTTACAATCCATTGGCACTGCTTCCCCAGTTCTGATCAATAATAAATCACCCGTTTTAAGGGAAGTGCTTTCTACTGGAAAAATATGTTCGTTTTGTTCGTTATCGTAAGCAATCATATTTGCCATCGTTTTTTGAGACTTGGCTAATTTGTTAAGTGCAATCTGTGTTTGTTCAACAGACTTATCTTCCATCCAATAACCTAAAAAGACTAGTGTAATAATTGTAGCGGTGGTTTCATAAAATAAGTATTGATCAGCTTGACCTGTTACTGTACCATATAGGCTATAAATAAAAGAGGAGAGCGCACCTAAAGCAATCAATACATTCATGTTGGGAACTCCTTTTAGTAGGCTCTTTAATCCACTTCTGCCAAAAAAATCCATCCCTAAAATAAATACAGGGATAGTCAAACCCAATTGTAGATAAGGATTCATTAACCAGTGTATATGTATACCTGGAATCATATGCAACATCAAGGGAACGGTAAACACCGCACAAAAAGCAAATCTTTGTAAATGGGATTTAAATAATTTTTTCCCTGATTTACCTAAGTCTTCCCATCCTTTTACTTGGTAGCCTAAATCGTGAATACCTTTTTGTATAGTGATTTTGTTGGTGCCTTCAGGAAGGTTAAAACTTACATCACCTCCAATAAAATTGACTTTCACTTCCTCCATTCCTTTTTCTTTCAGGAATTTATCGATGGATAGTGCACAGTTGGTGCAGCTCATGCCCGTTACTTTCCAATTTACTTTTTCCATATTCAAATTTACAAAAGCCTTGGTGGCTTCATTTGCGAGTTTGGAATAATATTCCCTTTTAGCCAACTATCTTTGTATCATGGATGCAATTTTCACCCTCGATCAAATAGATAGAGTAGCGGCAGCGTTTTTTAAAAAGTGCCAAAAACACAAGGTTTGGGCATTTCATGCGCCAATGGGTGCTGGCAAAACCACTTTTATCAACGCGCTGTGTAGTCAGTTAGGTGCAATTGATGCATTGAGTAGCCCCACATTTGCTATAGTAAATGAGTATTCTAGTACAAATGCGGGTATTTTGTACCATATGGATTGGTACCGCCTCAAAAATGAAGGGGAAGCCATAGATGCTGGTGTGGAGGATTTGCTAAATAGTGGTTCTTATTGTTTTGTTGAATGGCCTGAGAATGCCCCGGATTTATTAGGACCAGAAACTTTAAACTTATATTTAGAAGTATTAGATGCCCAAACTAGGCGTTTGTATATTCCAGAAGAGGCAATATAGCCATCTAGTATTCAGCTAAGCATTGGCTTAATTTGTTAACTTCAATCTTTAACCTTACACATGGCAACCAGCAAACCTAGTATTAGCCCTTCGCTTTTATATGAAGCAATGGAAGAAACCCTTGATATTAAAACACCTGGGGCAAAATTACATATTGGTATACCCAAAGAAATAGCTTTCCAAGAAAATAGAATTGCCCTTACTCCTGACGCAGTAGGGGTATTAGTGGCCAATGGGAATATAGTTACTATAGAGCACAATGCAGGAGAGCGCAGTCATTATTCTGATAGAGATTATTCAGAAGCGGGGGCACAAATTGTATATGATCGAGCTGCTGTATATCAATGCCCTATTTTGGTAAAGAGTGCACCACCAGTGGAAGAAGATATTCCATTGTTGCAATTGAATCAAATTATTATATCACCAATACACCATTCTGCATTAAAAAAAGAAATCATCGAAAAAATGATGGCAAAGCGTATTACTGCATTAAGCTTTGAAAATTTTAAAGATGATAGTGGCACTTATCCGATTGTACGAAGCATGAGTGAAATTGCTGGAAGTGCAGTTATGTTAATTGCTGGTCAATATTTAAGCAGTTTTAATGAAGGTAAAGGAGTTTTATTGGGGGGGATTAGTGGTATACCACCTACTAAAGTAGTCATTATTGGAGCGGGAATTGTTGGGGAATGCGCAACTAGAAATGCTTTGGCAATGGGGGCTTCAGTAAAAGTATTCGATAATAATATTTATCGCCTAAAGCAAATGCAAAATAACTTAGGACAACGTGTTTGGACTAGCGTGTTAGAGCCACGTATTTTGGCAAAACAATTAAAAACCTGTGAAGTTGCTGTAGGTGCTTTAAGCAATGAATATGGAAGAGCTCCTGTTGTTGTAACCGAAGAAATGGTCGCTGCAATGCGTCCTAATAGTATTATTATTGATGTTGCAATAGACAGGGGTGGGTGTTTTGAGACCAGTGAACTAACTAGCTATGAAGAACCCACTTTTTTGAAACATGGCGTAATTCATTACTGCGTCCCCAATATCCCTAGCGGATTTGCTAGAACTGCTTCGCAGGCTATTAGTAATGTGCTAATGCCATTGTTGTTGGAAGTAAGCGATGAAGGTGGGCTAGAAGAAATGATATGGCATAAGTTTAATGTTAGAGAAGGGGTATACTTGTTCAAAGGCTCTGTAACAGATATTTATATTAGCCAGAAATTTGATTTAAAATATACCGACTTGAATTTACTGATTGCCAGCAGACGCTAACTATTTATAGTCATTCACATGAATGCGGGCATTGCAGAAATGAATTTCTGCTTCTTCATTACTGCAGATGATTACAATTTTATTGCTGCAATGTGCTTGTATTAAATGCTGATAAAGCGAATAGCCCTCTTTATCTAGATTAGAACAAGGTTCATCTAGTAATAGTAATGGCGCATCTGAAAAAATTGCTTGAGCCAATTTTAGTCGCTGCTTCATTCCACTGCTATATTTACTGATTTGTTTGTTGGCCGCTTTTTTTAATCCAACTTGAAAAAGTATTTCATCAATTGTTTGATGCTTGGTAAGCGGTTTAAAGCTTGAATGGAATTGTAAAAACTCTACACCTGTCATTTCCTCAATTAATTCTAAATAGGGGGTGCAAATGGATAGATGCTGAAAATGTTTTTCGGCATCTACGGGAAATTGCATATTGCCTTCACTAAAATTCATATTGCCTGCAATACACTGCAAAAGAGTGCTTTTGCCTGATCCATTGTGACCAGTTATTGCGTAAGCTTTACCAATATCAAATTGATAATTTAATCTGCGGAATATCCATTCCCGATTGAATTTCTTTCCGCAGTTATTTAAATTAATGGAATAATTATTCATCATCGTTGGCGCCCTTCGTAAAACGCTTGATTATACCTCTGCCACTTTCTCTAATGAAAGTTACAATTTCATCTCTTTCATCAGTTGCTGGCAATTCTTCTTCTATGAATTCTAATGCTTGAGAAGTATTTAATCCTTTGTTGTAAATAGTTCTATAAACGTCTAGAATATGATTGATTTGTTCTAGAGGGAATCCTCTTCTTTTTAATCCAACACTGTTTACACCACCATAACTGAGTGGATTTCTTACAGCTTTTATATATGGTGGTACATCTTTGCTAACCAAACTACCACCCGCAATAAAAGTATGTTGTCCAATATTTACAAATTGATGAACAGCACTTACACCGCCTACAACAGCCCAATCTCCAACTGTTACATGACCTGCTACCTGTACACTATTGCTCATAATTACATGACTTCCAATAATACAATCATGCGCAATATGGCTATAGGCCATAATTAAACAATGGTTGCCTATAACTGTTTTACCCCTATCTTCTGTGCCTCGATTGATTGTTACAAATTCTCTGATGGTGGTATGATCACCTATTTCTACAGTTGTTTTTTCTCCAACAAATTTTAAATCTTGTGGAATTGCTCCTAATACAGCTCCGGGAAAAATGCGACAATTTTTCCCAATTCTAGTACCATCCATAATGGTAACATTACTTCCAATCCAAGTGCCTTCGCCCACTTGAACATCACCATGTATTACGGTAAAAGGATCAATTTTTACATTGGGGGCAATGCGTGCATTAGGGTCAATATAGGTATAGGGATGCGTCATATTTTTTGTTTCAATGGTAAGATACGATTTTCGTTGCTTTAGCTGTCTGCTCTTCTAACTACCTGTGCTACCAAGTCTGCTTCGGTGGCAACTTTACCCCCTACATAAACTGTACCTCTCATCTCACAAATACCCCTTCTTATTGGGCCTAAAAATTCTAATTTCAATACCATGGTATCACCAGGTCTTACCATTTGTTTGAATTTACAATTGTCTATTTTTAAAAAATACGTATCGTATTTGCCCTCTGGCATAGAATTAATGCATAGAATCCCACCTGTTTGGGCTAAGGCTTCAATTTGAAGTACGCCTGGCATTACTGGGTTTCCAGGAAAATGTCCAGGGAAAAACCATTCATTGAAACTGACATTTTTGATTCCTACAATATAGGTATCCGTTAATTCAATGATTTTATCTACTAATAAAAATGGGTGTCGATGGGGTAAAGTTTTTTCTATTTGTTCTAATGTATAAACGGGAGGAACAGTTGGATCGTAAGTAGGTACCCCTTTTACGTGCTTGTTCTTTTTAATATACTGTTTAATCTTCTTAGCAAACTCTACGTTAGAACTATGTCCAGGTCTATTGGCAATAATTCTTGCTTTGATAGGATAACCAATTAAAGCAAGATCGCCTATTACATCTAAGAGTTTGTGTCTGGCTGGCTCATTGGGAAATCTTAATTCTAAATTATTTAGGTAACCTTCACTTTTTACTGCTATTTCTTCTTTCTTAAAAATCTTAGCTAAGCGTGTCATTTCTGCGTCGGTAATGGGTTTGTCTACCACAACAATCGCATTATTTATATCGCCGCCTTTAATTAAATCGTTGTCTAGCAGCATTTCTAACTCATGTAAAAAGCAAAATGTTCTGCAGGGAGCAATCTCTGTTTTAAAATCTTTAATAGTTTTTAAACCTGCATGTTGGGTTCCAAGAACTGGGCTATTAAAATCAATTAAAGTGGTTATTTGATAGTCCATCGCTGGCAAAGCAACCATTTCAACCCTTTTACCTTCATCATAGTGGTAAATATTCTCATCTAAACTGTACCAAATTTTTGCAGCATCCTGTTCTAATATGCCTGTTTGTTCAATTAAAGCAATGAAAGGGGCAGAACTGCCATCCATGATGGGAATTTCGGGTCCGTTTACTTCAATTAATACATTATCTACTCCCATGCCCACTAATGCTGCTAAAATATGTTCAACTGTACTTACTTTGGCATCACCTACTTGTAAGGTAGTGCCCCTGCTAGTATCGGTCACTAAATCGCAATCAGCTTTAATAATCGGTTTATTCGGCAAATCTGTGCGCTGAAACTGCATGCCAAATCCGGGGTTTGCAGGCTTTAATATCATGTCTACTAACACGCCAGTATGCAAGCCAGTGCCGCTAATATGAATTGCTTGAGTTAAGGTATGTTGTTTCTCGGGATTGAAATTCATGTCCATAGTTCCGCGCTTTAAGTCTACGAAATTAAGTCATCCCGATGGTTTAACCTCATATTAGGATTTAACCCTTTCAGAAAGTAGTTCAGCCACCAATTTTTCTAAAGCTTGGATTCTTTTTTCTGTTTCAGGCAAATTACGTGTTGCAGCTTGAACCCTTAATGAGCTAGTATAATCAAAAGCAGGGTAGCCATTGACTGATTTGTTGGGTTCTTTAATCGTTTTAGTTATTCCACTTCTTCCCCCAATTTTAGTTCCATCTGCTATACTTAAATGGCCTGCAACCCCGGTTTGCCCTCCCATCATTACGTATTTACCTACTTTGGAACTACCGCTAATACCTGATTGTGCCGCAATAACCGTATTGTTTCCGATTTCAACATTATGGGCAATTTGAACAAGGTTATCAATTTTAGCTCCTTTTTTGATGATAGTAGAACCCATCGTAGCGCGATCAATAGTGGTATTGGCACCTATTTCTACAAAATCTTCCACTGCCACATTCCCCAATTGTGGAACTTTAGTAAAACTTCCATCCGCCTGGGGCGCAAACCCAAACCCATCACTGCCGATTACTACACCAGCATGAATAATTACATTATTTCCAATAACACAGTCTTTGTAAATTTTAACTCCAGGATAAATAATGGTGTTTTCGCCTACCACTACACGGTCTCCTAAATAGCTGCCAGGGTATATTTTACTTTTGTTCCCAATTTTAACCTCATCACCAATAAAAGTAAAAACACCGATATAAACCGAATCTCCCAAATGCGCTGTGGATGCGATATGACAAGGATTTTGTACTCCAATTAATTGATTGGAAGCCATTTCTTGGTACTTGGTCATTAAAATAGCAAATGCGCTATATGCATCTGGAACTCTGATGAGGGTTGTTTTTACTGGTGCTTTTAACTGTAAAGTTTGGTTCACAATCACTACTGAAGCTTCAGTAGTATACAAGTATTCTTCATATTTAGGATTCGCTAAAAAAGAGATTTGCGAAGGTTTTGCCTCTTCAATTTTTCCAAAAGAGACAACTGTTGCATTGGCATCTCCTTCAATAGTACCATTGATCATTAATCCAATCTGAGCCGCGCTAAACTGCATAAAAGTGGGTTAGGTTAACAGACAAATGTAAAATTTTTTTACCTGAGACGAAAGATTTTGCTGTATCATCGAATTGTCTACTTCAGTAATATCTTTTACTGTTCCGTCTTTGTATAAAATATTGATTTTTTCTTCTTTGCTTTGATAAGTTGTATTAGTTGCAATACCTGTAAAACAGAGAAAGCTTGCTTCTTCCTCGGTTACATCAAATTGCTTAATCACTTGTTGTTTTTTTGATTCAATAAATGCTGGTTCAAATGGAGTGGCTTGAATACTGGTTTTGTAAATTGCTCGATTCAGCATGCGCGTACAAAGCAAAGAGAGTACTTTGTCTGAATGTGTGCTCCATTTTTTTATTGCACTTATTACATCAAAATCATCCATTAAGCAAAATCTTTTGATGGTATCTGCATTCATTGGTCCATTGAATTCCCCAAGAAAGAAGTCTACTTGTGATCCCGTTGCTAAACTTATTCGGTTATCATCATAAATAGCCCTTACCCTTTGGATAATTTTCACTAACATTTTTTCTGCAGATAAAACAGTTTTATGTAAATAAACCTGCCAGTACATTTGCCTTCTGGCGACTAAAAATTTTTCAACACTATAAATTCCTTTTTCTTCAATCATTAACTGTCCATGATGAACGGTTAGCATTTTTAATATTCGATCGTATCCAATTACCCCCTCACTAACTCCCGAAAAAAAACTATCCCTGCTTAAATAGTCCATTCTATCAACATCTAATTGGCCGCTAATGAGTTGGTGGAGAAAAGGTTTATGGTATTGATTCGTGAAAATGTCAATAGCAAGACCAAGCTGGCCATTCAATTCATTGTTCATGAGTTGCATAATCTGAAGCGAAAGGTCTTCATGATGAACCCCTAAGACTAGCTCGTGTTCTAAGGCATGCGAAAAAGGGCCATGTCCTATATCATGTAATAAAATGGCCGCTTTTACAGCAATTTCTTCCTCTTTTGTGATTTCGATTTCTTTACTCCTTAGTTCATTTACTACATTGCACATCAGGTGGTAGGCGCCCAAAGAATGATGTAAGCGAGTGTGAACAGCCCCCGGGTAAACCAATTGTGCCATGGCCATTTGCTGAATCCTTCTTAAACGTTGATAAAATGGATGAGCAATAATTGAGAAGATTAGCGGATGGCTTATTGTGATGAATCCATATACTGGGTCGTTAATAATTTTTCTTTTCGGATTGGCCATGCTGTTGCTGAATTGTTAATAAAGGTAGTATTTAGAACTTCAAACAAAATTATAAATAGCTTAGCAATATGGCAATTGCACAAATTTTATGGGTAGACGACGAAATTGAAAGTCTACAATCACAAAAAATATTTTTAGAAAACAAAGGGTATAAAGTTCACACCCTCACCAATGGGTATGATGCTATTGAATATATTCAACAGCATATGGTAGATGTTGTGTTAATGGATGAAAGTATGCCAGGGATTACCGGCCTCGAAACCCTTACAAGGATGAAGCAGTTCAATCAGCGGATTCCAATTGTACTCATCACTAAAAATGAAACCGAGAACCTGATGGATGAGGCAATCGGAAGCCAAATTGCAGATTATTTAATTAAGCCAGTTAATCCCAACCAAGTTTTACTTAGCCTAAAAAAAATCATTGATAATAAAAGGTTAGTTGCTGAAAAAACAACTGTTTCTTATCAGCAGCAATTCAGTGAATTATTTATGGCACTTTCTGGAAATCCTGGTTACCAAGAATGGATGGATTTATATAAAAAACTGGTTTATTGGGAACTCGAAATGGAGAAAAGTGACAGTCCTGAAATGCAAGAGATTTTTTTTAATCAGAAAAAAGAAGCCAATGCTGCTTTTGGAAAATTCATTGCTAAAAACTATGAAAAATGGATGGCATCTGCAGCTGCTGATGCACCAATCATGAGTCATCAATTATTCCAATTTAAAGTATTGCCTCATTTAGAACCTGATATTCCTTTGTTTTTTATTTTGATTGATAATCTACGATATGATCAATGGAAAGCCATTGAGCCCATATTTGCTGAAAGTTTTCGGGTTACAGAAGAAGATAGTTTTTATTCAATTTTACCTACTGCAACCCAATATTGTCGAAATGCCATTTTTGCTGGTATGATGCCCGCAGAAATTGAAAAGAAGTTCCCTGAACTTTGGAAAAACGATGAAGACGAAGGGGGGAAAAACTTACATGAACAGGATTTTTTAGTTGCTCAACTAAAGCGATTAAAAAAGGAGCAAGTCAAGTTTAGTTACCATAAAATTTTAAATCATCAAGATGGGCAACAACTGGTGAATAATATCCATAATCTATTAGGAAACCAATTGAATGTTATCGTCTATAATTTTGTTGATATGCTCAGTCATGCAAGAACTGAGATGGAAGTATTAAAAGAATTAGCTAGTGATGAAGCTAGTTACAGAAGTTTGACCAAGAGTTGGTTTGAGCATAGCCCACTTCACCAGGCTTTAAAGAAAATTGCCGACAAAAAAATAAAAATCGTATTGGCAACAGATCATGGTAGTGTTCGAGTAAAAACACCCCATAAAGTAATTGGTGATAAACAAACTACTACCAATTTGCGGTATAAACATGGGAGAAATCTGAACTATGAAGAAAAAGAAGTGTTGGCTTTTAGGGATCCATTAAAAGCTGGACTGCCTGTTCCTACTATTAACTCATCTTTCATTTTTGCAAAAGAAGATGGTTTTTTATGTTATCCAAACAATTACAATCATTATGTGAACTATTATAAAAACAGTTTTCAACATGGTGGGATTAGTTTAGAAGAAATGATTGTTCCATTGATTAAAATGGAGTCAAAAGTCTGAATACTTCCTTAATTTCTGCCCATTTTGTGGATAAAACCCTTGCAAACAAAGGCGTACTAAGTTTAAATTTGTGTTGCTATGAAATACACACAATCTACATTAGACAAGCTTGAAAATATTTTAGGAGAATCAGAATATGTAGTGAGGTACGAAAGGGGTACTTTTCAAAGTGGTTGGTGCTTACTTGAAGCCAGAAGGGTAGTGGTATTAAACAAGTTTTTAAATATAGAGGGAAGAATCAATACCTTAATGGAAATTATACCCCAACTCAATATTCAATTTGATAAGTTAACCCTTGAGTCTCAAAAGCTTTATGAAGAAGTAGTAAAAAAATCAGTGACTACCGCAGAATAATTGCGGACAATACCCTTCAGACCAAAGCAATTTTACCTTAGTTTTATTTGGTGAAACAGTCCGCTTTAACCATTCAATTTTTAGGAACAGGAACAAGTACCGGCATTCCAATGATTGGATGTAGTTGTCCTGTATGTGTTTCTTTAAACACAAAAGACCAACGTCTTAGAACTAGTATTTTGGTAGAATCTGCTAGTACCCGCATCGTAATTGATACTACACCCGATTTTAGGTACCAAATGTTGCGGAGTAAGACTACTCGATTGAATGCTGTTTTGTTTACCCATTCGCATAAAGATCATATTGCTGGATTAGATGATATAAGAGCATTTAATTTCTTTTCAGGTGCGGCTATGGATATTTATGCAAATGCCTCAACAGAGGAAGCTATTCGGAGAGATTTTTATTATGCTTTCTCAGATACCCGTTATCCAGGTACACCTGAGCTGCAGATGCATAGTATTGGGGAAGAAAATTTTTTTGTAGGCGATATTGAAATTCAGCCAATTAAAGTAATGCACCATCGGATGCCAGTATTAGGATTTAGGATGGGAAATTTTACTTATATCACCGATGCTAACTATATTGAAGCAACAGAGCTTGATAAAATAAAAGGTTCAAGTGTATTGGTTTTGAATGCACTTAGAAAAGAGAAACATTTGTCTCATTTTACTTTGCAAGAAGCATTAGATATTGCAGCTATTGCAGAAGTACCCGAAGTTTATTTTACCCATATTAGTCACCAGCTTGGTTTACATGATACGATTAGTGCTGAATTGCCAGCACATGTAAAACTTGCTTACGATGGGTTGGTTGTTCGTTTGTAATTCCGCAATCATTTGCGGGCATGAAAAATTTTTTGAAAGCATATTTGCAATTCTCAAAAAAGGAAAGAATTGGATTATTGGTTGTATTGTTTTTGTTGAGCTTTTTTTGGTTATTGCCAAGATTAATGCCCTCTCAGATGCCTCAATTACATCATTCGGATACTGCATGGGCAGACCAACTTGAAGGTAATTCGTCTAGTATGCCTCAATTGAAGAATAACCAATACAACAAAATACCTTCAAGTAAATCTGTCTTCTTCCAATTCGATCCTAACACAGCTTCTGAGGATCAACTACAATTGTTGGGATTGTCAGATAAAAATGCACAGACAATAATTCGATATCGACAAAAAGGGGGAAGGTTTAAATTGCCTAAAGATCTGCTGAAAATTTGGGGAATCGATCCCTCTTTAGCAAAAGCCTTGATCCCGTATATACGCATTCAATCAACTATTTCAAATCAACAATTTCCTTTAACTGAAAGAAGTGGCAGCTATAATCCTCCCTATCCCCCCAAAAAAATAAATATCATCGATATCAATACTGCTTCAATCAATGAGTGGGAATCTTTACCCGGAATTGGGCCTGTATTAGCTGCTCGAATTATTAAATACCGCAACAAATTGGGTGGTTTTGCTGAATTAGATGAAATTAAAAAAACCTATGGAATTGGAGATTCTTTGTTCACCACTATTGAACCCTTTCTTAAAGTTCAATCTACTGGGAAGCCTTCCGTAAATACTGCCAGCGAGGCAAGACTAATCAAAGCTGGGGTTTCGCCAGAAATTGCGGCTGCAATTGTTCAATATAGAACACAATATGGCCTATTTCAACAAATAGAAGACCTCAAAAGAATTGTTTTTATTCAGTCGGCTCAATATCAAGTGCTTTTAGATTTAGTAAAACTGTGAATAATTATCTGTTTATTTTAAGATGAACTTACCAGTAAAATCCCCTAGATTTGCCTTACAAACTAACTAACGGTTGTTTGTTTTAGGGGGTCGGAAAGAACGTGCTTGCTCTGCTCCGACCCCCGTCTATTTAAATTATAAGATATATGCATTTTAAGGAGACAGAATTGACGCAACAAGTTTCAGCAACTGCAAAAGATTTTGCTGAGCAGTATATTAGACCGCATCTAATGGATTGGGATGAGGCACAATTTTTTCCAGAAGCGCTATTTAGAGAAATGGGGAAGTTGGGTTTAATGGGTGTATTGGTGCCAGCTGAATATGGCGGTGCTGGGTTGGGTTATTTTGAGTACAATGCAATTATTCAAGAAATTGCAAAAGTTTGTGGTAGCATCGGGTTAAGTGTTGCTGCACATAACTCACTATGCACCAATCATATTTTATCTTTTGGTACAGAAGAACAAAAGAAGCGTTGGTTACCAAAATTAGCTACAGCCGAGTGGATTGGGGCTTGGGGCTTAACGGAACCCAACACGGGTAGTGATGCAGGCAATATGAAAACAACAGCAGTGAAGCAGGGGGATCAGTGGGTGTTGAATGGAACTAAAAGTTGGATTACTCACGGAAAGTCTGGAGAAGTTGCTGTGGTGATTTGCAGAACTGGTGAAACTAGAACCAGTGGAAATTCGACCGCGTTTGTAGTTGAAAGAGGAACACCAGGATTTACGGCTGGGAAGAAGGAAAATAAATTGGGAATGCGAGCAAGTGAAACCGCTGAAATGATATTTGATAATTGCATTATCCCTGATAGTAATCGATTGGGTGAAGTGGGGGATGGATTTAGACAGGCAATGAAAATTTTAGATGGGGGTAGAATATCCATCGCGGCGCTTTCGGCTGGTATTGCAAAAGGAGCTTATGAAGCTGCTTTAAAATATTCACAGGAAAGATATCAGTTTGATCAACCGATTGCTTCATTTCAGGGTATTAGTTTTAAATTGGCAGATATGGCTACTGAAATCATGGCTGCCGATTTATTGATATGGCAAGCTTGTGATCTTAAAAATAGAGGGGAAAAAGTTACACAAGCAGGTGCAATGGCTAAATATTATGCAAGTGAAGTAGCCGTTAAATCGGCTACCGAAGCCATACAAATTTTTGGTGGATATGGGTATACAAAAGATTTTCCTGTAGAAAAGTACTATCGTGACGCAAAATTATGTACTATTGGGGAAGGAACTTCTGAGATTCAGAAAATGGTGATCGCTAGAGAAGTCCTTCGCTAATTGTTTTCGATTGCTTGCTCATAATAAGGGACTCCAATTGGGGTCCTTTTTTGTTAATTCAGTAATACAATTATTTGTATCTTGAAAAGGAATACTAACAAATTAAGATCCATATCTACATTTAATAATATGCGGGTACTGCTTTTATTATATTCATTCTTTTTGGTTTGTCCATTAATTGCACAAAAAAATTCAGGGTCTTCTTTTATAGTAGACTCATTAAATAAAGCCGCTTTTGATGCTAAGCGTTCTGATATTTCTAAAGCACTCAATCTGTTAATTATTGCTCAAAATACAGCCAAACAAATAGACTATAAAAAAGGTCAAGCAGTTGCTTACATGTATGAAGGGGGTATTTTTTTGCAGCAAGGTTTTGTAAAAAGAGCGCTAAGTGACTTTTATCTATCGCTCGATATTTTTAAAAGAACAAAAGACACATTTAATATAGCAAAAGTAAGTCAACAAATTGCTAGTTCAATGGTGTTAGAAACTAAGTATGACTCTGCTTCATCAATATACAATGATTGTCTAGCAGTATTTAACAAATACAATAAACAAGAAGAGGTTGTAAATATAAAAAATAGTTTAGGGCTGATTCAACTCTATAGAAATAAGCCTGATTCTGCAGTTATTTTGTTTAATCAAGCACTTAATACAAGCAAAGAAATAAATTATACCTACGGGGAAAAGAAAGCGCTTTATCATTTAGGAAAATTGGCATTTGATGGTAAGAATTTTGAGTTAGCGACTTCTTTTTTCTATGCATCTATGAGCATAGATCGTAAATTAAATGATCGATATGGTCTTGCATTAAATAACTTGGAGTTGGCAAATATCGCTTTTAAGCGTGGTCAGCTTGATTCTGCTTTTGCTATGTCAAAAGCATCTTATGTATTTGCTAAATCAATTGGTGCACACGAGTTGATGGATCATAGTGTTCGCCAAATTATTCAATATTATAAAAAAACGAATTCCTTAGTAAATGCAATGGCATGGCAGGATACAGCCATATTGATTAATCAGTTGCATCGAAAAAAAGAAAATGAATATGCTGCTAATTTCATTGATATCATTAAGAATCAACAAAGTCTAAGATTAGATCGAGAGAATGCTTTTTTACGAGCGCAGCGAGCATCTGATGAGCAGTTATTCATTTTAACAGTAGGGACATTCATTTTGATTATATTGGCTGTTTTGGTTGTAATGGTTTTTATCAATTACCAAAAACAAAAGCATTTTAGTAGAGAGCTGAGGGCGAAAAATATTTTGATTGAAGCTCAAATAGAAGAGATGGGAACACTGAATAAAGAAATCTCTTATCAAAATAGAATGCTTGAAGCTGATAATAAAACCAAGGATAAATTACTTTCTATCATTTCACATGATTTGCGAAATCCCTTAGTGAATACCAAAGGTATTTTGAATTTGGTCAATCAAGAAATGGTTCCAGAAGATCAGGCAAAACAACTACTACTACAATTAGAAACCCAATATATGGGTACAACTTCTTTGCTTGATAATCTACTCTTTTGGTTGAAAGGACAGATGTCTGGCAAGAACTTAGATAGATCCGTTATTGTTGTATATCAACTAGTGAAAGGATTGGAAGAAGAGCATAAGATGCTTTTTAGTAGGAAAAATATAATTTTCTCTAATAATCTGCATCCACAAATGTTTATTAATGCGGACAAAGAAATGATTAGGATTGTTTTAAGAAACTTGATTAGTAATGCTATTAAGTTTACTCCTGAAAATGGAACCATCGAGGTTCATGCTTCGCAAAACAATACTCATGCAATTATTTGTGTTGAAGACAGTGGTATAGGTATGACAAAGGAAACAATCGAAAAAATTAATGCGAAACAATATTATACCACTGCGGGAACTTCAATGGAAAAGGGAAGTGGTTTTGGCTTAATGCTGTGCAGTGATTTGATTAATCGCCATGATGGTACTTTAACCATTGAAAGTATACCAAACAAGGGTAGTAAATTTATCATTCAACTACCCTTGCAAATTACTTAAGCTATTCTTCGTTTTTATTTCCAGCAGCAAAAATTTGGTCAACCGCACCGCCTAACATCGGGAATTTATCTTTTACAAATCCTGCAATTGTAGCGATTGCTTGTTGAGCTTGTTGTTCTGATAATCCTGCTTCTTTAACTAGCTTTTCTATTAATTCGTTCATATTGTATATTTTAATTTAAGCAACTTTAAGTGCGCTTAGTTTACTCTTACTAAACATCTTTTCTGCATAATCTAATGTCACATTTAAAGAAGTCGTATTGGTGCCAGGTAGTTCAAACATGGCTTCAGTTAAAATGCTCTCGCAAATACTTCTTAATCCTCTTGCGCCCAATTTGTATTCCATTGCTTTAGAAACCATAAAGTCTAATACAGCCGGTTCAATGGTTAAGGAAATTCCTTCCATATCAAACAACCGGGTAAACTGCTTTATCAAAGAATTTTTTGGTTCTGTTAATATGCTTCTCAGTGTTTCTGCATCTAATGGATTCAAATGGGTGACAACAGGTAAACGACCAAGTAATTCTGGAATCAAACCAAAACTTTTTAGGTCTTGCGCATTAATGAATTCTAGTAAATTACTTCTTTGGTGTTCTTGTTCATCTTTATTAACGCTAAATCCAATGGCGTTGGTATTGATTCTTCTGGCAATTACTTTGTCTATGCCATCAAATGCACCACCGCAGATAAATAAAATATTTTTTGTGTCTACCTTGATCATTTTTTGCTCAGGATGTTTTCTACCACCTTGTGGTGGAACTAATACCTCTGTTCCTTCAAGCATTTTTAATAATCCTTGTTGAACACCTTCTCCACTAACATCTCTGGTAATAGAGGGATTATCTCCTTTTCTCGCAATTTTATCAATCTCATCAACGTATACAATGCCTCTTTCAGCGGCATTTACATCATAATTACAATTTTGTAATAAACGAGTTAGCATGCTTTCTACATCTTCGCCTACGTAACCTGCTTCGGTAAAGACGGTTGCATCTACAATCGCAAAGGGTACATTAAGCAATCGAGCAATTGATTTAGCCAATAAGGTTTTACCTGTTCCTGTTTCACCTACCATGATGATATTGCTCTTTTCTATTTCAACATCATCCACAATTTGTTTATTGTTAACCCTTTTATAATGGTTATACACAGCTACACAAAGAATCTTCTTGGCTTCGTCTTGCCCAATTACGTATTCGTCTAAGAACTGTTTGATTTCTTTAGGTTTCCTAATTTGAACATTACCTGCCCCTCCTGTTCCTGAAAGATTGTTTTTGGCACTTAATTCTTGAGCAATAATTTCTTCAGCATGCTCTACACAATTTTCACAGATATGACCTTCTTGGCCTGCTATCAATATCTTTACTTCATCACGGCTTCTTCCGCAGAAAGAGCAATGTAAATTATTTTGTTTTGCCATAAACTATATCTTATTAAGGATGCTGTCTGCTATGCCATAGGCAACTGCTTCGGATGCATCCATCCAATAATCGCGGTCAAAATCCGCTAAAATTTGTTCCACTGTTTTGCCGCAGTTTTCAGCTAAAATTTTTGCTCCTAACTGTTTGGTTTTTAAAATTTGATTTGCTTGAATTTCAATATCTGCACTAGTAGCTTGATAATAACCACCCAAGCTAGGTTGGTGAATCATTACTTCTCCATGCGGATAAATATAACGGTGCCCTTTTGCTCCAGCACTTAAGAGAATCGAGCCCATGCTAGCGGCTAATCCCATACAAATTGTACTTACCGGACTTTGTATCATTTTAATAGTATCATACATTACCATCCCGCTAGTAACAACACCACCTGGGCTATTGATATATAATTTAATTTCAGTACCAGGCTTATCAGCATCTAATAAAAGTAATTTAGTGACCACTTCTTTTGCAGATTTATCATCTACAACCCCCCATAAATACACTGCTCTTTTTTCAAAAAACAGTTTTTCCATTTTTTTGGTCATAAAACTACCCATTGCATCTTGCTTCTCTTCTTTGTTTTCTTCTGGTTCATCCTGATCATTATTTAGAAAAGGATTCACGATATATTTAGACTGTATCATTTTTAATCATTTGAATTTTAAACAATTATCCTTTCTTTTCTTTTCTAGGATTGGTTAACAAAACTTCGTCTACTAAACCATATTCTTTTGCTTCAGCAGCTGTCATCCAGAAATCACGATCACTATCTTTTGCAATTGTTTCGATTGATTTACCTGTGTGATTGGCTGTTATTGCATAAAGCTCTTGTTTCAATTTTTTAATTTCACGGGCAGTTATTTCAATATCAGTTGCTTGACCTCCAATACCACCGCTAGGTTGGTGCATCATGATTCTACTGTGTTTTAGTGCAGTTCTTTTACCTTGAACGCCAGCACATAGTAAAATTTGACCCATACTAGCAGCAATACCAGTACAAATAGTTGCCACATCAGGCCCGATAAACTGCATGGTATCATAGATTCCCAAACCAGCATAAACGCTGCCACCTGGGCTATTGATATACATTTGAATATCTCTTGAACGGTCGGTACTTTCCAGAAACAATAGTTGTGCAGTAACAATATTGGCTACATAGTCGTTAATGCCTTCTCCTAAAAAAATAATTCGATCCATCATTAAACGGCTAAAAACATCCATGCTAGCAACGTTTAGAGGCCTTTCCTCAATAATGTAAGGAGTAAGGTTGGTTACTTGCCCATAACTTTTGTAGTTGTGTAAAACTCCGCTGCTGATGCCACGGTGTTTAACTGCGTATTGCTCAAACTCTTTTCCAATATTCATAAACTGATTTTTCGCTTTGAAGTTAAGTGTTTTGTTAAATAGGTATAAAGACTGTTCAAATACTATGCAAAGCTTGATTTATGGCAATTTGACATAATGAACAGTAAAACCGTTAAAACACGGTTGCAAAGGTCGTTCATTTTAGATAAGTTCAAAGCTAGTATTGTTAATATTATGTCAGAGAACCCATTTCATATAGGACTTTGTATGGCAGGTGCAGTATCTGCGGGTGCTTATACTGCAGGTGTAGTAGATTATTTAATAAAATCATTAGACCGGTGGGAGCAAAGCCGCGGCCAACCAGGAGTTCCTACACATAGGGTACAAATTTCCATAATTGGAGGAGCTTCTGCTGGTGGTATGACGGGTTTACTTACTGCAGCAGTCATGCATCAATTAAAGGCAGATTTGTTGTATAAAAGTTGGGTTACCATGCAAGCCGATAATATGATGGAAAAATTGTTATCGTGTACCGACTTCAATAATGCGGTTCCGCCAACTTCATTATTCAATGGGGCTTTTGCAAATGAATTAGCAGATAGGGCATTTAGCAATAAAGGTTTGTCATGGAATGATCCTCCTCCTTTTTTTCATCCACAATTGAAAGTATTTACGACATTAACCAATGTAAGCGGGTTCCCTTATAATATCTCTTTCAATACCGATTTAAAAGCGCAACACCATGCAATGTCGGTTCACAATGATTATGCTTGCTTTCAAGCTGCTACGGCCCCCAACTGTATCAATGGGTGGATGCCTTTGAATATTAGAACAGGATTGAATGCTCAATTAGCCAAAGATGCTGCAATTGCAACAGGGGCATTTCCATTGGGATTACCAGCAAAGAAATTGACCAGACCCCTAGAAGCAATAGTCCAAAATAAATGGATTAATCATGAAGGACTTATGATTAATCATACAATGCCAACTTATGAATCCTTGCATGTAGATGGGGGACTAATGAATAATGAACCATTTGAAAAAGTGAGAGAATTGTTGAATGAATTGGTATTAACAGAAACCGAGCAATCTAATGCTTTTAACCGATTCGATCAATTTAGAAGTACTGTCTTGATGATAGATCCATTTCCTGAAAATACGCTCAATCAAAATGCATATCCCCTTTCTATTGGTCAATTGGCAGGGTCTATCTTGCATGCGATGATGCAGCAAATGAAAGCAAAGCCAGTACCCATTGCAGATGTATTAAGTAAAAACAAGGCAGGTCAATTTTTAATAGCACCAGTAAGATATTCTTTGGATTTGGAGAATACTCGAATAGAAGGGGCTAAAGCCATTGCATGTGGGGCAATTGGTGGTTTCGGGGGTTTTATTAGTAAAGATTTTAGGGTACACGATTATGCATTAGGACAATATAATTGTGAAATGTTTTTGCGCAATCATTTTACAATACCCATTCAACATTTAGATAATCATCCGATTTTTTCAAAAGGTTATGAAGGAGTCAACCGTTATTTATTTAAATCGAAACAAACAGAATCAGTACAAATCATTCCACAGTTTGAATCCGTACAAAAGCCATTGCCATGGCCAACATTGGAAACAAATCCATTAACTCAAATGCGACCAATTATTCAAAAAAGAGTTGCCATGTTATTAAATTCCATCCAATTAACTGGATGGAAAAAATTGTTACTTCAATTAAGTGGGGATATATTTTTAAATAGAATGATTGCGAATCAAGTACAAACTTATATTCAACGTCAATTAAAAAAACATGACTTATTATAATAAAAAAACCAGCCCGAAAGCTGGTTTAATAAATCATTCAACACTTATTTATCAATGATGATGATGCTCTAATTTCTTGGCAAAATCATCTGCGCTAATGGGTTCGTCATTTGCTTTTACTTGAGCACCTAATGCATCAAATAATTTTTCTGCATTGATTCTATGATAGCTGTCTTCAACAAATTTTTTATCCTGCATCATTCGATTAGCATAGTCATCAACCCACTGTTGATTATCTCCTAAAGCACCTAATTGATTGCCCATGTAACTAAACAATTGCATTTTTGCGAAGTTGCGAATATCTTCTGGTAAAACTTCAATCTTATTGTCTTGTGTTAGTTTGCTACTAATTAAAGTCCATTTCAATTGCTTTACAAATGCAGGGAATTCTGCCTCTGCTTCTTCTGCAGTTTTAGGTTTTTCGCCGCCATTTTGTAGCCAACGCTTCAAGAAACTTTCAGGAAAATCCATATTAATATGGTCAACCAAGTAATGATAAATTTGGTCATGTACTTGATTTTGGGCAGATTGAGCGTAGTATTTCTCGATTTCTGATTTGATCTCATTTCTAAGATCGGCTTCTGTTTTTATTTGATCGTTTCCAGGGTAAATTTGAATGAACAACTCTTCGTTCAATTCAGCTTTCTCTACCAAGCCAACTTTAGTAATTAATAAATTAAAATGCTTGTCTGCATCATCTTTGGTTAATCCAAGATCGGATAAAATGGTTTCGGCTTCTTTATCTTCAAAAGCAGTCTTGATTTGCAAGTTCACCACATCCTCTTTTTTCTTCCCCATTAAATTATTGCGAAATCCTTCAGCAAAGTATTTAACTAATAAAGAATTGTCTTTTGTAATGCCGTTTTCGATGATATTTCCTTTTTCATCTGTTTCGGTAAAAGTTACGTTCAATACATTGTCTTCGCTGCTAACTAATTCAGGTTCAGTCATTTTGCCGAAACGGGTTTGAAGTCTAGCCACTTCATCATTAATCATTTCATCTGTAACAGTTACAACATAACGAGTTCCAGTGAATTTAGATAAGTCTACTTCAAAGTTTGGCTTCAATCCAATTTCAAAAGAAAAAGCATAATCAATTGGATTATTCATATCTAAAACGCGCGCGTCGTTTTCTAATGGCAGTGGTTGAGCAAAAATGTCAATTTGCTCTTTTGCCATATACGCGTTCATTTCTTGTTC
Organism: Sediminibacterium sp.; assembly: GCF_051860225.1. Lineage (GTDB taxonomy): Bacteria > Bacteroidota > Bacteroidia > Chitinophagales > Chitinophagaceae > Sediminibacterium. The sequence goes on from NZ_JBHYEI010000001.1 coordinate 1,432,129, forward strand.
TACTTTGCGAAGTACTTCGTCAGAAAATACACCCTGACCATACATTTTTTTAACCAAACCAGTAGGAACCATTCCTTTTCTAAAACCTGGGATATTGGCTGTTTTAGCATACTTCTTAAGACTTGTTTCAAAGCCTTTAAGGTAATCATCCTTTGTAAGGGTAACGGTAAGCTTATCATTTAATAAGCCAATGTTTTCTCTGGTAATTGTAGCCATATAGGAGTTTTATAAACTTAAATTCGGGCTGCAAAGGTAGGGGATTCGCACAAAAAAACCACCTTTTAAAGGTGGTTTGGTGCGGATGATAGGGGTCGAACCTACATGCCTCGCGGCGCTAGATCCTAAGTCTAGTGCGTCTGCCAATTTCGCCACATCCGCATTTTGGACGGCAAAAATAGGGGATTTTTTTAAAAACGAACAGTAAATTTGGTTCCAATACCTGCTTCACTTGAACATTCGATTGCTCCGCCCTGCTCTTCTATTTGGTTTTTAATTAAATAAAGGCCAATTCCTTTACTGTCAAACCCACTGTGAAAGCTTTTTTGAAATTTAAATAGTAAATGGCCAAATTTATTTAGGTCTATGCCTAAACCATTGTCACTAATGGTAAGAAAGTAATTCCCATCTTCCTCGTAAGTTTCAATCAATATGATTGGGGCAGTATTGGGCTTAGTGTATTTAAGGCTATTGCTCAATAAATTGTAAACAATACTTTGTAAGTAAACCCTAGGATAAAGTATTTGTTTGATGTTGAGTGAAAGTGAAATTTTTGCTTCTTTTTGTTGAATAACATCTTGTAATTGTAAAACTGCACTATTGATTACTTCTTCAAAAAGGCAATCTGAGGCAGGGATATCTTTTTCTAAATGAATCTGTAAAATTTGAATTAACTCATTTAAGTTGTTGGTAAGATCTTTGCTGATTTTTTTTAAATAATCCATTGAAGCCTTCTTCAATTCAGGATCATCCGTACTCTCGTACATTTCGAGCATTTTTGAAATATTATGTGCAGGTCCTCTAACATCATGGGTGATGATACCTGCAAAATCTTTCAATTGACTTACTTTTTTTTCGAGCGCATATTGCGTTTTTAGCAATTTTTTATTTTGCTCTTCTAAGCTTTCCATTGAAGTTGCTATAGGATTAATCATGGCTTTTAAATGGGCTGGGGGCTGAACTTACCTAAAATTAGGTATTTCTTCAAATGATTTTTTGTTTTATTAAATATTCGTCATGTGGCGATTTATTTATACGTTTTTAATGCATTCAAGATTGCTCCTATTGTGTCGTTTATGCCTTTTTGGCTAATCCATCTTAACACCACAACTAAATCGTTCTCTTTATCTACGTAAATTATATTGTTGCCATTACCTAAATGAACAATCGCTGATTCAGGTGCAGCGGGTAAAAATTTTCGATTGGTGTTTAAGAAAAAATTCATGTAACCATAGTCGGTGTTAGCAGACCCTGGAGTACTAGATTGCTTAATCCAATTTTCAGTAATCAATTGTTGATTGTTCCACTTTCCGTTGCGTAAGTGAAGAAGTCCAAATCGGGCCATATCTTCGGCGTTAATAAACATACCTCCACCCCAATGCCCACCCCCGCTAACTGATTGTATGGGTTGTCCGTCTAACACTATCCATGCGTTTCTATAGCCAGTCCACCTCCAAGTATTAGAAGCTCCAATTGGATCCATGATATGTTGTTTAAGTATAACCGGTAAAGGTTTTCTAAATACACTGGTAATAGCTAAGGCCAAAGCATTTACTCTTACATCATTATACTCGTAAACAGTTCCAGGTGTATTTCTTTTTCTGTTTAGCCATTTTTGCATATCTGCATCAGGTCTGTCTGCCCAATCAGGTTTTCCCCATAAAGTTCCTTCCCAATCACTTGTTTGCCTTAACATGGATTCCCAAGTGATGGTTTTATTGTGGGGCGTATTGAATGGTTGTAGTAATTCTGGTTGTTTAAATTGTTCTGCAGGTTTGGAAATAGGATAGGTTTGAAATAGTTCAATAGGCGGAATATAAGGAGCAACTAAATCATTTACAGAATGAATTAGCTGCTGATCTACTGCTAATCCTACAACAGTAGACAAAAAGCTTTTAGCAACACTATGGGTCATATCGCATTTCAGTGGAGTACCCCATTCAGCAATTTTATAACCTTTGTAAACAATAATCCCCGTTTGATCACCTCTGTCTTCAAATGGCCCTATCCCATCTCCAAATGGCTCTTTGCCAAATGTTTTGTAATGATTTTCTTCCATACTGCGTGGATTGGCAGACTCCGACTGTTGCGCAGTTTCAATTGCTTTTTGAATGGCAGCATTGGAGATGCCAAAACTTTCTGGAATTCTTTTTTCCCAAGAATGTAATGAAGGATAATACAATGGAGGGGTTACTGCTTTCTTAGATTGGCTAAAGCAATGAATAGAAAGTATTAGTGCAATCAATAAAAAACGATAATGCTTAATCATGGATTCAAATTAAGCATTATCGTTTAGGAAAAGAAGTTTATCCGCGTGTTTGAGCAGATTTATGATAGCTAAACTTCCTTGTTCTATTTTGTTGTTGAGGTCTTCTATTTCGCTCAGGTAGTTTAAAACTACTTACCACAGGAGCTTCAGAATGATAAGCGTGGTTCGTTACAACAGGTAGTTGAATTTTGATTAGTTTCTGAATATCTTTTAAATAAGCCCTTTCTTCCGCATCGCAAAAAGAGACAGCCATTCCACTAGCACCTGCTCTACCTGTTCTTCCAATCCGGTGAACATAGGTTTCAGGAATATTCGGAAGTTCATAATTAAATACGTGCGAAAGTAAATCAATATCAATTCCCCTAGCTGCAATATCTGTTGCTACTAAGATTCTAGTAGTGCCTGCTTTAAAATTGGTTAATGCACGCTGCCTTGCATTCTGTGATTTATTTCCATGTATGGCTTCTGCAGTAATCCCTTGTTTGGTAAGGTCTTTTACTACTTTATCCGCACCATGTTTAGTTCTCGTGAATACTAATGCTGTTTGAATTTGTTGATCCTTTAATAACTCATTCAACAAATGTTTTTTATGCTCCTTCTCTACAAAATAAACTGCTTGTTCTATTTTCTCTACTGTAGAAGAAACGGGTGTTACTTCTACTTTTGCAGGATTGTGTAAAAGTGTAGTAGATAATTTTTCAATTTCAGGAGGCATCGTTGCAGAGAAAAATAGTGTCTGTTTTTTTGCGGGTAATTTGGCAACAATCTTTTTTACATCGTTGATAAATCCCATATCTAACATGCGATCCGCTTCGTCTAATACAAAAAATTGGATATCGTTTAAACGAACATAACCTTGTTGCATTAAATCTAATAATCGGCCTGGTGTTGCAACCAAAATATCTACTCCATTGCGTAAAGCATTTACTTGATGCACCTGCGAAACTCCACCAAAAATCACTTGGTGCTTCATTCTTAAGTTTTTGCCATATGCAGCAAAACTTTCATCAATCTGAATAGCTAATTCTCTAGTAGGCGTTAAGATAAGGGCTTTAATCCCTTTGCTATAATTTCCCCCAATTTGTGTTTTGCAAACCAACTGTAAAATAGGAATGGCAAATGCAGCTGTTTTACCTGTACCGGTTTGGGCGCAACCCAATAAATCTCTTCCAGCCAATGCCAATGGAATGGCTTGTTGCTGAATAGGGGTAGGATTTACGTACCCTTCTGTTTCGAGCGCATGCAAGATTGGCTCAATGAGTTCTAATTCTTTGAATAACACATTATGTGATTTAAGTGAACACCTGAAATATCAAGTGCTATATAGCCTAACTATTGATGGGATTACCTTGTCACTGAAGTAGATTCCAGTCTAACCGAGAGAGTATATGAATAATGCAAAGCTAATCAATTTTGGCTAAAAGCCCTACTATTTGTTCCAAATAAAGCTGATCTGTTTCATCAAATTGATCATATTCACTGCTGTCTACATCTAATACCCCCCACACTATTCCATCTTTTACAAGCGGCACTACTATTTCAGATTTAGACAAACTACTGCATGCAATATGACCTGGAAATTTTTCAACATCGGGTACAATTAATGTTTTTTCTTGCTCCCAACTTGTTCCGCAAACGCCCTTGCCTTTTTTTATTCGGGTGCATGCAACAGGACCTTGAAAAGGCCCTAAAACCAATTCATATCGTTCAACTAAATAAAAGCCTACCCAAAACCAACCAAACTGCTCTTTTAAGGCAGCAGCCATATTGGCTAAGTTGGCAATTAAATTATTCTCGCCATCTAATAGCCCTTTAATCTGAGGAATGAGTGCTTGATATTGTTCCTCTTTTGAACCTTGAATAATGTTTAAATCTTCTGCCATAATGCAAAGATAATCATGGGTAACTAATTGGCTTTCTTAAAAAGTTTAACCAATTCTTTTTGTTCGGCCCAAGATACCAGCCAGGTGAATAGCCCTATGAAAATAAATCCTATCAATATACCCAACCATAGATGAGGGAAAAAATAGAGAATTAACTTTTGAAGACCATAGAGGATTATAACTACAGCTAAATATGCTGTTAGTTTTTTAGTCGCATAAGGAACTCGATAATGTTGCTGTCCCAAATAGTAACTGACCAACATCATGAATAAATAGCATAAAAAAGTAGCTAATGCAGCACCTAAATAATGTAAGGTGGGAATCAATAAAATATTCAATCCAATGGTGATTAGTGCTCCTGCTACGGTGATCATTGCACCATAATTATTTTTGTCAGTCAGTTTATACCAAATACTTAAATTGTAATAAATCCCTAAGAAAATATTGCCCAATGCTAATAAGGGCACCACTTCTAAGCCCTGAACCCAGAGTGGTTTATTGATGGCAATAAAGAACCATCCAAAAACTTCTATAAATAAGCTAATAAACAAAAACATAAAGCAGCAGGCAATCACAAAGAACTTCATAACGCGTGCATACACTTTTTGTGCATTTTCTTCCCCTTTTTGTTTAAAGAAAAAAGGCTCTGCTGCCATTCTAAATGCTTGTATCAAAATGGTAATCAATACGGCTAATCTGAAAATATTTCCAAAAATACCCAATTCATGTTTGGCCTCATCTATCGGTAAATTAACTGCATGCTGGTAAATTAATCTACTCAACATATCATTTACCATACCGCCCATTCCCACAATAATTAACGGGTAACTATATTCCATTACTTTTTTAAATAGCGGAACGCTAAACTGAATACTGATTTTTCTAAACTCATTAAAAAGGAGCAGAAAAGTTAATAGGCTACCTGCTAAATTGCCTATTAAATAATAGCCAATTCCGATATTGTTTTCAGTAAAAATGGTTAGCCATGAATTTGGGTCTTGTTGCAATTTATAAGGAATCCAACCGATGAATAAAAGCACAGTAGTTAAATTGACTAATACGCTTGACAGTCGAACTGCTGCGTATTTTTTAGGTCTGTTTTCTTGTCTCAACTTTGCAAATGCCAATGTGCTAAGGGTGTCAAAAAATAAAATGCCTATCATCCAGTTAATAAACTCAGGATGTGCTTGCAAATTTGCCCATTCAATTAGATGCCCACTAAAATACCATAGTATGCCAGTAAATAAAAAAGTAGAACCCAATAATGCAATAGATAATGTGCTATACAACTTAATTGGATCTTCTTCTTTACTAAACCTAAAATACGCTGTCTCTAGTCCATAAGTGAACACTACATTCAAAAATGGAATAATGGCATAAATCTGTGTAAGATCTGCAGTGGTGGAAGGCTGTGCAAAGAAAAGTGGCAAAGATAGATTCATTAGGTACCCTAAGAATCTACTCGCAATAGTGGGTACTCCATACCACAAAGTTTGACCTGCCAATTTTTTTATCTCACTCAAAATAATAATCTAAGATTCAAAAATAAGGTATTGTAATCAGTTGTGTTGGTCTAATGGGGCAATGCTGTTAAGTAACACACCTGGTTCTGCAAATTGTGGGTTTCTCAAAAAAACGGAATCGGTTAATGTTTGTAAAAAGGCTTTCAATTGTCCTATTTCATAATTGCTCAAGGGCAGTTTATTTTTCAGTAATGTATCAGTAGTAGGTCCAACTTGCATTTTAGTACGATAGTGTTCAAAAACGCTCATTAAAGAAAAAAATCTACCATCATGACCATAAGGAAAACTCACTGTTACATTGCGTAAACTAGGTATCCTAAATTTTAAAGAATCAATTGGGTTATTGGTAATATTCATGCGCCCTAAGTCTTTTAAAAATGGATCCAATGGCATGCCTATATTGGTATAGCTATAATTAGTAAAAAGCGGTTCCGTGTGGCATTGCGCGCATTTAGTTTTAAAAATAGCATACCCTAATTTCTCTGGTAAATTGAAGCTGTCTTTGCCTCGCATTACTTGGTCGTATTTGCTATTACTACTCACTAACGTTAATAAAAACTGACTCAATGATTTACCCAATCGTTGGGTGTTGATAGTAATATCTCCAAATGCCGCTTTAAATAGTTTAGGATATTCTTTGCTTTTTTTGAGTTTAGCCAAAACATTATTAATGTCTTCTCCCATTTCATTATGTGCAGTAATTGGCGCCAAAGGTTGTAGATCAAGGTGATTAATCCCTCCGTCCCACATAAACTCTTTTTGCCAGGCTAGATTAAACAAGGAAGGGGCATTGCGGGTTGTTAAGGCATTGTCTATGCCATGACTTAATGGGTGATCATAGCTATTAAAAGCGCCAAATTGTTGATGGCAACTTCCACAAGAAATGGTATTGTTTTTACTCAGTTGAACTTCGTAAAACAGTTTTTTCCCTAGTGCAATTCCTGCTTCAGTTAGTGGATTTTGTGAAAAGTCATAAGAAGGTGCTGGCCATCCTTTCGGTATAGTGAAAACGACTTTTTTATTTAAGTGTAATTGGGCTTCTCTTTTTACAAAGCCAACACAAAAAAACATTATTGTAATAATCACTAATAGGAGGCTGTTTATTTTCATAATTAGTTGCTACGGATAGTGAACATCGTGGAATAATTGTCTGCCAGTTGCATCGCTAGTTTCCCAGCATTATGGCAGTTAGGCGATTCAGCAATTTGAATTAAATGTTTTCCATCGAACCATTTTTCCAAATGCGTTTCTATGAAAATGGCTTTTTTTTTCGCTTGATTGGGGGTGAGTTCTAAAACAATTGTTCTAACTGTGTTATACGGCGATTGAAATCCCCCTACTTCATAACTAAATCGTTTGCCAGCAGTAGCTGCATTTGAAGAAGTACCTTGCATTTTAGCCATAATATAGCCAGTACGCCATGTCCAGAACATGCCTTTTGCAGGGTCTAAAACACCCGTTTGAATACCAGTTGTATTTTTAATTGAATCTACTCCAATATTGAATACTATTTTTTGGGTACTTGCAGGGATAAGAAAAGGGAGCTGTAATGATGAAGCATCTTCTATATTGATTAAATAGTGCTCTTTAGATAATTCAATGGTATCATTCTGGCTATTTATTGCCTTCCATTTTGACGTGTAAAACATCAAACGATTAATCTGCAAAGCTTCTTTTGCACTATTATAATAAGTACTATCTTCTTTCCAGTATTGGTTATTAAAGTAGGTATTAAATTGAATGCTAGATTGGCTATAGCATATTGTACAAGCAAAAAAGCATTGAAGAAAGACGATGATTTTTTTCCGATTTTGTTGCATCAGCCGGTTTGTTTTTACGATTAGCTATCTTAGCTTTTCAAATTTCGTATAAAAATCATTGCATGAGAGTAGTAATTCAAAGAGTTTCAGAAGCTTCTGTAACTATTGATCATAAAGTGAACGGACAAATTAAATTCGGCCTATTGGTATTGGTAGGAATTGAAGATGCAGATAATACTGACGATATTGATTGGTTGTGTAATAAAATTGTGAACCTGCGCATTTTTAATGACGAAAACGGGGTAATGAATTGCTCCGTTAAAGACATTGATGGATCCATTTTGTTGGTTAGTCAATTTACTTTGCATGCCAGTACCAAAAAGGGGAATCGTCCGTCTTATATAAAAGCTTCAAAACCAGCTATCGCCATCCCCTTGTACGAAAGTTTTAAACAACGATTGGCTGATGAGTTGGGAAAGCCTATTGAAACAGGCATTTTTGGTGCAGATATGAAAGTAGCTTTGTTAAATGACGGTCCGGTAACCATTTTAATTGATTCAAAAAACAAAGAATAATGACCATTCAACAAGCACAAACACAAGTAGATCAATGGATACAAATCATTGGTGTTCGGTATTTTAACGAATTAACCAATCTTGGGATACTAATGGAAGAAGTAGGGGAGCTTAGCAGGATCATGGTTCGTAAATATGGAGAACAGTCTTTCAAGGGGCAAGAGAACCAAGAAGCGTTGGCCGATGAAATGGCAGATGTATTATGGGTGTTAATTTGTTTAGCTAACCAAACTGGGGTTAATCTTACGGAAGCTTTGCAAAAAAATATAGAGAAGAAAACCCTAAGAGACAAAGACAGACATAAGAATAACCCCAAGTTATAGTTGCGTTTTGTTTAATTAAAAATGGTTTTGACTTTGGCCAATTTTTCAATTTCCGCTACGGTTCTAGGCGCTCCAGCAGATAAGTTGCGATTGCCTTCTTTGGTAATTAAAATATCGTCTTCAATTCTTACCCCAATACTCCACCATTTAGGATCACATTTGCTACCCGGTGGAATATAAATTCCTGGCTCTACAGTTAAATACATGCCTGGTTCGAAAGGTTGATTTCCCCTAATACCTAAATCGTGTACATCTAAGCCTAAATGGTGTGAAGTGCCATGTGGGAAATATTTTCTTGCTTCTGTTTCGTTGGCTGCTATTCCCAATTCAATTAATCTTCTGTTGATTACTCTTCTAGCAGTAGCGTCGGATCCACTATAGGGCATACCTGGTTTACAAACAGCAATAGCAGAATCTTGGGCTGCTAAAACCAATTCATAAATAATTTTTTGCTCAGGAGAGAACTTTCCATTCACTGGAACAGTTCTAGTAACATCGGCTGTATATCCATGATATTCCGCGGCACAATCACTCAAGAGTAAATCTCCCTCTTTCATGAGTTTAAGATTGGTTACGTAATGCAATACACAAGCGTTTTCGGCTGCTCCATTAATGCTTGGATAGCCAGGGTATTCTGACCCATTTTTCTTGAATGAATATTCCATGATTGCTTGTGCTTGGTATTCAGTCATTCCTGGTTTTACTGCTTTGATGACTTCGTTATGGCCTTCTACGCTAATAGCAGCAGCTCTTTCTAAAATTTTAATTTCTTCTGGTTGCTTAATACCCCTTAAGGCTGTTAAAATTTGTGAAGTAGTTCTAGCTGCGATTGGTTTTTTATATTGCTTAATCAAACTATCTACCACACCAGCCATTCTGCTTAATTCGTCTCTTGTTCTAGGATAGGTTTGAAAAATATCTTCAGACCTAAATGCGGTTAATATTGAATCATAGTCGTTAAAATTAAATGTACCGAAAGTGAAATCCTTGTTTAGGAACACATTATTAAATTTGTAACGATTACTTACTCCTTCTACACCTAAAATTTTACCATTCCACATTTCTCGTTGTGGATCTCTATTTTGTACAAAAATGAATTCTGTGCCTGTTTTACCCATAATAGTGGTAGGTTCTTTAAACAGCAGTAATAGGGAGTTGGGCTCTTCTAAACCAGTGAAATAGTAGAAATTCTTATTTTGAGCATATTGATAATCTACATCATCATTTCTAAGTCTAACCTGACTCGCAAAGAAAATCCCTACTGATTTAGCGGGCATTTTTTCTTTAAAAGCAGCCCTTCTTCCAGCATGAAATTCGGGGCTTAAATAGTCGTTGGGGTATTCTGTGGTTTGAATATTGGTTTGCTGCGCTGTAGCCAACAGCGGGAGCAATAATAATGAAAGCCATAATTTTTTCATGCTAATCGGTTAAATTTTGAATATCTAAGCTAATTTTTTTTAATCAACAATCCCCATTTTACTGGATAAACGGGTAATCACCTATTTTTGCCGCCGTATGAGCACAGTAACAGATAATACCTTTCAAGCAATTATTTCGCATGCCAAAGAATATGGCTTCGTTTTTCAGAGTAGTGAAATTTACGATGGTTTAAGTGCCGTTTACGATTATGGCCCTTATGGAAGTGAATTAAAAAAGAATATAAAAGATTATTGGTGGAAAAGCATGACGCAAATGCACCAGAATATTGTGGGCATTGACGCGGCTATTTTTATGCATCCAACCACCTGGAAAGCAAGTGGTCACGTCGATAATTTTAGTGACCCGATGATTGATAACAAAGACAGTCAAAAAAGATATCGAGTTGACCATTTAATTGAAGCCAAAGCAGATCAATTATCAGAAGCAGGAAAAACAGAAGAATCCAATGCATTGATTGCAACCATGGAACAACTGCTAGCAGCGGAAGATTTTGTGGGATTAAAGCAACTGCTTACCGATCACCAAATTGTTTGTTCGGTCAGCGGCACAAGCAATTGGACTGATATTCGCCAGTTTAATTTAATGTTCTCTACTCAATTGGGTTCAGTTGCAGAGGACGCAGATACTATTTATTTAAGACCTGAAACAGCTCAGGGAATTTTTGTCAATTTTTTAAATGTGCAAAAAACAGCTAGGATGAAAATTCCTTTTGGAATTGCACAAACTGGAAAAGCTTTTCGAAATGAGATTGTTGCTCGTCAGTTTATTTTCCGAATGAGAGAATTTGAACAAATGGAAATGCAGTTCTTTGTAAGACCTGGGACTCAAATGGAATGGTATAATTATTGGAAAGAAGAAAGATTAAATTGGCATTTAAGTTTAGGACTGCCCAAAGAAAAATACCGCTACCATAACCACGTAAAATTAGCCCATTACGCTGATGCAGCTTTAGATATTGAATTTGAATTCCCATTTGGTTTTAAAGAGGTAGAGGGAATACACAGTAGAACAGATTTCGATTTAAAAAGTCATCAAGCATTTAGCAAAAAAAAGCAACAGTATTTTGATAATGATATTGATGAAGCAACTGGAAAGCCTTTTGGAAATTATGTCCCTTATGTAGTTGAAACTTCTATCGGTTTAGATAGAATGTTCTTGTTAGTATTAAGCCATGCTTACACAGAAGAAACCATTAACAAAGAAGATGGAACAACCGATAGCAGGGTGGTGTTAAAAATTCCAGCTAAAATTGCTCCTAATAAATTAGCCATTTTACCATTGGTTAAAAAAGACGGATTGCCAGAAATTGCCCGTGAATTGATGGACGATTGCAAGGGTGCATTTAAATGTTTTTATGAAGAAAAAGATGCAATAGGAAAACGTTATCGTAGACAAGATGCTATTGGCACTCCTTTTTGTGTAACTATTGATCATCAAACTAAGGAAGACCAAATGGTGACCATTCGTTACAGAGATAGTATGTTACAAGAAAGAATACCCATCGGTCAAGTAAAAGCACTTGTGCTTTCTCATGTAGGTTAAAAAATCAAATGGGGTATGTTGAATTAGCCATATAATTCTAGATGAATGGCTTGTTTATCATACCCTATTTCCATGATTTTTTGTTTTGCGTCGTCAACCATATTCTTCCAACCACATAAGTAAAAGTAAGCCGCTGGAATTTCCCCGGTCATTTCCTTTTGGGCTTCAATTAGTTTGTTATAGCAAGCGTGAACATAACCCGAATATTGTGCTGGACCAACCATTAGTTCTCTAGAGAAGCAGGGGTGGTGATAAAATCCAGACAACTCTTTTTCTAATTGTCTTAATTCAACTTCGTATAAACTGTCTTTAAACTCTCTGCAGCCGAAAATTAAGTGAATATTCTTATGGGCTATTTGCTTATTCTTAATATGATGTACCATTGACCTGAAAGGAGCAATTCCTGTGCCTGTACAGATTAAATATAGGTCTTTATCTAAAATGGGAGGCATCGTGAATTTTCCCTGAGGGCCCCTTACCAATAGCTCAGTTCCAATTTTGACTTCATTAAATAAGTGTGGTGTTCCTAATCCATCTTCCATTAATACTATGACCAATTCAAAAACATTAGTGCCATCTGGTGCAGATGCAATAGAATAAGATCGCCATCTTTTGTTGCGCTGTTCATGAATGGGCAAATCAAATGTTACAAATTGACCTGGTTCAAAATCAAACTGTGCTAGTTCAGGAATTTGAATCCAAAACCGACGCGTACTATGGGTAATATCTTCCGTTTTAATTACCACGCATTTTAACCAGGGTTGAAGCATAGCATTGTTTTACACAAAGTACCGAATTACCCATAAAAAACAATGCCCCTGTTAGAAACAGAGGCATTGCATTGAGTTTTATTGGATTACCGTTGTATTAAAATTTTCTGTAAGTAAGTCTTTTTATCGTGTTGAATTTTCAATAAGTAAAACTCGCTACTGAATTGCTTTAAGTTTAATTGTTTATTGTATTTACCTAAGAAGCCCGATTGTGTATTTAAGAAAACCCTTTGACCACCAGCATTTAAAATTTCAATTGATAAGTCGCTTCTCTTGGTGACTTCAAATGACAATTGGAAAATGCCGTTGTTAGGGTTAGGTGATACAGACAATTTAATTTCTTGTGGATCAACTGTAGTAATTGAAGTAACAGTATAATTAACGCCATTAGATGTTTTAGAACATCCTAATGCATCTGTTACAATCACCTTGTAATTTCCTGAACGATTTGGCTTGATAGAAGAAGTAATTGCTCCAGCAACTGCAGCGGTATCATTAAAAATCCATTGGAAAGTCCCTGTTTTTATACTAGATACTAATGAATCCCCTACTAATGAAAGTGTTAGTGATTGATTGGGTGTTGCAACAACGGTAGCTCTTTCACTTACGCAACCAGTTGAAACTTTAGTATCATAGAAGAAATACCAGAAAGCATTTTCATTTAACCCAGATGAAGGGGTAAGAGATACACTATTGCCAGTATATCTCATAATGCCTGCATTCCCAAAAGGATAAATGGTTCCGGAAATGCCATTGTTTCTGTACACATTCGCATCGTCACTACATTCTAGAATGATGAATTTATCTCCATTGCTAGGAATATTCCAGTTTACATTGTAAATAAATCCAGAGTCGTTTGGATTGTTTTCAGTTAAAGCACCTGTTAATGCACCTGAGGCAGTTGGTCTAGAATTAAACACATCGAATGTTTTATTCATCAATGGTCTATATGAGAAGCTACCTTCTGTAGTTGTGCTTGGGGTTAGGTTTTCACCTAATGTAATTTTAATTTTACCAGGATTGGCAGTATACATCCTAACTGTTTCTAGTTTAAAAGGAACCGTATGATTAAACTTCATGAAGTTTCCTGCAAACTCATTATATCCTCCTGAAGGGAAGGTTAACTTAGAGGCGGCTCCTGTACTTGTTCTAGCTTCTCTAGTAACATAATAAGTTCTGTTTGCTGGTATAATGCTCGTATTCACATTTATTCCAGTTGCAATAGGGTTTGTACTAGTAGCATCACTGTACCAAAAATAGTTTCCAGGAACAGCATTAGTTACCCTCAAAATGGCATTGTTATCGCAAATTGATGCTTGTGCTACAGGTGCCGCAGGTCTTGTAGCAATTAATGCAGTTGATTCAAAAATATTATTACTGATGTTCTGATCAGTGGATAATTTAGTTTCAGCAGTGATGGTATAATTAACCCCCGGCTGCGCATTAAATGGTGTTTGTAAAGTATATTCTACCTCTGATAAAGGAGCAACTGTGCCTGCATAAGTTGTATTAATAGTTGCCACAGTGGTTGATCCAGATTTAACAGTTACTGTTAACGGAATATTTGCTTGTGCTCTGGAGCCACTATTCGAAAGGGCAAGTGTAATATATTGCTTATCGTTTTCGCAACTACCTGAACTCGGTGAAATGATATTGTTTACAGACACATCGTTTGCAGGATTTTCTACCTTTAATAAATAGTCTTGTGTTTCTCCCCTTGGGTAGGTTCCAGTAGGGGTAACATCTGCAGTATTGCTAGTTTCTCTAGTAACTACTCTCATACGATGAATAGCACCTACTCTTACATTATCTGGTATGGTAATGGTACTGCTCACTGTGCTACTTTCGCCTGTTTGAACACTACTATTAAATACTTCTTCACCCTGATCATTAAAGTCTCCATCATTGTTATAGTCAATGAATATTTTTACAATCCTTGGGTTTACAGTTCCATCACAGGGAGTGGTTCTAATAAATACGGGAATAACTTCTCTTGCCTGAATATTGCCAATCAAATTGGTATTATCTGTAAATGTTTTACAGCCAGCACTATTTTTAAAACGAAGATTAGAAAAAGACAAACTATCTACTCTTGCACCACCTGTAGTAGCTGCTGAGTTAGCATAAGCAGTTCCTCCAGTACCACTAATGACTAATGAGTAGGCCTGTTGTCCATTTCTTGCTATAGTTCCTTTATGATTTACTGTGATGGTATAAGTTTCACCAGGAATAGTCGTTTCAACATCAACTCTTTCCACATTATCTACTGAATTGTCTGATTTGGTTGCAGCTTCTGAGGGAGCAGCTACATTCAAGGCCCATGGCAAGAAAGTTTGAGATCCTTTAGTGATTCTAATGTCTAAGTCGTTGATGAGTTTTTTAGTTCGGTCGTTTAAGTTAGTAGCAGCATCGTTATTTACAGTTGCTGGGGGATCTGTCCAAACAATCGTTGCAGAAAGTGGCATTTTACCTGTAGCAACTACTGTTTTAGTAAAACTAGATCCAGTATTTAAAACAGATTCATAAACCAAATGTTCACTGTTATTGGCATTGTTACTAGGGATTGCGCTGCTTAAAACAGCTGCTGCTTTTTGAACATTGAGCAAACCCCAACCAAAAGTATAGTCTGGCCCAGGGGTATTTCCTGCTTCATCGGCAGTATGTATCGCCAAAGCCTTTAAGGTTGCAGAACGCATAAAGCTGCCAGGCTTCAATTTGGTATAATATTCTTGCAATAAAAGCAATGATCCAGTTGCGTTTGGACCAGCCATTGAAGTACCACTTTTGGTATTGTAACTGGTGTTCCCATTGGTACTGGAACTCGTAACATTTACGCCATTGGCAACAAGGTCAGGTTTAATTCTTCCATCATCTGTTGGTCCCCATCCACTGAATGCACTCATTACCACATCGGCCGGTTTGTTGTAGCCTCCAGGAATTCCATTTACTGCACCAATGGTTAAATTGTTTTTGGCAATACCATATCCTAAAATAATATCGAATCCATCATTACTACTAATGCCCGCTGGTCTAGTACCTGCATCCGCCATGGTGCCTTGGGCATTTCTTCTGAAATAAGGTTGACCTACAGCAGGACCGTTGTTATTTCGGTCGTTACCTGCAACAGATACTTTTAAATAAAAAGGTGCATTGTAAGCAATAGAATCCACAATTAGTGCATTGCCACCATACCAGCCATATCTGAAATCTTCGTTTTCATTCGGCCGGCCGTTAAACTCCCACCTGTTTTGTGCTGTATTAAAATTCCATCCTGCAACAAAACCATATGAATGGTTTGAAAGAAGCATCCCAGTTGCTGCTTCGTTGGTCATTTCCGTAATATCATTATTATGGTCATAAGAAATCAGGTTAGGAATTCCAAAAGCCATGCCTTTTGCAATTGGGTTAATACCAGCTGCAATCATAGTTCCTGCAACGTGGGTAGCATGATCATTTCCACTACTACCGGTAGGATTATCTTTTTGTTGTATTCTATTGTTAAACTCAACGTGAGTTGGAAGCGGAATACCATCAAATTCCCAAACACCCATTTTATTTCTCATAGCTTCCGTACTACCAGATAAATTAAGGCCACTGGCACCTCCTGGCCATAATTGACTAGCCCTTGTGGTTGCTGCTGCGATGGTATTATTATAGGATTTTGTATAAATTGGAAATCCAAATGCATCTACACCAGTTAGCTTGGCCACTGCTCCGTCAAGGTTCATAGTCAGTTCCCAGTTTTTCTCTTTTGCTAATGACAGGGCTTTGATATAATTAAGTTCTTGCTCTAATTTTAATTTTTGAGAAGAAAGTTTAAGTACGCGCTCATTAGTAAAGGTTTGGGCACTGGTACTAAACGAAAAAATAGTCAACAATAAAGTAAATATCCCTAGGCGTTTAATCATAAGTCTTAATTTTTTCGGCTTTGTGCTTCCGATTTTATATTATTATGCTCTAAATTAGATACTTTCAGCTTTCAAATTGTAGTATGCGATTTTTTCTTTTTTTATTCGTTTCAGCTTTTTTGCTGTTTTTAGGTTGTAAGCCTCCACAGAAAAAACCAAATACCCCAATAACACAGGGGGTTAAAGGAGTAATTTCTAAGATAAGCGGTAATCAGATGCCTCGAATTGGTGCCCCACCTTCAGTTCCACAACCTTTTCTTACCACTGTCTTTTTTTACGAACCTACAGATATTAACAGAACACACCAATGGACTCCAGGGCCTTTGTTTACCAATATTTACACCAAGCTAATCATGACTACTAATACAGATAGCACGGGTGCATATATTGCTAAATTGCCTGAAGGTACTTATTCGGTTTTTGTACAAGTAAATCAACAGTTTTTCGCCAACTCATTTGATATTCGTAATAATATCAATTTAGTTACTGTAGAAAAAGGGAAAATGACCGAATTGAATATGGTTGTAAATAATACAGCAAGCAATTAGCCTTCCCTTATCTTTGCACTCCTTTTATAAGGAATGTGTATATGAATTTGCAGCATTTATTGGATCAATATTTACAATCACCTGTAGTAAATCAGCTGGTGAGTAGGCTAACTTATGCCGATCCTCAACAAACCTATCTTCAAAATTTACAGGGCAGTTGTGCCGAATTCATTGTTAGTGCAGTATTCATGCATCCGCAAGCGCAGGAGCTCAATCATTTGGTTGTTTTAAATGATGCAGAGGAAGCAGCGTATTTTCATAATACTATCGAGAATTTAACGAGTGCATTAGACCTTTTTTATTTCCCTTCTAGTTTTAAAAACAGGAAAAATTTTAAGCTGCTGAATAGTTCTCATGTGATGTTGCGTACGGAGGCCCTTACCAAATTGTCAAGGGGTGGAAATAAAAAAATCATTGTTACTTATCCTGAGGCCATTTTTGAAAAAGTCATTTTGCCTGAAACAATTAGTAGCAACATCATTACCATTAAAACAAATGATACCATTAATCCAGATAGTCTGATGGATTTGTTTGTGATGTATGGTTTTGAAAGAACTGACTTTGTTTATGAGCCTGGTCAGTTTGCATTGCGTGGTGGAATATTAGATATTTATTCTTTCGGAAATGAGAAACCATACCGGGTAGAATTATTTGGCAATGAAGTTGACAGTATTCGAATTTTTGATCCTGAAACCCAGTTAAGTGAACGAAAATTATTGCAGGTAAATATTATCCCGAACGTTGATACACTGCCAGAAGCATTTGGAGCCGGTTCAGTGCAAAAAATATCACTCCTTGAATTTATGCCAGAAAATACTATTGTCTGGCTAAGGGATTGGGACGTTATTGAAGAGAAAATTCGAGTACAAGAGGAAGATTTTGAAGGCTATTTATTATTACAAGATCAAGGTTATTTTACAAAGCAGCAAGAAGAGGAAGATCACCATATATTAAAGGAAGTACATTGGACAGACTTTATTAAAGCAAATGAAATCAAAACTCTTTTAGAAACAAAACCACTTATTGAGTTTGGTTATAAATCTCATTTTGCACAATTTGATATGGCTTTTTTAGTGAAGCCACAACCTTCATTTAATCGCCAATTTGATTTGCTGATTAAAGACTTAAAGGCATTAGAAGGTGCACAATACGGTATTTACATTTTTGCAGAACAAGTAAAGCAATTAGAAAGGCTCAGTACCATTTTTGCCGATTTAAACACCGAGATTCAATTTACTCCAATTGGAACTAGTATTCATGAAGGCTTTATAGATCATCAGTTGAAATTGGTTTGTTATACCGATCACCAAATATTTCAACGTTATCATAAATACAAGGTTAAGCAGGCATATAATAAAAACAAAGCACTTACTTTAAAAACGCTACGAGATTTACAACCAGGAGACTATGTTACCCATATTGATCATGGTGTAGGCACTTATAGTGGGTTGCAAAAATTAGAAGTGAATGGAAAAATTCAGGAAGCGGTAAGAATCATTTATAAAGACAGTGATATTCTATATGTTAATATTAATTCGCTCCATAAGATTTCTAAATACACTGGTAAGGAGGGAACTGTTCCTAAGGTAAATAAATTAGGTAGTGATGTATGGAATCGATTAAAAGAAAAAACAAAAGCCAAAGTAAAAGAGATTGCTTTTGATTTAATCAAACTCTATGCTCAAAGAAAGGCGCAGAAAGGGTTTGCGCATGCCCCGGATAATTATATGCAAACCGAATTAGAAGCATCATTTATTTATGAAGATACTCCCGATCAAAGTAAAGCTACAGCTGATGTAAAAAGGGATATGGAACAAGAAGCTCCAATGGATCGATTGGTATGTGGTGATGTGGGCTTTGGGAAAACAGAAATTGCTATTAGGGCTGCCTTTAAATCGGTAGTAGATGGAAAGCAAGCTGCGGTTTTAGTTCCAACTACTATTCTGGCTTTTCAACATTATAAAACATTCAAAGATCGATTAAAAGATTTTCCTGTTACAGTAGACTATATTAATAGATTTAAATCTGCAAAAGAGAAAAAGGAAACATTACAAAGGGTAAAGGAAGGTAAAGTAGATATTATTGTAGGAACTCATGGGTTGCTAGGAAAAGAAGTAACTTTTAAAGATTTGGGTATCATGATAATTGATGAAGAGCAAAAGTTTGGAGTAGGTCATAAAGAAAAATTAAAGACCTTAAAAACTAATGTAGATTGTCTTACATTAACAGCTACTCCCATTCCAAGAACCTTGCAGTTTAGTTTAATGGGAGCTCGAGATCTAAGTATTATTAACACCCCGCCCCCTAATAGGCAACCAATACAGACAGAAGTACAAGTATTTAATCAGGACTTTATCAGAGACACTATTTATTTTGAAACAGAAAGAGGGGGACAAGTATTTTTTATCCATAATAGGGTACACGGATTGGCAGAAATGAGTGCACTTATTCAAGGCCTATGTCCTGATTTAAGCATTGGTTTTGCCCATGGCCAATTAGAAGGCCATGAATTAGAAGAAAGAATTTTCGATTTTATTGAACGTAAATATGATGTCTTGGTTTGTACTAATATTGTGGAAAGTGGAGTGGATATACCCAATGTAAATACCATTATTGTTAATAATGCTCATCAGTTTGGTTTAAGTGATTTACATCAATTAAGAGGTAGGGTTGGAAGAAGCAATAAAAAAGCTTTTTGTTATTTACTTGCACCACCAATGAGTACATTGCCAGTGGATTCAAGAAAAAGATTACAAACCTTAGAACAATTTAGCGATTTAGGAAGTGGATTTCAGATAGCCATGAGAGATTTGGATATTAGGGGAGCTGGCAATATGTTAGGAGGCGAACAAAGCGGCTTCATGGCAGAAATTGGTTTTGAAATGTACCAGAAAATATTGGAGGAAGCCATTCGAGAGCTTAAAAGAACTTCGTTTAAAGATTTGTTTAAAGAAGAGATCAGTAAGCAAGATGATTTTGTTAGTGACTGTACCATAGATACTGATTTGGAAATTTTGATTCCAGATAATTATGTAGAAAGTATTACGGAAAGATTGTCTTTATATACTCGTTTAGATAGCTGCGATAGTGAAGCCGAATTACAATTATTTCATGCTGAAATGCTGGATCGATTTGGTCCTATGCCAGATTCAGTAGAAGATTTATTTACAACGGTGAGGTGCCGAAAATTAGCAGTTGACCTGGGCTTTGAAAAAATGACTTTAAAAGAAGATACGCTTCGTTGTTATTTTATTAATAAACCTGATTCTCCTTATTTTGAATCAAATTTATTTAAATCGGTATTGGCTTACTTGCAAACAGGCACTAATAAAGGAAGATTAAAACAAGCAGGTAAAATGTTTTTAATGGTAGTAGAGCCCATAAAGGGTATGGATGAGATGCATTCTTTTTTACAGAAAATGCATACTACCGTTTTAGCTAATAGAAATGACTTGATTTGAGCATAAAAAACCCCGAACTAGTCGGGGCTTTCAAAAAAATCGATTTGATTAAAATCCTTTCTTAGCAACACCATCTGCAATTGCTTGTAAAGCTTTTGCTTCACTTAAGATAGCTGCCATTTTGTTTCCTTTGCCATCATGGCCGCCGGCCATATAACCGCCTTTTGCTGTTCTAGTTACTACTGCATCTTGCATAGGAACATTTTTTTCCTTTGTTTTAAGGCAATATGCTTTAATCATTTTTGAAGTGTCCATTGTGTGTTGAATTTAATTTTTTAGTAATAGGGAAACGGTTAGTTTGTACAAGTTACTGTTTTTTTCTATTATACGTCTATTCTAGCGTATTTAGCATGACTTTCAATAAATTCTCTTCTTGGGGCCACATCATCACCCATAAGCATACTAAAGATTCGGTCAGCTTCTGCAGCACTCTCTATTGTAACACGCTTAAGGGTTCTACGAGAGGGGTCCATGGTGGTTTCCCACAGTTGCTCCGCATTCATTTCCCCCAATCCCTTATAACGTTGAATCGTTACACTGTCTTCTTTTCCTCCACCGAGTCTTTCAATCAATGCCTTACGTTGTTCTTCGCTGTAAGCGTATTCTTGTTCTTTACCTCTTTTTACTAAATATAAAGGCGGTTGAGCAATATAAACACAACCTTGTTCTACTAGTTCCTTCATATATCTGAAGATAAACGTAAGAATCAATGTGGCAATATGCGAACCATCTACGTCGGCATCGGTCATGATGATGAGCTTATGATAACGTAATTTGGCCGTATTTAAGGCTTTTGGATCTTCGGGTGTTCCGACGGTTACCCCCAAAGCAGTATACATATTTCTTATTTCTTCATTTTCGTAGATTTTATGCTCCATGGCTTTTTCTACGTTCAGAATTTTACCCCTTAATGGTAAAATAGCTTGATAGCTTCTATCTCTACCTTGCTTAGCAGTACCGCCTGCTGAATCTCCTTCGACCAAATATAATTCACATTTAACAGGATCTTTTTCGCTACAGTCAGCTAGTTTACCCGGAAGACCACCTCCAGTCAAAACTGTTTTGCGTTGAACCATGTCACGCGCTTTTTTTGCTGCAACACGGGCTTGAGCCGCTAGGATGATTTTGGAAATAACTTGTTTGCTCTCTTTAGGATTTTCTTCTAAATAGGCTTCTAAGGCGCGTGCAACAGTAGTTTGGACTACTCCACTTACTTCACTATTTCCTAATTTGGTTTTTGTTTGACCTTCAAACTGAGGCTCCGGAACTTTAACTGAGATAATAGCACTTAATCCTTCTCTAAAATCGTCGCCTTCAACTGTTACTTTGGCTCTTTCAAATAAACCTTCCTTGTCTCCGTAGCTTTTAAAGACTCTTGTAAGGGCCTGACGGAAACCAGTTACATGCGTACCACCTTCAATGGTGTTGATGTTGTTTACGTAAGAGAAAATATTTTCTTTAAAATCGTCATTGTATGTTAGTGCAACTTCCACCGCAACATTGGTGGCTTCATCATGACCTTCAACAAATAAAGGAGCATTCAATATGGGGTTTCTGTTGGCATTTTTATCCAACATTTGTACAAATTCGATAATACCTCCCTCACTATAGAAATGATTGGTGTAAGCGTTACCCGCATCATCCAATTCTCTTAAGTCCGTTAATGTAATATTGATTTTTCTGTTTAAGTAAGCTAATTCTCTTAACCTGCCCTCTAAAATTTCTTTCCGATATACTGTTTCTTGGAATATGGTATGATCTGGCCAAAAATGAACTTTGGTACCAGTGATATTGCTTGTGCCTGTTTCTCTAACCGCATATTGAGGTACGCCAATAGCGTATTCTTGTTCAAATATTTTTCCTTCCCTTTGTACGGTCACTAATAACTTGGTACTAAGTGCATTTACACAACTCACTCCAACTCCGTGTAATCCACCTGATACTTTGTAGGTGTTTTTATCAAATTTACCTCCTGCGTGTAATACAGTCATTACCACTTCGAGGGCACTCTTTTTTTCTTTGGTATGCATAGCAGTTGGGATCCCCCTACCATCATCCTGCACACTAATGGAATTGTCTTCATGAATGGTAACAAAAATATTTTTACACCATCCAGCTAATGCTTCGTCAATGGAGTTATCTACCACTTCGTAAACTAAGTGATGTAAGCCTTTTACACCCACATCTCCTATGTACATAGCGGGTCTTTTTCTAACCGCTTCTAATCCCTCAAGTACCTGTATGCTATCCGCTCCGTAGTTTTTATTTTCTGCAGCATGTTGATTATCTAGTTCTTCGCTCATAAAGTCTTGTCTGACTTGCGTTTTAGTTCAATTTCGCAAGCTTACAAATGTACTGATTTTAAAGAGGATTTTCATATTTGCAAGGGCCTAGTTTTCCCCATTTTAGCTACCTGTGCAGTTGTTTTTGTTGACTCTTTTGTCCTTTTTTTTGATCAAACCTAGGTTAAATAAATATTTGTAATTTTTATTTAAAAATTTAACAAAAAATTTTAAATTTGAAATAGTCCGGTGAAATTGGATGTTTAATAGAAAGTGTTTTTTGCTTGTGTGTTTTAGCTTAACTCCCGGATAAGACTTAAAGAATAGTTCATGCATGAAAATGAAACTAAAGAATTTTATATAGTTGGTATAGGGGCATCTGCAGGAGGGTTGGATGCAATCCAGAAATTGTTCGATCATATTCCTGCTAATACCGGAA
The DNA here is from genome assembly GCF_051860225.1 of Sediminibacterium sp. GTDB lineage: Bacteria > Bacteroidota > Bacteroidia > Chitinophagales > Chitinophagaceae > Sediminibacterium. The sequence continues at coordinate 1,455,068 of NZ_JBHYEI010000001.1, forward strand.
TTGCATTTATCATCATTCAGCACTTGTCACCAGACTTCAAGAGTTTGATGCCAGAATTATTGGCCAAACATACTTCAATGTCCATTTTTACAGCCGAAGATCAATTAGAAGTGTGCCCTAATTGTATCTATTTAATGCATCGAAATAAAAATCTGGTAATTAAAGGGAATAAACTTCATTTGTTAGAAAAAGCACCAAAGCACAGTCTAAATTTACCCATCGATATCTTTTTTCATACACTAGGTGAGGAATATAGGGAAAAGTCAATAGGTATTATTTTATCCGGAACCGGATCTGATGGTTCAAGGGGGATTAAAACCATCAAAGAGTCTGGGGGCATTATTTTAGTACAAGACCCCCTTACTGCACAATTTAATGGTATGCCCAATGCAGCTATCGCATCTGGATTGGCAGAATTTGTTGCAGAGCCCGAAGCAATGGCAGCTGTTTTGCAGCATATTCCTTTAAGAAATCTTGCTTCTGAATTGTCTAATAATCAGTCAAATGATGCTGTTTTTTCAAATATTCTAGACGAAGTAAAAATATATGCTGGTATTGATTTTAAGCAGTACAAAAAGAACACTTTAGTTAGAAGAATTGAAAAACGAATGAGTTTAAATAATATTAGTTTGCTTTCCGATTACTATTCACTTTTAAAAGGAAGTGCCTCCGAAATTGAACTATTAAAGCAAGATTTTTTAATTGGCGTTACTAGTTTTTTTAGAGATAAGGAAGCGTTTGACGAACTAAAAAAAGCAGTAATTCCAGCACTCTTTGCCAATAAACTACCCACAGATACCATAAGAGTTTGGGTAGTGGCTTGTTCAACAGGTGAAGAAGCCTATTCTATTGCAATGCTCTTGGATGAATATATTCAGGAAAATCAATTAAGAAATGATTTTAAAATTTTTGCCACAGATGTAGATAATTATGCGGTACAAGCTGCTAGTTCAGGTAAGTTTCATATTGGCGTAGCTTCTGAGATAGAAAAAAAATATTTGGATACCTATTTTATAAAGAATGTAGATAGCATCCAAATTATCAAACGGGTTAGGGATAAGATGGTTTTTTCAAGCCATAATATTTTAAAAGACACTCCATTCATAAGAATGGATTTAATTACTTGTAGAAATTTATTGATTTATCTTAATTCGGCATCCCAACAGAAAGTGTTGTCCAATTTCTTGTTTGCGCTTCACAGCGGTGGTTATTTATTTTTGGGCTCAAGTGAATCAATTAACGAGTTGGCTGAAGAATTTAAAGTTGTAGATCAACGATGGAAAATTTTTAAAAATATTACCAAGTCAAAACATATTCCAAACTATGAATACTCCATTACTGGAACCAAAGAATTGTTAGCTAAATCTCTTAAAGAAATATTCATTAAAACCTCTGAAAGTACTAAAGAAAATGACGATTTAACTTATGTAAGGTTTTTAACTAAAAAGTATAGTCCATCTTGTATTTTTTTTGATAAAGAGTTCAATATTTTATATATCAAGGGAGATGCTGGTAAGTATTTGAAGTTTCCCGAAGGTATGTTTCAGGGTAATTTATTGAAAATGTTAGATGATGGATTGGCTGTTTTACTGCAAACAACGCTAGGGGAGTTGCAAGAGTCAGATAAAGCGGTTTTGATAAAAAACAATTTTGTATTTAAAGACCCAACTCCACATTCTTTTAATTTGTATTTGCAAAAATTAAGTGCAGAAGATGGATTTAAGGATAATTATCTCATTCATTTTGAAGATAATATTATTGAAATTAATAGCGAGATTGAATTTTCAAAAGTTCCCATATCTCAGTTAACTGATTCAAAAATTAAAGACCTCGAGCGTACCTTAATTCAAACGAAAACTCAACTACAAAATGTAGTAGAGGAATTAGAGACAAGCAATGAAGAATTACAAGCTTCTAATGAAGAGTTAATGGCTTCTAATGAAGAATTACAAAGTACAAATGAAGAATTGCAATCGGTAAATGAAGAGTTATATACCGTGAATTTTGAATTGCAAGATAAGAACAGAGAGCTGAGTTTATTGTACAATGACATTAATAATTTGTTTGATAGTACAGATGTGGGTACATTGTTTTTGGATGCTGATTTGCGAATCAGAAAATTCACTCCTGCATTGCAAAAACATTTTGAATTAACCGAAAAAGATATCGGTAGGTCTATATCAAATTTCGCTGCAAATTTTAAAGAAGAAGTCCGGTTGAAAATGATAAAAGACGCGGCACTGGCTTTAAAAGACATGGTTGTTATTGAAGAGGAACTACAAGATGACTTCCAGCATTATTATATCAGAAAAGTAAGTCCATTTATAACGCTTGATAAAAAAATAGATGGCGTTGTAATAACTTTCATTGATGTTACAAGATTAAAAGAGTTATACAATTCACTCGAGGTAAAAGAAAAATTAATTGAAAAAGAAAGTTTATATAACAAATCTATTATTGAGAATAATTCCTTTTATGTAGTTAAGACTGATTTGGAAGGTAATTATACTTATTTTAATGAGTATTTTTCTTACATGTTTGGGGTGAGTTTACAAGACTTGATTGGCCATAGCTCTCTTTCGTTAATAGTTCCAGAAGACCATTCTTCCTGTATTCATACAGTAGAGCGGTGTTTGGTAGAACCCGATAAGACATTTTGGGTAACACTAAGAAAGCCAAGCCCAAATGGAGTTATTGCGAGTCAATGGGAATTTAAAGTATTAAAAGATGAGCAGGGCAATCCTTCCGAAATTTTATGTTTAGGCCATGAAATTACCCCATTGATTAAAAAGCAAGAAGAATTACAGGCATTACTCAATGTTAACTTACATCAAAAAAATAGGCTGATTCAGTTTACACATATTCTTTCTCATAATTTTAGATCGCATGTTGCTAATTTAAAAGGCGTAATGTCTTTGGCTGATGCGGCTTCTAATGAGGAAAAGTTAATGTTTTGTGATATGGTGAAATCAGTAGCCAATTCTTTAGACGAGACTTTAATTCATTTGAATGATATAATTGCTATCCAAACCAATGAAGAAATTCAGATTAAATCTATCCCCCTTTTATCTGCAGTTCAGTTGGCTGAAAAAAGTTTGGGAATAACAATTGCTGAAACGAATGCAGTTATTCATCATGATTTTGGTGATAATGATTTAATTCATGCAAACCCAGCTTATTTGGATAGCATCTTGCTAAATATTTTGACCAATTCTATGAAATATAAGAAGCAAGATATTGCCCCGGATATTCATATCCGACTCGAAAAATCAGGCGAATTTTCAAAGTTGATTATTAGCGACAATGGTCGAGGGCTTGATATGAAAAAGTATGGAAGTAGAGTATTTGGTTTATATAAAACGTTTCATGGTAATAAAGATGCTAAAGGGTTGGGTTTATTTATCACTAAAACTCAGATTGAATCGATGCATGGTAATATATACATGGAGAGTGAACCCAATGTTGGTACTACAATTACAGTAGAGTTGCCTATTCTTACCTGATTTGTTAAATTTTTGAATGATTTGCCAAATAGATGTTTATACATTAATTTTGCAGGTGCATGAATGGGGTAATGGACATATTGAAACAAGCTCAAAAGGGTAAAGTTGATGCCAATATGGATTTGCTGTACAAAAAAGAACAGCATATACCAGGATCAATTCAATATACAATTCGCAGATATTATGCACAACATCCTTGGGTGGCAGATGATAGTGGAATGATGGTTTATCATTATAATGAAAAGAAACCCAAGGAAAATTACTTGGAACTGCGTTTTTGTATTACAGGGAACAAATATTGTGCTGAACGCAGTTGTGCATTATGTACAGAATTGCCTACCATGAATTGTAGTGGGAAAAATCAAACCTTAGATGTTTTTACCTTTCATTTTACGTCTACTTTTTTAAAGCAGTTTGTTCATAATGTAAAGTTGGCCAATCGAAAAGACGAGGTTTTGGCATTTAAGCATCCTAATGCGTTCACCAAATTATTTCCACTTTGCATTAGAAATAGGAATGTATTGGATGCCTTATTGAATCATAGTTACTCTGGTTCAATGGAAAATATTTATGTAAACGCAAAAGTCCACGAACTGCTTTTATATAGTATGGATTGTTTAGTCCATGAAAAAGAGGATGGTTTTGCTTGTAAGTTTTTGGCCGATGATAGCGGGAAGGAGCGGATTTATCAAGCCAGAGATATTTTATTACAACATATTGGAGATCCCATAACCATAAAGGAATTAAGTAGAAAAGTGGCGATGAATGAATGCTACTTAAAGAAAGGATTTAAAGAAGTTTTTGGAACGACCATTTTCGATTTTTATCAACAGCAGAGAATGGAACACGCAAAGTACTTATTGTACGAAAAAAGCTTGAGCGTAACAGATGTTTCTGCCTTATTAGGATATTCTTCGATTTCTCACTTCTCTGCAGCTTTTAAGAAGCACACAGGTCTTAAGCCTTGTGAATTACTTAAATGATTCTACAATTATAATCCGTTCCAACCCTTGATAGTAATTGATTGCACAGTTGTTCCTGTTGCGGTGGATTCAAAAACTCGTTGATCCACTAAACCAATTCCTTTAGCATAAGAGTGTTCAGATTGTAAGTTTAATGGTATGTAGTTGGGGGAACCATCTAGCTTTAAATACAAATCTCTTCGTACAGTAATTATATCTGTGTATAAGGTACCCAACAAAGACATTTGCCGGCCTTTTGAAATGGTTGTAATTCGAAGTTTAGCCCAGCCATATTGTAAAGTGCCATTAATATCGGCTCCAACGTATAAGCTATCTGTTTCATAAAACTGTCCTGGATTTTTACTTTCATCTAAGTAAATAAACTCCATTCTTTTATTATTTACAATGCTATCATATACATATAGGTAGTCAAACTCAGGAGTGCCAAATTGATAATATTTACCTGTTCCATCTTTTCTAAGAAAAAGTTGATCATTGGTATTAGTTGTATAGAGGGTATAATCTTTTGGTACTCCTAAATAACTTTGGGTAAATAATCCACTTGAAACAGTAGACCTGAATTGAGGTATAGTGCCTCCAGTGGTAGTTGGAAATGGCGGGCTCAAATCATAATCAATATATCCATTAGGGGTGATAGGCAAGTAATCGTTGGTTGTAGATCCATTATTTACACTTCCAGTTGTGGTAATATTAAATGTGCATGTACTATTTCCAAAATTAACCTGATAGGTGAATGTGCCTGGTAAAATAGCCTGGCCATATCCTTTTAATTTGATGGTATTGTTACCTTGAACAAAAGCAAACGCTGAATCTCTGAACCATATTCCATTTACTGTATCAGTAAAAATTGCATACCGTCCTTGGCTAATAAAACTAGCAGTAACTAAAACATAATTGCTGTCAGTTAATGCTTGCAATTCTTTGTATTGTCCCTTTATGACGATTTGTTTGCAATTACCTGAACTGTCTAATAAACTACCGGTTGCAGTACCCCCAAAGCCAGACCCCTCAAAACTTAATTCTTTAGCACAACCAACCAATGTAATGACTGCTATCACAAACAAATACAAAGAAAACAGTTTACGTTTCATTCAAATAAAGATATATGTTATACCAATAATGCAGCCTGAGGGTTCAATTTAGCATTTTCAGATAAGAGCTGAACGTTATTTAACGTTGTTGTAGCAATTTGTTCCATGGCTTCCTGAGTGAAAAATGCCTGATGTGCAGTAATTAATACATTGGGAAAGCTCATTAATCGTTGAATTTCATCGTCTTGAATGATGTCTTCGGATAAATTCCTAAAGAATAATTTCTCTTCTTGTTCGTAAACATCAATTCCTAAAGCGCTGATTAATCCGGTTTTAAGCGCTTTTATTACATCATGTGTGTTCACTAAACCGCCTCTGCTTGTATTAAGCAACACAACCCCAGGTTTCATATAAGCAATTGTGTCTTTATTAATCAAGTGTTTTGTTTGCTCATTTAATGGGCAATGTAAAGAAATAATATCTGCCTTTAAAACTTCTATTAGTGGATGGTATATTACTCCGTCCGCTTCCAATTCTTTATTTGCAATTAAATCAAAGGCAATGACTTTGCAGCCAAACCCTAACATGATTTTACAAAAGGCTTTTCCAATATTCCCGGTCCCAATCACGCCAACTGTTTTACCGTAGAGATTAAAACCCAATAAGCCTTGCAAGGAAAAATTTTGTTCTCTAACTCTATTGTATGCTTTGTGTGTTTTTCTGTTGAGTGTTAACAACATGGCCACAGCATGTTCGGCAACAGCTTCGGGAGAATAGGCAGGCACCCTGCAAACCCGAATTCCTGCTGCTTTTGCTGCCTCTAAATCAACATTGTTGAATCCAGCACAACGAAGTGCAATAATTTTAGTATTTCCAGCTGCCAACTTTTGAATAACGCTGGCAGTTACTTTGTCATTTACAAAAACACAAACTACTTCTGCGCCTGCAGCTAATTCAGCTGTTTGCTCACTCAGTGGGATATCAATAAATAGTAATTCGTGTTGGTCTTTGTTAAATTGGGTAAAAAAAGCCTTGTCATAAGGCTGCGCACTAAAAAACACCATTTTCATACCCAAATATACCGCTTGATGTTGATTGGATTGGTCCAAGCTTTGGATTTTTATTCGTGGCAGTATCCGTACCTTTGCACGAATTTTTTTAACAAGCTATCCGCAGAATATCATGAGCGCAAAGTATGCAGAGTTTTCGGGGTTAAACTTACCAGCTATAGAGCAAGAAATTTTGGCCAAGTGGAAGGCCGAATCTGCTTTTGAAAAAAGTATTGATTTAAGAGAAGGCAAAAAGCCCTTTGTGTTTTTTGAAGGACCTCCAAGTGCTAATGGGATGCCTGGTATTCACCACGTTATTTCAAGAACATTGAAAGACATGGTATGCCGTTATAAAACCATGCAAGGGTTTCAAGTGAAAAGAAAGGGTGGATGGGATACCCATGGTTTGCCTGTGGAATTAGGAGTAGAAAAAGAATTGGGTATCACTAAAGAAGATATTGGTAAAAAAATTTCGATTGAAGACTATAACCAAAAATGTAGAGAAGCGGTTTTAAGATATAAAAAAGAGTGGGATGATATTACCACAAAAATGGGTTATTGGGTAGACTTAGAAAAGCCCTATGTTACTTTTGAAAACGACTATATTGAAACACTTTGGTGGATATTAAGTACTCTTTACAAAAAAGGATATCTTTACGAAAGTGTCAGCATTCAACCCTATTCGCCAGCTGCTGGAACAGGATTAAGTTCACATGAACTCAATCAGCCCGGTACTTATAAAGACGTAAAAGATACTTCTGCAGTTGCTATGTTTAAAGCAACACAAGCTTCTTTAGACAATTGCCAATGGTATGCAGGGGTTGATCAAAGCTTACTGATTAGCAAAGAAGTTTTCTTAATGGCTTGGACTACCACGCCATGGACCCTCCCTTCTAACTTAGGCTTAACAGTAGGCCCCAACATTGACTATGTATTAGTTAAAACATTTAATCCATACACCTATCTACCAGTAAATGTGATTTTAGCCAAAGCTTTACTGGGTAAGCATTTCAAGCCAGAAGGCGAGAATGCTTCCTTTGAAGAATTTAATGAAAAAACCAAGTTATTGCCTTGGACTATTTTGGCCAGTTTCAAAGGGGCTGAAATAGAGGGAATGGAGTACGAGCAATTATTGCCTTATGAATCCAATTCTTTAGCAGCTATTTTAGCAATTACTCCAGATGCAAAACCATTTCGAGTAATTAGCGGAGACTTTGTTACCACCGAAGATGGTACGGGTATTGTGCATACAGCGCCTGCATTTGGTGCGGACGACTATAAAGTGGGTAAGAAGTTTAATATTGGTATTCTTACTATGGTAGACCGAGAAGGAAAATTTGTTGATGGATTAGGTCCATTTAGCAATCGGTTTGTAAAAAATTATAAAGATGATTCTGCTTATGAAGATGTAAACGTAGATATCTGCGTTCATTTGAAGAAAGCCAATCGTGCATTTAAAGTAGAAAAATATGAACACAGTTATCCGCATTGTTGGAGAACCGATAAGCCCATTTTATACTATCCCTTAGATGCTTGGTTTATTAAAACTACTGCCGTTAAAGATAGAATGGTTGAACTCAATAAAACCATCAATTGGAAACCCAAATCTACCGGTGAAGGCAGATTTGGTAACTGGTTAGAAAATATGGTAGACTGGAATTTAAGTAGGAGCCGTTATTGGGGAACGCCTTTACCAGTTTGGAGAACAGAAGATGGGGCTGAAGAAGTTTGTATTGGTTCTATTGCTGAATTGAATGAGGGTATTCTCAGAGCCAATGAAGTATTGGGCGATGAGATTAATAAAAATTATTTGCATGGGGGCATTTTAGATTTACATAAACCTTTTGTAGACGACATTATTTTGGTGAGCCCTTCGGGTAAACCAATGACCCGAGTACCTGATTTGATTGACGTTTGGTTTGATAGTGGAGCCATGCCTTATGCGCAATGGCATTATCCATTTGAGAATAAAGATTTAATTGATAAAGGAGAAGCTTTTCCTGCTGATTTTATAGCAGAAGGGGTAGATCAAACCCGCGGTTGGTTTTATACCCTCCATGCATTGGGCGTAATGCTTTTTGATAGTGTAGCGTATAAAGCCGTGGTGAGTAATGGGTTGGTTTTAGACAAGAATGGTAATAAAATGAGTAAGCGCCTTGGCAATGTCGTGAATCCATTTGAAACCATTGAACAATATGGTGCAGATGCAACCAGATGGTATTTAATTACCAATGCTTCACCATGGGATAACCTGAAATTTGATATGGCAGGTATTCAAGAAGTACAGCGCAAATTTTTTGGTACTTTATATAACACCTACCAATTCTTTACGCTGTATGCAAATGTAGATGGCTTTGCTTATAAAGAGGCTCCAATCCCGCTAGAGCAAAGACCTGAAATTGATCGTTGGATTTTATCTTCTTTAAATACCTTGATAAAGCAAGTAACCAATTACATGAACGACTTTGAGCCAACATTGGCAGGTCGTGCAGTAGAGTCATTTGTAGATGCTCAACTAAGCAATTGGTATGTTCGCTTATGTAGAAGACGTTTTTGGAAAGGAGAATATGAAGCTGATAAAATTAGTGCATATCAAACTTTATATGAATGTTTAGAAACAGTAGTACGTTTAATTGCACCCATTTCTCCATTCTTTAGTGATGCGGTTTTTGCTAATTTGAATGCTGTTACTGGTCGCTTTGATGTTGCTTCGGTTCATCATGCCGATTATCCTATTTGTAATGAATCAATGATAGATCCATTATTAGAAGAACGGATGCAATTGGCGCAAGAATCCTGCTCATTGGTTTTATCATTGCGCAAGAAAATGAATATTAAAGTTCGTCAGCCATTGCAAAAGGTGATGATCCCTGTTTTGGATATTCAAATGAAAGAGCAGTTGGAGAAAATGGAAGCTTTAATTAAAGCTGAAGTGAATGTGAAAGAGATTGAATACATAACTGCAACGCAAGGCATCATAAGCAAAAAAATAAAAGCCAACTTTAAAACTTTGGGGGCCAAATTAGGTGCTTCAATGAAAGAAGCTGCTTCCGTTATTGCAGGCTTTTCTCAAGATCAGATTGCTGCTTTAGAAGGGGCTGGCAATATTGCACTTTCTTTAACTGCCGGCCAATTTATGATTGAATTGGTAGATGTAGAAATAACGGCAGAAGATATTCCAGGCTGGAGCGTAGCATCAAAAGGGAAATTGACTGTTGCGCTCGATATTACACTCTCTGATGAGTTAAAACAAGAGGGAGATGCAAGAGAATTTGTAAATCGGGTACAAAATATTAGAAAAGAGTCGGGATTTGAATTAACAGACCGTATATTCGTAGAGTTACCCGAAGGTACCCCCCTTAGGCCTTCTATTGTTAAATTTAACGACTATATTTGCCGCGAAATATTGGCAGATGCCATTGAATGGGTACCAGATCTTGTGTCTGGGACACCTATAGAAGTAAATGACATTGCATTAACCGTGGTTGTAAACAAAAAAGGATAAGACCTATGGCTACAAAAAAACCAGCCCCCAAAGCAACTCCCAAAAAAGCTGTAAAGGCGGCTCCAGCCAAAGCTGCAGCAAAACCTGCTGTGAAGGCACCAGCTAAGCCTGCTGCAAAAGCACCAGCAAAACCTGCTGCAAAGTCAGCTGCTAAAGCACCAGCAAAACCAGCTGCTAAAGCTCCTGCAAAGCCTGCTCCAAAGGCGCCTGCTGCAAAAGCTCCTGCAAAGCCAGTGGTAAAGGCACCAGCTAAGCCTGCTGCAAAAGCACCAGCAAAGCCAGTTACTCCAGCAAAGCCAGCAGCTAAACCAGCGGCCAAAGCCCCTGCAAAACCTGCCGAAAAGCCTGCAGTGAAAGCGCCGCCAGTTGCCGCAAAGCCTGTTGCACCAGCACCGGCCCCTGCAAAACCAGCCGCTCCCGCAAAGCCAGTGGTTAAAGCTCCACCTGCACCTCCTGTAAAACCAGTAAAAAAAGTGCCAGGTCCTATAAAAGACGTGAAAGTACCTAAAATCAATACCAAGTCGAGTGTTACCTATAGCCCAGGCTATACCCCATTAGAAAAAAGAGTAGAAGCCCCTAAACCACAGGGGCCATTGGTAAAATACAATGACACCGACTTAGCCGAATTTAGAGAGCTAATCAATAAAAAATTAGAAGCTGCTAAAAAGGAATTAGCTTATTTACAAGGCTTAATTACCCGTAAAGACGAAATGGGTGGTGACAACGACGATGCTCGTTACATGACCATGGAAGACGGAACAATGAGCATGGAAAAAGAACAGTTAAGTCAAATGGCTAGTCGTCAAATCACCTATATTGACCATTTAGAAAAAGCCATCATGCGTATTGAAAATAAAACTTATGGTATCTGTAGAGTTACTGGACGTTTAATTGATAAAGCAAGATTGCGTGCAGTACCTCATGCTACATTAAGTTTAGAAGCTAAATTAGGACTAGTAAAACCTAATCAAGATTAATCAGTTATCCCAAACCAACAAATACGGCCCCGAATTATTTCGGGGCTTTTTATTTTACTTCTTGCATGTCTACCAATTTTTTGTAGATACCACCTTGAGCCAGTAAATCATCATGGGTTCCTCTTTCTGCAATTTCTCCTTTTTGTAATACAATAATTTCATCAGCATGTCTAATGGTACTTAACCGATGTGCAATCACAATCGAGGTTCTGTTTTGCATCATATTATTAATGGCGTCTTGTACCAGTCTTTCACTTTCTGTATCTAATGAGGAAGTAGCTTCATCTAAAATAAGGATGGGTGGGTTTTTTAAAACGGCTCTTGCAATAGTAACTCTTTGTCTTTCCCCTCCACTTAGTTTGCCACCACGATCGCCAATATTAGTATTAAAACCTTCTTCTTTTTTGTGAATAAAATCCAATGCATTGGCCACTTTAGCAGCATGCTCAATAGCTTGGTCATTTACATTGTCAATCCCTAATGCTATATTCCCGGCAATAGTGTCATTAAATAATATAGGCTCTTGGGTAACGATTCCCATCATACTTCTAATGCTATGTAAAGTGTAGGCTTTAATATTTATACCATCAATTAAAATCTCACCACTGGTTACATCATGAAATCTTGGTACTAAGTCGGCCAAGCTACTTTTACCTGCTCCAGATGAACCTACCAAGGCAATCGTTTTACCTTTTTGAATGGTGAGGTTGATATTTTTTAAAATTGGCGTGTCGTTGTAAGAGAAGCCAACATTTTTAAACTCAATCGAATGCTCAAAATTGGTCAATGTTTTTGCATCAGGCAAATCAGTTACAGTAATAGGCGCTTGCAAGATTTCCTCAATACGCTGTATAGCTGCACTTCCTCTTTGCGCGTTGTAAAATGCAGTTGATAAAGATTTTGCAGGGTTGATGATTTGAGTAAAAATGACGATATAATTGATAAAGCCAGTTGCTTCTAACCCTGCTTCATTGTTCAACACCAATCTTCCACCAAACCATAAAATGCAACTTAATACCATTACTCCCATGAATTCAGACATGGGCGAAGCCAGGTCTTTTCTGAAATTCATTTTATTACGAATATGGTTCAAGTTATTATTGGTGCTAAAAAATCGGTTGCGTAATATTTTTTCAGCATTAAATGCTTTGATAACCCTTAATCCACCCAAGGTTTCATCTAGAATGCTCATTAGCGTCCCCAATTCTTCTGCTGATGCAGTAGATTGTTTTTTAAGCGAACGACTGATTCTCCCTATTAAAAAACCAGTTAATGGGAGTAATACTAGTAGAAAAACAGATAGAACTGGGCTGATGTAAACCAATACGCCAAGGATAATTAAGATATTTAATGGGTCTCTGATCAAGCCTTCTAATGTGCTCATTACACTCCATTCCACTTCATTTGCGTCATTGCTCATCCTACTGATAATGTCTCCTTTTTTTTGCTCGGTAAAAAAGCCGATTGGAAGCTGGAGAATCTTTGCATACAAATCAGACCTTAATTTAGTCATCACATAATTACGCATAGGAGCTAGTACCCTAAAAGATAAATAAGTAAATGCATTCTTAAAAAAAATGGATACAATAATGATTATACAAATTGCGCCTAATGCATATACCTCCCCTTTTTCTTGGATAAGTATACTTAAATAATATTTTAAGTGGGCTAAAATTGCATCGGCCCCATCGGTAGTAAAACTCAAGGTAGGTTTACTAGTAATTAATTTTTCTTTGGCAAATAACAACCCAAGAAACGGGGCCAACATTACCAATGAAATCAAAGAAAATACAATAGATAAAAGGTTGAAAACAACGTATAATACAATGTTTTTTTGTTGACTACGCAGGTAAAATAAGATTCGCTCAAAACGCTTCATACAGGAATAAATGGTGAAACAAGGCAAAGTAACTAATTTTACACCCATAAACCTTGATATTATGGAGGAAGGAAAAAGACAGCGGCAGGTAGCCGGCGCATTACAGGAGCAATTCAACGATATATTCAGAAGATTAAACCTTTCTATGATTGATGGTGGGATGGTTTCTATTGCTAGTGTTAAAGTAACACCAGACCTATTAGAGGCAAGGGTTTACCTGAGTTTATTTCAAGTAAAAGACCCAGTTGCTGTGATGAAAAAAATCGAATCTAAAGCTTGGGAAATTAAAAAAGAGTTGGCCGACAAAATGAAGCACCAACTAAGAAGAATACCTGTGATTCATTTTTACAACGACGATACTTTAGACTATGTTTTTAAAATGGAGGAAGTATTCAAGAAAATAAATGAAAAAGGCGAATGAATCTGCTCTTTGCCTGGCGCTATTTTCGCTCTAAAAAAACCACCAATGCAATCAATATTATTGCATGGATAGCCATCACTGCCATTGCAGTTGGTACGGCATCTTTAATTATTATTTTAAGTGTATTCAATGGATTTGAAGACTTAGTAAAAGGTTTGTACGGAGATTTTTATCCTGCTTATAAAGTGGTTCCTATTAAAGGAAAAACTTTTGATATAAGCACAGTGCAAGCCAAACAATTGAAAGAGTTAAAAGAAATCAAAGCCTTTAGTTATGTAGCAGAGGAAAAAGCACTTTTAACGGGAGCCTATCAAACGATTGTAACTATAAAAGGCGTTGAGAAGAACTACGGCCAAGTAAATCCTATACAGAAATATATTCGTAGGGGTAGCTTTGAATTGGGTAATGCCAGTATTCCTGGAATCGTTATGGGTGGGGGGATTGAGAACGCTGCTGGTATTAATACCGAAAAGGTATTAGAAGCAGCTACACTGTATTTCCCTAATCGAAATGGGAACTTACTAACTGGAGATGGTTTGAATTCTTTTTCTGTTATACCAACTGGAGCATTTATTGTACAGCAAGAGTTTGACAATAAATATGCCTTCACTAATCTAGCATTTGTACAGTATATGTTGGGGTTAAAAACCAATGAGTATAGCGCTATTGAAATTAATGCAAAAGAGAATAATAACAACCTGGTAAAGCAATTACAAACGATTTTAGGCAACCAGGTTCAGGTGCAAACTAGGTACCAACAAAATGCTTCTTTGTATTCGGTGATGCAATTAGAAAAATGGGTTATTTATGGAATACTTTCTTTGATATTAGTAGTAGCTGCATTTAATATGATTGGTGCATTGAGTATGTTGGTTTTAGAAAAGCAAAAGGATATTGCAGTACTCCGTGCATTGGGTGCAACTAGTAATAGAATTAGGACTATTTTCTTGTTAGAAGGGTTGTTGTTGGCAGCAATTGGAGCAGGAGTGGGGATTGTTTTGGGTGGTGGAATATGTTGGGCCCAAGAGCAGTTTCATTTAATTAAATTGGGAGGGTCTACGTTTATCATTGATTATTATCCAGTAAAAATATTGGCGCTCGATTTTATATTGGTTTTACTAACAGTTACCGCTATATCCTTTACTGCTGCTTGGGTTACTGCACAAAAAACAAGTGCGCAACCTTTTGAGCTGCGCACGTAAAAATTTAAAAACCTATATGGTTGATATTTTAATAATCTCCTAAAGTTTCTGGTAACTGAGCCAAAGCTTTAGCCAATTGCTCATCACTAGGTGCGATTCCGTGCCATTCGTGGCTGCCTTCCATAAAGTCTACCCCTTTACCCATTTCTGTTTTCATTAAAATACAAATAGGCTTGCCATTTCCAGTCATAGATTTAGCCTTATCTAGTACGGCTACTACATTATCCATATCGTTTCCATCCATGTCTAGCACAGTCCAATCAAATGATTCAAACTTGCTGCGCAAATTTCCTAAAGACAATACTTTGCTGGTAGGCCCGTCAATTTGCTGACCGTTTAAGTCTACGATACTGATTAGGTTATCTACCTTATTGTGAGAAGCAAACATCACAGCCTCCCAAATTTGTCCTTCTTGTAATTCTCCGTCACCATGTAAGGAAAAAACCAAATGAGGGTCTTGATTTAATTTCTTGGTAAGTGCAGCTCCTACAGCTACGCTCAACCCCTGCCCTAATGATCCACTGGCAATTCTTACTCCAGGTAAATGTTCGTGGGTAGTTGGATGCCCTTGTAAACGCGTATTAATTTTTCTAAAACTAGCTAATTCTTTTACTTCAAAATAGCCCGCACGAGCTAAAACAGAATAGAGTAAAGGGGAAATATGTCCATTCGACAAAAAGAATAAGTCTTCTTGTTTCCCATCCATGCTAAAATTCACATCATGCTTCATGATATGAAAATAAAGTGCCGTTACTACATCAGTACATCCCAAAGATCCACCAGGATGGCCACTTTGAACACCATGCACCATTCGCACGATATCTCTTCTTACTTGGGTTGCCGTGCTTTTTAAATCAGCTATACTTGCCATAACAAATTTGGTAATTTACGGCGAAGATAAAAGCATTTGGGGCATATTTGACCTATTTTGCTTTAAACTTGTTCAACAAGTATGGATTGATTTATTAAATTTGCCGGACTTAAATTTGAATTATGTCTGAAGAATTAGGAATGATCATTGATGATGCGACCGATACTATGAAAAAAGCTATCCACCATCTGGAGGTAGAACTAGTTAAAATTAGAGCGGGAAAAGCTAATCCCAATATGTTAGACGGAATCAATGTAGATTACTATGGAGCACCTACTCCAATTGCGCAGGTTGCTAATATTACTGTGTTAGATGCTAGAACCATCAGTATTCAGCCATGGGAAAAAAATATGTTGGCATTGATTGAACGTTCAATCATGGCTGCTAATATTGGTATTACTCCACAAAATGATGGCGTCCAAATCAGGCTATTTATGCCTCCATTAACTGAAGAAAGAAGAAGAGAGTTGGTAAAAAAAGCCAGTGGTGAGGGGGAACAAGCCAAAATCGCCATCCGTAATATTAGGAGAGATGCTATTGAAGATGTGAAAAAATTACAAAAAGAGGGTTTAAGCGAAGACGCCGCAAAAGATGCAGAAAAAGAAATTCAAGAATTAACAGATAAACATATTGCCTTGGTAGAAAAACATTTAGCTGCCAAAGAAAAGGAAATGATGACCGTTTAATTATCTTTTGTTAGCTAAATAAACGCCCACTAAGATAATTCCACAGCAGGAAACCTGAATAAGGTTTACCTGCTCTCCTCCCCAAATACCCCATCCAATTGCAACAAAGGGTATACCGTAGGTAACCATTGATGCGAATAATGCCCCCGCCCTTTTAACCAGCATATAGAACAATACAGATGCAACCGCTGTGCCAAATATGCCAAGTATGGCAGAAGCCCCAATAGAAAGTAGGTAGGCGTCTTCGGTTAATGGTAATGCAAAAAAACCTGTGAAGTATAGAATGATTATACAAGGTATTAATAGGAAAACAAAGGCCATGGAAGCAATTTCTAATGAGCCTATACCTTGCATATGCTTACCTACCATATTCACATTAATGCCATATAATAAAGTAGCCAATAAAACCAACAACGAATAGGAGAAATATTCTAAGCTGATGTTGGAGCCAGCTGCTACTAATAAAGACAATCCAATAAAACCTACAATGATTCCAATTAATTGTAATTTTTTTACTTGTAATTGAAAGAAAGAAATGCCTGTAAGAATTACAAAAAGCGGGGTAAGCGCATTCATAATTCCAGCAAGTGCACTGTCAATTTTGGTTTCAGCGATGCAAAATAAATAGGCAGGGAAAAAGCTACCTAATAGGCCTGATAAAACAACTACCCCTCTTTTTTCTTTAGGAATATTTTTTAAGGCTTTTAGTGCAAATGGCAACAGTACCAAGCCAGCACTAATAATACGGATAGAAGCGACTTGATAGGGTGTTAAGACATTCATTCCTCCCTTCATTAAGATGAAAGAACTGCCCCAAATAATGCAGAGTAAACTAAAAATGAGCCAATTCAATACTTGTTTTTGCACGGTCAAATTTTATCAAAGATGAAGTATTTACGCTTCTAAATCAATACATTTAAGTAAACACTGAATTATGCAAACAGTTCGCTTAAGCAAAATAAGTACGAGAGCTCCAAAAGCATTCAACAAAGAAAAAACAAAGACAAAAACTGCTTTGATTTTGAAAGAACTCACCGAATTACAAAATTTATTGTACGCAGAATCAAAGCACTCTTTACTGATTGTGATACAAGGAATGGATGCAAGTGGGAAAGATGGATTAATCAGGGATGTTTTTGGCGTAATGAATCCGCAAGGAGTACAAGTAGAATCATTTAAAGCACCTACATCTAAGGAGTTGTCCCATGATTTTTTATGGAGAATACATATGCATGCGCCTTCTAAAGGCATGATTCAAGTATTTAATCGCTCTCATTACGAAGATATATTAATTACAAGGGTACACAAATGGTGCGACGATACTTTGGCCATTAAAAGAATGAAAGCCATAAATGATTTTGAAGAAATGTTGGAAATACATAACAATACACATGTACTGAAATTTTACTTGCATATTAGTCCTGAAGAGCAAAATGAAAGATTGTTGGAAAGGTTAGAAGATAAAACCAAGCAATGGAAATATAATGAGCAAGACTTAGCAGAAGCCAAACTTTGGGAACAATATATGAATGCCTATGAAGATTGTTTTAATCGGTGTAATAAAGTGCCTTGGCATATCATACCTTCTGATCAAAACTGGTATAAAGAATATTTAGTTGCTAATACAATTCTTACTACATTAAAAAAAATGAAAATGCGTTTTCCAGGTTTGAAGAAATAACTATATTTCAGTAATAAAAATATTTTTATGGGAATGATTAAAGAATTCAAAGAGTTTGCCGTTAGGGGCAACTTAGTAGATACCGCTGTTGCATTTGTAATGGGGGTTTCATTTGGAAAAATTGTAACCTCTTTTGTAGATGGCATCATTATGCCATTAGTGGGTATGCTAACTGGCGGAGTAGATTTTAATGATAAAAAATGGGTGTTACAAAAATCAGTTGAAGCAGTGAAAGATGCTTCTGGCAATGTAGTAACACCTGCTATTACAGAAGTATCTGTCAAATACGGAGAGTTTATGACTAACTTAATTGACTTTATAATAGTGGCGTTTGCCGTTTTTATGGTTATAAAGGCTTTGAATAAATTAAAAAAAGCAGAAGTACCTGCAACACCTGCAACACCTCCAGGTCCAAGTGATACAGAAAAACTCCTTGCTGAAATAAGGGATTCTTTGAAAAAAGTAAATTAACGTATTTGGTGGATAACTATTCTTGAAACAGGGCTAAAATAGGCCCTGTTTTCTTTTCTTTGTAAAAATCTGAAACGTGAGTACTGTAAACTATCAAATTAAACTAGATCAGTTTGAAGGCCCTTTTGACCTTTTATTGTTCTTCATAGAAAGAGATGAGCTAGATATTTATAATATCCCTATTACTAAAATTATCAATGACTTTTTAGATTTTATTCATGGCTCAGAAAAGTTGAATATAGAATTAAGTTCAGAGTTCATCTTGTTTGTATCTACTTTAATGCGCATTAAAGCGAGATTATTATTGCCACGGAAAGAGATAGATGCATCTGGTAATGAAATTGATCCCCGCCAAGAATTGATTGATAAAATTTTAGAATATAAGAAATTTAAGGAAGCTGCTGTTCAAATGGCTGAAATGGAAGCTATGCGGATGTTAATGGTTAAAAGAGGGAATCTTCAAAAAGAAATTGCTTCTATTGGTGAGGAAGCTTCTGAAGGAACTGAAATACAGAATATTACTTTATTCAAGCTAATGAAAGCGTTTGAAAAAGTAATGCAACGGGTACACGATAGACAAAACAAACCTGTTCATACCGTAGTTCGCTACAATTATACCATGGAAGGTAGTAGAGATTATATGCTTGATTTTGTAGGAAGAGAAAAGACGGTTGCTTTTGAAAAGGTTTTTGAAATTTGTGAAGACCGGATTCATGCCATATTCTTATTCTTATCAATATTAGAATTGTCGCAGCAGAAATACATGAAATTATTAGTTGGTCAGGGTATGAATAATTTCATTGTTGAATGGAATGAAAACAGAGAAGCAGACATTGCTGATGAGGGTTTAACTGACGAAGAAAGAACAGAACAAGACGGAAGTTTTGAATAAAAAAAGGCTGTTGAAAAACAGCCTTTTTTTATGTGATATGCAACAATAATTTAAATGCTTATTGTAAAATATTACTTGTTGTTTGTACAGATGACAGCATTAAAACTCGTACCGCGTCTGCAATACCTTCTGCATCATAAGCACATTCTCTATGCAGTTCCTTTAGCGTACCATGTTCTACCAGTCTGTCGGGGATACCTAAAATTTTCACATCAGCTTTGTAGCCATTCGTGTTCATGAATTCTAATATTGCGGATCCAAATCCACCTAGAACTGTACCATCTTCCACAGTTACTATTTTAGAATAATTGCTAAAAACTTCGTGAAGTAATTCCTCATCAATTGGTTTAACAAAACGGATATCGTAATGAGCGGGGTCAATGCCTTCTGTTCTTAAATTACGTATGGCTGTTTGTGCAAAATTACCAGGATGTCCAAAACTTAGAATGGCCACTTCTTTTCCGTCTTTTAATTTACGTCCTTTCCCAATTGTAATGGCTTCAAATGGTGTTCTCCATTCTGGCATAACACCTTCCCCTCTTGGATAACGTATCACCATAGGGTACTGTGTTTCATCTAATTGTGCGGTGTACATTAAGTTGCGTAATTCTTTTTCATTCATGGGAGCTGCAACAATTAAATTAGGAATACAACGCATGAATGAAATATCATAACAACCGTGATGTGTTGGACCATCTTCACCCACTAATCCAGCACGATCCAAACAGAATACCACAGGCAGTTTTTGTAATGCAACATCATGTACGACTTGGTCGTAGGCACGTTGCATGAATGATGAGTAAATATTACAGAATACCCTTAATCCTTGCGTGGCCATACCTGCGCTTACTGTAACAGCATGTTGCTCGCAAATGCCTACATCAAATGCACGATTGGGCATTTTCTCCATCATGAATTTAAGTGAAGACCCGCTAGGCATTGCCGGTGTTACACCCATTATTTTGGGGTTGGTTTCTGCTAATTCAATCATGGTATGTCCAAAAACATCTTGATATTTAGGGGGCTGTGGAATATCTATTTTCTTTTTGAAAATTTCTCCAGTTGTTTTGTCGAACAAGCCGGGTGCATGCCACTTGGTTTGGTCTTTCTCTGCAAGTTCATATCCCTTCCCTTTGGTGGTAATAATATGCAATAATTTAGGACCAGGTATTTCTCTTAGGTCTTTTAAAGTGTCCACCAGCTTGGTAATATTGTGCCCATCAATTGGTCCAAAATAGCGCAGCTTTAATGCTTCAAATAAATTGCTGCTTTTGTTTACAACGCCTTTGATGCTGGCTTCCATTTTTGAAGCCATTTCTCTGCTGAAATTTTTCCCCACAGGTAGTTTGCCCATTAGGTTCCATATTTCATCTCTTACTTTATTGTAAGTGGGAGAAGTGCTGATATCAGTTAAATATTCTTTTAAAGCACCAACATTGGGGTCGATGCTCATACAGTTATCGTTCAAAATAATGAGCACATCACTGTCGGCAACACCTGCATGGTTCATGGCTTCAAAAGCCATACCCGCCGTCATAGATCCATCCCCAATAATGGCAACAGATTTTCTGTTTTCTCCTTTGTGCTTGGCGGCAATGGCCATTCCTAGTGCTGCTGAAATAGAGGTTGATGAGTGTCCAACACCAAAAGTATCATATTCACTTTCAGAACGTTTGGGGAAACCGCTTAATCCTTTGTACTTACGATTAGTAGGAAAATTATCTCTTCTGCCTGTTAATATTTTATGTCCATAAGCCTGATGACCTACATCCCAAACCAATTGATCATAAGGCGTATTGTAGATATAATGTAATGCTACGGACAGCTCTACAACGCCCAAACTAGCTGCAAAATGTCCGCCATGCACGCTTACTACATCTATGATATATTGTCTTAATTCGTCGCAAATCTGGTGTAACTGTGCTCTGCTGAGTTTTTTAAGGTCTTCAGGGCTATTGATATTTTTGAGTAAAGGGCCGGGAACAAACTCCATGTACAAAGTATTTTAAGTAGTAAAAATACAATAACATCCGATAAAAAGGAAGGTTCATCCTTCAACTACATTAATTTAAGCCAACCAGAAGCTGAATTTGCCTTTAATCCAATTTGTTCCTTTTCAGGCACTTAGCTATATTTAGCTTTGTAAGTCATGAGAACAAAAAGTAAAGCAATACTATACTGGTGGTGTCAATTAGGCGGTTGGCTGCTCTATGGCCTAACAATGGTGTTTTTTGCCTTTGTTTTTGATAGCAAAATCAACAGCATTTTCTATCCCAAATTATTAGTAATCATTATTTCTGGCTTATTCTTTACTCATGTATTAAGAGAGCTAATCAAGCTATTCAATCTATTGCCTCCTGAGTTATCAAAAAAATGGGTACAGTTTACTGGGGTTTTAGTGCTGATTTTAGTGCTTTTTAACCTCACTAATTCGGCAATTGCAGAATGGCTGCACTTATATAATCCTAAAACAAAAGTTTCTGTAGACAAACGATTTTTAGTGAATCTGGTATCCGATTCTCCTTTGATATTAGTTTGGGTGTCTATTTATTACCTGTGGCATTATATAGAATTGGGTACCAAAACTGAATTTCAAAAGATTAAACTAGAGAGTTTGGTTAAAGAAATGGAATTGAAAACAATAAAAAGTCATATCAATCCCCATTTTATTTTTAATGCATTGAATAGTATTCGAGCGCTAGTAGATGAAAATCCTGTAAGGGCTAGAACCGCAATCACAGAATTGAGTAATTTGTTGAGAAGCAGTATGCAAGCTGAAAAACAAGAAACAGTTCCATTTGAAAGAGAATTAAATATTGTAAAAGACTATTTAGCTTTAGAGCATATCCGTTTTGAAGATCGATTAAATGTGGAATATGATATTGATGAAGATACTTTAGATCAACCTATCCCTCCCATGATGTTGCAAACTTTAGTGGAGAATGCTATTAAACACGGTATCAGCAAATCAAAAGAAGGGGGCACAATAAAAATTATTTCTGATTTTAGACAATCTCATCACGAATTAATTGTTCAGAATTCGGGAACGATTGCCGAAATTCCCGACTCAGAAGGTTTTGGATTAAAAAGCACTAGAAGTAGACTAAAATTGCTATTTGGGAATAAAGCAAGCTTTACAATTGAAGCTACAATTGATAATTTAGTAGAAGCAAAAATTATTATGCCAGTACAAGGTGTGCCGGCTTAACCACAATAATACAATCAGCAATTATGGCAATTAAGGCAATTATTATTGATGATGAAAGGTTGGCAAGAAATGAATTAAAGAAGTTATTGCAAGACCATGGGGATATAGAAGTGATAGATGAAGCTGCCAATGTAGATGAAGGGATTGAGAAAATTGAAACCCTTAATCCCGAATTAATCTTTTTGGATATTCAAATGCCAGGTAAGACAGGCTTTGATTTATTAGCTGAAGTAGAAAAAGCGCCAAAAGTAATATTCACAACTGCTTATGATGAATATGCGATTAAAGCATTTGAAGTAAACGCATTAGATTATTTGTTAAAACCCATTGAGCCTAAGCGTCTTTCTGATGCCATCCAAAAATTACAAGCGGAATTATTCAAAGAAAAAATTGGGCTGAGTGGTAATAACAGAGGCCCACTTACAGAACATGATCAGGTATTTGTAAAAGATGGCGAACGTTGTTGGTTTGTTAAGTTGGGAGAAATCAGGTTATTTGAAAGTGTGGGCAATTATGCCAAGGTATTCTTTGGAACTAATAAGCCATTGATATTAAAATCGTTAAATGCGTTAGAAGAACGCTTAGATGATCGAATGTTTTTTAGGGCGAATAGAAAACATATTATCAACCTCAGATGGATTGAAAAAATTGAACCCTATTTTAATGGCGGGTTAATTCTTGATCTAAAAGGCGGAGAAAAAATTGAAGTAAGCCGCAGACAAACGGTGAAGTTTAAAGAAATGATGAGTTTATAAATTTATTGAAATATGAAAAAGATTTTTGTTGCCTTTTTTTTGTTGGGATTGATGGTAGCTGCTAAAGCGCAGGACTTACAAACCATTATTACAGATGCCGAAGTGCAAAGAGTACTGGGTACATTGGCTTCCGATGAAATGGAAGGCAGAAGAACTTTTACCAAGGGTATAGACAAAGCAGCCTCTTTTATTGCTGCTGAATTTAAATCTTATGGAATACAGCCTTTAAAAGGAACTAATAGTTATCTACAGTCCTTTGCTATGATTAGACCGAAGTTTATCAGTGCATCTGGCATGCTCAATGAATCCGCTTTAGAGACTAAACAAATTATGGCAGTGACTTGCAGTAAAGATTTGCAGGTTACTGAAAAATCTGGTTATGATGTGGCAGTAATTGGAAAGGGGGCAAATTTATTTGGTGAGGCCCGCAAATACAGTGGTTTGACAAAGAATACAATCGTATTAGTAGATACTTCCTTTACTAGCAGCTTTGGAAGGTTATCACAATTAAAAGGCAATATGTTTTATTCTGACAAATCGGTTGTATTTGTTTTGACAGCTGAAACGGCTATCAAAAGTATTACCATTGATGCGAAACACGAGATTCAAGAAATGCCTTTAGCCAATGTTGTTGGAATGATACCTGGGAAAAAATTACCAAACGAGTATGTGATTTTTTCTGGCCATTATGATCATTTAGGAATCAATACCAGAAATATGGTAAACAATGATTCAATCTATAATGGGGCCAATGATGATGCTGCAGGAACCACTGCTATGATGTTGTTGGCAAAATATTATGCAGCAGCAAAGAATAATGAAAGAACCTTGATTTTTGTTGCTTTTACTGCAGAAGAAGTGGGTGGATTTGGGTCTCAATATTTTTCAAAGCAGTTCAATCCTTTGGATGTAAAAGCCATGTTCAATATTGAAATGATTGGTAGTGAAAGCAAGTGGGGAAAAAACAGTGCTTTTATTACTGGATACGAAAAAACCGATATGGGAAAAATTTTACAAGGAAATTTAGTTGGCACCAATTTTACTTTTTATCCTGATCCTTATACTAGTCAGAATTTATTTTATCGATCAGATAATGCAACACTTGCTAGATTGGGTGTGCCAGCTCATACT
The DNA here is from genome assembly GCF_051860225.1 of Sediminibacterium sp. GTDB lineage: Bacteria > Bacteroidota > Bacteroidia > Chitinophagales > Chitinophagaceae > Sediminibacterium. Next base: position 1,479,313 of record NZ_JBHYEI010000001.1, read on the forward strand.
ATTTCAACCACTAAAATTGATGTAGATCCTTATTATCATAAAGCATCGGATGAATTAAGTACGATCGATATTCCGAACATGACTCAAATCATCCGATCAATTGCTTTAAGTGCTAGAGGAATCATCAATGGGAAAGAAACACCCACCAGAGTTGATGCCAGCAGCTTAAGATAAATTGGTTTTTCTAGAAAGTATATCTTACACTAAGTCCTCCATCCATATAAAAGTAGTTGCCTCCAAAAAAGTCAACGAATGGTTTAATGTCCATACTAATATTGATGGGGGCTTTATTTAATTTAAAGTCTAATCCAAGTATTCCATCAATACCTACAACAGTTGATGAAGTATAGATTCTACTGTCATTATAATAGTACCTGCCGCCGTCTTGGAAAAATCCTAAGTGACCTCCAAATCCATAAAATAATTTAGCACTGCCTGATCCACCTAATGGTGTATGTTTTTCATAAAGGCCTGTAACAATTACACTTTGTCTACCTAAACTAACAATTCCTTCTAAGGCAGTTGTTTGATTGGTAAAGTGCTTTAAAGTTAATCCACTGGTTAATCCGCCAAATCTTAATCCTAAACCGTTTTTGTACGATTGTGCATTAGTAGTAGAGTATATGCTGACAGCACATAAAATAATTGCAACAATTAAAATGTTCTTTTTCATAATTTTTTTTCTGGTAATGAATGCAAGGTTGGCTTTTTGTTGTAGACCAGCATTATACTATTCATCATATTAGTTACATCTTTCACATATCTTCTTGCAACTCAATTTTGATTAGTAAATTTTAATGCCTTTTAAATAACTTAACCAACTCATACCAAAGAACAGAAATACTTCCAATGGCTAAACAAATGCTTAACTGTTGAATACTAATGGCTGCGAAGTCAAAAAATATGGCGAAAGGTTTTATATATATTAAAGAAAATAAAAGCACAAGGGTTATCAAAATCATTCCCAGTACTAAATTGTTTCTATATCTTATGGTAGTGATGATAGAATAATAGAATGATCGGTTAATAAGCGTTAAAAATATATTAGCAAATACAAGGGTGCTAAAAACCATTGTTCTTGTGGAATTTAAATCTAATGAGGTAGTTACTGCATATTGATAAACATATAAAGTTCCTGCAGTAATGGCGAGGCCTTGTATTAAGCTCGTTGTTAGTTCTTTCCAACTAAAAAAAGTGCTGGTAAATGGCCTAGGTGATTCAATCATTGTATTTTTTTCTATTGGCTCATTTTCATAAATGATAGAGCAGGTAGGCCCCATGATTAGTTCAAGAAAAATTACATGTACAGGCGTAAAAATATTAGGATAAAGCCAACCAAGTACAAGCGGAATAAATACAGTTAAAACAATAGGAATATGGATAGAAATAATATACTGTATGGCTTTTTTTAAATTAGTATAAATTTTTCTACCCATGGCTACCGCGTCTACCATTTTGGCTAAATCGTCATCAATTAAAATTAACGAAGCAGCCTGTTTGGCAATTTCTGTCCCTTTTTTACCCATTGCAATTCCAATATGAGCAGATTTTAATGCCGGCCCATCATTCACTCCATCACCAGTCATGGCAACTATTTCTTTATTGCTTTTTAATGCATTAATTATTCTTAGTTTAGCTTCCGGAAACATTCGGGTAAAAATATGGGTTTCAGCTACTTTTATTTTTAGTTCAGCGTCAGTTAGCAGCATCAGCTCGTCTCCGCTTATTTGTTTTTCTGCACCTTTAAATCCAATTTTCTTTGCAATAGTAATAGTAGTGGCGGCATTGTCTCCTGTGATGATTTTTACTTTTATCCCTGCTTGATAAAACTGCGCCAAGACATCGTTCATATTTTCTTTTGGCGGATCATAAAATGCAATAACCCCCTTGAGTTCAAATATGAAATCTTGCTGTTTAGCAGGAAATTCATTGCCGAAAAATAGCGCTTCCCCTACTGCAAGTACTCTATATCCAGCAGAAGTATATTCATTGATAGCATTTTGAGTAGCTATTCTTATTTCACTATTTGCATTAGAGCAAGCTAGAATAGCTTCTGGGGCACCTTTGGCTGCGATAATTTTTTTCCCATCGACATTTTCGAAAATATGTGTCATCATTGGAGGTCTTCCTTCTAATGGATATTCATGAATCATTTTATATAAGGGACGTTCGTCTGATGGACTGCTTTCTTTGTACAATTGATGCAAGGCTAATTCCATTGGATCAAAAGGAATAGGCTCACTTGCCCACATGGCTATTTCAATTAATGACTGATTTTCTGCTTGGTGCTGATTTATTTGATTCGATAAAAAAGATTTTTGTGTGGTTGCATTATAAATGGCAGCAATGCTCATTTTGTTTTCGGTAAGGGTGCCCGTTTTGTCTGTGCATATAACTGTTGCACTGCCAAGTGTTTCAACAGTTTTCATTTGTTTTACTACAATTCCCATTTTCATTAGTCTCCATGCTCCTAATGCCATAAAAGTGGTAAATGCAACAGGAATTTCTTCAGGTAAAATACTCATCGCCAAAGTGAGCGCTTGTAGTAAGCTATTCAGTATATCATGATTAACTTTATAATTAATAAACCATACTATTAAGAAAACAATAGTTCCAATGATGGCCATATTTCGAACAAATCGATTGATTTGTTTTTCTAAAGGCGTTTTCTCTTCTACAATAGATTCTAAGCTTTTTCCAATTCTACCTAGCTTAGAGTCGTTGCCGATTGCAGTGATTTTCGCTATTGCTAAACCTGCCACTGCATAAGTGCCTCTATATACTTGATTGTCGTTACTGTTATGGTTTTTATTTACAGCAAATGTTTCTCCTGTTAGAATAGATTCATTTACCAAAAAGTCATTGGATTGAATAATTAAACCATCTGCAGAAACAGAATTGCCTTCTTCAATTAGCAGATAATCTCCAATTACTAATTCGTTTATATGAATAGAAACTATTTCATTATTGCGAACAACCTTACAAAATGGCTGAGTGAACGCTTCTAGTTTTTGGAGTGCTTGTCTACTTCTGGCATCTTGGTATAATGAAATTCCAGCCACTAGTAAGATGGCCCCAGCCAAAAAAAGGCCATCACCCACATATCCTGTTATAAAATAGATAGAAGCCGCAACTAATAATAAAATGACCATAGGTTCTTTGAAAATGCTTTTAAGTGCATCTATGAAACTATTGTCCTTTTTAAATGATAGTTGGTTGTTCCCAAATTTATTTCTTGCATTCAGTACTTCTTGGTCAGAAAGCCCTTGTATATCAAATGGAGCTGTTTGCATACCTATATATTATCTTAAAGATAATTCATAAAAAATGATTAATTCTTTGTTGTAATATTTTAGCAGTAAGACTTGTTTCTTAAAGAGGGCTTTTGCCTTTTATGAATTTAATATCTTTATTAATTGAAGTATTTAGCTTATTAGTTATATGTTTTACAGTTTTTCAAGTACTTCTCTCTTTTTATTGGCCATGGCTTTAAAAAATGAAGGGGTTAATCCAGTGATTTTTTTGAATTGATTTGAAAGATGTGCAACACTGCTATAATGGAGTTTCCAAGCTATTTCGGTTAAGTTTAACTCATTGTAAATGATTAATTCTTTAACTCTTTCAATCTTGTGTAAAATGATGAATTGCTCAATGGTACTACCTTGAATTTCTGAAAATAAGTTGGATAAATAAGTATAGTTGTATGATAGTTTATCACTAAGGAATGTGGAGAAATTTAATTCAGGTTCATCTTCACTATAGTGTATCATTTCAATAATCACACCCTTTATTTGACTGATGATAATTGATTTTTTGTCGTCAATTAGTTCAAGTCCATATTTGAATAATCTTATTCTAAAATCTTCTATTTTTTCCTGATCTATAGGATATGTCATTAATACTTCTCCTAAGTCTATTCTTTGGTAGGGGATGTCTGAGGTTTGTAAAATTTCTTTTACAATTAGTTTGCATCTTAAGCTAACCATGTATTTTATGTAAACTTTCATAATGAGGCACAAGGTTCTTGGGCCGTATTTAATTTGTTGTAAGAATGTAATTGCTAAGAAAATGGGTAGAATCCTGAGGTTCTTGTTAGAACAAGGTAAAGGATAGAATCCGGTGGATTTGGATAAGTGTAAGGTAGTCTATTAAAATAGTATTAGCTAATTGAAAATGTCGGCCTAATTTCATTTTTTTTGATTTGATTCAATTGTTAACTTTAGCAATATGTATTTTAGTGTATTGCCAAAACAACCTCATCCGTTGCTATCCTATTTAAGGGTAGGAAGGTTGTTGTATTATTCTTTAGCTATATTTATTCTTGAGTCATGGTTTTATTGGGTAAAGCTGAATGAAGCAGTCGCTAATTTTTCAGCTTGGATTATCTTCTTCTGGGCTTGGAGTTTTATGTTTTCCTTTATTCATATCTTCTTGGTTCTAGCCGATGGCTGGAGTCGATATCAAAATTATAAGCGGGCAAAAGACCAATTTTTTATGCATGGTTTTAATCGAAGGATTGTAGATACGTATATCGGATCAAAATGTCAGCGTATGGCTGCTTTAGAAGCTGCAAAAGAATTAGGAATAGGGGAAGAGGTAAAAGCTTATTATGCAGCCAAAGGAGTAAAATGGTATCATTATGTCCCTTATTTCATGATTAAAGATCCATGGTTTGGTTTTAAAAAACATTTTTGGTCTCGCACTTTTCTTGAAAGTAATTACAAGCCCAAATTTAATTATTCTGATTATCAACAACTAGTTTTACAAACATGATCATTTCAGGAACCAATCTCAGCAAGGTATACGGTAAAAGAAAAGTGCTTGACAATGTGAGTATCAGTTGTGCTGCAGGAGAAATCTGTGGTTTGCTGGGTGCTAATGGTGCTGGAAAAACAACTTTATTCAAAATATTATTTGGATTAGTAACGCCCAATTCTGGGCAAGTGGTATTGCCCAATCAATCGGTAAAGCCAATAGGGGGAATCATTGAAAAACCTGCGTTGTATGAATACTTGAGTGCACAGGATAATCTTCACTTATTTTCCAGTATACAAGGGCTTCGATTGACTAAGCAAGATATTGCAGCACACTTGATTAAAGTAGGATTGCCTACAGACAGAACGGATAGAGTGGCAAACTTTTCAATGGGGATGAAGCAAAGATTGGGTATTGCTATAGCGCTTTTGAATAATCCTGCTTGTTTGGTATTAGATGAGCCATTCACCGGATTAGATCCGTTGGGAGTGAGTTCCTTAAGAAGATTGATTGCGGATTTGGCAGAAAAAGAGCAGTTGGCCATTATTTTGTCTTCGCATATTATTGAAGAGTTAAGTAAGCTCTGCCATACCTTATATGTATTGAAAGAGGGGAAATTAGTCAACTCTGGTCCGGCACAACAATTAATAGCAGACAATACCTATGTTTATAATATTTGTGCAGACAATATTCGGCAAGCAGCCTGTTTAAAAAACTATGAAGTAGAATTTAAAGGGAATTGCGCAATGGTTACTATTGCTGCAGCTGAAGTACCTCATCTAATTCAGCTATTAGACAAAGAGCAAATTTATATTACATCTTGTACTCCTGAATTGAGTATGGAAAAACTATTTGAAACAAACGGTTAATGCAATACTTACTAAAGGCTGAAATATATAAATTATTCAAACAGGGGAAAACTTATTATGCTTTAGGCGCATTGTTTTCCATTGAGTTGTTGATCTTATTCAGCGCTTACTATCAAGGAACAACTATAATTGATTTGCTTTTAGAAAATTTAAAGCAAAAATTTTATTTTGAGGGTACACTATTAAATGGAAACCTATTGATTTATTTAATTCTTAATACCCTTTGGTTTCATTTGCCATTGATTTTGATGATTGTAGTTTCCGGTACTTTAACATCTGAATACAAAGACAGAACCTTACAGACCATTATGCTTCAGCCAGTAAGCAAGTGGAAATACATTTTAAGTAAGTACCTTGTTGCAATCGGATTTACTTTGCTGGTGGTAGGATTATTAGCCGCTAGTTCCTTTGGTCTGTCTTATGCATTATTTGGGAAAGGAGATTTAGTGGTATACCTAAACGGATTAAACTTTTTTGATGCACCTGACGCCATTCGAAGATTACAATGGTCGTTTTTATCTGGCGCTTTGTCGATGGTATTTTTTTCTGTAGCAAGTTTAACCATTGCCATTCTGTTTAAAGAGGCAACCAAAACTTGGATTGTATCTGCCTTTTTCTTAATTCTTTCGAATATTTTACTGAAAGTTGATTTTGGAGATAATTGGTTTAATCAATTGTTTTTTGCCAAATTAAATGATACTTGGCAATACTTTTTTTATTACACAATCAATTGGCAACAAATTATTTTTAATAGTTTATTGAGTGTTGGGTATTGTATTTTGTTTATGGGTGCTGGAATAATATGGTTTAATAAAAAAGATATTGGGTAATGAAAAAAACTGCAATTGTTTTATTGGTGCAATTTTTATGGTTAGGTTTATCAGCACAGGAGATAGATGCGGATTTATTGAAAGTTAAAAATAGGCTCGATTCTATCTTATCGTTTAGCACCCAATTAAAGTTGGAAGTCGATATTTCTTTTATCAATATGCCTGTTAAAAAAGCACAGATGTATTATGCTAAAGGTAAAAAAGTGAAATTTTCAACTGACGACTTTGTGATGTTACCCAAGCGAGGGTTAGATTTTTCATTGAACAGCTTGTTAGAATACCCATTTATTACGGTAGATAGAGGATTGGAGCAGCGAGGAACTAGAACGTATAAAGCAATTAATATCATACCTACAGATAAGAGAGCTGATTTTTCTATTGCGACCATTCTAATTGATACCAAACTAAAAAGAGTGGTAGAGTCTGAAATCAATACTAAGAAAGATGGCTCTTATCTATTGAATTTTCAATACAATGCCGATTCAAAAGTATTACCCGATAAAGTAACGGTGAATTTTGAGATTGAAAAAATTCGTATCCCAATTAATTTCATGGGTAAAGACACCCAATTAGATCGAAAGAAAATGAAAGCTGCAGGAACTAAGACTGGTGCTATTTATTTAACCATGAGTAATTATCATATTAAATCTATTTTATAATATTGATATTTGTGAATGGATTTCTTTAGTTCAGACCAGCAATTTGATCAACTTTACCCCGATTCAATTTCGGCTTTAGCTAGCAGGCATTGGACTCCAATAGTTATTGCAAAAGAGGCAGCTCATTTTTTAGCCGTTGGTTCAAATACGCGAATACTAGATATTGGGAGTGGGGTAGGTAAATTCTGTATTATCGGGGCTAAATTTCATCCCAATGCTGTATTCACAGGTATTGAGCAAAGAGATTCATTAACTCAAATTGCCCAATCGGTTGCCCATGAATTATCGCTCAATAATACGGAGTTCTTAACGGGAAATTTCACGGATATTGATTTCACTCGATACCATCATTTTTATTTTTATAATGCATTTTATGAGAATCTAATTGACAATGATTCCATCGACCAAACCATCAAACACAGTCCTGAACTATTTAATTTGTACAATCGAAAATTATACAAACAACTTAAAAAACTTCCAGTAGGCACTCGAATTGCCACTTTTCATAGCTCCGAACACGAAATGCCCAGTTCCTACCAAGTGGTAGGAACTGGAAGCAATGAAGATTTAAAGTTTTGGGTGAAGATTTAAACAATTAGGGAACAATATTTTTCTTTTCTCCTTTATTCACTCCTTTCATAAAATGAATCAATCCTTTAAAATAAGTTTCTTGGTCGTCGTACATACTCATATGTCCTCCGTTGGCACAGTATAAATAAGTGCCATTTTCAACGGCGCCTGCCATCCATTTCATATGAGCAGGATCCATGGTATCGTGTTCTGCACCTACAACTAAAGTGGGAACACTTATTTGGTTAAGCCGATTCTTTACAGACCAAGTTGTTAACTTCCCAGATATGCCAAATTCGCTAGGACCTTGCATAGTAACATATAGCCCTTGATTCATTTTTGCAAAAGAACGGTTTACTGGTTCGGGCCACTCACTCAACGGCATTCTTAAAATATGTTTGGTATAAAAATGATTATATAACAAGTCCATATATTTGGGATTGCCGAAATCTTTTTTTGCTTCTAGGCCTCTAATGGTATCTAAAATTTTTGGGTCCATTTGTTTTGCTAAAACTTCATCCGCATATTTACCATATTCTATGGCATCACTCATCATATTTGAAATAATAACACCTTTTAAGTTTTGCTGATACTTTAATGCATATTCCATTGCCAAGATTCCACCCCATGAATGTCCTAGTAAATAAAAATTTTCTTTGTTTAAGTCCAATTCCTTTCTAACCTGCTCTACCTCATCTACATATCTGGCTAAATCAAATAAGCTAGTGTCTTTCGGGTCTTGTGAATTGCCGCATCCCAATTGATCATAGTAAATAATTTCAATCCCTTCTGCTGGCATAAAATTTTCGAAACATTCAAAGTATTCATGGGTTGCACCCGGACCTCCATTCAACAATAATAATTTCATAGTAGGGTTATTCCCGATTCGCTTTGTCCAAACATTAAATGTTCCGCTTTTAGTTGTAATTGGAATCAGTTGAACTCCACCATTTTGGATTCCCTTAGTAGTTGGTTTAAAATAATCTTTGTTAGCGGTTGGCTCATTATTAGCGGTTTTGCATCCAAAAATTATGGTAAAGCAGCATAAGATGAATATATAATGGAACTTTTTCATGGCAAATCATTTTGATTAAGGTACTTAAATTTAAAATGAAATTTCTTTTGATTGAACTAATTGTTCATATAAATTACGTGTGATAGGACCAGGCTTCCCTTCCCCAATCAAATTACCGTTGATTGAATTTACGGGAAGTATATTTTTGGTAGAACTACTGATAAAGGCTTCCTTGGCTGAAAACAACATGTCTAGACTTATATTGGCTTCTTTTATGGTATATCCATTTAGTTCAAAAATTTTTTTCCGAGTAACCCCTTGTAAAATATTTTTTTTAGGGGTGAGCACTTCTTCTTGATTAGTCACTATAAAAAAGTTAGCCCTTGGACATTCGGTAATCCACTCATTAAAATGATACAATACATCATCTGCGCCAGCTGCTTTTATGGTTGGTTGTAAATAAATGGCTTTTAAATAATCGATGGTTTTTATATGAGGTAATTGGCGTTGGTGTTCGTATGTGATTAGTTTTAATCCCTTGTCAAATACCTGATTACTGTAATTAAAAAGGGATTGGCTGATAATTAAATTGGGATTCCCAATTGAATATCCATCAGGGGAATTTCCACCAGTTAGGGTAATGCGAATACCTGAATTGGGTAAGTTGTTTTTTTGCATTAATGCTTCAATTGTAGCAATAAGCGCGGACTTATCCAATAGAACGGGCAAGTGCATGGATTCAGCTGACAAATAAAATCGATTAATATGGTCTTCTAAAAAAATGGGTTTCCCGTTCACGGTAACCAAAAAATCAAAAATGCCATAGCCTCTTTGTATAGCTAAATCGGATGCATTTATTGAGAGACTATTCGCGAGCATCATTTCACCATTAACACTTATATACAAATCACTCATTTTTTCTCTTTTATAAATAATGGTAATAATTGTTGTATGGGGAGTGCAGCTACCTTGTTCCCTTTAAATCCTTTTGTATCAACTGCAGTAAAAAGTGAATTGATAATTGCTTCTTCTGTTGCTTCAATAGCAGCCATAAATAGTGGTGAGTTGGAATCATTTGGTAATATAAGGGTTGATATTGGTTCATTATTGGTTTGGTGTAATATCCTGTTTTGCTCAAATGTTGAAAACGCAATTACATAATCTCCACTACCATTGGAAGCAATACCACCTGTTCTTCCCAAACCTAACATGGCTCTTTTTGCTAATCTTAAAAGATTTCGATGATCTAAAGGAGCATCGGTTGCCACAATGATCATGCATGATCCATCAACATTATTCAACAACTCATTGCTGAAACTAAATTTTTGTAAATATTCTCCAACTGCAATCCCATCTATTGTTAATACGCCACCAAAATTTGATTGCACTAATACACCTATTGTATACCCACCTAAACTAGCGGGTAATTTTCTAGAGGCGCTTCCAATACCGCCTTTAAACCCAAAGCATACAGTACCTGTGCCAGCACCTACAGCACCTTCCATCACCCGGTCTGCAGAAGCGCTCTTAATTGCTTCCAATATATTTTGTTCAATAATATGTCTTCCTCTTATATCGTTTAAAAACCCATCATTTGTTTCTCCTACAACTGCATTTACCGAAGTGATTTTTTCATTTCCAGATTGGCTAAGTGTATAAGTAATTAAACCATTCATTGCTACAGGAACACTTAACGTATTAGTAAGTACAATCGGAGTTTCTATATTTCCTAACTCATTTATTTGAGTACTACCTACTAATTTTCCAAATCCATTTCCTGTATAAACAGCAGCAGGAACTTTTTGCTGAAAAATATTTCCTTGATGCGGAATAATTACGGTTACTCCTGTATTTACCGAATCCCCTTTTTTGATGGTGGTATGACCTACCTTAATTCCTTTTACATCAGTAATACTATTGAAAGGGCCGGGTTTTAACACGCCAATTTGTATGCCCCAATCCCGAGCTCGTTTAGTACTTTGTGCATGCACATTAAGCGCTAAAATGCCTGAAATAAATAATGTTGATACTAGTTTTATCAGAGGTATATAAGCCATTAATTTTTAGGATAAATCAAAGTAGGGATTTTAGTAGAAAAAGTAAGTTCCGCTGCTTTACTTGGTAAAAATAGTTGCTCAAAGAATCCTTTTTTCTGTCTGGTAAATAATATAATCAAATCTGGGTGCTGTTTCCCAATATATTTTGTTAGACGGTCTACTAATGAATATTCAATATTGGTTTCAAGAATATTTACTTTAATGCCGAGATATGCAGGTTTAGAAAAAAGCTTGATTTTATTAATAGTGTCTGGATGACTGGTGCCCATACGTGCATAATGTAAAGCCTCTGTTTGGCATTTAAGCTGTCCACTTAATTTAGACACTTTGTTGAGTTCCGGAATCAAATTTTCAAAGTCTGAAACGTAAGTAGTTTTTTTGATTGCTTTAGTTTTGTATTTAGAAGGAATTGCCAAAACTGGCACAGAAGAATGATTAACTAAATAAGAAGTATGGGTGCCCATTAGTTTTCTTAAGATACCTGCTCCATTGGTTGCAATACATATAAATTGGCATTTACTTTTAACCGCATATTCGATAATTGCTTTTTCAGTTCCCTGGGTAAAATCAATTACATATTTACAGCCTAATAAAACATTTTTATTTGTACCAATAGCAGACTTTACAAATTTTTCTAAATCTTTTGTTAGTCTGGCCTTCTCTTCTTTTGCATATGTTTTGTAAAAGGATAAATTCCAAGAAGCCGGTTGCATCATCTCAACAGCGGAGTAAAAAATTAATTCTGCTCCTTTAGTTTGTTTAGAAAAATTTGCTGCAAATTGGATGGCAGCTTTTGAGTTACTGGAAAAGTCTGTGGTTACTAAAATTTTCATGATGTAATTTATTTTTTTGATTGCTCAATTGAATCAATAAAATCTTTTATTAGTTGAATATTTTTTTCTTTGTTATCATGCATAGTGCCATGACCAGCCCCCTCAACAATGCCAAAGCGACTGTTTTTCACTAAACTACTAAAATAACGAACTGTTTCTGGTCTTGCTTCATCATATTCTCCAGTTATAAAAAGGGTAGGAACTTTGATTTTGCTTAAACTTTTAACTCGATTATATTTAATTAATGTACCAGTAGCTGTAAATTCAGTTGGTCCCCACATGTAATTATAGATGAAACCATTGCTAGCCGCCATAATGGTATCTAAATCACTTGTTTGTCTAGTATTTCTAACCCCAAAATTTTTTGCATAAACAGTGTTTGCGTTTATGTAAGCAGCGCTATTGAAATCTCCCGTTTTTTCTCCTATCGCAATTGCAAGTTGAATACTATCCGGTAACGTTTTAATTAATATATCTGCATCTTTCTTCCAAAGTTTGGTACTAAAATAAGGGCTATTGAATATAATTCCTTTTACCTCTTTTGGATATTGTAAATAATATTCCAATGCCAAAGCGGTTCCCCAGGAATGGCCATGTAAATAAAACGATTCAAGTTGTAGCTTGCTTACTATTGATTTAACTTGCTCAATAAAATATGGAATGGTCAATAGTCTAGTATCAGTATGGTAATCAGATCTTCCGCTACCCAATTGATCAAATAAAATAATTGGTCGATCATTTCCAATAGCTTCAAATTGATAGAAAGACCGACTAGTTCCACCTGGCCCTCCATGAATCATAAGGATCGGTATTCCCTTTCCTTTGCCAATAACCTTATACCACACTTGACCACCGTGAACATTTGTTTTTCCTTCTCCTTCCTTTAGTTGCCCAAATGAAATAATGGAAAGTTGAAAAAGGACTAATATGGATAAAAATATTTTTTTAGACATTGGTTTTAATTTGTCCATAAAGCTGTTCTTTTAAAGGTACACTAATTTAAAAAATATACATCAGCAAAAGACTAACCGCCGCTACCGACATTAAAATCAAGGCAGTGCCTCCTAAAATATTTGACCAAATACCATTGCAATAGTCTCCCATCACTTTTTTATTATTGGCAATATGCAGTATAATTCCAATTAATACTGGTGCGGTGAGGCCATATAGAATGGCTGCATAGATGAGTGCGTTAATAGGAGAAATGCCGATATAGTTGATTGTAAGGCCCAATAAAAGTGATACAATAATGATTGTATAAAATGCCTTTGCTTCATGAAATTTTTTATCTAATCCATTTTCCCATGCAAAAATCTCCGTAATCATATAAGATAAAGCACCACTTAAAACTGGGATTGCTAAAAATCCTGTACCAAGAATTCCCACCGCAAAAAGGATGTAAGCGGCATCGCCTGCTAATGGTTGTAATGCTTGAGCGGCCTCTTCTACTGTATCAATCTGGTGAATACCAGCATTGAATAGAACTGTTCCCGTAGTTAAAATAATAAAATACATGACAATGTTAGAGAACAACATGCCGGTGTCAATATCTTGTCTCATTTCAGCAATGATTTTTTTATTGACAACTAATTTCTTTTTTCTGTGCTTTAAGTCTTCAACCGACATGGTAGCTTGCCAGAAAAAAAGATAAGGCGAAATAGTTGTTCCTAAAATGGCAACCAATGTTGCTAAATATTCTTTTGTAAATTGAATTTCAGGGAAAAAAGTATTAGATAAAATTACGCTTAGGTCTTGTTTATAAAAGAATGGCACGATTATATAAACTAATAACACTAAGCATAAGTATTTTAAAACAGAAGCAATTTTTTCGTAGGGCAAATAAATAATTAATATTAACAAAACAACGGTGAAGCAAACACTAAAATAATTGGCATCAACGGAAGGGAATAATAGATTGCCAACTGCACCCATACCGGCAATATTAGCTCCAATATTTAAAACAATAGCAGGAAAGCTAAATAAGATCATCGTGTACAAAACAAATTTGGGATAATAGGTTTTTAGCGTACCTGATAGTCCTTGTTTAGTAACTAATCCAATTCTTCCGCACATTTCTTGTACAGCAGCCATTAAAGGAAAACTGATAAAAGCAGTCCACAAAGTACTAAGTCCAAATTGAGCTCCAGCTTGCGAATAAGTGGCTATTCCTGATGGATCATCATCACTTGATCCGGTTACTAAACCTGGGCCTAATTTTTTCCAAAATCCCTTTATTGAAAATGCTTTTTTTTTCATTGTTTAATTGTTCTAAAAGTGAGGTTCACTCTTAGTTCGCTTATTTTTTTACTCGCAGGAAGTTGGTGTAGCCAGTGGTCTTGTGTACTGCCTTTCATCACCAATAAACTTCCAGATTCTAAAATAATAGCTCTTTTTTCAGAAGAGACTTTATGCTTAAAAACAAACTTTCTTTCAGCCCCTAAACTGAGTGATGCAATAGCACCCTGTTTTTTTAATTCAGGCTCTGCATCGCTATGCCAGCCCATTCCTTCACTGCCATTATGATACAAGTTCAATAAACAAGCATTATACGTTTCTCCTGAAACAGCTTCTATTTTTTGTTTTATCGCAATAAGTTCTGAAGTAAAAGGTAGGGCTTTTTTGGTGGTATTTGAATAACGATATTCGAAAGGTAAGCTACCATACCAAGCAACTTTTCTTCTGGTGATGATGAGTTTGCCAAACATTTTTACCTGATCATTTTCCCATTCAATGTTATTCAATAAACTATCTAAATAATAATTACGCTCTTCAACTGAATAGATACCTCCAAAATATTGGACAAAGCCGTCGTAAGGCAATAAGTTTTTATGATCTTCCGAAAAAAGAGATGATTGAATCATGTGCTAATTTAGCCCATATTTACAATAGCAACAGAGTGTATAGCAGCGCTTATTTCTTTGATCAACGATACGTCTTTTTCTATTGCGTTTCCTACCACAATAATATCTGCACCTGCTTTACAATTTAGATAGGCTTTTTCTGGCTCGGTAATACCTCCACCTACAATTAAAGGTACTTCAATATGTTTGGCCACACTTTCAATCATTTGTTCGGTTATGGGGCGCTTAGCTCCGCTGCCTGCATCCATATAAATTAACTGCATACCCAACATTTCACCCGCCATTGCGGTGCACATAGCAATTTCACTCTTATCTGCAGGTATAGGAGAAGCATTGGAAATATAACTTACTGTAGTGGGGGCTCCTCCATCAATTACCATATAGCCTGTAGGCATAATTTCTAAGCCTGATTTTTTAACAAATGGAGCGGATATAACATGTTGGCCAATTAATAATTCAGGATTACGCCCTGAAATAAGTGAGAGATATAATAAAGCATCTGCATACCTGCTCACTTGAGACGGAGAACCGGGAAAAAGAATGACTGGGATATTGCAAGCAGCCTTAATTTGCTGAATACATTCGTCTAAATGGCTTGATATAACCAAACTGCCGCCAACAAAAAAGTAGTCGACATGCGCTTCTAACGATAGTTTTATTAGTTCCTGAATACTTTCGGTATTCACTTTATCTGGATCTATAAGTACGGCAAAGGATTTTTTGCCATTCTTTTTACGTTGAGTGAATTGTGTGTAGATCGCTTGCTTCATTCCAATTTAGATAGTCCTTTGCAAAAATGCGGAAAAGTTTTCGTTTAAAGCATTTATTGCCTCGGTTCTTGCTAGAAAACCAGTTTTGGACTTTTGTTTAACTTTTAGGTCTATTATAATCAACATTAATTAACCCTAAATATACCTAAAAATCTTATTGACACCTGTGTATAATCGGTCAAAACCAACGTGGATTTGAGCTCGCAAATTATCCACCTTCCTTATCCACAAGCTGTGCATATTTACGGCATTGGATTTTGAAAATGGAAAGATATTTTCGTCAACCGCCGTTACAAAATTCCGTTTGGCAGGGACCCATTAATTACATTTTAAACTTTAACTGCGATATGCCTAATCCACGCGCTCCCAAAGGCTTACAATTCAGCCGCCGCTTCACCAACGATGGTGTTAGCCCTTACGATATGTTCGAATATGATTACCGTGACAGTGTAATCAAAAACCCGAACGGAGAAAAAGTTTTTGAAATGAATAATGTAGAAGTTCCAAAACAATGGAGCCAAATTGCTACAGATATTCTTGCACAAAAATATTTTAGAAAAGCCGGAGTACCTCAGCCCGATGGATCATTGGGAAGAGAAACCAGTGTAAAGCAAGTGGCACACCGTATGGCACATTGCTGGAGAGTATGGGGTGAGCGCTATGGGTATTTTGCTTCTGAAAAAGATGCGCAGGTATTTTATGATGAATTGGCATATAGTATTTTAAACCAGGCTTGTGTTCCCAATTCACCTCAATGGTTTAATACAGGTTTACATGAGGTTTATGGTATAACAGGTAAGCCTCAAGGGCACTATTATGTTGATCCTAAAGATGGTAAGCTAAAGAAGTCTACCAATGCATACGAACGTCCTCAACCACATGCTTGCTTTATCTTAAGCGTAAGTGACGATTTAGTAAATGAAGGCGGTATCATGGATTTATGGACCCGTGAAGCCAGAATTTTCAAATATGGTTCTGGGGTTGGAACCAATTTCTCTCAAATTCGTGGTAGCGGCGAAAAATTAAGCGGTGGCGGTACATCAAGTGGATTGATGAGCTTCTTAAAAATCGGAGACCGTGCAGCTGGAGCTATAAAAAGTGGGGGCACTACAAGAAGGGCGGCTAAAATGGTCTGCTTAGACTTAGATCACCCAGAAATAATGGAATTCATTAACTGGAAAGTAGAAGAAGAAAAGAAAGTAGCTGCTTTAGTAGCTGCTGGATATGATAATGGATATGAGGGAGAAGCTTATGCTACAGTTTCAGGTCAGAACTCCAATAACTCAGTTAGAATACCCAATGAATTCTTTCATGCATTAGAGGAAGGAAGAGATTGGGAATTAAAAGCTAGAACAGATGGCAGGGTAATGAAGAAAATTCCTGCTAGAGAAGTTTGGGATAAAATTGCACATGCAGCTTGGCGCTGTGCAGATCCTGGCACTCAGTATGATACTACTATTAATGAATGGCATACCTGTCCAAAGGGCGGTCGCATCAATGCGTCTAACCCTTGTTCAGAATATATGTTCTTAGATAATACGGCTTGTAACTTAGCATCAATTAATCTACGTAAGTTCCACAACGACGACAATAATATTTTTGATGTTGAAGGATTTGAATACACTACCCGTTTATGGACCACTGTGTTAGAAATTTCTGTTTTAATGGCACAGTTTCCTTCTAAGGAAGTAGCACAATTGTCTTACGATTACAGAACATTAGGATTGGGCTTTGCCAACTTGGGTTCTATGTTAATGGTGAGCGGCATTGCTTACGATAGTGAAGAAGCTCGCGGTATTGCTGGTGCAATTTCAGCGATCATGACCGGTGTGGCTTACAAAACTTCTGCAGAAATGGCTTCTTTCTTAGGCACTTTTGACAAGTACGAAGAGAATAAAGAAGACATGTTGCGTGTAATGCGCAATCACCGCGCTGCGGCTTACGATGCTACTGATGCTTATGTTGGCCTAGAAATTAAGCCACAAGGAATCAAGGCTCAATTCTGCCCAGACTATATGTTGAAAGCAGCTACTCGTGCCTGGGATGATGCAGTACAATTGGGAGAAAAATACGGTTATAGGAATGCGCAAACTACTGTTATCGCTCCAACAGGAACAATTGGCTTGGTAATGGATTGTGATACCACAGGTGTTGAACCAGATTTCGCGTTAGTAAAATTTAAAAAATTAAGTGGTGGTGGATATTTCAAAATCATTAACCAATCTGTGCCTCAGGCATTAAAAAATCTAGGATATAACCCTGAACAAGCAAAAGCGATTGAGCAATATGCAGTAGGTTCTGCAAGTTTCGAAAATGCGCCTTATATTAATAATGCAAGCTTAGCGGCAAAAGGGTTTACGGGAGCTGAAATCGAAAAATTAAATGGGGCTGCTCGTTCAGCCTTTGAAATCGCGTTCATATTCAATCGCTTTACTTTAGGGGATGAGTGTATGCAGCGTCTTGGATTCACTCCTGCACAATATGAAGATTGGAATTTCAACTTATTGGAAGCGATTGGATTTACTGAAGAGCAAATTGATGCAGCTAACGATTTTGTTTGCGGAACCATGACGGTAGAGGGGGCCCCATTCTTAAAGGATGAGCACCTTACTGTATTTGATTGTGCTAATAAATGTGGTAAAAAAGGTGAAAGATATATACATGCATATGGCCATATCAGAATGATGGCGGCTTGTCAACCATTCTTGAGTGGAGCTATTTCTAAAACCATCAATCTGCCACACGAAGCAACCGTAGAAGAAATTGCTGATTGTTATTTGATGAGCTGGCAGTTGGGTCTTAAAGCAAATGCTTTATACCGCGATGGCTCTAAATTAAGCCAACCATTAAGCAACAAGAGCGAAAAGAAAAAGAAGACAGAGGAAGAAGCTGAAGAAGTTGTATCTACACAAGCGGTGTTAACAGAAGAATCAACCATTGTAGATTTAGGTAAATTGACCGTTGATGAATTATTAGAAGAAGTAACCAAACGCATGACTGCATCTACTGATACAGAATTAAAGCGTGCTTTATCTAGAATTGTAGAAAGAAAATCTTTGCCAGCCAAGCGTAGAGGGTTTACTCAGAAAGCGAAAATTGGCGGTCAAGTCATCTTCTTAAGAACAGGCGAATATAGTGATGGTACTTTAGGTGAAATCTTTATAGATCTAGCCAAAGAAGGATCTACTTTGCGTAGTTTGATGAACTGTTTTGCGATTTCTGTTTCAGTAGGCTTGCAATATGGGGTTCCATTGGAAGAGTTTGTAGATAAGTTTGTGTTCACTCGTTTTGAACCAGCTGGAATGGTAGACCATCCAAATATCAAAACCACTACTTCATTAGTAGACTTTGTTTTCCGTGCATTAGGATATGAATACCTTAATAGAACCGATTTAGTTCATGTGCTAGACAGACCATCTGTAGGTAATACAGGGGAAGAGGAGGGAGATGCAACTTTTTTGGGAAAGCCCGAACTCAGTAGTGTTAGAGTAACTGCACCATCTGCCAATACTACACCTGCAGAGGGCCTAGCTTCTCCAAAACTACAGCGTGCTGCTGCTACCACAGCTGCAGTAGGAAACAGTGGAATGGATGCAGTAAATGCTGCAGCTAAAAGTATGCAAAGCGATGCTCCTGCTTGTAGCACTTGCGGTCATTTAACCATTAGAAGCGGTACATGTTATAAGTGTTTAAACTGTGGCACCAGTATGGGTTGCAGTTAATTCGATAGCAGTTAATCCCTGCCCTAAAAAACATCTCCTCTGGATTTTCATCTAGGGGAGATTTTTTTTGATACTAGCTCAATCTTTTTTAAATTAAAGTAATATTTAAATCTATGTTTAAGCTTATAATTTTTATTATTTCACTTTTAATGGGTTCTTCAATTTTTGCTCAAACTTTATTTAATAAGTCAAAACCAATTGTTTACACAAAAGTGAAATTTGAACAGATTAAGGATACTGCAATTCCCAATAAAACAGTTCAAATAAACTTAAAAGGTAAAAAAGGATTTGCTATAGAAAAAGTAGTAATCATTGAACAAGAATCATCAAGAGAATCTTCTTATATACATTTTTATAAAGCCAATAAAATAATTCAAAAAATTTTAGTTCCCTTTTGGATAAGGCATTTAACACCCAACGCAGAAGTGGCGGATTTTAATAATGATGGTATTCCAGATATTAAATTTCGCATTTATACCGCTGGCAATGGAATGGCAGCTTTATTGAATTATAAAGTTTATTTAATGAGTCAACAAACTAATTACAGGGTGATGAGTTTTGTTGATTTTTCATCTGAAAAAGAGTATGATCTCAATGGAGATGGTCTTCCAGAAATTATAGGCTGTTCAAGTACAAATTACAATGGCCATAATTATTGGGTATTCAATTTGTATAATTGGGTAAATGGAACTTTGGTGTCTGTATCTAAAACATATGAATATCCCTTATGGACGGCAGTTGATTTTAAAACAAATAAAGTCATTGCTAAAGATATTCCAGCAAGTATTCGCAATGCAACCTTGCGATCTTTTCCAAACGAATATTTTATAAAATAAGATCAATTCATTTATCAAAAACTAGTGAACAGTACCATTAAAATTGCTACATTCATAGTTCTAACGACCAAGATTAAAAAAGCGATATGGGAGACTTTCAAATTAAAAAACAACCTAAGCAATACGATGTAGTAATTGTGGGTTCAGGAGCTGGTGGTGGTATGGCGGCGTATACTTTATCCAAAGCCGGTTTAAAAGTTTGTTTATTGGAAGCAGGAGAAGATTATGATCCTGCGGTGAATTCATCTCAATTAAAAAATCCATGGGAATCGCCTAGAAGAGGGGCAAGTACCAAGTTCAGGCCTTTTGGGGATTTTGATGGCTGTTATTGGGGATGGGAAATTGATGGGGAGCCTTATACCCAAGCCCCTGGTAGTCAAAAATTTGAGTGGTGGCGTGCCCGTATGATGGGTGGCCGTACCAATCACTGGGGTCGTATATCCCTTCGTTTTGGTCCCAAAGATTTTAAAAGAAAAAGCATTGATGGCTTAGGCGATGATTGGCCAATTGGTTATGAAGACGTGAAGCCCTACTATGATAAAGTAGACAAATTGATTGGTGTATTTGGTAGCAATGAAGGATTAGAAAATGATCCTGATGGAATTTTTCTTCCTCCACCCAAACCCCGTTTACACGAGCTGATGATTAAAAAGGCAGCAACAGGGGTGGGTGTTCCAGTGATCCCTTCTCGTTTGTCTATCTTAACGAAGAAAATTAATGAAGAAAGAGGTGCTTGTTTCTTTTGTGCGCAGTGTAACAGAAGTTGTAAAGTTTACGGAGACTTTTCATCAGGTTCTGTATTGGTAAAGCCAGCGGTGAAAACAGGGAATGTAGATGTGATTACACAGGCAATGGCGCGTGAAGTTATCACGAATTCAGAAGGTTTGGCAACCGGTATTTCTTATGTAAATAAAGTAGACAATTTAGAATACCAGGTAAATGGTCGCGTAGTGATTTTAGCCGCGAGTACTTGCGAAACCGCACGTTTATTATTGAACTCTAAATCTAAAAGACATCCGAATGGGTTGGCCAACGACAGTAATGTAGTGGGAAAATATTTACATGACTCTACTGGTGCGGCTTTGGGTGGCGTATTGCCAGAACTCTTTGGTAGAAAGCGTTACAACGAAGATGGCGTAGGCGGTATGCATATTTATACCCCTTGGTGGTTAGACAATAAAAAATTGGATTTCCCACGAGGATACCATATAGAATATTGGGGAGGCATGAGCCAACCAGCTTATGGATTTGGAATGGGCATGCAAGGTTTGAATGGTAAGTACCAAGTAAATGGTAAAACCAAAGAAGCGGGGGGATATGGATCTTCATTAAAAGAAGATGTCCGCTTTTTTTACGGAGCTGGCGTAGGTATGGCAGGAAGAGGAGAGTCTGTTCCAGACATCAACAACTACTGCGAAATTGACCCTACAGTAGTGGATAAATATGGTATACCTGTTTTAAGATTTAATACTCGTCATTCTGATTATGAGATTAAGCAAGCCAAGCATATGAAGGAGACATTCAAAGAAATCATGCACAATATGGGTGCTGTGATTACTTGGGGTGCAGACGATGATGCTTCAAATAATTATGGCTTGTCTAATCCAGGAAATATTATTCACGAAGCAGGTACGGTAAGAATGGGTAACGACAAAAAAACATCTGCCTTAAACAAGTTTAGTCAGGCTCACGATTGCAAAACATTGTTTTGTGTAGATGGATCACAGTTTGTTTCACAAGCGGATAAAAATATCACTTGGACCATCCTTGCTTTAAGCATGCGTGCAAGTGAATACATTATTGACGAAATGAAAAAACAAAACTTATAAGATGGACAGGAGAAAATCGATTAAGGCACTAATGATTGGTACCGTTGGTGCCGGTGTTTTGGTAGAAGCCTGCACCAGTGCCGATAAAAAAAATATTGCTGACTCAGCAGATGCATCATTAGATGATCGCATGCAAGAAGAGAAAGCTTACTTAGCCAAAATGGCCAAGGAAGATAAATTCTTCAATGAACATGAAATGGCTACCATTACTGTATTGGGCGATATTATTATGCCTAAAGACGAAGTAAGTGGAAGCGCCAGTGATGCTAAAGTTCCGGAGTTTATAGAGTTTATTGTAAAAGATATGCCTTCGCATCAAACCCCATTACGTGGCGGATTGCGTTGGTTAGATTTACATTGTTATAAGCTTTATGAAAAAGCATTTGTGAACTTGACTACAGCCCAACAAATAACGGTTGTAGATAGTATTGCTTATCCAGAAAAAGCAGCAAAGGAATTGGCACAAGGTGTTTCCTTTTTTAACTTAATGCGCGATTTAGTAACCACTGGTTTCTACACCACTGAAATTGGTATCAAAGATTTAGGCTATGTAGGCAATGCCCCCAATCAATGGAATGGTGTGCCAGATGAGGTATTAAAGCAATACAAATTAGCGTACACAGAAAAAGAATTGAAAGAGTGTTTGAGTTTTGATAAAGCGTAAAGATTTTCTTATTTATTTATTGAAAGATATTTTTCTATCCTTTTGTTATAAGGATCTAGTTTTTTTGCCTCACTAAAGCAAGCAGATGCAATTTCTTCTTGCTTTAGTTCGTAGTGGGCAATCCCTTTAGTAATAAGAATATCAGCCTTTGTTTCAGTATTGTCTGGATTCATTAAAAGGGCTAAACTACAATCATTTCCTGCTTGCACATAATTTTTCTTATTAAGGAAAATTAGCGCACGTTGATGATATGCTTCAGGAAATACTGGTCTTAGGTAAATTGCATCTTGAACAAAACTTAATGCAGTATCATAATTTTTTTGCGCCATCAAGACTTTTGAAAAATTTAATCTGAGTATACCTATATAGGGTTCTAACAAGAGGGCTTCTTCGCAATATTGGGATGCTAATTGGTATTTATTTTCCTGTAAGTAAACTAGTCCCTTTTCACTAATTGCTTCTGCATAGGCAGGTACTTTATTTAAGGCTTTGTTGATGAGTTCAAGTTTTTGAGTTGTATTATTCGTATTTCTTGCTGCCATTAGTGCTTCATATGCAATCTCTTTTTTATCAGCATCATTTTCTAATAGTAAGGACACCCAGATGCTATTGCCAGCAGCGCTATTCCATCCCCTTGAAACTGCAGCATATCTTTTTGATTTAATGGGATGGGTAGGTGGACCATCTGTCTCGTTTAAAAAACTAAATATTGATTCAGCTTCATTTTCTTTTGCTCCCAGCTTTTGTAAAATGAATCCAGCAAATTCGTCAGCTTCAATTTCTTTATCGGGTCTACTCCCAATTCCATCCAGTGAATGCCCATTAAAGTGATGACCAAGTTCATGTGCCAATACGCCTGTTACAAACCATTTATTATTGGTGCGCTTTTGAAAGTTTTCAAGAAACTGTCGGTCAAATTGAATGAATCTTTCCTGACCGGTTTCATTGTTGAAACAAACAGCAGCGCAGTTATTAAAGTTTTGTAATGCAACCAATCGGAATCGATTGCGCAGACCTACTACACTGGTTATACGTGCAACCAATTCATTCATCCATTTTTCGGCATTTTCATCTGATACTTCTGAAGCCGGTACAGGCTCATAATTGGCACTACTCCCAAAAAAATTACAAGCAAAGCTTAACTTATTGTGGGTGTCTTTTTTTACAATAGATTGTATGCGAGTCTTTTTCTGTGCTGTTATTGAAACTGCAGATAATAGTAGGCCAAAAAAAATTAGTGTTCTTGTTATCATACCATGAAATTCCCCTATTTTTTAAAATAACAAATACCGTCTCAACGGTATTTAATCTATAGTTGAGAAAATTACTTTCGGGTGAAGAATTAGCATGATGCCTAAAAAATTAACCTTAATATTTCTACCTGTTTTATTGATTGCCTATTTTTCTTGTAGTGAGCGGCAGAAGATTGAATCCAAAGTGTATAAGGTTGAATCAAACAAAATATTTGAAGCCAAAAGACTTTTGTTGCAAGATCGTTATCAATTTAAAATGCTTTATGAATTTTCTGAAGGATTAGCTTGTTTTGAAACAGATAGTTCAGTAGGTGCTATTGATAGCTCCGGTAAATTTATCCTTGAATTTAATTATGCAAGGGCTTTAAGTCCGTTTAGTAAAGGATTGGCGGTACTTACTCATAAGCATCCAGAAGAACGACGTTCATTTGTGAACTTATCTGGAAAGATTGTTTTTAATGCCTGGGAGAACGGACTTTTATACATTGATCCTTTTGATGAATTTGGATATTCATTTGTAACGGATAAAAAAGGTAATAGAGGTTTACTTGATACAAACTTTAAATTGGTTTTCCCTTTGAAATATGAGTTCATTTATTCTCTTCATTTCAATCGATTCTTACTTACAAAAGACTATAAATCTGGTATTGCTGATAGGAATGGGAAATGGTTGGTTGCCCCTCGTTTTGATGAAATTGAAGCATTCACAGTAGATAAAAAAATGTTTGCAAAAGAAAATGAACAATGGGGAATCTACGATTCAACTGGAAAAATTTTACATACCTATGATTGTGATGGCATTTTGTACACTGGAGGATTAATTATGTTGAATAAGTGGAAGCAATCAGGAGGAAGTGATATGGCGCTTGCTGATACTGCTGGTAATATAGTAGTTCCATATGGGCGATATGATGAGTGTAGTAGTTCTCACGACGGATTGACTCTAGTATATAAACGGTATGAAGATAATGGATCTGTATTGACTAAAAAGATACTTCGTTTTGGATACGTGGATTTAAAAGGAAATGAGCGGATTCCATTGCAATATGAAGACGGATATTCATTCCAAGAAGGATTAGCAAAAGTAAAGAAGAATGGTAAATGGGGGTATATTGATACAACTGGGAAAGTAGTGATACCAATAAAATATAACAAAGCTGGTTTGTTTTACAACGGATATACCACTGTGGAGTTGGATGGTAAACCAGCTGTAATTGACCAGAAAGGGGAAGTGTTCATTCAATATTAATCTAGTTATGAATAGTAGAATTATTTTTTCATTGATGTTATTTTTTTTAGTTGCCTGCAATCAGGGTTCTAATAATCAAGTAGATGAAAATGGAAGCGCTGGTAATGCTGGAGATATGGCCGTTTCTGATTCCGTAGAAAAGCAAATTGCAGCCTTGTCTGATGGAGATTTTGTAAACCGAAAGTTTGTTCGTACCTCAGCACTGACCTTCAAAGTAGACAATGTGCAAACAGCCACAACGGCAATACAAAAGATTGTTCGAGAAGCGGCTGGATTCATTGTTTATAGCAAAATGAATAGCCAAATTAACCAAAGAGCTGTAACGGAATTGAGTAGAGATTCTGCTTTAGAATCAGTACAATATACGGTGCAAAATCTCCTTACAATACGCGTACCAACTACCCAGTTTGATACTGTACTCTCCAAGATATTACCACTTGCTAACTTTCTTGATGATCAAACAATTGAATTAGATGATGTTTCATTTCAAGTGCTAAGCAACAATATGACTATTCGTAGAGCAGTGTCAGGTTCAAAAAAGAAACAAAAAGAATCCAACGTAAGCAATATCTATCAACAAGAAGAAGCTGATCGTGCCAAGGTAGATAATTTGTCTTTGAATGACCGAATGAAATACAGTGATATCAGATTGTCTTTCTCGCAAAGACCTTTGGTTAAGCAAACTGTCATACCCAATGAGAATCACGCTATGGAATATCATCCAGGATTTGGTAATCAATTGCGGGCAGCATTTATTGATGGATGGTTATTGGTGGAATGGCTGTTCCTAACCATCATTAAATCATGGTCAATGATATTGGTGGGTTTGACTATTTGGTTCCTTTATCGAAAATACAAACAATAGCTTTTAACTTACACCACTTCCAGGATTAATATTTTCCTCAGGATTTACAAAATGCAGTTTACCATTCGCATCCTCGGCCATTAAAATCATACCATTGCTCTCGATGCCGCGCATTTTACGTGGGGCTAAATTGCATACCACAGTCACTTGTTTACCTACAATATCTGCTGGTGCAAAATGCATGGCAATACCAGAAACAATGGTGCGGGTTTCAAAACCAAGGTTCACTTGTAGTTTCAACAACTTATCGGCTTTCTCTACTTTTTCTGCAGCCACAATGGTGCCCACTTTCAAATCGATTTTGGCGAAATCATCAAATACGATTCCGGGTTTAACAGGTGATTTGTCTGCGGTTTCACCAGTGATTGCAGTTGCTGTTTCAGCTATTGTAGCGCTCTGGGTATTACTGGTGTTGCTAGTTGTAGCAATGGTTTCTTTATTCACAGCAGCAGCTTTTAATTTTTCTATTTGTTTGGTGATTTCTTCGTCTTCAATTTTTCTGAATAATAATTCAGGCGCACGCAAACTGTATCCTACGCTTAATAATTTCATACTGCCCGCATTTTCCCAATTCAATATCTTGTCTACCACTTTTAATAAGTAGCAAATTTTCTTTGCAGTAAAGGGCAAGAATGGATTTGACAAAATTGCAAGGTTAGCCGTTAACTGTAAACAGATATGCAAACAGTTATTGATCAATTGTTGAGCTGCTGGATTTTCAGCTAATTGTTTGGCTAAAATCCATGGCTCTTTTTTCTGCATATATTGATTCCCTATTCTAGCCAAATTAATTACTTCAAATTGGGCATCCCTGAATTTATAGTCTTCTAATAATTGCTCAACTTTTTGTTTGCTTAGTTGGATGGCTTCAATGGTTGCATGATCTAACTCGTCTAATAAATCATTGTGCAATGGCGGCACTTTCCCATTGCATAGTTTGTGCATCAATACCAATGCACGATTGATGAAGTTACCGAATATGCTTACCAACTCACTGTTATTGGCATCTTGAAAACCCTTCCAAGTAAATTCGCTGTCTTTGCTTTCGGGTGCAATGGCAGTTAAGTAATACCTCAAGGTATCCGCCAGCTGTGATCCCCCGTTTTCTGGCTTGATGAAATCGTTGATATAGTCTTCCATTTCGAGTTTCCAGTTTCTACTGGTACTCATTTTGTCTCCTTCCAAATTCATGAATTCATTGGCAGGGACATTGGTAGGTAAAATATTACCATGCAATTGTAACATCACCGGAAAAATAATGCAATGGAAAACAATATTGTCTTTTCCGATAAAATGGATCAGCTTGGTATCTTGGTCTTCCCAATAAGGTCTCCAATCTTTTCCCGTATTTAATGCCCATTGCTTGGTGGCACTGATATATCCAATCGGCGCATCAAACCATACATACAAAACTTTGCCTTTGCCGCCTTCTACGTCACTAGGTAAAGCAACCCCCCAATCTAAGTCGCGGGTAACGGCTCTGGGCTGCAAGCCTCCATCAATCCAACTCTTGCATTGTCCTACTACGGTAGAACGCCAATCATTGCCATGATCTTCTATAATCCACTTGCGTAAAAAATCTTCGTGTCTGTCTAAAGGAAGGTACCAATGTTTGGTTAACTTTTTAATAGGTGTGTTGCCACTTAGCGTGCTCACTGGATTAATTAATTCATCGGGGCTTAAGCTCTTTCCACAGCTTTCACACTGATCTCCATATGCAGCTTGAAAACCACAGTTGGGGCAGGTTCCTTTTATATAACGGTCTGCTAAAAAACTTTGTGCTTGTTCATCATAATATTGTTCCGACTCTTTGGTAATTAAGTCTCCTTTATTATTTAATGCAGTAAAAAATTCACTGGCAGTTTCATGATGAATAGGTGAGCTGGTTCTATGATAGATATCAAAAGATATTCCTAGGTCATTAAAATTTTGCTCTATGATGGGATGGTATTTGTCTATAATGGCTTGTGCAGTCGTTCCTTCTTTGGTAGCCTGAATTGGAATGGCTGTTCCATGTTCGTCGCTTCCACAAACAAATACTACGTCTCTTTTTTGTGCCCTTAAATAACGAACATATATATCAGCAGGAAGGTATGCTCCGGCCAAATGGCCTATATGTTTTAATCCATTGGCGTAAGGTAGTGCCGCGGTAATCAAATATCTCTTTGGTTGCTTCATATTCGGTTGCTTCTTAATCTAAACTGCTTGTTGTAAGCGGCAAAGGTACTAAAAGCAGATTTATTTGGAAATTCCAAGAATTGCTATAATTTTGATATCATATTAATATTAAAATGAAAAATATGGAAAAGACCATTAAAGCAGCACAAGGGTTCATGGTTTTGTTGTTGGTGACTATTTTATTAGTAGTAGGTATTTATGCGCTCACGCAAATAAAAGGAGCTGAAGATGGCTTAAGATATGCCCTTATTTGGGGGGCAATTATTGATTTAATTGTAGTCTTCTTTTTATTGTTGGGCTTGGTGGTTGTGCAACCCAATACCAGTGTAGTGCTTACTTTTTTTGGTAAGTATGTAGGTACGGTTAAAGACAATGGACTATTTTTTGTAAACCCTTTGTACACCAAACAAAAAGTGTCGCTGCGTTTGCAAAGCTTAGAAAGTACCAAGTTAAAAGTGAACGATAAGTTAGGTAACCCTATTGAAATAGCTGCGGTGATACTTTGGCAAATAGAAGACACTTATAAAGTATGTTTTGATGTAGTAAACTTTTCTAGTTATATGACCAACCAAAGTGAAGCGGCTTTGCGTCATATGGCATCTACCTGCCCTTATGATAGTATTGATGATGAACACGCAGCAGTAACCTTGAGAGATGGTGGGGAAAAAGTTATTGCGATGTTAGAGTCTGAATTGAACGAACGAATGCTAAAAGCAGGTATTGTTATTAAAGAAGCCCGTATTAGCCACTTGGCATATGCGCCAGAAATTGCACAAGCCATGTTGCAACGTCAACAAGCGACTGCCATTGTTTCTGCTCGTAGCAAAATTGTAGAAGGAGCGGTAGGTATGGTTGAAATGGCTTTAGATATGTTGTCTAAAAAGCAAGTAGTAGAATTAGATGAAGAACGTAAAGCAGTAATGGTAAGTAATCTATTAGTTGTGCTTTGTGGTGATAGGGCAGTGTCTCCAGTAGTGAATACAGGAACATTGCATCAATAATAAAATGATTTGTTTTGAGTAAGAAATCTTTTGTTTTAAGAATAGATCAACAAACGTATGCCGCCCTGGAAAAATGGGCGGCAGACGAGTTTAGGAGTGTGAATGGTCAAATTGAAATGTTGATTGATCAGTCTTTGCGCAATGCAGGTAGAAAAAAAGAAGGCATAGCTATCAAACCTAAACCCAAGAAAAATACCTAAATGAAACGACAGTCCTTTTTGCAGATGGCAGGAATGGGATTGATGGCCCTGCCTGCATTAGCTTCAGCTGCTGGAAATAAAAGTAGAAAAATTAAAGTTCCTCCTAATTTAGAACCAGGCGATACGATTGGTATCACTTGCCCTGCTGGTTTTTCTTTATTAGAAACCATTCAACCTTCTATTGATTTAATTCAAAGCTGGGGCTATAAAGTCAAAGTAGGAGATACGATTGGAAAGATGGATCATACATTTGGCGGGACTGATGCAGAAAGAGCTGAAGACTTCCAACAAATGATGGATGACCCAAGCCTTAAAGCAATACTTTGTGCAACAGGTGGATATGGTGCCGTAAGAATGATAGACTTTTTAGACTTTAAAAAATTTAAGCATTCACCCAAATGGATCATTGGTTTTAGTGATATCACTGTATTACATAGCCATTTGCACCAAGTGGTGCATGTAGCTAGTTTGCATTCAAAAATGTGCGGCAGCTTTCCCAAAGATTGGGCCGCAGCGGATGAAGTTCAGCAAGCAACCATTTTATCCATTAAAGATGCATTAGAAGGAAGAAAAATCAACTATCCATCTATTTCGGTAGAGCATAATAGAACAGGAACAGCCAAAGGATTGTTGGTTGGCGGGAATTTGAAAATTCTAGAAAACCTAAATGGTTCCGCTTCCATGATCAACACCGATGGAAAAATTTTATTTGTAGAAGATGTGGGTGAGCCCTTGTACAATATTGATCGCATGTTTTGTAATTTATTGCGATCGGGAAAGCTGTCTAATCTAAAAGGATTGATTGTGGGAGGCTTTAGTAATATTAAAGTAGATAATCCTGCTGTTCCGTTTGGACGAGATATTTATACCATCGTCAAAGAAAAAGTAGCTGCATTTAATTATCCGGTTTGCTTTGATTTTCCGGTAGGGCATATCAAAAATAATTTTGCATTGAAATGCGGATTGCCTCATCAATTAATGGTAGAGAATAATCAGGTATTACTCACTGAAATTTAGTGATCATTGCAATAACGAAACAATACCATAAAATGTATTTATTATGAGAAAGCAACTAATATCAATTCATCACTTTTTTGTTGCTATTATTTTAATGGCCAAAGGGTTTGATAAAATTCAACATCATCACAGCTTTATAGGATGGACAATTCTAATATTGGGTATAATCAGTTTGATCTATTTTATTTTTATAAAACTTTCAAAAAAACCACACTCATTATTGGAGTTAATTATACATCTATTTGAAAGTATTGCTTTATTCTTGACAACCTATATTTATTTTCAAGAAGGTAAAACTTTGTTACCTTATGTCACGTTAATTGCAGGGATAGGGTTTCTTATTGCAACATTTATCCACTTAAAAGGACATAAAAAGTTACGAGCCGATAAGATTTCCAATCCGAAAAATTGTTAGCCATGATTAAGATTCCGCCATACCTAAAAAAAGGGGATACTATTGCCATCACTTGTCCTGCAGGCTATATGGAAGCCGAAAAAATAAAAACCTGTGTGGAAACGCTGCAACAATGGGGCTTTCAAGTGATGATTGGTAAAACGGTAGGAAGTAAGTCTACCAATTATTTTAGTGGTACAGACGAGGAACGCAAAGATGAATTGCAGGCTTTACTAGACGAGCCATCTATTAAAGCGATTCTTTGTGGAAGAGGTGGTTATGGCGTTACTAGAATCATTGATCAACTTGATTTTTCTTCTTTCAAAAAAAGTCCAAAATGGATCATCGGCTTTAGCGATATCACTGTTTTGCACGCGCATCTATTAACTAAGTGCAATACAGCTTCATTACATGCACCTATGGCGAATGCATTTAATGAGGGGGGAGTAACACTGCCTTATGTGCAGTCTTTACAAAAGGCTTTGAAAGGGACTAAAGCATCATACAGTTGTGCGCCGAACACTATGAATCAATTGGGCAAAGCAATCGGTGTATTGATGGGAGGCAACTTGGCATTGATTGCTCATTTGGTAGGTTCTAAAATGATGTATAAAACCAAGGGCGCTATTTTATTTTTAGAAGACGTGGGAGAGTATGCCTACAATATTGACCGAATGTTCATTCAACTAAAAAGGGCCGGAATTTTAAGTCAACTCAAAGGATTAATATTGGGCGGATTTACCGATCGAAAAGATACCACTCGTCCTTTCGGAAAAACAATTGAGGAAATACTGAAGGAACATATTGCTGAATTTGATTATCCAGTTTGCTTTGGATTCCCGGTTAGTCATGATACCGAAAATTATGCATTAAAAGTGGGAGCAACCGTTGAACTAAGTATTACTGCAAAAACCGTTAAACTGAAAGAAATCGGTTAATTAATCATTAGCGCAAGATTTCATCTAATTTATCTTGCATCAACTTGAAGCTATTTAAGTTCAAATGCGTGCCATCTTTAATGGTGATGAATTCGTCGCTTTTTTTTAAATGTGCAGTAAAACGTTGTGCATTGCTATAGGAGATCACCCCATCTTCGGTTCCATGAAAAATGGTGACAGGTGCAGTTACTTTTTGAATATACTCGTTGCTTGGAAATTTAAAGTGTAGTAATTTTTTTAATGGGTACATGAATAAATATTGACCCAATAAAGTTTCCATGCTATAATAAGGTGTTTCTAAAATCAGGTGTTTGCAATCTCTTACGGAAGCCAACTGGGTAGCAATACCAGTACCTATAGACTTTCCGTAAATAATTATTTGCGAGGGGTTATATCTAAGCTTGGCTAACATATATAATTGTAATGCCCCTTCATATAAATTAGCTTCAGTCAATTCACCAATTGATTTCCCAAATTTGGGGTAATCAATCATCCAAACTTCGTAATTATTAAGCGTGAAATTTTTAGCAAACTCCGCATAATGCCCAATATTTTTCCTGTTTCCATGAAAATACAAGACCACTCCTTTTCTAATTGAATCTGGCACTGTAAAATGAACTACATGAAATTTGGTTACTGCATCTAAGGGAATTACCGACTCCTGATAAGGCTGATTGAATTGATAGCTACTATCTTGATCAAATGCTTTGGGATGAAATAATAAATGATCCTGAAGTATAAATAAAACAGATCCAACTAATGCATAAGCTAAGAGGATTAGTTTAATGTAAAATGTAATTTTTATTTTATTCACGGGGCAAAGTTAAGCAGAATGCTCACTCAATATTTTAGAATATCTCTAATAAAATTATGGTATTCATTAAAGGAAGGTAAGTTGTTATGACCACCACCATGGATACTGATTAATGTGATTTTATGTGGATTAAGGGCCTGTAGTTTTTGGCTCTGTTTTATAGGTATTAGCCAATCTTTTGTTCCGTGGATGATATAAGTATGGCAGTTCACTTTCTTAATCCATTGATCGGTTTGTAATTTATATCGTAGTGTTAGTTTGTGTGGTATGAATGGAGTAAATCTTTCTGCCACTTTGATAAAACTATAATAGGGGGCATCTAAAATTAAATAACGCGGCGTATTGTCAGCAGCAATTTTAGTAGCAAATCCACTTCCTAAGCTTCTACCATAAACCAATATATGGTGTTCTGGATATTTTTGCTTGAGTGTTTCATATACAAATTGCATGTCGGCCAACATTTCACGCTCACTTCTTTTGCCCGTACTCTTGCCAAATCCTCTATAGTCTACCAAAACTACATCGTATTGATATCGATAGAAATCACATGCATATTTTGCCCAACCTTTGATGCTTCTAGAATTTCCATGAAAGTAAAGTATCAAGCCTTTTGGTTCTTCCACAAAAAAATGAAGCCCATTGATTCTTACTCCCTCAGTTACATCAAAAAATAATTCTTCAAATGGGGCATCGTATTTGTATTCAAAATCTTGTGCTAGTTTTTCAGGTTTGAAAATGAGCTTTTCTTGAATTAAATACCCTATTAATACAATAAGTAAATATCCAATAACAATGTATAGTATAATTGTACTCATTTTATTTACTCTTCTCCCTCAGGGAAAATCCTAGATAGTTTCATATTGGAAACAGGTGCTACAATCAAAGGGAATTTTTCAATGGTAACATTACTCGGGTCTAATCCAAAACCTCTTTCTTCACTCAAACTGATTTCTTTCAACCAGAAATATAATTTCATAATGACCCGCTCAAAGAAAGGAAGTTCATTGTCTTGGCTCAAGTATTTTTCTAAAACAATAAATTGGAAGTCGCCTACAATATTATTCTTTTCTAAACTTTCATAACGGCTAGTAATATTTACCTCTTTATTCTTAACCAATTCTTCTACCACTTTGCGGAACATCAAATTAATTCTATGCTCTACTCTGAAGCCTAACCTGAATTCAATTCGAATAATGTCGTTGGGAATAATATGTTCTACATTGTATTCACAAGTGTAAGGATCATCTAAAACATCAACGTGTACAAACCAGTATATATCGGCTCTTTTAGGTTTTTTATTCAGGATAGAATAAATGATTTTGTGCTCAATTTCATTATGGTTATTCGCACTGGTCATGTATACCAAGTGGGTGGCATATTTAGGTATGCTTTTATCGTTGCTCAGTTCTTGAATCATTGGAATATAATTCTCTAAGCGAACAAACTCCACATATCTATTCTTAATTTTTCTACTTCTATACCAAACATACATCACAGCAAATAATGCTCCTCCAACTAGAAGAGTAACATAGCCTCCGTGCACAAATTTTTCCATTAAAGCAATCAAAAAGGCAGATTCATAGATAAGGTATCCAAATAGAAATATATAGATCCAAACCGAAGCAGTTCTTTTTAAAACTAAAAAATTTGAAAATAAAATAGTAGTACTCAACATGGTAACTACAATGGCCAAACCATAGGCAGCTTCCATCTTAGAGGACTCTCTAAAGTAAAGAACCACGCCCAAGCAGCCAACAAATAGTAGCAAATTAATACCTGGTACAAATAACTGACCTCTTTCTTCCGAGGGATAGCGCACTTTCATTTTAGGCCACAAATTCAATCTTAGGGCTTCACTAATCAGCGTGAATGAGCCTGAAATCATTGCTTGACTTGCAATAATAGCAGCAGAAGTAGCGATAATTACCCCAAATAAAATAAACCATTGTGGCATTAAATCATAAAAAGCATTGATGCCGAATTGCGCTTTATTGGCCGCGTTTACTAACAATCCTTTATGGCTACTTAATAATAGTGCCCCTTGGCCAAAATAATTCAATAATAAACAGGCTTTTACATAAATCCAGGAAATACGAATATTCCCTCTGCCACAATGACCTAAGTCGGAATACAACGCTTCCGCACCAGTAGTACAAAGGAAAACAGCCCCTAATAACCAAAATCCATTCGGATAAGTAATTAATAATTTGATACCATAGTAAGGATTCAACGCTTTAAAGACCGATAAGTCGCTACCCAGGTTAGATATACCTAAAATTGCTAACATAGTAAACCAGATCATCATAATAGGTCCAAAAAGTTTACCAATACTGGCTGTACCAAACTGCTGCATAAAAAAGATAGCAGCTAAAATGGCAATTACAATTATTACAATACTATCTGTTGTAATTGCCCTCATTGCAGGCAACTCTTTCAATCCTTCAATGGCAGAAGTAACCGAAATGGGAGGCGTAATAATCCCATCTGCTAACAAAGCTGCTCCACCAATCATAGCTGGTATGACCAACCATTTTTTTCTTCGTCTTACCAAGGCATACAAAGCAAAAGTACCACCCTCTCCTTTGTTGTCGGCGTTCAAGATCATTAAAACATACTTAACAGTAGTCTGGAGTGTAATCGTCCAGATAATGCAAGACAATGCACCAATGATTAATTCTTCCGAAATGACTCTATTAGTAATGATGGCGTTGAAAACGTAAAGTGGAGATGTTCCAATATCACCGTAAATAATTCCAAGGGCAATTAAGAGACCGGCAGCGGAAACTTTGTTGATATTTTTACTCACAAAACAGGCTTTGAAGCATTTAAGCAATTAGATCTTTAACAAATGTATGGGTAAATTGTATAAACTAATTAAACTGTACAAAGCGTACATTTGAAATTATAAAGAATACTTTATGAAAAGGTCATTTCTGCTTAGTTTAATCTTGGTTTTAGGAAGTTTTTTGTCTGTTTCGGCCCAAAATATTGTTTATTCTGAGCCCGATAGAGACGATCCCAGAACCTTGAATTTTGAAGTGGTAGGCAAAATGAACGGTAAATTCCTCATCTACAAAAATGCCAGGGACGACCATTTCTTTTCTATTTATGATACAGATATGAAGTTGAGTGCTAAAGTGAAAATGGATTATTTGCCTGAAAGAGCCAAAATTTTGGGGACTGATTTTGTATCCTACCCCGATTTTGCCTATTTCATTTATCAATACCAATTGAAAAATGTATACTATGTGATGGCCGCTAAAATTGGGTCAGATGGTAAAATAATGGCTGATCCAATCTTATTGGATACAACCGCAGGTTTGGGGTATGCTGCTAATAATAGGATCTATACTGTCTTAAATAGTGAAGACAAACAAAGAATCGCTGCATTCAAAGTAAGTACCCGTAATGAAAAAGAACATGTGATTACTTCATGTGTTTTTGACAAGCAGTTAACACAATTAGAGAAAGTTAGGGTTCCCATAGAAATGCCAGATAGAAATGATTATTTGGGCGAGTTTGGTCTAGACAATGAAGGAACATTGGTGTTTTTAAGGGAATCAAGTGTAGCCCAGAATGAGAGCATTAATAAAGTAAGCTTGGTGGTAAAGCCTTTAGGTAGTATTAATCCCACAATCAGTGAAGTGAAAGTTAAAAGTCTATTTTTAGATGATACTCGAATTAAAATAGACAACCTCAATAAAAAAATCTTAATCACTTCTTTTTTTAGTAAGCAAAAGCGGGGCAATATTGATGGTTTGTATTATACCCTTTGGGATAAACAAACAGGTCTAGAATTGTTAAATGCAACGACTGTTTTTTCTGAAGAATTTAGGGCAGATGTAAGAGGAGAGGGTTCTGCAAAAACAGCATTCAACGATTTTTATTTGAAGAATTTGATTTTACGCAGAGATGGCGGTTTCATGATGATTGCAGAGTCTGCATACATGAATTCTAGAGGAAATACATTTAATCGTTGGGATATGATGAATCGTTCTCCCTTTTTTAATCCATATGTTGGTTCGGGATTGGGCTTTGGGATGGGAGGATTTTATCCATATGGCTCGGGCTTAAATGCCTATCCTTGGGGCAGTCCGTGGGGTTTAAATTCAATGGGCCCAAATAATGTAACCCGTTATTTTTCCGATAATATTGCCATCATTTCCTTTGAACCAGATGGGAAGATGGAATGGAGTAACGTAATTAGAAAAACCCAATATGATGACAATACAGATAATTATATTGGATATGGGCTAGTAAATTCTGGAGATCAAATTCGGTTTTTATTTAACATTCAGGATAAAAGAAGCAATATATTAACTGATCAGTCACTTTCTCCAAAAGGTCAAATTGATCGTAATCCAACTATTAAAAACTTAGAAAGAGGGTATGATTTTATGCCAAGACATGCTAAGCAAACAGGATCTCGTCAAGCTATCATACCTTGCATGTTTAGGGGGTATACCTGTTTTGCCAAAATTGATTATTAATTTGCAGTACTGTGGTATTTTTATTTAGAGATCGATCATTAGTTAATATAGTCTTTCTAGTGCTACTCAGCTTGGCAGTTCATGCTCATGGATTTAGTATTGCTCTGCCAATGATTGCCAATGAGCAGGAAGGTTTTTTTTCTTATTTAATGAATCACTACTTAAAAGATAAGCTTGGTCTAGCTGGTTTCTTTGTTTATCAAATCATTGTTTTAGCTCAGGCAATCAGGCTTAATTTTTTACTAACAGAGCAAAAAATGTTTCCCAATTCGGGTTACACAGTGGCGATGAGCTATATTCTACTCACCGGTATTTTACCTCAATGGGCAATTATAAGCCCAGCTTTGATAGCCAATTTTGCCTTGATTTGGATTTATATCAAATTGACGAGACTGTACAATCATTCGTCTCCTAAAACCATGCTGTTTAATATTGGCTTACTTGTTTCTGTAACTATTTTATCTTATCATCCAACTGCTATAATGGTATTGGTGGTCTTGTTTACTTTGGGCATAATGCGCCCTTTTAAGTTACAAGAATGGTTTACCCTTTTGATGGGAATGATTTTGCCATTTTACTTTTTAGCAGCATGGCTTTATTTGTCTAATCAATTAGACAAATTGAATTATTTTTTACCCAAGTTCGAGATTGGCTTGCCTATTCAAACATTATCCAATATCGAAATGACGGGTTTAATAGGACTGGCATTTTCCTTTTTGATTGGCCTTTTCTATTGGCAAAAGTTTAATAGTCGATTGGTCATTCAAATACGAAAAAATTGGGCAGCGTTGTTTGTGATGAGTTTAATTGTCACTGCTGCCCCATTTATTTTTTTAAATGCGGGTTTATCAGCCGCCATTATATGCTTGGTTCCTTTCTCATCATTTGTTTCTGCTTCTTTCTCCTATCCCAAAAGATTACTATTACCGAATCTGCTATTTTTTATCATAACTGGAATAATTGTGTATAATAATTGGCATTTGGTCAAATTTTAGGCATTCTTTCTGTTTCTGGATTGTACCTTTGTAGCTTAAACAATTAGCACATGAAGTTAGGAGTGGTCGTTTTCCCGGGGTCTAACTGCGACAGGGATATGCAAGACGCTTTGCAGCAAGATTTAAATAAAGAAGTTATCATGCTTTGGCATAAAGACAAAGACTTGTCTGCTTTTTCCACTGAAGACTGTATTGTGTTACCTGGAGGATTCTCTTATGGAGATTATTTGCGTTGCGGAGCTATTGCACGCTTTAGTCCAATGATGCAATCGGTAATCGATTTTGCCAATAGAGGTGGAAAAGTATTGGGTGTTTGCAATGGCTTTCAAATTTTATGTGAAAGTGGATTATTGCCAGGTGTGTTATTGCAGAATGCCAATCAGCAATTCATTTGTAAAAATGTATATATCACTAACCCTGCTACAGGCGCATTGAAAATACCTATTGCACACGGCGAAGGCCGTTTTTATGCCGATGAAGCTACATTGAATGATTTGGAGCAGAATGATCAAATTTTATTCCGTTACTCTGATGAGAACGGAAATATCGTATCAAGTGCAAACCCAAATGGTGCAGTGAGAAATATTGCAGGAATTAGAAATAAACAAAATAATGTATTTGGAATGATGCCACATCCTGAGCGTGCAACATCAGCAGCTTTGCATAATCTCGATGGCTTAAAAGTATTTGAACTATTATCTATTCAGTAAGGCAATAATGAAACTATGAAAAAACTATTATTTATATTTTTTGCAAGCTGTTTTATGCAGCTGGCTAATGCTCAAATCAAGGATCCAGTTGCTTGGACTTTTGAGGCAAAGAAAAAAGCTGCAGATACCTACGAATTAATAATTACTGCTAATGTGCCAAAGCCTTGGCATATGTACTCACAAAATATGCCTTCTGGCGGTCCTGTTCCTACAAAAGTTGTTTTTAATGCCAATCCCTTGGTAAAGAAAATTGGGGCAACAAAGGAAACGGGTAAGCTCGAAAAAATCAATGATAAGATTTTTGGAATGGAAGTGCAATTTTTTAGTGGCAAAGTAGTGTACACCCAGCAGGTTAAAGTAAAAGCGGGAATCAAAACAAATGTGGCTGGATATGTGAACTACATGGTTTGCGACGACGAACAATGTTTGCCTCCTACCAAAAAACAATTTGATATTAAGCTATTGTAATATGAAAAAAATATGGACGCTGCTAGTAATTCTATTACTAGCTAATGTAATAATTGCACAGGAAAATACACCTGTGCAATTTGTTTTTTCTGCCTTACGAACCAATGATAGTTTGGTCCAATTTACCATTAGTGCGAAGATTGAAAAAGGGTTTCAACTGTTTGGTGCAAAAAAGCAAAATGCAGAAGATGCATTTGTATCTGCATTACAACTTGATGAAACCAATTCAGCTCGATTGCTAGATACCATTGTAGAGCAAGGAAAGCAAGTTCAAATTGCTGCAGCTGATGATGCAACTGTTATTTACAAGGTATTTGAAGACAGTGTTCAATTAGCTTATTTAATAAGATTAGCCGCTCAAGACAGCCTAGTCTTAAAAGGACAATTCAATTGGCTATGTAAACAAGCGGATCAATTTCCATCTGGTAGTGTGCCTTTTTCAATAGAAATCACCCCCGCTAACAAGTCAGCAATTGCAGAAAAGTCTGATGTTGCTAATCAAACCCTATGGCAGATTTTTCTCTTGACATTTTTAACAGGATTGTTAGCAGTGATAACCCCATGTGTTTTTCCGCTTATTCCAGTTACCGTGAGTTTCTTTCTAAAAAGAAGTAAAACAAGGGTAGAAGGGATTAGAAATGCGCTATGGTATTCCTTGTCTATTATTGGCATTTACACAGTTCCAACTATTTTACTGGTCTTGATTTTTGGAGATGATATTCTGTATCAAATTTCAACCAGCGCCATTTCAAATTTATTATTCTTTGCAATCTTTCTTGTATTTGCCATTTCATTCTTTGGTGCATTCGAGTTACAGTTACCCAATAGCTGGGCCAATAAGGCAGACCAAAAAGCAGGTAAGGGTGGATTAGGAGGCATCTTTTTTATGGCCCTCACACTGGTAATCGTATCCTTCTCTTGTACTGGACCCATTGTTGGAACTTTATTGGGTCAAACAAGTACCGGCGGAGTAAGTACAGCACCCATTGTAGGTATGTTAGGTTTTGGGGTAGGATTGGCACTGCCTTTTTCGTTGTTTGCGTTTTTCCCTTCAATGCTTCAATCATTACCCAAGAGCGGCGGGTGGTTAAATTCAGTAAAAGTAAGTTTTGGATTTATTGAATTGGCATTAGCATTGAAGTTCTTGTCGAATGTAGATTTGATATATCATTGGAGACTGCTGGATAGAGATGTTTTCTTGGTTTTATGGATTGTCATTTTTGTATTATTAGGAATCTATTTATTGGGTAAACTGAAGTTTTCTCATGATAGTGATTTGCCTTATGTATCGGTTCCTAGATTATTTTTTGCCATTGCTTCTTTTTCATTTGCCTTATATATTTTACCAGGATTATGGGGAGCACCCCTCAGGCATTTAAGTGGATTTATTCCTCCCGACGGAACACAAGAATTTAATTTAGATGCATTAAAATATCAGATAGGAAATACGCCTACACAGTCTCCATCTACTAACAGTCTTGCACAGCCTCCAAAAAGATTAGCAGACAAGTTGCACGTCCCTTATGGCTTAGTGGCTTATTTCACCTTAGAAGAAGGTATGGCTGCAGCCAAGGCTTTGAATAAGCCCATCATGTTAGATTTTACTGGACATAGTTGCGCCAATTGTCGTAAAATGGAAAAAGAGGTTTGGAAGGATCCTGAAGTGCTTAAAAGGATGAAAGAGAATTTTGTATTAGTGAGTTTATATGTAGACGAGTCTACAGACTTACCAGTAAAAGAACAGTACACTAAAAAAGATGGAGATAGAGTAATTACAGAGGGAGATAAAAACTTGGATTATGAAATTACCCAGTTTGGATTTAATGCACAACCCCTGTATATGTTTTTAGATTTAAATGGAAAACCATTAAGTAGTATTAAATACGGATATGACCCAGATATTGCCAAATTTATAGCTCATCTAGATGCTGCAAAAGCCGCATTTGATCAGCATAAATAACTGTTCCAAAGTGAATAAAAAAAGCCCCAACTTTTTAAAATGTTGGGGCTTTTATATTTTTAGATTGATTTTTACAAAGCAATTTGTTTTTCAACCATCATCTTTCTGAGATTGATTAAGCCGTAGCGCATTCTACCTAATGCGGTATTGATACTGCAATTGGTGATTTCAGCAATTTCTTTAAAGCTCATGTTGGCATAGTGCCTTAAGACAATAATTTCTCGTTGCTCTTCAGGTAATAGGTCTAACATCTTTCTGACGCGATCATGGCTTTGACCTTGCATGATTTTCCCATCTGGACCTTCTTCTGAAATTTGCAGTACATCAAAAATGTCTTTGTTGTCGCTTGTTTTAATAGCAGGTGTACGCTTTACTTTTCTGAAGTAGTCAACACAAAGATTGTGTGCAATTCTTAAAGCCCAGGGTAAAAACTTACCTTCTTCTGTGTAGCGCTTGTTTTTTAATGTGTCAATAATTTTAATGAACACATCTTGAAACAGGTCTTCGGCTAAATAAGTATCTTTTACGAAAAATAAGATAGACGAAAATATTTTGTCTTTGTAACGATAGATAAGTGTTTCAAACGCATCGGTGTCGCCATCTTGAAATGCCCTTATCAGCTCTGTATCAGACGCATGGTCTAATGTTCTCATAGTTTAGGTTTTTGAGTCAGGATTAAAATGAGGATATTGGATAGCGATTTTTTAAATCAAGAACAAAATAGAATTCTTTTGTATACATAAATAGGTTGTGGAAATTAAAATGAAACGGAATGGGGTTATTCACATTCTAACTGACTGATTTTTTGGCTGTTATTTGTTGTTTACTCAACCAAAGCTGTAATAATCTGTTTAATTTGTGAACCTTATGGCAACGAGTAAAAAGACGGCAAAAGCATCAATAGACAAAGCAAACAGCCCTGCTGACGAGATATTGGTATGTGGTGCGAGAACGCATAATTTAAAAAATGTAACTGTCTCATTTCCCCGAAATAAGCTGATTGTAGTAACAGGAGTATCAGGAAGTGGTAAATCATCATTAACTATTGATACTTTATTTGCAGAAGGGCAGCGGCGGTATGCCGAAAGCCTAAGTGCTTATGCTCGTCAGTTTATGTCTAGAATGGTTAAGCCCGATGTAGACTATATAAAAGGATTATGTCCTGCTATTGCTATTGAACAGAAAGTGATTACTCGTACACCCCGCAGCACAGTGGGTAGTATGACAGAGATTTATGATTACTTGCGATTATTATTTGCAAGAGTGGGTAAAACCATTTCGCCTATCAGTGGCAAAGAAGTAAAAAAAGATGAAGTAGCAGATGTAATGCATGTAATTGCTGCAATGCCAGCTGGAACAAAAATGGTAATGCTGGTAGCTTTTAAGCAGCATGAACATCGAGCAATCAGAGAAGAGTTGAGTATTCTAATGCAGAAAGGATTTTCAAGAATGTTTTTGATGAAGCAGGGAGAATCAGGATTGCCAGAAAGGATTGAAGATATTTTATCAATGTCAGATTCAGCTTTAGCAAAACATTGGAAAACGCATCAGCATAATTATTACGTGTTGATTGATCGAATGGTTGTTAAGGAATTTGAAGAAGACGACTTACATCGCTTAGCGGATTCGATAGGTACTGCTTTTTTTGAAGGTCATGGAGAAATGTTGATTGAAATAAATAGCAATCAAGTTCTGCATTTTAGCAATAAGTTTGAAGCAGATGGGATGCAATTTGAAGAACCCTCTCCCAATTTATTTTCCTTTAATAATCCTTATGGTGCCTGTGCAGTATGTGAAGGCTTTGGGCAAGTGTTAGGTATAGATAAAGATTTAGTAATTCCTGATAGGCGTTTGTCATTATATGAAAATGCTATTGCGCCGTGGAAAGGAGAAAAAATGAGTTGGTGGAAAGATCAATTTATAAAAGGTGCGAGTAAGTCGGGCTTTCCCATTCATAAACCCATCATGGATTTGACCAAAGAACAGTACCAACAATTATGGACAGGTGTAGGTACTGCATTGGGTATTAATGATTTTTTTAAAGAAGTAGAGCAGAATTTATACAAAGTACAATACCGAGTTTTATTAAGTAGATATAGAGGTAGAACCACTTGTCATGCATGTGATGGGTTTCGCTTGCGAAATGAAGCACTGTATGTTAAAATACATGGAAAGCATATTGGAGAACTCTGCAATATGCAAGTGAGTCACTTAAAAAATTGGTTTGATACAATACCATGGTCCGAACAAGAACAAGCTATTGGAAAAAGAATTTTGACCGAAATAAATCAACGGGTCAAAACTTTATTAGATGTTGGACTTGGTTATT
Organism: Sediminibacterium sp.; assembly: GCF_051860225.1. Lineage (GTDB taxonomy): Bacteria > Bacteroidota > Bacteroidia > Chitinophagales > Chitinophagaceae > Sediminibacterium. The sequence goes on from NZ_JBHYEI010000001.1 coordinate 1,522,444, forward strand.
TAACATTGGAACGTTTAGCAAATACCCTCAGTGGTGGAGAAAGTCAGCGTATTCAATTGACTAGAAATTTAGGAAGCAACTTAACCAATTCACTATATATATTGGATGAACCTTCCATAGGATTGCACTCGCGAGATACGCAGCGCTTAATTGGGGTACTAAAATCATTGAGAGACTTAGGTAATACAGTTGTAGTAGTTGAGCATGATGAGATGATGATGCGAGAAGCAGATCATATTATAGACATGGGACCATTAGCATCGCATTTAGGCGGAGAAGTTGTGGCAGCAGGAGATTACAATCATTTAATAAAGGATAAGAATAGTTTAACAGGTAAATACTTAACAGGTGAATTAGCCATTCAAGCTCCTTCAACAATAAGAAAGTGGAATAGTTTTATTCGGGTTGAAGGTGCCAGGCAGCATAATTTAAAAGATATTACAGTCGATTTTCCATTACATTGTTTTTGTGTTGTAGCCGGTGTGAGTGGCAGCGGTAAAACAACTTTAATTAAACAGATACTTTATCCTGGCTTACAAAAAATTAAGGGTGAAGCCGCAGAAAAAGTTGGCTTACATAAAGCCATTACTGGCGATATTGATTCAATTGCACAAATTGAAATGATTGACCAACAACCCATTGGTAAATCATCAAGAAGTAATCCTGTCACTTATATTAAAGCGTATGATGCCATTAGAGATTTGTTTTCAAAGCAAGGTTTGGCTAAAATGCGTGGATTCCAACCTAAGCATTTTTCATTCAATGTGGATGGCGGTAGATGTGATACCTGTAAAGGAGAAGGTGAAACCGTTGTAGAAATGCAATTTTTGGCTGATGTACACCTGACTTGTGAATCTTGTGGTGGTAAAAGATTTAAAGAGGAAGTATTAGAAATAAAATATAATAATGCTTCTATTCATGATATCTTAGAAATGAGTGTAGATGAAGCATTCGAATTTTTTAAAGAAGAAAAACAAATTCAAAAAGCCATCAAAACCTTGCAAGATGTTGGGTTAGGGTATATTAAACTAGGTCAGAGTAGTAATACCCTTAGTGGGGGAGAAGCACAAAGGGTTAAATTGGCCAGCTTCTTGGGTAAAGGAAAAGGAATAGGTCATGTGCTTTTTATATTTGATGAACCCACTACTGGTTTGCATTTTCATGATATTCAAAAATTACTCAACTCATTTAATGCATTAATAGAGCAAGGGCATTCACTCATTGTGATAGAGCATAATACCGATGTACTCAAGTCTGCCGATTGGTTAATTGAATTAGGTCCAGAAGCGGGCAATGCAGGCGGTGAACTAGTTTATGCAGGATTGCCGGCTGATTTGAAAAAGAATAAAAAAAGTATAACCGCCCCCTTTATTTAAAAAGTGGGCGGTTGGTTTATCTTAATCGGTCTGCGTTCTTTACCAATTGCTCGTCTTTATAAATCCCAATAGCTGCTAATACCAGGCATACAGGAATAGATAAACTGATTAATGCGGTAAGGTCTGTATTGTATTCTGTAAAAGATTTGCTTGCGTTGAAGTATAAAAAAATATTCAATAGCGAAACTGCCAATATTATCAGATTAATCAACAGTTGTCTCTTTCTGTCTTTATACATAAAAATGCATACCAGGGTTGCAACACATATCGTGATGGTTAAAATTGCATTTAAGCTTCCTTGAGCTGCAGTATATTCAATCCATTCTTTAACATTGGTTTCTGTATTTAGCTTATTACCACTAAAAAAGGAGAATTGTAAACTTAGTGCACCCATTGTTGCAGCAAGTAGCAACCAAATACTTTGTATTCTTTGTAACATATTAATTAAGGTTAAACTATCCCATTTCAGGATATAAAATGAATTGTTCCATGAACTCGTTTACTTGTTTGCGAACTGCCCCAATAATTTGGGTATCGTCTGCATTCATTAAAACACGGTCAATAGCATCTACAACAAAAGGCATATGGGATTCATTCATCCCACGTGTAGTAATAGCAGGTACACCAAAGCGAATGCCAGAGGTAACAAATGCAGATTTGTCGTCAAAAGGGACCATGTTTTTATTAGCAGTAATATCGGCCTGAACCAATGCTTGTTCTGCTTTTTTCCCACTGATATTTTTATTTCTCAAGTCAATTAGCATGAGATGGTTGTCGGTGCCTCCACTAATAATATGGTATCCTTTATCAACAAATGCCTTTGCCATAGCTTGGGCATTTTTTTGAACCTGCTGTTGGTACACTAAAAACTCATCAGTTAAGATTTCGCCAAAAGCAACTGCTTTTGCTGCAATAACGTGTTGAAGTGGACCTCCTTGAATACCAGGAAAAACAGCCATATCAAGCAGGTTACTCATCATGCGGATATTTCCCTTTACATCTTTAAGCCCCCATGGATTTTCAAAATCTTTGTGCATCATAATAATGCCACCTCTTGGTCCACGTAATGTTTTATGCGTAGTTGAAGTAACAAAATGACAATGTTCGAAAGGAGAATTCAATAATTTTTTTGCAATTAGACCTGCAGGGTGAGCTATGTCAGCTAAAACCAATGCACCTACTTCGTCGGCCACTTTTCTGATTCTTGCGTAATCCCAATCTCGGCTATATGCACTTGCTCCACAATAAATTAATTTAGGTTTTAATGAACGTGCTTTAGATTCCAGCATTTCGTAATCAATCAACCCCTCTTCTTTGGTTACGCCGTAAAAGTGCGGCTGATACAATTTACCTGAATAATTCACTGCACTACCATGCGTTAAATGGCCACCCATACTTAAGTCTAGTCCAAGAGTAATATCGCCAGGTTGAAGTACGGCAAGTGCAACTGCAGCATTTGCTTGAGCACCACTATGGGGTTGAACATTGGCATATGCTACCCCAAAAATTTCCTTTAAACGGTCAATTGCTAATTGTTCGGTTTGGTCAACTATTTCACAACCCGCATAATACCTTCTGCCAGGGTAACCTTCGGCATATTTATTGGTCATCACATTTCCCATTGCTTGCATTACCTGAAGACTGGTAAAGTTTTCTGAGGCAATCAGCTCAATTCCATGTCTTTGTCTTTCTAATTCTTTTCTAATTAAGTCAAAAACCAAAGTATCTCTCTGCATGAAGTGTATTTTTGTCAAATTTACGCGTTATTTACTATTTTACAGCCCCATTTGAACATTGCTGCCTTTAATTAGGTTGAAATGTTTAAACATTAAAGACCTCCCAATGAAAGCGATTATCCCTGTTGCAGGTGCTGGAACAAAGCTTAGACCGCATACTTACACTCAACCCAAAGCATTAATACCTATTGCTGGTAAAACAATATTGAGTTTTATTGTAGATCAGTTAAGAGACGCGGGTATCACAGAGTTCATTTTTATAGTGGGTTATTTAGGAGAAAAAATACAGGACTATGTAAAGCAAACCTACCCAGATTTGACCACTCATTTTGTATTCCAAAATGAAAGACAAGGAACAGGACATGCCATTGAATTAACCAAGGCGATTGTAGGAACAGATGAAGTATTTGTGGTTTTAGGGGATACCATTTGCGAATACGATGTAAAAGAAGTGGTAGACAGTCCTTACAGTATGTTAGGCGTTAAAAAAGTAGATGACCCAAGAAATTTTGGCGTTGCAACAATTGGCGAAGACGGATTTATTGAACAAGTAGTTGAGAAGCCCTCCATACCCAAAAGTAATATGGCATTAGTGGGATTATACAAAATTAAAGAGACTCATTTTCTATTTGAATGCCTACACCATTTGTTTATGCAAGACATTAAAACACAAGGTGAGTATAACCTAACCGATGCCTTAGATTGCATGATTAAACGGGGAGCAAAATTTCAATCTTTCAAAGTGAAGAGTTGGTTTGATTGTGGCAAGAAAGAAAGTCTGTTAGAAAGTAATGCCACTTTGCTGAAAAAATTTGGAGGCAATACAGGTCATGAACATTCATATAAAGACACTATTATTATACCACCAGTGAGTATAGCACCCGGATGTGAAATTTCCCATTCGATTATTGGACCTCATGTGGCCATTGGAGCTAATACCTCTGTTAAACATTCCATTGTACGCGATAGTATTATCGGCTCGTTCACCAATTTATTTGAAGTAGTGCTAGACAATTCTTTAATTGGTAGTGATGCTTCTGTAAAAGGACTTAGTAGAAGTTTAAATATTGGGGATAATACAGAAATTGATTTTGGTTAGAGGGCTTTAATGCTATTAACGCAAGCATTAAATTCAGCAATCATTTCTGCTACAATTGCAGCAGCAGGTTTTATTTCATGGATTAAAGCCGCTACTTGACCAATTTCTAACTCTCCTTCTTTGAGGTCTCCTTCGAACATGCCTTTTTTTGCACGCGCTCTGCCTAATAAATGAGTGAGTTCAGCTTCATCGGCACCTTTATTTTCTGCAGCAGCAACTTGATGAAAAAAATCGTTTTTTAATAAACGAACCGGAACCAGTTTTTTCATGCTTAACTGCGTATCTCCTTCACCTGCTTTAATGATTGCATCTTTAAACTGCATATGAGCAGATGCTTCAGGCGTACAAACAAAACGACTCCCAACTTGAACTGCATCTGCACCTAATGCAATGGCAGCATACATTTGTTGTCCTGTAGCAATACCGCCAGCAGCTATCAATGGGATATTGATTTGTTTTTTTACCGAAGGAATTAATACCATGGTAGTTGTTTCTTCTCTGCCGTTGTGCCCACCTGCTTCAAAGCCTTCAGCAACCACCGCATCACAACCTGCTTCCTGTGCTTTAAGCGCAAACTTGCTACTACTTACTACATGTACTACTTTTATGCCCTGTTGTTTAAATAACGAAGTGTAGGTTTTAGGATTACCTGCACTTGTAAAAACAATGGGTACTTTTTCTTCTAGTATGATTTGTACAATGGCTTCCAAATCTGGATATAATAATGGGATATTAACCGCAAAAGGATGCGGAGTAGCTAGTTTACATTGTTGTATATGTTCTCTTAAAACATTGGGGTACATAGAACCAGCACCAATAATTCCTAAGCCCCCTGCATTACTTACCGCACTAGCTAATTTCCATCCACTGGCCCATATCATACCTGCTTGAATCAAGGGATACTTTATACCAAAAAGCCGGGTGATATTGGATGGGTTTCCTGTAAGCAGCATAAAAAATTATTTATGTAAGTAAAAAGAATTAGCCTGAGATAAACAGGTGACAACTAAATCATTAATGCATACATGGGCAGGCAAAGTAGAAACATAGTAAACTATTTCCGCAATATCTTTTGCTTCCAAAGCTTTATAACCATCGTATACAGCACTTGCTTTTTGTTCGTCCCCTTTAAATCTCACAACAGAAAATTCTGTTTCAGCTGCACCAGGATGAATGGCAGTAACTTTAATTTGATGGGGTAATAAATCAATGCGCATTGCTTTACTAATTGCATCTACTGCATGTTTAGAAGCACAGTATCCATTGCCGTCTTTGTATACTTCTTTCCCTGCGGTAGAACCTATATTAATGATATGTCCTTTTTTTCGCGCAATCATGAAAGGTAAAACCGCTTTAGAAACATACATTAATCCCTTTACATTGGTATCAATCATCGTCTCCCAGTCAGCTAGATTTGCCTATTCAAATGAGTCTCTGCCTAATGCTAACCCAGCATTATTTAATAAAACATCAATCGATTGCCACGCTTCTGGTAAGCTATTGATTGCAGTAAACACATCGATTTTGTTTTGCACATCAAAGCAAAGAACCTGTACTTGAATGCCGTATTTATTTTCTAAAAAATGGGCAAGTTCGGTTAAACGTTCTTTTCTTCTTCCGGTAATAATACAATTCCAATTGGCTGCAGCAAAATGTTCGGCTGTAGCTTTGCCAAAACCAGCAGTAGCGCCAGTAATTAAAATGGTTTTTCTCATAACAACAAAATTAAACTATCTGATAAGTACAGCAGTACCTTTTTTATAAATACGCTTTCCTAAATAGTCTATTCCTTCTACTTGAAAAACATAGGTTCCTGCGGGTTGTGGTTCCCCATTAAATGTGCCATCCCAACCGCTATTTAATTGATTAGTAGTAAAAATACGTTGCCCCCATCTGTTGAAAATAACAAAATAATTAAGCCGAGTGACGCCAACTGTTACGGGTCTTAAAATATCGTTTCTACCATCACCATTAGGTGTAAATCCTGAGGGGACAAAAATTTGAGGACCATCTGTAAAAACACGGATGGTCATTTGGTCTTCTGCAAAGCAACCACCTTCACCAGTAAGTCTAACAGTGTAGGTGATAGAGTCTATACCAGTTGGTAAAGTTGCAATTGGATTAGCAATAGTTGAATTATTTAACCCTGTTGAAGGTGACCAATTAAATTGTCCAGCACCAGTAGCCCTTAATTGAATGGGTTGATCAGGTGCTGCAATAGTATCACGACCTGCATTAATAGTTAAAGGTTGAACTACTCTAACAATGATGGTATCAGTTACCGATTTGTTACAGCCTAAAGTATCAGAAACAGTAAGGGTATAAGCAGTTGTTCTTGATGGACCAGCTAGTGGATTCAACGTGTTTGAATTAATCATTGAATTGGTAGGTGACCACTGAAAAGAAGCACCAACCATACTAGCGGGTAAATTGAGTCTGCTACCAAAACAAATGACGGTATCAGGCCCAAGGCGAACTGCTGGGTAAGGGGCCACATTGATCCGAACAGAATCGCTTGCTTGGCAGTAACCTAAATTGGCGGAAACATAATACGTTTCATTTTGTAATGGGGCTAGCTTCGGAAATTTATCCCGCGAAACAGTTGTTCCAGCTCGGTTAGTCCATAGATAACTTAATGCATCGCTTACCGTTTGCAATTGAATGGTGTCTGTTCTACAGATGCTGGCAGCAGGACCTGCATCAACAGAAATAAAATCTAATACATTTACTGTAACTGTATCCTGATTAATACATCCATTATTATTAAGGGTTACAATGTAACGAGTAGTATCTATTGGATACACCAAAGGATTGGCAATATTTCTATTGGATATTCTAGTTAAGCTGCTTGGTATATCTGGGGTCCAAGTAATGGTTCCCCCTCCAATATTAGCTAATAAGGGTAATGTATCAATACTGCAGATAAGCGTGTCTTTAAATGCTAAATTCAAAGAAGGCCTATCCAAAACAACAAAGGGTTTGGTAATACTGTCGATACAACCTTTGCTATTGGTTACTACTAATTTAATATTGGTACTGGTGGGTGCTGGATATTTCCAAGAACTGTCTTTTGCAAGCGAAGTATCTGCTAAACTAGTGTTGTCTCCAAAATTCCATTTCCAACTATTTACTGTTCCGTATCGGGTAAATGTAGCATCCTTAAAATTGTACTCATTTAGGTAACAGGTTCCTTCAATTTTAATATCTGGTGTGAAACCAGGATAAATACGCACTTCGGCAAAAGCAGAGTCTTGACATCCTCCCGTATTGGTCACTTTTAAAGTTAACCGATAAGTACCTGTGTCTGCATAGGTATAAGTAGGCGTAGGATTAGTTGATATATCAGTAGTGCTATTGGTTACCCCAAAATCCCAAAGATAATTGGCGGCCGCACCAGTAGATTCATTTTGAAAGGTTAGCGTATATCCATTGCAGCTAATATAGGTTGGTTTTAAATCTGCTGCAGATAAGGAACAATCGGCCACTTGAATATGAATTTCTTTTCTTGTTTCGCCAATTTTAACCCCATTTCTAAATTCACTTGCACAAACGGCAACAATATATTCTCCTGTTATAGGGGGAGCAGTGCCGCTAATTAAACCTGTAATTGGATTAATCGTTACAGAGGGAGACATGGGAACACCCCCATCAAAAGGCGCTTCATATAATACAGGTGCATAGGGTGGTGGGCTTGGCGGATTGGGTTGTGAACCTCCAGGACCTGTACTCCCTCCAATCACTCCACTGCAAAAAGAATAAGATAAACTGTCTCCATCCGCATCTGTTGCACCAAAGTCAAAAGTAAAAGGGGCATTAAAACAAACAATCGCAGTATCTCTTTGTGCAAATACGGGGCTACTATTTTTTTGGTAATTAATGCTGCTAATGCGGCCAGGAATGGTATTAGTATAGCTCACCCCAATTTGATCAGAGTTGGCCCCCACATTAATGATATTATCAATTCTGCAACAACGCTGTACCGTTAAGGTATACCCTTCAATCGTATTGGGTAATTCTACCTCAGTAGTATAACGGTCAATAATATAACAAACCCTTGGTCTCGAACTTAAACAAGGGTCATAAGTGCCTTTATCAAGATTGTCGGTGCCAGTTAACGGAATGGTTACGGTGTTCACTAAGACAGAACTGAGGCTATTAAAAATTCCCATATAAACCACTGCGTCTCTTTGGCCACCTCTTGAACTACAATCTAAATATTGTCTTACGGTGATGCGGTATCTTGAACTATTAGCTGAAGAACCATCACCCAAATATTCATATTGAATCCATCCACCTTTTAAGTGTGCTGCATTCAATTGAACAAGCATAAAAAAACTTAAAACAAAAAATAAGCATTTCCTCCACATAACCAAAAGTAAAATTAAAATAAGCCAGAATAATGGATTAAACCAATTGAATGAAATTAGTCAAATGAAGGTTCATCTCATGAGGTGCTTCTAACATTCCCATATGACCTACACCATCCAAAATAGTAAGATACGATTTATTGGGTAATGTTGCTTGCTCCTGAACGTCCTTCAAAGGGGCTGCAATATCTTCAGGTCCAGCAATAAATAAAATGGGGAAATTGGCTGAACCTAAAACAGTGGATCGGTCGGGCCGATTCATCATAGCTCGGGTATACCCAATTAGAATCGAGGATTCAAAATTTTTACTTTGATTGATTAATTGTTCAATAATATGCGCCTGATTTTCTTTGAATTTTTTACCAAATAAATTGGGCATACTGGTTTTAAAAAAAGCAGAGCCGCCGTTTTCTGCAATGAATTGAATACTTTTTTGTCGGACTATTTTCTTTTCGTTGTTGTCTGCAAAAGCTGTACTATGCACCAATCCTAAGCCTAGTAATTTGGATGGGTATAATTCGGCAAATGCTAACCCAATATAGCCACCCATGCTATGCCCTAATAAGATACAGGCAGATACATTTTCTGCAATTAATAGTTGATTGATGCTTTGTGCTAATGAGTCAATGCTCATATTTGGTAACCACTCATCTAAACCTTTAGCCGTAATAGAAGACTTTCCTGAGCCAGGCAAGTCTGGAACAATCAGTAAGCAATGAGCTGATAAATGGGCAATTTGGTTGAGCCAAATTTGACTATCTTCTCCATATCCATGTAATAATACTACGGGAGTTCCTTTGCCATACACCGAATAAGAAAGTTGATAATCCTGTCGATTAAGTTGTTTTATGTTGGCTTGCATGGCTTGTTTTTTTGTAAAAGTAAACTACTACAAAAAGAGCAGCAATGACAGAAGCAATTTTAAAAATATAATCACCGTGTTGAACGTAAAAGCTTAAAGTAGCGCTGGTGGGAATATCCATTTTAAGGGCCCCCGTTTTGTCCCATCCAAGTTCCTGTACTATTTCACCACGCGGATTGATAAAAGCAGAAATACCAGTGTTAGCAGAACGAGCGACCCATCTTCTGGTTTCGATCGCTCTTAGTTTTGCATAAGACAAATGTTGATGGTGTCCAGGTGTATTTCCCCACCACCCGTCGTTGGTCATGATGGTGAGCATGCTGGCCCCACTTTTAACATAGTTGGTTACGTATTCACCATAAATACTTTCGTAACAAATAATGGGAGCAGCATTTAATTGCGCAATAGGGCCTCTAAAAACAACAGCTGTGTCAGATACGCCATATCCTCCAGTAGAACCACCAAACTGTTCAAAAACAGGCGCCATAAAACGTAAAAAAGAAGGAAGCGATTCTACCCCTGGTACTAGTTTACTTTTGTTATAATAAACCGGTTCTTGATTGGCTCTTAAACTTACTGCAGCATTAAAGGCATCGTAATAAATGCCATCATTGGTTTTTCTAGCAGTTTTAGTAGCAGCAGTATTGCCGTACTGTTTAAAAGTTTCAATTCCTGAAATCAATTGAATAGATGGATGCGCTGCTAAGAATTGAAAAATGGGTTGATAGTATGGATTGACTTTGATATTGTGTTGCCAGTCAGCTGCACTCATAGCGGTTTCTGGCCAAATCACCATAACGGTATTAGTATCTATTGCATTCACCGATAATTGAACCAATCTGTTTACCTGATCGGCAGTAGTGAGCGTTTCAAATTTTTGGTAGGGATCAATATTGGGTTGAACCACCACCACATTTTTTTTATTGGGATTATTGCTCGATTTTGGCATTAATAGAAAACTAATCCAGCCTAATAGTAACCATGATAGCAAAATTGAGCCACCCAAAATGCCAGCTCGTAGAGGTGCTTTTTTTTGTATAGCTACAAAAAGCTGAAACCATAAAATGTTCATGATCCATATGAGTAATGATCCACCCCCAACCCCTGTATATTCGTACCATTGAATGTAAAAAGAGATAGCGCTTAGTCCATTGCCCAATGTAAGCCAAGGCCAACTGATACTCCAATTTAAATGAACGTATTCAAATGTTAACCAAAAAACAACCAATGAAAAAAGGCTGATTGATTCAGAAAAATACCGACGGATTTTGATAAATCCCCACCATGGAATACACATTAAAGTGGTGTTGATTACAATGGCTGCAATAGCACCAAACCCGGTTGAATTCCATAGCCACCAAGTAGTGCCAGTGTTCCAAATCAATAAACTCAGTGCCACATATCTTAATAGTGGAAAGGAAGTGTCTTTTTGATGGGCCAATAATAACAAGGGCACCCATGCAAATATCAAACCAATGGTTAAAGCCGTATTAGGCCAAGCACTGGTTAACAATAATCCTGTTAAAAGACTTAATGTAAGCGGATGTAAATAAGTCCACTTGTTCAGTGCCATATTGATGAATTATTTTCTACTGTAATTAGGCGCTTCCTTAGTAATATCCACATCGTGCGCATGGCTTTCTTTCATACCAGCGTTCGTGATTTTTACAAAAGTGGCTTTTTGTAAAGTAGGAATATCTTTTGCACCACAGTATCCCATACCAGATCTTAAACCCCCTACGTATTGATAAATGATTTCACTCAAATTTCCTTTGTAAGCAACACGACCTTCAATTCCTTCGGGTACATACTTTTTAATATCGGCTTCTACATCTTGAAAATAACGGTCTCCACTTCCTTGACTCATGGCACCTAAGCTACCCATGCCTCTGTATTCTTTGAACTTTCTTCCCTCGTAAATAATGGTATCGCCAGGACTTTCTTCAACACCTGCAAATACACTACCCATCATGACCATATTTGCACCAGCAGCTAATGCTTTTACCATATCACCTGTATAACGGATTCCACCATCTGCAATTACTGGAATACCTTTTGCTTTTAATGCATTGGTAGCTTCCATAATGGCAGTTAATTGCGGAACACCAGCGCCAGCAACAATTCTAGTAGTACATATGGAACCAGGACCTATTCCCACTTTTACGCAATCTGCACCAGCTTCTGCTAAAGCTTTTGCTCCCGCACCCGTACCAACATTGCCCGCAATAATGGGTAATTTTTTAAAGTTTTTTCTAAGGGCTTTTAATGCTTCAATCACCCCCTTGCTATGTCCATGTGCAGAGTCTAATGTTACAATATCTACACCCACATGTTGTAATGCAGCTGCTCGATCCATTAAGTCTTTGGTAATGCCTAAAGCTGCACCCACACGCAATCGACCAATACTGTCTTTTACTGCGTTAGGGAAATTACGAATTTGTAAAATATCTCTGTAAGTAATTAAACCAATTAACTTTCCTTGCTTATTTACAACAGGTAATTTTTCAATTTTATATCGGCGAAGAATATTCTCCGCTTTTTTCATATCAGTTCCTTCAGGAGCAGTTACCAAGTTTTCCTTAGTCATTACTTCCTTTACTTTTTTCTTATAATCCGTTTCGAATCTTAAATCTCTATTGGTTAAAATACCTACCAATTTTCCTCCATTGTCTACAACAGGAATACCCCCGATTTTATTTTCTCTCATTAGCTTCAATGCATCACCAATAGTGGCATCTACTAACAAAGTGATGGGGTCTATAATCATTCCGCTTTCGCTGCGCTTTACTTTTCGTACTTGCTCAGCTTGCCTTTCAATACTCATGTTTTTATGTAAAATGCCTAGACCACCTTCTCTTGCTAATGCAATTGCCAAATTGGCTTCAGTAACAGTGTCCATTGCAGCAGAAAGAATGGGAACATTGATAATAATGTCTTTGGTTAAATGCGTGCTGATATTTACGTCTCTAGGTAATATATCACTGTAAGCGGGCATTAAAAGTACATCGTCAAATGTAAGGCCTTCGCCAAATAATCTGGAGGAGTTGCTACGACTGGTAGCGCTTTTGAGATTTGTTGCCATGTGCAAAGATAGCAGAAGGGCTAAATTCCTACCAAAATTATTTCTGTTAACTTCGCAGCTATTTCAGTAAGCAGCTAGCATGGACCCTCAAATAATCAATCCCAATCACCGATTTTTTACTTTTCAATTTGGCTTACTCTGTGTCAGTAATTTTCTTTTTTCGGCCAGTTTTAATATGATGATTCCTGAGTTGCCAGGCTATTTAACCAAGATTGGGGGGGCTGAATATAAGGGCTTGATTATTGCTTTATTTACTTTAATGGCAGGCATTTCTAGGCCATTTAGTGGAAAACTAACCGATACAATCGGAAGAGTGCCGGTGATGGTTTTTGGCTCTTTGGTTTGCGTGGTATGTAGTTTACTATATCCTGTTCTTACTAGTGTAGCAGGATTTTTATTACTACGATTTGTACATGGATTTTCAACGGGATTTAAGCCCACTGCTACAGCAGCGTATGGGGCAGATGTGGTGCATGAATCTAGGAGGGGAGAAGCCATGGGGGCCTTGGCTATTGGTTATACATTAGGGGCATCAGCAGGGCCAATGTTGGGAAGTTATTTGGTAGATTACCATAGTTATGATATTATGTTTTATGTGTCGGCTTTTTTAGCATTGGGTTCAGTAATCATCCTATATAACGTGAAAGAAACCTTGCCCAATGCAACCCGATTTAAAGCAGCACATTTAAAAATTAACCGAACAGAGATATTTGATGCTTCTGCTATAAGACCAGCTATTGTAACATTATTACTTTGTTTTTCAATTGGAACCGTGTTAACTGTTGCGCCAGATTTTAGTGAGCACTTAGGACTGCACAACAAGGGGATTTTTTTTGCATTCTTTACAGTAGCATCTTTATTTATACGATTTGTTGCAGGCAAAATTTCAGATACCTATGGAAGGGTCCCTGTTTTAATTGGATCCACAGCTGTGTTGGTAATTGCGATGGTAATTTTATCTATTTCGCAATCCGTTACGATGATGTTAGTAGGGGCGGTTTTATATGGATTAAGTTGGGGACTCAATAGCCCAGTCATTACTGCTTGGACGGTTGATTTATGCGCCCCTGAAAACAGAGGCAAGGCAATTGCTTCTATGTACATAGCACTAGAAGTAGGTATTGGAACAGGTGCATTATTCTCCAGTTGGATTTATAATAATGACGCGAGTAGGTTTATTTGGGCATTCTTAACTCCAGCTGTTCTCACTTTAATTGCCTGTCTCTTATTAATTAAATGGAATAATAAGCGGGCATCAATGTGAACTTTTCGCAAGGCAATTCTTGAATAACTTGTTGGGTGGATAACTCTAATATTAAAGTATATAAACTGCCAATGCTCAGTCCACTAATGCTTAATAATTCATCTATTGAAAAAATTTCTTGCTGTTGCATTAAACGAATCATTTCTTTTTGGGCAGTGCTTAAATCTGCGGTAGTATTTATCCAATTCAGTTGTTTCATTAATTCATTGGGGGAGGTAAAAATAGACGCTTTATTTTCCTGAATTAATTTTAAACAACCCCTGCTCCGTTGATCGGTTATTTTTCCTGGAACAGCAATGACTTCTCGATGATATTGAGAAGCAAAGTCTGCACTGATCATGCTGCCACCTTTTAATGCGGTTTCAACAACCAAGGTAGCATCTGCCATGCCTGCAACTACTCTATTCCGTTTTGGGAAATTATATTTTTCTGGAATAGTCTTACAATTAAACTCAGTTAGTAAACCGCCTTGATGCAACATTCTCTTAGCTAAGTTTTTATTGGGTGGAGGATAAATCTCATCTAATCCATGCGCTAGCACTCCCACTGTGGGCAATCCATATTGTAAAGCAGTTTGATGTGCAATAGTATCAATTCCTAAAGCAAGTCCGCTTACGATGAGCACATCTTTCGGAAGTGTCTTCAAACATTCTTCAATAACGTATAATCCATAAGGCGTGGGCATTCTAGTGCCTACAATGCTGAGAATTTTAGTGCAATTCAGTTGGGCATTCCCTTTATAAAATAATAAGGTGGGGGCATCGGGACATTCTAATAATTTTTGTGGATAATCTTTATCCGTAATAAATAGCGGCTTGATTTGGTGTTGTTGAATAAATGCAAATTCTGCATCAACTTTATCAGGATTATTCCATTGAACAATCTCATAAGCCATTTTTTCGCCAACACCTTTAACTTTCATCAGCGCTTTTATGGATGCACTTAAAATATTACTGGATGTTTTAAATTCATCAATTAATGCTTTTCTTGTAATCGGGCCTAATGACGGAATACAAGTGAATGCAATATTGTACCAGACTTCTGAACGCATAAAACCTAGTTTTGTGAAAGCTCGGTTTTATTGCATAGCAATGTAAACGTATAAATACTTAAAGTTTGGTTATTTCCACGGAGGTTCTTCTGTTTCTAGCTCTTCCTTCTGGTGTGTCATTAGACGCAATAGGTTGGCTGCTTCCCAATCCTTTATATTCCAATCGATTGTTGGAAATGCCTTTTTCAATTAAATAGTTTACGATTGATAAAGCTCTATTAGCAGATAGCTTTTTATTGTCTACTTCATTGCCCGTATTGTCGGTATGGCCACTAATTAGAACCTGAAGAGTGGGATGCTCATTTAAAAGCGTTACCAATTTATCTAATTCAATTGTAGCTGTTTCTGGCAATATTGAAGCGTTTAAGGCAAATTCAATATTTTTAAAAGTGAAAGAGGCGTTTAGTGCCAAGGGCTGTAGGGCAATATTTTTTACATATACACTATCCGCTTCTTTATTAGCTAATGAATATAATTCGGTGAATGGTAAATACCCTTTTCTGTTAACAGAAAAAGTATAATCTCTCCCTACGGGCAAAGTGATAAAATACATACCTGTTTCATCGGTTTGAATTTTCATCAAAACAGTATGGTCTTGGTTGTTAATCAATTCTACAGAAGAAGGTAATTTTTTCCCACTCATTTTATCTGTGACCACGCCTTTTAAGTACAAGGTTCTAATAGGTCTAATATTGCTGCGTAATTCAAATCGGTACAAATCAAGCTCCCCTCTACTATCAGCACGATCACTGGCATAAAAAGCAGTAAGCCCATCAGCTGAAACAGCCAAGCTCCCTTCATTCTCAATGGTATTAATGGGATAACCTAAATTTTCTGGAATACCCCAACTGCCTTGATCATTTTTTCTAATAATAAATAAGTCTGTACCTCCATATCCCGGATGCCCATCCGAAGTAAAATAAAGTGTTTGATTATCTGCATGAATAAAAGGAGCTTGATCGTCGCCAGCGGTATTAATCTGCGGTCCCATATTTTTAGCTGGGGTCCATTTTCCATTGGCTAAACGTTCACTATAATACAAGTCTTTCCCACCAAATCCTCCAGGCCTATTACTACTAAAATAAAGTGTTCGTTTGTCTGGGCTTAAACTAGGAGCACTTTCCCAGAATTCGGTATTAATAGCTGTTCCCAAATTTTCTGGATCGCTCCATCCCTGCGGAGTTGCATAGGCAATGTATAAATCAAAATTGTCGTATCCCCTCTCAGCAAATCTTCCAGCGAACAACATCCATTCACCATCTTGCGAAACAGTGATGGCGCCTTTTTGTGGTTCTTCATTTATGATTCCTCCAATAGGAACTGCTTTTGCGTATTTTTTAGCAGTGATAGTACTTGAAAAAAAATCCTCCCGCATATACTTGCCTCTTCTAGTAAAAACGAGTAAGCTATCTGTAACCGTAACAGATGGATAATATTCTGATGTGGGTGAATTAACACTATCTCCTAAATTTTCAGGAGCAAATAAATAGCTGGATAAACCATTGTTTTTTGCAGCATATTGTATGGCAAATTGATAGGTCTTTTTACGATAAGCTGCACTTCTGATGCTCTTGTCGTTGAGTTTTGGGTTTTCTAAAAAAAGGTTGACTGCTTGCAGCGCCGCTTCAAAATTACCGTCACCTGCTAAATTAATTGAGTAAGGCAAATAGTAAGGCATAAAATACACAGGGTCTTTTGCTTTACCTATTTCATAAAATTGGATGGAACGTTTATATTGTTTTAATTCGCCAAATACACCGGCTAAAGAAAGATAAGCGTCAACAAAATTGGTATCTGTTTTTATACATTCTAATAAAATAGGAACCGCTTTATTAAAGTCATCTTCTTTTAGTAATTCAATAGCTTTTTCATACAAAGCCAGGGCCTTTCGACCAACTTTATCTGGATTGTACTCTTGCGCCAACAAACTAGTGCAGCATTGAACTAAGAATAAAAATAATACCACTCTTTTCATCGGCAACAAGTTCGTAAAAATTATCACCCATTGTTGTTAAAAATATCACACAAAAAACCCGGCATAAAGCCGGGTTGATGATTGGATATTAAAACGGGTACTTTAGAATGTTTTTGTACCATTAGGTTGAAAGCTAAATCTAAAAGTATAAAAGCGTTGAGTCCTTAATTTTATAGTTTCGGAAGCAGTTGTAGTTGGCGTAACACCTCCTTTATAGTAATTCAGAATCTCTACTTTAGCAAATTTTCCAGTTGCTGTTCTAATAACTAAAACACGTCCAGGAATGGGATTCAATAATTGGTTTATACCATCATACACATACCAAGCTCTATTACTACCAACTGGTATTGCATATGCAGTAGGTGCATTGTCAATTCTAAAAGTAGAATCAGCAGGAACGGTTTTTAAATCATTGAATAAGCCAACAAAAACAAATGCACCACCGCCACCAGGACCGCTGTTGCCACTGTTGGTAGCAATGGTTGTTCCTCTAAAAGCCAAGTCCCATTTGTTGCTTGCACTATCCGAAGCAGGAATAATTTTATTCGTTTCTAAACTATAAAAAGTAAATCTGCCCGCACCAAAAGGAAAACCGCCTGTAGGAGGCGCTCCTGGAGTAATACCAATAATTGTATCTGCTGGTAAGTCCTTTACGGTGATGGTTTCTACAACCGCATTAGAACCGCCTGTATCATCCTTTGTACATGCTACTAAACTCACTGCAATGCCTAACACAAAAAATAGCTGTTTCATCTTGTTCATTATTTAGGGTTTTTATTTAAAAAGTTATAGGATAAAGTCAAGTAAAAAATCCTGCCGGGTAAAGTGGGTAAGTTGATTACATCAGTATAATTCAATAAATTATCTATACCAGTTTGAATACTTAGGCCATTGTTAAAGCTTTTACCAGTAGCCATATTTAATTGGAGGAATCCTTGCGCAAAAGCATCATTGGTATTAAAAATTCCATTCCCATCAGTATCAAGGGTAGCCCATTTACTTCTGTAAATAGCCCTAGCATTAGCAAAGTAAGATTGGTGATCATACTGCATTTTTAAGTTAGCCATATGCTTACTTCTATTGGGTAATCCTACGTATTCACTTCTATTTAATCTTCTACTGAATCCATTTTGATCTCTAGTGAAAACTTTACCATCGTTTATGGCATTGATTTCAGACTGATCACCGGTTAATAAGAATTGGTATCCTGCAGAAAAAGACCAATATTGATTGTGGCGGAACTTAATATCTGTTTCAATTCCTTGTGTAAATGCATTCTTAACATTGAGGTAGCTAAAGATTTGCGCACCACCCGTTTTGTAGGCAACTAGTCTGCTATCAATTAAGTTTTCGATATTATTTCTGAAAAGATTTGTGGTAATTTGCCACTGTTCGTTTTGAAAACTAATACCTAAATTCAACCCAGTAGAAAATTCTGGTTGTAAATTACTAAGCTGGTAAAAAGATGGTTCCAAGCTACTGATTTGACCAAGTCTGTTGAGTTCGTTAATGATTTTTTGCGCTTCAACTGTGCCAAAAACACTGTAACTACCCGCAGCGGTGTTGGTAAAATTTAAATAGAGTTGCCTAAAGTCTGGTGCTTTAAAACCTCTACCAATACTAGCTTTTAGCGAAAATCGATTGTTTATTTTGTATTGCAAAGCCAGTTTGGGACTAAAAGCAGCAGCGAATAATTCGTTGTGGTCATAACGCGCACCACCTATAAATATTAGTTTGTTCGAAGCTTTCCATTCTGATTGTAAAAAAGCATAACCAATGCGATTTGTTTTGATACTAGTGCTATTATCGTAGCGAGTACTATTAGCTGTTTCATGGATATAACCACCCCCTATATTGAACTCTAGCTTTTCATTTAGGGTTAAATCGGTTTGATTTTCAATTCTTGCAAACTGTTGTTTAAACGCGTCTAAATAAGGAACTCCATTATCAGAAATTAATTCTTGCGTAGAATTAAATTGAGTGCCGTACAAGCGAGTCGTATTTTTTAATCGCTCATTTACTTTGTGCGCTAATTGTAGCGTTGCATTGAGGTCTTTATTTTTTTCAACCCCAACAGAATTAATCAAATTGCCATTGTTTATGACAGTGATATTGTTTTTGATGGTTTCTATATTGTGTCGAATATTTAAACTTAAGTTGGTGCGATCGCTGAAACGATAGCCAATATTGTGTTGATGTGTAAATCGATCAATAGGCGCTATACTTCTTTCTCTACTATTTGGTCTTATGCTAAAACCATCCGTTCTATAATAATTACCAAAACCTTGATAGTTGATACGATTGGTCCTGATGGCGCCTTTCAAATTAAAGTCGGCTGTATTAAAGCTCCCATAACGCGTGCTGATACCCAAACTATTTTTTCGAGGTTTGTCAGTTATTATATTAATTACCCCCGCCATTGCTTCACTACCATATAAACTAGATGATGGGCCTCTAACGATTTCAATTTGTTTGATATTCCCAACAGTAATACGCTTTAAATCTAATACACCACTGGTTCTTCCAATTAAAGGTTCTCCATCAATCAGAATCAATGTGTAATCTGGGTTAAGTCCTTGCATGCTTACGCCCGTTCCAAATCCGGTAGTCATGAATAAACCTGTTTGTTCTGCAAGGATATCCGACAAACGCAAAGAGCCTGCTTGTTGAATCGTTTTTTGGGTAATAATTTGAACAGGAACAGCAACATTGCTGAGCGCACGTTCTGTTTTTGTAGCAGTGAAAACAGTGATAGCGGTATTACCCGATAAAGTATCTTTTTCTTGCGCAAAGGAAGTAACAATAAAGCCAGAAGAAATCAACAACAAAATCCACTTATACATACCCACGTTTTGTGAGTGCAAAGTTGCATGTACAGCAGAAGTAAATTGTCATAAAACTGTAGAACCAAATTCAACAAAACCTTTTTTACAAATGCATGACAATGCAAAAATAAAAAGCCAAAAAAATTAAGGAATATTCAAGTACTTATGAACCTGCAAACTCAGCCTCCACTGTGGGTTTGCTTGAATATAGTCTAAAATAAGTGGGGTCATTTCAGCCGCTTTATCCCACTCAGGTTGTAAGAATAATTTGCAGGAAGGATTGACTAATGCAGCATATTTTTCGGCCCATTCAAAATCGTGTTTATTAAATACGACTACTTTTAATTCATGAGCTTCAACAATCACTTCATCTAATGGAGCTTTAAATTTTTTGGGAGACAAACAAATCCAATCCCAATGGCCACTCAAGGGCGAAGATCCAGAAGTTTCAATATTGGTTTCGAAACCAGCAGCATGCAAAGCATCCGTTAAAGCATCTAGCGAATGCATCAGCGGTTCTCCACCCGTAATAACAGCCAATCTTCCAGGATGCGAAACAGCTTTTGACACGATTTCCTCTATTGTAACGAGTGGGTGTTTGGTTACATCCCAGCTGTCTTTTACATCGCACCATACACAGCCCACATCACAACCACCTAATCGAATAAAATAAGCAGCCCGGCCTTGGTGTGCACCTTCTCCCTGAAGCGTATAAAAGGCTTCCATCACAGGTAACTTAATTGAAGTATCAGTAATACTACTCATTACCCTCGGTTGTTTTTATAAGCCTGTAAAGTGTTTTTAAGCAAACCCGCAATAGTCATTAGCCCCACTCCACCTGGAACAGGTGTAATAGCACTGGCTTTACTTGCAACGTCATGGTATAGCACATCCCCTTTTATTCTAAACCCTTTTTTTGCAATGGTATCCTCCACACGCGTAATACCTACGTCTATAATGACGGATCCTTCTTTCACCATATCGGCCGTAACAAATTCAGGTTTACCCAAAGCAGCCACCACAATATCAGCTTGTAAGCATAGCTCTTTTAAATTCGGGGTATGAGAATGACAAAGGGTTACCGTACAGTTGCCTTGAGGAATATTACTACTTAAGAGTATGCTCATCGGGCGACCAACAATATTGCTTCTTCCAATTACCACTGCATGCTTGCCTTTTGTTGGAATATTAAAATGTTCAAGTAATAGTAATATGCCATATGGAGTAGCAGGAATAAAAGTAGGGAGGCCTTGAACAAGCCGTCCGATATTGCTAGGATGAAAACCATCCACATCCTTCCTTGGATCTATGGTTTCTATCACTTTTTCTTCACTAATATGTTTGGGTAGAGGCAATTGTACTAAAATGCCGTCAATAGCAGGGTTATTATTGAGGGATTGGATGGTATCTAATAAGGTAGCTTCCGCTATATCTGCTGGTAGGCGGATTAAGGTTGACTCAAAGCCAGTCTCTTCACAGTTTTTTACTTTACTAGCTACATAGGTTTCACTGGCTCCATTATTACCTACTAAAATAGCCGCAAGGTGTGGCGCAGGCTTGCCTTTTATAACTAAATCGGCTGTTTCAGCCTTTAAGGTTTCTTTTACAGCTGCCGAAGCCAGCTTGCCATCTAGTACTAACATGGCGCAAAATTACCAAAAATAAGGGGGAATGGTAAAATTTAACCTTGAGAGGAGCTAAAACACTGATATTTTAAAAAAGTTAATTTTTATAGATGGAAGTTTTAGAAAAAAGTCTATATTAGCGTAATTATTAAAGCATTTAACAATTTTTTGTAAAACTAAAACTTAACACATGAGAAAAAGTCTGACACTGTTAGCGTTTGCGTTGTTGTGTACAATAGCAACCTACGCTCAAACAGTCCTCGTGCAGGGGCAGGTGACCGATGATCGAGGTCCTGTGCCAAACGCAACCGTGCAGGAAAAAGGCACAAAAAACATCACTCGTGCCGATGAGCTGGGTAAATTCAGCTTTAAAGTGAAGCAAGGCGCATTAGTTGTAGTATCAGCAGTAGGCCATGAGCCATTTGAATTTGCTGCAACTACTGGTTATCAGAATGTTAAAATAACTACAATAGCTGGAGAGCTAGAAGAGGTATTTTAACAAGCGCATTCGGCGTAAAAAAATCTCAGAGAACAACACCTTTCAGTTCTCAAGTAATTAACGATGAACAATTGAATGTAATTCGTCAGCCCAACTTAAACAACGCTTTAGCGGGTAAAGTTGCAGGTGTACAATTTAGAGGACAATCTTCAGCTAAATTAAACGACCAAGGTTTCTTACGTATTAGAGGTGGTGGTTCATTAAATGACCAAGGTGCTATATATGTAGTTGATGGTACTATCACTAATTCATTTGATATTAACCCTGACGACGTTGAAGATCTTACCGTTTTAAAAGGTGCAAACGCTACTGCATTATTTGGTAGCCGTGCTGGTAATGGTGCAATTGTTGTTACTACTAAAAAAGGTAGAAAAGGCAAGGGTATTGGTGTAGAAGTAAATCAGTCAACCATGTTTGACAAAGCAGCTTTCTTGCCTAACTACCAGAATGAATATGGTGGTGGTGATGGAGGTTGGTTAACGTTTAACTATAACGCATCTATGCCTGCAGAATGGCAAGCGTTAAATGGAAAGCGTTACCGCGATTTTACTGATGATGCTTCTTGGGGACCAAAAATTGATGGTTCTGAGTATATTCCTTGGTATGCATTTATTCCAGGTCATTCTAGATCAGGAAAAACAGCCAGCTTTACTCCTCAACCAAACAATGCAAAAGATTTCTGGAATACAGGTGTTACTGCTAATACCAACGTAAGTTTCTCTCAGAACAATGGCGCAGGTCAAAGTTTAAGGGTTTCTTATACCAACCAGAATATCAAAGGTATGTTACCTAATACCAAGTCTTTAAGACATAATTTGAATGCAAATTTCTCTATGGATTTGGGTAGCATTTTTACCATTGGTGCTAACTTAACTTATACCAATCAATTAATTTCTGGTGAATTCAACGATGGATATTCTAATAATTCATCTGGTAACTTTAGCCAGTGGTTCCACAGAGATTTAGATATTAATATCTTAAAAGAATTGTCTGGTATCAGAACTCCAATAGGAACTATTCCTTCTTGGAACTTCCGCAGAAACCCAGGTTCATGGAGTGCAGCTGCACCACAGAACAGTGTTTGGGCAGGTAACTACTGGTACAATCCTTATTCATATTTCGAAAACATTCAGCGTAATCAACGTCGTGATCGTTTATATGGAGACATCAATATGACTGTTAAGTTTTCTAAAAACTTAAAGTTCAAGGGTAGTATCCGTAAAGATCAGTTCAACGGTAACGTAGAGAATATTGATCCAAATATTTTACAAACATCTGGTGGACAAACAGGTTTATTGGCCTCTTATGGAACCAGCAATACGATCAACAGCGAGTGGAACTTTGAAGGTATCTTATCTTACAATAACACTTTCGGTGATTTCGTAGTAGCTGCTAACGTGGGTGCTAACCGTTTGAATATTCGCAACAGAGCTGTTTCAATGAATACCAATAACGGTTTGAACGTTCCTGGTTTATATGCAATCAGCAACTCTAAAACAGTTCCTACCATTTCTAACACAAGATCTGACCAACAAGCAAATTCATTGTTTGTATTTGGTGATGTAGAATATAGAAAGTTCTTAAGCTTAACATGGGCTGTACGTAACGACTGGTTCTCTACTTTACCTTCATCAAACAATTCATTGTTGTCTCCTTCATTGGGTGGTGCATTTGTATTCTCTGAATTCACTAAGTCTGCATTGCCTTGGTTAAACTTTGGTAAGGCTTTTGCATCTTGGGGTAAGAAGCCTAAGACTTTGAACCCTTATGCATTAAACTTGAACTACTCAGTTAACCCATTATTATGGGGTACTAACTTCTTAATGTCTACACCTGATGGTTCTCCTGATGCAAACCTTCGTGGTGCATTAACGACAACTTGGGAAGCAGGTTTAGATTTGCGTTTTGCTAAGAATAAAGTACGTATGAATCTTACATACTATAACGAGAACAACAGAGACGAGCCTTTAGGTGTAACCGTATCTGGTGTATCAGGATTTACTTCTCAAACCATCAATGCTGCATGGGTTAGCCGTTCAGGTCTTGAATTGGAATTGGGTGTAGATATTATGAAGAAGAAAGACTTTAACTGGACAATCAATACTACTGCTGCTTACTTGTTAGATAACAAAGTAAGAGCGTTGGCTCCAGGTTTAACCAGCTTTACTTTAGCAGGTGGTTCTTTTGGAACTCGTTTTGCACGTGCTTTCCACTTTGTGGATCAGCAGTGGGGTATGTTAAGAGGTGGTGGTATCAAGCGTAATGCAGATGGCCAACCATTAATTACAACCAACGGATTTAGCGGTGGTTTAGGTTGGTATCAAGGAGATGCAACCAAAGATTGGGGTTCAGTTGTTCCTAAGTTAACTGGAGGTTTACAAAACTTCTTCAGTTACAAAAACTTCAATTTAGGATTAACATTTGATTATCAATTTGGCGGACGTTTCTTCTCTTTATCTGAGCAGTGGGGAACTTTCTCTGGATTAATGGATAATACAGCTGGCTTAAACGACAAGGGTAACCCAATCCGTGATGCAGTTTCTGCTGGCGGTGGTGTACGTGTAACAGGTGTTGATGCTAGAGACGGAAGAACTCCAGTTGATGTTTATGTAGACGCTTATGATTATTTCCACCAGTTTTACTATCAGCAAATTGCTGAACCATTTGTTCACAAATTGTCTTATGCTAAATTGCGTGAGTTAAGCTTAGGCTACTCTATCCCAACCAACAAACTAGGGAAGTTTGGTAAATCAATCCAAGGTGCTTCAGTTTCTTTAACTGCACGTAACTTGTTCTTTATCTTCAGAGATTCTAAGAACTTTGATCCATCTGAAATCAGTGGAGTACAAGGGGAAGATGGTCAAATGCCAGGTGCAAGAACAATTGGATTTAACGTTAAGGTATCATTCTAAAACCCTAAAACAATTATCATGAAAAGTATGAATATAAAAAAAGCTGTGCTGTCGTTAGGGGTTTGTGCCACACTAATGGTAGGTTGTAGCAAGGGCATTAACGAATTCGGTGATATTAACCGAAATCCAAATGCAACAACCGTTCCTATTACTTCAGCCTTATTAACCAACGTATTAGCCGGAGTAGGCGGTAACGTTTGGGGAAATGGTATCAACACAACTGCGGGATTATACGCGCAGTATATGTCTGAAACCCAGTATACCGACATTTCTCGCTATGCAACCCAAACCCTTAACTGGGACGGTTTCTATGCAGGAGCAATGTACGATTTACAAAATATCATCAATACCAATTCAGATCCTTCAACAGCAGCAGCTGCGGCTGAGTTTGGTGCAAATGCTAATCAAATTGCTATTGCACGTATTTTGAAAGCGTATTACTTCTCTGTATTAACAGATGCTTACGGTGATATTCCATATTCTCAAGCATTGAAAGGCAATGGTACCATTCCTTACGATAAGCAAGAGACTATATACCCAGCATTAATTGCTGAGTTAAAAGCAGCTAACGCACAGTTTACAACTGGAACAGCTGTACAAGGCGATATCATGTATGCAGGAAATACGACCAAGTGGAAAAAGTTTGCAAATTCTTTAATTGCAACACTTTCATTGCGTATGTCTAAGGCTAATCCTACTTTAGGTAAAGCAGAATTTGCAGCAGCTGTTGCAGCTGGTGTGATTGACGCAAATGCTGATAATGCTACCATTTCATATCCTGGTGGAAACTACCAAAATCCAGTATATGCTTACTATGTGGTAACCCAGCGTTTTGACTATGCAGTAAGTTCTACCATTGCAGATAAATTAACTTCATTGGGAGATCCGCGTATTGGCGTATTTGGTAACAACTCTAAGGGATTCCCTTATGGTTTAACCAGAGCAGATGCATTAGCTTGGCAAACGACCAATCCTAACTTTGCGTTTATTTTTGGATATACTGGAACACCTCAAACTATGCCATTAAGCTTAATTTCTGCTGGTCAAATGTTTTTGGCGAGAGCAGAAGCTGCTAAATTGGGATGGACTTCTGAAAATGCAACCACCATGTACAACAGTGGTGTAACTGCAGAAATGAACAGATGGGGTATTACCAATGCAGGTGCAATCACTAACTACTTGGCACAGCCATCAGTAGCGTTAAATGGTTCTGCAGCAGATAATGCTAAAATTGGTGAGCAGCGTTGGTTGTCACACTATCCAGATGGTTTACAAGGATGGTCTGAGTGGAGAAGAACAGGATTCCCTGTATTAACTCCTGCACCAGGTGCCGGTAAATCAATTCCAAGAAGAATTCCTTACGGACCAAACGAACCTTTATATAACCCAACCAATTATGCAGCAGCTGCAGCGTTGTTTAACAGCAACTCTCAAGATGCTAAAGTATGGTGGGATAAATAGTTAGTTTTTCATTCTCAGTTTTAATTCTCATGGGGGGCCGTATTCTTACGGCCCCTTTCTTTTTGTGTATGGAAATCAGGGTTTTAAACCCTACTTTTGGCATTCAAAATTCATGTATGGATCAGCAAGCCAACAATCAGTTGAATATAGAAATTTCAGAAGAAGTAGCAGAAGGTGCTTATGCCAACCTTGCCATTATCACCCATAGTAATGCAGAGTTTGTAATTGATTTTGTAAACGTGATGCCTGGTACTCCTAAAAGCAAAGTAAAGTCTCGTATCATCTTCACGCCCATGCATGCCAAGCGTTTCATGAAAGCAATCGCAGAAAATATCGCGCGTTTTGAAGAAGCCAATGGGCCTATTCAAGATTTGGAGCAGATTGAGATTCCAATGCATTTTGGAGGTCCTACTGCGCAAGCCTAACATCTTGTTTTTCATAGTAACTGTTTCAAAAAAGTTGTTTCGTTCGCTACCCAGTATTGCTTGAATTATAATCCCATCAATTTAGGTAATCATCGTTCAGCAATCCTGAAATGCTCACTACACAACTTTTTTGAAACTCTTTCTATTTTACGGTTCAATTTTTATTATTGCTTACGCCTCTCTCAAAAATTATTGAACGGTATTTATAAAATGTTCTCTCGGTGTTTTTTCAAGCACCCCATTATTATCGTATTTTGTAAGATT
Source organism: Sediminibacterium sp. (assembly GCF_051860225.1). GTDB lineage: Bacteria > Bacteroidota > Bacteroidia > Chitinophagales > Chitinophagaceae > Sediminibacterium. Next base: position 1,549,267 of record NZ_JBHYEI010000001.1, read on the forward strand.
ACTTATGCTTGGTTTTGCATATTGCGTATTTCAAAAGTGGCGCTTGAAATACACTCTTCTTTCACGTTTATAAATATCTATAATTTTTTCGTTCCTAAATTTCAACCCTTAACTTTAATAACCTATGATTTAGGGATTATTGAAGTCTTCTTAAATGAAAACGTATTTATTAGTATTTTTTTTATTAGTATCAACCTATTTATTGGGACAATCAATTAAAAGGATTGACGGTACTCAATATTCTGCAGATAGCTTGAATGCAAAAATTGAGAACTTAATGAAATCGGCTAATGTTACGGGCGTTGCAGTTTCAGTATTCAACAACAATAAAGCTATTTTTAGTAAAACCTATGGACTTGCCAATGTTCCCGAAAATATTCCTTTAGAGCAATCATCCGTTTTATATGCAGCATCATTTGCTAAAACTGTATTTGCATATATAGCTATGCAATTCATTCAAGAAAAACTAATTGACCTTGATAAACCACTTGTTGAATATTTAAATAAGCCATTGCCCGATTATATCATCAATGGGTTTAGACGTGGATATCATGACCTTAAAACGGATAAACGCTACGAGAAAATTACTGCAAGAATGTGTCTTACACATACAACAGGATTCCCCAATTGGCGTTGGTTTGAAGCGGATAAAAAACTCAAAATAAAGTTTGATCCAGGAACTCGATATGCTTATTCTGGGGAGGGACTTTATTTACTGCAATTTGTTATGGAACAAATTACCGGGAAAGATTATGAAACAATTTCTCAAGAAAGGGTATTTAAACCTTTAAGGATGGAGAATACCAGCCAAATTTGGCAAACTAAATTCAATGACAAAATTGCTTATGGGCATAATGTAAAAGGAGAACCTTACGAATTGATGAAGTGGAAGGAAGCAAGTTCTGGCGGCTCAATGAGTACAACATTTGAAGACTTTACAAAATTTTATTCCGCATTAATTAACGGCAGGGGTATTGATAAAAGGTTTTTTAGAGAAATGACAAGCCAGCAGATTAGTATAAAGTCTAGAAGACAATTTGGACCTCTTGCACAAATAGATGGAACAGAAAACGATGAAATTCAATTGGGATATGGTTTTGGAGTTGGAACATTTTTTACTCCTTTTGGTAGAGCCTTTTTTAAAGAAGGACACGACGATGGCTGGGGACATTATTCAATATGTTTCCCTGATAAAAAAATTGCAGTTGTAATTATGACAAACAACGACAACGGGGAAAGTATATTCAAAGAATTATTAGAATACAGTATTGGAGATAAATTCACACCCTGGCAATGGCAAAACTATATTCCGTATAATTATATTCCACCTCCAGTTACTAATCTAATTAAATTAACTCCAAAAGACTTAGACCAATACATTGGGACGTATTCAAGTAAAGAATTACCTATTAAAATTAAGATTACTAGAATTGCGTTGAACCTTATTGCAGAGGCAACAGGGCAAGTAGCTTTTGCGCTACAAGCAGTTGAGAAAGATCAATTCAGTTATGAAACCGAGGGAATAGTTTTAGTGTTTAACCAGCAAGAAAACACAATGATTCTAAAGCAGTCAGGAAAGATATATACATTTAGAAGGGAATAAAACATTCTAAAATAAGTCAAATATTTTTTAACGCTCTAACGAGCATTTCAAAAATAGCTCCTTAAGAAAATTACTGTGCATCATCATTCAAAAACTTGCGAGAACGAACATTTCAGCGGATTGAGTAAATGCTTTAATAATAACACATTCATATAGAGGTCTGCATATTCAAAAAATTTGCGAAGAGAGCATTTCAGGATTGCTCAACGGTATTTACAAATGCATTAATGATTTATTTTAAAGCAATACTGGGTAGCGAACGCAGCAAATTTTTGAATATACAGACAAGAATAGGCATTATTAAAGCATCCCCTCATCCGCAAAACTGAAATACCCCTCATGACTCACAATGATATGATCAGTCACTAAAATATCTAAAAAAGCAGCCGCATTTTTTATTTTACGCGTCAACATTTCGTCTGCTTGGCTAGGTTTTAAGTTGCCGCTAGGATGGTTATGACATAGAATAATCCCTGTGGCATTGTACTCTAAAGCCCGCTTTAAAATGATGCGCGGGTCGGCAACGGTGCCGGTGATTCCTCCTTCACTAACGATTTCGAAGTGAATGATTCTATTGGCTCTATTCAATAGTACTATAGCAAAAACTTCTCTTTGTAAATACTGCATGCTAGCCTGCAAATAAGAAGCTACGTCTTTACTACTGCTGACCTGTTTTCTCTGGATGGTGTCTGATTGTCTTCGAATGCCCAATTCAAGGGAAGCCGCAATAGCAATGGCTTTGGCTTCGCCTAGTCCTTTAATTTTTAGGTTCACCATTTCTTTTACACTTAAAGTGGCCAATTTGTGTAAACTATTTTCGGTGGCATTTAATAAATGCTTGGCAATATCATTGGCACTTAAAAAAGCATTGCCTGAATTAATTAAAATGGTCAATAATTCTGCATTAGACAGCGACGAAGAACCATTCTGCATGAGCTTCTTACGCGGTTGGTCATCCACCGCCCAATCCTTGATAGAAAATTTCCTCATATTATAAACATTAGTTAAATCAAAATACAAAAACCATTTTGATTTAAATACCTTTGCGCCTTACCCACAACTATATGAATCCTTCTGTTAAAATTTTTTCTGGTACTGGTTCGCAAAAATTGGCCGAGAAAATAGCCCAACGTTTTGGAGCCACCATTGGTAAAATCAATATTCAAAAATTCAGCGACGGAGAATTTCAGCCTGTATTTTTAGAGAGTATCCGCGGAGATTATGTTTTTTTAGTGCAAAGCACTTATGCTCCCACCGATAACTTGATGGAATTATTACTGATGATTGATGCTGCCAAGCGCGCAAGTGCCTACAAGGTAATTGCAGTAATTCCCTATTATGGATTTGCCCGTCAAGACCGTAAAGACAAGCCAAGAGTAGCGATTGGTGCTAAATTGATTGCTACTTTATTAGAGGCAGCTGGTGCAGATAGAATCATTACGATGGATCTACACGCAGCTCAAATTCAAGGGTTCTTTGATGTGCCAGTAGACCACTTAGATAGTTCTGCGATTTTTATCCCTTATATAGAGCAATTAAAACTCGAAAATTTGGCTTTTGCCGCACCGGATGTGGGTAGTACCAACAGAGTACGCGAAATAGCCAGTTATTTTAATGCCGAAATGGTAATTTGCGATAAGCACCGTAAAAGAGCCAATGAAATAGCTAGTATGGTGGTGATTGGAGATGTGACCGGTAAAGACATTGTGTTGGTGGATGATATTTGCGACACAGGCGGAACGCTGGCCAAAGCTGCAGGCTTACTCAAAGAAAAGGGGGCAAGAAGCGTACGGGCATTGATTACTCACCCTGTTTTAAGTGGGAATGCTTACGAGAACATCGAAAACAGTGTATTAGAAGAGTTGGTCGTGTGTGATACCATTCCTTTAAGGAAGGAATCTGCAAAGATTAAAGCGATTTCAGTGGCAGATTTGTTCGCAATTGCGATCCGAAATGCCTATGAAAACAAGAGTATTACCAGTCTTTTCATTCATTCTCAGTTAAAAGGCCGTAATAAGTAAGATTTTCCTTACTTTTGCAGTCCAAAAATTTAAAAAAATGAATACAATTACAATCGAAGGTGTTCTGAGGACCGAACATGGCAAAAAAGCCGCCCGCCAGATTCGCTCTCAAGAAAACGTGCCAGGTGTAATTTACGGGGGTGCGGAGGAGATTAATTTCTATGCTCCAGCTAAGGCCTTTAAGCCATTAGTATACACTGGTGAATTCCAATTGGCAGAAGTTTCAGTAGGTGGAAAAAAATACAAGTGTATTTTGAAAGACCTACAGTTTGATAAAGTGTCAGACAGCTTAATCCACGTAGACTTATTAGAATTAGTAGACAACAAAAAAGTAATTGCAACATTGCCTTTGAAGTTTACTGGTACTTCAGTTGGTGTTAAAGGTGGTGGTAAGTTGGTAACCAAAATGAAGTCTTTAAAAATTAAAGCTCTTCCTAAGGATTTAACTTCAACTATTGAAGTAGATATTACCAATTTAGAGTTGAATGGCAATATTCGTGTTGAAGATGTAAAGACACCTAATATGGAAATCTTGAACTCTCCACGTATTCCAATTGCATCAGTAGTGATGACTCGTCAGTTAAAGCAGGAAGAAGCTAGTGCTGCAAAAGACGATAAAAAGAAATAATTATTTAAGAATGAATAGTTTTAATCCCGATTGCTTGCAGTCGGGATTTTTTATTTGTATAATGGGATGGTAATAAAAAACGTACTACCCATATCTACTTCGCTAATAGCCCAAATTTCACCCTTGTTTTTATCGAGAAACTCTTTGCATAATTTGAGTCCTAAGCCAGTGCCCCGCTCTTTATCGGTACCATGGGTAGACTTGATTTCATCAGAGGTAAATAATAAAGCCAATTGTTCTTTCGGCATTCCCATGCCAGTATCTCTGATAGAAATAGAAAGCTCTTTATTATTGATTGAATGGTTAATGGCAATACTGTGTTTCTTTTTGCTAAATTTAATTGCATTAGAAAGTAAATTACGAATCACCACTTTGAAGTGATCTGGATCTATCCAAACCATTTCTTCAAAAGGTTCAAATTCAATTTCTAATTCTTTACTCTGCCATTGTTGTTTTAATAAATCAATGACTTCTTGAATGATGTCAGAAGCTTTAACCGCTTCAGGTTTGGTAACAATCCCGTTTAATTGACTTTGGCTCCAAGTAAGCAGGTTATTCATATTGTCTTGCAACTGATCTATCTGCTTGGTAAAATGATGGGAGAGTTCATGAAATTCTTCTTTAGAAATGAATTCTCTGTTAACCAAATCAAGTGTGCTTTTTAATTGCCCAATGGGAGAACGCAAATCATGCGCGATGATGGAGAATAATTTTTCTTTGGTTTTATTTAAAGCTTCTAGTTCAGCATTTTTTTGTTGAATCGCTCTTTGTGCAGCCAGTTGTTCAAATTTGAAATATTGCAAAGCAATCACAAAAGAAATAAGTGCTGTGGATACATTAAAAAGAATCCTGCCATTGGATACTGTATCAAATAAGGGTAAGTTATAGGCAGCATCGTACCTGATCCAAAAGAAACAGAGTACATTAATCAAAGTGATTACAAAGATGAATTTCTTTTCGGTGTAATAAATAATGGCAACTATAATATTGATGAGAAGCAGCAACTCGTTTCCATTGCGAAAAAGCAAACATTGTGCAGTAAAAATAACGGTAGATGCAATTACAATGATAAAACGAGCCAGTTGCAATTTCTGTCTGAACTGGGTAATCAGAATTAAAATACCCCCTACAAACAAAGTGAAATTAAAAGAAGCTAATAGATAGCGGGTGTCTAAGAAATTAATGATAGAAAAATATAAAAAAAGGGGCAGCCCAAACGCAACCACTAGATTAGTGACCTGTGTTTTTTTCTTCTCAACAAATTCTAGGTCTGGTGAAACGCCAATATTGGCAATAGCGTTCCAACCCTTTATTAAAAAACGAATCACGATGAGGGGTATTAGTATTTACTCAAATATACCTATTACTAATTATATATACAATTTCAAATTGGCTTAGAAGCCAACAGCCATTACTTTTGCAAATCATGAACAAGTTTTTAATCATCGGCTTAGGAAATATAGGGGAGGAGTACAAGCATACTCGTCATAATATTGGTTTTGACGTATTGGATGCATTTGTACGAAAGCACAATGGTTTTTTTAAAAATGATCGGCTGGCCGATATAGCCGAAGTGAAGTGGAAGGGTAAAACTTTTATCTGTATTAAGCCAACCACTTATATGAACTTGAGTGGGCGGGCATTTAAGTATTGGTTAGACAAGGAAAAAATCGATATTCCTCAAACATTAACCATCGTAGACGACCTGGCATTGCCCTTGAATAAGTTAAGGTTAAGGGGATCGGGGAGCGATGCGGGGCATAATGGCTTAAAAGATATACAACTTATATTGGGCACGGACCAATATCCTAAGTTACGATTTGGGATAGGCAATAATTTCCCTAAAGGAAAACAAGTAGACTTTGTTTTGGGCAGGTGGTTGGCCGATGAACAGGCCATGGTAAACCAAAAAATAGTGGCTTGTGGCGAAATAATTGAATCATTTGCAGCCATTGGGTTAGAAAAAACCATGAATATGGCAAATAATTTGAGCTTTACATAATAAAATACCCCCTTTCATAGTTATTAATGCTGGAACATAATCAGCTGAACTATGAAAATATTTTGCGTTGGCCGTAATTATGCCGAACATGCAAAAGAACTAGGCAACGCCGTACCGGAGGAGCCAGTTATTTTCATGAAGCCTAAGTCTGCACTATTGCAGCCTAATACCCCGTTTTATTATCCACCCTTTTCCAATGAATTGCATTACGAAGTAGAATTAGTATTGCGAATCTCAAAGAATGGAAAATACATACCTGAAAACCAAGCCAGCAAGTATTATGATGCTATTTCGGTAGGGATAGACTTTACCGCAAGAGATGTGCAAGCCAACTTAAAGAAAAAGGGATTGCCATGGGAAAAAGCAAAAGCATGGGACAATTCTGCCGTTAAAGGAGATTGGATTTTACTAACAGACGAAATGTTAGCCAATCCCTTTCATTTTTCCTTAACAAAAAACGGAGAGCAGGTACAAGTGGGTGATACCACCAATATGATTTTCTCATTTGACCATATTGTTTCGCATATATCGCAATATTTTTCGTTAAATATAGGAGACATGATCTACACCGGAACACCAGCGGGCGTAGGAGAGTGCGTGGTAGGCGATCAATTAGAAGGATACTTAGAAACAAAAAAAATATTCGAACTCGAAATTAAGTAATGTTAACACCCAGTATATTATTACAAGCCTATAAACTCATGATGACTGCAAAGTCTATGAGTGAAACCTATGACGCCAATAGAGCGGTTTGTAAATATGTACATTCCACTTCAAGGGGGCATGAAGCCATACAATTGGCAACAGGCCTGCAATTGGAGCCCTGCGACTGGGTAAGCCCTTATTATAGAGACGACAGTTTAATGCTAGCAGTAGGCTTTACTCCCTACGAATTAATGCTGCAATTATTAGCGAAAAAAGACGATCCATTCTCAGGAGGACGCTCGTATTATTGTCATCCCAGCAGTAAAGACCCGAGCAGACCATCCATCATACACCAGAGCAGTGCAACGGGCATGCAAGCCATACCCACCACGGGTTTGGCACAAGGGGTGCAACATTTAGAAAAGAATTTACCAGGACGCTTAAGAAAATCGGCCGACGGAAAATCACCGGTTGTAGTATGTTCATTAGGCGATGGATGTATGAGTGAAGGAGAAGTAAGTGAAGCATTGCAGTTTGCGGTATTAAAACAATTACCTATTGTTTATTTAGTTCAAGACAATCAGTGGAGCATTAGTGCAACTGCAGATGAAATAAGAACCATGAATGCCTATGAATATGCATGTGGTTTTAAGGGATTGAAGCGCATGCAAGTAGATGGCAGCGATTTTATGCGCTGTTTTGAAACCATGGAGCAGGCGGTGAACTATGCAAGAAATGAACGCAGACCAGTATTGGTACACGCAAAAGTGCCTTTATTAGGACACCATACCAGTGGCGTAAGAAAAGAATTTTACCGCAGCCGCGAAGACTTATTAAAGCACGGCTTATACGATCCCATCCCTAAACTAAGATTATTATTAACGGGCGTGGGCTTTACCGATTCAGAGATCAATCAGTTAGAAGCCGATGCATTGGATTTGGTATTAGAAGATTTTAAAAGAGCACAAGCGGCAGCAGAACCAGATATTAGATCAGTAGAAGAGCATGTATTTGTACCCACACCGGTAAGAGAAGAGACAGGAGATCGAATACCGAAGGGAGCGGAGCGTATACTCATGGTAGACGCGGCATTGCATGCGATAGATGAAATATTAGCAGAACACGAAGAAGCCATATTATATGGCCAAGACGTGGGCGGAAGATTAGGAGGTGTGTTTAGAGAAGCCGCCACATTAGCAGAAAAATATGGCGACAACCGCGTATTTAACACAGCCATACAAGAAGCTTATATCATCGGATCAACAGTAGGATTATCGGCCATGGGCATGAAACCCATCGTGGAAGTGCAGTTTGGCGATTATATCTATCCAGGATTTAATCAATTGGTGACAGAAGTATCTAAGTCATGCTATTTATCGAACGGAAAATTTCCCGTACAAATGTTATTGCGCGTACCAGTAGGCGCATATGGCGGCGGCGGACCATACCATAGTGGCAGCATCGAAAGCACTTTGTTAACCATCAAAGGAATCAAAGTAGTGTATCCATCGAATGCAGCAGATATGAAGGGATTGATGAAAGCCGCGTTCTTAGACCCCAACCCCGTGATCATGCTAGAGCACAAGGGATTGTATTGGAGTAAAGTGCCCGGCACAGACGGAGCAAGAACCACCGAACCATCCAAGGATTATATATTGCCATTAGGCAAAGCCAATATCGTGATGACGGCCGAAATGGAACATGTGAGAAAAGGAGACACCATCTGCGTAATCACTTATGGAATGGGCGTGTATTGGGCAAAAGCAGCCGCAGAGCGCTTTCCAGGGCAGGTAGAAATAGTTGACTTAAGAACACTATTCCCACTAGACGAAGACGCCATCTTTAACGCAGTAAAGCGCCACGGAAAAGTATTGGTATTAAGTGAGGAACAACAGAATAATTCTTTTGCCGAAGCATTATCCTTACGAATATCTAACGATTGCTACCATTTCTTAGACGCCAAAGTAGAAGTAATGGGCGCCAAGAATTTGCCTGCAGTACCTATAAACGTTGCATTAGAGTCGGCTATGTTACCGACGGCCAACAAAGTAGCCGAACGAATTGGCAAATTGTTGAACTACTAGCTTTTTCTTTTTACCGAAACCCCCTATATTTGCACCCCGAATACAAATATCCGGCGAGGTAGCTCAGTTGGTTAGAGCGCAGGATTCATAACCCTGAGGTGATGGGTTCAATTCCCATCCTCGCTACACAAAACCTCTCAACGCAGTTGAGGGGTTTTTTTGTTTGCGAGCGTGCCAAGTTTACTTGGCTAAGTGGATGCGAACAAAAAAACCACAATGGCAAGGCCATTGAAGGTTTTGTGTAAAGCCCCCCAACAGAAAGTCGGAGCAACTACGTTGCGACGACAATTCCTCACCTCATCTAGATGCGCACGAGGAAAAATACAATTTTTTCGTCATATCACCCTTTCTTCTTATATTCACAGTACCCCAATTTGTTATTTATTACCCCCAATTATTACTGTTCGTAATCACTTACTGACCCTTGCAATCTATTGTCTGGGAGTCAGGGGGCGGTGCTGTGATAAGAATGAAGAAATATAAAAAGTATAATGGTTGTCTTATCAATCAACAATAAAAATGGATAACGGTATTTACGCAACTATAATATAAAATGTATTCCCATAATATGTTAAATGACAGATTGCTCAAATTTGATTTTCTTTTTTGAGTAACGTGCTTTACCGTGTTGGCGGTAATTTTAAATTACGATAGTATAACTATAAAACAACGAAATGGCAAAAGTTAACTTAGACGCAATTATACCCAGAGAAGACTTTGAAGTTGAAGAAAACGCAACACCAGGAAAAAAGAAAGAAACACTTTCAATAGAAGACATCAAATCTGACTCATTCTTTTTTTCTAATGTTCGCAAACCAGATTTTCAAAGAGAAACAAATGAATGGGACAGTAAAAAAATTGCTGACTTTATAGAGAGTTTTCTAGATGGAGACCTTATCCCAGCAATTATCTTGTGGAGAAGCACAGGTGGTTACTTATTTGTAATTGACGGTTCACATAGGCTTAGTTCTTTGGCTGCTTGGATAAATGATGACTATGGGGACGGATCAATTTCAAAACTGTTTTATGATGGCATAATTCCTGACGAACAAATTGAGATTGCTGAAGAAACTCGAAAACTAATTCGGAAAAGAATCGGTTCATATTCAGATTTTAAATTAGCATTAACAAATCCCGAAAAGGTATCACCAGACATCCAGAGAAAAGCTAAAAACCTTGCAGCATTAGCAATTCAATTACAATGGGTTGATGGCGGTGCTAACAAAGCTGAGAACTCATTTTTTAAAATCAACCAACAAGCAGCACCAATAGACAAGACCGAATTAGTTTTACTCGAAGCACGCAAAAAGCCTAATTGTATTGCGGCACGAGCAATAATTCGAAGTGGAAAAGGACATAAATATTGGTCCAATTTCTCAAAAGAAAATCAAACAACAATACAAGAGTTGGCTAAAGAAATCAATTCAGTATTATTTGCACCAAAACTTGAAACACCAATAAAAACATTGGACATACCAGTTGGTGGTAAAAATTACTCTGCACAAACTTTGCCTTTAATTCTTGAGTTTATAAACATTGTAAACAACATTCCAACTGACTTTAGGGAAAGCTTGCCAGATGATTTAACCGGAGACGAAACCGTTAATATTCTTAAACAAACAAGGCGAATAGCTTGGCGAATTAATAGTAATCATTCATCATCATTAGGACTACATCCAGTTGTATATTTTTATTCGCAAGATGGCAGACACAAGGTAGCTTCGTTTTATGCAACTCTCGCATTTGTAAAAGAACTTGAAGAAAAAAAGAAACTAATTGAGTTCTGCTTGGTAAGACCAAATTTTGAAAATATATTATTGCAAAATGACTCTTTAATACAACAGATAAATCGTAAATACAGAAGTGCAACTGCGAGTTACAGCCAAATTAAAGATTTTTACTTTGCAGTAATTGAACTCTTTCAAAACGGTGTTAATGAAAGTGAAGTAATCACGCAACTCATTAAGACTAGCAAATTCAACTATTTGACATTAACAGTTGAGCAAAATGAAATTACTTCTAACAAATTCTCGACAGAAAGAAAATCCGCTATATACATAAAAGAAGCACTTTCAAATGCTCCTAAATGTAAATTATGCGGTGGTTACATTCATAGAAATTCAATTTCAATTGACCATATTGACAGAAAACAAGACGGTGGACTTGGAACTATTGACAACGGACAAATAACACATCCATATTGCAATACAACACTCAAAAACTAAGAAAAACTACCGCCAACAGCCATTTGGCGTCATGCGGTGAGACGTGCTTAAATTCAATCGCAGTGCTCCTATTGACCTTTAGTGGTATGTTGACAGTAAAGTGCTCCTAAATCCCGCACGAACGCCAAGCGGCAAAACGTTATGAGTCACCCTATTGGAGCATTCCCTTCTTAATTGTGGTCCGACAGAGAGGGCTTCAGCAAGCTACCACTCATTTTAGCACATTTGCAAGGCACACAAATCTTGACACAAAGCCAACCTTGCAAAAGAGCTAAAATTTTGCTATCCCAGATCAACCACCGACATTAATAAATCGAAACCGCTTCAAACAGTAACAGATTTACTAAATTTGTTGGTATGACAGCAGTGATAGACATAAAACCACTCACCAATGAGTTACCAAGCCACTTTGCAGACAGGGTTGGACAGCTTTATGCTAAAACTGTTTCGACACAGCACAAGAAGGAAAATGGACAGTTTTTTACTCCGACAGAAATTGCTCATTTCATGGCAGGACTCACCAAACAGACAAAAGACAAATTTAAAATACTTGACCCAGGTTGCGGCACTGCCACTCTTTCAAGTTCACTCATTGAAACACTTGTAAAGCATAATGACAATTTAAAGGAAATAGAACTCGTAGTTTATGAAACCGACCAAGACATTTTACCTTACACACAAGCAGTGCTTGATTATTTAGGCAAATGGCTAAAGCAACATAAAATTAAATTTAAAGCAACGCTTGACACAAATGATTTTGTACTTGAAAACAAAGATTGTTTTCAGGTTTCAGCTACTCTCTTTTCTGAACCCAAAAATGCTACTTACGATATAGTAATTTCAAATCCACCCTATTTCAAAATATCAAAGGATGATAAACGGGCAACTGTAGCAAAGTCTATTGTTTGGGGGCAACCTAATATTTATTCAATCTTTATGATGGTGGCAACGAAGATTTTAAAAGAAGGCGGCGAACTAATTTTTATCACGCCGAGAAGTTTTGCTTCAGGCAATTACTTCAGGGCGTTTCGTGAAGCTTTCTTTCAAGAGATAGAAATTGAACATATTCATTTATTCGGCTCAAGGACTGACACTTTTGACCGTGACTGTGTTCTTCAAGAAACTTTAATCTTAAAAGGTAGGAAGCAAAAACTTAATGAGCATTTATCTTCAATACTTGTAACACATTCCAACGGAATAAGAGATATTGAAAGTTTTACTGAAAAGATTTATAAAACTGACGAACTCATTGACTTAAAGTCAAAAGAAAAAATCATTCACCTTCCAACTAATGAAACAGATGATAAAGTAATCAAGTTGTTTAAATCATGGGCAGGTAGTTTACGACAGTACGATATTCAAATTTCAACAGGCCCAGTTGTTTCATTCAGAGCAACTCAATATTTATTTGAGCAATACCAAAATGGAACAGTTTTTTTAGTTCCGTTGTATCAGCTTATCAATACAACTAAAATGCAATTTGACTGGCCTGTTACTAAAAGGAATAAGCCTCAATACATTCAAATTTGTGAAGCAACCAAATCACTTTTAATTCCAAATAAGAACTACGTTTTTCTCCGTCGGTTTAGTGCAAAGGACGATAAAAGTAGGCTGGTTGCAACGCCTTACTTTGTAGATATTACTCAAGCAGAATATATAGGTGTTGAAAATCATCTAAACTATATTTACAGACCAAAAGGGCATCTTGAAAGAAATGAAATATTAGGACTTGCTGCCTTGTTAAACAGTAATCTCTTTGACACATATTTCAGAACCTTTAACGGAAATATAAATGTGAGTGCAACTGAATTAAGGGAAATGCCCTTACCCCCACTACACGATATTAAAGCAATTGGTGACCAACTTATTTTGGCAAATAACTATTCAGCGGAGTTTGCAAGTCTAATTGTAGACGAATTTTATAACATTGACGAATTAATTACAAATGAAAAAAGTTAAAGAAGCTCTCAAGCTTCTAAAGGAATTAGGCTTACCGCTAAAACAACAAAATGAACGTTCTGCTTTAGCTTTGTTAGCTTTTGCTAATTTAAAGGTAAATTCTAATTGGTCAGATGCCACTCAAATTAGTATGTCTGTAGTTGGTAGCAAAGACGGAAAAGGAAAATATCCGGGAATTATGCAGTTCATAAATCAGAATTACTCAAAGGTCAAAAAATACAAAGAAAATAGCAGAGAATCATTTCGTGACGAAACAGTAAAACCATTTGTTCAAGCGGGTATCTGCGAACACAATCCAGAAGAGCCCGGACTTTCTCCGAATAGTAAAAATAATCACTACAGACTTACTTTAGAAGTATTAAAAGTAATAAGAAGCGTAGGTAGTGCAAATTTCGAGACCGAGCTTTCTGAATACAAAAAAGAGGTTGGCACTTTGAGTGAAAAATATGCAAAAGCAAGAAATCTTTTAAAAATCCCTATTAAGCTGTCAAGCGGTGAAGAATTTGAATTTGCACCTGGTGTACACAATCAATTGCAAGCAGCAATTATTAAGGATTTTGCGTCTGTCTTTGCACAAGGTAGTGTAGTTGTATACTTAGGCGATACTTCAGATAAAGATTCCCACATGGATAAAAAGCTTTTAGCTAAATTAAAAATTCCAATCGCTATTGATACAAAACTTCCAGATATAATTCTTTACGATCAAAAGAAAGATTGGTTGTTTTTAATTGAAGCAGTAACATCTGTGGGTCCAATGTCTCCTCAAAGAATAATTGATTTAGAAAAGATGCTAGCTAATTGTAAATCAGGCAAAGTATATGTTACAGCTTTTCCTGATCGCAGCGTTTTTCGTAGCCATATGGCAGACATAGCATGGGAAACTGAGGTATGGATTGCAGACAATCCAACACATATGATTCATTTTAATGGTGACCGTTTTATGGGGCCAAGATAAGATAACTCACCAAGTCAAGCGCATTTGCAAGTCACATAAATCCGACATACAAAAACTAACCTTGCAAAAGAGTATGCCTGACCAACCGCACAAGGATAGTGCAAACTTGACACGAAAGACCGTTGAAAGAATGAAGAGCAGCTTGTAACATGAACTGTACAAAAACCATATAAAAAACTACCTTTTTAATGTAAAGTTGAACAGTAATTAGGTTGATAAAGAGAATTGTTTTTTACTACAGCAAATACTTGTTTTAATAGCTTGTTCATAAGTGCTATTAGTGCTTGTTTCCCAGTTTTGCCATTCGCTTTCAGTCTGTCAAAAAGTAGTTTACAAGCCTCATTAGTTTATTTAGCATTCATGGCACACATGTATAAAACATCACGAATTGGTTTGCCACCTTTTTTATAGAAGCGGTTGCTTCCTTTTATATTAGTCTCATTAGAATATTCTGTTGAACTTAACCCAGCAAAGCTGATTGATTGACGATGATTGGTAGTATGTTTAAAACATGGAGTGAAGATGATTAATAAAGCATTAGCCCGTTTTTCAAGGTCATTGATAATACACTTCTTTAGTTTGATTAATTTTTATTCTTTGTGAAAGAAGAACTTTTATCGTTTTAAAATAATTTTCTAATCATACCAATTCAAAGTAATATACCACAATTAACACCAGAAATAACTAATAAACAATCATATCAATCAATAAACCAAATAATTTCACTTTGGGAAGAGCTAGTGAACATGCAAGAGTATATTAATAAACTTGTATTAGAGTTAAGATCAAAATTTGAACCAAAGGAGTATGCTGAAATCAAGCTGCTTTTGTTTAATAAAACACATGATGACTGGGTGATTTTTAAAAATTCAAAAGCAGAATTAGATGCATCTCCATATCTTGGTCTCAAAAGATACAAGGAAGTAAAAGCTTCAAGTATGTTGGAAAGCACAAAAAGTTATATTCAGTATTTAGAATTAATAAAGGATTCCATCAAATGATTTTTGTCACTTTTGTTTGCAAATAAATCAAAAAATTATATTCTTTTGGAATTCAGGGTCCCAATTTATTCCTATTGCATATTCAGATGAAAGTGACCCACTAAAGAGTGTGTGTTTTAAAGGGAGAAATTTTGACCAATGCTCATTTATGCTTTAGGTATAATTGTCATTTTATACCATAGAAAGCAGAATATTTGAAATCGTATCTGATTAATAATCATTACATAGGTTGAGATAAGTTATTTTATACTATTTTGAAAGGAGTTAAATTCAATAATCAATGAAATTTGGGAAGACAATAAAACTGTTTCTTTTAGATGGTGATCCCAATGGGCGTATTAGTTGTGAGTTATCTAACTGGACTGGCAAAGCCTATAAAATATCCAGGATCAAGGTAAAAGATAGTGGAAATCGTGAAGAACTAAATAGCACAGGGGTATATTTATTATTTGGAAAACTTGAAGACCAAACAGATCAGGTTTACATTGGCGAAGCAGAGTCAATACTACGAAGGTTGAACCAACAAGTAACTCAAAAAGAATTTTGGAATGAGGCTATTGTATTTATTAGCAAAGATGAAAATCTTAATAAAGCCCATATTAAATATCTTGAAAATCGGCTTCATGAATTAGCTAAACAGGCTAATAGGTATAAAATCGAAAATGCAATAATCCCTACCCAGTCATCCATTTCTGAGTCAGATAGAGCGGAAATGGAAGAGTTTATTGAAAACATTAAACTTTTAGTAAACACACTAGGTCATAAAGTTTTTGATGACAAAAGAGAAATCAAATCTATTCAGAAACACGAAACGTTTTTTATAAAGGCATCAAGAGGTGCTGATGCAATGGGTGAGCCGACCTCAGAAGGATTTGTGGTTTTTAAAGGGTCTAAAGCTTCAGCAACAACAGTTAATTCAATTTCTATTCCATTTCTAAATCTAAGGGAATCTCTTATTGATAAAGGTATTTTACAATTAACCGAAGATGTTCTAGTTTTTACCGAAGATTATGTTTTTAGCAGTCCTTCAACAGCAGCGGTTATGGTCATGGGAAGAAATGCTAATGGGCCACTTGAGTGGAAATTAATCAATGGTAAAACACTTAAAGAATTTGAAACAAACGGAAAATGATTTACTACTTAAATTTTATTCTAGATGCCAACATACAGTGAACTTCTTGAAATGCCAGAATGGAAAGTCAAAAGGAAAGAGATTGTAACCAGAGACAAACAAACATGTCAAATCTGTTCCAATTACAATCATTTAATGGGCTTAAAAGTTGGTTATATAAATAGGAGTGAGATAAATAATAATGAGCTTTGCTTAGGATGGAATTTTTCCGGTCTCCAAAATAGTAGTGTAGTTCACTTTGATGGAATGACTTATATGTTATACATTAAGGATAGAAATACTTTAGGGTTTAACGAACTTTATAATTACCTAGTTTATTTTGAAATTATTGAAACACACAGGTATATTGTAGCAATCAGCGAGGTAGATATTCCATTTACAAGTTTCAATTCTTACCGTTTTATAGGAAGTAAAAATCCATTTAAACAAAAGAATTTTATAACTAAAGCAAAATATTTAGTCGTTCACGGTCTTCATGTTCATCATACTTACTATCAGTTGGATAAAATGCCATGGGAATACCCATCTAAAAGTCTCAAGACAGTTTGTTGGAAATGTCATGAAGAACTCCATAAAAGTGAAAAGGTTCCTATTCTAGACTCGAATAATATTCAAATTGGGGAATTAACACCTTGTACTAAATGTTGTGGAGCTGGCTATATACCACAATACCGTCACGTTGAAAATGGGATTTGTTGGGATTGTAATGGAAAGCGTTTTATTGAATTTTAAAATCATAGTCATTAATACTTAACTAGGTCACTAACAGAATAGTTCAAAATATGATTTATAAATACAAATTTTTTATTTTAATAATTGCTCTACTATTACTAATAACTGTAATCCTCTTTTTTATAATTCTGCCAATGAATCTTGATAAAAAAATTAAAATAACAGACTACATAACATTAATAGCTTTAGTACTAACATTGATTGCTGCTGTTTTTGCATTTTATTTTAAAAATCAACAAGCAATTTTATTAAATGCTCAAAGACAACAAGATTTGTTAGAAATCGCAAAAGCAAATGAAAGTTCTGCATTAGCAAGAAGAGATTCTGAAAAGGCAAAAAAAGATGCAGCTACAGCTTTTGAGAAGGCAGCAAGTTCAAATGAAAAAGCAGCAAAGGCAGAACTTAAAAGTAAGGAACTAGAAATGGAACTTCTTCAGTTAAGACTTGCAGTTTCTGATAGATTTCTACCAGACTTTGTAAAAGAGTCTTTGACAAATAAATTGAAGTATTATCAGGGAATAAGAGTATTAATTATTTGCAATATTTCAAACAACACTGAGCCAATGAATTTTTCAATAGAGTTAAAAAATTTTTTAATTGGCATTGGCTGGAATACTGAAGTAAAGAATAACCAAAATGTTATGATTCCCCCACCAACAGGAATAAAGATTTATACTAATGGCGAAACAAATCTTACAATTGCAAAATTAATAAAGGAAGAATTTGCTAATATTAATTATCCTTGTGATATTATTAAAACTAACGACTTTAATGAATCTATATTAATACAAGTCAATTCAAAATAATTCTTCATACAAAAAGTATTTTTGTGTAAGTGTAGAAAGAGGGAATTACAATTCAACGATATATTTTCAAGTTCTGAAATAGGTTGATTTAAAAAATCATTATATACTTTAACAATCAGATTATTCAAGAGTATTTTACACAGTGCTGTCGCTATAGAATTTCCAAACTAAGTATCAAATAAGCAGAGGAAAATACTAGGAGCACAATTTTTATATGACTATTTGGATTATCATACTATTCTTGGTTTCCCTTGCTCTTGTTATTATTTATCGAGATATTCAAAATGATAAGTTACTTAGAACTGTAACTAATAGGAGCAGGGGTACTTGGTCAGAAAGGGACTTAGTACTAAGACTTCTAAAGAATGGGTTTTCTTCTGAAAGGATCTTTCATGATTTATATGTTAAGAAATCTGATGGGAGTTACTCACAAGTTGATATAGTTATACTAACAGAGGTTGGCATTATAGTAATTGAAGTAAAACATTTAAGTGGTTGGATATTTGGGACTGGAAATCAAACAAAATGGGTTCAAGTATTAGCCTATGGTAAACAGAAGTATTCTTTTTATAATCCAGTTTTTCAGAACAACAGTCATATAAAGTACCTAAAGAGTAGATTGTCCAACTTAGAAGATATTCCCTTTTATTCCTTAATCGTCTTTTATGGTGACTGTGTTTTAAAGGATTTATCTCAAATTCCAAGTGAAATTAGTATTGTTAAATTTGATGATGCAATAGAAGCAATTACCAAACTTATACAAACTGGGAAGAAATCTACTTATACTAATTTAGCTGATATCGAAGTTATATTATTTGAATCTGTTAATTATGGTGAAGATAGAGATGTTCGACTTCAACATGCTGAAAATATTAGAAGTAAATTGAATCTTCATAGTTTTTAAATTCCAACTGATAACAAAATACTTTTAGTAAGTTAGGAATTTTTACAATGGACTATCAACTTTGCTAGTACTAATGAACTTCTGTAATTTAATTTAAATCAAACTTTTAATTTGTGGCTAAGCCTAAAATTATTAATCATCATTAAAATATGACCTTTTAAATGTCTGAAAAATTAAATTCCAAAATTGCTGCAGAGTTTTTAAAACTGAAAGAGGATGGAAATCTATATCATCGAGAAAGCCAGTTTATTGAATTTAAAGAGTCCTTTAATTTAAAGGGACTTGCTGACTATTTTCGAGATTTTTCAGCATTTGCTAATAATAAAGGGGGCTATTTAATTTTTGGTGTTAAGGATAGACCCAAAAGAGAATTGGTAGGTCTATCTTCAAGTGCTTCTGAACAATTTGATAAAATTGACCCGGAAAAAATTTCAGGTTATTTGCTTGATATATTTTCTTCAAATATACAATGGGAGCACGAACTTTATGAATTTAAGAATATGAATTTTGGTTTTTTCTACATTTATGAGGCTGTAATAAAACCAATTATTTGTAAAAAAGATGAAGGCAAAGATCAAATCTTAAAAAATGGTGAAGTCTATTTTAGGTATGGTGGTCGTACACAAAAAATCCAATCAGCAGAACTAGAATCAATAATACAAAAACGAATTGAGCAAACAAATCACCAATGGATGGATTTAGTTCAAAAAATAGGTAAAAGTGGACCACAAAATGCTGCAATACTTGACTCTGAAAAAGGAATAATCGAAAAAGGGAATAATCAAATTTTGGTAGTTGACGAGAACTTATTAAGTGGATTTCAAATTATTAAAGAAGGACAGTTTGCAGAAAAGAAAGGTGCAATGACTTTAAAATTGGTTGGAGATATTACACCTATTAATCAAGTTGAAGTCATAAAAAAAGTAAGAGAAGATAAATTGAAAGAATATCCATTATCAGCAGAACAACTTGCAACTGAAATTAAAAGACGATTACCTAATTCAAATAAGAATCGAATTTGGGAAATTATAAAAGAGATTGATTTAAAAAATAACAAAGATTATTCTGACTACTCGTTTAGAAATCAACAACAGAGATTAGATTATGAGGAAAGAAAAATTTTAGCAAAAGGTGTTCCTTCAATTTATAAGTTAACAGCAGTTGGTTTACTTGTAAAAATGTTAACGAATGAATAGTAAAATGAAACTTCAATTTCTTTTTGTTTTTTTTTGGCGCTATGATTATGGCCTAAATATTTTCATTTTATTGTGATTAGACTATGTCCTAATTTAATGTTTATTCTCATTTTCTAATTATACTTTTATTGAGAGGACGATAAATCAACCCAGAAGATAAACGAATTATTAAATAAAAAATTGGTGTTTATGAACTTTTCATTATTTCCAGACGAAGAACAATGGAAACCAATTAAGGAATTTCCACAATATCTTGTTAGTAGTCAGGGGAGGGTAAAACATACTTTGACTGGTAAAATGAAGGTGCAAAAAAGAGAAGTTCAACGTCGAAAAAATGGAACAGTATCTTCTGCCTACCTTTTAGTTATTTTAAGTGACTTTAAAGGGAAAGATGGCAATACATATAGACGTTTTGTTCATAGGCTGGTTGCAATTGCATTTCTCGGAAATCCACCTACACCAGAGCATACTGTTGACCATATAGATACAAATCCTTTGAATAACAATCTTAATAATTTAAGATGGGCAACAAAAAAGGAACAGTTTTTGAATAATAGAATTTCTAATAAGTGGCCAATTTCCTTAGAGAATCTTCCACATGAAGAGCGATTAAAAACTTTAGATAAATTAAATTTAAATTTTAGTAAGGATATATAATTTTAATTTGATTCTCAACTCGAATTTTAATTATTTCCATTGTTTATTAGTTGTTTTGTCAGTATAATTTATAAAAAGAGATTATTATAAAAATGAAAAAATATAGTATTCTATGAGTTATGAATATGAACATAAAAAGTGACAGAATAAACCCAACAACGGATCATCATAATCGGTACAAATTAGTTCTTGTAATACCTGTTTCTTCTATTTTTAACTAGGCCGATTTTAGGAAGATGTCAAAATCATTATTATGTATTTTAGAAAAGCAAATTCTCAATTTTTAATCTAGACCTTCATTCAAAAAGCTATATACCTATTTCTAAAATATTAAACCTTTTAAACCAACTACAATGAAAAATATCTTCTTTTCACTTATTTTACTTTGTTCCTTTAGTTTAGGAGCATTTTCTCAGACCACCGTAAAGATTGATTTTAAAACAAAAACAATTGAATATCCTACTAAAGTTCAGTTGCAAGAAGCAAAAGATGTTCAAATTAAAGTAATTAATATTCCTACTAATCTTTATAAGGTAAACATTAATAAAACCGATTCATTTGTAAATATTGGAACTCCACCAGCACTTTTCAACGTATTTAATTTCGGGGATGGTTTTAATAGTCTATTGGGTAATCTAACGGGTTACAGTGTTCGCAATTTGAATGAATTTGTTTCTTCATCTACTCAAACTGAAGGCCTTTCAACGAATTTAAAAAAAATGATGTTAGAGTATAAGGTAGAGGAGGGCAAGGCAAAAAAAATTACTGACCTTATAAGTCAAAATGATTGTGATAAATCTGTTCCCCTTATAATGCCATTTATGACAGAAATGAGAATAAAATTATTTGATTTTCATTTTAAATTTAGAGATCAAGTCATAAAAAATGCCGATAAGCTTGTTTATGAAAACAATCTGAATCCATTAACAGCTATAAAGTTTAGAGAAGGAGCAGAAGCAATCATTCAACGAAGACTAGAATTTGAGAAGGAAATTGAAAGTTATTTCTTGAATTACTACGATTCGATATTACCCAAATATGATATTGTTAATAAATGTATTCCACTTGCAACTTCAGACAGCATGCTAAGTGCATATAAAGTTGGATTTGCTCATTTTCTTAATAAATTTGATACCACTTTCAATGAAGTATTTATTGCAAGAGAATATAAGAAGTTAAATGCAACACCTCCAGCTACTGAATTTATTTCTTTGCCATTTGAAGTAAAAAGTGATATAACAAAGTTTGCTATTGATATAACTGGAATTGATGCTAATAAAACACCACAATCATATAATACTACTTTTGAACTAAAAAAACATCCAAATAGAATATGGGCATTCACAACAGGTGTTTTTGTAAGCGGGTTGAAGAATGATGAGTTTTCAATTCTTACGCGAGTACAACCCAATGGTATTAACCCTATAAAGTTGGATACACTTAACTATTCAATACTTCAAGAAAACAATTCTGGAGTAAGTGCTGGAATTAATGCTTTAATGCATTTTGGTGGTTATTTTAGTAATACAAGTGATTTCGGAGGATTTATATCATTTGGTCCAGGATTGACGCTTGAAAAAAATCCTCAAGTTCGTGTAATGATTGGAGCAGGTTTACTATTTGGACGTACAAATAAACTTGCGTTAACTTTTGGTAGGATTGGAGGTCCTGTTAAAAGACTTTCAAGTAATTATAATACAACAGATAAATACAATCCAGCACCAACGGACATTACTCGAGATAGATTTAGAGGAAGTTGGTTTTTATCTCTTGGTTATGGATTGTTTGGTAAATAATATTTCTATTCTTTTTAAATTTAAATAATCTCCTAGTTTTGGCAAATGAAAAACTTTTGACCTATGGTATTTTAAACGGTGAGTTAAAACATATTTCTACTGTTTCAAATGGACTTTCTTGTAAATGTATTTGTGCATGTTGTAATCAAGCTTTAGTTGCAAAAAACAATCCGAAAAATAAAAAAGTAATTCATTTTGCACACCATTCAGGAGTAGAATGCGATGGCGCATTTGAAACCTCTTTACATTTATTAGCAAAAAAAATACTTGGGGAGACCAAAACCATTTTAACACCCCAATATCACTATGACTATAATCCCGAGAATGCTAGATCTAAATTTAAGAAATCTCGACTAGTCTCATTTGAAGAAATAATTTTAGAAAAAAGTATCAAATTCAAAAATGAAAGTTTTGTTCCCGATGCAATTTGTGTAAAGCAATCCAAAAAACTATTTATTGAATTTGCCAATACACATTTTATTGACGAGTTAAAAAAGAATAAAATTCGTAAATCTGGTATTGCTTGTATTGAAATTGATTTATCAAATCAAATTTTAGACGAAGAAAGTCTCAAAGAATTCTTATTGTCTGATTCTGTAGATATTTATTGGATTACAAACCCGAAATATGACAAAGAATATCTTGATTTTAAATTGAAAAAGAAACTTGAAAGTGATGAGCGAAGGAAAAAGTTAGCTATTGAAAATGTGTTGAAAATGGCCGAAGAAGAAAAGATAAATCAAGAAAAGATAGAGAAATCTAAGTTCAAGTAATAAGTGCAATTTTTTGTTGTAGCACTTGATTAGGGGTTAAGTAATTAAATTTTCTAACTGGTCTATCATTTAATAATTGTTCAACACG
>NZ_JBHYEI010000002.1:0-783061 GCF_051860225.1 Sediminibacterium sp.
AAACTTAATACAAGTGTTCTTTCAATGGTTGCTCACGAATTAGGACACACTCAACAAAATGGGAATAACACAAACTTATTAGGTAATTGCATAAAAGAAGGTGCTTGTGATTTCATAGCAGAATTGCTACTTGACAAACCAATACAATCACCATATATGACCTATGGTAAAGCAAATGAAAAAATGCTATGGGAATTATTTAAACAAGATATGTACGGACAAGAAACTAAAGAATGGCTTTACAATGGTGGGCAAGCTCCAATAGGGAAAGCAGACTTAGGGTATTATATTGGTTATGTAATTTGTAAGTCTTATTACGAAAATACAAGTGATAAAACAAAAGCCTTGAAACAGATAATTGAATTAGATTTTAGTAAGAAAAGTGTTGTGAAGTTTCTAAAAAAATCTAAATACCTTGGTGGCGGACAGTAATAAAACTGCTGCCAACAAAAGGCTTTACGCAAGTTGGGCTTTCAGCAATGGCCCATCAGCTTTGGAGTTTCAAATCAACTTCAGTAATTTGGCTTTAGCTAATCACGTCAGTAGTGGCCAAGCCAGCAGAGGGAACAATCCTTCCCCACCCTGCGTAAAGCCTCGGCCGTTAGGCACAATTTTAGATAAACAACTCAAAAGACTATGCTTCAATCATATCCAACTAAAAATGGGACAGGGATTTCAATTTTTGGGAACTTTGCGGAATTGAATTTTCTGTATGACACTATTCACCATTTTGCTGAAACCTTAGACGAAACTAAAAACAATATACAAAAAGCTCAAAGCAATCTTTTAATGAATTTTGCTTATGAAGTTCGTAAAGCATCTTACGGAAACCGCTTGACAGAAAAGTTTACCTATTCAGGCGACAATACTGAACATACTTTATACGGCTTTCAACTTGTTTGGACAGATGTTTTAATTTTTATTAATGTTTTACGATTTAATGCAGGCTTTATTCAAAGCGATAAACTTCAACAAGCAATCCTTTATAATCTCGAATACACAGTTGAAGCATCCCTATTTGACTATGACTCTGAAGGGGCAAATCACATCAAAAATTATATTGGACATGGTATTAATATTACAGATGAATTTGCATTTATCATTTACCAAGCTTTGCACATAAAGTATGTGACAATGAAAAGTGGTAAGACAAGGTTTCGTAAAATCCCACATCTTCTGGATGGACATTTTTCAAGTTGGAAAGAAGAATACAAAAATATAATTGCTTCTTTTCGAATATCTGCAAAACAACAGAATTGTGAAGTAACGGATTTGGGATTTTCCGAATTCCCTGAAATTGTATGGTAGAAAATCTGTGCCTAACAAAAGGCTTTCAGCAATGGCCCATCACCTTTGGTTTTTCAAATCGGCTTCAGTAATTTGGCTTAAACTAATTGAGTCTTTAGTGGCCAAGCCAGCTGTATTAACACAGATTATCCAACCAGCGTAAAGCCACGGACGTTATGGGCTATTTATTATCAGGTTTCGTATCTTTGAAGTATGACACAGTTGGAATCCATAAAAGATTTGCTGCTTAGACTCAAACCAGAGCTAATGGAAAAGTATTCTATCAGCTCTATTGGCCTTTTTGGATCAGTGGTGCGCAATGATTTTTCACCAACAACAAGCGATATCGATATCATTGTAGATTTTTCTAAGCCTATCGGAATTGAATTCATTGATTTGGCCGATTACCTCGAACAGAAGATTAAAAGAAAAATAGATCTTGTATCGAGAAACGGAATCAAGCAGAAGTATTTTCAAGCCATAGAATCTGATATCATTTATGTCTAAAAGATCTACAGACCTACTAATTGGCGATATCCTTGATAGTGGACATAAAATCCTTGATTATACTTATGGCTTGACTCTGGAGCAATTTTCAGCTGACTCAAAAACAGTAGATGCTGTAATCAGAAATTTCGAAATCATAGGAGAAGCGGCTAACAGATTACCCGAAGATTTTAAGGAGATGCATTCAGAAATTGACTGGCATAAAATACGTGGCTTCAGAAACAGAATTGTTCACGACTATTTTGGAATAGATTATTCTATTGTTTGGGTAATAAAAGAGACATTTCTTCCTAAAATGCTCGAACAGTTAATTAAACTTAAAGGCTAACTTACACAGCCCATAACAGAAGGCTTTACGCTAGTTGGAGATTCAGCAATGGCCCATCAGCTTAGGTATTTCAAATGTGCTTCAGTAATTTGGCTTTAGCTAATCGAGTCTATAGTGGCCAAGCCAGCAGCGGGAACAATCCTTCCCCACCCTGCGTAAAGCCTCGGCCGTTAGCAGTAACCTTACTTATACTCAGTAAAGATGTAAATGAATGAATAAAAAAATAATTGTTGTAGTTGGAGCTGGCTCAATTGGACAGGCTATTGTGCGGAGAATTGGAGCAGATAAACATATTTTACTTGCAGACATAAACGAAGCAAATGCGAATAAGGCAGATGAGGTTTTAAGCGAAGCAGGTTTTCAAGTAAGTACTACAACAGTTGATGTTACTTCAAGGCAATCGATAATTTCTATGATTAAAGTTGCTTTAGAATTTGGTGACATTGTAGGATTAATTCATACCGCTGGAGTTTCACCTTCGCAAGCTTCACCTGAAACTATTATAAAAGTTGATTTATATGGAACAGCAATTGTGCTTGAAGAATTTGGAAAAGTAATTTCACAAGGTGGTTCAGGTGTTGTAATTGCTTCACAATCTGGACACAGATTAGAGCCTTTATCAATTGAACAAAACAAAGCACTTGCTACAATACCAACCGAAGAATTGCTTGCATTACCATTTCTCCAACTTGACAATATAAAAGATTCACTTCACGCGTATCAACTTTCAAAAAGAGGAAACTCTTTACGAGTAATGGCAGAAGCAGTTCGCTGGGGAAAACGAGGTGCGAGAATAAACACAATTAGTCTAGGCATTATTATTACACCTCTAGCAAAAGAAAAGCTAAATAGACCAAGAGGAGACGGGTATAGAAAAATGATAAACTCTTGTGCAGTAGGTAGAGCAGGCACACCAGACGAAGTTGGAAATGTTGCAAATTTATTAATGGGACAAGATGGAGCATTTATAACAGGGAGTGATTTTCTTATGGACGGTGGTGTAACAGCTGCATATTGGTACGGCGACATTACTTGATTTTAGAATTAACAAGGCTACTGCTAACATAAGGCTTTACGCAAGTTGGGCTTTCAGCAATGGTCCATCAGCTTTGGAGTTTCAAATCAACTTCAGTAATTTGGCTTTAACTAATCACGTCAGTAGTGGCCAAGCCAGCAGTAGGAACAACTATTCCCAACCTGCGCCAAGCGTGGGAACGTTAGCGGCAAATGCTTGACACATCCTAAAACTCATAAAATGATTCGAATTCTGATTTTTATATTAGCATTGCCTATTAATCTTATTGCTTGTTCTTGTGGAAACTTTTGGGGCCCTGTAACTATAAAAGATTACAACAACAGTGAATTTATTATTTCAGGCAAAGTGGCTAAGGTAATAATAAATACAAAAGAAACTGTATACAGACAAAGACAAATTGAATTTCAAATTGACGAAGTATTTAAAGGAAAAATAGGTTTAAAGACAGTGACTATATATACAGCATTAAGTGACGCTACATGTGGTTTATTTGTTAAAGAAAATGAAGAATGGTTAATATGGGCTTATTTGCAGAACAATGCAATTTCAACAAATTTGTGTACGAGAAGCCGTCAAAAAAAGTATGTATCAGAGTTCGATTATAAATCACTGCAATATTTTAAATCAAATCCCTCTACTTCTGAATGGAAAAATGATTCAGGTGTTTTAATCGCTGTTGGCAAATTAGAAAACAATACACCAGTTGGACATTGGAAATATTTCTATAATAACGGATACTTAGAATCAGAGGGTTCATATAAAAATGGAATTTATGACGGCAAATGGATTAAATATCTAGACCCAGAAGGTATAGTAACTCGACTTCGATATGACAAAAAAATTCCTGAAGACTCTACACAAGATTTGCACTTACTTAAAAATAAGGTTTGGGAAATTCAAAACTTCAAAGACGGAATTAGAGAAGGTGAATTTATTCAATATGCTTATCATTCAATAGACAAGCCCAAAAGAATTACGAACTACAAAAATGGAGAATTAGAAGGAAAATCAATCTATTACTTCGATAATGGGATTATTAATTATGAACAAAATTATAAAGAAGGAAAATTAAACGGATATGAAAGGTTTTATCATTCAAATGGACAATTAAAACAAGAAGGAAAATTTATTCAAAACAAAGCAACAGGTGAATTCAAATTATATAATGAGAATGGAGAGTTAATAAAAACTTCTCTGGATAGAAGACCTGAGTAATGCATCTGCCGCTAACAAAAGTATTTGCAAAAGCAGGGCTGGACATTCTAACATCAGCTATGTGCAAGCATCAGCAGCGGTTCGGGCTCGACGTTCAATGTTCAGCTTTAGTTCTTAACTTCAACAACATATTTTCAAATGGGTATTTGTACCGCGCTAGACAATCAATGAATTCCCTGCCTTCGCAAAAACACGGACGTTAGCGGTCAAGCTAAAACGAAACCTCTATAAACTAAGAATATAAAAATTAATTTAAAATAATGTTATGTCTTTTGAGAAGTTCATAATTGAAAAATATTCAGATAAATATCGAAATCAAGTTCTTGACGTTTGGGAGAAATCTGTATTGGCAACACACAACTTTTTAAAACCGAGTGACTTTAAAGAAATCAAACAACTCGTACAGACCTTCAATTTTAATGAATTTGAAGTTTATTGTCTAAAACAAGATGACGAAATAGCAGGATTTATTGGTCTCGCTGAACGAAAAATAGAAATGCTTTTCTTTTCGCCTGAATATATTGGAAAAGGTCTTGGAAGAAAGCTGACTGACTTTGCTTTTTCAGAATTAAACGCCGAAAAAGTTGATGTAAATGAACAAAACACAAATGCGGTTAAGTTTTACAAAAAACTAGGCTTCAAAACATACGAACGAACAGAAAAAGATGACCAAGGAAAGGAATATCCCTTGTTGAGAATGAAACTTGAAACAACAGAAAACAAACAACGAAAACAAAGCACGAACCGCTAACTGCACTTTTGCACCTTCTGTTGCGGACTTATGGCAAAGATGTGGAATTAGTAATAACCTTTTTCGTTTTATTCTATCAGACTTAACGACTCTGGAAATGAAAAGAATTATTTTGTGGGGTGGTGTACAAATGGACAATGAAATAGCTGTGAACTATTATAAAAAAATGGTTTTAAAACATTAGGACAATTTACTTATAACGGAGATAACTATGATATGATTTATGATATTCCAATCAAACATGAAAAATGATTGAACGGCATTCAACAGAAGGCTTTACGCAAGTTTGGCTTTCAGCAATGGCCCATCAGCTTTGGAGTTTCAAACCAAATACAGTAATTTGGCTTTAGCTAATCGAATCTATAGTGGCCAAGCCAGCAGTAGCAACACAGATTATCCAACCAACGTAAAGCCACGGCCGTTATGTGCAATTAATAAAATCTATATTCTATGAAATCAAAATTATCATTTACTACCCTCATCATTCTTTTGTTTATTGGACTTTATGGGTGTTCAGGAAAAGAACAACCTTCAATCAAACCAAAGTTTTCTGATAAGGAAAAAGTAATCGACAGTATTAAAAATGCATACCAAGCTCAAGTTATTGAATTTGAAAATTGGGAAGCAGACGATGTTACAGATTCTACTCTAACAGTCTGTATCGTTAACAGTAAAAAATTGCCTTCCAAAGATCCAGCTATTGCGTCAAAAGAATTTAAAAGCATTGCTTCTGATATTCGAAATTCACTTTTAGACAAAACTAGTTATAATTCGTACTATATTATATTTGTTAAGACTGACACAGCTGGTTTAATGCAAACTCGATCACATGCGGCAGGTGCTGACGTTTCTGTTGAATTACTTAAACCGTAAGTTAGTATTCAAGGTTGAAGAACTAGCTCATTCTGTAATAGAGGCCAAGGAATGGGATAGTATAAAAAGTGTAATTTTTGCTTTTATACCAGTTAATACGCAATCACATGGACAATATGACGAAAACAAAGAGTCAATTATTTTAGGGTACTCTATTATTAGGAAGAAGACAAAAAAGAATACCGGTTTGATATTGCCATCGCTAACGACGAACAGTTAGGAATCATGCTTCATCTTCAATTTACAAGAAAAAACAAAATCAATGATAAAGTTTTTCCTTCTTCTAATTCTATTGTTTAATGCATCCTTTTTAATTGCCCAAAAAAGGACTGCATGGTATAACCATACATTATTGGATGTAAAGAATTTAGAAAAGAGTGTAACATTTTACACAAAAGTCTTTCAGTTAGACACTATACCGTATCCATTTCCTCCCAGCCCCCAATATATTGTAAAATGGTTGAGAGTTGGAGAAGGAATTGAACTGCATTTATCACAGTGGCTTAACGACACCACTAAAGTTATCAGTGAAATACCCTCCGTACCAGGACATATAGGTTTTGTACACTTAGGTTTTATGGTAAATTCTATGGATGCTTTTCTGAAGAGGCTTATGGAATTGAGCAGCGATTACAAATCAGGCAAATACAAGCACCCGATTATTGAAAGAATGCCCTACGGTGCAAAAACTATCGAGATTAAAGACCCTGATGGAAACGAAATACATGTTATTGAAGCAATGCCTGCAAACAATAGCAGGAATCGCTAACTATATTGAATAAATAGGTTTTCTTTGCAATTAAATCAAATTTAATACAATTATGGCTTCAGGTTTTTTTGCAATTTTAGATGATATAGCCGCTTTAATGGATGACGTTGCAATAACCGCCAAGCTTGCAACAAAAAAAACAGCTGGAATTCTTGGTGATGATTTAGCCGTTAATGCGGAAAAATCAACAGGATTTGTATCATCAAGAGAAATCCCTGTTTTGTGGGCTATAACAAAAGGTTCATTCATTAATAAATTGATTATTGTACCCATAATTTTATTGCTAAACTTATTTCTACCAAAAGCTATTATAGTAATTCTGATAATTGGAGGATTTTACCTTGCTTATGAGGGTGTAGAAAAAATTGCAGAATATTTCTTTCATAAAAATGAACCTAATAAGCAAGAGGTAACTGGTGTAATCAAACAAGAAGCTGAACTGGAAAAAGCAAAAATAAAATCTGCTATAACTACTGATTTTATTTTATCTATTGAAATAGTAATTATTGCTTTAAGCACGGTCTTAGACAAAACTTTAAGTTTACAAATTTTAACACTAACTGTTGTTTCTATAATAGCTACCATAGGTGTTTATGGAATTGTAGCGTTGGTTGTTCGAATGGATGATTTGGGATTTCAGCTCATTGAAAAATCGAATAAAAAAGGATTTTTGAATACAATTGGCTTGTTATTAGTGAAAGCGCTTCCTATGTTTATCAAAGCTTTTTCTGTGATTGGAACCATTGCATTATTGCTTGTAGCGGGCGGAATCTTTTCGCATAACATTGAATATTTTCACCACATCCTTTCCCAGTGGCCCAGTATTTTAAAAGAATTTATTTTAGGTATTTTAGGTGGAATATTCGCTTTAGTTCTAATCGTATTAGTCAAAAAAGTGCTTACCTATTTCAAGAAATAATTGTTGAAAATCAGTTAATTCAAAATGTGTGCTATATCGCCCTATCTAAATGGGTGTACCCACCATCTACATGAATCAACTGACCAGTAGTATGTGAAGATTTTTCAGATAAAAGAAAAGCAACCATATTGGCAATTTCCTCTGCAGTTGTCATGCGTTTGCCGAGGGGGATTTTATTGGTAATCATTTTTAATTGCTCTTCTGGATGATCAAATGTTTGAATCCAAGATTCATACAGTGGGGTAAAACATTCTGCAACAATGACTGCGTTCACCCTGATTCCATATTGTAGTAATTCTACTGCCCACTCTCTTGTTAGCGCATTCCTTCCCCCATTTGCTGCTGCGTAAGCAGATGTATTTCCTTGACCAGTCTCTGCCGTTTTAGAGCCAATATTTACAATAGCCCCTGCTGATTTTTTCAATGCGGGCAATGCATACTGTGCCATCAAATAATAATGTACTAAGTTTTTATGCAAGGATGCTATAAATGATTCATAGCTCCCATTCTCTAATCCCACTCCGTCATTCACCCCTGCATTATTTACTAACCTGTCAATTCTACCAGCAATAGCCAGTACTTCATTTACAGCTCTCTCGCAATCGACAGGATTGGTTAGCTCTGCAGTTATAAAATGAGCTCGCCCATTAGCTGATTGTATTGCTGCAACGGCTGCTTTATTATCTGCTTCACTCCTACCTATAATAAAAGGGATTGCTCCTTCAGCTGCCAATACTTTAGCAATCCCCAAGCCAATGCCTTTTGCACCGCCTGTAACAATAATTGATTTCCCTTTTAGCTGTAAATCCATATGGTAAATTATAGATTATAAAATTGAATTGCGTTCAACCCAAATATTTTCTCTTGATCTTCCATTGAATGTTTCGCAAAATATTGTTCCACTATACTAATCACTTCAGTGTAAGAACCTCCTAGTAAGCAAACGGGCCAATCACTTCCAAACATCAACCGATCTACCCCAAATGATGCGGTTACCACATCCAAGCAATACGTAAAATCTTGTATATGCCAATTTTCCCAGTCAGCTTCGGTTACTAAACCAGAAACTTTGCAATAAACATTTTGATGATTCGCAATTGCCCTTATTCCTTTTTCCCATTCTAGAAAATTAGCTTTTTTAAAATCAGGTTTGGCTAGATGATCAATTACAAATGGTTGTGAAGGAAATTTTTCAACTACAGTTTTTGCAAAAGGTAAATGTTTGGGGAAAATCAATAGGTCATAAGTGAAAGGATAATTAGCCAAATGTGAAATGCCCCTACAAAAATCGGGGCGGAGTAAAAAATCATCCGCTGGTTCAGCCTGAACTATATGGCGAAATCCTTTTAGCTTTTTACACGCAGCATAATGTAATAATCTATCTGAAATATTTTCAGCACACAAATCAATCCAACCTACGACGCCTTTAATAAAATCATTATCCGCAGCCAATTGCAAAAGAAAATTAGTTTCTGTTTCACTTTGATCAGCTTGTACTGCAACAACTCCATCAATATTATTTTCTTGACATAATGCATATAAATCATGAGGCATAAAATCTCGCTGAATTTTCTGCATCTCATTGGTAATCCAAGCATCTTTAATTGGATGGTACTTCCAAAAATGTTGATGGCTATCTATTCTCATGGCAGTTCAAATATTTTTTCCATCAACATCCATTTCTCCCCTTGCTTTGCCCATGGTAATGCCTGCTGAAACTTCCACATCAACTGCTCCCATTCTTGCACTTTTTCATTACTAGCATCCAACTTTGCTTTTTTCTCAAACGAAAATGTTTCATCTGCTTCAATAATCATGAACAAACGATTGCCCACACAATAAATATTCAACAAATGAATCCCAGCATCTTTTATACTTTGAATCACTTCAGGCCAAACAGCTTGATGATGGGCTTTATAATCAGCTATCAAAGCTTCGTCTTCAATTAAATCTAATGCCAAACAAAATTGCTGTATAGCCATGATTCATTATTTATATGCAACTGCTATTTGTTTACTAGTGCCTAACCCTTCAATTCCTAATTCAATATCATCCCCTGCCTTAATATATATTGGTTCAGGTTTTATGCCTAAACCCACTCCTGGTGGCGTGCCCGTGCTAATGATATCACCTGGCAGTAAAGTCATGAACTGACTGATATAATGTACTAAAAAGGGAATTTTAAAAACCAAGTTGGAGGTATTACTGTTTTGAAAGGTTTTACCATTTACGGTCAACCACATGTTTAAATTATTTACATCAGCTATTTCATCCCTGGTAGCTAACCAGGGCCCAAGGGGAGCAAAACTGTCGCATCCTTTACCCTTTGCCCATTGTCCACCACGCTCTAACTGAAAAGCTCTTTCACTATAATCATTATGTAAACAATATCCTGCCACATAATTCATAGCATTTGCTTCTTCTACATAACTTGCTTTCTTACTCATCACGAATGCAAGTTCTACCTCCCAATCGGTCTTTTCACTGTTGCGTGGGATAATCAATTGATCGTTGGGGCCACATAATGCAGTGGTAGATTTAAAAAAAATAATTGGTTCTTCCGGAATGGGCGCATTGGTTTCTTTACAATGATCTATATAATTTAAACCAATACAGATGATTTTAGAAGGTCTTGCTATAGGCGAACCAAGTCGAATGCTTTGATCTACTTCTGGTAAAGTTGGATTTTTTGCAATAAAGGATTGGAGTTGATTTAAACCATCCT
The DNA here is from genome assembly GCF_051860225.1 of Sediminibacterium sp. Taxonomy (GTDB): domain Bacteria; phylum Bacteroidota; class Bacteroidia; order Chitinophagales; family Chitinophagaceae; genus Sediminibacterium. The sequence continues at coordinate 10,411 of NZ_JBHYEI010000002.1, forward strand.
GTTCAAAAAAAGCTTCATTAAAATCGGTAAAAAATGCAGACAAATCATACCATTTGTTATTCATTATAATGCCTGGCTTTTCTTTTCCTAATTCACCAAATCGTATCAATTTCATATGCTATAATTTAAATTGTTATAATCCCCCCTGCCCTCTATATAATTTAATCGGTTTATCTAAAGTTAATTTAATGACGGTTACATATTTGTCTAATGCAGCTTCTGGAAGGTTGATATAAACCAACCCTGGCACATGACTCCAACTGATCTTTCCTACTATTTTATGTGTTGGTTTAATGCTAGAACCTATAACTGTAATGTCTTTTATTTGATTCTCTAATCCCTTTAACATGAGTTGGCAACTGTTTTTACCATTTACAAAAAGATATAAACTGGTTGAATCTTTTGACAATGTAGAAGGTCCATAATAATGACCTTGAGGGATACCTCCAATGGTATTGAAAATGGCTTCTCCATTTTTTTTATTCCACGCACCCAATTCTTTTAATACATTAATTTGTTCTGCAGGAATTGTGCCATCTTCCATTGGCCCCATGTCTAATAGCAAATTACCTCCATTGGCAACTGCATCTACAAAAATGGTAATTACTTCATAAGGTGTTTTCCAATTATTATCGTGATGAAAACCCCAATTATCATTCGTAGTCATGCAGAGTTCCCACCAATTATCCTTTGGTCTTGATACTGGAAAATTTTGTTCGGGGGTGGCATAATCGCCATAACCTTGTAAACGACCATTGATGATTGCCTTGGGGTTTTTAGTCAGAATCATGCTTCGCACTTTTTCTGATTCCCATTCTTCTGCACTATGTTCCCAGTCTCCATCAAACCACCACAAATCTGGATTAAACTGATTGGCTATTTCTTTGATTTGCCCTTGAAAAAAATTCCTGAATCTGTTCCAACGCTCGTAGTCGTTTTTAACCTGATACCTAGTACTATCTTTGATAAAGCCCGGATAATCTTGGTGTGACCAATCAATTAAAGAATAATAAGCACCCGTTTTAATATTTCGCTTACGTAATTCTTCAAAGAAGGGTTGAATCATATCTTTTTTGGCAGGTGTTGCTTTTACGCTACTCAGCTCATTCATTTTGGTATCATACATGGCAACCCCATCATGATGCTTGGTGGTAATCACAGCATATTTTGCTCCACTTTCGTGAATTAGTTCAGCCCAAGCTGAAGGATTATATTTTTTTAAAGTAAACCCATTCAATTGTTTCATGTAATTGGCATAACTAATTTTTTTGTTATGAAAACTCCATGATTCATCAATTCCATCTACCGCATAAATTCCTGCATGTATAAATATACCCAACTTGGCGTCTGCAAACCATTGCATTTTGTCCTTGATTGAAGCGGGATTTATTTTTTGCTGTGCATTCATGCAAATACAATTAATCAATAAGATTGACATTGTACCCAGCTTACTAATTAATAATCGGTTGATATGATTCATGCTACTTAATTATTCAATTTAATAAAACCACCATCAATAGGATAATCACTGCCTGTTATAAATGCAGCTTCTTCGCTAGCTAAAAATAAGGCCAATGCAGCTATTTCTTCGGGTTTACCCATTCTGCCAATTGGTTGAGATTGTGATAGCTTTTCAAATATTTGCGCTTGTTGATCAGGATAGTTTTTTTCGATAAAGCCGTCTACAAAGGGCGTATGTACCCTGGCAGGTGAAATAGAATTGCAGCGAATATTTTCTTTTAAATAATCTTTTGCTACGGACAATGTCATTGCCATTACGGCGCCTTTAGCAGTGGAATAAGCAAAACGATCTGCGATACCAACCCAAGCTGCTATAGATGCCATATTGATAATAGAACCACCATTTTGCTTTCTCAATTGCGGTATAGCAGCACTGATACAATTATAAACCCCCTTTACATTTACTTGCATGATTTTATCGAAATCTGCTTCAGATGTGGTGTCGGCTTTACCAATATGTGCAATTCCTGCATTATTTACCAAAATATCAATCGCACCAATTTGATTAAAGGTATTCTTTACAGATGCGTTAATAGATACATCACAGGCATGAGCATAGGCAAGTCCTCCCTCTTTAACGATCTCGTCTACTGTTGCGTTAGCCTGCTCCATTGTGAGTTCGATGATATGAATTACGGCACCCTGTTTTGCATATAATTGGGCAATGGCTTTTCCGATACCACTACCCCCTCCTGTTATCACGGCTATTTTATGATCTAGTCTAAACATTTGTCTAAATTAATTTTATAAACTTACTCCTCTTTTCCAAGGAATAAAATCATCTTGATTTAATTGCACCGCTTTGGGAATGATGATGCCACTTGCTGCATTGATACAATATTCAAAAATGGCTTCCCCCATTTCTTCAATAGTTTTTTCACCACTGATTACAGGCCCACAATCTATATCAATAATATCGCTCATCTTTTTGGCTAATATAGCGTTAGTAGCCACTTTTATAACAGGACATACTGGATTTCCAGTTGGGGTGCCTAACCCTGTAGTGAACAATATTAGCGTAGCTCCTGCTGCTGCTTTTCCAGTGGTCGCTTCTACATCATTGCCGGGTGTACATACTAAACTTAATCCTGGTTTTGTAGCAGATTCAGTATAATCCAACACATCAACCACTGGTGCAGTACCTCCTTTTTTTGCAGCTCCTGCACTTTTCATTGCATCGGTTATCAATCCATCTTTGATATTACCTGGTGAAGGATTCATGTAAAACCCTGAACCTACTTTATGTGCCAATTCATCATAGGATTGCATTAGATTAATAAACTTTTGAGCGATTGCCTCATTCACACATCGATCAATTAGGTTTTGCTCTACTCCACATAATTCAGGAAACTCTGCTAGTAAAACTTTTCCACCTAAGGCAACCAATAAATCTGCTACATAACCCACAGCAGGATTAGCCGAAACACCGCTAAATCCGTCACTTCCGCCACATTTTACACCAATGGTTAATTTACTTAAAGGAGCAGGTTTTCTTTGCTTTTGATTAATTTGAATCAGCCCTTCAAAAGTTTGTTTAATCGAATGTGCAATTAATTGTTCTTCGCTTTCAGATTCTTGTTGTTCAAAAATATATAATGGTTTATCAAATTGTGGATTTTGATCCTTAATATCATTTATTAATTGCTGCACTTGCAAATGCTGACAACCTAAACTTAATACCGTAATGCCCCCAACATTGGGATGATTGGCATAAGATGCCAACAAAGCACTCAATGTAGCAGCATCTTGCCTGGTCCCTCCACATCCTCCTTGGTGGTTTAAGAATTTTATGCCATCTACATTTTTAAATACTCGGTTGATATTGGCAGATGGTGTTAAACTAATATTGACTGAGTCAAGGCTTTGGCCATTTTGAAAAGCAGTTAATAAATCTTGTGTATAGCGTAAATATTTATCTGATACAGCATATCCTAATTGATTATGTAAAGCCTCTTTAATAACATCTAAGTTTCTGTTCTCGCAAAAAACAGTTGGTATAAATAACCAATAATTTGCTGTTCCTACTTGGCCATCGTTTTGATAATATCCATTAAATGTGGTGTGTGAATATTTTGATACATCAGGTGCCTGCCAATGATAAGACACTCCCCTGTAACCATAAGGTTCAGCAGCGTGTTTTAAATTTTCTGTTGTCATTAAACAGCCTTTTTTTACGCTAGCTTGCACTTTACCAATTAATACTCCATACATGATTATTTCAGCTCCCGCATCTAAATCACTCGTATAAAATTTGTGCTTGGCTTTTATTTTATCCTGTAATGTATATACCTGATTTTCAAATTCAACTGCTGTATCTTTTTCCAAATCAGTCAATGCAACTAATACATTGTCGGTTGGATGCATGCGGATGACTTGACGGTTAATAATATTCTCGTTCATTTTTATTGCAATACTTCTTTTTTGATTGTCCTCATTTTTAACGCAAATAATAAGACAACAATAAAACAAATGAAGGGAATAAAATACCCATTTTGTATACTGCCTGTCTTATCAGAGATTATTCCCAAGATTGGCGGCAGCAACGCTCCCCCTACAATAGACATAATGATTAAACTAGAAGCTGGTTTGGTTGCATTGCCCAATCCTTTTATTCCTAAAGCAAAAATGGTTGGGAACATAATCGACATAAAAAAAGCAATGCCGATTAGCGAATAGATAGTAATCATTCCTTTACCATAAATAGCGACTAAAGAAAGTAAAATATTAATTATTGCATAAATGGCTAATAGCTTTACCGGTTCTATATACTTCATAAAAAAAGTACCTGCAAAACGTCCTATCATAAATGCAGCACCATAGAATGCAGTATAGGTTGCCGCTTCTTTATCTGTTAAGCCAGCCGAAGTTGCTGCAAAAACTAGGAAAAAGCTCCCCACACATACTTGAGCACCTACATAAAAAAACTGTGCAAAAACGGCCCAGGCCAATTGTGGATGTTGTAGTGCGTATAAGAAGCTGCTATTTTCTGTAGTAGACTCTTCTTTTATATCTGGTAAAGGGGTATAATAAAAAATGATTGCCATAATTAATATTATTATCCCAAGTACTACAAATGGCAATTTTACGCTGTTGGTTTCTGTTTGAATAAATACTGCTAAAGCATCTCCCGATAACGCACTGATTGCTGCATCTGTTTTATCTGTATCAGTTAAAATTAACCACCTTCCTACCAAGGGTGCAATGAATGCAGCCAATCCATTGAAAGACTGTGCCAAATTTAAACGGAAAGCTGCGGTTTCTGCAGGTCCTAATACAATAGCATAAGGATTGGCAGCTGTTTCTAAAATAGCCAATCCACATGCTATAATGAACAATGCACCTAAAAAGAATCCATACGTATGGGTATTGGCTGCTGGCACAAACAAAAAGGCACCGCATGCAAAAAATAATAATCCAATAATGATTCCTGAACGATATCCATATTTTTTCATAATTATTCCAGCTGGTATAGCCATTAAAAAATAGGCGATAAAAACGGCAGAATCCACCAATGAGGACTGCAGAATAGTTAGCTGAAATGTTTTTCTTAAATGGGCGATTAATATTGGATCAATATTATGTACGAAGCCCCAAAAGAAAAATAAGCTGGTAATTAAAATAAATGGAAATAGCCAACCTTTTCGGGCACTTAGGTCATCTATATTTTTGTTCCGCATACTTGTTTGTAGTCCCATAGGAATAAATATAAGGCATATATTTATATATTCAAATACACAATCAATCAAGTTATATTAGACCGCATTTTAGTTAATTTATAAGCAGTAATAATGAACCAATTTTTAGCACAAATATCAATCGTAGTAGATGATTATGATAGAGCGATCGAATATTACACTAAACAATTACATTTTGATTTAATTGAAGATACTAAACTCAGTGAAAGCAAAAGATGGGTAAAAGTAAAGCCAAAAGGGTTGGGAACATGTAGTTTGTTGTTAGCTAAAGCTGCTACTGATGAACAGCAATCAAGAATTGGTAATCAAACCGGTGGTCGTGTCTTTTTATTCTTACACACCGATGATTTTAAACGCGATTATCAAAATTTACTAAATCATCAAATTACCATCATAAGAGAACCTAGTAGGGAAATATATGGAACTGTAGCAGTATTTAAAGATTTGTACGGTAATTTATGGGATTTAATTGAGCCAGTGAGTCAAATAAATCAAGCAATCTCATCAGCTCAAATTCCAAAATATAGCGAAGTAGATTTAGCGCCTGTTGAAACTAGTTACAAAAAAGTGCTCTACATTAGCTGGAGTTTCTTTTTTGGTTTAGTTATTAGTATTCTTTTACCAATATTTTATTGGATTGAGTCATTACAGAAATCATGGATTGTTTTGTCGGTTATTGGAACTATTCTACTATGCATAGTTGTTTTAATAGCATTTATTGAAATTGGATTTAAAAATTTGGCATGGGCATTAAGGGATAAGGATATAATTTTTAAAAAAGGATGGCTTTTTCAATCAACCTATATCATTCCATTTGTTAAAGTGCAGCATTGTGAATTACTTAGTGGGCCTATTGGGAGAAAATTTGGTTTAGCTTCCATAAAACTCAATACAGCTGCAAGTAATGATATTGATATTAGCATTAATGGCTTAAAGCAGGATACTGCTGAACAGTTGAAGGCTTTTATAATTAATAAAATTGAAACTGATGAGCACCAACAAATTTGATTGGTCTGAGCCGCAAAAGCTCTCCCCTGTTGCATTGGTGTTTATTTTAGTCAAAATAATCAAAGATAGCTGGCCCCTTGTTTTAATTGCACTAGGTAGAATAATCATCAATGAACAAAATGAAACAAAAAGAAATACCAGCTTTGGTGTGTATTTTGTTTTAGGAATAACTTTTTTGATATTATTAATACATCTTAAACAATTAATTAATTTTTTCAAATTTCGTATTTACATACAAGGAACTGAATTAATGGTTAAAAGTGGGTTACTATCGAAATCTATTACCATTGTGCCTATCAATAGAGTACAATCTGTTCACTTAATAGAAAATTACTTGCATAAATTAACCAATACCTGTAAACTTAAGATTGAAACGGCAGGATCCGAAGCAACCGAAATAGAAATTGAAGCAATTAGCAAAGAGCGAGCGATATCACTTCAAGCATTGTTACAAAATGCCGCAATTGAAACGATACAGCAAAAAAATATTGAACAGGTGCAGATTATGGGAATAAGATTTGCAGACGTAATAAAATTAGCCATTTCTGAAAATCATATCAGAACATTCTTAATTATACTTGGATTTGCCTATTCAAGAATTGAAGATTTAAAACAATTATTTGGCTATGATGCATCCAATATTATTGATGAGCAAGTTGAACAAGCCGATTTTTCTACTTTGGGTATTTTGACTTTATTAACTTTTGGCTTATTAGTCACATTAATTGTCTCATTTATTCGAGTATTGCTTCGATATAATGAAATGACCATATTTTCTAACAAAAAAGGGTTTCAAATGGAATGGGGATTTTTACAAACCCAACAAAAAATGCTCATTCAAAATAAGGTTCAGTTAATTAGTTGGGACAATAATTTTATTCGAAAAGCGCTAGGAATTAAAATCGTTCGGTTTTTTATGACAGGAGAAGACATACTTAAACCAAAACAACATATTCAGCTACCTATAATGCAATCAGCTTTATTGTATCAATTGATTTCACCTTATCAAGCAATATGGCCTTCGCAAGATGAAAAGCCTAACAGTGTAGACAAAACTTATGGCTGGAGAGAAACTGTTTTATTTGTACTACCGATAACATTAATAGGTGCTATAGCAATCTATTTTTGGAATCCTGTGTACATAATTATCCCCTTACTAATTTTTATTTATTCAACAATTTCAAATTGGGTAAAATATAAAAAATTTCGGTTTTGGATGAATAAGACTACTATCCAAATACAAAAAGGTATTTGGGGAGAAGAAAACATCTTGCTAAACTTTAATAAAATACAACAAGTATCTATCAAAACAAGTCCTTTTCAAAGAAGGAAAAACCTTGCTAGCATTGAGTTATATACAGCCGGTGAAACTATCACAATCCCATTTATACCTCAAGCTCAAGCTCAATATATTGCAGATTGGACTTTGCTTTGCATAGAATTTAATGGGCAGCAATTGGGAAGATTCCGTTAAAGGAAAAGTATTTTTATACGTAATAAGAATAAAGCAAAAGTTTTCTTTTTAGTGGCATAAAAATTGGTTTTAGAATTAAGAATATTTTTTCTTCACCAAACCTATTTTTATGAAACGCAATTTTACATTTTTAACCCTTTTAGTTATCCTTATTAGCTCTTGTACAGTAATACGACAAGGCGAAGTGGGTGTAAAAAGACGATTAGGAAAAATTGATCCAGTATTTGTGGAACAGGGTCCTAAAGGATATAATCTTTTTACGACAACAATCTTAAAAGTGCCTACTCGTTCAATGAATATCGAAGTTAAGCCTGATCTCCCCTCTAAAGAAGGTTTAACCATTCGATCTGAAATCTCTATTTTATATCGAATTAAGCCAGAGGCTGCTCCAAAAATTGTTCAAAATATTGGCCTTAATTATGAAAGCGAAGTAATTCTTCCTGTATTTAGATCTGCATCTGCAGATATTACTTCAAAATTCTTAGCGAAAGATATGCATAGTGGCGAAAGAGCTCAAATTGAGAGTGCGATTCGTAAACAGATGACGGATATTCTTGAGCCAAGAGGATTTGTGATAGACAATGTATTGATGAAAAGCATTCGTTTACCTGAAGGATTAGCAAGAACCATTGAAGAAAAATTGCAAGCGGAACAAGATGCTCAAAGAATGGAGTTTGTTAAAGAAAGAGAAAAACGCGACGCTGAAAGAAGAATAATAGAAGCAGAAGGTAAAAAAGAAATAGCGCGCATTCAAGCTGAGGGAGAAAAAAATGCAGCAATCATCCAAGCTGAAGCAAGAAAACGGATGTTTGAAATTGAAGCTGAAGGTAAAGCAAATGCAATGACCATTGAAGCATTAGCAGTGAAAAGAGCAAATGATACCATCAACAAAACACTAACACCTACTATATTAAAACTGAGACAAATAGAAGCATTTAAATTTTTGTCAAATAGTAACAATAGTAAATTGATTATAACCGATGGTAAAACTCCATTCTTAAGTTTACCTGAAAAGTTTTAATTAAGGATTACAACGGTCGCAATACATTGGGTCTTCTGTGGTTTTACCTTTAGGATATAAGTCCTCTTTTGTAAAACCACAGTGACTACAAACGGATATGTGGGCAACAGTAGATTTCGTGGGCATACCACATAAACTGCAACTCAATCCAGCTCTCCGGTCTGTTATATCGAATCCAGGCATCTCACATTGAGGACAAGTTGATTGAACTTTTGTGACAAGCTTTCGGGCAAGTACTTCAATGACAGACATTCTTGTAGGATTGTACATTGCCCGCATATCTGTTTCTACTTGTACTAAGAAATTACGATGCTTTAAATCATTAAATATTTTTACTAATTCATCTTGATTTATAATGCCTTTATGGATACAATTATTAGATTCATTTGATCCTTTTAGTATTAGTCCATGTGTAGGGAAATTAACCATCTCAGCAAAATCTAATAATTCTGTTTCGGTATGAATCGTTTTTGAATTAAAATTAGTGTTGGTACTTAATTCTCGACAAACTATTTCGATATTATTTTTTGAATCTATCAATAAAAGAAATTCATCATCAGCCTGAATAAAAAACAAACTGGGATGTGGTCCAAAAGATCCCTCACTAGCAATTCCTAAATCGCAACCAGTCAACTCCATTGCTTTTAAGCATTTTCGTCTAGCAGTTTCTATAGGATCAAGTTCACGTTCAATTTCACCAGAAAAAGTACCCCATTGATCTGTATTAAAATGATCTGGCAGTATAGATTTGACTCCTAGCCCAGATTCTAAAATGGGGGCAAGCACTTGCTCTTTTCTGTGCATGGTTGCAATCACAAGCCTTCTGTCTTTAAACATATTCACTTACTTATGTATTAGACAATGCTTTTCCACAAATATGATCAATAACAATTCCATTATCATAAACCAGGTGACCATTTACAAAAGTTTTCCGGATGATAGAATTAAACTGAGTTCCTTCTAAAGGAGACCAACCACATTTGTACAGAATATTATTTTTGCTTACTACCCAGCTTTCATCAAAATCTACAAGCACTAAATCTGCATAATATCCTTCTTTGATGAATCCTCTTTTTGCAATGTTGTAAATAAGTGCAGGATTGTGGCACATTTTCTCAACTAATTTTTCCAATGAAATTAGCCCTTCTTGATAAAATGACAACATACAACTAAGTGTATGTTGTACCATTGGAGCACCAGATTTTGATTGAAAATAAGGGACATCTTTCTCTTCGAGTAAATGAGGTGCATGATCGGTGGTAATCATATCAATCTTATCCTCTAACAATGCCTTCATAAGACCATTTTTATCTTTCATTGACTTGATGGCAGGGTTCCATTTGATGCGCATTCCTAACTTTTCGTAATCTGCGTCTGAAAACCAAAGATGATGAACAGATACTTCACAGGTAATATTCTTTTCTGCTAAGGGTAAATCGTTGCGGAATAAATGCGTTTCTGCTGCTGTTGATAAGTGCAATATATGTAATCGTGCATTGTACTTATTCGCAATATCGATGGCATCTTTGGTTGCTGCATAACATGCAGCTTCACTTCGAATGATGGGATGCATTCTTGCAGGAATATTTTCTCCAAACTCTTTCTTGTATTTTATTTCATTGGCTTCAATAATGGCTTCTTTTTCAGCATGAATGGCAATCAAACAGTTAGATCTTGAAAAAATATGTTCCATTAAATCATTATTGTCAGCTAGTATATTTCCTTTCCCTGAAAAATATAGTCCATCATCTGTTATCATTAAGTACTGCGTTGTATCACTTGCAAGTAGCTCATCCATATTACTCGCACTAATTCCCATTGCAAAGCCATAATTAATAGCTGAATTTCTTGCTGCAATATCATATTTCTGCTTCAGCAGTTCATTCGACAGTACATTTGGTACTGTATTGGGCATGTCAATAAATGAAGTAACCCCTCCTGCTGCAGCTGCCCTAGATTCTGAAAAAATATCTCCTTTGTTACTCAGACCAGGCTCCCTGAAGTGAACCTGTGCATCAATTACGCCAGGCAATAGATATTTACCCGTTCCATTTATTACAAGAAAATCATCCTGGGTTTGAATGAGTCCGATTTTTTGTATATAATCATCATAAAATAAAACATCTCTAATTTGAATCTCTCCTTCATTAACAATAGCCACATTTTTGATTAAATATTTCACACTCATAAATTAGAATTAATAACAAAAATCAACATTCTTGAACATATTTCCATGTCTCCAATCAATTTTAATACCTTCACAGCTGAAAATTGATATATGTCTAGTTTTATTATAACCTGCCCGAATTGTAGCCACCAATTTGAACCCGGCGATACGATGCGAGATGAAATTGAGAAAGAGCTACGTGGTAAAATGAAAGAGTGGCAAAAGAAAAAAGAGATAGAAACTGCTGAATTACTTGAAACAGAGAAAAAGAAGATGCAAACTGAAATGCAGGAAGCAGTTAGAAAATCTTTGGCTGCTGATTATGAGAATCAGCTTAAATTGTTGCAACAAGAAGTTACAGATAACGCGGAAAAATTAAAGGAGTCTAGAAGAAAAGAATTGGAATTCTTGCAAAAAGAACAAGCTTTAAAAACAAAGGAAGCGGAAATGCAATTGACAATTCAACGTCAGTTATTGGAAGAACGCGCTAAATTAAAAGAACAATTACAGAAAGAAGAATCCGAGAAAATAAATTTAAAAGAGCAAGAATACCAATTAAGAACCAAGGAACTAGAAAAGCAAATAGAAGATCAAAAAAAATTGGTAGAAGAAATGCGCAGAAAATCTGAGCAAGGAAGTATGCAATTACAGGGTGAAGTGCAAGAGCTTATGTTAGAGGAAATGCTCCAATCCACTTTTCCCTTTGATAAAATTGAAGAAGTCGGTAAAGGGGTAAGAGGGGCTGATTGTATTCAAATTGTTCGAAATCAATTTGGCAATGAATCTGGTAAAATCATTTATGAAAGTAAACGAACCAAAGACTTTTCTAATGAATGGATTGAAAAACTAAAAAAAGATATGCGCAGTCATGGGGCTGATGTAGCGGTGATTGTTACGCAAACTTTCCCAAAAGACATGGAAAGATTTGGGGAAAAAGATGGGGTGTATATCTGTACATTTAATGAGGTAAGAAGTGTGGCTTTATTATTAAGAAATGCTTTGTTAAAAATTGCTGATGCACGAAAAAGTCAAGAAAACAAGGGCGATAAAATGGTGATGCTTTACGATTATTTAACAGGTACAGAGTTTAGCGAACAATGGAAAGCCATTCGAGAAGGATTTATGAGCATGCGCCAAAGTATTCAAAAAGAAAGAGATACTATGGAAAGACTTTGGAAAGCCCGTGAAAAACAGCTCGAAAAAGTTTTATTAAATGCAGCACATATTCAAGGTTCAGTAGAAGGAATTGCTGGAGCTGATGCAGTTAATTTAAACTTATTAGAAGATAATGATACCTTATTAATTGATTAACTTCTTTGACCATATCAACCCGGAAGGGAAAGCCAATATTCCTTCTAGAAGGAAACCCATGTTCCCTATTAAGGAAGACTTACGTCAATATTTAAAACGCTATGGTAGAGAGGTCTTACTCCCCTTTAGCTATGAAGATTTACAAAGATTTACTTACACCATTCCTTTAAAAGATAAGAATGGGAAAGATACCGCATGGGAACAAGTTTCTTATGATATGCGGGAATGGGATTTTTTAAGGGAAAGCTTGGTAAAAGTGTATGCAATATTAAAAACAGAGGGTGATTTAAGTTTTGCTAACCACTTAGATGTTGCCAGAATTGACTATTGCTTTTTTGGAAATAGCCAGCCATTTCGTATTCGAATAGTGAACAAATTCAACGACAACTACGATCATTATTATATCAAGAGAGCTGATGCCAGTAGAATTTACGGATTAGAATTGGAGCATATTCTTTCGCCTAATCGCATTACTTATTTTACAAGTAAAGACACGCTTATTGAAGAACATATTCCTGGTATCCCAGGTGACTTGTTTATTCGTGATTATGTTGAGGCAAGCAATACTAATAAAATAAGGTTGGCCAAAGAGTTTGTCAAATTTAACGAACGATGTTTTGTACAGCTATTGGGAGATATGCGTTCTTACAATTTTGTAGTTAATATTATTCCTGACATTGAAGACTTTCAGTATCGAATTAGGGCGATTGATTTTGATCAACAATCTTATGAAGGACGTAAAAATTTATACCTGCCCCAATTTTTTAAAGACAATCAGGCATTGGTAAATATGGTGTTAACACATTTAGACAAACGATCAATTGAACAATACCAAGCTGAGGAAAAAACAATGATGACTTTTAGATTGGTGTCTTCTCGGTATAGAGTGAAAGAACTACTAGACATTATGGAAGATGACCCAATTTCTACTGATAATAAAATAGCTGAATTAAGAGAAGCTTTATTTGTTCATTTTAATAATCCCCAATATTTAAAAGCACGAACAATGGGACAATTGTTAAAAACACATTTAAAATGTTCACTTTTAAAATATTTAAAGAAAATGCCGAAAACAGGCAAATACGATTAAATTAGTTATTAGATACCCAAACTAGGCTCAATTCGTTGGTTAACGTGTAATGCAATTCCAAAGCAGCATAAAAATCATCTTTTTTAAAATTTGCATATAAAATACCTGTTGCCCCTAAACTAGTAGCTTTCACCAACATACATTCACTAAAGTCTATATCTCCCCTTCCCCACCATTTAAACATGGCTTCTTTTGCGCTCCACAATAAAGTGAGTGTGCGATATTTTTCTTGTTCTTCCAATTCTTCAATATTCCAATCAATCAATTCATCCGCATGCAAAAATTTTTGCCTTATTTTATTCACTCTGTGGGTAACCAATTCAACATCAATTCCAACTCGTTGAGTGGAACTAACAATAGCTGCTGCATAATCTCCACAATGTGAAATGGAAAAATGATAGGCTTCATCAAGCAAAAAAGGCTTACGGGTATTGGCTATTTGAATTAACTCAATCGGAAAATCAGGATACAAAAATGGCAATAAAAACCTCCCCGCCAAATGCTGCAATCGCTTTTGGGGATGGGTTACCTGCTGTTGTACTGTTACTTTTTGAGCAAAAAAGGACTCGGTTTCCTCAATCTTCCAAACGGCTAATCGAGTAAAATCATTAATTATTTTTTTAAAATAAATGGGCACAAAATGGAATTTAAACTATTTTGCATAATTAGTATTTTTTTGCAACTCATTGGTAAAATATAAAGGGAATGATTTTAAGTGATCTACGCATTTTAGAAGAAATCGAAAAAGGAACTATTAAGATTGAACCTTACGATAGAGCCGATCTAGGAAGCAATAGCTACGATGTACATCTTGGTAAATGGTTAGCTACTTATACGGATGAAGTATTAGATGCAAAAAAACACAATACCATCACTTATTTTGAAATACCAGAAGAAGGGTATGTACTTCAACCAAGTGGATTTTATTTAGGCGTAACGGAAGAATATACCGAAACGCATGCACATGTTCCATTTTTGGAGGGGAAATCATCTACAGGAAGATTGGGTATTGATATCCACGCTACAGCAGGAAAGGGCGATGTTGGTTTCTGCGGCAACTGGACCTTAGAAATCTCTTGTAAACAGCCAGTTCGGGTTTACAGGGGAATGCCTATTGGACAATTAATTTATTTCCCCGTGGATGGTGAAATTGGCGTTAAGTACAATCAAAAGGGTAATGCAAAATATAGTGGCCAGCCCAATAAACCAATCGAGAGTATGATGTGGAAGAATAAATTTTAATTCAATCGCCAAATACTTCCATTAAGCAAACTCGCAAAACTTACCCACAATAAGTAAGGGACTAATAAAACCGCAGCGGTCATAGAAAGTTTTCTGAATTGCATAATAGTGAGTAAAATAAATATCCACATAACAATGATTTCTATAAATGCCCAACCAATTTGGTGCATGGAGAAGAAAATAATAGACCAACAAAAATTCAAAATAAATTGAATAACGAATAATCGGATGGCTTGAGTTCGGATTGAACTTTCAGGCAACTTCCAGATTAGATAGAAGCTGACTCCCATTAATATATACAAGGTAGTCCACATTGGTCCAAAAATCCAATTGGGTGGATTAAATGATGGCTTATTTAATCCAGCATACCAGGTGGGAATTTCTGCGATAGTAAAAATACCGCCTAGCGAGCCAAGTCCAACTATTGTAATTAGGGAGATGATTAATTTAAACGTATTATTAATTTTCATTTTTATACTTTTTTTGATAACTGATCAGCCAGGCAATTACTTCATTGTAACTATCAATTCCTGCCAATTGTTGATTCATTTTTAAAAATTGATCGTACAAACTATTACTAATTGGGCTAATCATATTACGACGTGCAGTAAAAAAATCACGAATATCTTTCCGATCCTTTTTAACTAATGAATCCATTCTGTTTCGATTGTTTTTAACTACTTCCTCAAAAGAAACATAATCTTCTTTTGCATATAAAAGATACTGTTCATTTAACGAATAACTCAATAAATCTAAATACATTGAATATTGCAGATAAATATTAGTGCTGGATTTAGCAGCTAAAAATCCTACGAAACCGGCTTCGCTTTCACTAGCATATCCTAATTGATGCCCAACTTCATGACAAATAATTGCAGGATTTAACACTCCAGGCAAATCCTTTCTCAAATGTGCTTCACCAGTAAATGGATTGTAATAGCCGGAGAAGCCAACATAATCAGCAATTGGTTCGAATAAACTAAATTTAATTGATTGAATATTAGTAGCTAAAAATGGATAATCTAAAGCAGCTTGATTGTATGCTTTTTGAGCGGTTTCAATTAATTGAGCTTTAGAGAAACTGGGTAATGTTCCTGACCCTATTTTTTTTCGATAAAAATTGGCAGAATCAATTAACTGATTTGTCAAACTGGTAATTTCTTTTTGGGTATAACTGGTAGGATTTAAGCCTAGCTGTAATGCAATCCCTCCTTTTTTGTAATTGAATCCCCAAAATATTTGGAATAATATGTAGGTCAATAGGGACAATTGTAACATGTTAAGCAGCCCTGAACCCAGAAAAGCCAATCGACTATGGGAATATAATAATTTGAGAACCCACTTAATAAAATGGAAAGTAAAATATAAAATAAGAACCGAATAAAATAAGTCCCCAATGCTAAATGGCAATAAATTGGATATACTTTTTAAGCAATTAGACCAAAGTGGATAAAATTTTCCAGCATACCAGTTATCCACAAAAGAATCCGATTCTCCGACTAAATAGGTTAAAACACCTCCTAGCAGCAGTAAAAAAGTATTTTTTATCTTTTTTTCATCTATAATTAGCTGCATATTTGCTCAATTCGAGACTAAAGTTAGGATGGAGCTTCCATTTATAGACCTTATTTTTAGTTTACTTTGGCAAATTGGGCTGTTTTTTCTACCTTTGCAAACCCTTAAAAACGTGGATATGAATCATCGGCGCGAATATGAGATCGCATTTGTGGGTTTGAAGCCGGGTGTTCATGTATACGAATACAAGGTGGATGATAAGTTCTTTATTCCATTTGGCGAGCAAGATTTCAGTAATTGTGAAGCTACTGTGAAGTTGCTACTAGACAAAAAATCAGGTTTCATGCAATTGAAATTTGATATTGACGGTAGCATACAGGCGGGGTGTGACCGTTGCGGAAATACGCTTCCACTTCAGTTGTGGGACGAGTTCAACATTATTGTTAAAATGGTGGATGAACCCGACACCCTAAATGAGCAGGAAGAAGATCCAGATGTATATTATATCAGTAGAAACGAGAGTCATCTACAGGTAGCTAATTGGATTTATGAATTTGTCAACTTGAGTATACCTTTGCAAAAAACTTGTTCCCCTGAAGAAATAGGTGGACCAAAGTGCAACAAAGAAGTGTTAGAGAAACTGAGGAAGATGGAAGAAGAAGCAACAAAAGATAGTACCCCAACCGTATGGAAGGGATTAGAAAAGTTTAAAGATTTAGAATAAAAATTTTGTTACCATAAATTTTGAGCAATGCCAAATCCAAAACGCAGACATTCACAGCAGAGAAGTGCAAAAAGAAGAACGCACTATGTAGCACAAGAAGTTACATTGAGCAAAGATTCAACTACCGGAGAAATTCATGTACGCCATCGTGCACATGTTAGCGAAGGAAAATTGTTCTATAAAGGAAAGTTAGTTGCTGAAAAAGCACCATTGAAAGCGTAGCCTTTACAGATCAGTTATACCCTTAGCTTACTGCAATGAATATAGGAATAGACATGATGGGAGGTGATTTTGCACCGTTAGAAGCGGTGAAAGGAGTACTCCTGTACCTGTCTAATAATAATGTAGCAGTAAATTTATATTGCATAGGTGATGAAAATTCATTACAACCTTTAATTAAGGAGTATGAAATTTCATCGCCTAATTTGCATATAATACATGCTCCCGAAACGATAGGGTATCATGAACACCCCACTAAAGCATTAAAAGAGAAACAAAAGTCATCAATTGCCATTGGTTTTCACTTATTAGCAACTGGCAAAATTGATGCATTCATTAGTGCAGGAAATACAGGAGCAATGTTAGTTGGCGCAATGTTCAGTATAAAGGCAATTGAAGGAGTAAGTAGACCTACTATAGCTACTGTAATCCCTAAGTTGAATGGATCCACTGGTGTTTTATTAGATGTAGGATTAAATGCCGACTGTAAGCCAGAACTACTCAATCAATTTGCAATACTAGGTAGTTTATATGCAGAACATGTACTTGGAATTGCAACACCCTCTGTAGGATTGGTGAATGTGGGAGAAGAAGAAGGCAAAGGCAATATTTTAGCTCAAGCCACCTACCCTCTTTTGAAGGATAATCATCAAATTAAATTCATAGGCAATATTGAAGGAAGAGATTTCTTTAATGAGAAAGCCGATGTAATGGTTTGTGATGGATTCACAGGGAATATAATACTAAAAATGGCAGAGTCTTTTTATGACTTAGCAAAACAAAGAGGTCTTGGGAATGATGAATATTTAAATCGCTTTCATTATGAGAATTATGGGGGCACTCCTGTTCTTGGAGTAGCTAAGCCTGTTATCATTGGGCATGGCATCAGTTCTGCAAAAGCATTCTCCAATATGATTGCATTATCAGAAAAAATGATTGCTAGCAATATTTGCACTAAGATGGCTGATTCTTTTCAAGCATCTTAAGACTCCAAAATATTAACCATGTACCGCAAAATTTGTATGTTTCTTTTGAAATTGAGCGGCTGGAAATTAGATACTAATTTACCTAAGGATATCCATAAATGCATTGTTATTGCAGCACCTCACACTAGCAATTGGGATTTTTGGTACATGATATTGTCCTTTGGCGTATATGGATTAAAAATTCGCTTTACAGTCAAGAAAGAATGGATGCAATTTCCATTTAGTTTAATCATGAAGCCACTAGGAGGAATTGCTATTGATAGAACACCTAGGAAAGACGGCAACAGACCTAGTTTTGTAGAAGCAATGACACAATTGTTTGATGATAGACAAGAGCTCATTATTGTAATCACACCAGAAGGCACGAGGAGCAAACGTACCGAATGGAAGACCGGATTTTTTCATGTAGCCATCAATGCCAATGTTCCCATATTATTAGGCTATGTAGATTATAGGAAAAAAATTGCAGGTATAGGTAAAACGGTTATTCCTACTACATATCCAGCTACCATGAAGGAAATAATGGAATTTTATTCTACCATTACGCCGAAACATCCACACTTATTTTCTGTTGATACCAACTATTAGGTCAAAACAATACCTTTGTACAAACAAGCGTTCGTTTTTATGTGGAAGAAAAATGTCTTAGAAACAATTGGGAACACTCCTATTATACAGTTAAACAAAGTATCTAAAGGTATTCCAGGAACCATTTTAGCTAAAGTGGATTATTTTAATCCAGGTAATTCTATTAAAGATAGAATGGCTTTGAAAATGGTAGAAGTAGCTGAACAAGAGGGCAAATTGAAACCTGGTGGTACAATTATAGAAGGAACTAGTGGTAATACTGGAATGGGATTGGCATTAGCAGCTTGTGTAAAAGGATACAAATGTATTTTTGTAACTACCGATAAACAATCGAAAGAGAAAGCAGATATTTTAAAAGCGGTTGGTGCAGAAGTAATTGTTTGCCCTACCAATGTATTGCCCGAAGATCCACGCAGTTATTATAGTGTAGCAAAGCGATTGGGAAAAGAAATCCCCAATTCAATGTACATGAATCAGTACGACAATTTGGCCAATCGTCAAGCACATTATGAAAGCACAGGGCCTGAAATTTGGGAGCAGACAGAAGGAAAAATTACTCACTTAGTTTGTACAGCAGGTACAGGTGGAACCATTACTGGAACTGCTATGTATTTAAAAGAAAAAAATCCAAATATTCAAATTTGGGCGATTGATGTTTATGGTTCATTGTTGACCAATTACTATAAGACGGGTGAGATAGATATGAAATTTGTTCACCCCTATATCAGTGAAGGATTTGGGGAAGATTTTCTACCTGAGAACTATGATATGAGTGTGATTGATCATTTTGAACAAGTGACTGATAAAGATGGTGCGGTAATGGCAAGAAGAATTGCCAAAGAGGAAGGCTTATTTTGTGGATATAGCGCTGGTTCCTGCTTACAAGGTTTAATACAACTCAAGGATAAACTACCCAGTGACGCAGTAGTTGTTTGCATTTTTCATGATCATGGTAGTAGGTATGTAGGTAAAATTTACAATGACCAATGGATGATGGAAAGAGGTTTCTTAGACGTTAAAACCTTCAAAGACATTGTAAATGGCAGACATGCTAAAAGATTGGTTTCTATATCTCCAGATAATACGGTAGCTGAAACCGTTGAGTTGATGAAGAAATATGATATTGAACATATACCGGTAATGCAGGATGGGCACCCAATTGGTTCAGTAAGTGAAAATGGATTATTTCAAAAAGTTTTCAGCAATCCAGAAATCAAGAACGCTATGGTAAACAGCGTAATTGAACCAGCTTATCCTGTTGTAGATTTTGACACACCAGTAGAACGATTAGGTAGTTTAATCAATAAAGAAATTGGAGCCGTTTTAGCGAAAGACGAAAAAGGTGACTATCATATTGTTACCAAGTACGATGTAATACAAAGTCTTGCAAAATAGTTTACCATGATATCAATGCGACACGTGGTTTTCATGAATGTTGCAGAAGAACTGAGTTTTTCAAAAGCCAGTCAATTATTGTTTATTTCTCAACCTGCAATTAGCAAGCATATTCAATTGTTAGAGGAGCAATATCAAACTAAATTGTTTGAGAGAAAAGGAATGCAAATTGAATTAACTGCTGCTGGCAGGTTGTTATATGATAGACTGCAAACAGTAAAAGAAATTGAACATAAAACGGAGTTTGATATTTCAGTTCTACATGATGCTATTCAAGCAAAGGGAAATTTAAAGCTAGGTGCAAGCACTACAGTTGCTTTATATATTTTACCGAAAGTGTTATCCGCTTTTCATCAGCAATATCAACAAATTGATATTAGCGTATTGAATAGAAATTCTGCTTCCGTAAAAGAAGCTCTGTTAGCCAAACAAATCAACTTAGGTATTATAGAAGAAAACAGCAAAGTCAATCAAATTCAGTACACTCCATTTATCACCGATAAAGTGGTAGCGGTTTGTAGCAGCAAAAGTAAACTGTTAAAGAAAAAAAATTATTCCATTCAAGAATTGATTCATTTACCAATTGCTTTAAGAGAAGTAGGTAGTGGAACATTGGCAGTATTAAAAAGAGCACTTACTAAACATAAAATCAATTTTGCTCAATTGAATGTAAAAGTAAGATTAGGCGGAACTGAAGCACTTAAAAATTTTTTGTTAGAATCTGACTCATTGGGGTTTCTTCCAAGAATATCAATAGCAAAAGAGTTAAAAGCGGGAGATTTAAAAGAAATTACTATTGAAGGGCTGGCTTTACAAAGACAATTCTTTTTTATCGAAAGAAAAGGAGAAACCAGTGAATTAAATAAAGGTTTTATAAAAATGGCCAAGTCAATCTATAACTTGTAGTTATTGACTATAACTATATAATCATTTGATGTTATTAAGTGCTGGGTAAATTTGCCCTATGAAAAACCAGCTGATTAACGGGTCATTAATTACCCATCTTATTTGCAGCAAATGCAAGGCATTTTTTGATCATCAAGTAATTCAAACTTTTTCTACTTGCTGCAATGTTCCATTATCTGCAGCATATGATTTGAGTAATCAAACAATCAATGGAATCAACACAAATGATTTTTCTATGTGGAGATATCATTTTGCATTGCCAGTTTTAGATTCAAGCAATATCGTATCCTTAAATGAAGGCTTCACTCCTATTAGCCATCTGAATAAATTATCGAATCATTTGAGTTTAAATGCGCTTTATTTAAAAGATGAAGCCGTAAATCCAACTGGTTCATTTAAGGCAAGGGGATTAAGCATGGGCGTTTCTAAAGCGAAAGAATTGGGAATTAAACGAATGGTTATTCCAACAGCAGGTAATGCGGGTGGTGCAATGAGTGCTTACTGTGCCAAAGCAGGTATTGAAGCAACAGTTGTTATGCCTAAGCATACTGCTGATACATTAAAAGAAGAATGCAGATTATATGGAGCCAATCTAATTCAGATGGATGGACTAATTGACACATGCGGAAAAAAAGCAAGAGAAATAGCTGCTTCAACAGGTGCTTTTGATATGTCTACCATGAAAGAACCCTATCGATTAGAAGGAAAGAAAACATTGGGTTATGAAATTGCGGAGCAGTTCAATTGGATACTTCCAGATATTATTATTTATCCTGCTGGCGGCGGAACAGGTTTAATAGGCATCTGGAAAGCATTTAAAGAATTGATTTCAATGGGGGCGATTAAAGGGATATTACCCAAAATGGTATTAGTGCAATCAATAGAGTGCAGCCCAATGGTTCATTTGTTTAATGAAGGACAACTACCCATCAACTATTCTCCAAAACCTTCTGCCGCTTTAGGGTTAGCTGTTCCATACCCTTTTGCAACCGCTATGATGTTAGCCGTATTAAAAGAAAGCAATGGTAATGCATTAACTGTAACCGAAGAAGAAATGGAAATGGGCATTGAAGCAATCGCTAAAATGGAAGGAGTGTTATTAAGTCCTGAAGGTGCGGCCACCTATATTGCTGCTAGAAAATTATTGGATTCAGGGTGGGCCAAATCATCCGATAAAATTTTACTAGTGAACACAGGTTCCTGGTATAAGTATCGTTAAAATAAAAATGAGAAAAGTAAATTGTTTGCCAAAGTTTTTACAAGATTCCTTTCATGGTAATTTAAGATTATAACAAAAGTTGTATACTTATACCCTCAAATTAACAGATTAATTTTACACGCAAATAAAAAATGACTACATGCGCAGTAATCAATTAAGAATTGTTTCTTTGGTACCAAGTATTACTGAGCTTCTGTTTAGTTTAGGCTTAAATGATCAAGTAGTTGGTATTACTAAATTTTGTGTACATCCATCTGAATGGTATAAAACTAAAACAAGGATTGGTGGCACCAAAAATATCCATATAGAACAAATCAAAGCATTAGTCCCTACGCTAGTAATTGCAAATAAAGAAGAAAATGTAAAAGAACAAGTAGAAGCTTTGGAGGCATTCACTAAAGTACATGTAACCGAAGTAGTGAATTTTGCGGATGCCTTAAAGATGATACAAGAAATTGGAGAACTTACACATAAACAAACAATAGCAAAAGAGCTGATCCAAAGTATCCAAAGCAGTTTTAATGATTTAAGCTCCCTTTTGAACGTACAGCAGCTTCAATCAATCTCTTGTACTTACCTTATTTGGCAAGACCCTTATATGACGATTGGTGGCGACACATATATTAATCATATGCTATCATTAGCAGGATTTAAAAATGTTTTTGAAAACCAACTTAGGTACCCAATAATTTCATTATCGCAAATCGGCCAATTAAATGGTGATATTATTTTTTTATCAAGCGAGCCATTTCCTTTTAAACAAAAACATATTGATGAATTGCAAAAACAGTTTCCCAATAAGCTGATTTTATTGGTGGATGGAGAGATGTTTAGTTGGTATGGTAGTCGCCTAGTGCATGCAGCAAAATATTTTTATGCGTTGAATAAAACCGTTACTTCCCATCTTTCTTAAGCCATGGCTTTTTGATACGTTTTTTGTATCTTAGCCATATGAAAAAATACAGCTCAGGCGTTTTATTTGGAGACGAATTAGAAGCATTGTACAAAGATGCCAAAGACAATCAGTTTGCGCTCCCTGCAGTTAATACTATTGGTACCAATACCATTAACGCGACTTTAGAAACCGCCGCTAAAGTGAATTCTCCGGTAATCATTCAGTTCTCGAATGGAGGTGCACAGTTTGTGGCAGGTAAAGGGATGCCCAATGAAGCCCTCCAAGGGAATATTTCTGGTGGAGTTTCTGGTGCATTGCATATTCACAATGTTGCAAAATACTATGGCGTTCCTGTTGTTTTACATACGGACCATGCTGCAAAAAAATGGTTGCCATGGGTAAGTGGTTTGATTGATGCTGGTGAACAGTTTTTCAAAGAAAAAGGTCGTCCTTTATACAGCTCTCATATGCTAGACCTTTCTGAAGAACCACTAGAAGAAAACATAGCTACTTCTGTTGAATTTTATAAGCGTATGGCGCCCTTAGGAATGAGCATTGAAATTGAATTAGGTGTAACTGGTGGTGAAGAAGATGGAGTTGACAATAGTGATGTTGAAAATGATAAATTATATACTCAACCACAGCATGTTGCTTATTCTTATTCAGAGTTGAGTAAAGTAGGTAATATGTTTACTGTTGCTGCCGCTTTTGGAAATGTTCACGGTGTTTATAAGCCAGGGAATGTTGAATTAAGACCAGAAATTTTAAAGAATAGCCAGGATTATATTCAAGCAGAATTGAAGACAGGTCCTAAACCAGTTTATTTTGTATTCCATGGTGGCAGTGGATCTCCTCAACACCAAATTAGAGAAGCAATTGGATACGGTGCCATTAAGATGAATATCGATACCGATTTACAATGGGCCTTCTGGGAAGGGGTAAAAGACTTTTACAAAAAGAACGAAGCTTATTTACAAGGCCAATTGGGCAACCCTGAAGGGGCAGATAAGCCTAATAAGAAGTTTTATGATCCTAGGGTGTGGTTAAGAAAAGCTGAAGAAAGCTTCTCTAAAAGATTAGAAGTTGCTTTTGAAGACCTAAATTGTATTAATAGAAACGCATAATTGGTTTATATTTAACTTATTCAACTCCATATAGTTACAATCACTATTTGGAGTTTTTATTTATAATATACTACAACTAAAGATTTCTGTGGCATGATGATTGCAATTAATTTTAAGCTTTTTTTAATCAAATTGAAATTCCATCATGATAAGTGTAATTATACCCGCTTTAAACGAAGCGTCTACGGTAAAAGAAGTTGTTCTATTGGCACTAAATGCCAACAATGTTACAGAAGTAATTGTGGTGGATGATAAATCAATGGATGATACTGTAATAAATGCAAAAAATGCAGGGGCTAAAATTATAACAAGTACAAAACTCGGTAAAGGCGCTTCTATGTTAGACGGCATTCTAGTAGCGCAAAATGAATGCATTGTTTTTTTAGATGCAGATATTACAACTTATCAATCTAATGTGATTGAATTATTAACTGTACCAATTTTAAATGATACGGCTGATTTTACTAAATCTTTTTTTGAAAGGCAAGCTGGTAGAGTTACTGAACTAGTTGCTAAGCCATTACTAGCTTTACTCAACCCTGACTTTCCTTCTTTTAAACAACCACTTAGTGGAATGATTGCTGGGAAAAAATCATTTTTTGTTCAATGTAAATTTGAAGAAGGATATGGTGTTGATATAGGATTATTGATAGATATGTACCATTTAGGTGCAAGAATTAAAGAGGTGAATATTGGAAAAATTGAAAATCGATTGCAACAACTTGAACAGTTAGGAAAAATGTCTAGAGAAGTTGCAAAGACAATTATCCAAAAATCTGCAGGAGTAATCAATCAAAACTTAGAAATATTTGAAAATATTCAAGTAGTTAGAGAGCAAATGGAATTTGCCATTCGAGATAGTCTACTTACACTTAAAAAAATGGCCATTTTTGATATGGACAATACAATATTAAGGGGAAGCTTTATTCAACAAGCTGCAATTCAATGCGATTTTAAAGAAAACTTGGTTGAAATAGTTACCAATAACAATAATCCTTTCGTTCGTACTAAAATGATAGCTCAACTATTAAAAGGTAAGCGACTAGACGAATTAATTCAGATTGTAGACCAGATAAAAATAACCCCCAACCTATCGCTTATTATTCAACAATTAAAAGAAAATGGTTATATCGTTGGTATTATTAGCGATAGTTATGATTGTATTACCAATCATTTAAAAAATAAATATGAATTCGACTTTTCCATTGCCAACGAGTTGGAATTTTCAAGAAGTATTGCCACAGGAGAAGTTAGAATACCTTCTTTTTTTATTAATCATTCAAAAAGTAATTGCAAACACGAATTATGTAAACTAAATAGCTTAGAAGTCTTGTGTGAAAAGTACCAAATTGATATTAAAAATACCCTTTATGTTGGCGATGGTGAAAATGATATTTGTTGTATTAGGAATGCTGGAATTGGCATATCGTTTTGCAGCACCAACTACTTAGTAGATACAGTGGCTGATTTTTCAATAAAAGAACCAGATTTTGCATATTTGGGGCCAATTATTGCATAATTGATTATCTTTCCGCCCCAATTTGATTGTACGATATGAAAAAAGAGCGTGAAGAAGACATAGAAAAGAATTTAACAGGTAGTGACGAGTCTACACAACTAGTAGAGCCTGCAAAGTCAAGATGGTTTACTCGTAAAAGTAGAAATATCCAGACTTCTACAGCAGATAAAAAGGAGACGCCTGAAGGGCTCTGGAATAAATGCCCGGAGTGCAGTTATATCTGTACAACCAACGAATTAAAAGAGAATCTTTTTGTTTGCTTAAAATGTAACCACCATCACCGTATAGGTAGTGAAGAGTATTTTGATATTATTTTCGACAATAAGGATTATACCATCCTATATGATGAAATTAAAAGCAAAGACTTCTTAGGTTTTACAGATCTTAAGCCATACCAAAAAAGACTAGATGATATACATGCAAAAACAAATTTAAAAGACTCCATGCGTGTGGCGGTTGGAAAAGCCAACGGAGAAGCATTGGTTATTGCATGTATGGATTTTGAGTTTATTGGTGGCTCGCTAGGTAGTGTAATGGGTGAGAAATTTAGTAGAGCTGTGGATTATTGTATTGAGCATAAACTACCCTACTTAGTCATTAGTAAAAGCGGTGGTGCCCGTATGATGGAAAGCGCTTTTAGTTTAATGCAATTGGCTAAAACTAGTGGTAAGCTTTCTCAATTAAGTGATGCAAAACTGCCTTATATCTCCATGCTAACTGACCCAACTTTTGGTGGGATTTCTGCCAGCTTTGGTATGTTAGGTGATTTAAATATAGCTGAACCTGGTGCTTTAATTGGATTTGCAGGGCCAAGGGTAATTAAAGAAACAATTAAGAAAGACCTTCCAGAGGGCTTCCAACGTAGTGAATTTTTATTAGAGCATGGTTTTTTAGATTTTATTGTTGACAGAAAGAACCTGAAAGACAAACTAGCTCAACTGGTGCAATTATTCAGAAGCTAATGATGAACAACAGACAAGCTTATTTCAATTACCACATCGAAGACAAATTTGTGGCGGGTATTGTATTGCTCGGCACTGAAGTAAAGTCTATTAGAGATGGTAAACTAAGCTTTAATGATGCTTTCTGTATGTTTGACAATGGTGAGTTATGGGTTAGGGGATTATATATTGCCGAGTATTCTCACGGAACCGTAAACAACCATATAGCCGTTCATGATCGCAAACTCTTATTGAATAAGAGAGAACTAAAAAAACTACAGCTAAAGTTAAAAGACAAAGGATATACCATTATTCCTTTAAAAGTATTTTTTTCAGACAAAGGCTATGTAAAAGTTGAAATAGGATTAGCTAGGGGTAAAAAATTACACGACAAAAGAGAGACTATCAAGAACAGAGATTTAGATAAAGAAATGAAACGCTTTTTAGGATAATGACAAAATTTTTATCTGCGGACTATTGGAACGAACGTTATATAAACAATGCTTCCCAATGGGATTTAGGTGTGGTTTCTCCTCCCTTGAAAAATTATATTGATCAATTAGAAAATAAGGATATCGCTATTCTGATTCCAGGTGCAGGAAATAGTTATGAAGCTGTTTATTTAATGGAGCAGGGATTTACGAATATAACAGTGATTGATATTGCCCCCATAGTCATTCAACAACTACAACAGCAATACCCTGATCAAAAAAACATTCGTTTTATTGAGACCAACTTTTTTAATTGGAATGGAGAATATGATTTAGTCTTAGAACAAACTTTTTTTTGCGCAATTGATCCAGTCTTAAGGAGCAATTATGTAAAGCATATGGCTAGTTTATTAAAGCCCAATGGAAAATTGGTTGGTCCATTATTTAATAGAACATTCGAGGCAGGTCCACCATTTGGCGGAGACAAAGAAAGCTACCTTAAACTATTTGAATCTCACTTTAATTTTCAAACGTTTACACCCTGTCATAATTCTATTGCACCTAGAGCAAATACCGAATTGTTCTTTATTGCTACACCGCTGGCTCCTGCTGACTTAAACAATGAAAGCTGCCCAATCCCCAAATAATATCAGTGGAATCAATTCCTACCACTTCCCTATCGTTAAAACAAGATTGAATAATACCTAAAGCCTTATCATCTTTATCACAATTAAATGTAGGTACAATGACGTGCTGGTTACTGATATAAAAATTAGCATAAGAAGCGGGCAAACGCTGGTCTTCGTAAATAACCGCATCAGGCATTGGCAACTCAACAATATTTAATTGTTTACCAGAAAGCAAACGCATTCTTTTCAATTCTTGTAAATTGGTTTGAAGTAAATCATAATTTTCATCCGATTTATTTTCTTCAATCACAGTGATTACAGTGTCTTCATTTACGAATCGAACCGTATCATCAATATGTCCATCTGTATCATCTCCTACAATGCCCTCAGAAACCCAAAGAATTTGTTTAACTCCATAATAGTTTTCTAAATAAGACTCAATTTCTTCTAAAGACAAATGAGGATTTCGATTAGGATTTAATAAACAACAAGTAGAAGTTAGTAAAGTACCAGCCCCGTTAAATTCTACTGAGCCTCCTTCCATTACAATACCTGGATGATATACAGGAAGATTAAAGTGCTTCCCAATTTTAGAAGGAATAACATCGTCCAAATCGAATGGAGGATACTTATTACCCCATGCATTGTAGTTCCAATCAACTACAACCTTTTTATGTTCAGCATATTGATTTATTAAAAAAGCTGGACCATGATCTCTACACCATGCATCATTAGTAGGATGATAAAAAAATTCAACAGCAGACAAATTCACTCCAGCATTGATTAAATGCTGCTTTGCAAAGTTTTCCATGGCTTTGTTGGCAACATTAATTCGTACTTTCTCGCTCATAGCTAAGTATTTCACAAACAAACAATAGTTTGGATAAATACTTTCAATTTTACCTGGCCAACTTGCTTCTTTATGAGGCCAACTTAACCAGGTAGCTTCATGTTTGGCAAATTCAGCAGGGAATTCATATCCTAATATGGCGGGGACTTGGTCTAGAGAAATCATCATAAAATTTAATCTTCGTCAATAAATCTTTTGGTAATAGGTTGGTATGAATCGATTCTTCTATCTCTTAAAAAAGGCCAATGAGTTCTATATTGATCCGTTTTAGTTAAATCTAAGTCAACCACAATTGTTTCTTCATCTTCATGAGAAGCTTTATAGATAAGGCTTCCAAATGGATTCGACACAAATGATCCACCCCAAAATTTCATTGCACCATTTTGTTCTAAGCCAACCCTATTAACACTAACTACATGAACTCCATTTGCTACTGCATGGCTTCTTTGTATAGTTTGCCAAGCATTGTATTGTTCATTATTGGTTGATTCATCCTGAGAAGTAGCCCAACCTATTGCTGTTGGATAAAATAATATCTCTGCTCCCATTAAAGCAGTAATTCTAGCTGCTTCTGGATACCATTGATCCCAACAGATTAACACCCCTAAAGTAGCAAATTTGGTTTTGAATACTTTATAGCCTAGATCACCTGGAGTAAAATAAAATTTCTCATAATAAGCAGGGTCATCTGGAATATGCATTTTCCGATACTTACCTAAATAGCTACCATCCGCATCAATTACTGCCGTGGTATTATGATATAAGCCCTGTGTACGCTTTTCAAATAATGAAGCAATAATAACTACATTTAATTCAGCTGCTAATTTTCCTAACTTATCCGTGGTGTCACCTGGAATAGCTTCTGCTAATTTAAAATTCTCATAATCTTCCACATCACAAAAGTAGAGCGAAGTAAATAGTTCTTGTAAGCAAACAATTTGCGCTCCTTTTGCAGCGGCGTCCTTAATCCCTTGAATAGCTTTTGCTAAATTATCTTCTTGTATTCCGGTGCACGACATTTGCACCATACCAATTTTTACTGTTGCCATATTAAGTAGTTATCTGTATTAAATGGTCTAAATTATTTACGCCAATGGTTTTTTCTGTTAAATAACCTTCCGCATACATAACCCCTATTCTTTTTCCCATCATCATATCTCTACCCTTAACCGTTTCTAAAAACTGCGGAGAAGAAATATAGGTATTGGGTTCGTTTAAATCGGTATTATAAAACTGAGTGGTGTATGCTCGAATTGATTCCATTTTGGTTTCATAATATGGAGTAATATCAACTACAAAATGTGGAATCAACACTCTATCTTGTATATAATGAAAAACATTGGTTGGTCTAAACGCTTCTTGTTGATTACCTTTTTCATCTACCGTTTCAATCTTTCGTAACCCGGCTAAAAAAGCCGCATCTGCCACTAGTTTTGCACTTCTTCCATGATCTGGATGACGATCTTCGATTGCATTTGCTAAAATTATGCTAGGCTTGAATGATCTAATTACTTTGATGATTTTAAGCAGGTTTTCTTGTGAATGTTCAAAAAAACCATCTGCCATATGTAAATTTTCGCGATGGTGAACTCCCAATATTTTTGCTGCATTTGCTGCTTCTACATCTCTGATTTCGGCAGATCCTCGTGTACCTAACTCCCCTCTAGTTAAATCAATGATACCCACTTTTTTCCCTTGATTAATAGAGGAAAGAATAGTACCAGAACAACTCAATTCTACGTCATCCGGATGAACCCCAAAAGCTAGTATATCTAGTTGCATACAAATAAATTATGATAAAGGTAATCAATGATATTGCATAAAAAATCCTGCACCATTAATGGAGCAGGATTTAACTATCTAAAAGAAAAAACTAGTCTTTCTTTGCGTAACGCTTTTTGAACTTGTCAATTCTACCTGCAGTATCAACCAATACATTCTTACCAGTGTAAAAAGGGTGAGAAGTATTTGAAATCTCCAATTTAATTACTGGATATTCATTACCATCTTCGTGAACGATGGTTTCTTTGGTAGCTGCTGTAGATTTACTCAAGAAAGAAGTGCCGTTACTCATGTCTTTGAAGACAACAAAACGGTAACTTTCTGGGTGGATACCTTTTTTCATACTATTTGGTTTAGGTGGTACGGATTTGGCCGTACGATTATTTAAAATTTGGAGTGCAAATGTACAGAAAATATCGTTTTTAACCAAAAAAGAGGCTAATAATTCATTTTAACTTTTCATATTAACAAATTGCAGGGGCACACCAAAATCACTAGACTTGCATTTTGCAATCACTTCTTGCAGGTCATCAATTTTTTTACCGGTAACTCTAATAATGTCATCCATGATTGCTGGCTGAACTTTCGTGCCACTGTCTTTAATCATTTTAACAATTTTCTTAGCATCTTCTTGGCGTAATCCATTTTTAACGGATACTTCTTTTTTGATGGTTTTACCACTTGGGTAAGCGTCTTTTGAAAAGTCAAAAGCGTTGCCATCAATACCCTGCTTCATAGATCTACTAATCAATATATCAATTAGCTGCTTCATTTGCATTTCGGTATTCACTTCTAATGAAATATTATAATCTTTTTTGTTCAAGTCTACTTTAACATCGGTATCCCTGAAATCGTAACGAGTTGCTACTTCTTTTTTAACTGTATTGATGGCATTGTCTAATACCTGGATATCTACAGCGCTGGCAATATCAAAAGATGGCATAATTATTTTTTTACGAAGGTACAAAAAAAAGGCCCTGGTAGAAACCAAGGCCGTATATACTACATGAGAGAAAAACTTATTTGCCACCATCTACCCCTACTCTGCTTTGTTCATCGTCTGCACCTCCGCGTTTTCTTGGTCCTGCAGCTGCTTTGCCTTTACTAAATCTGTATGTAAAACTGATATTTGCAATTCTATTATCATTAAACTGTCTGAAGTTGGCATCCACTGTTCCGTATCTGCTTTCCCCTTTAATGCGTTGTGACCAAAAAATGTCTCTTACGTTTAAGCGAATAGTGCCTTTGTTTTTCATAATTTGTTTACTTACACCGATGTTTACTACGCCAAACCCTTTAATTCTAAAAATGCCTTCAAGCCCTTCAGATCTGTAAAATCCGCTTAGTTCGGCACTGTAGCCTTTATTAAATTTGAATTGTTGGCTAATATTGGCCATAAATGTATTTGCTGAAATACTTACTGGTTCGTTATTAATAGGACCAGTTAATTGATTATTCGCCACATTCAAATAAATATTCCCGCTCCACCATTTGGTATATTGATTAAATGCATTGATGGACAATCCAACCTGTTGTTGTGTAGCAATATTCTCTTGCTTAATAAAAGTTTCATTCTTGGCATCATCTTGCATTAATACTTGTTGAATGATATCAGTTGTTTTAGTATAATTTAAAGTAGTAGTTAAAAACCCTTTATAGGTATGACTGAATTCAATATTATGGCTAAACTGAGGTCTTAAATATGGATTGCCTTGTTCGTAAGTATACCTATCTAAAAACTCAACAAATGGATTAAGACTTTGATAATCAGGTCTTCTGATTCTCTTACCATAATTTAATACGAAGCTATTGGCATCATTTGCTGCGTATTGAATATAAGCAGTTGGAAAGAGTTGAATGTAATTTCTTTTAAATTGCTCATTGGTTGTTTTTTGATCACCTTTTGCAATAGTTTGTTCTGCTCTTAATCCCAATTGCATATTTAACTTTGCATTCAATGGTTTGCTATAATTTATATAAGCCGCATTGATATTTTCTCTGTAAACAAAATGATTACTTCTATTATAATCACGCATCATGACGCCGTTAAATAAAGTATCATATATGGCATTCGCATCGGTGGTTACGAAACTGGATTTTAAACCAGCTTCAAACTTAGCTTTATTCTTTAATGGATGTACGTAATCAACTTTTGCCGTATAGATATCAATCATTTGAGGAAGCTTACCCAACAAACTATCGGTTTTAGCCACTGTTTGACCTTGATTATTTTGATACGCATTATTTAAAAATAGATTAGTATTGCCATCATAAGTTAAATAGTCTGCATCAAAAGTTATTTCACGACCAGTTGAATCTAGTATATGTCTCAAGTTAAAATTGATACTTGAGTTTTTCCAAGAATCTATATTGCCGTTGTAAGCAATTGTTTTATTAACCAAATTATGTTGAGAATTAAAAATATTAATATCTCCTATTGAATTTCCATTGCCTTTGTTATTGAATCCGTTAAAAACCAAGCCAAGCGTCGTCTTATTTGTAGCATAAAAGTCAAACCCTAGTTTAGCATTATAAGAGTGATTATAGGTTAACCTATCTGTTATTTGTTCAAAAAAAGAAACAATTTGCTTAGATCCACCATCAATAAATCGTCTATCGATGGCAATATTTTGAAAACCGGTACGCTCGTTCCTACCGATATTTCCAAATACATTTAATTTGTTTTTGCGATAGTTTAACTGAACAGTTTGGTTATTTCTACTATATACCCCTTGACCATAACCCGCTGTTACAGAACCATTAAATCCTACTACCTTAGATTTTTTTGTTTTAATATTAATTACACCGGCATTTCCTGCAGCATCATAACGAGCAGGAGGATTGGTCATAATTTCAATCTGATCCAATTGTGCTCCTTGTGTATTTTTTAATAAATTAACCAAATCAGGTCCTGATAAATACGTAGGTCTGCCATCCATATATACTACTACCCCTTCCTTGCCCTTTAAGCTGATATTTCCATCTTTATCTACTGATATTCCTGGTGACTTTTCTAAAATTTCCATTGCATTTGCTCCACCATTGGTTGGAGAAGCATCCACATTTACGATGGTTCTATCTGCCTTCTGCTCTATCATTGGTTTCTTTGAGCTAACAGTAACATCAGCCAATCCTTTTGAAAAAGGAATTAATTGCCAATTGGGTAACTTATCTTTCTTTGAACCGTTCCACTCAAAAGGTCCTAAATAGGCTTTTTCAAAACCAACCATATTTGCCATTAACAGATATTTACCCGTAGCTGAATGCAATATGGTGTAAGTACCCGTTTTATCAGTTATGGCAGTTTTAACCTTAGAAGAGTCTTTAGCATTAAGCAAACTAACCATTACAGATTCCAGCGGTTGTTGACCAGAAAAGATTTTTCCACTAATAATCTGGTCATTTTGTTGAGCATTTAGACCTACACTCAAGCTAGTAAAGCTGAACAGAAGGGCTTTTTTAAATAAATTTTTCATTTGCACTAGTTTATTATTTAGTTCTTGGTTTTGATTATTACAAAACAAAACTAACTACTGTGCTTTACATAGTACATTGTTTTAGCATGGGCGGTATTATTTCATGCTAAATGGTTTTGATAGAATGACTAACGGAAATGAAATCAAACTTAAATAGTGGGCCTGAGTCTTTTAAAGTATAGGAAGCTAGCGATTCCCATAATGATTAATGCAGCTGAAATAAGCTCTGCCTGAGTGGGACTAAATAAAATATTGTATTCGGTGTTAACTCTTATTTTTTCAATAAAAAACCGCTCTAATCCATTCAGTACTAAATAGATGCTAAATAACTGACCTGGCACTTTAATCTTATTTCTTAAAAACCAAAGTAAGCCAAAGAGTACAAAACAGATCAATAATTCATATAAAGGAGTAGGATAAACTGGAATTGCTAACTGATTACAATACGGCCCAACACATCTAGTAATGGGTGCACCTTCCCCTAAAACATTGTTTGGATAGGTATACGACCACATAAAGTCGGGTAACCAAGAATATGGATTAGGGGTTGGATTAGCAATACCCCAATCTCCATCCCCACTAATTTGACAACCAATTCTTCCGAATGCATAGGCAAACATCATCGTAGGTGCAAATGCATCTAGCATTGGAATTAAACTTATTTTATTCTTTTTGGCATACCAAATAATAGCAGCGCCAGCACAAATTAAACCTCCATAAAAAGTAAGCCCACTAAAAGCAATTAACGAACCAATGGGATCAGCCGCAAACTCATTCCAATTTTCTAGGTTATGAAATATTTTAGCTCCCAAAAAACCGAATAATGCTGCATAAATTACAATATCGCCTACCCTGTCTTGTGGCCAAATTCTAATAATTCTCTCTTCGGGTTTTTCTAATTGTACCTTTTTCTTTTCCCACCACTTAAGTATACCAAAAACCAATGCGGTAAGCATACCAGTTAATAAATTCCCTTCGCTTGATAGTATGAAAGATTGTGGATCTTCTAAGGCATTTTTAATTGTAAATGCTCCAATTATCTTATATCCAAAAATAAAACCCAATAAACCATTTGTAAGTAATTCACTGATACTTGCTGGTTCTCCAATTTTAATTTTTTCTTCGGTATGCACAAATAATCCCAAACCCTGTTTTCTTCTTAATTCTAAAGTCAATATCCAGGCAGATAAAATAAATGAAAGCGCAACAAAGAATCCAAAACTGTTCACCAACTTAAGTCCGTTGATTTCAATACCAAATAGATCTTTAAATGCGTAGTATAAATTAGGATACATAAAAAAGTTATGATAATGGAGTACAATGTTACTCAGAAAATGTCAAAAAAAGCAAGGCCTCACAAAAGTGAGGCCCATACTTACTAACCCATCTAAAAACAAGTTACAAAATTAATTACAATGCTCATTAAAAGCAGCAATTAAATGTTGCGCAATAGCTTGAGCTGGTCTACCTTCAATTTGGTGTCTTTCAACCATTGTTACCAATTCACCATCTTTAAACAAAGCAATCGCTGGAGAAGATGGAGGATGTGGTAATAAATGTTCACGAATTTTATTTACAGCTTCAACATCAAAACCCGCGAAGCTGGTCATTAATCGATCTGGTCTTTTTCCTGCATTTTGAACAGCCATCAAAACACCTGGTCTGCAAGCACCTGCAGCACATCCACAAACCGAATTAATAACTACTAATGTGGTTCCTTCTTGCTTGAGTGTATTGTCTACTTCAGCAGCAGTAAGAAACTCTCCAAACCCTTCATCTGTTAATTCTGCCTTCATTGGCAGCACAATTTCTGCTGGATACATAATGATAATTTAGATTGCAAAGTTATAACAATGAATGCGATTATCCAATCTAGACTTAAAAAAATGCCATAATGGCTATTTTTTAAAAATATTTTGCCATAATGGCATTATAATACGCCATCCAGATGCCAAAAAATGAATTTTAAGTGGGTGGAATATGATTTGATGTTCATTTAGAAATTATTAAAAATTAAAAACTAAATAACATGTCAATCTTGAAACACAACAACACTAGCGTATTTGATGAATTATTCAACGCTTTCCCTAGCAATTTTGGAACTAATCTCCCAAGTGGCTACCCTACTGCAGCTGTAAACATTCATGAAACATCTGATGCTTATCATTTAGAATTGAATGCTCCTGGTAGAAACAAAGAAGATTTCAACATTAATGTAGACAAAGGATTATTGACTATTTCTTATGAAAAGAAAGAAACAGTTGAAGAGAAAACTTATAAAACTATTAGAAAAGAATTTACTTATAAAAGTTTTAAAAGAAGTTTCTCCATTGATGACGCAATAAACGCAGACGCTATTCAAGCGAGATATGAGAACGGTGTACTAAAATTATTACTTCCGAAGAAGGAAGAAATTAAAAATGCACCTAAACAGATTAGCATAAGCTAATCAAATGATTAGTTGAGATGTATTCATTCAAAAGGAGGTTGCTCTAAAAAGTAACCTCCTTTTTTAAATGCACTATTGCTTAGTTGAAC
Organism: Sediminibacterium sp.; assembly: GCF_051860225.1. Lineage (GTDB taxonomy): Bacteria > Bacteroidota > Bacteroidia > Chitinophagales > Chitinophagaceae > Sediminibacterium. Next base: position 46,677 of record NZ_JBHYEI010000002.1, read on the forward strand.
AAGTAGAAACTCCAAACAAAGTGTATAGTGGACAAAAGCTTACCAAACTGGTTAATACAAATACCCCTGCCAATACCAATAGCACAATACCGAATGTGCCTGTAATAATATTGGCATAATACAAGCCAGCAATTACAGCAGCAATGATAATTCGTATTGTTTTATCAATTGAACCCATATTCTTCTTCATAAAGTATAATTTTAGTTAACTAAATATACTAAATGAAAAACAAAGCTTCAAACATGTAATATTTATGTAATTGTAGTTACAAATAGATAAATTTAGTTTATGCGTAATTGGGTATTATTGTTTTTGGCGTCATTACTCAGCATTTCAGGTGGTGCTCAAAAAACAACTCAGTCTTTACTGTGGGAAATTAGTGGGAATGGGCTCAAATCCCCCTCTTATCTTTTTGGTACTTCACATATTATTTGCGCTTCAGATTTTAACTTCACACCTGTTTTAGCCGAAAAAATAAAGTCTAGTAAAAAATTATTTCTAGAAATAGATTTATCTAAGCCTAATATGCAACAAGAAATGTTGCAGATGATGCAATTAGAGGGCACTACCCTTGATAAATTATTAGGAAGCGATTTTGAAACCATCAATACTCATTTTCAAAAAATTACTGGGGCTTCGCTTAAACTCTTCAATCAATTTAAACCTTTTATAGGAGTAAGCATGCTTACGCTAAAAACAGTTGCATGTAATACCCTCATACAGCCAGAAACTGTATTTATGAAAAGTGCAGAAGAAGCAGGTATCGCCGTTGGGGGATTGGAAACGGTTTCAGATCAGGTTGCAGCAATTAATTCACAACCACTATCTGACCAAATTACTGAATTCAAAAAAATGGTAACCAATTTTGATAGCGTAAAACTGCAAATGAATGAGTTGATTAAGGTGTACAAATTAAATGATGTAGAACGTATATGCCAATTTATGCAAGATCAAAGAATGACTGAAGCATTTGAGCAGACGATGCTTATTAAAAGAAACAAAAACTGGATTCCATCAATAATTAATTCAATTCAAATTCAACCTACATTTTTTGCAGTTGGAGCAGCACACTTAGGTGGAAAAGAGGGAGTAATTGATTTACTAAAAGAAAAGGGATATCAACTTACACCAGTAAAGTATTAAGTAATATGCAGGCTGCTGACAAAACTTTTATTCAACTGTTAAACCAACATCAGAAAATCATACATAAAGTATGTAATCTTTATTTGAATTGGCAGGAAGACAAAGAAGACTTATTTCAAGAAATTACTTTACAAGCCTGGAAAGCATATGGACAATTTAGAGGAGATGCTAAATTTTCTACTTGGCTATATCGTGTTGCCCTTAACACCGCAATTACTTTTTTTAGGAAAGAAAAAAGGAAAGATTTTATTGACTCAGTTGCTGAAATACCAGATCATATTCATTTTGCGGAAAAAGATTCAATTGAAGAAAAAACACAGGCAATGTATAAAGCTATTGCTTCCCTATCCAAAATTGACAAAGCGATTGTAATGCTTTATTTAGAAGATTATAGTTATGCAGAAATAAGTGAAATAATAGGCATTACAGCAAATAATATTGCCGTTAAGATGAATAGAATTAAAATAAAATTGAGAGAAGCCACATTAAAAAATTTTGAAAGGATCTAAATGATACATTATGGAATTAGATGATTTAAAAGGATTAATTAACCAGAAACTAATTGAAGGTAGTTTAGATAAGACCGAGCATAATTTCGCTAACTTATTAAAAGGTAAAGCTAACTCTGTGGTTAGTAAAATAAAAAAAAGCCTTTGGTTCGAAATTATTTGCAGCTTCTTGGTAGTACTATTATTTTTAGGGATAGCTTTTTTTTCATCATACCATTCTCTAAAAATCTATTTTGGCTTATTTGGTGCTATATTTATTCCATTTACATATATTCTTTTCTATCTTCTGAAAAAGATCAATGAATTTGAACATTCAGTTTTACCTATTAAAGGAAATCTGCAACAATTAATCAAAATGTTAGCAGATTTTACACGTAGGTATTTCCAATTTAATATGGCTTTACTTCCAATCTGTTTTTTATTAGCCTTTTATTTAGGATTAAATGAAAAGGAACCGGTAGCCATTTTAGATAACTTGTCTATCAAACTAAAACTAACTAAAAGTCTTTACATAGGATTTATTATTGGATACACAATCGCCTTGATATTTGGCCTAGTGTATTTTACCAAATGGTATATAAGAAAGCTTTATGGAAATTATATTGAACAGCTAAAGTCATTATTAGCAGAACTCAAAGAAGAGTAATTAATTAAATTAATTTATTCTGTACATCCCGTTTTTCTTCTTGTATCAATAAGGTATTGAATTCTCCATTTATCATTATTTCTTACCAATTGAAAAGAGTTGACTCCACAATGGCTAAAGTCTGCTCTTCTATAAAAACGATAAGGTGTCCAAACACTGGCTAATGGTCCATCCACTTTTACATTATCAAACACAATTCTCTCATCTGCTAGTCCTTTTGGCATATTTGATACTTGTCTAATAAACGCAGACACCGAATCAGTCCGAACGATTAATTTACCTTCTTTATTGGTTGTAATGGTTTGCATGATGGCATTCTCAGTGAAGCAATCTTGTAACATAGCTCCGTCTGCTTCTATCATTGCAAAAAACATTTTTCGAATTGTTGCCTTAATTGAATCCTCAGCTGATTGAGCTTGAATGTTGGTTAAGCTGCAGCATAATAAGACAATTATTAAAAAGATTTTTTTCATCTAATAAAACTAATAAAAAAACACAGTTATACAATCCAAAAAATCTAGTATCTTCTTGCTTTGAAAAAAAAGGATTTTTCTTTTAAGGTTTGAAACAACCTAGTTAAATGCATTTTATGAAAAAAACCAATGCAAAAATTAAAGCAATTTGGACTACTTTAAAAGAAAGTAAATTTATAGAATCGCCTATTCGTTTTCCTGGTTTAGATGGAGCCAAGGGTTTATTAGTTTTAATGGTAATCATGACACACTGCTTACCTAAGAGTACCTTTTTATATTTCATGTATTTTTTTCATATGCCCTTATTCATGGCAATAAGCGGATTTTTAGTTAAAGTAAGCACTTTCAAAGATGGATTTTCCGGTTACATAAAAAGAATGTGGTCTAGATTAATTGTGCCTTGGTGTATTGCTAGTATTATTTTTCTTCCTTTTCAATTAAATGGAAAAGTTATAGCCGATTTTGGATTTGCAGATTTGATTTATCCTTATTACCACTTATGGTATATTCCTTCTTTGTTAATCGGGGCATTCCTATGTTATAGTATTCTTAGGTGGAATGTTTCTGTTTGGATACTTTTAATCCTATCAGCTATATTTAGTATGTATTGGTATATTGTTTATAGAGATACCCAATTGCCTTTAAAACAATTGCCACTTTACTGGTTAGGAGACAAAAGGCTATTTTCTTACTTATTCTTTTTTATACTTGGATTTAGCCTTCGAAATAAACTAATCAATGTTTCTCTATCGATTCAACAAATTATTCTGCTTCTATCAATAAGTTTTTCGGTAGTTGTTTTTTTTGTTTTTAAACACTACGAAAGCACTGCCCTAGTTTGGCCATATATAATTTTCAATACCGCATTAGTCATATTTGTTTTACTGTTTATAGCACCTAACCAATGGTTACAGAATAAACTATTATTATGGGTTAACACCAATTCATTGGGATTCTATCTCTATCATCCTTTATTTCAAACAACCATTTATGCGTATATCATAAATGACAAGAACCAGGTCACTACAACTCATTCTGCCGCAATAGGGATTTTCCTGATAGTTTTTGCCATCACCAGTTTATTGATTTTCACTTTAAAAAAGTTTAAAATAACCAATAAATTGATACTAGGTAATATTAAGTAAACAACACCCCTATTTTAAATAACCCAATATTTTTAACATACTCTGAGCAGTTTGCTCTTTCGCATATACCCAATCAATCATTTTACCCGTTTTATCCAATTCAACTATCACATGTTTAGGAGAGGGTATTAAGCAATGTTTAATACCACCATATCCACTAATTTGATCTTGATAAGCACCAGTATGGAAGAATCCCACATATAAGGGCTCTTTATTAGATTCTACTTCTTTTTTTTCCGTTGTAGTTAGCTTGGGTAAAAACACTTCATTAATATGTTCTTCAGAATCATAGTAATCATGACTATCACAGGTTATTCCACCTAAAACAACACGTTGGTATTCATTATCCCACTTGTTTACTGGAAGCATTAAAAATTTTTCACCAATACCCCAGGTATCAGGCAGGGTGGTGATGAATGAAGAATCAATCATGTACCAACACTCTCGATCATTTTGAATTTTTTCACCTATTACACTGTATATATGGGCCATACTCTCTCCTACGGTAAAGCTTCCAAATTCAGTATATATATTGGGCATTGGAACTTTCGCTTTTTTACATGCTTTTTTGATGTTCCCTACTATTTCATTAATCATGAACTGATAATCATATTCAAACCCTAATGAATGTTTTATCGGGAAGCCGCCACCAATATTAATTGAATCTAGTTCTGGACAAATCTTTTTTAACTGGCAATAAAGGTTGATGATTTTATTCAGCTCACTCCAATAATAGATATCGTCTTTAATCCCTTTGTTTAGGAAAATATGCAACATTTTGAGCTGAAACTTTTCTTCATTGCCTTCTATCTCATCTACATAAAATTCTAAAATATCTTTTGCACGTATACCTAAACGAGATGTATAAAAAGGAAAGTTGGGTTCTTCTTCCGCAGCAACTCTAATCCCTAATGAAAAGGGTGTACTTGATCGAACACTTCTTTTATAGGCTTGTAATTCTTCCTTATTATCTAGAATTGGCACTACATTTTTGAATCCAGAATTGATTAATTTGGCAATTCTGGAGGTGTATTGTTTTTGTTTATATCCGTTACAAATAATAAAGGTTTCTTTATTAATTTTTCTGCGTTGATATAATCGATTGACTATTTCTATGTCATATGCATAGGAAGTTTCTAAATGAATATTATGCTTCAAGGCTTCTTCTACAATAAATGAAAAGTGAGAACTCTTGGTACAATAACAATAAAAATACTCCCCCTCGTACTTATGCTTCTTAAATGCATTGGCAAACATATTTTTTGCCTTATTAATCTGCATTCCAATCTTTGGCAAATACGTCAATTTCAATGGAGTACCATGTTTATCTATCAACTTCTTGATATCAACACCATTGAATTCTAAGTATCCTTCGTCGCTTACATCAAATCCTTCTTGTGGAAAGTGAAAAGTCTGGTTCACCAGAGAGGTGTAGGTATTATTCATCAGGGAGGTTTCCTTTTTAAAAATTAGGATGTAAAAATAACCCTTGTTACGGATTATAGAAATAAAAAAAGCCAGATGTTTAATTCATCTGGCTTTTTATTTTTTTTGGATCAATTTATTTTACTGAATTAACCAATGCTTTGAAAGAAGCAGGCTCATTCATTGCTAAATCTGCTAAAACCTTACGGTTTAAATCGATTCCTTTTACACTTAGTTTGTTGATGAACTGACTGTAAGTCATTCCTTCTTCTCTTACTGCAGCATTAATACGTGCAATCCAAAGCTGACGGTATTCACGCTTCTTTAATTTGCGACCTACATAACTGTAAGTAAGCCCTTTTTCAACAATATTTTTGGCAACGGTATAAACGTTTTTACGTTTACCATAGTATCCTTTTGCTTGGTCAAGAATTTTCTTTCTCCTTGCTCTTGATGCAACTGCATTTTTTGAACGTGGCATAATAAATGTTTTGAAGTTAGCGGAGCTAACGGTTAATAATCTGTTTTTTTAGCGGGCTAATTAGCCTTTCAAACGTAATAAACGTAAAACGAAATCCTTATTGGTAGAACCAACAATACCTTTTTGTCTTAAAGCACGCTTGCGCTTTTTAGATTTCTTGGTTAGGATGTGACGCTTGAACGCTTTTTGGAAACTGATTTCTCCGGTACCGGTCACTTTAAAACGCTTCTTAGCGCTGGAGTTTGTTTTAACTTTTGGCATATAAATAATCTAATAAAGATTACACCCTGCTGGCGTTTCACCACAGGGTGAAAACTTGTTTTGGCCTTACGGGAAAATTTTGGATTGCAAAAGTAGCAGTTTTTGATGAAATCTACAACTAATTACTTCTTTTTACCTGTTTTTGGGGTAAAAATGGCAAACATACGCTTACCTTCTAATTTAGGCATACTTTCTAAAGTACCTACTTCAGCGAGTCTTTCTGCAAATTTTAAAAGTAGCAATTGACCTCTGTCTTGAAACATGATGGCCCTACCTTTAAATTGTACATATGCTTTAACCTTGTTCCCATCTTTCAAAAATCCTTCCGCATGTTTTGCTTTGAAATTGAAATCGTGGTCGTCGGTACTAGGAGTGAATCGTATTTCTTTAATCTCACTTTGCTTGGAGTTGGCCTTCATTTCCTTCTCCTTCTTCTTTTTCTCGTACAAGAATTTCTTGTAATCGATTATTTTACAAACAGGAGGATCGGCAGTGGGTGAAATTTCCACTAGATCTAATTCTTGTTCCTGCGCAATCTTCAGTGCTTCTTGGGTAGAATAAATTCCTACCGTTACATTGTCTCCTACCAGTCTAATCTGGAGGGCGCGGATTCTCTCGTTGATACGATGTTCAGGCTCTGGTTGCCTGTTGAACCTAGGATTGAATCTTCCTCTTGGTGCTAATGCCATTAAAACTTGTTTGGTTTAAAATTTTGATAAAGATATACCATATTCCGACTATTCTGCGGATTTACGTTCAAGGATTTCTTCTTTGATACTTTCTACAAAAGAATTTAACGAAACAGTACCCAAATCTCCCTTCCCTTGTCTTCTAACAGATAGCTGGCCTTCGTTCATTTCTTTTTCTCCAATTACAAGCATATAAGGCACTTTCATCAATTCAGTATCACGGATTTTTTTTCCAATTTTTTCACTTCTATCGTCCACTTCTACCCTAACGCCAGCTTTCTTCAAAGTCGTAAATACTTGCTGCGCATAATCCATGAACTTATCGCTTATTGGCAGAATCTTGACTTGAAGAGGTGCCAACCAAACTGGGAACTTCCCTGCATAGTGCTCTAATAAAAATCCGATAAATCGCTCATGTGTGCCTAATGGGGCGCGGTGAATGATTAATGGAATTTCTGATTCATTATGCGGATTGGTATACTCTAACTTGAATTTTCTTCCTGAATTAAAATCTACTTGATTGGTTGCCAATGTAAATTCTCTTCCGATTGCACTCCAGATTTGTACATCGATTTTTGGTCCATAAAATGCAGCTTCATCTTGCACTTCAACAAATGGGGTATTGGTTTCAATCAATACTTTACGAACCATGTCTTCTGTCTCTTTCCAAAGCTCAGGTTCATTTACATATTTCTGACCTAATTTAGCTGGATCATGCAAACTCAAACGCATAACGTACTTGTCTATGCCAAAAATGCCAAAGTATTTTAAGTACATTTCATTCACAGACTTGAACTCTTGTGCAAACTGTTCTTTATTACAGTAAATATGCGCATCATTCATATGCAAGCACCTTACACGCATCAAACCAAACAATTCCCCACTTTGCTCATATCTGTAGCAAGTACCATATTCAGCAATTCTGTAAGGAAGGTCTTTGTAACTTTTAGGTTCAGCCCCAAAAATTTTATGGTGATGTGGGCAGTTCATTGCTTTTAAATAGTACTTGGTTCCATCTAATTCCATTGGAGGGAACATGCTATCAGCATAATAGGGCAAATGTCCACTAGTTAAATACATGCTTTCTTTAGCAATATGTGGCGTTACCACACGCTTATACCCTGCAGCTTCTTCTGTTTCTTTAGCCAATCTTTCCAACTCCTCAATGATGACAGTTCCATTTGGCATCCATAAAGGAAGGCCCGGGCCAACATCATCATCCATTGTGAAAATACTTAACTCTTTTCCTAATTTACGATGGTCTCTTTTCTTGGCTTCTTCAAGCATAAGGATGTACTCGTCCATTTCCTTTTGTGTTGGAAATGTTACACCGTAAATCCTGGTGAGCATTTTGTTTTTTTCATTACCCTTCCAATATGCTCCTGCTATGCTGGTTAGTTTAATTGACTTAATTAGTCCTGTATGAGGAATATGCGGGCCTCTACATAAATCGGTGAATTGCCCCTGAGTATAAAAGCTGATTTCACCATCCGTTAAGTTGGCTAGTAAATCTAATTTGTACTCATCCCCCTTTTCGGTAAAATAAGCAATTGCTTCAGCCTTTGCTTTTTGTTCTCTAATGAATTGACTATTTTTCTTAGCTAATTCATTCATTTTTTTCTCAATCGCTAATAGGTCTTCTTCCGAAATCTTTTTATCGGCCAAATCCATATCATAATAGAACCCCTTGTCTAAAGCTGGTCCTACCCAAAATTTCACTCCTGGAAAAATTGATTCTACAGCTTCTGCCATTAAGTGTGCTGATGAATGCCAAAAAGTATTTTTACCTGCGTCATCATCCCAAGTTAGAAACTTTACTGAAGCGTCTTCCGTAATGGGAAGGTTGGCGTCTACCACTTTATCGTTAACACTTGCCACTAATACTTTTCTGGCCAACCCTTCACTAATGGATTTTGCAATATCCAGAGCAGAAATCCCTTGCTCGTATTGGCGTGTTGCTCCATCCGGAAAACGAATATTAATCATAAATTATCCAATTCTTTAAATTCTTGTAGCAAAGGTAGCAAATAGGCAGTCGTATTGAACAAAACCTTAACTGTTTTTTATCACGCATAGCATGTAATATTGCATTATGAAGCTTGTTTTAGCGCTAACTGCTTTTCTTTTCTTCACAGTGAACTCATCTGCTCAAAAAATAACGGGCATTTGGAGAGGCTATTTTAGTTCCTCTAATGGTTTATACAGAGAAGGAATTCAAGAAGAAATGTACAAATACGAAATCCAAATTGACCAACAACCCAATAATGGAATAAAAGGGGTTACTTATTCCTATAAGAGTACTGTTTTTTATGGCAAAGCAACATTTCAGGGGATTTACAATATAAATTCTAAAACAATCATTCTAAAAGAAACAAGTTTGATTGACCTTAAAATTGGAGATAAAAGTGAACCCTGCTTAATGACCTGTTATTTGGATTATTCAAAAATGGGAAAGTTAGAAGTTTTACAAGGCACTTTCATTTCAATCAATGCTAAAGACAAAGGAGATTGCGGAAGTGGTAAGGTTTACCTTGAGAGGGTTCCTGATTCGGACTTTGAAAAAGAGTCTTTTTTAACAAAAAAAGCAATCCCTAAATCAACCACCCCAGCATCTAAATTAACTACGCCTAAAAGTAGTGTGCAAAAACAAAATCCTTTAACTAGTAATATTCAAACAAAACCAACTCCTAAAACAGTCTTACCCAATACCACTGAAAAAAAGCAGCATTTAGTTCAACCTAAGAGAATAGAGCAATCTCCCCAAACAGAGTTGTCTAAGAAAACAGATCCAATTAAACATAGTGAACAAGTAAGTAAAACAGAACCTCACCCCAAAGCAGCTGAACTAGCTGAACAACCCCATTCCAAAAAAGAACATATTGAAACTCAATCTAGAGAGAAAAAAGCCGTTGTTGTTCCTAAAGTTTTGGTTGACAGGGAGAATAAACTAGTGAAAACGATTATCGTTGATGAAGAAAATATCCAAGTAGATTTATTTGATAATGGAACAATTGACAATGATACCATAAGTGTATACCATAATAATAAACAAATTATTAAACAGGGTAGATTAGCCTTCAACCCCATTTCAATTAAACTAAAATGTACTCCAGAAGATAAGTTACATGAACTGGTTGCAGTTGCAGAAAACCTTGGTGAAATTCCACCTAACACTGCTTTAATGGTCATTACGGCTGGCAAAAAGAGGTATGAAGTATTTTTGACTTCTACTGAAAATAGAAATGCTAAAATAGTTATTGAGTATATTCCAAAACATTAAAGTTTTAAATTCCAAGTAACTGATGGCAATACAGGAAACAATGAAACCTGCTTTGCTCCTACATTTAGTGTTCCATTTGCAGCTGAACCTTCTTGGTCAAAATACAAGAAATATGGATTTGCTCTACTGTAAGCATTATATAAACTAAACACCCAATTGGTAGTATACTTTCTTTCTTTCTTTGGCTTTGGAGTATATGTTGCTGCAATATCCATTCGATGGTAAGCCCTCATTCTGTATGAATTGATGCTACTAAATTGTTGCGACAAAACGCCTCCAATAAAATAAAATCTTTCTGGAACAGAAATGGCATTACCTGTACCATAAACAAATACGCCAGAAATTTTCCATTTATCATTAATAGTATAGTTTGCTACAATTGATAAATCATGTCTTCTATCGTATCTACTTGGGAATTTTTGACCTTGATTTAAATCAGGAAATCTTCTCCATGTCCAACCCAATGTATACCCAATCCAACCTGTTAATCTTCCTTTTACTTTGTTGATGAATAATTCAGCGCCATAGCTCCAACCACGACCAAACACGAATTCTTCTTCAGGATCTTTTAATGATGGAGTATAGCCTTCACGGTATTCAATTTGATTTTCCATGGTCTTGTAATACATTTCAAAAGATGTTTCGAACATGCCGTTGTTGAAGTTTTTGAAATAGCCCGCTGCATATTGCCAACTTAATTGAGGCCTAACCCTTAATGTACTTGGAACCCATAAATCAGTAGGCAACGTAGATCCTGCATTCGTAACTAAATGAATATATTGAAGGTTTCTTGTAATGCCTGCTTTTATGGAACTAGTTTCATCTAGCGTGTACCTTAAAGTAGCTCGCGGTTCTAATCCCCCATATTGCTGCACTAACTGACCTGAACCATAAACAGTACTGTCTAATTTATTACCATTATTGTCTCTTACATAATTAGTGTATTGTCCTGTTTGTTGAAATAAGCTATACCTAAGTCCTACATTTAATTTGAGCTTGTTATTAATTTCCCAATCATCTTGTAAATAAACAGCCCATTCTCTTGCAAATTTCTTACTTGCATTATTGGGAGTAAAGACCACACTATCTTGGTTTCCACTAACAATATTGGGTAAAAAAGTATGATGTGTAAATTGGATACCAAATTTTAATTTATGTTCTGGACTTGCATAATAATCAAAGTCTGTTTTTGCTGTTAAATCTCTAATACCAGAAGACAAATTTATATTGAAATCATTTTGAGATCCGTTTAAATTAAAGTGATAGTCGTTGTAAACCAACGTGGTATTAGAGAATAATTTTTTATTGAAAATATGATTCCACCTTACAGTTGATGTTGCGTTACCCCAATCAATTAAGGTTTTAAATGATCTAGCTGCATTATTAAAATTGAATTTGTCTCTACCAAAATATCCGCTAATATATAAGTGATCCTTTTCGGAGAGTTGAAAATTCATTTTTGCATTTAGGTCATAAAAATAATATCCTGATCCATAAAAGTCACTTGTTTTACTAATTAGCGGTTTAGTAATGGCATCTATATAAGTTCTTCTTGCTGAAACAATAAAGGAAGACTTCTTTTGTTTAATTGGGCCTTGTATAGAGAATCTAGAAGCAATTAATCCAATACCAGCGTCAATTTGGGTTTTATTGGTGTTCCCCTCTTTCATGGCAATATCAACTACAGAAGATAAACGCCCTCCATATTGTGCTGGCATCCCTCCTTTTATTAAACTCACATTCTTGATAGCATCGGCATTAAACACCGAAAAAAAACCAAATAAATGACCAGTGTTATATACTACTGCATCATCTAATAATATTAGGTTTTGATCTGGTCCCCCACCTCTTACATAAAAACCTGCGTTGCCCTCTCCCGCATTTCTTACTCCAGGCATTAGCTGTAGTGTTTTCAAAATATCTACTTCTCCAAAAAAAGCGGGTAATGCTTTTGCTGTGTTGACAGTTAATTCCATTTTGCCCATTTGGGCTGTTTTAACATTGTTATCTCTTCTTCTTGCACTAACTGTAACGTCTTGCAATATAACCGCCGAATTGGGAAGCAACTGGATATCTTGCTGTAAATTATTTGAAAGTATGAACGTTATTTCTTTTGTTTGGTACCCAATAAAACTTGCATTTAATTGGTATTTTCCTTTGGGTAAAGTAATGGAGAAAAATCCATAACTATTGGTTACAACTGTCTTACCAAGATTTCGAACAACAATATTTGCACCAATTAAGGTTTCTCCAGAAAGGGAATCCTTAATATACCCGTTTAGCGTAAATTTTTCTTGCCCAAAACTGCACAAAAATACTTGCAAAAAGAAAAACAAAAGGGTGAGTCTCTTCATGTTATAATTAACATATTGAAGTATTAAATGTTCGTTGGGCTATTATTTAGTAGAGAAGTTCAAAGTATCTTTTACCTCCCCACATTCAAGCATTGTTTTGGGCAGGTATGGATTTTTTATATCAGCAGAATTGCTTAACCAGGTAGCACCATTATCGTTCATTGCCATAGGGCAAAACTGAGTATAAATGATTTCATTATCGTATTGAACCGTTTGAATTAATACCAATAATTGTTCTCCTATCATTTGAAAGGCTTTGCGCTTTTCTTCAATATCTGTTTCACCTTTTAATCCTATTAATTCTGCTTTAATAGATTCAATAAGTACCTGGGCAGCTTTTTGTGTACTATCTGATTTTAATTCTTTTATCAAAATCTGATTGATTTGCTTTGCTAGACTGTCCGAAGTAGCATTTATAGCAACCATTTCCTCTTTTATAAATGCATCTTTTAAATCATAATAGCTGTGAAGGAATTGTTTGAACTGGCTATTAAATTGATCAGAATTGATACTTACTCCATTCACTTTTTGCAAATTAGCCTGAATATCCTCTTTTGGGGGATTAGTGCCACAAGCTACCAATAGACCAATTAAAGAAACTAAGAAGATGTTTTTCATTGAAACTAAATTTAAAACAAAATTAAAGCAATTTCATTTGGGAGCCCATTCCAATTACCTTTGCAGCCAAAATAGATAATTTAATGCTGATTGGTTTTCAAAACGTAACATTCGAATTTGGTGCAAGAGTTATAGTTGCAGATGCTACCTGGCATATTCAACCAGGTGATAGAATTGGATTAGTGGGTTACAATGGTACTGGTAAGTCTACCCTATTAAAGGTATTGGTAGGAGAATATACCCCATCAAAAGGTACCGTAGAAAAGAGCAGGGAAACTACTATTGGCTATTTACACCAAGACCTTTTAAGTTTTGATACCAGTGAAAATATTACGGAAGTAGCATTAGGCGCATTCGAAAGGGTTCGTGCACTCGAAAAGGAAATTGAACAATTAGGAATTGAACTAGAGAATAATCCTGAAGACGAAGACTTATTAATCAAGTACACGGATAGCTTGCATGAATTAGATGTGCTTGATGGCTATAATATTCACCATAAAGCCGAAGAAGTTTTACATGGCCTTGGTTTTTCAAATGAAGACTTACTAAAACCATATAAGCAATTTAGTGGAGGATGGAGAATGCGGGTATTGTTGGCAAAAATGATTTTACAACAGCCTGATGTATTATTGATGGATGAACCTACCAACCACTTAGATCTTCCATCGATTGAATGGTTAGAAAAATACTTGGTTCATTATAAGGGTAGTGTGGTGATTGTAAGTCACGATAAATTCTTTTTAAATAGAATGGTCAATAAAATTGTGGAGTTATATCAGCAACAACTCCATATATATTCCGGGAATTATGAATTTTTCGAAACTGAGAAAGAAGTAAGAATTGAAATGCAGCAAAAGGCTTTCGAAAATCAACAAGATTACATTCGTCAACAGGAAAGATTTATTGAACGTTTTAAAGCGAAAGCAAGTAAAGCGGCTCAAGCACAGAGTGTTCAAAAAAGATTAGATAAGTTAGACAAGATTGAAGATGTTCAATTGGAAAGACCAAATATGCGCATCAATTTTCAATTAGAAAAAGTACCTGGCAAAATACTAGTAACACTAAAAGAGGTAACCAAAAGTTTTGGCAATCTAACCATTGTAGAAAACGCATCTGCTGAAATTGAGCGAGGTGATAAAATTGCTTTAATTGGGGCAAACGGAAAGGGTAAGTCTACCCTATTAAGAATGATTGCTGGCACTGAGGAATTTAGCGGAGAAAGAGTATGGGGGCATAATGTAGAAGAAAGCTTCTATGCGCAGCATCAGTTGGAAGCACTTACAATGACTAATAATATTTTAGAAGAGCTTCAAAGTTGTGGTAGCAAAAAAAATGATGTAGAGTTAAGGAGTTTATTGGGTTCTTTCTTGTTTAGTGGCGAAGACGTTGATAAAAAAATTAGGGTATTAAGTGGTGGAGAAAAAGCAAGGGTTGCATTGGCCAAAACCATTGTTAGCAGAGGTAATTTTCTAATCTTAGATGAACCTACTAACCACTTAGACATGCATTCAGTTGAGCTATTGGCTGAGGCATTAAACAAATATGAAGGATCATATATTTTAGTAAGTCACGATCGTTATTTTATTTCGAAAACGGCTAATAAAATTTGGGAGATTGTTGATCATCAAATAAAAGAATTCAAAGGTAGTTACCAAGAGTGGGTTGAATGGAACGAACGTATGGAAAAACAAAGAAAAGCCAATGGTTCAGAAACAAAAGAATTGGAAAAACCTGTCAATAAAAAAGAACCCGTTAAAGTTGCAGAACCTGTCATAAAAAATACTCAACCTATTAATAAAGAATTACAAAAAGAGCTTCAGAAGCAGCAAAGAAGATTAAGTCAAATTGAAGCATCATTGAGTAAAGCCCAAGAAGAACAAAAACAGATTGAATTAGAAATGGGTAAGCCAGCTACTTACACGAATAAACAGCAATTTTCGCAATTGGAGAACGCATATAAAGCAATAAAGAATCAAATTAACACACTCAATAAAGACTATGAGTTAGTTTTTGAGCAAATTATTGAGCTAGAATCAAAAAACAATTAGATTACTTTTCAGTAGGATTACTCTTACCTGCAAGTAATTTTTCTAATGCAGTTTCTAGTCTACGTTTACGTGTCTCTTCCTTTTTTGCACCTTCAATCCAGGTAACATATTCTTTTTGATTGGTAAAAGAAAGGGAAGTGAAAAACTCTTTTGCTTCTTCGTGAGTAGTAAATAAGCGATCTAATTCAACTGGTGCTTTTACCAATCTTTTCTCAAAATCAACTCCGTTCACAGCCAACTTTGCTTCAGAGAAATTTCTTTCTTTATTTGGGATTTGATCTGTCTTTTTAAAACGCATAGCACTCCAAACATGGTCTAATGCAACTTGGCGCACACATTCAAAATTCTGTGCTGTTAAACACTCCCAGCTACAGTCGCGATTTAAGTCACTTGCAATTTTACTCGTCTTTTTTGGGTATGCAATCCACAATTTGCTTTCATTATGCAAGGCAGGAATCACTTCTTTCAATAAGTTTTTCAACTGTAGTTCACTCAATGCAAAAACCAACGCAAAATCTACTTTTTTACTCCTTAACAAAGGAGTAATATTTTTAGCATAAGTAAGTTTAGCAAACTGTTTTTCTACTGAGGAAGGTAGACCTTGAATAAGTAGATTTTTCTCGTCCTTTAATTGAAGTTTTTCGAGAAGCGTTTGATTCGACATGCCTTAAAGGAATTTATGTATGCAATTAAAAGTGCAAAGTTAAAAAAATGTTATGACTTTTTATAGTAATTCTGCAGCGTGCTGGCCATGATTTTTTCTAAAGCTGCAATCCTTTCAGCATCACTTGGGTGTGTACTCAAAATGGAAGGAGTATTGGCATTTCCACCTGCAGCTGCAGACATTCTTGTCCAGAAAGAGATGGCTTCTCTAGGATCAAAACCCGCTAAAGCGGAGAACATAAGCCCAAAACGGTCTGCTTCTAATTCGTTACTTCTACTAAAAGCAGGCATAGCCGTTCCAGAAACAATTCCATAAGAAGCATTAAAAATGTCTTGCGTTAATTGAGGCTTACTTGACATTGCAATTGAAATACCAGCTCCTAGACCTTGCTGCAAGAGTGCTTGACTCATGCGTTCACTTCCATGTCTAGCTAGTGCGTGAGCAATTTCGTGCCCCATTACAACTGCCAAACCTGCTTCATTTTTAGTAACTGGCAATATTCCCGTATAAACAACAATTCTACCGCCAGGCATACACCAAGCATTCATTTGTTTATCGTTCACTAAATTAATTTCCCAAGAATAGCCACTTAATTCACTGCTTAAACCCTTTTGTTGATAATAGTTTTTTATAGCTGACACAATTCTTTCTCCAACCCTTTTGACCATTAGGGCATCTGCACTGCCCGTTACTACTTTATTGGTATTCAAAAATGATTGATACTGACCTGCTGCTAAGGATTGCGCCTCCGATTCTGGCACTAAGGCTAATTGCTTTCTTCCTGTAATTGCATTTCGTTGACAAGACATAGCTATTAAAAAAATAGCCGTAAGCATTACTGATTGAATGATATATTTCATGTGAAAATTTAAGTACAACAATTACTTTCTTCCTCGATTCTTATCCCTAAATCTAAACAACGGGATTTTACTCTCTGTACCTTTTAAAATTCGTCCAATATTTTTTTGGTGGGTCAATATCACCATTAACGCAACAAGTACCGCAAAAATGCGATACAATGTTTCTTTTTCATTAAAAATGAATAAGATAAATACCATGAATGAAACGCCCGCTAATATGGAGCTTAACGAAACGAATCGAGTTAGATATAAAACAATTAAGAAAACCCCAACACAACATAAAGCAACCAATGGCTGAATGGCAACAGCCATCCCTAAAAGAGTAGCAACGCCTTTTCCCCCTCTGAATCCAGCCCAAATGGGAAATATATGACCCAATACAGCTGCCAACCCTAATCCAATCATAAAATTGGTTCTATCCCATTCATCTGTTAAATAATAAGGCAATAAGATATATAATGAAGTTGCGATGATTCCTTTTAAAACATCTACTAACATTACAATAGTACCCCATTTAGAGCCTAACACTCTGAAAGTATTGGTAGCACCTGCATTTCCACTACCATAATCTCTTATATCTATTTTGAAAAAATACTTGCTAATCCAAACCGCTGTTGGCACAGAACCTATCAGATAAGCCAACAAAATCAATAAAACTTCGTTCATGTAGGTAATAATTGGGAGACAAAGATAAACAATATACTAAGTTAATAATTTCTTAACCTAAAAACGAACTTAATTTATCAAAAATTGTATCGCTACCCATCCGTCTTTCTCCAAAGTTTGTTGATGTTTAAAGCCATTGTTCTTACACATTTCGATCATATCTGATTCATCACTTACTAAAAGCCCACTTAAAATTAAAATTCCATTAGTGGTTAATATTTGTGGAAACAATAACATATTGCTTTCTAAAATATGTCTATTTATATTAGCAATAACAATATCGTATTGTTGATTAGTAGCAATTGTATCGGCCAAATGAAGTTGAATATGTTCACATCCATTTACTGTTATATTTTCAGCGGCATTTTCTATGCACCATGGATCATTATCTACCCCAACAATCACATTTGAGCCTAACTTTTCAGCTAAAATGGCTAATATTCCAGTACCAGTTCCAAAATCATAGACTTTTTTATTATTGAAGTTGACTTCCTTCATCATTTTCATTACAGAGTAGGTAGTTCCATGATGCCCTGTTCCAAAACTCATTTTAGGAGTAATAACTAATTCATGAGTAACATTTGGAATAGGTTCGTGGAAAGATGCCCTTACCCCAACAAAATCATCCACCTGTATGGGACTAAAATTGGACTCCCATAAGATATTCCAATTCTGTTTTTCAATAATTTTTATAGTTGCATTCAATTTAAAATTGTCTAGCAAAGCAGTAATTGTTTCACTATTAAAAAGATCAACTGGTATATATGCTTTTAAACTATCTAATTCTTCTAAAAAGCCATCGTATCCTAATTCAGCCAATTGGGCAATTAAGATTTCAGCCATTTCTTCTGATTGATTCTTTAATTGAATATTTACTTCTTGGTATTGCTCAGTCATACAAACATTTTAAAAATATCAATGGCCCAATAACGGGCCATTGATTAAAAAAGTCATACAATAAATTTATCCTTCATTATTTGGATTATTTTCTCTTGGCTTTTGTTCAGGTCTTGGCATTAATGCCTTTCGGCTTAACTTAAACTTACCGGTCTTTGGATCAAGACCTACCAATTTAACTTTTACCATATCCCCTTCTTTAAACAATCCATCCATTGATTCAAGGCGGCTCCAACTAATTTCGCTGATATGCAACAAACCTTGCTTGCCTGGCATAAATTCTACAAAAGCTCCGAATTCTTTAATACCTTTTACAGGGCCTTCATAAACATCTCCCACTTCTGGTATTGCTGTTATCCCCTTGATCCATCTTACCGCATGATCTAAACTATCTTTTGAAGCAGAGAAGATGCTCACTTCACCCATATTGCCAACTTCTTCGATATTAACAGTGGCACCTGTTTCACGTTGGATTTCTTGAATAACTTTACCTCCTGGCCCAATCACTGCACCAATGAATTCTTTATCGATAATCAACTTAACCATTCTTGGAGCATGTGGTTTAACTTCTGCTCTATGTGCAGGAATACATTCGTACATGGCATCCAAAATATGTAATCTTCCGCTTCTTGCCTGAGACAAAGCTTCTCGCATTACTTCCATGCTTAATCCATCCACTTTGATATCCATTTGTACGCCACAAATACCATCCTTCGTTCCGGTCACTTTAAAGTCCATATCTCCTAGATGATCTTCATCTCCTAAGATATCCGTCAAAATTGCGTATTTACCATCCTCTCTCGTAATTAAACCCATTGCTACACCACTTACGTGCTTTGGTATAGGAACACCTGCATCCATTAAAGCCAATGATCCGGCACATACTGTAGCCATTGAAGAAGAACCATTACTTTCTAAAATATCACTTACAATTCTAACTGTGTAAGCAAACTCAGTTGAAGAGGGCATCATCTGCTTAAGTGAGCGTTGAGCCAAGTTGCCATGACCTACTTCTCTTCTTCCTACTCCGCGCATCATTTTTACTTCACCAGTTGAAAATGGAGGAAAATTGTAATGCAAGAAGAATTTTGAATATTCTGATTTGGCAGCAGTTTCTGCTAACAACTCATCTAATTTAGTACCAAAAGTGACAGTTGTTAATGATTGAGTTTCTCCTCTAGTAAACAAAGCAGATCCATGAGGAGTAGGAAGCGGTTCTACTTCCATTGCCAATGGTCTTACTTCATCTAACTTACGACCGTCCAAACGTATACGGTCTTCTAAAATCATATTTCTTACAACTTCCCATTTAAGGTCTTCATAGTACTTTTTTGCTAACTTCTTTTGTAAGTCTGTTACATCTTCAGGTAATGAAGCCATCACTTCATCTTTTAACAAACTATACGCATCAGAACGTTCGTGTTTTGCTGATCCATTTCTAGATATTTGGTATACACGATCTTTAGCCAAACGGTAAACCAATTCCTTGATTTGCTCATCTTGTTCAGGTTTTTTATAATCGCGCTTGCCAGTTACACCAGCTTTTGCTCTTAATTCTACCTGAGCGTTAATTTGAATACGAATAGCTTCGTGTGCAATTTCTAAAGCTTTTACCAAGTCTTCTTCTGAACATTCTTTTGCTTCGCCTTCAACCATCATCAAATTCTTCTCAGTTGCAGCAATTATAAATTCATATTCAGCATTTGCTAATTCAGAACGAGTAGGATTGATAATGATATTACCATTTACTTTAGCAATTCTAACTTCAGATATAATTTCTTTTACAGGAATATCTGAAACAGCCAAAGCGGCTGATGCAGCTAAACATGCAAGTGAATCGGGCATAATTTCAGCATCACTTGAAATTAACGTAACTAATACCTGAACATCACAGAAATAATCTTCGGGAAACAATGGTCTTAGTGCTCTATCAATTAAACGACTTGTCAATATTTCATAATCGTTTAAACGAGCTTCTCTCTTAAAAAATGATCCTGGAACACGTCCTGCAGATGCAAATTTTTCTTGGTAATCTACACTTAAAGGAAAGAAATCCTGTCCTTCTTTTGGATCTTTATTGGCTACAACTGTTGCCATAATGATACAGTTGCCCTGTTGAACAGTAATAGCACCATCTGCTTGACGAGCTAATTTACCTGTTCCTAATGTTACCTGACGTTTATCGTCTAGGTTAAATTGAACACTTATTGGTTGCGATAACATAGTTTAAATTAGATGTAGTAAGGGGTATCAACAGACACCTATTACTGGTTTGTAAGTTTAATAGAAAGATATATGTTAAAACAACTATTCCCAACTACAATAAAATGTGAGTTGGGAATGGTTATATAACATGACGGAGAAATTATTTTCTCAGTCCCAATTTTTCAATTAATGCACGGTATCCGCTTAAGTTATGCTTTTGCATATAAGCCAATAAACGTTTACGCTGACCTACCATCATCATTAAACCACGCTGAGTAGAATGATCGTGCTTGTTTGCTTGTAAGTGCTTTGAAATATGCGCAATACGCTCAGTTAAAATAGCAACTTGCGCTTCAATTGAACCTGTGTTGCTTGCTTTTCCACCAAATTCAGCAAAAATGCTGGCTTTTCTTTCTGTAGTTAAATAAGGCATCTCTAAGTTTTTAAATAGACTCCGGAATTAGACTCTTTCTTTTTTTTCGGTGCAAAAGTACCAAATTTCTATAAAAAACACAAATATTATCCATTTTTTTACTCGAAGTAAACAGAGCGACTCAAATTGGTCATATTAATTTGTAAATCAATTTAAAATGGTAGAGTTATGCAGCACAAAAAATAATAATTTGTCTTATCTTCAAAACTTCTAACCAAACCTTTTTAACAGCTTATGTTTGCTGTAACCATTTTAGGAAATAATTCTGCACTTCCCGCTTACGATAGACATCCTAGTGCCCAAATAGTTACCATTAGTGATGAATTGCTGTTAATTGACTGCGGAGAAGGTACACAGATGCAACTATCAAGATATAAAATCAAACGAGGAAAACTCAATCATATCTTTATATCACACCTTCATGGAGACCATTATTTTGGCTTAATTGGTTTAATAAGTAGCATGGCACTCTTAAATCGAGAACAACCGCTTCATTTATTTGCGCCTCCAGGATTAGAAGAAATTATTGCCCTACAGTTAAAAGTTGCTTCTACTACCCTACCATTTGAGCTTATTTTTCATCCTCTAGATAAAGAAGGACTTATTGTAGATAATTCAAAATTTTCTGTTGAAACATTTCATACAAAACATCGTATTCCTTGTTGGGGATTTATTGTAAAAGAAAAAAAAGTACCCAGAAAAATTGACAAAGAAAAAGCTGTCCTTAACAATATTCCGGCTGCTTTTTACCCTTCATTAAAATTGGGATATGATTATACTTCAAAAGATGGTTCAGTTATTTATAATGACCAAGTCACTTTTCCTAATTCTCCTATCAGATTTTATGCTTATTGCGCAGACACTATTTACGACGAGAGACTTGTTGAAATTGTAAAAAATGCAACTATGATTTATCATGAAGCAACTTATTTGAATGGGATGGAAGAAAGGGCTGCTGCAAGATTTCATTCTACTACTTCGCAAGCTGCTACTATTGCTTTAAAAGCTAATGCTGGCGGGCTTTTGTTAGGACATTTTAGTAGTAAATTTGAAGAGTTACACGATTATTTAAAAGAAGCGTCAGCAGTATTCCCTAATACGCAACTTGCTATTGAAGGTGTTACTTTTAGGCTTTGATATAGTTATTAAATGAAATATATTCTATTTGTAATAATACTATCCTTAATTCATGCGCTACCGATTTCTGCCCAATATCAAAGGGAAATTGACAGTCTTAAAAGTATCATTCCAGTAAATATAAAAGACACCAATCAATTAAATGCCCTTGCCCAATTAGCATTTTATTATTCATTTACAGATTCTACCAATGCATTTAAATATGCAAATACTGTAATCAATTATTCCAATCAATTTCAATTTAGACCGGGTATTGCAGCCGCTTTAAGAACAAAAGGGAATTATTTTATCATAAAAAGAACAGCCCAAAAGGCAATTCCTTTTTTAAATCAGGAAGCAACAATTTGGCAGCAGTTGAAAAGACCAAAAGAAATGGCTGCCAATTATACCATGCAAGGGCAAGCTTTTTCTTTATTAGGAAACTTTGAAGAGTCTGCCGCCAACTTTGATAAGGCAGAATCAATTTATAAAAAATTGAATGACCAAAAAGCACTGAGTGTTTTATATCACAATGCAGGAGCAATGTTTACTGAAAAAACAGAGCCTAAATTAGCATTGCAATATTTAATAAAGTCATTAGAAATACAAGAATTATTAAACGACACCAAAACAATTGGTGCTACCCAGAATAATATTGGTCGACTATTTTATCAAACAAAAAATTACCCCAAAGCAATTGAATACTTTAAAAAGTCAATCAAAGCAAATGTCATTTCAAAAGATTGGAGGAATCTAGGGATAGCTCATGTTAATCTAGCGAACGTTTATGTTGATTTAAATGACTACCCAAGTGCTATAAATGAACTGAATGAAAGTTTAGATTTTTTTAATAGAGTTGATTTTAAAAGAGGCATGCAAGTGGTTTATAATAATATGGGGGCCATGAATATTCGGCAGAAAAATTATGCCTCAGCTGTCCCACTCTTAAAAAAAGCTTTAGAATTGGCCAATCAAAATCAATCTAAGGCTGGCGTTGCCTTAATTGAACAAAATATAGGATTATCACTAGCTGGTCTAAATGAAAATGTTGAAGCACTCAAATGGTATGAAAAAGCGGAACAGACAGCAATTGAATCTAAAGCAGATGATTACAGTTTTGGCGAAATTTACAACCACCGCTCAGCATTGGATTCTTCAATGGGAAATTTTCATAGTGCGCTTATTTATAGAAGCAAATACATGAGAATTAATGAAAAATTCATGGGAGAAAAAGTAATTAAGGATGTGAATGAATTACAAACTAAATATGAAACTCAAAAAAAGGAATATACTATTTCATTACTAAATAAATCAGATTCAATTAAATCTTTGGAAATAGCTAATCAACAACTGGCAATTAATCAAAGTCTTTTCAAAATTTCTGAACAAAAACTCAAATTAGCAGATGCTGAATTGCAAATAATTTCAGACAGTCTTTTATTATATGAACAAAATAAACAACTACTGCAAGCAAAACTAGACTCTAGCAATAGAGAAGATAGAATTAGAAGACTCGCAGAACAAAATAGAATTAAAGCATTAGAAGTAAGTAAGAAAAATAATCAAATAGTCATTGTTTTAATCAGCATCTGTTTCTTAGCCTTAGCTATTTATTTTATTTACAAGAGAAATAAAGCCATACAAGACAAATTATACCAGCAACAATTATTGGAACAACAAAAAAATGCTGCTATTGAAGTAATTAATGCTGAAGAAAAAGAAAGGAAAAGAATAGCCACAGACCTCCATGATGGAATAGGACAATTAATGTCTGCTGCATATATGAATTTACAAGCACTAAAGAGTGAATTAGGTAAAAATAACTTATTTGAATCAAGTTTATTAGATAAGTCTCTAACACTTGTAAATGAAAGTTGTAAAGAAGTAAGACAAGTGAGTCATAATATGATGCCTAATGCACTTTTATTAAAAGGCTTAGTTAATGCTGTACAAGAATTTATTGGTCAAATAAATCAACATAGTTTAAAAATTAATTTAGCAACCGAAGGACTCAAAGATGGAATTCCTACTCATATAGAAGCTGTTTTATATAGAGTTATTCAAGAAAGTGTTCAGAATGTTATTAAACATGCGAATGCAAGTGTTTTAGATATATCAATTTCAAAATCAACAGATGGCATTGACGTAATGATAGAAGACAATGGAATTGGATTTAATATAAATGAACTAACACCAAGCAATGGAATTGGGCTATCAAATATAAAATCTAGAATTCAATATTTGGAAGGTACCGTGGAATGGAATACTAGTAAAAATAATGGTACTTTAGTAGCCATCTTTATTCCTTTAACATTTGCTAGCACAATTAATAGAAATGATTAATATTGGTATTGTTGATGATCATCAAATTGTAATTGAGGGGTTAGCTGCATTATTGAGTAACCAGCCAGGCATTCAAATTGCCT
Organism: Sediminibacterium sp.; assembly: GCF_051860225.1. GTDB lineage: Bacteria > Bacteroidota > Bacteroidia > Chitinophagales > Chitinophagaceae > Sediminibacterium. The sequence goes on from NZ_JBHYEI010000002.1 coordinate 71,017, forward strand.
GTACTGCCAACAATGGCAAAGAAATGTTGAATCATTTGTCCGACAAACCGGTGGATGTATTACTTACAGATGTAATGATGCCTGAAATGAATGGTTTAGAATTAGCAGAATTAGTTAGTATTATTTATCCCAATATCAAAATAATTGCACTTAGCATGAACGGAGAGGGGGGCATTATAGATCAATTAATCAATAAAGCTTCCATTAGTGGTTATTTATTAAAACAGACTAACGTCAATGAATTAGTTACTGCTATTCACAAAATAGCGGCGGGTGGCCAATATTTTCCTGAACCTATTTTAGATGTTTTAGCCAATCATGTTGTTAATAAAGATGAATTAACCGCGGCTCACTTAACAAATCGAGAAATTGAAGTAATTAGTTTGATGGAAAAAGACCTTTCAAACAAACAAATCGCAGATGCACTTAATATTGCTGTAAGAACAGTTGAAACACATCGCAAAAATATTTTCAGAAAAACAGGTACTAATAATTTACTTTCTCTAGTTAAATGGGCTTATGAACACAGGTTGTTAAATTAATTAATAGGCTTTTATCCTTTTAAGAAAAGGAAGTCCCTTTGATTCATTAATTACAATAGACAGTTCAGTTGCCTGAATCGACTTGGGTAATTGGATAATTCGTTTGTTTCCTACAGTAGTAATAATCTCTTGAAATACCTGTTCACCATTTAATGATAGACTAATAATTGCAGAAGCAATTTTTTGACCATATTTTAATTCTTCCTCTAATATAATACCATTAAATGAAACAGGTTTTTTAAGAATATAATGCCATGTACTTTTCTTTTGGGGATTATTCTTATCGGGACTTGCTTGATTCAATGCAGCAAATTTTAATAGATTTACTTTTTCTAATTCATCTATTTTATTCTTTAAACCCTTTAGGGCTAGAATATCATTTTCGTGAATAAGTCCCCTTGAATCTGGAGGCACATTCAATAATAGGTTAGCTCCTCTCCCCACTGATTCAAGATAAATTTTGAATAAATTATCTGAAGATTTCACTTTATCATTTTCAGAATCCCTGTAAAACCAACCCGGACGAATACTTACATCCACTTCGGCAGGGATATAGTTGGCGCCTTTATAATTTCCTGTACCTAAGGTATCTTGATGAGGTGCACCATGACCGCGTTTAAAACCAAACGTATCCAATAAATTCCAATTGGTTTTCCCCGCATAGCCACTTTCATTACCAACCCATCGTATATCTGGACCAATATCACTGAAAATTATCGTTTGAGGGGACAATTGTCTAACTACTTTTTCATAACGTTTCCAATCGTATTCCTGTGACTTTCCATTAGGTCCTTCCCCATTTGCACCGTCCCACCACAATTCCCAAATAGGACCATATTGTTGAAATATTTCAGTCATCATATTCACAAAAACATCATTGTACTTTTCTGTACCATAATCAGGATGATTTCTATCCCATGGAGATAAATAAACGCCAAATAACAAACCTGCTTTTTTACAAGAGGCTGATAATTCAGCTAACACATCTCTCTTGAATCCACTTTCACGTACAGTATGGGTTGAATATTTGCTTGGCCATAAACAAAATCCATCGTGGTGTTTTGCTGTAATAATGATGCCCTTGGCACCAGATTCTTTTGCAACTTTGCACCACTGATCGGTATCAAGTTGTGTAGGATTAAACACTTCTGTTTTTTCTTTCCCATCGCCCCACTCTTTACCGGTAAATGTATTTGGACCAAAATGCATGAAAAAATAATAATTATTCTGGTGCCATTTTAATTGGGCATTCGTAGGTAAAGGATTTTTAGTTTGTGCATTTGCAACAAAACCTAAAAGATAAAATACAACAATTAATGGGGTAATTCTCATTCTTTCCAGTTATTTGACATCCATTTATAAAAATCTGCAAACTCTTGCCTCCAATATTTTTCACTGTGTTGTCCAATAGGATTCACAACAGTTCTAATTTGTGATTGCTTTTTCTTTTGTAAAATAGAAGCCATTTTTTGCAAATCAGCCACCGAATTAGCCTCTTCTTTACCGCCAGTGTAAAGATAAAATCTAAGCATTTCCATTTCATCCCATTTCTCTGCGTCTATTGCAATTTGTGGAGAAATCCAGAATGAGGGTGAAAAAACGGCAGCTCCTCCAAAAACAGTGGGATGTTTTAACATAGCATACCAACTGATTAAGCCTCCCATACTACTGCCAGCTAAATAATTATAATCGCGGCCTTTTCGAGTTCGATAATGACTGTCAATATATGGCTTTAAAGTTTGAGCTAAAAAATCTACATATTCCTTCCCTAATCCTTTGCCATATTGAAAATGATCGTAGGGATTATACTCATTTATTCTTTTATCCAAGCCATTATCTATACCAACAACAATACATTCCTTTTGTAGTTTGGTTTGTAAACTATCTAAACATTCATCTACTCCCCACTCTTCGGCATATGCTGTCTTTTCATTAAATAAATTTTGACCGTCCTGCATATACAAAACCGGATAATTCTTGCCAGTGGTCTGATAATTTTTGGGTAAGTAAATCCAAATTCTCCTTTTTTTATTTAATTGAGGAATAAAGAATGCGGTGTCCATTATACGTACTTGAGGAGTTGCAGTATAAGACTTTGGCTTTTCAGGATAATCATCCTTCCATCCCGCAATTGTAAATTCATTTGATTCGTCTTTGCTCACTTCAAGTATTCTATCTGGTATATCCCTGCCATCTGCAGTTGATTCTAATTTATTTACTCCTCGCGAAAACTTAAATGCATAAGTACCAGGAGCCAAATTAATTAATACAATGCTTTTCCTTCCACCACTAAAGGGTCTTAATTTATATTGCGGGTCTTGTGGATTCCAATTATTAAATGTACCAGTTAAATATACATCCTCATTTGATCTAGTTGCAATATTAGTCACAACAAATCTTGCGCTAAACTGTCCCTTTAATTGACTTACAATAAAGAAACTAATTAAAACAACGATTCTAGTCATGCAATAAAATTACAAAAAAAACAAGAGCCTTCCCAGTTATGAGAAGGCTCTTTAAAAAAAACCAATTAGTTAATCTAAAATTTCAACGTCTTTAGGATAATTAGACTTAGTAAATACAAATAAAGCATCTGCAATTTTTGCATTCAAGTTTATATTACTAACCCCTAATTCTGTAATATTATTGCTTTTATCTAAAATACTTGCTTTGGATAGTACACTTGTTTTCTTATTAAAATACAAGGTTACTCTTTGAAAATTCTTTCTTTTATCTAATGGAACCATTTCAATTTCATTGAAATTACCCTTAGAATTAACTAATTTGTAAGAGAAATCTTTATCATAAGAGCCAGCAAGTAATTTTTGTGGGCTTAATGTTTGACTACTTTCCTCTACTGGAGATTTTGTGATTGTTTTAGCTCCATCAAAATTGTATACATTTTTTCCATCACAAATGATTTCAGTTTTGCCTTGCTTAAGTAAATACTTGTCGCCTCGCATAGAAAGGGATAGCGCTTTAGTACCGTTTGCTTTACCTTTACTGGTGAACGACTTCAAAGAAAAGGAAGCTGTAATCCCATTGGATGCTTTTACTTTTGAACCGAACGCATCAATTACTTTTTTGGCAGCTGGGTCATTTTGAGCTTGTGTAAATAAAAAAGAACAAAATATTAAAATACTAGCTATGTAAAATTTGTGCATAATTGCGAATTAGGGTGCAAATATACACTTTAGACTGATTTTGACTTATTCAGATCATTAAAGTTTCGGTAAAAAACAATTTAATTCAGCTGAATAGGTTTAGGCCATAGAATCTAAAAATGATTGTAATTCTGAATCAGTCTTAAACAATACTTCCCTAGCCTTACTACCTTGATTAGGACCTACAACTCCAGCAGCTTCTAGTTGATCCATTAAACGACCCGCCCGATTATATCCTAATTTCATCCTTCTTTGTATTAATGAAGTAGATCCCATTTGACTACTAACTATGAGCCTTGCTGCATCTTCAAATAAAGGGTCTCGATCATTGGCATCAAAATGACTATTTTCTATATCTTTTTCATCAACATATTCGGGCAATAAAAAAGCTTGTGGATAACCTTTTTGATCTCCTATAAATTCACAGACGGCATCTACCTCTGGCGTATCAACAAATGCACACTGTAATCTGGTTATTTCGCCATTATAACTTACGAGCATATCTCCTTTGCCAATTAACTGCTCAGCACCACCTGCATCTAAAATGGTTCTACTATCTATTTTGCTTGAAACTTTAAAAGCAATACGAGCTGGGAAATTTGCTTTAATTGTTCCTGTAATAATATTAACTGATGGTCTTTGAGTAGCAATAATTAAATGTATACCAATAGCCCTTGCTAACTGTGCTAAACGAGCAATTGGCATTTCAACTTCTTTGCCTGCAGTCATAATCAAATCGGCAAATTCATCAACAACTAACACAATAAAAGGCAAATACTGGTGACCTTTTTCAGGATTTAATTTTCGAGCAGTAAATTTTTCATTATATTCTTTAATATTTCTACATCCTGCTTCTTTTAGCAAATCATATCGATTATCCATTTCAATACATAATGCATTTAATGTATAAACTACCTTTTTAGTATCAGTAATAATGGATTCTTCTTCTCCAGGTAACTTTGCTAAAAAATGCTTCTCAATTACCCTATATAAACTCAACTCAACTTTCTTCGGATCAACCAACACAAACTTTAATTGAGATGGGTGTTTTTTATACAATAACGAAACCAGAATTGCATTCAATCCCACAGACTTACCTTGTCCGGTTGCTCCAGCCATTAATAAGTGGGGCATTGTAGCTAAATCTACAATGAAATTATCATTGTCAATCTTTTTACCGATTGCTATTGGGAGTGAAAATGTACTATTTTGAAACTTATCACTCGCTAGTAGGGTTTTCATGCTCACTACTGTTTTGCGAACATTGGGCACTTCTATACCAATCGTTCCTTTTCCAGGAATTGGTGCAATGATACGAATACCTAAAGCTGCCAGACTCAATGCAATATCATCTTCAAGGTTCTTGATTCTACTAATTCTTACTCCAGGAGCAGGAACAATTTCGTACAAAGTAACAGTTGGTCCTACAGTTGCTGCAATACGTTGTATGGCAATATCATAGTTTTTTAAAGTTGCTATGATTTGATTTTTATGCGCTTCCAATTCAGCTGGATCATGAACAATTTTTTCACTACCATGGGTTTCTAACAAATCTAATCCTGGATATGTATAATTTTTTAAATCTAAAGTAACATCGTATTTGCTCGCTAAACTTCCAACAGTTGCAGCAATTCCTGCAAGTATTTCCTCTTCTTCTTCAGGTGTTTCTTTTATTTCTAATTCTAATTCGGGTTCATTTACTTTATTATTCGGCACAAAAGGTGCTTGTTCAACTTTTTCAATTGCCTCAATTAAATCTTCTTCTGCCACTTCCAGATCTTCCTCTAAGTCTTCCTCTAAGTCTTCATCTAAAGCTATAGCGAGCTCATTTTCATCTATAAAGGATTGTTCTTCTTTTTCAATTATATCAAATTCATTTAAAGGATTTTCAGAAGCTATAGGCTCTTTAGGCATTATGATAGATACGCTACTTACATTACTTTTTAATTTATTCTTACTTACAGGTATCTCCTCCTCATCTGCTAGCAATTCTGCATTTTCAGATGGCGCATTTTCGTCTAATTGATTGAGCGCATCATTTGATTCTTCTGGCATATCAGCCGCCAGATTTTTAGCCATTGATTCACTTTTACCATCTGAAAATTTAAATTTCCAATCAGGCAAATTGAATGCTGGGTTGAAACGCCATATAAAATAACTAAACAAAGTGAGCAATAGTAATGCGCCTGTCCCAATTTTCCCTATCCATTTTTCGAACCAATCATTTAAGTATTCACCAACTGCTCCACCCCATGAAAACGGAGATCCTTTTGATAAAAAAGAACTCGCCATACTAAATACAACTAATCCAATTAGCACATACTTAAAATTGCGAAAAAGCTTAAACACTTTTTTCCCAAATAATAAATTAACTCCTAGGACAAAAAAAACAGTACAAAAAAGATAAGAAGCTATACCAAAACCATTATACCATAGCGTATGAGCTATATAAGCTCCCAAAACGCCCAATAAATTATTAACCTTAATATCATCAGTTGAAAATATACTAACGCCCAATTGCTGTACTTTATCTTGGTCCTCTTGCCAAGTAAATAAGTAAGAAGTAAATGAAATAAATAGAAATAAGGTTAGTAATAAACAAATAGAACCAATGATTTTTTGGGTACGTTCATCTTTAACCACTTCTCCTACTGATATATCTGCATCCTTATCTGGATTCAGTTCTTCAGGATCTGGCGGAGGTGGCGTTTTCTTTTTTAAGCTATTGGCCATATTTCAAATATACAATTTGAAATACCTTTTAATAAAAGTATATAAGCAATGTGCAAAAATGGCTTGTTACTATTACAGTTTTCCACTAGCCTTTAAAACGAAGAACGGCAAATCCTAATACAACCCAGCCTGCTACAAGCAAAAGACCTCCAATGGGCGTAATTGCCCCCACCCATTTGAACTGATTTAACTCAGCAATTGAGAAAAATGTAAGTAAATACAAGGAACCAGAAAAAACAGCCATACCAGCAATAAAAAGTTTACCTGCAGTTAATATTCCTGATGCAGGAATAAAACCATATAAAATACCAGATAGTGCAAGCGCAAAAACATGGTAAAACTGATATTTTACTGCTGTTTCATAGGTATTAAGCGCAGTAGGGCTAGCATAATTTTTTAAACCATGCGCACCAAAAGCCCCCAACAAGACGGCGAGTGCCCCCAGTAAAGAAGCTGTAACTACAAAGCCTTTATGCATGTGTTTGAATTTTTTTAATGAGCATTTTCAAATCAAGTTGATCTTCAGCTACTTTAATTTTTGCTTGTTGGTAATAAGGAGTTCTTTCTAAAAGTTTGTCTTGAAGAAATAACTGTAATTTATCAGGAGTTAACTTGCTAATTAAGGGCCGATGGTCCATTTCATTAAGTAGCCTTTCAGTTAAAATATTTAAAGGAGTATCTAACCAAATAGTGATTCCTTGTTGATTCATCCATTCAATGTTGTGATGAAAACATGGGGTACCTCCACCTGTTGCTAAAACAAATGACTTTTTCTCTGCGAACCATCTAAGCAAGTTAGCTTCTATTTTACGAAATGCGGCTTCCCCCTCTTCTTCAAAAATTTCAGAGATTGTTTTCTCTTCAACCGATTCTATAATCTGATCTAAATCGTAACCACCTGTTTTCAGTTTAGCAGACAAGCTTTTTTTCCAAAAGCTTTTACCGCTTCCCATCATACCAAGTAAAAAAATTTTCATTATTTAAAAGCGTTGTACCCTGTAATGTCCATACCAGTAATCAACAAATGAATATCATGTGTTCCTTCGTAAGTAATTACACTCTCGAGGTTCATCATATGTCTCATAATACTGTATTCACCTGTAATACCCATACCGCCTAACATTTGACGAGCATCTCTTGCGATATTGGTTGCAATTTCACAACTATTTCGCTTGGCCATGCTTACTTGTTGAGGAGTAGCTTTTCCTTCACTCATCAACACCCCTAATCGCCAAACCAATAATTGTCCTTTGGTGATTTCGGTGATCATCTCGGCCAACTTTTTTTGCTGAAGTTGGAATCCCCCAATGGGTCTATCAAATTGAACACGCTCCATGCTATACCTCAATGCCGTATCATAACAATCCATAGCTGCTCCCAAAGCTCCCCATGCAATACCGTAACGTGCTTTAGTTAAACAACCTAAGGGTCCCTTCAATCCCTTTACATTCGGTAAAATATTCTCTTTAGGCACTTTTACATTATCAAATACCAATTCTCCAGTGGCACTTGCACGTAAACTCCATTTACCATGAGTTGTTGGAGTTGAAAATCCTTCCATACCTCTTTCAACTATGACACCTTGTATTTCATTTTGTTCGTTTCTTGCCCATACTACTGCAACAGTTGCAAATGGAGCATTGCTGATCCACATTTTAGCACCATTTAGTATAACATGATCCCCAGCATCTTTAATATTGGTAATCATACCTGCGGGATTACTGCCGTGGTCTGGCTCGGTTAGTCCAAAACAACCCAACCACTCTCCAGAGGCAAGTTTAGGCAAATATTTATTACGCTGTGCTTCGTTACCGTATGCATAAATTGGATGCATTACCAAACTTCCTTGAACAGAAGCCGTACTTCTTACCCCACTATCCCCTCTCTCTAACTCTTGCATCATCAAACCGTAACTAATATAATCTAATCCGCCTCCACCATATTCAGTTGGCACGGTTGGTCCAAAACATCCTAAGTCTCCTAACTGACGAACTATTTGTTCTGGAAATGCTGCTCTTTGAGCATAATCTTCAATAATAGGAGAAATCTCTTTTTTAACATAAGCCCTGACTGTTTCTCTAATCAACTTATGTTCTTCACTAAGTAACTCATCTAATTGAAAGTAATCAGGAGATTGAAATAAATCTGTTCTGGCAGCCATGATTGAAGTTTAAAACTAAAGAATGATACAAAAGTACTATTAATCGGCGCTTAAAAAAAGATTATGCGTAATAGATGTTATAAGTTGGAGGAATTATTCTAAACAAAAATCCCCGACCTTAAATAATCGGGGATTTAAAATGATATTCAGTAATTCATTATTGCCTTCTTCCACCCATTCCTGCTTTATTGTTTTGAGGAATATCTCGATTCATCTCTTCTAAATCAACTGGGCGTTCTGTTGAATCTCCAATTAAATATTTGGCAAAATAGTCGCTCATGCCCCAGAAGAAATACTCTGTCATATCCCCAAATCCATGTCTTTGAGTTGGCAACAATTTCATATCAAAACGTTTATTGGCTTTAATTAAAGCATTTGCTACTCGCATGGTATTGGCAGGATGCACATTATTGTCAATTTCACCATGGAATAACAATAATTTTCCTTTTAAATTTTTTGCCAATTCTGGATTTTTATCAATGTTGTATTGGAATGTTGTGTCATTCTTTTCACTAATAATTTCTTTAACTCCATGGTGCTTTTCGCTCCACCATCGATTATAAATAGCATTATCATGATTACCAGCAGACGAAACAGCCACTTTAAAGAAATCAGGATAAACCAAAATGGCTGCTGTACTCATAAATCCTCCACCTGAGTGGCCATGAATTCCTACACGATTAATATCTAAAAATTTATGTTTATCAGCTAATTGCTCTGCAACTGCTTTTTTATCAGCCAAACCATAATCTCTTAAATTTCCATACCCATAATTATGGTACCATTTACTTCTGCTAGGATGTCCACCCCTATTTCCTAAAGTAATGACAACCATTCCCAACTGAGCTAAACGATCTGTTCTATCAAAACCTCTGCTAAAGCTTGTATTTACTGCTTCTGTTTGAGGACCAGGATAAACATATTCAACAATGGGATATTTTTTGGTGCTATCAAAATCGAATGGCTTGTACATTACACCATACAAATCGGTGATTCCATCATCTGCTTTGGCCTTGAATATTTCAGGAAACTTATACCCAGCTGCCATTAAACTGCTTAGATCGGCTGTTTCCAAATCCATGATTTTTCTTCCATCAGCTCCTAATAATACTGATTTAGGAACTGTATTGACTCTTGAAAAATTATTTACTAAATACTTTTTATTATCATCCATTGAGGCATTATGATCAAAGTCTCCTGGATTTAATAATTTAAGTCCTGTTCCATCAAAATTCACCCTATAAGCATGCAGGTAATATGGATTTTCGCCTTGTTCCTTTCCATTTGCAGAGAAATATAGCACCCTTGCTTTCTCATCAATTGCTAAAATATCCTCAGCATGCCATGCCCCTGAAGTGATTTGGTTTTTCAGTTTTCCATTTTCGTCATACAAATAAAAATGCCCCCATCCATCGTCTTCACTCCATTGAATTAATTCCTTACCATCATTTACTAAGCCGATTCTACGGATTTCGACATAGGTATTCATTTTTTCTTCAATCAATGTTTTAGCAGTAGCTGTTTTAACGTCAACTAATCCAATATCAATCCTTTTCAAGTCTCTGCTTGTTCTACTGAAATAGAACTTATCGGCGGTTCCTAACCAAATACTAGCTCTTCCCTCATCATCTCTGCTACTTACTTTTGATGGTGCACTCCATACGTTAACTGTTTGGTCTTTATACATACCAGTGCTTATTTCTCTCATTGACTTCGTTGCCACTTCAAACAACCTCAAATGCTCAATAGGAGATTCTTTCTCGCCTGGCATCCAATATTTATACGTTTCTAAAGTAGGTCTAGGATCTGCAATACTATTGATAACCCATAAATCTTTCACTCTTCTATTATCCGTAACATCTACCACAAAATATTTTGAATCTGGCGACCAAAGAATAAATGCCGGTCTTCTATTTCCTTTATTTTTTTCTCTATCCACATTAGTTTCTCCATTACCATTATTGTGATATCCAAAATTTTCAATGCCATCTTTGGTTAATTGAGTTTCAACAATCGTAGAATCTTTGTCATTAACAAGTGCCTTTTTATAATTGGCCCAGTCCATTGAATAAAGATTATTGTTTTTACCAAAAATAACAATAGAACTATCAGGAGCAATATTTGCCCAGATTGGCTTTCGCTTGGTTTTAACTGGATCCGTTATTTCAACTAAGTCTCCATTCAAAATATTATATTCAAAATAAAATACCTTCTTCTCCATCACTGGTGGTGTACCTTTTTTTGCAGCAGTATCCTTTTTGGGAACGTCTTTGGTAGTTTTCACTTCAAAACTTATCCAGTTTTCGTCCCGTATAAACTTCATACTATCAATGTTCAAATGCTGCGCATCCATTGGATCATCTGTAATACGAGTAAGTTTGGCAGCAAGTAAAGCATTGTCGAATAATTGTTTTTTTTCTCCTTTTGCAGCATCTACGATATACCATTTTTTTCCTTCGGTGGTTTCATACATATACCAAAAACGATCAGACTTTTTTAACCAATGCGGGTCTACTCCCAAACTAAAAACCATTTTCTGCACCTTATTGGGCGAAAAACGAGCAGCCAGTTCATAGTTGGCTTTAGTTACAGGGGTTTGCTGTGCCGTTATTGAATAACTGATCATTAATAGCAAGAACAATTGAATTAATCTCATAGCCATATAAATTTTGGATGCTCAAAATAAAGGTTTAAGCGTTTGGCTGCGAACCTTTTATCAAAAAAATCGGTGGATAGCTTTACTTTGCGGTAAAATTTAGTTATGATGCCTTTTTTTGAATCTACCTTAGAATTTTCAATAGCATTAGATAAAAATGATTCATTGAATCATTTTAGAAATGAATTTTACTTTCCACAACATCAAGGTAATAATGCTATTTATTTCTGCGGTAATTCATTAGGACTTCAGCCTAAATCACTTGCAGCGGCCATTGATACCGAACTAACAACTTGGAAAGAGATTGCTGTGGGCGGTTATTTTAATGGAGCTAATCCATGGTTATATTATCAAGAATACCTAAAAGCTCCGCTTGCAAAATTGGTTGGAGCTAGCGCATCAGAAATTAGTGTTATGAATGCATTAACAGTGAATTTGCATTTATTGATGTTAAGTTTTTACAAGCCTACGAAAAGTCGATTTAAAATCATGATGGAAGCAGGTGCTTTCCCCTCCGATCAATATGCAGTTGAAACACTTGTAAAACACTTTGGTCTTGATCCAGCAATGGCAATTGTTGAAATTAGTCCTTTGGCTGGCAGTAAAACACTTACAACAGAACAAATTGTTCAAACCATTCAAGCGGAAGGCGATGCTTTAGCAATGGTTATGTTTGGGGGCATTAATTACTATACTGGGCAATTTTTTGATTTAAAAACCATTACCGCTGTTGCTCATCAAGTAGGTGCTGTTGCAGCATTTGACCTTGCGCATGTAACAGGTAATATTCCATTACAATTACATGATTGGGGGGTAGACTTTGCAGCATGGTGTAGTTATAAATATTTAAATGCTGGGCCTGGGGCAGTAGGTGGATTTTATATCCACGAAAAACATGCATCCAATATTGATATGCCCCGACTTGCTGGTTGGTGGGGCAATGATGAAAAAGAACGATTTAAAATGGAGAAAGGATTTATACCTAAGCGGGATGCAAGTGGATGGAATATTAGTACAGCACAAGTTTTTAATATGGTAGGATTAAAAGCTTCTTTAGCAATAATAGATAAAGCTGGGATTGAATCATTAAGAAATAAGAGTATTGTTCTAACGAGCTATCTTGAATATTTATTAAGTCAATTAAACAATGTCTCTTTTGAAATCATAACCCCTTCGAATATTGAAGAAAGAGGTGCTCAATTGTCGTTGTACTTTAAGGATAAAGCAAAGGAAATACACAATAAATTAATTGAAAACGGAGTAATTGTGGACTATAGAGAACCTGGTGTAATTAGAGTGGCTCCTGCCCCATTGTATTGCAGTTTTGAAGATGTTTATCGTTTTTATGAAATTCTAAAAAACAACTTTTAACAATGAATCATTGCATTAGTTATTTGGCATTAGGAGATTCCTATACAATTGGAGAATCCGTTCCTTTACATGAATCTTTTCCTTATTTAACAGCTCAACTGATTCGTAAACAAAAAATGGCCATCCATGCACCAGAAATAATTGCAAAAACAGGTTGGACTAGTTCTGAATTGGCGGAACAAATTTTAAAGACAGAATTAAATACGCATTATGATTATGTGAGTTTACTAATTGGCGTAAACAACCAGTATAGACATCAATCACTCAATGAGTTTAGAAGCGATTTTGAATACCTACTTAAAAAATCAATTCATTTGACCAATGGCAAACCGCAAAATGTGATTGTATTATCTATTCCTGATTGGGGTTGTACCCCTTTTGCTAAGGAAAAAAATCCAGGATCTATTGCCGTTGAAATTGATTCATTTAACCATGTGTGTGCACAGTTTGCTGAGGATTATCATACGCAATACATTGATATAACAACAGCAACAAGAGCAGTGAGCAATCAACCTTCTGCACTTGCTGCTGACCAATTACATTATTCTAGAGAAACACATTTACTTTGGGCAAATCTAGTTGCAAATAAAATAATGGAATTGTGTTAATGAAGTGTATTATTGATTTTGTTTTGCTTCTGCCTTCATCTTTTCGTTTGCAGTAATTACAAAATGTACTCTTCTATTTAATGCCTTGTTTTCTTCGCTGGTATTCTCCATTTTAGGTTGACTTTCACCATACCACTTTGTGGTGATTCTGCTAGACGAAATTCCAGTAGCGCGTAATGCCGCAGCCACGGCATTGGCTCTTCGTTCAGATAAAGACATATTATAGTTTGCAGCACCAATATTATCAGTATGTCCTTCAATCAAAATATTGGTATCTGGATATTCAGTAAATACTTTGTTCAATTTATCAAGTGCTAACTGTGCGTTACTATTGATATTATATTGATTATTGGCAAAGTATACGCCTGATTGAGATCCATCTGGATTCTTTTCATCAAAAGTGACGTTAATACCTTCCCCTACTCGTTCTACTGTTGCTCCTGGTATGGCAGTTTTAATCTCTTCTGCTTGCTTATCCATTTTATTACCAATGATCCCGCCAGCAACGCCACCGATTGCAGCACCTAGAATAGCTCCTAACGCAGTATTATTTTTGTTTCCGATATTGTTGCCAAGCACACCACCAATTACTGCGCCACTGGTGGCACCGACTGCTACCCCCCTTTGTTGATTTGTGGATTGTTTAATTGTTTCGCATCCATTAATAATGAACGTACCAAAAGCAATTAGCATAAATTTAAACATTGTAATTTTCATAATGGTAAAGTTGATTGATTCCAACCGAACCATTCTTACATAACAATTGAAATAAATTACATTATTTGCAGGTGCCCGGCCATTTCTGATTGATACGATTTTGCTACTAGTGCAGCCTGATTGGCAAAGTCTTCTCCCTCGGATGCAAAAATGATTGCCCTACTTGCATTCACCAATAAGCCTACAGATTGATTCAACCCGTATTTACTGACATCTTTCAAACTACCCCCTTGTGCTCCAACTCCTGGAACCAACAGAAAGTGTTCTGGAATTATATTTCTTATATTTTCTAACTCCGCTGCCTGAGTTGCTCCTACTACAAACATTAAATTTTCTTTGCTCCCCCATTCTGCTACTCTTGCTAACACATGTTCATACAACCTTTTCTCTGTAGCCCCTTGGGTAATATGTGGAACCATGGTTAACGACTCATCGTACTCCTCTAATAAAAGTTGCTGAAAATCGTTGCTTCCAACATTAGAAGTTAATCCTAGTACGATGGTTACTTTATCAGTATATTCTAAAAAAGGGCGGATACTATCTTCTCCCATGTAGGGTGCAACAGTAATCGCATCAAAATTAAGTGCTTCAAAAAATGCTTTTGCATATTGAGTGGAAGTATTGCCGATATCACCTCGTTTGGCATCAGCAATCGTAAAATGTGTTTGGGGGATATAATCCAGCGTTTCTTTCATGATTTCCCAACCTTTTAACCCCAGTGCTTCGTAGAACGCTGTGTTTATTTTATAGCTCACACAGTAAGGTAGTGTAGCATCTATGATTGCTTTATTGAATGCAAGCACCCCATCAAGATTCCCTTTTAAGTGGGCCGGTAACTTAGTGATATTAGAATCTAATCCTACGCATAAATAAGATTGCTTCAATAAAATTTGCTCAGTTAATGAAGTTGCTGTCATGCCACGAATTTAGTGGTTCTTTTGCAATTGAATGAATGAAGCTATATTTGAAGCCTAACTATTCTTCCATGGAAAAAGAACCAATGTATTACGGCACTTATTTGCATTTGGATAAAATTATTGAAAGCCAATATCCTGTTAGCTTTGAAAAAGATAATGAACCAGCCCACGACGAAATGCTTTTCATTATTATCCATCAAGCTTATGAGCTCTGGTTTAAGCAAATTTTATTTGAACTAGACTATTGTATGGGAATTTTTCAAAAAGAAAAAATAAATGATAATTCTGAAGACCTGAACTTGGTTAGACATCGATTTAAACGCATTATTAAAATTTTAGAATTATTAAACCAGCAAGTAAATATCTTGGACACAATGACTCCAATGGACTTTCTTGCATTCAGAAACTTACTTACTCCATCTTCAGGATTTCAAAGCAAACAATTCAGATTAATTGAAGCTAAATTGGGACTGGAGATTGACAAAAGACACCAAAAAGATTATTATAAACGAACCAATGAAGGTGGTTTTACTCAACCAGACTATCAGCATATTAATCAAACAGAAGAAAATAAGCATTTATTACAATTAGTGAATGATTGGCTAGAAAGAATGCCTTTTTTTGATGCTATTTATTGGGACGGAAATGAAGTGCAAAATCCAATTGACCACCCATTTTGGAAACAATATAAAACCATTTATAGCGCCGGGTTATCTGAAAGAGAACATTCCAAACAGGCAGACTTTGACGCGGTATTTTTTCAACACTTTGCCCCTGAAATGACTCCTGAACAAATTCAATCGTTTGCCTGTAGTTTTAGCCCTGCAGCAATGCGAGCTGCATTATTCATAATGCTCTACAGAGATTTCCCTGTTTTTCAAACCTCTTATCAGATTTTGGATTCATTAA
This sequence comes from Sediminibacterium sp., assembly GCF_051860225.1. Taxonomy (GTDB): domain Bacteria; phylum Bacteroidota; class Bacteroidia; order Chitinophagales; family Chitinophagaceae; genus Sediminibacterium. The sequence continues at coordinate 86,795 of NZ_JBHYEI010000002.1, forward strand.
TTGAAATTGATCATTTGATGAGTAATTGGCGTCACAAACACTTAATCATGGTCAGAAGAATGATTGGCATGCGGGTAGGAACTGGTAATACTTCTGGTGCTGGGTACCTTGAAGGGGCATTGAATAAACATTACGTTTATAGAGATTTATCGGGACTATCAACGTATTTAATAGAAAGAAGCAAACTGCCCAAACTACCAGAAAATCTGATTAAATTCTTGGGATTTAATGTCTAATGATCAACCGTGTAATTTTTGTGCTACTATGATCATTCTAGGAGATGATTTAATATCATATGACCCTAACTGATAGTTGCCAAACACTTCCAATATTTGCATATTTTGGTAGCTAAGCATATCATTAAAATCGCCGAGAGAGAATTTAGCTACCCGTTCAGTATATAAATGTCTTGGGGCTGAATGTTCTTGATCGGTAATTTGAATTTGCTTAAAGAAATGATCTTCTGTTTGCCATTTACTGATATGAAATTTCACCTCTTCTACAGCTGTAGTTTGGATAGGTTCTAGCTGTGATTCTACAAAATGAACATTTAAATAATCAATAACCAAAATCCCCTTTGGCTTGATGCTATCAGCCATCATTCTGATTGCATTATCATGTTCCCTTCTAGTTTTGAAATAACCAAAACTCGTAAAAAAATTAAACGCATAATCAAAATAATTAATGCGAAAAATTCTACGCATATCGTGTTGATAAAAATGTAACCATTCAGATTCAGCCATTTTTGCTTCTGTGATGGAGGCTTCTGATAAATCTATACCAGTGACATCAAAACCCATATCTGCCAACGCCATACTATGCCTACCTTTTCCGCATGCTATATCTAACATTCGCATGCCTTTAGTTGGACTTAAATGAGCAATTAGCGTCTTTATAAATTGCTCCGCCTCATTTTCGTCTCTATGTTGGTATAATAAATGGTAATAAGGAGAATTAAACCAATCCTTAAACCAAGCTTTGTCTGCCATATTAATGTTTCAACTACAAAGTTACGTTACCAAATCATACAAAAAATTTGAATTATATTCGCCGCCGTTTAAGTGAACAATATGGCATTAATAAAAAGCATTTCAGGAATCAGAGGCACGATTGGAGGGAAACCAGGTGACACTTTGAGCCCATTAGACATTGTAAGATTTACAGCCGCGTATGGTACTTTATTGAAAGAAGCAAATAGCTTAAATAAGAAAGTAGTGATAGGACGCGATGGAAGAATCAGTGGTTCAATGGTACAATCTTTAGTAGTAAATACCTTAATTTCAATGGGTTTAGATGTGATTGATTTGGGATTAAGTACTACTCCAACAGTAGAAATGGCAGTAGTTACCGAAGGGGCTGTTGGGGGTATTATCTTAACCGCAAGCCATAATCCCAAAGAATGGAATGCGTTAAAATTATTAAATGAGAAGGGGGAATTCATTAGTGGAGCAGATGGTGCTAAATTATTGGAAATAGCGACACAAGAAGATTTTCAATTTGTATCTGTTGATCACTTAGGTCAAGTAATTGCTGGAGAAAATTTGTTGGAAAAGCATATTGAAGCTTGTGTCAATTATCCATTAGTAGACAAAGCAGCTATTGAAGCAGCGAATTTTTCTATTGTAATTGACGCTATCAACAGTACTGGAGCAATTGCTGTACCTGCATTATTAAATGCACTAGGCGTTAAAAAATATACTGTCTTAAATGCAGAAGTAAATGGACATTTTGCTCATAATCCAGAACCGCTTCCAGAAAACTTAAGAGACCTTTGCAATGAAGTAAATAAACAAAAAGCAAGCTTGGGAATTGCTGTTGACCCTGATGTTGATCGACTTTGTTTTGTTTGTGAAGATGGCAGCTTATTTGGTGAGGAATATACACTCGTTGCAGTTGCAGACTTTGTTTTACAACATAGAAAAGGAAACACCGTAAGCAATATGAGTAGTACTCGTGCATTAAAAGACATTACTATTAAGCATGGTGGTAATTATTATGCTAGTGCTGTGGGAGAAGTTAATGTAGTTACTAAAATGAAAGATGTAAATGCAGTAATTGGTGGAGAAGGCAATGGTGGTATCATTGTTCCTGATTTACATTATGGCAGAGATGCTTTAATTGGCATAGCGCTATTCTTAACTCATTTAGCAAAAGAAAAAAAGTCTATCAAACAACTCAGGAGCACTTACCCAGATTATTTTATTAGCAAAAATAAAATTGAGCTTACACCTGGAGTAGATCTCAAAAAAATATTTGAGCATATTCAAAAGAAATATCAAAAAAATCCGATTAATACGGAGGATGGATTAAAGATTGAGTTTGACAACGACTGGGTTCATTTAAGAAGTAGTAACACCGAACCAATCATTAGAATATATGCTGAAAGCAATAGTGAAACAGTGGCAGCAAATATTGCAAAAAGACTTATGGGTGATATTAAAGAAGCAGCAGGTTTAAATTAATCATTTATCAATCGTTTTTATGGAAAGAATCTATCTAGACAATGCAGCAACTACGTCATTAGATCCTGTAGTATTGGAAGCCATGATGCCTTATTTAACTAAGCACTTTGGAAACCCCTCTTCTATTTATTCCTATGGAAGAGAATCTAGGATGGCGATTGAAAATGCTAGAAAATCGGTTGCTAAAATTTTAAATGCTCACCCTGCTGAAATTTTCTTTACAAGTGGTGGTACTGAAAGTAGCAATATGGCTATTACTGCGTCTGTAAGAGACCTAGGTTGTAAGCATATTATTAGTTCACCTATTGAACACCATGCCACGAGTCATACGGTGGAATATTTATACCAAAATGGGGAAGCTGCATTAAGCTATGTAAAGTTATTACCCAATGGACATATCGACCTTGAGAATCTGGAGGCCTTACTTGCAGATAGTGAAGAGAAATGTTTAGTTACATTAATGCATGCCAATAATGAAATAGGCAATATGTTGGATATTCACGCTGTAGGGGAGCTTTGCAAAAAACACAATGCTATATTCCATTCTGATACTGTTCAAACAGTTGGCCACTTCCCTTTCAATTTAAGAAATACCCCTGTTCATTTTATTACTGGAGCTGGCCATAAATTTCATGGTCCGAAGGGAGTAGGTATGCTGTACATTAATGAAAATGTTAAGATTAAACCATTTGTTCATGGCGGTAGCCAAGAAAGAAATATGCGTGCAGGCACAGAGAACCTATATGGTATTATCGGTTTTGCCAAGGCACTTGAACTCGCAACGGCTAATTACGAAACCGACAGCACCTATATTACTGAATTGAAGTTGTATATGATGGAACAACTTCAAAAAAATATCAAAGGCATTGCTTTTAACGGAGACCCTATTGGCCAATCTTTATATGCTGTTTTAAGTGTTAGTTTCCCCAAAACTGAAAAAAGCGAAATGATTCTTTTTAATCTAGATATTAATCATATTTGTGCGAGTGGCGGTAGTGCTTGCACCAGCGGGGCCGACCAAGGATCGCATGTAATTAGAGCTATTAACAATAACCCTAATCAAGTTACTGTTAGATTTAGCTTTAGTAAGCATAATACCAAGGCTGAAATAGATGCTGTTGTTGAAAAATTAACGGAACTAATCTAGAGGTCTTCCTCTTCTTCTGTTCCAAAATTTTCAAAATTCATCATACTACCCATCAAATCATTAAAGCTTAGTTTGCCGTCTATTGATTTTTTACTGATCATCGAATAAGCGGCCAATCCGTGTAATACAAACTCCATGAGTAACGCATTTTCGTTAGCATTGGCTTGTGGATAGTATTTTTTAACCAAAGCATACAATCCATCTATTTGATATAGGGTTTCAATCTTTGCAGCATCTTTCATGTCTAATAATAATTCAATATGATTGCCCGCATCAAACCAACGTGTAATGGTTTTATATGGACTCTCGTTAGCAGCAGATTCTTCGGAAGGTTTCTTTCCAGTATTTCTTCTTTTTTTAGCTTGTTCTGGATTCGGGAAATATTGAATAAATAAATGTCTCACCGATTTGTCAATCAAATTAACTGAAACCTGATAAGGGCCTTCTTGTTCGCCTTCATAAACTAATTCAATTTTACCAGTAATAGCTGGTATAATACCGTTTAAATCACTAATCCAGACCTGCGTATTGGCTTCATTATGAATGATGGCACGTCTTTCGGCACTGCTAACAGCATTCTCTAATGCAGCTATAGTAAGTCTTGCACTTACTCCGCTCTTTCTATCAACATATTCATTAGACCTAGCTTCAAATGCAACTTGTTCAATAATTCGTTTTACTAAATCACTGATATTGACTCTTTCTTTTTGTGCAGGTAAAATATTGGCTTCTTGCTCAGTAATAGCTAATGAGGTTTCAATATTTTTAGGATAGTGAGTGAGTATTTGGCTTTCAATACGGTCTTTTAATGGGGTTACAATACTTCCTCTATTGGTATAATCTTCTGGATTTGCAGTGAATACAAACAAAATATCTAAAGGCATTCTTAATTTAAATCCTCGGATCTGAATATCTCCTTCTTGTAATATATTAAACAATGCTACTTGAATTCTGGCTTGTAAATCGGGCAATTCATTAATGACAAAAATGCCTCTATTGCTTCTTGGGATAATTCCATAATGAATGACTTTTTCATCTGAAAAACTCAATTTTAAATTAGCCGCTTTGATGGGATCAATATCTCCAATTAAATCTGCCACACTTACATCTGGCGTAGCTAACTTTTCTCCATATCGTGCTGTGCGGTGTACCCATTCGATAGGTGTATCATCTCCTTTTTCTGCAATCAAATCATGCGCATATCTACTCAATGGTTTAAAAGGATCATCATTTACCTCTGAACCAGCTATTATTGGAATATACTCATCCAACAAATCAATCATTTGTCTGGCCATCCTGGTTTTTGCTTGACCCCTTAACCCGAGGAACAAAATATTATGCTGACTTAATATAGCCCTTTCAGTATCTGGTATCACCGTATCCTCATATCCCATTATTCCAACAAAAGGATTTTCCTTTTCTTGTATGGTTTTAATCAGGTTATTCCTTACTTCTTCTTTAACCGATTTGGATTGATATCCACTTGCTTTAAGTTGGCCTAGATTATAAATTGTATCGTATTGAACCTTCTTTGCTTTTTTCATGCTAATAAACTGTTTTTCTTTTTCCGCTTTCAAAGTCTTTGAATATAAATGCACCTAATTTATCTAACGAAGCAAAGTATGCTTTGCCATTGTTCATTTCAGTAAATTCCTGTACAAACTGCTGCAGATAAGGGTCTGAAGCAATCATAAATGTGGTGATGGGTATCTTTAGTTTTTTACACTGTGCCGCTAAATTGATGCAACGATTCACTACTTTTCTATCTAACCCAAAACTATTTTTATAGTACTGTTTGCCTATTTTTAAACACGTAGGCTTACCATCCGTAATCATAAAAATTTGCTTGTTCGGATTCTTTCGTCTTCTTAGCAAATCCATTGCCAATTCTAATCCTGCAACAGTATTAGTATGATAAGGTCCAACTTTTAAATAAGTTAGGTCTTTCATTTCAATACTCCAGGCATCATTCCCAAAAACCACAATATCAATGGTGTCTTTGGGATATTTAGTCGTGATTAATTCACATAAAGCCATGGCTACTTTCTTAGCTGGAGTAATTCTGTCTTCCCCGTATAATATCATTGAATGAGAAATATCAATCATTAATACGGTAGAAGTTTGTGTTTTGAAATCAGCTTCTCTTATTTGTAAATCATCTTCGTGCATCGAGAAGGCTTCTACTCCCCTATTGATTTGCGCATTTCTTATACTCTCTGTGAAATCAATTTGCTCTAACATATCCCCAAACTGAAATGGCCTGGTATCAGAATTGACTTCGTCTCCTTGACCTGGCTTAAAAGTTTGATGACTGCCCTTACCCGCTTTTTTGAGTTTACCAAAAATCTCTTCTAAACTTTTTTTGCGAATAGTCTGCTCAGACTTGCCAGTAATACTAAAATCTCCGTTTGCTGGATCTTCTTTTAGGTATCCGTTTTGCTTGAGATCTTCAATAAAATCGCCCATACCATAATCCTTATCCGTAAAATGGTATTGTTTGTCCAATTCATTCATCCAGCTCAAAGATTCAGCTGCATCACCACTGGTATAAGTAAGCAATTGCATGAATATGTCTAGCAATTGTTCATATTTAGTTTTGCCGTTTTGATTTGGATTATAAGAAAAAAATTGATGACCAATCATACCTTAAGTTAACAGTAATTAGTCGATTAAGTTCAAAAAAAAATCGCCCCGAAAAATCGGGACGATTGAATATAGTTTATGTAAAACTATTTACTACTGTCTCTAGGCGCCATTAACTTACCTGGAATTTGAATAGATGGATTATAAACAGACTTCATTCTTTCTAATCCTTCCATATATCCTTCAGCAATTCTTTTTTCATCTTCCATCAACTCGGCTTTTTTGCCTGTTAATGAGTTATAATACTTTATTTGCTGTTGCAAATCTTTGCTAACTGATTTAGACACTTTATCAATCAAAGCCTTGTCATCGGCCATGTAACAAGCTTCTAGGAACATTAATGTGTTTCTATTGTGCATATTACCTCTACTCACCATTCCATAAGGGAAATTATCTTCGTCCATTAATTGATCTACTTTTTGCAGTGCTTTGCGAGCATCTTCTTTTCTTCCCTTAGCAGCTAAATCAATTGCTAATTCTGTATAAGCAGTTCTAATGCTATTTAAATGCCTTCTGTTCTCTTCATCAAAATACACTCCTTTAACATTGGCATTTCCTGCAGCAAACACATTCATGGCTTTAGACAACATCCAATCAGTATTTACTTTAGAGCCTTGAACAGGTACTAATCTATGGCTAAGACCATCTCTGCGTAAAAATTCATCAAATCCTAATTCTACTTGGGGATTGGTGAAATATATGGGACGATTCCATTTATTCGCAGCTATGATATTCAAAACCGCCATATCATTCTTCATCATGGAACCTTTAGGTAATTCAAAACGAAGCTCACTAACAACACTGTCGTTAGCATTAACTGTTTTATTTGCCAAGACTTGTGCTTTGTCTACTGGAACAGAGAACTTTCTTACAGGGAATGTGCTCAAAGCTTCCCCATTGCCCCTATCTTCCATATTGATTGGATCATCACTACCTACATAGTTTTTCATTAAATCATATAGATCATAGTAGCGATCTTCAGGAATATTCGGTTTAGGACGATACAATGCATAATCTCTTTTCCCTCCTTCAATTTGTTCTGCAGACCAGATTACATCTATTGGAGCACTTTCATTTACCTTGTATCTCATTTCATTTATATACCAGTCTATACCTAATAAACTATAATTGATTACACGTATATCAGGTCTGATGCCTTCCACTTCCTGTGCATACCATAATGGATATGTATCATTGTCTCCAAAAGTAAATAAGATGGCATTGGGTGCACAACTTTCTAAGTAATCACGGGCTAAATCTCGAGCCAAAACCTTTTTGCTTCTATCGTGATCATCCCATTCTTGCTGCGCCATTAATCCTGGTACAGCCAATAAACAAATAATCGTAGCAAGGCTAGCTGCAATAGCAGGCTTCATTTTTTTCTCTAAAAAAGAAATAACTCCCATAACGCCCAAACCAATCCAAACAGCAAATGCATAAAAACTTCCCACATAAGCATAATCACGCTCACGTGGTTGATTACCTGCCTGGTTTAGGTATAAAACAATCGCAAATCCTGTAAAGAAGAACATTAGCAAATTAGCAAATGCATCATCTCCTCTTTTTCTTCGATGGTATACAAAACCTAAAATACCTAAGATGAAAGGCAAGGCAAATAGTTTATTGTTTGCCTTATTATTTTTAAGTGAGTCAGGCAATTGGGATTGGTCTCCGTAAATTAGATTATCAATAAATGAAATACCAGTAATCCAGTTTCCATCGCGCACATTTCCAGTGTAAACACCTTGAATATCATTTTGCTTACCAGAAAAATTCCACATGAAATAACGGAAATACATCCAATAAACTTGATAGCCAACAAAGAATTTGACGTTATCTACCTGATTTGGGGCACGCTCGTATGTGCCGTCTTTTAATTTTGGAATATTTAAAAATGCGGAATAATAATATGCATGATATTGATCATCACTTGCGTCCCAAACCCTTGGGAATAACATTTTATCTTCTGGATTATATACGTATTTTTTGTCTTGGCCAACTTCAATGTATTTATCACGAGCTTTTTGGTATCGCATGCCTGTATTCTTCAAATCAACAGGTTGTGCAGTGAATTTTTGACCATACAATAATGGAAAATCTCCATATTGTTCACGTCCCAAGTATCCTACTAAGCTCATTGGATTATCAACATTATACATATCCACCGAAGGATTTGCACTACTTCTAATCATAGTAGTCAAATAAGTACTGTAGCCAATAAACATAAAGCTGATGCACCAGATTGAAAGTGTTAAATAAGGCCAAGCTTTCTTAGCTGCTACTTTTAAACCGTACCACAATAATGCTGCTACCAAAATAAAGAATAGCGTGAATCCACTAAAGAAAGGCATTCCTGCTCCATTCACCATCCATCTATCAAATGAACCAGCCAATTTAATTGAATATTGAATAACACCTACTTGAACAACTCCCGTTATTACACATCCAATTACAAAAAATATATAAATACCACCATAATAATCTTTTTGAGCAGGCTTCCATTTTTCAATGATAAATAATAGTCCTACGCCTACAATAGTGGCCAAAATCATTAATCCACCAATGGTTCCATCCATAGGAACATTATCAGTTGCTTCAGCTGCTGCTCCTACCAAAGCGGCAATAAAGGCCAAGCCGCCACCAACTGATACAATCTTAATGAACCAAGAACGAATTATTGTATAATTGAAATTTGCTCTTTTTCTGAAATAATATACCATCACAATGGCAGGAATAGTTAGTAAGTTCAACAAGTGAACACCAATAGACAATCCCATCATAAAGAAAATAAAAACAATCCAGCGGTCTGCCCCTGGTTCATCTGCATGGTTTTCCCATTTCAAAATCGCCCAAAACACAATAGCAGTGAAGAAAGAAGATAAGGCGTAAACCTCTCCCTCTACAGCGCTGTACCAAAATGAATCGCTAAAAGTATATGCCAAAGCACCCACTACACCAGCACCCATCACACTCCAAATTTGATAAGTGCTTAAAGTATCTGATGTTTTTAATTGACTGATTCTTCGTGCAAAATGAGTAATTGTCCAAAATAAAAATAGAATAGTGAATGCACTTGCAATTGCACTCATCATATTCACTGCTTTTGCAGCACTCATTGGGTCATCACCAAACAAGATGATAAAAATTCTGCCTAGGATTACAAATAATGGTGCACCAGGGGGGTGAGGTATTTGTAGTTTGAAGCAACTACTTACAAATTCACCACAATCCCATAAGCTTCCACCCGCTTCGGCAGTAAGGGTATACACAACACTGGCAACAATGAAAACCAGCCAGCCCGTAATGTTGTTAATCTTGTTAAACTGCATATCTGTTTTGGTTTTTAAAGACTGGCAAACATAGTTGATTATAGGTAAAATTTGAAATACTTGGGGCTGTTTAAACCATTTTAAGAAAGTTTTTACAGGTATACCCGTTTAATCAATTGCATGCCAGATAACTACTAACTGTTACGATGCATGATTTTTGGGTTGGCTGCATTAACTTTGCAGCAGAATGAACCAGAAGCAATCAGTCGCATTTCATACTTTAGGGTGTAAACTCAATTTTTCAGAAACTTCTACCCTTTCCAGAATAATGGAAAAAGAAGGTTTTGAAAAAAAGGATTTCAATGATTTGGCAGATGTATATGTAATCAACACTTGCTCGGTTACAGACAATGCAGATAAAGAATGTAGACAAATTGTAAGAAGAATTCAAAGAAAATCCCCTGATAGCTTTGTAGTAATTACAGGCTGTTATGCGCAACTTAAGCCCAAAGAAATCGCATCGATTCCTGGTGTTGACTTGGTTTTAGGCGCTGCTGAAAAATTTAATATTACCCAACATATTAAAACTTTGGCAAAAACAACTGATCCTGCAAAAATATGCAGTTGTGATATTGCTGAAGTAAGCGGATTTAATGCTTCTTTTTCTCAGCATGATCGAACCCGTACTTTTTTAAAAGTTCAAGATGGCTGCGATTATAATTGTTCTTTTTGCACCATACCAATGGCAAGAGGAAAAAGCAGAAGTGATACTATTGAAAATGTGGTTAAAAATGCAAGGCTTTTAGCAGCAGAAGGGGTTAAAGAAATTGTATTAACTGGGGTAAACTTAGGTGATTTTGGGAAAGGCCCAGATGGAGAAAAGATTCATTTAGAAAGCTTTTTAGACCTTGCAAAATCTTTAGATTCTGTTGAAGGGATTAAAAGGTACCGCATCTCTTCAATTGAACCCAACTTAATCACCAACGAATTAATTGAATGGGTTGCTTCTAGTGATCAATTTATGCCTCATTTTCATATTCCCTTGCAAAGTGGATCCAATAAAATTCTAGGATTGATGCGAAGGCGCTATAAAAGAGAATTATATGCTGAACGTGTAGCCTTAATTAAACAATTAATGCCGCATGCTTCTATTGGGGTAGATGTGATTGTTGGATTCCCAGGAGAGTCTGATGAAGATTTTAAAGAAACTTTTGACTTTCTTCATTCATTAGATATCTCTTATTTGCATGTATTCACTTATTCTGAAAGAGATAATACTAAAGCACTCGAAATAAAACCTATTGTACCTATCAATGTGAGAAATGAGCGCAATAAGACGCTGAGGAATTTATCTTACATGAAACAGCAGTATTTTACACAACAACATAGCGGAACATCCCGTTCTGTTTTATTTGAAGCCTATAATAAAGACGGAATGATGGAAGGCTACACAGATAATTATATCAGAATTAGCACTCCTTATCGAGCAGAATGGGCAAACCAATTAGTTGATTGGACTATTTAGGAGTAAGGAAATTGGCAGGAAACTCAACAATCATGACTTGCCCCAAACTTTGTAATTGCACATAGACTTTTTTCTTACCTCCCCTAATTACAGTTCCCTCTTTATCCATGAAAACACCATAATTGACTTTTATTAAATCCCCATTACTAAATCCTTCGTCTGATATAATGGAGATGCGAGCTTCTTTCTCGGCCAAATATGATTTTATACTATTTACTTCCTCGTCTTTAATGACAGCTGGTTTACCCAAGTAATATACAAAATTGAGTGCCCCATCAGTCATTAACACTTTAGTTTTTTCAGTATCATCAATCCTTACAAAGACATACGATTTAAAAAGGGGTTCCTCAACAATTTTCTTACGATCTGACCATTGCCGTTCTACTTTTTGAAGCGGGCACCAACTCTCAATTCCTTTTCGTACTAAAACAGTGTCAATCTTTTTCTCCCATCTTGGTTTTGTATAAATAGCAAACCATTTTTTCTCTAACTTCTTTTCCATAATTTTTTGTGCGTGACTTGATTATAAAAAAGTAGTATTAATTTTTAACTGTATTAAACTGTTGCATGGCAAGCTCTTGAATAATTTTCACCCCTGCATCAATTTGTAAATCTTGTTTTAATAATTTCAACCATTCCTGATAGCGTATCCCTTTATTCTTGTCTGGGTTATTGTAAAATTTATCTTTATCAGCTTCCATTGCTTGCACATTTAAGTCTGATTTCAATTTCAACAAATTATTATTTTGACTTACAGTGTTAGTGATTTGTTTTTGCATTTGTTTAAACTGATCTATTTGCAAATTGATCGGATTCTCTCCATTTTGAGATAACCATTTTAAATTGTTTTGTAAAAGAATCAAATTTTCATCGGACATAATTCTAGCTTGTTGATTCTTAATAATCATATCTAATTTGTTTGGCCCAAAACCATCCCAAGGTTGGTATTTAGTTTGAGGTATTGCATCCCAAGGCAATGAATTAGGATTGTCTTTCTCACGTATTTTAAGGTATTCATACGTATCAGGCATTACAATATCTGGCACTACTCCTTTTAATTGAGTACTTCCCCCATTAACTCTATAAAACTTTTGGAAGGTTAAGCTAACAGCACCAAATTCAGTTCTTGTGCTATAAAAATCTATAGGTCTTCCAAATGGAATAGGTCTTTGTACAGTTCCTTTGCCATAAGTTGAACTACTTCCAATAACAATACCCCTTTTATAATCTTGAATCGCTGCAGCAAAAATTTCACTTGCAGAGGCACTCAATTCATTAACCATTACGGTTAATGGACCATCATACAAAACTGATTCATCATTGTCTCTCCAAGTTTGTTGATCAACTCTCCCATCTCTTTCTTTAACCTGTACAACTGGTCCTGTTTTAATAAATAAACCAACCATTTTTACAACTTCTAACAAAGATCCACCTCCATTATTTCTAAGGTCAATAACAATCCCTTTTACATTTTCTGCTTTCAATTTTTTAACTTCGGTAGCAACATCTTCAGAACATTTGAACCCATTTTTATCTTCAAAATTGGCATAAAAATCAGGTAATGCGATATAGCCAATTTTATCCGAACCCTGTTGAATGATAGCGCTTCTTGCAAGACCTTCATCTTGCTCAATCTTTTCTCTGATTAATGCAACCGTTTTAGTAGTACCATCTTGTTTCTTAAACGTGATTCGTACTTCAGTTCCTTTATCACCACGTATCAATTTAACTGCGTCTTCAGTACCATACCCACTCACGTCTACTGGCTCATTAGATCCTTGTGCAACTTTGATAATGATATCTCCTGCAACAATTGCCCCAGATTTCCAAGCAGGCCCACCCGTAACAACACTTGCTATTTTAATTCCATTATCGTCCTGTTGTAGTTGAGCACCAATACCATAAAATTGATTGCTCATTCTTTCATCAAAAGCTCTTTTTTCTACTGGTGGATAATAGTCGGTATGAGGGTCCATTGAATTAGTAATCACATTGATAAATGCATTAAATCTTTGATCTTCCGTAAAAGTTGTTTTAATCCGATTAAATGTTCTATCCATCATTTTTAGCACACTAGTTCTTGCAGCTAGTTCTAAACTATCATCGGGCAAAACTTTGAAACTATCTTTCCCTTTGTTTTTTTCTCTTTCCTCTTGTAAGTCTATATAACGCTCTAAAGCATAATATTTTAACTTCTTTCTCCATCTATCTTTTCTTTCTGCTTCAGAACTAGTATAACTTAATTTTTCGCCATCCAATTGAACAGATTCATTAATGGTATAATCAAAGGGTTTTGATAAGATGTCTTTATAGTAAACCATAGTTTCGGCAACCCGTTTTTCATAAATAGCACTTACTGCTGGCTGAAATTGAATTCCTGAACCATGTATTTCATCATCAATAGATGTTTCATATTTTTTCAACCCATTTATATCAGCTGCAATAAAAATACTTTTATCGCCATCTAATTGGTCTAAATACGCATTGAAAATTTTTTTTGAAAAATCATCATTGATTTTTTTTGGACTATAATGTTGTTGCTCAAGAAGCGCTCCAACCGTACTTAATAACTTTTGTTGTTGCGCTATTTTTTCATTGGAATCTGTACCATAAATACTCCTAAATGCGATAAATAATGAACCAAATAATACCAGAGCCGTTAGCACTAATCCTTTTCTACTCTTCATAAATTGCTTTAATTTTTGCATGATCTATTCAAAAATAATCTAAAATAAGGTTTCATTGTCATCTATAAAACCAATTAACAAAGGTTTGGATGAAGTTTTTTTAAAAAAAATTTACTACTTTTGCATTCCACAAAAACGGAGGGCGTAGCTCAGTTGGTTAGAGCGTCAGTTTGTGGCACTGAAGGCCGGGGGTTCGAGACCCCTCGTTCTCCCACTTAAAACCTATAAAACATATGTTTTATAGGTTTTTTAAATTTAACCCATGAAGCTTCTCTATCTTATCCCTTTTATTTCTGCTTTTATTGGTTGGTTTACCAATTGGATTGCTATTAAAATGCTATTTCACCCAAAAAATCCTGTGAAAATTTTGGGAATCACTTTTATTGGCATTTTTCCTAAAAGACAGGCCCAATTTGCCGAAAAACTTGGCAAACTGGTGAGTGCAGAACTATTATCGTTCAATGATATTGAGTCAAAAATCACCAATACAAATAATATCGATCAACTAATGCCTCAAATTGATGCATATATTGACCATTTTCTTAGGGTTAAATTAGCCGATCAAATGCCAGTTATTAGCATGTTTATTGGAGACAAAACCATACAACAGATGAAAATGGTTTTTATGACAGAGTTAAAAGAGATATTCCCTGGCATAATGAAGTCATATATGGGAAACCTACAAAAAGACCTAGACTTAGAAAAAATTGTAGTAGAAAAGGTGAAAGGATTTTCTACTGACAAGTTAGAACAAATATTAAATGATATAATGGCTAAAGAATTCCGATTTGTTGAAATTATTGGAGGAGTCTTAGGCTTTATCATAGGTATTGTTCAAGTGATTTTAACCCTAATTTCTTAGTCACCGACGGATGAAACAGCCTATTCGCCGATTTTGTTAAACTTTATCCATTCAGGCTTGTCATATTACCGCTCATAAAATGCAATAACCATTCGAGCGGAGTGTAAACCAACTTTGTATTTATTAATAATGATGTATATGCGTAAATTTTTAGGATTAATGGCATTTTTTGCCTTGTTTTTTATTACTACAACTGCACAAATGCCAGGAATGATGGGTGGTAGAGGTGGCGCCAATGGAGCAGCTGGTCAAAACTTAAATATTGGTCATTTTTATGGAAAAATAGTAGACAGTAAAACCAACAAGGGTGTTGAAGGGGTTACAGTGCAATTAAGAGGAAATAAATTTGATACCGCTACTAAAAAGATGAAAGAAGTCATTTTGGGCACTATCATTACTAAAGCTAATGGAGATTTTAGTTTTGAAAATCTTTCCTTATTTGGCAATTTTAAATTGAATGCAACTGCTTTAGCATACAAAACAATAGATCAAACAATCAGCTTTGGCATTAAAATGCCAACAGGTGGTGGTGGAAATATGCAACAAATGTTGGGAATGGCTGATAAAGATTTAGGGAACATTAAAATGGAAGAAGATGCAACTAATTTAGGTAACGTAACGGTAACTGCATCTACCAAACCGCAATTTGAATTAGGGATTGATAGAAAAATATTTAACGTAGACAAAAACTTAATGGGTTCAGGGCAAACTGCTACAGAATTAATGAGAAATATCCCTGCATTAAACGTAGATATTGATGGTAATGTTACTTTAAGGAATGCAGCTCCTACCTTATTTATTGATGGTCGACCTACAACAATCACCTTAGATCAGATCCCTTCTGATATTATTGATCGGGTAGAATTAATAACTAATCCTTCAGCAAAATATGATGCTTCAGGTGGTAATGCCGGTATTCTTAATATCGTATTGAAGAAGAACAAGAAAGTAGGTTATAATGGTGGTATTAGAGCTGGTGTTGATTCTCGAGGCATGTTTAATGGCGGAGGCGATATCAATATTCGTCAAAACAAATTGAACTTTACAGGTAGCGGTGTAATTAATCAACGTAAATCAATCTCTGAAGGAATTACTGATAGGAACAATATTCTAGCAATTCCAAGTAATATTTACAATTTACAAAATGCAACTAGTACAGGATATTTCGCATTTATTAGAGGGGGATTAGATTATTTTGTAGATAATAGAAATACCATCTCGTTTACTGCAAATTACAATAGGGGTCAATTTGATAATGACCAAACTCAAAGAGTAGACTCAACCATTAAAGGCGCGAAAACCTCTTATTCAAATATTGGTACTCAATCTACTAGTAATTTCAGAAATATTGGAACGCAGTTAAGTTACAAGCACAACTTCATGAAGAGTGGTCATAATATTTCTTCTGATTATAACTATAACAGCAGTACAAATGACAATCTTTCTAATATTAATAATTATACTTTCAACCTAGATGGAACCCAAAAAGGTATCCCCGTTTTACAGAAAGGAATTGGTTCTGGAAGTACTACCAACCACACATTTCAAATTGATTATGAAAACCCTATTTCGGATGACAAAAAGTTTGAAGCAGGTGGACGTGTAGCTATCAGGGATTTCAACAATCAGCTGAATCAATTTAGGTTCAACCAAGCAACAGGTGATTATCAATTGGTGCCACTAATTAGCAGTAGATATAAATATACTGATGCGGTTTATGCTGCATACAGTACCTATAGCTTTAAAGTAAATAAATGGAGCTACCAATTAGGCTTAAGGGCAGAAAGTTCAAATTATACTGGTACATTATTAAATTCTAAAGGAGCAGATTCAGCTAGTTTTGCAGTTAAGTTTCCATTGAGTTTATTTCCTAGTGCATTTATCACCTACAAAATTGACGAAAAGCAAGATTTTCAAATCAATTATTCTAGAAGGGTAAATAGGCCTAACTTCTTTCAATTGATGCCTTTCCCAGATTATTCTGACCCGCAGAACATCAATATGGGTAATGCTGGTTTAAAGCCAGAGTTTACCAATTCCTTTGAAATGAGCTGGAATAATGCTTATAAAAAAGGATCTAACTTCTTAGCAACTGCTTTCTTTAAACATTCTACCAATTTAATAACTAGATATGTTTACAGAGATGCAAACGCTTTAATTCCTGGAGATAGCGCATTCTTTAGCACATTTATTAACGCGAATAGCGCTCAATCTTTTGGATTAGAATTAACCAACAAAACGAGTATCAATAGCTGGTGGGAAATGACTACTAACTTAAATATTTTCAACTCTAGGATTAATGCAACCGTTCCTGGTCAACCTGATTTAGTTCAGGAGCAATGGAGCTGGTTCGCAAAAATGAATAATACGTTTAAAGTTGCGAAAGGGTTATCAATACAGTTAAGTGGAGATTATCAAGCAAGAACAGTATTACCACAAGGTGGTGGTGGAGGTGGCCGAGGCGGTGGCGGTGGAGGTATGATGTTTGGTGGCGGTCCTCAATCAGGTGCACAGGGTTATAATTTACCTAGATATGGAGTAGACTTAGCGATTCGTAAAGAATTTACATGGAAAAACGGTCGGTCTGGAAACTTGACCTTAAGCATGAACGATATATTCAGAACACAACTATTCCAAAGCTATTCTGAAAGTTCTTTCTTTAATCAAACCAACCAAAGAAGAAGAGATCCTCAAGTATTGAGATTAAACTTTAGCTACAGATTTGGAAAATTTGATGCTAGTTTATTCAAGAGAAAAAATACAAAAGCCGACCAAAGTGGCGGAATGGATATGATGCAACAATAATTTAAGAAAAAGGCCTCGATGAAAATCGGGGCCTTTCTGTTTACTTATATATTTTTCCCTTGCAACATTGGAACAAAAGAAAATTCTTCAAATAATTCTTCTTTCAATGTCCCATCTGATTGCTTAGTGATTCGCATCATTCGCTGATTGTCTCCCTCATCAACTGGAATAACCATTAACCCGCCTGTTTTCAGTTGTTCAATTAATAAAGGGGGAACAAATGGCGCTGCTGCAGTAATCAAAATTTTATCAAAGGGCGCATAAGTAGGCAACCCTTTGAATCCATCCCCGTAAAAGAATTTGATATTAGGGAAATTCTTTCTAAAATGATAATATTCCTTCTGCTCATCAAATAACTTTTTTTGACGCTCTATTGTATAAACCCATTGTGCCCCTAACTCCGCCAATATGGTTGTTTGATACATACTGCCCGTTCCTATTTCTAAAACCTTATCCCCTTTTTTTATTTGCAATAACTGTGTTTGATAAGCTACTGTATAAGGATGAGAAATAGTTTGGTCCGCCGATATAGGAAATGCTCTATTTTCATAAGCGATCTTTTCAAAAGCAGATTCTAGAAAAAAATGCCTTGGAACAGTATTTATCGCATCTAAAACTGCTTCGTCAGAAATCCCTTTATCGCGCAATATATCTACTAGTTTCTTGCGCATCCCTTTATGATTAAACCCGTCTATATATTCTCTATCCTTTCGCATGGTGCGAATATAGCAATCTATTTTAGGTTCATACTTGTGATAATTCCATTGATTTTATTCTCTAGCTCAATTTGCTTTGCATCAAATTCTGACTTACTCTTAAGCTGGGTCTTAACACTAAAATAAAACTTTATTTTAGGCTCGGTTCCAGAGGGCCTTGCAGAAATTTTACTACCGTCTGCAGTTACAAATT
Organism: Sediminibacterium sp.; assembly: GCF_051860225.1. Classification (GTDB taxonomy): domain Bacteria; phylum Bacteroidota; class Bacteroidia; order Chitinophagales; family Chitinophagaceae; genus Sediminibacterium. The sequence continues at coordinate 105,104 of NZ_JBHYEI010000002.1, forward strand.
GTAACACATTACTTTTAGGTAGATTAATTGTCCAAGTTTCCCCAGTTTGCAAGTTTTTACCTATTTGAAGTTGATAGTCTAACAGTGTAATAACAGCAGAACCATTAATTTCAGTAGGAGGACTTGTTCTATATCCTTCCATCATTGCAGCTATTTCCTTTTGTCCATTCATTCCCTTTTTGGTTATGCTAATCAAGTTCTCATAATAGAACCCGTATTGAATATACAATTCAATCATTTTATCGAACAAGGTTTTACCCTTGTTTTTTTCATATGCGGCCATTTCGCACATCAAAGCCACTGCACTAATCGCATCTTTATCCCTAATTTGATCCCCAATCATTAAACCAAAACTTTCTTCTCCACCTATAACATAATTTTCTTTCCCTTCTAATTCTTTAATTTTTTCAGCAATCCATTTAAACCCCGTTAAAACATTGTAACAAGCAACATTATTTTGCTTCGCCACTTCATTAATCATTTCTGTTGTTACAATGGTTGATATAACCATATCATTGGATTGTGCTATCCCCTTCGCCTTTCTGGCTTCCATCATATAGGCAAATGCTAAAACTGCAGTTTGATTCCCATTCATCAAAACCCATTCGCCATTATGATTCTTAACACCTATGCCTACCCTATCAGCATCAGGATCTGTTCCTAATAATATATCAGCATTTAAATCCTGCGCCATTTTTAACCCAATACTCATCGTTTCACTCTCTTCTGGATTGGGATATTTAACAGTAGGGAAATTTCCATCAGGAGTTGATTGAGCTGTTACAATATGAACATTATTAAACCCAAACTTTTCTAACACTTGAGGTACCAATGTTATTCCAGTTCCATGAATGGGAGTATAAACGATTTTTAAATCTTTTTGTGCTTCAATTACATCTGGATAGACACTTAAGCCTTTTACCATTTCGATGTACGCATCATCTAATTCTTTACCAAGAATAGTAATATTTGCTTCTCCTCCGCTCCACTTTACTTCGTCAACACTTTGAATGGCTTCTACCTCAGTAATTACATTCTTATCGTGTGGTGGAACCAATTGGCCCCCATCATTCCAATATGCTTTATACCCATTGTATTCTTTGGGATTATGGGATGCGGTACAAACAACCCCTGCTTTACAACCTAAATACCTAATAGCAAAACTCAACTCTGGCGTTGGCCTTAATCCCTCAAATAGAAAAACTTTTATGTCATTTGCAGCAAAAACATTTGCGGTTGTTTCAGCAAAAAAACGACTATTGTTTCTGCTATCATGTGCTATAGCGAGTTTTATTTCTTCGTTTGGATAAGACTTTTTCAAATAATTAGCAAAACCCTGAGTAGCCATTCCAATAGTATACTTATTCACTCTATTAGTCCCTACTCCCATTAATCCACGTAATCCGCCCGTTCCAAATTCTAAGTCTCGATAAAAAGCATCAGCTAGTTCCTCTGGATTGTTTTGTTGAATATTTTGGATAGTATTTTTAGTTTCTTGGTCATAATTCCCATTAAGCCAAGCATTAACTCTTTGTAATATAGCAGCGTCCATTTAGTGTTGATTTTACTTTTTATATAAAGAAATGAATATATGAAAATTTATGGATTTATTTAAACTACAAAAGCCCCTGTAATTTTCCCGTCTACTGTCTCCACTTGAATATGTTCTTCTACCGTAGTAGAAATTGACAGCCCTACAAAGTCTGGTTTTACAGGGAATAACTTGTGCATTCTCTCTACCATAACAAGGGTTTGAATCGATTTGGGATGTGTGTTTAATAACGGCTTTAATGCATATAAAAGTGTTTTCCCACTATTTGTCACATCGTCTATCAGGATAATATTTGCGCCTTCTAAATGAACCTCTTCGCTCAATTCTACCTTTTCAGGTAACTGTTTGTTTAAACTCACAGATAAAATTTTAACTGAGTTTTTTAAATATGGACTAAGAAGACCGCCCAACTCGTTGGCAATTACCATTCCACTGTTTTGTATTCCTATCAAAAAAAGGGGGGCTTCTAAGCCACTAAGGCTTTCGGCAATTTCTAAGCTCATTCGTTTTAACTTCTGTTGAGCTTCAGTTGCAGTTAGAATAAATTTTTTTTCAGACATAGAATCAATTATTCCTCAAAATAACAACAATAAATTGCATTACACAATTGCTTTCATCTGTGTCTAAAACTATTATCTTAGCGTATAACTTCTTTTATGCAGTATATACAACAAGCACTCTTTCTGTTGATGGCCATTTCTGCGGTATACTTATTTTCTAAAAAAGTAGCAGAAATTAGAAGAAATATTTTTTTAGGCAAAGCCCAAGATTTTTCGGACAGCCCCAATTTAAGGTGGCGTAATGTTTTTTTACTTGCATTAGGCCAGAAAAAAATGTTTAAGAATATGCCTGTGGCTTTAATGCATTTTATCATTTACGCTGGATTCATCATTATCAATATAGAAGTACTTGAAATTGTGTTAGATGGAATATTAGGTACCCATCGATTATTCCTTCCTTTTTTAGGGAATCTATACAATTGGCTAATTAATATCTTTGAGTGGTTAGCGATGGGCGTTGTGATTGTTTGCGTCATTTTCCTTGCTCGTAGAAACTGGTTAAAACTTAAAAGATTTGTAAGTAAAGATTTAGCTGGATGGCCTAAAACGGATGCAAATTTTATCTTAATTACAGAAATTGTCTTGATGAGTTTATTCCTCACTATGAATGCCACTGATCAAATACTTCAAGATAGAGGTCAAGCGCATTATGCCAATACCGGTGGATTCTTTATTTCTGCTCAATTCATACCTTTATTTGAAGGCTTTTCGAGCAGCACATTAGTGGCAATAGAGCGAATTGCTTGGTGGATTCATATAGCAGGAATATTCGCATTTTTAAATTACTTACCTTATTCTAAACATTTACATATTGCATTGGCATTTCCCAATGCCTATTATGCAAAATTAGATTCTCCTGGCAAAATGAAAAATATGCCAGAAGTGCAAAACGAAGTATTATATGCTATGCAACCTGAACTTGCACCTACCAATGCAGCTCCTCCTGCAAGCTTTGGTGCTAAAGACGTATTTGATTTAAGTTGGAAGAATTTGATGGATGCATATAGTTGTACAGAATGCGGCAGATGTACCGATGAATGTCCAGCTAATATTACAGGCAAATTATTAAGCCCAAGGAAAATAATGATGGCTACCCGTGATCGATTGGAAGAAGTGGGTAAAAATATCAACCAAAATAATTCATTTGTTGCAGATAATAAATCATTATTGCACGATTATATTTCAGTAGAAGAACTAAGGGCATGCACTACATGTAATGCTTGTGTTGAAGCTTGCCCGGTTAGCATTTCTCCTCTAGACATCATCGTAGAACTAAGAAGGTCTTTAATTATGGAAGAAAGCAATGCACCTCAAGAATGGAATGGAACGTTTAGCAATATTGAAAATAATTTTGCCCCTTGGAAATTCTCTCCGGATGATAGAGATAAATGGGCAACCGAAATGAATGCTTAAATAATTTAAACATCTAAAAAAATCGAGATGAAAATTAATACAATGGCCGAAATGATGGCTAATGGGGAATCACCTGAAATACTATTTTGGGTGGGATGTGCTGGAAGCTTTGATCAACGTGCCCAAAAAATCACCAAAGCATTTGCTACCATCTTAACTAAAGTAGGTATCAAATTTGCGATATTAGGTAAAGAAGAAGCTTGTACTGGTGACCCCGCAAGAAGAGCTGGAAATGAATTTTTGTTTCAAATGATGGCTTATCAAAATATCCAAGTATTGAATGGATATAATATCAAAAAAATTGTAACTACCTGCCCACATTGCTTTAATACATTAAAAAATGAATATCCTGAATTAGGTGGAAATTATGAAGTTATTCATCATACCACACTAATACAAGAGTTAATCAATAATGGCAAAATTGTCATGAAAGAAGGGGGTGATTTTAAAGGCAAAAAAATATCTTATCACGACAGTTGTTATTTAGGAAGGGCCAATGATATTTATGAAGCCCCTAGAAAAGTATTAGAAGCATTAGATGCAGAGTTGGTAGAAATGAAACGCTGCAAAACCAATGGGCTATGTTGTGGTGCAGGTGGAGCTCAGATGTTTAAAGAAGATGAACCCGGCACTTCTCGGATCAATATGGACAGGGCTGATGAAGCGCTTGAAACAGGTGCAAAATTCATTGCTGCTGCTTGTCCTTTCTGCAATACAATGATGAGTGATGGGGTTAAGAATAGAGAGAAGGAAAATGATGTAGCAGTATTAGACATCGCCGAAATGATTGCGGAAAGCATGGTTTAATTTGTAACTTTGTGGTATGAATTTAGTGGACTATCAACAATTTTGCCCTGAAGATTTTAGCAATGATTCAAAAGTTTGGATTTATCAGAGCAGTCGATTATTCAGCATTGGCGAAGCATTTGAAATTGAATCAATATTAAAAGAATTTGTATCCAATTGGAAAAGCCATGGGGCTCCAGTTAAAGGATTTGCCAATTTATTTTTTGGTCAATTCATCGTGTTGATGGCTGATGAATCGAATACTACTGTTGGTGGTTGCAGTACAGATAGTTCCGTACATATGATTAAAAAAATGGAACATCTTTTTAAAGTGGATCTATTCAATCGACAAAATTTAGCTTTTTTCATTAAAGATAAAGTGCAGTTATTACCCCTTACACAACTGAACTATGCCTGGGAAAATCACTTTATTGAAAGTGATACAATCTATTTTAATAATACTATAACTACTAAGTTGGGGTTTCTAAATGATTGGTTAATTCCAGTGAAATCTAGCTGGCTAAAATCAAAAATAAAGTCACTCAATACAGTTTAAGCTTTTGCTTTTCTAGCTTGATTTAAGGCTTTGTTTTTTTCCTTTTCACTCAAACTACTTTTCGGAACCATTCTATTTAATTGATAACTAATTGAAATTCGATAATTCCTACTTCTAGTTGCGCTGAAACTCTCTAATTGAAATCTTGGCCCATTCGTTATTGAAATAAGTTCTTGTGGTGTAAAAGGGTCAATGGCATTAAATGATACAATCAATCTTCTATTGAACATTTTATGCTGTACACCTATATTGGTATTAATATTTGTTCTGCTGATACCTTGCGGATTAGCATATCGATTGTATCTCGCAGTTCCTTCAAATGTCCATACACTATTGGGCGTGTAAGTATAATTGACATTAGTATAAAAAGAACCACCGTCTTGGTATAAATACAATTTCTTTTCATTAGCCCCATATTGATTATAGGTATACCCAAGGCTAGCATTCATTCGAAATTGCTTATTAAAAGTGTAGCCACCAAAAGCACTTGCTTCATACTCTTTTCGATCGGCTATATTCAACCAAGTGATATTGGTTTTTCCGCCTTCCACTAAGGTTCTAATTGTATTAAACACTTGTGAAACATTATTCATACCAAATGATGTATTGAAATAATATTTACCTTTTGTATAATTGAAATTCAAGTCAACATTATGAGAAAGCGTAGGGAGCAAATCTGGATTACCATATCGTATATTGTAGGGGTCCGAATAGTCAATATTGGGATTTAATTCCCCAATTCCAGGCCTTCTAATAGTTGCTCTATACACCAAAGAAGTATTGAATACCTTATTAAAATCTTTCCGCAAAGTAAGGTTGGGTAAAAAATTCCAGAAAGTGCTTTTTACATTAGCGCCATTCCCTTTTATAAAATCAAAAGAATTATTTGTATGTTCTGCTTGTGCACCAAAAGAAAAACGCAAATCTTTTTTAAACCACAAACTAAATCCAGCCCTAATCGTAAAAATTGACTGTTTAAAATAAAAATCATTACTAAGTAATTCATTAGGTATCATATTACCGTCAGACTTTCTTAGAAAACTTGTATTTAATTGATTATGAAACCAAGATGAATAATACGTTGCACCCGCATTAAATTGACTATTTTTTAATTTTAATGGCTTTATATATTCTATTCTATTTGAAACACTTTTGTTGAAATTATTAAAGAATTGAGATTGAGTTGAATCTATACCAGTTGGTACCATTCCAGTACTTAAAAATTGCTGATAAAAATCGCGATCATTATCATTTTTGCTAATGTTAGCAGAAACAAAAAACTTTAATTGTTCAGCCAAATTCCGGGGTGATTTGTAAATATATGACCCTTGTAAACTATGCGTAAACCCATCGCCTATACTTTCGTTCTCTCTATTACTTATTCGATAAGCTTCTTTAAATTGATTAAAATTAGTGAACTGATTACTACTAATATTTTCAAAGTAATTCATGTTACCTTGATATACAAAACTAAAAGAATGACTTTTAGTGTGTTCATAGTCTAATTGGGTTCTTAGACTAGGTCGCAGATTTCTATTGGTAGAATTACTTGTACTATAAAAACGATTAGTGGAGTCTGCATATATATTGGTACGATTACTGAAGCTATTCCCAATCAGTTGACTAGCGCCTAGACCTATCGTTTGATTGTAGGTAAATTTTTTATTTCGATAACTAATATTACCTGAAAAATTACCCTCGCCTCTACTACCTGCACTGATATTTAATCTTCCAACCCATCCTATTTTCCCCTTTTTTGTAATAATATTAATTACACCTCCTGTTTCAGTTGCAAACTGCGGGGGTGGATTCGTCATGATTTCGATTTTTTCGATACTACTACCTGGTAAGCTTTCTAATAAGTCTTGTAATTGCTGGGCATTTAAATCGGTAGGCTTATCATCAATTAATATCTTTGGCTCCTTTCCTTTAAGCAATAATCTTCCATTAGGATCATTGTTAACAAGGGGTATATTTTTTAATAAATCAGCGGTACTTGAACCATTACTTAAAGCACTTTCACCAATATTATAAGTCAATTTATCGTCTTTGTTTTCAAATAATGGTTTCTCTGCATATACAATCACTTCGGTAAGGGACTTATCTGAAGCCAAGGCCAATTTTATATCACCAAGATTAAAATCAAATCGTTCTGCTCTTAAATAAATACTATCTAATTGGGTTTGAACAAAGCCCATTGAACTAATTTGTAATCGATAATACCCTAAAGGCAATTGTACAAATTCAAAACTTCCATTTTTATCTGACAAAAGACTACGTTTTAAAGAATCATCGGTGAGCCTTATTAAGCTTATTTTTGCAAATGGAACGGCATCGCCCTTAGTAGCATCTACTAAGGTACCCATTATAATTCCAAGGTTTATCTTGTCCTTTGATTGGGCAATAATATGGGAACTAATGTATAAGAATAGGAAAAGAAAAAGACCCCGTCTATTAAACATATTGCAATTTAAACATTACACGAATGTTAACTGCAAAAGTAGGATGATTGGTTATTGAAGCAATTCTTTCAGCTTAACTTGCAATTCTGGGCCGCGTAAATCCTTTGCAATGATTTTACCACTTGGATCTAATAAATAATTAGCCGGAATACTCTGAATTTTATAGAGCTGAGCCACTTTATTATTCCAACTTTGCAAATCGCTGACTTGAGTCCAATTGAGTTTATCTTTTCGTATAGCATTCATCCAACTGGCTTTATTATCATCTAGTGAGACCCCTAAAATTGTAAAATTCTTGGTGGAAAATTTCTTGTAAGCGTCCACTAAATTAGGATTTTCAGCTCTACAAGGTCCGCACCAGCTAGCCCAAAAATCGATGAGGACATATTTCCCCCTGAATGATTGCAAAGATACTAGTTTTCCTATAGTGTCCTTTTGGCTGAAAAGCAATGCTTCTGTACCGATTTTATTGATATTTGCTTCTGCAATGGTTTGTTCAATCATTTTCGCAAATGTTCCTCTTTTTGCAGTGGCTTCTAACGCATTGTATCTTTTTTCTAAATCTTCAGTTCCGTTTAACAATGGGCTTATTGCAAACAAAACAAATGAACTAACTGGGGAAGCAGGCTTGGTCTGACTAAATTTAGTAGCTTCTTGTAAGACGGTTCCTTTTGCTTGTTCATATAGTACAATTAAAGAATCCCTTTTTATGCGATTTTTCTCAGGATTAATTTGTTGAACTAGATAATTAAGGCGTTCTCTAATTGGATTAAAGGTTGACTTAAATTGCTGATAATCCGTTTCAACTGTTGATCCCGTAATTGTTGCAGCAGATAAAATATTAAAATCGCCAATGATACTCACCGTATCGTGAAAAAGAAAAACATCTAAAGCCTCCTTGTACCCAACAAACCCCAATTGAAAAATATCCGGTTCTGCAATTATCCCTTTTAAAACAAACTTACCATCTCGAACAGTATCTGTTGCAATTGTTTTACCATCTGTGCCATTCATTAAAAACACCAGCATATTAGGCTTAGTATTTCTAATTTCCCCCCTTATTTCAAACCCATTTTGTGCAGCAAGAGTGGTATAACCAATGATAGAGAGAAGAAATAAAATCTTTTTCATAATTTACTTGGCGTGTCGTAATTGTAAAATGTTCAATACTTCTGCTAAATTATGCCCTTTAGCGTTAAGCAAAAGCAAATAATGAAAAAGTAAGTCAGCAGATTCATTTAAAAACAAGTCTTTGTTATTGTCTTTGGCCTCAATAATCATTTCAACAGCCTCCTCGCCTACTTTTTGAGCAATTTTATTCAATCCTTTCTCAAACATTCTAGCTACATAAGAATCCTTAGGATCACCTTGTTTCCTTAGTTCAATAATTTGTTCAAGATATTCTAAAAAGTTACTGGCATGATTTGTTTCACCAAAGCATGTATCTGCACCTGTATGACAAGTTGGTCCAATTGGATTCACTTTTACTAATAGTGTATCATTATCGCAGTCAATGTCTAAAGATTTTAAATTCAAAAAATGACCGCTCTCTTCCCCTTTAGTCCACAAACGTTGTTTTGCTCTGCTATAAAAAGTTACTTTTTGAGTTTCTAGCGTTGCGGTAACAGCTGCTTGATTCATAAAACCTAACATTAGTACTTTATGAGTATGTTCATCTTGGACTATTACTGGTACCAATCCATCCGAGTATTTATTGAAATCGATATTCATAGTAAATGATTTAAATTCTGATTGAAATTCCTTTATTTGAAAGATAACTTTTTAAGGCAGGAACTGCAATTTCTTTGAAGTGAAAAATGCTCGCAGCCAATGCGGCATCTGCTTTTGCAATCTCAAAAACATCCGAAAAATGCTGCATAGTTCCTGCTCCACCAGAAGCAATAATTGGAACACTTAATTGAGTAGATAAATCATGCGTAATGTCTAAGGCAAATCCTTGCTTGGTCCCATCATTATTCATGGAGGTAAGCAATATTTCACCTGCCCCTCTTTCTACAGCCTCTCTAGCCCAATCAATACACAAAGTATTGGTCTTAACTCTTCCCCCATTTAAATAAACATACCAATTACCGTCTATTTCTTTTTTTGTATCAATAGCCAATACTACACACTGTGTTCCAAACTCTAATGCTAATTGATTGATTAAAGTTGGTTTTTTATAAGCGGAAGTATTAATTGAGATTTTATCTGCACCATTTTTTAATAATAACTGAACATCTTCCACGGAAGAAATACCCCCTCCAACAGTGAAAGGGATATTAATATGACGCGCTATTTTATTAACCAACTCGCTCAATGTTTTTCTTTTTTCATTGGTGGCTGTGATGTCTAAGAAGACCAACTCATCTGCACCTTCCTTCGCATAGATAGTAGCTAACTCAACTGGATCTCCTGCGTCTCTAATTTGTTCAAAATTGACCCCCTTTACTGTTCGTCCATCTTTGATATCTAAACAGGGTATAATTCTTTTCGTTAACACAATTCATTAATTTTAATTCTTCCTTCATAAATAGCTTTCCCTACAATCACCCCACTGCAACCAATCATCTTTAATGCATCAATATCTTGCATTGAACTAACCCCACCACTTGCTATAAAATGCAATTCAGGAAACTGTTGAATAATCTTTTGGTATAATTCAATGGATGGTCCTTCTAATTTTCCATCCTTACTAATATCGGTGCAAAAAACTTGTTTAACTCCCTGTTGAAGATAGCGAGTAATAAAGTCGAATACGGTTTCTTCTGTAGTTTCTAGCCATCCACCAATTGCAATTTTTTCTCCTTTTACATCGGCCCCTAATAAGAATCGTTCTTCTCCATATATTTTCAACCAGCTGGCAAAGGTATCTGGCGATTTTACTGCTAGGCTACCAATCGTTGCCATTGAAGCACCTGAATCAAAAACAATTTTTAAATCAGATTCTTGTTTGATTCCCCCACCAAAGTCTATGACTAAACCGGTGTTATTAGCAATAGATTCTAATACAGCCCAATTGGTCACTTTACCCGCTTTTGCTCCATCTAAATCAACCAAATGAAGTTTTTTTATGCCTGCAGCTTCAAATGCTTTTGCAATATCTAAAGGATGTTCACTATAAATTGTTTTTTGGGAGTAATCTCCTTCTGTAAGTCTAACACATTTTCCATCAATTATATCTATTGCAGGTATGATTTCCATATTATAATTCAATAAAATTTTTAATAATCTGTTCCCCTACTGTTGCACTTTTTTCAGGATGAAATTGTACTCCATAAAAATTATCCTTTTTTAATGCAGCACTATAAGCTAATCCATAATTGGCTGTAGCTATAGTATGCTCACCTAATGCAGCATAATACCCATGTACAAAATAACAATAGGCTTGATCATGCACTCCCTTAAACAAATCGGTTTTCAAATCAGCTATATTATTCCAACCAATTTGAGGTATTTTCAATTGTTGATTATTCGAACTAAATTTTTCAACACGTTCATTAAAGATTCCTAAGCATGGTGTATTGTTTTCTTCACTAAATGAACACATTAGCTGCATACCTAAACAAATACCTAGAACAGGCTGTTGCAGAGAAACAATCAATTGATCCAATTTCCGTTCTTTTAAATAAGTCATAGCGGTACTTGCTTCACCTACTCCAGGGAAAATGATTTTATCCGCAGTTTCAATCTGTTTAACATCGTCTGTTACAGATGCATCAACCCCTATCCGTTCTAATGCAAATAGAACAGATTGAATATTGCCTGCATTGTATTGAATTATTACTGTTTTCACACGTTCAGATTAAGGTCTTACCGATTTAACAAAATTCGGAATAATGGTTTCTAAAGTCTCATTTTTTGAAAGCTCTTTTATGAATGCAGTTCCGATAATCCCACCTTGAGCATATGCTGCTACTGAATCAAAGCTTTCTTTGTCTTTAATTCCAAAACCAACCATTACAGGATTCTTTAATTCATAGGATTGTAGCTTTTGAAGATAAGAAGCCACTTGCCCAAAACTGGTATCTCCTCCAGTTGTTGCAGAAGAACTCACCGCGTATAAAAAACCAGTACTTAATTGGTCTAATTTTTTCACCCGTTCGGCTGATGTTTCGGGCGTAACTAAAAAAATAAAATCAAGTCCAAATTCTTTTATAATTGCTCCGTATTCCTTTTCAAATTCATACTCTGGCAAATCTGGCAAAATCAAACCATCAACCCCAGCAGCTGCTGCATCCGAACAAAATTTCTTGAAACCATATTGAAGTACAGGATTCATATAACCCATTAACACGATACCTGTTTTGGATAATACAGGATTGTTCCTACATGATTTCAATTGGTTAAATAACAATTCAATACTCATACCATTGGCAATAGCTTTAGAACTACTTTCTTGAATGACTGGCCCATCAGCCAATGGGTCACTATACGGCATACCAATTTCAATAATATCAACCCCCGCATTTGCCAGAGACTCCATAATTGTTAGCGTGCTATCGACTCTAGGATACCCTGCGGTAAAATAAATATTTAAAACGGGTTTGGAAGTATTGCTAAAAATGGATTGAATTCTACTCATAATTTGGAATTAACGATACGATTGAATACTACTCATATAGGTGGCAAGATCTTTATCTCCTCTTCCACTCAAACAAATTACTACGGTATCAGAAGGAGTCAAATTTAATTCTCCCAGTACAGCAAAAGCATGGGCTGTTTCCAAAGCAGGAATAATCCCTTCCGTTTTACTTAAATGAAAAGCAGCATTTAAGGCTTCTTCATCAGTTGCACTCACAAATATTCCTCTTCCACTTGCATATAGGTTTGCATGCATGGGTCCTATACCTGGATAGTCTAACCCAGCAGAAATGCTATGCGGCTCAACAACCTGTCCATCTGAAGTTTGCATCAACAAACTCTTGCTGCCATGCAATATCCCTTGGGTACCTAATTGTGTAGTTGCTGCACTCATACCAGAATGTACCCCTTTTCCTGCAGCTTCTACTGCTACAATTTTTACTGTTGGTTCATTTAAAAAATGATAAAAGGCGCCAGCAGCATTGCTCCCTCCTCCTACACAAGCAATAATATGTGTAGGTAATTCATTACTGGTTTTTTCTTTTAATTGAGCTTTTATTTCTTTGCTAATAATACTTTGAAATCTTGCAACCATATCAGGATATGGGTGTGGCCCTACTACACTGCCGATAATATAATGTGTATCATTGGGATGATTGATCCAATCTCTAATAGCTTCATTAGTAGCATCTTTCAAAGTTTTACTACCACTGGTTGCTGGTATTACCTTGGCTCCTAACATTTGCATTCTAGCCACATTGGGAGCTTGCCTTTCAATGTCTTTTTCACCCATATACACTATGCATTCCAAACCTTTTAGCGCACAAACGGTAGCTGTTGCAACGCCATGCTGTCCTGCACCAGTTTCTGCAATAATTCTTGTTTTTCCTAAACGTTGTGCCAATAAAATTTGACCGATAGTATTATTTATTTTATGCGCACCAGTATGGCATAAATCTTCTCTCTTTAAATAGATATTCGTGTTAAACTCTTTACTTAATCGTTCTGCTTTAAATAAAGGGGTTGGTCTTCCCACATAATCTGCTAATAAATTATCAAATTCCCGAATGAAACTTGGATCAGCCATAATTTTCAAATACTGCTCCTTTAATTCAGCCACATTTTGCTGCAACATCTCGGGAATATATGCACCCCCAAATTCTCCATAATATCCATATATGTCTGGTGATTGGTAATTCAATACTACTGTACTCATTTTGCAAAATTTAATTGTAATAAAATTAACCCCTTACTCTGCTCTATCATTAAAACCTGTCCATTGTAGTTATACTTCACTTTAAACACACCAATTTGATCAACAGTTTTATTTGTATTGTATCTGATACTATAACCACCGATGGAAGCAATTTGTTGCTGATAATTATAACTTAACACCAGATCTCCTATTCTGTCAACTCTACCATTTAAATCATATTGTATAATAGTACTCCCAACTTTCACTAACCTTCCATCGTAATTAAATTCCAAATTTTGTTCTCCAAGCTTATGAGGAAATGTATTTTCATTATACTTAATTTCCCCCATTGGGTCCATTACAACACTTTGAATTTTACCTGAATCATTGATAATAAGAATAGGGGTCCCTGCAGTAACTTCATAGCGAGCTTTCCCATTTGTAGATAGCAATACATGCCTTAATTGTTGAGATAAGGCAAACAAGCTTATACTGAAAAATAAACTAAACAAGAATAGACGCTTATTCATATATTCATTAATTCATTCATAAAAGGTTTTACTTTCTGCATATCTTTTACGCCAGGAGTTAATTCAAAACGACTGTTTATATCAACTGAAAATAAATCTTTTGCAACAGGGGTTGTTGTAAAAAATTTTAATGCTTCAATATCTTCTGGTCCAATTCCTCCACTAAGAAAAAATGGTTTATTAATATTGAGGGAATATAAAATTTCCCAATTGAATCTTTTACCGGTTCCACCATATTCCGCACCAGCAGTATCAAATAAGAACATATCCACTATGTCTTGGTAGTCTTTTATTTTCCACAAAACATCGTCATCATCTCTTAATCGAAAAGCCTTAATTACAGAAATATAATCGGCTATTTTTTCACAATAGCGCGGTGTTTCATCACCATGTAATTGAACTAAATATAAACCACAATCATCCACTAAAGACAATAAGTGATCAGGATTTTCATTCACAAAAACACCAACTTTATTAATTTTTACTCCCTTTGCTTTTTTAAGTTCGGCTTTGGCTAAATTTTTTAAAACATACCTCGGCGATTTGGGATAAAAGATAAAACCAGCAAAATCAACCCCCATCTCATCTAATTGGGTCATTTGTTCAACACTATTTAAACCGCATACTTTAGCCCGCATTTTGTTTGGTTTTTAAATCATTTACAAAATTGGCAAAAGCAATAGAAGGATTGGTTTCGCGCATAAAACGCTCTCCAATCAAAAAACCGGCAAAGCCAGCTTTTTGTAAAGTTACAATAGTATTGGGATGATCAATTCCACTTTCTGCAATTGCTGGAATGGAAGTGGGTATTTGATTGATCAAATCCAATGATATATCAATATTGACTTCAAAATTTTTTAGATTACGATTATTCACCCCAACTAAATCAACTTCATCGCATATATGATTTAATTCAGTGTCATCATGTATTTCTAATAATACCTCCAACCCTAATTGATGAGCTAAAGTAGAGAACTGTTTTACCTGTGATGGACTCAAACAAGCAGCGATTAATAAAATAACCGATGCTCCACTAGCTTTGGCTTCAATAATTTGGTATTCACTTATCATGAAATCCTTTCTCAGTAAGGGAATTTTATTGATCGTAGCTGCTTCTAAGTCGGCTAAAGCACCACCAAAAAACAAGGCATCCGTTAAAACTGAAATTCCAGCTGCACCAAATTGTGTATAAGCCATTGTGACCTCTTCAACCGTTGCAATTCCATTGATAATTCCCTTACTAGGCGACTTTCTTTTAAATTCTGCTATGATGCCTGTTTGGGAGCTGTCTTGTAAATTTGACTTTAGAGAAATGGATGGCAATTGAAAGAACCTAGATTGCTCCAATTGTGCAATAGATATTTTTGATTGCTGTTCAGCAACTTCTATTTTCTTCTGAGCTACGATAGTATCAAGAATGGTCATAATGATTATTGTAATGCAATTAGTTGATTGAATGATTGATAAGCAGCACCAGACTCTAAGCTATCAACTGCAGCCTGATATGCAGCTTGGTAATTGCTATATTTTTTCGTTGAATTTAATGCCATTGCGGCATTGGCTAATACCACTGCATTTTGTGACCAAGTGCCTTCTCCTTTGAGAATTTTAAGGAAAATAGCAGCTGATTCTTCCACAGAATTTCCACCATAAATTGCTTCGGGCATAACCATTTTTTTACCCAGTTCAATTGCCGAATAAATGGCTTCTCCTTCTTTTGTAATGACTTTAGTATCACTAGTTAATGATATTTCATCATATCCATCTAAACTATGTATGATGGTAAATGACTTGCCAGTCTGTTGCAGTAGATAATTGTATATTCTAGCCATTTCTAGATTATAAACACCTACTAATTGAAAGTCTGGATTAGCCGGATTCACCATCGGCCCTATCATATTAAAAAAAGTTCTTACGCCTAATTGCTTTCTGATAGGCCCCACTACTTTCAATGCTGGATGAAATAAGGGCGCGTGCATAAAACAGATATTTGCTTCGTCAATTTCTCTTTTTAATAAACCTCCCTCTTGTTTAAAGCGATATCCCAATTGCTCCATTACATTAGATGCTCCACTAATGGTAGACGCGCCATAGTTTCCATGTTTGGCAACTTTTTGACCGGTTCCTGCAACAATAAAACAAGCTAATGTAGAAATATTAAAAGAGTTTTTACCATCCCCACCTGTTCCAACAATGTCTACCAAATCAGAAGTGCCCAATTCTGTTTTTACACATAACTCTAACAGTGCATCTCTAAATCCATTAAGCTCATCAATAGTAATACTTCGCATTAAAAAAACAGTAATAAATGAAGCTATTTCTGCATCATTGAATTGCCCTTTTGCCATATCGATCATTACTTCATAAGCCTTAGACCTGCTAAGGGATTTATATTCAAACAGAAACTGTAATATTTTTTTCATTCTATCGATTTAACCAGTTTTGAATAATTTTTTCACCTGATGGAGTTAATATACTTTCAGGATGAAACTGCACACCTTCTACATCATATGTTTTGTGTGCTAAACCCATAATCAACCCCGTTTCATCTTTTGCAGTAATTTGTAAGCAATTGGGAAAGTTATCATCGCTTACAACCCAGCTATGGTACCTGCCCACTTCAAATATATCAGTCAATCCATTATACAGCGAAGAAGTTGAACCATTGTCCAATTTTTCAATTTGAATAGGAGTTGCTACTCCATGAAAAACTTTTGAAAGATTAACCAACTTTCCTCCAAAAACTTCGCCAATCGCTTGATGACCTAAGCAAACGCCTAAAATACTTTTAGTGGATGCATATTCCTTAATAAGCGGCAAGAGCAATCCCGCTTCAGAAGGAATGCCTGGTCCTGGCGACAATACTATTTTATCATATTGTTTTACTTGAGACAAATCAATTTCATCATTTTTACACACATCTGGTTGAATGCCGGTTAAGTGAGCTATTGCATGTACCAGATTATAGGTGAATGAGTCATAATTATCAAAAACCAAAATTTTCATACAGTATAATTTTAATGAACCTGAACAGCAAAAGCCGCTGCTTGCTTCAAAGCGTTTAATTTATTGTTTACTTCTTGCAACTCACTTTCAGGATCACTTGCTGCAACAACACCTGCACCTGCTTGACAAATCAATTGGTTTTGCTTACTTAAAAAAGTTCTGATCATAATTGCATGATTAAAACTCCCATTAAATCCAACAAATCCAATCGCACCTCCATAAAAACTCCTTGAAGTAGGTTCATACGCTGAAATAATTTCTAAAGCTTTAACCTTAGGCGCTCCGCTTAATGTTCCTGCAGGAAAGGTTCCTGCAAAAATTTCAAATGGATTATATCCCACTCTTAGCTTCCCTTCAACCTCACTTACCAAATGTATCACATGACTATAATACTGAACTTGCCTATAATGTACCACTGAAACTTCATCAGAAACCCTACTTAAATCATTCCTTGCCAAGTCTACTAACATAACATGTTCTGCATTCTCTTTTGTGTCTTTTAATAAATTTTCAGCAGCCAATTGATCGGTGGCTTCATCGCCCGTTCGCTTGAATGTTCCTGCTATAGGGTGAACAATTGCCTTATCGTTTTTAATCACTAATTGAGCTTCAGGCGAAGATCCCATGATTTTATAATCGCCATAATCAAAGAAAAATAAATAAGGAGAAGGATTAATACTTCTTAAAGCTCTATAAACATTGAACTCATCTCCTGTGAAGGAATGAGAAAATTGTCTACTTAAAACAATTTGAAATACATCCCCACGCAAACATCTATTGATTCCTTTATTCACTAATTCAATGAAATTTGCATCGCTCATATTGGAGCGTTCTTCCCCTACAAGGCTAAATGGATAAACAGGAACATCTTTGCTTCTAATTAAAGATTCAATTACTTGAATATCCCCCTCAAGTCCGGCCAACTTATTTTCACAAATAATCAATTCATCTTTAAAATGATTAAACGCAATAACATATTGGTATAATCGATAGCGAATAAGTGGAATTGTTGGAGTAGATTCAACTGGGGCAACTGCATTATCAAAAAAAGAAATTGCATCAAAACAAGTGTATCCATACAATCCTTGGGCAAATTGATATTGGGAATCTACTGGTTTTTCAACTTCAAAATTATTCATGAAATCCCACAAATACTTTGGTATATTCAATTGCTTATCGATTCCCTTTTTTACGGCTTCATTCCCCGGCAGCTTGTATTCTAGCGAATAATTATCCTTTATCTCTATTCCGCCTATTGCGTTAATACAGATAAATGAATAACTATTTTCATTTGCGTTATGATCAGTACTTTCTAGGAGTATGGTATCCCTAAATCGATCCCTGAGCCGCAAATAAATCCCAACAGGGGTGTATATATCACCCAATATTTTTTTTCCTGTTGTAGTCAATTGCATCGTATTCAATTTTAAAGTATAATTCAAAAAAAAAGCCCCAGATGAATCCGGGGCTTTGAATATATTCAATTAGTATTGGTCATGCCATTACAATCCCCGCGAAGAGTTTGAATGCCACCACCAATGCTTGTTTATTAAATTCATTGTACAAATATCTAGTTAAAGAATGAATTCACAAAAAAAATTACAACACTCCTTTTGTTGAAGGCAAATAATTACTAATTGGATCCCTTTTTACTGCCATTCTAATCGCTTTCGCAAATGCTTTAAAGATTACTTCTATTTTATGGTGCTCATTTTCGCCTTTACATTCAATATTCAGGTTGCATTTAGCCCCATCACTGAATGATTTAAAAAAGTGAAAAAACATTTCTGTCGGCATTTCGCCAATTTTTTCTCTCTTAAATTCAGCATCCCAAACCAACCAGTTTCTACCCCCAAAATCAATTAATACTTTAGCATCTGCTTCATCCATTGGCAAGGCAAAACCATATCGTTCCATCCCTCTCTTATCAGATAACGCCTTCGCAAAAGCTTCTCCTAATGCTATTCCAGTATCTTCAATAGTGTGGTGTTCATCAATATGTAAATCGCCTTTGGTAGTGATGGCTAAATCAATTTTTCCATGACGAGCAATCTGATCTAACATATGATCAAAAAATCCCAATCCTGTATCAATAGAAGCTTTACCTGAACCGTCCATATTTACATCTATCGAAATTTTGGTTTCGTTGGTATTCCTTTCGTGATGTACTTTTCTTAAACCAAGCTTCAGAAAGGAATAAACTTCGTCCCATGAATTAGTTTCTAATTCAATTGTATCTTTAAACGCCAATTCCTGTTCCGGTGTTAATTCATGTAAACCGGATTTAAAATAAATTGCCTTAGCCCCCAAATTAATAGCTAATTGAATATCACTCCACCTATCTCCTATCACAAATGAATTAGCTAAATCAAATAATTCATTGCCCATCAAATGTGTTAGCAAACCCGTACCTGGCTTACGTGTAGGCATATTATCGCTTGCAAAGGTTTTGTCGATAATCATTTCATCAAATTGGAACCCTACAGAGTCAAGTGTTCTAATCATTAAATCATGATAAGGATAAAACTGTTCTTCTGGATAAGAAGCTGTCCCCAATCCATCTTGATTGGTCACCATCACTTTATGAAAATCAAAATCTGCTGCAATTCTAGCTAAATTGGTCAATGCCCCTTTAACAAAATTGGTTTTATCAATAGCATCTATTTGAAAATCAATTGGAGGTTCTTGTAATATCACCCCATCTCTATCTATAAAAAGGATTTGTTTCATGATTATTTTTTTGCTCGTTGCTTTTTAACTTCCGCAACAGTTACTATATCAGCCTTATTTCCAAAACTATTTCTGATATAAGTGAGTACATCTGCAATTTGTTGATCTGTTAAGAATGAATGAGCTGCCATTGGATTATTATATTCTTCTCCGTTGATTTCTAAAGGATCTGACAATCCTTTTAAAACAATATCAATCAATCTTGTTTTACTACCTGTAACATAAACTGTTCCTGCGAGCGGTGGATTTAATCTTGGAACTCCATTACCATCCGCTTGATGACAAGCTTGACAATACATGTCGTATACTTTCTTACCATTCAACATTTGTTTAGATTTCCCTTGCACGGGTGTTTGAGCTATAGAAACAGCTGAAAGTAAAGTTAATCCCAATCCCAGAATGGCAATTTTAGTACTCATTTATTGTAACTATTATTTATTGTAAGAAATTTTCCAAACAAATCCCGCTTTATCATCCGACACATAAATGGATCCATCTTCTCCTTGGGCTAATCCAGTAGGACGATGCTTAGCAGCAGACAGATTAGTTACTGGCGACATGCCAGAAAATCCATCTGCAAATACCTCCCATTTTCCAGTGGGTACTCCATTCTTCATAGGAACAAAAACCACATAAAATCCTTCTTGAGGCTCTGGCGTTCTATTCCAACTACCATGGAAAGCAATAAACGCACCGTTCTTGTATCGCTCTGGAAATTGATTCCCCGAATAAATTAATAAAGCATTAGGTGCCATATGACCAGGAAATCCAACTAATGGATCAATCGCATTGGGCGCACCCTCTTTTTTTCCATCTCCTCCATATTCGGGATTCAATATTTTTTTATTTTGAAAATGATCCCAATGAATATATGGCCAACCACAATCATCCCCTTTCTTTACTCTATAAAAAGTTTCAGAAGGCATTTCAGCACCACGTTTTTGATCATACATTTCTGGGAAATATTGGTACAACATGTCTCTGCCATGAATGGTTACATATAAATCATTGACTTCATTGTTCCAATCAATTCCTAATGCATTACGCATACCAGTTGCATATCTAACCCCATCATTTAAAGTTTGATTGGTTTTTGTTGTACTAAATTGCCAAATACCTCCAGCATTTTCTAAAATAGGGCACGGCGTTAAACCCGGCGAACCTTTCTGTCTGTCTTGTTCTTGACAAACATTTGAAGGAGCTCCAATATTTACATACAGATTGCCCACTTTATCAAAAGTAATGGACTTAGATGCATGTTGTCTTTTATTCAACAATCCATCCACTACAACTTCAGGTTGGTCTGGATTAACAATATTTTGATTAGCATCTAATTTATACCTATAAATAGTTTGATCAGATGTGGCATATACATAACCATTGTTAATTGCAATTCCAGTACCAGTATAATTGCCAAATGCCAAGGTATCTTCCATGATACCATCTTTGTTCTTATCGCGTAATCGATAAATGCCTTTTCCATTAACTAAGCGATCTAATTTCATATACAAATCCCCATTGCTATTAACAGCAATATGTCTTACTCTACCTAAATCATTGGCTACTATTTTGCTGGTAAATCCTGTAGGCAAATTAATAGGCACTTGCAGTTTGGGCTGAGCCAACACAATTTTAAAAGACAACAAGAAAACCAAAAATGTACTTAACTTTTGCATATTGAATATATTAAAGCATGAATTTATGAATTCAATTGATACCAGTCTTGCATTGCTTCTACTAAGCTGGTATTATCTTGTTCTGAGCCTACCGTTACTCTTAAACAATCATTACATAATTGAACGCTACTTCTGTCTCGTAAAACAATTCCTTTAGTTAATAAAAACTCATACACTTTTCTAGCATCCTTAATCTTAACTAATAAAAAATTAGCGTCAGAAGGATATACTTCTTGTACAGTAGGCATTGTTTTAAAAACATCTGCTAATGCATCGCGCATATCTACTAGTAAACGTATCATATCATTCACCTGACCAACTTCCTCTAAAGCTTTCAAGGCTAACTCTTGTGTTGATTGATTTATATTATAAGGGGGTTTCACTTTATTGAGCACTTCATTAATGGCAGTAGAAGCAAAAGCCATCCCCAACCTTAATCCTGCTAAGCCCCAAGCTTTACTAAATGTTTGCAAAACAACCAAGTTGGGATACTCGGTTAATTCTTGAACAAATGATTTTTGTTTAGAAAAATTAATGTAGGCTTCGTCTATCACAACAATACCCTTAAAATTATTCAGTATGGTTTCAATATCTAATCGGTTAATTGAGTTCCCGGTAGGGTTATTAGGTGAACAGATCCAAATCAATTTCGTATGCTTATCAATAGCTTGCTCTATCTCAACAAGATTTAACTGAAAGTTGGGCAACAAAGGAATTTTCTTTAACTCCACATCATTAATATGTGCACTCACTTCATACATTCCATAAGTTGGAGGGCAGATAATTACATTGTCTTTTGAAGGAGTACAAAAACTCCTGTACAATAAATCGATGCATTCATCACTACCGTTACCCAAGAAAATATGTTCTGCTGCAATTCCTTTTACAACTGCTAATTTATTTTTTATAGCAACTTGATGTGGATCGGGATAACGATTGTACCATTTTGACAAAGGAGAGCCCAAGCTATTTTCATTAGCATCTAAAAAGACTTTTGCGTCCCCACTAAATTCATCTCGAGCAGAGGAATAGGGAGATAATTGAGCAATATTGGGTCTAATAAGTTCATTTAAATTAAACAACATAACATTCTATTTAAGTCTTATTCTAACTGCTTCTGCATGTGCTTGAAGGCCTTCTGCCTCTGCCATGGTTTCAACAGTCTTAGCAATTGCAGTTAATCCTTCCTTGGTTAATTGCTGAAAAGTAATTTTTTTAACAAAGCTATCTACACTTACACCACTATACATTCTAGCATAGGCATTCGTTGGTAAAGTATGATTGGTTCCACTGGCATAATCGCCAACTGATTCAGGAGAATAATTACCAATAAATACAGAACCAGCATTTGAAATTTGTTCTGCAATTTCATTTGCATTTTGGCATGCTATAATCAAATGTTCAGCTGCATACTCATTCACTAATTCTACCGCATCAGATATACTACTCATTAAAACTGCCCGACTGTTTTGAAGTGCTTTTAAAGCCAACTCTTTTCTAGGCAAAAGTGCTAATTGGCTTACTAATAATTGGTTTACTTCATCAATTAATTGTTTAGAAGTGCTAACCAATAAAACTTGACTGTCTGCGCCATGCTCCGCCTGACTTAATAAATCAGCTGCAACATAATCAGGAATTGCAGAATCATCTGCTAACACACATACTTCGCTAGGACCTGCAGGCATATCAATCGAAATTCCACTTAACTGAACCATTTGTTTGGCAGCAGTTACATATTGATTTCCCGGTCCAAAAATTTTATACACAGCAGGAACTGTTTCGGTTCCGTAAGCCATTGCTGCAATTGCTTGTACTCCACCTATTTTGAACAACAGTTTAATACCAACTAAGTTAGCCGCGTAAATGATTGCAGGGTGTAAATCTCCATTTTTATTAGGAGGGGAACAAAGAATGACCTGTTTACATCCAGCTATTTGTGCTGGGATCCCCAACATTAAAATGGTTGAAAATAATGGAGCAGATCCTCCAGGAATATATAATCCCACTTTATCTATCCCTACTGATTTGCGCCAGCAAGATATGCCCGGCATAGTTTCAATTGGCAACCCTTGACTTACTTGTGTTAAATGAAACTTTCGAATATTCTTTGCTGCTGTTTCAATAGCTTCTTTTAGGTCTAAGTCCAGTTGTAATTGGGCATTACGTATTTCAGCTTCAGTAACTTGAAAACCTTCTAAGCTAACTCCATCAAACTCCAATGTATATTGGCCTATAGCCTTATCCCCCCCTTGCTTGACTCCGTTTAAAACAGCAGCAACTTTGTCATTCAGGTCATTATAATCAGCAACAGGCCTTTTTATAATAGCTTGCCAGCTGGATTTTTCAGGAAATTGAATAATATTCATCATAATTTAAATAATCATTTTCTCAATTGGAACAACCAAGATACCTTCTGCGCCAGCCGCTTTTAATTGCTCAATAATATTCCAAAAATCATTTTCATTTAACACACTGTGTACACTACTCCAACCTTCTGTTGCCAACGGCAATACAGTAGGACTTTTCATACCTGGTAATAACCCAATAATTTCATCTAACTTATTATTAGGAGCATTCAACAATATATACTTATTGTTTTTTGCTTTTTTAACAGACTGAATACGAAAAATAAGTCTTTGTAATAATTGCTGCTGTAGATCATTCAATAAATTGTTTTTAATTAATACAGCCTGCGACTCAAAAATCACTTCCACTTCTTTTAACCCATTCATAAAAAGCGTAGATCCACTGCTCACTAAATCACAAATTGCATCAGCTAACCCTATACCTGGAGCAATTTCTACACTACCGCTGATTTCGTGAATTTCGGCTTCAATTCCTTTTGTTTTTAAAAAATCAGCTACAATTACAGGGTAACTGGTCGCAATTTTTTTATTCTGCAAAAACTGAGCATTTTCATACACTTCATTTCTTTGGACAGCCATACTGAGTCTACACTTACCAAATCCAAGTTTTTCCTCAATTTCTACTTTTTTGTTTTTTTCAAAAACCACGTTCTCACCAACAAATCCAATATCAGCAACTCCATCCTCTACGTATTGCGGGATATCGTCGTCTCGCAAGAAAAACACTTCAATCGGAAAATTAGTTGCATCTGCTTTTAACTTGTTGACCCCATTGCTGATATCTATCCCACATTCCTTCAACAAACGCATAGAATCATCGTGCAATCTTCCACTCTTTTGAATGGCCAATCTCAATTTGCTGTTTTGATTATTATTTTTCATATTTATTTTTTACTGATGTTAAGACAAAAAAAAAGCTTACCGGGTGGTAAGCTAGTGTTTAATATATTAGTACAAATACACCGATGCCTACCCTTTGGGATGCATATGATGGTGATGTATATGTAGGCTCTTTATCATTGAGTTGCAAAATTAAGTCGCTATTTCAATAATGACAAATATTTTTTCAGGATCTACCTTAAGCTGAATTTACTAGCCTATTTATTGGTAATTTGAGTTGCATTGATTTGCCTAAATAAATTAATCGAATATGAAAATGATTAAACATTGCTTAATTGCATTAACACTAATGATTAGTGCAAAACTGGTTATTGCCCAAGATGCAGCCAATTACCAAACCCCACCTAAAGTAATTGAAGACCTATTACTTGCTAAACCTACCCCATCAGTAAGCATAGATGGCAAAGCCATTTGGATGCTACTTTCTGAAAGAAATTCTTATCCTACCGTTGAAGAATTGGGACAACCTGAAATTAGGGTTGCTGGCTTAAGACTTAACCCCAATAATTTTTCACCTAGCAGACAAACATTTATAAACAACTTCTTACTCAAAAATTTAAAAGAGAATAAAGTTTATGCTATCTCTGGGTTACCAGCAAATTTATTGGCTGGATCAGTAACATGGAGCCCTTCTGAAAATAAAATTGCATTTACCCATACCAGTAACAGCAAAGTTGAATTGTACGTAATTGATGTTGCTACCAAAAAAGCCAGTTTAGTTAGTAAAAAAGCACTCAATACTGTTCTAGGCAGCCCATATACATGGATAGACGATAATACCATTCTATATAAATCTACCGTATCAGTAGCTGCAAATGCACCTAAAAAACCCATCACTCCAAAAGGACCAACCATTCAACAAAGCCTAGGAAAAGCAGCTCCTAGCCCCACTTATCAAGATTTGATTAAAAGTCCTTACGATGAGCAACTATTTCAATTTTATGCTACAGCACAATTAATTTTAAATAAAAATGGTGTCGAAACGCTTTCTGGCAATCCTTGTATTTTAAGTAGTTTCAGCTTATCACCCGATAAAAAATATTTATTACAAAAACAGCTGCAACAACCCTTCTCTTATTTAGTTACAGCCAACGGATTTCCTTCAAAAATGTTGGTTACCGATTTAACAGGTAAAAAAGTAAAAGTTTTAGCTGAATTACCTTCTACTGAGGGCACCCCTTCGGGCTATGATAATACACAAAATGTGCCTAGAAGTTTTGATTGGAGGGATGATGAAGCTGCTACTATTACATGGGCTGAACCACTAGACAGTGGACTAATTAAAAAACAAGCTGAATATAGAGATGCCATTTATGCAATATCAGCTCCATTTGATGGAAGTGCTAAACTCCTTTTTAAAACTAAATTAAGATATGGAGGAACTACTTGGGGAAATGAAAATATTGCTTTAGTGAATGAGATTTCAAGGAGTAAACAATTAATAAGAGTTAATTTATTCAATAGTAGTAAAGGAAGTATAGAGTTACTGTTTGAGAGAAATCAAACAGATGCTTACGGAAACCCTGGATCACCAGTAACTAGCAAAAATAAATACGGTCGTGATGTGATTACCACGATTGATAATGGTTCAAAATTATTAATGAATAACACTACAGGTTCTTCTCCTAAAGGGGATTTACCATTTTTAGCAAAGTTTGATTTAACCACAAAACAAAATGAAATAATTTGGAGATGTAATGAAGGTATATATGAATATATTGTCGACGTTTTGGATGCCAACAATCTAACCCTATTAAGTAGAAAAGAGTCTCAAAAAGAAGTACCCAATTATTATATTAAAAATCTTAAGCTCAAAATAGCCGATCAAGCAATTACCAATTTCACTAATCCATATCCCGCTTTAGATGGGGTTATTAAAGAAAAAATAAAATATAAAAGAGCAGATGGTGTAGACCTAACTGGTGATCTTTATTTACCTGCTGGGTACACAAAAGAGAAAGGGCCTTTACCATTAGTTATTTGGGCTTATCCAAGAGAGTTCAACTCTGCGGCAGATGCAGCGCAAATAAGAGGTAGTAAAGATAGATTTACTACTTTAAGTTGGGGATCACCAATTTATTACGTAACACAGGGATATGCTGTTTTAGATAATGCAGAAATGCCCATTGTTGCATCAGGAAAAGACAAAAAACCAAATGATAATTTTATTGATCAATTAAAATTGAATGCTGAATCAGCCATTATTCATTTAACGGATTTAGGTATTGCGGATAAAAACAAAATAGCTGTGGGTGGCCATAGTTATGGAGCTTTTATGACCGCAAATTTATTGGCACATACGAATTGGTTTAAAGCTGGAATTGCCCGAAGTGGGGCATATAATCGGACTCTTACACCATTTGGCTTTCAAAATGAAGACAGAACCTATTGGCAAGCTCCGGAATTATATAATGCAATGAGTCCTTTTAGCTATGCTGATAAAATAAAGACACCTATTTTATTAATTCATGGTGAGGCAGACGATAACACAGGAACTTATCCTATTAATAGTGAAAGATTATTTGCTGCTATAAAAGGAAATGGTGGAACAGTAAGATTTGTATACTTGCCATATGAAGCACATGGATACAGAGGCAAAGAGAATGTGTTACATACACTTTGGGAACAATTTCAATGGTTGGAGAAATATGTGAAGGGTACTAAATAAGATATTTACAAAATCAATGATTAATAATAAAAAGAGTCTCAAAAAATGAGACTCTTTTTTTATATCCTCATTAATTCCTTTTCTTTCTGCTTGCATTGAAGTAGCATGGCAAACACAATCGAAACAATCCATCCACAAATGGAAAAACCTATTGCCCTAGAAAGATAAATTGGGTTACGCAATTTCACTTGAATAATCCAGTCTCCAATAGGAATATATTGCTCATGAACTATACCGGTTGAAAAATTAGTTCTGTTTTCACTAAATAATGGAATATACTTTTTCCCTGTTTGTTGCTTCTTTACTTGATAAAAATAGGTTTCATTCATACCCGTACTGTCTAAGCCGAGCAATCCAACAAAATTTTCTTTCTTAATGATAACAGCAGAATAACCCCACAGCGAATCATGTTGAATAATTGGATACCTGCCCACAAAACCAACTCCGCCTTGTTTTAATTTGAAAGGGCCTTCAAAATGAAGATTATTCAAACTAGATGACACCATTATTTCTCTGATATGCTCACTATCCGTTCTTAAATCATACCCTATTGATTGTTCATTTCCTTTTAATGGATAGGTTTCAACAATTACCATATCTCTAACCAATTGGATTGCATCTAAATATTGATTCTGTTTAATTAAAGCTTTTGCCACTTCTTCAAAATGGTCTTTTATCAAGTCATGCTCTATAAGCAGCGCCACCATACTGGTTGCATTGATACTTTGGCTTAAAGATGATTCAATACGCTGTTTTAAATTCGAACACTCATTTTTAACCAACTGAATTTCTCTATTTTTTTCTATAGAATATATATTCCAAGCAACTACCTGGCTCAGTATAATACAAATTATAAAAAACCAGATAGTTGAATATTTTCTAAAGTTCAAAAAGGACAACATTTTACAAAAGGCTCGTTTAATTTAGTAGCTATAAGGTATGTAAAAAAAATCAAACGAACCACTTATTTAATAACCTAGTCCCCAATCTCTCCCTTTTAAAACAGCTGGTACACCTTCAGCAATCCATTTAGCAGGTTTATCTCCTTTCAGTAAATAATCAAAAAATTGTTGTTCTCGAATTTGAATATCTTTTCTGTTTCTACGCTCTACTAAATTATGATCTTCATTATTATAATTCAACATCCATACTGGTTTTCCTAGTCTACGAAGTGCAGTAAACATTTCAATACCCTGATACCAAGGAACTGCTCCATCCGCATCATTGTGCATAATCACTACTGGCGTTTTAACTTTAGGAAAATGGAACAATGGAGAATTTTCAATATATAAGTTTGGCTTTTCCCATAAAGTAGCCCCAATTCTGCTTTGTGTTTTTTCATACTGAAACTGTCTGTTCAAACCAGTACCCCAACGGATTCCACCATAAGCACTGGTCATATTGGCAACAGGTGCACCGGCCCATGCTGCAGCATATAAATTGGTGCGAGTAATTAAATGTGCAATTTGATATCCTCCCCAACTTTGACCCTGTAGTCCTAATTTAGTGCTATCTACATAACCTTTAGCAACCAAAGCCCTTGTTCCACTAACGATATAATCAAAAGCACTTTGACCAGGATAACCTGTCTTGTACCAAATATCTGGTACAAATACAATATACCCTCTACTTACAAAAAACGAAATATTTAATCTAGAGGGAGTTGGCGCTGGAGCATTATATCCATATAATCCATCACTACTTCTCTCATAGAAATAAGCAATCATAGGATACTTCTTCTTTGGATCAAAATCTTCTGGCTTATAAACAATGCCTTCAGCAATTTTACCAGTATATGCTTTCCATGTAAACAATTCCGCAGTTCCCCAGTTATATTCAGCTTGTTGCGGATTGGGCTGATGCAACGACTGGGCAGTTTGAACATTTTGCATAATTGATTTGGCATTCCAATCAATCACTGCAATATTAGCAGATCGTTGAAAAGTCTCTGTTCCAAAACTTATTACTGCAGCATCTTTGGCTTTAGTTACAGCCGAAATTCGCAAAGGCAAAGTAGCATTTGAAGCATTTAATTCAAACAAAGTACCCATCACATATGTCTTCAATCCACTCCCCTTATTTATTCTATTAAACACACTAAGTAGCAAAGTCTGATTTGGTTTAATAAATCGATCTTCGCGATCTAAATTAATATTTCTTAGTATAAGATTATTTTTTCTACCAACACCCCCTGTAATATTGATGGAAGACTTGGTTCCCATTGGATCAATTTGCCAAATATCAAATTGATCATAAATCAAAAATGATTCATCATTTTCTAACCATCCAACCAAACCATAAGCATTTGGATCGTCTGGAACATCGTTTTCTACATCATATAATGGCAATTTAATATCAGCAGCAACAGAAGTCATTTTTTTAGCTTCGCTGTTGTACGCACTGTATTTTCTTTTTACTTCATCATAAATAACTAAATATTTACCAGTTGATGAAGGATAAGTATTGCCTTTAAAATTGGATAGTAATAATTGCTTTTGCCCAGTCAATGGATTGATGGCATATAAGTCTGCAAAAGATGCGCCCTGCCATTGAGATGCAATTCTTTTTCCTTCATCAACTACCCCATAAAACACAGTACCATCGCCTTCATTGGTTTGTATGATATTTCTAAATGCAGGACTTCCAATTTGAACAACTGACCCTTTTTCAAAATCGAATTTGGCTAAATAAGCACGATTGAGTTCTTGTTGCAAATTGCGCAACTGCAAAGGCTGTAAATAATCGTCTTTATAATGCCAAACATCAACACTAACTCTCTCAAATTCAGGCGTAATAGTGTCTTTAACAGGTAAAATTGGGGATGTGCCAAAAAACAAACGAGTACCAGATTTACTAAAGCTTATAGCTTGTGCATTCTCGCTTAAAGTGTAATTAGCAGGCATCCCACTGGTATTCTTTTGCACCAATAGAACTGCACTATCAGCACCATTTTTGTGATAATATAATTTATAAAATTTTTGTAATGATTTAGCACTACTATCTCTTTCTGCAATAAATGCCAATTGATTGCCCACTTCATCCATTCTATACCCTTTGGCATCATTAAAACCAGTTAACACAACAGTTGATTTTTTATTGAGTAAGTCAACTTTTATTACCTGAGGCTTTACTTTGGTATCGCCCGTTTTTTTGGTAGTTTCAAATAATAAAATATTCCCTTTTTTATTAAAGAAATACTCACTCACCAAATTGTAAACAATTGTATCCCCAGTTAATAAATTTTGTACTATTAAGTCTGTACCTTCTTCAAAAGGTTCTGCTGCAGCTCTTGGTGTAGGGGGAGCAACGGGCGCAGTTGGCTTAGTCGTGCTATCGGTTTGACCAGCTCTTGGAGTAGGAGCTAATGGCTTTTTCTCTAAATGATAAGCTAGAAATTGAGCTTGTTCATCTGCAATTTTAAAACTCTTTACCTGAGCTACTTTTGTAATTTTCCCAGACATTAAATCTACAATTGCCAATGAATCCTTTGGCATTTCTTCAGGACGCTTCTTTTTAATTTTAGCCTCTCTGGTATCTTTAAAAAAAGGCTTAATTCTACAAATTAAAAAACGACTATTGTCGGTTATATTAGCATTGTACCCTCTTTCAATCTCAGCTACATTTGAACCATCTTTTTTCTTGATGTACAAAAGTCCATCGCCCTCCTGAGGCACAACAGTAAATGCGATATAATTACCATTATTACTCATTAAACGATCAGCAATATTCTGCCAACCGTCATACACACTATGATCCAAAGGTTTTTTTTGAGCATAGCTAATAATGCCTAGAAACATAAAAAGAATAAATGGGGTGATTCTCATGTTGATATTATTTTTGAATATTCCGAAGATAATTAAACAATAGCCAAAACCTATTGTTGATGATAGGTATTTGATAAATGGATGAATTATGAAACGTTTTCTTTTTTTATTGGTTACTCTTTATTCTTTTTTGCAATTAAACGCTCAAAACACAGGCATATACTCTGGAATAATTTTAGATAAACAATTACAAAAACCTGTACAAGGCGCAGTCGTAAAGCTGGTACAATTAGACAAATCAGTGGTAACAGATAGTGCAGGTAGGTTTCAATTTACCCAAATTAAATCAGGATATTATACATTCATTTTCAGCGCATTAGGATATACAACTCAATCTAAATTCAATATAACCATTGCCAGTGGAAACGAAAATACAATGGTAATAGAATTAGAATCTGCTATTCAAGAATTAGCCTCAGTAACTGTGAATAGCACCAATAGAAATAAATCGGCTAAAGCGGCTACTTTAGAAACACCTTTAAGTGTTCAAAGATTAACAAGCGAAGAAATTAAAGCCAACCCAGGAGGAAATTTTGACATATCAAGGGTAATTCAAGCATTACCTGGTGTAGGTGGTTCGTCTAGTAGTGCCGGATTTAGAAACGATATCATTATTAGAGGTGGGGCTCCAAATGAAAATGTGTTTTACTTAGATGGCATAGAAATACCGGTAATCAACCATTTTGCAACTCAAGGAAGTGCAGGAGGCCCAACTGGAATTTTAAACGTAAGCTTTATAGAAGAAGTAAAATTATCGTCTTCTGCATTTGATGCAAGGTTCGACAATACACTTTCATCGGTTTTTGAGTTTAAACAGAAAAGAGGAAATAGCAACCGAGTTCAGGGTAATATTCGTTTGAGTGGAACAGAATTGGCCACCACTTTTGATGGCCCCATCGGAAAATCGGGTAAAACAACTTTCTTAGCATCAGCTAGGAGAAGTTATTTACAACTACTATTCAAAGCAATTGATTTACCAATCAGACCAAATTATTGGGATTTTCAATATAAAATTTCTCATCAGTTAAGCAAGAAAACAACCTTAACCTTATTAGGTGTTGGGGCGATTGATGAATTTAATTTTGCTGCGCCTAAAGAAGCTACTCCTGAAAAATTGTATGTATTAAATAGCAACCCCTCTATTCAACAATGGAACTATACTATTGGTGCATCTATTAAACACCAGTTAAATAATGGTTATTGGAATTTAGCATTGAGTAGAAATGCATTCAATAACCAATTAGAAAAATACGAAAACAACCTTGGCCCTATTAGAGGCAATAAAACACTTGCATTAAATTCATCAGAAGTTGAAAACAAGCTAAGATTTGATGTAAATCAAAATTTCAATGGCTTCAAATTAAGTTATGGCCTAGTAGCACAATTAGTCTCTTTTTCTAATAACACCAATCAGTTGATCAGCAATGCCATTGTAGACAACAATAATAATATTATTCAACCCGCAGTCAGCAACAATTTCAATAGTAAAATTCAATTTGCTAGAATGGGGGCTTTTACACAATTAGGAAAACGTTTTTTAGATAACAAACTAGGGCTTAGCGCAGGCATCAGATTTGATCAAAATACATTTACAAAAACGGGCATGAATCCATTGAAAACTTTATCACCAAGAATTGCCGCGAGTTATGTAATCACAGATAAAGTCACTTTTAATGCATCGGTAGGCACGTATTTTAAAATGCTTCCCTATACTGCTTTAGGATATAGAAACAACAATAATGAATTAGTTAATAAAAATACTGATTATACCCAAAGCACCCATTATGTTGCAGGATTTGAATATTTACCTTCCTCTTCTACAAGATTTACTTTTGAAGGATTTTACAAGCAATACAGCAATGTGCCTATTAGTGTAAGAAATGGCATAAGTTTATCTAATCAAGGCGCAGACTTTAATGTATTGGGCAATGAAGCGGTTAGTACAACAGGAAAGGGCAAAGCTTATGGGTTTGAATTCTTTGCACAACAAAAATTGACCAATCGCTTTTACGGTGTACTAAGTTATACCTGGTTTGTTAGCAAATACACAAATGCAAATAATTCTTATGCCCCAAGTTCATGGGATAATAGACATTTATTGAGTGCAGTACTTGGCTATAAACTGAAACGAAACTGGGAAATTGGTTTAAAGTTCAGATACCAGGGAGGTGTGCCTTACACGCCATTTGATTTGATTGCTAGCAGACAAAACTATTTAACTCTAGGAACTGGAATTCCTGATTACAATAATATTAATACTCAACGACTAAACGCATTCAATAGTAGTGATATTAGGATAGACAAAAAATGGTATTATAAAAAATTTACGCTGG
Organism: Sediminibacterium sp.; assembly: GCF_051860225.1. GTDB lineage: Bacteria > Bacteroidota > Bacteroidia > Chitinophagales > Chitinophagaceae > Sediminibacterium. Next base: position 138,242 of record NZ_JBHYEI010000002.1, read on the forward strand.
ACTTATTTGTTGATATTACCAATTGGTATTTAGCTAAAAGCCCCGCACAAGCATCCTATACTTTTCAAAGAAATGCAAATAACACAGGCTTTCTTACAACAGATGGACAACCTATTCAAACGAATGGAAGCAATGCCATACCATTTTTGTTAAGTAATAATGAGGCAAATGTTACGCCTACAATAGGATTTATTATTGAATTCTAGTTTTTTGCTTATATATCACTCTAATCATTTGTAATACAACTGATACAATAATTAATGAAACACCATAATAAAAGCTATTAGATAGGTGCTTATTTTCATCAAATAAAATAAATGCCATGATAATGGCATAAACTGGCTCTAAATTTAAACTTAGATTTTGGGTAAATGCAGATACTTTTTTTAAAGAATCTAGCATCAATTGCATTGCAACAATAGTACAAAGCCAACTTAAAATCAATAACCAGCCCCAGTCTGATAAAGTAGGAATCAAGCTCATTTCAGGAAAAAAATATCCATAAATTGGCATCAACAAAGTAAGCACCAATAAGCCTCCGGTAAGCTCGTACAACATTATCACCAAGGGTTCCGTATTATCTACTTGCTTTTTGTTCAGCACTGAAAATAATGCGGCTAAAAATGCAGAAACAATTCCAACGATAATTCCAGTTTGGTATCGTTGATCAAAATGAAAAATGAAATAAATCCCTAACAAACTGATTAAACCTAAACCAACTTCGGCCCATTGAATTTTTTTAGTAACCAATAAGGGTTCTAACAATGCAGTAAATAATCCTGTTGCAGAAAAACAGACCAATCCAATTGATACGTTTGATAATTTAATACTCCCATAAAATGCCACCCAATGCAAGGCAATTAAGCAGCCTATTAATAAAAATCGTATTACAGTAGCTTTAGGAATTTTTGAAGACTTACCCGTTAGTTTGAATAATACCGATAAACTTACTACGGTAATCATGATTCTATACCATACCAAACTCATTTCATTCAAACTAATTAACACCCCTAATATGCCGGTAAATCCTGCTAAAAAAACGGAGATATGTAATTTGATGAGTGCTTGTTTCAAAATAGAATTTAAGTTGCTTTAACCCTTTTGCGATAATTTTTAAACATGCTCTGCCATTGAATACTAATAACCCCCAATACCCCTTCTTTAATGATGCCTTTATTCATTTTACTTACACCAATCTTTCTATCGCGAAATATAATAGGTACTTCTTTAATAATAAATCCTAGCTTCCAAGCGGCAAATTTCATTTCAATTTGAAAAGCATATCCAACAAAAGAAATCATATCAAAATTGATGGCTTCTAAAACTTCTCTCTTATAACAAACAAATCCTGCAGTAGGGTCTTGCACAGGCATCCAAGTTAGCATTTTGGTGTAGAGGGCGCCCCCGCGAGAATACAATTGCCTGTCCCAAGGCCAATTTTCTGTATATCCTCCTTTTACATACCTGCTTCCGACAGCCACTTGTGCGCCATTATATTTACAAGAAGCATACAATCTTTCTAAATCATTCGGGTCATGAGAAAAATCGGCATCCATTTCAAAAATAAATTGATAGCCTTTATTTAAACACCACTTAAATCCATGTATATAGGCTGTACCTAGTCCTAGTTTACCCTTTCGTTCTTCCAAAAATAATTGATTGGGGTAGGATTGAATCAGTTGCTTAACAATTTCGGCTGTTCCATCAGGCGAACCATCATCAATCACTAATATACGGTAACCTTGATTCAAGGAAAAAACTGCTTGAATAATGGAAGCTATATTATCCTTCTCATTATAGGTAGGTATGATAACAATTTTTTCCAAATTTATTTCTTCAGTAGAGTTCTATTTAAAATTTCAGTAAGCTTTTGTTTGGTATTCATAGCAAAATCACCCTTCATCATCCAATCATAATACTGTGGCTCTTCTTTTAATACCTGTGTAACTGGCTTTCCTTTATGTTTACCAAAATTAAAGACCTCAACGCCATTTTCTTTCACAAATCTTCTTGCAAAGTCTACAATATCGTCTTCTCCGGTAAATTTAACAATGCTTTCTACAGTATCCCCTATTTGAGGGTATCGTTCAATTTGAGCTTCAAGTACTTCCCAAGTAGCGGTTGCGTCTACTTCTGCGCTATGGGCACCATCTAACACTTTATTGCAATAAAACTTATACGCTGCACCTAGTGTTCTTTGTTCCATCATATGAAATACCTTCTGCACATCTACCAACTTTCTACCATCGACAGAAAAAGACACTCCTGCTCTTAAAAACTCTTCAATTAACATGGGCACATCAAAACGATTACTATTGTATCCTCCCATATCACAATTGTCCATGAATTGCTTTATTTCGTTGGCAACCTGTTTAAAACTTGGCGCATCTTTAACCATATCGTCGGTAATACCATGAACATCAGATGCACCAGTAGGAATAGGGATTAGCGGATTAATTAACTTACGCTTTACTTGCCTAGTGCCATCTGGCAAGATTTTTATAATAGCTATTTCAACAATTCTGTCATTACTGATATTAACTCCTGTTGTTTCAAGATCAATAAATGCGATGGGTCTAGTTAAATTTAATTTCATTGTTATCCTTCAGGATGATTATATATAATGTCTTTCGCCAACGAATTTATGTTTAATCCATCATAATTACCACTACTCATAAATAGAATATTTACATCATGATTCGGAATAGTTAATAGCCATTTTTCTAATGTTGCTTTATCATTCATAACAATTAGCCCAGGTTTATCAAAACCCTCTATTACTTTTTCTGCAGGCAGATCAGGCATTTGCTTGATTTCCAATGCATGTTTCGAATAAAATACCACACTTTCATCCAATTCATTCAATGCCCCTTTGTATTCATTCATAAAGTTTACATTCAAACTGCTATAGGTATGCAATTCAAGTATTCCGTACAATTTTCTTTTGGGGAATTGCTGTTTAACCGCTTGAACGGTTGCTTTCACTTTACTTGGTGCGTGTGCAAAATCTCGATAGATACACATTGAATCATTTGACTCTAATAGCTCTAATCTTTTAGCAGCACCAGTAAAGTCTTTCATTGAATGTAAAAAATCTTGAGTTGCAACACCTAATGCAGCACAAGCATAATAAGCAGCTAAGCAGTTCATTAAATTGTGGTTTCCAAATACACTTAATCTTCCTGATTCCGATCCAATTTGAACAGTTGTAACGCCATTTTCAATTTGAAAATTTGGTACATGATAAGGTTGATATTGTATATCATTACGTTTGCATTTTGCAACTAACTCTGCTAAAACTTGATCAGATTCATTGTAAATTAACAACCCACCTTTTTCAATTCGATTGATAAAAATCACAAATTGTTCTAAATAGAATTCAAAAGTGGGAAACACATTAATATGATCCCAAGCTATTCCTGTTAAAATAGCAATATGAGGATATAAAAAATGAAATTTCGGTTTTTTCTCAATGGCACTTGCAGGATATTCGTCTCCTTCGCATACAATTACTGGTGCATCGGTAATATTCACGGACTGTTCAAAGCCAGCCAGTTTTGCTCCTACCAAATAATCGAAAGCCAATTGTTGCTTTTGAAGTACATGCATGATCATGCTAGTAGTGGTAGTTTTACCATGACTTCCTCCTACTACTACTCTCTTTTTTTGCAACGATTCCTTATAAATATATTCAGGGAACGAATAAATATTAAGACCTAAGGACTTAGCTTTCAATAGTTCTGGATTATCTGCACGTGCATGCATGCCTAATATAACAGCATTCAAATCAGATTGAATTTTATCTACATCCCACCCTATTTTCGCGGGTAAAAGTCCAGCATTTTTAAGATTACTTAATGCAGGCTCAAAAATTTCATCATCTGTCCCAGTTACCAAGTATCCTTTTTTATGCAATGCAATGGCTAATTGGTGCATTACACTCCCTCCAATTGAAATAAAATGAACCTTCATACGTTTATATTTAAGGAATTATATACTTTTAACAATATCATTGGCATTTACAGGCTGCATATTCACCTGAATCAATATCTTTGTTTCAGTGCAAAATACAGCTTCTAATACAAAGCTCAACGTATGAAAAAGATCAGCTTCATCATTTTACTTACCGCTTTTACAAGTATTCTTATTAGTTCTTGTGCATCGGTTAAGGGGAAAGGTTGCCCAACTACCAACCCTCGATATTTCAGGGGATAAGCTGTAAATGATTTAATTTTGCAAAAAAATATTTGCATGAATTGGATTTCATTAACAGATATCAATCAATTAGATAGTATTATTCAAGCATCATTTGATACTCCTCAGGTTATTTTTAAGCACAGTACTCGGTGTAGTATAAGTTCTATGGCTCTAAATAGATTAGAAAGAGAGACAGCTCCCACCAATACTGTTTTTTATTATCTTGACTTAATTAAGCATCGAGATATCTCGAATGCAATTGCAGAAAAATTTGATGTTTACCATGAATCACCCCAAGTTCTTGTGATAAATAAGGGAGAATGCATTTATGATGAAAGTCATCAAGGCATCACAATGAATGAGATTGCTGAGCAAGTAGCATAGATTTCAAAAAACTGTTTTATATGCATATTACTGTGTTTGGGGCAACTGGTCAAGTGGGCAAAAGAATTGTTCAACAAGCTTTAAACAATGGTTTTAAGGTAACTGCCTTTGGAAGAAATGTTGAATCTTTAATTGATCAGGACAATTTGAATGAAAATCTGACTGCACAAAAAGGATATCTTTTTGATGAAAAAGACGTTGCTAAAGCAATTGAAAAAGCGGATGTGATTTTTTCTGTATTAGGCGGAGCATCTGATGGTTCAGATAAAACCAGAAGCCTAGGCATAAAACAAATCATCACCCAAATGCAAAAAAAAGGAAAGAGGCGGATTATTGCATTAGGGGGAATGGGGGTATTAAACGCCGAAGACAATACCCTACTGCTTCACGCCGATGACTATCCTAAAGAATATTTAGCCGTGGGCATGGAACATTTAAAAGCATTTGAATTATTGCTAGAAAGCAATTTAGACTGGAGCTTTTTTTGCCCCGCAGATATTCATGATAAAGATGAAACAGGTATTTATATTACTAGCATTAACTATGCACCAGACCCCAACCACTTTAGAATAAATGCCGGAGACTTGGCAATGGCCATGTTAAAAGCTGCCATCAATCAAGAGTATATCCAACAAAGAGTAGGAATCAGTAATTATTAAGCTAGTTCTATAACCATTGCACTAGCCCCTCCACCCCCATTACAAATGCCTGCTGCGCCAATTTTACCGCCTTGTTGTTTCAATACATTAATGAGTGTAACAATTATTCTAGCTCCGCTACAACCCAATGGATGACCAATTGAAACTGCGCCACCATGTGCATTTACTTTTGCAGCGGTTAAACCTAATTTTTGGGTATTGGCAATACCTACTACAGAGAAGGCTTCATTTAATTCAACAAAATCTATATCGTCCATTGATAAGCCAGCTTTTGCAACAGCTTTAGGTATGGCTAAAGAAGGAGTAGTTGTAAACCACTCCGGAGCCTGCTCCGCATCCGCATAAGACTTAATGATTGCCAATGGCTTAACGCCTAACTCTTCTGCTTTTTCCTTGCTCATTAAAACCACTGCAGCCGCGCCATCATTCATGGTGCTTGCATTGGCAGCAGTAACAGTACCATCTTTAATGAATGCAGATTTTAGTTCTGGAATTTTATCGAACTTAACATTAAATGGTTCTTCATCTTTAGAAAAAAGAATCGGATCTCCCTTTCGTTGTGGTATTTCAACAGGAACTATTTCTTCATTAAACCAACCATTATTCCAAGCTAATTGACTTCTTTGATAACTTTCAATGGCAAAAGCATCTTGATCTGCTCTAGAAATATTACACTCTTTTGCACATAATTCTGCAGAATTACCCATAGCATAATTATGATACACATCTGTTAAACCATCTTTTGCCAATCCATCTACTAATGAAACATTCCCATATTTATTACCCCAACGCATATTCGGGCTATAATAAGGAACATTGCTCATGCTTTCCATTCCACCTGCAACAACAATATCTGCATCTCCTAATAAAATAGCTTGTGCACCTTGCGCTATAGCCTTCATTCCACTCGCACAAACTTTATTTACAGTAGTAGCAATTACAGAATCTGGAAGGCCAGCAAATTTTGCCGCTTGTCTTGCAGGAGCCTGACCGGTATTAGCTTGTATTACACAACCCATCAACACTTCATTTACTAGAGCACCATCTATTCCTGCTTTTGCGATAGCACCTTTAATTGCAACAGCACCTAATTGTGTGGCAGAAAAATCTTTCAAACTACCTCCAAAACTTCCGATTGGAGTTCTAACAGCAGAAACAATGTAAACAACTTTAGTAGACATAGTAAATGATTTTGAAGCGCAAAGTTAATAATTTAACTAACATGCGTTAGTTAAATTATTGTTCAATTAATTGAATTCCAGTTTGAGTAAAAGCAATTTTCTTCTGCTTATATAAATTCCCCGTGGTCATTTTAAAAGCTTTCTTGCTCATTCCAAAAAAAGCATAGATATCGGTGGGATCAGACTTGTCGTTGTAGGGGAGATAGCCATTATTCTCTTGTAATAGCCTTAGAATTTTAGCAGTTTCATCTTCAATTTTTGCATATCCTGGTTTACCTAATACCAAATCGATTTTATTATCGGGCCTAATCTTTTTGATAAACCCTTTTACCTTATCGCCAATTTCAAGCGGTTGAAATACTTCATTCCCATGTAAAATGCCGATATGTTTGTTATTGATGATCATAACATACCCTAACTCTGAGGTACGATAAACCAATAAGTCTACCTGGTCCATTTCTTTAACCGTTAATTCCTCATTCCGCATCAGATTCTCTACTTTCTCTGTTGCAGCAACACGTCCAGTCATTTCATCAATATAGAGCATGACTAAGTATTCGCCGCCAAGCCTCATACCAGATACCTGCTTAGAAGCCGGAACAAATAAATCTTTCATGAGCCCCCAATCTAAAAACGCACCTTGCTTTGTTACAGAAACTACTTTCATTTTGGCAATTTCTCCTACTGTAGCTTTAGGTTTTTGGGTAGTTGCAATTAATCGATTATCTGAATCGTGGTATACAAATACTTCAATTTCATCATCAATTTTTAAATTAGAGGGAGCAAACCTTTTTGGCAAAAGAATTCCTTCACCCCCATCCTCAAGATAAAAGCCAAATTCTACTTTTCGATTAACCCTCAATGTATTGTATTGACCCACTTTAACTGGTTCCATAATTCAAATTTAGAATAATTCTGTTTGTGCAGTATCAGCAGGCGGTCTTACTTCCCATTCCATTTCAATACTCTTATTAAAATCAGTCAATTTAGCCCCTACCGCTTTCCATCCCATTACTTCTACCATATTGGCTACTTTAAACTTTGCTTTACGAACCTGCTGTCCTTTTCCGGTTTGCACCACCAAAATAGGTTCTTGTTCAGTTGTAACTGCTTCTAAGCGATTATCCTTACCTTCTTTGATAAATACAAATTGGGTCTTTAATGTGGTCGTTTCAATTTTAAACCTTTTGATATTGTATTGGCCCTTATCTGCATCTAGATAAACTGCAGTAATGGTTTTTGCAGGATTAAATTGTTCAATCAAAGCTATTTTCTCTGGTTCAAATCTTTGCGTAATTTCTGTATCAGTTAATTCGTAGGAACCATCATGATAAATTACAATAATCTTTTCATCCTCAAACATACCCAAATATTGGCCTTTCTCTTCTGTATTTAACCTTCCAAATTTATCATCAAACCAAAGTTTTCTACCTGCTAATGTACTTTTGCCCGCCTCTTTTAACTTTACCGTTTTAATAGGATACTTGGTAACCTGATTACCCATACTCCCCCTACCTTTGATTTCTAATTCTTCAAAATAAAAATCAAGTTCTTTAATACGTGCCGTACAGTTGGGACTTAATACAATTTTCAAGGTTTCGGCTTCTCCATTTGGATTTGCAGTTAAATAATGTACTTTACTTTTCTCAGAACCCTTAGTTAAATCGTACTCTTTTTCTCTTGTTACACCAGTTACATTAAAACGCTTAGCGTAACTAACTCCTGATTTACCATCTAAGTAAATCATATTATAAGTAGTACGCTCATCATTCTTTTCAAATATGGCAGCGTGTATAATATCTTTACCAATAAAAGTTTTATCAGACACTTTAACCACTTTCATGATACCCGCTTTAGTAAATGCAATGATATCATCGTAATCGGAACACTCACATAAAAATTCATCTTTCTTAAGTCCTGTTCCAATGAAACCTTCCGCCCTATTAATGTATAATTTGGTATTAGCAATAGCAACCTGTTTTACTTGAATCGTATCAAACTCTTTTATTTCAGTTTTACGTTCCCGACCTTTCCCAAATTTCTTCAACAGATTATCAAAATAAGCAACTGCATAATCAGTCAAGTGTACTAGATGGTTGTTCACTTCTTGAATATCAGATTCTATACCTACTATTTGTTGATTTAATTCATTAATATCTAAACGATAGATTCTTCTAACAGGCTTCTCTGTTAATTTTAAAATATCCTCTCTTTCAATAGGTCTTTTTAATTTCTTTTTAAACGGAGCAAATCCTTTATCAATTGCTTCAATAACATGCTCCCATGTTTCATGTTTTTGCTCTAATTCTTTGTATATTTTTTCCTCAAAGAATATTTTTTCTAATGAAGTATAATGCCATTTATCTTCTAACTCACCGAGTTTAATTTGCAATTCACGTTGTAATAAATTTTTGGTGTTATCGACAGAGCTACGCAGTAACTCTTGCACGCCCATAAACCTAGGTTTATTGTTTTCGATAACGCAAGCATTAGGAGAAATGCTTACCTCACAATCAGTAAATGCATACAATGCATCAATGGTAATATCAGGTGAAATACCCACCGCTAAATCAATATGAATTTCAACTTCTTTAGCTGTAACATCCGTTACTTTTTTAATCTTGATCTTTCCTTGTTCATTCGCTTTAGTGATACTTTCCATCAATTGAGTGGTAGTAACACCATAAGGCACATCTCTAATCACCAAAGTCTTCTTGTCTAACTCTTCAACATGTGCTCTAACCCTTACTTTGCCCCCTCGTTTTCCCTCGTTATACCCAGAAACATCTATCATTCCCCCAGTTTGAAAATCTGGGTATAATTCAAATTTCTTGCCTCTTAAATATTTAATAGAAGCATCAATCAATTCACAAAAATTATGAGGTAAAATTTTAGTTGATAATCCAACCGCAATTCCATCTGCTCCTTGCGCTAATAGCAAAGGAAACTTCATTGGCAAATTTACTGGCTCATTTTTACGTCCGTCATAACTCAATTGCCATTCAGTTGTTTTTGCATTGAATGCCACTTCAAGCGCAAACTTAGATAAACGTGCTTCTATATAACGAGATGCAGCGGCAGAATCGCCGGTTCTTACATCACCCCAGTTTCCCTGGGTTTCAATTAATAAATCTTTTTGACCTAAATTAACCAAAGCATCTCCAATACTCGCATCCCCATGTGGGTGGTATTGCATACTTTGACCAATAATATTAGCCACTTTATTAAATCTTCCATCATCCATTTCTTTCATGGAATGTAGAATCCTTCTTTGTACTGGCTTAAGGCCATCTTCTAATGCGGGCACAGCTCTTTCTAGTATTACATAAGATGCATACTCTAAGAACCAGTTTTTATACTGCCCTTGAACCCCGGTTTCATTTTCGAAAACCCTTCTATCAATATTCTCTTTAGCCATGCGTTAATTTAATTCTACAATCTAAATATGTCTTCTACTAAACAACCGACAATTGTACGGTTAACTCTTTCCAGCCTTTTGAAAAATCTCCATGAATGGTCACCAATCCTTGGTTAGCTAATTCTCTTAATCGCCAAACCAAGAAAGCATCACCAGTTTGAACCGGCATTTTACTTAATGCTGCAGAAATTATTTTAGCTAATTTTTGTGCATCTTTTGTAACATGTACGAGTAAAGATTTATCAAAGAAATTCACTTCTTTACTTGAAATTTTCTTCCCACCTTCTAAAAACCGAACCATTGCATTTTCTGCACATATTTTTTTCCATTCATCTGGGTCTAATTCAAATTCACTTAACGTAATAGGCCTTGCTAACTTTTTTGCTTTTAAAAATTCTTTAGGTTGAATTTCGTACAGATGAGTAGGATAAAAAATACTTCCCTTTTCATTAAAAAATGGAAGATTATTTAAATATAAAACCTGAATTCTTCCGGCAAATGCAGACAGTTGGCTCATTAGCCAATAATATCCAGTAACATCATGTGCATTTTGTCCCATCCAAATCCAAAGTTCTTCCGCTTCATTTTGGGTTAACTCATTTATAAGATTATGAACGGTTAATTTATCGTCCACAATATCCAGTTGATTTTCATATGGTGAAAACTGAAGAACCGTTTTCCACCAATCACGTCGTGCCTGATACCCTTCGGTTTCATAAATTCGCTCTACTGGCCCCACTGCAAAATCATCTTTTATTTCCAAAATTTCCCCTTGTAACAACTCGTCCAATTCCATAGCTGTTTGCAAAGCTTTTACATTGGCTGTTTCAAAAACAATATGAATCATCTATTCTATTTTTAATCAATTAAATCCAATTCAACGCGTAGGTTATTAATGATAAAGTCTTGTCTTTCCATGGTATTTTTTCCCATGTAATAACCCAAAAATTCTTGAATATGGTCTCCCTGTTCAAGAATAACAGGCTGCAAGCGAATATCCCTTCCTATAAATCGGCCAAACTCTTCTGGAGAAATTTCACCCAACCCTTTAAATCGAGTAATTTCAGGTTTATTTCCCAGTTTTTTTGTAGCTGCCTGCTTTTCTGTTTCATCATAACAATAAATAGTTTCTTGCTTATTCCTAACCCTAAATAAAGGCGTCTCTAAAATATACACATGCCCTTTTTTTACTAGGTCTGGAAAAAATTGTAAAAAGAAAGTCATTAATAACAATCGAATATGCATACCATCTACATCGGCATCCGTAGCTATTACTATATTGTTATAGCGGAGTCCTTCTAAACCATCTTCAATATTTAATGCATGTTGTAATAAATTAAATTCTTCGTTTTGGTAAACCACTTTTTTGGTCTCTCCAAATGAATTCAAAGGTTTACCCCTTAAGCTAAAAACCGCTTGTGTGTCCACATTTCTACTCTTGGTAATACTTCCACTAGCACTGTCTCCTTCAGTAATAAATATGGTAGTATCCTTTTGAATAGCAATAAATGCTTCTTTATTTTTTGCAGGCAGCTCATCGTTTAAATGAACTCTACAATCACGCAATTTCTTATTGTGCAAATTGGCCTTCTTGGCTCTTTCATTCGCCAACTTTTTAATACCGGCCAACTCTTTTCTTTCTCTTTCGTTTTGCTCAATCCGCTTTTTTAAGGCATCTGCTGTGGCAGCATTTCGATGTAAGAAATTATCCAATTGTTTCGCCAAAAAGTCTAATACAAAAGACTTCATACTTTGCCCACCTTCTGCAATATTTTGGGACCCTAACTTAGTTTTTGTTTGGCTCTCAAATACTGGCTCTTGCACTCTTACAGAAACTGCAGCAACAATACTCGTTCTTATATCAGATGCATCATAATCCTTTTTATAAAAATCTCTAATCACTTTTACATATGCCTCTCTAAATGCCTGTTGATGCGTTCCACCCTGTGTGGTATATTGACCATTTACAAATGAAAATATATCTTCCCCATAATCATTATTATGAGAAATTGCCACTTCTATATCGTCACCTTTTAAATGAATGATAGGATATCTTAACTCATCTGGATTTGTTTTGCGTTGTAATAGATCTAACAATCCATTCTTACTGACATATTTTTTGCCATTAAAATGCATGGCAAGACCTGCATTTAAATAACAATAATTCCAAAGCTGGTTATCTAAATATTCATGAATAAAATGAAAATTTCTAAAAACGGTATCGTCTGGAGTAAATACCACCAAAGTACCATTTGGCTCATCGGTTTTTACTTCTTTATGATCTTTAACCAATTCCCCTTTTTCAAACTCAGCTGTTTTGCATTTACCCTCTCTAAAAGAAGTAACTAAAAAATGACTACTAAGCGCATTTACCGCCTTGGTACCCACTCCATTCAAACCAACACTTTTTTGGAAGGCTTTGCTATCATATTTAGCACCAGTATTGATTTTGCTAACTACATCAATAACTTTACCCAATGGTATACCACGGCCATAATCTCTAACGGTAACTGTTTTACCCTCAATGGTCAATTCTACTTGCTTTCCGTGCCCCATGGTGTATTCATCAATACAGTTATCAATAACTTCTTTAATGAGCACATAAATTCCATCATCTGCTGCAGAACCATCCCCTAGCTTTCCAATATACATTCCTGGGCGTAAACGAATATGTTCTTTCCAATCTAATGACCGGATGGAGTCTTCATCGTACCTGACCAAATTCTTGTCTTCTGCCATATTTCCTATTTAATATCCTTATTGCTTACGGCAAATCTAAGTCCCTCAAATCTCAGCCCAATTTTTCTTTTCTACAAATGCCGATTATATGTGGATAAATAGCTGTTTTTGGTGGATTTTATATGCCAAATTGTACCTTTAATCAAATGAAGACCTCTTTTGAACCCCAAATTGACCTATCAGTAATCTCAGCCTATGCAATTGAACACCAGGAAGAGAATGACCAATTTAGCAACTATATAAAAGAATTCAATGATGAAGCCATTGATATAAAAGTGCAAGAATTAGATGCACTTATTAGTCCTACTATCTCTTGTACCGACTGCGGAAATTGTTGCAAAAGTTTAATGGTTTGCCTGAATGAGGAAGAGGCCAATAATTTATCAAGCCATTTAAAAATGGATAGATCAAGCTTTGACCATCAGTATTTAGAAAAAGGCAGCAATGGAATGATGATTATGAATCAGATGCCTTGTCATTTTTTAAAAGACAATAAATGTACCGTTTATGAATATCGCTTCGAGGGATGTAAAGAATTTCCTGCGCTGCATTTACCCAATTTTAAGAGAAGAATTTTTACCACTTTCATGCATTATGACAGATGTCCCATCATTTTTAATGTGGTTGAAGAACTGAAGAAAGCAATGAATTTCAAACAAAAAAAGAGTAAATAAAATCATCAGCATGTCTGTATTATTTGGCATTGACGTATTGCTACAATCAGATTCAATTTCATGGAAAAACCATCGAATTGGCATGGTTACAAATGAAGCTGCTACCACAAAAGCTATGATCCCATCAAGGCTGGCACTTCAAAAAGCAGGTTTTAATATTACCAAACTATTCTCACCTGAACATGGAATTTCTGCAACAGGGGCAGATGGAGCACCGATGCTTAATGGAGTTGATGAATTAACTGATTTACCCATTATTAGTTTGTATGGTCAAAAATTAACCCCAACTGCAGACGACTTAGCGGATATTGATATTCTTCTATTTGATGTACCGGATGTAGGGGTTCGTTTTTACACTTATTTATGGACCTTGAGCTATCTTTTAGAAACCTCGGCTACTCATTCCATTCAATTGGTGGTATTAGATCGCCCCAATCCTATTTCGGGGAATCTTGAACTTTGTGAGGGTCCATGGCTCAATGATGCATGTTCATCATTTATTGGAAGGTGGCCAATGCCCATCAGACATGGTTGCACTTTAGGAGAATTGGCACAATATTATAATGCAGAAAGGAAAATAAATGCATCGATTCAAATTATACTATGTCAATATTGGGAAAGAGCCATGTTTCAAGTGGATTGGGGTATTCCGTTTGTTCCAACCTCTCCAGCCATCCAATCCGCTTCTACCACCCTATTGTACCCAGGATTATGTTTTTTAGAAGCCACCAATTTATCAGAAGGCCGATCTACTAACTTTTCATTTGAAGCAGTAGGAGCTCCATGGTTAAATGCAGCTGCACTTGCCGAACAGATAAAATTATTTATGGATGATGAATTAGCCTGCAGGCTTATTCAATTTATACCTCAACATAGTAAGTTTGCTGGGGAACAGTGTAATGGTCTTCATTTTATAGTAAAAGACCCCAATCAATTTAAACCAGTATTTTTTGGCCTGTTGTTGATCAAACTTATTAAGGCACTACATCCAAATGAATTTAAATGGGCACCCTATAAAACTTATGTTAATCCAGAAGGCATTCATCATTTAGATAAACTTTCAGGAATTCATCATGCAGAATCACTCTATGAATTACCTATGCATTCATTTATTCATCAATGCACTAAAGAAACCAGCGTTAAAGAATGGGGGGCAATGGTAAAACCCTATTTACTTTATTAATTCTTTTGTAATAACCCTCTAATTACCACACTTGCAGCCATACAACCAAAAATAGCTGGCATATAAGACATCGTTCCAATGATTGACTTTTTGGGAAAAGCCTTCTCGGTTTCGATGATTTTGGACTGGTCTACTTTTTCTGCACTAAAAACCACCGTTAACCCTTTATAAATACCCAATCCATGTAACTTTTTCCTTACATAACTCGCTAAATTGCATTGATAGGTTTTGGAGATATCCGTAATGACCACTTGAGAGGGATCTAGTTTACCACCCGCACCCAAAGAACTAACAATGGGTATTTTTCTATCTAAACATCCCTTGATAAAAAAAACTTTGGGAGACAACGTATCAATACAATCTACTGCATAATCATATGGGGCTTCATCTAATAATTCTTGAGTAAGTTCATCTTTAATATAAATTGACTTAACAATAATATCTAATTGAGGATTAATATCTTTTAATCGTTCAGCCATTACTTCAGATTTCAATTTCCCTGCAGTGGAATGCAATGCAGGAATCTGTCTATTGGCATTACTTAAATCTACCGTGTCTGCATCTACAATGGTAATTTTTCCTACTCCAGATCGGACAATCATTTCTGCACAAATACCTCCTACACCACCTAAGCCAACTACCAAAACGTGTTTATTCATTAAAGACTGGATAGGTTCATCACCTAAAAGCAACTGGGTTCGGCTCATCCAATATGGGATCATATACTGATAAAATTATACTGTTAAAAAGGAATTGATTTAACTTGTTCTAGTTTACACAAAAATGAATGTATGAAAGCATATATAAAAATCTTTTTAGTCTTATTGGGTTGGAATAATTACTTCACTGCATTGGGTCAATCCACTGAACTAATTCAAATAGTAGCAGAGGGAAGAAAAACAAGTATTAGAGGACTGAGTGTTGTCTCCAACAAAGTAATATGGGTGTCTGGAAGTGGAGGCTCTGTAGGAAAGTCTATGGATGGGGGGAAATCATTTACATGGATGACTGTTCCAGGTTTTGAAAAAAGAGATTTTAGAGACATTGAAGCATACGATGATCAAAAAGCAATCATAATGGCTATAGCAGAACCAGCGTTTATTTTAAAGACAGTAAATGGTGGAAAGGATTGGTATAAAGTATTTGAAGATAGTACCAAAGGAATGTTTTTAGATGCAATGCATGCAGTTGGTAAAAATATTCAAGTAATTGGTGACCCAATAAATGGCAAAGCATTCTTTGCAATGAGTTTTAATGAGGGGGAAACATGGGAGACTAGTCCAAAAGATGGCATTAATTTAAATGATGGGGAAGCTTTTTTTGCTTCAAGTGGAACTAATTTACAAATAAGCGAATCAAACAATTCTTTTAAAAGCGGAACCTTACTGGTTACCGGAGGAAAGGTTTCAAGGTTATTGAATGCAAGAGACCACCGAGACCAATATTCATTACCCCTACTACAAGGAAAGGAGTCTACTGGGGCCAACTCAATTGCAATTAGTCCATCGGGCAAAAATGCATTTATTGTGGGAGGAGACTTTGCAAAAGATACCATGAGAGCAGGCAACGCTATTGCCGTAAAGTTTACTCCTAGTGTGCAATTTAGTCAACCACAAACTCCCCCATTTGGATATCGATCTTGTGTAATTTATTTAACGAACAAAATAATGGTAGCATGTGGCACTTCCGGGGTAGACATATCAGAAGACGGTGGAATGAATTGGAAAAATATTTCGAAGCAAAGTTTCCATGTAGTCCAAAAAGCTAAAAAAGGGAAATCCATTTATTTAGCGGGAGGCAATGGAAGAATTGCCCAACTAAATATTCAGTATTAGCCTTTACTTTTTTATAGGAGCCAGTAACGCTTGGAATTTTTCAACCATTTTATAGGTTGCTGGGCAATAACTAATATTTTGTTGATGCACGTGAATGTATTCAACCATTTTCTTCTTCTTCAAATGAGGAAAACCTGCGCAATCATCGGGCCTTACTTCATAAATACTACACATATTATTGCTCAAGTTTAAAAACTGACAAGGTTGTTTTTTATTCATCCAATCCCCATCTTCCTCTTCAAAATAGAGCCATTTTTCTTTAAATTCTGCAACCGACATATCTACATGAGCAGCAATTCTTTTTAAATCTTTTGCAGTAAAAGTAGGGCTCATGCTTTTGCAACAATTGGCACAGCTTAAGCAGTCTACTTCTTTCCAAACTTCTGCATCAATTTTCTCAGCCATTTTATCTAGGCCTTTGGGCGGATTTTTCTCAATTTTACCTAAAAACTTTTTCATGCCCTTGGCATGATGATGAACTTTTTGTTTGAATGATCGAAGATTTACTTGCATAAAACTGCCGTACTTTTAAAATAGACTAAAAGCGAATATAATCATATAGCTGTTATCTTTATCAATCATGTGGAATGCATATAAAAAAGGATTTAAAGCATATTTGCAATTAGAGAAATCTTTAAGCGAAAACTCTGTAGACGCCTACTTGCATGATATTGAAATGTTAACCTCCTATTTATTAGCTAGCAAGCAAACCAAATCCCCTTCTGAAATTACACTTAAAGACTTACAAGCCTTTGTTCAATGGGTGAGCGAATTGGGGATGACGGCTACTTCACAAGCAAGAATTATTTCTGGGATACGCAGTTTTTTTAAATATTGTATTGTAGAACAAATTTGCGTATCGGATCCTTCCGTTCTATTAGATGCGCCAAAATCCAAAAGAAAACTACCAGACACATTACACTTTGAGGAAATTGAATTAATTATTAACCAGATTGATTTAAGCAGCCCAGAAGGCGGAAGGAACAAAGCCATTCTAGAAACGATGTACAGTTGTGGATTAAGGGTTAGTGAGATAGTAAACTTAAAAATTTCTGGACTCTTCTTAGATGTTGGCTTTATAAAAGTTACAGGAAAAGGGGATAAAGAAAGACTAATCCCAATAGGATCTGAAGCAATTAAATGCATAAAAATTTATAAAGAAAAAATAAGGGTTCATCAATCCATACAAAAGGGATCTGAAGACTATTTGTTTTTAAATAGAAGGGGCAAGAAATTAAGCAGGGTAATGATTTTTTATATTATCAAAGACCTAGCCTTAAGAGCAGGAATAACCAAAGTGATATCCCCCCATACTTTCAGGCATTCTTTTGCAACACATTTGGTAGAAGGTGGGGCTGATTTAAGAGCAGTACAAGAAATGTTGGGCCATGAAAGTATTACCACTACTGAAATCTATACCCATTTAGACAGTCATTTTTTAAAAGACACTTTGCAACGATTTCATCCAGGCTTCAAATAATGTACAAATTGTTAAATCCTTTAAGAATTAGCTCATTTTATTAAAAAAATTGCTGCATTTGTGAGGGAAAACCTAAGTTTGGCGTTCAAACATTTATTGAATATGAAAAAGACTTTGCTTGCAGCTGCTTTATTATGCAGCGGAATGGGTTTTGCACAAATAAGAATGCCACAACCTAGCACTACTCAAAAAATTAGTCAAGATTTTGGAATGGGAAAAATAGAATTAACCTATTCGCGCCCCAATTTAAAAGGGAGAGCAATGCTTAAAGAAAATTCTGAGTTGGTCCCATTAAATCAATTATGGAGAACAGGAGCCAATGCAGCAACAAGAATTCATTTTTCTGACAAAGTAACCATGGGCGGATCAACCTTAGATACGGGAGCTTACGTATTATATACCGTACCAGGAACTGAATATTGGGAAATCGTGGTAAATAAGGGATTAACCAATTGGGGAACCGATGGTTATAAGCAAAGTGAAGATGTAGTTCGCTTTAAAGTAAAAGCTGCCAAATCCAATAGTAATGTTGAAACCTTTACTTTCCAATTTGCCAATGTAGAGGCGGAAAGCATTGAATTACACCTTACATGGGGTAAAGTAGCAGTAAGTATCCCAATTAGCACCAATGTAAAAGATAGACTTCGTGCGCAGGTAGAAGCTGCATTAAGTGCAGAAAAAGTAAACCCGAATTCCTATCAAGCTGCCGCTAATTTTTACTACGAGTGGGATAAAGATTATGCAAAAGCATTACAAAATGTAAACAAAGCAACAGAAGCAAATCCAAAAGCATTCTGGTTGTTTTTACTAACTGCTAAGATTCAAAAAGATATGGGTCAAAAGGCAGATGCTAAAGCAAGTGCGGAAAAATGTATTGCAATTGCTTCTGATGCAAAGAATGCCGACTATGTTAGAATGGCTAAAGAATTAATAAGCAAATTATAAATTACCTGAATTGGTAATTTATAACTAACGCAGAATGATACAAATGATAAGACCCGACTAATCAAGTTCGGGTCTTTTTATTTGGAGGTTAACATAGACTGCGTCTAGGTCAACATGTATCAATCAACTTATTTGGATTCAGCCATATCGGGTATCAAGTCAACTTTATAAGCACCAGCATCTAATTTAGCTTTGGTTTCACTAAATGCTTTTAGTGTTTCATCAATATCTGCATCAGTATGAGCAGCAGATGGAATCAATCGAAATATGATATGTCCTTTAGGTATTACAGGGTAAACAACGATGGATGCAAAAATGCCATAATTCTCTCTCAAATCCATTACCATGGCAGTCGCTTCTTCTACCCCACCTTTCATATAAACAGGCGTTACAGGCGTATTAGTATTACCAATATCAAATCCTTTTTCTTTTAGCCCATTCTGTAATTTCAAGGCATTACTCCAAAGTTTTTCTTTTAACTCAGGCATAGTGCGCAACATGTCTAAACGCTTTAAGTTTCCAATAACAATTGGCATAGGTAAACTCTTAGCAAAAATTTGGCTGCGAATATTGTAACGAATAAAATCAATAATTGCTTTATCTCCAGCCATGAATGCACCTATTGAAGCCATACTTTTAGCAAAAGTTGAGAAGTACAAATCAATAGCATCTTGACAACCTTGTGCCTCGCCTGCCCCAGCACCAGTTGCGCCTAAAGTACCAAAGCCGTGGGCATCATCCACCAATAACCTAAATTGATATTTATTTTTTAATTCAGCTATCTCTTTTAATTTACCTTGGTCTCCTGCCATACCAAACACCCCTTCAGTAATAACTAAAATACCACCAGCACCTTGCTTTTCAATTAATTGAGTTGCTCGGGTTAATTGTTTTTCACAATCATCAATATCATTGTGTTTAAAAACATATCGGTGACCTGGATGCAATCTTAATCCATCAATAATACATGCATGACTTTCAGCATCGTAAACAATCACATCATGACGACCACAAACTGCATCAATTGCACTCATGATACCTTGATAACCAAAATTCATTAAGATAGCATCTTCTTTATGTTCAAATGCTGCCAGTTCTTTTTCTAACTGCTCATGATAATTAGAATTACCACTCATCATTCTTGCACCCATTGGGTACGCCAAACCAAATTCTTTTGAAGCGTCTGCATCCACCTTTCTAATTTCTGGATGATTCGCTAACCCTAAGTAATTATTTAGGCTCCAAACAATCATTTCTTTACCGCGGAATTTCATGCGGCTATTAATTTCACCTTCTAATTTTGGGAAAGCAAAATACCCATGTGCTCTTTCGCGGTGTTGGCCTAAAGGACCTGCATTCTTCAACAATTTCTCAAAAATGTCTGCCATACAAACAATTGATTGGTTTATTAAATTTTTGCGAAATTAGCAATTAAGCGCCAAAGCACAAGACATATTGTACAGCAAACTGTATCTTGCAACCCTTATTTAACTATTCATATTAAATTTTAATCCCTTGTTTAAACAAAGTATAAAATCAGGTTTGGGATTTCTTACACTTTTAGCAGTTTCTGCAACAACAGTAGAAGCCCAAAAGACAAAACCGATTCCATCAACAGAAAAAGCACCTCGTTTGGTGGTAGGGATTGTAGTAGACCAAATGCGATGGGACTATTTAGAAAAATTTGCCCCTTTATTCAAAGCAAATGGTGGATTTAGCCGCATGATGAATCAAGGATTTAGTAACGACAACTGTCAAATAGGTTATACGCCTTCGGTAACAGCTTGTGGACATACTGGAATTTATACCGGCACCGTTCCTGCTATTCATGGAATCACAGGTAACGCTTGGTATGATACGCAATTAAAAAGAAATGTTTACTGTAGTGAAGATAGAACAGTTGATGGTGTAGGAGCAGCTGGTGCGAGTGATGGGAAAATGAGTCCTAAAAACATGCTAACTACTAGCATTGCAGATGAATTAAGAATGGCCACCAATTTTAAAAGCAAAGTAATAGGAATTGCAATTAAAGATAGAGGTGCTATTTTACCAGCAGGACATAGTGCAAATGGAGCATATTGGTTTGATGCAAAGTCGGGCAATTTTATTACAAGCACCTACTACTTTAAAGAATTACCTAACTGGGTTAAACAATTTAATGATAGACAAATTCCAGATTCTTTAATGAAATTAGGCTGGAACAAATCATTAACTGATCAGCAATATTTACAGTATGCAACAGCGGACGAAAAAAACTATGAAAGCAAACCATTTGGGTCTAATCAAACAAAAATGCCTTATTCATTATCCAGAACTGCCAATGAAGGATTTGGAAAACTGAGTACTACACCTTGGGGAAATACCTTAACTGTTGAATTAGCAAAAGCAGCCGTATTTGCGGAAGATATGGGTAAAGACGCAGTTACAGACATGTTAGCAGTAAGCTTTTCATCACCCGACTATATTGGACATAGTTTTGGCCCTAATTCTTGGGAAGTAGTAGACAATTATATTAAACTAGATGAAGAATTAGGTAGAATGTTTGATTTCTTAGATGCTACGGTAGGAAAAGGAAAATATACTGCATTTTTAAGTGCAGACCATGCGGTAGCGCATGTACCAGGTTTTATGAAAGAAAACAAATTACCCGGTGGGTTATTAGACGACAAAGCTGCTTTAACGGAAATGAATGCAGCCATCAAAGCAAAATTTGGCATCGATAAATTAGTAGTGAGTTTATTTAACTATCAAGTTCATTACAATAGAGATTTACTAGATAGTTTGAATGCGGACACCAAAGCGATTAACCAATTCATGGTACACTATTTAATGAAAAAGGATTACATATTAAATGCATTTCCTACTAATGAAATATTGACCAGTCCAATGCCACAATACCTTAGAGAAAAATTAGCCAATGGATACTTGTACAATAGAAGTGGTGATATTCAAATGGTATTAAAGTCTGGCTATATTGATGGCGGCGCTACTGGTACAACACATGGATTATGGTATTCCTATGATGCCCATATACCCCTACTATGGTACGGATTTGGCATTAAACAAGGAAGGTCTAACAATAGAGTTTATATGCACGATATAGCAGCAACGCTAGCCAGCTTGTTAAAAATTCAAGAGCCAAGTGGTAATATTGGACACCCTATTCAAGAAGTGTTAAAGCAATAATTAAAATATTCTCTATAATTATAATATCATAAAAATTATATAAGTTCAGGTTGTATCTTGCGGTACAACCTTTTTTTATGATGAAAAGAATATCATTCGCAGCAATTGCTTTGCTGTTATGCATTTCGACCACTTTACCATTAAGTGCTCAACAGAATTTATCGGAAAAAATACCGATTGACAACAAAGTTAAAGTAGGCAAGCTTGCCAATGGTTTAACCTATTATATTCGACAGAATAGCAAGCCCGAAAAAAAAGTAGAACTCCGTTTAGTAGTGAATGCGGGATCAATACTTGAAGACAATGATCAACAGGGTTTGGCACATTTCACCGAGCATATGGCATTTAACGGAACTAAAAATTTCAAGAAAAATGAATTAGTTAATTTTCTACAAAGCATTGGGGTAGATTTTGGTGCAGATTTAAATGCCTATACCAGTTTTGATGAAACAGTTTACATATTACCTATTCCGTTAAGTGATCCAAATAACTTTACAAAGGGTTTGCAAATTTTACAAGATTGGGCTGGTGGAATCAGTTTTGAAGGAAAGCAAATTGATGACGAAAGAGGAATCATTTTAGAGGAAAGTCGATTAGGGAAAGGTGCGGAAGATAGAATGTTTAGAAAAATCTATCCCAAACAATATGAAGGATCAAAATATGCGCAACGTTTACCAATTGGAAAAGACAGTTTATTAAAAACGTTTAAACATAGTGCAATTAAACGTTTTTATACAGATTGGTATCGCCCTAATTTAATGGCGGTAATGGTTGTAGGCGATATTGATGTTGCTGCAACAGAAAAATTAATCAATCAATATTTTGGGGGATTAAAGAATCCTGCCAATCCTAGACCAAGAACCTATGCAAGCATTCCAGCTAGAACCAAAAATGATGCATTGGTGGTTACCGATAAGGAAGCAACCAATTTTCAAATTGAATTAAACTATTCAACAGTTAAAACAAAGCCAGAAACAACGGTTGAAGACTATCGTAAAAATAGCATCATTAAATCTTTGTTTACAAGTATGCTAAACCAACGTATGAACGAATTGGCACAGAGTGGCAACCCTCCTTTCAGTTTTGCAGGTGGCAATTTCGGATCTTATGCTAGAGGGTATGAAGGATTCAATGGATTTGCTATACCTGGCCCCAAGGGACCAGATACTGCTTTACTAGCCGTATTAACAGAGATAGAAAGAATTAAGAAGTTTGGGTTTACCCAATCAGAATTGGATAGAGCAAAAAAACAGCAATTGGCTTCTATTGAAAGGTCTTATAACAATAGAGACAAAACAGAATCCAGTGTATTAATTGAAGAGTATATCAGAAATTTTTTACAACAAGAACCTATCCCAGGAATTGAGCGTGAATTTGAATATAAGAATAGCTTGATGCCAGGTGTTCAATTGGCAGAAGTGAATGCGTTAGCTAATGAATTAAAGAAGAACGATAAAGTATTTGTAGCGGTTCAAGGTCCTGAAAAAAGCAATTTCAACTTACCATCTGCATTACAATTAATTGCAGTTGCATCAAATGCATCAAGCATTCCTGTTAAAGCATATGAAGAAAAAGCAATAGCGAATGTTTTATTGAAAAATATTCCAACAGCAGGAACTTTAGTAAAAGAAAGTAAGAACGAAGCACTAGACATAACTGAATTAACCTACAGCAATGGAACTCGTGTAATAATCAAGAATACCAATTTTAAGCAGGATGAAATTATCTTGACCGGATTTAAAAAAGGAGGCACCAATGCCTATGGTGTGGCCGATAAATTCAGCGCAAACTATGCCACTGCAGCTATTCAGCAAATGGGAGTTGGTGAATTTAACCCAATAGACTTAAGAAAGTTTTTATCTGGAAAAATTGCCAATGCCAATGTTAGTTTAAATGCGTTAAGTGCGAGAGTGAGTGGAAATAGTAGCATTAAAGATATGGAAACCATGTTCCAATTGATGTATTTAAACTTTACTCAAATCAGAAAAGATGAGGCTTTGTTTAATTCTTGGAGAGAGAAAACCAAAAGTCAAATTCAATTCATGATGGCAGACCCTACAAGCGCTTTTATAGACTCTGTTTATAAGGTAATGTATGGCGGCAATCCTTTAGCACCCTCTGCAATACCCAATGCTACTGATTTTGATCAAATTAATTTAGAAAGAGCGATTGAAATTTTTAAAGAACAAACCAATGATGCCAATGAGTTCACTTTTATCATGGTAGGCAATATTGATATCAATAATGTAAAACCACTACTAGCCACTTATATTGGAGGGCTCCCATCAAAAGGTAAAACAGGGAAGATGGTAGATAATGGGGTTCGCATACTACCCGGACAAAAAGAATTGAAGTTTTATAAAGGGAAAGAACCTAAGAGTTTTATTTTTAATATATATTCAGGAGATGCGGCTTATTCGGAAGCAAAAGCATTACAGGTAGAAATGCTTTCAGAAATCATGAATATAAAAATCATTGAAGAACTAAGAGAGAAAATTGGAGGTATTTATGGCGGTGGCGTTGGAGGCTCATTAAATAAATATCCTTACGAAGGATTTACCATGGTACTTCAATTACCATGTGGACCGGAAAACGTGGAAAAACTGACTATTGCCGCTAATGCAGAAATTGAGAAAATCAAACAAAACGGACCAGAGCAAAAAGACCTTGATAAAGTAAAGAAATCGTTATTAGAAAAGTATGCAGTAAATATCAAAGATAATCGTTATTGGAGTGGTGTACTTCAAGGTATATACTTCTCTAATAATGATCCCAATCGATTCTTGAATTATACCAATATTGTTAACGGTATTAGCATCGAAGACATCAAGAATGCTGCCAACCTAGTATTTGAAAATAAAAATAGAATCAATGCTGTTTTATTTCCAGAGCAATAACTTTGGAAAATGAATACTTACTTAAGGAAAGCGATTAAAAATACATTTAATTTTTTGGGCGCAACCCAACTCTTGAACGAACTAAATTTTCGCTTACAACAATTACAGTATTCAAATCAGAATCGGAACTACCAAAAAAAACTTAAGCGCTTTGTCTTTCCAACAGACAGAGCGCTTTTTAATACCTTTCAACTCAACTATAAAAAGTACTACGAAGATGGACTTTTAGCTGCCAATGAAATGGTTCAGTGGGGAGCATTAACTAGTTTATCTAGTCCAGTTATATTAGACTGGGGTTCTGGAACTGGAAGAGTGATTAGACATATACAAAGTCTGAAACCCAATGCAATTTGCTATGGATCAGATATTGACTGTGAATCGATTCATTGGAGCAGAAAAAATATTGACCATGTTTTTTTTGATTGCATAGAAAACCAAACCCTACCTTATCCAAGCAATTACTTTCATTTAGTATATGGCATTTCTGTACTTACCCATATTCAACAAGATGAATTGTTAATTTGGATAAATGAACTAAAAAGAGTGTTAACTCCTACTGGAAGGGCCATCCTTTCAACACATGGAAGCCAATATTTTCATCAACTCACCAGAGAGGAAAAAAAACAATTAGAAAAAGCTGGAGTGTTTACACACTTATTTAAAGAAAAGGGACATCGGTTAATGACTACCTATTTTGAAGCCCATTTTCTGAAAGAACAATTTCAAACTCATTTTGAAATAGAACAATTTTGGGAAGGGCAACAGCACCCCGAAAAAATGGGCGGACAAGATGTATGGATTCTCAAACAAAAAATCCCGGCTACCTAAAAGGCAACCGGGACAATTGATTAACTAGAAGAAATTAATTCAACTATTTTATTTAGCTGCTTTTTGTATTTCACCCAATCCTGCAACATATAAGCTTCTACCGTGTGTGCCTAAAACAATTTCATTGTCTCTTGGATGAATGGCAATATCATGAACAGGAATACTGTAAGGCAAACCTTTATTCCACATCATACAACTATTACCACCATTCATACTTACATATAAACCACCATCAGTACCAATGTAAAGGATATTCTCATTGGTAGGGTCTTCTCTTAATACGTTTACAGATTCATAAGGAAGGTCTTTAGCAATTTGCTTCCATGTGGTTCCATAATCATCACTCACGTAAACTAAAGCATTAAAATAATCATTTCTGTACCCGTTCAAGGTAACATAAACCCTGCTCTCTTTGAATTTACTAGCTACAACCCTACTCACATATAGCCCTTTAGGAAGTTTGCCATTGATATTGTTCCATGAATATCCACCGTCTTTGGTTACATGAATCAACCCGTCATCTGAGCCAGTATAAATCAGCCCAAAACGCATTGGGCTTTCGCTCATGGTAGATAAAGTACCAAAAGGAACATCCCCTTGAGTTGGATTAGTGGTTAAATCGCCGCTCATAGCAACCAAGCTATCTCCTTTACTGAAAGAACGATGGAACTTATTGCTACCAAAATAAAATACATCTTGGTTATGTCTGCTCAATAAAATAGGAGATTGCCAATTAAAACGAAGTGCAGATTCACCAAGCGCTCTATTAGGCTTTACACTACTTCCTCTTGGACCTCTTCCCGAAGCTGATGCGCCAATCACTTGTCTGTTATAATTACCAAATTGAGACCCGCTATAAACAGTTCTATTGTCTCTCCAGTCTACTTGTACTTGCATCCCATCTCCGCCATTGATGCTTTTATAAGCGTAGTTTCCGGAACCATGCCAACCATTGTCTTCCATATTTTTACTAGATCCATACCAAGTACCATTGTCTTGTAGTCCACCATAAACATTATATGGAACGGCCATATCCACTTCAATCGCATAGAACTGACCAACAGAAGGACTATTTAACTTAGACCAATTTTTACCTGCATCATAGCTCATATTTAGCCCACCATCATTGCCGTTAATAACATGATTGTCTTTAACATTACTGAACCAAAAAGAGTGGTGATCGGAGTGTACAGAAGGCCCATTAATTGATTTGAATTTTTTTCCTCCATCTGTACTCATCAATAAATCCACCCCAGTTAACACTACTTTATTTTCATCCATGGGGCTTACAAATACTTTACCAAAATAATATCCATAAGAGCTATAAATATTAATTGGATCCGTATGTGTTTTTTTCCAAGTTTTACCCGCATCATCGCTTCTATATAATTCACAACCCTTAACGGTGCCTGTTAATAAAGCAGTATTAGCGTCATATAAGTAATCCCAAATAACATTGGGTGCATATTTATTAGAAGCAACGCCTTCTTTTATAGATTCAGCTGTGTATTGAGCCGGCAACCTATACCTTGGGCTGCGCAAAAATGCATTGAGCTTTTTATTATCTAAAGCAGCAAATTGTTCTTTTGTAATACCTTGAAAAGTATTTAATGTATACGCACTAGTGTCGGTTGTAGTTGCTACAGCAGAAGTAGCTCTTTTTTCATTATTATCTACTACTGCATAAACAATATTTGGATTCTTAGGATACACAGCTAATCCAATTCTTCCAACGCCATCACCTGTTAGAAAACCAGCTCCTTCAACAGAAATTTTCTGCCAAGATTCTCCTCCATCTGTACTTTTAAAAATCCCACCTGATTTTCCACTTTCTTCAAAATCCCAAGCCTTACGCGTGCGATACCACATGCCAGCATATAATTCATTAGAATTAGCAGGGTTAATATCTAAATCAACTGCACCGGTATTTTCATCTACATAAAGCGTTTGCTTCCATGTTTTACCTCCATCGGTTGTTTTATAAATACCTCTCTCTTTATTGGGGGAATAAAGATGTCCTAAAACGGCCACCCAAGCTGTATTGGGGTCAGTACTATGTAATTTAATCTCTCCAATATGATGACTATCTGCAAGACCTAACCAAGTCCATGTTTTACCATTATCGCTAGATTTGTAAACGCCTAAACCTGCATAAGTAGATCGGCTACTATTTACTTCGCCAGTACCCACCCAAATCTCTTTGGTTTTCCAGTTTACAGCAATATCGCCTATACCAATAATGTCTTCTGAATCAAAAATGGGACTAAAACTAATACCATTATTAACGGTATGCCATAATCCACCTGTAGCATAAGCAACATAAAACTCTGTTGGATCTGCTGGATTTACATCAATGTCTACCACTCTTCCACTTTGAACGCTGGGGCCAATATTTCTAAAAGAAGTTTTATTGGCTACAGACTCCAAACTTAATTTTTTGCGTAACTCGATACTCTTGAGTCTATCCGAAGCAGGGGTGGGTTTTACCTGTGCTTCTGCAAAAAATGAAGAAATGATTAACAGTGATAATAATGTTTTTTTCATAACGGCTTTGTATTTTCAATCCTCAATGTAAGTAATATGAGATTTCTATTGCTACCTCTGCTCCTTTTTTCGGTGAATTTTTTATCCGCACAGTGCAAAACATTCAAATTAGCCAGCAATGGCGATACATTAAACTGTATAGATAACAAAGGACTAAAGCAAGGAAAATGGATCATAACCACCCCTAAATTAAGAGGCGAGCCAGGATTTGAAACGGAAGGGATATTCAAAAATGATAAAAAAGAGGGACTATGGCGCTCCTTTAATTTAATGGGAGATTTAATAGCACAAGAGAATTACAAGTGGGGCAACTTGCATGGAAGATGTTTATATTTTACTCTTTCTGGATTAGAACGAGAAGAAAGTTGGAGAGCCGTTAATCCAGATAAGGCATTTGATACACTAGATGTTGTTGATCCTACTAACCCCAATCAATTTGAAAGAATTGTTGTTAAAAATGAGGGGAACTCAATTAAACATGGCATATGGAAAACCTATTCACCCAATACAGGTGCACTTATTGAAACACAAGAGTATATAATGGGGCAATTAAAAGAAGACTTTAGGGCAGCTAAATTGAATACGAATAGCCCTAATCAATCGGTAGACACTGCTAAGAAACAAGCTACAAAAGTGCTTCCAAAAGAAGTAGCAGACTTCAATAAAAAACAAGCTAAAAAAAATAAACCAGTAGTAACGGGCAGAACAGGTCACTAACTATCTGTTATTTTTATCCCCATGGGTTTCAGGAATTGGTTAACCGTTTTCATGATGCCCCTACTCTTTTTTTTCTTTTTGGCATAAGCGCAATCTATAGATGAAAAAAGTACATACCCATTCGATTTTACCTTTGTTGCATATTCCATGAATAATTGTTGCAAAATAGGATGGTCAGCTACTGTGTACCTAGTTTGATGTCTTGAAATTTGGGTAGGATGCTCAAACTGATAGCCACTTATATGCAAAAAACATAAGGGGGAATTATTATTCACCCAATATTTTCCACCAGACTCCGATATTTTTCGTTCATGTAAATTCCAATAAGCTACGTTTAATCCTGGACTGGTATCTATAAGTACCTTCTCAAATAATAAAGGAACCAGATTAATCCATATTTGATCTACCCCCATTCCTTCCGCAAAATTGTAATAACATTCCGCTTTCATATGCTCCGCCCACCAATTCAAAAATGAAAAAGTATTTTCGGATGGTTTCATTGCAATAAATCCTGCATTATACAAACCTGA
This sequence comes from Sediminibacterium sp., assembly GCF_051860225.1. GTDB lineage: Bacteria > Bacteroidota > Bacteroidia > Chitinophagales > Chitinophagaceae > Sediminibacterium. The sequence goes on from NZ_JBHYEI010000002.1 coordinate 167,639, forward strand.
CCTCAAAATATCTCTTTCTCTGGGCAATAAATGGTTATCTGGGTACGCATTGGTAAAATGAGGCGTAATCACCAAATCATATTGTTCTAAACTTTTTTCTACTGATCCAAATGAAGAAAAAATCCAAGTATCCGAATCAATATATAATAAAATAGCTGGTTGATGCTTGTCAAAAATCCATTGCGCAACAAAAGGCTTCATTGCACAATTCAATTCTATTACAGAATATTGCGCAGCCATTATTTCAAAATTAGGAACACCTAATTGACTGATTTCTATAATATTATAATCATTAAATGAACTTAAATTAAACCTCCCTTCAATCCGATCAATTAAAATAATATACAGTTCGTAACTGGGATTATGTAGAATAAAAGAGTCAGCCATTGTTTTACAATGAGCCAAATGATTAGCAGAACAAACAGTGTAAACAATTTTTTTCATGCTATTGATGGGGGGTAATTTTTTCTGCAATTACAATGGTGTTCAAATAAAATCGATCCGATTTTGGCCAAAAAATTTCAACCACACTAAATCCCCAGTTCATAATCGGGATTGCCAATTGACGCACCATTTTTTTAAATAAATTAAACTTTCGCAACACAGGAACTTGATGTATCCAATGGTCATGCAAATACAAAATAAACAATTGGTGTAAGGCACTCATGAAATGACCATTCTTATCGATAAGTAGTACTTTAAATCCATTTTTCGCTAACATATCTTTCAATGCAAACTGAGTATATCTGGCATAATCGACTGGTATTTCATGTTCTTCCCAAGCAAAAGGACAAGTAATTAAAATTTGGGCACCTGGCTTCATTACTCGATTGATTTCGGGCAATATTTGTTGTAGGCCAAAAACATGCTCAAATACTTCACTTGTAAAAACCGAATCAAATACTTCATTGTCGAAAGGAATAGTAACACCATCATAATACATATCAACCGCTTCATTTTTATGATCATGCCCCTCCCCATCATAATCTAACCCAATATATTCGGTAACATTTGTAAACAATGATTGATAGGGCTTCTCCCCACAACCAAAATCGAGTAGTTTACCCTTCAGTTGTGGCGCATATAAACTAATTTTGCGTAACAATCCCTTTCGAATAAAATAAAGTGGATGTTTATACGTGGGATTGAAGTTAGTAGGTACCATATTATCAAATGCAGCAATTGCAATGCAAGATACGGAATATGACAATTAGGTATGATTACCAGATTTTTTGTGAACAACCTTATGGAGGGATATCCCGCTATTTTTATGAGCTCATTTTTAAATTGCAACAGAAACCCGGTATTCATATACAGCTAGATATATTGTCTGCCGACAATATATTTCTAGAACAATTAAAAGGAAAAAACTTCTGGAATGACCTACAATTTAAGGGAAAGAAAGACCTGAATCGTTTGCTATCGAATGTATACGACAGCTTTGCATCAAGAATGCAACCCTTTGACGTATTTCATCCAACCTATTATAGCAAAACGTCCTTAAATAGAACGGCAGGTAAGCCAATGGTTATAACTATTCATGATATGATAGATGAACGGTTTCACAAAGGCCAACCGGGTTTTGAAAGCATCATTGCATTAAGAGCAAAGCATATTGAAAAAGCATATAAAATCATTGCCGTATCAGAAAACACCCGAAATGATTTAATTGAACTATGTGGCGTTAATCCCAACAAAATTGAGACCATTTACCACGGGAATAGTTTCAGTCAAAATATTGACCGATTTTCCCTACCTAAAATTATCGAACAGGAATACATTTTGTATACCGGTAAAAGATATGCCTATAAAAATTTTGATCGCTTTGTACAATCCATAGTTCCTATAATGCAAGCCAATCAAGAACTCGTTTTAGTTTGTGCGGGAGGTGGTGCTTTTAAAAATGCTGAATTAACCAAATTAAAAAAATTACAACTTTACGATCGAGTAATTTATCAACCCATTATCGATAATGAGCAATTGGCATCTTTATACAATCATGCTCAATTATTAGTTTATCCAAGCTTATATGAAGGATTCGGACTACCAATCATTGAAGCATTTGCTTGTGGTTGCCCAGTGATTACCTCTTCTGGCTCAAGTACAGGTGAGATTGCAAGTGACGCAGCGGTTTTAATCAACCCAAATAGTATTGAAGACATGAGTGAGAAAATAAGTATGTTATTAAACGATGTATTTCTGCAAAATGAATTCGTTCAAAAAGGGTATACAAGGGCTCTTGCATTTAATTGGGACAAAACAGCCAATCAAACCCTCAAATTATACCAGTTTCTATAAAAGAAACTATTTTAGCTGATTAATATAGACAAGATGAAATTAAAACCCATAAAGGCAATCAAAGTATTTTTTGGCAAGGAAGAACAAAAAGCTGGATTGCCTCCAGATTTTGAATCGATTCATGAAAAGATTATTGCCAAAGTAAGACCATATACCATGACGAGTCCGGAACGATTATATGGGTTAATTGAAAGTGTACAATATGTAGTAAGAAACCAAATCCCAGGTGCTTTAGTAGAATGTGGCGTTTGGAAGGGAGGCTCAATGATGGCAATAGCAGAAACACTACTTGCAATGGGCGTTAACGACAGAGACTTGTACTTATATGATACTTTTGAAGGGATGACAGCCCCTACAGCAGAAGACGTAGACCAACTTGACAGAGATGCTGCATCACAATTAAAACAAGATTTAGCGAAGAAGGCTGAAAGTGTTGTTTGGGCTTACTCTGGTTTAGAAGAAGTTAAACGAAATATTGCACTAACAGGGTATCCAGCAGATAAAATTCATTTTGTACAAGGCGATATTCTTAAAACAATTCCTGCTACTTCACCAGGCACCACCGCTTTATTAAGATTAGACACCGATTGGTATGAGTCTACTAAACACGAAATGGAACAACTTTATCCATTACTTGTTTCAAAGGGAGTACTCATCATTGATGATTATGGTTTTTGGAAAGGGTCTAGAAAAGCAGTAGACGAATATTTTGCAGCGAATCAAATTGGCATCCTTTTACATAGGATGGATGAAACAGGAAGATCTGCAGTAAAGCCGTAATTGTTACTAGGCATTGGCTAACCCCAACCCCTTTTTTATTTTAAACATCCATTTACCAAAGCTTGTTTGCAATAACCAGTGCAAAATGCGTAATCTTAATTGCCAAATTCTGCATTTTATAGAAAAGCCAAAATAGCGTTCGTAAATAGTAATATTATCTTTTAAAGACTGTAAATAATTTCTAGTACTAATGCCAGAATCATCAAAAATGGCAATCGTTTCATTTATATAACCATAGGGTTGATTGGCAATACGACACATTAAATCATAGTCCATAGCGATTTTAATATCGTTATTAAAAAGTCCGATTCGGTCATATACTTCTTTCTTCACAAACCAGGTAGGATGTGCTACACTTCTCATTCCTCTATACAATTTAGCTGCATCAAAAGGCTTACCCACGACCACTGTTTCACCAGCTCTTACTATCCTGATATTTCCACTGGTCCATTGAATAGTAGGGTGTTCATTATAAAAAGACTTTACCACTGACAGTGCATGTTCAGAAGCATAGCTATCTCCAGCATGTAACAAATGGGTAATAGAATGATTGGCATTTAGAATACCCTTGTTGAAAGCATCCCCAATCCCCTTGTCTCTTTCGTTGATCCATCTTCTATAAGCAGGTTGAGGATTTTCAGATAACCAATTGGCTATCTGATCATTAGTAGATCCATTGATAATTAAATGTTCATCAGGGAGTACGGTTTGTGTATCTACCGATTGGCAGGTTTTTTGCAAATCGGCCAGATTATTAAAACAAATACTAATGACGGTTATTGCATTCATGAAAGATCTACTGAGGGTAATTGCTTTAGTTTTTGATGAAATAACTCAATCGCAGTTAACTTTTCAGGAGTCAAATCGTATTGAATATTTTGGGTATAATAGGTTTTCAAATCATAAGCAGTAAAAGTCTGTTCCGCTACTACCTCATCCAAATGTTTTAATCCATATCCTAATGCCCTATTAAAAGCGTCAATAAAATCAGGATCAATTGGCTTATTAGCTACCCAGGCCGCAAAAACAAAAGGGAATCCAGTATGATTATTCCAGGCAGTGGCTAAGTCGTACATATAGGGCGAAATGAGGCGCTGTTCTAATGCCCTATCTCCTATTACCACCCCTGCAGTACTGCCTTTAATTTGATCTCTAAAATCTAAAGAAGCTGCTTCTAATGCTACATCAAGTTGCCAATATTCTTTTAATAAGATTCTGGCTAAATTGACGGAGGTTCTACTTTGGTAGTCTAATAAAACCTTTTTTACTTCTTTTAATGGGACTTCACTAAAAATGGCAACAGATGCCACATCTTCTTCTGCCGAAATACAGTAATCTGCTATTATATGGGCATTTTGTATTGAGGGGATCATTGCCACCGGAATAAGTCCAATGTCTATCTGATCATTTTTAAGATCTGCAGCAATTCTGGCAGGATAATCTTCTGTAAGAATGATTCGGTCTAATAAACCCGACCTTTTAATACCAAACATCATGGGCTTAGTATTTAAATAACTTACGGCCCCAACACGTATCTTCTTGTTCAATTCAGCTACTTTTGTACAAAGAAAAGATTAATTATACTATTTAACTATTCCCTATTTAAAAATCATATGGAACTGACGCAATTAACCGCTATTTCACCTATCGATGGTAGATACAGAAAAAAAGTACAACATTTAGACGAATATTTTGCAGAATATGCGCTGATTAAATACAGGGTATTAGTAGAAGTAGAATATTTCTTTTTTCTAGCAGATCAGAAATTTTTTAAACTACCACTAAAGGCGAGAAATGCACTCAGAAGCATGTTAGCTGATTTCAACTTGGATAATGCCCAACAAATTAAACAACTAGAATCTATTACCAATCACGATGTTAAAGCGGTAGAATACTTTTTAAAAGAGCAGGTAGAAAAAGCAGGGATTGGCCATTTAAAAGAATGGATTCACTTTGGATTAACTTCTCAGGATATCAATAATACAGCGATTCCATTAAGTTGGAAACACGCCATGGAACACGAATACCTACCTGCAATCATCAATTTACAAAATACGATTTATAGCCTAGCAGCTCAATGGAAAGATATTCCGCTTTTGGCAAGAACCCATGGACAAGCCGCCTCACCTACCAAATTAGGAAAAGAATTCATGGTATTTGTAGAACGCATACACAACCAGATTGAATTATTCAGCAGCATACCTTACGCGGCAAAGTTTGGCGGGGCAACGGGTAATTTTAATGCCCATCATATTGCTTTCCCAAGGAAAAATTGGGTACTCTTAGGGAATAAATTTGTGGAAGAAGTATTAGGTCTTCAAAGAATGCAGTTTACTACACAGATTGAACATTATGATTCATTAGCTGCCCATTTTGATGCATTAAAAAGAATCAATAATATTTTAATTGATTTATGCAGAGATATCTGGACCTATATCAGCATGGATTACTTTAAGCAACAAACCAAAAAAGGGGAAGTTGGATCTTCTGCGATGCCACATAAGGTAAACCCAATTGATTTTGAAAATGCAGAGGGTAATCTTGGGATTGCGAACGCTTTATTGGAACACTTAAGTGGTAAGTTACCTATAAGCAGATTACAAAGGGATTTAACAGATTCTACTGTTTTAAGAAATATGGGGGTGCCTATTGGACATATTAGTATTGCCATTGAATCATTAGAGAAAGGATTATCAAAACTCATATTAAATGAGCAAGCCATTAAAGCTGATTTAGAAAATAATTGGCCAGTTGTTGCTGAAGCCATACAAACGATCTTAAGAAGAGAAAACTATCCGAATCCTTACGAGGCATTAAAAGACTTGACTAGGGGTAAACAAAAGATAGATAAAGCGGCAATTCATCAATTCATCAATTCTCTTAAAATAAGTACGGCATTAAAAAAAGAACTAAAGCAAATCACCCCTTCCAACTATACAGGGGTTAATCCAGCCTATTAATCAAATGGATGGATTCATTTTTTTAATCAACTAATTTTATCACACTGGCAAAATTCTTTACCATATTAAGAAAGATTGTACTGATTCTATTAACAGTACTTATTTTACTTTTTCTAGCCATTCAAACAGATTGGGTACAGAATAAGTTGGTAAAATTTGCCACCAATAAAATTAGCAAGGCACTTGAAACTGAAGTCAGCATTAAACGAGTAAGTATTTCGTTTTTCAGCAAACTAAGTCTGGATGGCACCCTTATAAAAGACCTAAAAAAAGACACTGTTCTTTATGCTGGCAGTTTAAAAGTCAATATTACGGATTGGTTTTTCTTAAAAGAAAGGGCGGAACTAAAATATGTAGGATTAGAAAACGCCATAATCAAATTACAAAGGAGCGATTCAATTTGGAATTATCAATTTATTGCTGATTATTTTAGTACACCTTCAATTTCTAAAAAGAAAAAGAAATCATTTGAGTTGAATCTAAAAAAAGTTGACCTAAAGAATGTTCATTTTTTTCAAAACGATTTATGGATTGGCTCACAAAATACCATTAAAGTTGGGGCCTTAATAATTGACGCAGATAAAATAGATTTTATCAAGCATCAATATTTGATAAATGAAGTCATAATTACTAAACCATCTGTAATACTTCAAAATTTAGAAGGATTAAGGCCTTCTAAATTAAAGCGGATTACCCCTTACTACAATGGCAAGGAAATGTATTTTAACGAAGCAGGCATAGGTGTTAAAGTTAAAAGGATTCAAATCAAAAACGGGTCATTATTTATTGAAGGAAACACCAATCAAGCAAGAAAAGGATTTGACGAATCGCATATTGAGCTTTTTAATTTAGAAGGTGTAATGTCTTTTGAAATGCGCAAAGACACTATGTTATCTAAGGCCAATTTGAGCGTAAAAGACCGAAGTGGATTTGAATTGAAAAAATTAGCAGCTAATATTCGATTCACTCCACAAATAATGGAGTTTAGGAATTTAGACTTACAAACCAATAAAAGCAAGCTAGGCAATTACTATGCTATGCTCTACAAAGATTTCAACAAAGATTTTGCCGACTATATTAATAAGGTAAAAATGGTTGCGCAATTTTCGAATTCAAAAATCCATAGTGATGATATTGCCTATTTCGCCAATGAATTAAAAGGCTGGAATAAACAATTGCAATTAGGAGGAAATTTTGTTGGCACCGTTTCAGACTTTAAAGTTTCTGCTCTAAATGCAAGTATTGGAGCGAATACCCAACTGAATGGTAATTTAACCATGAAGGGATTACCCAATATTAATACCACACAGATTGATTTTAGTAATGGAACGCTATCAACCAATGCCTACGATTTAGGGATTTTTATTCCAGCAATGAAAGGTATCATTAATCCAGACTTAGCGGCATTAGGGAGTATCATTTATAGAGGAAATTTTAAGGGTAGCATTCAGAATTTCAATACCTCTGGTGTTTTTTCCACCAAATTAGGTGGAGTACAAACCAATATTAGTTTAGTCTTACCCAATAAAGGAGAGCCCAGTTTTGATGGCTTTATGAGTACGAAGCGATTTGATCTTGGAAAGTTTTTAAAAGTAGACTCATTAGGTTTAATCAATTTTAGTGGCAAATTAACAGGAAGTAGTTTTAATATAGACCGATTAAAGACCAAGTTTGATGGAGTGGTTCATTCTGTTGAGTACAATAATTATTTGTATTCGAATATTATTGCAAATGGAACCATTCAAAGAAAATCATTTAATGGGGAATTGGAGATTGACGATCCTAACTTAGGGTTTACCAGCAATGTAGAAGTAGATTTTAGTAAAGAAGAGCCTCTTTTTAATATTGTGGGAGACTTATCAAAAGCTGATTTACATGCACTAAAATTAATCAAAGATGAAATTAAAATAGCTGGACTGCTAGATGTTAATTTCACCGGTAGTAATGTTGACCAATTTATAGGCTCAGCTAAATTATTAAATGCCAGTATACAAAATCCCAATACGAGTATACAATTTGACTCACTAAATATAAGTTCATCTTATCGTGATTCAATTAAAACGATACATGTAGGCAGTAATGATTTTAATGCAACAATAGAAGGAAAATTTAATATTAAAGAGTTACCCTCCAGTTTTCAAGCTTTTTTACATAACTATTATCCTGCTTATGTAAAATCTCCATTAAATACCCCAAAAAATCAGCAATTCAATTTTAGCGTTAATAGCTTTTATATAGAACCATATTTTAAAATTTTCACCAATAGGATTAGTGGATTTAACGATGTTAATTTTAAAGGTTCAATTGATACCAGAAATGTTGCGTTGAGTGTTAGTGCCTATATCCCCTATGGAAAATACGACCAATATGCAGCAACAGGTTTTCAACTAGATGGCAAAGGCGACTTTGACTCTTTGGCTATTACAACCAACATTAAAAATATTGAAATCAGTGATAGTTTAAATTTACCTAATTCTGTTATTAATATTACGTCTGCTAATGACCATTCGATCGTATCAATTAATACTAGTGCCAATAGCACACTAGATGATGCAGCATTATTAGCCGACCTATATACTTTAGAAGATGGCGTTAGGGTTCAGTTTAAGCCTTCGAGTTTTGTATTAAATGAAAAACGCTGGTCTATTGAAGAAAAAGGAGAACTAATTGTTAGAAAAAATTTATTGCGTGCAAACAACCTTAAATTTTCTCAAGGAGACTTCCAAGAAATTGCGGTTGAAACCGAAGAAGAAGATGGGGGAAATACGAGCAACCTAATTGTAAAATTGAAAAATATAATTTTAGGAGATATTACTTCCCTTTTCATGAAAAAAGAGACTTTGGAAGGAGTAGTAAGCGGAGAGGTAAAATTGTCTGATTTTTTTGGCCAATTTATAGCAGACGCCAAATTAAAAGCAACTGAATTTACTTATGAACAAGACTCAATTGGAGTGGTAGAAATTGATGCTTCCTATGACAGCAAATCTGGTTTAATTCCATTTAAAGTAAAATCTCCAAATACCAACTATGATTTAATAGCAGATGGATCATACAACACTAAAGACACAACAGGAAATTCTTTCAATACGAATATTCAATTAAATGAAACTAAGATTGATATTATAGAAAGTTTACTTAGTGGCCTTTTCAGCAATTTAAGTGGTATTGCAAAAGGAAATTTGCAAATTAGTGGAGACTTGAACGCTCCCCAATTGATTGGAGATATAAGTTTAAGAAATGCAGGTCTTAAAGTCGAATTTACTCAAGTTGAATATAAAATAGATTCAGCAGAACTTAAGTTTAGAGATGATGGAATAGACTTTGGCAGATTCACAATTAAAGATATTTATGGGAACACTGGTTTGGTAAATGGCAAATTAATAGAAAAGGGATTTAAGAATATGGCTTTTGATTTTGATCTCAGAACAGATAAGTTATTGATGATTGATACCAAAGCTAAAGACAATGAACAGTTTTACGGAAAAGCAATTGGAAAAGCATCTTTAAGTTTTAAGGGTCCTGAGTCAGATTGCAGAATGACCATTATAGCAGAAGCCAATGACAGTTCACATATTACCATCCCAAATAAGCAAAGCAAAGAAAGTGGTTCAGCAGATTTTATTGTTTTTAAAACCTATGGAACAGAATTAGCATCAACAGGTAAAAAAAGCAATTTCAATTTAACAGTAGACCTTGATGTAACAGCAAATAACAAAGTATTAATAGATGTTGTTTTAGATGAAATCAACGGAGATATAATTAAAGCAGTTGGAAATGGGAGATTAATTATTAAAGCAGGAACGATTGAACCTTTAACTATAAAAGGAAGGTATAATATAGAAAGGGGTAATTATGATTTCAACTTTCAATCCTTATTAAAAAAACCATTTGAACTCTTACCCAATTCTAACAACTACATTGAATGGAATGGCGATCCTTTCAAAGCTTTTATGAGCATTGATGCCCAGTATACTGCGGAGAGAATTTCCTTATCCGATTTAATAGGGAACAATATTTTTAGCGGATCAGTTAAGGGATACAGAGGAGACGTATATGTAATTGCTGAATTAAGAAATCAATTGAGCAAACCCGACATTGGATTTAGATTAGATTTCCCTCAAGGAAGCCCGGTTAAAAACGACAATGAGTTCGCGGCATTCTTAAATAGAATACAAAGAGACGAGAATGAAATATTAAAACAAGTATCATTTCTAATTGTGTTTGGCACATTTGCCCCCCCAGGAGAGTTTAGCAATAGAAGTGGCAGTAATCCCTATAATATTAGTTCTTTAGGAATTAATACATTGTCACAGGTATTAACAAATGAAGTAAATAAAGCACTCTCTGGTTTATTATACAAATTAACGGGAGATAGAAGTTTACGTTTTGACCTAGGTGCTTCTTTGTACAATAGCTCTAGTATTTTTGGGACTACCGGAGGCAATGTTCAATCCAATAGTAGTGTATTAGATCGATCTAGGGTAAATTTCAAATTCGGTAAAAGTTTCTTAAATAATAATGTAACGGTCACTTTTGGTGGAGACCTAGACTTTAATTTAGGTGCAAGTTCAAGTGTTCAAAATGGTAATTTCCAATGGTTACCAGACTTGAATATTGAAATCGTTTTAACCAAAGACCGTAAACTAAGAGCAATTATTTTTAATAAGAATAGCTTAGATATTAGTGGCTCTAATTTTGGGAGACGTAATAGAACAGGGGCAAGTATATCTTACCGTAGAGATTTTGAAAAGCTATGGGGCAATAAGGAAAAAGAAATTATGATTCAATCACCCGTTCAAAAAAATTAATGGATTAATGGATTTGGAATTTTAATGCAGTCCTTCAACTGGTAAACATAAAAATACCTAACAACACCCCCACCCCTTTGCTGCAAAAGTTTTTCTGGTTTTTGAATGGTTTTAAAATAAGCTCCATAAGCATCCGTTACATTTAAAGGTAAATTAGAGGGAACAATTGCATAAGCATCCATTCCTAATCTTAATGTAGGTCGCTCTTTGTTTAACCAAGCAAACTGATGAAGGTCTTGTAACTGACCAATACCTATTAATGGCATATTCAATGGTCTAGAAATATAAAATTCTAAATGTCCCCCTGGAAACCATTTATTAGTAAGTAGCACCGCATTTTTATTCATCTCACCATTTTGAACATCATCTGTTACCATCAGCTTAAAGTTTTCACCCAAATTTTTCCAGCCTGAAAGATCAAGAGTAGGACAATACTCTCCATAAGACTCAGGAGACTTTGAGCCAAAATTGACAGGAGAAAATTGAACAGCCCCAATTGCAACAACTAAAACAGCAAATACCAACGCAAAAGCTATTTTAAAAATGAATGGAAAAAAGACTGGTTTACCTTGTTCAAACCAACAAGCAACAAAAAAATAGAGTGGAATATAGGCAGGCCCCGACCAGTGTGGTAATGTAGGATTAAATAAAGCAATGCCCCAAAAGATGAATAGCATGGGCAAACTCATACAAATTAACCAGGTACCAATTCGATTTAACTTAAATCTGAATTTTTTTAATAAAAAAAACACAACGGCAGTCCAAACCAATACAAATACAATTGGATTTTGGTAAAGTAATTCTCCCCCAATCTCCTGAAAAAATGAATCTATTTGAATACCCGTATTGCTGACTCTTTCAGAATGAAAACGATAGGTAATAAAGTCGTATTCAATGTTCCAATATAAAATGGGGGTTAAACATAAAATGGTTATTAAAGCAGCAATATATAAACGTGGATTACTCAACCAATCTCTTTTTTGAATCAGAATAAATAATCCAAAACCGGCCCATAAAAACAATGCATGTACTTTACAGAGCGCAGCTAATCCAATGACAAGACCCAATAATATCCATATACTCCAATTATTTTGATCAGCCTTTCGAAGTATTAAATGCCCCATAATATATAAAGCTCCAGTCCAGAAAGGCATTTGAGGAGAATCGGGCAAAACAAAAAAACCAGCTATAAAGCCAGTGTAAATGGATGCAGAATATAAAATAGCTGCATACCATCCCATTCGCTCACTTGATAAAAGCTTCCCTATTTTAAAAATGAACCAAGTTGAAATGGCGTATGAAATGATACTACCTAAGCGAAGAGATATCTCTGAAGCCCAAAAGCCATTAAGACTAAATAAACGCATCATCCATCCCACCATTGGAGGATGATCAAAATAATTCCAATCAGGTCTGAGCAAATAAGTCCAATAATATACTTCATCGTTGCCTAACTCTAAAAATGGAGCCAAGAACAATTTAATTATTATGTTTATACCTATCAGGTATAATACAGGCTTAGTATAAGATTTGGCCAACAGCATGGGAGGCTGGATAATTTAAGTACAAAAGTACATAAAAAAGAGGGGATCGGTTTTTAAGCCAATTGGTCCTGTAAAAACCAACTGATGGCTAAATCATACCCTTTCAATCCAAGTCCTGCGATAGTACCAACTGCTTTAGCAGAAATATGGGAGAGTTTTCTAAAATCTTCCCTCGCATGAATATTACTGATATGCACTTCAATAACAGGAACCGTAATAGCCGCAATAGCATCCCCGATAGCAACACTGGTATGCGTATAACCACCTGGATTGATAATAATTCCGTCTGAATTAAAACCGTATAATTGCAAAGCATCAATTAATTCTCCTTCAATATTCGATTGAAAATGCACTAATTGAATTGCAGGATATTTTGCTTGAAGTTGAGCAAAAAAAATATCGAATGATACATTTCCGTACACTTCAGGCTCCCGCTTACCCAGCAGATTTAAATTAGGTCCATTGATGATGGCTATTTTCATATATTGAATTTACTGCATCATTTCAACAAAACGATCAAATAAATATCGGCTATCATGAGGACCAGGCGTACTTTCAGGATGGTATTGAACACTAAAAGCAGGACGATCTTTCAATCTAATTCCTTCAATGGAGTCATCATTCAAATTCACGTGCGTGACTTCTACATTGGGATGATTTTTGACTGCAATAGGATCAACCCCAAAACCGTGGTTCTGGGTAGTTATTTCGCACTGACCTGTAATTATATTTTTTACTGGATGATTAAGACCTCTATGTCCGTGGTGCATTTTAAAGGTTGGAATATCATTAGCCAAGGCTAATAATTGATGCCCCAAACAAATACCAAAAACAGGCTTATTTTCGGCTAAAATAGCTTTGACTGTAGTAACCGCATAAGGCATAGCGGCAGGATCACCAGGACCGTTTGAAATAAAATAACCATTGGGATTAAACTCTTTCAGCCTACTGAAAGGAGTTTTAGCAGGATGCACTCGAATATGCGCTCCTCTATCAACTAAGCATTGTAAAATATGTTTTTTCACACCAAAGTCTAACACAGCTACTTTAACGGATGAACTTTCATCCCCCATTTCATATTCAACAGGTGTACTAACTGTGCTTGCCAGTTCTTGTCCATCCATATTGGGAACAGCTTTCAATTGTTCCTTCAACTGCTCAACTGAAATAGCTTCAGAAGAAATAATGCAATTCATTGCACCCTCTGTTCTAATATGTGCAACCAATGCCCTCGTATCGATCCCATCAATTGAAACAATATTATTATCTACTAAATAAGCATTCAAGTCTTGATTAGCTTGATGTCTACTAAATTGTTCTTCTAAATTTCTGGCAATTAAGCCGTGAATTTTAACTGAACTACTTTCTACATCTGTATCTTTTACTCCATAGTTCCCAATATGAACCGTATTCATAATAAGGACCTGACCTGTATAACTTGGATCAGTGAATACTTCTTGGTATCCAGTCATTCCTGTGTTAAAACAAATTTCGCCAGTTGCAGTACCTATTTTACCAAAGGATAAACCATGAAAAACATGACCGTCTGCGAGAACTAATATTGCGGGTTTTCTAGAAGTAGTAGACTGTGGCATAGTAGCTTTTATGAGTGCAAAAGAAAATCAATTTTATTAAAAAAACCAATGAAGTTGCTAACATTGATTTTATGAAAAAAGGCAAAACCGAAACGATTTTGCCTTTTATTTTTAATACCACTTCATATATTATTCAGCGGTTTTTTCTTCAGTTGAAGTAGCTTCTGGAGCAACTACAGTTTCTTCGTTTTCCGCTTTTTTAGGAGCGCGACTACGACGAGTTTTCTTAGCAGGCTCGGTTGCAGTAGCAACAGATTTACCGTAAATTTCATTGAAATCTACTAATTCAATCATTGCTTTTTCTGCGTTGTCACCCGGACGAATACCGAGTTTCAAAATACGAGTGTAACCACCCGGACGTGAAGCAACTTTAGGACCTACAACAGTAAAAAGTTCTTTCACTGCAGCTTTATCTTGTAACTCAGCAAATACTAAGCGGTGATTGTGACTGATCTGTGTTGCAGAATCATTCTTTTTAGTCTTAGTAATCAATGGCTCAACATAAGTTCTTAATGCTTTAGCTTTTGCTAAAGTAGTAACAATACGCTTATGCGTGATTAATTGGCTTGCAAGGTTTTGCAATAACGCTACTCTATGTGCCTTTTTACGGCCTAGGTTGTTGATTTTGTCTCCGTGACGCATGACATTTAAGTTTTATCTCCACACCGTGTCAGGATATGTGGAGGGTGTTCTTCCGAAAAATTCAGAAAAACGTGATGAATTAATTATCTAAATTATCTAGTCCAAGTTTACCAAGATCCATTCCGAAGCTTAGTCCTCTCTCTGTTAAAACTTGTTCAATTTCAGATAGAGATTTCTGACCAAAGTTTCTAAACTTCATCAAATCTTCTTGCTCATACTGAACCAATTCGCTCAAGCTGTTAATTTTAGCAGCTTTCAAGCAATTGAATGCACGTACAGAAAGATCTAAATCTTCTAGAGGAGTCTTTAATACTTTACGCAATTGTAACACGTGCTCATCTACTACATCTTCTTTCTTATCTTCTTTGTTGTCAAAAGTGATGTTTTCATCAGTAATGATCATCAAATGTTGAATAAGAATACGAGAAGCTTGCTTAACAGCATCTTCAGGATGAATAGTACCATCGGTAGCCACATCTAAGATTAATTTCTCGTAATCGGTTCTTTGTTCTACACGATAGTTCTCAATGGCGTATTTAACGTTCTTGATTGGTGTGTGAATAGAATCGATAGCGATATAACCAAATGGAGCATCTTTAACTTTATTTTCTTCAGCTGGAACATAGCCACGACCTCTTGCGATAGTCAATTCAATGTCTAGCTTAGCGGTAGGATCCATAGTACAGATCAACAAATCTGGATTCATTACTTGGAAACTAGGAGACTGCTCTCCTATCATTCCTGCAGTGAATTCGCTGCGACCTTTAATAGACAAGTTAATTTTTTCAGAAGTCAACTCAATTTCTGCGTTTCTTTTAAAACGAACCTGCTTTAGGTTAAGGATCATTTCAGTAACGTCTTCTGTGATGCCTTTGATAGTCGCAAATTCATGGTCTACACCATCAATTTTGATTCCTACAATAGCATAACCTTCTAATGAACTCAACAGTACTCTGCGAAGTGCATTACCAATGGTTAAACCGTATCCTGGCTCAAGAGGGCGAAATTCAAACTGACCTTCAAAATCAGTTGCTTTCTGAAGAACGATTTTGTCTGGCTTTTGGAAGCTTAATATTGCCATTTTAAAACGTGTTTTACTTATTAGGTGAATAGAAAAAATTACTTAGAGTACAATTCTACGATCAACTGCTCCTTAATGTTCTCAGGAACGTGCTCGCGCTCTGGCATAGTAATGAACGTACCTTTCTTCTCAGTTTCGTTCCAATCTAACCAGCCAAACTTAGGGTTCTTACCACGGGTTTTGCTAGTAATGCCAGAATTGTCAGCACTTTTAGGACGATAAGCAATAATATCCCCTGGCTTACAAGTGTAAGAAGGTACATTCATGATTTCGCCGTTAACAGTAATATGTTTATGGTTAACTAACTGACGCGCTTCAGGGCGACTAGCAGTTAATCCCATACGGAATACTGTATTATCTAAACGTGCTTCTAATAATTTAATCAGGTTTTCACCGGTAACACCTTTTAAACGCTGAGCTTCTTCAAAAGTCTTACGGAACTGGCGCTCCAATACACCATAAGTGTATTTAGCTTTTTGTTTTTCTCTTAACTGTAGTGCGTATTCGCCTAAAGTTTTGCGTTTGCGGGCAGCACCATGCTGTCCGGGAGGGTTTGAGTTTTTACCTAACCACTTTGCGTTTCCTAAAATAGGTTCGCCAAAGATTCTGGAGATTTTGGTCTTAGGACCTGTGTAACGTGCCATAGTTTAAATTTTCATTTCGATTTTTTTAGAATTCGTTGCTTCGATCGGTTAAAAATCGTAAAAAATGAATCGGGCAACCTTTTGATAAATGAAACCTTGTGGCTCAATATTATTTCCACTACCCCTATTGGGGCTTAGGGTTGTTATACTCTTCTTTGTTTTGGAGGACGACAACCATTGTGTGGCATAGGAGTAACGTCTTTAATAGAAGTAACTTCAATACCTGATTGTGCAATAGAGCGAATAGCTCCTTCACGTCCTGCACCTGGTCCTTTAACAAATACATCAACACGCTTTAAGCCCGCATCCAATGCAACTTTAGCAGCATCAGCAGCAGCCATTTGTGCAGCGTACGGAGTGTTCTTTTTAGAACCTTTGAAACCCATTTTACCAGCACTGCTCCAGCTAATTACTTGACCGGTTTTGTTGGTAAAACTGATAATGATGTTGTTGAAAGTAGCAGAGATTCTAACCTCACCGGCTGCATCTACTTTTACTACTCTTTTCTTGGCAGCAGCTTTTGCACTGTTCTGCGCTTTTTGTGGTTTAGCCATTTTTGCTTTTTTAGGTAGTCTTCCCCAAGGGGATGGTTAAAAAAAATCCGTTGTTACGGAACCTTTGCATCTCCCTCTCCTAATTAGAAGAGATCCAATACAAAGGATTTATTTATGTAAGAAAGCCCGAAGCGATTACTTCGGGCTAACTATTTATTTTTTAGCAGCTTTCTTTTTGCCAGCAACTGTTTTACGTTTACCTTTTCTTGTACGGCTATTAGTTTTGGTTCTTTGGCCACGAACAGGAAGTCCTTTACGATGACGTAATCCTCTGTAACAAGCAATATCTAACAAACGCTTGATACTCATAGACACTTCACTTCTAAGTGCACCTTCTACCTTAAACTCATTGTTAATGATATTACGGATAGCAGTCTGCTCTTCGTCGTTCCATTGGTTTACTTTCTTATCAAAGTCAATACCCGCTTTTTCAAGGATATACTGAGCTGTTGAACGTCCAATACCAAAAATGTAGGTTAAACCAATCTCACCTCTTTTGTTTTTTGGCAAATCAATACCGGCAATACGAGCCATATTATAGTTGTTTTATGCTGTTAATTTGATTAATCGAATTACCCTTGACGCTGCTTAAAGCGAGGATTCTTTTTGTTAATCACAAATAATTTACCCTTGCGCTTCACGATCTTACAATCGGCACTGCGTTTTTTAATGGAAGCTCTTACTTTCATTGTTTGGTTGTTTAACTGTTATATTCCTGTTACGTTCCGTTTCTTTAAATTATTCAGCTACTTATTTGTATCTGAAAATGATTCTTCCTCTACTCAAATCATAAGGGCTCATTTCAACCCCTACTTTATCCCCTGGCAAAATTCGGATATAGTGCATCCGCATCTTTCCTGAAATAGTGGCCAATATTTCATGACCGTTCTCTAATTTAACCCTGAACATAGCATTACTTAATGCTTCCAGAATTACTCCGTCTTGTTTAATCAATGGTTGTTTCGACATACTATTTTTGGGGCTGCAAAGATATTAGAATACAACCGAATTATGAAAAATAAGGGGAAAAAACTCTTGAAAATGTGGAAAAAAATTAAAAAAAATAGGTTTTCCACAGCCTTAAAGGCCAAATCTAACCATTTTCAACTGCAAAATTATGAAAAACGCCAGCAGTTGAGTGCCAGCGTTTAATTTTTTGATAGACTAAAATTGAATATTAAAATGACTATTTCAGCTGAATAGTTCACTTTTACATTGGATCCCTAGTTAAATGAATTTTTACCATATCATGGTATTGATTTTGTAACTGATGTACAAAGTGAACATTTGGATGATGCCTTCTGTCTTCTCTGTACCACATTTCAATAGAAGAAAAATCTCCTGCTTTTGGTGTTACCAGCCTAAAAGCGCCTTTAGAATACTTCACAGAGCCATCATCTGAACCCTGTTTAGAAAATTGAAGGTTTAGGAGCGCATTTTCATCCAAAGGAATAGGATGTAGATGATCAGTAGAAAACCAAAACTCTTGAACGGATGTAAGTAAACACACTTGCTTTTCATCCCCATTTAACCTGGTTACTTCTCCTTCCCATAGCTTGCCTTCAAACTCACCCATCATGTAATCTCCAATTTTGATGTCGTTGAATTTAATCATATAGCAATCGTTTAAGCCATAAGTTAAGGATTTTTTGGGATTATTCTGCCCAACTCATCGTATAACCTTGATTTTCGATTCGCAAAGCTTCTTCAGTTAATTGTAACGGATGAAAAGTATCTACCATCACTGCCAACTCATGGGTTTCCTTTTTCCCAATACTTTTTTCTACAGACCCGGGATGAGGCCCATGTGGAATACCTGCAGGATGAAGGGTAATCATCCCCCTCGTAACATTCTTCCGACTCATAAAATCTCCATCTACATAATACAATACTTCGTCACTATCAATATTACTATGATTATATGGAGCAGGAATTGCATTGGGGTGATAATCATATAAACGAGGACAAAAACTACATACAACAAAATTATGTGCATCAAATGTTTGATGAACAGGAGGAGGTTGATGAACACGACCAGTAATTGGTTCAAAATCATGAATACTAAAAATATAAGGGTAGCAGCATCCATCCCAACCTATTACATCAAAAGGATGTGTTCCGTAATGTAACCCGTATAAAACTCCTTTCTTTTTAGTTTTTATTAAGAAATCTCCTTTTTCATCTATAGTTACCAAATTCTCTGGCCCTCTAATATCACGTTCGCAATAAGGCGAGTGTTCCAATAATTGACCATGTCTACTTAAATATCTTTTAGGGTATCTAAATGGGCTAAAGCTTTCAACTATAAATAAACGGTTTTCAGGCGTATCAAAATGAATCTGATAAATTGTACCTCTAGGAATTACAATATAATCGCCGTAAGAAAAAGAAAGTTGACCATATTGGGTTAACAACTTGCCTGTTCCTTCATGAATAAAAATTAATTCGTCTGCATCCGCATTCTTATAAAAATAACTGGTTAAACTTTGCTGAGGTGCGGCCAGTACAATATGACAGTCGTTGTTAACCAGAACTGCCTTTCGACTATTTAAATAGTCTGCTTCAGGTATTACATTAAAACCTTCAAAGCTTCTATGCTTTAACATTTTCTCTTCCGCTACTTTAGGAGCAACTACAATTGGTTCATCAGTATGAATGATTTGAGTTGGCGGATGAATATGATATAACAAGCTATAATCGTCGTTAAACCCTTCTGTAGAAAACAATTGCTCAGAATACAAGCCTCCATCTGGCTTTCTAAACTGTGTATGACGCTTATGGGGAACTTCACCTAATTTAATATAATGAGGCATGATTTTTTATTTAAATCTTAACTGCAATTATGCACCTGGGAAAAGTGGTCTTCCAATAATTTCTCCACGGAAAGGCCAAGGAACGCCTGCCAACAATAATAAAGCAGCGATCAAGAAAAAATAAAATGCTTTTTTATATTTTACTTCATCTGCTACTGATTTCTTTGCCATTCCATGGGCAAGGGTAATAAAGAGGATAGCGCCAATCATTGTTATTGGGTGTTCCATCCAAAAGAAACGATAGAACTTATCTTTCATGAAAGAAGTTCCTTCTGGCAATGTAGTAGTAAAAATACCATACCTACCCAAAGCAACTTGATACAAACCCAATAGAAGGGTGATATGAGAAGCAATCATGGTAAATAACCATGTTTTTTTATCCCCTGCAGCAAATACTTTTTTTGATGTCCACCCGGTATATGCTTTTACTAATGAAATCAATAACAACACAACAATAACCCAACGAAGTAAATTATGAAGATGTACAAATCCTGTTTGCATAAAAAATATTTTAAGCAGCAAGATACAACAGAAATGGTTTACGCTTGCGCGTAAACCACTCTAACCAAACAAACAAACAAACAAATTTTCCTATTGCTTAACCCAATCTGCTACAAACAAATTGGTGTCTCGAGTACCCCCATTATTTCTGTTAGAACCAAATACAATTCGCTTCCCATTAGGACTTACCATAGGGAAAGCATCGAAACCTTGGTCTCTACTGATCTTTTGTTTATTATTCCCGTCTAGATCAACTAAATACATATTAAAGGGGAAACCTCTTTTATATTCATGATTACTAGAAATAATAATCCCTTTACTATCCGGAGTAAAATTGGGAGCCCAATTGGCTTGCCCCCAACTAGTGATTTGTTTGGCGTTTGATCCATCCGCATCAGCAACCCAAACTTCCATATTGGTAGGAGCCACCAAACCTTCTTTCAACAATTCTTTATATTCTTTTATTTCAGCATCCGTTTTAGGTCTGCTTGCACGCCAAACAATTTTCTTCCCATCAGGACTAAACCAAGCACCTCCATCATACCCTAAATCGGTTGTTATTTGTTTTTCTTTACCCGAAGCCAAGTCCATTATATATAATTCTAGATCACCACTTTTATCACTACAATAAATCATCTTTTTTCCATCATAAGAAAGTGTTGCTTCTGCATCATATCCTTTTGCATTCGTTAACTTTTTTACGATTTTCCCATTTAAATCGGCCATGTAAATATCGTAGCTACTATACAAGGGCCATATATACTTGTTGCCATATTTTGTTCTATCTGGTACTGGCGGACAATCGCTCCCTCCTTCATGCGTAGAAGCATAAATAATATGCTTCCCATCAGGCATAAAATAAGCACAGGTAGACCTTCCCTTTCCTGTTCCAACTAATTTATATTCAAATTTTTCTCCCAATTTGGTCGGAACTTTACCCACAAAAATTTGATCGCAATTAATCCCTTCTTTTGGATTCGTTCTTTGAAAAACAATATGCTTGCTATCAAAACTCCAATAAGCTTCCGCATTGTCTCCTCCAAAAGTCAACTGTTGTACATTTTTGAAATATTTTTCTCCTTCGAAACGAAGCGTATCTCCTGGTACAGTAGGCACAGAAGTCATAGCCGGTTGAGCCATCGCAGCTGAAGCCATTAAAAGACTGGAAAAGACAATGATAATTTTTTTCATATTTAAAGAATGATTCGCAAAATTAGTTTGAACGATGCTTAATTTTGTCAGGAAACTGTCACAGAATACAAGGTTTTTAGAAATTCCTTATAAAAGAATATACTTTTGCAACATCGGTAACAAGGCTCTAAAGATCAATTCATTTAAATTTAATTCATGCCCATAATAGCCCCTTCCCTCTTAAGTGCAAATTTTTTGAATTTAGCAGAAGACTGCGCCTTTTTAAATGAAAGCCAAGCAGATTGGTTTCATTTGGATGTGATGGATGGTAGATTCGTTCCTAATATTAGTTTTGGACTCCCAGTAATTAGTCATATTAGAACAGCCACTAAAAAAGTATGCGATGTGCATTTAATGATAGAAGAACCGGAAAAATATACTGTTGCTTTTAAAGAAGCAGGAGCAGATATTTTAACGGTTCATATTGAAGCTTGCAATCATTTACATAGAAATATTCAACAGATTAAATCATTAGGGATGAAAGCGGGTGTTGCAGTAAATCCGCATACTCCAGTGCATCTTTTACAAGATATTATTCAAGACCTAGACTTGGTTTGCTTAATGAGTGTGAATCCCGGTTTTGGTGGACAACATTTTATTCCACAAACCCTTGAAAAAATTAGGTCTTTAAAAAAATTAATTGTTGAAAAAAACAGCCATTGCCTCATTGAAATTGACGGCGGAGTGACCCTCGAAAATGCACCCAGTATTTTAGCAGCAGGCGCTGATGTATTAGTCGCTGGAAATACTGTCTTTAAGTCGAAAGACCCAGTTGCTACCATCGCCGCTTTGAAAGCCTTGTAAAGACAGATTAGGGAATCGTTAAACTTTATTCTTTCCACAACTGTTAATAAGAATCATTAGGATTTAAGTATTGCTATTTATTAAATTTGAGAAAGGCGATAATTAAATCCCCTGTTTTTAATTCTATCACTAAAACCGTAAAGATTGACAGAGACAATCATTAGCCTAGAGTCGGTAAACCCCATTGAATTTTTTGGCGTAAATAACGGCAAACTAGATTTACTTAAGAAAAAGTTCCCCTTACTAAAAATCTTATCGAGAGGCACTCAGTTAAAATTGAGCGGAGCACCCGAACAAATTGACACTGCCCGAGAAAAAATAGACTTAATTGTTCAGTATTTGCAGCGAAATGGACATTTAAGTGAAGGCTATTTTGAACAAATTTTAGGAGGAGATGATGCAGAAGCGGTAGATAATTTTATTGATCGTAATCCCAATGATATCTTGGTTTTTGGACCTAATGGAAAAACGGTTAGAGCAAGAACGCAAAATCAGAAAAAATTGGTACACGCTGCAGATAGAAACGATATTGTATTTGCAATAGGACCAGCGGGCACAGGTAAAACCTATACTGCTGTTGCATTAGCGGTAAGAGCACTTAAAAATAAAGTAGTTAAAAAAATCATTTTAACCCGACCTGCAGTAGAAGCTGGAGAAAGCTTAGGCTTCTTGCCTGGAGATTTAAAGGAAAAAATTGATCCATATTTAAGACCATTGTACGATGCACTAGACGATATGATACCAGCAGACAAATTGGGTTATTATATGAGTACTAGAACCATTGAAATAGCTCCATTAGCCTATATGAGAGGTAGAACATTAGACAATGCATTTATTATTTTAGATGAAGCCCAAAACACCAATGACCTCCAGTTAAAAATGTTCTTAACTAGAATTGGTGCGAATGCTAAAGCAATCATTACTGGAGACCCAACACAAATTGACTTACCAAGGAATATGCGCAGTGGATTAGATAAATCTACTCGAATCTTAAAGAATATAGATGG
Source organism: Sediminibacterium sp. (assembly GCF_051860225.1). Taxonomy (GTDB): domain Bacteria; phylum Bacteroidota; class Bacteroidia; order Chitinophagales; family Chitinophagaceae; genus Sediminibacterium. The sequence continues at coordinate 190,861 of NZ_JBHYEI010000002.1, forward strand.
AATAGCGCATATAGAATTAACTGAAGAAGATGTAGTTAGACATCGATTGGTTAAAGCTATAATCAAGGCTTACGACAAAGAAAAAGAAAGGGAAGATGCTGAACATCCACCTCATCACAGATAAGTAAAAGGCGTCCAAGAGGGCGCCTTTTTAGTTCATCCCAAAAATCAGCACACTAATTTTGCAATAATTTCGTTATTAACTCGATCAAGCATTTTTTATATGAAAAGAGTTTTGCTACTTTCAGCCGCATTTTTGTTAGTTCATTTGACAGCAAAAGCACAAAGACCCACCACAAGCGGTAAACCCAAAACGGCAACAGCAACTGTTGATGAAAATGCAGCCGCTACAGGCGATAAACAAAATGTATTTCCCGAAGCAGGATTTGTTGGAATTGGCATTTTAAATCCTGGGGCACCATTGGAAATAAAAAAAGCAGCTGGCAATACCAGAAATAAGAATATTTTATTAAAATTAAGTAACGAGTGGGCATCAGGTGGACAAAACGAGCCCTCAATTATGTTCTCGAATGGGGATGTATCCAATCCTAAAAACTTAAGTTATTGGACCATTGGTGCAAGGGTTTCCGGAGACGAAGTACTTAAAACCCCACAGACATTTAAAATAAGTCATAAAGCAGGATCAGATGCAATAGAAAAAGAATTTTTCTCCATTGATTCATATGAAGGAAGGGTAAAAATAGGTGACGTTAATACACTAGTAGACGGCTATAAATTATATGTAGAACAAGGTATACTAACCGAGAAAGTAAAAGTAGCTATAAAAAGCTCAAAAGACTGGTATGACCATGTATTCCATAAGGATTATAAATTAATGCCTTTGAACGAATTGGATCAATACATTAAAACCAATCAACATTTACCTGAGGTACAAACCACCGATGAAGTAATGAAAGATGGCTTAGATCTTGGTAAAATGAATGCATTACTCTTAAAAAAAGTAGAAGAGCTTACGCTTTATACTATTCAATTGAAAAAAGAATTAGACGAAACAAAGCAATTGATTAAAAAGAGAAGAAAATAATCATTTATTCTCCTAAAATAGCATGGCCCAGTTTGTCTCTTTTGGTTTCTAAATATTTTTCATTGTGTGGATTAGGAGCTACTTCAATGGGAACAGTCTCAACAATTTCTAAACCATATCCTTTTAAACCAGCTCTTTTGCGGGGATTATTGCTCATCAATTTTAGTTTGGTTATCCCTAATGAACGAAGAATTTGAGCCCCCACCCCATAATCTCTTTCATCCATCCCAAAGCCTAATTTAATATTCGCTTCAACAGTATCCATTCCTTGTTCTTGCAATTGATACGCACGCAACTTGTTAATTAATCCAATGCCCCTGCCCTCTTGATTCATATATAGAATAACTCCTGCACCAGCAGCATCCACCATTCGCATAGCTTTATGCAATTGCTCACCACAATCACACCGCAAGCTTCCTAAAATGTCTCCAGTAAAACAACTGCTATGTACCCTAGTTAATACGGGCTCATCTTTTTTCCAAGAACCTTTTATTAAAGCAAGATGTTCCGCACCAGATAAATTTTCTTTAAAGGCTACCAATTCAAATTGACCAAATTTAGTAGGCATATTTACCCTTACTAATTCTTCAATTAAAGAATCAGAAGTTAAGCGGTAATCTATCAGGTCTTTAATGGAAATAATCTTCAACCCGAATTTTTTCGCAATTTCTAACAGTTGAGGTAAGCGCGCCATAGAACCATCTTCATTCATGACTTCAACCAAAACACCAGCAGGCTCCAATCCTGCTAATCTTGCTAAATCAACCGTAGCTTCAGTATGGCCACTTCTTCTCAAAACCCCACCAGATTTAGCTTTGAGAGGGAAAATATGCCCAGGCCTTCCAAAGTCAGCAGCTTTGGCATTAGGATTAACCAAAGCTTGAATTGTTTTGGAACGATCATGAGCAGAAATACCTGTAGTAGTTCCTTGACCAATTAAATCAATAGAAACCGTAAATGCGGTTTCATGTAATGAAGTATTGGAACTAACCATGGGCGTTAATGCTAACTCATTACAACGTTCTTCCGTTAAAGCTGCACAAATCAATCCACGGCCTTCCTTACTCATAAAATTAATCGCTTCAGGAGTTGCAAAACGGGCAGCCATAATAAAGTCACCTTCATTTTCACGGTCTTCGTCATCTACCACAATAACCATTTTCCCATTCCTGATATCTTCTATTGCAGCTACTATACTATCTAACATATAATGAATTGAGGTGCAAAATTACAAAAATCAACTCAAGCAACCGCTTTAAAACAATGTACAATGGTATAAATACGCATCAAATTAACAAATGATCGTAGTAGCATTGAATACAAATCATTAGAGATGAAATGGATTATGATTGTATGGGGCTTTATTTTGATTCCTATGGGATTAAAGTCGCAGCATACCACTGGCTCAATAAGCGGCAAAATCAGCTTTAACAATAAAGCCGCAATTGGGGCAGTTTTGATATTAACCGATCAGGGCACTAATCAACAAATAGAAACAATCAGTAATAAAAGCGGGGCTTATGGATTTTATCAAGTAAAACCAGCAAGTAATTACCAACTTAAAGTAATCTACCCATTAGCTGATACTATGCAAATTAATTTCATTACCGTTATTCTTGGTGAAGATGTATTAATTAATATTCCATTACAAGCTTCCATAAATTATTTAAAACCCATTCTAGTAAGCAGTTCTAGCAGAACAAATAATAATGGTCAACCTATTAATTTATTGGATCAAATGCCAATAAGAGGAAATGGACTAAGTGGTTTAATGATACACCAACCGCAAGCATATATAAAAAATGATCAAACTGGAGCAGTGTCATTTTCAAGTCAAAATTATCGATTCAATTCTTTTTATATAGATGGGGTTTTACAAAATGATTTATTCGGATTATCACCTACTGGAACAATCATGGGCGAAACAGGAATATTAGTTGCAGCACCGGAAAGTTTTGAGCAAATGCAATTATTAGTTTCGCCATATGATGCATCCTTAGGCAGTTTTACTGGAGCAGCATTGAACATGACTACTCGATCTGGGAAAAATAAAGCATCACAAGAAATATATACTACTAGCAGAAGTAATGCGCATCAATACTGGCACTCAGGAGTTAATATTAGCGGACCTATATCAACGAATAAATCATTTTATTTTATCAATATAGATCAAGTAAATGAAAGTATTACAAGACCTTTTAATACCAACGAATATATCGGTGAAACCAATCGCATAGAAAAACTTAACCGTTTTAGACAAACGATGAAAGATCGGTATGGCTATGATATTGGCAGTTTTGATCAAACAGAAAATAATAATTCGCAAAAAATAGCCCTTCGGCTGGATGTATTATTCAAGAAAAAACAAGCCATAACTATCAATGTAAAATGGTCCAATGGATTTCGTAGCAACAACCAATTAAGCTCTTCAGCCATCTTACAATTTTCTAATAATGGAAAAATTCAATCACACCAATATTTTGCTACAAGTGTTGAATGGAAAAAAAGCATCAACAACTTTAAGCAGCACAAATTACTCTTTGCATTTATTCACCATAGCACTGTTACAGAACCTAGATTACAGTCATTTCCAAGTTTAAGAATATTAGATGGAGAAGGCATGCTTATGTTGGGGGCGGGTGAAGAAACTTTCCAAAATTTTCTCACACAATCCAATTTTAATGTAACCAATCGCTGGAGCAAACTAAACAGCAGGCATTGGATTGAATGGGGATACGACGTTGATTATAGCATCCTAAATAACCGTTTTATAACCAACGGACACGGTCAATTTTTTTACTATAGCATCAGTAATTTTTTACAAAATAGAAATACAGTTGATTTCAGCATTAATCAAAGTAGGAACAGTCATGCAGCTAATGACCCATTAGCCCAATTAAAAATAATGAAGGCTGCTGCTTATTTTAATTATCATACTACGGTATTTAAAAATATTAACCTTTATGCAGGTATAAGGCTGAATGGAGAAAATTTTTTAAATGAAACAGAGGCGGATGCTTTCACCCAAGACACAGCACTACCTGTTTTACAACAGTATCATACTATATGGGGTGCACAATCAGGGAAGCTACCTAAACTAAGTTCTGCAGCTTCCCCTAGAATACATATCAAAACATTTATTCCATTAATCAATTCAACTATTAAAATTGGTACGGGCATTTTTTCTGGAAGAATACCCTACGCATGGCTATCTGGAATATTGAGCAATAATGGGAATAAAATACAACACCATTATGCGAATAATCAACAATTAAAGGGGTTTGTATTAAATACAATAAATAACAATGGCCAAACTGCATTCCCTTCTCAGTACAGTACTAATAAAGGAACGGTTTATGTAGGCGCTGAAAAAATAAAAATGCCCACTATTTGGAGAACAACATTAGAAACTGATACTAAGCTAAATGATTATAATAAAATAGGAACGAATTGGATGTACTTTCAAAACCTTAGTGAAATAGGATTTGAAAATATTAACATCAACCCCACACAAGTACAATTACAAGGAGTTGATCAGCGGTGGATTCAATCCCCCAATCAACCCTTGAATATACCAATCTTGCCAAATGGTTCTAATCCATATAATGAAATCATTCTAATTAAAAATATGGAACACCAAAATGGATATGGTTACAGCGCTAGTATCCATTGGGTAATGCAACACAAAAATAATAGGTGGTTAATGAATTATTCTTACAGTAACGCATTTTCTATATATGATGGAAATTTTTCCATCCCATTAAATCATTGGAAATTAAATGAACAAATCAACGGAAGAAATAATACTACCCTTGCCATTTCAGATTTTAGTAGAGGGCACTTAATTTATGCAGAATACCAGGTAAATAAAAAAAGCATAAAACAAAGACAATTCAATTGGTCTGTTCATTATACGGGTCAATCAGGCAGTCCATTCAGTTTTGTTTACGATGGAAATACATTATCAGGTGATGCACCCAATACGGGTGGTTACGATCTCATTTATATACCCTACCCCAATGAAATAGAAAATATGTATTTTATTCCGCTCAAAAAGAAAGATAGCTATTATACCATTGAACAACAAAAAGAAGCATTAGCCTACTTTATTGCAAACAATTCTTATCTACAAAATAGAAGAGGTCAATATGCAGAGCGAAATGGAAGCAGGTCTCCGTTTAGTCATCGATTTGATTTAAAATTTCATTTCCAATTCCCATTTAAAATTGCTACTCAATCGGTCAGGTGTTCACTTGCACTTGAATTACTGAATGCTGCCAATTTATTGAATAAAAATTGGGGAGAACAATTATTGGTTCCTGGAAATAGAAAACGACTAATAAAATTTGAAGGTTTTATAAACAACCAAACTTTGGTACCTACTTATTCATTTGATCCAGACATCTTAGATCAGCCTTTATTTGAGCTAAATCAACGCTTTAATCCTGCTAGAAGCAGTAATTGGATGTTGCAACTTGGATGTAGGTTAAGTTTTTATTAACAAACACTGGTTTACTAATGCCCTCTTAAAATCATCAATAACACGCATAATAATATGACTATCAAATACTTAAAAAATATTCACTTATAAAAATTCACTTGGTAATGTTCATAATTAGGCCAAAAAAAGGTCTTTATTTTAACAAGATTTTGGGTACATACGGCTTTAGTTGGATATTTGCCGCACAAAACCAAGATTATGAGAATTTTTAAACGAATTTCAATGATTATGGTTGCTGTCTTAGCAACTTTGATCACAACCGCCCAGGTTACTACAAGTAGTATCACAGGGGTTGTAAAAACTGCTGATGGGCAACCCATTGAAGGTGCCAGCCTTGTTGCTGTACACACCCCATCTGGTACTCAGTATTCTTCTTTAGCAAAAAAGGGTGGTGTTTTCACATTACCAGGTTTAAGAACTGGTGGCCCTTACACACTAAAGATCAGTTTTACTGGTTTAAAGGCCGAAACAATAAATGATATTTATCTTTTATTGGGTGAGCCTTATGTAATTAACCCTACCTTGATAGACGAGTCTAAGGTACTAAGTGAAGTAGTAGTTAATGCTTTGAAGAAAAAATCCAGCGGAGACAAGTCTGGCGGTGCTTCAACTGTTATTAACCAGCGTATGTTAAATACCATGCCTACTATTAGTCGTAGTATTAACGATTTTACCCGTGTAACACCTCAAGCAAACGGAACTAGTTTTGCTGGTAGAGATGGTAGATTTAACAATACCCAAGTTGATGGTGCAAATTTAAACAACAACTTTGGTTTAAGTTCTGATCCATTACCAGGCGGTGGTGCAAGCCCTATTTCAATTGATGCAATTGAAGAGGTTTCAGTAAACATTGCCCCTTTTGATGTAAGACAATCAGGTTTTACTGGTGCTGGTATTAACGCTGTTACCAAAAGCGGTACCAATACTCTAAGAGGATCTGTTTATGGATTATACAGAAACCAAGATTACAATGGTTTAAATGTAGGAGATACCAAATTACCTCCACTTGTTCAATCAAGCAATAAAATCTTTGGTGCTACTTTAGGTGGAGCAATCATTAAAAATAAATTATTCTTCTTTGCATCTTATGAAGAAGAAGAAGGTAACAGACCAGGTATCACATTCAGCCCAAGAGGCGGTTCTGGTGCTGGTAACGTGAGTAACACCAGTGTAGATTCATTAGCAAAATTTGCTAATCATTTAAGGACTGCTTACGGATATGATCCAGGTGCTTTTGATAACTTCCCGAACTTCCTTTCTAAGAACACTAAAATTTTGGCTAAGATTGATTGGAATATCAATAATAATCATAAGCTAACATTAAAGTATAGTGATTTAAGCAGCTTTAACGATCAGGCTTTAAACGGATCAAGTATCCCAAATAACCCATCGTTTACTCCTGCAGGAGGCGGTTCAATTTCACGTTTACCGAATAACCGTTTTAGCTTAAACTCAATGTCTTTTGCTAATTCTAACTACCAATTTAAAGATGTAGTAAGAACAGGTTCTATTGAATTAAACTCAAACTTCAATAGCAAATTCTCCAATCAGTTTATTGCTACCTTCTCTAAAATTCAAGCAACCCGTTCTGTTGCAGGTGGCATATTCCCAACCATCGATATCTTCAACAACAATGGACAAAACTATATGTCAGCTGGTTCTGATCCATTTACCAGAAACAACGATGTAAAGAATGATGTATTTACCATTACCAATAACTTCACTTACTATGCTGGAAAGCATACCATCACTGGTGGTGCTACTTATGAGTACCAAAGTGTAGGTAATATGTTTATGCCAGGATCTGCTAGTTACTATGCATTTAATTCATTAAATGATTTTATTACTAACAGACCTCCAGCAGCCTTCTCTTATACTTTCTCTTTAGACCCAGCTAAGCCTGCCGTATATGCAGCAGACTTAAAAGTTGGTCAATTGGGCATTTATGCTCAAGATGAGTTTAACGTGAACGAAAACTTTAAGTTAACTTATGGTTTACGTGTAGATAAAATAATGTTCCCGGAAGCACCATTAGAGAATCCAAACGTTTCTGCCTTAAGATTCCCTGATAGAAATGGGGTTCCAACTCAATACAAAACAAGCGAGTGGCCTACACAGAGCACTTTATACTTCTCTCCTAGAGTTGGATTCCGTTACAAGGTTGACAACGAAAATTTAGTAGTAAGAGGTGGAACAGGTTTATTCACTGGTAGAATTCCTTTTGTTTACTTGACTAATATGCCAAGTAATAGCCAAATGTACCAAGCAAGTCAGGCAGTTACCAGCCCTGCATTGTTAGGCAACTTCTTATTCAATCCAAATCCAGATGCGTATCGTGGAAGCTTTAGCCCAACCCCTGGTGTTTTAGGCAACAATGCGAACATCGTCATGATGGATCCTAATTTCAAATTCCCTCAAGTTTGGAGAACAAATATTGCTGTAGACAAGAAATTAGGTAATGGATGGAGTATTACTGCAGAAGCTTTGATTACCAAAGATATCAATGCAGTAATCATGAGAAACGCTAATGAGCGTGCCACTAATGCTGTATTGAATGGTGGTTTAGATGCAAGACCTCGTTTTGCGGCTGCTGCAGACAGAAGATTATACAGTAATTTAGGTTCTGCAATTATCTTAGAAAATGCGTCAAGAGGTAATAGTGGATCATTAACTTTACAAGTAACGAAGACTTCCACAAAAGGATTCTTTGGAACAATAGCATACACTAGAAGTTTTGCAAATGAATTAACTGCTAACCCTGGTAGCCAAGCAACTTCAACTTGGCAGAGTAATCCAACAACTGCTACGCAAAATGCTCAGCAGTTATTTAACTCAGCTTATGTTACTCCACACAGAGTCATCACTTCATTGTCTTACAAATTTGAGTATGCTAAAAACTTTGCAACTACCATTAGTTTATTTGGTGAAATTGCAAAAGGAAACAACTATAGCTACACTTACAATGGAGACTTAAACAATGATGGAAATAACGCATCTGATTTAATGTTCATTGATTATACTCCAAACTTTGTTGCACAAGCTGCATCTGGCGGAAACCCTGCAAGAACTGCTGCTGAGCAATTGGCTGCATGGCAACAATTTGTTGACGCAACTCCTTACTTAAGACAAAATATTGGTCAATATGCAGGACGTAACGAAGCTTATTTACCAATGGTAAGCCGCTTCGACTTAAGAGTTGTACAAGATATCTTTACAAATATTGGTGGTCGTAAGCATACTTTACAAATCACTGCTGATATCTTCAACTTTGGAAACATGTTGTTCAAGTCTTCTGGTTTAAGACAAATTACTACTACCAATCAGCCTTTGATCTTCAGAGGATATGATGGAACTGGTCGTCCAACCTTTAACTTACAACAGCAAAGTGGTCAGTTAGTAAACAAGCCTTGGGTAGATAACTTAAGCTTGGCTAGTACCTGGTCTATGCAATTAGGCGTACGTTATATTTTCTAATAACCTACTTAATACATAAAAAAAGGTCCCGAAAATTCGGGGCCTTTTTTTTAATAAGAAGCATCAAGGGTTCTATTGATTTTTATACCACAATCACAAGATTGATTTACTTACCCCACCCCCATTTTAAAAACTGAGGCATAGCTTTTTCCCATGTAGCAATATCATGCTTACCATCTTCTATCTGCAAATATTCAATATGTTGATGGGTATATCCTTTTGCTTTTAATGCAATAATTAAATCTAGCGCATCATCAATTGAATCAATGATGCCGTTTTTATTTCTATCAGCTGTTTCATCTAATGTGCCACACTCAATAAAAAATTGTAGCCAAGGATGAAAAGTTCCATTTCTTACTTGTAAGTGCATTAAACGATCTTGTTCATCATCATATCCATCATCATAGGCTTTTCTACGCCACCAAAGAGATGGACTAAATAAACCCACTTTTCTAAATTCACTAGCATGATTCCAAACAATATCCATTGCACTTAATGCCCCTAAAGAAAAACCTGCAAAAGACTTATCCTTGAAAGAAGGAGCACTGTATTTCTTTCTAATAAAAGGCAACAATTCATCAAAAATAAATTTGGTGTACAATCCTGCATGAGCTCCTCGCCCTTCAAAGTCTGCAGAAAATGCAGTACCATATTCCATTTTGCGTTGTGGTCCACAATGAATGCCAATACATACCAAAGGCTCAATTCGATCTTCGGTAATTAATTGTGAAAGTGTATTAGCAAAAGACATTTTTAATAAATCTTGTCCATCATTAATCAGCAGTATACTTACTTGATCTAAGTGAATAGTTTGATGAGGCAAGTAGATATCAATGGTTACGGGTCTTTCTAAATATTCAGAATGTACTTGAACTGATTCAACTTTTATATCAGCTGATAAAGGAGTGTTATTAAGACGCATAAGTTCAAAAATAGGGGAATGCCATAATAAAGTAGGCTGAAAATTAGATTATTTGAAACATATAGTATAAAAAATAATCAAGTAGATTTTTTTATTTATGCAAGGATAGCTTAAATTACAAATCAAGACTAAAATTTGTACTCATGAAAAAAATTGGTATCCTCTTTGGACAAGAAAGAAGTTTCCCCAATGCATTTATCGAAAGAATAAATAGTAAGCAAGTAAAAGGCATTACTGCCGAAGCTGTTAAAATTGACAAAGTAATTCAGGGAGAAAACAGCGGTTATGCTGTAATCATAGATCGTATAAGCCAAGACGTACCCTTTTATAGGGCGTATTTAAAAAATGCAGCCCTTTGTGGAACAGCAGTTATCAATAATCCATTCTGGTGGAGTGCAGATGAAAAGTTTTTTAATAATTGTTTGTCTACTAAAATTGATGTTCCTGTTCCTAAAACAGTAATACTTCCTTCTAAAGATTTACCTACTGATACAGCTGAATTATCTTTCAGTAATTTATCGTATCCATTAGATTGGGAGGGAATTTTTAATTATGTTGGATTTCCTGCTTATATGAAGCCTTTTGCTGGAGGTGGCTGGAAAAACGTTTACAAATTAACAGACATGAATGATTTCTTTGAAAAGCATGCTGAAACGGGACAGTTGGTTATGCTTTTACAAGAAGAAATAATTTTTGAAGAATATTATCGCTGTTATTGTATTGGAGGAAAGCATGTTCGTATTATGTCTTACGAGCCAAGAAATCCACATCATTTAAGATATGCAGCAGATTTTAAACCATCAGCGGAAAAAATAAAAATGATGACTGATATTGTCATCAAAATCAACCAGTATTTAGGGTACGATTTCAATACTGTAGAATTAGCATTAAGGGACGGAGTACCTTATGCAATCGATTTTTGCAATCCGGCACCAGATGCAGATATTAAAAGCGTAGGCCAAGAAAATTTTGATTGGGTAGTAGAAACAGCAGCCAATTATGCCATTGAGAAAGCATTAGCGCAAGAAGAAGGCAAGGACAATTTAACTTGGGGAGCGTATATCAAAAGAAGCGCAAACGGTCAGCCATTATATTAAAAGCCATCTCGAAAAATATATGTCTAAATTAAGTTACAAGCATTTTACTTTAGGAGTAGAAGAAGAATACATGGTGATAGATCCCATTTCTAGGGAGCTTAAGAGCCATGAACAAAAAATTGTACAGGTGGGTCAATTAACCATGAAAGACAAGGTTAAAGCAGAAATGCACCAAGCTGTGGTAGAAGTAGGAACAGATATTTGTAAGGATATTGATGAAGCTTTTAAAGATGTGGCCTCTTTAAGAGGCAATATTGCGCAAATAGCTGGAGACCTCGGATTATGGGTTGGGGCATCAGGCACGCATCCTTTCAGCCACTGGGAAAACCAATTAATTACCGACCATGTTAGGTACAATCAAATCGTAAATGAATTACAGGAAGCGGCAAGAAGTAATTTAATTTTTGGACTACATGTTCACGTAGGTATGGAAGACCGAAAAATGGCAAACCATATAGCTAATACAGCCCGTTATTTTTTACCCCATGTGTATGCATTAAGTACTAACTCCCCTTTTTGGGAATCTAGAGATACCGGATACAAATCTTTTAGAACCAAAGTATTTGATAAATTTCCCAGAACAGGAATCCCCGACCATTTTGAGAGTTTTGAAGCATATGAAAACTATGTTAACCTCTTAATCAAAACCAACTGTATAGACAACGCAAAAAAAATATGGTGGGATTTAAGAGTACACCCCTTCTTTAATACCGTGGAATTCAGAATCTGTGATGTCCCTATGAATATCATGGAAACCATGACTATTGCAGCGCTTTTTCAGGCAATCTGCGCCAAAATTTACAAGTTGCGCAACCAAAACTTGAATTTCATGATATACCAACGGTCGCTCATTAATGAGAACAAGTGGAGGGCAAGTAGATATGGAATAGACGGCAAACTAATTGATTTTGGTAAAGAAACAGAAGTTGATACTAAGGCACTCATTTATGAATTACTTGATTTTGTAGACGATGTGGTAGACGAGTTAGGAAGCAGGCATGTAGTAGAACATGTGGCCAAAATTTTTGAAGTAGGTACCGGGGCAGATCGCCAATTAAAAGTTTTCAAAGAAACTGGTAGTTTAGTCAGTGTGGTAGACTATATACACGACCAATTTTTAAGGTTGTAAATATTAAATATTTGATAAATTAAAGAAGCCCCTTAACATTTAGGGGCTTTTTTATTCAAATTTGACTTGTTCTAGATGATTAGGCAGCATTTTTGTCTTAGTTGTCGTCTATATATTGTCAACCCTAAATAACCCTCATTTGACAGAGCACGAGTTGATAAAAGGCTGTATTAAGCAGGACCCAATCTGCCAGCGTATGCTATTTGAGCAACATGCTGGTAAGATGATGGGCGTATGCCTTAGATATGCCAAAGACAATATGGAAGCAGAAGACATGCTTCAGGATGCATTTATAAAAGTTTTTCAATATATAAGCCAATTCAAATTTGAAGGCTCATTCGAAGGATGGATCAGAAGAATTGTGGTCAATACTGCCATCAGGCATTTAGAGCGAAAGAAAATGAGTTTCAAAGAAATTGATGACCATCACGCAGATTTACCATCCATCGATCCAAGTGCTTTTAATTATTTAGGGGAAGAAGATTTATTAAAACTAATTAGTGCTTTACCAGAAGGATATAGAATGGTTTTTAACCTAAGTGTAATTGAAGGGTATAGTCACGATGAAATAGCACAAATGTTGAACATTCAAGCAGGCACCAGCAGAAGTCAATTGGTGAAAGCAAGAAAAATGTTGCAGACACAAATCTTGCAACTACAAAAGATTGCAGTTTAATGACCAATAAGGAATTTGATATCATTTTTAACCAAAAACTACAGCAATATAGTAGCCCAGTGTCTACTACGACGTTATGGGATAAAATTGCTGCGCACGACTTATCTGAGCCACGCGAAGGTTTTGATGATTATATTCAAGATAAATTATATCACTATACTGCACCGGTTCCGTCTCATTTATGGAACAAAATAAAACCTGATGAAGAGGATAAAAGAAGAGTAATTGCATGGTTTCCCAAAAAATACATGGCTGCCGCTTCAATCCTATTACTCTTTTTTGTTGGATCTATAGCTGCTTATTTGTATTTACGTATTCCTGATATAAATACAACCCCAGCAGCTACAAAAACAACAGAACCAATTGTTGACGAAACTCCTGAGGCAGCCACAAAAGAGGGATTAATCAGGAATGAAAAAACAGGAATGGAAACTAAAACTCAATGGAAACTAAATCGTAAAAATATTACCCGCTCTTTTAAACAGGATCAATCCATATTTCCATTTGATCAAACTATCGAAAACAATAAAGCGGAAAATAATGCAGGCATCAATAGCAATAATATTATCATAGATTCTATAAATACAGAAGCAAGTTTTGAAGGCTATGAACTATCTGAAAAAGCTGGAAATGCATATATTAAACAGCAAAAAAAATGGAATACATTATTCACTAAAGAGGTCAATAAATACAATCATGCATCAAGTTTTAAAAATGTTGTGATTTGCCCTACTGATAGAAAAATGAGAAACCCCGATTGGGATTTAGAAGTGTTTTTTTCACCTGATATACCGTTTAAAACAGTTACGAATAATACAGCAAGTACTCAATTAATGAGCAGGAAAGACAGTAGTGAATCATTAAGACCAGGATTTACAGCAGGATTTAGAATTGTAAAACCGCTTAATGATCATTTCTCTATTAAAACTGGGCTTCAATATTCGCAAATTAATGAACGATTTACCTATAGAACAGAAAATGAAACCAGAACAACAACGGTAATATCAGTTAGGGCAATTATTAGAGCCCCAGGAGACACTTTATTGGTAAGAGATACTAGCACACTCACTCAAATTGGATTCAAAACTAATACTGTAACAAATAGGTATAGAAGTTTAGACATCCCTATTTTAGCTAGTTATCAAATGGGCAACGACGATTTGAGAATTGGGTTAACAGCAGGAGCAATAATTAATATTTCAAGCTGGTACCAAGGAGTAATGCTAGATAGTAGCTTATCTACTGTTGCACTGAATAAAGAAACGAATATGGCTTATAAAAGCAATATTGGGCTTGGTCTTTATGCTGGTATAAGCGTTACTAAGCGAATCAATTATACTACTCAATTATTTTTTGAACCCTACTTTAGATATAATTTATCGAATATGACCAGGCCCGAAGCTTCTTTTAATCAAAGATTTAGTATTGGAGGGTTGATGATGGGTTTAAGATTCAATTTAAACAAAAGATAGGCAACAATAAAACCAATACTAGTATCTAATTAAAAATGCGAATTAAAATCAGAAAATATGGACTTTTTGCAATGCTAGGTTTCATACTATTAGCATCATGTAAGAAAGAGATTTCTGAAGGTAATTTCACTTTATACTCGGGAACTGATATGAATGATACGAGTTGGTCTGCGTCTGTCCCAACCTATGCTGCCATCAATAGAATAATAGATTCTACAGCTGTTTATGAATATAAAGATAGTTTAATAGGGGCAGCAGGCAAGACCATCACATTCTCTGATCGACTAAAAATATTTTTTCCAGCCAATGCCTTTATCAATAGTACTGGAAATTTGATTCCGGGAAAAGTAGAAGTTAAGGTATTAGTGATGAGAGAAAAATCTGCTTTCATAAGAACACTAAAATCAACCCATAATAATACTGAATTACTAGAAACAGATATGGGCATTTGCATTCTCGCCTCTTCTAATGGCCAATCACTCGAAATTGCCCCTACTATTTCCTACGAAATAAGATTAGGCAATGAAGACAATAAGGTAATGCAACAAATGCGAATTTACAGAGGGGACGAATCTGGCGTTCTATCTACGCAATTACAAATGGATCCACTATTTAATTGGAATGAAGCAAGCTCTAATCAATTTCAATTAGCCATTTTTAAACAACCAGGAATCGGTGGATCAAAAGATATTGAACAATATGCTATAACTACCAATCAATTAAGATGGATTTTAATAGCACGACCCATGCAAAATATTGGCATCGTAGGCAAATTGAACGTCATTCTGCCACCTAACTTTACGAATAAAAACAGTTTGGTATTTATGACTACTGATGATTACAATTTGTCAATTGAATTAAAACCTGAACTCAATTCAAGAAGTTTCTCTTCCAATTTAGTACCACTTCAAAAAAAGGCCCATTTAATTAGTATCTCGTTAATTGGAAATCAATTTTATTACAGTGAAACAAATGTAAAAACACTATATAATACACCAGTGATTTCTCTGAAACCACAAAAGAAATCATTAAATCAAATATTAAATGAATTAAAGAAACTTTAATTTGTTACTAAGCATATCGGGGGATATGCTGGCCCTGTTTTAAACAGGGCCATTTTATTTCTTGATCTTTTTTATATGTAAAGCGTTGTACGCCCAAATTAAGCTACATAACATAAAAATTGCCCCTAATAAAAAAGAAGCACCGGGGAAGTAAAATGGAGCTGATTGACTCGTAAAATAAGCAAAAGAACCTGTCATAATAAGTGGTCCAATGATAGAAGTAGCACTAATTAAACTAGTTAAAGCACCTTGTAACTCGCCCTGTTCATTGGCAGGTACATTACCAGAAATAATTGATTGTAAAGCAGGACCAGCAATCCCTCCCAAACAGTAAGGAACTAAAAATAAAAACATCATCCAGCTTTGCGTTGCAAAAGCAAAAAACAGTAAACCAAGAGTATATAAAGTAAGTCCTAAATAAACACTTTTTTCATTCCCAATTTTGGGATTAATGACTCTAATTAATAACCCTTGAACTAAGGTCACTAAAAGGCCAACAATTCCTAAGGAAATACCAATCATTTTAGGAGACCATTTGAATTTTTCAATATTTACAAAACTCCAATTGCTTTGAACAGCATGAGCAGCTAAATAGATTAACACCAGCGAACCTATCAAACCAGCCACTGCGGGATATTTTTTTAACTGCAGCAAAGAACCTAAAGGGTTAGCCCGCTTCCATTCAAAAGGCCTGCGATGGGCTTTATCTAAAGATTCTGGTAAAACAAAATAACCATATAACCAATTGGCTAAAGCAAGTGCAGCTGCTACAAAAAAAGGAACCCTTGAACCATATTCTCCCAATAATCCGCCTATCATTGGACCAATAATAAAGCCTAATCCAAAAGCAGCTCCAATCATCCCAAAATTTTGTGCCCTATTTTCAGGAGTGCTTATATCAGCCATATAAGCTGAAGCTGTTGTAATGCTTGCACCAGTAATACCAGCAACAATTCTACCAACAAACAACCAAGTGATGGTAGGCGCAAAGGCAACAAATAAATAATCTAACCCAAACCCAAATAATGAAAATAATAGTATGGGCCTTCTACCATATTGATCACTTAAATTACCTAAGACAGGTGAAATTAAAAACTGCATAAATGCATATGAAAAAGTGAGCCATCCGCCATACTGTGCAGCTAAACTAGCACTATTATTATGCACCAATTCTTCAATCAGTTTAGGAACTACCGGAATAATCAAGCCAATGCCAATCACATCTATTAAGATCGTAATAAAGATAAACCCAACTGCTGCCTTTTTATTTGAAGCCATTATATACAATTAAACAACAAAGACCTACCTGCCTTTATCAATGCAATATTAATTGATGCTTCTGGTAACCCCATCAATTTCTAACACTAAATCTGCCCCATAACAAGCTGCAGGTGTTTGATAACCTGTTTTAAAATTTCCAGAAAGCACTTTTTGTGTGATGATCAGACTACTAATAGCAGTTAACGTATACCCCTCAGGCCCCTGAAGAGTAGCTACAAGGGTTTCATTTTGATCATTCCTAACTTCACCCCAAACCAAAGACTTTGCTTTTAAACGCATTTGCTCATCTGGTCCAGCGGGCATTTTTTTAATCTTCTTTTTATAATAATTTCTAACAATAGAAAGCTGGAGTAACCAATTAAACCATTTTTGCCATTTTAGTATGGAAAAAGTTTTGGGCGACGCGGCAGTATATGTTTCAATATTAGGAATTAAAGTAGTGGTATATGCGGTTGAAATATCCCCCCAAGGGATAGTCATCACAAACATTTTTTTCACACCAAAATCAACCCAAAAACCTTTATGACCGAGTGGCTTTCTAACAATTTTCCCATTTTCTCTAACAGCGCCACCCTCCCCCATTCCTTCAGCCATGGTGGTTGCAGTACCATGAGATAATTTGCCCCCAATCGTTGCAAAAGCTAATTTTAAATGAGTGGCATTGGGCATTTTATCATGTAAAAATTTAGCCATACAATCGGTGGGTACAACATCAAATCCAACACCGGGCATGATCATAATTCCTTTTTCCTTAGCAAGTCCATCCATTTTTTTTAATAACTCAAAAACAGCAATTTCACCAGTGATATCTAAATAATGAACACCTGTTGCTAAACAGGCTTTGGCCATTTTTTGTGCAGTAAATTTGAAAGGACCAGCTGCATGCAAAACCAGGGGAAAGTTTTTTAATGTTGATGCTAACATAGTAGCATCATCTAAATTGACTACTACAAATTCAAGCGAAAGTTCTAATGCCATTTCTTTTAAGGCAGTTGAATTTCTTCCAGCTAAAACAGGAATCAAATTGAATTGACTCGCCATTGAAGCAATCAATTTGCCAGTGTACCCATTAGCACCGTAGAGTAGAAATTTATTTTGCATAGCGTAAAATACAAAATCCCGACAACATAGTTGACGGGATTTGCATAATCGAGGGATTTATAAGGCAAATTATTTTTTGAGTGTAATTAAACCCAATTGTGCTTCTTTAGTTTTAGAAACTACTACATTCCGTATCGTAGTATCTGCATAACCGTTGGATGCATTTACAAAAACAGCATAATTACCGTCTTTTAGTCCACGAATTTTAAAAAATCCTTCATGATTAGGAAGAGCATATGCTGTATCGGTATTATTAAATACTGTGATGACCGCTTGCGCTTCTTTTGGGGTTACTTTTCCCGAAATACCCGCAGTTGATTTTACTGTAAAAAATTTAATATACGGTTTCAAATAAAATTGATTGTTCTTTTCTACAATAGATCTACTGATATCAAAATCTAACCAGAGTCTAGATTTATTAGGCAAATATTCATCCCATTCATTGCCTTTTAATTTGATTAACACGTAAGGTTTCTCATTAGAAGGAATATTTAAAGGATAACTAACACTATCCTTAATTAGCGAATGTGAAGTACCTAATTCAATTTTAATTAATCGAATGGCTCCTTTGTAAACAGTACTCGTAGCTAATAATGTATCTACTCCGTTGCGTAGCTTTAAGATATCATACACACCAGCTTTTACACCAAGGTCTTGCCATACCAATGATGAATCATTTTTAGCATGCCTTGAACTACCTATGCGATCCCAATCACAGGTATCTTTTCTACGAGTATCTTTACTCGTATCTATTAATAAGGAAACCGATTTGATATCAATAAAAACGTTATCAAAAACACCAGGAGCATCAGTTAATAAAACCGATACAGACTGCATTCCTACTGGTGTTTCTACAGACGAGGTTTTATTACAAGCTGTAAACACAATGGATACTGAAATTGCTAATAAAGCAATCAACTTAAAGGGGGTTGTTTTTTTCATGGTTGAAGGTTTTAGTGTAGCATTATTCCATTGATAACATTTTATACATAGATGCTACCAAATAACGTGCCGTTGCCTGTTAAATAAACTTTAACAAAAAGCCCCCCTTTACAATGCGGCTATTATGGAACTAATTTCTTGAACACTTAACCTTTTACTTTTTTTAAACTTTGGAAAAAGTTGAGCTGCTCTATCTATATCTTTTGGAAACAACTCTTCAAAAGATTTCCCTTTTATAGGATTAATAAGATTATTGTTGACATCTAAAAGAAAAAAATCATTGAATAATTGAAACGACAAATTAGTAGAAGATTTGCCGTAGTCATAATTCTCAACTACTTTTTTATGTATGCGATTAATCAAACTATAATTTAATCCCTTAGCTTTTACTTGATACAATAATGAATCATAAGCAACCAATTTGATGAATTGCGTAGAATCATCCCTACCCTCTTCGCTGTGATAAATGGTCACTTTTTTGATTGGTTCTGAAAATTCAAATTCCTTATTATTTTGAATGAAATTAATTTTTCCATTCACTAGGTTAACAAGTACACTTATATTTCGATGAATTCTACCATTAAATAACTCAACAGTTGCAGTACGCGATTCATCCTTCCACAGAGGGCTACCCTTTACACCTGGAACATTGCTACTTAAAAGTTTACCATGCTCATCGTATACTTCTATGAAATGGTGAGTTGGCCTAGCAACTGTCACGTTTTGTGCTATTAAAAAATTGCTGAAATTGGCAAGCAAACAACAGAGTATAAAACGCATACAATAGTTTTCTTAAAGTTACCAATTTCAGCAATTTTTTACAACTTTACCTCAAAGCTATTCATTTCTGAATACGACTAATCCGTCGAACACATCTACCAAAACAGGTTGAGATTTATCTATATCACCAGATAATATTTTTTTACTTAAAGCATTCACAATTAATTTTTGAATTAATCGCTTTAAAGGTCTTGCTCCTAACTGTGCATCAAATCCTTGTTCAATCAAGTAATCAACTAAGTAATCACTAAACTTTAAAGTAATATCGTTCTCTGCAACTAATTTTTTAAGTCCTTCTAATTGTATACCAACAATTCCTCGAAGCTGTGTTTTATTTAAAGGACTAAACATAATTATCTCATCAACCCTATTTAAAAACTCAGGTCTAATCGTTTGCTTTAAAAGTTGCATGACTTCTGACTTCGCTTTTTCGGTTGCCTCTTCAATTCCGGTTTCCATAACACCTTCAAAAGCATCCTGAATTAAATGACTACCAATATTACTTGTCATGATAATAATGGTATTCTTGAAATTGACCATTCGCCCTTTATTATCTGTTAAGCGACCATCATCTAATACTTGCAACATAACATTCCAAACATCTGGATGCGCTTTTTCAATTTCATCCAATAAAACAACACTATAAGGTTTTCTTCTTACTGCTTCTGTTAATTGACCACCCTCATCATAGCCAACATAACCTGGAGGCGCTCCTATTAAACGAGATACCGTATGTTTTTCTTGATACTCACTCATGTCTATTCGAGTCATCATCGTTTCATCGTCAAACAAATAATCAGCTAATGCTTTCGCTAATTCTGTTTTACCCACACCAGTGGTACCTAAAAAGATAAATGAACCAATTGGTTTTTTGGGATCCTGCAATCCTGCTCTACTTCTTCTGATGGCATCCGATACAGCGCTAATGGCTTCTTCTTGCCCTACCACACGACGATGCAATTCGTCTTCTAAGTGCAATAGTTTTTCTCTTTCGCCCTGTAACATTTTTGCAACTGGAATTCCAGTTGCTTTAGCAATACTCTCTGCAATATCTTCTGCATCTACTTCTTCTTTCAATAATCGCTTCTCAGAAGAATTCAATAATTGTTCTGTAACAGAAGTGATAATTGTTTCCTGCTCTTTTACTTTTCCGTAACGAATTTCTGCAACCTTACCATATTCTCCATTTCTTTCAGCTTGTTCAGCTTCCTGTTTTAATTGTTCAATTTGAGCTTTAGCTGTTTGCACTTTTTCTACCAGCTCCTTTTCTTGGGTCCACTTAGCTTTTAAAGTATCCCGTTCAACAGCCAAATTGCTTATCTCGATATTGAGTTCTTTTAATTTATCCTCGTCGTCTTCCCTTTTGATTGCTTCACGCTCAATTTCAAGTTGTCTAATTTGTCTTTCTAGCTTATCTAATTCTTCTGGCATCGAATTCATTTCGAGTCTCAGTTTAGCAGCACTCTCATCAATCAAGTCGATTGCTTTATCAGGTAAAAAACGATCGGTTACATAACGATTTGACAATTCAACAGCAGCAATAATCGCTTCATCTTTAATACGAACATGGTGATGTGTTTCGTAACGATCTTTTAATCCACGCAATATAGAAATGGCATCTTCAACAGTGGGTTCATCAATTACTACTTTCTGGAATCTTCTTTCTAAAGCTTTGTCTTTTTCAAAATATTTCTGGTATTCATTTAAAGTAGTTGCACCAATTGCTCTTAACTCTCCTCTTGCTAAAGCTGGCTTTAAAATATTAGCTGCATCCATTGCCCCTTCACCACCGCCTGCACCAATTAGGGTATGTATTTCATCAATAAACAGAATAATTTCTCCTTCACTAGAAGTAACTTCTTTAACCACTCCTTTTAGTCTTTCTTCAAACTCCCCCTTATATTTTGCACCAGCAATTAATTGACCCATATCTAAACCGTAAATCACTTTTGATTTTAGGTTTTCGGGAACATCGCCATTTACAATACGCATTGCCAAGCCTTCTACAATGGCCGTTTTACCTACACCAGGTTCTCCAACTAAAATAGGATTGTTCTTAGAACGTCTGGTCAAGATATGAAGGGTTCTTCTTATTTCTTCATCTCTACCAATTACAGGATCTAACTTACCCTGCCTTGCCATATCATTCAAGTTTTTGGCAAACTTGTTTAACATGTTTAGCTGAGTTTCTTGAGCCTGTGATTGAATAGTATCACCCTTTCGCAAATCTTTAATTGCAGTAGTTAATCCTTTCTCGGTTAATCCTGCACTTTTTAGCAACTTACCAGTAGCATCATTCATTTGAACCAATGCCATCAATAAATGCTCAGGCGTTATGAATTCATCCTTAAATAAACTCATTACAGCATTCGCTTTTAACAAGGCATTGCTAAAATCTCTACCAGCTGTTTGCGCTGGTTCTCCATCTTGAATTTTGGGCAGTTTGTTAATTTGCTCTAATAACTTTGCTTCTAAAAAAGTAGGATTCACATTATTCTTCTTTAATAGAAAATCAATTGCTGAATCCTTTTCGGCTAACAAGGCTTTTAACAAGTGATCTGTTTCAATAGATGGATTGCTATTGGAATATGCAACTTGTTGTGCTGCCTGAATAGCTTCTTGGGCTTTGATGGTATAATTGTTCAGATTCATATTTGTGTTGATTAACTTAACTTTATTGCATTAATCAAACTACAATCCAAGCCAATAATTCGGAAAATATGTCGCTAAAAAAAACAAAAACATGCGTAAAAGTCATTCTAGTTACGGCTTTCCTGCTAATATTACAGCATAGCAACGCACAATTTAATTTTCAAACCCTTGAAGCGGCAATAGCTGCTTCAAATAAAGAATTGGGTAAAGAGTTTGTTGTATTGGTATATAAAGACGGTAAAATTATTTTCTCGAAATCAGCGGGAGAGTTTACCCCGAAAACACAAGCGCCCATCGCAAGCAGCAGCAAATGGTTAACAGCGGCTTTAATTATGGCATTAGTTGATGAAGGCAAAATCTCTCTTGATGATAAAATCAGTAAACATCTTCCCATTTTTACTAAATATAGCAAAGGCTTTATTACGATTAGGCAATGTTTAAGTCACTTAACAGGTATAGAATCGGAACCCATTAAACTAGCCAATTTTGTTAAGCGAAATAAATACAATAGCCTAGAAGAAGAAATAGAAGAGTTTGCATCTAAAAGAGAAATAGTATCCAACCCTGGCTTAGAATTTAGGTACAGTAATGTTGGAATGAATATAGCAGGCAGATACATTGAAGTGGCACTAAGAAGAGGGTTTGAACAATTGATGCAAGAAAAAATTTTGAGACCTTTACAAATGAGAGGCACTAATTTTTCTAGCTTAAATGCGATTAACCCTTCGGGTGGAGCACAATCAACTGCAAATGATTTAATGAATTTTTGTTCGATGCTATTAAACAAAGGCATGTTTAATGGCAAGCGCGTTTTATCAGAAGAATCCGTAAAATTATTATTGCAAACACAAACTACTTCTTCTATGATTAAGTATGCACCAAAATCGGCAGAAGGATACAATTATGCGTTAGGTTCATGGGTTCTTCAAACAGACCAAAATGGAAATGCAACAGTATTAGCTAGCCCTGGTTTATTTGGAACATGGCCTATGATTGATTTGTGTAGAAATTATGCAGTGGTATTTTTTGCTAAAGAATTATTGTCTGAAGAAAAGAAAGAGCAGTATTTAAAATTGAAAAATATTATTGACGAACAAATAGTGGCTAACTGTAATTAATGTTGCAAATACAATCAAATACACAATTTGTAAAATCACTCGCATATGAGTTGGGATTTTCCTATTGTGGTATTGCTAAAGCAGCGCAACTTTCAGAAGATGCCAGAAAATTAGAGCAGTGGCTTAACAAGGGAATGCATGGCAAAATGCAATACATGGAAAACCATTTTGATCTTAGAACAGATCCGAGAAAATTGGTGCCAGGAGCCAAATCGGTTATTACATTATTGAAGAACTATTATCCCACCGAACAACAAAAACCATATGCACCACTTATTGCTAAATATGCTTGGGGAAAAGATTATCATGAAGTAATTAGAAATACGTTAAAAACATTTTTAGCATCCCTTCGGCAACAATTAGGAGATATCAATGGAAGAGGATTTGTAGACTCAGCACCCGTTTTAGAAAGAGCATGGGCAGTAAAATCTGGATTGGGATGGGTTGGCAAAAATGGGAATCTTATCCATAAAAATGCAGGCTCCTTTTTTTTTATTGCCACATTAATTGTAGATATATCCTTGGAATATGATGACCCAATTGTAAAAGATTATTGCGGCACTTGTACAAAATGCATAACAGCTTGCCCAACGGAAGCTATTTTACCCGACAAGCAAATTGATGGCAGTAAATGCATTAGTTATTACACCATTGAATTAAAAGACGCCATGCTAAATGAAGGCATGAAAGATCAATTTAAAAACTGGATATTTGGTTGTGATATCTGTCAGGATATTTGCCCATGGAATCGTTTTAGCAAGCCGCATCAAGAGCCGGCATTCGAACCAATTCCTGCAATATTGAATTTAAGTACCAGTGAATGGGAAGAACTAACAGAGGAAACTTTTAAAACCGTATTCAGAGATAGTCCTTTAAAAAGAGTAAAATTTAGCGGCATTAAAAGAAATCTTCGGATTATTCAGGCAGATTAAACCTAAAAGCAGCAGTTTTTTGCGGTTTTCCCCGAATTATTCACCGTTTATATAAACAAAAACAAGATATTCCCGCACATATTATATATTTATACTGTTTTTCAAAACCCAAAACGATACGCATATGAATGTTAACATTGGCAAGGCCAGTGTTTTATCGAAGTTGTGCTTCCTTCTCTTCGGTATTACATTGACAATTGGCTTGCAAGCCCAAACAACCATTAAAGGAAAAGTGACGGACAGCAAGGGACTTCCAGTACCTGGCGCATCAATCACTATCAAAAACTCTGGTGCTGGAACAGCTTCTGCTGTTGATGGTACTTATCAGTTTGTAGTTAACTTAAAGCAAGGTAAATATGAGGTAGTGATTTCTTCTGTTGGATTTAGGTCTGCAGAAAAGAGTTTAAGCATTACTTCTACCACTGGCAGCTTTAGTTTTGATGCTTCCTTAAAAGAGGACGCTACTGGATTAGATGAAGTAGTGGTAACTGGTACTTCTCAGGGTACCACTAAAAAGCAATTAGGAAACTTTATTGGTACTGTTAAAGGAAGTCAAATTAACAATGCAGGTTCTCCTAATGCAATTGCTTCTTTACAAGGTAAAGTTCCAGGAGCGCAAATCACTCAAAACTCTGGTGACCCAGCAGGTGGCATGAGTGTGAAACTGCGTGGTGTTAGCTCAATCTCTGGTTCTTCAGATCCTTTGTACATCATTGATGGAGTTATTTTAAACAACTCAAATGCAAGAGTAACCAATGCACAAAGTGACTATGACACTTATGGTAGTGTTGGTCAAAACAGAATGGTAGATATAAACCCAAATGATATTGATCGTATTGAAGTATTGAACGGTGCTGCAGCAGCTGCTATTTATGGTAGCCGAGCAAATGCAGGGGTTATTCAAATCTTTACTAAAAGAGGATCTACTGGCGCGCCAAAAATTACATTTAGTTCTAAGGTAAATACCAATTCATTGAGAAAGCGTTTGGTATTTAATAATGCTACTACCAAGTTTGGCGGACCTACAGATGGACCAGGTGCTTTAACACAAGATATCATAACAGCTCCTTTCCAAACCACTACTACTCCTGTTACTCGTTACGATTACCAAGATGATATTTTCAGAACAGGAATGGGTACCGATAACAATGTATCTATCACAGGTGGTCAAGATAAAATGCGCTATTTTGCTTCTTTAAACTACAATACCAATCAAGGTATTATTAGAGGAACAGACAATACTCGATTTGGTTTCAGATTAAACTTAGACAACAAAGTAAACAACTGGTTTAGTTGGAATGCGGGTATCAATTATACCAATAATGCAACCAATGAAAAACCAGACGGAAACAGCTTCTTCTCTCCTATTAACTCAATGACGATTATTGGAAACTTTCACAATATCCGTGCAAGAGACGTGAATGGTAATTTACTAGGAGTAGGTGAAAGAGGACGTGTAAATCCTTTAACAATTATCAACGATATCAAACAAAGAAACGTAACCAATAGAACCGTTTCTAATGTAGGATTTAAGTTGTTCCCAGTAAAGGGATTGGTAATAGACTATACAGCAGGTTTAGACAATATTGCACAAAACGGAACCACTTTTATTCCTCCATTTCCATACAATGCTAGTCCTGGATTTTATGGCGGCGGTGCAACATTAGACCCAACATTAAATGGTTATGCTAGTGCAGCAAGTTTTAATTCTACGTTCTTTAACCACGATTTAAACTTCACCTACACTACACAACTAACCAATAAATTGTCTTCTGTAACACAGTTTGGATATTCTGAGCAATATGAGAAAGCGCAATACATTTTAGCACAAAGCCGTGGATTATTACCAGGTATTTCTACAGCAACAGGTGGTAGCACTTTGTTGCCTAACTCAGATGGAAGAAGTGAAAGATCAATTCGTGGTTTCTTCTTACAGCAAAACTTCAAATTCAATAATCAATTATTTGTAACCGTTGCAGGTAGAATTGATGGATCATCTGTTTTTGACAAGAATAATAGAAACTTCTTCTACCCTAAAGTAAGTGGTAACTATATTATATCTGAAACAGAGTTCTTCAAAAATTCATCTTTGGCAAAAACAGTGGATGTTTTTAAGATTCGTGCAGCATATGGTGAAAGTGGAAACTTAACTGGTATTGGAGCGTACGATCGTTTCAATATCTACAATATCTCTCCTTTCTTAGGAAGAACAAGTTTAACTTCTCCTTCTGCAACAATTAGTTCTGATTTAAAACCAGAGCGTCAGAAGGAACTTGAAATTGGAACAGACATCGCTTTATTAGGCAACCGCTTACAAATTACTGTTAACTATTACAACAAAAAAGTAACAGATTTATTGGTACCGAATATTACCAATGCACCAAGTTCTGGTTTCCCTACAGCAACTAAGAATGTTGGATCTTTAAGCAACAAAGGTTTTGAAATTATGGTTACTGCAGTTCCTATTAAGAACAAAGACTTTTCATGGGAAATCACTGGTAACTTTAATAAGAACAAAAACAGAATTGAAAACTTAGGCGTTCCGTTCATTTCATTTGCAGCGCCAACAGGTGCAGTATTTGCATTGATTCCAGGATATGATGCCCCAGTATTTTATTCAACTTTCTTTGCAAGAAATGCAAATGGAACAGAAGTTAAAAATGCTGCAGGTATACCACAAACAGCAAGAGGTCCTATTGCGAATGGTCAACCATTTGGAACACCAACTTTAGACCCTGCAACAGGCTTGCCATATACTACAGGACCTAATTCTACTATTCTAAGATCTGTACTAGGTTCGCCTAACCCAACTTACACTGCAACTTTAATTAACAGCTTCACTTACAAAAAATGGAATTTTGGTTTCCAATTAGACAGAGTAGCTGGAGCAGAAGTATTTAATGCAGATTTCAGAACAAGACAAGGAGTTGGTAATGGTAGTGAATTTGCACAAAGAGAACATAAAGGAGAACTTCCAAGAGGCTATATCAGCGGAATTTATGGAATTGAAGAGTGGAGAGTAGACGATGGCTCTTTCACTAAATTACGCGAAGTATCTGTAGGTTATTCATTTGGCAAAGTGACCAATTTATTCACCAACTTAACCGTAACGCTAACAGGAAGAAACTTAATATCATGGGACAACTACAGAGGATACGATCCTGAAACCAACTCTACCGGACAAAGCAGTTTGTTCAGAGGGGTTGACTTTGGTAACGTACCTATTCCGAAGACTTTCCAATTCGGTGTTGTAGCAAATTTCTAAACCCATCAAACTAGTTAACATGAAAAAATTATTATTGATTATTTTATCCGGATTAAGTTTGGTTGGATGCAAGCAAGACTTTACCAACCCCGGAGCAATTGGCGATACAGATGCATTTTCTACGCCAAGAGGATTAGCAGGTGTTGCTGTTGGATTACAAAACGTTTACAGCAACGGAAGACTTAGTCCGGTATACAACGGTATTACAGCGGCTGGAGCACTTACCAACGAATTCAGGCTAATGAACGCAGGTAATACGGATGAGTTTCAATTATTCACCGGAGGTGCGGTAGTAGACAATTTAAATGGCATTGTAGGCAATATGTGGACTTGGAATAATAAGATCATTTATGATGCAGACAATGTGATTAATGGTGCTAATAAATTAGGAGATAAAGCATACGCAGCTGGCTTAATTGCTTATGCAAGTATTTTTAAAGCATTGGCAATAGGTAATTTATCTATGTTCTTTGAACAAATCCCTGCAGCTCCAGGAACACTTGCAACACCAGCAACATTCCAAAGCAGAGCAGATGGATTTAGAAGAGCAGTAAGCACTTTACGCGCTGCACAAACTGCATTAGGAGCCAATGCCCCAAATGCTGCATTTTATGCAAATGTTCCAACCACGGTAAATGCTGCATTCTTTAATAATACTATTAATGCGTTAATTGCACATTACAGTTTGTTTGCAGGAGATTTTGCGAGTGCAACAACTGCAGCAAATGCAGTAGACTTAAACTTTAATGGTGCTGTTTTAGGGTACGATGCCATTGTAACCAACCCTATATTTACCACAGCAACTGCAACCAATAACGTGTTTCAAATATTGGATTCAACCTTAGGTTTACCTACAGCGTTAGCACCAGATTTAAATGATCAGCGTATTCCATTTTATACAGCAATCAATCCTACTATACAACCACGCTATAGAATTAGGGGTTTCTTTAACGCACCTACACAGGCAATTCCTGTATATTTACCAGACGAAATGCGTTTGATTAGAGCAGAATGTTTTGTAAGACAATCAGCCCCTAATTTAACGGCAGCCGTTGCAGAAATAGACGCAGTAAGAACGCAGTTACCAAGTGCCGATCCTTTTGGCGTAGGTGGTGGATTAACTGCATACAGTGGACCAGTTACTACTGCTGCATTGATTGATGAAATTTATCGTCAACGCTGTATAGAGTTATGTATGAGTGGAATGAGATTAGAAGACAACCGAAGACTAGGCCGTCCTGCAGGAGAAAGAAAAAGAACCTTCTTCCCTTACCCTAGCAGAGAACGAGATAACAACCCGAATACACCGGCAGATCCTGCCAACTAATGATGTTGTATCCCAATTAGTTCGTAACAACAAAAAGCCCCGATCGATTTATCGATTCGGGGTTTTTTAATTAGAGTAACTTTTATTTTTCTAGATTCTTCTTAAGGGATTGTAAGTTCTGCTCCATCATTGTTCCCAAAATCTTATCGTTCATCATCGAAGAAAAACGTTCCCAAGGATACCATCCAATTTGTTGTACAAATTGCCATTGTACCACCACAAAGTCTTGACCTGGATTTCCCCCAATTAAGCGCATGGTACTTATTTGTTGCTGCCCATTTAAGCTAGTCCAAGAAGATACAACAGTAGAATCAGTGACTTGTGTTATTAGCACCAAAGAATTTCCCAATTTTGCTTTACTAGCAGATTCTATGGAAACTGAAGCGTCATTCATTCCATTTACCCACGAAGCCCATTGTTGAATATCAGTAATTTTATTCTTAACAGAATCCTTTGGGGCTTTAATATCCACCGCTCTTGAAACCAACACAGTAGATGGGAACAATAACCCAATGGAAGTAATTATTACGCCCAATACCAAAACACTAATCAATCCTAATTTTATTAATTTCATCTTACTCCCATTTAAAGGTTTTAAACGCAACGATATAAACAATTACAATCCAGATACCTAATACACCTAGTTCAAAACCACAGTCTTTTAAGCCAGCGCCTTCAAAAGCAATATTGCGCATGGCATTGTTAAAATGAGTTAACGGAAGCATGCGCGAAATGGGTTGCAACCATGTGGGAAAATTATCAATCGAGAAGAATGTACCCGCTAATAAAAACTGAGGCAAAGTAATCAGGTTGGCAAATGGAG
The DNA here is from genome assembly GCF_051860225.1 of Sediminibacterium sp. GTDB lineage: Bacteria > Bacteroidota > Bacteroidia > Chitinophagales > Chitinophagaceae > Sediminibacterium. The sequence continues at coordinate 220,462 of NZ_JBHYEI010000002.1, forward strand.
GAATAGTGCTTTCACTCTTGGCAACACTACTAACAATAAATCCAAAGCCCATAAATAAAATCAAAGCAATAAAACTTAGGACCATGATTTCGGCAAACGTAACTAAGCCATTCACTAAAGTAAAATGAAACGCATAGTGCCCTACTAAAATAATGATAACAGCAGTTATCATTTGAAAAATAACCCTGCTCAATGCCTCCCCTAAAACAATATAAGAACGTTTGATGGGCGTAGCATAAAAACGCTTCAGCACCAGTTGTTGCCTTAAATTAAAGAACAAAAATGCCACCCCAAAAACACCCGCACTTAATAAGGAAAAACCCAATTGCCCAGGCAAAATAAAATCGATTGTTCTGTAAACTCTACCAGGTATTTTTTTAACTTCTTTATTAATGGTAGCAATTGTAGGGGTAGATGGAAACTGTTGTTGATTGATCCCACTTATTACCGCATTCAAAATGGATTGAAGCACTTGAATATTTTGTGGATTAGCTGCTTCAGAACTAGTTAATTGAATACTATAAGGCGGAACTGCACTAGTTGGTTGTTTTACTATATTTATGACAGCGGTTATTCTCCCTTTTTCTAAGTCTTCTTTTAAGGGGATGCCTTTTTTATTAGTTACTTTAATTCCCGAAATCTGTTTAAGACTTTGATAAATAGGATTTAAAGTATCAGAACCTTCGGCAAAAGCGATATTAACGTTTACCTTCCCTCCACTACCAATAAAACCAAACACCAAAATAAAAATCATGGGAAAAGCAATACTGAAAATTACTGCTGAAGGACTTCTGAAAATAGACCTTAAACTCCCTTTGGTAATGGCCATCATGGCCTGCAATTGGCTATACGGTTTACTCATCCTACTTGTTTTGGGCAAATCTATTGTATATTAACCATAAAGGGAATCCTTGCTTGAGGAATACCCACCATTTGCTTCACTTGTTTTAATTCATTCAGTATTGGTAAAACCGCAGGATCAATTTGTTCTTTCATTAATTGAGTAGATACCGACTTTTTGTATCCGCCCATTATTTGCTCTATGAAAGATTTTTTTTCGGGATACTCTTTTAATTTAATGTCGCTCTTTTTAATATCCGCCATGCGAGCAGCACAATCAATTGCATCTTGTAAACCTCCTACTCTATCTGTTAAGCCAATCTTTTTAGCGCTGGTACCAGTCCACACACGTCCTTGTGCAATGCTATCTACCGCTGCAATTCCTAAGTTTCTACCATCAGCAACCCTAGCTAAGAAAGTAGCATAAATACTGTCTACCGAAGACTGAAAATACCTTTTCTCATTATCGTTTAAAGGCTTACTAATATCACCCATATCAGCATATGGTGCAGTTTTAACTCCATCAAAAGTGACCCCAATTTTATTCTTAAAAAAAGATTGCATATTGGGCACCACACTGAAAACACCAATTGAACCCGTAATGGTATTTGCATTGGCAAATACAGAATCAGCATTACAAGCAATATAATAACCACCAGAAGCAGCCACATCACCCATACTTACCACTACTGGCTTTTCTTTTTTAATTAAAGAAATTTCTCTCCAAATCACTTCGCTGGCTAAAGAACTTCCACCCCCAGAATTGATTCTGAAAACAACCGCTTTGATAGATTTATCAAAACGAATTTTACGCAAAATATTTTTGTAACTATCACTTCCAATCATTTCATCATCCCCCTGGCCCGAAACAATATCTCCATTAGCAAAAACCACTGCGATTTTTTCACTACCTACAGATGCGTAATCAGCCGCTTGTGCATAGTCTGAAAGACTCACAAAATTGATCTTGGTTTTTATTTCCTGTCTTAATTTCTTGCTAATACCAGCTTTAATTTGATCATCATATTTTAAATCGTCTACCAAACCATATCGTTTAGCATCATGTGCGGTTTGTACTAACCCTTTTAAAGCCAGATTTCTTAATTCGGCCGTGTCTTTATTTCTAGACATAGCAGCAGCCTGCAAAAAATGGGTATATAATTCACCCAACCAAACACCAGTTTGTAATTTATTAGCCTCGGTCATTTTAGTTTCACGCAGTGGTTCAGTAGCACTCTTAAATTTACCTGCATAAAAAATTTGGGGTTGAATCTCTAGTTTATCCAACATCCCTTTTAAGAAAAATAAATTAGTAGAGAATCCACTCCAATCTACCCCACCTTGCGGATTACAATATAATTCGTTGGCAGCACTACCAATATAATATCCTTTTTGTGAAATCACTTCACCATGAGCAACTACAAATTTCCCACTGTTCTTAAAATCAACCACTGCTTTACGCAATTCTTCGCTTGCAGCAAAACCATTGGCATTATCAGCACATAGAATATATAATCCCTTCACAGCAGAATCTTTCTGTGCGTATTTCAATAATTGAATCACTTGAAACAAAGAGGGAGCTTCCTCTTCTCCTTCGTTAAGCAAGGTAGCAAAAGGATCTTCTTTAAATTGTTCCTTAAGTGGAACAGCGAGGTCTAATACAAGGACCGCTTTAGATCCAATAATGGGTTTATCTGAAGATGCAGCACTTGTAGCAATGCCGATTAAAACGAATACGCCAATAAGCGTAAAAAGTACCAACGCAATAAATGTTCCCAATACTATTTTTAAAAATCCTCTCATATTAATTGATTAACCGATTATTAATTAAAGATATTTGATGCTTAGTACACTACCAATTTATGCATATAGCCTATTTATTAATCGGAAGCAACTTAGGAGACAAATCAAGCTACCTAAAAAATGCCAGTTCATATATACAACAACAATGTGGGCAAATAGTTAAACAATCTGCTTATTATGAAACCGCCCCATGGGGATTTACGGATCAGCCAGGCTTCTTAAACCAAGCATTGATGCTAGAAACAGCGCTAGACCCAGGAGAATTAATGAGACGATTGCTAGCGATTGAAACAACTATGGGACGTACCAGAACCATCAAAATGGGGCCGCGCATTATAGACTTAGATATATTACAAATTGATCAAATGGTATTGGATACGCCCCTTTTACAATTACCACATCCCGCCATGCATCAACGAAGATTTGCCTTAATACCCCTGGTAGAAATAGCCTCCGAATTGGTGCATCCAGTTATACAAAAAACCATGGCTGAGTTATTACAAGAATGCCCTGACCAAGGGGATGTGCAAAAAAAAATGATATAAGGAACGCATCAGCGTTTAATTTTGACCGCTCAGTAGCAAATTCATGAAGCATCAGTTTATTACGATAGAGGGGAATATTGGAGCAGGCAAAACCACGTTGGCAAATATTCTAGCCAAGCAACTCAACGCAAGAATTATCCTAGAAGAATTTGCAGACAATCCATTTTTGTCTAAGTTTTACGATAATCCAGGGCAATATGCTTTTCCATTGGAATTGTTTTTTATGGCTGAACGCTATAAGCAATTGAAAGAATTAGTGCATACCAAAGATTTATTTCAAAGCATTACAATTTCAGATTATTTATTTACCAAATGCTTATTATTTGCCAAGGTTAATTTACCCGAGGAAGAATTTAGGTTATATCAAAAGCTATTTGATATAATACATCAACAATTGGTATTTCCAGACCTGTTAATTTACTTGCATGCACCCGTTAATAAGTTGCAACAAAATATAAAAAAAAGGAACCGGCCATTTGAGCAAGCCATCCCAGATGAGTATTTGTTTAATATACAAGAGACATATACCCATTATATAAAACAGCACCATATTAAAACCATTTTCATAGACGCAAGTAATGCAGACTTTATAGGAAACCCTGCACATGTGCAAGTGGTTTTAGATGCATTAGAAAAAGATTTAGACCACGGACAACATTATTTTACCCTACCCTAGAAAAATCCAATGCCCCCAGTAACAAAGCAACAAAACGAAACATTCAAGGTATTGGGGATACCCGAATTCAGGCATCTATTAACGGGACGATTTTTATTTATCATGGGGTTAAGAATGTTAGGCACATTAACTGGATGGTGGATATACGAATTAACGAATGAGCCATTTGCCATTGGATTGATTGGACTAGCCGAAGTAATACCAGCGGTATCATTGGCATTGTATGCAGGATATATTATTGATATAAGCGAAAAAAGAAAACTCTTACTCAGAGGAATATTATTCTATTTAAGCTGCGCCATTGCCCTGTTATTACTAAGTACCCATTATTCGTTGGAGCAATTGGGAAAAAATTGGGTAGCATTTTCCATTTACATCGTCATCTTTTGTACGGGAATTATCCGTGCATTCACCGGGCCTTTATTTGGAACCATGTTGGCAGCAATCGTACCAAGGGAACAATTGCAAAGTGCCACTACTTGGAATCAAGGCATTTGGTTATCGGCATCGGTAACAGGCCATGCAGTAGCAGGATTTTTAATTGCGGGTATTGGCAATACCGGCGCCCTACTCATCATAGTGAGTTTCATAGCAACCGGATTTATTTTTCTATACCAGCTCAAAGCCAAACCAGCATTGAATAAGAAAGGGGAAAAGACCGGATTAGAAAGTGTGAAAGAGGGCTTACAATTTGTATTTAAAACCAAGGAAGTATTGGGTGCTTTATCCCTAGATTTATTTGCTGTGTTTTTTGGTGGAGCAGTAGCCATGGTACCCGTATTTGCCAGAGATATTTTAGCAGTAGGCCCCATTGGATTTGGTTGGTTGAATGCAGCCACCGATATAGGTGCCATCTGTATTATTGTATTAGCAACCATCTTTCCATTAAGAACCAATCAAGGAAAAATATTGCTATGGGCCGTGGGAGGATTTGGCGCTTGCATCATTGTATTTGCGCTCTCCAAATTATTTTGGCTCTCTTTCTTTGCGCTCCTATTAAGCGGCATACTAGATGGCATTAGTGTAATCATCAGAGGAACAATAGTACAAATGAAAACACCCGACCATATGCGCGGAAGGGTCATGAGTGTAAACTCGATGTTCATCAACAGCAGCAATGAATTGGGCCAGTTTGAAAGTGGATTGGCAGCAAAAATAATGGGCGTAATACCATCGGTTGTTTTTGGAGGATCAATGACCATACTAGTGGTAGTAGCTACTTGGTTTAAAGCACCCGCACTTAGGAAAATGAAGTATTAGCAATAAGCCTATTTCACAATTGCCATTAAATTCTCCATAACATGATAAACGGCAGGACAGAAACTGGAATTTTTTAAAGTAATCAGCGGCCGCTTCAACAATACATCTTCATCGGTATAAGGGAAACGAGCACAATCAGAAGGTCGCTCATCATAAATGCTGCACATATTATCCTGCCCTAAAAATGGGCATGGTGTAGACTTAACTACATAATCTCCATCCGAATCTAGGTTGAGGTATTGATCAATAAAGGCCGTTTCCTTCATACCCAGGTACTTACTGATTCTTTTGATATCAGGCTGTTTAAACCTAGGAGAGTAATTCTTACAACAATTGGCACATTCCAAGCAATTGATTTGCTCAAAAGCCTTTTCATGCAAATCGGGCAGTACTTTTAATACTTTGTTCTTATTCGCTTTCTTTAAAAACTGCCCGTACTTTTTTTGGTGCTCGGCAGATTTTTTTTCCCAATTAATCATCAAGTCTTCCACAAGTATCCATTAAACATATTAAGAAATTAATCACAACGCAGTAAAATTATGCTATTCGCTCAACAAAGCAGTTAAATTGATGTTCATACTTATTACCTTTGCGCCACCAAAAAAGCCCGTTGAGTATGAATTTATTTGAGCAACAATCCACCGAATTTCAGAGAAGACATATTGGACCCAATGCATCAGATTTGAATGCAATGTTAAAAACCATTCAGGAGCCTAGTGTTGAGTCTTTAATTAGCAAAACCATACCAGATAGCATTAGAATTAAAGGGAACCTAAATGTACCTGCAGCTATTGGAGAGTTTGAGTACTTAGCAGCATTGAAGAAAGTAGCTGAAAAAAATAAATTATATAAAAACTTCATAGGGCAAGGATATTACGGCACTATTACACCAAGTGTTATCCTAAGAAATATTTTTGAAAATCCAGGATGGTATACCCAGTATACCCCTTATCAGGCAGAAATATCACAAGGCAGATTGGAAAGTCTATTGAACTTCCAAACCATGGTAACCGACCTAACCGGATTACCAATGGCCAATGCATCTTTATTAGATGAAGCAACAGCAGCAGCGGAAGCCATGGCGATGTTGTTTCATATTGCTAATAAAACAGATAATATTACCAAGCCCAAATTATTTGTAGACAACAATATATTTCCACAAACCAAGCAAGTATTAATCACGCGCGCGGAACCGATTCAAATAGAATTGGTATTTGGGGACTATCAGGCAGCAAGCATTGACGAAACCTATTTTGGCGCCATTCTACAATATCCGGCTAATAATGGTTCAGTAGAAGATTATAAAGCATTCATTCAAAACGTACATTCGGCCAATGCATATGTCATCATGGCCACCGATTTATTGGCGTTAACCGTACTAACTTCTCCAGGAGAATTAGGTGCAGACGTGGCCGTAGGATCGGCACAACGTTTTGGTGTACCAATGGGATACGGTGGACCACATGCTGCATTCTTTGCCACCAGCGACGAATTCAAAAGAGGTATGCCAGGAAGATTAATAGGCGTAAGTATTGATGCACAAGGAAATCGTGCCTTAAGAATGGCATTACAAACCAGGGAACAACATATCAAACGCGAAAAAGCGACTTCTAATATTTGTACCGCACAAGCATTGTTGGCTAATATGGCTGCTATGTATGCAGTGTACCATGGACCAGCAGGATTGAAAAATATTGCATCCAGGGTTCACCTATTAGCTAATGCAACAGCAAAAGCATTAACCAGCTTAGGCATACAACAAAATAATACCGCATTTTTTGATACCCTACATATTAGTGGAGTAGATGCAACGCAGTTAAAAACAACAGCAGAAAACGCAGGCATTAATTTCCGCTATTTTAATGATGGAACAGTAGGCATCAGTATAGATGAAACCACTACAGTAGCTGATGTACAAGCATTGGTACACGTATTTGAACAAGTAACCGGCAAAACGGCAACAGCATTAGATTTAAGCGCAAATAGCAGCGCATTGCCGAGCAGTTTAAGTAGAACCAGCCCTTATTTAACTCATCCCGTATTTAATACGCATCACAGCGAAAGCCAAATGATGCGTTACATCAAATCTTTGGAGAACAAAGATCTTTCGTTGAATACCAGCATGATCAGTTTAGGAAGCTGTACCATGAAATTAAATGCAGCAACAGAAATGATCCCAGTAAGCTGGCCATCATTTGGAGGCTTACATCCTTTTGTACCGATTGATCAAACAGCAGGATACCAACAAATATTAACCGAGCTGAATCAATATTTATGTGCAGTAACCGGATTTACTGCATGTAGTTTACAACCGAATAGCGGCGCACAAGGAGAATATGCTGGCTTATTAACGATTAGAGAATACCATAAAAGCCGCAATGAAGCACATAGAAATATTGTATTGATTCCAATTAGTGCACACGGTACTAACCCCGCAAGTGCAGTAATGGCGGGCTTTAAAGTGGTGGTAGTAAAATGTGACGAAGCGGGAAATATTGACGTAGCCGATTTAAAAGCAAAAGCAGAACAATACAAAGATACCCTAGGAGGCTTAATGGTTACTTACCCATCAACCCACGGAGTATTCGAAGAAACCATTAAAGAAATTTGTGCATTAATTCACGAGAATGGTGGATTGGTTTACATGGATGGAGCCAATATGAATGCACAAGTTGGATTAACTAGTCCAGGGATGATTGGAGCCGATGTTTGCCACTTGAATTTGCACAAAACATTTGCCATCCCGCATGGTGGTGGTGGCCCAGGAATGGGACCTATATGTGTGAATGATAAATTAGCCCCATTCTTACCAGGGCATTTATTAGGATATGAAAAAACAGGATTAGAAGTAAGTGCTGCCCCATTTGGATCAGCGAGTATTTTATTAATCAGCTACGCTTATATTAAAATGTTGGGCGCAGATGGTATTAGAATGAGCACGGAATATGCTATTTTAAATGCCAACTACATGAAAGCAAGGTTAGAAAACTACTACCCTATTTTATACACTGGAAAAAATGGAACCTGTGCCCATGAATTCATTGTAGACCTAAGACCATTCAAGCAATCAGCCGGCATAGAAGCAGAAGATGTGGCCAAGCGATTGATTGATTACGGCTTCCACGCTCCTACCATGAGTTTCCCAGTTGCTGGAACTATTATGATAGAACCAACAGAAAGCGAGGACAAAGCAGAATTAGATCGCTTCTGTGATGCATTAATTGCCATTCACGGAGAAATCAAAGACATAGAAACAGGAAAAGCAGACAAATTGAATAACCCGTTGAAGCATGCCCCACATACACAAGCCGTGGTTTGTGCCGATGAGTGGACACGACCATACAGCAGACAAGAAGCCGCTTTTCCATTGTATTATGTAACCTTAAATAAATTCTGGCCAAGTGTAGCAAGAGTAAATAATACACATGGAGATAGAAACTTGATTTGCACCTGCGAACCAGTTTCATCTTATGCAGAAGAGAATGCATAAAACAAAGCATAGATTAATATCAGCCAAAACTAAACTGCCAAAGCGCTCCTTTTTAAGGGGCGCTTTTTTTTGAGCAAATGAATCAATTCATTTTTATCGGCCAAAGATTTTTCGAGTAGGGCAATTTGTTCTTGCAACAATAATACCATGGCTGCATCAGGCTCTTCATCTACGGTATAAGGCAAAACCTGCCGAATCATTTTACCTTTCCCGGTAAGTAGCCAATGAATATTTAAATCGGTAAAACATTCTTGTATTTTAAGTAAGACCGCCGAGCCCATGGTACCCTTGGCACGGAACTGCTTACCCAAATAACCATTACTTAATTGGCAACGCTGTTCAAAAGCATAAGCGCTTAAAGCATGGAATTCTAAGTATTGATACAAACGGTCAATAATGCGCATAATAAATTTTTTTACGGTTGGATTGATACCACCGAAAATAAATAAGGGCCTATTACGGGACAATGCGGCAAATACGTAAATTTGTTATTTTATGACGGTTTGTTGCAACAAAATCGGAAAGCTTCTACCAACTGGTAGTGATTTTAACGGATTAAATTGAATTAAACGGCAGTAAATCAAGCTTTAACTAAAATATTCACTTAAAATATCGGAACTTGCTAAACAAATTAAAAACTAAAGATATGTCTCGTTCACTAACAGGCATCGTGATTATTGGATTAGGTTTACTTACTGGCTGTGCTGGTAGTGTAAACAGTGGTAGTAATACCAAAGGGTATTTGAAAAGTAGTGCACAACAAAATACACCAACCAATTTCAATGCGGGAACCAACCTAGGCAGCAATACCAATAGTGGTACCCTATATAATAACAGTGGTACATTATACAATAACCCACAGCTCAACAATAATCAACCGCTTAACAACATTCCACAGTACAATAATTCGCCTGTTAACATCCCCAATACAAACAACAAAAGCGAATACGTACCCTTCACGCGTGAATTGCAAATGAAGTTGATGGCGTATAATGTAGATATTAAAAGGGTACAATTTTATATAGATCAAAAGCTCACATTAACAAGGGCATTAGATAGTGCAAAAGCAGAAGTAGCTTCTGGAGGCGTACGCTTTATCAATGGCAAACTAATTAATGAAATTGTAATACCCGCATATACTCCAGGTATAGCAGAGTCTGGCGATATGAATGGCGTAAGAGTTAGCTTCGAGAATGGTAATTCTTTCCTTTTTGTTCCAGCAGAAAGCGAGGATAAATTTGTAATTGCAGGAAATAACTGGGACAATGGCACAGTAGAAATTCCTTACGATAGAAATATATACAGAGCATCTGCAGGAGACGGTAATGGCAATGTAGCCGATGTAAGGTTGGTGGTTAAATTAACTGATATCAATAAGATTGATAAAAAGACCAGGGTACTACCAGGAAGAAAATTAAATTAAGCCATTAATTACGCTTGAAGTCGAATAGCGTGGCAGTAAATATTGCCCTTTCACGCTTCTTAAAGATCACATCCCAATTTCCTTTGTAACGAAGTGTTTTGGGAACAATGAGATTATTGCCTAGGTTGGTCATTTCTACTTCCATGCTCACATCAAAATCATACACACCCGCTTTATAGCTTAATGCATAATTGCGCGCCAATACCGCCATGGTTTTCATATTAAACCAAGTAACCATTTGGTCTACCACAATGCGATCATTTTTAATGAACCCTAAATTGGCTTTAGGCATAATAGAAAATACATAACAGAGTTCCCCCTTGTATTCTTCGATATCTAAGCGATAATCGTAATATTTATGTGCGGTTTCGTCGTAGAGGTCTAGCTTGTCACCAATAAAAGGAATACCCGATATTTTTTTACCCGGGTTAAAGAACAACATTTTCAATTGTTCTTTGTGTTTCTCTATCCCTTTTTTACCCGCAACAGACCGCTTCTTACCTGCCACAATATTGTTTTCACCGCAAATAGTACCTTTGGTAAAAAACAGACTCGCGTACAATTCAGGAGTCATATAATTATATTCCCCAGAACGATCGTAAAAATCGCCCGTAACGGTTTCTTCTAACACGTCCATGGTTCTGCAACCGTTGATTCTATTTTGACGCGTTTTGCTAGACAAAGAAGCCACCACAGTGCCTTTCTTGTCTTTCATTTGAATATCGTTGTACGAGCTGAAACCCAGTATGCGTAAGTTCTTGAAGGCTTTGTAAAAAGTAGTGTCTTCCTTAATTTGCTCTAAGAGCATTTTATAATCGAGGTTATTTCTAACAACTACTTCCGATAAAGTGAAACGCTTTTCATCAATGATCAAGGTACTGTCTTGCGCCAATACCATTGAAGACAATTGCAAAAAGCAAAAGGAAAAAACCAATCCGAAAATCAGTGAAGGCCTCATTTGGCAAAGCTCATTTTATAATCCACTTTAATCTTGCCCTTACTGATATCATTGAGTTTACCCTGCAACATTTTCTTGCGCAAAGGCTTTAAATAATCAATGAATAATTTGCCTTCAATATGATCATACTCGTGTAAGATAACCCGAGCGGTAATACCAGAAAAAGTAGAACGGAACTGCTTAAAATTTTCGTCGTAATAAGTCATGGTAACCGCTTCGCCACGCATAATGTCTTCGCGAATTTTAGGAATGCTTAAACAACCTTCGTTGTAGGCCCATTCTTCGCCATGAATTTCTTCAATTTGCGCATTGATGAATACTTTCTTAATACCGGGCGCATCATTGTATTTGCCCTGCTCATCTTCTTCTAAGTTTTCAAAAATTTGCTCAGAGTCTACCACAAACAACCGAATATCACGGTTAATCTGTGGAGCAGCCAAACCAACGCCATTGCTCGAATACATGGTTTCCCACATATCTTCAATGAGTTTAGAAAGACCAGGATATTCATTGGTAATGGGTTGTGCTATCTTTCTTAACACAGGTGCACCATACGCTACAATAGGAAGAATCATGCTAATTTAATTATAATGGGGGCAAAAGTACCCCGAAACAACGAACCAACAAAGCCAGTTAACGGTTTTGCAAAAACTCTTGCAATAACATGGTAGCCGCAATCTGATCAATATTCCCTTTTTCGCGGCGGTCTTTTTTCTTCATGCCCATATCTACCATGGCTCGAACCGCCAGTTTAGAACTGTAACGTTCATCCACTGTTTGAATAGGAATAGCGGGAAAAGCTTTTGTTAAATCTTGAATGGCTTTCTTGACCAAGGGCGTACCATGGGTAGGGCTATCGTCTAAATTAAGCGGCTCCCCGATTAGGATTAATTCTACGGGTTCAGTAACCATATAATTTTTCAAAAAAGGAATCAGCTCTTTAGAAGGAATAGTGGTAAGTGCAGTGGCAATGATTTGCATAGGATCGGTTACTGCCAAGCCCGTGCGTTTACCACCATAATCAATACAAATAATTCTAGCCATAATTTTTAGTTATTGGGGGGATTATACCCGCCGCAGACTCAATCTGTACTCACCAGCCGTACTGCAAAAACAAAGCAGCGATGACAAAAATAGCAAATACCACAGAAGCAATACCGTTACTCGTCATGAAAGCCAGGTTCACTTTACTCAAATCATTGGGTTTTACTAAGCGATGTTGATTAATGAGCATGCCCACAAACACCCCATAACCGATAAAATACAACCAATGAAAACCACCATAGATCCCAGCAATGGTAACACAGGCAGCACTGCAAACATGCAACAAACGAGCTACCCATAACGCCCGCTCTTTACCCAATGCAGCAGGAATAGAATTCAATTGATGCGATTGATCAAAGTCTACATCTTGTAAAGCATAAATAATATCGAAACCACTCACCCAAAAAATAACGGCAAAAGAAAACAACAAAGGCAATAGAGCAAAACTGCCCGTAACAGCTAAGTAAGCCCCGATAGGAGCCAGTGATAATCCCACCCCTAATACCAAATGACATAAAGCTGTGAAACGCTTGGTATAACTGTAAAACAACACGACAAACAACGCCACAAAAGACAGATAAAAACAAAGCGGATTAATGAACCAAGTAGCAATTACAAAAACAATACTATTGCCAATCACAAAACGCAAAGCCGACTCCGCCGATAAAATGCCCGCAGGTATTTCACGAATAGCCGTGCGCGGATTGAGCGCATCAAAATGACGATCTAAATACCGATTAAACGCCATGGCCGCATTACGAGCCGTAACCATACAAACCAATACCAAACCAAATTTCTGCAACAAAATCGGCGACAATATACCAGACATGGTGCCCGGCATAATAATGCATCCACCAGAAGCAGTAAACATTGGAATGGCCAAAAAGAACCCAATAAAAGCAAAGGGCATGGCAAAAATGGTATGAGAAAATTTTACGAGGCTGAGGTATTTTTTAACAGTAGTCAAATTGAATTATTTTAAAACGGTGCGTTCGGTAATCGCCCAGATAATAATGCCCGCAGCCACCGAAATGTTTAGGGAATGTTTAGAACCCAGTTGCGGAATTTCAATACAACCATCGCAAATATCAAGCACTTCATCTGCGACCCCTTCAACTTCATTGCCCATCACGATGGCGATTTTTTGTGCGGGGAGATTAAACTGATCTAGGTACACAGCCCCCTCCGCTTGTTCAACAGCATACACTTTGTAGCCCTGTTCTTGCAATGCTTTCACTGCTTCTACAGTAGTTGGGGTATACTCCCAAGCAACGGTTTCCGTAGCACCTAAAGCAGTCTTATTGATATCTCTATGCGGCGGTTGGGGCGTATAGCCACATAAGTACATTTTTTCTACCAGAAAAGAATCGGCTGTTCTAAATACCGAACCCACATTGTGCATGCTTCGGATATTGTCTAATACCACTACCAGCGGGGTTTTAGGGGCTTCTTTAAAATCGGCAATCGACTTTCTCCCCAATTCTTGCATAGACCATTTGCGCATGGTGCAAAGGTAAACCCATCCATTCAAATAATCTTTAGCAGTTTGTTCTAGAAAAAAACTACATTAACAAACTCTTTTTAAACAAACCAATTTCACCAAACAGAAACAAAACAGGTATGAGAAAATTTGTTCAGCATTCCTTGCTATTAGCCCTAGCCAGCCCCATCATGGCTTTTGCCCAAAGCACCGAGCCAGTAGACCAGGCCGTGATCAATCGAATCCGCAAAGAAGGATTAGAAAATTCCAAAGTGATGGAGATTGCTTTTAACCTAACCGATATGAGTGGCCCAAGATTGGCCAATTCACCAGGCTATAGCAGAGCTGCCAATTATGCCATCAATACCCTAAAATCTTTCGGAGTAGAAAAAGCGGAATTAGATGCATGGGGTGAATTTGGAAAAGGTTGGGAATTAGAAAAATCTTATATGGCCATGACAGCGCCTTATTATAGACCCATCATGATTTATCCAAAAACTTGGACAGCGGGCAACAAAAAATTACAAAATGCAGAAGTATTGGTGATCAGCGCTAAAGACAGTGCAGATTTGATGAAATACAGTGGCCAGTTAAAAGGCAAAGTAATCATGATGGATCAATTGGTTACTTATAAGCATTCATTTAAAGCAGATGCGGTACGATATACCGATGAAGAATTGGCTAAAATGGAAGCCGCCACCATGGCTCCTCCAAGACCAGTAGATACAGCCGCACAAAGAAGACAAATGCAAGCCATGCAACAACAACGTGGTCCAGGCGGTGCAGCCCGTATGATGGCCATCTTAAAAGAAATGGCCAAGGCAGAAGGTGCAGTAGCGTTATTAAGTAGCGGAGGCCCTAGAAGCCATGATGGCACTGTGTTTGCGCAAGGTGGTGGTGCATACAAAGGAACCGATCCAGAAAACTTTTTAGACATTGCGGTAGGCATTGAAGACTACAACAGCATTTTACGTATTGCTAAAACAGGCACCCCTGTTAAATTAGACGTGGATGTAAAAACCAAGTTTCACACCAAGGATTTACAAGGCTATAATGTGATTGGAGAAATACCAGGCACAGACCCTGTATTGAAAAATGAAATCGTAATGATTGGTGCACACTTAGATTCATGGCAGGCAGGAACCGGTGCAACCGATAACGCATCAGGTTCAGCAGTGATGATGGAAGTAATGCGCATTTTAAAAGCCTTGAATATTTCAACTAAGCGCACCATCCGAATTGGATTATGGAGCGCAGAAGAACAAGGCCTTTGGGGATCTAGAGGTTATGTAAAAAAGACTTTTGCCGATCCAGCAGATATGAACTTATTACCAGAGCACGAAAAATTATCTGGCTATTACAATATCGACAATGGTACCGGAAAAATCAGGGGTATTTATTTACAGGGCAACGAAGCATGTAGAAATATTTTTAAAGCATGGTTAACCCCATTCAAAGATTTAGGTGCTGGAACCGTTACCATCAACAATACCGGTGGAACCGATCACCAATCATTTGATGGGGTGGGATTACCAGGGTTTCAATTTATTCAAGACCCCATTGAATACGATACCCGCACCCACCACAGCAATATGGATGTGTACGACCATTTAATTGAAGACGATTTAAAACAAATGGCTACCATCGTGGCGAGTTTTGTGTACCACACTGCACAGCGTGATGCCAAGCTTCCAAGAAAACCATTGCCAGCAGCAAGACCAGCTGTGAGAAGATAGGGCAAAAAATATACTACGGGTATCATTATATTTGTTGCCATGGCAAAATCAGGTAACGATACCCCATTGATGCAACAGCATCGGGCTATTAAGCAAAAATATCCCGATGCTGTTTTGTTATTTAGAGTAGGTGATTTCTATGAAACATTTGGAGAAGACGCCATTATTGCGTCTCGTGTATTGGGCATTACCCTTACCAAAAGAAACAATGGGGCTGCGGCTTCCAGCGAGCTCGCAGGGTTTCCGCATCATTCATTAGAAACTTACTTACACAAGTTGGTAAAAGCAGGCCATAGAGTTGCCATCTGTGATCAATTGGAAGACCCTAAAATGGTGAAGGGCATTGTGAAAAGAGGCGTAACCGAAATGGTAACACCGGGCATTGCCACCAGCGATAAAATGCTGGAAAATAAAAGCAATAATTTTTTAGCAGCCGTTCATTATACCGAACATAATACGGGCATTGCTTTATTAGATATTTCTACCGGAGAATTTTTTGCAGCAGAAGGAAATGAAGAATACATCGACAAATTGTTGCAGAGCATGCAACCTGCAGAAGTCATATTTGAACGCAGTTACCTCAAGAAATTTAAAGAGCAATATGGAACTAGGTTTTATACCTATACCATGGAGCGATGGATATTTGAAGAAGGATTTGCCAGAGAAAATTTAGTAAAGCAATTCAATACCCATTCCCTAAAGGGATTTGGGATAGATACCATGCCAGCAGCCATTATAGCGGCCAGTGCCATCTTGCATTATTTAAAAGACACCGAGCACCCGAACCTGCAACATATTACGCAGATACAACGCATTGAACGTGATCAGTTTTTGTGGATGGACCGATTCACTATTCGCAATTTAGAATTACTGCCCCTTCAATCAGAAGGACATACTTCTTTATTACAAGTGATCGACAATACCGTGAGTGCGATGGGTGCAAGACTTTTGAAAAGATGGTTGGTATTTCCACTGAAGAACAAACAACAAATTGAAGAACGCCTAGAAGCCGTTGAATACGGCATTATACAAACCGAACTAAGACAACAATTAGCCGCAGCCATTAAAGCATGTGGAGATATTGAAAGATTAGTAAGCAAGATTGCATTAAGAAAAATAGGCCCAAGAGAAGTAGTACAATTGGCCAGGGGATTAGAGCAGACAGCTATTGTAAAAGCCCTATTGAATAATAGCCCCAACCAATGGCTGGGCAAATTATCCAATCAGTTGGATGCTTGTGAAGCCATGCAAACCCGCATCAACAAAGAGATACAAGAAAACCCCGCAGTACTCATTAACAAAGGAGGGGTAATCGCAGCGGGCGTAAATGAAGAATTAGACCAGTTAAGAAATATTGCCAATGGTGGAAAAGAATTTTTGGTAAACATACAAGAAAGAGAAGCAGAAAGAACCGGAATCAATTCGCTCAAAATCAGTTTCAACAATGTGTTTGGTTATTATTTAGAAGTAACCAATTCGCATAAAAACAAAGTGCCAGCCGATTGGATCCGCAAACAAACCTTGACTAATGCAGAGCGATACATCACCCCAGAATTAAAAGAATACGAAGAGAAAATTATTGGCGCCGAAGACAAGATTTTAGCGATTGAGCAAGAATTGTACAATCAACTCATTACCGATTTACAAGACTATATCGCTCCTATTCAAGTAAACGGAAATATACTGGCCACCTTGGATTGTATTATTTGTTTTGCGGAAAACGCATTGCAATACCAATATAGAAAACCAGTGATCCATGAGGGATTGGAATTGCAGATTAAGGAAGGCCGCCACCCTGTGATAGAACGCAAGCTGGCATTGGATGAGCAATATGTATCGAACGATATTGAACTGAATAAAACCGATCAGCAAATCATTATTTTAACGGGTCCGAATATGAGTGGTAAGAGTGCGCTCCTGCGCCAAACTGCGATCATCACCTTGATGGCCCATATGGGATCTTTTGTACCCGCAGCGGCGGCTATGATCCCCCTAACCGATAAAATATTTACCCGTGTAGGTGCTTCTGATAATTTAAGTGGAGGCGAATCTACCTTCATGGTAGAGATGAATGAAACGGCCAGCATCATTAATAATATGAGTGAGCGCTCCTTGATATTACTCGATGAAATAGGAAGAGGCACAGCTACTTACGATGGCATTTCCATTGCATGGAGCATGGTGGAATACATACACAATAGCCCCTTTGCGCCGAAGACTTTGTTTGCAACGCATTACCATGAGTTGAATGAATTGGAAGAACATTTACCCCGCGTAAAAAACTACCATATCACGCACAAAGAGCTGAACAATAAAATTATTTTCTTGCGCAAAATGGCTACCGGCGGCAGCACGCATAGCTTTGGTATACAGGTAGCAAAAATGGCGGGCATGCCCACTGCATTAATTAACCGAGCAACAGCGATAATGGAGCAGTTAGAAAAAGAACATGTGCGAGAGGAAGCAGGTAACAATCTCGTAAGAGAGGCGGTGCAAAATGCATCCGTACCCAAAGTACAGTTGAGCATATTTGATGCACATACCGAAACCTTCGAAAGCATACGCGCTAAATTGAATGCGATTGATATTAATCAATTAACGCCTGTAGAAGCATTGATGAAACTAAATGATATCAAGGCTTTACTGAAATAAGGATTGATTAATCGAAATCAATTTATCAAGCCAAATTAATCGAGGCTCGCGTAGTCTTTTAAATACTCAAATTCATCGGTGAGTTTGCCTTTGTTTAAAATAGTGGCACGCTCAATAATGGCCGACCCGCCTTTGCGCATATCATCCAAAATATATTTGATGAGCTGTTCACCAAAATAACGACTGGCATCACGCGGCAATTCATTGGGCAGGTTACCCACGGCCATGATGTCTACCGAACTGGGCAAGTAAGGATCGGTTTTTTGACCAGAGATTTTATTCACCCCATACACCGGATCTTGAATGGTAGCATCGCCCAGGTTACAAGGAATAGACCCATGTTTATCATCGGTAATATCTGCAATGGTTTGAATCCTGAAATCGGGACGCTTCAAGGAATCCATCGAAAACAAGCGCGGCACATTTGGCCCCCAATAAATCCCATTCATGAGAATATCGGTATGCGCGCAATATTGTTCGAATAAACATTCATACTCCTCCGGATGCTCATGAAAATGATTGCGATTATAAGTATGATTGGTTTTGTGTTGATAAAGATTATTGCCCTTTAAGTGCACATACACGGGATAATCAAATTGATTGTTCAAATATTCATCAGGCTCCACTTCCTGCACATCCATCAGGTTCATGATTTCTAAAATACCATGGGCTACTCTCCCACTACCCGTTACGGCAATTTTAATGGGCGGCAATTTCAACCCAAAATAAGTATGGATGAGGGCGCGATAGTCTTTGATTTTATGCACCCTTTCTAATTTAAACGCACCCGTGCGATTGCCATAAGCCATGATACCATTGTGCGCCCCTACGATGCCGGCAAAAAAACCAAAGCCAATGATGCGCTGCCCATCTTTGTGTTCCAGGCATTCATAATCGATCAAGGTAATATTCTTTTGCACCATGGCCTGCATGAGGGCACGGTTATAAGGCTGCATTTTTTTGGTATGCGAAAAGAACATGTAACGCTTGTTCGGAATGAGTTGACTCACGGGCACTTCCTTAATACCCAACAACAAATTACAATCAGAAAGGTCATTGGTAATTTCCACCCCCGCCCGCGCATACTCTTCATCAGAATAACAACGATCCGGCGCCGACTCCACTTTCACTACCACATTCTCTACATTCTTAGTGAGAAATTTACACTGCGCCGGCGTTAACGCCACGCGATTATCCGCCGGAATTTTACCCTCTCTAATAAGACCAATAACAAGCATCGAACAATTTTGCACGAATTTAACTGATTGCCCCCTTTAATAACAATGATATTTATCATTTCTCGAAACCTTCATGAATGCTAAGGGCTTAAATTTGTTCCATGAATTATTTTGAATTATTCGGGATCGAACCCAGTTTCACCATCGACACCGCAACCATAAAGAAAAAATTTTACGAACTGAGCAGGGCCAATCACCCCGACTTTTTTGGCGGAGGTACACAGGAGGAACAAGATAGAGCGCTAGAGCAATCAGCAACAATTAATGATGCCTACAAAACCTTGCAGAACAAAGACCAATTGATTAAATATATATTGGGATTAAAGGGCTTGATACAAGAAGAAGAGAAATACCAATTACCCCCCGATTTTTTAATGGAAGTGATGGACTTGAACGAGCAAGTGATGGAACTAGACAAAGCCGACATCGCAGCAATAGCAGCCATTAAAGCCGCAGCCAATAACCTACAAAACGAAATATATGAAGCTATTGAGCCAGTTATGGCGAATTATACAGAAGATACTACTACCGAAAAAGAGTTGCTGCAAGTAAAAGACTATTACTTTAAAAAGAAGTATTTAGATAGAATTTTAGCCGGCCTGCAATAGAATATTTTGGAAATTATAAGTGGTTGGGCTAATATTGCACTCCAATTAAAGCCCAGATGGCGGAATTGGTAGACGCGCTAGACTCAAAATCTGGTTATCGCAAGGTAGTGCAGGTTCGATTCCTGTTCTGGGCACAAAAGCCTCCAACGAAGTTGGGGGCTTAATTATTTCTGAGGACGTCGCGAATTTATTCGCGAAAGGACGAAGAAATGATTAAGCAGCACCACCAAAGGTGGTGCGAGGCTTTTGGGTACGCCCCCCTCTTAGGAAGTCGGCGA
Organism: Sediminibacterium sp.; assembly: GCF_051860225.1. Lineage (GTDB taxonomy): Bacteria > Bacteroidota > Bacteroidia > Chitinophagales > Chitinophagaceae > Sediminibacterium. The sequence continues at coordinate 240,493 of NZ_JBHYEI010000002.1, forward strand.
AACGTAGTGAAGCCGACAGTCCTGCATTTGCTTGCGAATCCTGAGGCGCAACGCAGTGGAGCCGACAATCCTGCACTTCCATTCTAATGGAGAATATATTCCCACTAGTTATTATAATTATTTCGTCATATAATAATTTATTTATAACTTCCTAATCCCAATTTATTCCTCCCCCAATTGTTACGTTTTGTAAGTGTTTTACTGACACTGCAATTTTATGTCTGGGAGTCAGGGGGCAGTGCTTTGAAATAAATTTGGTTGACTAAAATTCGAAAAGATTTAATTAGTAAACTTATTATATCTTTTCAAAATGCAATAATATATTAACGCAAGAAAAAAATTTAAAAAGTAGAATAGTAAATACTTAAATTATTGCTTTTCTAAAATTGAAATTGAAGACTCCCCATTTTGAGTAGCGTATATTTAAGTGTTGGCAGCAAAATTTTAATATCAAAATCTTACAATGAACATGGGACCAAAAACCAAAGACTGTATCATAAGCATAATGCTGAATACAACAATTCTAGCATTCCCTTTTTTTATCTCGCTTGTTTACATGGAGCCCATACAAGAGAAAACATTAACTCTAGCGGTAGCTATGTTCCTAATGAGTGTCGCAATAGGCAGTACTGAAAAGATATTGTTTTACTTATTTTTCATTTTGGCGTTCTTTCTTGTTGCAACTTATGGTGCAATTCCTAATTCGAAAGTTGTGACAACTGTTTGGCGTTACCAGACTTTACTTGCTTTCTTTGGAATTATCGCACTATCGTTCGATAAATATGATATCCATGTTAGAAAAGGTCAACCATTAAATAATTTTTGATATGAAAGACTTTTTAGAGAATATAAATATTTTGACAATCCTATCAATTATCCTTGGATTTGTATCAACTTATATTTCTTATTATTTTTTTAATAGAAAACGGCAAGCAGATAAACGACTTGCGGACTTATTAAGAAAAGACGATAGTTTCAAAATAATACTTAGTAAAGAAATTGAAAAAATTAAATCCCTTAACACATCTTCACTTGACGAGTATAAGTCTAAAATTGACATTAGTTCAAACATTGAATTAAAATCAATTGAAATAAAAAAAATGCTACTTGAGAAAGAGTTGCAATTGATAAAACTCGAAATGTTAAAGGATAAATTTTCTGAATTAGCAAAGACCTTAAAAAGCAGTGACCAAAAAGAAATACTTGAAATAATTAATCAACTTACAAAAGAAAGTCAAACAAATTATATCAATAATATTTTGACACAATCTGGAAGTACTGAAAATATTCAACTTTTTAATGACAAATAATACTACTGCAAAGGTTTTGTGCAATTGGGTCTGGACGTTGAAACAATCATCCGCAGTTCGCTAATCAGCTTCGGTTTCGTCAGACAAATAAAGCCGAACAGTAAAATAAACAATGAGCTTTTGTATCTTTAATCTGTAGCTGCACTAAGCAAGCGTAATACAGAATAGCGCCACATCGCCAATGCTTTAACGTTAGCGACGACAATGGTAACAAATTAAAACTTATGAAATTTATTTTAACATGCTTCATATTTATATTCTCCTTGACTTCTTTTGCACAAAAGGGAAAGATTGACACTTTAAACTGTCGAGTTATTTCAATTGAAAATAAAATTGAACGTTTAGGAAAGGAAGTCAATAACATCAATGAACAAATCAGTTATTTAAAGGAGCAATCAAATAGTCAGGTAGGTATGCTAGATACGGCTTTCGATGGGGTGTCAAGCCAATTAGGCGCTTCCTCTAACTTTATAGCAATCTTTGCAATAATAATTGGGATAATTTCAATAGCACTTGGTGTGTATGTCTCCCGTATAGAAAGAAATATTAAAACAATCGCACAAGACAATGAAACGCTTTTGCTAAAAAATGTTCAGATAAAGCAGGACATTGAGAATCTAAGTAACAAGATTACGAGCGATCCAAAAGGGCTTTATCATATTCTAAGAAAAGAGGAGTCCGACCATCTAATTGAAAGGCTTCTACTTGTCCCTGATGACATTGTTAATCTAAATACTTTGCTATTATCAAGGGAGTTAGAACCAGCTCATTTCGAAAAAGTTAAAGAGGCTTTTACTCGTTCAGATACTGAGCACAAAGGGTCATATGATATTTTGTTTTTTCAACACTTCGTTAATCAGTCAATGCAAGATGAAATCATAAAAGACAGAATTTTAAATAATTTAGAAAGCCTTATTGCAGATTCATTCAAAAATGACATTATTAAATCTACCAGTGAATATTTTAATTATGTCCATTCAAAAGGAGTAGTTCAAAACAGGATTGAGGTAAATAAATTTGTACTTGCACTTTCAAATAGTAAATACAAGGATCTTGGTGATATTTACATTTCTATTTTTAATCAAATGTCAACTAGACAAGAAAAATTTCAATTATACGAATTAGTAGAAAAGACAGGCTCGACAAAGCAGTTCAGAAGTGAATATGGTAATTTTTTGCTAGATTATAAACAAAATGCGCCCTCTCCTATTGAAACCGGTATTCTTAATGAAATAGAAACACTAAACAAATTACCATGAGTGAAATAAGTATTGCTAGTAGAGCAGGTTTACTAACACACAACCTAAATAATTTACTAAATGGTGTTGCTGATATTGGTACAGCTAGTAAATTGGGAATTATTACTTCTTCTCTTCAAGAATTTTTGAATGGACGTGCTAATATGTCCATGGCATCAAAGCTAGGACTTCTAACAAGCGATTTACAGCTTTTGCTAAACAAAGTAGGAAAACAGGGAGCAATAGGATTAGTAATTGGAATATTAATCAATCAAAATTCAAAAAAAGTTTAACTTAACACCTTCATCAACATACGTTTGGCTCAATGGTGGTTGACGTAGTTAATTGAACATTCTATTGTCTAGTCCTGAAATAGGTTGATTAAAAAACAACCATTATGGACTTAAAAGATCAGATTATTCAAGCGTATTTAAGCCACGGCTGTGGCTATAGGATGCTACAAGCAAAGTATGGGATAAGCAGAACGACCATATGTAAATGGGTTCAAATTTACCAAGGGATTTATGGGATACCTAAGACCAAAAAGCAACAAAGTCATTACATTCGAGATATGAAGGATCCAGGAAAAAAAGAGTCCCCAAAAAGGATGTCACTTCAGAAGATTTATTAAAACGAATTTCGGCTTTGGAAAAGCAATTGGAATGGGAGAAACTTAGAGCTGATTCTTTAGACATTATGATTAATATAGCAGAAAAAAAGCTAAATATTCCAATTAGAAAAAAGTCTGGAAGCCAGCAGTTCAAGAAATAAAAAGGCAAATCCAACTGCAAGCCTGCAGAAAAATTGTCGGGTTTAATTTGAGCGATGATATGAAAGTCAGTAGCGGACTATTGGTACTTAAAAAGGAATTAGCGCAAAAGCCTATTGATGCAGTAGTTATTCATCATAGTGATCGGGGAATACAATATTGCAGTACTGCTTATACTGATATGCTTCAAAAAAGTAATTGCATGATTTCAATGACTGAGAATGGAGACCCTTATGAAAATGCCATAGCTGAAAGGGTAAATGGTATACTTAAAACTGAACTTATAAGTGATTATTATAGTGATGCAGATACAGCTTCAAGACATATAGCCCGCTGTATATCAATTTATAATTACAGAAGTCGTCATTCTAGTTTAAATTGGCAAATTCCACATGAGGTACATAATCAAAAAGGCCCTCAAACAAAACAGTGGAAAAACTATTATTATAAGCGAAAAACTAAAGAAGAATTAGATCAATCCAATTAAAACTAAGCATTCAAATAAATATTTATTAAAACTATGTGTAACTAAATTTAAAACTAAACCTATATCAAGATTAATTATCTTAGTAAACCAATACTAGTACTAATTAACTAAACTAATCAACTTTTTTCAGGACGGGCAGCTTTTTTAATTTGCTTCATTTGCAGGGCAGACACAGCAACAATTTCAGCCCTGCGGTAAGCCTTGGACGTTAAGTGCAAGAGACTAAGTAACCGACAATTCCATATCATAGAGACAATTAAAAACTTATGACAACCAGACAAAAGACAAGAAAACCAATCAAGATTAAACAGACCCTGCCGATAGTTTCGGGGGTTGACTTGTTTTGTGGCGTGGGTGGACTTACTCACGGACTTATAAAAGCAGGAATAAAAGTTAGAGCAGGAATAGACTTGGACACAAGCTGTAAATATGCTTATGAAGTAAACAACAAAGCTAAATTTATAGGAGCAGACATAACAGAAATTACAGGAAAACAAATCAAGGAATATTGGCAAGATGGCGAAGTGAAAATTTTGGTTGGCTGTGCACCTTGCCAGCCATTTTCAACACATGCAAACAAAGTAAAGGACAAAGAGCAAGGCGATAAATGGAACTTACTGAATGAATTTATTAGATTGGTTAAGGAGACAACTCCTGTTATTATTTCAATGGAAAATGTAACAAATCTATCTAATAAGCAGGTGTTTAAAGACTTTGTAGCAAAACTTGAAAGACTTAAATACAAAGTCAAATACAAAAATGTTTATTGCCCTGACTATGGTATTCCGCAGAAAAGGAGAAGACTTGTTTTGCTTGCTTCTCAACTTGGTGAAATTGATTTCATACCACCAACTCATAAAAAAGAAAAATACAAAACAGTGCGGGACGCAATAGGTCATTTAGAGCCAATTGAATGTGGTGAAATTAGCGAAAATGATAAATTACATTTTACAACTAAGTTGACAGAAATAAATCTAAGAAGAATCAAAGCATCAGTTCCAAATGGAACATGGGAAGATTGGGACAAAGAACTTATATTAGAATGTCATAAAAAGGATTCAGGGAAAACATATAAAGCTGTTTACGGAAGAATGTCGTGGAACGAGCCTGCTCCAACAATTACAACACAATTTTATAATTATGGAACAGGACGTTTTGGCCATCCAGAACAGGATAGAGCCTTAACCATCCGTGAAGGTTCAATTCTTCAAAGTTTTCCACCTAAATATAAATTCGTAGACAAAAAACACGATGTTCGCCTAACTCGTATAGGAACACATATCGGCAATGCAGTTCCAGTTAATCTTGGTTTCGCAATTGGTAAAAGCATACTCAAACATTTAACCAAAACCTACAATGGATAATTTTACTTTCAACATTTCGTTGAGCGTTCTCAATCACTTGGGGCGTAATCTTTACAGGAACTTTATCACGGTATTGGGTGAAGCAATTTCAAATTCTTGGGATGCTGATGCAAAGAACGTTTGGATTTATATTGATAGAGAAAACAATCATCTAATCATTAAAGATGATGGGGAAGGAATGACTTCTGAAGATTTTCAAAATAAGTTCTTGAAAATCGGTTATTCAAAAAGAAAGGACGGCTCAGATAAAACTAATTTAAACAGACCATTTATTGGACGTAAAGGGATTGGTAAACTAGCCTTGCTATCGTGTGCAAAAAGAATTCATGTACTAACGAAAACAAAAAATTCAGATTTTGTCGGTGGAATCATTGACAATTCAGGCTTAGACAACGCAATCAATGACGACCTAACTCCACAACAATATCCTTTAGAAAGTATTAATAAAGGACTTTTTGGCAATCATCTTGACAATGTAGAGCAAGGCACAATTATTTATTTTGAGAACATTAATGATGGAATAAGAAACAGGATAGAATACATCAGAAAACTTATTGCCTTATTTTTTAGATTTTCACTAATTGATGATTCGTTTAAAATTACTTTAAATTATGACCCAATTACGTTGAATGAATTAAATGATTTATCTCAAAGCACCCAATTCGTATGGCAAATTAACACCATCAATGACCCATACTTGAAGGACAAAATATCACCAACTCATGAGCATATTAAAAAGTTTGAAAAACTAAATTCATCTTTAGAAGGAATAAAAGGCTTTATTGCCTCTGTTGTTGAACCTAAGCACCTTAAAATAAGAAATACGCAAGAAAAAGTATCCCTTGACTTATACGTAAATGGTAGATTAAGAGAAAAAGACTTATTGAAGCATATTCCATCAGCTCGACTTGTTGAAAGCTACATATATGGTCAAATACATTTAGACCGTTTGGATGGCGATAAAGACCGTTTTACAAGTAGCCGTGAAGGCGTTATTTCAGACGACCCACTATTTCAAACACTTCTTTCAGAATTAAAAGAAATAATGAAAGTTATTACAGACGATTGGGATAAGTGGCGTGTAGAATTAAGACAAGATGGTGATTCAGAGAATACAACTCGAATCACAAAAAAAGAGAGAAAGTCAAAAGAACTTGTGAATACCATTTCTGATGAATTTGTTCCCAGCAAAGAATCTATCTACCGAAGCAAAGTGGACGAATGGCTTGAAAGTTTAAGTAGAGATGCAGAATACAATGTCACATGTTACGCCGAATGTTTTATCAGTGAAAACTTACTTCGTAAATACATAAATTATAAACCCATTCCTTTGTCAATGGAAGCTATAGCAGAAAGTAAAAAATGGCGAGAGAAAGAAGAGACTAACAAGAATACCGCCAACATAAGCTTTAATTTAAGACAATCAAAAGACGAACTTGTTTATTTGGATATGGACAACTTGGCCAATTTAATTGAAAAAGTTGACCCCGTTAAACAAGCTGGTTTATCTAGAGACGCAAAAGAGTATAAACCCATTCGTGATGCTATGGCTCATACTGCATTATTGACACAAAATGCCAAACAGCGGCTTAACTTGACCTATGAGAACATAAAAGCGAGAATTAAAAAAATAATCGGATAACAATAAGCACAGCACCTAAAATGAACTGTGCATAAAAACAAATAAAAAACTACCTTTTTAATGTAAAGTTGAACATTAATTAGGTTGATAAAGAGAATTTTTTTACTACAGCAAATACTTGTTTTAATAGCTTGTTCATAACGGCGATTAGTGCTTGTTTCCAAGTTTTCCCATTGGCTTTAAGTCTGTCAAAAAGCTGTTTACAAGCCTCATTAGTTTGTTTGGCATTCATGGCACACATGTATAAAACATCTCGAATTGGCTTACATCCTTTTTTATAAATTCGGTTACTTCCTTTAATGCTAGTTCCACTAGAATATTCAGTTGGACTTAACCCTGAAAAGCTGATTAATTGGCGATGATTGGTTGTGTGCTTAAAACCCTGAGTGAAGATGATTAGTAATGCAGTAGCTCGTTTGCCTAGACCTTTGATACTATTGATACATTTATATTGATCAGGCTGCCATTTCTTAAGAAGTACTTGAAGCTTAACTTCTAAATGATCCATCTCTTTTTCCAAGTAAGACTTCATTTTTTCAATTGATTTTATGGTTTCTTTACTTGGGAATGGAAGTAGTTTTAAACTGTGTAACTGGTTGTTAAATCCCTTTACTTGTTCAGCATATTCTCTGATAGTATTATAAATCTGTTTGCACTCAAAGTAAGCACTGTCCGGCATTTCCCAGAAGGGAGGGCGTTGTTCAATAGCATATTGACAGATCCATCTGCTATCTTTTTTATCAGTTTTATTTCGTTCTAAATGCATTTGAATATAACGTTTAATACTCATGGCATTTACAACACTCAACTTACAACCCAAACTGTCCAAGAAAAAGGCAAGCCTGATATAATAAACACCAGTGGCTTCCATAACGAAATGACAATTTTGACCAGTATGTTCAAGTAGTTTTTTAAAACCTGCATTGTTATTTCCAACCTGGAGATAAAAAAGCTCACCGAGGTTATTTTGGTAGGTAACATCTAATGTTAAGTGAGATACATCAATGCCACAACAAGATAATTTGTCTGTCATAATTTGTTTTTTAACCATTTAAAAATTAGATTAGTAGTAAGAAAAAAACAAAGGGAAGAACAATCTTACACTGTGCTATCTATCCTAATTCAAGCATTTTAAATTGCTTAATGAACTGTTCAGCATCTGGTAAGAGAAAGGGCGGTGACTGTCATGTTAGAATGGCTCTGGGCCAACGCGGTTTTACGGTCTTACTCCGCCCCTTGTTCTTTCTGAATTTGTTTGAATCCTTTAGTATAAATTTATTGAATTGTAAACATTGGAAGGGTTTTGCGTCAGCCGGGGTGACGTGCAAGTTTGGAGCTTTTGTGTGTCTAGTCCTGAAATAGGTTGACAGTTTTGTGCTCCGAAACCCGCCCAAACGCAAAGCCCGAAAACGTTACCTGCAAGGCTTGGGGACTGTGCTAACTTTAAAGTGACAATATAAAACAGACAATAATGACAGAAACAAGATACGCCATACTAATCGGAATGGACAATTATCCAGGTGACGAGTTACCCTATTGCGTAAAGGATGTAACAGACTTGAAGCAAACTCTAATTTCTCATTGTAGATTTAGCAAAGACAACATTTATAAAGTTACCGAAAGTAAGAAATCCGTTAAACAACAAATTGACGAGGCATATTCTGCGATAGAGCAAGAATTTAAACCTAAACAAGACTTGCTATTCTTTTACTTTTCTGGACATGGTGAGTATGACAAGGATGAAGGCAAATCCAAAATTTTATTTGAAGATGACACAGAACTTACAATAGAAGATATTTTACTTCGATACTTTGTGAAGATTACTCCCAAGAATCAGTATCTCCTTATTGACGCTTGTCATTCGGGTTCAAATGTTTTTTTCAAAGGAACAGATAACCCTGAGAAAGAAATTAGACGTCTTAACCATCATTCTTCAGAGTTATGTTTAATGTTTGCTACTGAAAGTAAAAAGAAAGCAATTCAAAGTAACGACATTAAAAATAGCTACTTCACATATTTTTTAATTGATGCTATTAAAAAGCAAACTCTCTATGACGAGGACGGCTTTCTTACTATTCAAGCAATAGACAATTACATTAAGAAAAAAGTTGTTGAAAAAAGTGACTTTCTTCAAATTCCTGTTAGTGAGATAAGAAGTTCTGGCTACAAAATATTCTCCTTTGATGAGAACACGATACAACAAAAAGTGAAAAGTCAACAAACTACAATAGCGAAGACCAAATCACCAGCAAAGAATAATGGCGAAGAATCAAGCGAATTAGCAACTCTTTCTTTTGAGGACAGTCTTCTGCCTGAACATAGGTCGAATGCACAAAAAAAGTACTCTGAATTAATTCAAAAATCATTTGACATTCTGATTGAAAAATTAAATTCATCGGACTTAGAAGTCGTTAATTCAAACCCTTTCCATGAGATTGAATATTCAGACCAACAGAAAATTTTCAAAAGGATTATCGAAAAGTCAAATGAAAATGGAATTGATGCCATAAGTGGGTTATTTGAGGTTCAGCAAAAAGAAAAAAGAAAATCCAAACTCGTTGGACTTGGCTCTATTATGGACTACCTATACGAGGAAGCAAAACCTGAATATGATTATAGAATTGATACTTATTCAGGTCAAATATTTACTGTTGGTTTATCGGTTAATGCTAAGAATGTTTATCAAGTTACAGGAGGGGTATTTGCTTTATTTTATCAAGCAAAATATGGTTTTGCTATTTGCATAGTTAAGTATCACTATAATTGGACAGGGATGAGTGAAAAAGAATTAAAATTTATTAATGTAATTATCAAACCCTATTTACTTAACGAGGACAACAATAAAGAAATTGGAACTTATCTAACCTCAAACATTGACAACTTCAGCGACACAATTAATATTTGGTGCGAACAACGTAAAAAAGAAATTTCGGATTTTAAATCAAAAGTAAGTTCGAGAAAGTGATGGCACAACTTCAATTGAAAAATAACACAGTAGGAAATAGGCGTTTGGCTCAATGACGAGTAAAGTGGTTAATTGAACATTCTGCCTAGCATCAACTTTTGCGGAGTATTGAAAGTTTAATGCTCCGAATTCCTCCACTGCGCCAAACTCCAAAACGTTAGCAGCAAGACTTGTTAAACACTCAATAATAAACTTTATCCCGTGTATCTTTCAAAAGTCAACATACAAAATTTTAAGGGTATCAAAAGTCAAGAATTCTCTTTTGACTCTAAAATAAATATCATAATTGGAGAAAACGGAAGTTGTAAGACAGCTTTGATAGATGCAATTAGATTGCTATACAATTTGGGAAGTCCTAAGAAGGACTATTATATCTCTAATGATGACTTTCACTTCGATAAAACTACCAACACTCTCAACAATAGGATAGAAATACGATATATTTTTGATGGGTTATCAAGTTCAGAAAAAGGAGCTTTATATGAATACCTGGTAATTGAACCAGCCACCGAATACGCCCAAATTACTTTGATATATGAATTGCGAGCAAACACTTTTCCGAAATTCTCATTTTATACTAGTGCAAATACAGAACAAAAAGCTGACTCAGGAACATTTGAAATCTTTCAACATTATTATTTAGGAGCCTTGAGAGACAGCACTACCGATTTATTAAACACAAAAACGAATATGCTTGGTTCTGTAATTAAAAGAATAGTGGAACGAGCACAAACAGAGGATGAGTTTAAAAAAATTATTCAAACCGCTAATACTGAACTTTTAAAGAGAGACGAAGTCACAAACACTAGGAATAGTGTAAATGAACATCTAGAAGATATTTTTAAAATATCAAAAGACAACCAAATTGGAATGAGGATTGAAGCCTCTTCAAAAATTGAAAGTATTGTCAATGTGATAAAACCATACCTGCCACACGACAAAACAAAACTTGACGATGAGGGATTTAATTTATGGCAAAATAGCTTGGGCTTCAATAACCTAATTTACATTGCGATAATTTTAGGGGATATTAAACAAAGAACTATTGACAATCCCAATCAACATTTCGTTCTATTGATAGAAGAACCGGAGGCTCATCTTCACCCCCAACTTCAATTAAATCTTTATAATTTTTTAAAAACAGCTAGTAATCCAAATAATTGTCAGCTCTTTATAACTTCTCATTCACCTACTTTGACCTCAAAAGCTAATCTTGACAATTTAATTCTTATAAATGAACGAGCAATAAATATTGGGACATGCTATAAAAACAGAGAAAGTGAAAATATTATAGAGGTCTCTACAAAAAAAATAACCCTAACCGACGATGATTTTTCTTCACGAAAGAAACAGCTTGAGAGATACTTAGATGTTACAAAAAGTCAACTATTTTTTGCAAGAGGCATACTATTCGTAGAAGGAATATCGGAAAAGCTACTGCTGAAAGCTTTCTCCGATATTTTAAACTCAAATCTTGAAGATTACAGGTGTGAGATAGTAAATATTGAAGGTATATCTTTTTATCCTTTCATTCATTTGTTTAACTCAAAAGATTCAAGTAAAAGGATTCCTCAAAAAGCCTCAATTATTACAGATGATGATAGATATTCAAGTGCAAAAAACAGTTTCAAAAACTTAACTTCTAAAACGTACTCCAAACTTAATGCTTTTCATAAAGGTTTATACTCAGCAAAAATTAATAACCGAATTTCAAATCTTAAATCAACTATTACTTATAGAAAAAATAAGGTCAAGATTTTTACAGCTTTTAAGACACTGGAATATGAAATAGCCTATTCAAACATAGCAAACAATAAAACAGACTTCAAAAAGAAATTTTTAATAAATTATTTAAGTACGGTTGACAATTCGAAGTATTTAATTGTGGAGAATTATGTTAACAGTCTGCCTAATGAAGTTTTTACAGAAGAAGAGAAAGAGAAAATTGCCATTCTAGTCTGGAAAGCATTACCATCCAAAGCTGAATTTGCTCAAAACCTTTCTTATGAAATTGAATTGGAGTTGAAAAAAGGCACACTTTTAAATTTTGTCGTTCCCGAGTATATCGAAAAGGCCATAAACCATGTAACATCGTAAGTATGAAATTTGAGATTAATCCAGAAAACGACAATTATATAAAAGCTAGAGGGAAAATTGTATTAAATGCATGCCCAGGAAGTGGAAAAACCTCAGCAGTTGCTTATAAACTAACTCTTTTGTTAAACGAGTTGGTTAAGCATTATGGTAAGTATTCAGGTATTGCATGCCTGTCTTTCACAAATGTTGCAAAAGATGAAATTTATACAAAATTCGAAAAACTTTCTTCTCAAACACTGTCATATCCAAATATCGTTTCAACCCTTGATGGTTTTATTAATAAATATTTGACACTACCCTTTTATCACTTATTAAGGTATAAATCTGAACGACCTTCAATTTTGAATTCAGTTGATTTTTTAGACAGCATGAATCTAGGATGGTTTCCAAATAAAAGAAATCAGCCGCTAAGCGTATCATATAAGCCCTCGTTATTAAAATTCGAAATTGATGGAACGATTACTTGGGATGGGAATCAACCAAATCCAGCAATTGTTGATCCTTCTGTTTTTGAAAGATTCGCAAAAAAATTCAAAGACTGGCAATTAGAAAATGGCTATTTAAACAATGATGACTCTTCATTTATTGCTTTACAATTACTACAAAATTTCCCTCAGATTGGGAAAAACTTAGTAGCGAGATTCCCTTATTTAATTATTGATGAGGCTCAGGACACCTCAGAACTTCAGTACAGAATATTTGATGAATTAATAAAAAACGGATTATCAAATATCGAATTTATTGGCGACCCATATCAGAGCCTTTATGAATTTCGGGAAGCAAGACCAGATTTATTTATTCAACGATATGAAGACAAAATAAATTGGAAAACTTATGAATTGTCCTCATGTAGACGCTCATCACAGAAAATTATTGACTTCTATCAAATTTTTAGAAGAGTGTCTGAAAAGCCAATCAAATCAGTTTGCAAGATCGGCACAGACTTGCCAGTCAAAATAATTAAATATAACGAAAACACTTTAGATTCTTTAGTATCCAAATACACTTTGAATATCGATACAACCTTACCATATCAAATATTAGTTAGAGGAAGTTCACATTTAGAAATGTTCGGTGTTAAACAAACGTATGAAAACCCATGGAAAAACGAAATAGCGAAAGCTATAATTCTTGCTACTTATAACTTTGAAATAGGAAAAATCAAAGATTGCATTAACACTCTCAGAAAGATATATGTGGAATTAAACTTTCCTGCTAAAGATTATAAAGAGAAATTAGTTGAGGAAAATAAGCTAAAGGAGGATTCTGCTTTAAATGTTAAACTTTATGATTTCATCAAAAACATTCCATCTACTAATGACACTTTATTGAATTGGACATCAAAATTAACAGCGTACATTAAAACTTTTTTTGGCGTAGAAATAGAATTGCAACTTAAAAAGAAAGGGAATGCATATGTTACACAAAATTTAAAAACCTTAATGTATCCTCAAACAGAATTGCAATACCCTATATCAACTATACATAAAGTAAAAGGAATGACTTTCAACTCCATTTTATTAGTTCTTAGCGCAAACAGCTCCGGCGAGAAAATATCAATATCTGATTTCGTTTCACCAGTAGACCTGCCAAATGAAAAACAAAGAATGATATATGTAGCTTTATCTCGACCCGAATCATTTGCTTGTATAGCTGTACCGAACATAGTAACTGACGCAGATATTATTGCAAAGTTTGGCAATATTGAAATAGTTAATGTGTAGAATTACGATAGCCCTGCAGCTAACAGCTGTTTGGCGCCGTGCTTAAATTCAAGTGAAGAGCTCCTAATGGGCTTTAGAAGTAGGATGACAGTGAAGTATCCGAAATCAAGCACGAACGTCAAGCAGCAAAACGTTAGCGGCTAGGATAAAACGACATACTCCCAATGGCAAAGAGTCAAAAAACCGAAACTCCAATAATAAATATACTGACCTATGGTCTACCATTTGACCTTGCTAATCAAATGTACAATGAGTATCAAAATAGACTAGCAGAAGTTAAATATATACTAGAAATTTCCGATTATTATAAATCTCTTAAAGTTGATTTTGAAGTTGTGGAACTTATACTTGCACTTAGTATATTTTACAAAAGGGTTGTATGTAATTTAAAAGCAGCAGTAAAATTTCACAATACCGTTTACAAATTTAGTTCTGCAGACATTATACAAATTGGAAAGTACAATTTTAATAATCAAGAAAAAAACTCCTTACTTTCTCTAATATTAAATTTCAACGAATTGACAACAAAGTATGGCATTACCGGTTATTATTTTGACTACTTTGAGACAAAGGAATTATTAAAAAAAGTAAGAGAGCTAAAGAATAGTTTTGAAAATGGCGAAACAAACAAAAACGACAATTCCAACTACACAAACGAGTTCGACCCAGATACTCTCCCCTTTTAAACAAAAGCAAAAATTTAAAAGTGACATTAAAGATTTTCTCAATCGTTACAAAACAGTTGTAGTTGGACAATCAAAACGACTTACAGACTATTTTGAAATGAATTGTTTTAATCTACTTATTAAATACTATTTGCATAATGGATATAAAGCAGAAGTAATGAACCTCCAAAACAAAAAATATCGTTACAAATGTTCCCCTTCAGGTCTCATTGAAAATTTCTCATACTTTACAATAAGCAAAACGGTTCATACTAAAAAGTACCAGTTTGATATTTTACACAACATTTCTGTTCAATCTTCACATTGCAATGAGATATATACAACTCCAGATATTTCTGTTATAAAAGTAGGCACAAGTAAAAAACGCACTGATTATTATGATACAAAAAGAGCATTGTGCTACGTCGAAAATAAAGACTTAATAACTTTTGGGGAAGTAAAAATGTTTGTCCCTTTTCCAGAATTATTATTCAATTTTATAGGAGTGGTAAATGAGTTAAAAAAGGATATTCTAACCAATAAAAGTAGAAGTTTAAAACCGATACACATTGCTCCTTCTTTATTGATTTCAGGAAAGGCAAATAAACCAGCTCAGCGAATAATTGACAAATTAGAAGAACGTTATTGCATTAACATAATTTGCGACTTACATAATACAGGATTAAGCACTTTTAATGCTTACAATGTAAAAAAACTAAAACAAACAGGAAGGAATCCCACCTGCTAACAGGGGTTTGCAATAGTGGGGCGACTGAACTTGTCCCCTCCCCTCAATGTAGTATTTCTGACTTAACTTCAGTAATTTGTCCGAACCAACAAAAAGTTACGGCCAAGCCAACGTTAGATTTCCTCCCCCCGCTTTCGTAAAGCCCAAACCGTTAGTAGATATTTTAAACATAGCACTACTTATAATGAAAGAGCAATTTCAAGAAATAATTAAATCAAAAGAATTAAAAGATATTTCAACCGAACTTGTTGAAAAGGTTTTGGATAATAAAATAACAGATGAAGTGGTTAAAGAAATTCCGATTCTTAAAACAATTATAGCAGTTAAAAACATATATAACACTTACACTGATAGGATTTTCATCAAGAAAGCTATGAGTGTTCTTCTTGAGCTTGGAGAATTAAACGAAGTCGAAAAAGATGCTTTTTTGGAAGATTTAGAGGATATAGATGAAACCGCAGTTGAGAAAATTTTAATGTCAGTTGATAAATTAGAGACATTAAAAAAATGCAAAGTGTTTGGCCGTCTATGTAAACTGAAAGCGCGAGGAGAGTTTTATGTAGATCAATTCTTAAGATTAACCAATCTTATCCAAAGAGCCTATCTTGACGACCTAATACTAGTAAAAAATTTCAATCGCTTAGAAAGAAAAGAAATTTATGAAGAAGAATACTATCCTCTAATTGCTTTGGGTTTAATATATCAAGAACGTCTAGAACAAACACCAATTGAAAGAAATCATCAATATGAGGAATATGATCCTGAATTTAAAGGTGGAAATATTAAGTTATACTATAGATTAACTGACCTTGGATCAACTCTGCATCTTTTCTATGATGAACTTTTTCCAAAAAATGAATAAAAAAACCTGATAACATGAACTGTGGGTAATCTCACCACAAAAATTTATTGTTAATTTCCTCAAAATAATACGAAAAAGATATTCACACCTAGTTAATTCCTAAAATTATTAACATTCTTTGCTAAATTTCTTGTCATTCCATATTTTTGGACAAAATACGTCCGAAAGATTAATTCAAAAATCATGGAAATTACATTTGGAGAATACATAAAGCAAAAGAGAACTGAACTTGGATACCCATTAAGAAAAGTAGCCGCTCAAATAGATTTAGATCCATCTACATTAGGGAAAATTGAAAAAGATGAAAGGTCTTTGCAAATTGAACAAATTGAAAATTTATGTAAAATTTTGAAAACCGATAAACAAACACTCCTTAATTTTCATTATTCTACAAAAATTGTTAACGAGCTAAAGGAGTATCCACAATATAAAGAAGTATTAAAAATCGTCAACGAACAACTTAATTTTTATGTTTCCTCACAACAAAAATTAAAATTTGAAAAGGACTGGAGGGATAATGAATTTTCAAATCCAAATGCTACAGTTAAAATCGGAACAATGTTCTCAGGCATTGGTGCAATTGAATATGCACTACAAAGATTAAATCTCAAAACGGAAATACAATTTGCATGCGACATTGATGAATTTGCGAAGCAAAGCTATTTTGCAAACTACGAAATAGCTCAAAGTGCATGGTATAAAGATGTTCACGACATTAAAGGTAAAAAGTATAAAGGAAAGTTAGATCTACTTGTAGGAGGAAGTCCTTGTCAATCATTCTCTATGGTAGGAAAACGAAGAGGCTTTGATGATACAAGAGGAACTTTGTTCTATGAATTTGCAAGAGTAGTGAAAGAAAGTCAGCCTAATGTTTTCATCTTTGAAAATGTAAAAGGTCTAATAAATCATGATAACGGAAATACATTTGAAACAATTAAAGCAACATTTGATGAGTTGGGTTATAAATATTTTTCTCAAGTATTAAATGCAAAAAATTATGGAATCCCTCAACATAGGGAAAGGATTTTTGTAGTTGGATTCAAAGATAAAAGCGTAAAGTTTGAATTTCCATCAGCAATACCCCTTGATCATAAAATGCAAGACTTTTTAGAAGACTTCACAGATAGCAAATATTATTTAAAAGAAAAAGGGGTGAAGTTTGTAACGAGTTCAAAAAATCGTAATAAACGCTATACACAAATTAATGGTGAAATAGCGTTATGTCAAAAAGCAAATCAACAATTCAATTGGCATGGCGACTTCATTTTTGAGCAAAAAAACAGTAAAGAATTTGATGAGTTTATTTTTGACGTAAATAAAGTTGAAGAAAAATATTATTTATCTGATAAAGTAAGAGATTATGTTTTGAGTAGTGGTACAAAGACATTTAAAACATCAATAAAAACTGATTTAGAAGTAGCAAGACCACTTTTGCAAAGTATGCACAAAATGCATCGTGCTGGAGTAGACAACTATGTCACTCACACAGGCAGAATAAGAAAACTAACTCCCAAGGAATGTTTGAGACTGATGGGCTTTCGAGACGACTTTAATCGTGTAGTTAGCGACACACAATTATATAGACAAGCGGGCAATAGTATTGTTGTTGATGTACTAATTGCACTATTAAAACAAATGGATATCACTAAATATGTAAAATAACTCCATGAATAATTTTCAAAAAATAATTATTGAGAATAAAGAGTATTATATAGTTGATTCAATACAAAATTTACGTGCAGAAGATAGCTTTATATATAGAAAGAACAAACTCAAAATGTACAAAGGAAATGGTGAAGCTAGAAAGTATGTTGGTAGTTATCTTGGATCAAGCGGTGATAGATTAAGTGATTTTTTTGAATATAAAGAATGGGGCAAAGGGCAAATCAACAATAAAAGAGTTTATTCCCCAATTCAAACTTCAAACTGTTTTTTTAGTAAATCTAATTTATTAAAATACATGTATGATGCGAGGATCGAATATCAAAATCAGGAGCAAATTTATAATTATGATATATCGAAATTATATGCAGAAAATCTAGCAAGTATATCCGAATTAGAGAGCGAAAAAATATTTTTTAGTATATATGATGTTTCTGATTTGACTTCTAATAGTTTAAGCAGAGGGTATATCCGCTCTGATGATCAAATTTGGGACATTTGGAGAAAACTAGTCCTACCCAAGATTAGCTATTTGTCTATATTAAAATTACTTCCAACAAATGGTGACAAATTAAATCAAAGTCCTTTATTTTACTTTAGAATTTTACTTGATTATCAGTTCAGATCAATTGTTCATCCGAGCCTGATAAGAACTACAACTGAATTCGAAACAATAGAAAAAATTAAGAAAGAACCACAAAAATCGGTAGGGAGACAAGGAGCTGACCTATATAGAAAGAAAGTAATAGAACATATGCCTCAGTGTCCATTTACAAAAATCTCTGATGATAAATTATTGATCGCAAGTCATATTAAACCTTATAGGATTTGTATCAAAGAAGGACGAGAAGATCAAGCCATAGATTATTTAAATGGTTTATCACTTACCCCAACTTATGATAAGCTTTTTGATCAAGGGTATATAACATTTAAAAACAATGGTGATTTAGTATGCGGTACACTGCTATCAAGCTACACATGGGAGAAATTAAATATTAATCCTAATGCGATAAACAATTTAAGGATTTATCCGGAAAACAGAACTGAGTATTTGGAATATCACCGGAACTATGTGTTCCAAGATGACATAAATGATTTCGTTTAATTAATAACATTTTTATTAATTTGAATTATTATTTAATAAAATATGGCAGATCCAATTTGCAGATGGAGAAATCCATTCCTAACAACAGTAACTGAGTTGATTGATTTATTACCCAAACAAGAGCTATCACAACAAGATGCGAGGGAATTAGTCAATTCAATGTCCACATATTCTGCAGACTTTTACACTACACCATACCAACTTGCATGCCAACTCGGTTTATATCATGAAACGAGTGGACGATATTTCCCGAAATTTACATTTGCGCCAAGCGAGGGTCAGGTGCTTTCATATTTACAGAATTGGATTATTCATTATTGTATCCCAAACCCATACACAAGAGGATTTGATAATATTGAACCATTCTCTATTCATGCAAAAATTTGTGAGATTCTATTTATAAATAATTCTCCAACAAGCTGGCAAACAATTTGTCAGGAGATATTTGGAATTGAAATTGGGAATCAAGATATACTTAAAAACTCAATCAAATTATATTCCCCAATTTTATTAATTGAAGACGATATAGTAATGATTAGTAGTGAAAAAAGTTATGAAGACTTGTTGGAATATATCAATGTTGACATTCTCTCAGATAGAAATAATAAAGAATATTTTTTTGACTTATTTCAAATTGACATATTTAACTCCAATAATTCTGAGACAAACAATTTATTACAAGATATTAGTAGTGAAGAAGTTTCATTAATCACAGAAATACAGAGGCTTCCTAATGTTTCTCAAACGGAAAAAAATCAAATTATAGCTGCACGAATCGGTCAAGGATATTTTAGAAGAACTTTAATACTAGAATGTAGATGTTGTCCTATTACTCAAGTTAATGACACGAGCTTATTAATTGCCAGTCATATTAAACCTTGGCGTATTAGCGAAAATAGTGAACGAATTAACCCCAAAAATGGTTTTCTCTTTACCCCTACTTATGATAAGCTTTTCGACAAAGGATTAATATCATTTACCAATGATAAAAGAATACTAGTGTCCTCAACTCTTACTTTGGAGAATCAACAATATTTGAATTTACAAGAGAATACTTCATATCCGTTATTGCCAATTGAAGGACGTGAATTATTCTTAGAATTTCACCGAGACGTCATTTTTAAGAATCAAGAATAACAAAAGGGATTATATAACTTCAAACATAAAAATCTTTAAACTACTAAAATCTTATGAGTATTTAAACTCAATTATTTTATTACTATTTGTTATTAAAAAACTACAATTAGAAATATCCTCTACCCCACCCTAACATAATACACCCCCAACTCATTCCGTTTAATATCCTCCACCCTTAACCCATCCCCTTCCAATCCTTCCTCAATTAAACTAAAAGTATCCCAATTATCAGGAACCCCACAGAAAACAAGCGTAAAACCAATCGATTCACCCAAACCCTTATAAAAATGCTTTTCCGGCGAAACAGGAACCCCAATCACATACTCCAAAGGAACTATCCCAATTGCACCTTGCTTCTTTAAATAGGTCTTAGGGCAAATATTAACCCAGCCACCATTAATATATTTTGGATTGGCATAGTGGGTGCAATGAATAATTATTTGGCTCTCTTCCTGAGGAATGCAGATCCAATCATTCTTAAATTGGGGAGAGATACCCTTTATGTATTGGTCACAACGTATTTCTTCTGCGATTGTCATACTTTTTTTTGCTAAATAAGGATGTATCTATATAACCTATTTACAAAGAGAAAAAATTCTTACATTATAAATAGATTACAAACAGCTTATGTTAATTGCATTTAGTCAATTCAAAAAGAACCATTTTATGCCTAAACGTACATTTCACTCAGGAGCAATTATTAACGGCAAACCAATAGAAGTAGAATGCATACCAATAATTAATAAAAATAAATGTGTGATATTATGTAAGAGTTATGGAATAACCATATTCGATATGCAGGATCATAGAATAATTTTCTCTAAACAAATTTTAGATGAAGGATATCGAAAATTTATACAGATAGCGGTAAGGATGTGGTTAAAGAACCCCAATTTTTTAAAAGGAAATAATAACTGAACTTCAATTAAGTAATATGCTAAAACAAAACAATAAAATCCAAGAAATCAATTTGTCCCTTTGCCAACAGATTTCAAAGCGAGATATAATGGAGATATTGAAAGTTAAGAAGCTAGACCGAAGCTATTATATTCTTAGAATGAACAAAATCAAAAAGATAGATGCAGAAGTTGCTAAACTTGTTGCAACCGGGAGTTTTAATGAAATAGAATTGAAATCATTAAATAAAATAGAAGACAAAGCACTAACTCACTTAGCGGGTATGAATTCAGCATTAGATCTTGGCCTCTCCAGCTTAAATATCACACAAGCAGAAATACTGCTAAACAACAAAGCAGCGCTGTTACTAAGTAATTTAAAGACTGTATCAATTGATGTTGCAAAAATCCTATCCAGATATCAAGGAAATATTTTGGAATTACCTAGTTTGAAAAATATTCATCCGAAAGCTTTTGAAAACTTAAACCAATTTAAAGGAGAATTTCTTGTATTAGGATTACTAAGACAAAAATGATTGCAATTTTAATGGATTTCATTTATTCACTTCAAAACGCAAAGCAAATGGCTCAACGATTGTTTGGTTTTCTCTCAGTTCTATTTTGACAAAAATATTGCTTAAACTATCCAAAGGAATACCCCTTTCAAATACATGCTTATCAACCAATTTATTAATTAGAAATAATGGCTGATTTTTATACGGATCATTGATCAAATGAATAAGACATGAATATGTAAAGTCTTGACCAAGAACATGAACCCATACTTCAAATTTTGATAATAAACGCTGCCATTCAACATGTGAATCCACCATTAACTTAACACTCTCAATATTCAGCCTAAAATCAGCAGAGCTAAATTCAAACTGTTTGAATGGCTTTTCCTTACTAAGCTCAAAAAAATTGGATGAAGCAATATCTAATATATTCATAAAAGAAAAAATTAAAAAATGAGTAGCTTATTTAAACTAAAAAGAATTGATCCTGAAATTGAGGACACTACGAAGATAACGCTGGCAAGATATGCCCATATTATTCCTTATTCAATATTTGAACAACATCAATATACAGCTCAAATAAAATTATACACTCCTACTTGTGATTTTATTAGCACACCAATGATGCTTTTAGCATGGACAATTACACCCAATAAAGAAATTATAAGAAAACAAACATATCAACAGTACCCTGGATTGAAGCCATGAATTTCAAGCAAACCAATTCAATTTATTGGCCGGATATACAACAAATCGATATCAAAGAATTTAAGTATGATGTACTTTTTGTTGTAAAGTACATCTCTACAGCAGTATCAAATGATATCTATTTACAAATAGAATAATTGTGAAAAGTATGACCAAATAGAATTCATAAACGGCTACAATAAAGACGCAAGAAGACTCATCACTGCATTTGAAGGCTTCACCACCAAAAACAATACCTACTGCATTAAAATCGGCAAGATCATAAAGTAACAGACTCTCCTTCCACTCTACAGCTATAATCCCCCTAACCCCACCTCTCTATAAATAGGTTACAGCCACGCTACCGTAATTGCAGTAAATTAAAATATTACCATTATGCCATTCATCCCCTGTCAATCATGTAAAAAACAATACGACCAAGCTTGGTCCTGGTACATCTGCAACGATTGTAATTTCAGAGTATGTTCACCATGCCTTTCAAAACATAGTGGTAAATACAGCAAAGGAGGTTTCAAATGCAGCCAATGTATGCATGGATATATGAAAGGACCCAAAAAATACAATCCATCATAAACTAGCGGCGGCTATAATCCCCCTATACACAAAGACCAATATCCCGAAAGCAATCAAAAATGGAGTGTTTTATTACCATGGGGAGCAATTGTGGGGGATATAGTAAATTCACCTATACTGCTTAATCATCTTCTCAATCTCTTCCTTTGGCAAACTATCATTAACAAGTTTTAGTTTTTCTAACAATAACACTGCAGTTGCTGGTTCAATGATATTCGACTCAACAAGAGTTTTAATTACCCATAAGGTGCCATTCACTTGCAAACCATGCTCTTCAGCTTCGTACCTTAAATTTTTGTCACCGGTAACTAATCTACATTTTAATTGCAGTGCTTTCCATAAAACAGATTTATCAGTTATTCTACCAAGACATTCGTATCCGTAACAATCAAATTCATACCAACTGTTGTAATTGTTTACGGAATTCACCAACAGTTTTTCCTGAAAAGAATGCAGCATCATTAACTGAAATAGCTTCTTTTGATAATCCCAAATAGATTAACCGCTCAAATCGAACTGGCTTTTCTCTACTTAAAAATCTTCCGGGTTCATTCAAATGAAACTTTCTTTCTCTGTAACCAATATTAAACTGCTTGTATACATAAGCATTAATAATACCTAATTGTTTAGCTCGATTGAAAACAGCTGAAAAGGAAATTCCCCAACGTTCTTTTATAAAGACCAATTCATTTTGATAAAACCGGAAACGATTTTTATGCATTTCTTTTCTTGCCATGTCTTCTGGATATAACACTGCACTAGCAAAAGCATGGCAAAGATTTTCTTCCTCTTTTTCAGATAAATTGTATGAAAATTTCAAAGAATGATGAGCCAATTCGTGAAGAGCAGTAAATCTTTTCCGAACAACATCTTCATTACTACTTTGACTTTTCCTTAAAACGATGACTTTTTTCCCATTTATATCCGCTTTCATTCCATCAAAACCATCTGGAGCATCAATTTCAATTACCTTATACCCTTTATCTTCTAACATTTCAACAACGTCTGGTATAGGATCATAGCCTAATTTCCATTTTTTCCTTAATTCTTTTGCGGCATCTTCTGCATCTTCAGCATTTTCAATAAGCTTGTCATAAATAAAGTACTCTAGTTTTTCATCAAAATTTAGCACTTCTTCAAGCTCTAAATAACGTTCAAAAGTTTCCTTTGCTTTCTCTTCTATTGCAATTTGTTCATTTTTAGAAATCTTAGATATAAATTTTCTATAACTAATATTGTCTAATTTAACTTCAATACCAGGACTTGAATAAAAATAATCAACCGGAACATCCAATACATTTGATAGCAAAATTGATACTTCACTATCAGGCTTCATTTTCCCCTGCTCATATTTATTAAGTGATTGCTTGGTAACAACATTCTTCATCTTGTCTGATAAATCTTGTAGCGACATACCAGCCATTTTACGAGCTGAAACAAGTCTATTCCCAAATAGATTTTCCATAATGACAAAAATTAAGATTTCGTAAATTGTTGACAAAATTAATAAATTAATTCTATTTGTCAACCTTTAATTTAAACCCAACAAAATCCTGAGCGACTGAATAAACCCTTTCGTGAGAGTCTTTAATCCCTTCAGCTATAATCCCCCAAACCCATGCTCCTAGTCGGAGGACTATGCAGATCATCAAAAGAAATCCATTACGATGAACAAACCAAACGATTCGATATATACAATGAAATAGACGACACCTATCAATCTAACCTAACAGAAAAGGCCTTACACACAAAGACCAATATTCCGGAAGCAATCAAAAATGGAGTCTTTTATTACCATGGGGAGCAATTGTGGGGTTTGTAAACTAACGTTAATTCACCTTACTTTCAGGTATAAATACCTAACAAACTAAACAGTCAAAAAGCTATTTTCAACTAAATAAATTTATTTTTAAAAGTTCACGAAAAGTGAACTTTTATGTACATTTACAATAGAATTAATGAAAATAAGGCTAATCAGTAAAAAGTCTATCCATGACTTTGCTGCCCAACACGCAAAGAGTCGAAGTGCATTAAAGCAGTGGTTAACACTTATAAAAATGGATGATTGGGATGAACCTAGTGATATATGTGAAACTTTTGCTTCAGCTGATTTGCTAGGCAATGGAAGTAATAGAGTTGTATTTGATATTGCAGGCAATAATTTCAGAATGATTTGTAAATATCATTTTGGAGAAAAGCAAATCTATTTATACGTAAAGTGGATTGGAACCCATGCTGAATATTCAAAAATTTGTAACAATAATAAACAATATACTATAACTGATTTTTAAATATTACCCAATGCCTCACTTACCATATACAATAATCAAGTCCGACACACAATACAAAAGGTATTGCAGCATTTTGGAAACACTAGTTGAAAGCAACAAAAAAAATAAGGCAATTCAAGATGAAATTGAATTACTCTATCTACTCATTGAAAAATATGATACAGAACATAATAATTTCGGTGATGCCGACCCCATTGAGCTAATCAAATATTTAATGAGCGATCATCAAATGAAAGCTGTTGATTTAGCAGCATTACTAAATGTAAGTGAAGGGCTAGTATCCGACATGCTGAATTACAAAAAGGGGCTATCAAAAGACACTATTCGCATCTTGTCGCAGAAATTCAAAATGAGTCAAGAAGCTTTTAACAGACCGTATAAACTCAAATCACTTATTCAACTAAAAAAAACCAAGCGCAAACCACTAAAGCGTGCTACTAAAATAGCAAAGGCTTTTTGATAACACGGCGGCCCCAATCCCCCCAACACCCCATATATCCAAACTATCTTATCTTTACAAAGGATATGACTACAAAGGATCAAATATTAACTAAACTAAAAGCCAATAAACCCGAATTCTCAAAATTTGGCATATCAGATATTGGGCTATTTGGTTCCTATTTGCGTGATCAACAGACACCAAATAGTGATATTGATCTATTGATTGACTTTGAGCCAGGCAAAGAAAATTTTGATAACCTAATGGCCGCATACGACCTTTTTGAAAATATCTTCATTGGAGAGAAGGTAGAAGTACTTACTAAGAATGGACTAAGCAAATACATAGGTCCTCAAATTTTACAAAACATTGTCTATGTCTAAGGATCCTATTGAGTTCTTAAAACATATTTATGACGAGTGCGGCTATCTAATTTCAATTAGTAGCAATCTATCCAAAGAGAAATTCATTTCTGACGAAACGCTAAAAAGAGCCGTTGTAAGAAGCTTAGAAATTATTGGAGAAGCAACAAAAAAAATCCCATCCGATTTTAAAGAAAATACTAGTGACATTGAATGGAAAAGCATGGCTGGCATGAGAGATAGGCTAATTCATGATTATATGGGTGTGAATTATTCAATAGTTTGGGATGTCTTATTAAGCAAAATTCCTGTGTTACACAATCAAGTAAAAGCGGTCTTAAACAAAGACTAATTTTACTGCCTTTCAGATATAGTGAGCCACTTCCCTACCCCACAGCCATACTCCCCTAACACCTCCAAACAACTCTCTAATGTAAATGGAAGAGCAGCGTTCTATAGACGACACCTTTCAATCTAACCTAACAGAAAAGGCCTTACACACAAAGACCAATATTCCGGAAGCAATCAAAAATGGAGTCTTTTATTTATTTCAGTAACTTTAATACAAGCATTATTGTATGAAATACGGAGAAATTAGCATTGACCCTGAAGTAATGAGTGGTGCGCCAGTATTTGCAGGAACCCGAGTTCAGATACAAACACTATTTGATTATATAGAAGGAGGTGAAGACTTAGCAGAGTTTCTAGACGACTTCCCCTCTGTTTCAAAAGAATCAGCTTTGGCAGTTTTAGAAATGGCAAAAAAAACAACATGAAATTTATAACCGCAAGTGATTTCGAGGGTCTATAAGGGATTCCTTCAAGTATACAAATACAGCCCTCAAAGATTCAGCAGTAACTGTTGGATAAGACTCAAGGATTTGTTTCTTCGTCCATCCAGCAGATAATAATTCCAATACCAACTTTACAGAAATCCTAGTATCCTTAATGGTAGGTTTTCCAAGTAAAACTTGATCTTTAGAAACGATATAATCTTGCCAATTCATAAAACAATTTACAAGATTTTAAAATTGCAACCATTAGACAAGATTAATACCAAAAAAAGATCAATCCAAGAAACTGAGCTTAATGAATTGTCAATTCAAGCTTTCTATTCAACCCTTGTTCAATTAGCCGATACAAAGTGGATAGTTGAATATCTGCCCTGCCATTTTCAATCCTAGAGATATAGCTTCTCTTCGTTCCAGTTCTTTCAGCCATTTCGGCTTGAGTTAAATTGGCTTTTTCTCTTTCATCTTTCAACAACTCACCTAAAATAAAAGTCTGTGATTTGGTTTCAAATTCTAAACGAGACGCTGTTCCACGAATACCATATTTTTTATCTAAATGCTTGTCCCATGAAACAACTTTATCTTTTGTTTTTTTTGTTAATTCCTTTTTCATTTTCTAGATTTAATTTTTTGTCGATAAAATATTGCTTCTTTAAATTCTTTGCAAAATCAAGCTCTGAATTTGGAGTTTTGTCCACATTTGAAGGTAACGAATTAGTGAACATTTCAAAAATAAATTACACCACACAAAGCCGCGACGGCTTTAATCCCCCCTTACCTCAACTCACCCAACTTCACTAAATGCTCCTCTGTGAGACCTATTAAAGGACTAGGCTGAACTAAATGCGCCTTCAGATAATCAGGGAGATCATTCAAAGAGGTATCATCATCAATAATGATAAACTTTTCTTCGGTATTATTGACTTTAAACCAATTAAGAATTTCATCTTTCCTATTTAAATGACTCGCATTCTCAGGAAGGCATTTAATTTTTTCTACTTTAATTCCTCTATTGTAGAAAATATTTTTCCATTCTTCAATATTAAAATTAGTCTTATGAGAAGTGGTAAGCATTATAGTATCATCTTCAGAAATCAACTGCTGTAGGGCAATAGTTGCCTTTGGACTAAACTCAGGAAATCCATCATTCAAGAGTTCAGGGCTTTTCCAACCTTTGGCTGGAACCATTACACCATCTATGTCTAAGAAGATTAACATAATATGCAAATTATTGAATTTAACCACTCAACCGCCCACTAAAACAGCAAAAGCTTTTTAATTACACGGCAACCCCACTCCCCCCAATCCTCAATAATTTCTCCGAAAAGTTTTTTAAATAATCGGCTTTTACATTTTCTCTTAAGAAAGACTTGTTAACCATCTCAACAACATTAGGTTGCTTGATAATAAATTGCGTCAATATTCTTTCTGCTCTTATGGGAAGGATAGAAAGTCGTTTAGCAAGTTCTAAAAAATTTGCTCGTCCATAATACCCGTATTTACCATAAAAGGTAGAATCATAATCCCCATCATATAGTTGTATGGCCGTATCAGATTCAGCTGGACTATGAATGACTGTACTTAATAAATCATAAGCAGGACTTAACTGGTATTCACCATCGGTATTGCAGATCAAAGAAAAATTCTTCAGATGGGCATCCCCGTTTGAAAAGACATAATTAAAAACCACCAGTGTGAACAAACGCTCACATGCGGTAATGGAAGCTGGTACGTATTGCTGAATCAGTTTTCCTATGTCTTCATAACTGCCCTCGTACTTAAAATTATCTCCATGGGTTCTTGAAGTCTTGCCGGATATTTGTGCAAAGTCTTCCTGTAAATATTTTGTGCCATCTGTAGCCAAATCAAATCGTTTAGTCAGATATGCAGGCGTCCCATCTTTAAAATATATAAGTACATTTTCGGCAGTAGGAATATTAAAAACCTGTTTAGCAATCTGCATCGTTAAATGCTCATTCTCTGGCACCTGATCAATTTGAGCCAACTGTTGGTAAGGTGGAATGGGTTTGAGTATATAAGTGCCTCCCCTTTCAGTCAGTACCAGTTCTTTATACTCTAACTTCAGCGAATACTTCAATTGCACCCCTGAAATAGATAAGCGTTTACTATGCGCTTGAAAGTACAGTAGGTTCTCATCTTTAGGGGCATCAAATGGCAAAACAGGAGAACTGCGTAACCCGGCAAACATGGTCTTCCGACAAGAAAGGCAATACCCCTCTTTTACTTCTTTATAACATCCCATGCATTGCATTAGTCAATCGGTTTAATAGTTATAGCACCAATCGTGTCTTCCCGGGCAGTTTGCAATAACCGAGTAAAATCATCTCTTTCATCTATTTTCAAGGTCCTACATTGGATATCCTTATTCACCCCTTCCGCCAAAAGCCCATGAAAAAAAGCGAATAAATGGTCTGATGTATATATGGGTTGGTTTTTAGGTAAAGTCAGACTGATAGCAGGTTGAGAATTATCCTGATAGTAAGTTGGATCATAACTGAAACTAAATTGACCCTCCGGATTTTTAGTTAAGTATCCGGCCAGTTTTCCATTGTTATAGACTTCTCCGGTCATGCATTAATTTTTTTAATAGTTACTACGATATCCAGTCCTAGTACCCCTAAAATTTTTGCTAGCGTTGAAAAGGAAGGATTGCCCTTACCGGATTCTAACTGGTAAATGGTCTTGATAGTAACACCAGCCAATTCAGATAAGTCCTCTTGCTTTAAAATAAGGTCTACCCTTCTTTTAGCGACCAACTGTCCAATTTCTGCTAGTTCCATCGGTATTATAATTCTTAATTACCCCAATATTAGGCAAAAATTTTCAAATACAAAGAATATAAGTATTATAATACTGATATAAAGCTCAAACTAAACAAACCGATTAATCAAATTCTCCAAATACTCTTGCCTACCACTAATTACAGCAGGCTCCCCAGCTTGAATAGCATAACTGCGTAAGTCTTCAAGTACCAAATTACCAGCAGCAAAATCCTTACCACGGCCTTCATCAAAAGACGCATAACGCTTTGTGCGGAAACTGCGATACTCAGATTGATTCAATATTTTCTCTGCAACAATTAATGCCCTGGCAAATGCGTCCATACCACCAATATGCGCATAAAAAAGATCAGCAGGATCGGTACTATTTCTACGAATCTTTGCATCAAAATTAATGCCACCACCAGCAAAACCTCCTGCTTCTACAATCACCAACATGGCTTCCACCAATTCATTAATATTCGTAGGGAATTGATCGGTATCCCAACCGTTTTGATAATCTCCCCTATTCGCATCCATACTACCCAATAAACCTGCATCGGCAGCAACTTGTAACTCATGCTGAAAAGTATGCCCAGCAAGGGTTGCGTGGTTCACTTCAATATTGAGTTTAAAATCATTCAACAATCCGTACTGACGTAAAAAGCCAATCACTGTTTCGCAATCATAATCATATTGATGCTTACTAGGCTCACAAGGTTTGGGCTCTATAAAAAATGTTCCCTTAAATCCATTCTTACGGGCGTAGTCTTTAGCCATATGCAAGAAGCGCGCAAGATGATCTTTCTCGCGTTTCATATTGGTATTGAGCAAACTCATATACCCTTCTCTACCACCCCAGAAAACATAATTTTCTCCACCCAATGTAATGGTTGCATCTAATGCCGCTTTCACTTGAGCACCTGCATGAGCAAGCACCTGAAAATCTGGATTCGTAGCAGCCCCATTCATATATCTTCTATTACTGAACAAATTAGCAGTGCCCCAAAGCAATTTCACGCCACTGGCATTTTGCTTCGCTTTAAAATAATCCGTAATAGCCCCTAAGCGGCGTTCATTCTCATGAATATCATTCGTATAATCCACTGCATCCACATCATGAAAACAATAATATGGAACACCTAGTTTGGTAATAAATTCAAAAGCCGCATCAGCTTTTTGTTTGGCTCTTTCAACTGCGTCTGTTGTACTATCCCATGGAAATATATGAGTGGGTTCACCAAAGGGATCAGCACCACTACCACAGAAGCTATGCCAATAAGCACATGCAAAACGCATCCACTCTTTCATCGTTTTTCCAGCCACCATGCGATCTTCATCATACCAACGAAACGCAAGCGGGTTATCACTCTCCAAGCCTTCAAAATTTATTTTTCCAATTCCTTTGAAGTATTCTTTTTCACCAAGTAAGACTGACATATTTCTTATTTTATTTTTTTGTTATTGTGGGATTATAGCTGTTGAATTGTTGAAGCTGTAGCTCCAATTGTTCCCTCCATCCTTGATAGCGTTCGTTATATGCTGCAGTATGTTTGGGTTCTGTGATAGAGATAGATTTCCGATTGCTAAACGCATCTTGCGAATCGGAATAGATACCCGCACCAATGCCGGCACCCAGTGCTGCACCGATGCTTCCATCCCCCTCATAAAATTCTACTGCCACATCATTCACTGATGCAAATGCTTGTGTAAATACATCGCTTAAAAAAAGATTGGCTTTACCTGCGCGAACAATCGAAGGATGAATTCCATTTTCGCGCATGATATCAAAACCATAACGCATCGCAAAAGCAATGCCTTCTTGCACCGAACGAACCATATGCGCCGTATCATGCAAATTAAAATCAAGACCAGTAAACTGACCACCAATTATTTGATTACCCAATATGCGTTCAGCTCCATTTCCAAAAGGCAAAGCATATAAACCATTCGCACCAATAGGAACAGCTGCCGCTAATTCATTCAATGCTGCATAACTATGTTGTGCACCAGAAATATTTTTTAGCCATCGATTAAAAATGCCCGTACCATTAATGCAAAGCAACACACCAATACGTGGATCTTCATCGTGATGGTTTACATGTGCAAAGCTGTTGATTCTTGATTGTTGATCGTATGCCAGTTTATTGCTGACTCCATAAATAACACCTGAAGTACCTGCCGTAGTAGCTACTTCACCTGGTTGCATTACTTGCAATGCCAATGCATTATTGGGCTGATCACCTGCTTTATAACTTACTGGTATCCCTTTACGTAACTGCAAGCGTTCTGCTACGCTTTCACTAATCGTACCATGTGAACTGAATACGGGTTGTATGGCAGGAAACAGCGATCGATCAAACCCAAAATAATTCAGCACATCGCTAGAAATTTGCTGAGCTTTAAAATCCCAGAAAATTCCTTCTGATAATGCCGAAACTGTAGTGGTAGTATTACCTGTTAATTTCATTGCAATAAAATCGCCCGGCAATAGCACTTGATGAATTTTTTCATAAACAGCTGGTTCATTTTGTTTTACCCAAGCCAGTTTACTCGCCGTAAAGTTTCCAGGAGAATTCAACAGATGTTCTAAACAATGCGTTGACCCAATTGCTTCAAAAGCTTGATTACCTATTTCAACAGCCCTACTATCGCACCAGATAATGGCATTCCTTAAAACATTCCCGGCTCGATCAACCAATACCAAACCATGCATTTGATAAGCAATACCGATAGCACCAATATCCTTGGGATCATAATTGGCCTTTATGTGACATTTTACAATCGCCTGCTGAACATATTCCCACCATTGGTTGGGGCTTTGTTCGGCCCAACCTGCATGAAGTGCAATGATTTCCGCTTCAGTCTCCGGGTAAGTAGCAGCCGATATAGCTTGTTGCGTAACTGCATCTACCACAGAAACTTTTACAGATGAAGTACCAATATCAATTCCTAATAAAAGCATTTCACTAATTTACATATTATATCAATGAAAATACATGAACACCCAACAAGCATACAATATCTGGTCGGAACAATACGACACCAATGAAAATAAAACCAGAGACCTGGAAGCCATTTCATTAAGAGAACATATCAAGGGGCAAGCATTTGAACATTGCTTAGAAATAGGATGCGGTACAGGAAAGAATACAGCATGGTTAATTACCCAAGCCAAAAAGGTTTTAGCAGTAGACCTTTCAGAAGAAATGCTGTCAAAAGCCAAACAGAAAATCAACGCTTCTAACGTAACATTTATACAAGCAGATATCACCAACGACTGGAGCTTCACCAATGGCCATCAATTTGATTTAGCCATATTCAGTTTAGTATTAGAGCATATTGAAGACCTAGAAGCAATCTTTGCACAACTCAACAAAGTCATGCAAACCAATGGCATTGTATACATAGGCGAATTACATCCCTTTAAACAATACAATGGATCAAAAGCCCGCTTTGAAACAAGTGAAGGTGTACAAGTAGTTACCTGCTTTAATCACCATATTACCGACTTTGTAAATGCTGCAAAAAACAATGATTTCGAACTCGTGAAGATCAACGAATATTTTGACGAGAACAATAAGAACAATATTCCAAGAATCTTAACGCTAGTATTCAAAAAAAACTAAATCATGCTTAAAAAAATACTTTTTTTCTGTTTTGTCTTTTTTTCAATTACTTATACAACTGCGCAAAATAACACTTCAGCTATTTCATTAGAAAAAGCAATTGAGGATTTTAATGCTGCCTTTAATTATACACCGTATGGTAATAGTGAATATCTTACTAAAATCAGTTTGAACGAAAAAAGGAATATCATCACATTACATTTCCAAAAGAGCAAACCACAAATTTTACTAGAACGCATCGACAAAATGGAATGTATAAAGTTTGGAAAAGACGATGCTAAAATAAGATTGAGTTCTAATAAAATTGGCTATTGTTATTGCAGTAGCGATAACGACTGTAGAGATTATTTTGAATTTGATAAGTTTAATCAGGCAGCACTAGATAAATTCTTTCTTCATTTTGGGAATATTATAGATGCATGGAAACAAGAAAATAAAATAAAAACTAAGGGGTTAACTTATGCAGAAAAAAATGCTAAGATGAGATCTCCTGACTTTCTTTGGGAAATAAAAGAAGGCAAATCGGTTCAAATCATTGATATACCAAAATCTGATTTCAATTACAAATCCGTTAAAAAAATTATTGGCACTACTGTTAAAGTAGGACGTATGGATTTAAATAATGATTTTGAAACATACAGAGGGTTAATTAAAACAGCTGAGAATGAATTAATGGCTATTGACAATGCTTCGATTATACCTATCAACAACAATATCCGCAATACTGGCACACAAACCATTGCAGCCAATTTATATGAAACTAGCGACCCGGCCATTTATGAGAACAAGTATTTCAATTTCAACAAAAAACTATACACTGTAAATAAAGGCGATAACAAAATTGAAGAAATTGATTTTGAATTTGGGAAAGCCAAAACAATAATAGAAAAAGATTTGAACGAAAAGATTATTGCCACAGCAACCAGTAATCGTTATGTCTATTTTGCAACAACAAATGGGAACAGGTATTCACTCTATTTTTATAACCCCGTTACTACTGAATCTAAAATGCTCTCGAATAAACAGACTGATTGGTTAACCTATTTAGAAAATGCTGCTACAGGGGAAAAATACGAGCTTTATCTTTCTAGCTTCAAAGATAGAATTGAAATCATTTATTCTGTAAATAAGATAAATAATTCTACAGGCTTCTCTGCTCAGAATAGAAAACACTATATCGTATTTGATGAAGACTTAATAGTCAGGGCTGTGCATACAAACTCAAGAATTAATTCGGCAACTGATCTATTAAAATTCAAGAACTACGGTATCACATATACTGGATTTGGTTTTACAAAGAATAAGCTATTGATGAATATTTACAAAGACGAAACAGGAAAATTCCATCAACTGGCAACAGCAACTTACAACCCTAAAACATTTTCATACGATAGTATAAAAACATACCTCCTAAAACCAGAAAGTATGACAACGGAAAAGATTTTTGAGGCAAAAGGGGAAGTTTTTGCTATAGTATCTTTCAAGGATGACACGTACTCAAAAACAAAGAGGAATCATCTTTATAAATTGAATGAGAAAGGTCAACTTATATCAATTGGGAATTTAGGAAAAGGAGAAGAAAATGATCTTGCATCCATTGCTATCATGGGGGATCATATCTATATAAAATCCTTTTCTGCATTTTATAAATACACCCTCTCATTAGATTACTTAAAAGAAATAATTAGTTATCCTGAAAATGTAATTATACCATCCGACTTATACCCTTCGAAAGATGGGCATCTAATTTTTCGAAAATTTGCAAAGAACCCGCTTGGCCCTTCGGAAAATATGATCTACAACTGGAAAACGGAAACAGTGACTCCCATTACCCAAATACTTAATTCAAATAAAGACTTTAAAGATACAGAAGACCCATTTTCAAAATGGATCAGCACAGAAAAGTTCAATTATGTAATTAAAAAAACTAATGAGAAATATGCTTTGTATAAAATTGATATCAATCAAAATTTAGCCGAACAAGTTCAAATTCCCAATTTAGATTATCTCAAGTTTAAAGAGATTATAACATATGCTTACTCCATTAACATAAACCATATTTTTCTTAAAGTTAAATACCTTGAAAAAAATAAAGAAGTTGAAAAATATTTAGTGTACAAGTGTGAATAAAAAGACAAACCAATTTAAATGCTCCAAATAACTCTAGTAACTCATTCAACCACGTATACCGAAGCCACCGCTTTAGCAAATACCTTACAATCAATTTTAGGCCCTTCAACAAATATTGTATCCATAAACCCCTATCCTAAATTCACAGACAGCTTTAGGGTTGATCTCGAAACGATTGTTCCACTCGATAATCCATCAGCTATAATCCACCAAGCTATAGACATAGCCGACCAAATAGTTTCTCCCTGGCTAACCTATTATGATAACGACCTAGAAAAAATCGAATTGATTTACAACGAAACAGAGAATACACAAAAAAGACACCCTGCTTTCAAAGCAATCAAATGGGCGCAGATAACCTATTAAAACAGAGTATATTTGATAGTATCATTTGATACTATCAACGACCACTCATGAAACAACTGCTCTCCTTAATTGCCCTTTGCTTGATTAACCAAGTTTTCGCACAATCGAATGAATTAAGCAGCATTCAAAAATATCGAGAAGCCAACACAGCTGCCATCATGAAGGAGTATGTATCCTTCCTCTCTATACCCAACACAGCCAATGATACCATTGGTTTAAGAAAGAATACCGACTTCATTCAACAAATGATGCAGCAAAGAGGCATTCAAAATATTCAACTGCTGTATGCCAATACACCCAATACTGCACCCGTTGTGTATGGTGAAGTGAATATACCTGGCGCAACCAAAACACTGATTTTTTATGCGCATTACGATGGACAACCTGTAAACCCAGCACAATGGGCAAAAGGATTACAACCCTTTGAACCGAAACTATACACCAATGCTTTAGATAAAAAAGGTGAACCAATTGAATTCCCCAACAACAATAACTACCAACCAGATTATCGTATTTATGCAAGAGGAGCATCCGATGACAAAGCAGGTGTAGCTGCTATTTTAAATGCTTATGCCGCAATTAAACAATCGAACCTACCATTACAATACAACCTAAAGTTTTTCTTTGAAGGTGAAGAAGAAGCGGGTTCTCCTCACTTAGACCAGATACTAAAAAAATATGCCCCGCTATTACAATCCGATTTATGGATTATCTGTGATGGACCAGTTCATCAATCAGGAAAAAAACAAATTGTATTTGGCGTTCGGGGTGATACCCATTTAGACTTAACAGTCTATGCTTCTAAGCGTCCATTGCACAGTGGGCACTATGGCAATTGGGCTCCTAACCCTGCGCTACAATTGGCTACTTTATTAGCTAGCATGAAAAACGAAAAAGGCAGGGTTACCATCAAAGGTTTTTATGATGATGTAACACCACTAACTCCAACTGAGAAAAAAGCTTTGCAAGAAGTACCACCCGTTGATGCACAAATGAAAGCAGAGTTGGGATTCAATACCGCTGAAATGCAAGGCCTATCACTGGGTGAATCCATCAACCTTCCTTCATTAAATATCAATGGAATTCAGAGTGGCAATGTAGGCAAATTGGCATCTAATCAAATTCCCACATTTGCCACTGCTGTATTAGACTTAAGATTGGTATTGGGCAACGACTGGAAAAGACAACAACAAAAAGTAATTAATCATATTAAGGCCCAAGGTTTCCATATAATCAATAATGAACCAACAGATGCAGAAAGAAAACAATATGCTAAACTGATTAAAATTGCACCTGGCGCAGATGGCATGAATGCACAACGTACGCCAATGGATTTACCCATGGCACAAAAAGTAATTAAAGCAGTGAAGTCTACCACTGCAGATCAAGTGGTATTACAACCTACCATGGGTGGCAGCCTTCCGCTCTATTTATTTGAACAAATTCTAAAAGCAAGAACCATCACTGTTCCAATTGCCAATCACGATAACAACCAACACGCCGAGAACGAAAATATTCGATTGAAGAATTTCTTTGAAGGAATTGAAACCATGGCAGCGTTGATGTTGATGGCTAAGTAAAACATACCGCTACCCCATCATTCGCCTTTGCATCAAGTCTACTATTCGCTTTGGAACACCATGAGACAAAGCAGATTTAACAAAGAATGGTATAGTATCTTGTATTTCTTGAATCACTTTTTTATACTGCTTAACAGCATATTTTTTAGCCACTGCTTCAACATCTTTCCAAAGAATATCAACACGCTTTCCATTGATAGATAAAGCGCGTGAATGATTCAAAAAATTAAGCTCAGGATTGAGTGAATAAGTCAAGTCATATGCAGGTCCAAGACGCCATGCGTCAGTATCAGAATTGTAAACGAAACTATGGTTTTTTAAATGATCATCGTGATTTGCAAATACTAAATTAAAGACCATTCTTCTGAATAGCTGCTCAACATCTTTGTGTGGACATTTCAGAAACAACATCAAATCAAAGATGTTTTCATAAGCCGAATCAGCTGGCTTGGTATAATCTAAGCCAGTTAATCCAGATACAGTTAAAGTATGAATTTTTGATCCGTTCATTCGATCAAATCGAAGTGTAGCAAAATGTTTGTTGTCAATCAATTTAGCATCCATCATGTCAATACCAACTGATTTAGCCGCAAGCCAATAGCAGTATTCTACTGCTTCTCTTGAATAACCTTTTTGATCACCAATATCTAGTTTTACTAAATAATGACGATGGTATATATCAGTCAACAAATCGCCTGGAACAATAGCGCCAGTTGCAATATTTTCAGATACAAGAATTTTTGGACGCATTCCGCCAGCAGAACTACCTATTTTAAAAATAGTCAACAGGGCTGCATGATTCATTGAATCTTCAAAAGTTGATTGCTTCTGCTCAAAAACTTGTTTTACTAAATGGGCCATTTCACTGATATCAATAGTAGCATCTAATGGCACTTTTTTGCTAGGATGATATTCAAGCGCCCCCATTCCCCTATTACCAATATATGCCAACTGCTCTAAAACTGAAATAGATTCAAAGTCTTTTGATGTTGTTTCCATCCAAGCTTTAAAAATGATGTTCCCAAACATATCTGGAAGTGAATCAGCAAAAAGAGGTGGTAATCCTCTGAAAGTATCAGAATGAAATTGACTAAATACCTGTGTGGGTTGAATTCGTCGAATGATCAAAGGAAATAAATTCAACCACTTATTGGTTTTTAAAAATGAAGGATTGTATTGAAAAGAAGATTTTTTTAAATTTTCATCATATCCAAGTAGGCCAATCTCTTCGCCTTCAAAAACAACAGTTAGCAATTGATTCTTTGCCATAGTTTAATATAAAGAGGGTTGTTGATGCAACAAGGTTTGTTCTTTGAAAAAATTATGAATCAACGCTAGTTGATCAAAATGTTGCAACACTTTTAATACAGTATCTAAGGTTGGATTTTTACCCGCTTCCATATTTTGTATGGTAAGGCGAGAAAGACCGAGCAGTTCAGCCAATTCAGCCTGTGTTAATCCCGCCTGATTTCTGAGTACTTTACAAAGTTCCCCAACCTGGGTTTTAACCTGATTGATGGTAATTAAGTGGAACATAAAAGCATATTATAATATGCAATTTAAGCTATTTAAAGCAAAATGTCAATTAAAATATACATTTAATTGCTGAAATTACCCAAGTCCTTGTCCCAATTATAATCATTAAATTGAATGGAATACGCTGAAAAATCGCGCAGAAACACTTTCTTTAGCAAGGCTTTAATCCCCTTGGTACCACCAAAATCGCCCTTAAACCAAGAGAGGATTTTGCTGACCGTCACCTGTTTTTTGTCATCATCAATGACCGACTCCCCTTTCATAAACGACATAGTAGCCATATCTAATTGCCGATCAATATTGGCATATCTGTAAAAAGCAATCGGAGGACAACTCTTAGCTCCACAGTTCAAAGCAAAATGAATGCGATAATCAATTGAATCAACTGCTAATTCTTTGATCGCTTTTTGAGGTAAAAACTGCGGTAAATAACCCATACTCCACTTCCAACGATATTTACGAAGAATACCGTGCTCAATATCATCAAGGCTCAAGCTTAACCCAGCCAATGGAATTAATTTTTCCGTAAATATTTTAGGCCTGGTCTTATTCAAACGAATCGCCAAAATTTGATACCATGCATTGTACATATTTACCCAAAAAGTTTTTTTAGCAGCATCATTGTTAAGCCCTTCTAATAGTTGGTTATAACTTAAATCAGACAATGCTTTTTCTTCAGCTTTGCTATCCGCTTTTATCTTCACTTTATACAACAACTCCTCAGATAGTTTCAACACGTATATTTTATTTTTTTAACTGCCTAAATTTAGAATTTCGTCTAATAATTATATCAAAATAAACTGATATTTTACGCAGTATTTAAGTTTCGTGGCTAATTCTCAGATACAGTTGTAAACAAAAGTGCTAGTTTCCAATATTAGTAAACTTTATCTAAAATGTTTGCAATATTTGTAAACTTTAATTATCTTTAATCCGATGACCATCAAAGAAACATCTTCAGGCAAAGATTTCCCAATAGAAATATTTCCTGTTGAAAAAGTGGACTATAAATTTTTAGTAAAAAGCCACTTTTTCTTTGATTGGAAAGACGAGCAAAATGAAGAAGTCTATAAGTTGGTTATTAAAGGGGAACAAACAATTTTAGGGCTAATCTCTTTAGAAAGAATCCCTACAGAATGGAGAGTGCACATTAGATTATTAACAGTCTCAAAAGAAAATAAAGGGAGTCAAAAGAAATATGATAAAATTGCCGCGAATTTAATAACCCATGCAGCCAAAATTGCGGTTGCAGAATACGGGGAATTTGCATGTATTTCGCTAAAACCCAAAACTGAATTAGCTCAACATTATATAGACAAATATGGAATGAATATAACAGGGGTTACATTAAGCTTAGAAGTACCAGAAATATTAGACTTAATCAATCAATTTGATAAAAATTCTTAAGAAAATATTATGACACATGATTTTGAATATGGGGTAGAGTCTAGATATAAAAATAAAATAGAACGAGAGGCTGATTCTATTTCTTTAATGCAAGCGCGTTTAGAAAGAATGAAAAATGTTCCAAAGGAGCAAATTGTAAGAGCCAAACTTCTGCAATTAAAATTGAAAATGGAAAATTACCTCATAGAGCAAAATAATAATGAGGATAACCAATTTACAAATTTTCTAAAAATGTATATTGATGCTATTTATTCTCAGCGAAATAAATTTGCTGAAGACATCAATGTTACTCCAGTTTTATTAAGCCAAGTCATCAATAACCACCGCGAACCTAAAGAAGAATTTCTGTTAAAACTAATGATCCATTCAGAAAAAGTTTTCAAGAACGTAGGTAATTTTCACAAGAAAACTTGGTATCAAGTATATTTTCAAGAAAAAATAGCTGATACAATGTTAAACCAAGAAAAGTGGAGACCAGGTATAGAAAAACAAATAAAAGTTAGTGAACCTGTATAATAAAAAAATCAAAACCGCTCCCCATGCGTCTGCTTCACAATAGCACGCACCAAAAAAGGAAAAGGCTTTAGCATCGCAACAAACAAATTGGTAATCCAAGTTTTACCAAAAAACCGTTGCACCAATCTTCCTACTTTTAATCGCTGGGCAAATGTTTTAGACCAAGCATTACTATACTCTTGCTCCATAGCCTCCCTACTAAGTTCATTGCGCAAAAACGGCGCAATGGCTTCATAAGCCAGCTTTGATCCATGCAATGCCATGCTCATTCCATTGCCACATAAGGGGGTAATCATACCCCCCGCATCGCCCACCATTAATACATGGTTTTCAATTAAAGACTTGCGCTCAAAAGAAATCTGAGCAATGGTCACTGGAGTTTCATACAAGTGCACTGCTTTATTCAAAATATCACGCAAATAAGGATTGGCTTTTAATACTGTTTGCTCCATTGCTTCAATAGAACCTCCATTCGTTTTTAAATTATTTGCAGTGGTTAAATAACATAAACAAGTTTTACCATCTTCAATATTAGAGATGCCACAATAGCCATCTTTAAAATTATGCAGTGCAATTAAATCGTTCGGCCAATCAATATCAATATGATATTTCACGCCAATAAAATTATCCAGTTGTTTTTGCTTCCCTAAAATAAACGGCCGCTTCCACTTTACATCTAGATTGCTGCGCTTACCAAAACTGCCCACTGCTATTCGCGATTGAATCATTCCAACTGAAGCATGCACCCTAAATATATCGGCTTCAAAAAAAATATCATCCACTTTTACGCCTGCTTCAACCCTCACTCCCAAGCCCTTTGCTAACTCATATAAAGATTGATCAATGGAATACCTACTTATACCAAAACCTCCTAAATCTAGCGAATGCTCAATCCTATTGCCGTTTGGCGCCGTTACCATTAACTTATTTACAATCGGCAATTGTAACTTACTTAAAGGGACACCTAAGTTTTCAACAAAATCCCAACTTTCTAAACTGATGTATTCTCCACATACTTTATGAAATGGATACTGCTCTTTCTCGAACAACACCACACTAAATCCAGCTTTAGCCGACTGTATAGACAATGCCAATCCTGCTAGCCCACCGCCAACTATGGCAATATCGTAAACCATATTATTTGCCATGACCGGGTTTATTAGTAATAGAGCAAATTAACCACCGAAATGCCCATTTCCATTGTATTTCATAATGTGTAATACCCGCTTCTACAAACATATTTTCTAACTCATCTTTACTGAATCCGCGCAAAACCGAAAGCGGTGCATCGTTTTTAACTAAATAACTATTAGAGAATGCACTGGTTAATAATTTAATGGAATGGTAAGCAAAATAATGTCTTTGCAAATCGTTGATAAAATGTCCCACCAATGAATGGGTATCGCACCACTGCAACATCTGTACAAATTGTTGTTTGTCTAAATGATGTCCAAATAAAGAAGAAAAAATAATATGCGGCTGCTGTTGAAATGTTGTATGCAAATAGTCGGAACAAACAAATTCAATTCCTTTATTCTCTTTTCTACTTTGCGCATAAGCAATACAATATGGGTTAATGTCTACTCCCATTAACTCCACTTCAATATGATATAACCTACACCAATCGCGAATTACGCGAAGATTATCTCCTCCCCCACAACCTATTTCACAAATACGAACAGGGATTCGAGTATTGGCATAATCCAATACATATTTTAATCCTGCAATCGTAATATCATGGCCGCCCAATAAAGTATTGATGCGATCCAGCTCTTTCATATTTTGCTGAATTGCTTCAAACGGAATATCATCCCGATCTAGTAACTCTTTTTGATATGATCGTTCGTTAAAATTAGGCATGGGTAGATGCAATAAAAGTTTCCATGGTTAACCCCGGGCCAAATGCTGCACCAAAAATATTGGCTGACTCACCTGACTGAAGGGTATCCATAATTTTCTTCAACACAAACAATACGGTTGGTGAAGACATATTGCCGTATTCTTTTAGTACTTCAAAACTTTGCGTTAGCTCTGGCCCATTAAAATCAAGGCTTTTCGAAATGGCATCGAGTATTCTTTTCCCGCCTGGATGTATGCACCAATATTGAATGTCTTCTTTTGTAATGCCCGCTTTGTCCATCGCTTTATTCATTAAGCTTTCAAAATCTGCTTGAATTAAGTCGGGAACATATCCGCTCAGGGTCATTAAAAATCCAGTGGATGCAATCACCCAACTCATATCGTCTTTTCCTTTGGGAACAATTTCTGAATAGAAACTTTTGAGGTACAATCCTTGCATATCAACGTCATCAGATACTACT
Source organism: Sediminibacterium sp. (assembly GCF_051860225.1). Lineage (GTDB taxonomy): Bacteria > Bacteroidota > Bacteroidia > Chitinophagales > Chitinophagaceae > Sediminibacterium. The sequence goes on from NZ_JBHYEI010000002.1 coordinate 283,108, forward strand.
AACACTGCTGCTGCGCCATCGCCAAATAATAAACTGGAAGCAATATTATCTGCACTCGCTACATCTTGAAAATGCAGCGTACACAATTCGGTGCATACAATCATGACTTTTGCATTGGCTTCAGCTTTACATATGGCGTTAGCCATTTTTAATGCATGAATAGCTGCATAACACCCCATAAAATTGATGCTGCTTCGATAAATATTTTTAGGCAGGTTCAATAATTCTATCAGCTCTAAATCTAAGCCTGGTGCGCTCATACCTGTGCAACTCACTGTGATCAAATGCGTAATTGAATCACATTCCATTCGATTGGCTAAACATTTTTCAATCGCTTCCTTTGCCATGGGCGCAGCTGCTGCACCATATAAATTCATTCGTTTTTCGATAGAAGGAATTGGATCAGCAGAACCCACTGGCGGAAAAAAATTCCAATCTGCAGCATCCTTACTAAAATCTGCAATGGCCGAATAGCGATAGTCGATTCCACTTTGCCTATATAAGAATTTTAATTTTCGAGCTTCTACTGCATCTAACCGATACACTTCTTGCATGAATGTTAATATGCGATTTTGCTTGTGTTGAAATGCAGGTACTGCGGTTCCTATGGATATGATTTTACTCAAAAAGATTCAAAATTAAAATAGTGATAAATGCTAAGTTAGTGCATACAGAAGCAATCAAATTCATTTGCATAGTATGCTTAAAATTAGCTGCTGCGATGTCTTTCCAAACCTTATTTGCCCAATAGAAGAAGTACAGTAAGGTAGGTATAAAAAACAGTTGCAACAAAACAAAGCCGGTTATTTGCAATGTACTTAAGAACCAATAGGCCAATAACCCGAAAGAAATAACATAAATGATTGCTGTAAAAATAAATGTACCTCTATAACCCAGCACATAACTAATGGTAGTTACGCCATCGGCTTTGTCGGCTTCGTGCTGGTATATTTGGGTAAGGGGATAAAACCCTCCGATTAAGCAGCTGGCCGCCAATATCGTTGGCCATGGTGCATTTGTAGCAAGGGTTTCACTACATCCATGGTATACCAGCCAATACGTTACTCCTCCTTGAAAAACCACCACCGTTAAAAATCCTATGATGGGATATTGCTTTAAGCGGATGCCTCTATAGCTATAAGCTCTAGAAACAAGAATGTACAAAAACACTCCAATAGAAAAATACCTACTCACCAACAAACTCAACAAAACCGCCAAGGAATCCATTACAACCGTTACGATAAATAATTGGCGGGTAGGTTGCATCGGCTGCTCTAATCCCCCAATTGGGGTATCATCTTGATCCATATATGAATTATATCCATTACTTGCAGGATATACCAATACATGTAATACGATGAACACGATTACCGCATTCAACCAATTGATGGTAGGCACCTGACTCAATGCAAACCAATAAATGGGCATTAAGAAAAAGGAAAAATGAAAGCGAAGCAGCTGAATGGTTGATTTTTGCATCTCAGTTTAAGATACGGCAATATTGTTAAAATGTTTCATCTATTAAAACAAATTTGGCATACCCTTGTAATGAGGTTGAACAGTCAACTTGATTTCAAACAACTGAATATATGATGCAAAAAATCTTCTTCGTCATTGGTCTTTGCTGCTTAAGCTATTTTTCAATGGCACAAAAATATACTCCCTCAGACTCTGAGAGCAAGGTTCAATTTGTGATTAAAAACTTTGGAATAAAAGTAGATGGTCATCTAAAGGGGATTAAAGGATCCATCAGCTTTGATCCATCCGAACTCAACAACAGCAATTTCAATGTATCGGTGAATGCCAATACCATCAATACCGATAACACTGCTAGAGACAAACATTTAAAAAAGGCCGACTACTTTCATGTGGAGCAATTTCCTTTGATCAGTTTTGTGAGTTCTAAAATAACGCAACGCGCAACAACAGGTCAATACAAAGTTGCTGGAAACCTTACTATTAAAGGAACTACAAAAGCTATCGAATTTGAATTTACGGCTAACCCTACTAGTAAGGGCTATCAATTTAAAGGCGCATTTACCATCAACCGACGAGAATTTAAAGTGGGTGGCAACAGCTTGCCTCTATCGGATAATTTAACTGTGAACTTAGACATTACTGCTAATAAAAATTAAACCAAATTTCATGAAATTATTTTACACTTTATTCTTGTTCACATTCATGTGCTTTTCTGCAAATGCACAAGAAGCTACCAAGAAAAAATCTGAACAACTGCTCGACGTTACGTTTGGTTTTGGTAGTGGGCAATCAACCATCTCCTTTGGATATTTCAAGAGCTGGGATTTAGGAAAAAAACAAGGCTTTTATATCGGAACAGGTGTACGATTGAGTAACGCTTTTGGTAAGAATCAAGTATTTACATCTGCTCCAGCAAGTCTTGCTGCTAATTCAGCAAATAAAGACAGTTTATTTAGCTCTGCAGCTAGCACTTATGCATTTAACATATTACTAAACTTAGGATACCATATTTCCCCAAAACTAGACCTTGGCTTTAATATTGATTTGATTGGTGCTTCATTTGGACCTTCAAGAATCAAGCTATTCAGCGGCAATGGAACCCTAGACGTTACCACAGCAGAACCAACCAGCATGAATGTATTATTGGTGGGCAATAATGACCGTGGCACATTAAACTCAGAATTCTATTTACGATATAAAGTCTATAAAAAAATAGGGGTGAAATTGGCTTACCAACATTTTTTCACAGAACTTACTACTATTGAGAAGGTTCAAACCGTTCCAGTTCAAAACGATCGATTCAGAAATATCACCAACTTATTTAGTGTGGGGCTGGCTTATCATTTTTAGAAATTGTTAAATAATTCGTAACTTATTGATCTAAATTGTTTAACAATGAAATCAATCAACAAGTTATTGGTAACATCCATTTTGATGTCCACTTTATTTTTCAGTTGCAAAGATGCATCAAGCGAAGAGCCAGCAAAAATTCCTTTTAACTTAGCAGTTGCGAAAACAGAAATTGAAGCAGCTAATCAACAAACAATGGACGCATTTGCCAAAAGTGATTCTGTAGCAATAGCAAATATGTATACAGAAGATGCAAAATTAATGTTCACTGGTATGCCCGCAGCTTCAGGAAAAGCAGCAATACAATCTGTTTTTGGAGGAATCATCAAATCAGGTGTAACCAAAATAGAGTTAAAAACAAGCGAGGTTTGGGGCAATGAAGATTTATTAGCTGAAGAAGGCGGGGTAAATATTTATGTAAAAGACCAAATAGTAGGTCAAGAAAAATTCATTGTGCTTTGGAAAAAAGTAAATGGACAATGGAAAGTATTCAGAGATATATCTAATTCAAATACACCAGCTCCGCCTCTAGAAAATAAATAAGTAAGTAACTACTTAAGATATACTTCTTGAAACAATCTCATGGATGGTAAAATCTAGTTCTTTTACCTCACTCAATAAAGTATCTAAGTGCTGAAGTTTTTCTTCGGCACTTAGATTATCCTCAAGCTTAATGAGATTGTACAGCCCCATAATATTAACAACATGTCTCCGCAATTCATGAGACTGTTGCCAAGTAATATGCTTTAATCGCTCGTCTTGCTGAACAATTTTTAATGCGTCTGTTTTACTTTTAGTAATATTGGTACTACTAAAAGTAAAACCAACCAATTTACCGTCAGGATCATAGGCAGGTAAATAGTTAACTTCTATCCATGCACTGGCATCACCAAAAAATATTTCTCTTTCTAAATGAATATATTCTCCATTCAAAGCACGCTTGGTATCGGCATAAAAATCGTCAAAATCATTGGGTAATATAAAATCATGCATAGCTGCACCAACTTCTAATGGTTTTCCAAAAACAACTTCGGCCTGCATGGCAGCCTGCTTATTATAAGAGATAATTTTGTAATCAGGACTAATCAAAAGATTGGCATCGGCTGTACTTTCTAACATCGCCCTTAATTTATTTTCAGAATGGCGTAGTTTTTTTACGATTCTTTGGGATTCTGTAATATCATTCCCAATACATATTACGCCTGCAGGATTTCCATTGACATCTTTAAAAAGAGAAAACTCCCAATGAGTCCAATGGAAATCGTGTTCATTATTGCTGGGTTTTCTAATGTCAATTGGGAAAACCTTATCTGGATTGGCAAAGCATTGGCGAACAATAGTAATTGCACTTTCTACATCTCCGGGATGCATTGCAACCTGGAAAGGCTTACCAATAAAATCCATACCTAGGAATGCGAACCTCTTATTAAACAAATCATTTACGTAGCTGTAATTACCCAATAAATCAGTTACCACTACTGAATAAGTAACAGAATTACATAGGAATGAAGGAATCAGCTTACAAATTTCTGTTTGCGTCATGAAAATTGGAGTTACCAAATATAGATATATATTTCTAAAGTGATTCAAACCCAATCAACTTGTCAAAATAAACAAACAAGCTATTTGCGCAATATATAAGCCCTATTAATTTTATCCAATTTGGGAAATTGCTTCATAAACAATGCAGGGTATTTCTGAAGGGTATCAAATTTAGCCATCGTAGTGCCTCCATACCCTGCATACAATGAATCAACAACTTCCATCCCGTTAATTACTTTTCCAAAAGGAGGATACCCTTTTACGCCATTAGCAACTACCGTATCTAATCGTTGATTGTCTTTTAAATTAATGAATAATGTACTGCCCCTGGTTTCTTTTCCGCTTCTCGCATAACTTAAATAGCCTCTTAAATTACTTTGAATAACAGGCTCATCAATTAATTTATAAGGACTCCATTTTCTAAAAACAGCGGTGTCATTATTGCCCCATTGTACTACAAAATTGGGCACCACCCTATAAAATAGGGTATTATTATAAAAGCGATGTTTTACTGTTTGATAAAACCGATCCGCAGCCAAAGGTGACCACTCTCTTGTTATTGCGACATCAAATATGCCTTTAGTAGTTTCAAATCGAGCAACATAGGTGGATGGAGCTTCTTGCGTTAACCACTTCGCTTTAAATACAGGTCTTGAGCATCCTATAAAGCATAAACTTAAAAGGAATGCTTGATAAAAATAAAAGGTATTTTGTTTCATATCCTATGCTTCACCAATACTCCTTTTAACAATGGCATGAACAACTTGATCAAGTTTCTTGGTCTCATTTAATAATTCATCTAATTGCATTTGTTTTTCAATATCAGACAATAGATTATTGTTTTTGATTAAATCATGCAAGCCCATAATATTCACAATATGCCTGCGAACTTCATGAGAATGTTGCCAAGTAATTTGTTTTAATCGCTCGTTTTGTTGCAAGATTTTAATTTCATTTTGCTTTCTTTCAGTAATATCTCTCACATTAATTGCAATGCCCACAATATGTTGAAAAATATCATAAACAGGAAATAAAGAAAATATCCACCAAATACCGCCATCCTCATTTTCAGCTCTTATTGACTCCCCATTCAATACGCGTTTAAAGTAACCTAAAAATTCTGCATGATTGAATGGATGAAAAAAATCAAAGATAGAATCACCAATAGCAGGCTCCCTTTTAAAAATCTCCAAACAATTGTTTTTAGCAAGTTGATTTAAAAATAAAAATTCAAAGTTGGGATTAATAAATGTACAGGCATCAGAAGTACTGTCATACATAGCTCTAAGTAAAGTTTCTGTTTGAGCTAATTTTTGATTGGTTTTTTCTTCCATAGAAGCTTCGTAACCAACACATAAAATTCCTACTGGATTTTGTTGTGCATCTTTAAATAGAGAGAATTCCCATTGTGTCCAATAAAAATCATTTTCTACTTCGCTAGGTTTTCTAATCTGAATAGGGAAGGATTGATCAGGATGTAAAAAACACTGCTGAACCACTTCATTGCATTTGACTATATCTTCAGGATGAATAGCAACCGAAACAGGATCACCAACAAAATGGGTTTTTAAAAATGAAAAGCGTTCATTAAACAAATCGTTTACATAGATATACTTCCCTTCTAAATCAGTGACGACTAATGAATAAATTTTAGAATTCACTAAAAAATTAGGCAGTAATTGAAGAATATCAGATTCGCTCATATTTTTACATTATGTGCTCAATTAAATATATTAATTTAAGTTCAGATTTTAAAATTAAAATGAAATTAAGAAGCCCTAAATTTTTGGTCATACGCTGCCTTTATTTTCATTTTTGCCATTGCATAAAAAAGCCCCGAGTCTAACTCGAGGCTTTGAAAATAACACAACTATTATTTATTTTAAATCAAAACGATCCAGGTTCATTACTTTGTTCCAAGCTGCAACAAAGTCTTTTACAAACTTCTCTTGTCCACCTGTATAAGTATACAATTCCGCTAATGCTCTTAATTCAGAATTTGAACCGAATACCAAATCAACTCGAGTTCCTGTCCATTTAACAGCACCAGTTTTACGATCCTTCGCTTCAAATAAATCTTTGTGATCATTCACAGGAGTCCATGTTTGACTCACATCTAATAAGTTCACAAAGAAATCATTGGTTAATACTTCTGGTTGATTGGTGAACACACCATGCTTGCTCTGATTTGAATTAGCATTCAATACACGCAATCCACCAACTAACACGGTCATTTCAGGTGCAGTTAATGTAAGCAATTGCGCTTTATCCACTAATAAATCTTCTGCAGAAACGGTATAACGTTTTTTAGCATAGTTGCGGAAACCATCAGCTATAGGCTCAAGCACTGCAAATGATTCAACATCTGTTTGCTCTTGAGAAGCATCTGTTCTACCGGCAGTAAAAGGAACAGTAATTGCATGACCAGCGGCCTTAGCTGCCTTTTCAATTGCTGCACATCCACCCAATACAATCAAGTCTGCCATTGAAACTTGCTTATCGCCAGCAGTTGCATTAAATGCTTTTTGAACTCCTTCTAATGCATCTAATACTTTAGACAATTGAGCTGGGTTATTGGCTTCCCAATATTTTTGAGGTGTTAAACGAATACGTCCACCATTTGCACCACCACGCTTATCTGATCCACGGAAAGTAGACGCAGAAGCCCATGCAGCAGAAACCAATTCAGACACAGATAACCCAGTTGCTAATATTTGTGCTTTTAATGCTTCAATATCAGCCGCATCAATGGTTTTATAAGTTGCAACAGGAATAGGATCTTGCCAAATTAATTCTTCAGTAGGAACTTCTGGCCCTAAATACAAAGACTTAGGCCCCATATCACGATGCGTTAATTTGAACCAAGCTCTAGCAAAAGCATCAGCAAATAAATCTGGGTTCTCATAGAACTTACGAGAGATTTTTTCATAAGCTGGATCAACTCTTAATGCAATATCAGAAGTTAGCATGAATGGTGCGTGCTTCTTATTTGGATTGTGTGCATCAGGCACTGTACCTGCTCCAGCATTGTTCTTTGGTTGCCATTGGTGTGCGCCAGCTGGGCTCTTCGTCAATTCCCACTCAAAGCCAAATAAGTTTTCAAAATAGTTATTGCTCCATTTGGTTGGAGTAGTGGTCCAAGCACCTTCTAATCCACTAGTGATAGTGTATTCACCATTACCAGTGCCGAAACTATTTTTCCATCCAAGTCCTTGCTCTTCTAAACCAGCAGCAGCAGGCTCTGGACCCACATACTTACTAGGATCAGCAGCACCATGGGTTTTACCAAATGTATGTCCACCTGCAATTAAGGCTACGGTTTCTTCGTCGTTCATTGCCATACGTGCAAATGTTTCGCGGATATCACGAGCCGATGCTAATGGATCAGGATTACCGTTAGGACCTTCAGGGTTTACATAAATCAATCCCATTTGAACGGCAGCCAATGGATTTTCTAATTCGCGGTCTCCAGTGTAACGCTTATCAGCTAACCACTCGCGCTCCGATCCCCAATAAATATCTTCTTCTGGCTCCCAAACATCTGCACGACCTCCACCAAACCCGAAGGTTTTAAAGCCCATAGATTCCAATGCCACATTACCAGTTAATACCATTAAATCGGCCCAAGATAATTTGTTGCCATATTTCTGCTTGATGGGCAATAATAACAATCTTGCCTTGTCTAAGTTGGTGTTATCGGGCCAGCTATTCAATGGGGCAAAACGCAATGTACCAGCACCTGCTCCTCCTCTACCGTCACCAGTTCTATAGGTACCCGCAGCATGCCATGCCATACGAATAAAGAATGGACCATAGTGTCCATAATCCGCTGGCCACCAATCTTGTGAATTGGTCATTAAATCGGTCAAATCTTTTTTTACTGCCGCTAAATCCAAAGTCTTGAATTCTGCTGCGTAATCAAAAGACGCATCCATTGGATTAGACAACATAGAATTTTGACGAAGAATATTCAACTTCAATTGATTGGGCCACCAGTCGCGATTTCTAGTACCTCCACCTGCTGTTTGTACAGACTTAGCGGTAGCGCCAGTAAATGGGCACTTACCTTCTGCCCCTGCATTCATTGGGTTATTTTCCATATATTGATTTGGGTTTTTACGGTTTAAAATGAGAGTGCAAAATTACACTGAATTGTGCATTTTATTAGTTTAATTTAATTGAAAAAATGGTTTTTTACATGCGTCAAATAATCTTCCTGATTCTGTTAAGCTTTTATTGCACAACCAACACAAATGCTCAACAAAAAACTCCTAAAATTGTTTTCGTAATTGCAGATGGCATCCCAGCAGAATTGATAGAAAAATCGTCAAAGCCAAATCTGAGTAAAATCATAACCAGCGGTTTTTACAAAAGAGCTTTTGTTGGGGGGATTAAAAATACCTACAATCAAACCCCCACTATTTCTGCACCAGGGTACAATAACTTAATTACAGGCACTTGGTCAAATAAACACCAAGTAGTAGACAACAATATCAAGAACCCCAATTACCAATATTATACCATTTTTCGATTTTTAAAAGAAGCCCATCCGCATAAAACAACAGCCGTATTTTCTACTTGGCAAGACAATCGGACCAAATTAGTCGGAGATGGCTTAAAAGAAACAGGTGGGTTTAAAGTAGACTATTCGTTTGATGGATATGAATTAGATACCCTTCAATTTCCGCACGATAAGCAAGCCAACTACACGCACTTAATTGATGAAAAAGTAATAGCCAAAGCCGATAGTACCATTCGTACAGATGCGCCAGATTTATCATGGATCTATTTGCAACACACCGATGATATAGGGCATCGATATGGCAATAGCCGGCAACTAGAAAAAGCCATTGATTATTTAGATGTACAAATGGGTAAAATATGGGAGGCCATTCAATACCGCGAAAAAAACTTTAAAGAAAATTGGTTAATCATTATTACCACCGATCATGGCAGAGATGCCGCAACAGGAAAAAACCATGGCGGTCAATCCGATGCAGAAAGAACTACATGGATAATTGCAAATCTAAAAAACACCAATACTTATTTTAAAAATAATACACCTGCCATAGTTGACTTGCTTCCAACTATGGCAAGATTTATCCCAATCAATCTTCCCAAGGCAAATGAATACGAATTAGATGGTGTTCCTTTAACTGGACCTGTGTCTTTATCAAATGCATCAGTAGAAAAAAAGGAAGACAGTTTAATTATTCGTTGGAAAGCCTATGAGAAAAAAAATCCAGTCAAAATTTTTATAAGCAAGACCAATTTATTTAAAATTGGACAAATGGATCATTATGAATTACTAGCAAATACGGCTGTTGATAAAGAACGTTTTGCCTTTAAAATAGATACAGAAAAAGCATTTTTAAAATTGGTATTAGTAGGCAAAAAAAATACCATTAATACACAATGGTTTAATCTAGCCTCCCCGAAATAAAAAAGCTGCATTGCTGCAGCTTTTTAGAAAATGATTGTGTAATTATTTCAGGTAAATTTTATCTGGACTTCTGTAACCAGAACCACTATTAGAATACCAATCTCTATAAGTGGTACCGCCAGATTTGGCCCATTCAAAAAAGCGCAAATAAGCCGTATTAATTGCAGACCCTTCTATAGGATACAAGAAACCATCTGCAAAATGTAAAGCCCATGGGTAATTGTCTTTTGATACATAATACCTATTAGAACTTGGTTTAGAGTCGTCATCTCCTGTTCCAAATAATTTATGATCGGCTAAATCGGTAGGGGCAAAACCAGGTAAATGTACTTCGTGCGTTCTGCGCTGATTACTGATTAAAAATGGATTAGCATTAGCTATATTTAATGTACTTGGTGAAATGGGAGAATTAAACTGAATGAATACAGAAACAGGAGTACCTGTTGCTTTTTCCATATCGGTTCGCGTATTTACAAAGAAAGCCCCATTTGAATATTTTAAAACAGCATAAATATTATCGATTGGAATGATTACTGCCTTACTTTGCCCTGCTTCAGTTCCATTGGCATTTAACTTTGCCAAACCTGTTGCTACATTTTGCCCAGTTGCCGATTTAATTAAGCTTGGAGCAAAAGGAAACTGAACACCAAATGCATTTTGATACGCTGCACCATTAGCAAGGGCTTTGTATTCGGCATTCATTTCAACAATATTATTCTGTGCATTCGAAATCATGGTGTATCGATAAGAGATCACCAAGTCGTTCATATCATAGTCTCCAGCACTTGGGAACAAATCTTCAAAAGCTAATGTTCCCCAATTGTTTTGAGATGGATAATAAGAGGTATATGCTTTTGTAGGATCAGTTGGAAACTGGTCTAATTCATCAATTACTCCATCTCCATCAGCATCTTTCACTACTTCTGCTTCCTCCACATCTTTTGTATCAATTGCAGTAATTGGATTAGATGTAGCATAGATAACCAAGTCATTAAAATCTTGATCACAACCTGATGCATCTCTGCGAATATCTTCAAAACCAATTAAGAAAAACTCTTTGTACTTCAATAACACATTGTGCTTCTTCAAATCATCTTTTGGTTCAGGATTAAGATGTTGATCAGAGAAAAAAGCAGTGGCACCAACAGAAACGTCTTTACCATTCCATGCATTTTGAAACAAAACTAATCCAATAGATGTGCCTGCTGTGAAAGTGCCAATTTTTACTTTATCACCCGATAACATTTCTCCACTACTGCCTTTTAAACTAGCATTTGGGAAAACAAATTTAATTTCTTTAATATCTGCTAGCGTTTTTGGAGGCGTTTTAGTATCATAAGTATAAAATCCTAAAGCATTCCTATATCCTGCCCCTTCGTGAACAAATGTAAGCCATACATCTGCATCTTCTTTTACGTTAATGCTTGTCATCGCATTGGTAGTAATGTATTCCGGATGTAGTTCAGGCACTTTTTTCTGTTCAGGTAAAGAAGCATTAATCGTGTTCAACATATCTAAACTAATCTCGTCTCCTGGAACCTCTAAATTATTGGGTCTGCCATTACTATTATAAGAATTCAAATAAGAGAACTTGGTATCCGTTTTCACTCCATTTATGTCCATGCTTACCATCCCGCCATTTGAAGCACTGGCAGAACGAATAATATTTGCCGCTTCAGCAGGACCACCATTGGATTGCAATACGCCTACTACATTACCAGCATAAGCCGTTGAACCACCAATGGTACAGTTCAATGTATTGTTGTTTACAGTAACTAAAACGTTTTGAATAAGACCTAAGTAATTAGCATCTACCACCACCGTATCCATATAAGCTGGCAAACTGGTCTTAGAAGTAATTAGCCCTTGTGCATTGGTTACTCCTTTAAACAATAAGGATCCTTTAACTCCATTTTGTATACTATAAACTTGCACTGGCACCCCTGTAATTGGCTTATTACGATTAGTCAATGCCGTAATGCTTACCGCAATCTCTTTTGTTGTGGTGTAATTGAACCCGTCAGGTGCTATTTTATTGACTGTTGTAGGCGGATTTACTGGATTGGTTTCAGCTAATTTCTTACAAGAAATAAAACTAAAAGCTGCCAATAATAAGAAAGTCGAACTGATTTTGTTGAACATATGGTTGGAATTGTATTGTATAAAACGGATAACTTTTATTTACAATACAAAGGTACACAGACCTAGCGAATACTCAGCAAATACTCACTCCCCACCTTACCATAATTATCGTTTAAATGAAGGGTAATTAAAGCATTAATTACACGCGGTTCTTTTTGTGAACTATACTTCCGAATTAGCGAAATCTGTTGATTTATCTCACTTAGCGGGGCTATCACTGGTACAAATTCTGCGAGTACATCATTCTTTAAAGCACCATACTCATAGTGCTGATAACAAAATTTTACTTTTTGTCCATTTACAAACTCGTTGGTATCCCCAAACACCGAAGAATTGAAATATATCCCCCTATCCGATGCTGGAATTTTACGAACAACCTCTACTCCGTTTTTAACCCATGATAAATAGAAAAAATTCTGAGAATCCAATTTATAAAATGGAATGATTTTCAAAGGCACTCCTGTAACCAACAAAACACGATAATTAGTTTCGGGTGAGTGAAAATAAGTACGGGGATTATAGCCTTCATATTTTAGCGGCCTTGAAATAATTCTAGACTCACTCTGTATAGAGCTGATTTGATCTTTCACCGTCAATCCCTTACCAGTAGACTTAGGAGTAATTTCTAACCTTCCTTTATTGGGGTGTATCAGCACCAATTTTGAATTGGCATCTTTTAAAACAATTTTATCAGTTGGCTTTAACATATCACCCATTCTAACTCCTCGATTACTTAATGTGTTAATAGCGCCACCCTTTATGTAAATAACATAGTAATTATCTTCTTGCATGAAACTCATGCTCAATAGCATGATGATTAGCCCTAAACTGATTTGCGTTAACTTTCGAAAATTCATTATTCTTTTTTTATTATCTTTTTGAATACTTTAGGTTAGCCAATATACCCTAACTCATCTCATGGTTGCAGTTCCCCCTCTATGAGGTTGACCAAACTGAAAAGCTTCCACTTTTGATTTACTTTCTGTTCCTATTTCAACCTTAAAGATATAATCATAATCATCATCATTCAACTGTTTAACAGGTCGTTGGCCCCCCAATGCTTCAATGGTTTCTAATACCGTATTGGAATGACCTACAATTAAGATTGTTTTGCCTTTTGATTTTTCACGTATTTGTACAGTTAATTCTGCAAGATTTTTGGGATTATATATTTCGATTGGCATTGCAAAATGAGCGGCTGTTTGTTTGGTTCGCTTCGTGTCAGTTGAATAAATCAAAGCGATTTTTACTTTCTTTAAATAATCGGCCAAATCCAATGCGCGTTGCTTCCCCTTTTCACTTAAATCAGGATTGGCTCTGTTTGCTTGTGCTGTGTCTTTTTCAGCATGCCGTACTATCCAGAGGGTAGTATTTTGTGCAACAGCTATACTCCCCCAGAGAATAACTAAAAGGCCGACTATGCTTTTCTTTAACATATATGCAGTTTTCGATTTATTTAATTAAAATTTCCCGCAAAACTCCGCAAAGTAAAATGTAATTCAATTTCTTACCCGCAAGTTCTTGCAAAACAGTGATTTATTCATTAAATATAATTAAACTTGCACCTAAACAAGTCATTTATTATGTGTGGAATTGTTGGTTACACTGGGCCAAGAGCGGCCTATCCTATTGTGTTAAAAGGGCTGAAAAGATTGGAATACCGCGGTTATGATAGTTCTGGGGTTGCTTTGTTGCACAATCATCATATAAACGTTTATAAGAAAAAAGGTAAGGTTGCTGAATTAGAAGAAGCCACCATTGGTCAAGATGTACAAGCGCATATTGGAATTGGTCATACCCGCTGGGCTACGCATGGTGAACCTAGTGATCGAAATGCTCACCCGCATCAATCTCAAAGTGGCGAATTGGCAATGATTCACAATGGCATTATTGAGAACTATACCCAAATTAAAAAAGAATTAGAGTCTAAGGGTTATCATTTTAAAAGTGATACCGATACAGAAGTACTGTTGAATTTTATTGAAGACATCAAGATTAACAACAACTGTACTTTAGAAGAAGCATTGCGCATTGCTTTAAAACGTGTGGTGGGTGCTTACTGCATTTTATTGATTTCTAAAGACGAACCTGATACCATTATTGCTGCACGTAAGGGTAGTCCTTTGGTTATTGGCATTGGTAAAGGCGAACATTTTTTAGCGAGTGATGCCTCTCCTATTATTGAATACACCAAAGAAGTGGTTTACGTAAACGATTATGAGATTGCTATTGTTAAACCCGATGAACTTATTCTAAAAAACTTAGGCAACGAAAAGCAAACGCCTTTCATTACTAAGCTAGACATGGAATTAGCTGCTATTGAAAAAGGTGGCTATGATCATTTCATGCTGAAAGAAATTCACGAACAACCGAATACCATTCACGATTGCTTGAGAGGTCGTTTATTACCGCAGAGTTTGCAAATCATGATGGGTGGCATCGAAAACAATATGGATGCATTTATTAATGCCAACCGTATTATGATTGTTGCTTGCGGAACCAGTTGGCACGCGGGTTTGGTAGCTGAATATTTAATTGAAGAATTTTGCAGAATACCTGTTGAAGTTGAATATGCTTCTGAATTCCGTTACAGAAATCCTGTGATTCATAAAGGCGATGTTATTATTGCCATTTCTCAAAGTGGTGAAACTGCAGATACCTTAGTTGCGCTAGAAAGTGCCAAAGAGAAAGGTGCATTTATTTTTGGTGTTGTAAACGCGGTTGGTAGCAGTATTGCACGTTTAAGCCATGCTGGTGCTTATACCCATAGCGGTCCTGAAATTGGAGTAGCTAGTACAAAAGCGTTCACTGGTCAATTAGCCGTTTTAATGATGATGGCGTTGAAAATTGGTTATGCTAAGGGAACTCTTCCTAAAGATCGTTATGTTCAATTAATGCACGACTTAGAATCAATCCCCGAAAAAATTAAAGAGATTTTAGCAGACACTTCTAATATTGAACGCATAGCAGAAAAATATAAAGACGCTGCTGACTTTTTATTCTTAGGTAGAGGATATAATTTCCCTGTGGCTTTAGAAGGTGCCCTTAAGCTAAAAGAGATTTCTTATATACATGCAGAAGGCTATCCTGCTGCTGAAATGAAACATGGTCCTATTGCATTGGTAGACGAGAATTTACCAGTTGTTTTTGTGGCCACCAAAGATTCTTATTACGAAAAAATAGTGTCGAACGTTCAGGAAATCAAAGCCAGAAAAGGTAAAGTGATTGCTGTTGCTACCGTTGGTGATGAAGTGATTCCTGGTATGGCAGACGATGTAATGTTTGTTCCCGATGCTGATGAAGCAATTGCCCCCCTATTAAGCGTAGTTCCCCTCCAACTACTAAGCTACTATGTTGGTCTTTATAAAGGATTAGATGTAGATAAGCCTAGAAATTTAGCTAAGAGTGTAACTGTAGAATAATAAAATATGGCGCAAAATAATATCACCAAGACCCCCCTTGATGCATTAGGTTACGGATTCATAAAAGACCATCATATTCCAAAGGGTAAGGATGAATATTATCTGCGCAATATGCAGATGAGGAATGGTATTCATTACAGAACCCTTACTGCTTACGAAATTGAGCAATTGGTAAGAAATGGTAATACCACCGATAACTGGAATCATATTCTAGTGTCGGATGCATTTAATCCAAACCTGGTAAAGAATTGTAAATTCCACGGTCTTGTTCGTATTGGAAAGTTAGAGCCCTTATGTTTAGGCTTTAGCGATCTAAAAACGCCTGTGGGCTTATATAATTCTACCATCATCAGTTGCGATTTTGGAGACAATGTGGTAGTGAATAATGTGAATTATCTTTCTCATTATATTATTGGTAGCGAAGCCATTATTACCAACGTAAATGAATTGGTAACTACCAATCATTCTAAATTTGGAAATGGCATTTTAAAAGTAGACGAAAAAGAAGAAGTTAGAATTTGGTTGGAATTGTGCAATGAAAATACGGGTCGTAAAGTATTGCCTTTTGATGGCATGTTGCCTGGAGATGCTTTTTTATGGAGCAGGTTTAGAGACGATAAAATCTTACAAGCAAAGTTGATTGAATTTACCGAAAAGAAATTCAATAACAAGCGGGGCTATTACGGTAAAGTAGGTGATAGAACCGTAATTAAGAATTGTAATATCATCAAAGATGTTTGGGTTGGTTCCGATGCTTATTTTAAAGGAGCCAACAAATTAAAAAACCTTACCGTAAATTCTGGTCCTGAAGGCAGAACGCAAATTGGTGAAGGTTGCGAAATGGTAAATGGAAATATTGGTTATGGCTGCAGAATTTTTTATGGAGTGAAAGCCGTTCGTTTTATTATGGCCGACCATTCGCAACTAAAATATGGTGCTCGATTAATCAACTCTTATTTAGGACAGAACGCTACCATTTCATGTTGTGAAGTATTAAACTCACTCATTTTTCCAGCTCATGAGCAACACCATAATAACTCTTTTTTATGTGCTGCGCTAGTAATGGGTCAAAGTAATATTGCTGCTGGTGCTACTATTGGATCGAACCACAATAGTAGAAGTGCAGATGGTGAAATCATTATGGGGCGTGGCTTTTGGCCTGGATTATGTGTAAGTTTGAAACACAATTCCATCTTTGCTTCTTTTACAATGATTAGCAAAGGAGACTACCCTGCCGAATTAAATATTCCAATTCCCTTTTGTTTAATCAGCAATGATGCTAAGCACGATCAGCTGACTATAATGCCTGCTTATTGGTTTTTATACAATATGTATGCATTGGCCAGAAATGCTTGGAAATACACCCATAGAGATAAACGCTCTGATAAAACGCAAGAACTCGAGTACAATTATTTGGCACCGGATAGCATCAACGAAATTTTTATCGCTTTAGAGAAACTAGAATTATATACAGGTAAAGCTTATTTACGTTCTGAGAAAAAACCAGACAATGATCATGATGAAGCATTATCTGTGGGAAAACTGCTGCTAAAGAGCAACAATAAATTGGTAGATAATTTATTGATTACTGCAGATGATATTGAAAATAGTAAACGTAAAACGGTATTGGTTAAAGTAAGGCAAGCTTATAAAGTTTTTGAAGACGTCTTATTATTTTATGGAGTAAAAGAATTAATTGGTTTTATTAAAACCAATCACCCTGCTGATTTAGCGGAATTGCGCAAACAATTACCTAGTAAGCTTTCCAGAGATAAGTGGATTAATTTAGGTGGTCAGTTAATGCCCGAAACAGACTTAGCCGATCTTCGTAAGAAAATCAATACAGGTAAAATAAAAGGCTGGGACGAGCTCCATGCACAGTATGCAGTAAAGGGCAGTTTATATGCCAATCAAAAATGTATGCATGGCTTGGCTACACTAAAAGAAATTACTGGTCTTCCGCTAAATAAATTAGATGAACACCAATTAAGTTATTTATTCAATAGTGCCATTGCTACAATGGAATGGATTACCAAAGGCATTCATGACTCTAGAGCAAAAGATTACAGCAATCCATTTAGAAAAATGGTCTACGAAAGCTTTGCCGAAATGAATGAGGTAGTGGGTAAATTGGAAGACAATAGTTTCATTAAGGAACAAATAATGGAACTGAAATCTTTCAAGAAAGAAATCAGTTCCTTAAAGAAACAATTGGGGGTTTAGCAATTATCCTTGAGCTTAGAATTTTAATCCTACGCCCAATTGTATTTGTTGATTGGTCCACTTTTGTTGGTCTGAAAAATCATTGATATTCTGCAGTCCAATATTGTATCGGCCATAAACCCGGAGTACTTTTAAATTTACTTGGGCACCCAATACCATTGAGAAGTCTCCAGACTTAAATGCCTGCTGACCATTTTGTAATAAGTTATCATTCTTATTAATCAACACACCAAACTGTGGACCTGCTACAAAACTTAAAAGCCCAATTGGGCTGTAACGCAATAAAACCGGCACCATCAAGTAATCCAGTTTTAAATTAGTAGGTAAGGTTGAATAAATAGCATCAATAGTAGTAGCTCGTTTGGTAGCTGTTTGGCTCCAAATCACTTCGGGTTGTATACCCCAGCGCTTGCTAAAATCTATTTCTGCAAATGCCCCTGCATGGTAGGAAAAATCAAAACCCTGATCAAATGATTGACCTTCAATTTTGTTTAGGTTGGCTCCCGCTTTTACACCTAATCTAAAGCCTTTTTGGGCATTCACTGTTGTTCCAGCTATTAATAAAGCTGCAAATAAAAAAATCGTACGCATAACACTTGGTTTAGTTAAACTATTCAATACTTATGCCATAGACGATTTTATTTGAACCAATGTTACACATGAAATGTTAAAAGAAAATGAATACACTTGAAGAAAAAGACAGAGACCGGATTATTGAAATGGCTTGGGAAGATCGGACCCCATTTGAAGCCATCCAATTTCAGTTTGGATTATCTGAAAAAGAAGTCATCGAATTCATGCGTCTTAATAGCAAAGCGTCTAGCTTTAGAATGTGGCGCAAGCGAATGAATGGGAGAACGACCAAACACCAAAATTTGCGCGAGAAGGGCATCAATCGTTTTAAATGCACCATGCAGCGAGCAATATCTATGAATAAAATTGCAAAGCGTTAAGCTTTTTTGAATTCTATTACCGTAATCTCAGGCATTATGCCTACCCTTCCTGGATAACCAATAAATCCAAAGCCGCGATTAACATATAATTTTTGCTTGCCATCTTCGTATAAACCTGCCCATTGCTTATACATCCATTTTACTGGACTCCATTTAAAATAAGGGTTCTCTAATCCAAACTGCATTCCATGGGTATGTCCTGAAAACATGATATCAATATCTGAATAACTGGTTTTTACTTGTGCATCCCAATGACTTGGATCGTGGCTCAACAACATTTTAAATGGAATTTGCTCCGTTCCTTTTATGGCTTCTTCCATTTTACCATACTTAGGGAATCTTCCTTTTGCGCCCCAGTTTTCTATGCCAAGCACTGCAATTTTTTCTCCGTCTTTTTCGATGATGCGATTTTCATTCATCAAAATATCCCATCCCATTTCTTTTTGTAGGTTGATTAAAGCCGCTAAATTTTCTTGCTTAGCCGCTGTATTGGGCCACTGTACATAGTCTCCATAATCATGGTTACCCAAAGTACTATATACTCCCATTGGTGCTTTAAGCCTTGCAAAAGAAGATTTAAGGGGTAATAGTTCTGTAGCTCGGTCGTTTACTAAATCTCCTGTGAAAAATATGATATCAGGATTTTGCTTTAAAATCAGGTCGATTCCTTTGTTTACCGCATTTACATCCTGCAAGCTACCACTGTGGACATCGCTAATTTGAACCAACTTTAATCCATCAAATGCCTTAGGCAAATTGGCAAATTGCAACTGCATTTTCTTCACCTGGTACTTATATTTATTTCTGAATCCAAAAACCATGGTGCCAAACAACGTAGACCCCAATCCCAATCCAATCCAACTTAAAAATACCGACCTAGACACCATTTGCCCATCGCCTAATATTTGACCGCCAGTGCTTTTGTATACTTTACTGATTGCCCACCACCCTGTTCTTCTGATATCGTCTATTAAAAAAATAGTGGCTGCAATCAATTTAGCAATAAATAGTCCAGCTAAAATGGCAAAAACATAATTCCTGAATAACTTAGATTGTTGTAGTGCGGGTACAAATGGGAATGCCATTAGTGAGAATACGGTTAAAACCGAAACAAGCCAAAAGCCTACATGAATGTACATTCTGACCCGCTCAGACAAGGGCTGGGTCACTGTTTTAACGGCCTGGTAAACGTAAAAATCGAGCAAAACCATGATGGCCGCTATAAAAAACAATGTCCCTGTACTGCGCATATTTTTATATAAAATGTAAAGATAACTACCCTTCCTTAACAGCTAATAGATAATATTGTTTGAGAGCTGTTACCGATGCCGTATTTTTGACAACCGAGAAAAGGAATAGCAATTATGGCAAGAATCATTGGCGTAGCCAATCAGAAAGGTGGAGTAGGTAAAACCACCACTGCAATTAATGTTGCAGCTAGTTTAGCTGTATTAGAATACAAGACCTTGCTGGTAGATGCAGACCCGCAAGCCAACAGCACCACTGGTGTTGGTTTCGATTTGCACAATGTAACGCATAGCTTGTACGATTGTATGGTGAATAATGTAACCGCAAACGATGTTATTCTCAAAAGTGATGTACCCAATTTAGACTTGATTCCTTCACATATTGACTTGGTTGGTGCAGAAATAGAAATGATTAATTACCCCAGCAGAGAAAATGTAATGAAGGGTATTTTAGACGCGGTTAGAGATCGCTACGATTTTATTATTATTGACTGCTCTCCTTCTTTGGGTTTAATTACCGTTAATTCCTTGGTTGCTTCTGATAGTGTGATTGTTCCTGTTCAGTGCGAGTTTTTTGCTTTAGAAGGCTTAGGTAAATTGCTAAACACCATTAAGATTGTTCAAAACAGATTGAATCCTGCTTTGCAAATTGAAGGTATATTAATGACCATGTACGATGGACGTTTACGATTATGTAACCAAGTGGTGAGCGAAGTTAGACGCCATTTTGACGATATGGTTTTTGCTACTATTATCCATAGAAATACCCGTTTAAGCGAAGCCCCTAGTGTTGGAAAGCCTGTTATTTTATACGATGCAGAAAGCAAGGGCTCTGTGAATTACTTGAATCTTTCTAAAGAAATTCTACAGAACAACGGAATGACAAAAATTTCTAACCAAGAAAGAATTATTGAATAATTTATGAGTACTTCAAAACCAAATAAAGACCTTATTGGTAAAGGTTTAAGGTCTTTGTTACAAAATATAGATCAAGACCTAAAAAATACCAGTGGTAATTTAAAGAACGAAATTGTAGAACAAGTTACTACCAGTGCTAGAATTCCTTTAGCTGATATTCAGATCAACCCGAAGAACCCTAGAAGAGATTTTGATGAGCTAGCATTACAAGAACTATCTACTTCAATTAAAATACATGATATTATTCAACCACTTACGGTAAGTAAATTACCCAATGGGAAGTATCAATTAATTGCAGGAGAAAGAAGGTTTCGTGCATCCAAATTAGCAGGTTTAAAAGACGTTCCTGCCTACATAAGACAAGCCAATGATCAACAACTATTGGAATTGGCTTTGCTTGAGAATATTCAACGCGAAAACCTTAATGCGATTGAGATGGCGCTAAGTTTTAAGCGGATGATGGAAGAGTTGAACTACACCCAAGAACAAGTGGCAGAAAGAATGGGTAAAGAAAGAAGTACAGTAACCAATTATATCCGTTTATTAAAACTTCCTCCAGATATACAAGCAGCGGTTAGAAACAATTCAATCAGCATGGGGCATGCAAGAGCATTGGTCAATATTGATACCATCGATAAGCAGCTCTATGTTTTTAAAGAGATTCAGCAAAAGCAATTGAGCGTAAGACAAACAGAGGAATTAGTAAGAAAATTATACAAGGGTGACAAGTCGGCTACAGGGGCTACTAGTATCAAAAGCGACCTCCCTCCAGCATACCAAAAGATACAAGACAACCTTGCTTCCCATTTTGGAACAAAAGTAAATATGACGCATAACAAAAAGGGGTATGGAAGTATCTCTATAGAATATTACTCTTTAGACGAGTTAAATAAGATTTTAGATTTGATGAATATAACGGTTGGTTAACTTTAGCATGCTCAAAAAAATATTGTTTGTTTTTTTGGTGATCCTTTCAGGATCAGTGGGCACATTTGCACAAACAGCTACTGATACTTCTGTAGCTAATGTTCAACCTATGCTGAGCCCCAAAGAACTTGCTAAAATAAAAAAGCAATTAAAAGATTCTAGCTGGTTGGCTACTCATATTCCACAAAAAGCAACTAGAAGGTCCGCATTAATTCCTGGATGGGGGCAAGCTTATAATAGAGAGTATTGGAAGCTTCCCTTGGTTTATGGTGTATTGGCAATACCTGCAGTTACTTATTTTTATAATACTTCATTTTATAAGAAAACCAAATTTGCCTACGAAGCAAGGTTTAAGGAGCAAACGGGCGATAGTTCTGATGTTGCCGCCATAGATCCCGAACTAAGGGGATTGAGCATTGCTTCCCTTCAAAATTATAGAAATGCATTTAGGCGTGACCGCGATTATTCTATTTTGTGGTTTATTTTGGCTTGGGGGCTACAAGTTGTGGATGCAACGGTATTTGGGCATTTACGTCATTTTGATGTGAGCAATAGCTTAAGTATGCAAATTCACCCTCAATTAAATCCAACTACCAGAACGCCTGCACTTACGCTTTCATTTAATATCAAGGAAAAAAGCAAAAAGCCATTGGCAATTGCTCGATAAATTTATACGCATGAAAATAGCATTAATTGGATATGGCAAAATGGGGAAAGCAATTGAAACAGTTGCCTTAGAACAACATCATGAAATTGTTTTAAAAATAGACCTTAACAATGCTACGGATTTTACTGCCGAAAATATTGCATTAGCCGATGTAGCTATTGAATTTACTGGGCCACATAGTGCCGTAGATAATATCCTTAAATGTTTGGAATACGGAATACCAGTCATAAGTGGATCAACTGGTTGGTTAGATCAATGGGATCGGGTTGTTAACTTTTGTAAAGAAAAAAATGGAACCCTTATTTATTCTAGTAATTACAGTATTGGAGTCAATCTATTTTTTGAAGTGAATCAATATTTGGCTCGATTAATGGAGCATTACCCTTCTTATGATGTACTGCTGAAAGAAATACACCATACACAGAAAAAAGACGCTCCCAGTGGTACGGCTATCACACTTGCAGAGCAAGTATTAACGGCCATTAGCAGAAAAAAAAATTGGACCAACGAACCCGTCCCTACTCAATCTAACTTATTAGAAATTATTTCAGAAAGAGTAGACCCAGCACCCGGCACCCACCACGTAAAATATACTTCTGCAATTGACGATATTGAAATTATTCATACAGCACATAATAGAACCGGATTTGCAGGTGGAGCTGTAACAGCTGCTCAATATGCAATCGGTAAAAAAGGCATTTACAATATGAAGCAGGTATTAGGACTTGTTTAAATCATAAAAAAATCATCCGATGCTGTCAAAAAAAACGCAATATGCATTTAAAGCCCTTACCTTTATGGCTGAACAAAAGCAGGTTGGCCCTTTTTTAATAGCCGAGATTGCAGAAAAAAAGAAAATTCCCCTCAAGTTTCTTGAATCTATTTTGTTAGAATTAAAAAAAGCCGGCATTCTCAATAGTAAAAAAGGCAAAGGCGGTGGTTATTATTTTAATATGGAACCATCAGAAATTAGTTTAGCATACGTGATGCGATTGATTGAAGGTCCTATTGCCCTATTGCCCTGTGTGAGTTTGAACTTTTATGAAAAATGTGCAGACTGTAACG
This sequence comes from Sediminibacterium sp., assembly GCF_051860225.1. GTDB lineage: Bacteria > Bacteroidota > Bacteroidia > Chitinophagales > Chitinophagaceae > Sediminibacterium. Next base: position 306,486 of record NZ_JBHYEI010000002.1, read on the forward strand.
AAAAGAAATGTGGACTAAATAAGATCATGGCAAAAGTAAGAGACAAAACATTGAATATCCTTGAAAACCAAACAATAGCAGATTTAGCAAACCAATAAATTAACCAAACAAACAATTACCATGAAAAAATTACTCTTATTGGCAATGTTATTGCCCGTTCTTCAAGCGGATGCACAAAAACTAATTGGTGGAAAAAATATCATTAAATGGAATGTAGGTTCAATGGCTGCAAGAAACCTACATTTTACTTACGAAAGAAGTTTAACCAAAAATATTTCTTTCTCACTGAGCTATAGAACAATGAGTAAGGGCGCATTACCATTTAAAGATCAGTTTCAAGAAGCAATCAATAGCAATGATATTAACTTAGATAATTTTCAAATTGGGAATTCTGCCATAACCCCAGAATTGCGTTTTTATTTAAGCTTAGGGAGAATGAAAGGTTTTTATATTGCTCCTTATGCAAGGTTTGCCACATTTGACTTAGGCGCCCCAATTAAGTTTACTGCTTCAACTAGCCCGTTAGTTGAAAAAGAAGCCCTTTTCAATGGAAAAATTAAAAGTACCAGTGCTGGTTTAATGATTGGTTACCAATTTCAAATTGCAACTAAATTGGTATTTGACTTTCAAATCATTGGTGGGCACTACGGTACTAGTAAAGGAGACTTAAATTTTGCTTCAACTTTAAATTCTTTTGAACAAACAGAATTAAAGAAAAGCCTTGACGATATTGATGCAAAGCCATTCAAATTCACTTCAACTGTTAACGGAAGTGGTGCTCAGATTAAATCAGATGGCCCTTGGGCAGGTATTAGAGCGGTTAATATTGGTATAGGGTTACGCTTTTAAAACTATTTGCCTAGGTTTTCTAACATATCTTTCGTCATTAAAGACAAATCGTATTGGGGCTTCCAGCCCCAATCTTTATTTGCAACACTGTCATCAATACTTTGTGGCCAACTATCGGCAATTTGCTGTCTTGAATCTGGCTTATACGACATGGTGAAATCTGGCATATGTTCCTGAATACTTGCACCAATTTCTTTTGGTGAAAAGCTCATACCCGAAACATTATAAGATGTTCTCACAGAAATTTGATCGGCTGGAGCATCCATCAATTCTAATGTTGCCCGAATAGCATCCGGCATATACATCATGGGCAAATAAGTATCTTCCGATAAAAAGCAAGTGTATTTTTGTTTCTCAATTGCTTCAATATAAATTTCAACTGCATAATCAGTTGTTCCACCACCTGGTGCAGATTTATAACTAATTAACCCCGGATAACGAATGCTTCTTACATCTACCCCGTATCGTTGGTGATAATAATTACACCAGAACTCACCTGCATATTTGCTAATTCCATAAACAGTAGTGGGCTCAATGATTGTTTGTTGAGGACATAGTTGTTTGGGAGAAGTTGGACCAAAAACGGCAATACTGCTTGGCCAATAAATTTTGTGTAATTTTTCTTCTCGGGCAATATCAAGCACATTTAATAATCCTTGCATATTTAGGTGCCAAGCCAAATTAGGATTCTTCTCTCCTGTTGCAGAAAGAATGGCTGCCAACAAATAAATCTGGGTTATATTTTGCCGAATCACTTGCACATGTAACATTTCTTTTTTCATCACATCCATGCTAACATAAGGCCCTGTACCTTTTAACAAAGGGTTTTCTTCCCTCAAGTCGGATGCAATCACATTATTGTTTCCAAATTGTTTTCTTAAAGCAAGTGTTAACTCTACTCCAATTTGTCCGCAAGCTCCTATTACTAATATTTTATCTTTTCTGTTAGGCATGGCAATCAATTGATGAGCAAAGAAACGAAAAAATGAATGACAATTCAGTTACTTTTGTTTTATCTAATCAAGTCCAAATTTTATTATATGTTGCCTACTTTTTTGCAAGAATTATTTAAAAATCAGCAATACAACCCTGAATCTTTTTTTTTGATTGCTGGACCATGCGTAGTTGAATCAGAAGAAATTGTAATGGAAATTGCTGATACTGTAAGTGCTACTTGTAAACAATTGGGCATACCTTATGTGTTTAAAGCAAGCTATAGAAAAGCGAATAGAACCAGTGCTAATTCTTTCACAGGAATTGGTGATGAAAATGGATTGTCATTAATCAAAAAAGTAGGCGAGAAATATGGTCTTCCTACTACTTCCGATATTCATGCACATGAAGAAGCAGCAATGGCTGCACCTTTTATTGATATATTACAAATCCCCGCTTTTTTATGCAGACAAACCGATTTATTAGAAGCTGCTGCAATGACTGGTAAAATTGTTAACGTAAAAAAAGGACAATTCTTAAGCGGCGCTTCAATGAAATTTGCAGTGGAAAAAATTCAGAAAGCAGGCAATCAACAAATTATGTTAACCGAAAGAGGTAATACGTTTGGCTATCAAGATTTAGTGGTAGACTATAGAAATATTCCTATTATGCAATCACATGGAACCCCTGTAGTAATGGATTGCACCCACTCATTGCAACAACCTAATCAAACCAGCGGAGTTACTGGAGGGAACCCTGCCATGATAGGAACCATTGCGAAAGCTGCAATTGCTACAGGAGCATTGGGTTTATTTATTGAAACGCATCCCAATCCTGCAGTTGCAAAAAGTGATGGAGCTAATATGCTGGCATTGAATTTGCTACCTGATTTATTAGCACAATTAGTAAAATTGCGCGAAGCGGTAGTTAAATTATAAAAAACATGAAAAAGACCTTCTTCTTCCTTCTCTTGGTTTTAGGTATTACTCCATTATTCTCACAACTGAATAATGAAATTGCCAATGGATTAAAACAAGCATTAACAATAGGTGCAGAAAAAGGTAGCGCCGCCTTATCACAAACAGATGGATTTTTTAAAAATGCCGCCATCAAAATATTATTACCACCAGAAGCTAAAAAAATTGAATCAACGTTAAGATCCATTGGAATGAATAAACAAGTGGATGACGCAATTTTAAGCATTAACAGGGCTGCAGAAGATGCTTGTAAAACAGCTGCACCCATTTTTGTTTCGGCAATTAAAGAAATGACGGTTACAGATGCTGTAAATATTTTAAAAGGTGCAGATACTGCTGCAACCAGTTACTTAAAAAGAACAACAAGTGGTCCTTTAACTTCTTCCTTTAAGCCAATCATAGAATCGTCTTTACAAAAAACGGATGCAACCAAACATTGGAACACATTGGTTACTACATACAATAAGTTCAGTATAAGAAAATTAAATCCATCGCTTAGCGATTATGTAACTCAAAAAGCATTGGATGGAATTTATACCCAAATAGCTAGTGAAGAAAAAAACATCAGACAAAACCCCGCGGCTAGGGCCACTGATTTATTGAAGAAAGTTTTTGGAAAAAACTAACCCTTAGAAAATATACCGTCTAAATTGTTAGTCTTTTTTACAATACTTCTGATTTGCATGTCTAGCTCGTTCGCACTCTGAATCAAATGGTCAAAAATTTCTTTGTTTTGCACAGAGTTGCTACTATTTAGCACTTCAATAACACCTAGAATATTGGCCAGTGGGCGTCTTACTTCGTGTGATTGTATAAATGCAATATCCCTTAATACTTTATTTTGGGTTTTCATTTTTTCTTGCACAGCTATATCATCTGTGATATCTCTGTTTGTTCCAATTAGTCGAATGGGGATGCCCTCAGCCGATTTTTGAACAATTGCGTGTGCTTCGATGTACCTAATATTCCCATTGGGCATATTGATTCTATATACAACAGAGTCTATTGATTTTTTACCCTCTGCTAATCCTCCTAAGACTTTCTTCATTAACTCCTTATCCTCTGGGTGCAAGGCTTTTTTAAATATTTTTAAGGGAGCAAAGAGGGTGTTCTTAGCAAACCCATATAAATCATACATTTTTTCGTCCCAGAAGGTAGTTCCATCCAAAATATCAACTTCCCAAACACCAATCTGAGCAGAGTCGGTTGCCAATGAAAGCCTTTGCAAAGTTTCTTGTTGTTCCTGCTCAGCATGCTTTCGCTTGGTAATATCATCTTCGTTTGCAATGAACCCGATATGCACATTAGCATCATCAAATAATGGTTTGCATGATATTTCTAACCAAATAGCTTTATCGCGATTATTCTTGATTTGTAATTGTTCTGTAAAAGCCAATTTGTTTTCAAGAGAATATTGAATCCTTTTCAAAATTTTAGGGTCTACTCCGTTTTGTTGTAAGTAAAAAAACAGATTTTTCCCTTTTATTTCCTCAGACTTATAGCCTAGAATTCTGGTGAAACCCGCATTTACCCAAATAATATTTTCTGCTTTATCTGCAATTACAACTGCATTGTTATCATTGTGCGCCACTAATGCCAAACGTGTTATTTCTTCATCAGAATAAATGGAAGACGCCGCATCAGCTACGTAAGCTCGACTGTTTAATAGTTCTGTAGTCTTATTATTATTCAATTCAGTAGTAGTTACATCATGTCCTACAGACATTGTTCCAATTACTTGACCTTGCTCATTTTTAATGGCAGAGATTTCCCAATGCGTCCAAAAAAATTCATCGCCCTCACAAGCTTTTCTTACAGTAATTGAAACAGGTTTTTCAGGATTACGAATACATTCCCTCGCGGCCTCATTGCATGGTTTTATATCTTCGGCATAAACCGTGTCTGCAAAATGGTGATTGGTTAATGTAGTGGATATATGAGAAAATTTTTGCTGAAACAATGGATTTACATACACAAATTTTCCTGTGAGGTCAGTAATGACCACAGAAAAAGTGAATGAATTCAATAATTGCTCTGGAAGCAACTCTTTTACTTTCAACAGACTCATATCGTTTGTAAATTATTGCCGAGTTGAGTAAGAGGGGTCTACTTATTGGCAAAATTATACATCAAGATACCAAGTATTCATCATAAAATAGCTAAAAAACAATAAATACCAACCAGTTGGTAGTACTGGTAGATATATAAAAAAAGTCCCAACTAAAGTATAGCTGGGACTAGTTATTAATTGATTATAACCGCCATTTGAACGGATATCACTAAATATCAATTGCTTCACCATAAGCAGCGGCAGTAGCTTCTTTCAAGCCTTCGCTCATGGTTGGATGCGGGTGTACTGCATTTAAAATTTCATGCGCAGTAGTTTCAAGTTTACGCGCAACAACAGCCTCAGCAATCATTTCGGTAACATTTGTTCCAATCATATGACAACCTAAAAATTCACCATATTTTGCGTCATAAATTACTTTTACAAAACCCTCCGTTGCACCAGCAGCACTTGCTTTACCGCTTGCCATGAATGGGAACTTACCTACTTTAATTTCATAACCAGCTTCTTTAGCTGCCTTTTCTGTATAGCCAACACTAGCTATTTCAGGAATACAATAAGTACAACCAGGAATATTGTTATAATCCATGGCTTCTGGTAAATGATGGAATTTCTTTTCAACGTAACCAATATGTTCAGCTGCATTAATTCCTTCTTTAGCTGCAACGTGTGCCAAAGCTTGTCCAGGTGAACAGTCGCCAATAGCATAAATTCCTGGGACAGATGTTTGTTGGAATTTATCTACAATAATTTTTCCTTTTTCGGTTTTGATGCCGTTTTCCTCTAAGCCAATATTTTCAATATTCGCTACAACACCCACAGCACTTAGCACTACATCTGCCTCTAGCACAATTAGAGAACCATCTTGTTTTTTTACGGTTGCTTTTACACCTGCACCTGATGTATCTAATGATTCCACAGATGCATTGGTCATGATTTCTATGCCTTGCTTTTTATATTGCTTTTCTAGTTCTTTAGAAATATCTTCATCCTCAACAGGAACAATTCTTGGCATAAATTCTACAATGGTTACTTTAGTTCCCATGCTATTGTATACATAAGCAAACTCAACTCCAATTGCACCACTTCCTACTACAATTAAAGATTTTGGTTGCTCTGGTAATACCATTGCTTCACGGTATCCAATTACTTTTTTACCATCTTGTGGAAGATTAGGTAATGCTCGGCTTCTACCACCAGTAGCAATCACTATATGCTTTCCTTCCACAATCTGTTTGCTTCCGTCTGCTGCAGTAACTTCAACCTGGCCTTTGGCTTTAATTTTACCATAGCCCATGATTACGTCAATCTTGTTCTTTTTCATTAGAAATTGAACGCCTTTACTCATTTTATCTGCAACCCCACGGCTTCTTTTAATAACTGCACCAAAATCGTGCTGTACGCCGGTAGCATTGATGCCATAACTGGCACTATGTTTCATGTAGTCGTATACCTGCGCGCTCTTGATTAACGCTTTGGTAGGGATACAACCCCAGTTTAAACAAACTCCACCTAAACTTTCTTTTTCAATGATGGCCACTTTAAATCCTAGCTGAGAAGCACGGATTGCTGCGGGGTATCCACCAGGACCACTTCCCAGAACAATTACATCATACGCCATGGTAACAGTATTAATTAAAATTGATAAATATTGGTTTTGCGGATGCGAAAATACTATGTTTATTCAAAGAATATGCGAATGGTCTGGTAAAACCATTTATTTCCATTAGAAACACCTGATTGTTGCATATGTTCATTGTAGCCTTGAAGCCCAAATAAGCCCGCCATATTGCCATTTCTCAAAGCAATTTCTAGGTATCCGGCCGAATTAAACCAGGCGATTTTACCATGTTCGGCTACTGAGGCATAGTTTCCACTAATCTTGTCAATCACTTCATTTCTTTTAAACATGATTTTAAACCTCCTTCCTTTGCCATGTTCTTCAAAATCCTTTCGGGTAATATTGATCACCACATTTTCAAAATTATCTATAAACAATATTTGTCCTTCAATCCAATTTTCACCAATGGTAGGCTTCAAAGGGTATTTCTCAACCATTTCTTGCGTAACGGTTCCCGCAGCTGTTACCCTTCCCTGTTTAAATATATTACTTACTGCAGCCACTAAGTCGGCTGTAATAGTTAATAAATCTGCATTAGGGGTAATGGGCACCCGGATAATTTGAGCTGGTTTAACACCCGTGATCATAGTAATCAACCCATTGTCTGCGCAAATAATGTTTTGTCCATTCCAATGTGCTATTAAAAAATGATTGGTCTCTGCCTCAAAAACATTTAGAAGAACTAAATGAAAAGTACCTGAGGGATAAAACTTAAAAGCATTCCCGCAGATATATGCTGCAAGCGGTAAATTAGTTTGTGATAAATAATGAGAAATATCTGCAATAGTTAAGTCGGGAATGGCTTGCAAAAACTGACCTTTTATGGCACCAACGATAAAGTCTCGCTGGCCAATATCAGAACTCAAAGTCAGTATAGGCATGGTATATTGCTAACGAAAAAAGCGCTAGATTATTTTACTAACTCTCCGTTTTTGAAGAAAAATTTTCGAACCAATCGATCGGTTAATGAGGGGAAAAATTTATTTAGTAAAACTGTACGTTTGCCTGTAAATGTTAGCACCAATGTTCGCTTTCTTTTTGCAATTGCGTTGGCAATATGCTCCGCACATTCATCTGCTGACATCATTTTATCTTCTGCCATTTTAGATTCTCCATTAGGATTACCCGATTTATCTAAAGCAGCGTTACGAATATTAGAAGTAGTAAATCCGGGACAAACCCACATTACATTGGTACCCGAATCTAATAATTCTGTTCTTAAACTTTCTAACCATCCGTTAACTGCATATTTTGAAGCAGAATAACCACTTCTTCCAGGCAGCCCTCTGTATCCTGCAATAGAAGATACCCCAACAATTGTCCCATTGTTTTTTAATATATAGGGCAATGCTAATTTGGTGCAGTAAACTGTCCCCCAAAAATTAATATCCATTACTTTTCTGATAGCGTCCATTTCAACATCTGCTACCAGAGAGCGCATAGATACTCCTGCATTATTAATTAATATATCAATCGTTCCAAACTGCTTAACCACTAATTGTATGAAATTAACGCAATCTTGTTCTTTACTAACGTCTGCAGTATGAATGAGCAATGGCTTACCTGAATAGGCAGATTGCAACTGGTACAATTTATCATAATTTCTTCCACAAGTAGCTACCTTAGCACCATAAGCCATAAATAAGGACACTAATGCCTTTCCAATTCCTTCTGACCCACCAGTGATTACAACCACTTTATCCTTAAATGCTTCCATGATTAGATTGTTTATTAGATTCAAAATTACATCAAAGAAAAATTTAACACTGAATAAAAATTGTAAAAAAAATCAATAAAAATTTGGCTGTAGTTTTATTTATCTTATTTTTGCAACCCAATTAAAGATAAAGGCAACGAAATCTTTAAGATTCTGTAGCTCAGTTGGTAGAGCAATACACTTTTAATGTATGGGTCCTGGGTTCGAGTCCCAGCGGGATCACAAAGCTCCGAAGCAATTCGGAGCTTTTTTTATGCGATGAACTCAAGTGAGCGGAAGAAATCGTAATGCAAGAGTGAAAGCGAGACAAGCTTGCTTGATTGAGCTTGAACGAATTGCCTTACAAGGAGCGAAGCGAAGCTGACAATCCCAGCGGGAATTTTCCTCAAAATCACAGACCTTTAATAGACAAGAAACAAATGAATGTATGCGAATGACGAGTTCAAAAGTAGGATTGGTTTTTCTACTCATTCTAAGCCTACAGTCATGTACAAAAGAAGTTAATCCACTAAGTGCCTCTTCTGCTTTCAATATCCCAAATTATTTCGTAGACAAAACATGTGAAGATGCAGATTCGATCAAGACACTTTTTTATACTTTGTCAAACCAGTATCATCAACAACGAGAAAAATTAGCATATAGCACTTTAGAAGAAACTTTTAACGCATTTAAGCAGTATCCAAAACAATCTTCATCTACAATTCAAATAACCCCATGGATTATTAAAGCTGGAATAAATGGCACTACCGATGCATTACTTCAAGCCATGTTTATTTATTTAAAAGATGATGACTGCCACTCGTTCGGAGCAGCTTTTGGCAAAGAGACATTTAATAGCGTACAAGTAGAAAATAGCGCAACACTAGGCTTGGTAAAATGGCATACCCCCTCTAAGAAGTTGGGCAAAGCTGGATTTAAAGGGATAATAAAGATACTTAATCCATTAATTGATGGAAAATATGGCGAAAGCAATTATACCCAAATGGGCTATGACTTTACACTTGGCTTCTTTGAAGATCTTGGTGGTACTGCGGGAGCTGAACTTCAGCCAATAGCTTCGCTACCTAAACTTGGCAAAGGCTTACTGTACAAGTATGGCATTCATTATAAAATAGTTACTAACTGGCTAGGGGGTGGATTACAGCTTATTAACAAAACGTATTTGCACAATGGTTATCCCATCACAGCTACCAGAATAATGAAAGGGTTTGGAGAGAAAAAAATTGCTGTAATCGGCAGAAGTATGAATGCGCGTGTTATTCCTTTTGCCACTTATTTGGCAGCAGAATTAGGCGTACCCGCTGTAACATGGACAAGCTACAATCCTTTATTAAGTGATGCACAAAACATTGCCAATAACCAAGCTTGGCTAAAACTATTGAAAGAAGAAGGGTACACCTTTTATGATATAGGATTAGATCCTTTTTACACAGCACAGGGCAACTTTGATGAGGGGCTCTATTATTCTATGGAACTAAATGAAATTTTCAGATGAAACAAGACTAAGGAACCATCCATCTAAAATCCCCAATAACATAATCAAAAAAAGCCCTTCGATGACCTGCATGATGCAACCATAACCAATCAATTGATTCTACCTGAACATCTACAATACCAAAATTTTGTTGTCCAACTTCACTCTCCTCAACTGTAAAATTTTCTTGTTCAACTTTTTCTGCCAATCCACTCGTAGGGATATCAGAAAAACTGGAAGGTGAATTGGTTGTTAAATAAGATCGTCTGCCAGACAAAGCTGTTTTTTGCCAAGCTTCGGCTGTAATTGCACTATCAAAATGCAAGACCGCTTTTCCTTTCACACGTAATTGAATTCGTGCAGCGGAATCATAAAACAATGCACTGATAGAATTATTCAATGCTAACTCGTTCCATTTTCTACTTCTAATATCAGTATGAAAACGCAAGACTTTTTCTATGGGCAAGGCTTTACGCAAAACCATGGTACGCATACTTACTTCTCCATTGCTAATGCTTCCAACACAAGGAGCGTGAAAAGCATCTTTACTTTTAACTGCTCCATTTACCAATCTATTCCAGCAATCTTTTTCTAACTGAGTTAGGTTGAAATAAATATTATTGATTATTATCCCTTCATTCGTATTCATCATACATAACCAACATTATAACTTAATGAATGTTGAGTAAAACTTATACTTTCCCCAACTCTTTCAAATAAGGCTGATTATATAACCGCTTTCCCGTTGCTTTGTACAAGGCATTTGCCACTGCAGCAAAAACTGGCGGAAAAGGTGGCTCACCCAATCCAGTTGGATCAATATTATTCTGTACAAAATGCACCTCAATTTTTTTCGGTGCTTCTCTATGTCTGATGATTCGATATGAATTTAAATTCTTTTGTACGGTGGCTCCTTTATCTAAATTAAGTTCTCCATACAATGCATTTCCAATTCCATCTACCACAGCACCTTCTACCATATTCTTCGCCCCTTCAGGATTGACCACAAAACCGCAGTCCATGGCTGTCACTACTTTTTCTACATAAGGTTGTCCATTCTTCATTGTTACATCTACCACATGAGCAGCATAAGATGCATGACAGAAATAAGCAGATACCCCTCGTTTCGCATTTTTAGTAGCAGGGCTTCCCCAATTTGATTTTTCCTTCAACAATTCTAATACTGCAATAAATCGACTGGCATCATAATCATTGAATTTTCCCACTGGTTTCGTTTTCGCTTTCTTCAACATTTCAATGCGAAAATCCAATGGATCTTTTCCAACGGCTTCCGCTAATTCATCTAAGAAAGATTGTTCAGCACTTGCATTAAAATTAGAACGAGGTGCTCTATATGCACCAATCGTAATATTGGAAGGCATATCCCAACTCTCCGCTAAATAATTATCGAAAACGCCTGCAGGAAAACGGTTTTCATGCAATGGACTCTCTGGTATTCCACCCCCTATGACATGAATTGCGGTTACGTTATTGTCTTTATCAATTGCTGCTTTATAGGTCATGATATAAGTAGGACGATAAATACCATTGGTTAAATCATCCTCTCTGGTATAAATTAATTTGACAGGAGCTTTTACTTTTTTTGAAATATGCCCGGCTTCTACAATATAATGTCCATAAGCCCTACGGCCAAAACCACCACCCATTCTAGCCAACTTCATTTCAATTTGCTCAGGCTTAATATCCAAATTGGAAACAATATTTTGTTTCATCATTTCAGGAATCTGAATAGGTGCTACAAAAAATGCTTTTTCATCCGTAATATGCGCAACACAACTAATTGGCTCCATAGGATTATGCGCCAAAAATGGAGCAGTATAGGTTCTTTCTAATACTTTCTTTGCATTTTTAAACGCAGTTTCAGGATCTCCATCTTTTCTAGCAACACGGGTAGGCTTTTTTTGCATCTCGTGCATCAATCGCAAATGGTTTTCAGTGCTCTCTAATCCTGCGGGAATAATTTCTTCTTTTTTACCGCCTCTTGCCATCAACATTTCCTTGGTATCTTGAATGGGCTCCCATTGGGCCACCACTTTCTTACGCGCATTCATCACTTCCCAAGTAGAATTACCCACCACTGCAATCAATTTATTAAAAGCACGTGTATCAAAACCTGCTTTTGCATACCCATCTTTATACACCTGAAAATCAAAAACAGCTTTTATACCAGGCATCTTCAATGCTTCTGTTGCATCAAAAGATTTGAGTTGCATGCCAAATGCAGGAGGATGTATAACCATGGCTATTAACATCCCTTCCATTGTATAATCGATGGTGAATAAAGATTCACCACCCACAATTTCCTTCCCCACTTTATTTTTCTGCGGAGTACCCAATAATGTAAAATCAGCAGTCTTTTTCAACTCTACTTTTTCAGGCTTGGGCAACTTGGCTGCCGCAGTGGCTAAAGCCCCATAATTCGCAGACTTATTAGAAGCTTTATGCATCACTACACCTTTAGAAACAGTGAGCTCAGACAAAGGCACCCCCCAATCATTGGCAGCAGCTTGCATCAATAGCAGTCTGGCAGTTGCACCTGCAGTTCTTAAAGGCTTCCAAGCCATGGCCATAGCTCTGCTCCCTCCAGTAAATTGACTCTTAAAACGAGGGGTATCATAATCCCCCATTTCTACAATTACTTTACTCCAATCTGCTTCTAATTCTTCATTTACCATCATAGGCAATGAAGTCATTACATTGGTGCCAAACTCTGGATTGGGATTAAATATTTTTACTTGGTTATCAGGAGTGATTTTAATAAATCCAGTTAGCTCCACCCAATCCATTTTATCAGTAGCTGCGGCTATTGCTTCATTAGGAATTAAATTAGCAAACCAACTAAATCCAATCATCATTCCACCTCCAGTTAAAGAAGTAACTTTTAGGAATGAACGTCTGCTTTGATTATTATTTGCGTTTTTCATTTGCTAAAAATTATTTTTTAGATGATTTAGCGACTTGTTGTATGGCCGCTTTGATTCTTAAATAAGTTCCACACCTGCAAATATTGCCTGTCATGGCAGATTCTATTTCAGCTTCTGTAGGATTGGGATTGCTTTTTAACAAAGCCACTGCAGACATGATTTGGCCGGTTTGACAATAACCACATTGAGCCACATCTAATTCTAGCCAGGCTTTTTGAACAGGATGCATTTCTTTTTCTGCACTTACAATTCCTTCAATGGTAGTAACTGCTTGTGCACCAACAGCCGAAACAGGCAATTGACAAGAGCGCATTGCTCTACCATTTAAATGCACTGTGCAAGCTCCACAAGCTCCTACCCCACATCCAAATTTAGTACCCACTAAATGCAACTGATCTCTTAAAACCCAAAGCAAAGGAGTAGATGGATCTGCATCTACTTGCAAGGGTTTACCATTTACTTTTAGTTGAAATTTTGCCATAAAAGAAATATTTAAAATTAATTCGTTTTCAATTTTACAGGTCTTGATAACTTAGAAAAAGTAAGTTGCACTAAGCTCCATTGACTTTTTTCTTTGACATACACTTCGGTTACCATAAATGAGTTAATAGCATCATTCCCTCCAACAACTGCAACCAAATCCATATCACTCAATAATACAGCTGTATTGCCTATAAACTTAACCGCATTACTATAAACTTCGGCTTTTTTGTACCAGATAAACCCTCCCTTAATGATATCAATTTCTCTTGCTTTACCCCAAGTTCCACCCATATGCACAAAATCACTTTTATCATGGAATAAAAGGCTTAGTGAATCTACGTTTTTATCTGACATCCATTGCCATTTTTTGGCAGAAAGTTGGATGATTTCATTTTCTGATTGTGCGGAAGCAGTACTAATGCATAATAAGGCAAAAGCCAGGTATAATATTTTTGTTTTCATTATACAAAGCTCTTCCATTACTTCCCAATTTTAGTATACAAATTACTGTTTTACCTACCATTTTTACCAATTAATGATAAGGTATGGGAACTGCTTCAATGCAATGACTATTTTTGTTAAACAAAATAAATTCATGGAATTCATTTACCCAATCAATAATATCAGCCAGTATAATGCAGATAACAATCATAAAACACTGCATCCATTAATAACGGTTATAGATTTCTCCAAAGCGAGTATGCGTGATTGGGGCAATGTAACAAGCATCAAATTCCAATACGGGATGTACTGTGTTTATTTAAAAGACGTAAAATGTGGAGATCTAAAATATGGACGTCATTTATATGACTACCAAGCAGGCACTTTGGCTTTTTTTGCTCCTGGACAAGTTATGGAAATGCAAAAACCGCCAGAACCTTATCAGCCCATGGGATTTGGACTTGTTTTTCATCCAGACTTTTTATTAGGCACTACCCTTGGCAAACGAATAGACGAGTACCAGTTTTTTGATTACGAAACCCACGAAGCCCTTCATTTATCGGAGGATGAAAGATCAATGATTCAATCTTCTTTTCAAAAAATTCAGTTTGAATTAAATCAACCAATAGATAAACACAGTAAAAAATTAATCGCAGCCAATATTGAATTGTTTCTAGACTATTGTCAACGTTTTTATGATCGCCAATTTATTACTAGGGACAATATTAACAAAGGACTCTTAGCGAAATTTGAGCAATTATTAAAAGACTATTTCAATTCCGAGCAACTGCATCAAATTGGCATACCTGCTGTGTCTTATTTTGCGCAACAATTAAATTTATCTGCCAATTACTTTGGAGACTTAATTAAAAAAGAAACAGGACAATCTGCCAAAGACTACTTACAAAACAAGACCATTGAAACTGCTAAGAAAAAGATGGTTGAGTCCGATAAAAATATCAATGAAATATCAATAGAATTGGGTTTTAAATACCCACAACATTTTACTCGTTTATTTAAACAAAAAGTAGGCATCACTCCCAACGAATACAGAAATCTAAACTAACGCGGCAAACAAGATCTCTACCGGATGCAATGCCATTTCTTTGGTGCCATCTTTAATCTGATGTCTGCAAGAAGTACCAGCTGCAGCAACAACAGTATCGTTGGCTTTATTACGCACTGCAGGAAACAAGACCAACTCACCTACTTTTTGCGAAACTTCATAATGCTCTTTTTCATATCCAAAAGAACCAGCCATTCCACAACATCCGGAAGGAATAATTTCAACGGTAAAGTTTTTAGGCAAAGACAATATTTGTTTACTGTAGTCTTGTGAAGACAATACTTTCTGATAACAATGACCATGTATAGCAATATGCTTTGTTTCTTGCGTAAATGCACTGGGTTGAATATTCCCTGCATCCATTTCACGAGCAATAAATTCTTCAATAGTAAAACTATGCTGGGCAAGGTCGATTGCAGCTGCCTTATTTTGAGGGCTTGCTAAATCTTTGTATTCATCTCGAAGGGTAAGCAAGGCCGATGGCTCAATACCCACAATTGGCATATCAGCAGAAACCAATGGAGACAATAACTGAATATTTTGATTGGCAATCGCTGCAGCTTTTCTTAATAACCCTTTTGATAAATAGGATCGTCCACTCTCTAGATGTTCTGGAATAATTACTTGATAACCCAACTGCTCCAATAATAAAATAGCTTTCTGCCCAATAGAACTATCTAAGAAATTGGTAAACTCATCACAGAAAAAATAGACTTTCTTTTGATGCTGAGTTGCGCGATTGCGATGCCACTGTTTAAGTTGAAATTTTCCCAATAAAGGCATAGATCGATCTGGATGAAATCCTACTAAGCGATTGGCTATTTTACGGAAAGCAGTCGTTCCAAAAACAAAATTATAAATGGGCCTAAACAGCGAAGCTAATTTCATTTGCACCGCAAAATTTCCAACCAATTTAGATCTGAATGGAGTGCCATTCGCATCGTAATACTGTTGTAAGAACTCAGCTTTCATTTTAGTGATATCAACACTTGATGGGCACTCAATTTTACAGCCCTTGCAACTCAAACATAAGTCCATTGCCTCCTTAATCTCCGCATGATTATAGGGTGTTGCATCATTGGGATCACTTAAGAATTGTCTCAGCACATTGGCCCTTGCCCTTGTGGTATTTTTTTCGCTTCGGGTGGCCATAAAACTAGGGCACATTAATCCCCCACTAATCTCAGACTTTCTACAATCGCCGGATCCTGAACATTTTTCTGCTAATCTTAATATCCCCTCATCTGCAGAAAAATCAAACAAGGTTTTACCCAAATTAATGGGCTGTTGTTGATTCATTCGCAAATGGGTATCCATTGCAGGGGTATTAGTTATTTTCCCTGCATTAAATACTCCTTTGGGATCAAATATGGTCTTAACCTGTTTAAATAAATCATATACTTCGTTGCCTACCATTGCAGGAATAAACTCACCACGCAATCTTCCATCTCCATGTTCTCCTGATAAAGACCCATTGTACTTTTTTACTAATGCAGCAGTGTCTTTGAGTATAGCTCTAAACTGTTGAACCCCTTCGCTAGATTTTAAATTAATAATAGGTTCTACATGCAATTCTCCTGCACCAGCATGTGCATAATAAGAGGCTTTGACGTTATGCTGCGCTAATAGTTGCTGTAATTCTTCAATATACAATGGTAGATCATTGGTAGATACTGCACAGTCTTCAATTAAGTTCACGGGTTGTGCATCTCCTCTTAAATTTCGCAACAAACCCAAACCTGCTTTACGAATATCCCAAGCAAACTTGGTATCCGAATTGTATAATACCGGAAATGCATAACCCAGTGAAGCAGCACTTAATGCTTGAATAGTTGCATTAATCTTTTGATTCAATTGTTCTTTGGTGTCTTCCATGAATTCGACCATCAACAATGCTGCCGGATCTTCTTCAATAAAAAATCGATTCTTTTGGTATTCAGGATGACCTATAGTAAAATCCATGATCATTTTATCTACCAATTCAGACGCCATGGGTCCATGCTTTAATGCTTCAATATTGGCATATAAGGATTGACTCAACGAATGACAATGTACCACTACTAACCCTACTTCTTTTGGGGGCAGCGGCAATAAATTCAATTTCAATTCGGTAATAAAAGCCAGTGTACCTTCTGATCCTGCTAGCAGTTTGCATAAATTAAATGGACTACCGTGTTCTGCAAACGGATGCATCTCTATTAAGGAATCCAATGCATATCCCGTATTTCTTCTGACTACTTCTTTGGAAGGAAAATTCGCTTGAATAAGTGCTTGATTTTGCTGGTGTTGCAAGAGCTCAAAAAGATGTTGATAGATGCTCCCTTCTAAACCATTTGCATGAACTGCATCTTGTAAATCAATATCCTTAAAAACAGCTGTAGAACCATCACTTAAAATAACCGAAGCCTCCAACAAATGATCGCGTGCTGATCCCCATACAATGCTATGCAAGCCACAGGAATTATTCCCCACCATTCCGCCAATCATGGCTCTATTAGCTGTTGAGGTTTCAGGTCCATACATCAGCCCAAATCCCTTTAGGTAATGGTTTAAATCGTCTCTAATAACACCGGGCTGCACCCTACACCAACGTTCTTCTATATTCACTTCAATCATTTGATTAAAGTGTTTCGAAATATCTACCACAATCCCATTACCCACCACTTGGCCCGCCAATGAAGTACCGGCCGCTCTAGGAATTATCGTAATGGAATGTTTATTGGCAAAGCCGATGATTGCTTTAATATCTTCATCATGTTGAGGTATCGCAACAGCCAATGGCTTCTCTTGATAAACTGAAGCGTCTGTTGAATAAGCCATCAACTGCATTTGGTGTTCTGCAGTTATATTAAAATATAATTCACCATTTAATTCCGAAGCAAGTTGTTCCAGCAGTTGTTTCATTAAAACCTAAATTGGGCAGAAATATACAAATTCCTTCCCATACCATTAATGCCACTTCCATGCATTCTATAATCTGCATTAAAAATATTCGTTAATCCTGTTCGTAACTGAACGCCTAGTAATTTTGTTGATACATGAAAATGAAAAATGCCAAACCCAGGAGTTCCTCCTTTAGGAATACGATTATCGTCTTTATCACCTTGTGCTAGTCGGTTTTGGGTTGTAGCATACATATATTCAAGACTGTATTGAATTTTAGGCCTCGTCCATTGAATAAACGTTCTTCCATTGAATGGGGGTATTCTTCGCATTGGCTCTGTCCTGGTAGTATTTTGTCCAAATGAATAAGCACCATTACTACTAATCAATAATTTTTTTGTGAACGCAAATTGGAAATCGTATTCAAAGCCTTTTATCAATGATTCTTGATTATTCTCTTTAATATATACATTATACCCAGCTACTTGTTGACCAACCAACTGTATGCGATTGATAATATTGGTTAAATGCATATAATAAAATGCCATAGACATTTGCAGTTTTTTAGTGTGGATTTTATACCCCAACTCTGTATTAAAGGTCTTCTCTGGCTTTAATCCATAAGCTGGTACTTCGTACCTAAAATCGACTAAACCCAGTGTTCCCATATCGTCAATATTAGGGGCTCTATATCCTGTACTATAAGACGCATATACCGATTGAGTTTTACTGATTTGATACAATAATGCAGCATTAAATACCAAGGAAGAAGGTTTCACTATTGCAGTATCCACTTCAATTTGCAATGCATTGTATCGAACTCCCGCTTCTACAGTAAACTTACCCAAAGCAAGATGATGCAAACTGTATAGTGAGAAGTTTTGCATACTGGCATTATTAGGATATAAGCCACGCTGATTAATCGTTGCCCCATTGGCAATAGCAATCTGCTGTTTTGCACTTGTTACCTGATCTGTATAATACTCTACACCAGAATTAGCGGTCCAATTAGGATTTACAACTGAAAAAATATCCGTGGTAAGTCCTACCGTATTCACCCGATCATCTTCAATAAATCGATTTGCATTTCGGTTTCTCCAATAGTTTCTGCGTTCTTTGTTTACCTGTGATGATGCAGTGAAACTTATTTTTGACAAAAGCGGGTTCCGCGTTTTGCCTTCCATTCTTAAATAGCTCAAACTTCTATTTTGTGGATCAAATTGGTAATACGCAAAATTTTCTAAAGCCACCCGATGATAGAGTGGTACATTATTTTGTTGCAATTGTTGATGTGCAGCGGTAAGTAACCATTGATTGTTTAATTGCCATTTAAATTTTATATCAAATGCATTTTCGTTATACCCACTAGGCTGTTGAATTCCAGTGGTATCACCACCCGGCAAGTCTCCAAATTTTCTTACTGTATACCCTACTTGGAATGCTGTTTTAGCATTACTGTAAACCAATTCTGCTCTCCCAGTATATTCAGCGTCATTACTCAATACCCTTCCAGTAATATTTCCAGCCCATTTAGCTTTTTCGGAAAAAGCGATGTCTTTAGTAAATACTTGAATCACTCCGCCCATGGCATCAGAACCATACTGCACAGATCCTGTACCCCTTGCAACTTCTATTGATCCAACAGAAAATAAATCAATGGTATTAAAGTATTGATTAGGCCCATATCGGTAGGTAGCATTATTCAAGCGAATTCCATCAATCATTAATAAATTTTGATTCCCAGTTAATGAACGAACAAACGGTGAGCCACCACCATGATTAGTCTTTTGAACAAACACGCCAGCAGTTCCAATTAATGCTTCAGGACTTGTTCTTGGTTGAAATTGTTGCAATCCTTGCATCGACAATTTGCTTACAGAGTAAGGACTTAATAAGCTAGTCTGTTTATTTCTTGTTGCAGTGACCATAACATCTTGCAACAAAATAGCAGTATCATTTTGAGCATAAGTTGAAATACTCACTGTAAATACTACAAACGTAAAAACTAATTTTCTCATCCGATTACTTTATTATGATGGCTTGTTTTTGTTGACGATAATGGTCGGCACGCATATCTTCTAGCTTATCCATTTCAGGCCCTTTGATAATTTTATTCCAATCAATGGTAGTCTTGTATTTTTTCATTGCTTTGTTTACGTCAAAAATACGTGTGTCGTGCATTTCTAATGTATACGGTGTAAAGTCTGGCTTATCGGTAAAAAAGTCTTGTAATAAAGTGGCAGTTACATCATATTGATTTACGTATGGTACTCCAGAAATATTGTAAATCGTTTTTAAAATAGAACCAAAATTCGCGTGTGTATTACTGATATGTCCTTTCTTAACATATGGGCCAGCCATCATTAAAATAGAGCGATGGGCATCTATATGATCTACCCCTCCCTGTGGATCATCTTCTGTAATAATCACCAACATGTTTTTCCAATATTTAGTTCTAGACAAGAAGTGGAGTATTCTACCCAATGCCAAGTCATTGTCTGCCATAAACGAATGCGCACTTGTATATCCATCTTCCGGTCTGGCTTTGGCAATATGATCATTGGGCAACTGAATGGTCATTAAACTAGGCATTTCAGCCTTGCCAGTAATCCACATGCGAGTGAATTCTTTTTCAAACTGATTAGCCCTGTACTGATCGGGTATATTGGTATTGTATCCGGGATAGTTTCTACTAGTTCTTGGGAATAATGCTTTTTGCATAGGCACCATCACACCATGCCCTGCTCCTGTTGCTGTATCATACCATTCTTCTCTAACATGGGCTGTTTCATTGGCTTCGCCAAAATTGTAGAACGATTTCTTCTTTCTCTCAAAAGCCTCCCAAATACCTCCTGCTTCTGCAAAGTCTTCTGGATCCATACTTCCAGTTGATCCTGGAAATCTTCTACCTGGTGCTGATGAAAATAACTTAGCCGTTTTACTTACACTAGAATTGGCTTCAACCCATTCATTGGGTATCACTCCCATCATCCAATGGTGTCCATGAATACTGGCATCACTATCACAATAAAAATTATCACTGAATGCAAACTGACGAGCAATTTTATGATGATTTGGAGAAACCCTCATTCCCTTGAATCTTTCTCGCTGATTAGCCAATAAAGTATAAGCATTGTCAACGCCAAATCTAGCTAAAGTACTATCACCCTTTGCTTGTTTAATTTGTCCAAATACTTCATCATAGGTCCTATTTTCTTTGGTGATGTAAACAATATACTTAATTGGGCTTTGATATGCATCAGGCAATGGAGGTAAAGGATTTTGATTGAGGGATACCGTTGATTTAAAGAACGTATTAGCCAATGCTGTAGCCGTGTATTTAGCAAGTTGAATAGAATCGGGCATCGGAACTTTATGAAATGAACCTAATTGCAAATCACTGATAAATGTCCCCTGTATGGGTTTCTTATAACCTGCCCCTCCATTAGGACCTGCCCCCAATCCTCTTGCAGTAATAATATATAATTCCTTTTCGTTCTTACCTAACATCACTCTAGAAGGTCCCCATCCGGTAGGAATTAATCCGATTGTTTTAGATGTTTCGATATCAATAACAGCCACCGCATTAAATCCTAATAAAGCAACAAATAATTTTTTCTCATCACTGCTTAATGTTAATCCAAAAGGCAACAACCCTCTATATCGATCAATTGTTGTACTCACTTTAATAGGAATATGACGAACAATTTTTTGAGTTGTGTAATCAATCACACTAATATTATCATTCGTAGCATTTGATATATATGCAAACTGTTTACCCACAGCTATTGAATTAGGACTTGCACCTCCTACCACTTCAATATCTTCAATTAATTCTCCAATTTGATGCCCCGTTTTTAATTTACTTAACACTTTATTGCTTTTCAAATCTATCACAAACACACTCATTGCCTCGGGTGAATTAGGACTGCCTACACCAGGAATTTTTTTCCCATCTATCACTGTTCCATTAATAGACTCTTTGGTATTATCACCATAAGGATGATGAGGAATTAATAAAGAGTCGTAGTTTTTTTCCGTCATCCCCTCAATCATTGGATAAGCATACATTCCCACATTGGCTACAAATGCATACCGTTTATCTGGGCTTAATGACAAACCAAAGGGAAGTCTTCCACATGGGATGGACGCTTCTATTTTTTTACTAGTAAGATTAAGGCGCACCAATCTAAAATTAGCTCGATCTAATACCAACAATTCATTTTTTTCTTCATTAAATAATAAATCGGAAGTAAAACTGTCTTCAAATAAATCCTTTCCGATTTTACCGTTTAATGAAATTGAATCCAACCTAATCATGGAATTGATATCATATACCAATACTGCGCCATTGTCTCCTCCACTCAAATAGACAATATTTGAAGTCTTGCCAAAATCAACACCTAAAAAAGAACCGTTCGAAAAAGGTGATGCAATCTTTTTATCATAAGATGGTACCCTTGTATGATTCAGGGTTTCTAAGTCAACGATGGTAAATACGCCATTATGCAGTGTCACTGCTTTTTTACCATCTAGCGAAACACGCATTCCAAATGGATCATGAGTAATTCTAATCATTTCCCCAGCGGGGCTGATATATCTTCCACTTGGCAACACGGAAACTCCTTTTTCTTGAACACGGGCATATTCAAATTTCCCAGGCACTTCTAAAATAGAAACCAATTGGGGTTGCTGTGCATTTATTTGTAGAACAGTACCCATCCATATCAATAAGAAGAAATAATACCGCATGTGATAAAGTTAATAGCAAAATGCTACTCAGCTGCTTTTAAAGCTTTATTTACCAAGACATCTTCTGCATTTGCCACCACGAAATAACCATTTGTTCTCCAGATTTGTCTGGCAATTAAAGCTTTAATTCTGTTTAAAATAAATGCTTTACTTCGGGCATCAATAACACCAAAGTTCAAGCCTTCTTTTGAGGCATATTGCACAAAACGTTTCCATTGATCATCTGAAATATTGAAATTCAAATTAAATTCTGTTGGCGATTTATAAGTAATGTATTGAGCGCGATTGCGAATAAAATCATAATAGGCAAAATCATTCAAGGTACTCGTCATGAGCACTTGTAACACAGCCCTTGTGTACAATGAAGAATCAAATAATACCGTGGTATCGGGTGTAATCCCCCCACCGCCAAAAACCATTTTACCCGCAGGCGTTTTGTATTTTTTTACAGACCTAGCTAAGGAATCTTTTTTAGCGCTTGAATCTGTTGGATGAAAACGGCCAAGTAATTCATCGTTATACTTATCAATTCCTTCAGCATAAGACTTTTGAATATTTCTTCCCAAGGGAGTAAAATACCTAGCTACTGTTAATCGCACAGCGGATCCATCACTCAACTGAAATTGTTGCTGCACTAAGCCTTTACCAAAAGAGCGACGCCCCATAATAGTAGCTCGGTCCCAATCTTGTAAAGCACCTGCTAAAATTTCACTAGCTGATGCAGATGACTCATCTATTAACACCACTAATTTCCCTTTCTCAAAAAGCCCCGGACGCTTAGCGGTGAATTCGGTTCTCGGGGTATTTTCTCCTTCTGTATAAACGATTAACTTATTATCTTCTAAAAATTCATCGGCCATATCAACAGCTTCTTTCATTAATCCACCTGTATTTCCTCTTAGGTCTAAAATCAGGCTTTCCATTTTTAGCGCCTGTAATTTTTCTAACTCAGTCATGAACTCTTCATACGTTCTTTCTGCAAATTTATTCAGTCGTATAAATCCCACTTTCGGAGCAATCATATAAGCTGCATCAACCGAACTTACAGGAATATTACCCCTAGTGATGGTTACGCTTTGCATTTTGCCCGCACGCAAAAACTTTACTTTAACTTTAGAATCTGCGGGGCCTCTAAATAGTTTTCTTATGGCATTTCCATCTAATTTTTTACCTGCAATTGAAATACTATCATTCACGAAAATTAATTGATCACCTACCATTAATCCCACTTTTTCTGCAGGGCCACCAGAAATAACACTCATCACATTTACGGTATCGTTCATTTGTCGAAACTCTATACCGATGCCTTGGAAATTCCCCATTATATCTTCATTGGCAGCAGAAAGGTCAGAAGAAGGAATATAAACTGAATGCGGATCTAAATGTTTTAATAATTCATTTGCTACTAATCCATTGATACTATCTTCTGAAACTTTATCAACGTATCGATTTTTAATCAATTCGGTCAACTCCTGAATGGAAGATCGAGTGGAACTTTTAAAGAATAAAGGAGACATGGTCTTTTCCTTTAATTGAAAGCCAATTAGCATTCCCACAATCATCACAACGGCAAATAAAACCGGCAACCAAACCTGAAGTTTCTTAGAACCCATAAATACACATTAAATTATACGTCATGTAAGCATGCAAATATCTATATTTATTGCTGAATTAAACCTTTCCTATGCCTGCCATATTAATTGCCGACAGTGGCTCTACCAAATGCGAGTGGTGTTTACTAGTAAACGGCAAGAAAAAAACCGTTCTAACTCCAGCTATGAGCCCCTATTTTGTAACTGGAGACGAAATGATTCAAATTTTATCTAAACAACTTTTACCCAAAATAAAAAACACTTCCATTGATCAGCTCCATTTTTATGGAACAGGGCTTGGAAATCCAGCCAATATAGATATCATGAAAAAGGTTTTTAAAACCCTTTTTCCAAAAACCAAAACAACTATCAATACAGATTTATTGGGTATTGCACGCGCTTCTTGTGGCCACGAAAAAGGGATTGCCTGCATTTTAGGCACAGGATCTAATGCATGCTATTATAATGGTAAGAAAATCGTTTCCATTAGCCCTGGCCTAGGATATGTTTTAGGCGATGAAGGATCTGGTGCTTATTTGGGTAAAAAAGTAATTCAGTATTATTTGTACAAAACATTTGATGAAGACTTAATGTCTAGGTTTCAAAAGCGTTTTGGAGAAACCCATGCCAGTATTCTCGAAAACATATATAAGAAGCCCTTGGCAAACCGTTATATGGCTTCTTTTGCAATTTTTTTAGCCGAAAATAGAGGTCATTTTATGATAGAAAATATCATTGAAGACGGCTTAAATGACTTTTTCTTCACTCATTTATATAAATTCAAGGAAAGCTGGACACAACCAATCCATTTTGTGGGCAGTGTTGGATTTGGTTTTAGAGATGTTTTAAAGGAACTTTGCAATAGTTACGAGTTAGAATTGGGTAAAGTTTTAAAGACCCCAATGCCCGGTTTGGTGGCATTTCATAAACAATAAGCAATATGGGTAATTTCATAAAAGTTACAGAACAGGCTTCTAGGTACAATGACCTAGAAAAAATGAGTATTCAAGAAATTTTAACCAATATCAATAAAGAGGATAAAACAGTACCAGATGCTGTTGAAAAAGCCATTCCACAAATTGAAAAATTGATTGCTGCTACGGCAGACAAAATGTTACAAGGTGGAAGATTATTTTATATGGGGGCTGGCACCAGTGGAAGACTAGGCATATTAGACGCAAGCGAGTGCCCACCTACTTATGGGGTTCCTTATGGTTTAGTCATCGGCTTGATTGCAGGTGGTGAAAAAGCCATTACGCAAGCAGTTGAATTTGCCGAAGACAGTGCAGATGAAGGTTGGAGTGATTTACAAAAACATTTCATCAACGACAAAGATGTAGTGATAGGACTTGCTGCAAGTGGAACAACGCCATATGTAATTGGTGCCTTAAAAGAATGTAGAAAAAGAGGTATTATTACAGGTAGTATCAGTTGTAATCCGAACTCGCCTATTTCTGAAGCAGCTGACTTCCCGGTTGAAGTTGTTGTAGGACCAGAATTTGTAACAGGTAGTACGCGCATGAAAAGTGGTACTGCCCAGAAATTAGTCTTGAACATGATTTCTACCGCCATCATGATTCAATTAGGTCGTGTTGAAGACAATAAAATGGTCAACATGCAATTGAGTAATATAAAACTGGTAGACCGCGGAGTAAAAATGGTTATGGACAATTTGGGATTAACCGATTATGAAAAAGCGAAAGATTTATTACTTAAATACGGAAGCGTAAAAAAAGCAGTTGAATCGGTAGGGAGCGAATAGTATGCATGAGATAGAACCTTTTTTTAACTGGAGACATATTTATGTAGCAGAAGAAGACAAAAGATCTCCTTTTTACGGACGAACGTACTCTGAGTTTGAATTTTCACAAACTGTTTATAATTATTTTATACATCCACAATGGGATGATTTTGGAAGTAGAACATTGTACCTTAAAATCATTTATGTAGACTACGAATTACATTTCTCTATCATTGAACTGATTGGAGAATGGAATGATGCTATTGAAAATGACATTATGGAACTCAAGCGGGAAATCATTGACTTATTGGAGAAGGAAGGGATTTATAAATTTATATTAATTGCCGAAAATGTATTAAATTTCCATAGCAGCGATAAAGAATATTACCAAGAATGGTTTGAGGAAGTAACGGATGAAAACGGCTGGATCGTAGCATTGAATATGCCTGCAGCCACCCAACAAGATTTCAGAGGTAAGAAACTGCATTATTATATTGAATTAATGGATTTACCTGAATGGAGGGTATATAAACCTTATCATCTATTTAAAAAAATTGACGACCAAATCAATCAACGCATTGCCCTATGAAGCAAGAAATAATTGACCTCTACGACGAGTATACCCACAAACCTTTAAGCAGACCAGAATTCATGAGTCGCTTAGCAATACTAACTGGTGGCATGGCGGCAGCATTAAGTATTTTACCTATGATTGAGGTCAATGCAGCCAAAGCTAATATTACGGCAGAAGACGATTTAGAAATAGAAACCATTACCTATGAAGGGGTGAATGGAACAATGAGTGCATACGTGGCAAAACCAAAGGGAAAGAAAAAATTAGCTGCAGTTGTTGTAATTCATGAAAACAGGGGATTAAACGCCCATATAGAAGACGTGACCAGAAGGGCGGCAAAAGCAGGCTATCTTGCTATTGCCCCCAATATACTTGCCCCATTAGGGGAGTTGCCTAAAAACGACGACGAACTAAGAGCAAAATTTGCAACACTCAAAGCAGAAGAGAGTTTGCAAAATTTCATTCGCGCTTTTACTTATTTGAGTACCCGAAAAGACTGCAATGGTCAAATGGGTTGTGTAGGATTTTGTTGGGGTGGAGCAATGGCTAATAATTTAGCAGTAAATGTTCCCAATTTAAAAGCAGCAGTAGCGTATTACGGTAGACAACCAGAAGCTTCCAAAGTATCCCAAATAAAGGCATCGGTGATGTTGCATTATGGTGGATTAGACACCCGAGTAAATGAAGGTATACCAGCTTATGAAGCAGCACTAAAGGAAAACAAAATCAATTACGAACTCTTTATTTACGAAAATGTAAACCACGCATTTCATAATGACACAGCAGGCGCTAGATACAACGAAGCTGCAGCAAAGCTTTCATGGGAAAGAACCCTTGGCTTTTTTGCAAAATATTTAAAGTAATAAATTATGCCCCAATTGGTGCAACTGTAATAAATACAATGTCTCCTGCATTAAACATAAATGTGGTGGTTCTTACTTTTATGATAAACTCATCCACCCATACTTCAATGATATAATAAGCGCCAAAGAATAAAACTTTTTGAACCACCCCTTCTACGAAATGGGGCTGATTAGGTTTGGTAACAGATATAGCCAATTGTTCTGGTCTAATTAAGGCTCGCTTCCCTCTAACTCCTTCCCCTAACAGTTGAAGAAATACTTCATGGGTTTTGGTATTAATTAAATTGTACTCTCCCATCAAAGCAGCTACATATTCATTAACAGGATGATGATATAGTTGCTTCGGTGTTCCTTGCTGTACTAGCTGACCATCTTGCATGATGATGATTCTATCGGCCCAAGATAATAAATCGGTTGCATCATGTGAAACCAATAAACAAGTTACTTTTAATGTATTACAAATATCGTCTATTACCGATCGAATCAATTCTTTATGTACCCGATCTAAATTAGAGAAGGGCTCGTCAAGTAATAATAACTTAGGGAAAGTAGTGAGTTGTTTTGCCAATGCAATACGCTGCTTTTCACCACCCGACAATTCATCAGACTTTCGCATCATTAAATGACTGATTCTACAAACATCAAATATTTGTTGAGCAGATCTTGCATCTAATTGATTCGTCATTTCGAGTAACTCATGCACTTTATAATTATTCCTTAATTCAAAATGCTGAGACAAGTAAGCAATTTTTGGATGACCAGGCAATAACTGTTCGTCAGGCCCTAATACACGAATGCCCTCAAAATAAATATTCCCTTGATCGGGTTGCAATAAGCCTGCAATCAATTTTAGAAAAGTTGATTTGCCTGAACCAGTTTCACCAGCAATAGCTACTTTTTCTCCCTCTTGCATGGTAAAATGCATGGGATGAAGCACTGTATTGCCTCTTTCAAACTTAGTAACCGCTTGCAAATCCAGAAAAACCATAGCACAATTTACAAAATTGTACCTTCAATTACTAAACTATCTAATTGGCTTGTTATGATTACCGAACAATTAAGAAATGAATTTTTAGTAAGAAAAGACCTTACTTTTTTAAACTTTGGCTCTTTTGGCGCATGCCCTAAAACTATATTTGAAAGGTATCAACAATATCAGTTAGAACTGGAGCAAGAACCAGTCTTATTTATTGTTAAAACAGGATTAACCTATCTAGAACATTCTAGAGAGGCATTGGGTAAATATTTAAATTGTTCAGCAGACGATTTGGTTTATCTGGTAAATCCATCTCATGCGGTTAACCTAGTTGCTAAGAATTTTCCATTGAAAGCTGGTGATGAAGTACTTACTACCAATCTAGAATATGGAGCCTGCGATAGAACTTGGGAATACTATTGTGCCCAAGCGGGAGCCTACTATAAAAAGCAACATATCAACTTGCCTTTAACTACCAGAGAAACATTTGTGGAAGAATTTTTTAAAGGAGTAAATAATAGAACCAAATTAATTTTCATTAGCCATATTACCAGCTCAACAGGATTAAGATTTCCGATAGAAGAAATATGCGCTAAAGCAAAGCAGATGGGTATTCCCACTTTTATTGATGGTGCACATGGGCCAGCACAAGCTCCTATTGATTTAAGTAGTTTAGGCGCAGATATTTTCACCGGTGCTTGCCATAAATGGATGATGACCCCAAAGGGAAGTACTTTTCTGTATGTAAACAAAGCCTATCAACGCATGTTAGATCCACTAGTTATTAGTTGGGGATTCAACAGCACTACTCCTTCTCACTCATCCTTTTTAGATTATCACCAAACACAGGGAACCAGAGATTTTTCTGCCTTTTTATGTATTCCAGAAGCAATTCAATTCATGGACAAATACAATTGGGATGCAGTTTCAAAAGAATGTAGAGACTTGGTCAAATTGAACGCAATGAAATTTTGCGAGTTGGTAAACAGCCAACCATTGGCTCCTCTAACGGATGATTTTATTCTACAACTATTCAGCATCCCCATTAAAACCAAAGACCCTGTTCAATTAAAAAATTGTTTGTTTGATCAGTATAAAATTGAAATACCGGTTATGCCACATGGTGATCGAGTGTTCTTAAGGTATTCTATCCAGGCTTTCAATACACAAGCAGATTTGGATAAACTGTATGAAGCTGTATCAGATATCATCAAAACAACCAACCTAATTGAAATAGATTAAAGTGTACTAATATAAAGGTCTTCTACTTTTTTTCGAGCCCATGGGGTCTTTCGCAAAAAAGTAAGCGAAGATTTAATGCTCGGATTATTTTTAAAACAATTGATATTAATCATTCTGGCAAGGTCTTCCCAACCAAAATGCTTTACTAAATAAGTAAGAATCCACTCCAGGGTTTTACCATGGAGTGGATCATTGGATACAAAGTTTTCAGACATGCTGCAATTTAATCATTGTTCCTGGTTGTGCCAGTACCATTTCTGTTTCCTCTACCACTATTTCCTGGCCTGGATTCGGGAGATGTACGTTGAGGGGGATTAGAACGCACTTCAGGACGATTCGTCTGATTTGGTAGAGCAGGTCTAGCTTCCGGGCGATTTCTATCATTCCAATCAGGTCTTGAATAAGGGCGATTTCTATCATTCCAATCAGGTCTTGAATAAAGACGGCGATCATTATAATTGGGCCTTGAAAAATTCACTGAAACTGGTCGACTATTCATAGGCAACCGATCTCTTGAAACCCTGTATCCTTCTTGAAAAGATCGTGGTCTGTTATAAGTATTTCTAAAATAGCCTTGTTGATATCGGTTAATGTATACTACCGACCTAGACCTCCATCCATTATTACCATAATGCCAATTATACCAATTACGGTTCCTATAAAAAGAACTTCTTGAGAAATATCCGAAATAGATATTGAAATTATTATAATGGTATCCAGAATACCAATGCCATGAATAAGGTCTCCAAGGTCTCCACCAATTGGGATAATTATTCCATCCCCAAATAGAAACCCAAGGACGGTAAGTAGGCACATAAATGTATTGCACAATTGGCCAACTGGCTACTTCTACATAAGAAATAGTTCTTCGTTCTGTAGGAGCATATTCATCATCAAAGTCTGAACGAAAACCAGGATTAGTTCTACCCTCAGTAGCATAGTTGGGTTCTATAATATAGTCTTTACCGTATAAATCTTCATCCCCCACCACCTGAATGTACACGCGATTATCAGATTCTTTTGTAACAACAAATACTGCAATGTCTTGCTGTTCGCTGCTATTGACCCCTACCCGCAAAGTAATACTATGCACATTTTCTTTAACCTTATCTATCACACTGATATAATCAATTTGATCATCTCCGTCTAAATCTAGGTTATTGATTTTTCGTTCTGGGTCATTAATGGTTTTCTCAAAATCTTCCAAAGTTTTAGATTCTTGAAAAACTTTAAGTGCAGCATATAAATTAAAATTATCGCCAGGCAAACCCAACTGTTTTGGTTGCTTAGACTGAGCTTGCATTTGTAAGGCAACTGCAATGAGGAAGACCAATAGTGTAAAAGTCTTTTTCATAATTATCCATTTAAGGAATATAAGACAAAATACATGCCATCTATATGGCTTTGTAAGAAAATTGGCATTTATTTGCGGTTCATGAGTTTACAAATTGCTTCTTTAAATTCTGGGTCAAACGGCAACTGTTATTACATAGGAAATAACACAGACGCGGTTTTGGTAGATATTGGTCTTTCCTTAAGAGAAACAGAAATCAGGATGAAACAACTGAATTTATCGGTAGAAAAACTTAGAGCCATTTTTATTTCACACGAACATACCGACCATATTAAGGGGCTTTCTACTTTTGCCAATAAATATAAACTTCCCATTTATATAACACCTGAAACCGCAAAAGGAGGACCTAAATTAATCAGGCACTTGTCTCAATCTTTTGAAGCCAATCAACCCATTTTCATTGGTAAAAATTATTGCCAGGCTGAAAATGCCTTAATGATTACTCCTTTTCGTAAAGAACACGATGCAGCAGATCCGCATAGTTTTATTGTAAGCTATCAGGGGATTCATGTAGGCGTGATTACCGATATTGGAATTGCATGCAATAACGTTACCCATTATTTTCAACAATGCCATGCTGCTTTTTTAGAGTCTAATTATGATGAAGTGCTTCTTAAAAATGGACGTTATTCGCAACCTTTAAAAGACAGAATAAGTAATGGAAAAGGGCATATTTCTAATAGACAGGCACTCGATCTATTTAAAAATTATCGACCTAAAAACATGAGCCATTTGTTACTCTCCCATTTATCAAAAGAGAACAACAATCCTGCATTAGCGCTAGAAACTTTTCAACCACATGCCAATCAAACACAAATATTAATTGCATCTAGGTACGAGCCAAGCCCTATAATTGAAGTTTCCCCCAGCAATAGATTTGACTTAGTATTACTGAAAAAACCTATAACTACAACTAAAGCAATTCAGGGAACTTTATTTGGTTAGCGGTTGATTAGCCATATATGGTATATTTGGTTTTAAATACCCCATCATGAAAAAGATACTGATTGCCTTTTGGTTATTTGCATTTACGACTGCATTAAACGCGCAACAAAAAAGCCCTTATACTTTATTTGATTCAAAAGGCAGAAAAGTTTCATACACAAAAATGATTCGCCAATTAAAAGAAAAAGACATTGTTCTATTTGGTGAATACCACAATAATGCCATAGCACATTGGCTTCAATTGTCTGTCACCAAAGACTTACATGCAAAAAGACAAATGGTATTGGGGGCAGAAATGTTTGAAGCAGACAATCAAGAAGCCTTAAACAATTACTTATCAGGAAAACTAAGTGCAAAAGGCTTAGACTCTAATGCCCGCCTTTGGAAAAATTATCCAACCGATTATGCACCATTGGTGAACTATGCAAAGGCAAATAATATCCCCTTTATTGCAACCAATATTCCAAGAAAATATGCAGCACTGGTAAACAAAGCAGGTTTTGGAAAATTAGATAGCCTTACCAGCGAAGAAAAAAAATGGATAGCTCCTTTACCCATGGCTTATGATGCGAGTTTACCTGGATATGTAAATATGATGAAAATGATGGGTGTACATGCAACCGAAAATATGCCCAAGGCACAAGCTAGCAAAGACGCCACTATGGCCCATTTTATATTAGCCAATCATACCAACGGCTCATTGTTTTTACACTACAATGGAGCTTATCATTCTGATTATTTTGACGGCATCAATTGGTATTTAAAGCAACAAAAACCAAATCTTAAAATAGGAACGATTTCAACAGTTAGTCAGACTAATATAAAAAGCCTGCTCGCCGAACATTTAGGCAAAGCAGACTTTATTATTTGCGTTGATACAGATATGACTAATACTTACTAGGGGTAGAGTAAATATTTCTTTCGCATAGTTTTGTATTCAGATAATCCAGGCTCCCAAGAAGCATAAATTTCTTCTACTGATTTTCCTTCTGCAACTTGCTTGCGAAATACATCATTCCCTATTAATTTATTGATATCTCCTATTTGGTTACTCTGTGACCGATCAAAGAATTGTTCCTTAGCAGGAAACTTGTTATAGAGATCAATCATCCATTGAATTTGAATGCGATTCTTCTTTTTCAATTCAGCAATATCCACCTTACGAAGATCTAATCCGTAACATTCTTTATTCATGTGCAAAGGAGTTTCTGCCATGCCTTTGATGCTAACAGGTGTAAATGAAAAATCATAAATACCTTTATACAAGGGACTTCCAAAAATGGTAAAAGGGAACATGGTGCCTCTTCCATGATTCAATACTGTTCCTTCGAACAAGCAGGTGGTAGGATACAACATTATACTTTGCTGTGTATTCAAATTGGGAGATGGCTTCACTGGTAAAGTATAGTCCATATCATGTGCATAATTGGCCACCTTAATGATTTTCAATTTGGCCTGCATTTTATTGGGCAACCATCCTTCCCCATTAATCATTTGAGCAAATTCAGCAATGGTCATACCATGCGCAATCGGAATAGGGAACATTCCAATTCCCGATTTGAATTTCATGTCTAAAATAGGACCATCCACTAAGTAACCGTTGGGATTGGGTCTGTCTAATATCAATAGTTCTTTTCCATTTTCTGCACAAGCTTCCATGATATGACTCAATACATTGATATAGGTATAAAAACGACAACCCACATCTTGTATATCAAAAATCATCAGGTCTACATCAGCCATGTCTTCCTTAGAAGGCTTGCGTTTAGGGCCATATAAAGACACCACTTTTACGCCACTTGTTGGGTCTACTTCGTCCGCTACTTTTATGCCTGCACTAGCATTGCCCCTGAATCCATGTTCAGGACCAAATACTTTTACAATATTTACGCCCAGCTTTAACATGCTGTCTACAAAATGCTTGTCTCCTACAATTGTGGTAGGATTAGCTAATAATGCCACTCGCTTACCTTTTAAATAAGACAAGTATTTATCCGTTTGATCTGCACCCGTTTTAATCGGCTTGTCTTTTATAGGTCTTTCTGCAAAAGCAAGAGTTGTAATCAACCCAACCAATAAAAAAGGCAATAATATTTTCTTCATAAATAAATAATAGACGTTAATACTTAATTATCATAACCACCCGCACGCTTGGCTTTGCCTTGTGTTGGCCACACTTGCGGACCACGAGGACCTGCAGGCAATTCTGCTTTATCGGTTGGCATACGCTCTGGATCTTCACAAGCCATATACACTAAAATAGCAGTTAAAATGGCATTGTTCCGTACATCATCAAATACGATTTTATCGTAAGTATCTCTATTGGTATGCCAGGTGTAATTTCCATAAGACCAACCCAAAGCACCTAAAGAAAATGCAGGTGCACCAACTGCAATAAACGATGCATTATCAGAGCCACCGCCAGCAGGTGAGCCAGGGAAACTAGTTCTTACCGTATCTCTAATATAAGAAGGGGCTGCTGCTAACCAACGGGTAATAAAATCCTTTGCATATTTAAATCCGGCTCCACCTAAATTCACAACACGACCAGTACCATTGTCTTGATTAAATAATGCTTGCAAATTTTTTACTACTTCAGGATGGTCTTCAACAAATGCACGTGACCCATTTAATCCTTGTTCTTCAGAACCCCAATGGCCTACTAAAATGGTTCTTTTAGGATTGGGATACACTGCTTTTAAAATGCGCATTGCTTCCATCATCACTAAGGTTCCTGTTCCATTATCAGTAGCACCTGTTCCACCATCCCAAGAATCAAAATGTGCAGATAACATAACATATTCATTCGGCTTTTCTGTGCCTTTCATTTCTGCCAAAGTATTGAATGTTGGAACTACGCCTAACTCTTTAGACTGAGCAAACACAGTAATCTTAGGAGCTTGACCAGATTCAGTTAAACGAAACAATAAAGCATAATCTTCTAAAGCAATATCAATTGTTGGAACTTTTTTGGTGTTGGCTGCAAAAATTTTGTTTACGCCAAAACCATTGCTCCATAAGCTTCCTACCACTCCAACGGCTCCTGCATTTTCTAAAGCTTGCGCTAATTTTGCAGCACTCAAACCAGTTTTGCTGATGCGTTTGCGCCAAGCATCGGTTGCATCAGCGCGTTCTTTTTTCATTTTGTCAATGGATGCTTTAGTTCCAAACTCTGCCCAGTTATAATCTGGACGTCCGGTTGGTTGAGGCATTGAAATCAATACAAATTTTCCTTTAACATTGGGCAACCATGCTTGAAATGCCAATGAGTCTGCTACATCAGCCAATACGATGGTTTCTGCAGTTACTGGCTTTTTAGTAGCTGGGCTAAATGCCAACTGAGTACCTTCTAAAGACCTTGTCCAAGGAGCTACCATATCGATATGCGTCACGCCTCTATCCCATCCTCGCCAAGTTCCATAGTTTTCTCTTTTAGCTTCTATCCCCCAATTTTTATATTGCGCAATTGCCCAATCACTTGCTTGAACCATTTTAGATGAACCCACTAAGCGAGGTCCTACTCCATCCATTAACTCATGCCCCAATCTTTGCAATTGAGAATTGGTATTGGCTTCTTTAATAATAGCTTCAACAGTAGGATTTAATTTCTCCTGTGCCACAACGGGCAAAGCAATTAATCCCAAACCCACTACTAGTAGGTTGAAAGATTTATTTAATTTTTGCGTCATATTTTTCATAAGGTAATAATACAAAACTTCTGTAAGAGTACCGTATGATTTGACTGGATTATGATGGATGGATGAATCTTAAAGCCCTAAATTAAATTGAGCTGCAGTTGCTTGGGCAATTTCATAACCTGCATCTGCATGCCTAATCACACCCATACCTGGATCATTGCGTAAAACCCTTGCCAGTCTTGTAGCAGCTTCATCTGTTCCATCTGCAACAATCACCATTCCTGCATGAATAGAATAACCCATCCCCACTCCACCGCCATGGTGTAAAGAAACCCAACTGGCACCTCCAGCAGTATTTACTAAAGCATTTAATACTGGCCAATCAGCTACTGCATCTGACCCATCTAACATAGCTTCTGTTTCCCTATTAGGAGAAGCCACTGAACCTGTATCTAAATGATCTCTCCCAATAACAATGGGCGCTTTTACTTTTCCTGTTTTGACCAATTCATTAAATGCCAAACCAGCAATTTCTCTTTCACCTTGCCCTAACCAACAAATTCTAGCAGGCAATCCTTGAAATGCAATTTTTTCTTTAGCCATTTTCATCCACCGTTGCATGCTTTTATTTTGGGGAAATAAGTTTTGTATTACTTCATCCGTTACTGCTATATCTGCAGGATCCCCACTTAAGGCAGCCCATCTAAACGGTCCCTTCCCTTCACAAAATAATGGGCGTATATAAGCGGGTACAAAGCCAGGAAAATCAAATGATCTTCCTACAACATAAGTTAATGCATTGCCTTTTGCTTGTTGCTGCTCTTCAAATTCTTTTGCCCTTGCTCTTATATTATTCCCGTAATCAAAAGTAATGGAACCCCTATCCATTAATTGCAGCATTAATTGCACATGTAAATACATGCTTTCATAACTTTTAGCAATATATCCTTCGGGATCAGACCCGCGCAAAGCAGTTGCTTCCTCGTTGCTCATTTGATGCGGGATATAACCAATTAAAGGATCATGTGCAGATGTTTGATCAGTTAAGGTATCAGGTATACAATTTCGATTTAACAATGCTTGTAATAAATCAATCGCATTACATAATACGCCAATACTTTTTGCTTCACCCGCAGCTTTGTACTTAAGCGCTTGGTCAATGGCTGCATCAATATCAATAAATTTTTCATCTAGGTATTTTGTTTCAACACGCTTATCAATTCTCCATTCTTCCACTTCAGCAATTAATGCAACCCCTTCGTTCATGGTAATAGCCAGCGGTTGTGCTCCACCCATACCCCCTAGCCCAGCTGTTACATTTAAGGTTCCTTTTAAAGTGCCGCCAAAATGTTTATCGGCAATGGCTGCATAGGTTTCAAAAGTTCCTTGCACAATTCCTTGCGATCCAATATAAATCCAACTGCCCGCAGTCATTTGACCATACATCATTAGGCCCTTCTGTTCTAATTCAGCAAAATGTTTCCAATTGGCCCAATTGGGCACCAACTGAGAATTGCTCAATAAAACCCTTGGCGCATCTTTATGGGTTTTCATAATACCCACTGGCTTGCCACTTTGAATCAACAGTGTTTCGTTTTCTTCCAATGATTTTAAGGAAGCAATTATTTTATCTAATGCATCAAAATTGCGCGCAGCTTTACCTCTTCCTCCATATACAATTAAGTCTTCGGGTCTTTCTGCTACAGCAGGATCAAGGTTGTTTAACAACATTCTTAATGCAGCTTCTTGCACCCACCCTTTACAATTCAATTGTGTCCCTGTTGGGGTCTTGTATTTTTGGTAATCGTAAGACATGATGGCAATTTTTTAGTATCGTTAATGGTTATGCTATTAGTAAACTAAATCTTCGTAGGCAGATTGCAATTCATTATAGGAATGCTGGTCTTTTGCAGCTTTTGCTGCTTCCATACCTTTCTCGTACCATTGAATGGCCGCAGAGGTTTCCCCTATTCTTTCAAGTAATTTGGCCAAATGGTAGTAAGAACCAATATAAGTTGGATTTTCTGTTAAGATGGCTTCAAACAATACTTTAGCTGCTTCATCATTTCCAATCTTGATCCACTCCAATGCTAATGCATGACGCAAAAAATAATCTGTGGGGTTGGATTGTAACATTTCTTGAATTCTGGCAATTCGATTCATGAGGCTAAAGTATGAAATTCCGTACTTTTACAAGGTGGAAAAAGACAATCAACATAATATGAATCAGGAGGAGGACAAGGAATTAGACAAAGCCCTCTCCAATGAAGCTTTATTGAAAATTGAAAATCCTTTAACCAAAGCCGAATTAGACAATTTGGCTGCATTTTTTGCTAAAGAAATGTCAAAGGAATCCAGCTCAGAAAAGCCTAAACCTTAAAGCTCGAAACTTTTTGGTTATTTTTTGGTTAAATACGAACAGTTGTTCATTTCTCACATTATATTTGCAATAGTTGCATAAACAACTATTTAATAGATAAACCATAACCATATGAAGATTTTAGTTTGTGTTAGCAAAACACCAGACACGACTTCTAAAATTGCCTTCACCGATGGCAATACCAAATTTGATGAAGCGGGTGTTCAATGGATTATTAATCCATACGACGAGTGGTATTCTTTGGTAAGAGCCATTGAATTAAAAGAAGCAAATCCGGCAGCTACCATTCACTTAGTAACCGTTGGCAATGCAGATGCAGAACCTATTATCAGAAAGGCATTAGCCTTGGGCGGAGACGAAGCCATCCGAGTAAATACCGACAATAGCGATGCGTATTATATTGCAGCGCAAATTGCAGAAGTAGCTAAGCAAGGTGGTTATGATATTATTTTTACAGGGAAAGAAACCATTGATTATAATGGATCTTCTATTGGTGGTATGATCGCAGAATTAGTAGATGCGCCGTATATTTCCTTAGCTACCAAATTTGATTTGAACGGAACAACGGCAACCGTTGTTCGTGAAATTGAAGGTGGGGAAGAAACAGCTGAAGTTGCCCTTCCTGTTGTGGTAAGTTGCCAAAAAGGAATGGCAGAACAAAGAATCCCCAATATGCGTGGAATTATGGCTGCAAGAACCAAGCCACTTAAAGTGGTTGAACCTGCTGCTGTAGATGCATTAACTAGTATTGCTAGCTTTGAATTACCTCCTGCAAAAGCTGGGGTTAAATTGGTGGCTCCCGATAATGTTGCTGAACTAGTCAGATTATTACACGAA
This sequence comes from Sediminibacterium sp., assembly GCF_051860225.1. Classification (GTDB taxonomy): domain Bacteria; phylum Bacteroidota; class Bacteroidia; order Chitinophagales; family Chitinophagaceae; genus Sediminibacterium. The sequence goes on from NZ_JBHYEI010000002.1 coordinate 344,837, forward strand.
GAAGCCAAAGCCATTTAATCTAGTGTTTGTTAAACAAACGATCATCACACAAAATAATTCAACATGTCAGTTTTAATATTTATCGACCAATCAGAAGGTCATGTAAAAAAATCTTCTTTAGAAGCACTTACTTATGGGGCAGATGTAGCCAAGCAATTGGGTACTACTGCTGAAGGTATTGTATTAGGTACAGTAAGCGATGACTTAGCAGCACTAGGAAAATATGGTGTGAGCAAAATACACCAAGTTAGCAATGCATTGCTAAACAATGTAGACGCACAAGTTTATGCAAGTGTAATCAGTGAAGCTGCTTCTACCAGTGGCGCTACAGTAATTGTATTTTCTCATAACCAAACAGGGAAAGCAGTGGCTGCAAGAGTAGCTGCTAAATTGAAAGCTGGCCTTGTAGCTGGGGCATGCGCATTGCCAGATACTAGTAATGGTTTTTCTGTAAAGAAAACAGTTTTCTCTGGTAAGGCTTATGCAAATGTGAATATCCTTTCAGCCATTAAAGTAGTTTCTTTAAATCCAAATGCTTACAAGACTGTTGCAACAGAAGGCACTGCTGCTGTTGAAGAATTAGCTGTAACTGTTAGCGAGCCTAAAGTAAAAGTAACTGCAGTGAATAAAATAACCGGAGAAGTTCCATTAACTGAGGCCGATATTGTGGTAAGTGGTGGTAGAGGTTTAAAAGGGCCAGAACATTGGGGTATTTTATTAGATCTTGCTAAAGAATTGGGCGCTGCAACAGCTTGTAGCCGACCAGTGGGAGATGCACATTGGAGACCACATCATGAACACGTAGGTCAAACCGGCGTTCAAGTTGCCCCTAACTTGTATATCGCTATTGGTATTTCTGGCGCTATTCAACACTTAGCAGGCGTAAATCGTTCTAAAGTAATTGTTGTAATCAACAAAGATCCTGAAGCACCCTTCTTTAAAGCAGCAGACTACGGTATTGTAGGAGATGCGTTTGAAGTAGTTCCACAATTAACCGCTGCGATTCAAAAAATGAAAGCAGGTGCTTAACCTAAATTGATTCCACCTTTTTCTCGATAGTCTTCACGCAATGGCGTGAAGACATCGAGTATAAAACAGTTGGTGATTGCTAGGCCGCTGTGCATCGTATTAGAGGGAATCACAAATACCTGCCCCGGTTCTAGTACATGTTTTACCCCATCTACGGTTAATTCAAAAGTTCCATCCAAAATATAGGAAACTTGCTCTTGGGGATGCGAGTGTGTTGGCAATACTGCGCCAGCAACAGCTTTCACGTGAGAATAAGTAGCGTTAGTAGTATGTATAAACTGTGCATCGTATCCTTCAATTAATTTACAAGAAGGAATTTCATGAATATTAAATTGGGGCATTTTAACGTATTTAGCAACACAATTTGCACATAAATTTTGGTAGTTTTGCAACTATGCAAAAATCAGCTGGGAAAGCATCAGGCTTATTTAGAACAATAGGTTATGCAGAAGGAATTTCTTTATTATTATTATTAGGCATTGCCATGCCATTGAAATATTTAGCTGGCTACCCATTGGCAGTAAAATACACTGGTTGGGCACACGGTCTTTTATTTGTTGCTTATTTGGCCCTAGCGCTATGGGTAAAAGAACAAGACAACTGGCCTTTTAAATACCTAATCTATGCCTTTTTAGCAGCCTTTTTTCCGTTTGGAACTTTCCTTTTCGACAAATGGTTGAAGAAACAAGGCAACGCATGATTCATTCGCATTTTTAAGTTAATTTAGCACACAATATGAAGAAGATTGAACTGGAAATTGTAGCGCTTTCTCACAGCATTACACAAACCCACTCTTATGCAGTAGTATTGGGTGAAATGAATGGCTTACGTAGACTCCCGATTGTAATTGGAGGGTTCGAGGCACAGGCAATTGCAGTAGCTTTAGAAAACATGCATCCCAGTCGTCCACTCACGCACGACTTGATGAAAAATTTCATGAATGCATTTGGGGTTGAATTGCAAGAAATCATCATCAACGATTTACAAGAAGGCATTTTCTATTCAAAATTAGTTTGCTATACCGATAACGATACCGTTGAAATAGATAGCCGCACCAGCGATGCATTGGCATTGGCGGTAAGATTTGGCTGTCCTATTTACACCTACGATAATATTTTAGAAAGCGCAGGCATTGCTATGGAAGAGGGTGGCGCTGCAAAACCCAAAATGGAAGCAGTAGGATCAGAAGAGCCTGCTGGCAGTAGCGAACGTTCAGACCTAAGCACCCTCAATATAGAAGAGCTCAATAATTTATTAAATGAAGTGCTAGAACAAGAAGATTATATCAGAGCCATCGCTATTCGTGATGAGTTGAAAAAAAGAAAATAGTGCTTTGCACTAAAGCCCATGGTCACTTTTCCCAACTGCAAAATTAATCTTGGATTACATATTACCGGAAAAAGACCGGATGGATTTCATGAATTGGAGACCGTATTTTATCCAGTACCATTAAAAGATGTATTGGAAGTAGTTACTGCAACCGACTTAGAATTTAGCGCTTCAGGCTTAGCTATTCCAGGAAATCCAGAAACGAATCTTTGTTTAAAAGCCTACCATTTATTAAAAAAAGATTTCCCTCAGCTGCCGAATGTGCACCTGCATTTACACAAAATCATTCCGATGGGAGCAGGACTGGGCGGAGGAAGTGCAGATGGTGCATTTGCATTGCAATTACTGAATGATAAATATTTGCTAGGGTTATCCCCTGAGCAATTAATACAATACGCCCTTCAACTAGGCAGTGATTGTCCATTTTTTATCCTTAACCAACCTTGTTATGCAACAGGAAGAGGCGAAGATTTAACTCCAATAAAATTGGATTTATCGGAGTATCGTTTTGTTTTAGTACACCCCGGCATTCATATCAATACCAAATGGGCTTTTGAACAAATTCAACCTGGGTTACCATCAAGATCAATTAAAGAGATCATTCAATTACCTATTCAGGATTGGAAGTATCATTTAAGCAATGATTTTGAATCCCCCATCATGCAGCATTATCCTGCAATTGAAGCAATCAAATTGGCACTCTATAATGACGGCGCTTTATATGCAAGTATGAGCGGCAGCGGCAGTGCGGTATTTGGCATCTATCCTACGAATGGAAATATTCGATTGAAGAAACAATTGAATTACCGTATAGATATTATTTAGTTAGTATCTTTTACCGAAAATTGATTTATATGAAATTGATTATTGCGGTAATACTTTCTTCATTATTAGGTCTGAACAGTTTTGGTCAAACAGCTCATAATACTTATTCCCATCTTTTAGCACTCAGTAAAGAATTAAGACAGTTAGAACGTACTGCTTTACCCAATGGGGTTCCTGACTATCGTATCCAAACAATTAGTAAAATTTATCAAAAATTACTTCACTATAAGAACAAGCATGCGAAAATTGATACATCGGGTTGGTCATTAGAAAATCGTGTAGACTATGTTTTACTGAAAGCAGAAATGAATGCCCTTGAATTTAATTGCCGCATTTTAAAGCCTTGGCAACGAGACCCTGCATTCTATGCAATTGTGTGGAATGAACAAAGTGATACCCCTGATCATGAGGGTCCAACTAGTTTTTCTGCGATTGAACTTTGGAAATATAATTTCCCACTATCCCCTATTGACGCAGCAAAGCTATCCACTTCTTTAAAAATTATTCCGCCACTTTACGAACAGGCAAAATTAAATTTAACAGGGAATGCGAGAGACCTGTGGAGCGCAGGAATTGGAAATATAAAAGAACAAGTAGTTATTTTAGTGGAACTAGCCAATAAAACAAACAATACTTCTGTTGAATTAACTCAATCTATTACAGCAGCTATAAATGCCAGTAATCAATTCATAGGATGGTTACAAAAACAACTCCCTTCTAAAAACGGGTCATCAGGAATTGGAAAAGAACAGTATAATTGGCATTTAAAAAATGTTTTGCTTGTTCCACTTACTTGGGATGACGAAGTAATGTTACTAAAAAGAGAATTAACAAGAGCCTATGCATCCTTGCAATTAGAAAGAGAAAGAAACAAAAATTTACCTCCATTAAATCCCATTAGCAATAAAGCAGAATATCTTCAAAAAACAGATGAAGCGGTAAATAAAATGATGCAATTTATTCAAGAGAAAAAAATACTGCCAGTTAAAGAATATATGGAGCCTGCGCTTCGAAAACACTTAGGTGATTTTGTACCTGAGCAAAACAGAAATTTCTTTTCAATTATAACGCATTTAGCCCCGGCTGTTTTATTCTCCCATTCTACCCATTGGTTTGAAGTAGAAGGGCTTGTTAAAGATCCAAACAAAAGCTTATTACGGAAAGATGCTTTGCCATATAATATGTGGATGATGAGAGATGAAGGGTTAGCAACCAGTATGGAAGAAATATTAATGCATGCAGGAATGTGGGATGAAAATCCAAGAGCAAGAGAATTAGTTTGGATTATGTTGGCTCAACGCTGCGCAAGAGGATTGGCTTCCCTTTATGCCCAGGCCAATATGATTAATTACGAACAAGCAAGAAAATTTCAGGTAGAATGTACTCCGAAAGGATGGACCGGGGACGAAAGTTTAGTAGGATTTGAACAACATTTATATTTACGTCAACCTGCTTATGGCACTTGTTATGTTACAGGCAAGTACCTGATTGAAAATTTATTAATGGACATGGGACGTTTGCATCAAGAAAATTTTACGCTTTATCAATTTTTTGAAAAATTTTATGCAGCAGGTATCATTCCTGTTTCTTTAGTGGGATGGCAACTAACAGGTAATGATAAAGAGATAAAAAGTTTATTAAAAAAATGAAACTAACTATCAAGTCTATTCAAATTTAAAATTAAGAAAATGGAACTGTTACAAAAGTTGGTAGTTATTAACCTCAACTATATTACAGTCGGCTTAATGGTGCTATTTTACAGCCTTGAACACTTAATGACCAACCAAATAAGTGTAAACAAAAAAACTTTTCACTGGGCCAATAATATGTTCTTTTTGATAGTATTTGTTTTGCTAAATTTTTTATGGTCCTTTGTTGTCGTGCACTGTATGGAGTGGTTAAGTAGCAGAAAGATTGGATTGTTTTACTTGATTGAAATACCGTATTGGCTGAAACTAATACTGGGTGTAGCCATGTTAGATTTTGTTATGTATTGGTTTCACCGACTAGGACATCTTGTACCTTTCTTATGGCGTTTTCACCGTGTTCATCATAGCGATACAAATATGGATGCATCAACCAATTTTCGGGGACATCCAATTGAAACATTTCTATGGTTTGGCGCTAGCAATATTTTAGCTGCTGGCATTTTCGGGATAGACCTACTTGCATTTGGATTATATTTCTTTATAATAACTCCGTTACTATTTCTTGAACATGCGAATCTGCGATTCCCAACATGGCTCGATAAAACAGTTGGCCTTGTATTCACTACACCGAATCTCCATAAAATTCACCACGACCAAAATCAACATTATACAGATTCCAACTTCGCCGATATCTTTATTTTATGGGATAGACTCTTTGGCACATTTACATATAAGCCTATTGAACAAGTAAAACCTGGATTAGAAGAATTTGATTCAGGAGAACCACAAAGTTTTTGGTATTTATTGAAAAGCCCATTCATCAATATTAAACGTAAAATATAAATGAAATAGACAATGACAGTTAACGATGAAACAGTACCAAAGCCATAATTGCCAGCATTGATTCAAACCATTCTTGATATTGACAAATCGAAATAGTCCTAGAAGCTTCTTATCGGAGATTTTTATATATTTTTGAAATATTTTAATATTTTTTATAATTATTTGAATAATATTTAAATAATTAAGTATTCACGATATATTTCTTTGAATTAACCGTTATTTATTGTATTTTAGTCAAGATTGCCGCCATTATTCACCCACGTTTAAACTGGACTAAATGTTTAGTAACCAAAACAATGGAGGCCTCTACGACGCTTCATTTGAACACGATGCTTGCGGCATTGGATTTGTAGCCAATATCTTCGGGCATAAAAGCCACCAACATATTTTAGATGCATTAACCGTATTAGAGAATATGGAACACCGCGGGGCTTGCGGTTGCGAAAACAATTCGGGTGATGGAGCAGGCATACTCATCCAAATTCCACATGAATTTTTCTTTGATGAGTGCTTACAATTAGGCAAACATTTACCCAATGCAGGTCGATATGGAGTGGGCATGATATTCTTTCCCAAATCGGTTGGGCTTCGCGAAGAGTGCAGAGACATTTTTAATCGCGCAGCAGAAAAACTAGGGCTAGAAATTATTGCATATAGAAAAGTACCCGTTAACAAATCAAACATCGGTCCAACAGCACTCTCCGTAGAGCCTTGTATGGAGCAGGTATTTGTTGCATGTCCTGATCATATTCAAGACCAGGAGGCATTTGAAAGAAAATTGTTTATCCTGCGAAATTATGCGTCGCATACCATCAACAATACCATCCGTAAAGATGATATAGGCTTTTACCTAGTGTCTCTTTCTTCTAGAACCATTATTTATAAAGGGCAACTAACCAGTAATCAAGTTCGCCATTACTTTACTGATTTGTCTAATAAACGAATGGTGTCTGCATTTGGCTTAGTACACTCCAGATTTGCCACTAATACATTCCCTTCATGGAAACTTGCACAACCTTTTAGATATATTGCCCATAACGGCGAAATAAACACTTTACAGGGCAATTTAAACTGGCTTCGATCTAGCGAAAAAGGATTCACTACACCTGCTTTTTCCAAAGAGGAATTAGACATGATTTTACCCATTGTAACGAATGGACAATCGGACTCTGCCTTTTTAGACAATATGATAGAATTACTGACTTTAACGGGTAGATCTTTACCGCATGTAATGATGATGTTGATTCCCGAAGCTTGGGATGGCAATGAGCAGATGGATCCTGTTAAAAAAGCATTTTACGAATACCATGCTTGCTTAATGGAACCTTGGGATGGACCCGCTTCTATTTCATTTACCAATGGTCAAATGATTGGGGCCACATTAGATAGAAACGGATTAAGGCCCTCTCGCTACACCATTACCCACGACAATAGAGTGATCATGGCTTCCGAAACAGGCGTGCTCCCCATAGACCCTGCGAATGTAAAAGAGAAAGGAAGGCTTCAACCTGGGAAAATGTTTGTAGTAGACATGAGTGAAGGAAGAATCATTTCAGATGAAGAACTCAAACAAAAAATCTGCTCTCAAAAACCGTATGCAGAATGGTTAAATAAATATAAAATTCGCTTAGAAGAATTGCCTGAGCCTCGGGTGATGTTTACACATTTAGAACACGACCAGGTATTTAAATACCAAAAAGCATTTGGTTACTCAACGGAAGATTTAGATATGATCATTGCACCAATGGCTGTTGATGGCAAGGAACCTATTGGCTCTATGGGGAATGATGCGCCATTAGCGGTGTTGAGTAATCAGCCACAACATTTGAGCGCCTACTTCAAACAATTATTTGCACAAGTAACCAATCCTCCAATTGATCCTATTCGTGAAAAAATGGTTATGTCTTTGGCCACTTTTGCGGGCAGCAATGGTAATTTATTAATTGAAGAACCTACTGCATGTCATAGCGTTGCATTACAGCATCCCATTCTTAACAATCACGAATTAGAAAAAATCAGGAGTATTGACACAGGCGTTTTTCAAGCCAAAACTTTACAACTCTATTTTAGAGCAGATGGGAAAGCAGGTTCTCTAAAAGATGGATTGGATAGACTTTGTAGATATGCAGTAGACGCAGTACAAGATGGATTTGAAGTCATCATCTTAACAGACCGCGCTATTGATTCTGACCACGCACCTATTCCGTCTTTATTAGCGACTGCAGCAGTTCACCATCACTTAATCAAAAAAGGATACAGAGGTCAGGTGGGATTAATTGTTGAAGCAGGCGATGTTTGGGAAACCCATCACTTTGCTTGCTTGATTGGATTTGGAGCTACTGCCATCAATCCTTATCTGGCATTGTCTTCTATCAGAGACATGAAAATATCTAATAAAATAGATAGCCCATTAGACATAGAACAGCTCAAGAAAAATTATATCAAGGCGGTGAATGATGGCTTGTTAAAAGTGTTTTCTAAAATGGGAATCTCTACTTTACAAAGCTATCAAGGTGCACAGATTTTTGAAATCATTGGTATTAATAGTGAAGTAGTCAATCAATATTTTACGGGCGCAACTTCAAGAATTGAAGGAATGGGATTAGATGAAATTGCCCGAGAAACATTGGCCAAACATTTTGTTGCTTTCAGTAAAAAAAATAAAGTGATTGATCGTTTACCAGTGGGCGGTGTATACCAATGGAAACGAACAGGAGAATTCCATTTATTTAATCCGCAAACCATTCACTTATTACAAGATGCCACCAAGCGTAATGATTATGCCACATTCAAAAAATATTCTGCATTGATAAATAATCAAAGTGAGCAGGCATGTACACTAAGAAGTCAATTGCAATTTGTGAGTAATAGACCGTCTATCACTTTAGATGAAGTGGAACCAGCTGAAAATATTTATAAACGTTTTGCTACTGGGGCGATGTCTTTTGGATCGGTCTCTTGGGAAGCACATACCACACTAGCTATTGCCATGAATCGATTGGGTGGAAAAAGCAATACAGGAGAAGGCGGAGAAGATGAAATTAGATACACTCCCCTACCTAATGGAGACAGCATGCGTTCGGCAATAAAACAAGTAGCGTCTGCAAGATTTGGGGTAACATCTTTGTACTTGACAGAAGCTGATGAAATTCAAATTAAAATGGCGCAGGGTGCCAAGCCTGGTGAAGGTGGTCAATTACCAGGACACAAAGTAGATGAATGGATTGGCAAAACAAGACATGCTACACCGGGTGTAGGATTGATCTCTCCTCCCCCCCATCATGATATTTATTCAATTGAAGATTTAGCTCAATTAATTTTTGATTTAAAAAATGCCAATCGTGCTGCACGCATTAACGTGAAGTTGGTTTCTAAAGCGGGTGTGGGTACCATTGCTGCAGGTGTAGCAAAAGCCAAAGCTGATGTGGTATTGATTGCAGGCCATGATGGAGGAACAGGCGCTTCTCCTATCAGTTCTGTAAAACATGCTGGCTTACCTTGGGAATTAGGATTAGCGGAAACGCATCAAACCTTGGTAAAAAACAAATTACGTTCAAGGGTAATTGTTCAAGCAGACGGGCAAATGAAAACAGGAAAAGATATTGCCATGGCTGCATTATTGGGCGCAGAAGAATGGGGCGTCGCTACCGCAGCTTTAATAGTAGAAGGCTGCATCATGATGCGCAAGTGCCATTTAAACACTTGCCCTGTTGGCGTTGCAACACAAGATGAAACATTGCGTAAAAGATTTACAGGAGACCCGAATCATGTAGTAAATTTTTTCAAATTCATTACACAGGAATTGCGCGAAATCATGGCGGAATTGGGCTTTAAAACAGTGAATGAAATGATTGGTCAAACCAATTTTTTACAACAGAGATCAACTATTTCGCATTGGAAATACAACCAATTAGATCTGTCAAAAATTTTATACAAAGAACCAGCTGATGAGGATACGGGCTTATTTGCACAAGAATTACAAAATCATGGGTTGGCTGCAGTACTCGATTGGAAATTATTGGCTGCTGCAAAACCCGCAATTGCAAATGGCGAAAAAGTATTTGGCGAATTTGCAATTGTTAATACAGACAGAACTGTAGGCACCATAGTATCTAATGAAATTACTAAGCTTTATAAGAGCAAGGGCTTGCCAGAAGACAGCATCCATTTTAAATTCAAAGGAACTGCAGGACAAAGCTTTGGGGCCTTCAATACCGTTGGATTAAAATTAGAATTAGAAGGTGATGCCAACGATTATTTTGGCAAGGGACTAAGTGGGGCTAAATTGATTGTTTACCCTGATGCTAATGCACAATTTATTGCAGAACAAAATAGCATAATTGGGAATGTGGCTTTATATGGAGCAACCAACGGCGAAGCTTATATTAGAGGAAAAGCAGGAGAACGTTTTGCAGTAAGAAATTCAGGCGCCAAAGTAGTGGTTGAAGGTATCGGCGATCATGGCTGCGAATACATGACAGGAGGCATTGCGGTGATTCTTGGCAACACAGGTAGAAATTTTGCAGCAGGCATGAGTGGTGGCATTGCCTACATCTATGATACCAACCATGAATTTGTAGCTAATTGTAATTTGGAAATGGTTGAATTAGATCCTTTAGATGAATATGACGCTAATGTATTAAAAGCATTGATTCAACAACATTTTAATTATACCAATAGCAGTGTTGCAGCTTTTATCTTGAAAGATTTTGATCATCAATTAGCCCACTTTATAAAAGTATTTCCTACTGACTATAAAAAAGCGCTCGCTAAAAAAAATCAACACAACACTGTTTTAAAATAATTACCATGGGTAAACCAACTGGATTTTTAGAATTTGAAAGGGCAACTCCTACTAAGCAACCAATTAGCGAAAGAGTGCTTCATTATAAAGAATTTGTTGCACCATTATCTACTCAAGAACTCAACCAACAAAGTGCTAGATGCATGAATTGTGGCGTTCCTTTTTGCCATAACGGCTGCCCTTTAGGAAATATTATTCCTGAATTTAACGATGCAGTGTACAAAAAAAATTGGGCTGAAGCTTATGAAATATTATCTGCCACCAATAACTTCCCTGAATTCACAGGAAGAATATGCCCTGCCCCATGTGAGTCTTCTTGCGTATTAGGCATCAATCAACCGCCAGTTGCTATTGAAGAAATAGAAAAGCATATCATTGAAATTGCGTTTGAAAAAGGGTTAGTCAAACCTTTCAAGCCACTTACCAGAACTGGCAAAACAGTTGCAGTGATTGGATCAGGACCCGCTGGGTTAGCAGCAGCAGCGCAATTAAATTATTCGGGCCATCAAGTAACCGTGTTTGAAAGAGATGATGCACCTGGAGGGTTATTAAGATATGGCATCCCCGACTTTAAATTAGAGAAATGGGTAATTGATAGAAGAATTCAATTAATGGAAGCCGAGGGAATTGTTTTTAAATGCAATGCCAATGTTGGCGTAACAATCAGTATCAACGATTTACTTCGTGAATACAGTGCCATCGTTTTAGCAGGTGGGGCTACCATTCCTAGAGACCTTACAATTGAAGGCCGGCATCTAAAAGGCGTCCATTTTGCGATGGATTTTTTAAAGCAACAAAATAAGCGTGTGGCCGAAATTAATGATGAATCAAACCCAATTATAGCCACCAATAAAAACGTGGTCGTTATCGGTGGAGGAGATACTGGCAGTGATTGTATCGGAACTGCTAATAGACAACAAGCAAAAAGCATTACACAATTAGAGTTAATGCCTAAACCTCCTGCATCTAGAACGCCCCATATGCCATGGCCACAGTATCCTTTTATACTGAAAACTACTTCTTCACATGAGGAGGGAGCCAACAGAGAATGGGCTATAGCTACTAAAAAGTTTATTGGAGACGAAAAAGGAAATTTAAAGGCATTGGTAACAGTGCAATTAGAATGGAAAATAACCGAAGACGGAAAGACTGCTGGCTTTGTAGAAATAGCTGGAACGGAAAAAGAAATTCCTTGCGAACTAGCATTATTAGCAATGGGATTTGTAAGTCCGCAAAAAGAGGGATTATTAGAAAAACTTGAAATTGAATTAGACGAAAGAGGAAATGTAAAAGCCAATGAAAAGCAATACCAAACCAATATTCAAAAAGTATTTGCTGCAGGTGATATGAGAAGAGGACAAAGCTTAGTTGTTTGGGCCATCAGTGAAGGGAGGGCTTGTGCTAGAAAAGTAGATGAATATTTTGGTGAAAGCCCAACTGTTTAATATCTTTTGCCCGCTATGGGATTTGTTAAAAAGATTGGCTTGTTTCTTTTCACGATATATGCACTAATTACATTTGTGTTAGTCATGTTAATCGTCTTCCCTTTTGCTATGTTATCTATCAGTGCTGGTAAAGTAAGGGGAGGAAATTTAGTATACCGTTGTTGCCGTATCTGGGCGCAATTATGGTACTATACCATTGGGGTTACGCATAAAGAGATATACGAGTATCCTCATGACACTAACAAGCAATATATTTTTGTTGCCAACCATATTTCCTACATGGATATCCCGCCTATTGTTTTAGCTATCCATCAACCCATAAGGGCTTTAGGTAAATATGAGATGGTCAAAGTACCCATTTTTGGATGGATATATAGGGCAGCAGTAATTTTAGTAAATAGAAAGAACGCCGACACAAGAGCAAAAAGTGTTCGAGCACTTAAAGCTGCAATTAAAAACCATATCTCCATTATTATTTTCCCAGAAGGAACCTTTAATGAAACCAAACAACCGCTAAAAAATTTCTTTGATGGCGCTTTTAGAATTGCTATTGAAACACAAACGCCCATTAAACCATTATTATTGGTAGATACGTTAAAACGAATGCACTATCGCTCGCTTTTTGAATTAAACCCCGGAGAAAATAGAGTGGTCTATTTAAATGAAGTGCCTGTGAATGGACTGACCATGAAAGATATCCCCCTATTAAAAGAAAAAGTATACCAAATCATGGAAGAGGGGCTAAAACGATATATCTCTTATCCCACTCCATAAACGTATTTTTGTTTAAAATCTCATTTTGTTTATTGAAGTAATTATACCATTGGCATTGCCAAAAAATTATACCTGGCAGGTTCCGGAGCAGATGCAATTGGGCATAGTTCCAGGGATTAGAGTGGAAGTTGCTTTACGAAAAAATAAAAAATACGCAGGGATTGTAAAAAGAATCGTCGGCGAGATCCCTGTAGGATTTACCCCATCCCCTATTTTAAATATTTTAGACAGTAGTCCTGTTGTAAATGAAACCCAATTAAAATTATGGGAATGGATAGCGCAATATTATATGTGCACCGAGGGAGAAGTTATGCAAGCTGCAATCCCCGCTAATCTAAAACTTTCGAGCGAAAGTGTTTTGCAATGGAACGAAGAAAGAACTTTAGATTTTAGTGACTTATCCGACTCAGAATTCATTATTGCAGAAGCACTAGAAATTAAAGGAGAACTCAAAATAAGTGAAGTACAGCAATTACTAGACATCAATAACACTTATCCCGTTATTAAAAAACTGGTAGAAAAAGGCGTCTGCTTTGTTTGGGAAGAACTAAAAGAAAAATACAAGCAAAAAACAGAAAATTACATTCTACTGCACCCCAAATATGCTCAAGAAGACCAACTTGAGCAATTATTAAATAATTGGAGCAGAGCCCCTAAACAAATGGAATTACTCTTAGCCTATTTACACTTAAAAAATACCATTGGCGTAGTAACTCAACCAGACCTATTAAAAAAAGCAAATGCTAATGCAGCACAATTAAAAGGCTTAATTGAAAAAGGAATAATAATTGTTGAAAAAAGAAATACCGACAGATTACCCAGTTTACCCAAAATACTCAGTTTAGATTTCACCCTTTCTGCAGTTCAAGAAAAAGCACTAGCTTCTATTAAAAATGCATTTGAATCAAAAACAGTTTGTCTGCTGCATGGAATCACTTCTAGTGGTAAAACACAAGTGTACATGAAACTGATTGAAGAGCAAATTCAACTAGGCAAACAAGTATTGTACTTACTTCCTGAAATTGCCCTAACAGCGCAAATGATTAGAAGGTTACAAAAAAGTTTGGGTGGCCATATTGCGATTTACCACTCAAAATTTAATCCCAACGAAAGAGTTGAAATTTGGAATAAAATAAATTCAGGCGAAACCAAAGTAGTATTAGGCGCAAGATCAGCATTGTTTTTACCATTCAATAATTTGGGTTTAATTATTTGTGATGAAGAACACGATGCTTCTTACAAACAGCAAGAACCATCACCGCGCTATCATAGTAGAGATGCTGCCATTTACTATGCATCCTTATTTAATGCAAAGGTTTTACTTGGATCAGCTACCCCTTCTATTGAAACCTATTTTAATGTTCAACAAAAAAAATATGGCTTAGTAGAATTATTGGAAAGATATGGAGAGGTTGCTATGCCCAGCATTGAATTAATTGACCTTAAACAAATACCGCCTAAAAAAAGAAGTGAAAATCCATTATCCCCTGCTTTACTAAAAGGAATTCAGGAAACTTTAGATGCCAAGAAACAAATCATTTTATTTCAAAATAGAAGAGGTTATGCTCCTTATATGATTTGCAATACTTGTGGATGGATTCCACATTGTAATCATTGTGATGTAACACTCACTTTTCATAAAGGAAAACAGAAATTGTCTTGTCATTATTGTGGTACAACCTATCCCATTTTGCAAACCTGTTTAGCATGTGGGAACCATCATTTTATTCAAAAGAATTTTGGAACAGAAAAAATAGAAGAATTGGTTGCCGATGCTTTCCCCCAAGCCATTATTGCCCGCATGGATTATGATAGCATAAAAGGCAAACACGATCATGACAACCTCATTAAAATATTTGAGCAACATCGGATTGATATTTTAGTGGGTACACAAATGGTGGTAAAAGGCTTAGATTTTGAAAAAGTAAGTTTAGTGGGGATAATAGACGCCGATGGTATTTTGAACTTCACAGACTTCAGGGTGAACGAAAGAGCTTACCAATTAATGGAACAAGTAAGTGGAAGAGCAGGTAGAAAAGATGGATTAGGCAAGGTAATGATACAAGTGAGTAATTTACAACACCCTGTGCTTCAATTTGTGCAGCAACATAATTACCAAGCATTGTATCAATTTGAAATAGAGAATAGGCAACAATTTCAATACCCACCCTTTACTAGATTAATTCAGGTTATTTTCAAACACAAAGACAAACATATTGCAGAGGAAGCAGCCAATATAATGCAGCAAGGACTTCTAAATCAATTTGGTTCATTTATTAATGGTCCATCCCAACCGATTGTAGACAGAATACGAAATCAATATATTTGGGAAATTTTATTAAAGCTACCAAAAGATAGCCGTACAGTAAATAATTGCAAAAGAGCTATTCATCAACAAATGGTCATTATTCAAAGTAATAAAAGATATCGATCCGTTCATATTATTCCTAATGCCGATCCAATTTATTAATGATTCAACTACAAGAAAATACTTCACTAAAACCCTTCAATAGCTTTGGCATTCATGTATTAGCTAAACAGTTTTGTACAGTTAGTTCATTGAATGAAATGCAAGAATTGTTAGAATGGAATAAAATAAATAATTATCCCCTACTGGTTCTTGGCGGAGGCAGCAACTTACTGTTTACTAAAAATTATGATGGACTTGTTTTACAAAATTTACTGAAAGGAATTTCCCTAGAAAAAGAAGACGAATCCTATTATTATGTAAAAGCAATGGCTGGTGAAAACTGGCATCAACTAGTAACTTATTGCGTTCATAAGCAATACCAAGGAATTGAAAACATGAGTTTAATTCCGGGCAATGTAGGGGCATCCCCCATGCAAAACATTGGCGCTTATGGAGTAGAAATAAAAGATGTATTTGAATCATTAGAAGCCATACAAATTAGTGATGGATCAATAGTCACTTTTAATAATACAGCATGTAAATTTGGATACAGGGAAAGTATATTTAAACATGAGTTACGAAACCAATTCATCATCCTCTCAGTAGTACTTAAATTGCGCAAAACACCAAAATATAATACCAGCTATGGAAATATTGAAGAGGAATTAATTAATATGAATGTTCAAGAACCCAATATACAATCCATTTCCGAAGCAGTGATACGTATTAGACAACGCAAATTACCCGACCCATCTAAAATAGGAAATGCAGGTAGTTTCTTTAAAAATCCAATCATTCCAACGGCATTATACAATCAACTTAAAAAAGATTACAAAGACATGCCAGGGTTTGCAGTTTCAGCAACAGCACTTACCAAAGTTCCTGCAGCATGGCTAATTGAGCAAACTGGATGGAAAGGTTTCAGAACAGGCGATGCAGGATGTTATCCATTACAGCCACTTGTTTTAGTTAACTATGGAACTGCCACTGGTGCTGAAATTTACAATTTAAGTACACAAATTATTGAAAAAGTTCAAGCGAGTTTTAGAATTCTACTAGAAAGAGAAGTCAATATTTATTAACCAAGTATTTTCAACTAAATATTGTTGCTACCACTGATTCTACTGATTCATTAGCCATATTAATCCATTTGAATTCAGGGTCTTTTTTAAACCAAGTCATTTGTCGTTTCGCATATTGGCGGGTATGGTGTTTAATTTGTAGTATGGCTTGTTCTTTTGAAATATTTCCATCTAAATAATCAAATACCTCTTTATATCCCACTGTTTGTAAAGCAGGTTTATTTCTATATTGAACTACTGATTGCACTTCTTCAATTAATCCATCTTGAATCATTTGATCTACTCGTAAATTTATTCGATTAGTCAATAGATCCATCGGCATTTCTAATCCAATTTTCACTATATTAAATGGACGTTGTTTTTTTTCAGCAGTTCTAAAATGGAGAATAGATTTACCTGTTGCATTTAATACTTCTAAAGCACGCATCAATCTTTGTGGATTCGATTGCTCAGCTGTTTCCCAAAATACTGGATCACGATGCTTTAATTCGGCTTGTAACCAAATTAAACCCTTTGAGGTATAATTGGCAATAATGGCTTCACGGATACTTGGATCTATTTGTGGCATTGGATCAATGCCCTCACAAAAAGCGCGAATATACAAACCCGTGCCACCCACCATAACCAAGTGGTCATTTTTAGCAAAAATGGTTTCAGCCTTTTCTAAAGCAAATTGCTCAAAATAACCTGCATTTATATCTGCTTGAACAGAATGATCGGCAATAAAATAATGCTGTACTGCAGCCAATTCAGCATCACTTGGTCTTGCAACACCAATGGACAATTCAGTAAAACATTGTCTTGAATCAGCAGAAATAATAGCTGTATTTAGTGCCTTGGCCAAGGCGATGGACACAGCTGTTTTACCCACAGCTGTTGGGCCTGCAAGAATATAAATAGTTGGTTTAATCTTCAAAATCATCTCTTTGTTCTTCACCACCAATTCCATCATCATCGCCGTCGGCTTCACTTTCAGCTTCTTCTCCTTCCTCACCAAAGCCCTCCGTAGCTTCATTTAAATCATATTTCTCTTCAATATCGGCAAACTTGTCACCCAACAAACTTTTTGTTCCATACTGCTGTGGTCCAATACCTTCTACCCTTGAAACAGTTGGATAAGTTAATTTTGGGTTAGATTCTTTACTTACGCTAATCAATGCCACTAAGAATACCCAGCCTTTGGCAAAATCATATTCGTAAATAAATTTTTGATTTACATCCTGTATTTCAGAACCAATGGTAGTTTCGGCCATTAACAAGGGTTCTACGCGATAAGGTTTATCATATTTTGCATAACTAATTTCCCTTCCGCGCAACCAATTATCATTGCTTCGAAAAAAAGTGGCTTGGTGCTTCGAATCAAATTCAAAGGATTTTAAAATAGCAAAATGCAAGTCCAAAAAGTTTTGGTTATGCTTTATAACGATATCGCGATAAACCGCGTCGTCTTCCTCTAAATAAATTCTAAACTTTAAAACAGCCATCCCGCCAAGATTTAATGATTGGGCTGCAAAATAGCGATTATTTAACGGGTTTTAAATTCAATTCTGCTCCTTTTTCTAACATATATTGATAAGCCAATTCATATTGGTTCGGAATGATCCCATCTAATATCGCTTCGCGTATCGCATCTTTAATTATTCCTACATTTCTACCTGGGGTTAATCCAAACACTTCCATAATTAATTCCCCACTGATAGGAGGCTGCCAATTCCTAAGCTGGTCTTGGGTTTCTACCTGTTGCATCCGCTCTTTAACCATTTCAAAGTTCTGCAAGTACCGGTTTACTTTCTGCTTATTCTTGCTGGTGATATCAGCTGCACACAGCGTCATTAAATCGTCAATATCTTCTCCTGCATCAAATAATAACCTTCTTACCGCACTATCCGTAATATTTTCTTTGGTCAAACTGATTGGTCGCAAATGCAATAGAACCAGCTTTTGAACATATTTCATGGGCTCATGCAAGGGCAATTTCAACTTAGAAAATATTTTAGGCACCATCCTAGCCCCCACTACTTCATGCCCATGAAATGTCCATCCATGCCCCTCTTCAAATTTTTTTGTAGCCGGCTTCCCTATATCGTGCAATAAAGCAGCCCATCGAAGCCACAAATTTTGTGTATTCGGAACAATATTATCTAATACTTGAAGGGTGTGGTAAAAATTATCTTTATGCCCTTTTCCTTCTATATATACCGCCCCATGCAAGTCTACCATTTGAGGGAAAATCAATTTAAGCAACCCCGATTTGTAGAGTAAGTCCCATCCAATAGAAGGCTTGGCGCATAGCATGATTTTATTCAACTCATCCGTTATCCTTTCTTGACTCACTATTTTCATTCGGTGCACATTCTCTCCGATTGCTTTAAAAGTATTTTCTTCTATAACAAAATTCAATTGAGCTGCAAATCGGATGGCCCTCAACATTCGCAATGGATCGTCACTAAAAGTTTGTACTGGTTCTAATGGTGTTTGAATTCTTTTATCCGCTATAGCTTGTATACCGTCAAAGGGGTCCAATAACTTTCCAAATTGTTCCTTATTCAAGCCAATTGCCAATGCATTAATAGTAAAATCTCTTCTATTTTGATCATCCGCTAATGTACCTTGCTCAACTTGGGGTTTCCTACTATTTTGCTGGTAACTCTCTTTTCTAGCACCAACAAATTCAATTTCAAACTCTTCCAGTTTAATTTGAGCAGTTCCAAAATTTTTAAAATAGGCCACAACCGGCTTGGGAGATAACTCATTTGCATAGGCATGTGCAAGTGCAATACCATCTCCTAAACAAACAATATCTGCATCTTTGGTATTTCTGCCAATGACTTTATCTCGTACAAAGCCGCCAATTAAAAAGCAGGGCATATTCAATGTATCGGCCACTGCACCTATTTGTTTAAATATAGCTTCTTCCTTATCGCTAAATTGGATGGTCATTGCTGCAAATGTAAGATTGTTTATTATGAAGCGGGCAAGCAACGCATTAATTGAGCTATTTCAATTTTATATCCACAATCAAAATGCCCTTCAGGACATTGACTCTTCCCATGTAGCCCACAGGGTCTACAAGTTAGTTCCCGATTAATTTGAACAATAAAACTTTTTGTGCTCAAAGGACCATATCCAAAACCTGGTATAGTGGAACAATAAATGGCCGTTACAGGCGCATTAACCGAAGAGCAAAAATGCATTGGCGCTGAATCATTCACATAATTCATTAATGCATCTTTCATTAATGCAGCAGATTGCAAAAAATTGCATTTGCCGGCTAAATTAATAGATTGAGAATGGCCACTTTGGTCAATAATTTCTTGACATAATGTAAAATCACTGGGGCCACCCAGTGCATATACTTGAATTGTTGAAGGCAATTGTTTTAAAAATGCAATCCATTTTTCTGGCGGAAACTGCTTGGTCATCCATACTGATGAAGGAGCAAAACAAATGTATTGTCCATGCTTAAATTGTTCAACAAAATGAAAATCCTTTTCGGTTGGATATAGTTTGGGCATACAAAGCTTGGGGGCGGGCCAATGCAACAACAATTGATTCCGCTCAATTTCATGCAACCCAGTACTGATACCCATTTGGTGTTGAATTACTTTAGTGAAAAAAAAGCTGAGTGGATTTTTATCAAACCCAATTTTTTCTTTTGCTCTCGAAAAAGCAGTCAAAAAGCCTGTTGCAGCATATCGTTGTAAATTGATTACTGCATCATATTTGTTTTTCCGAATCTGAGTTAAAACTTGCCAGAGATGCTTGTATTTGTCGTTTTGCTTATTCCAAACCAAAACATTGTGCAAGTAGGGATGTCCTGCAAATAAAGATTCATTTCCCTTACGAACCAATATATCTAATTCAGCCGTTGGATAAGCTTGATGCAAAGATTCTAACATTGCGCTTGCTAAAACCACATCCCCTATAAAAGCAGTTTGAATAATCAGCATCTTTTGCATTCAACAAAACTAAGGATATGCGTTAAATCATTCTCATTCAATTAAAAAAGCTAAATATTGTACTTTTGCTAAAATTTTATATATGCCGCAAGAATTAGTGTTAGCAGCCTGGAACAATAGAGAACTTTTGAAGGAGGCTAAGTATAGTGATGCAGTTAAACAAGTAATTGAAGCAGTAGATAAAGGTCAGCTAAGAGTTGCAAGCCCTGAAGCAGATGGATGGGTGGTGAATGAGTGGGTTAAAAAAGCCATTCTTTTATATTTCGGCATTCAACAAATGCAAACTTGGGAAATGCCTCCTTTTGAGTTTTATGATAAAATGCTATTAAAAACCAATTATAAAGAATTAGGGGTTAGAGCAGTTCCTCCAGCTACGGCCAGGTACGGTGCATATATTGCTAAAAATGTTGTTTTAATGCCTAGTTATGTAAATATTGGTGCTTATGTAGATGAGGGCACCATGGTAGATACTTGGGCTACTGTAGGAAGCTGTGCTCAAATAGGCAAGAACGTTCACTTAAGTGGAGGCGTAGGAATAGGTGGCGTACTAGAGCCTTTACAAGCTAGTCCAGTTATTATTGAGGACGGATGTTTTATTGGTAGTCGCTGTATAGTTGTAGAAGGGGTGATTGTTGAAAAGGAAGCGGTATTAGGTGCAAATGTAGTATTAACCCAATCAACCAAAATCATTGATGTGAGTGGATCAGAACCGATAGAAATGAAAGGCCGAGTTCCAGCTAGAAGTGTAGTAATACCTGGCAGTTATACCAAAAAATTTAATGCTGGTGAATATCAAGTTAGTTGTGCATTAATTATTGGGCAAAGAAAGCCCAGTACCGATTTAAAAACTAGTTTAAACGACGCCCTCAGAGACTTTAATGTGAGTGTATAACAATGAATGGGTCCAAACGCTCATCATTGTTTTTAACCGGCTTTTTGTTAAGCATTGGCGGAGCTATATTATTTTCAACCAAAGCGATTTGGGTAAAATTGGCGTTTCGCAACACTGGCGTAGATGCTTTAACCTTGCTAAGTTTAAGAATGTTCTTAGCCCTTCCATTCTATTTAGTAGCTGCCTGGTTATCTGGCAAAAAAGAATCTGCAGTTCCGCTACAAAAAAAAGATTGGCTTTGGATAATCACACTGGGGGTTCTGGGATATTATTTAAGCAGTTTTTTTGATTTTATAGGCTTACAATATATTTCCGCGGGATTAGAACGCTTGATTTTATTTCTGTACCCCACATTTGCAGTATTACTTAACACTTGGATTTTTAAAAGCAATATTTCAAAAATTCAATTGATTGCACTTGCAATCACTTATACAGGAATTGGTATTGCCTATTATGCCGAATTGGGTACCATTCAACAAAATGAACAATTTTACTTTGGGTCATTCATGGTTTTTTTATGCGCAGTAACGTATTCGTTTTATTTAGTTGGAACAGGTAAGATGGTTGTTAAAGTTGGTGCCACAAGATATACAGCTTATGCGATGCTATCTGCAACTGCTGGAGTATTTACACATTTTATTGTTCAGCAACAATGGAGCAATGTAAATATGTCTTCTCAACTTTGGTGGTACGGGGCAGCATTAGCTGTTATAGCAACAGTTATTCCTTCCTTTATGATGAGTAGTGGGATGAAAAAAATAGGAAGTAACAATGCCTCTATCGTTACAAGTATTGGTCCAGTTTCAACAATAATTCAAGCTGCCATTTTTTTGAATGAGCCCATTTTACTAGAACAAATTCTAGGAACTGTTTTAGTCATTATTGGGGTGGTATTAATAGGATGGCAAAATAGTAGACCCCTCCATTAATGAACCATCATATGCTCCATTTCACTAAGCTTTTCAAATTGTTCAATTGTGAGTGGTTTTGTAATGAAATGAGTTACATTCAAAAACTTCTTTGACCGTTCATAATCTATATGATCAATAGAAGATGTTAATATTACAACAGGCCATACATGACCCAACTTTTCATATTCATGCAAGAAGTCCCAACCGGATCTGCCTGAAAAATTAAGATCCAAAAATATCTTACGTTTTGTATTGGGATTATCTTTTACATATTGCAATGCATTATCTACATGGTCAAATGTATGTACTGGCATACTTGGCATTACATTTCGTATAATCAGCTCATTCAACTTATTCACTAAATGATCATCATCAACTAATATAATCTCTTCAATAGCTTGATTTAATAAATACTTATTCAGGGAGATACTACTTGAAGAAGCAAAATTAATTTGATCATTCAATTTAAAAATGGTGTCATTCATTAAATTTGCTGAATGTTCAATATCAGAAAATATCTGTGAATAAGTTGCTACATTATGATCTTGAAATTTAGCTGTTTGCAATAACTGTAAAATTTTAGAAAACTCATGGCGCAATTCATGTGAAGTGATAAATGAAATCTTCTTCAAATAATTCATTTGCTCCATAACTTCTTTTTCCGAAATTTTTTTCAATGTGATGTCTTTTTGAATAGTTATGTAACCAGTAATTGTTCCATCTTGATCAAATAGAGACTCAATCATTATATCTAACCAAACCTTTGAACCATTTTTGGTATAATACAAAATCTCGGTTCTAATCCCTTTACCTTGTTCAATCACTTTCTTTATCCGTTTCAACGTTTCCTTACTTGTTTCAGGACCTTTCAAGAAACTACCCGGAGTTTTACCAGAAGCTTCTTTTAAACTATAACCCGTTGTTTTTACGAAAGCATCATTAACCCAAGTAATTCGGTTATCTGCATTGCACATGATAATAATACTCCCAATTTTTTGTGCAATTTTTGTAAATTTTCCAAATTCAATTTTAGTACTTTCCATCAATTCTTGCTGTCGCCTAATTTGAATCTGAGCCTCTTTAACAGGCGTTATATCTAAGGTAATTCCAGTGTATCCTAAGAATTCCCCAGTTTCACTGTATATAGGGTTCCCTTTCATATTTACCCATCTAAAACTACCATCATACCGTTTAAATCGAAAGGTAATTGCATAAGCTGATTGAGTAGCAAACAAATGTTTTTGTTCTTCTATGAACCTTTCAATATCTTCTGGATGAATCCGCTTCATCCATCTATTACCTAATTCTTCTTCTCGTGAAGTACCACAAAAATTAATCCATGCTTGATTTACTTGAATAATTTGGTGCTGTTTATCTGTCAGCCACATTATTTCTGGCATAAAATCAGCCATGGTTTCAAAACAAATACCTGGATTGACTAAAGTTGAATTAACCATAGATACCTGTTTAGTATATTTTTCAACCGATGGCTTTGCATTAGAAGAAACACCCTTCAAAATAACCCCAATGATTTTCCCTTTCTTATCCAGATTAGGGAGCATAGTAAAATGCATATATTCATCTACACAATCAGAACCAGGTTTTTTAAAAGTCAACTTTTCTACACTATTGCTATTCTGTTTACATTGGATTAATGATTTCCTGTACAATCCTGCTTCCTTACTATTTAATATGGATTCAATAGACAAACCTGAAACAGGAACGCCCAATAATTTATATAAGCGTTGAAAAGAATCATTACAATAAATAATATTTCCATCTAAATCAGTGGCTAACAAAAACTGATCAATCATTTCGTTATTATGCGTTAAGGCATCATTTATTTCGAAATTGTACTGCATAAGTTTGAAATTAAAAGGTTAGGAATTGCCCTCGCATCTCTATTGATAATAAACTTGTCTATAATTTCTGGTAGCAATAAAAAATCTCTTGATTTATCTAAAAAGAAATGAGCACCTTTATTTAAACACTCAAACCGATAAGTTGAATGTGGCATATTGGTCAAAAATATAATCAATGGGCTTGAACCAGGATAATCAGCTTTTACCTTATTTAATAGCTCCAACCCACTAATACCAGGCAACTTAATGTCTAAAATGAGCACATCTGGAAATTGTTCATTCATTTTTTGCAAGCCCAATTCAGCACTTTCAGCAATTTGGATATTTAAAGAAGTTTGTTTGTCAGACAATAAATGAAATAACTGCTTTATGATGATTAAAGCATCTTCAACAATCAATATATTAAGGTTCTGAGGCATTGTAAATATTTACTTACCCAAATATACCTTTCACAAAAAGAAAGCTTTGTAGGGCTAGCCTACAAAGCTTTTGTAGTTTTGACACTACAACTGGTTTTTCAGGAAAATTGGATTTTAAACTAAGCTTGATAGCTTAATTCACAAAGTTAATAGATCCATTTTCTAATGAATGTAGTTGAACTGCATGTAAATAGCCTATAATTATACGACAGCTTGTAGTATAAACACTACAGTTAAGAGATTTTGTTCTCTATTGCATAACGGATTAAATCGGCATTACTCTTGAGTCCCATTTTGTCGAGAATTCGAGCCCTATAAGTACTAATTGTATTAATATTTAGAGAAAGCATTTCACTTATTTCAGAAACCGATTTCCCCTCTACTAATTTCTTTAAAACTTCAAACTCTCTATCGGATAAATTTTCATGAGGCAATTTATTCGTATCCATCTCAAGTGAACTAGCTAAAACCTCCGCAACGCGATTGGTTATATATTTTCTTCCACTTAAGATTTGCTGAACCGCAGTCACTAATTCGTAAGGGGCACTCTCCTTTGTTAAATATCCAGAAGCACCTGCTTTAATTGCTCTCACCGCATATTGTTCTGGGGAATGCATACTTAGCATTAGAACAGGGGTATTGGGAACATGCGTTTTAATTTGCTTTAAGATTTCAATACCTGAATAACCAGGCATACTAATATCAGAAATAATAATATCCCACTTCTCTTTTATTGATTTTTTAAAAAGCTCTGCCGAATCTGATACATCATGAATTTCAGCAAAAGGAAGTGACTCTAACAAAATTTTTTTTAATCCCTCCCTAATTAAACCATGATCATCTGCAATGAGTATTCGCATAATTCGTTACATACAGCTTTATAAACTATTAAATAAGTAATAAAGATAAGGAAACATATTAATACGTAGACCTACCGATTATCAAACTAATGAGTATTAAACTCTTCAAAAAAGGTTTTTATAAAATCGAAAGAGAGTGGCTTAGTTATATAATCAATAACTACATTATAACTTCGGGCTTTCTCCCTATCTCTATTATCAATAGAAGAAGATAAAACAATTACATTAGATGCATCCGAAAACCGCACATATTCATCTAAAAATTCCCATCCCCCTCTACCGGGGAAATTAATATCCAAGAAAATTAAAGTTTGTTTTAAATTGGTTTTTTCGCGAATCTCTGATAAGGCATCTTCAATATCAATAAAAACTTCAACTGGCATATCAGGCATATATGCTTCCACAATTTTCTTATTCAATACATTGGTTAATACATCGTCATCAATAAATATAATATGAGTATACTGCACAGGAGTTTTATTTATATCATAGTATTCATCATGCTGATTAAATGAAAGCTTATGATTCATTTTAAAAATGGATGTATTAATTAACTGTATTGATTTTTTTGCTTCGGCAATTAAATCAATACGTTCTGTATCTGAAATAAACCGATTATCCATGAGATTAACAATCGATTGAATTTTAGCATACTCATGTCGCATTTCATGAGAAGTTATAAAAGATAATTCGTGCAGTCTATTTTTTAATAATTGACTTTGTAACTCAACTCTTTTTCTCTCGGTAATATTTTGAGAAATTCCAATTAAATATAAAATGGCACCATCCCTCCTTTCAAAAACGGAAAGTCTAGTTTGAAAAAATTGGTATTGTTGATTTTGATCTATACATCTACATTCAATTTCTACATATTCTTGGTCTGTTTCACCCACTTTTTGCAAACCACTTTGAACCAATCGCCAATCTTCAGGATGTATTAATGACCTAAGAGAGATACAGTTAATTTCCATGTCTTTTAGATGCTCAAATCCTAGCATATTATCTAAGGCAGGATTTCTCATTACAAACTTCCGCTCTTTTACATCAAACAAAAAAACCATATCTGGCAACTTATTATAAATAGCTTCCAATAATGCAGCTTGGTTAAAAAATTGCGGAAACAAGTTAATAGCTGGATTTGCATGATTCATTGCACTATTTTCTTAAAAAATGATAAAAAACATGCCATCTTTTAACATCATAATAATCAACTAATTAGCATTTGCTTGTTATTTCAATATTTCAAATTTGAGACAAAATTTCCCTTTTTGGGATTCAAAACCAATTTTCAGGATAAAATATCAGTAAATTGTAATGCGTTAAACAAATCCAATGAAGCCTACTAAACCACTAAAAATCTTCATTTTAGAAGACGATCTCTGGTATGGAACCATGCTTGAGCATTATTTGTCTTTAAATCCAGATTATCAAGTTGAACGATTTGATTCAGAAAAAACATTTTTTCAAAAATTACCTGAACAACCTGATGTTGTAACATTGGATTATTCACTAGCTGTTGGAGAAGCAGATGGTAGTAAAATTCTTAAAAAAATAAAAGAGAGATATACTGATACTGCTGTGATAATTATTTCAGGACAAGAAGAAATTAATACAGCAGTGGAACTATTGAAACTCGGGGCATTTGACTATATAGTTAAAGACGAAGACACAAAAGATAGGCTATGGAATGCACTCCAACATTTGCAAGAAATTAAAGGATTAAAAAAAGAAGTTGAGGAACTAAAAAATGAATTGAAAAAAACCTATGATTTTTCAAAAGTAATTATTGGACAAAGTATTGCCATACAAAGGGTTTATGGATTAATTGATAAAGCAAGCAAAACAAATATCACTGTTTCAATAACAGGAGAAACTGGTACTGGCAAAGAAATGGTTGCCAAAGCCATTCATTATAATTCAATAAGACAAAAGTTCCCATTTGTAGCAATAAATGTTGCAGCGATTCCACCTGAACTATTAGAAAGCGAGCTATTCGGATATGAAAAAGGAGCATTTACCGGAGCTAATGCCAGACGAATAGGCAAATTTGAAGAAGCACATAAAGGAACCATTTTTTTAGATGAAATAGGAGAAATGGATCTTCATTTACAAGCAAAAATATTAAGGGTATTACAAGAGAGAGAAATAACAAGAATTGGGGGCAATCAAGTTATTCCATTAGATATTAGAATCATAGTTGCAACGAACAAAAATTTATTGAAAGGAGTAGAGAAAAAAGAGTTTAGAGAAGATCTTTATTATAGATTATTAGGAATGCCTATAGAACTACCCCCTTTAAGAGAAAGGGGAAATGATTTTATAATTTTGTCTAAACACTTCATTCAAAGCTTTTGCGCTGAAAACAGATTACCCGTAAAAACACTAACTCCAGAATCTATTGAAAAATTAAAACAGTACAACTTTCCCGGTAATATTAGAGAATTAAAATCAATAATCGAATTAGCGATTGTAATGTCAGAGAATAATATCATACAACCAGAAGATATTAATATCGAAAATATTTCACAGCTAGGCAATTTATTAAGCACCGAAACAAGCTTAAAAGAATATGAGAAAAAAATAATTCAGTTTTTTTTAAAAAAATACAACAATGATGTAATACTTGTTGCAAAAAAATTGGATATAGGGAAATCAACTATTTACAGAATGATGCAGAATGGGGAATTAATAAAGTAATACCAATGGCTTTAAAAAGCAATATATCTCCAAAACAACAGTTGATTTCTAAAGAATTAGAAATGGAAAAATCTGCACGACTAGCACTTGAAAAGAAATTACAAGAAAAAGAAAATGAAATAATCAAATTAAAACATCGATTACAAGAAAAGGAGTTAAATCACAGTACTTTAGGATGTATACAATTCTTAAATGCAATTATAGATCATTTACCAATAGGCATTGTAATAGAAAATGAAATTGGGCTTGTGATAAATATCAATAAATCATTCTGTGAGTTACTAAAAATAAACACCCCTATTGACGAATTAGTAGGAATTGATATAAATAACAGCCTTCATTTTATTCAAGAAGAATTTCTGGATACTTTAAGTTTTTTCCAAAGAACAAACGAAATATTAAATGATAGAACCCTAGTAAAATATGATATTATCGAATTGAAAAATGGTAATAAGTTAGAAAGAGATTTTATACCATTATTTGAAGGCTCAGAATATAAAGGTCATATCTGGCTTTATCATAACACCTCAATAAGGAATAAACTTGAAAAACAACTAGACAAACAAAAAGCAATTTATGAAAAAGTAATCAGTCATCTTCCAATAGATATTGCAGTATTAAAATCTGACTACGCAGAATTATTTTTAAACCCAATTGCAATTAAAGACATTGAATTAAGACAATGGACAATTGAATGGTTAATTAAACAAAAAAATAATCAACTCAACCAAAATAGCCATGACGTAAATGATATTACTTCCTACAAAAAGCTGTTTAATTATGTAACAACAACCAAATTAAGTGGATTTGTAGAAGAGGCTAAGAGAAAGGAGGATGGAGAACTACAGTATTTACTACGCGGATTAAATCCAATATTAGATGATACAGGAAATATTGAAATGCTGATTGGATACAACACGGATATAACTGATAGAGTTAGGGCCGAAAACGAATTGAAAAATGCGATAGAAATTACTGAAAAACTATCAGAAGCAAAAGACTTATTTCTTGCAACCGTTAGCCATGAAATAAGAACTCCAATGAGTGGAATTCTAGGTGTAGTAGACTTACTAGTAAAAACAAAGCTTAATCAGAAGCAATATAAGATGGCTTCAATGATTAAAGATGCTTCGAGTAATTTATTAGCAATTGTTAATGATATTTTACACCTTGAAAAAATCAATTCAGGCAAATTGGTGTTAGAATCAATTCCATTTTCAGTTGTTGAAAAAATAGGGTTAATAATAGATAGTTTTAAATTAAGGGTAAAGGAGAAGAAACTATACTTAAACTTTGAAAATAAATTAATTGATAACCCGATTATTGTTGGAGATCCATACAGATTAAGTCAAATACTCAATAATTTTTTAAGCAATGCAATCAAGTTTACAGATCAGGGAGGAATCACCATTGCATTAAGTGCAATCACTGAAACAGAAAATGAGATTTGGCTAAAAATTGAAATACAAGACACCGGAATTGGAATAGTTCCTGAAAAAATAGAGCAACTATTTGAACCATATATACAAGCAGATTCATCCACAACGAGAAAATATGGTGGAACAGGACTAGGACTTAGTATCTGTAAAACGCTAACAAAAATGCTAGGTGGCAGAATAGCAGTTGACAGTAAGCCAGGCATTGGTTCAACTTTTAGTTGTTTAATTCCTTTTAAAAAGGAATTGAATTTAAATCATAAAAATATTGTTGAAGATGATTATGAAAATCTAAGGGGCTGTAAAATTTTACTCGCTGAAGATGTAGAAATGAACCAGTTTATTGCTCGCTCTATTTTAGAAAATAAGCAGATGCAAATTAGCATTGCAAAAAATGGTAAAGAAGTAATTGAAAAGGTTCAGCAAACTGTTTATGATATTATATTGATGGATATCTCAATGCCTTATATAGACGGAATGCAGGCTACTTCAATTATAAGAAGTATGAAAAATCCCCTAAAAAACTCAATCCCGATTATTGCCGTTACAGCCAATGCGCTTAATGGCGATGAAAAAAAATACAAAGACGCTGGAATGAATGGATATATTAGCAAGCCATTTCAAGAAGACCAGTTATTGAGTGTAATTGCAAAAACACTTGCAACGAAAGACTTTATTTTATCCCCTGATCAAATTGAACCTATTGGATACCCCCAAAATAAATTATACAACGAAAATTTAATCATGGGTTGGGGAAAAAATAAAACAGCTTTTGTAGAAAAAATGATTGGCTTGTTTTTAAAGACTATGCCAACAGACATGGAACAATTATCACTTTCAGCCAGTAAACAAGATTGGAAAATGGTAGAAAAAACAGCCCACCGTATGAAATCAGCAATAAGGGGATTGGGTATAAAAATCGCAACAAAGCCAATTAAGCGAATAGAAGAAATTGCACAAACAATGCCATCAGACCCTCAGCTATTAGTTGAAATTAAATCCGTCACTCAACTGCTAAATCATGTTATTGAGCAAATAAATAGTGATTATCCGCATTTGAAAATCCATAAATGAAATTGAATTCCCAAAATTGGAACACCAAGCCACTATTCATTATTCCTAATTAAATGAAATTCAATAATTTATATAAGCAGATTGATTGGCATGAATTTGGAACTTTTTAACCCTAGAAAAGTTAAATGAATCAAAATGACCAAGGAATATCCTACAATTAGCTTAGTTAGAAAAAGAAATAAAGATGTGCCGGTTTTTGCCTACATGGGAGACTTCAATATAAAAACTTATGGATTAGACACAATCTTATGGGCTTTTGCTGACTATAAACACAAATACTTAGAGTCGGGTAGTTTATGGCTAATTGGAGATGGAAAAGATAAAGCAGCTTTAATTGAATTAATTAGCAAGTTAAATATTGAACAATCTGTTCATCTAATGCACTTACCTCAAGGAAAAGAAAAAATGAATCTACTCAATCAGATTGATTTATTCCTTAGACCTTCTAGATCTGAATTTTTTCCAACTGCAATAATAGAAGCTGCAGCTGCAGCTGTTCCTTCGATTGTTTCCGCAGAGACTACTATAAGTGAACAGGTAAAAGAATACAAAGCTGGATATGTGATGGAAGAAAATAACTACAAACATTTAGCCAAACTACTCTTAAAAACATTAAATGAAATTAAATACAATCATTGGTCTACTATGAGAAGAAATTCACTCAAAATGGCTCTTGACAAATTTCAATGGAATAAAATATTGAAAACACATGTACACTTATATGGAACGATGCATTCATGAAATAATTCAAACGAAAGATCATCAAATGTATCCTTTTCTGTATGGGAAATATGCACTAATGACAAGTGACGCTATCCCAGAAAATGACATACATATTGTTTTTGATTGCTTTAAGAAAATGAATGAATTTCCATTAGTAGCAATTACAAACTGGCAAGCTAACAATTATGCAAAAGCTATATATGCTAAATATTCAACCTGTAAGTTGATTCAATTATTTGATGCCAAAATAGAATTGAGACTGTTCAATATGCTTAGAAGTAATTGCTTCGTTTATATAGAAGCCAATCGTAAAAAAAACGATTTATCGCAATTACTAGAAGCAATGTATATGCAATTACCCATCATCTCATACGCTTCGTATGATAATCAAAAAACAACCAATCATCAAGGATGGTATTACAACAATGGTAATGAATTAAAATATATTTTAAAATCACTACACACTACAAATACCACAAAAAATGGTCTTTTAATGAAACGAATATTTAATTTCCAACAGGAGAAGCTTCATCTAATTCACTGAGCGATTCAAATTGAGGAACAGTAAGTGGCTTTGTTATAAAATGGGTTACATTAGAATACTTCTTCGACTTTTCATAATCATTATGATCGATTGAAGAAGTTAAAATGATAATTGGCCATGGCTGATTCATTTTCTCATACTCATCTAAAAAATCCCAGCCATTTCTACCCATAAAATTCAAGTCTAAGAATATCTTCCTTTTTAAAGTTGGATTCCCTTTTAAGTAAGTTATTGAATCCTCAATATTATCAAAAACAGTCACATTCATATTAGGAATTACTTTCCTAATAATCACTGTATTTAATTTATTAATCATATGGTCGTCATCCACCAAGACAATTTCTTCAATTGCTTGATTTAATAAAAACTTATTGAGTGCTATATTAGTATCAGAAGCGATACTAACCTCATCTGAAATTTTGTGTATGGCGTGATTCATCGTGTTTGCAGATGATTCAATATCTAAAAGTATCTGTTGTAATCCTTCAAGGGTATTTTGTTGAAATTTAGCTGTTTGAAGGATTTGCAGGATTTTAGAAAATTCATGACGTAATTCAAATGAAGCTATATCTGAGATTTGTTTAAGATGGGACATCTGTTCTTCCACATCTTTTTCTGTCATTTTCTTTTTAGTAATATCATTCTGAATAGTTAAATATCCAATCACATTACCTTGCTTATCAAACAAGGTTTCCATTTTTAAATCAAGCCATATTTTATTTCCATTTTTGGCATAAAAAATTATTTCAGTTCGCAAGCTTTTACCTTGATTAATGGCAGTATTTAATTTATTTAAAACTTCTGCAGCAGTGTCTTCACCTGATAAAACTGATTGAGGATTCTTCCCAGTAACTTCACGTAAAGGGTACCCAGTAAGCTTAACAAAACTATCATTTACCCAAGTAATGCGATATCCTGGATCACATAAAATAATGACAACATTTATCCTTTGGGCAATTTTGGTAAATTTTGCAAACTCCACTTTAGATATCTCCAACATTTCAGTTTGTCTGTTAAGTTGCAATTGGAGTTCTTTAATACTAGTAATATCCTTTAATGTACCAGCATAACCTACAAAATCTCCTAGATTAGTATACATTGGATCTGCCTGCATTTCCACCCATTTGAAATTACCATCATATTGTCTAAATCTAAATTGAATGGTATAGGAAGTCTTATTTGAAAATGCCGCTAGTTGAGCTTGTTTAACTTTGTATTTATCTTCTGAGTAAATTGCTTCAATCCATGCATCTCCTAATTCTGCATCCAATGAAACACCTCTAAATTTTAACCAAGATTTATTTACAAAAACTAAATGATGCTGGTGGTCAGTTAACCAAATCATTTCTTTCATAAAATCAGCAATCTCCCTAAACCACTCTCTATTTTGACCAGACAGACCACTGGAAGGAGAGGAAGCAACTGTTGTGCTTGTGCCAACAGCAATGGTAGTAGCAAAAATTCCAATAAACAAGAATGCAATTGGATGCATTCTTCTGTCATTAATTAAGTTAAACTCATACTGTATGATTGATCCTGTAGTATTTAAATTAGGATGTTTTAATTTTAATAAAATAGGTGTAGAGGATTTTGTTTGAAGAGTCTGGTGAATTGCAGATTTAAGTATGCCGGCATCGGCAGAATTAAATAAAGACTCAATATTTACCCCTTGAACTGACTCTCCTACAATCTGATATAGTTGTTGAAATGCATCATTACAATAGGTAATATTGCCTTCTAAATCAGTAGTAAATACAAAATGATTGTTGGATGCAAGCTGATCTAATAAAGTTTTATCTACACTATAAGGATACTGCATATTCACACTAATATTGGTAAGTTTAAAAATAATCAGCCAAACTGCTTCAACGTACCCAACCAGGTTTTAATATAATTATAAAGCCATAAAATCAGGTAAGCATATATAATCAATTTTAAAAGAAACCACTTAATATTATGGACAGAAAAAATTCTCCCCATCCAGTAAAGAAACTGCCCGGTGAATAATAATAAGTAAGCAGTAAATATTGATTTTGAAGTAATCGACTTCCACTGCATAGTAATTTCTTTAAATAAAATAAATATACTGTATTTTCATTCTGAATAATTTAAAATGCTGAATTTCTTATGGAAATAATACATCTTGTATTTACTAGAAATGCTAAGGCAAAATATAATTCACTGGTTGAAACAACTAACCAATTAGCAACTGAACAAGTGAAAATAGGGTATAATGTGACTCTATGGCAACTAGGATCGAAAGCAGTGGATATTTTCAAAAATAAGGCATATAAAACAAAGTATTTTAGTACTAACTTATTCATGTGGAACACAGTCCATAAAATGCTAAATGATATTGATGAAATAAAAAAAAATACGATTGTACATATACATGGAGGAATAATTCCAATTTATTACCCCATCATTTTTCATTTAAATAAAAGAAATATATCTTTTATCCTTTCGCCTCATGGAAGATATAATTCGTATGCGTTAGAACATAGCAGTTTTCTAAAAAGAAAACATTTTGACAACTTTGATGCAAATATTATACAATGGGCTAAAGCAATACATTTTAGAAGTGAATTTGAACGTACCCAATTAATTAGCTATTGCCAATTTGACTTGCAAAAATCTTATATAGTTCCTATTGGCTTAATTAATAACAATATTGATATCGCCCCTAAAATCATGAAGCATGATGAAATCATTTATTGCTATTATGGTGAATTGAATATTTCTGAAATGGGGATAGATATACTTTTACATGCTTTTGCGAAATTTAAAAAGCAGCAGTCTAACAATGCCATTCTATGGATTATGGGAAATGGTAGTGATAGAAATGCCATTTTAAAATTAATCAAAAAATTAAGTCTTCATAAATATGTGTTCCTGAAACCTGCAGTTTTTGGTGCTTTGAAATTTGAACAACTTAGCAAAATAGATATAATGGTCAGACCATCTCGTCTAGACTACGCTCCAACTGTTGTATTAGAGTCAGCTGCCATGTCAATACCATCCATAGTTTCTGAAAATACTTACCTAGTTGATCTTATTAAAAATGCAAATGCAGGTTACACACTTACAAAAAATACTTCGGATGAATTAATGAAAGTATTTATCGAAAGCATGGCAGAAATAGAAACGGTTCACTGGAATAGAAAAAAACTAAACGCCCGCCAAATGATTGTGGATTCCTGTTCTTGGAATAAAATTGCAAGAGAACATGTAGAAGTGTATAAAGGATTAGTTTAAACTACAAGTAAACTACAACCCCTAATATCGGAATGATCCATTCTACCCAAAACTTCAAAACTACCATCAGCATATACCCTGCCAATATCTTGCGTAGCAATAAATGAACAACTATAAATATTGGCAAGATCAATAATTTGAATAAGACCAGTTCCCTCTGTAAATATTTCAAACGGATCATCTTCTTTTCGCACATATACTTTCATCCATGGAGGGGATTGATACCGCCCATTTCCTTTTGAGTACGCCTGACTTAATAACTCTGTCATCCCATACTCTGCATGAATGTTTTTAACGCCAAATCGTTGGCTTAAAGTTTTATGTAGTTCCAAACGAGTCAACTCTCTACCCCTGCCTTTCATCCCTCCCGTTTCCATGACTACTGTATGGTTTAATTGAATTGGAAATTGTTCCGAAAAGTCTAATAAAGCAAAAGTTACTCCTAACAATAAGGTTTTTTGCCCCGCTGATTCTAATGACATTAACGTTTTTGCTAAATCATTGTAGTTATACAAATAAAACCCACTTTGCTTTGATTCACTCATTTGAATCATTTTATTGGCCATATAAACCAAGGAAGAATGATCCCGCTCTAAATAGGCAGGCAACAAAGCAAGTATACACCAGTCTTTTATAGCACCATATTGTAATTCAAAGCCCTTTATAAAACTTTTCTCATATATAGAAAGGTCTACAATATGATGTTGGCTAGTAATCACTCCTGTTGTTCCACTACTTTCAAATACTTTCTGAACCATATGTTCACCAGTGACAATTGAATGATTCTTAAAAAAAGAAATAGGCAACGCAGGTATATTTTGTGGTATCTTAAATGCAGCATTCGTTGGGTTGATTAAATCTACCCATTGCCTATAAACTTTATTGTATTCGTATTGTAATTGAAATACGGCATTACAGTATTGATCTAGTGAAGATTCACTTGCAGAAAAAATATTGTTAATATCAAAGGGTAGTACCAACCTTGTTTGTATTGTTTTAACTAAATTTGAATAGAAAGTATACTGATGAGAACAAAATTATTAATCCTGCTGACAATTACCGTCTTTTTTTACGGTTGTAAAAAAGACGAGTTCAATACCAAACCCACATTAACTTTCGGAGAAGTTAATACTACCGAGCTCAGACAGGGTAATTTGCTCATTTTTTCGTTGAATTTCACCGATAAAGAGGGGGACATTCAGGATACACTTTGGGTTCAAAAGATTTCGAGAACCTGCCCTACCACTCCGGGAGTTCAATTCATAAGCCCTAATAGAGTTCCAGATTTTACTGGAACCCCTAATCTAAAAGGAAAACTAGAAATTACATTTGTCTATAATGCCAATGTCCCTGGGACTCCTTCTATTGTCGGCTGTAATAATAGAAACGATACTGCTTTCTTTAGGTTTTGGCTAAAAGACAAAGCGAATAATCGCAGTGATACTGTAACTTCCCCGAATATTATCTTAATTAGATAATGAAGTTTAATCGACTAATAAAAGGATTTTTTTACGGTAATTTTTTTTACGGAACTTGTGCTGTTGCACTTGCTATTGAGTGCTCCATGCAGCTAAATTTACCACTCAATAGTTTTTTATTCTATTTGTTATTGTTTTCCTCAAGTGTACTTTATTACACGCATGCCTATTACGTTGAAGCTAAAAGAGCTCCCATACACATAAATGAAAGAACTGCTTGGTATTTAAGTAATCAAAACTGGGTTGAAAAATCACAACTATTGCTAACTGGGCTTGTCTTTCTTCTGCTGCTTTTAATGTTGAATGGATTACAGCCACATTTTTCAAAAATCAACCCCTTTAGCTGGATAATATTAATAATTTTTATATCCTTTGGTCTAGGATATTACAAGAACCTCTATCCAAAATGGGGTAATTGGGGGCTTAGGGGCAACGGATTAATTAAACCGCTAATAATCGGATTGGTATGGGCGGGTATGGTATCTTTTTCGCCAGTACTTTTTTATGATCTCAGCTTTCCTGGCACTAATCAAAGCTTAGAAAGGCTTACCTGGCTTTTACTAATTAAAAACTGGATATTCATTAGCATATTATCCATGCTTTTTGATTTTAAAGACTATGCAAATGACGCTAATCAACAACTAAAAACATGGGTAGTAAAATTTGGAATAAGGAAAACCCTGTTTTGGATCATTTTACCACTAAGCATATCAAGTATGACGGCATACTGGTTATTTGCTTTAGAACAATCTTTTAATTTGCACAGAATAATATTCAACAGTATCCCCTATGCATTGTTAATAACTGTTTGCTTATTAATGTACCAACGTAAAAGCATTCTCTATTATCTTGCAATCATTGACGGATTAATGCTAGCAAAAGCGATTTGTGGCATCATTGGCATGTATTGAATTTAAAATAAACTTTATGGCAAAGGCAAAAACAACTAAATCTAAAGTGGTTACCACAGATAAATCAATGGATTTTCTAAAAAAGTACATCAACACCCCCTCTCCTGTTGGATTTGAAAGCAAAGGGCAAAAAATATGGATGGAATATATAAAGCCTTACGTAGACACTATTTTTACTGACCCCTATGGAACTGCAGTGGGTGTTATTAATCCAACTGCTCCTTTTAAAATAGTTATTGAAGCGCATTGTGACGAAATAAGCTGGTTTGTAAATTATATCAATGATCAAGGGCTGATTTACTTAAAAAGAAATGGAGGAGTAGATCATCAGATTGCACCAGCTAAAAGGGTAATCATTCATGGTAAAAAAGGACCAGTTAAGGCAGTGTTTGGATGGCCAGCTATTCACACTCGCTTAAGCAACCCAGAACAAAAAGAACCTTCTCCTAAAATTGAAAATTTATGTCTTGATTGCGGGGCTAGAAATAAAAAAGAAGTAGAAGCACTTGGTATTCGAATAGGCTCTGTTGTTACATATGAAGAAGGATATGATGAATTGTCTTATGATTTTATTATTGGCCGTGCATTTGACAATAGAGTGGGCGGATTTATGATTGCCGAGGTAGTACGTCTATTAAAAGAAAATAAGAAGCAATTACCCTTTGGTCTTTATGTGGTAAATGCTGTACAGGAAGAAATTGGGTTAAGAGGTGCTGAAATGATAGCAAGAAGAATTAAACCCAATATTGCCATCATTACAGACGTAACACATGATACAAGTACGCCAATGATTAGTAAAATCATTGAAGGCGATATCCAATGTGGCAAAGGCCCTTCTCTTGCATTTGCCCCTGCTATTCATAATAAATTATTAGAAGTAGTAGAAACAGTTGCTGAAAAAAACAAAATACCTGTTCAAATGCGTACACTTAGCAGAAGTACAGGAACTGATACAGATAGTTTTGCTTATGCTAACGATGGGTGTCCATCCGTGTTAATTTCTATTCCGTTAAGATATATGCATACTACGGTAGAAATGATACATAAAAAAGATATTGAAGACACCATTAAGTTGATGTACGAAACCCTGCTCACATTAACTCCAAAGACCAATCTTAGTTATTTATAAGCATGGTAGCATTGCAAAAAAACATTTTAAAAGTAGCTATTTTAGACTTGTATGAAGGACAGGCCAACGAAGGCATGCGCTGTATTAGGGCTATTTTAGCGGAGTGGGGCAAAGCCAATGAATACGAAATTGCTGTTGATGAATTTAATGTTCGTCAGCAGAATGCAGTACCGTCTTTAGATTATGACCTGTATATTTCTAGTGGTGGCCCCGGATCCCCACTTGATACAATAGGATCAGACTGGGAAAAAGCATACTTTAATTGGCTTGATAAGTTAAGTCAATGGAATAACAAGGTTGAAAATTTCCCCAAAAAACATGCATTCTTTATTTGTCATAGTTTTCAATTATTGTGTAGATATTATGAAATAGGAAATGTCTGTAAAAGAAAATCAACTTCATTTGGCGTGTTTCCAGTACATATGATGGAAGATGGCCATTTTGAAAAAACATTTGCAGGATTAAACGACCCCTTTTACTGTGTAGATAGCCGGGATTTTCAAGTAATTGAACCCAACCACGAAAAGATTAGACAAATGGGTGGAGCTATATTAGCTATTGAAAAAAATAGACCGCATGTTCCATTTGAAAGAGCTATTATGTCTGTTCGTTTTAACGAATACTTTATGGGGACTCAATTTCACCCAGAAGCGGATGCAATAGGCATGTCAATGTATTTACAACGTGAAGACAAAAAGAAAATGGTCATTGAAACTCATGGGGAAGAAAAATGGCAAAGCATGGTTGAACAATTGATGGATCCTGGAAAAATATTATGGACCTATAGTCATATTCTTCCTAACTTCCTCACACACGCAGCAAACCAATTGGCAGTTTATTAAACGAATAAAATAGCGTCTATGGTCACTTCCATCAGAAAACAATTTAACGAATCATTTACTGAATTGAAGTATCAGGAATACCTGTCATCGTTAAATGAGAAATATAAAGGAGCTATTGAATTTAGGGTTGCAGAAACACCTGTCTTTATTGACAAACAATTCAAAGAAAAAATACTTTCAGCTTGTGAATCAATTGTTGATGTAATTGTAGCGCCTGATTTTAAAGAATTGACCAATCTAGCCATTCCTGAAAATGTAAAAGTACCAAATGAAAACGACCACACACATTTCATTGCATTCGATTTTGGTATTTGCGAAAATGAAAAAGGAGAATTAGAACCGCAGTTAATAGAAATGCAAGGATTCCCAACGCTTTTTGCTTATCAAATATGGCATGATCTAGCTAATCGCAAATGCTTTTCTATTCCTGATAATTATAGTACTTATTTTAGCAATTTAGACTCAAATAGCTACACTAAATTATTGCAAAAATTGATTGTTGGCAATCATTTACCCGAAGAAGTAATTTTATTAGAAATATTGCCTCATCAACAAAAAACAAAAATTGATTTTTATTTTACAGCAGAATATACTGGAATTTCTGTTGTTTGTTTAACAGAGCTAATACAGGAAGGTGAAAATTTGTACTACTATAAAGAGGATAAAAAAATACAAATCAAGCGCATCTATAATCGAATCATTTTTGATGATTTACAACAACAATCTTTGCCCATACAAGAGAAGGGAAAAATACTCTTTAGCAATTTAAATGTTGAATGGACCCCTCATCCAAATTGGTTTTATAGAATTAGTAAATATACCCTACCATTTATTCATCATCCCTATGTTCCAGCCACTTGGTTTTTAAATGAGCTCAAACAAATTCCTGCAGACTTAGAAAATTATGTGCTTAAACCACTTTTCTCATTTGCGGGGCAAGGGGTTATTATTGATGTAACTCCTAGCGATATTAAAGCCGTAAAGGATCCAGAAAATTGGATTTTACAAAGGAAAGTAAAATATGCAGCAGTTATTGAAACCCCTAACGAACCTGCTAAAGCAGAACTGCGAATTTTTTATTTTTGGAAAGAAGGAGATGCAAGACCTATTCCTGTCAACAATTTAGCTCGTTTAAGTAAAGGGAAAATGATTGGTGTAAGATATAACCAAGATAAAGATTGGGTTGGAGGAAGTCTTGCGTATTTTGAAAAATAACACTGAATCTATCATGACTGAAAATATTTCACAGCATACTAAAAATATTCTTGGTTTACAACTTCCAACAGACCCAAGATGGGTTAATCTAGCTAGTATCTCTTTAGAAGCTATTTTAACAGATCATGCTTATTGCGAGCAAAAAGCAGCTTTAACTTGTATATCTTATATCCAACGATATTCTGATCGAAAAGAATTAGTAGAAGCCCTTGCCCCAATTGTTACAGAGGAATGGGGACATTTTAGGGCAGTGCTTGCCGAATTAAATAAACGTGGCCTTTCTTTAGGTAAACAACGTAAAGATGAATATGTAAATCAATTATTGATTTTTCAACATAAAGGCGGCCATATTGAAGATCGGATGTTAGATCAGTTACTTACAATGGCTCTAATTGAAGCAAGAAGTTGTGAGCGATTTAAACGGTTAAGTGAAGGATTAGAAGATCCCTATCTTAGAAAATTTTATAGAAAATTCATGGAAAGTGAAGCAGGTCATTATACATTATTTATTACCCTTGCGGAACAATATATCCCCAAAGCAAAAGTCAGAGCAAGATGGAAAGAATGGCTTACACATGAAATTGAAATCATGAAACACCTTGAATTAAGAGGTGACAGAATTCACTAAAAGCTTGTGAACAAAAAATAGTCCTAAGACCGTCTATTTACTAAAAAATCCCAGCTAGTTTAACTAACCGGGATTTTTTAAAATCTGTCATCCTATTGAAGGACTAAACAGTTTAATATTTATTCTTGAACTTTAAATTCAACTCTTCTATTTAGTGCTTTTCCTTTTGCAGATTTATTATCAGCAATTGGTTGGCTACTTCCAAATCCTTCAGCAGTAAGTCTAGAAGCATCAACTTTCTTTCCTACTAAGTAAGACTTAACCGCTTCAGCACGCTTCATCGAAAGTGGTAAATTGATTTTGTCGCTACCAGAAGCATCAGTATGTCCTTCAACAAATAATTTTAAAGTTGGGTTTTCATTTAACGCTTTAAGCACTTTATTCAACTCAACTTGTGAAACTTTAGTAAGAACAGCTGAACCGGAAATAAACTGTACTTTCTTGTTATCAAAATTGTAAGCAGCTTTCAATTCAGGACAACCATTGTTCTCACGAGTTCCCTTAATGCTAGGACATTTGTCTTCTTCGTCATTAACACCATCACCATCTGTGTCTGGAATTGGACAACCTTGATAACGAGCTAAACCTGGAACTGAAGGACACTTATCTTCATCATCATTCACACCATCTTTATCAGCATCTGGTACTGGACATCCATTGTATTTAGCAAGTCCGGCTACAGTAGGACATTTATCATTTTCGTCGTTAATACCATCTTTATCTGTATCTGGTACAGGACAACCATTGTATTTAACAACACCAGCAACTGTAGGGCACTTATCTTCCTTGTCATTAATACCATCTTTATCTGTATCAACTGGAGCGGGAGGCGCTACTGGCATTGGTGGGGGTGGAGGTGTAACTAATACAGGGGCTGGCTTGTCTTTTAAAGGAGAAGCAATACCCAGTGTGTAAGCAGTATGATTAACCGCTAATCCAGAAATAGCAGGGCGGAATAAAATCTGGCTATTCACATATGTTTCACTACCTAAATTAAACTGCAAACCTAACCCAGTGTTGGCTTGAGCCGCAAAATAAGTACCATTGTACATTGATGCACCCACTCCAAAAGTCATATAAGGAACAAGAAAATACTTGTCGGTCAATAACTTCACATTAATATTAGCATCAGTTTCTAATAAAAACTGGTCTCTTATTGAAGGGGCTTTACCTGACTTAAAATAAAAAGGATACTTAGAAAAATTTCCTGAAACGGTAGCCATGAAATCTACATGCTCGGTTAATCCTTCAAAATACTGCAAAGCTATACCAAGAGACATCTCTTTCATTGGAGTCATTCCCTCTTTGGTTAAGACACGTGACAAGGAAGTTCTACTAATCTTATCAGCAGTATACATATCATTCAAGAAAACAGCCAAACCTAAGCTTGATCTTTTCTTGTAGCTAGTGGGCGCTTGGGCATATGTAGCAGTTGCCAAACCGATAACTATCAAAGAAAACAGAAATTTCTTCATAAACAGGTTTTTGTTAATTTAAAAACAAAAATACACGTTGAAATTGGTTTTCTAAAATTATGATAACTTTATCTTTTAATTATTTTTAACATCGGGAGGCAATACAACTTCTAGTTTTACTTTAGCTAATCCCTTTTTTAAATATTGTAATTTTTCGGCAGCAGATCTTGATAAATCGATAACTCTCCCTCTTTTTTTCATCTTAGGATGCATTTTGTCATTAATCCTAACGACAACATACTTGCCGTTTTTTATATTGGTCACTTTAACCCAGGTTCCTAAAGGCAAACTATTACTTGCACCTGTAAATAATTTATTAGAAAACCGATCCCCTGAAGCTGTTTTAATCCCTTCAAATTTGGCGCTGTAAAAACTGGCAGTACCAAGTATTACTTTTCCAGTATACACTAAATTAGCATCTGCCTTAAGTGAACTATCTATTGACCACAATAAACTATCTGGGAAACCAGGATTAAATAAAACTGAGTCAGTTTGGGTTTGAGCATGAGCAGAACCAGTTGTAATCAATCCTAGCAATAAAATAAGTATTAAACGCATCCAGTTTTTTTAAATGAATAATGGAAGACACCTTAAAGTACAAAATCTAATTAAGGTTTCAACGTTTAACCGCTTTAAGCCAAATAATATGCCGAAAATTAATTCAAATTATAAAAAATTAAATTCGTATATAAATAGACTGATTTTCAATAAGTTATGGCAAACTACAATTTTGTAACTGCCACTACTGCATCTAAATTAAGGGTTCCATGAATATGCGGAAACACTTCATTTATAGAACCTGCCAATTCAAAAACCAATGGTCGTTCTACTTTATCTTTTTTAATAGTTAACTGAATTAACCCTATTTGGCCTTGGTAATATCGCTCTAATACACCCGCTACTTGATCTGCAGTACTACAATGCATAAACCCCTCTACAGCTAAGGTATCTGCCTCATAAAATCCCTTATTCAATGCTTCTTCCCATTTAGCTTGGGTAGTAATATGATAAATTAATTCTCCGTTCATATTAATATACTCTTTTAAGTTGTTGTTCCAGTAACATTAAATCGGTTAATACAATAGCCGTTACTGCCTCTAAAATTACTGGTACCCGTAAAGCTATACACAAATCGTGCCTACCTTTAATTGAAAAATTTTCTTGCTGATTGGTTTCCCAGTTGTAGGAAAACTGTTCTTTTGGCGTAGATGAGGTAGGTTTTATAGCCACTCTAAAAATCAATTCATTACCATTAGTTATCCCCCCTACTATACCGCCAGCATGATTAGTTGTTGTATTTCCCTGGGCATTTTCTATTGCATCATTATGTGCTGAACCAAACATATTTGCGGCTGCAAAGCCCGCACCAAACTCAATGCCTTTAACTGCAGGTATTGCAAAAGCAGCATGACTGATGAGAGATTCAACTGAGTCAAAAAAATGTTCTCCCAAACCGATTGGCAAACCAGTTGCAGAACAAGCTACAATTCCACCAACGCTGTCTTTCGCATCAATTGCTTTTTGCAACCCTTTTTCTAAATCTGTTTCTCCCGCAATTGATTGTATTGTAGCGTGAATCTTTATTTGAGATTTTGCCAATAATTTTTTGGCTACTACACCTGCGCCAACCAAACATACAGTAAGTCTTCCACTAAAATGCCCCCCCCCTCTATAATCTTCGAACCCACCATATTTTTGGTGTGCAGTAAAATCTGCATGTCCTGGCCTTGGTATGGCCCTATGTTTTTCATAATCTTGGCTTCTGGTATTATTATTTTCAAATAAAATAGTTATTGGAGCACCTGTCGTTTTTCCATTGAATATCCCACTTTTGAAAATAGGCAAATCATCTTCCTTTCTCGGTGTAGTTCCTTTTTGTACTCCACCTTTTCTACGCTCGGTGTCTTCCACGAAATCTTCAACACATAGGGGAAGACCAGCAGGACAACCATCAATGATTAATCCAACGGAAGGGCCATGAGACTCGCCGAAAATTTGTATTCGAAATAGTTTTCCAAATGCATTCACGTTAATATATCAATTTAAAAGGACACTAAAATCTTGTTTCAACAATCACACCCAGTTTTTGCAAATGGT
Organism: Sediminibacterium sp.; assembly: GCF_051860225.1. Taxonomy (GTDB): domain Bacteria; phylum Bacteroidota; class Bacteroidia; order Chitinophagales; family Chitinophagaceae; genus Sediminibacterium. The sequence goes on from NZ_JBHYEI010000002.1 coordinate 389,434, forward strand.
TATAAAAAGCAGGATAAGATTTATTAATTGCCTCGGCTGCTTCAATGGTTACAGCAGTTTCCGCTTTTAATGCTGCAATAGCCGCGGCCATTGCAATTCTATGGTCATGATGGGAATGAATGATTGCTTGTTTAATTTGCCCCATTGCTAATCCATTTCTCAACCCAGTAATAAGCATCAAATTATCTTGCAATTTTACTTCAACCCCCAATTTACTAAATTCTTTTTGCAAACTATCCCCCCTGTTACTTTCTTTGTGTGCTAGTCTATGAACACCTTCAATTACAGTGGTACCCTCACAAAACGCTGCTAAAGCAACCAATGGAGGAAATAAATCCGGGCAATCAGTTGCATTAAAATGGAATGCCTTTAATGGCAAAGACCTTACTTCAATTTGATGTTCTTGAACCGAAAGTCCAGCTCCTGCATCAGATAAAGCCTGCAATATTGCTTTATCTGCTTGAGTTGAAAATACATCCAACCCTTTAACCGTAATGTTACCTGCAACTGCTCCAGCTACTAATAAAAAAGCAGCTCCACTCCAATCCCCTTCTACTTGGTATTCAACAGTTGCTTTTTTCCTTTTTTGATCTGATTTAAAAAAACTAAATGAAGCATACTCATTATTTCGAACAATTGTTCCAAATGCTTCCATTACTTTCAATGTAAGGTCTATATAGGGTCTACTTTTTAAGTTATTTACAGCAATGGTAACTCCATCTGCCTCTGCTGCACCAAAAGCCATTAATAACCCTGTTAAAAACTGAGAACTTAATGAACCATCAATTAAAATATTGTTTGGCTTCAGTGGACCTTGTATTGTAATAGGTAAATAACCATTATCTGAGCTAACTTTAACACTTAACAAAGGCAGTACCTCATCAAAAAAATGCATGGGGCGTTTTAACAAACTACCTGTCCCATTGATTGCTAAACTTATATTACTCAATGCTGCAATAGGAGTAAACATTCTTATTCCCAAACCACTTTCCCCGCAGTTTAGTTGATGATCTATCGGCGTAACTCCTTTGGATTGAATAGTTAAACTTCCATCTGAATTGGATATAACTTTAGCCCCTAGTTTTTGAATCATATCTATCGCAGCTAAATCATCAAAACTATTCCCTGGATTCAAAATAGTCGTTTCCCCATGATGCAGTAATGCAGCTGCACATGCCCGCTGCATACAACTTTTACTAGCATTTGCGTGCAAAGCACCTTGTATATTTGATGGCTGAATAATAGCGATCATCAGTAGAAATTGAAAAATTAAAACTGTTTAAAAATTTCTTGTAGTTGAACCAACAATAAAGGTTGCACAACAGCCTTTCCTGTTTTTTGCAACAGAATATAGTTGATTGAATCGTCTTCTCTTTTCTTGTCTTTTAATAAAACATTAAATGCTTTTTTAGTATCAAAATCAGCAACAGTAGGCAAGCCATATTGATGCAATAATTGAATAACCCGCTCTGCTTCTTTATAAAATTTTAATTGCTGAGACATTAATGCAGCATAGGTCATACCAATACTAATAGCTTCTCCATGACTTAATTGATACATATTTTCAATTGCATGCCCTAAAGTATGTCCGAAATTCAAAAGCTTTCGATCAGCTTTCTCAAACTCATCTTTTTGGACTACTTTAATTTTTAGTAAAGCATTCCGTGTAATTAAATTTGCGAGTTGTTCAGGATTACGCCTATAAAATGTAATATTGTTCTGTTCTAACTCTTCAAACATTTTTAAATCCCTTATGCAAGCATGTTTAATGATTTCTGCAAAACCATTTCTCCATTCTGCCAAAGGCAATGTTTTTAATAAACTATAATCATAAATTAGAAAAGAGGGCTGTCTTATTAATCCAACCATATTTTTATATACACCTACATCAATACCGTTTTTACCGCCAATTGCAGCATCCACCATCGCAAGTAAAGAAGTAGGAATATAACCTACATTTATCCCTCGCATATAAATTCCTGCAACATATCCTGTAATATCAGTGATTACTCCCCCACCAAAACCTATTAAAGTGGTTTGCCTATCGGCACCTAATAAAATTAATTGGTCAATAATTACATCAACTGTTTGTTGAACTTTGTATTGCTCACCTGGCTTTAAAACAATGGTATTAAATCCTTTTAATTTTCGCTTATGTGCTTGAAACAAATTTTCATCTGTTACAATGATGACTTTATCTTTTGAAACAATTTTTTCAATTAAGCCAAATGCTGCATCAAAATAAAAGGTAGTCTCTTTTCCAGAGAATAAAAAGCGCTTCTTCTGCATATTATGAATTCATAATCTTATTTTGATGGTTGATACTTTCCATATGTACCGCATCAAAATACTTAGTGATAAATTCTTGACTAAGCCCAAGCTGCCCTCCTTTTACAAAGGCACGCTCTAAAATGGCATTCCAACGATTGGTTTGCAATATGGTAATATTATTGTCCTTTTTATATTGCCCAATCTTATCGGCCACTTTCATTCGTTGACCTAAGAGTTGTAGAAGCTCATCATCTAATTGATTAATTTGCGCACGCATTTTATCCATTTGAACGTGCAACTCCTCGGAAATAATATCTTCTTTACGCCAAATCATAGCATCTATCATAGATCCTAATACTGCAGGAGTGATTTGCTGTTTTGCATCACTCCATGCATTATCTGGATCAATATGACTTTCTACAATTAAGCCATCAAAATCTAAGTCAATTGCTTTTTGTGCAACTTCCTGTAAAATATCTCTTCTCCCACAAATATGAGAAGGATCGTTTATCATCAGCATTTCAGGAAACCTGCGCTTCATTTCAATGGCTAAGTGCCACATGGGTGCATTACGATACTCTGTATTTCCATAAGAACTGAATCCTCTATGGATTAATCCAATATGTTGAATACCTGCTTTCGCAACACGTTCTGCAGCCCCAATCCATAACTCTAAATCAGGATTAATTGGGTTTTTAATCAAAACAGGAACATCTACGCCCTTCAATGCATCAGCAACATCCTGAACGCTAAATGGATTCACCGTTGTTCTGGCTCCAATCCATAAAACATCCACTCCAAAATGCAAAGCATCTTCTACTTGTTTCCCAGTTGCTACTTCTACTGCTACTGGTAATCCAGTTAATTCTTTTGCCTTTTGCAACCAAGGTAACCCCTTTGTTCCAACGCCTTCAAAACTACCAGGTCTTGTTCTTGGTTTCCAAATTCCTGCACGCAAAATATCTACTTTGCCAGTTGCGGCAAGTTGACTGGCAGTTGCTAAAACTTGTTCTTCAGTTTCCGCGCTACATGGGCCGGAAATGATTAGGGGTCTTTTTGCAAGAACAGTATTGATGTTGGTTGCTTGCTGTAAGGTCTGTTCCATATTCGATTGATTGCTTATTAATAAAATTATCTGCGTCCTCCTCCACTGTCTGCATCGTTCATACGAATGCTTCTTCCTTTGTACTTTTTACCATCCAAAGCACGAATCATTTGCTGTGCTGCAGATTTCTCAATCTCAATCCAGCTATTCATGTCTTTCATATCAATACGACCCAATACTTCTTTCTTAAGATCGCTCATATCTAATACAAATTGTAAGAAGCTCGCCTTATAAAAACCATCTTTGGTTCCAAGGTTTACAAATAACCTACTATAACCTCCGCCTGATTTATACTCTTTTCTATTATCTCCACGGCCCGCATCTCTACCTGAGTCTCTTCCGCTTTCTCTGCGTGCAGACCGATTGTCTCCACGATCATTTGGATCTCTCTTTGCACTTCTATCACGCTCCCTAATATTTAAATCTTCAGAGTTTTCATAGTACTTCAAGAATCGGTCAAATTCCATCGCAGCTACTCGCTTTAACACATCTTCTTTGCTTACGTCAGCAAATTTTTCTGCTAACATAGGCACATAGGTTTCATAATCTCCATGACTAATATCCGCAGACAAAAGCTTGTCCATAAAAGAGAAGAATTGTTTTCTACAAACATCTTTTCCTGAAGGAATATCTAGCTTACTAAAATGACAATTATTGATTCTTTCAATCTGCTTCAGCTTATAAGTTTCTTTTGCATGCACAATTGAAATACAAATTCCGTGGTTGCCAGCTCTACCTGTACGACCACTTCTATGCGTATAAATTTCCACGTCATCAGGTAATTCAAAATTGATTACATGGGTTATCCCTTGCACATCAATACCTCTTGCAGCAACATCTGTTGCAATTAACAATTGGAGGCTTTTATCCCTGAACTGGCCCATTACTTTATCACGCTGACCTTGTGTAAGATCGCCGTGTAATGCATCAATATCGTACCCTTCCCTAGTTAATCTTTCTGAAATTTCTTGTGCATCTAATTTGGTTCTCGTGAAAATAATTCCATAAATACCTGGATTAAAATCGATGATGCGCTTGAGTGTTTCATAACGATGATGGGCAGTAGTAACGTAATATTGGTGATCAATACTCTTGTTTGCAGTATTTACTTTACCCACTGTTACTTCTTTGGGCTCTTTCATGTAACGCTTGCTCACTTTTCTAATTTCTGGTGGCATGGTTGCACTAAATAACCAAGTACTGTTTCGTTGAGGAGTGTTTTTTAAGATAAACTCAATATCATCTTGAAAGCCCATATTCAACATTTCATCGGCTTCATCTAATACTACATAACTGATTTGTTCTAGATTGATCGCTTTACGCTCAATCAAATCAATTAGTCTACCTGGAGTAGCTACAACAATTTGTACGCCTCTTTTTAAATCACGGATTTGTAATCCAATAGAAGCTCCGCCATAAACTGCAACAACCGAAATGCCGGTCATATATTTCTTAAACAGCTCAATCTCTTTCACAATCTGCAAACACAATTCGCGTGTTGGACAAACCACTAATGCTTGTGGGTACTTAGCTGCTGCGTCTATAATGTGTAACAAGGGTAATCCAAATGCTGCTGTTTTTCCCGTGCCGGTTTGCGCCAAACCGATAAAATCAGTCGTTCCGCTCAATAAGACCGGTATCGCCTGTTCCTGAATTGCCGTTGGGTTCACATACCCCAACTCTGTGGTTGCTTGAATTAAACGCTCGTCAATTCCCAACCCTTCAAATGTAATCATGTATTCTAAAATTTGTGCAAAGGTACTCTATATAGCCTGCTTTGCGGTGTTTTACTTAAGTATTCTCCTTATTCCATTCGCATTTTCAATCAATTCTTGTAAATATTCATAGTTCTCTTTTTCTAAACAAGACTTAAATTTTCTTAATTGACTAATATGCTCGTTTAATACGTCCAATACATTGTCTCTATTCTGCATAAAAATGGGCACCCACATGGCTGCATTACTCTTTGCAAGCCTTACCGTACTCTCAAATCCACCACTTGCTAGTTCAAAAATGGCATCTTCTTCGCGTTCTTTCTCTAAAACAGTATTGGCCAAAGCAAAAGAAGTAATATGCGATATATGACTAATGTAAGCCACATGCATATCATGTGCTGTTGATTCCATGTATAGAATATGCATTTCTAATAAATCATATATTTTCTCAACCATTTCTAAAGCGTCTTGATCGGAATGTGCTTTATCACAAATAACGGTGGCCTTTTTACTAAAAGCCCCTTTAATTGCTGCAGCTGGTCCACTATTTTCAGTTCCCCACATAGGATGTGTTGCAACAAACCTGCCCCTTTTAGGATGATTTTTAACCACTTCTACAATTTTTGATTTGGTAGAACCTACATCAAAGACCACTTGATTACTCACTTTATCTAAAATAGTGGGCAACACATTTTCTGCCGCATTAATGGGTGTTGCAATTACAATTAAAGATGATTTTTTAATTGCTTCAACTAATGGTAAGCATTCCTGCACCAATCCTAATTCAATCGCTTTGGCAGCATGTTCCGGGTTATTCTCTACCCCAATTACATGTGTTGCCAATCCCTTTTCTTGCAATGCTATAGAAAGTGAGCCCCCTATTAATCCTATTCCTACAATTGAAATAACCATACTCTTTTTTTATTTTTTCTTTTGCTCATTTATTCGTTGAATCGCTTCTTCAAATTTGTTGATGCTTCCACATAAACTTACCCTTATATATTGGTTACCCGCAGAACCAAAAATGCCACCTGGCGTAATAAAAACATTGCTATTATACAATACCTGATCGCTCAATTCATATCCATCTTTTAAGCCTACTGGAATTTTGGCCCATACAAACATCCCCACTTGATTGGCACTGTATTTACATTGCAGTGTATCTAATAATTCAAATACTTTTTCTCTTCGCTTTGCATAAACTTCATTAACAGAATCATACCACTGACTGCCTAAACTTAATGCAGCTGCTGCAGCGTGTTGAACAGGCAAAAACATTCCACTGTCCATATTGCTTTTAAAAACTAACACGTCATTTATTCTTTCTGCTGCACCACATAGCATCCCTACTCTCCATCCTGCCATATTTTGGCTCTTACTCAATGAATTTAATTCAATAGCGGTATCCATTGCACCTGCTATACTCAACAAACTCATTGGTTCATCATTTAAAATGAAACTATATGGATTGTCGTGGCATATTAAAATTTGGTGTTGCTTTCCGAATGCAATTAATTTTTCAAATAGTTCAATGCTTGGTTTTTTTCCTGTAGGCATTTGAGGATAATTCACCCACATCAATTTAACCTTACTTAAATCACTTGCTTCCAATGCCTCAAAATTGGGCTCCCAGTTATTTTCTTCTGTTAAATCAAAATAAAAAGGTGTACCACCTGCCAATTTTACCGCACTAGTATATGTAGGGTATCCAGGATTGGGAATCAATACTTGATCACCTTCATTTATATAAGTCATACAGATATGCATAATGCCTTCTTTACTTCCTAATAAAGGCAATATTTCAGTTTCGGGATTTAAACTAACTTGATAGTATTTTTCGTACCAACCGGCCATTGCATTTCTTAAAAAAGGAACTCCTTTATAAGATTGATAAGCATGTGTTGTGCTTAAAGCAGCTTGATCTTGTAAAGCTTTTATTACAGTTGGATGTGGAGGAAGATCGGGACTGCCTATTCCTAAATTGATAATATTTTTTCCCGCTTTATTTAGTTGTTCAATTTCTCTAAGCTTTTGAGAAAAATAGTATTCTCCAATCCCTTCTAACCTTTTTGACTTAGTAATTTGCATTGTTATCCTTTTACCAATTTTCCTTTTTTATAAATACCAAATACTTTAACATTATTGGTGAGCAATTCAATTTTTTTCATCATGTTCTCAAATTGCTTTATTTGATCAAACTCCATATCAGCATAGAATCCATATTTAAAATGACTACCTGGAATGGGCATACTTTGAAGCTTACTTAAATTCATTCCTGTTTTAGCCACTTCGGTTAATACTTTCGCTAAAATGCCTTTAGAATGATTGGTTTGAAAATAAATAGATGCTTTATTGGCTCCTTCAACTGGCTTTGCTTCTTTCGTGCGTTGCAAAATTAAAAAGCGCGTAATATTATTTTTTTGTGTTTGAATATCTGGCACTAAGACTTCTAAATCGTATAATTCAGCTGCCAGTTTACTCGCAATTGCAGCTATATGCTTGCACTTGTGTTGATATACATATTTAGCACTTAAAGCAGTATCTTCTGTTTCAATTAATTTATAAGGATGAGATTCTAAAAAATCAAGACATTGTAAAATCGCCATAGGATGACTATGCACTTCTTTTATGTCTCCCAAGCTTACCCCTTTATTAACTAATAAATTTTGGCTTATAGATAAATACACTTCACCTACTACTTTTAAGTTTGCCTTCTGCAATAAATTGTAATTAGGCAAAATACTTCCAGCAATAGAATTTTCAATAGCCATTACGGCTCCCCTTGAAGCAGTTTCATCTAAACTAATTTTAACTAATTGTCTAAATGAAGCACAAGGAATAACCGCTACATCTTTACCAAAAAAATGCCTAGCAGCCACTTGGTGAAAACTGCCTTCATATCCTTGAATACAAATACCTGTAGCTTTTGGATTCAAACTAATTTTTGGGATGGTATTTATTTCTTTTGTTTTGTTCATTGCTATATAGATAAAAAAAATCCCGGCTATTTGCCGGGACCTATATGTTGTTTAAAACTTTTTATGCTTTTGCAAACTAGACCCGGCTCCTTTTTGTAAAGAAGAAATAATAAAAAGAATAAAACCAGTTGTTAGTTGTTGTTTGCATGACATCTCAAATATAAGAATTGATTAGAAAGCAAAAAATTTATTTCAAAATTAATAAACTAGGGTTAGTTAGTTTTTCATCTCAGTTTTATAAAAAATAAGCCCCTCCGTGGAAACGGAGCGGCTTCTAACGATTGCTTGCCATATGAAACTTTTAAACCTATTGTACTTTCTGCAAGCTAGACCTCACCAATTCTCTTCACCAATAGGTTGTTCTAATTACTTCTTAGTGGTGTCAACAGCAGGAGCAGCAGTAGTATCTACAGTTGCAGCAGCAGTATCAACAGTTGCAGCAGCAGTGTCAACAGTTGTTGCAGTAGTGTCAGCAGCAGCTTCTTTGTTTTCTCCAGCGCAAGATGCGAATACGCCTAATGCTAATACGAATAACAATTTTTTCATTTTTTTTCTTTTTTAGTTTGAATGATTACTGATTAATACGCCAACGAGAAAAAGGTAACCCGGCGTTTCAAATTTTTTTTATAAAAATTTTTAGGGCTATTTTGGGTTACTTTTAAGCCTATAACTGTATTAAAGGAACAGATAGTGAAAGGAGATACGAACGAACAAGCATTATTGAAGGGACTGGCTCACAATGATTCTAAGTCTGTTGAAATCATATATAAAGATAATTTTAATATGATTCAGACTTTTATTTTGAATAACAATGGGAGCTATGATGAAGCAAGAGATATTTTTCAGGAAGCAATGATTGCTTTATATGAAAAATCTCAAACTGATTCATTTGTGCTGACTTGTCAAATTAAAACATATCTCTATTCTGTTTGCAGAAGGCTTTGGTTAAAAAGACTTCAGCAACTGGGAAGGTTTACAGGATCAGTTGATGGGTTTGAAGAAACAGTAGCCGTTGAAGAGGATTTAGAAACGCATGAAAAGAGGAATGCGGAGTTTGTTATCATGGATAGGGCTTTAAATAGTTTGGGAGAACCTTGCAAAAGTTTACTTCAAGGCTATTATCTTAAGAAAATGGATATGAATGCATTGGCAGCTGAATTTGGTTACACTAATGCTGACAACGCCAAAAACCAGAAATACAAATGTTTGATGCGATTAAAGAAATTATTCTTTTCGCAATATAATATTGGAGAATAAGTATATGGATGATATTTTATTATTAGATGCAATTGAAAGATACCTCAGCGGAGAAATGAGCCCTGAAGAGCGTGCTTATTTTGAGAATCTTCGCAATACTACCCCTGAAATTGATCAGATGGTGGTAGAGCATAATATGTTCTTGCATCAAATTGCAGATTATTCTGCCAATATTCAAATAAAGCAAACCTTACACGAGGTTCATCAAAATCTTTTAGAAAGAGGTGACTTAAACGAAGGGGGTGCATTAAGCCCTAAAGGAAAAGTAATTCAATTTTGGAACAAGTATAAAAGAGTTACGGCTATTGCTGCTTCTGTTGGAGGCGTTATAGCTTTATTCATCAGTGGTTTGGCCATGTATTTTTCAACTTCGGTGAATGACCCCAAATTAGAACAATTAGGTAAAGATTTAGAAGTAGTAAAGAAAAATCAACAATATCAAGGCAATATCATTAATGAAGTAACTTCTAAAATTCCGATGAATGCCCGTTTATTAAGTGGTGGTTCGGGTTTTTTAGTAGACGTTAAAGGGTATATAGTTACTAATGCCCATATTCTTAAAGGTACTGGGGCTATTGTGGTAAATAGCGAAGGAAAAGAATTCAAATCTTCTATCGTTTTAATTGATCATGTTAAAGACTTGGCCATCTTAAAAATTAACGATGATGAATATGAGCCCATCAAGTCTATTCCTTACATTATACAAAAAAACAATGCTGATTTAGGTGAAGAAATTTTCACACTAGGTTATCCAAGAAATGAAATTGTATACGGAATGGGATATTTAAGTGCTAAGTCTGGTTTTAATGGTGACTCATTATCTTACCAAATTCAAATTAGCGCTAACCCAGGAAACTCTGGCGGACCTGTTTTTAATAAGAATGGTGAAGTAATAGGCGTACTAAGTACAAAACAAGCACAAGCAGATGGAGTAGCATTTGCAGTTAAATCTAAAAATATTCATGCTATTATAGAAGATTTAAAGAAAAGCGATACTTCTTTCCTAAGAGTTAAACTTCCAAGCAAATCTTCTTTAAAAGGAGTTGAAAGAAAAGCACAAATCAATAAAGTAGAAGATTGTGTTTATTTTGTTAAGGCTTACGGAAAATAAAGTGTATTCAATTTAAAAAGGTCTCAGTTACATTATGCAGCTGAGACCTTTTCTTATTTAAAAACTATCTGAATATTTATTTCCATAAAGAAGCAGGGTAGATTTTATCCTCTACCAATTTACTAATGGCAGATTGAACCCCTGGAGCATCTTCTTTGTATGTCACTCCAAACCATTGAGCAGAAGTAGGAAGTACTTTTAATACCCCTTTACCAGATTGAATAAACTCATTGGCTGCATAAGGAATAAAAAATTCAGACTTTAATTCCTGTCCTTTTTCAGCAAGAAATTCAGTGAACATCCCTTCACACATGTCAATAAATTCTGGTGCAAAGCAAAAATAATTCATACTTACTAAGCTGGTACCTGGCAAAGGGGTTTTGCCATTTTCTTCTTCATAAATAATTTGCCCATTTTCACGATATATTTTAGTTCGTTCATTTATTTCAGTCAAATTATTATTTTCATCCGCAGTACAAACTCCTCGACTAACGCTTCCATTTTCACTTAATGTTTTCTGTAGTTCGTATCCTACCAAAGCAAACGTAGATGCATTACAAGCAGTAGTCAAAAAATCAAATGCCTTAATAAATGCATCTCTACCATAGTAATCGTCTGCATTAATTACTGCAAAAGGTTCATTCACTTTACCTTTGCAACACAATACAGCATGGGCAGTTCCCCATGGTTTTGCTCTTTCTGCAGGAATTGAATAACCATTCGTATATGCTTCCAAATGCTGATAAACATAGTCTGTTGCAATTTTGCCCGCTAACTTAGGTTCGAATATATTTTTAAACTGTTCGGCAAATTCTTCTCGAATGATAAATACAACTTTACCAAAACCAGCTTGAATGGCATCATAAATGGAGTAATCCATAATGGTTTCTCCATCAGGACCAAACGACTGAATTTGTTTCATGCTTCCATAGCGGCTAGCCATACCGGCGGCTAAAATCACAAGAGTTGGTTTCATAGCTTAATTTTACCATACAAAGTTAATTCATTTAGCATTGTAATAATTGATAATAATATGGATTTCGACATCAATAAAATTATTTTACAGCCACTCAAGACATTATCTAATTCAACTGTTGAAGTAAGCACACTTAGAACAGATCTAATTCATCCAATTGTTAGTGGCAATAAATGGTTTAAATTAAAGTACTATTTAGCAGAAGCAAAACAACTCAAATATAATACCGTTGCTAGCTTTGGCGGGGCTTACTCCAATCATATTGTGGCACTTGCGGCTGCATGTAAACTAAATGGTTTAAATGCAATTGGCTTTATAAGAGGTGAACCAGCAGATTCTCCCACCTTAAAAGAAGCTGTTTCAAGGGGAATGAAACTTTATTATTTATCCAGAGAAACATATAAAAATAAATTAGCAATAATGAATCAATATGCCAATGAAAACTGGTATTGGATTCAAGAGGGGGGGTATGGAGTGCCTGGAACTTTTGGTGCCGCTTCCATTTTAAGCACAAAAGATTGCGCTGCTTTTACCCATATTCTTTGCGCTTGTGGAACAGGAACCATGATGGCTGGACTAGTTGCGGGGTCAACTGCTATTCAACAAGTGATTGGTATTAGTGTACTTAAAAACAATTATGGTTTAGAAGAATCCATAAAAAACATTCTCCCACTTGAACTAACCAAAGATTTTACAACTTTTCATCACTATCATTTTGGGGGATATGCTAAACATCCGCCTGCATTAATCGACTATATGAACAATCTTTTTGAAAGAGAAGCGGTACCAACCGATTTAGTATACACTGCTAAACTTTTTTATGCCGTTGAAGATTTATTAGAGCAGCAATATTTTGGTCATCAAGCTTCTGTATTAATTATTCACAGCGGAGGCTTACAAGGCAATAGAAGTTTAACGAATAACCGCTTAATATTTTGACTTTAATAAATTTTAATATTTTTGTATTCTATGCGTTCATGTATTCTATTAAGTTTAGCTTTTCTATTTTCTAGTACTGTTGCTGCGCAAAAGAACACTAAAAAAGTAGCGCAAAAATCATCTATCCAACAAAAAATATTTATAAAGGGTACACTATTTAAAGAATTAAGTAAGGCAGACTATAACCGATTTAAAGATTCCATTTTTAAAAATACCAAAGACACTTTAATAAGAAAAAATAAGACAACCGTTATATTTTCGCCTGTACTCAAAATGGATATACAAGATAATTGGGTCCCATCAATTTATGTATTTACCAATTTAAAAGGCAACCTTGCCATTGAATTACCCAATACTCAATCTAAACGATACAGCCTTTTAATTTACGATGGCAAACAATTATTACACAATATTACCAACTTTCATGAAGATAAATGGATAGTTGAAAAGAGCAACTTTTATCACAGTGGATGGTATCATTTTGAGCTCTATTGCAATGGGGAATTGTTAGAAAGAAATAAATTTTACCTCCAATAATTCATTAGTCTCCAATCAATCTGCATTGAAAGAGCGTTTCAAAATGTTTTTTTACCCTATACTTTACTTCTTCCAAGTCAACTAAATGGCCTAATTCTTGCGCCAATGATGCTACTTTTTTATTCTGTATACCACATGGTACAATATGATCAAAATAACTCAAGTCGGTATTTACATTAAAGGCAAAACCATGCATGGTTATCCATCTGCTACACTTAATTCCCATCGCACAAATTTTTCTTTCTTTCCCTTTAATATGTGCATCCAACCAAACTCCTGTTTCTCCGGCACTTCGTTCTCCTTTTAAACCATAATCTGCCATGGTCAAAATAATCGCTTCTTCAAGTGTTCTTAAATACCACCCCAAATCAGTTTTAAAACGTTCAAGATCCAAAATGGGATATCCTACTAATTGTCCTGGTCCATGAAAAGTAATATCTCCCCCCCTATTAATATGAAAATATTCAATTCCTTTTTTTAGTCTTTCAGCTTCATTAATTAGTACATGTTCTTCCTTACCATTTTTACCTAACGTATACACTGGCGGATGCTCCACAAACAATAAATGATGTAAAGTAGGAATCTTATTAGGATCTAGCGACGGTTGGTTACCAAATTTAAAAGCCATTTTAATATCTGCATTTGCCTTTAGCAAAGACTCTTGTTGATCCCATACTTCCTTGTAACTCCTTTTACCCAAATCTTTGAATATGACTTCCTGCTCCATACCACAAAAATAAAGCTAATTTTGCCGCATGCAGATAGATACAGCATTAATTTCAGAAGAACAGACTGATGCCTTATATGAACGAAAGGTTTTTATTGTAGATAAAGGCCAGGAACCCTTCAGAATTGACAAATGGGTTCAAATGCATATGGAAGGGGCTACTAGAAACAAAGTTCAACAAGGAATTGAAGCAGGTTTTTTAACAGTTAATGGCAAAACAGTTAAAAGCAATTATAAAATTAAACCAGGTGACGAAATCATTTTAATGAGCCTGATTAATCCTGAACACACTGTATTAAAAGAGGAACCTATTCCGTTAAATATTGTTTATGAAGATGAATATTTAATGGTCATTAATAAGCCCCCAAATATGGTGGTTCATCCAGGAGTAGGCAATTTTAGTGGTACCCTTTTGAACGGAGTTGCCTACTATTTAAGACAACAAAACCCACAAGTAAACGAAGAAAGCTTACCCAGATTTGGATTAGTTCACCGTATTGATAAAAATACCACTGGATTAATTGTATTAGCTAAAACGGGTGAAGCCGCCGCGCATTTAGCCAAACAGTTTTACAATCATACTGTAAATAGACGTTATGTTGCATTGGTATGGGGCAATATAAAAGAAGATGAAGGAACCATCAATGCACATATTGCCCGACATAAACAACATAGAAAAATGTTTGACGCATATCCTGAAGGAGAAACCGGGAAACATGCTATAACGCACTATAAAGTAATTGAGCGATTTAACTACGTAACCCTTGTTGAATGTAAATTAGAAACAGGACGTACACACCAAATAAGGGTACATATGAAATATATTGGGCATACTTTATTTAATGATGTAGAATATGGAGGTGATAAAATTTTAAAAGGAACTGTATATGCTAGATATAAACAATTCGTAGACAATTGCTTTGAAGCTTGCCCAAGATGTGCTCTTCACGCAAAAACACTAGGCTTTATTCATCCCGCAACCGGAAAAGAAATATTTTTTGAATCCCCCATACCGAAGGATATAGAAGCTGCCATTGACAAATGGCGCGAATACAGTAAGGTTTAACATTTTATTAGGAAATTTAGCCTAGTTGAGGGTCTATTGAACGAATAATTAGGAAACTCTAACCTTTATTTATCAGTAGGATTCTGCAAATTTGTACCGAGAGAAAATTTACAATACATGATTTGTAGGACTGTGCTTGCCATCCTAATAGGATGTGGAATTGGTTATTCTTCTATTGCTCAATCTGAAACGCCAAAAGGTTGGCATTTATTAGATCTAGACGCTACTCAATATTATGGAATAAGCCTTAAAAAGGCATACGACTTCTTGGGAACAAAAAACAAAAAACCGCAAACAGTTATTGTTGCTGTTTTAGACTCAGGGGTAGATACAACGCATGAAGATTTAAAAAATGTATTATGGCGAAACCCAAAAGAAATACCCAATAATGGAATTGATGATGACAATAATGGTTATATAGATGATGTTTATGGATGGAATTTTCTAGGAGGCAAGAACGGGAAAAGCCTAAAAAAAGCAGGTGATGAAAGAGCAAGGGTATATCATAGATTCAAACATTTATACTTAACCAATCCGATAGACACAAATCTGTTGAGTTTGAAAGATAAAACCCAATATCAAATGTGGGTGAAAGCTGCTAAAGAACTGAATTTTAGTCAGGAAGAAATGATGGATTTAATGTTCATCGAAGTCACTGCAAAAGCACTTAAGAGACACGATAAAGTCTTAAGGCAAGAAATGGGAACAAATGAATACACTTGTGAAAAGCTAGAAAAATTTGAGCCGACTACAAAAACTGCCAAAGATGCCAAATTGGGTTTTTTAACGGTAATGAAAATGTTACAAATTGATCCTGATGAAACAAATACCAATGCATTAAAGGAACTAGAAGAATACATTGAAGGTAAGAAATTAGCTTTTGAATCCAAAGACATCGCTCCCCCTAATTATAGACAAGAAATTGTGGGTGACAACTATTTTGATTTTTCTGATAAATTTTATGGGAACAATGATGTTATGGGTCCTGGTCCAACTCATGGTACGCATGTAAGTGGGATTATTGGTGCGCAAAGAAATAATTCAATTGGAGTAGATGGTGTTGCAGATCAAGTAAAGATTATGACACTTCGCATAGTTCCAGATGGAGATGAATATGACAAAGACATTGCTCTAGCTATTCGTTATGCTGTAGACCATGGTGCCAAAATTATCAACATGAGTTTTGGCAAGTCATTCTCTCCAGAAAAAGCATGGGTAGACAGTGCTGTAAAATATGCTGAATCAAAAGATGTTTTAATTGTTCATGCTGCTGGAAATGATGCTGAAAATCTTGACTCTGCTGATAATTTTCCCAACCCCTGGTTGTTGCCTTGGAAAAGCTATGCTAAAAATTATATTACTGTAGGTGCAAGTAGTGATCCTAGTATTGGAACAAGCATTGCTGCAGATTTTAGTAGCTATGGCAAAAAAAATGTAGATGTTTTTGCTCCTGGTGTTAAAATTTTTTCAACTATCCCAGGGGGTAATAATTACGGTAATTTAAAGGGGACTAGTATGGCAACTCCAATTGTATCTGGCATAGCAGCCATTTTGAAATCGTACTATCCATTATTATCTGCTGTGGATTTGAAAAGTATAATTGAGCAATCTGTCTACTACCCTTCTAAAGAAATCAAGTGCATTAAACCTGGACCAGATCAAACTGCTATATCATTTTCAGCGCTTTCTAAAACTGGGGGAATTGTGAATGCATATAACGCAGTTAAGCTTGCACATGACTTTAAAGCAACCACAATCAATAAGCCAATTACTCAATCAAAAAAATAATTATGCCAAAACCTTCCCCTGAAGATTATCCTCCATTTTTTGAAGGATATATTAAT
Organism: Sediminibacterium sp.; assembly: GCF_051860225.1. Classification (GTDB taxonomy): domain Bacteria; phylum Bacteroidota; class Bacteroidia; order Chitinophagales; family Chitinophagaceae; genus Sediminibacterium. The sequence continues at coordinate 405,960 of NZ_JBHYEI010000002.1, forward strand.
CAAATTGAACACAACAATATTAGAGAAGCGGTAAACCATATTTCTCATCCACTAACTTATTTCTTTTTAAACCTTCCAGACGATAAGGGAGATTACGCATATGCTAGAGATAAATGGACGTTAAAAGATATGTTACAACATATAATTGATACGGAAAGAATTATGCAATACCGTTTACTTAGAATAGCAAGAAAAGATATTACTCCTCTACCAGGCTTTGATGAAAATTTTTTTGCTTTACAAGCTAATGCAAGTGCTAGAACATTTATATCACTAAAAGAAGAATTAAAGGCGCTTAGGAAATCTACCGACTTATTATTGCTCTCTTTAACCGATGAACAATTAGCTAATGAAGGAATAACAAGTAATCACAAAATGACCGCAAATGCAATTGCTTATATTTTATTTGGTCATTTAATGCATCATAAAAAAATAGTTGAAGAAAGATATCTTTAACTAATAGAAGTTCAACAAAAAAGTCTCGGCAAACATTTAGTTAACCGAGACTTTTTTATTTTAATATTATTCTTCCTATGCTAAACCAACTACTTAATCGCATAAAGGTGAACAGCTACCTGAACATCTTTAGCGATATTTCCAACACCGTAATTAATCCCAAATAAAGTTCTGTCCATTGCAAAGAAAGCTTCTGCAAATAAACCTTTCTCGTCTGCGCTACGAATAACAGCTTTGAAACTTACAGGTAAGGTTGCTCCTTTCAAATTTAAATCTCCAGTGATTGTTGCATTGGTATCATCAGCATAAACAACACTAGTAATTTTATAAGTTGCCTCACCGTATTTTGCAACATCAAAAAAGTCTCCAGACTTCAAGTGACCTTCCAATTTAGCACCCGCAGCATCGGTAACCTTTATATTTGCTAAATCAATAACAAACTCACCTCCTGTTACTTTTCCTCCATTTACTTGTACAGAACCACTTTTAACGTTGAAAAAACCGGTATGGAAATCATTCTTTTTAGACCCAACCCAGTCAACGCGGCTTTTTCCAGCTTCAACTTTATAAGTGATTACTTCTTTGGTACTTGTTACACCAGTAAAGGAATAAATTCCTGCTAAAAAAGCTGTGCTTAACAGCGCTAATGCCATTTTTTTCATGTTGATTTTTATTTAGAGTTTCAAAAATACTAAAATTAATGTTACAACAACAATTTTAACAAAAGGTTTAATTCTGCATCTACGATTATCTTATCTTCGCAAAAATTGTTCCATATGAATCTTCATGAGTACCAGGCTAAAGAATTACTCAAAAAATACCAAGTTCCAGTACAGGAAGGTATTGCAGTTGATACCGTAATGGCAGCCGAAGAGGCTTACCGTCAAATTAAAACCCAAACCGGCAATAATTTTGCCGTTGTGAAAGCCCAAATACACGCTGGTGGTCGAGGCAAGGGTAAAATAGTAGGAACTGAACAAAGAGGAGTTGCAGTTGCTAAAAGTGCGGAAGATGTTACCAATATTGCCAAAAACATTTTAGGCGGCACATTGGTTACCATCCAAACCGGCGAAGCTGGCAAGAAAGTGAGCAAAATTTTAGTAGCGCAAGATGTATATTATTCAGGTCCAAATCCAGTTAAAGAATTTTACCTCTCTATTTTATTAGATAGAGCCAAGGGAATGAATGTGATTATGTACAGTACGGAAGGGGGAATGGATATTGAAGAAGTAGCCCATAACACACCAGAAAAAATATTCAAAGAGTGGGTTCACCCGGGAGGTGGATTACAAGGATTCCAAGCGAGAAAAATTGCTTTTAACCTTGGTTTAAGCGGAGAAGCTTTCAAAAATTGTGTGAAATTTGTAACCAATCTATACAATGCATATGTTGGCTTAGACTGTGGCATGTTAGAAATAAATCCACTATTCAAAACCAGTGATGAAAAAATTATCGCTGTTGACTGCAAAATGAATATTGATGACAATGCATTAATGCGTCATCCTGATGTAGCAGCACTAAGAGATGTAACGGAAGAAGACCCTACTGAGGTTGAAGCTGGTCAATACAACTTAAACTTTGTTAAATTAGATGGCAACGTAGGTTGTATGGTGAATGGTGCAGGATTAGCAATGGCTACCATGGATATGATTAAATTAAGCGGCGGAGACCCTGCTAATTTCTTAGACGTAGGTGGTACAGCGAACGCCCAAACAGTTGAAGCTGGTTTCCGTATTATCATGAAAGACCCTAACGTTAAAGCGATTCTTATCAATATTTTTGGGGGTATTGTTCGTTGCGATCGTGTTGCTGCTGGTGTAATAGAAGCATACAATAAATTAGGCAATATAAATATTCCAATTATTGTAAGATTACAAGGAACTAATGCAGTAGAAGCAAAGAAATTGATAGACGAAAGTGGACTAAAAGTTCAATCGGCAATTCAATTGAGTGAAGCTGCAGCATTGGTTAAGCAAGCTGTTGCCTAATCATTCATTAAGCATACTTAAAAGCCATTAGAAATTATTTTTAATTTCTAATGGCTTTTTTTATTTGGACTAACTAAATTGAATTTTAATGTTCTTTTATTTCAATTCGCTTTACCTCGGTAATTGCACTCACTGTGTAAACCAAGCCTGTCTTTAATTCTGTGCAGATATATCGTTTACGCCGAAGTTCCCCTTTTTTAAAAATTTTTCCATTAGACAGTGCAAAAAGTGCACCTAAGGGTAAATCAGCAATAAAACAAACCCCAGGCTTTTGAAAAGAATTATACTTTCTCAGAACCATTAATAATTCAGTTTCTCCATTAGCTGTAGCAGAAGGGGATATGATGGATTGTTTTAATGCCGCAACAATTTCTGAAGGAAAAACACCTAACCTTACAAATTCAACTAATAATTTACTGTAGATTGCTTTCCACTCTTTTCCATGAGGCTCTACCCTATTTTGATATTGTTCAAAAGTGAGTAAATGGGCTAGTTCATGCAATAAGGTTATTAAAAACTCATATGAGTTCAAGTTCCCATTAACACTTATCCTGTGATTATTTCCCTGATGGGCATGGCGATAATCGCCTAAAACAGATTTTCGATTTTTTGCAACTGTCAAATGCACTTTGTACTCGTAAAGGTATTTAACTACATAATCAAAACTCCCATTGGGCAAAAAACGAGCTAACTCTTTTAATGGATGCTCAACTGCGGCCATCTTTTTTTCCTGGGTTTAATTGCATAGCGATCTTAACTTCTAACCAAGTATAAAGAATATATAAGCCCATGCTTACAAACAATGCATTTACACTCTTGGATTCTCCAGCATTATATAAATAAATAAAAGCAGCAGCCCCTAATACAAATAATTTTAACACTACAGAGCCCATTACACCTCTAACCATCGCATGCGGGTTCTTGTTGTTTACAGATTTAATTTGCATACCTAAACTATATGCACAAATAAGGAATAATAGACTATTAGCTCCAAATACTACCATTGGATTTATCCCGTTGTTCTTTAAACTAGTCGTAAACAAAAAACAGATTATCGTTACAATAATGAATAAAATAACGAGTGGAAAAAACAATTTTGAGTGCTGAATTTTCATATGGAAGATTTAATCATTGGATGCCTCTACTTTGGGTAAAGTAAGTGGAATGGTATCTAATGTAGCAGGCTTGTCTCCAGCTAATACTTTTTTAATCCCTTCTAAGTATTGCTCTTTATACCTGATTTCGTTTTCTAAAGAATCTGTTCGGATTTTTAATAGTTGTAAGGCAGTTCTGCTTTCTTTGGTCCCATACCCGGGGATATAGTATTTGAGGGGAGAAAAAGCAATTAATGCAATGGTCAATCCAACCAATAAAACGAACACCGTACTTAAGCCAATATAAACACTTAGCCTTGATAACCTAAACGCAACCATCTCTTCATAAGTGTCATCGTTCATGATTACCAATCGATAGGTATTCCTGAGCCTTTTAAATGTATTACCAGTTTTAATTTTGTCCATATTATAAAAACTGGTTAAAGGTAAGGATTGGTTCGGTTTTATATCTGTATGGTACAGAAATAACTGTATTTTTAAGGGATTTTATGTTTTATTTTCTCAAGAAACCATATCATACCCTTTTGGGCATTTTACTATTTAGTTGCTCCCTTCTTGGTGCGCAACCCAACACGAGTGTAACTATTACAAAGCCCGAAAAATACCAAAACAGGAGTTTACCAGCTGAAAAATCAGGAAATAAGAAATTTACTATCCCAAGAAGATTATATAACAATACGGTAAGTCAGTTCAACTATTATTACAATGCTTCAGAAAAGCTAAAAAATATCATAATTGCCGCTAAAGAACAACACAAAGAAGATTATACAGCCTTACTCCCCTTTTATAACTATTCACTAAATGAAACAGCCAAAGGTCAAATAGATAGCATTATTTACAAGTGTACGGCAGGAATTCTGTTGCACGATTTACGAAGTGACTGGGTAGATCAATTTTATTTATTAATGGGAAACGCTTACATGCATCGGAAAGATTTCGATTCTGCAACCCAAGTTTTTAATTACATAAACTATGCATTTGCAAAAAAGGAGGATGGTTACGATTTGCCTATTGGTAGCAATTCAAGTAGTAAATCAGGGGCATTTTCAATAAGTACAGATGAAAAAAGGTCTCTTTGGAAAAAAATGAGTTCACTTCCTCCTGCTAGAAATGAAAGCTTTTTATTACAAACGCGCAATTTTATAGAACAAGGTAAATTAGAAGAAGCGGAATCCTTATTACAAATTTTAGCATCAGACAGCTATTTCCCATCCCGATTAAAAACTAGCTGGAATGAGTACAATGCTTATTTATTATATAATGAAAAGCAATATGATAGTGCCGCATTCTATCTTATCAAAGCGCTACCTAATGCTTCTAACAAATCTGAAACAGCAAGGTGGGAGTATCTAATTGGTCAACTTTTTGCAATTTCAAACAAAGATTCTTTATCTACCCTGTTTTTTGAAAAAGCAATACAACATACGAATGATCCTTTAATGGATATATATGCACGCTTAAATATTGTTGCCCTTAACGCAGACAATCAAAAAGATGCACTGAACTTTCATTTAAGTCAATTGCTTGCAATGGCTAAGAAAGAAAAATTTCAACAATACAGAGACTTAATTTACTATGCTGCTGCAGAATTAGAAATAAGACAAAAGCAATATAAACAAGCAGAAGAATTACTTAAAAAAAGCATCTTCTATAATGAAGATAATAATATTCAAAGAAGCAAATCATATTACCTCTTATCTGAATCACAGTATAAACTAAAAAAATACATTGAAGCATCTAATTCTCAAGACAGCATAACTACTAATTTATTAAATAAAGCTGAAGCATCTAATATTGAAATAAAGAAAGAACCATTAAAAAAAATTGCCCTGGCATTGATCACTATTAACAGAGAAGATAGTTTACAAAAAATTGCCACATTACCAGAATCAGATAGGATTATTTTTTTAAAATCTTTATTAAAAAGATTAAGAAAAGAAAAAGGAATAAAAGACACAGCAAATGAATTAAGTTATGGTTCAGGAATAAATAACACCCTTCCATCTGATTTATTTGGAGGAACCAATTCAAACGAAGGTTTTTATTTTATGAATAATAATTTAAAAACGAAAGGCCTTTCCGATTTTAAAGCAAAATGGGGAAATAGACCTAATATAGATAATTGGAGAAGACAATCTGCAGTAGATAAAAACTTCAGATCAATTAATATAGATAATGAACCGCCGTTAATTAAAAACAATACTACAATTGCTCCATTAAGTATGGAGTCTTTGATGGACAGTTTACCACTTACTAATGAAAAGCTACAACAATCGAATAAATTAATTGGAACATCTTTACTCAACATCGCCATGGGCTTCCAGTATCAATTGAATGATTTTAATGCAGCGATTGATACCTATGAAATTCTTTCAAAAAGGTTTTCAGAAAGCAGCATTTTAGAAGAAGTATGGTTTCAGTTGAATTATTGCTATAAAAAAATTAATGAACTCAATAAAGCCGATTCAGTAAAACAACTGTTAACCGATTTTTATCCAAAAGGTAAAAAAAATCAGTTATTGCAAACCGGTGTTGAAGTTAAATCGGAAAATAACAATCAGCTTTACGCAACTATTTATAATCAGTTTATTGAAGGGAAATTTGAGGAAGCAATTGCAAATAAAAATAAAGCAGATGCAAAATTAGGTAACTCGTATTGGTCCCCTCAATTAATTTACATCGAATCAATCTATTACATTAAACAAAAACAAGACAGCATCGCCAAACTCAGATTAGCCACTATTAGTAGTCTTTTCCCCACTAGTCCTATTGCAGAAAAAGCAAAAACCATGTTGGATGTTTTAAATAAACGAGCTGAAATTGAAACTTACTTAACTAATTTGTCTATAGAACGACCAATCGAAAATGAAGATAGAAAAGTAGATTTAAACACCATTCAATCAGAACAGATTCCAATTATTGTAAAAGCACCAACAACAATCAAAGTTCCAGAAAAAGTTACCCCAACAGCCCCTATTATTTCTTCCACGATAGAAAGAAAGGTATTGCCAGATGAGTATTCTTTTAATGTTGCTGATTCGCAATATGTAGCTATTGCCTTGTATAAAGTTGATCCTGTTTTTGTAAATGAAGCAAAAAATGCATTTAATCGATTTAACCAAGATCGTTATTACGGACAAAAGCTTCCCATAACTGTCATTCGAATTAATGAGGGGGAACAACTGCTCTTAATGGGACCTTTTGCGAATGCAACCGAAGCCAGTACCTATACCGATAAAAACAAAGGATTGGCAGCCACTCGAATTATCCCATGGTTAACACCAGACAAATATAGTTTTAGCATTATTAGCCCTTCTAATTTAACTATTTTAAAGAAAAAAGGGGAAACTGTTGATTATTGGAAATTGTTGAAGAATCTGTTCCCTGATAAATATTAATTTTACCCTTTCAAACTAGAGCATACAAAATGAGTAAACCAGTTCGCATATTTTGGCGCATATTTTTTGGAGGCTTTGCCTTTGTTATTATTTTATTAGCCATGTTGAATTTTGGCTGGATTGGTAGCATGCCAGACCTAGATGATATTGAAAATCCATCTGCCTCATTGGCTTCTCAAGTATACGCAGAAGATGGAACTTTAATGGGTAAATATTATATTGAAGACCGTATTAATGTACAATACAAAGACATTAGCAAACATATTATTGAAGCCCTGATTGCAACGGAAGACGAGCGTTTTTATGAACACAGCGGCATTGATGCAAGGTCTTTGGGAAGAGCCATTTTTTATTTAGGAAGTGAAGGTGGAGCTAGTACCATTACTATGCAAACCGCTAAAAACTTATTTACTGAAAACTGGAGTACCAAAAACTTTATCTTAAGAGCCCTACAGAAAATCAAAGAAGGCATTATTGCAGTAAAACTAGAAAGAAACTTCACCAAAGAAGAAATCATTACTTTATATCTGAACACGGTTGCGTATAGCGACAATGTATATGGTATCAGAAACGCTTCTAAAACGTTTTTTCAGAAAGAACCTGACAGGGTAAATGTTGAAGAAGCTGCTGTTTTAATTGGCATGTTAAAGGGAGCTACTTTATACAACCCAAGAAGAAATCCAAAATTGTCTTTAGATAGAAGAAATACCGTACTTAATCAAATGGTAAGAAACAATTATTTGGATGCACAACAGGCAGAACTACTCAAACGCCAACCCATTGAACTCAATTATAAAAAGCTAGATGAAACAACTGGTTTAGGACCTTATTTTAGAATGATCCTTGGGGAAGAAATGAAGAAATGGTGCAAGGAAAATACTAAGAATAATGGGGATCAATATGACTTATATAGAGACGGCTTAAAAATTTATACCACTATTAATCCTAGAATGCAGTTATATGCAGAAGAGTCTGTTGCAAAGCATATGAGCTATATGCAAAAGCTATTTAATACCCAAGCAAATATCAAAACGGGAAGTATCTGGAAAGGATTTGAATCCAATTTAGAACAAGCCATCAAACAAACCGATCGTTGGAAGAATTTAAAAAGGGAAGGATTATCAGACGAGGAAAACATGCGTACTTTTTATCAGAAAGTACCTATGCGGGTGTTTGCTTGGAATAGTACAAGAGGAATAGATACCACCATGACGCCTTTTGATTCAATAAAATACCATAAACAAATGCTACAAGCTGGCTTTATGGTAATGGATCCGCTAAATGGACAAATCAAAGCTTGGGTGGGGGGTATTGATTTTAAAACGTTCAAATATGACCATGCTAATATTAATACCAAACGCCAAGTAGGTAGTACCATCAAACCTTTATTGTACAGCTTGGCTATTGAAGAAGCGGGCTTAAATCCTAACTCACCAGTTCAAGACATTCAACAAAATTTTGGACAATACGGCTTAGTTCCTGCTACATCTAAAACCTGCACAGGTGCAACCATACCAATGGCCATTGCATTGGCTAAGTCAAGAAACTGTGCTTCTGCATACATCATGAAACAGTTAGACAATACGGCCAATAATGGGGCAAAACGTTTTGTTGAGTTTTTAGAAAAATGCGAATTAAAAACAAAAATTGATCCATACCCATCTATAGCATTGGGGGCTTGTGAAATATCTTTATTCGAAATGATGCAAGCTTATAGTATGTTCCCGGGCAGAGGTTTCAATGCAAAGCCCATGTATATCACAAGAATTGAAGATAGGAATGGGAATGTGCTGGCTACTTTTACTCCTCAACGTAAAGAAGTTATTAACGATGTTACTGCGTATTCAGTGATTAAAATGATGCAAGGGGTATTAACAAATGGAACTGGAGCAGGTATTTGGCAACATGGTATTCCTGCGGGATTACAAGTGGCAGGCAAAACAGGAACTACCAATAATAACAGTGATGCTTGGTTTATGGGGTATACTCCTCAATACCTTGCTGGTGGCTGGGTAGGATGCGACGATCGTTTTATTCGATTTGATAGTAAAAATGGAGAGGGCGGTAGAGCAGCCATGCCAATTTGGGCTTACTTCTTTAACAAAGCAGCGGCCGACCCTAATTGTGGAATTGACACTAAGTTAAGCTTTGTGAAACCTGAAGTAATGAGCAATGATATCATCATTGACTATATCAATGGGACCAATCCTATCTTAGGTGGTGAAGGAGAAGATATGGGAACTGGTACATCTGAAGACTATGAGCTTTCAAAAAATATAAAGCCAGAAGAATTAGGCGCAGAATCAGATATCATTATTGAGAATAAAAAACCTTCTACACCGCCTGCATCGCCAGCAAATAATACGCCTAAACCTGCAGAGAAGCCAAAAGCCATTTTACCCCCTCCTGTAAAGAAGCCTGGAGGAAATAAATAGGAACTATTGATTCAATTTAATTAAAATGAATGATGGGTCTATCCCTTTGGAGGATTTATAAATCAGATCAATGATTTGAGGCCCTAATTTGCTATAGAATATAGCTAAATTTTCGTGGCGCTCTTGCAAACTATTACTAGGGAATAAAAAGCCTTTTAATTGTGTGATTTGACTTTCCGCTGTACTAAATTTTCTTTTTTCTGCACGGCGAAATTTTAATTCTAATGCTTGAATTTTTTTTATTGCGCTAGTTTCTAAAGCACTTACATGATCATTTAATGTGGCATCAATTTTCTGCGCTTTAACATGAAGTGTTTCATAAAAAGCTTTCGCATTGTTAATGTCTTCAGACAAACTCAATTGATTGGCTGAATTACGTTCAACGTATTCTTTTATTAATTGATGGGTTGGCAAAAACAAATCTTCATCACTAATTTGTAAAGCATTTTGTTTTGCAACCATTTTATTTGTTAATAATGCAAAAGAGTTTCTTAGCATTAAAATGGGATAAGCTACCTCTGCTGCTTTAAAAACGTTTTTAAGTTCTAGCCAATAAGCCAGCTCCCCTCCTCCCCCAATAAAAATGATATTGGGCAAAATTGTTTCTTGAAAAGCACCACGCAAAATTACATTCGGGCTAAACCGCTCTGGGTAATTATTCAACTCTTGCAAAATGGTTTCCTTTGTGAATTGCAAGCCCAATGCCGTTACTTCATACACCCCATCATTAAATTCTATCCTTTCCCTTTTATCTTCTATTAAATAAAATAAATTGATGGGCCTTCCAGCTGCCTGAACTTTATAATTTTCTTGCAAACTAGCTATTGTTTCTGCAACAATTTTTTGAGAGAATTGCTCGGTTAACTCTTTTGCTATTATAGGTGCAAATATTTTTTTTAGTTTCGGATGATCAGGTACTAATACCACTAAACCATACCTTCCAAATAATGCATTAACAAGCTCCAATGTGGCTTGCTGAATGGTTTTACCAAGTGTATAACATGATTCAAATAATGCTACCAACTCATTCCCGTAAGGTAATACCCCTATTTGACCAGCAATGCTTTTAATTAAAGTAAGGAATGATTTGTCTACTTTCATTCTACCCACCGCTCCCGTTTGAGTTGTATCCCAAACTAATTTTGTACCGTCTATATTTACAAAACCCAATTCATCTAAATCGGCATCTTCGCTCCCCATATAATAAACGGGAATAAATTTTTTCTCTGGAAATTTACTTGTTAGCTCCGATGCTAACTTAATGGTATGAATGATTTTATAGATGAAATAAAGTGGCCCTGTGAAAATATTAGGCTGGTGTGCTGTGGTAATGGTATATGCATTGGGTAATAACAATGCTTCAATATTCTTTTTAACCAAACTATCTGTATCAATACCTTGGTATTGCTCGGTTAGCACTTCTGCTAAAACAACCCTATTTACGGTGTGCAAGTCTCTTTCGGCCAGGGCGCTTTGAACACCTGCTAGATTGGCTTCATGCAAATAGTATGACTTCAAGTTTTCGTGTTGTTGCAGGTAATCCTGAACAATCTTAGAAAAATATCCGGTGCTTTCGTATGGTAAATAATGGGTGCTACAATCCATATAGAATGTAAAAATACAACTTCATTGATTTACATGAGTTGTATATTATTGAACTTATGTCTAATCAAATCTGTTAGGATTAAATGGAGAAATATCCATACTCAATGTTTTTCCTTCAATAATTTCCGCAACTAATTTACCAGTACCTGCCCCCAAGCTTAATCCAACCATTGCGTGTCCGGTTGCCATTACTAAATTATCCCATTGCTTGGTTCTGCCAATATAAGGCAAGCCATCTGCAGAACAGGGTCTATAACCGTACCATATTTTTTCATTAGGCGGCAGTTCAATATCAAATTGAGTATATACGGTTTTAACTGCATTAACTATTCCTTGAACCCTATTCATTCGTGGAGGAGTTTTGGTGGATGTGATTTCCATCGTTCCACCAAATCGTATTTTATTCCCATCCATCGGCGTTAATGCTACTCTTCCTTCAACTAAAACACTGGGGTGATTTATATGATAAGGCGAATCTTCTAATGTAATTGAATAACCCCTTCCTGGCATTAATAATAAATCAATGTTCAGCTTTGCCGCCAATTCTCTACTCCAAGAACCAGACGACAACACCACTTCATCTGTTGGATAATGCCCATGAACCGTTTTCACGGCAGTGATTTTTTTCCCCTGTTTCTCAAAACCAACTACTGCTTCTTCCTTTATAAGCTTCACTCCTTTTTGTGCCAAAACTTCAAGCAATTGATGCATTAATTTATTTGGATATAAATGGGCATCACATTTAAAAAACAAAGCCCCTAAAGCATCAATTTCTGTATGTGGTTCTAATGCCTGTAATTGTGCTTGGCTTAATATTGAAGTATCCAATAAACCCAACTGATGCGCTTTATCGCATAACGATTTACACTTATCTCCGCCTTTATCGGTTTTAAAAATCTCTAATAACCCTTTGTGTTCATAAGAAAAATCAAATACCGTAGATTGATCCCATTGCTCGTACCAATATTGGCTTAACAAAGCAATATCTCTTAGCGGGATAGCTGCTTTTTCTACTTGTTTTTCGGTGGCTACTTGCATGAATTTCCATCCCCATTTGATTAAATTTATGTCTAAACGAGGTTGAACATAAAACGGACTTTTTGAATTCCACATCCACTTTAATCCCTGTGTAACAATTCCGGGTGTAGCCAACGGCACAAAATGACTTGGACAGACATAGCCAGCATTGCCGTATGAGCAATTACCTAACATATCTGTTTTATCTATAACCGTTACTTCATGACCTGATTGATTCAAAAACCAAGCACTACTAAGCCCTATAATGCCTCCTCCTATGATGGTTACTTTCATTTAATTATGCAGTTATTTTGACAATAGCTTATTATCTTTAAGCTAATAATTATGGAAACTTACGGAAAAATTCTACTCATTGCAATGCCTGCCTTTTTGGTATTAATTTTATTGGAAAAATGGTGGGGAATTCGAAAAGGTAATGATACCATTAGAACCATGGATATGGTATCTAGTTTAACCTCAGGAATAACCAATTCAACCAAAGATGTGTTGGGTTTAAGTGTAGCTGTTTTAAGTTACAATTGGATGGTAACCCATTGGGCTATCTTTCAAATTGAAGCTTCAATTTTACTGTACATCATTGCATTTTTTGCATTAGACCTTACTGGTTACTTGGTACATCGAATTGATCATGAGTTTAATTTTTTCTGGAATGCGCATATTATTCACCATAGCAGTGAAGATTTTAATCTTGCCTGTGCTTTGCGCCAAAGCATTTCTACTTTTGTTCGTTTGTTTACCATTTTTCTTTTACCAGCAGCCCTTCTTGGCGTTCCTACTCAGGTAATTGCTGTGGTTGCACCCTTGCACTTATTTGCACAATTTTGGTACCATACCCAGCATATTGACAGAATGGGCTGGTTAGAGAAAATCATTGTAACACCTTCTCATCATAGAGTGCATCATGCTATTAATCCAGAATACTTAGATAAAAATTATGGGCAGATTTTTATTTTTTGGGATAAATGGTTTGGAACCTACCAAGAAGAATTGCCGAATGTAAAACCTGTTTATGGTATTACAAGACCGGTAAGAACCTGGAATCCTATTAAAATAAATTTCATGCACCTGTGGCTATTGATTCAAGATGCATGGCATACAAAAAATATAAAAGATAAGTTACGCATTTGGTTTATGCCAACTGGATGGAGACCTACAGATGTTGCAGAAAAATACCCTGTTTACAAAATAGAAGACCCCTATCACTTTGAAAAATATGAAACTAAAGCAGGTCCTTTTTTCACTACTTGGGTCTGGATACAACTTGGATTACTTTTATTATTCATTAGCTATCTATTTGGCAATATTGCAAGCATTGGAAGCCCTGGCATGTTCATTTATGGCTTATTCGTATTTGTATTTGTTTATGCTTTTACCGAATTGATGGATGGAAACCCCAATGCGTGGGGATGGGAATTACTAAAGGCAGGTTTAGGATTTTACTTGAATATAAGCACCAATGGATGGTTTGGGCTCAGCACTTATTCACCAGTAATTCCTTACCTCATTGGAGCCTATTTTATATTTTCTTTTATGCTGACCATTTATTTCAAAAAAGAAAACAACCGATATTCAATAGCAATTAATTAAGCGGTTATTTCATATCGTCAGCAGTAAATCTAAGCGGCAATAACGAAGCGGCATCTTCTAATACATAAACAACTCCTTCCATTCCACTTAAAATGAGTTTAATAGGTTGTTGTTGTCTCAATGTTTGTTCTACAAGACTTTGTCGGCATATTCCACAAGGGCTTACCGGATTATTACTTTGTCCATTTAAATTATGACAACTAATGGCCATTGTTTTGATGGCTACGCCATTGTATAAAGAAGATACCGCAGACAACAATACTCTTTCTGCGCAAATACCCACCGGATAACTAGCATTCTCTTGATTAGTACCTTCTATTGTCTCTCCATTATTAAGCAATGCAACTGCCCCAACATGAAATTTTGAGTAAGGAGCATATGCTTTTGCAGTGGCAGCCCTTGCCTTTAGCAGTAGCTGCGCATCCTCTAAAGAAAGTGCAGATTCATTTTCTAAGACTTGATATTGGAATACAATTTCTTTCATTCAGGTTATTGAATCACTTTAAATAATCTATCCCATCTAGGTCCTTTATTCCAGCTAAACCAAATTAAAGAAGCCTTTCCAACTATATGTGTTTCAGGTACGAACCCCCAGAAACGACTATCTTGACTTCTATGTCTGTTATCTCCCATCATCCAATAGTAATTGTATTGGGGAGTATAACTATTGACAACTTTACCATTTATGATGAATTGACCGTTTTTTTCTTCTAAAGTATTGTGCTCGTAAACAGTAATCAACCTTCGATACAATGAAATATTGTTTTGATTCAATACAATTGATTTTCCTTTTTGTGGTATGGTTAAAGGCCCATAATTATCTAAAGTCCAAGGAAAATTAGCCTCATCATTTGGAAAAAACATACCGACATTGGTATCTACATATTTTACCAAAGACACCACACCAGGGTATTTTTTTACTTTTTCCGCAGCCTCTGCAGTAATATTAAAAATATACGTTTTACTATCAGGCCCTGGCGAAAAATTACCGTTATTGTTCTCTAAATCTATCCCTAATTCATCTCGTAAAAATTCATCGGTAAAACCGGAACCAGTAGTGGTTGCTATATAGTCAGTTTGCGCCCCACCTGGTAGTTCAGCAGGTTTGCCATTGATGAATAAATCAGCATTTTTAATTTCTAAAACATCCCCTGGAACTGCAACACATCTTTTAATGTAATTATCTGTTTTATCCATTGGATGAACCAAAATAGGATATTCCGCCAGCAGGGCTTCTCGATCACCTTTGAATTGGCTACTTCTCAACACTTCATAATAAGTGATTTTACTCCCAAAATCAGGCAAATTAATAATGGTATCTCCTGCAGGAAAATTAAATACAACTGCATCGTTCCTTTTAACTGTTGTAAGCGCTGGAAGCCTTTTATATGGAACTTGAACCTCTTTCATATAAGAAGGAGTGGTTAAACTAAAAGGCATTGTATTATGAACAAAAGGGAAAGAAATAGGAGTTTGAGGGATTCTTGGACCATAACTCATTTTGCTAACGAACAAAAAATCATTCACTAACAAACTCTTCTCCATACTTTCAGTTGGAATAACATATGCTTCAAAAACAAAAGTTCTGATAATAGTTGCAGCAACAATAGCAAACACACCCGCATCTATCCATTCTCTGGAAGCAGGTTTGTGATAATGATTTAATGAAGCTGGTCCGAACCATTTTTCTTTTTTAGAAAACCCTAAGTAAGGGAAATAGATGAATGGAAGAAACACCACTGCTGTATGTGCAGGAACAGATACTTTTTTGAAATTCATTACGAAAATGATGGTTATCCAAATCGTAATAAATTGCCCTGCAATTGGAATAAATTGTAACCAAAACCAAAATCGTTTGATATTGGTTATTTGTACAATTTCCCAAGTATTATAAAATGGCACAAAGGCTTTCCATGGGGCTATACCAGCCTTTTTAAACATGCCATACATGCCAATATGCCAACCAATAATTCCGATAATAAATAAAGCAAGACCCATAATTTGGATTTAAAGTAAACAAATGTATTTATTTCAAATACAATGCTAGATTATTAAATATAATATTTTGCTAAATATAATTTTTCACGTCTTCTGCGCTTATTTGTTTACCAGATAAAATGATTAGTCTTTCTACCACATTTCTTAACTCTCTAATATTTCCCGTCCAATTATGCGCTTTTAATAAATCTACCGCATCTCCTGCTATCGATTTTTGAGCCTGCCCATACTCGCTTGCTATTTCAGCTAAAAAATGAGCAACTAATAAAGGTATATCCTCCCTTCTTTCATTCAATGCGGGAACATGAATCAAAATAACTCCTAAACGATGGTATAAATCTAATCGGAAATTTTTGTCGGCAATCTCTTTTAATAAATCCTTATTAGTTGCAGCAACAACCCTAACATCTACTGCTATTTCTTTATCTCCTCCAACCCTAGTTATTTTACCCTCTTGTAACGCTCTTAACACTTTAGCCTGAGCACTCAAACTCATATCACCAATTTCATCTAAAAATAAAGTTCCACCATTGGCTTGCTCAAATTTGCCAATCCGTTGCTTAACTGCAGAAGTAAATGAACCTTTTTCGTGACCAAATAACTCACTTTCTATTAGCTCGGAAGGAATTGCAGCACAGTTTACTTCAATCAATGGGCCTGCAGCTCGGTTACTCTTTTCATGTAGCCATCTTGCAACCAATTCTTTCCCACTTCCATTTTCACCCGTAACAAGTACTCTAGCATCAGTTGAGGCAACTTTATCAATGGTCTCTTTAATTTTTAGTATCGGCGTTGTTTGGCCAATAATTTCCTGAATCCCAGCAACTTTTTTCTTTAACACTTTAGTTTCTTTTACTAGCGTGTTTTTGTCCATGGCATTTCTGATTGTAATTAATAGCCTGTTTAAATCGGGGGGTTTTGATATATAATCAAATGCTCCCTTTTTAACTGCATCAACAGCTGTATCGATATTGCCATGACCACTTATTATTATAATGGGCACATCCCCATTCAATTCTTTCGCTTTTTGTAAAAACTCAATCCCATCAATCTTAGGCATTTTTATATCACATAAAACAAGGTCAAAATTGCCCGCTTTAAATTTTTTCAGGCCTTCTTCTCCATCTGGAGCTTCATCCGTAGTATACCCCTCATTACTCAAAATATCTTTTAAGACATTTCTTATTGCTCTTTCGTCATCTATTATTAGAATTGAAGCCATATTATGCTTTATTTACGAAGTTAATTATTGGAAAGATAATCTAATACCAAAATACCCATTGCGATTTGCTGCAGGATTGAAAAAACGGTTTCCTGCTGCATTAATATCATTCCCTAAACTATAAGATTGATTCAACAAATTATCTCCACCAACATAAAATTGAATAGTTTTCTTATTCCATAAAACTTGCTTGCTCAATTTTGCTTGCACTAATTGATACCCGTTTGCATAAACTGTAGCGGCATCATTCAACGATACTTTACTAGATAAATTTGCCGTAATGTTAAATGACCAACCATTTTGATGCCCCCAATTAAGACTTGAAACTAAGATATATTTAGGCACACCGGTTATAGGATTACCGTTAAAAACAGCTCCCCCTTGTTGATAATTGGTAAAACGATATGGCTGGAAACTAAATGAATTGGTTAAATCAAGTGTTGCTTTTCTTCCTTTAGCATTAGGTATAACAAAATATTTAAGCATTGCTTCAAACCCAGTTTGATCAGTAGCTCCAGCATTAATAAAATATTCATTGCCATTCACATCATTTCTTCTAACAATTGCATTCTTTAATTGGAAAGAATAAAAAGAGGCATCTAACAATATTTTATTATTGAGGAAACTACCCTTTATACCTAACTCCAAATTCCACCCTTGTTCTGCATTTAACTTCGGATAAAAATTACCATCAGATGGTCTAATTTCTGCTAATGTTGGGGAAGAAAACCCCCTAGCAATTATACCATACAAATTCAAGCTTTTACCTAATGTATAATTCAATGTTAGTCTTGGACTGAAGGGTGACTGAATACTTCTATTATTCATTAATTGGTTAGGCGTAATCAAAGACTTGTATTGATATAACTGTTGGTTAATGCTTATTCCTGCATTAACTAGAAGTTGTTTAATAGGCTTGAAGCTCAATTGTGAAAATACAAATCCTTGTTGCGCATAAATCAAATCATTAGCAAATATATTTCCAGCCACACCCTTGTTGTTGATGAAATTTTTAACCGTTGATTTATTAACCATCCATTCTATTCCAGTAATCCATTTTAATGATTCTATATTCGATAACGGGGCATATATAAATTGGGTTCCAGCAGAGCCATTCCATTCATTTCTAGCTTCATAATTAGTAATAAATGGATTAATAAACTGTGTATGATTAATAGAAAAAAAACTTTTAATCAGCATTTGCTGACTAATTTGAAAATGGTCCTGAATACCCACCCAAATGGTATTGTTTTGTATAGAGGCATTTTGTTCAATTGCACTAGGTAATGTGGCAGTAGCTTGCCTTGATAAACGTGGATTCAACAACAGTTGAGCAGAAGTAATCCCCCCTGGAGTTTGATAATTTAAGCGTGTGTAGAATAAACCCGTTTTAACGGTATGTTTTGCTCTTATAATTTGCGTTTGCCAAAACAGTCCGGTTCTATTTAAAGCGGAATGATCACGATATCCTCCAGATGCTAATCGGTGGAGTTGCAACCCCGAAGTAAATTGTTTATTACTATGATTAATGGTTAATTGTTGCTGATTGTACCCATAAGATCCACCTGTAAATTCAAGTGAGATGGCCCCTTTCTTCCCCGTAGAAAATGATGCAGATTGTCCCATTAAAAATACGCCACCCGTACCTGCGCCATACATACTAGATGCAGGGCCTTTCGCAATCTCAATCTGATCAATGGAAGCGGGGTTAATTAAATTCAAATAAGTATTTCCAGTTGCATCTGAAAAAGGTATTTCATTCCAATAAACTTTTACATTCCTGATACCAAAAGGGGAACGCAATAGACTACCCCTAACTGATAAGCGATAACTTCCTGGAGATCTTTCTTCCATACGAACACCAGCAACCATATTTATAGCCGGTAAAACAGATGCAGGTGAATATTGTAAGAAATCCTTTTTCTTTACAATAGCCAAAGCTGCTGGCAATTCTTTCCATTTTACATAACTATTAAAAACAGTAACTACTACATCTTTCAATGGTATTTCATTGTTAATTGTAGAATCCTGCGCATTGCCAAAGACGCTTATTAGTAAGAGATAACAAAAAATATAGACTTTTATCGAAGATTTAAGCATCGCGTTATTAAACAGCAAAGCCCGAAATTACTCGGGCTTTGCAATGATCAAAATAAATTTATTTTTTCATATACATCACTTCCTTCACAAGCTTAACAGTTCTAGTTACATCTGGAACAGCTAATGCAGTAAGGTTAGGAGCATAGTGCATAGGCGCATCAGCGCTAGTGATTCTTCTAATTGGGGCATCTAAATAATCGAATCCTTCTTTTTGAATTCGGTAACTTATTTCAGAAGAAATAGAGGCAAATGGCCACTGCTCTTCTACTATTACCAATCGATTGGTTTTTTTAACACTTTCCAAAATGGTCATCCAATCTAAAGGTCTGATAGTTCTTAAATCGATTACTTCAGCACTTACTCCTTCTTTTGCTAATTCTTCAGCAGCGCCTAATGCAACTTTCATCATTTTATTGAAAGAAACAATGGTTACATCTGTACCTTGTCTTTTTACATCCGCTTTACCTAATGGAATATAATACTCTTCATCTGGAACATCTGATTTGTCTCCGTACATTACTTCACTTTCCATAAACATAACTGGATCTTCTTCAAAACGAATTGCTTGTTTTAAAAGGCCCTTTGCATCGTACCCATTAGAAGGTGAAACCACTTTTAAACCAGGGATATTTGCATAATAACTTTCAAAAGCTGTTGAGTGCTGGGCACCTAATTGTCCTGCACTACCATTAGGCCCTCTAAATACAATTGGACAACCAATCTGGCCACCACTCATTGCTAACATTTTAGAAGCAGTATTGAGAATTTGATCCATCGCTAATACTGCAAAGTTCCAAGTCATGAATTCTACAATTGGTCTTAGCCCATTTTGGGCTGCTCCAACTGCAACAGCAGTAAAACCAAGTTCTGCAATAGGGGTGTCTATAACACGCTTATCGCCAAACTCCGCCAGCATACCCTGACTTACTTTATACGCACCATTATATTGCGCCACTTCCTCCCCCATTAAAAAGACTTTCTCGTCTCTTCTCATTTCTTCACTCATTGCTTCCCGAAGGGCTTCTCTAAACGCTATTGAACGCATAATCAGTTATTTTAAAATGTGCACAAAAATAGAAGATAAACCTATATAAATCAAAAAACCCCTCCCGAGTTTTACTCAAGAGGGGTATTTATATTTTGGAACCACTAGTTAAAATACATTCCAACCAAAGCTTACATAGTATAAGCCTCCAATTTGTACGTTACCAAAACCATTGGTATAGTATTTATTGAAGATATTGGTACCACCAACTTTAATTAGAGATTTAACAGCAGGTAATTTGTAGCTAATCATTGCATCCATTGTAGAATAAGAAGGAACTTGTCCTACAGCAAATGTACCCTCATAGATAAAGCTATCTACCCATCTGTAAGTAACATTAAATCCAAATCTGTTGTCTTTACCAAAGCCATTATTAGCAAAACCTGCATTGAAACGGTACTTAGGTGTATTGAAATAAGATACAAATCCAACTGGCAATTCACCAATTACATCAGAATATAAGTTAGCATTCACAGAGAAGTTCTTAGGTAATAAATATTCCAAAGAAGCTCCCCATCCTTTCACATCTACTGTTCCTGGAGCATTTACTGAAATGCTATAAGCAATTCTAGTATTCGCGTTTAATACATTCAATGGACTAGGAGGTAATCCTGCTCTTGCTTGTATTACAGTTACTCCACTTAAGAAATCTCTGTAACGAGCTTGGTAAGCATAAACGTCAATTAACAAACGCTTTCCAATTAAACCCTTATAACCAACTTCAAATGAAGTGGTAGATTCAGGCTTAAACTCACCAAACTGTTGCTGTTGCAACAATCCAGGGTTAGGAGCACCTGCTAAAGCACTTGCACCAAAAGCTTGAACACTTGCTAAAGTATATGCAGGGTTACCATTGAAATTATAGAAATCTCTCAATTGAGGCAAACCACCCATCAAACGAGTACCGCCACCTACTAACAAGTTAATCCACTGGTTTTGTGTAGTTGGGAAACGGTAAGCAGTTTGATAAGAGAAACGTAAATTATGATCTTGTGCTAGTTTAATTACAGCAGAAACTCTTGGGGTAAAGCGACCTTTAAAGTTGGTATTCTTGTCGTAACGACCAGAAGCAGTAATCTTTAAGCGATCTCCAAACATTTTCTGTGAAATCTGCAAATAAGCACCCATTTCATTAATGTTGATCGGACCTGCAGTATCTGCAAATAATGTTCCTTGAGAATTCAAGCTAAACTGACGGAAATTGCCTCCAATCATTACGTCAGTTCCTTTTTCACTTAATCCTAAATCATCTGATAAATTGTATTGACCTTCTATACTTTTCAAGGTTGTTCTATCTAAGAATAAACCACCTCCTTGAGAAATTGGCGTACTTGCAATTTGCTGGAATAATGGGTTATTTCCGATAAATCCGGTAGGTCTTCCTGCGTCAGCAACATTTCTTGCAGCGTTTAATATATTCATTCTATTTGCAGATACCACACCAGGAGCAGCACTTTGTGCTGCAGCCATAGCAGCTGAAGGAGTTAGACCAGCTCCTAAACCAGCAGCATAACCAGCAGCCAATGCCCCAATATATGTACCTACAGCACCACTAGTAGGACTACCCACAGTAGCACCCACAAACTGAGGGAACCAAGCAGTAGCACTAGGCTTCCACGCTTCATTAAATAAACGAGCAGCTATAGTTGAGTTAAATGATCCACCAGAATTTTCACGCGTTGTAAATGCTCTTACATACCAGTTTTTTGCTTTTAATTCTAGTTTGTATTGTCCCATCACAAGGTCTTTCAATGCGTAACGATCGCTTCCTGTGTAAACAGTATTTCCTGTTCCCCAATAAGCAGCAGCAATCGCTTCAACTTTATCAGAAATTTTATAATGCAATGCTCCACTTAACTTCACATTCAACGTTGTTGGATCAACTACTTGATTTTCATTGTATCCTGTTCTTGAAACAAATAATGGAGAATTAGCAAATGAACCTAAAACTGCTGAAGAAGGAATTGGAATTGGAGTGGTGATTCCAGGAAAAGTCCCAACTGGTAATAAACCTAAAAAAGGATTACCTGCAATTACACCTCCAAAAGCTCCGCGTAAATCAGCATTGGTTTCATCCCCGTAAGTGTTGATACCATCATAGTTAGGGTCTGTCGAACGAGTTCCAGGAATTACATTTCCATTAGGACCAGCAGAAAGAGGCGCTCTTAAATAGTTGCCACTATTGTTAGCCAACCAATCCTGTGCTTGCAAAAACTGTAAGTTCATTTTATAAGCCCACTTATCATTTATTTTTTTTGCATAGCGAACACTCCAATCATAATAAGGTGATCTTGGACGCTGAGACCCATCAACATGGTTAATACCAGATTTAATTTGGAAACTTAATCCTTGATGTTTAAAAGGATTTTTACTATTGATTAGTAAAGTACCATTGGTACCACCCGGTCCATATAGAGCAGATGATGCACCTTGAAGTAATTCAATATTATCTACATCTAATTCTGTTAAACCTATCACGTTACCAACAGCAAAGTTTAATCCTGGCGCTTGGTTATCCATTCCATCTACTATCTGGTTTAAACGAGTATTACCACTACTGTTAAAACCACGAGTACCAACACTTGTAAAGGTTAAACTAGCAGAAACAACGTCTACCCCCTTTAAGTTAGCAATCATATCGTAATAATTAGCCGCAGGAGAATTACGAATAGCCGCAGTACTAATTCTTTCGATAGACACTGGAGATTCTAATATTCTCTCTGGCACTCTTGAAGCTGAAACTACTATTTCATCACCTAAAGTAAATGCAGTTTCTAATTCTACAACTACCTCTTGATTATTCTCCTTAATTGCTATCTCTTTTGCGGCATAGCCTACAGAAGAAATAACTAATGTAAAAGGAAGTTTCTGAACAGTAGAGAACTTAAAGTTTCCTTTATCATCTGTATATGTACCTGCGGTACCTCCTTTTACAGAAATTGAAACAGCAGATAAAGCTTCTTTCGTTTTTCCGTTCTTAACACTGCCTGAAACGGTTGTCTGTTGAGCCATTACTGAAATACTCAATAAAAGCGCAAAGAAAGACAGACCGAAATGGGTTAAAAGTCTTCTCATAATGGCAATTTTTGTTTGAATTGTAAAGCAAAATAGTATATGTTAAGTTCTTGTAAAAATTTAATTTATAGCAGGAATATAATTATTGTGGACAAAATTTAAGTAGTAAGGTAGGTTTTAGGGAGATGGATAATTAATTTTGACTGATGGCACAGTATCAAT
Source organism: Sediminibacterium sp. (assembly GCF_051860225.1). Taxonomy (GTDB): domain Bacteria; phylum Bacteroidota; class Bacteroidia; order Chitinophagales; family Chitinophagaceae; genus Sediminibacterium. The sequence goes on from NZ_JBHYEI010000002.1 coordinate 429,184, forward strand.
TTCCCCAACAAACGGAATTTTATAAAGGTAAAGTAAGAGATGTTTATTCTATTGGAACAAAATGGCTTGTCATGATAGCGAGTGATCGCATCTCTGCATTCGATGTGATTTTACCGAGAACAATACCATATAAGGGTCAAGTTTTAAACCAGATAGCAGCTTATATGCTACAAAAAACAGCTGATATTTGTCCTAATTGGCTTCAAAGTTGCCCAGCTCCTAATGTGTCAATCGGCCAAAAATGTGAGCCATTTAAAATTGAAATGGTTGTCAGAGGCAATTTAGTAGGTCATGCATGGAGAACTTACCAATCTGGCCAAAGAACTATTTGTGGCGTTGAAATGCCCGAAGGATTAAAAGAAAACGACTTCTTTCCTACCCCATTAATCACCCCTTCTACCAAAGCAGCAGAAGGACATGACGAAGATATTTCCAAAGAAGAAATTATTAAAGAGGGATTAGCAACCGCTGAAGAGTGGGAAACACTAGAAAAATACACAAGGGCTTTATTTGAAAGAGGAAAGCAAATTGCAGCTGAAAGAGGGCTTATATTGGCAGATACTAAATATGAATTTGGCAAATTAAATGGAACTATCTATTTAATGGATGAAATACATACCCCAGATTCTTCTAGGTATTTCTATGCAGATAATTTTGATGACCGTCAACTAAAAGGTGAAAGACAAAAACAATTAAGCAAAGAATTTGTGCGTGAATGGTTAATAGCAAACAACTTCATGGGCAAGGATGGTCAAGTAGTACCAACAATGACAGACGAATGGGTAGATACCATCAGCAAAAGATACATTGAACTATATGAGAAAGTAATTGGCGAAGCATTCGTACCCATTGACCAATCAGAGGAAGATACTTTTTCGGCAATTAATAAAGAATTAGAAAAATTAGGAGCCCTTTAAATTAAATGGGGGTTCCAGCTTCTTTTTTTGCCTGAATAATTTCATCTAAACGAGGCCTTATTCTTGCACTGCTTTTGTTGAAAATATTTTGCCCTTTATCAATCCCTTTTCGAATTTGTGCTTGGCGTTCAGCAGGCATATGAATGGTCTCTTTGCATTCTGAACTGCAGCAGCCTTCAAATTTTTCAGCGCAGGAAAGACATTGAATAAATAATAAATGACATCCATCATTATTACAATTGGTATGGGTATCGCACACTTCCCCACATTGATGACAATGCGCAATGATATCTGGAGTTATTCTTTCCCCTAAACGGTCATCAAAAACAAAATTCTTACCAATAAACTTTGGCGCTAATGCTTGACGTTTAATTTCGTTGGCATAATGAATTATACCCCCTTCCAAATGGTATACATTTTCAAAGCCTTTATGTAACATGTAAGCACTAGCTTTTTCACACCTAATACCACCAGTGCAATACATTACTACATTCTTATCTTGTTTTCCTTGAAGCATATCTACTGCCATTGGCAATTGCTCTCTAAAAGTATCTGAAGGAATTTCAAGGGCATTTGCAAAATGACCCACTTCATACTCATAATGATTGCGCATATCAATCACAATAGTGTTTGGATCATTCAGCATTTCATTCATTTGAGCAGCATTTAAGTATTTACCTTTTCGCTCCATAGAAAAGGTTGGATCGTCAATTCCATCTGCTACAATTTTTTCTCTCACTTTAATTTTCAATACCCAAAAACTCTTTCCTTGTAGCAAAGGATCATTCAAGCCCATTGGGTCTTCAACAGCAATATTTAATCTCAAATTCTCTAAGCCATGAATAGCATTCATTATCGATTTGAAGTCTTCCATATAGTGCTCAGGAACGCTTATCTGCGCATTAATACCCTCTTTAGCTATATAAATTCTTCCAAATACTTGAATTGCATTCAATTGTTTATATAAGCTATCTCTGAACTCTTGAGGGTTTTGAATAGGAAAATACCGATAAAAACTAATAGTAGTTCTTTTGAACGTTTCTTTCATTAAACGCTCTTTCAGCTCTTGATTAGAGACACGATTGTGTAATACTGCCATAAAATAAATTTTAGACATAGCAATTGCTATGTTCCGATTAATAATGGAGCTGCTTGCAGGGCAGCCAAAATTCATGGCAAAGTTACAAATTATTGGCCAAATGGTAAAGCTAGTCTAATACCGCTATTGGCTGCACCTCCTTTTTCAATAGACCGGATAAAGTCAACTCTAATGACTTTAAAAATATTTTCTAGACCAAGGAAATATTCAACATAATATTTTCCCTTTTCGAGCAATAAAGCATTAGCACCTGTAACAATAAACCAATTCAATTTTTTAAAGCCAGGAATTTTATTGGTCAGCAATCCATTTAAATGGTATTCAATATGCCCAGTACCATACAATGATGCCGTATTGCTGAATTTATAATAAGGAGCTAATTGAAATGATCGAGTAAAAGCGCTAGCTAATAAAACCTGATTGCCTAAAAAATGTACTTGATCTGGTTCAAACACTTTATCCTTTTGTAGAAATCCTCCCGCGGTAAAAGCATAATTCAATTCACCCGCTAGTTTTAAATCTAAGTCGTCCGAAATACTCAATCGCCATTTGGTGTAATTCGCATCTGATCCTAAAATCCCTGCAAATGCTTTCGTTACAGATAGATTAAAAGTAGGATAACCCGATCCAATATTTACTTTACGGTCAGGATATTCAACATACTTAGCTCCGGGCAACCAAGAGAAACCAGCGCTAATGATGAATGCTTGATGACGTTGCATTGGAATAGTTCCAAATTCGGCTGGATGATTAGAAGTAATAGTTCTATTGGGTATATCTTTCCAAAACGCAACATCAGGCAAATTAGTTAATGGGCGACGATCTTGGTATTGTACAACTCCAGAAAAGTTAAGTCCATTACCAATACCAGCATTATAATTCAACCTTAAAAAATCAGCCTCATAAATTTTCAAGAAATTTTGTTCACGCATTAAAGTATAATAACTATTAATGAACTCACTGATGGGTGCAGCATTATTAAACTGAAATACTTTTTTCCCTCCTGAAAAATTAAACGACTGAATATATTTTTTGCCAAACGTGTAGTTAACCGTTAATGAAGGATTAAAATGTTTATTAGCAAACCCATAACGCAATTCAGGTGTGATGCTTAAGGATTTTCTGCCCTCCATCTGTTTTCGCCATTGTGGAGCCAAATTAATTACACCACCTTCAACTGTATTGAAATTAATCGTATTGATTAATGGCTCGATATTAAAGCTGGTTTTAGTTTTTCTTTTACTAAAAAACTTTCCGGTTAACAACAGATTAGATAGTGTAAACTTATTCCTGATTTTATCAAGAGAATCTAAATATGCTGGTGATTCTCTTACTTTTTCTAAGCTATCTTTTTTTTTATAATCTTTAATCTCTTCTAATAGAAGTGGCAATGGTCGAATACTATCCCAATAAGCCATTGTTTTTTTATTAGAACTATCATTGAATTTAAGAACAGTGTTATTGAAATACTTGGGTTTAAAGTTGGGTGCAATATTAAACTGATCATATACTTGTAAAAAGCTTCCAAAAAAATCGAATCCAAAAAACTTTCCACTTGGATAAATTACTTGCTGCTTAATTACCCAATACTTTTCAAGCGGAATATATTGCTGTTGAATTGTTAACGTATCGAGTAATTGCATTTGCTGTTTACGCAATAATTTTAAGTCTACACTTTGCACATGCCAATCATTTTCTGTGATATGAATATAACCAGTAAATAATGGCTCATAAGCCCTTTTAGGTATTACTTTAATTCTACTAATTTCCTTTCCAAATTCATAGAAAGTGCCTTCAAATTTATACTTGTAAAAATTCAGTGCATTGTCAGCAATAGGAGATATAAATCCTCTTGGATTTAAGCCATTACCTAAAGAAATAATATTGTCGTAAAATGAAATAATTTGAGGATTACTAAATCCAAATCCATCGCTTCTACCACTTACTTTAGTAGAAATAACTTCAACCTTTCTCTGATCAGGTTCATTCACTGAATACTTTGCGATTGTTTCGGATAATAAAAGCATTTTCCTTTTACTTGAATCACCATCCTCAAAATCTACTTTCTGTCCCATGAATGTTTTGGGATAATTTCTCAATTGCAACTGCCCTTTTATATATACTTCAGTTGTATACTTCTTAATCTCCTTTAAATGAAGTGCACGTTTTGCAATAGCATTTCTAATGATTGAATATGCAGGATCTTCTCCTCCAGTTTTCACTATTACTTCATTTAATTGATAGTCTCTTCGTACCAATGTAATATCTAATTTTTGGGGTGTTGATGAAACGGTTATTTTATGCTCAACTGTTTGATAACCGATATATTGAAATACCAAAACATATGTACCCGGACTAAGGGTAATTGAATAAAATCCACTACTATTAGCTGAAGCTCCTTTTGTACTACCCTTCACTAAAACAGAAGAAAATGGTAATGGCTCATTATTGGTTACTGATTTTATTGTACCAGATATTTCAGTTGCCAATCCATCCAACTGAGAAAACAAAATAAATAAGAATATTACCCAAAAACGGAGCATATGAAAAATTTAGAATACAAAAAAAACCCCAATACTTGGCAAACCAAGTTGGGGCATCATAAATGAATGTTAATTTATACTAATATTTATTTTATCTTATCTTGCCAAGCCAACATCCCACCCGAAACATTAATTAAATTACTAAAGCCTGCCGTTTCCAAAATAAGACAAGCTTGTCCACTTCTATTCCCACTTCTGCAGTATATATAAATTGGTTCATCCTTCCAATCTTCTAATTCATCCACTTGCATTGTCTGAATATTACCCAAGGGTAGATGAATCCCCCCAATATTAAAATCTGCTCTTTCATGAGCTTCTCTAACATCCACTAAATGAATGGATTCTCCACCATCTAACTTTGCTTTTAACTCTTCTACTGTAATTGTTTGCATTGTATTTAATTGTTTGGGGTTTGAAAACTAGTATCTTTAATAGGCGCTTGTTCACTGATGAATAAATCAATTAACTGACCTTGCCTAATTTTATTCTTTGAAGGCATTCCATCAGGCCCAGTAACATTGCTGAACAAAGTAGGATTTTGTTTTATAATAAATGCAGCAGCAGAATCTCTTATTGCACCAGATGATACTATAGAACCTATATTAATATTTAAAGAAGATAAAGTAGCTCTTGCTTGATCTAGCGTAAGGCCAATTAAATCTGGAACATCTGTTTCATCGCCTCCAACCCCACTCCCTAATACTAAGTTGATAACACTTCCAATCGCAATTTTCTCACCAGGTTTAATTGGCACACCATTTAACAATTGTTCTAACACAGCATTGCGAGCAATATCTGGTTTGTAGGTAACAAAACCTAATTTGAGCCCTAAACTTTGTAAATACATTTCTGCACTTCTAATTGAAAAGCCTGTCAAATTAGGCATTTCAACTTGTGGAGGAATAGTTCTATTCAAAGTTAAATAAATTGCTCTCCCAGTTTTAACCACAGCATCTGCTTCAGGTGATTGCCTGATTACCGCTTGTTTTGCAACGGTATCTATGTATACTGAATCTTGAATCACCACTTCAAAACCCTGATCTTCTAATATTTTTTGAGCTGCAATTATATGCTGCCCTGTTACATTGGGTACCTTCTCAAATTTACCATAGCCTGTAATCCAATCAAGTGAGCCAAAAAATAATAAAATCAGCATAAGAACTAATCCTATACCAGTTAATATATTTATCCAAAGTGGCTTATCTGTAATGAATTTGAACACTATAATAATTTATTTAAATGAAAAACAAAATTCAAAATAAAATTAATGAAATGCTTGCTCAATAACAGCAGAATAAAAATCAGTTAATTGCATTCCCATTGCTCTTACCTGCTGTGGTATTACAGAAGCGTCGCTTTGACCAGGCACCGTATTTACTTCTAACATAAAAGGTTTCTGTTGAATAGTGTCATAAATAAAATCAATTCGAACAACCCCTCTACAATTAAAAATCTCGTATACCTTTTTTGCCGCATCAGAAAGATGCTTTTTCATAGTATCATCAATTTTCGCGGGGGTTGTTTCAATGCTCTTACCTTGATACTTTGCTTCAAAATCAAAAAATTCATTTTGCGTACTTATTTCAGTAATCGGTAATACTGCAATTGTATTTCCTTCTTTAAATACGCCAATAGTAAACTCCCTCCCGCTTATAAACTCCTCCACTAAAATTTGATGATCTTCTTTAAAAGCTTTAGACAAAGCTGGAACTAATTCTTCAGCCGTATTTACTTTACTCATACCAATACTACTCCCTCCATTATTTGGTTTTACAAATAAGGGTAATTTAAGTTGAGATAATATTGCTTCAGCACTAATGGGCGTATGACTAAATAAATGCATTGATTTAGCTACATTAATTCCTCCAAATGCAGCAACGGCAACTGTGTAACGCTTATTCATAGTTAAAGCAGAAGTGGCAGCATCACAGCTGGTATATGGTATGCCCAACATATCAAAATACCCTTGTAATTTTCCATCTTCTCCTGGCGTTCCATGAATACACATTAAAGCTACATCAAAATGGATAGTATTGCCATTGTCAACAATTGAAAAGTCATCTCTATTTACTAAAGACCGCTCACCTGCCTTATTTTCATACCACCATCCTGTTGGATTGATATCTATCTTATAGCAATCATATTTAGAACGATCGATATTATTCCCTACAGTGATAGCGCTTTTATAACTTATTTTAGCTTCTCCACTTAGGCCACCGGTAACCAATGCTACTTTACGCTTCATGTATCAGGTTAAGCTTGTTAAATATGCATTTTTGCTTTCTTGGCCATCAGCTCTTCCACCGTTTCTTGGTACAATTCGTCTGGAACACAACAATCAACTGGACAAACTGCTGCACACTGTGGTTCTTCATGAAATCCTTGGCACTCAGTACATTTATTAGGCGTTATATAGTAGGTGTCTAAGCTTATTGGTTCAAACCGTTTATTTGCATCTACCATACTGCCATCCATTAGCTGAAAGCTACCTTTTATAGTGGTTCCGTCAGCAATAGACCATTCTACTCCACCTTCATAAATAGCGTTATTGGGGCATTCTGGCTCGCATGCGCCACAATTAATACATTCTTCTGTTATTTTGATTGCCATACAAAATGGGTTTGTTGGGTTAGTGAAATTACATTTGCAGTACCAAAAATACGGTTGACAAATGATTTTACAAGAACGAATTGAATTATTATGCCGTTTAGGCCAATATATCAACAACAATGATAGTGAATGGTTGGGCACTAAAGAAAGGGCTTATAACCAAAATCAATGGTTTGTGCCGGAATTTATTGAGTCGGCAACGCAAAATATTGCCCAACATTTTCTAAAGGATCAGCTATTGAAAGACTGGGCAGCAAAATACGAAGTATCGGAGGTTCCAATCAACCCTCTACAAATAGGCATTGTAATGGCAGGGAATATCCCCTTAGTAGGCTTTCACGATCTTTTATGTGTTTTCATTTCTGGGCATTATGCGGTAGTAAAAACTTCTTCTAAAGACGAAGTATTGATAAAACACTTGGTAAAAAAAATGTACGAATGGGATGTGAGGGTTCAAAATTGGATTTCTTTTGCCGATAGGCTGAACGGCTTAGATGCCTATATAGCTACAGGAAGTAATAATTCAAGCCGGTATTTTGAGTACTATTTTGGCAAATACCCACATATTATTCGAAAAAACAGAACTTCAGTTGCCCTGTTGGATGGCACAGAAACCAAGGAAACATTGAGTTTGCTGGCGGATGACGTATTACAGTATTTTGGATTAGGTTGCAGAAATGTCACGCAAGTATATGTGCCCCAAGACTATGATTTTGTACCATTATTAGATGCCCTAAAAAAATATCCAGACTTTATAGATTACCATAAATACAAGCACAATTTCGACTATCATTTGGCTTTGTTAATTATGGGAGGCAAATATTATATGAACAACGACACCGTAATTCTAACCGAAAACCCTTCCCCTTTTTCTCCCGTAAGTCAATTGCATTATAGTTTTTATACGGATCGTACCCAAATTTTAAACCAATTAAAACAGGATGAGTCTATTCAATGTATTGTGGGATCAGGACTGGTTCCTTTTGGAGCGGCTCAGCAACCACAGTTAACCGATTATGCAGATGGAGTAGACACGATGTCTTTTTTAAGAGGACTTACAAAATGACATTTTTCCCAAAACATTTGTTAAATGGTACCATTGGAGAACTGTCAATTAAACAGCTTTGTTTATTTGCTATTGAAAAGGCATGTAAATTGAGTCATTATTAAAAAACAAAGATCATATGAATTGGAAAAATGGTTTAGTGATTGTGGCTATCAGCGCCACTACCGCCCTCGCCAGTGTGTGGGGCTACGGTAAATTCGTAGAGAACCAGCAAGCAGGCGTTCAAGAAGAGGGCAAGTTACCCGTTAACTATGCAGGCTTTTTGGGAAGTCCTAATAATGCAGCTGTAGGTTCAATTGATTTTACCGCCGCAGCTACAACAGGTACACCTGCAGTAGTACATATTAAAACCAGAACTAAAGCCAAACAAATTAGCAGTAACCAACGTCAGCAAAGAAATCCATTTGCAGATATGTTTGGAGATGATTTTGGTGATTTTTTTGGTGGACCAAGGGTTCAACCTGAACAACGTGCTAGCGGAAGCGGAGTCATTATTACCGAAGATGGCTATATTGTAACCAATAACCACGTGATTGATGGAGCTGATGAAATTAATGTTACCCTTGCTAATAAGAAATCTTATAAAGCTACCTTAATAGGACAAGACCCCAATAGTGATTTAGCTGTCATTAAAATTGAAGGAAAATCGTTCCCTTATATTGTTTATGGCAATAGCGATGAAGCAAAATTAGGCCAATGGGTACTAGCGATAGGATATCCATTTAGCTTGGATGTAACCGTTACAGCGGGAATCATCAGCGCAAAAGCCAGATCTATAGACATTAATAGAAGACAAGGGGCTAATCCGGTAGAATCATTTATTCAAACGGATGCTGCAGTAAACCCAGGCAATAGCGGTGGTGCATTAATCAATACCAATGGAGAATTAGTAGGAATCAATTCTGCCATTGCTTCACCTACTGGTTCATATGCCGGATACTCTTATGCTATACCAGTTAATATGGTGAAAAAAATTGTAACCGATATTGTAAAATTCGGAACAGTTCAGCGAGCATTTATTGGCATTAGTTATCCAAAGGAAAATTTAAGCGATGAAGATAAACGCAATTTAGAAAAAGAGTTAGGCACCGTTTATAAAGAAGGAGAAGGCGTTTACATTACAGATACGCCTGAAGGCGGAGCTGCTGCAAGTGCAGGTTTAAAGAAAGGAGATATCATTACCAAGATTCAAGGAGTGGCTATTGCAACAGGTCCTGAATTACAAGAGCAGGTAGCACGTTACAAGCCAGGTGATAAAGTAACTGTTCAGTACAAGCGTGCCGGAAAAGAAAACACAGTTACCATTACATTAAAAAATAAAGCTGGCAATACAGATATTGTAAGGAACAGTAGCATCATAGAAAAACTAGGTGGTGAGCTAGTAAACTTAGATAAGAAAGTTGCTGCTGCTAATGATGTTCCAGGTGGAGTTGTGGTGAAAAAAGTAGGAACTGGATTGTTGAGCAAGAGCAGAATGGAAGATGGTTTTGTTATCACAGGAATTAACGGAAAAGAAATCATCAACGTAGATGAATTGAAAATTGCTTTAGCCAATATTAAATCTGGCACCATCAGAATTGATGGATTCTATCCAGGATTTGAAGGAAGGTATACCTATCCACTACAGATTGCTGAAGAGTAATTATTTGAGTTCATTTATTCAATAAAAGAGTAACAAAAAGCCCTGCGACTAAACATTGCAGGGCTTTTTAAATTTTATATCGTGGTCTTAACCTTAGTTGATTTTTTCGTACACTAAGTACTCACCCGCTTGTAGTTCAAATTCTTCTTTCTCATGAAAATGAAAAGATAAGCCAGAAAATATATTCTTGAAATCACCTTTTAACCATTCGTGGTGCACATTAATTTTCAATCGACTATGTGTAGAAACATTTAATAAGACCAAAACAATAGCATTACCACTACGTCTAAAAAAAACCAATAACTCATTGTCTTTATCTGAGGGTAGAATAAAAGATTCACCCTTATATATTGCAGGATTATTAGCGCGCAATTGAGCAAGTTGTTGATAGAAGCCAAGTAGTTGGTTGGGGGTGTTCCACTCGATCAGGTCTTTATCAAAAAATTTCAATCTTTTTTTACTGGGACTTTCTTGACCGCTATAGACCATCGGCATACCATGCCAAGTAAATGCGAAAACAGCCCATGCTAAAGCAGCTACACCATATTTTTCATATTCAGTTCCATTCCAACTATTTTCATCATGATTAGAAGTAAAAAATAATTTAATTGCTCCACGAGGATATTGCGAATATGCATGTAAAACATTTCTCACTTCATGTAAAGTGGTAAGCGCTTTTGCATACCTACCAGTTTCATGCATCCACCACCATGAATAAGTTGCATCAAAAACCTGGTGATAATCTTGAACTTCACATTCTGCCAACCAGAATAATGGTTTTGTAAGCTCACAACTTAATCTAGCTTGTTGCCAAAAATCAAGCGGAACTAAATGGGCCATATCACATCTAAATCCATCAATATCAAAATCATCAACCCAATAACGCATGGCCTTAATTAATTCATGCCTCATTTCAGGCACTTCAAAGTTTAAATCAATCACATCATGCCATCCATTTTTCTCAGTGAAATTTCCATCCGCATCTTTCATCATCCATTCTGGGTGATCAATTGTCCAATGATGATCCCAGCCTGTATGATTTGCCACCCAATCAATGATGACTTTAAAGCCAAGTTGATGAGCACGTTGAATTAAAAGTTTAAAATCAGCCTTTGTTCCATACTCAGGATTAATATCAGTATAACTACTGCATGCATAATAACTGCCTAAACTTCCTTGCATCTTGAGCTTACTAATAGGCGTTATAGGCATCAGCCATAATAAATTAACGCCCATCTCTTTTAGACGAGGCAAGTGTTCTGCAAACGCATTAAAAGTTCCTTCTGGTGTATATTGACGAATATTCACTTCGTACATGGTGGCTGTGTGTGCCCATGGCACAACATGAAAAGAAGACTTCATTTTTTATTTATCTAAATAGGAAGATAAGTGTTTATCTTTTGAAAAAAGAAAAACAGGCACTTAACAACACAACAATTAAAGCACCTGCAACATTCAGCCATAAAAATCCAAGTCCGATAATATTATATTTATCTAAAAGGAATAATAGAATCACTAATAACTCCCCTATTACAGCAGCCCTAAATACGGCTGTGCCCCCAATCTTCTTCATATAAAAAGCAACCAAAAATATACCCAGTATCACGCCATAAAATAAGGAACCCAATACATTCACTGCTTCAATCAAACTTCCCATTCCAGTTGCAAACTGTGCAGTAATAATACAAAAGACACCCCAATAAAAAGTATACCATTTAGACAACCGATATTCTTTTAAATCTTGAGCAACTGAATCACTCAATTTTTCTTTCTTAGTAAATCGCTGATGAAAATCAACCATCGTACAAGAAGCCAAAGAATTGAGTGCTGCAGCAATTGATCCCCAGGCTGCTAAGAAAATAATCGCAATTAACAATCCCACTAAACCACTTGGTAAAAAGTCTACTACGAAACGCAAGAATATATAATTGGTATCATTGGTATCAGAACCTGGCACTGCTTTTTTAATAACCGCTTTATATTCATTTTTAATGACAGTTAATTTAGCTGCACCGCTTGCTACACTATCTTTAATGGCAGCCGTTGGCTGCAATACGAATAGTTTGCTATGCGCTTGTTGTGTTGCTTGTTGGTCATTAAATCGATACTTTATTTGTTCTAATGAATCTTTATAAGGAGTTAACATTGCCTTGTCTTCGGCAGCTTTATTAAAGAATACCGGAGAAGGATTGAACTGATAAAAAGTGAATAACAGCGCCCCTAATAAAAGAATTAAAAATTGCATGGGCACTTTAACCAACCCATTCATCAATAAGCCAATCTTACTCTCTTGCTCAGACTTTGCAGTTAAGTATCTTCCTACTTGAGACTGATCTGTTCCAAAATAGGACAATGCTAAGAAGAATCCACCAATAATACCACTGATTAAATTGTAACGATCCTTCCAATCAAACCCATTCTCGGTAAACCCAGTTGTAATAACATTCATTTTTCCGGCAGCACCACTTACAGCAAGTGCTTCACTGAATCCAACATTTTCAGGCAAATTCGAAACAATTAAATACCCTGCAATAAACATCCCTATGAAAATGATAATTAATTGCAACTGTTGGGTATAGGCAACCGCTTTGGCACCCCCAGATACGGTGTACACAATCAACATACCCCCCATAACTATATTAGTATAAAAAATATCCCAACCCATTAATGAGGACAATATGATAGAGGGAGCATAGATACTGATACCAGTTGAAAGGCCTCTGGAGAGAAGAAATAATGAGGAAGTAAATACCCTTGTTTTTAGATCGAAACGTTGCTCTAAAAATTCATACGCCGTAATCACTTTTAACTTACTAAACAACGGCACAAATGTGATACAAAGCACTACCATGGCTATTGGAATGCCAAAATAATATTGAACAAAACGCATCCCATCTGTAAAAGCCTGTCCTGGTGCTGAAAGAAAAGTAATTGCACTAGCTTGAGTGCCCATAATACTCAATAACACAATGTACCAAGGCATATTTCGGTTACTCAAAAAATAACCTTCCATGTCTTTGCTTGTTCGGCTCTTGTAAACACCGTAAGCAATAATGCCTGTAAGGGTAAGGATTAAAATGACCCAGTCAGCTGTTCTCATTTAAATAAGTTTGTAAACCAATCAAAAAAAAGTATTTGGGCCAATAAAACCACTAATACAAAAATGTACCAGCTTTTCCATGTTTTAAATAATGGTATTTTCTCTTTCATTATTTTGATTTTGAACTAAGCAATCCACCACCTAATAATCCTAAGGCTAATCCTATCAATAATCCTGCTTTTACATTTTTTAAAAATACACCAATGACCACTCCAATGATGACAATCATAAAAAAACTAATTTTTTTCCTGGGCTGCATAATTTATTTATTGGGAGGCAATGATACCAAATTGGCTAATAATTTATAGCTCCCGGCAACTCCTGCAGGTAATTGTCTGAATAATACTAAGCTAACATAAGTGAAATTTCCCTTACCGTATTTTGAAGTTACTAAACTACCATTAGTGGGTTTGTCATTCGTATCATTCATTTGCAATATAGCTTCATATGGCGCTTTTACAGGCTCCATTTGATACGTACTTCTTTCTTGCACCCAATTATCAAAGTCTTTTTCATCAATTTTATTAGGTGAATTTAAAAATGGATGTTGGGCTTGCAAAAGTTGAACTGGTGCTTTTTCTTCTGTTACACGGATATTAGACATGGCAAATTCATAAGGACCTACTTTCACTCTTTTATTACCAACCAAATTACTCTTCAAGTATTGCACAATGAGGTGACCACCTTGTTCAATATAACGATTAATTATTTCATTTTTATTGGTCAACCATTCATGAATATTATAAGCTCGAATACCAACCACAATAACATCATATGATGCCAACTTTGCCTCTACAATATCCGACTCTTGCAATATATCTACCTTATGACCTAATTGAGAAAGTGCTTCGGGAACTTTATCTCCAGCGCCTACAATATAACCAACCTTTTTGGGTATCGAAACAATGGGCTCATTGATAATTCTTGCTTGATCTTTGAATAAATAATTAATTGAAGGAATATGATCGTACTTGATTGTTTTGAGCATTTGATCATAAGCATAAACTTTCCCATTTAACTGAAACTTTAGCTCAGCATGGATATTGGCAGGATTTTGTTTTCCTAAAGCTGCACCCAAATCAATAAAATAAGAATAAATACTTCCTGTAGTTAAGTTCATAACTGTATCCTTTGAAAAAAGGTATTTTTCTCCTTCTTTCAAACTGATGGTTACTGGCAAATTGGTTGCATTAAAATTTGATTTAACCTGCAATAATAAGTTTGTGTTTGAAATATCTTTTTTGCCTGGTGTTTTAATATTTTTGAGTAAAACATTTTTATCCATTGAAATAACCACTCTAGGTATTACATTCAATGGTTGAAATATTTCACCTCTTACTAAATCAACAAATTTGTATTGTATAGGAACATTAATAGTAGTACCAACACCATTAATGATAAAGTTTAATTTTGCTGTAAAAGGTGGCTTCGAATTAGCCCTTCCAATCAATTCATAATCGCTTACATCAAACGTGCCCATATCTTTCATTGGAGCCGATAGCCAATATGGCTGAGAGTATGGCTGATCAATTGAAACAAGTGAAACATAATTGAGGGTATAATTAATATTGTTTTGCAATTGAATATTAATGCTGGTATCGAATGTTGAATGATCAGTTGTATTGAGTTGAATCTTATCTAAAATAATGGGTACTGTACTCCGTTTGTTTACTAAAAACTGTATGCCTAACTTTTCTCCTGGTACCGCATATTCTGTTTCTGTAGTTGCTTCAACAACAATTCCAGCACAAGCAATAATTAATGTTTCTATCTCATGTAATTTTTGGGCTTTCCAAACACCGTCATATGAAAGCGATTGAACTTGCTGATATAATTTAGTTAAATCATTGATAGATTGAGCTGGTTGTATAAAGTCAAATTGCGTAATAATTTTTTTGATCAACTCTTCCACTGTTTTTCCACCAACAGGAATTCTGCCCCAATCAGTTACAATGCCATCCATTAAATTATATTTTGCTGTATCACCAGCAATCGTTGCAAAATATTCGAATACGGGACCTTTTCGCCTTGGCCTACCTTCTCCTTGACTTTTGTGCATGCTTCTTGCTTCTCCCCCTACTTCTCCATAACTTTGACCGAGAAATGGATTAAAAACACCTACATCTATTTTCAGTTGATTTTCGCTTGTAGTATTAGCTCCTCCAAAATTGAATGTATTCCATAATAATCTTTTTGCTTGCCACACTTTTACCCCTTTGCTTAATTGTTCAGGAAACTGATTGGGATCAGCTGCTGCCTTAAAAGCTTCAATTGAAAGTACAGCAGAAGAAGCATGATGCCCATGTCCTGCTCTTGCATCAGGTGGGAAACGATTCACTATAATATCTGGTTGAAACTTTCTTATAACCCAAACCATATCTGCCAACACTTTTTTTCTATCCCAATATTGAAGTGTTTCGCTTGCCGTTTTACTAAATCCAAACTCATAAGCACTGGTGAAATATTGTTCAGACCCATCAATTTGCCTTGCTGCTAAGAGTTCCTGTGTCCTAATTAGCCCTAATTCAACTCCTTGCTCAGGACCAATTAAATTTTGGCCGCCATCACCTCTTGTTAAACTTAAATAGGCAGTTCTATATTTTTTTTCTTTTGCTAAATAAGGAAGTAAACTATTGTTTTCATCGTCTGGATGAGCAGCAATATAAAGTACGCTCCCTAACACTTGCAATTTTTGCAACTGTTGAAAAATTGCAGCGCTTCCATTCAATTCGGGATTTTGAGCTATTAAATGAGTTGGACCAACTGTTGATATTCCAACAATAAAGAGAATAATTAATGAACGCATTGCAGTCTTAATTAGCATATTCAGGCATTTATCGTTTTAACGAAGATAGCTATACTTGGCTTTGTGGGTTTTACCATTTAAAAAAAACATGATGAGTATCATATTGGGAAACATATCTACTCATATTTGATAAAATACCGGGAAAATAACTTTGTTCAAAATTTAAAGAAATATGAAAAAGATTATTGCAGTTACCTTGTTTGCAGCATTAAGTTTTTCCGCTAATGCACAGAAAAAAGGATTACAGAGTATTACGTTTGCCACTTCTCAATTTGGTTATACCCAAACTAAAACGGGTACTACTAAAAGCACTAATTTTACCCTATTACCCATAATTGGAACATTTGTGTCTCCATCTGTTGCAATTGGCGCAGGAATTGGCACAGTGAACATCAAATCAGTAAATGGAGCAACTACCAACGCTAATACTGGATTATTCGTTTTTCAACCCTTGGTTAGAAAATATTGGAACGTCGCAGGGAATATGTACTTTTTTGGACAGTTGGCAGCTCCATTTATCAGTGGAAAAGAAAAACAAAGTGAATTAAAAGTTAGTCAGTTTGGTTTAGCTGCTTCTGGTGGCTTAGATATAATTTTAGGGAAACATTTTAGTGTAGAGTTTTCCTACAATTTAGCCAACTTTTCTGTAACTACATTAACCCCTAAAACAGGTAATAAAACAACAGTTACCGACTTTTCACTAGCACATGTTGCTAATGTAGAAAATGTATACAATGGAGCTTTAGGTGGCAGCAACCCAACACTGACTACGCCATTATCCTTTGGTTTTAAGTTTTTGTTTTAGTTTAAATACTTAAAAGGGAAACCGGTCATTTATGGCCGGTTTTTTATTTTAATTGCTCCAAGTATATACAACATCTTGCTAATAAAATGGCTCTATTATCTATAAACATGGTTAATTTGCATATTCATCCAACAATGTGAACTTGATGCTGTACCGCCTTGGAAAATTTGAATGGGATAAAGGAAAAAAGTACTTTTTTCCTCTTTTTTTATGCGTAATAATGGTTCTTGAATCTCTGGGACAAAATCCACAAAAAATACCCATTGATGGCAATAGGTGGTACCAATTAACGAATGCAGAAAGAGGACTGCAAAGACTTTTTGACAATGATTTATTTACTGCTGTTGAACCACAATATGGAAAGATTATTCCATTATATGAATCTTATTACCCGCTTTTAAAAGGAGAGAGAATTTCGATAGAAAGCATCCGATTCTACGATTGGAATGGAATTAGCACAAAACCCTTTTTACTTTTTAGCATAGATAGTAATTGGAATAGAAGGCAACTTGCCTCTTTTGATGGCACTAAATACAACAGATGGGTTGGCCCTTACCCTGACAGACTTGATGTTATTAAATTAGATACGCCAGCTCAAAACATCATGTATCTACAAATTATTGCAGACAATGATTTCCCATCAGAAATTGAATTTTATGGGAACTATACTGCACCCCAGCAAACGAACCCAATAGCAAAAAGAAAAATCCCTTTAGCAAATTTATTAGGCATAAATGGTTATGAATGGAATTTTTCAGACCCCTTAATCGATCCTTTCCAAATCGACACTAATCGATTAAAGGCAGTAAAATTCTTCAGCGGGTTTAGGCATTATATGGATTGGCAAAAACTAGAATATCGACAAGGCAGTTATACATTTAGCCCTACCAGAAGTGGCAGTTGGAATTATGATGCCATATACGAAACCTGTTTAAAAGAAGGGATTACAGTTTTAGCCTGTTTAAAAACATTACCCACTTGGATGGTAAACTCTTATCCTGATAGTTTACAAGACTTAGAAAACAACCCTGTTTTTTACGGAAAAGATTTAAATAATCCTGCATCTTATATTGAACAAGCAAAAGTCGCTTTTCAATTTGCAGCCAGATATGGGAAAAACAAAACAGTGAATAAAAATTTATTAACTGTTTTCGATTCTTCCCGCTATACTGGAGATGAAATTAATCAAGTAAAAATTGGGCTTGGATACATTGAATTTATTGAATGTGAAAATGAACGAGATAAATGGTGGAAGGGCAGAAAGTCTTATCAAACAGGAAGAGAGTACGCAGCTAACCTTTCTGCATTTTATGATGGCCATAAAAACACTTTAGGACCAGGTGTTGGCGTTAAGAATGCAGACCCCTCTATGAAAGTAGTTATGGCGGGTGTAGCTTTAGCCAGTACCGACTACTTCAGAGGGATGATTGATTGGTGCAAACAATATAGAGGATACCTACCAGATGGTTCAGTCAATATTTGTTGGGATATCATCAATTATCATCTTTATACTAATAACGCCAATTTAAAAAGAGCTATTGCACCAGAGTTGAATGCAGGTTTTAATAATGCAGATTCCATTGCCAAAGCATTTATTCAGTCTGCAGCTATTTATCTAAATAATATGCCTATTTGGGTAACCGAAACAGGATTTGATATTCATCCAGGAAGTCCTAATAAGGCAATTGCAATTGGCAATAAATCTATTTTACAAACACAAGCAGATTGGATGCTAAGAACCGCTTTGTTATATGCCAGAAATGGCATCATGAAGCAATTTTTTTATCAATTGGAAGACGATACCCCTAATTCTGGACAACTATATGCAACTAGTGGCTTATTTGGCGATCAATTAATTCCAAGACCAGCTGCGGATTTTATTCGGCAAACAAAAAATTTGTTTGGAAATTATTACTATAATAAAACGCTGAATGCAGACCCATTGGTAGATGAATATTTATTGAATGATACAACTGCAATGTATGTTGTATACATTCCAGATGAAATAGGAAGAACTGGTTTATACACTTTAGATTTAGGCAATGCTGATTCTGCCTATATTTATACCCCTACTGCTGGAGCACTGTCCATGCAATTAAATAAACAAAAAACCAATGGCGGCAAAGTCATTATTAATGCAACCGAAACACCCGTATTTGTTAAGGGTGCTGGACAATTACTAATCCCTTCTACTTTAAATACTGGCATTAGAATCTTCCCTAACCCAGTAAAAAATGCTTTGACCATTCAGGGTTTATCAGCAGGAAATAATCAACAAATTAATTTATTTGATACTGCTGGGAAGCGTTTGTATAGTGGAATTACAAGGAGCAATACCTTTCAAGTAGATACTTCTAGATTTCCAGCAGGTATTTATTATGTTGAAATCGGGAATAACCAACAAAAACAAACAATCCCTTTTATAAAATCGAACTAGATAGGCCCTAAAATGCAAAATGCCACATTGAAGTGGCATTTGCGGACCGGACGGGACTCGAACCCGCGACCTCCGCCGTGACAGGGCGGCATTCTAACCAACTGAACTACCGATCCATTCCTTATTCGACAGCTTATGTCGTTTTTGGGATTGCAAAGATAAGGGGAAAATATATTTTGAAACAAATCTTTTCAAAAAAAAAAGCATTGCCTATTTTTACCGCCAAATCATATAATATGCCTCAATACCCCAATAGACAATTTCTTGATTTTGAAACCCCTATCAAAGAGTTATATGAACAAATTGATGCGACCAAAAAGTTAGCCGAGAAAAATCCTAAAATAGATTATACTAATACTCTTATTCAATTAGAAGAGTCTATACTCGAAAAAAGAAAGGAAATTACTGCTAATCTTACACCTTGGCAAAGGGTTCAATTAAGTCGTCATCCAGACAGACCGTACACTTTGAAATACATTGATAAAATGTTTACCAACTTTGTTGAATTACACGGAGATCGAAATGTAAAGGATGACAAAGCAATGGTAGGTGGCTTTGCCCAACTAGATGGCGAAACTGTTATGGTAATTGGGCAACAAAAAGGGGTAAATACCAAAATGCGTCAAATGAGAAATTTTGGTATGGCTAATCCTGAAGGATACCGCAAAGCTTTGCGCTTAATGAAATTAGCTGAGAAATTTAATAAGCCTGTTGTTGCTTTAATTGATACGCCAGGGGCATTCCCGGGATTAGAGGCAGAAGAAAGAGGACAAGGAGAAGCAATTGCAAGAAATATTTACGAAATGATTCGTTTAAAAGTTCCTGTTATTGTTGTTATCATTGGAGAGGGTGCTAGCGGAGGAGCTTTAGGAATAGGCGTAGGTGACAAAACCCTAATGATGGAAAATACTTGGTATACAGTTATTTCTCCTGAAAGTTGTAGTTCCATTTTATGGAGAAGTTGGGACAAAAAAGAAATTGCCGCGGAACAATTAAGGTTAACCGCCACTGATATGAAGGGATTTGGATTGGTAGATGAAATTGTTGAAGAACCCTTAGGTGGTGCCCATTGGGATTATCAGGAAGCTGCAGATATTCTGAAAGGTTGCATTCAAAAAGCCATCGCAGAATTTAAAGCAAAAGACCCAACTGATAGGGTGAATGAGAGAATAAATAAATACTGTAAAATGGGATTCTGGGAAGAATCTACTATCGAAAATTAATATGGACATTCAAGAGCAACTTAAAGGAACTGGAGTAGCAGTAATAACACCATTTACTGCAAACAATCAAATAGACTTTGACGCATTAGGTAAAGTATTAGACAGCATGCTCACCAATAAAGTAGAGTATGTGGTCATGTTAGGAACAACAGGTGAAACCCCCGTATTAAGCAATGAAGAAAAGATTGCAATTTTAGAATTCACCTATAAAAAAATAGATGGCAAAATACCTGTGGTAGTAGGTATCGGCGGGAATGATACTGCAGATTTAATTCAAGATTTAGGTAGTTTTCCCCTGACAAAAGCAGCAGCTATATTAAGCGCTTCTCCATATTACAATAAACCTTCCCAAGAAGGCATATTTCAGCACTATAAAATGGTGGCAGCAGCCTCTCCTCTTCCAATTATATTATATAATGTTCCTGGAAGAACTGGACGCAATTTGAGTGCTGCTACAACGCTAAGAATAGCTAATGAAATACCCAATATCATTGGAATTAAAGAAGCTAGTGGAGATATGGGACAATGCATGCAAATACTAAAAGACCGACCAGCCAATTTTTTAGTATTGAGTGGAGACGACGCACTAGCGCTACCACAAATGGCTTGTGGAATGGAAGGCGTTATCAGTGTTGCAGCGAATGCATTTCCACTCGAATTTGGCAACATGGTAAGGGCTTGCTTAAATAATGATTACACTAGCGCAAGAGCAATCAATAATAGCTTGATGGAAGCATATGACTTGATGTTCGTAGAGAACAATCCTGCTGGTGTTAAAGCTTTTATGGCTTTACAAGGATTGATTGGTAATTACTTGCGAATGCCAAACGTTCCGCTAAGCGAAGGGGTATATAATCAAATCAAACATTGGATTTCACAAAAGGATTAATGCAAACAAAAATTTGAACCTAAAAATATTTTTGTACAAATTCATTTTCCTTTAATTCAGCAAGGTTTTCAACGCTCAATGGTTTACTAACGAACTGGGCTACGACTGGAAATTTTTTGGCTCTTGAGAAATCTTCTGGATCAATTGTGGAAGACAAAATAATCAATTTAGTATCAGGTAATTTATCTGCAAATAAAGGAATATACGCTTCTAAGAACTCCCATCCATTCATAACGGGCATATTAATATCGAGAAGAATAAGGGACGGAGCTTCTTCAACTGGATTGGAACTGGTTGCAAAAAGGTCTTTAAAATAATCTAAAGCATCGCTTCCATCAACCGCTGTGACTACATCATTGGTAAAACCAGTCCTTCTCAGAAGTAGTTTTGATATAGTAAGTGAAATACTATCGTCATCTACGCAAAGAATCTTATTAATCATCTATCTAATTATTCTGGTGTTACTAATTTGAATACAAATCTAATCATATGAAGTTACTTCAAAAAATTAAGAAACCCTATTTTCGCTTTGCTTTTTCCCATAAGACAGATTGCTTAGTAGAAAAATATCTAATAAAACCAGCAATGACTGCATAATTCATTAAACAAAAATAATAGGGGATAAAGAAAATTTTGACTTTAAGTTGACGCTGCTCCATTATCCAACCCAATAAAGCTGCAGTATAAAAAAACAATTGCCCCAAAAGCATCAGCCCATAAATATTTCCCAAGCCTAAGTCAGTAACCAACCATATATTAATAATCAATGCGATAATCATCATATAAGGAGTTACCACCCATCTCAAAATGCGGTGACTAATGAATTCAAAACTTAATATGGGTTGTTTAAATGGCAATAACAAAGACTTTAAGCGAATAGTAGATTGTACTCCCCCCGCTGCAATTCTGATTTTTCTCTTAAGCTCCTCCCCTGTATTTGCGGAAGCTAATTCAGAAGCATATGCTTCTGGTTCATAAATAATTTTGAACCCCTTCAGGGCAATATTCATTGATATCATGAAATCATCAAGAATCGTATCAGGGGCTACTGGTTCATATAAAGCCGTCCTTATACTGAATAATTCTCCAGCTGCTCCTACTACTGAGTATAATTCAGAATCCCATTTTTTTAATTTTGATTCATATTTCCAATAAAATCCTTCTCCAGCAGTAGCATCAGAAGTTTCAGTAATTTGAACCCTTTTTTCTCCTGCAATAGCTCCTACACGCTCATCTTGATAATGTCTACACATTAACAAAACTGCATCAGCATTGAGCATCGTATTGGCATCGGTAAATACTACTATTTCAGTTTGTACCTTTCCCATAGCACGATGAACCGCTGCAATTTTTCCACTTCTACCTGACTCATGCATCCCTAAAATAGTTGGATATTTTGAAACAATCGCAGGTGTTTCATCTGTTGATCCATCTGTAATAAAAATGAAACTGATCTTGTCTTTTGGATAATTTAAAGCAAGTGTATTTAAAATTTTCTCTTCAATACAATACGCTTCATTGTAAGCAGCCACTACAACAGTCACTGTTGGTGTGTACCCTATTGGGATAGGTGTTTTTTTCCCAAAGAATAATGCTTTGAGTTTTAAAATAAAATACAAGACTAATCCATACCCTAAATAAGTGTATAAAATAACTGCAATACAAATCCAAAAAAATAATTCCATAAAAATGTTTAAGGTTTGAAACCTAGATATTTACTATTAATTCCGTTGGTAATATTCCACCAAATTGCCCTGAAAAGCTGCTTAATGAAATTAAAGTTTTTCTCTTTTAAATAGGTTAGTATATTCCTCGGAGTCACAATTAAAATAAAATAACAATAGAAACAAATGGCTTTAAAAAGCGGTGCATTTCGCCTGATAAATAGAATTCTGTTTCTATTCATATAATATTCCTTTAGGGAACTTTTTTTTCCAACTGAAACGGATTCTTTGTGAAAAATGGTCGCCTTCATATTTACCCAAATTTCAAATCCATTTCGTCTAATTCTATCTGCCCAATCTAATTCTTCATAATAAAGAAAGAAGTTTTCGGACATAGGGCCTGCTTTCTCAATAGCTTTTCTGGTTACCATCATCGCCGCACCATGAGCAAAACCAGTTTTACCTATCATATCATCATATTGTCCATTATCTGTTTCAAACTGTCCAATACAACTGTTTCGAGCAGTAAAATAATTCATAGGAGTATATCCTGCATATTGCAACATGTTTGGTTGATCAAAATAAAGCAGCTTTGGTGAAATTGCTCCAATTAACGAGTTAGCTTCAATGGTATCTACAAGTATCTGAATTAAACCATACGTAAACTCAGTATCATTATTTACAAAAAACAAGTAATCCCCCTTTGCAGCAGTTAATCCCAAATTATTTCCGCCTGCAAAGCCGAGATTGATTTCAGATCTAATGAATTTTGCCTCTGGATATTTGTTGATCCAATTGGGCACTGGATTTTCTGCACTACCATTATCCACTACAATTATCTCAATATTAGGGTAGTTATTATTTTTTCGAATAGAATCTAATAATTCGTCTGTAACATGACTGTGGTTAAAATTAACCGTAATGATAGAAACTTGTTTCATTTTTTTTATTCAAGCTATTAGTTACCTAAATTATCTAAATTAGCGGAGAAAGTGAAATTAAAGGTCAAATGGCTACAGATAACAGTCAGGTTTTAAAAATAGAACGAGTATTTGCTGAACTTTTAGAAGAGTTAGAGAAACAACCTGTGAGTAAACAGAAAGCATTAGAAATGCAACACTTGTTTCTTCACACAATGGAGAAAACCTATAGGGTAAGTGGTTCATCAATAAACCATGAAGACGATGCCAAGGGCAACCAAGAGATCGCTTTAGATATGGAAAAACTATTAAGGCAACATAAATCATTCAGTGTAAAAAACTTACCAGATAAGGCTATCAATTGGGCTGCAGGACTAGCTTATTCAGGAGTAGGACTACTTTTTATAACCGTAGGATTTTTAGCCATTGTAACACCAACGAGTGCTGAATTTGAAATTGCCACCCTATTTTATTTCAATGATCACGATGGCTTTACGGTTCTTGACGCATTTGCATTAGTGATTATTTTTATTGGCATATTCTTTTTCATCAAAGCATTTGTTGCACAAGACAAAAAGGAATAAGCCTAGCAGATATGTTTATCAATCATATCAAGTACGTCATCATTTTCTTGAAACTTTCGAGCAAAAAACTTTCCAGATTGCATGAATGCATTAAAATCTTGGCTTGATAATAATTTAGGATTTTGCTTACGGTCTGACCAATCTATATATCGAAGGTTATCCCCTACTATATCTTTTTGATATTTGGAATTAAACAATAGAGTTTGAAAAATCATCTCGTCAGGTGCCCATGAATAAGTGAAGAACTTGACTATATTAGGAGAACTTTCTAGTCTTTTGATTAAAAATCCAACCTGTTCTGAGGTTATTGTAAACCACTGCGATCTTCCAACAGCTATTAAATTATCTGGCATTTTCCTATTGGGAAGGAAATAATTAAAAAGTTTTTGCAATTTAAATTTACCTGGTATTTTCCAATGGTTGAAATGATATTTTGTAACCCTGGAGATAGCTTCTTTCCATTCTTTCTCTACACTTAAACATTCCATAAAAGCTTTTCCTGGATTCGCCTTTAGAAAAGCATGAAACTCAGCTATTGGTTTCAAAGGGTAGTCTTGGCCACTTAATAAATTGACATAATCAATTTTTAATCCAGAAGCTAATATCTCTTTAAATCCATTTAAAGTGGCTTCTACCATACTATAAGTTGCCCACTGTATGCTTACTCGATTTTTAATAAAAAAAATATTAGTCCTCGTTTCAAACAATTGTTCGAATTGATTAATAGCTGATTTTGAATCCACATGGATAAAAAAAACAGCGTCAGGATGAGTCAGTCGCTCAACTAAACGCGCCAATTGATTGGGACAAGCATGAACAAGAATTAAATGGGCTACCTTCATGCTTTCATTTGTTTTTGTAAATATTTACGTAGCAATTTTCTTATGTTAATATATCCTGACGTAAATATAAAAGATAATTTAAATGGTATATGTTTATTAAAGCAATAATATCCATAAAAAATTCCAACAAGAAGGGGCAACAAAGTGGCTAAAGCAGCACCATATAAATTTCCCGTCAAATAAATACCAATAATATCCCCAATTACATTTACGAGCAACATCAAAAGTACTTTTATAAAGTTTGCTTTTGGTTGATGAATAATGTCTAAAGAAACAGCAATGAACCGATCAATTGGATAAAATACAGCAATGACCATCATAATTCTTAGTAGATTGGCAGCATCTGAATCCACATATTTACCACCACCTAATAATCCAGTAGCCAAATCAGCAAATACTATAGCACCTAAAGCTAAGGGAATGAATGCCAATGTTAAAGTTCCAGCATATTTTTGCAATATATAAGCAACCTCTCTTTTATTACCTACATTAAACGCTTTAGCTAAAGATGACATGGCAGTTGCAAGTGTACTTCTTAATGGTATTTCTATAATTTCCATTAATCTTCCGGGTAAATTATAAATAGCAACAGCAGCAGGTCCGAGCATATACGCTACTATAAAAGTATCTGCGCTCCTTAACATATTAGCACTAATAGTTGTACCTACACTAAATTTCCCAAAATGAAAAATTTCAATTACGCAGGATTTGGTTTTTGCAAACAAATAAGAAATTCCCGACCAACCAGCAAAAATTGCAATTAAACTTGCCAAAGACGCTGAAGCCAAGTTTACTATAAACACTGCTTGCAAGCTCATTTTTTCAAGAAATATTAGGGCAATAATCGACAAAATAAAACTACCCTGCGTTAACACCCGTAAAATTAAAAGCTTATCAAACTTTTGATCCGCTTGCAAAATCCAAGCAGTAATACTTGATGGTAACGCGGCCAAAAAACTCAATCCAAACCATTGAATGATATATAAAATAGCTGGGTCATCAAAAAACTGCATAAAAGGTATAAAAGCTAGATTAAGCAAACCCATTCCCAAAGTGATTGCAATCGCTAAATACCACACAGAACCAATTACTTCTTTTGACCTATCTTTTGTTGTACCGGTATAAAATTTAACTAACGCGATTTGCAAAAAACCAGTTCTGAAAGTATCTAATAAAACGGCAACGGTTTGAAAAAAAACCCAATAGCCGATTTCTTCAATAGTAAGTGCCCTATATAAAACAGCAACAGTTAACATTGCTAAAACTGACATCACTCCATTGCCGGCAAGAGATAAAAAATGTTTGTTATTTAGTTTATGAGTCAGTTTTTTGAGCATAAGTATAAGCTGCGCATTTTAAATTTAGGTTAATTAGGGGCTATAAATGTTTTTCGATAGCCCTATAAATTTCTTCTACACTATTTTCCCAAGTATGCGTTGCAGCAAAAGCTTTTCGCTTTTCTGCCTGTACATGATTGTTCTCTTTTATAGCAACCTCAATCAAACTTACATAATCCTGAACGTTCTTGGCTAAATAAGTATGCTCACTAAAAACAGCTTCCATAAAAGGGGTGCTTGTTGCAACAACTGGTTTCCCCATGGCCAAATATTCATCTATTTTTCTAGGATAATTACCAATAGTAACTTGACTAACAACCTGTGGATTAAGGCATACATCAAATGAACCAATATACTGAGGCAAAGATTGTGGTGGCTTAGACCCTAAGAAAAATACATTACTCAACTGGTGTAACGCACTTTGTGCAAAGAGCTCATCTTCTGGACCAACTAAAACAATACTCCAATCAGACCTTGCTTTTGCTAATTCAATTAATAAATTAATATCGAGACGCAATCCAATCAGTGCCCCCACATACCCGATCTTAATTCCAGGAATATTTTGCATATCTAGAGGCGAATCTCCCACTTTAAACTGCATGAACAAATCTAATTCGCAACCTTGACCTACGTAATATGAGTTTGGATTATATTGCTTACAATAATCTGCTAAATAGGTTGAATTAGCAACACATAAGTCGGAATCAGCTATCAAAATGGGTTCTAATTTTTCACCATGTTTTTTCCAATAATCAACCGCTAACATGTAATCTCGTGAGTAGTAAACAGATAACTTGGGTTTCAACAGCTCCTTAAGGTGAAAACTCCTGAACATATCGTTATCATTAAACAGTATGAAATTCTTGAATCCTAAAACCTTGACTGCTTTAAGTATTGAGCTTGCAAAACGTTGATTATTTATTTTATTTAAAAACTTAAATAATGAGTGAAATTGAATCCAATTAATAGATTCTACAATAGTGTCTGGAAAGAGGTTCCACATTGTTTCATTTAACTGAATCAATCCAGCCTCTTTATGTTTTATTACATTATTGCGTTTAATTACTTTGGGATCAGAACTACCTTTAAGCAAGCTAACTCTATCTAAAGGAGCGTTCACATAAAGCACTCGATTATGTTTACTAAATTCTAGCGCAATATTTTTACAATTACTCCCAATTTCTACATCCCATGGCTGTTGTCCTACTATAATAATATCCATTCCCTGTATCATGATGTAATTGTTTTATCGTTGACTGTATTGGATTGCATATCATCTAAGCGTTTTGTAATAACAATAATTGCCGCAACTAAATAAAAGAGTGTATTGGAAGGGAATTGTACAATTGCCTCTTGAGGATAGTTCCCAATATGATAAGCAAACACAACTAAAATCATTGCTAAGCAAATAGATTTTAAAGTAGGATCTTTAATTGTATAATAATTATTAATTCCAACTTTTAGTATAATAAAAACCAACGTGCAAAAGATGAGTAAACCTAGCCAACCTGTCTCTACTGCAACTCTTACATAACCACTATCTGGGGGAAAATTAGCCAAGAAAGAATTGGGCGAGAACCGTTTCCCCCACATTCCAGTTGATCCTAGCCCCCCACCTAAAGGATGACTCTGAATAAATGGCTGAATTCTTTTTTGATTGATTTTTCTCACATTAAAGGAGGCGTCATCAGAAGGTTTAAATGCTGTTTGAAACCGATAAATGGTTGGATTGCTAGTGGGTACAAAAATCAACGCCGCAAAGCCTAATGCCCCCACCAATGCACCTAGCATCACTTTTCTATTGAACTTAATAATAGCATATAACATCATTGCAACTGGAGGCAAAACATACGCTCCTCTTGTACCAGAAAACATCATTGCAGTAAAACACAAAAACAGTGCAATTCCCAATAATATTTTATTTCTTCTTGAGAATGGACCAGTTAATAGTCCAACACATAGTAAACCGCTTACAACCATATTATAAGAAAAAGCGACTGGGTCTGTAAAAATGGAGAATTTTCGCCATTGACCTCCGATAAAAAGTAAGCCAGCAATTTCAGGGTCTGAATATAACCATGCTTCTTCAAAACTTGTAAATCCAATATACTGTTGCTTGTAGGCATAAAGTGCAGCAAAAACGGAAAGTCCAATCCAAACTTTTAAAATCAACTTTAAGAATGCAATCGTTTTAATATTATACAAGAAAACAAAAAAAGTAAGCATAATTACTGCCACTGATCTTACCGTATATACCCAAGCCATTTTTGACTCAGCAGTTGGATTAATTACTTCAATAAAATTATACAAGATCCAAATAAGTATAATGACACTGATTGGACTTTTAAACAGCCCCCAATTAGATTTCTTTTTCTGCTGAATAAATACTCCTAATACTAATAATAACTCCATCCCATCCATTAATGTACCCAATGGAAAATCGATTATATTCATCCTGCCTATATACATTATCAAGTATGCAGATAATAAAAAGGTAAGTACCCCAAACTCTGGATAAAAAATGATTGCTAAAACCAATGGAAGACCGACCATCATTAATACCAAAAGAACACCCGGAACCATCCCGAATTTGGCAACAAGTACTGAAAAAAAAATAGCAGCACCAACAAAAATAAACAAGCCCATAGGGCCGCTCATTTTATTGATGATAAAAAATTGATGTATTAGCCCAAAAAAATTTTTCTTCTTTTCGGCTCTGCCAATGGGTATTTGAAAAGAATCTTCTCTCATAAAAACAACAGTTTAATGAAGAAGTAATAAACACTTACACCAGCCAAAATCAAAGCAGCCCATCTTGTTAAATAGTCAAGTTTCTGTTGGTCATAAATCTCCTTCTCTTCTTTTGTAAGTCTTTTGGTAGATGGCTTCGTTTTCATTAGATGGAGTACTTATCGTAAAGTTATTTGTATTTAGGGATAAAAAAATAGTTTAAAGCTTGTTGTGAAGTATATGGTTCCAACTGATTATTGGAAATTACTTTAACCTCATACCCCAACTCTTTCATCAACTCAATACAAGCTAACTTTCGCTGATTATCCCATAATTCAGCCATAACAATAGGCTTATACAGTTTAATTAATTGGGCTGCCCCCTGCAAAACAAAAAATTCAAAATTTTCCACATCTACTTTAATCCCCGCTATCGGCAATAATTCTTTACTCAATAAATCTTCATCTAAACTTACCATCTGAACTTGTTCTACCAGAAAGTCTTGCATGCTACCTTCATCTGTGCGATCTACTGACATGTCAATATAGCTTAGCCCTTGCTTTTTAACTCCTTGAATTATGGGTGTTTTAATAGGCACTATTTGATTGGAATTACCTAATGCCAGATGTTTGACCGTAATATTTTGGAGGCCAAAAAACTTGACTACTTTTCGGATTATAGCTGTTAACAAAGAAACTGGCTCATAACAAATGACTTGATTTTTGGGAAAAGCTTTGGCAAAAATAACACCTGTATATCCAACATTTGCCCCAATATCAATGATAGTTGATTGTTTATCGGTTTGTGCCAATTCAATAAATAAATTAAAGTCTATCTCATCTTTAAACAATCTATAACGCAAAATTTTGTAAACACTAAAAATGAATAAGTAATTGGTATAACCCAAAATCTTTTGAACAATGAACTGAACAATGCTTTTAACCTTTTGTACCATGATATCATACTTTAATTTGTTTTTTTATCGGTATGAAAATGCTTGGTAGCAACAGAGTGCTTATTGGCATTGCGTACTTTTAGTAAAGAAAGAACCTGATAAAAAATGAACTTAGGAATACCCCATAGGGATTGATAAATACGAGCATCGGTTTTATTTATTGCTAGTGCCATAATAAATCCTAAAACAAATAAGATGAACCCAAAAAACCAAATCAACGATACAAAAGGATTCAAAATTAAATTAAGCATCATGCAAAATAAACCTATCAATAAAAAAATAAACAATGGCGGCCTAAGTAAAATCAATCCGAAAAGAAATTTATTCCAATTCAACTGCAAAACCCCCTTACCAACTAATACAAACCCAAAAGAAAAATACTTAAACCAGGTATTAATCCACCTAGCCCTTTGATTAACTAATTGATCACTTTTAGAAGTTTTCTCGTCATATACAATTGCATTTTCTGCAAAAGCGATTCTATATCCTCTTGTTACAATCTCTTTTTGTAAGATCTTGTCAAATCCAGCACCAGTGATATCTTGATGTGCTAAACAATCATTATATAATTGTGTAGTAAATGCCATCCCTGATCCAGCCAATGTTGCAGATGACCCAACATTAAAAAGTACTTTACCATCATAAAAATGATAATAGATATCTCTTGCACCATCTAAAGCCGCATAAAGTGTATCTAAATTTTTTGCGTCCCTAACACCTTGTACCGCACTGTATCCTAAATCAAAATAATAATTCAATTCAATCAGGTAATTTGGATCCACCAAATTATCACTGTCAACAATAGTAAGTCTTTCATGAGGTCTTCGAAATCGTTGAATTGCATAAAAATGCGACCTAGTATTACTAGACAATACTTGTTCAGGCCTTAATACAATCACTCGTTCATCATCAAACTTCAAATCAGACACATCACATTTATCCGCAACTATATAAATTAAATAATTGCTGTAATTTAATTGCAGCAATGATTTAATGACTGAAGGAATTAATGTAGTTTGCTCGTAAGCGGTAACAATGATTGCATAATCAGCCTCTACTTTATTAATTGGAGACTTTGTTTTTTTACCATTAATAACTGCATAAATAAACAATAACAAGAAAGGTAATACAAGGTTATAGCCAACTGCAATTTGAAAAATTATCCAAAGCAATTCTATGATGTATTGAATATTCATAGCAGTTTAATTGAAGATTAAGATATTTTATTCAATCTATTAATCACTACTTTATTTAAGGCCCAACCTGCAAATTGACCGTCTAAATCTTGTAGATATTTTACACTTTGTATTTTACCATTTTTAATTTCAGCACCTGATGCAAAAACTGCAATTACTTTGTCAGCTAATACAACCCATTCTCGCGCTTTATTTAATTTATCTAAATCAGGAGCTTCAATTATAATTATATCAAATACATCCCTTAAGTAGGCTAACTTAGGTTTTACAATAGATTCATCACAAAACTCAAAAATAGAAGTATCCCCACCCCTATTTCCTAAAACACTGACCCCGCCTTCTTTGATTATTTCGGAAAGTGTTATCCTGTTTTTTAAGTAATCTTCTAGAAAGGTATTAGTACCAGTAGTTTCAGTTACTGTTGGATTATCAAAATTCCCATCAATTACTAATACTCGTTTATTTACCATTGAATATGCATAAGCTAACCCCAAAGAAATTAAAGTTTTCCCCTCTCCTTCAGTGATACTTGTCATAACTAAGAGCTTTTTATGCCCCATTTCCCTTTCAATCTCGAATCGTAGTGATCGCAATAAATTTTTAAATGCAATGGTGATTCTATTTCCTTCTCCGTTTTTCCATAAGTTAGTTAAATCTAACATGGAAGTATTTATATAGGGTAAAAATGCCAAGACAGGCAAACTAGTTTTATTGGCTAAATCTGTTGCATTTTGGATAGTGTCATCTAAATAAAATATAACAAAAAGTGCTGCTAAACAGAAAACAAAACTGATAATCCCAGCCAATGCCACCAAAATTAGCTTCTTTGAAGGTTGAGCCGGACCAGGCATTGCTAATTCAATTTGCGTTAGCTGAACAGTCATGCTAGACTCTAGTGAAGTCTGATTAAACCTATTTTGGATGTCTAAATATTCTTTCCCAGCAACATCCACCGATCCTTCATAGCTTTGAATTAATGCTTCATGGGGAACAAGCATGTCAAACTTGTCATTCAGTCTTTTTAATTCATCACTTAATGGTAGTATGCTGCTTTTTGCCTGATCTAGCGCTATTTCTAAATTAAAACGTTGCTGTACCAACAACTGCTTGTTAGCCAATGGACTCACAAGCAATCTATCTGTAGATTCTAATATTTGCTTTTCTAAAATCGCTTTTAAAGAATCTTGTGTTTGTTTTATCCTTGGATCAAAATTGCTCTTGACCAATTCATTGGTAACCGTTCGCAATTTCTCTCTTGTAGACAACATAGATTGATTAATGTCTACTACTACACTTTCAAGGTATCTCCTATCCTGTGGACTAAATTTCTTATCAATCCCTTTAATTGCCCCTCCCAAAGATTCTACATCTTTCTCTGCTAACTGTAATTTTGATTCAAAGTCAGCAATTTGGGCATAAAGGCTTTTTGCTTGTTCATTCAAATTCAATACCCTATTTCTGATTTTATAATCACGCAACAGGCGCATTTTAGCAGTCATCGAATCGAATTTCTTTTTCATTAACAAATCCAAAAAAGTGACCGCTTTTTGTTGATTCCCCTTAATATAATTAGCATAGAAAGTGATAAACTCACTATTAATTGTATTCAATACAAATGCGGATAAAAATGGATTTTCAGACTCATATTCAAAATCAATAAAATCACTATTATTAACCCTATAAATAATTACCTTTTTTTGTAAAGTAGCCTCATCATAACCCATTGAAATCAATAATTGATTAATACCAAATTGGTCTTTATCAAATAAAGAAAGTGGTTGTTTAGACTTTATATGGTCTTTAAATACTTCCAACGCATGCGCTCTGGCTTCAGGACCAATTTCATTAAGTAGTTTACTGGGTGGCCTAAATGGTTTATCGCTGGTTAAATCGTGAACGATTAATTGAAAAGATAATTGGTCAAAAATTCGTTTCAACTTAATCATTTCAATTAAGTTACTGAACTGTTGAGATACTTTATTCTCATCTTGACTCTGGTTTTTTTCTAAAAACTGTTTAGACTGATCCACAAGACCTGTAGAGATTCTTGAGCGTGATTTATAAGTATCAGGAAGCTTTCTTACTAAAAAATAGGTTATAAACACTGCTATCATTGGAACAACGACCAGTATAAATTTCCTTTTGTATAGTAATAAAAAAAACTTTTGTAATTCCATTTATTTTATCTCTTCCAGTTTTTTCCCAACCAATTCTTCCAATGTGTTTTTAGCAATCAATACAGCACTTTCTGCGTCAATTAACTTTTGTTTTTGATCACCGTTTTGGACCATTAATTTGGTATAATTTTCAAGCGTTTCCTCTCCTCTTTCATACCTAAATTTTATTTGCTTATACAATGCTTCTATGTCAATCGCATTTTGATTTTGAACCCTCAATACACTTAACGTCTGCATGTACCTAAAATACCTATTCTTTACATCTGTTTCCAAAGTAATGGAATATTGATCTGCTGTTAATTGAGCAATTGCAAGTTCTTCCCGCGACTGTTTGATAACTGTGGGCTTTTGAATGATATTACTGAAATTAATAAATAGCCCAATTTGTATACCCGTTAACGTAGCATTGGTTAAAGTTACAGATGTGCTCGGGCTATAAAAGGCAGATAGCGTAAAGAAATCAAACCAAGAGAGTTTTGCTCTTTGTAAATTATAATTTGCAAAATTGACCCTTCTAAGATTGGCCTTCATTAAGGGATAATTTTGCTTAGCAGTAAAAATTAGTTTTTCTAAAAAAGGATAAGAGAGCTCTGGAATCATTGATTCCTGAGCTTGAACCTGAACCGAATTTCCTAGGATAAAAAGCGATAAAACCCCTACGAACCAGCTTTTTCTGATTCGCTGCAAAACCCCAACCAAACTAAGCTTGAGTAAAACCGGGATATTTATATCTAAACCAATGATTTTCATAAAGATTAAAGATAAATAATATAGTTATAACGAGGGGTATAGATATCCCCACTTTATCCAATAAATGGATAAAAAAAAATAAACACATTCAATTAAGGAAAAAATTATACAGATTCCTTTTGGAGGAGTGCAGGGATTGTTCTAAGAATGAGTTTTATATCATACCAAAAACTATGATTTTCGGCGTATTTATTATCTAACATTAACCTTTCCTCTTCAGACATTTCTCCTTTTCCCCTTTTCTCTACTTGCCATAATCCAGTAATTCCAGCAGGAGCCATAAAACGCATGGCATATTTATCGGTAGTTAACTTTTCAGCTTCATATAATGGGAGCGGTCGATTACCTACTATACTCATATCCCCTATGATTACATTCCACAATTGAGGTAATTCATCTATACTACTATTTCGTATAAACTTCCCAACCTTGGTGATTCTAGGATCATCCTTTAACTTAAAAAATGCAGATCCGGCTTTTGCCTTTCTATTTTCACTATACTGCTTTTCGCACCATTGAATAGTATCTGAATAAATGGGGAATTTACAGCCTGTCCCTGCAGCTTTACATTCATCACAAAGATACTCTTCTTCAATGTTGGAAGTAGTCGCTTCTTCTGAAGTAGGTGCATATTGGTTTAAATGTTTCAAGTCTTTCAAACGCTTATCTGCGTTGACATACATAGACCTAAACTTATAGAATTTAAACGTTCTATAACCAGACCCAACCCTTAAAGCATAATAAAAAATAGGTCCCCTAGACTCCAACTTCAATAAAATACAAATGGTAAGCAGTAAAGGAGATAAAAAAATCAAGGCCATTCCTGCAAAAAATATATCAAATACACGTTTGATGAAAGGGGTCTTGTATTTATGAAAATCAGAAACAGTATTTGCGTGTTTAAGATCATCCCATTTTTCAATTAAAAGGGGGAGTCTTATTTCTAAATTTTCCTTTTTTATCGGTAATTTGAATACATCAGACACCCCTGCTTTCAGTGTCATACGTATTGTGCTTTCACTTAATTGTTGACTCACTAAAAAAAAGGGAACAGCAATATTTTTCTTATTCACAAGTGTCTCTAACAAAGAAATTCCCCCAGTACCTAATACTTCACTTTGAGATACAATTGCCACTAAATTGAACTTGCTTTTCTCCCATTCGGAAAAGAAAAGTAACGGATTTGAAAACCGCCTTAATTGGCGTCCACCCAAATTTGCTTGAGAAAAAATTCCATAAATAAAGTCATCACAATTGAGCAATACAATCGTTTGTTCTTGGGCAGGTAATTTCGTATTCATTGGACCTATTTGATGAATTTATTTTCGAATTCTACGTAAAACCACTCTAAGTCTGGCTTCTAATTCTTTGGGATTAAATGGTTTAACTAGATAGTCATCCGCTCCTGCTTCTAAACACTGTATGATCATTTCAGAGCTTTCTTCCCCTGACAGTATGATGATGGGAATGGTATTAAAAAAATCACTTGCTCTAAGCTGTTTAGTTAGTTCTAATCCCCCCATAACTGGCGTATTCAAATCTGAGATAATTAAATCGGGGATATTACCTTGTTGCAAAAAAGCCAACGCGTCTACCCCATCTTTAAAGATTTCTACTTGGTATTGAGCGCTTAAATATTTTTTTAAAATCAACTGCATGGTCATCTCATCTTCAACAACCACGATTTTTAATGTATCTGAATTAGAGAACGCCATATTTTAAAATTTTGCTAATGTAAGAAATCTAAATACATTTAAATATATAACCAATGAAATAATATTGAATTTAATCATTTTGATGTTAATGTTCTAAAAATATGAGACCCATTTCAATACCCACTTATATTAATCAATTGTACAATACTAACCCAAGGGAAATTGCCACTACTGCTTTGATTAGAGAAAGGTACACCAAAATATCCCATGACGAGCCAGCTGTTTCAATTGTAATGCCTGCTTACAACGAGGAAGCAAATATTTTACAAACTTTACTCTCTTTGAGTAATAATATTACTAATTGGCCCGTAGAGATCATAGTGGTAAATAATAATTCAAAAGACAAAACCGAAGAAATGGTAATTGCTGCGGGTATACCTTGTATAAAAGAATTAAAACAAGGTATTACAAATGCAAGAAACGCTGGGCTAGCGGTTGCAAAAGGTAAGTATATTTTAAACGCTGACGCAGATACAATTTATCCTAAAGATTGGATTGAAGAAATGGTAAAACCATTGGCAGAAAATGATAAAGTTTGTTCCGTTTATGGAAGATTTTCCTTTATCCCGATTGGAACTACAGGTAGGTTTACGTACTTTTTTTATGAATATTTTGCTGATTTCATGCGTTGGATTAATAAAATATTTAGAGATGAAGCAATGAATGCATACGGATTTAACTCAGGCTTTAGAAGGGAGCAGGGTCTCAGTGTTGAAGGATTTAATCACCCTCCAGGAACTAACGAAGACGGATGGCTTGCTTTAAAGTTGAGGGAAAAAGGATATGGAAAATTATACTATATAACCAATATTAAAGCCCTGGTTTGGACAACTGATAGACGAATTCAAATTGACGGAGGCATATTGAAAGGAACATTCAAAAGATTAAAAAGAATGATAGGGCTTTAAAATGGCTGAATGGTTGTAATTTAACCATCCATATGAAAGCAATAATTTGTACCCAATACGGTAATCCAAACTTACTAGAATTTGCTGAAATCAGTTTGCCCCCTCTTGAAAGAGACCAGGTTTCTATTGATGTTTATTACTGTGGTGTTAATTTCCCGGATACTTTAATTATACAAAACAAATATCAATTTAAACCTACTTTACCTTTTTCCCCTGGAGGAGAAATCGCAGGAATTGTAAAGGCAATTGGATCTGATGTGACTCATTGCAAAGTAGGCGATCGTGTTATGGCATTATGTGGTTGGGGAGGGATGGCTGAAGTAGTCCATGTTAAAGCAAACACTGTTTTTGTAATACCAGAAAAGATAAGCTTACTTGATTCATCAATTTGTATGTATAGTTATGGTACTGCCTATTATGCGTTAAATAATAAAGCATTATTA
This sequence comes from Sediminibacterium sp., assembly GCF_051860225.1. Lineage (GTDB taxonomy): Bacteria > Bacteroidota > Bacteroidia > Chitinophagales > Chitinophagaceae > Sediminibacterium. Next base: position 466,542 of record NZ_JBHYEI010000002.1, read on the forward strand.
AAAGAAGGACAAACCTTACTAGTATTGGGTGCAAGTGGTGGTGTTGGTTCTGCTGCAATTCAATTGGCCAAATTAATGGGAGCCAAAGTAATTGCAGCTGCATCATCAGACGAAAAATTAACTTATTGCCAATCAATAGGAGCCGATATACTTATTAATTATTCAACAGAGAATTTAAAATCAAGAATTAAAGAAATTACCCAAAACAAAGGTGTTGATATTGTATTTGATCCAATCGGAGGAAGCTTGGCAGAGGATGCGCTAAAGTCTATCGCATGGAATGGCCAATATTTAATCATTGGGTTTTCGTCGGGAGAAATTCCACCTATCCCCTTTAACATCCCTTTGTTAAAGGGCTGCAGCATTCATGGTGTGTTTTGGGGGGCATTTTCCGAAAAAGAACCCCAAAAAAACAAGCAAAATTTTATCCAAATAATTCAATGGATGATGAGTAGAAAGTTAACCCAACATATTCATCATTTATATGCACTCGAAGATGCGCCAAAAGCAATTTCCGATATGCTAAATCGACAAACGAAAGGGAAAGCCGTTATTCAAATCAAAGAAGAATTAATCACTCCTCCCTTAAAAGCAGTGCATACAAACCCTACTAATAACATTAATATAGAATTAAACTCTTCACCGCATTTTGAAAAGCTAATCATCAACGGCAAAGAAAGTGTTGTTAATTTTATTGGGAAACCGATTGGTCCTGGAAACTGGCTTACCGTCACACAAAAGATGATTAATGATTTTGCTGCAACAACGCAAGATTTACAATGGGTACATATTGATGAATTAAAAGCTAAAGAATATTTACCACAAGGAAGAACCCTAGCACATGGGTATCTTACAATGTCACTAGTATCCTTTTTATTAACAGAATTATTTGAACTAAAGAATGTAGTTTCTTACTATAACTATGGTTTAAATAAAGCTAGGTTTGTTCATCCAGTAAGAGTAAATGATCAAATAAGACTAAGCGCAAAAATTGACAATTTTGAAAATTTACTCAATGGCTCTGTGAAATTATTTATACAATGCAGCATAGAAATTAAAGGAGTTGAAAAACCTGCCTATGTTGCTGAAATCATAAGCGTAATAAATTAATTAATTATGGCCAATTACACTAATATGGAATTATTGAAATTCCTTTTATTTGAAGTACATCCAATGAACAGTTTATTCAACTATGAGCGATTTGCCCACTTAAATGAGGAACAGGCGTGGATGATGATTGAATCTGCTAAATTATTAGCTGATCAGGAAATGGCCCCTTTCTTTAGAGAAATGGATGAAACCCCAGTCAAATATGATGGCAAAGGCAATGTTCAAACACATCCAGCTCTCAAAAAAATCATTTCTGCAGCTGCTGAACAAGGTTGGATTGGGGGAAGTGCATTATTTGAACACGGTGGAATGCAATTACCAGAAATGATTTTTGGAACAGCACATCATCTATTCCAAGCAGCTAATAATAGTATACAAGGCTATCTTGGATTATCAACTGGAGCAGCAGGATTGATAACTAGCTTTGGATCTATTGATCAATTAGAAAAATTTGTTCCCAAAATTTACTCAGGTGAGTGGCAAGGTACTATGGCCCTAACAGAACCACAGGCTGGCAGCTCTTTAACCGATATTACCACTTCAGCCAGATTAATAAATAATAATGAATACTCCATAAGAGGACAAAAAATATTTATTTCAGGAGGTCAACACGAAGCTTGTTCAAATTTTATTCACCTAACATTGGCTAGAATAGAAGGAGCACCTGCAGGTATTAAAGGGATTTCCCTTTTTATAATTCCCAAATTTAGACCTGCAGCAGATGGCTCTCTTGAATACAATGATGTCTATTGTGCTGGAGATTTTCAAAAAATGGGGCAACGGGGTTATGCAACAACCCACTTATCATTTGGAGATAATAATAATTGTATAGGTTATCTTGTTGGAGAACCTAACAAAGGATTAAGCTACATGTTTCAAATGATGAATGGGGCCAGAATAAGCGTAGGACTTTGTGCTGCGTCTGTTGCCATGGCAGCGTTTCAGTGCTCATTACAATATTGTAAAGAGAGACCCCAAGGAAGATTGCCAAGTGAAAAAGATCCAACCAAACCTCCTGTTAATATTATACAGCACGCTGATATTCAAAGAATGTTATTAACACAAAAAGCCATAGCCGAGGGATCGATTGCTTTAGGTATTGAGTGCAATAAATTATATGATTTATCACATGCTTGTAATAAAGAAGAACGGGCAAACTATTTATTACTCCTAGAAATACTAACCCCAATTATTAAAGCATACCCATCTGAACAAGGTAGTAGATCCGCTGCTCTGGCCATACAAACTTTAGGAGGTTATGGATTTACAACAGATTTTCCGGTACAACAACACTATAGAGATTTAAAAATCATGTCTTTGTATGAAGGCACCACAGGTATTCAAGCAATTGATTTGCTAGGCAGAAAAGTGCTTATGGAAAATGGCAAAGCATTACAGTTATTAGCAGATGAAATAAACAAAACGATTAGTGCAGCTAACTCTTACAATGAATTAAAATCAGAAGCTGAAATACTAAATAACGAACTTTCTAGAATTGCATGGATATTAAAACACTACACCCCATATGCCTTGGAAGGCAATATGGAAAAATACCTTGCAGATGCTACTGTATTCTTAGAAATGATGAGTTATACGGTTATTGGTTGGCAATGGCTTAAAATGGCCCTAAAAGCTTCTGAAAAGTTGAAAATGACGGGAATGGCCCCCAATCAAAAATCGTTTTACGAAGGGAAAATACATACCTGCCAATTTTTCTTTAAATATGAAATGCCGCATGCTTCAGCTTGTGCCACAACTTTATTAACCGATTCAACATTAACTTCAGTCAGCAATTTTGAGTTATTCGATTGATTATTTGCAGATTGGTTTTTGAATTATTTATATTTACCCATTATTAGATACATAACGTTATGCTTAAAGTAGGTGTTTTTGGAGTGGGTCATTTAGGTAAGTTTCACCTAAATAACTGGAAAGAAATTGAAGGCGTTAAATTAGTTGGCTTTTTTGACCCAAACAATGATCATGCTAAGGAAGTTACAGAACAATACGGTCTTAAAAGATTTATGGACGAGGACAAGTTGATGGACGCTTGTGATATTATTGATGTGATTACTCCAACCAATCAACATTATGAAATATGCATGAAAGCCATTAGGAAGGGTAAACATGTATTTGTTGAAAAACCCATAACACATACGCTTCAAGAAGGGAAAGACCTCGTAAATATGGTTAGAGAGGCAAATGTTAAATTACAAGTTGGACATGTTGAACGCTTTAACCCAGCTTATTTAGCAGTAAAAGACCTGAATTTAAATCCAATGTTCATTGAAGTACATAGATTAGCACAATTCAATCCAAGAGGAACAGAAGTTAGTGTAATCTTAGATTTAATGATTCACGATATTGACATTATACTCAGTTTAGTAAAAAGTGATGTAAAAAGTATTGCTGCAAGCGGAGTTGCAGTTATGACAGAAACTCCTGATATAGCTAACGTTAGAATTGAGTTTAATAATGGTTGTGTAGCAAATTTGACTAGCAGTAGAATTAGCATGAAAAAAATGCGAAAAATAAGGCTCTTTCAAAAAGATGCTTATATAGGAATTGATTTCTTAGAAAGGAAAACAGAAATCATTAAACTAAAACAGCCTGATGACCAAAATGTATTCTCATTTGACATAGATACAGCCAATGGAAAAAAGACAATTGCTATTGCCACACCTACAATTGAGCCTTTGAATGCAATTAAATTAGAGCTAATGTCTTTTGTTGACGCTATTGTAAATAATAAACCAACACAAGTAAGTGAAATAGACGGTTATCTTGCAATGGAAGTAGCACATCAAATCCTTGATAAAATAAATAATACCAGTATATTGGTTTAATGAACAATCAAATCAATATGCAAAATAGAAGAAGAAATATAAGTTTATATATAGTTAGCGATTTTATTTTCTCTTTTGTAGCACTTGTTCTATTCTATCTAATTTATCCTTCTCAAAATAATACTACATTAGCCATTCTTAACACTTCCATCAAAGGGATTGAAGTCGTTTTGAACTTTTGTTTAGTTCCGCTATTTTGGATTTTTTTTTACTTTATTACGGGCAGTTATAACAGATCATTGTATGACAAATCTCGATTAAGCGAATTAACGGCAACACTACTACATTCACTATTAGGTACATTATTATTATACTTTTTCCCGCGGTTCAGCCATATTATTCACGCTAATCATTTTTTTATTTATTTCATTTTTCAATTTATATTGATTGCAGGAGCAAGAACTTTATTACTTTTTCAAACCAAAAAAACACTTAAAAGAGGAGATGTGTTTTTTAGAACGTTAATAGTGGGAAATAATGCCAACGCAACAAAAGTTTTTGAATCACTTAATAGAAATTTCAAGTATTTAGGGTTTAAAACAATTGGGTTTGTATCTGTTTACGAAGATGATTCAAGAAATGGGTTAGCTAAATGGATCCCTTATCTCGGTCCAAGTCAACAAATTAAAAAAATAGTTGAAGAACATTTAATAGAAAGAGTAATTATTTCAATAGATAAAAAAGACAAACATTTAATAGAAGAAATTGTAAGTGGTTTAACAGAGAAAGATATTGACATCAAGCTTGTACCAGATACCATAGATATTTTAGCAGGCTCTGTTAAAACAAGTAATGTTTTAGGAGCCATGTTGATGGATATACAAACCGCTGCTATGTCTCCTGAGGAACAGCATGTAAAAAGATTAATGGACATAACAGTGTCATTTTTAGGATTGATTTTATTAAGTCCTTTAATGATTTATTTAGCGATAAGGACAGCACTTAGTTCTAAAGGTGGGGCCATTTATCAACAAGAAAGAATTGGATTTAGAGGTACTCCTTTTACAATTTATAAATTCAGGAGTATGTATACCAATGCCGAAGAAAATGGACCAGCACTATCTAGCGATAATGATATTAGAATTACACCTTGGGGGAAATTCATGCGTAAATGGAGATTAGATGAACTACCACAATTATGGAATATATTGAAAGGAGAAATGAGTTTAGTTGGACCCAGGCCAGAACGTAAAAATTATATAGATCTTCTACTAAATAAAACTCCCTATTATAGGTATCTGCTTAAAGCCAAGCCAGGACTAACTTCTTGGGGAATGGTGCAGTTTGGCTATGCATCAAGTATTGAAGAGATGATTGAACGAATGAAATACGATTTAATTTATATTGAAAATGCATCGATTTTACTAGACTTTAAGATCATGATGCATACCTTAAGAATTATACTTTCAGGAAAAGGGAAATAGCGGATGAGTTATAAAATTGAAATCATTTCATCTACAAATATCCATTTATCCAAATGGAATCAAATGGTAGCTGAATCTCCAAACGGATTAATATATGCTCAAAGTCAATATTTAGATGCGTTAACAGACCATTGGGATGCATTAATTATTAATGATTATGAAACAATTATGCCGATTCCTTGGAAAATAAAAGCTGGCATTAAATACGCTTACACCCCACCTTTTATTCAACAGCTTGGATTTATTGGAGCTCCAATTAATTTGAAACTTGAGAGTGTTATTAAAAGGATTTATTCAACATATAGATATGGTAGTATTTTATTGAATACCGGAAATAGTATGGCAGCAAAAATTACTAGAGCTACAGCTAAGTCCAATTTATTACTAAACCTTGATCAACCCTTTCAAACAATTAAAAAATTGTTTAGAAAAGATCATTTACAAAATGTTTCAAAAGCTTTAAAAGCTGGGCTTATATATACAGAACAAATTTCTATAGATAAAGCCGTGCTTTATTATGAGGCTATTAATGGGGCAAAAACTCCAAATATAAACCGCGTCCATTATCATAAAATGATTGACTACTGCAATAAAACTTTACAAACGAATTATCCATGTTTCACCCGTGCAGTTGTAAATCAAGAAGGGGATTTATTATCTACAGCCCTCTTTTTAAGAGATAATAAAAGGATATACAATATCATGAATAGCACAAGTAACGAAGGCAGAATAGCCGAGTCTAATCACTTATTATTTCATCAAATTATTCAAGAGTTTTCAGAACAGCAGTTAATTCTTGATTTTGAAGGATCTTCAATCCCAGGAATAAAACATTTCTATGAAGGCTTTGGATGTAGCGAAGAAGTTTATTATTTATGGCATTATAATAAACTACCTTTTCCATTATCGATTATTCCTTAGTCTTATTCATTCGCTCGTTTAAAATTGCATTCGCAATTAAAAGATCATTTGGTCTTGTAATTTTCAAGTTACTGTACTCCCCTTCTATTAAATAAACTTTTTCACCAGCTGCTTCTACAACCGTTGCTTCATCTGTAAAACAATCCTGATAAGGTTGTTCGAAAGCTTTTTTTAGTGAATCAGATAAAAATGTTTGAGGGGTCTGAATGATTTTAACTCGATCCCTATCAATTGGTGCATTTTCATTTCCAGTAACAATCCGAATGCTGTCAATTGAAGCAACAGCAGGAATAGCAGAACCTAAATGTATAGTCTGATTATAACACCTGATAATTAACTCTGCAGTCACCAAACATCTTACTCCATCGTGAACAAAAACAACTGCTTGTTCAGTGATAGATCGAATGCCATTTTGAACAGAATGAAAACGGGATATTCCACCCACCACTATCTTAGTTTGTGCTACTATATTCATATCCTTGATTAATTGCTCCGCAGTTGAAATATAATCACTAGGAACAACCAATACAAACTGAATATCATAGTAGGCTTCCATGAATGCATTAAGCGTATAATACAATAAAGGCCTATTATTTAACAACAGAAACTGTTTGGGAATATTGCTTCCCATTCTTGAACCTAAACCACCCGCTGTTATAACCGCTATTTTTTGCACAATCGTAAATTATTTATAAATAGCAACATTATTCAATCCATTACTCGTTTTCACACCACGATACATTCCTGCACTATTGAAAACCATTGCAGTATTTCCCTTTGCGTCTACACCAATCATCCCCCCTTCACCATGAATAGCCATCAATTTATCATGAACAACTATATTCATTGCTTCTTCTAATGAATATCCTTTGTATTCCATTAAACAACTTACATCATAAGATGCAACAGAACGAATAAACATTTCTCCATGACCAGTGCAGCTTATTGCACAGGTATTGTTGTTTGCATAAGTGCCGGCTCCAATTAAAGGGCTATCACCAATTCTTCCATATTTTTTATTAGTCATTCCGCCAGTAGAAGTGGCTGCTGCAATATTTCCCATGCCATCTAATGCAACGGCACCAACTGTACCAAATTTTTTGTCTCGCATCAACTCTTCTAACTGATGATTGGTATGATCTAAAGAATAATTATCAGAGTCTCGAATAGCTTTCCATTGGTCGTACCTGAACTGTGAGAAAAAGTATTCATCAGGTTCTAATTTAATTCCTTGTTTAATAGCAAAATCATTCGCTCCCTTGCCACTTAAAAAAACGTGATTGCTATGCAACATAACTTCTGTTGCCAGCTCAATTGGATTTCTAACATTTCTAACTCCGCAAACAGCTCCAGCAGCCAAATTAGAACCATCCATAATTGCCGCATCCATTTCTTGAACTCCTTTTTTGGTAAACACCGAACCTCTGCCTGCATTGAAAAGTACATTATCCTCTAAAACAATGATAGCCGCTTTAACAGCGTTTACCGCAGTGCCCCCTTTTTCTAAAACTGCATAACTCGTATCTAAAGCTTCTTGCAAAACATCAGAATATGCTTGCTCCAAAGATGGGGTCATATCTTCTTTTAAGATGGTACCTGCACCTCCATGAATCACTATAGAAAAATTAGTCATTGTATTTTATTTAGACACGAAAGTAAAAATTAAGGAGGCAAAAAGATTTTAAATTATAGCATCAGACATTAGATAGTATTAAAGATTCAATACTAATTTATAACGAATCACTAATTATGGGTTAACAATTCCTTGCATTCAGCTAACAAGCGAGATGGATTAATTGCAACTGTACCAACTTCCTCGCAAACCAATCCACCAGCAATATTGGCCATTTCGGCAGCCAGATGTATATTTTCAGTAGCTGCATAAACCAAAGAAGCAACGGCAATAACAGTATCTCCTGCCCCACTTACGTCCGAAATATTTCTGACATGGGTAGGAATAATAGCTGCTACCTGATCTTGTTGATAAAAAACTCCTTTTTCGGACAACGTAATTAGTGAAATAGAATGCCCTAATACTTCTTTTAATACTTGATGGATATGCTCCATTCGATCCAAACTTGTATTCGCTACCTCTATATTAAGTCCTTCTTTCACTTCTTTTAGATTAGGCTTAAATAAAGTGACGTCTTTATACGACAAGAAATTTTTCTTCTTTGGATCAACCGCTGTAAAAATCTCATGCTTATTGCAATAGGCAGTAATCTCCTGTATGATCCTTTGCGTTAATACCCCTTTATTATAATCTTCAAAAATTACAATTGCTGGTTTATGATTCAGTATAAATTGAGTTACCTGATGCAGCAACTGATTTTCCAAGTCTTCATTGATGTCTTCAACCATTTCAGCATCCAAGCGCATCATTTGTTGATTTCTACCCATGATGCGCATTTTGTTAGTTGTAATGCGATTATTTGAACGAATGATATGGTTGGTGTTTATACCATTTTGTTTCATTAATTCAATCAACTGGTCTCCATCTTGGTCTTGACCCAATATTGAAATGATGGTCGTAGCTGCTCCTAATGAAGCGGTATTCAATGCCACATTAGCAGCACCCCCTACACGGTATTCTTTTTTATTTAAAGCCACTACAGGAACAGGGGCTTCAGGTGAAATACGATCTACACTACCCCACCAATAAGTGTCTAACATAACATCCCCAATAATTAATACGGGTGTGTGTTTAAACTGCTCAAACAACTGATCAAAATTCATCTACTATTTTTTGGCATTACGAACAGCAATATAATACAAAGGTATACCGAGTAATGTAATGATTAAACCTGGCCAAGTAAATTGTGGCTTGTAAATAATTAATAGGACACAAAAACTAATTCCCATTAACATATATATGGCGGGCAAAATGGGGTAGCCAATGGCTTTATATGGTCTTGGCATATCAGGGCGAGTTTTTCTTAGTATAAAAATTCCCGCGATTGTTAAAACATAAAAGATGACTACTATGAAAGAAACCATGTCTAGTAAGTCCCCATATCTTCCGCTCAAACACAATAATGAAGCAACTACGCATTGAGCCCATAAAGCCCATTCAGGAACAGCGTTTTTATTCAACTCTCCTGCCTTCTTAAAAAATAAGCCATCTTGAGCCATGGTATAATAAACTCTTGCACCTGCCAGAATTAAACCATTGTTGCAACCAAAAGTAGAAATCATAATCATGGCTGCTATGATATAGGTACCAATACCCCCAAAAATAATATTTGAAGCGGTAACAGCTACTCTATCAGATTCGGCAAAAGCAATTTGATCTAATGGTAGAACACTCAAATACATCAAATTGGCAGAAACATAAATCAGCGTTACAATTAATGTCCCCAAAAACAAACTAAGTCCAATATTTTTTTGGGGATTTTTGATTTCGCCTGCTATGAAAGTAACATTATTCCATGCATCACTACTAAAAATTGACCCCACCATCGAAGCTGCTATTGCACCCAGTGCTCCAGCCCCTAATACAGGTATAATGATACTAGCAGATAGCTCTCCAGTTCCCTTTGTCATAGATTTCATGGTCCAAGCATCCGACCAATTAGCATTCCACACTTCGGCGTTGGCGCCTAAAATGAACCCAAATACAATCAATCCAAATAGAGAAACCAATTTTGTAACGGTAAAAACAGTTTGGATCATTTTACCCCCCTGCACCCCTTTTGTATTTATATAGGTGAGTAAAACGATGATAAAAATGGATACAAATTGTGCTGGATAAATTTTGAATGGTCCCAATAAAAACAATACATCTACTTCATTCATTTCTAATATTGGGAAGAAATAAGCGGCGAATTTACAGAATGCAACACCCACTGCTGCTATAGTTCCTGTTTGAATTACTGAAAAAAAACTCCAACCATATAAAAAGCCAGTAAGTTTATTATACGATTCCTTTAAGTATACATATTGACCTCCAGCTTTAGGAAACATTGCACTCAATTCTCCATAACTTAACGCAGCAGTCAATGTCATAAATCCAGTTAATAACCACACTACAATTAACCACCCAGCACTACCCACATTACGGGTAATATCTGCACTGACGATAAATATTCCAGACCCAATCATACTACCTGCTACTACCATTGTAGCATCTAATAAGCCTAATGTGGGTTTAAAAGAAGGAGAAGTTGCTGCCATAAAAAATCCCGCCCATTTTAAAGGGGCGGGAATGAAGATAATAAATATGATTGAACCATTATGGCTTCTTAGGATACAACTTATTTAATCCTTTCACTAAGTCATCAGTAATATTGAAAGCACTATCTTTCAAATACATGTCGGGTGTACTTGAAAAAATATAAGCGTATCCCTTGTCTTTATTGTATTCTTTAAGATAATCTTCAATTTTTTTCTTTACGTCTTGTAATTTCTTAAAACTTTCATCCTGCATTTCCTGCGCCATCATTTGCTCTTTGCCCTGATAAGTACGTTCCATTTGTACTAACTCCTGTTGCTTGCTGGCTAATTCGGCTTGAGAAAGATTTTGACCTACACGCTGCAATTCTTGGTATTTATTGGTAAATACATTTTTTAACTCATTCAACTGTTTCGCGTTTGCTTGATCTTTAACTTGTAATGAAGCTCTAATCTCTTTGAAATATTCAAAATTATTTTGAATAGAATCAGATTCAAAATAGGCAACCTTAAACCCACCGTTAGCAGCACTTACCGTGCTTTCAGTTGAAGCAGCAGCTGATTTGCTACCAGAAAAATGCAAATAAAATAATACAGCAACACCAATGGCTGTTGCAAGTGTTAGACCAGTTATAAAATTTTTCATTTGAGTAAAGTTTTCTTAAATAAGTCGATTTTAAATTACAAAGGGGTATTCAGTAAAAAAGTAGGAAGCACCTGCTTCCTACTTTTCTTTATTTTACAGTCTCTTGATTACTCTTCATCATCAAAGCTCATAGCTTCTCTTGTAGTAGCCAATACTTCATATTCTTCTTTACTTCCTACGATCATGTTCTCGAATTCTTTTTGTCCAGAACCAGCAGGAATTAAATGACCAGTGATAACGTTTTCTTTAAGTCCGAGCATCGCATCCGTTTTTCCTTGAATTGCAGCCTGACTCAATACTTTAGTTGTTTCCTGGAATGAAGCAGCAGAGATCCAGCTTTGTACTCCTAAAGAAGCTTTAGTGATACCTAGCAATACTGGTCTTGCAGTTGCAGGCTTAGCATCTCTAACTTCAACTAGTTGTCTATCAGAACGACGTAAGATGGAATTTTCTTCTCTTAGCTCACGTAAAGTAATAATTTGACCAGCTTTCATCTTTGTGCTTTCACCAGCATTGGTTACCACTTTCTTATCGTAGATTCTGTCGTTCTCTTCAATAAAGTCGAAACGATCTTCTAAATCCTCCTCTAAGAATTTGGTATCACCAGCGTCTACAATTTCTACTTTTTTCATCATCTGACGCACAATCACTTCTACGTGCTTGTCATTGATTTTAACCCCTTGTAAACGGTAAACTTCCTGAATCTCGTTTACTACGTACTCTTGTACAGCAAATGGTCCTTTGATAGCCAAAATATCTGCAGGAGCAGTTTGTCCGTCAGACATTGGCGTACCCGCTTTAACAAAGTCTCCATCTTGTACAAGAATCTGACGTGTTAATGGAACCAAGTATTTCTTAACCATTCCATCACGAGACTCAACAATAATCTCACGATTACCACGCTTCACGTTACCGAATGATACAACACCATCAATTTCACACACAATCGCAGGATTTCCAGGATTACGAGCTTCAAACAATTCAGTTACACGAGGAAGACCTCCAGTGATATCTCTTAGTTTTCCTAAGATACGAGGAATCTTCACCAATACCTGACCTGCTTTTACTTCATCTCCTTCTTCTACGCCGATATGTGATCCAACTGGTAAGTTGTATTGCTTTATATCTTTTCCTTCTACAATGATCGTTGGGATTTTAGTCTTATCCTTAGTCTCAATTACCACTTTCTCACGGTGACCAGTTTGTTCATCAGACTCATCACGGTAAGTGATACCATCTAAAATGTTTTCAAACTTAATAGTTCCTAGAGTTTCCGCCACAATTACGTTGTTAAACGGATCCCATGTACAAATAACATCTCCTTTTTTAACTTGAGCACCATCTTTTACATTTAAGGTAGCACCATAAGGAACGTTATTGGTAATCATCAAACGATCATTTTTCACGTCCATGATTCTTACTTCCCCAGTACGTCCAATAACAATTTTGGTTTTTGTGCCATCATTACTAGTGGTATCAACTGTTCTAAGCCCATCAAATTGAATAGTACCATCAAACTTCGCTTGTAAGGTAGATTCAATTGAAGCAGATCCTGCAACACCACCCACGTGGAAGGTACGTAATGTTAACTGTGTACCTGGTTCACCAATTGATTGTGCAGCAATAATACCTACTGCATCACCGCGCTGTGCTAAGTAACCTGTTGCCAAGTTTTTACCATAACACTTCACACATACTCCACGCTTACTTTCGCAGGTAAGTACAGAACGAATTTCAACGGTTTCAATACCTACTTCTTCAATTAATTTAGCCACATCAGAAGAGATTTCTTCACCAGCTAAAATGATTAATTCTTCGGTAATAGGGTGGTAAACATTATGTAACGATGTACGACCTTCAATTCTATCTGCTAATGGTTCTATCACATCTTCGTTGTCTTTTAATGCACTAGTAGCAATACCACGAAGTGTTCCACAATCTTCTTCAGAAATAACCACGTCCTGAGATACGTCTACTAAACGACGAGTTAAGTAACCCGCATCCGCCGTTTTAAGTGCCGTATCCGCCAACCCTTTACGCGCACCGTGTGTAGAGATAAAGTAATCTAATACGTTCAATCCTCCTTTAAAGTTAGAAAGAATCGGGTTCTCAATTACTTCAGAACCAGAACTACCACTCTTACGAGGTTTAGCCATTAGACCACGAATACCTACCAACTGCTTAACCTGTGTTTTACTACCACGAGCACCCGAATCCAACATCATGAATACAGAGTTGAACCCTTGGTTATCGATGGTCATTTCACGGATCAAAGACTCGGTGATTTTCATATCCACTCTACCCCAAATATCAATTACTTGGTTATATCGCTCATTATTGGTAATTAAACCCATATTGTAGCTTTCCCAAACTTCTTCTACTTCAGTTTTAGCGCTTTCTAATAATTCATTTCTGATTTCAGGAACAATTAAGTCGTTTACGCTAAAGCTTAATCCACCACGGAATGCCATACGGAAACCGAGTGTCTTAATATCATCTAAGAATTTAGCTGTTTTAGGAACGTCAGTGATTTTGATGATATCCCCAATGATTTCTCTTAAGCTCTTCTTCGTTAATAATGCATTTACAAATCCAACTTCCTGAGGAACATGTTGGTTAAACAATACACGACCAACGGTAGTATCAATTAACTTCTTAACTAATACACCTTTCTCACGAACATTTGTTTTAACCTTAATATTCGCATGTAAATCAACTCGGCCTTCATTGTAAGCAATAATCACTTCATCCATGCTATAGAAAGCCATTCCTTGACCTTTGATGGTTTCGGTTTCTGTAGACTTTCTACCCTTAGTGATGTAATACAATCCAAGTACCATGTCCTGAGAAGGAAGGGTAATAGGAGTACCATTCTGCGGGTTCAAAATATTGTGAGAAGAAAGCATTAACAATTGTGCTTCCAAAATAGCAGCATTGCTTAGTGGAACGTGCACCGCCATCTGGTCACCATCAAAATCCGCGTTGAACGAAGAGGTAACCAATGGGTGTAATTGAATTGCTTTACCTTCAACTAATTTAGGCTGGAATGCCTGAATAGAAAGACGGTGAAGTGTTGGGGCACGGTTTAACATAACCGGATGACCCTTTAATATATTTTCGAGGATATCCCAAATAACCGCTTCTTTGCGATCAACTAATTTCTTAGCAGACTTAACGGTTTTAACGATACCTCTTTCTATTAATTTGCGAATAACAAATGGCTTGAATAGTTCCGCAGCCATATCTTTAGGCAACCCACACTCATGTATTTTCAATTCTGGACCTACCACAATTACAGAACGACCAGAGTAGTCAACACGCTTACCCAATAAGTTCTGACGGAAACGTCCTTGTTTTCCTTTTAATACATCAGATAAAGATTTCAATGCACGTCCACCTTCTGCTTTAACCGCATTAGATTTACGAGAGTTATCAAACAAAGAGTCAATTGCTTCTTGCAACATTCTCTTCTCGTTACGTAAGATTACTTCAGGTGCTTTGATTTCTAACAAACGCTTTAAACGGTTGTTACGAATAATTACACGACGATATAAATCGTTCAAATCAGAAGAAGCAAAACGGCCTCCATCCAACGGAACCAATGGACGTAATTCTGGTGGAATTACAGGTATATACTGCATTACCATCCACTCAGGGCGATTGGTAATTCTAGTGCTAGCATCACGGAAAGACTCTACTACACTCAAGCGCTTTAAAGCATCAGCCTTACGTTGTTGAGAAGTTTCAGTAGCAGCAGCATTACGCAATGAAAAACTTAGTTCATCCAAATCAATTCTTTCTAAAAGAGCATGAACTGCTTCAGCTCCCATTTTAGCAATGAATTTTTGTGGATCTTCATCAGGCAAGAACTGGTTGTCTTTTGGTAAACCATCAATTAAATCTAGGTATTCTTCTTCAGTAAGAAGATCACCCATATTTAGGTTTTCCTTGATACCACCCTGTATTACTACATAGCGCTCGTAGTAAATAATGGTCTCTAATTTCTTAGAGCTCATTCCAAGTAAGTAACCAATTTTGTTTGGTAAACTCTTGAAATACCAAATATGAACTACAGGTACTACTAGCTTAATATGACCCATGCGTTCACGACGCACTTTCTTTTCAGTTACTTCAACACCACAACGATCACATACGATGCCTTTGTAACGGATACGCTTGTATTTTCCACAAGCACACTCATAATCCTTTACAGGCCCGAAGATTCTTTCGCAGAATAAGCCATCACGTTCAGGCTTATAGGTGCGGTAGTTAATGGTTTCAGGTTTCAGTACTTCGCCAAAGCTTCTTTCCAGAATACTGTCTGGAGATGCCAGACTAATGGTGATCTGTGAAAAAGTTGGACGCTGTTTGTTTTCTCTTTTGATTGCCATATCGCGGTTGAGAATTTGAATTGTTTTTGTTAATCGAACTTAAGATCTAAACCAAGACCTCTTAGTTCATGCACCAATACGTTGAATGATTCAGGAACACCTGCTCTAGGAATATTCTCTCCTTTAACGATGGCCTCATAAGTCTTCGCACGACCGATGATATCATCAGATTTAAGGGTCAATAATTCTTGCAGAATATTTGCGGCACCATATGCTTCCAATGCCCAAACCTCCATCTCACCAAAACGCTGGCCACCAAACTGTGCCTTACCACCCAACGGTTGTTGTGTAATTAAGCTGTATGGTCCAATTGAACGAGCGTGCATTTTATCATCCACCATATGGTGTAGTTTAATCATATAGATTACCCCTACCGTTGCTTTCTGGTGGAAGCGCTCTCCTGTTTCACCATCATACAAGTAAGTATGACCGTTTCTTGGAATGCCTGCATCTTTACAATACTGTTCAATTTGATCAGTAGAAGCACCGTCAAAAATTGGAGTTGCAAAACGCACACCCAAACGTTTACCGGTCCATCCTAATATGGTTTCATAAATCTGGCCCAAGTTCATACGAGAAGGTACCCCTAATGGATTCAACACGATATCAACTGGTGTTCCATCTTCCATAAATGGCATATCTTCTGCACGTACAATTTTAGCAACAATACCTTTGTTACCATGACGTCCAGCCATCTTATCCCCTACTTTCAACTTACGCTTAACAGCTAAGTAAACCTTAGCTAGTTTTAATACACCAGCAGGTAATTCATCTCCGATAGAGATATTGAATTTCTCACGCTTGTATCTGCCAAGTTCTTCGTTAAACTTAATGCTATAGTTGTGTAATAAAGTATTGATTTGATCATCTGTTTTAGCATCACCAGTCCAACCCAAAGGATTCACGTTTTGGTAATCGATCGTGCTTAAATTCTTTTGATTAAACTTAGCTCCCTTACCAATTAACATTTCACCAAAGTTGTTGCTAACGCCAGTAGAAGCTTTATCTTTTAATAAGACTTGTAATTTTTCCAATAACAATTCCTTAATAGCTTCAACATTTTGTTGATGAACTTTTTCTACTTTTTCAAGCAATGCTTTTTCACGAATCTTACCATTCTTATCCTTCTTTGCACGCTGGAATAATTTCTTATCAATAACAACACCTTCCGTACCGTTTGGTGCTTTTAAAGAAGCATCTTTTGCATCACCAGCCTTGTCACCAAAAATGGCACGCAATAGTTTTTCTTCAGGGGTTGGATCAGACTCGCCTTTTGGCGTAATCTTTCCAATTAAAATATCACCCTCTTTAATTGTTGCACCAATACGAATGATACCGTTTTCATCCAAATCTTTTGTAGCTTCTTCAGAAACGTTTGGAATATCTGGAGTCAATTCTTCTTCACCTAATTTTGTATCACGAACTTCTAATTCGTATTCGTCAATATGAACTGAGGTAAATAAGTCTTCTCTAACAACTTTTTCACTAATTACGATCGCATCTTCAAAGTTGTACCCTTTCCATGGCATGAATGCCACTTGTAGGTTACGACCTAAAGCTAATTCGCCATCTTTTGTAGCATATCCTTCTGTTAAGAAATCACCCTTTTTAACCACTTGGCCTTTCTTAACCGCAGGATTAAGGTTAATACAAGTAGCTTGGTTTGTTTTGATGAACTTAGTTAATTTATAAACTTGTAAATCATCATTAAAGCTCACTAAACGATCTAAATCATTTCTATCATAACGGACATGAATTTCATTTGCATCAACAAATTCAACAACACCATTACCTTCCGCATGAATTTGGATACGTGCATCACGAGCCGCTTTTCCTTCTAAACCAGTACCAACAATTGGCACTTCAGGTACAATCAAAGGAACAGCCTGACGTTGCATGTTAGATCCCATCAAGGCACGGTTGGCGTCATCATGCTCTAAGAATGGAATTAGAGATGCACTCAAACCAACAATTTGGTTAGGTGCAACGTCCATATATTCTACTTCTTCTTTATCAAGGATGGGGAAATCTCCAGTTTGACGAGAAACAACTTTATCGTCAGCAAATTCGCCCTTCGCATTTAGAGGAGCATTACTTTGCGCGATTTTAGCTGAGTCTTCCTCTTCCGCACTTAGGAAAGTTAATTCATTCATGTTTACTACACCACTTTCCACTTTACGATAAGGAGTCTCAATAAAGCCCATATCATTAATAGCAGCGTGTACACATAAAGTAGAAATCAATCCAATATTTGGACCTTCTGGTGTTTCAATGGTACATAAACGACCGTAATGAGAATAGTGTACGTCACGAACCTCAAAACCAGCACGCTCTCTACTCAAACCACCTGGCCCTAGAGCAGAAATACGACGCTTATGTGTGATCTCACTTAAAGGATTGGTTTGATCTAAGAATTGAGACAATTGAGAAGTACCAAAGAAAGAGTTGATTACAGAACTTAAAGTTCTAGCATTAATCAAATCTACTGGCGTAAATACTTCATTGTCACGAACGTTCATACGCTCACGGATGGTACGAGCCATTCTGGCCAAACCAACTCCGAATTGAGCATATAATTGCTCACCAACTGTACGAACACGACGATTGCTCAAGTGATCAATATCGTCAATCTCCGCTTTTGCATTGGTTAAACGAACCAAGTATTTGATAATCTCAATGATATCTTGCTTGGTTAATACCTTTTTAGTTAAAGGATATTCAAGACCTAGTTTACGGTTGATTTTGTAACGACCAACTTCTCCTAAATCATAACGCTTATCGCTAAAGAATAATTTATCAATAATACCACGAGCAGTTTCATTATCAGGAGCATCAGCACCACGCAATTGGCGATAGATATGCTGAACCGCTTCTAATTCACTATTAGAAGTATCTTTATTTAATGTGTTGTAGATAATTGCGTAATCACCACCCACGTCCTCTTTCTGAATAAATACACTCTTCACTTCCATTTCAATAATGGTAGCAATCGCTTCTTCATCCAGAACAGTATCACGTTCCATAACGATTTCGTTACGTTCAATGCTCACCACTTCACCAGTATCTTCATCAACGAAATCTTCCACCCATGTTCTTAATACACGAGCAGCTAATTTCTTACCTACCTGATTAGCCAATGATTTTTTATCTGCTTTTACTTCGTCAGCCATTCCGAATAACTCTAGAATGTCTTTGTCTGTTTCAAAGCCAATAGAACGTAACAATGTAGTAACCGGGAATTTTTTCTTCCGGTCAATGTACGCATACATTACGTTGTTGATATCGGTAGCAAACTCCATCCATGCACCCTTGAAAGGGATTACACGAGCAGAGTAAATCTTGGTACCGTTAGGGTGAACAGACTGTCCAAAGAACACGCCTGGAGAACGGTGTAGCTGAGAAACAACTACTCGTTCAGCACCGTTAATTACAAAAGTACCACGTGGAGTCATGTAAGGGATATTTCCTAAGAATACATCCTGTACAATGGTTTGGAAATCTACGTGTTCCTCATCGTTACAACTTAAACGCAATTTAGCTTTTAAGGGTACGGCATAAGTTAACCCACGCTCCATACACTCTTCAATAGTGTAACGAGGCGGATCAATAAAATAATCCAGGAATTCCAGCACAAAGATGTTACGCGTGTCTGTAATAGGAAAATTTTCCTTAAACACACGAAACAATCCCTCAACGTTACGTTTGTCGGGAGTAGTCTCTAACTGAAAAAACTCTTTAAAAGATTCTAACTGGATGTCGAGCAGGTCAGGGGCATCAGCCAAATGTTTAGTTTTACCGAAGCCGACCCTGTTGTTCAATGTTGTAGTAGACATATGTATGTAAAACCGGTTTTTGATACGAAAAAAATTGGGGAGAACTGCAACATTCTCTTAACGTACAATCGGCTCATTCATCACCTAAACACAATGATAAAAATGTCCACCCGCTAAATTGCCCAAAATTAAGGATGGCAAAGTTAAGGAATGTAATAGAAACGCAAAAACAAATTTTACGCCAAACTACCATTTGGGGATAAATTAACTAAAAAAAAACCTTCCCACTCATTTTACCGAGGGGAAGGTCTTTAATATAGTGGAAGTTGATTACTTAATTTCTACTTCAGCACCAGCTTCTTTCAACTTAGCAGCTAGATCGTCTGCTTCAGCCTTAGAAACGCCTTCTTTAATTGGCTTTGGAGCACCATCAACTAGGTCTTTAGCTTCTTTCAAGCCTAAACCAGTTAATTCTTTAACGATTTTAACTACGCCTAATTTGCTAGCACCGCCAGAAACTAAGATTACATCAAAAGCTGTTTTTTCTTCAACAGCAGCTGCGCCACCGCCGTCTCCAGCTGAAACCACTACTGCAGCAGCAGCTGGCTCAATACCGTAATCAGCTTTTAATACATCAGCTAATTCTTGAACTTCTTTTACTGTTAAGCCTACTAATTGTTCGGCTAATGCTTTTACGTCTGCCATGTTTTTACTTTTTAAACCGCTTTCAAAGCAATTGCTCCAGCGGATGGTTATAAAAATTGCCACATTTTAACCTCAGTGGCATTGGGATTAAACATTGATTATTCAGCAGCAGCTTCTGCTTGCTTTTCATGATGGTGCAACAATCCAGCCAATACGCGCTTAGCAGGAGATTGTAACAATCCAATAACTTCTCCTATCAACTCATTCTTAGTTTTGATTTGAGTTAATGCTTTCAGGTTATTGTCTCCACTGTAAATATCACCATTGATAAAAGCAGCTTTTAACACAGGCTTTTCTCCATTGCTCTTTTTACGGAAAGAACTGATAATTAGAGCTGGCTCCTTTGGGTTCTCAGAGAACATCAAAGCAGTTACATTATGTAAAGAATCGAATACACCAGCATATTTTTCTGCATCTAAAGATTCCAATGCTTTACGAATAAGGGTGTTCTTTGCAACTTTCATTTCAACATTCTTGTCAAAACAAGTTCTTCTTAAATTAGAAACTTGCTCAACAGTCAATGATTCAGTATCGGTGATATAGAAGTTGTTGTACTGAGAGAACTTCTCCTTCAGTACTTCAATTACTTCGTTTTTTTGATTTTTGTTCATAACTAATTTTTTTAAAAACCCGGGTCATTTCCCACAATGCAGGATCGCCAGGATTAGTTCATTAATGATTTGGTGTCTAAAGCAATACCAGGACTCATGGTGCTAGCCATGCTTGCTGCTTTAAGGTATGTACCTTTTGCAGAAGAAGGCT
Source organism: Sediminibacterium sp. (assembly GCF_051860225.1). Taxonomy (GTDB): domain Bacteria; phylum Bacteroidota; class Bacteroidia; order Chitinophagales; family Chitinophagaceae; genus Sediminibacterium. The sequence continues at coordinate 487,290 of NZ_JBHYEI010000002.1, forward strand.
TCAACTTGATGATTGCATTGATTAGTTCAGTACTATTTTCAGTTAATTTCTCAGGAGAGAAAGAGACACGTCCAATAGAAGCATGTACAATACCAGTTTTATCAACTTTGAATGCAATCTTACCACCTTTCACTTCATTAACTGCAGCAGCAACATCATTTGTTACTGTACCAGTTTTAGGGTTAGGCATTAAGTTACGTGGCCCTAGTACTTTACCTAGTTTACCAATTTTTGGCATAACAGCAGGTGTAGCAATGATTACATCAATATCTACCCAGCCGCTTTCAATTTTAGCAATGAACTCATCTAAACCAACATAATCAGCACCAGCTTCATTAGCAGCTGCTTCTTTGTCTGGAGTACATAAAACCAATACTTTCTTGGTTTTACCAGTACCATGAGGTAATGAAACAGTACCACGCACTTGTTGGTCTGCTTTCTTAGGATCAACGCCTAAGCGGATATGTAAATCAACAGAACTGTCGAACTTAGTACAGTTAATTTCTTTTACGAGTGAAGCAGCTTCTTTTAGGGAATAAACTTTTGATTTATCCACCTTCGTGTTCGCTACTTTTCTTTTTTTAGTAATTGACATTTGAATTAGTTAAGTAGGTGAATAAATTAATTTTCCCAAGGAGCTTTTCCATCAACAGTAATACCCATACTGCGAGCAGTACCAGCAACCATGGTCATAGCGCTGTTCAATGTGAACGCGTTAAGGTCAGCCATCTTGTCTTTAGCAATAACTTCAACTTGTTCCCAAGTAACTTTACCTACTTTTTGACGATTGCTTTCCTTAGAACCTTTCTGAATCTTAGCAGCTTCCATTAACTGTACAGCAGCTGGAGCAGTTTTGATTACGAAATCGAAAGATTTGTCTGTATAAACGGTGATTAAAACAGGAACAACTTTTCCCATTTTGTCTTGAGTTCTAGCATTAAACTGCTTACAGAACTCCATAATGTTCACACCCTTAGAACCGAGTGCGGGGCCCACTGGAGGCGCAGGATTGGCTTGACCACCTTTCACCTGCAGCTTCACAAAGCCAGAGATTTCTTTTGCCATTTTATTTGATTTAATTGGTTATAGCGTCCCGATTTAATCGAGACTCCCAAATTCAATCGCTCTTTTAAAAAGAACTTTTGGGGCGGCAAAGGTAGTAAATAAAATTATTCTACCAAACTAAAATGCATTTAAAGCATCAATAACCAGTTGAATGTCCAATTCAGTATGACAAACAGAGCAAGGCAAGCTTAAAGTAGTTTCATGAATTGCTTCTGCAATTGGAAAGTTTAAGTGCCCTAATAAAGCAGTCATCGCTTTTTGTTTATTAGGAGGAACTGGATAATGAATTTCGGTTCCAATTCCTAATTTTTGCAAATACTCTTTCAATGCAGCCCGCTTTGGGTGTCGTATATTGAAAATATGATATACATCGTGATAATCAGGGTGTACTATCGGCAAAATAAAATCATCCTTGAGTTGCTCCAAATACATGGAAGCTAGTTTTCGTTTATGATTATTTATTTTATCAAGATAAGGCAATTTTATTTCAAGAAACATTGCCTGAATCTCATCTAAGCGACTATTGTAACCAACTACTTCATTATAGTATTTACCATGAGACCCATAATTTCGGATCATCTTTAATTCTTCACAGAGTTCAGGGCTATTGGTAAGTACAGCTCCCCCATCGCCTAGTGCCCCTAAATTTTTACTGGGGTAAAAACTAAATCCACTCATAATTCCAAACGTGCCCGACATTCTTCCTTTGTATTTTGCACCGTGTGCTTGTGCACAATCTTCTATAATATGTAATCGATAATTATCTGCAATGGATAAAATAGGATCCATATCGCAACATTTACCATACAAATGCACTACCATAATAGCTTTTGTTTTTGGCGTAATGGCGGCTTCAATTTTTGTTGGATCAATATTATAAGTAACAATATCTGGCTCAACTAATACAGGCTTATGCCCAGCATGAATAATAGCAATAATGGAAGCGATATAGGTATTTGAAGGAACAATTATTTCAGAACCTTTGGGTAAATGCAAGGCCCATATAGCAAGTATCAAAGCGTCTAATCCATTGGCAACACCCACGCAATAATTCATCTGGTTGTACTGTGCGTAGTTTTCCTGGAACTTCTTTACTTCGTCGCCTAAAATATACCAACCTTTTTCTAAAAATTGATTGAATCTACTTTGAAAAAGTAATGTGTAAGGGGCGTTTACTTTAGACAAATTATCGTAAGGTATCATCATACTTTTTCTGGATAAGGCTCATAGATATAATCGGAAGAATCAAAAGTAGTTGAAGCAAAAACGAGCAAAACCGCATCGGGAGTAAAATCATACATCTTATGCCAATCCTTAGTTTCGAGAATCAAGCATTTAGAAGGATTATCTAATTGATATTCAGTAATGGTCTCTCCATCATTGTTCCAAACTTTACAGGCCCCATGAATGCATATTGCAGCCTGAACAGTTTCATGATGTCGATGCCCTCCCCGAGCAGTCTCATCTACATTATATATATAGAAAACACGCTTTATTTTAAAGGGGAGCAAACGCTCCGCATTATCTAAAACCGTCAATTCTCCACGGGTATCTTTGAAATTCACTAAATTAAGTAAGTATGCCATGTAGCCACAATATATATAATAATTTATTTGAGTTATTGATTTGATAAAAATTCGTCAATTTTATCAAATAGCTCTGGTGATTTTAACATATCAAACTTTCTCGCATATAAACGATCTGAAGCAATGATATCATGAAAATCAGAAATATCAAATGTTTTTGGACTAGGTGTTTGTGGGGGGTGTTTGTAATAATGGCAGTTTTCATTAATAACTTGAGTTGCAAAAGAAGAATTCAACAAAACTGTTTGAAATAAAAATTCATCAGGAGCCCAAGTAAACTTAAAAAAACGCTTCATTGTAGGGTCACGATCAACCGTTGTCAAAACATATTCAGCAGCCTCAGGTGATATTACCCAAAACATGGAACTACCATAAAATTTCATCCCTTTTGGTTGATCAGTACGTTTAATTAATTTATTAATTAATCTTTCTAAAAAATATTGTCCTTTAAACTTGAAATCAGTTAAATGATACCTATTTACTCGGCTCAAACCTTCTTCCCATTCACCAGAAAATGCCCTATATTTTAAAAGCAATTTTCCCTTCTTCCCTTCAAAAAAAGTTTGCATTTGAGAAACTGTCTTAATAGGATAATCTTGACCACTCATCAGACTGATAAAATCATAAGACCTTCCTGTATTCAAAATCTCTTGTAAACCATTCAATTCAGCCTGAATGGTACTAAATGCAGCCCATTGAACATCTACCCTATTCTGAATTAAGTATACATTGGAGATTTTGGCTACCTCAGCATGAGACTCAATAGGAAATTTAGCATCTACGTGAATATAGAAATCAAAATTGGGATGTTGCATCCTATTTATCATTCTCGCAGTTTGTGCGGGATTGGTATAGGTTATAATTAAATGTGCAACTCTCATAATATAATGAAGTCAAATGTATTAAATATAAATTAAAAAGCCACTTCGATTGAAGTGGCTTTACAAAAAAATTATATAAGTGGTTAAGATAACTTTTCAACTTGCATGTAACTTAACTCAACCGGTGTAGACCTACCAAAGATTTTTACTGTTACTTTCAGTTTTTTCTTTTCGTCGTTAACTTCTTCAATCACACCATTAAAATCATTGAAAGGACCTTCGATGATTTTGATAGTTTCACCAACAATGAAAGGCTCACTCATGGTAACTCCCATGTCGTTCATTTCATCTACCTTTCCTAACATCTTATTTACTTCAGATTTACGAAGTGAAATAATCATCCCCTTAGAACCTTTTCCATCAGTCAAGAAATGCATCACATTGCTGATATTACTGATATGCTGAACCATATCATCATTCAACTTGCCATCTAACACTTCCATCATAACGTAACCAGGGAAATAGTTTTTCTCGCGCATTACTTTTTTACCGTTCTGCACTTTATAAACTTTCTCCATTGGAAGGAATATCTGCTTGATAATATCTTGCCAACCATTTCTGATAATATCTTTATCAAGGTATTCTTTTACTTTTCTCTCCTTGCCACTCACCACTCTCAACACGTACCATTTGGTTTCTTGCTGAGTCGCTTCATTGACTTGAACTGTTTCTACTGCTTCCATGATACGGTTACTTAAATAATGAGTACACTAACTTTAATAACTGGTTGCTGGAAAAATCCATCACCCAAACCATTGCAGTGATAATTACGGTTGCTACCAAAACGATTACAGTGCTTTGCTGTAATTGCATCCAGGTAGGCCAGGTTACTTTTTCCAGTAACTCTTGGTAGCTTTCTTTAAAATATAACGCTATTTTGTTCATTTCCGTGTTTGATCGTTTGTTCAGTGAACGATTTTTTGCACGGGCACTAGGATTCGAACCCAGATCAAAGGTTTTGGAGACCCGTATGCTACCGTTGCACCATGCCCGTTTTTAGACTTCTTTTTACAAACAAAGTACCTAGCAGATGCTAAGTACTTTGTTTTGTAAAGATATACTTTTTTGCTTTACACCCCTAGAGGCAAAATGCAATTTATTTGATGATTTCAGTAACCTGACCAGCACCTACTGTACGGCCACCTTCACGAATCGCAAACTTCAATCCTTTTTCCATTGCGATAGGTTGGATCAACTTAACAGTTAAACCGATGTTATCACCAGGCATAACCATTTCAGTTCCTTCAGGTAAAGTACACTCACCAGTTACGTCTGTAGTTCTGAAGTAGAACTGAGGACGATATTTGTTGAAGAATGGAGTGTGACGTCCACCTTCTTCTTTGCTTAGTACGTAAACTTCACCTTTGAAATCTGTGTGAGGAGTAATAGAACCTGGCTTACAGATAACCATTCCACGACGGATATCTTTCTTTTCAATACCACGTAATAATAAACCTGCGTTGTCACCAGCTTGACCTTCGTCCAATAATTTCTTGAACATTTCAACACCAGTTACAGTAGAAGATAATGGAGATTCCATTAAACCTACGATTTCAACCGCTTCACCTACTTTGATAATACCACGCTCAATACGACCAGTAGCAACAGTACCACGACCAGTAATTGAGAATACGTCTTCTACAGACATCAAGAAAGGCATATCAATTGGACGAGGAGGTAATGGAATATAAGTATCAACCGCTTCCATTAATTCGTCAATTTTACCAACCCACTTTGGATCTTCAGCTAGTGCACCAGTTGCAGAACCTTGTATGATTGGAGTATTATCTCCGTCAAATCCATAAGAAGTTAATAACTCACGGATTTCCATTTCAACTAATTCAAGTAATTCAGGATCATCAACAAGGTCAACCTTGTTCATAAATACCACGATACGAGGTACACCTACCTGACGAGCTAATAAGATATGCTCTTTGGTTTGAGGCATTGGACCATCTGTAGCAGCCACAACTAAAATAGCACCGTCCATTTGAGCAGCACCAGTAATCATATTCTTCACATAGTCAGCGTGACCAGGACAGTCAACGTGTGCATAGTGACGATTTTCAGTCTGATACTCTACGTGAGCAGTATTGATGGTAATACCACGCTCTCTTTCTTCAGGAGCACCGTCAATTTCATCATATTTCTTTGCAACGTTCCCCATACCTTTTTTAGACAAGGTAATAGTGATAGCTGCAGTTAAAGTAGTTTTACCATGGTCAACGTGACCAATGGTACCTACGTTTACGTGAGGTTTTTCCCTCTTAAAGGTCTCTTTTGCCATTTGTATCGGTTTTTTAGTTGTGTTTTAAAAATTTATGTTTTTGTCTTTCCCTAAAGACAATAATTTTTTATCCTATCTCACTTATCCCGTTATTTCCTGACTTATCCAGTTTAACGGGATATCACCAGGGAATTAAATTTGAGTCCTCTTTGCGCACCGAGCTTTTTGGCTGAGCACTGAGCCGTTAGTGAGAATCGAACTCACGACCTCTTCCCTACCAAGGAAGTGCTCTACCACTGAGCTACAACGGCAGACTCAAAAAAAAATGGAGCGGAAGACGAGGGTCGAACTCGCGACCTATAGCTTGGAAGGCTATCGCTCTACCAATTGAGCTACTTCCGCTTAACCATAAAAAAAGAACTACAATCTTACGATTGTTTGTGGGCAGAGTAGGGTTCGAACCTACGTACACGTGAGTGAACAGATTTACAGTCTGTCGCCTTTAACCACTCGGCCATCTGCCCGTGTTATACCATTTGCCAAATTCAGCTAGGCTGAATCCTGCTCAAATTTGAGCCGAAGATGGGACTCGAACCCGCGACCTGCTGATTACAAATCAGCTGCTCTACCAACTGAGCTACTTCGGCAAACAAAGAACTTCCCTTTTTTTTGGGATGGCAAAGGTAATGGAAATCTTTATTTGGCAAAATTTTGAAATGATTTTTTTCAATGATTTTGAAAGGAATTTATCAACACTCGATAAAAGTGCCTAAAATACTGTGTTTTCGAGGGATAAAAATAAAAAAGGCTCCCACTGGGAGCCTTTGATTAGGCGGCTAATTTTTCTTTTTTTCGTTTAATTTGATTGATTAATGCATCTAATGCACTTTCAAATGACTCTTCAAAGGACTTAGAAGATGCTTTGGTGAAAAATTCATGTTTAGGAACATGCACTTTAATTTCAGCAACTTTGTCTTTGATGTTGTGAACCACATTATCCAGTTTCAAGAAAACATCCACTTTAAGAATCTTGTCGTGAAACGTTGGCAATTTGGCCAATTTTCTGTTTACGAACTCAACTAGTTTTTCATCTGCATCAAAGTGGACTGTTTGAATGTTAACGTTCATGGTGTTAAACATTTAATCGGTGAAACAATTAATTAAAAAGAACTACCTGTTTGAGTAAAAGGGATTACATCAACAGAACATTAAATTAATAAAAATTAGGAGAAAAAACAATAAATAGCCGATTTTTTTACGCCGATTTAACAGAGTTAGGCTTTGGGGTGAGCTTTTTTATAAACTGCTTTCAATTGTTCAATGGTATTATGAGTATAAACTTGAGTGGCAGCCAAACTACTATGACCTAAAAGCGCTTTTACTGCGTTAATATCAGCCCCATTATTCATTAAATGGGTAGCAAAGCTATGTCGCAATACATGCGGACTTTTTTTCTCAATAGTAGTAACTTCCTTTAATCTGGCATTTACAAATGCATATACACTTCGTGGATTAAGCCGCTTCCCTTTTTCATTGACAAATAATTCATCCACCCCTGAAAGTAAGGGACGATCATTTTTATATGCAACCAATTGCTCGATTAATGAAGCTGCTATAGGTAGAAAGCGTTCTTTATTCCCCTTACCGAGCACTTTCAATTGACCATTGGCAGAATCAATTTGCGACTGTTTCAAATGAATTAACTCACTCAAACGCATACCAGTACTGTAAAAAAGTAATAATACCAATCGTTCCGTCCTACCCTTCCAATCATCAGAAAAAGGCAAATAAGCAAAAAGCTGCTCCATGTCTTTTTTTTCTACATACACTGGCAATCGCTTGCTGGTTCTAGGAGAAACAATAGAACCCATAGGGCTTTGATTGATTGCACCTATTTTCAAGCAGAATTTAAAAAAAGACTTTAAGGAGGAAATCTTTCTATTGATAGATCTTGAACTAATCTTTTCTTCTTTCATTTCAGCCAACCAAGAGCGGATAAAAGTGGCTGTAATAGCACTTAAAGCAGGACCCTCAAATTGACTAATTAAAAATTGAAAAAACTGCTCTAAATCGTTTTGATACGCAGTTATTGTATGCGCAGAATACCTTCGTTCAAACCTCAAATGGTTTAAAAATTCTTGTAATGGAGGATATTGATGTATGGGCATAAAAAAAGTAGTCAAGACTCTAACGAATCTAAACTACTTAATCGTATGATGAATGGGAAAAAATTATCCCTCAATCTTTCCGCTAGCGATCTGCTGCTTGTAGATAGCTTTCAACACTTGACCACGACGTACAACAGACGGTTTGGTAAATGCTTGACGCTCTCTCAACTGTAACAAAGTCTTACTTTTCTCGAATTTCTTCTTGTACTTTTTAAGTGCCTTGTCGATGTTTTCGCAGTCTTTAGAATCGATAATTAACATAGCTTATATACCTCCTCAGGTTATTTTTAGGCGGCGAAGATAAGCAGGTAGAATTAATTAGCAAAATAATTTCCTGTTTTTGATTTTCTTTTATGGTTTAGGGTTAACGGCATGCCCTACTTTTTTTCATTCAATCAATCTTTGGTATTTATTCATCACAACAATTTAACTTAGACAACTGTTGCATCAATAACTTGAAGTTGAATATCGTAAATAAAAATTTAATATTAAATGTTCACAGGAATCATAGAAACCATTGGCACAGTTGAATCGGTTGTTATTACAGGCAGCAATTATACTTTTCAAATTACCTCGAGCATCACCAATGAATTAAAAGTAGACCAAAGCGTTTCTCATGATGGGGTATGCCTCACTGTTGAAGCCATCAATAACAGTACTTATCAAGTAACGGCGATTGCAGAAACGATTCAAAAAACCAACTTACAGCTTTGGAAGCCTGGCACTAAAGTGAATATAGAAAGGTGTATGGTAATGAATGGACGGCTCGACGGGCATATTGTACAAGGTCATGTAGATTGTACTGCTACCTGTGTAGAAAAGGAAGATTTAGCAGGCAGTTGGGAATATCGTTTTGTTTTCCCAGAACAATTTGCTCCATTAGTTATAGAAAAAGGATCAATTAGCGTAAACGGCACTAGCCTTACTTGCTTTAATATCACCAATAACAGTTTTACCGTAGCAATTATTCCTTATACCTACCATCATACCAGTATTCAGCAGGTACAAGTTAGTTCGGTAGTAAATATTGAGTTCGATTTATTGGGAAAATACGTACAGCGAAGTATTGAATTACGGAAGAACTAACCTTATTGCTTAATATCTTTCCCTTTCAAAGCTCCACTCACCGCTTGATCCATGGCTCTTTCTGCAAAAGGCCTGCTGATTTCGTTGAGTTCTTCTATTTTGGTTTGAATCAGATTTTTATCGTTCATGGTTAAAGCCATCTGCAAATTTTGCATGGCACCAGCTGTTGCAATTAGTTCCTCTTTGGTTAATAAGCCAGCATTCTTTGCAATGAATTTTTCTGTAACAGATAAAATTTGCTCCGCTTCTGTTCTGGCTTCTACCAAGGCCCTGGTAATCATATCGTCTTTCGCATGCGTGATACTATCCATCAACATTTGCTCTACTTCAGCATCGGTTAAACCATACTGAGGCTTCACTTCAATGGTTTGTTCTACTCCACTCCTTAACTCCTTTGCTCTAACAGATAAAATGCCGTCTGCATTAATCAAAAAACTCACTTCAACTTTCGGCATCCCTGCAGGCATACCGGGTATCCCCTTAAAATTGAACTCTGCTAATTTTCGATTGTGCTGAACCAAATCTCGCTCTCCTTGAAAAACGGAAATACGCATAGAACCCTGACCATCTATTTGCGTGGTGTATTGTCTAGCAGCTCGATTGGGGATTTTAGCGTTTCTTGGAATTAACACGTCCATTAATCCACCCATGGTTTCAATACCCAAACTGAGTGGGGTAATATCTAATAATAAAAAGTCTTTGTTATTTCCTGCCAAAATATCTGCTTGAACAGCGGCACCAATAGCGACTACTTCATCTGGATTAACCGAATCATTCACAGGCCTATTAAAATAAGCACTCACTTTTTCTTTAACCAAAGGAACACGGGTGCTGCCTCCAACCATAATTACTGAATCTATCTCAGCAACCTGCAAACCCGCATCCGATAAGGCTTTGCTACAGCATTCAATTGTTTTGATCACTAATGGAAGCAAGCATTGATTTAATTCAGTTTTGCTGATTGAAACCTGATATCCACTCCATTCGGCTTTAAAATCATCTTGTACACTTAATGTTTTCTTTGCCTCTTCTGCTAATAAACGCAGCGATTGCAAAACTGCTTTATCATTTTGAACAGCGTTAAAAGGAACCCCAATTTGATTCAACCAAAATTCCATGATGGCCCGATCAAAATCGTCTCCACCCAAGTAGGTATCCCCATTGGTACTGAGGACTTCAAAAATTCCATTGGTAATTTTTAAAATAGAAACATCAAAAGTGCCCCCACCTAAATCATATACTGCAATGGTTTTCTCTTCTTCTTTATTTAATCCTAAGCCATAAGCCAAACTAGCAGCTGTAGGCTCATTCACAATTCTTAACACATCTAATCCTGCCAACTTACCAGCATCTCTAGTGGCTTGGCGCTGCGCATCATTAAAATAGGCTGGAACGGTAATTACCGCTTTAGTAACCGGTGTTTTCAAAATATGTTCGGCTCGTGATTTTAGCTCTTTTAAAATGAAAGAACTAAGCTCGATAGGCGAATAAAAGCGATCTCCAATTTGCACTTTCACCAAACTATCGGCATCATCATCGATTACTTTGTAAGTAAAAAAACCAGCATTTTCTTTTACGTCTTTGTAGCTTTTTCCCATCAAACGCTTGGCACTAAAAATGGTATTGGATGGATCAGACTCTAAATACAATTTGGCTTGTTCACCTACTTCGGCATTTCCAAATGCATCAAAATGCACTACGCTGGGCACTAAACTGCTACTATTGAATTCTTTTAAAGCTACTGGCTGCTTATTTTCTGGGTGGATTATAGCCACTAAGCTATTGGTAGTACCTAAATCAATCCCTACAATCACTTCTGCCTGTTGCAAGCTCCCTGTTGCTATATTAATGCCAATCTTAGCCATAGTATTACTTTCTAATTAAAACGCAAAAGTACTACAATTGACTAGCGGAGTTGTTGCGATTTACGAAATCAATTAATGGACAGGATCTTGAACCACCGTGGTGGAACTGGCAAAATCGTGCAAAGGACCGCCCAAGAATGGACCAAAAAAAAGGTCTACAATAGAAAGTCTTAACATACTTCTCAATAAAATCATGTACCAAGAAGCTTTATGACCATTTTTGGCTACTACCCTTGAATGGGTAAACCATTTGCCCGGTGTTTTAGCAAAAAGCATTTCAAAAAAACTATAATAAACAAACATGGTAGGAAAAAAGAACCAACCAAAATGCAGCGGGGTATACCTCCAATAAACCACATAAAAATTGTACCACCTAAAAACCAACATTGCCAAAATGGTTAATAAAATGGTGTCTATAAAAAAATTAAGTGCCCGAGTGCCGTCGCCTACTTTAAGCATGAATACAATTTTACGAAGCAAATTTAAGGCATTGATTCCATGCGGGTATCTTTTGTACATTTGCCACTCAAATTTGCAAGCAATGAATTTAGTTGAAGAATTACGCTGGAGAGGAATGCTTCAGGATATTATGCCAGGAACCGAAGAATTGTTAAACAAAGAAATGGTGTCGGGCTATATAGGATTTGACCCTACGTCGGATAGCTTACATATAGGAAGTTTGGTGCCCATTTTATTATTGGTTCATTTACAAAAAGCAGGGCATAAACCTTATGCTTTAGTGGGTGGCGCTACTGGAATGATTGGAGATCCTAGTTTTAAAAGTGAAGAAAGAAATTTATTGAGCGAAGAAACTTTGCAACACAATTTAGCGGGCATTAAAAAACAATTGAGTAAATTTTTAGACTTTACAGGAGACGCTCCTAATAAAGCGGAGATGGTTAACAACTATGACTGGTTCAAAGATTTTAGTTTTTTACATTTTATCAGAGATGTAGGTAAGCATATTACGGTGAATTACATGATGAGTAAAGACAGCGTAAGAAAAAGATTGGATGGCAATACTGGTATGAGTTTCACAGAGTTTACCTACCAATTAATTCAGGGATATGATTTTTATTGGTTGTACCAAAACAAGAATTGCAAATTGCAAATGGGCGGTAGTGATCAATGGGGAAATATTGTTACTGGTACCGAAATCATTAGAAGAAAAGCGGGTGGAGAAGCATTCGCATTTACTTGTCCATTGTTAACAAAAGCTGATGGCGGTAAATTCGGGAAAACAGAAAGAGGCAATGTTTGGCTAGACCCAGAAAAAACATCTCCTTATCAGTTTTACCAATTTTGGTTAAATGCCAGTGATGAAGATGCCACCAAGTGGATTAAAATCTTTACCCTACTGCCTAAGGAAGAAATAGACCAATTAATTGCAGAACATGCAACTGCCCCACATGCAAGGGCTTTGCAGAAAAAATTAGCAGAAGAAATTACCTGTTTTGTGCATAGTAGAGCAGATTATGAATTTGCTGTAAAAGCTTCTGAAATTTTGTTTGGAAATGCTTCTACCGAACTATTGACTTCGCTCAATGAAAAACAATTATTGCAAGTAATGGAAGGGGTTCCAACTGCAGAAATTTCCCGTGCACAACTAAACGAAGGATACGACCTTATTAGTTTATTGGCAGATGCGGGTATAACACCCAGTAAGGGAGAAGCTAAGAAACTATTAGCCGCAGGTGGAGTAGCCATCAACAAAGAAAAATTAACCGCCGATAAAACAGCGGTATCGGTTCAAGACTTATTGCAAGACAAATATATTTTGGTGCAAAAAGGAAAGAAAAACTATTTCCTTCTAAAAGTTATTTAATGACTTTTAGTGCTTTCCAAATGGTTTGAGCAACTAATAAATTTCCCTTTGCATTTAAATGCACTCGATCAGTAGTTAACAACCCTTTCTCTTCATTGGAAGGGTTGTTTGCTATAAGGTATTGTTGAAATACTGCCCTCAAATCTACTATTGGCAATTGATTTTTTTGTGCATATTTGCGCACCCAATTACTATACATATTCAACTCTCCATCGAGTTCATTGGAATTATCATTTCGCTCTCCTATAACCGTTGGAGTGCATACCATCACTTGTATATTGGCTGCTTGTAATTTCTTAACAATTATATCGTAAAACTCTGCAAACTTGTTATAATCTGTTCCTGTTCCAAACATGCGCTTATGCCATACATCGTTAATGCCCACATAAATTACTACTATATCTGGCTGTTTACTCAACACGTCTTTTTCTAATCGCAAAAACAAATCGGTTACTTTATTCCCGCCAATGCCTGCCCCTACTAATTCAAATTCATTGGATATATTTTCAGATTGAATCAGGTCTTCCATCAATCGAATATACCCGCCCTTATCGGCACCCATTTGGGTAATTGAATCCCCAAAGAAGACTACTTTTTTCTTTTTATTGAAGGCAAAACTCATGAGTAAGATTGAAGTAAAAAACAGTAATAGACTAATCCATTTTTTCATGGGAAATATTTTAATTCATTTTAATTGTGCGATGAAAAATCAACTAATAAATATCTGTCATCACAGGAGTAGTATGCTCCCCCATTAATTCAACAAAAGTTCTTTCTTTTACTTTAAACCCATTTCCCTTTGCACAAAAATGAACGTGTAAATTTTCAATACTCAGCGGGTTCCCTTCTGGGATATCTGCCAAGTTACTATGTCGTACATCATGACCATCTACAATAATCACAGGGCCACTTCCTATCGCTTCCATATTATTGCCTTGGGTAATTAACATACCTGTATCTTCTCCTAAACCAATTCCAATACAAGATGGATTAGCAGATACCGCTTGAGCCAATCTGGCAAATCTTCCCCTTTTTTCGAAATGTGAATCAAAAATGACATTATCCATAAAACCCAATCCAGTCGTAATTTTTACTTCTCCTTTTAAATGGGCACGAGTGGCATTCCCTTCATAAATCATGGTACTGCTCATGGCCATTGCACCTGCCGAAGTACCCGCTATTACAAAATTTTCTTTCTGGTACCTTTCTTGAATAATGGCTAAAAAACGAGTACCTCCAAAAATAGTAGTCAATCTTAATTGATTGCCCCCACTAAACATCACACAATCACAAGCCTGAATTCTTTCGATGTATTCTTGCTTTTGCGCGTCTTCCCTATTTCTGATATGAATGATATGCACGTTCGTGCATCCAATTTTACCAAATGCATCTAAATAATTTTCACCTACTTCATAAGGAATGGTAGAAGCCGTAGTGACTACTTCAATACTGGCGTCCGATCCCCCCGCTTCTGCTACAATTCTCCTAAGAATCCCTAATTCAAAAAAATTAAGGTTGTTCCTAAAAATGGCTCCCTTCTCTAAATCTGACCCTTTATCTTCTGCGCCACCGATGGCGATTAACTTACCTTTTGGAATTAACATGCTTTACATTTATCGTTCGGCAAAAATAAGCCTTTTGATTTCCCCCACCTTATACAAAAAATTCAATATATTCAATGTTTCCCAAATTACGGTATATGAAAATTGAAGAATTAAAGATTTTAAGAGGCCCCAATTATTGGAGTATCCGCCGAACCAAGCTCATTCAAATGAAATTAGATTTGGAAGAGATGGAGCAACGACCTACCAATACCATTGAAGGATTTGGCGATCGATTAGCGGCTTTATTCCCTAGTATGTACGCGCATCGCTGCAGTGTAGGCGAGCCTGGCGGCTTTTTTAAACGAGTGGCAGAAGGCACTTGGATGGGGCATGTAATTGAACATATAGCGCTGGAGTTGCAAACTTTAGCAGGCATGAATACCGGATTTGGAAGAACAAGAGGAACCGGTGAACCAGGAAAATATTTTGTAGTGATTAGTTATCTGGAAGAAGATGCCGGCATTTATGCTGCTAAAGCTGCGGTAAGAATTGCAGAAGCATTAACGGATGGTATAACTTATGATTTAACGAATGACATTCAACAATTAAGGGAAATTAGAGAAGACACTCGCCTAGGGCCTTCTACGGGTTGTATTGTTGAAGAAGCAGCCAAAAGAGGGATTCCGCATTTAAGATTGAACAAACATAGTTTGGTACAATTAGGTTATGGCGTGAATCAAAAAAGAATTCGTGCAACTATTGCTTCTACTACGGGTAATATTGCTGTGGATATTGCTTGCGATAAAGAGGAAACCAAAAATTTATTAGGCGCTGCTGAAATTCCAGTTCCAAGAGGAACTGTTGTTAGAACCATTGCAGGCTTAGAAGAAGCGGTTGAAAAATTTGGCTATCCATTAGTAATTAAACCAATTGATGGTAATCATGGAAAAGGAAATACGACCAATATCACTACTTGGGAGCAAGCCACGAAAGCATTTGAGAGTGCTAAGCAATATGGCCGTTCGGTTATTGTAGAAAAATTTATCACTGGATTTGATTTTAGGATTTTAGTAATCAATTACAAATTCATTTGTGCTGCACTTAGAACACCAGCTTCAGTTGTTGGGGATGGAGTGAATACCATTCAATGGCTAATAGACGAAACCAATAAAGATCCTCGTAGAGGCTATGGTCATGAAAAGGTATTGACTCAAATTACCGTAGACGATAGCACCATGAAAATGTTGGATGAAAAAGGATATACCCTTGAAACCATTCCGCCCGTTGGAGAACTAGTGCTTTTAAAAACCACCGCAAATTTATCTACTGGAGGAACATCAACTGATGTAACCGATGAAGTGCATCCAGAGAATATCGTCATGTGCGAACGCATTGCCAAAATCATTGGCTTAGATATTTGCGGCATTGATATTATGGCACAAGATTTACAAACACCCGTATCATCCAATGGGGGTGCAATTTTAGAAGTAAATGCTGCTCCTGGTTTTAGAATGCATATAGATCCTACAGAAGGATTAGGTAGAAATGTGGCAGAGCCAGTTATTGATATGCTCTTCCCCGACAGAAGTAATGGAAGAATTCCAATTATAGCCATTACGGGTACCAATGGTAAAACCACTACTACGCGATTAACGGCACATATATCTAAAACAGCTGGTAAAAAAGTGGGCTATACCACCAGCGATGGGGTTTACATACAAAATCAGTTGTTAATGAAGGGGGATTGTACCGGTCCTATTTCGGCACAGTTTGTTTTAAAGGACCCCACCGTAGATTTTGCTGTATTGGAATGTGCCAGAGGCGGTATTTTAAAGAATGGATTGGCATTTGAACATTGTGATGTAGGCATCGTAACCAATGTAGCCAGTGACCATATTGGCCTCGGCGGGATTAATAGTGTAGAACAAATGGCACGCGTAAAAGCAGTCGTTCCTGAAACCGTTTATCCGCATGGATATGCCGTATTAAATGCAGAAGACGACTTGGTGTATGCGATGAAAAAAGACCTGAAATGCAATGTGGCATTGTTTAGCATGGATGAAAACAATCCACGCATTCAAGAACATTGCAAAAAAGGTGGCTTGGCAACCGTTTATGAAAATGGTTATATCAGCATATTAAAAGGAACTTGGAAAATCAGGGTCTGTCATGTAAAAGATATCCCCCTAACTTTTGAAGGAAAAGCAGTCCACAATGTTGCCAACTGCTTATCGAGTGTTATGGCTACTTATTTATTTAAGAGCATTACCATTGAAGACATTAGAACGGGCTTACAAACCTTTATCTCGAGCAGTATAACGACCCCTGGTCGGTTGAATTTTTTCCATTTCAAGCATTTTACTTTCTTAGCTGATTTTGCGCATAATCCGCATGGCTTGAAATTATTATGCCAATTTGTAGAACAACTAGACTATCCTTATAAAGTGGGTGTCATCAGCGGAACAGGGGACAGAAGGGACGAAGACATCCGTGAATTGGGCAGCATATCCGCCTCGTATTTTGACGAAATCATTATCCGTTGCGATAAAAATCTGCGTGGTAGAACGGCAGAAGAAATCATTGCATTATTGCAGGAAGGGGTTAATTCAGTGAACCCCAATATTCCCCAAACTGTTATAGCAAATGAGAATTTGGCATTGGAGCATATATATGCCAATTACAAACCAGGCGCTTTGTATACCATCATGTGTGATGTGGTAGCAGGGGCTTTGGATAAGATTAAAGAATTGAAAGACAGGGAGTCCGCTAGCTAGTGATAGCAGTGTTTTCGAAAGAAAATGAGCATTTTTTAATTAAAAAATTTGGAACAATTGACTCCTAGTCCTATTTTTGCAGCCCATTCCAAAAGAATGGGTCGGATTGCCTGATAGTATAAGGGTAGTACAACTGATTTTGGTTCAGTATGTCTTGGTTCGAATCCAGGTCGGGCAACAAGAAACCCGCAGCGAAAGCTGCGGGTTTTGTTTTTTAAGCGAGCGACATGAGCTTGCTCAATGGAGCGAGTGAAAAAACAAAACGAGCGCCGCGTTTACGCGGTGCGTGGTTTCTTGGGTAATGCAAAGCGGGGTTGGATGGCCGAAGGCAATCCAAATCAACAAGCTAATCAATTTCCTCACATCTATTAATTCACTCAAAAGAAATCGTATATTTATAGAATGAGGGATAATAGAACACTTATTATAATAGTTTCTGCTGTATTGATGGTAGGATATTTTAGCTACTCATTTTATACGCTCAATACAGAAGATTTCAATTCATCATTCATTCCAAAGATTGCATTCGCTATCTGGTTTTTAATTATGGTCGTGGGATTAAGTAAGAAAAAAGCTAAGAGTTAATTCACATACACCTCATCCACAAAGACCCAACCCCTGTCTCCCTTTCCTGGATGCCATTTAGGCAAAACAGCAATAGGAACAGCAATCAATTTTATATACTTTAATCTAGTGGGAACAAAATTGATTTCATACCCCTTTAGGTATCCCTTCGAAACTGTTGTTGGTTGTGGCGGCGTTAGACGACCTAATAATTTTAACTGACTCAACTCATTACCACCCCAAACTTCAATTGATGTTGGTGGCATAATATAACTACCGATATCTATTAAAGTACTAAGGGTTACACTTTTAATGTTCACGAATGAGTTAAATAACAACAAAGATTCCATCCGATTTAGCTTATATCCCAACCATTTCCGACTTTTAAAATTGTTCACCTCTCCTTTAGCCAAGTCAATTAAAGTACTTGCACCATCTCCCCTATAATTATCATCTGCACGTAAAATATTCACTGCCGAATCGGGCTTAAATTTGGAACTGAAAAAATAGGTTTCTATCGTATTGCTGCTTATCCAACCTTTTTTAAAAGCTTTTGCCTTAACCGTAGTATTACCTGACAATATGATATCTCCTGAATATTCTTTAGCATTGATACTATCGGGCTCTGTTCCATCCAATGTGTATCGAATAGACGCCCCACTGATATAGTGTTTTAGTTTCAGCTTGATTGGAGTTGTTATTACTTGTTCCTCGTTTAACAATATAGGCGGGGTTAATTTTATAATGGAACTATCGTCTGTAAAACCCTTTTCAATGAATACATTTTTCCAACTCCGTTTTAAATCAATGATTTCATTGTCTGTAAGCTTCGTATTCCATACATATAACGCATGTAAGTTTTTCAATCCAGCTATGGTCATCAAATCTTCTTTACTCACTTTGGTTCCAGAGAGTGATAATTGTTTTAAGAATTTTAATTGATTAAGTTGGTCTAAGTTTTTACCCGAAATCTGAGTAAAAGATAGATTCAGCTTTTGCAGGTTAGCGAATTGAGCAATGATGCTTAATGCATCATCTTTAAGGGGCATTTTATTTAAATTCAAACTCACCACTTGGTTTTTAATCTCAAGCAATTCATTTAATTGATCTAAAGAAAAAGCAGCAGGGCTAAAAAAATCAACTTGCAAAGCAGGTGAAGATTTTGACAGTGGTGTAATTACCCTGTAGTCCGTATTTAATTTTTTTAGTGACGATGTAGAAGCGGGTTCAAAATCGAATTCATCAATTACTGATTTAGAAAATTTTTCTTGCCCAATTATCCTCAATTCATCATTTGCAGCTAGGTTGATTAGTTTGGTTTTAAAATTGGCTCCTTTTTTAATCCATGCTTCTAAAATTTGAATCTCTGTTTCAGTTAACTGAGGTTTACCAATGGGTGGCATATGTTTTTTATTTTCTAAAGGCAAATGAACCCTACTCATTAACAAGCCCAAATCTGGAGCAGCACTATCCCATAATTTACCATTCTTTCCTCCTTTGAGTAAAAGGGCTTCCGTATCCATTCTTAATTCTCCTTTCGATTTTTTATCATTGTGGCAACTATAGCATTTGGTTTGCAAAATGGGTTGTACCAAATGAGTATATATTTCAGCTTCAGACAATAACACCTCTTGTTGAGCTGAGACAGATTCAATGGGGGCCAATAAAAAATTAGGACCATGGGTAATTGTTCCACCCTGATGACCAGTAAATAGAATAATGCCTGTGCTTAAACCAGCGATTGAATAATGTAACCAAGGATTTTTTTGTACCCATTCATTGTTCCCATACCATATAGTGGTGATTATTGCAATAGCTATTCCTGACCATTTATGTAATTGTAATGCATTAACATCATACCCTTTCTCTTTAGATAAGAACAAACCCATCAATGCCGTAAGACTGGCAGTAAACGCGGTTAGCAACAACAACCAACGATCAATATGAACGACCCATTCATTCTCCATCATTTTCTTTACTACAACAAAATGCCAAAAAATGAATACTAAGACTAGTGTAATGGGGAAATGTAAAAACAATGGATGCATACGACCTATTACTTGCAACCATGCAGGGATTACTAGATTACTTTCAAAAATCAATAAGAAAACCAGCAGAATATTGATTCCAAAAACAAGGTTAAAAATATTTCGTTGAAGAGCCATCATACTAATACACTTTTATTTCGTCTATAAACATCCAAGCATGTGAACCTTTTGCTGGATGCCAATCGGGGATTTTCTTTTTAACCACAATATTTATCAAGAACTTATCTGTGATTACTTTATTCATTGCATTTACCATCTTAAAATTACAATTAGCCCCATTAACCTGAGCTTTCGATTCAATTGACTCTTTTCCAAAAAACTGATAAGTATTTAATTGTTGATTATACCATTGTATGGATATTTCTTCAGGAAGAAATATCCAAGCATTTTCATTCTGCAAAAAATTAAACAGCAGTTTCCCTACCCGTTCTGATTTCGATAATGACAATTGAATTTTTACTGTATCACAATTATATCCCAGCCATGTATTTGTGCCAATATCTACATTTCCTCCTTTCAAATCAAATAGCGCTAAAGGTCCCGCTGCTGCATATTTTGGATGTGGTTCAGTTTGGTGAATCATGGAAATTTTTTTCCCTTCTTTAATAAAAGTGGCAGTGGCGATATCAGATGCTATATAACCATTTCCAAAAACTTTTGCTTTAATGGTTGTTAAGTTATCTCGAACCAATATTGGCTTTTTGTAAGTTGGATCAGCAATAGCGGGTGCTTCTTGATTAAGCGTATAATGAATGGCAGTATTGGGATATGCAAATGCCAATTCTACCTGCGTCTTCTTCGAAAAGAAAATAGAATGATACTTAATGATTGGTGGGGTTAACTGTAAACTATCTTGCGCAAATAAGCCACAAGGAAATAATAAGATTACGCTACGGATCAATTTAACCATTAGAGTACAGGGATTAATTTGTAAGGATAAACATGCCCAGCATTCCACTGTGCTACATATACATTCTCTTCGTCATCAATACAAACATCGTGGGGATATTTAAAAGCTTTGACCGTTTGGTACATATCGGTTAAGACTTGTCCTTGGTAGGTTGGTGTACTTCCTGCAAGATTGGAGATTACTTTATTATCCTTATCTAAAATAGTTACAAATCCAGATTCTTGTCCTTGACGATGCTGACTCTGTAGTACAGCCGCATACAAATAATCTCCTTTAATTACAGGCCTACATACCCATGCCCCGGGCAATGCAATGGTATCAATGTATTGCCCATCTAAAGTGTATCGCTTAAAAGCATTCTCTTCTCTAGAAGTAACGATGAGTAATGGATTATTTTTATCCCTATCATCATAACAAATACCATGAGCATTTTTCAAATGTTTTGGCGCTGCACCTCTACCGCCCCAATGCCGAATATATTCCCCTTTTGCATTGTATTGTATGATATAATCTTTGCCATAACCATCTGCAATATAAATATCACCATTGGGCGAAATGCATGTTTCGGTAGGAATAAACTCCGTTTCATTCTGATAGATACCTACTTCTTTAGGATACCCTATCGTCAGTAATACCCTTCCGTCTATTGTTGTCTTAATTACTTGATGCCTGTTGTTATCAGCTATGAATAAACAGTCTTGTCCATTTTCATTAAAAAGCGTTAAGCCATGTGCACCAGGGTATTCACTCCCCCAAGTTGTTACCAACTTCCCTTTTTTATCATAAATAATGATATTATTCTTGGTTTCATTCGTTAATAAAATAATCCTTCCCAACTTATCCTGAACCATTTCATGACAATCTTTTACGGGGTATTGATTAAAATCGAGTTGCCCCCATTGGGTATCAAGTCGATAACGCTTTTGGTTATGCCCAAAAATAATGTCCGATTTTTTAGATGCCGACAATAGAGATGGATAGCCAGCAATGCCAGCGGTTAAAACAGCCGATTGTAAAAGAAAGGTTTTTCTATTCATACAATTATTTATGCAATGATGCCATCCACTACTTTACCAGCCACATCAGTTAAGCGATACCTTCTACCCAAATGCTTATAAGTCAATTCTTCATGATTTAATCCCATCAAGTGCAATACTGTGGCATGAAAATCATTCACATGGACTTTATCTTGAATGATATTATATCCAAATTCATCCGTTTCACCATAAACACCTGGCTTAACTCCCCCACCAGCCATCCAAATGGTAAAACACCTTGGGTGATGATCTCTACCGTAATTTTCTTTTGACAATGGCCCTTGACAATAATTGGTTCTTCCAAATTCACCTCCCCAAATCACCAATGTTTCATCAAGTAAACCTCGTTGTTTTAAATCAGTAATTAATGCAGCACTTGCTTGATCCACATCTTTACATTGACCTTTAATTTCACCAGGTAAATTATTATGCCCATCCCATCCTTGATGATATAATTGAACAAATCTTACCCCATTTTCTGATAACTTTCTTGCCAATAAACAATTGGCTGCATAAGTGCCAGGCACCAAACATTCGGGCCCATACAATTTTACAATACTTTCCGGCTCTTTACTCATATCCGTAATTTCGGGCACGGCCGTTTGCATCCGAAATGCCATTTCATATTGCTGAATCTTGGTATTGATTTCGGGGTCACCAAACTCTTTAAATGATTCAGCATTCAGTGCATTAATTTTATCGAGCATTTTTCTACGATCATCTTTGCTAATGCTTTCCGGATTATTTAAATATAAAACGGGATTATCACCACTGCTAAATTGAACCCCCTGATGAATCGAATCTAAAAATCCATTGGTCCACAATTTCGAATATACCCCTTGTCCATTACCACTCCCCTTTGAGAGCAACACACAAAATGCAGGTAAATTTTTATTTTCACTCCCTAATCCATAGCTCAACCAAGAACCCATACTAGGACGGTTACCCACTTGAGCACCAGTTTGAAAAAAAGTTAAAGCAGGATCGTGATTAATGGCTTCTGTGTACATAGATTTTACGATACACAAATCATCTGATACAGAAGCAATATGCGGCAACAATTCACTGAACCATGCTCCATTTTTACCATGTTGCTTAAAATTAAAAACCGTACCTGCTAAAGGGAATTTTTTTTGGTCTGCAGTCATCCCTGTTAAACGTTGACCCATACGTATTGATTCAGGCAAATCCTGACCAAACATCTCTTGTAATTTGGGCTTATAATCAAATAAGTCTAATTGAGAAGGTGCGCCATTTTGAAACAGATAAATGATTCGCTTTGCTTTGGGAGCAAAATGCGGAAGTCCTGCCATTAAAGCTTCTTCATCTGATTTTCCATTAAACAAATCGGGAATTAATAAAGAACCCAGTGCAACACTTCCAATACCTAAACTAAGTTTAGACAAGAACTTTCTTCGGTTAAAACTTAAACTATGTTCTAATAATTCTTTATTCATGTTTAGCTTTTTGTGATGCATTCTTCCATATTATAAATGGCATTAATCGTTTTCATTAATGCAGCAAAACTATTTTTATCTGAAATTGACTTGAATGCATATTCGCCCACTTTTATTGTGACAGAAGCATCTAATTTACCTTGCTTAAATAAATCAACTTGTTCTTTATAATAGGAAGAAAGAATTTCCAATTCCTTAGTTGTAGCATTTCTACAAATGATTGTTCTAAATGCTTTTTTATATTTTTCAGCAGTACTGCTATTTTCTGTCATTAAATGTTGAGCCAAAACCCTAGATGCTTCTAATACAAGCGGATCATTCATCATAATCAATGCTTGTAATGGAGTATTTGTTTTTGTTCTTTTTACTTCACACTGATCTCTGTTACTTGCATCAAATAAAGTCATACTCGGGGGCGGCAAGGTTAGTTTAATGAATGTATACATTCCTCTTCTATACAAATCCATTCCTTTGTCTTGTTGATAAGTTGATAATGCACCCCGACCTGAAGTGGCTCCTTCCCATAACCCTTTAGGCTGATAAGGTTTAACGCTGGGACCGCCGATTGTTTTGACCAATAATCCACTAGTACTTAAAACAATATCTCTAATTGATTCAGCAGATACTCTATTTCTAGGGCCTCTCGAGAGGTAAATATTATCGGGGTCTAACTTTTGTTTTTCCGCAGTTGTTTTAACAGACTGTCGATAGGTAGCAGATAAAACGATTTTCTTTACGAGATTCTTGATATTCCAACCATTTTCCATGAAATCAACGGCTAACCAATCCAATAATTCAGGGTGAGAAGGTAATTCTCCTTGCATACCAAAATCACCTGATGTTTTTACAATGCCCTTACCAAAAATTTCTTGCCAAAGTAAGTTTACAAAAACCCTTGCAGTCAACGGATTGTTCTTATCCGTTGTCCACTTAGCTAACCCCATTCTATTTCGTTCAAATTTTTTATCATCAAACTTCATTACTGCAGGAACAGCAGAAGCTACCAATGGAGTACCAGTAGGTTGATCATACACTCCTCTATTTAATAAATAGGTTTTCCGAAGAGTATCTTCGGCCATTACTGAAATAGTAATCTCCCCAGTATCTTTTTTATTGATAAAAGATAAAAACTGCTTGATTTCACCATCAGTCAATTTTAATATAGGATACTTTGCTGGCTTGGAAATACTCACATCCCCTTCGTAGCCTTTTTCTTTGGTGTTATTAAAAAATGCTAGAAATGAGTAATAATCTTTTTGAGAGAATGGATCGTATTTATGGTCATGACACTGAGCACATTCTAAAGTAATCGCCTGAATACCTTTTGTGAAAGTTTTTGTTTTGTCGAACAAATATTCCATTCGGTACTCTTCTGGAATTACCCCACCTTCTTCGGTGTACTTATGGTTGCGAAAAAAACCAGTTGCTAAAATTTGTTCTTTTGTAGCATTCGGCAACATATCTCCTGCAACTTGCCAAGTAATAAATTGATCATAAGGCATGTTCTTGTTGAACGCATGAATCACCCAATCACGCCATGGCCATTGTGTTCGAATATTGTCATCTTGATATCCATAACTATCCGCATATCGAGCAATGTCTAACCAAGGCAGGGCCATTTTCTCGCCATACTGCGGAGTACTGATTAACGCATCCACCATTTTTTCATACGCTTTATCCGATTGATCATTTAAGAATTGATCCATCAAAGTAATAGAAGGCGGGAGACCAGTAATATCTAAAGACAAACGTTTTAATAATCTTTCTTTATCAGCCTCTTCGTTCGGCTTTAGCCCCATTGGTTCTAAGGCAGCAGCAATAAAAAAATCAATTTCATTTTTTGCCCAATCAGAAGCCTTGATTTTAGGCAACTCCTTTTTTTGTGGAGGAATAAATGCCCAATGCTTTTCGTATACTGCACCTTGTTGAATCCATTTTTTTATGAGTGCAATTTCATTTTCAGAGAGGGCCCCTAAATGCGATTCAGGAGATGGCATCATGTAAGCGGTATCATTAGATATGATGCGCTTATACAATTCAGATTCTTCAGGCTTACCGGCTACAATCGCAAACGCACCCTTGGTTTCCGTAAGTGGAGCAAATGCGTGTTCAGCAATATCCAGCCTTAAATTAGCAGCTCGCTTATTTGCATCAGGACCGTGACAAGAAAAACATTTATCGGAGAGTATGGGGCGGATATGAAAATTATAGCTTACCAGTTCTGGCAAGTCAGCTTTACTCCCCCCCTCAAAACTAAAACATGAAATGAAGCCTGTTACAATAGCAATAAATAGCGCAATGACAATCGAGGTTTTTTTCATACTGGCCTAATCTGCTTTGAAATTATAAAAAAAAGGTCATTTAACAGCGATTGATTCCTGCTCAATCAATTATATTTAAAGCATGAAAATGACCGCCCTTATTGGTATCCTGATTGTATTCCAATCTTTACAGGCCCAAACAAGTATTATTGTTTTAGGAACCATTCAAGATGCGGGATCCCCACAAATTGGCTGTACCAAAGATTGTTGTAAAAACCTTTTTAATCAACCAGACCATTCAAGGCAAGTGGTTTCATTGGGATTATATAATTCCACTAAAAAAATCAGCTATTTATTTGAAGCCACTCCCGACATCAGCAAGCAATTGAGGATGTTAAAGGAATATAGTAAAACAGCTACAGACATACCCAACGGGGTATTTTTAACTCATGCACATATTGGTCATTATACCGGACTAATGTTCCTAGGAAAAGAAGCAATGAGTGCAAAACAATTGCCTGTTTATGCAATGCCCAAAATGAAGTCATTTCTAGAACAGAACGGACCATGGAGTCAATTGGTGAGTCAACAAAATATACAGATTCAAACATTATCTGATAATCAAGCTATCCGTTTAGGCGATAGTATTTCTGTTACCCCTTTACTAGTGCCACATCGCGATGAGTATTCAGAGACGGTTGGTTATATCATTAGTGGGCCAAGCAAAAAATTACTATTTATCCCTGATATTGATAAATGGGAAAAATGGTCTCAAAATATTAATCACCTCATTGAAAAAGTTGATTATGCGTTAATTGATGCAACTTTTTTTGACGCAGCCGAAATCAACAATCGCCCCATTAGTGAAATTCCGCATCCATTTGTGGTAGAGAGTATGGATCGTTTTAAATCGATGCCATTAAAGGACAAACAGAAAATTCATTTCATTCATTTCAATCATACCAATCCACTAATCAATAACAAAAGTATAGCAACAGAAAAAGTCATTAAAGCTGGATTTAACATCGCCCAGCGGGGACAACGTTTTGTTTTGTAATTCCCATTTTCATAAATCGTTTTCCCGATTGCTACTTGTGAGACCATATTAAAATGGATTCTTTGCATAAAATATATATTATGCAAAGCTTATTAAAAGATCAAACAGCAGAGAAACACAGAATTGCAGAGAGAAAGCCCTTTAATATGCGAATGTTTAAAGGAGAATTGAATCGATCTCAGCTGATATCCAAGAATTAGAGACCGCTGGTGCATTAAGAAACGGTGAGCTAACTGCTACAACCACTTACAAAAATTATTTGAATGGATTAACTGCATCAGAACAATTGCCTCATATTTATTTACATTATTTGGCCATTGCATACGGTGGACAAATAATGAAAACTAAAGTCCCTTCAAAAGGTTTGTTTTATGATTTCCACAACTTTGAAGCGTGTATATTATCTATCAGACAAATACAACAAGACAGTTGGGTGAATGAGGTCAACAAAGGCTATGATGCCATCATTAACATATTTGATGCACTTGAAGCAACCATATTGAAAACAACAAAAATCATTGAACATGCTTAACTGGTTACAAGATATCGGTATCATTGGATTTTGGTTTTTCTTCATCAAAGGCATGATTTGGTTGCTTGTTTTTGCACTTTTATATGCAGGCTTAATTAATAAAACAACTTTTGAAAAGATCAAATCAAAATTGAGGTTTTACAAAAAGTCAAAAGCCTAAATCACACAATACACATTGCATGAATTGAAGTCGTTTAAAAGATTGCTTGCCCAGCTCACAACAAGTAATAATAATTTCTTATATTACTAGGGTTATTCCTATTTTTTAACGTTTTCAATTCATGTTATGCAACTTGTTATTTCTAATCTTTCAAAAAGATATCCGAATGGCGTACAAGCACTTAATAATGTAAGTTTTACCATTAAAGAGGGCATGTTCGGTCTTTTAGGTCCTAATGGTGCAGGTAAATCCTCCTTAATGAGGACTATTTCAACGCTACAAGAAGCGGATAGTGGCAGTATCTTTTTAGATGAGTTAGATGTATTGAAAGAAAAAGAAACCGTTCGAAAAATCTTGGGCTATCTCCCCCAAGATTTTGGTGTTTATCCGAAGATTAGTTCGGAACAAATGTTAGATCATATTGCCTGTTTAAAGGGTATTAGCAATGCAAAAGAAAGAAAAGAAACAGTAGACAATTTATTGAATAGGGTTAACCTTTACACAGATCGAAAAAAGAATCTAGGCACTTATTCTGGTGGAATGAAACAACGTTTTGGTATTGCTCAAGCCTTATTAGGCAATCCAAAATTGATCATAGTGGATGAGCCTACAGCAGGTTTAGATCCCGCAGAAAGAAATCGATTTTATAATTTATTGAGTGAGATTGGTAATAATACGATTGTGATTCTATCGACACATATTGTGGAAGATGTTAGAACACTCTGCAATGACTTTGCCATCATTTGTAAAGGTGAGTTGTTAAGACATGATCAACCTGATGATGCAGTGAATGAATTAGAAGGAAAGATATATACCAGGTCCGCAGATAAGGCCACAGTTCAACAATTAAAAGAACAGTATCAAGTTATTAGTGTACAAATGAAAAGCGGTAGTTTAAGTGTCCGCATATTCAGCGAAACGGATCCTGGAAACGGTTTCAGGTCTGTACCCCCTGCTTTGGAAGATGTTTACTTTCATCAGATAGCATCTAAAATGGATATGGCAACAATATAAACTAACTCAAAAACTTTTCATATGTTTTGGCAAATTTTCAAATTTGAGTTGGTCTATCGCTCTAAAAGACCAGCTTCTTATATTTATTTTTTCATCTTCTTTTTGCTAGGATTTATTTCCATAGCAACTGGCTCTTCCCCCGCATCAGAAAAAGTATTCCATAATGCCCCTTGGACAATTGCGGATGGAACCATCACTTTTAGTTTACTCATGATGTTGGTATGCTCTGCTATAATGGGTGTTCCCTTGTATAGAGATGTTGAACACCAAACCAGACAATACTTTTTCAGTTACCCCATTACAAAAGGCGGTTATTTTTGGGGGAGATTTCTGGGTTCATTTTTTTATGTACTAGTTGTTGGTACTGCGTTTAACTGGGGCTGTTATTTGGGAGCCTACTTAGGACCTATAATGGGACAAGTACCCGCCGAAAGAATTGGAGATTATGGTCTCTGGAATTATTTAGAACCCGCATTTTTATACGGATTCAGTAATTTGTTAATCTCTTCTTCGATATTTTTTGCACTTGTTGCAGTTACCAGGAATGTAAAAGTGGTATACAGTGCAAGTATATTATTATTAATTGGCTATTTCTTATCCAACTTTTTAGTTCGTGATTTAGAAAAAAGAGAACTGGTAAAATTACTCGATCCTTTTCTTATCAATACATTTCAATTAGAAACAAGATATCTTACCCCATTTGAGAAAAACAATTTGAGTTTGCCATTTACCAAAGTATTTGTGTTTAACAGATTAATTTGGATGGGCATTTCAATATTGATTACAGCTATTGCATATTGGCGATTTAGCTTTTCTGCATTTCTAAATGCAGATACAACAAAAGAAACGAAGAAAAAGGAATCAACAGAAAAAGCACCAATTAGTCAACCCTTAAAAAGAGTTACACAAGATTTTTCTCAAGGATATATGCGGAGAG
Source organism: Sediminibacterium sp. (assembly GCF_051860225.1). Classification (GTDB taxonomy): domain Bacteria; phylum Bacteroidota; class Bacteroidia; order Chitinophagales; family Chitinophagaceae; genus Sediminibacterium. The sequence goes on from NZ_JBHYEI010000002.1 coordinate 516,288, forward strand.
TTTGGTGGAGACTTACTAAAATTGAGTTTTTAAACATCATTCGGGATAATTATTTCAAAGCAATTTTACTTGGGGGATTAATTTTTTTAATTCTTGATTTCTGGATTGGCAATTTGTTGTACAGTGTCCCTGATAGACCTTTGACCATTTTTTTAATGGATTATAAAAGCTATGATTACAATTTATTCATTTTTATCATTTTACTATTTTACTCAGGCGAAACCATTCATCGAGAAAAAACAACTCGCTATAATATCATCAATGATGCCATGCCAGTATCGAATGTGGTTTTCTTGTTTTCCAAGTTTTGTAGCATGGTTGGTATCGCCATTATCTTAGTTACTATTCCAATGGTGCTTGGTGTAATCATTCAGTTATTGAAAGGACATACCGATTTTAATTTTTCAGTATATTTTATAGAATTGTATGTTTTGACTTTGCCAGGATTTATACAAATGATTCTATTGTCATTTGCAGTGCATCTATTAGTGAATAATAAGTTTGGGGGGCATGGTGTTTCTATGATTATCTGGGTTTGCTTATTCTTATTAAGATCATTTGGCGAAATGGATTATAACTTATTCTTTTATTTCTATACACCGAATTATCGCTGGAGTGATATGAATGGAATTGGGCATTTTCTTGAACCGCAGTTATGGTTTAATTTCTACTGGATTAGTCTGGGTTGTCTATTAACAGTAATAGCATTCTTGTTTTACCAGAGAGGAATTGCAGGTGGATTTAAAGAAAGATGGAGGGTTGCATCCAGCAGATTTAATGGCACCCCAAGAAATCTGATTGTCCTATTCTTTTTATGCTGGATAGGAACTGGATCATACATCTATTATAATGTAAGCTATTTGAATAACTATACCAGTAATTCAAAATCAGAAAGCAATTTAGCTTTGTATGAAACGACCCTAAAGAAATACGAAAAAAAGTTACAGCCAAAAGTAACACAGGTATTGATGCATGCAGATATTTTTCCTGAAGAAAGAAAAGTAACAATTTATGCTAAGCTTTCGCTTAAAAACAAACATGCTGCTGCCATAGATTCTTTGCATTTACAAGCAGATGAGAATGTTCAATACAGAATTCTGTATAATGGAAAACCTTTGAAATATCAGTCGCCATTGCTATTTAAGTATAGTGCTTTTAACTTCTTAAAGAAAGGAAAAGATACTGCAAATTATAGAGTGTATGGCCTTCCAAGACCCATGCTTCCTGGTGACACTGCATTACTTGAAGTATACTCTGTAATTGAAAACAAAGGATTCCCTAATAGTGGATTATCGAGAGAGATTCTTCAAAACGGTACATTTTATTCAGGAGGTATTCCCTCTTTCGGCTATGACCCTAATAGAGAGTTGAACAGTGACGAAGACAGAAAGAAATATAAATTAGCTAAAAAAGAAGATGAGTTCCCAGACCAAAATGATCCAGAAGGAAAAGCTACTATGTTGTTTAATGATGATGCAGACTTAATCCACTTTGAAGCTACTGTGAGTACATCCAAAGATCAAATAGCTATTGCACCTGGTTACTTGCAAAAAACTTGGGAGAAGAATGGTAGAAAATATTTTCAATATGTTCAAGACACCCCTATCGATTACTTCTTCAGTATTTTATCCGCCAAATATGATGTATTAAAAGATTCAGTGACTATATCAAATGGCGAAAAGATAAATATTGAAATCTTTCACGACCCCAAACACAAATTCAATTTAGACAGATTCAAAGCAGCTTATAAAGATGGCTTAGAATATTTCTCTAAGAGTTATGGTGATTTTCAATTTAGACAAATGCGTTTAATGGAATTCCCGCGATATGCAGGATTTGCCCAAAGCTTTCCAAATACAGTGCCCTTCGCAGAGAGTTTTGGATGGGTTGCGGATTTTAGTGATCCCAATTCTTTTGATTATGTTTACTATGTAACGGCTCATGAATTGGCCCATCAATGGTGGGGACATCAAGTTGTTCCAAATAAAACTAGAGGTTCAAATTTAATTTCTGAGGCATTAGCAGAATATACCGCATTGATCTTGACCGAGCGTAAGTATGGGAAAGACAATATGAAAAGATTCCTAAAGGATGAATTAGATGGTTACTTAACTGGACGAGCGAATGAATCAAAAAAGGAAAACACTTTCATCAACTGCAATCGATCTTATCAATGGTATCAAAAAGGCAGCTTAATATTATATGGTTTACAAGATTTAATTGGTGTAGATCAATTAAATAAAGCCCTGCATGAATTCAGAGATAGCTTTGCCTTAAAAGAAAATCCACCTTTTGCTGGCAGTACAGACTTATATGCGTTTATAGATAAACACACACCTGATTCTGTAAAATACTACCTAGTAGATACTTGGAAGAAAATTACTTTATATGACAATAAAGCCATCAGCGCGAAATCAGTTAGCGCTGGCAAAGATTTATATGATGTAACCATTCAGATAAATACCAATAAGTATTATGCAGATAGTGCCGGAAAAGAAACGCTTACAAAAATGAATGACTATATAGACATTGGTGTATTTGCTGCTGAATCAACAGACAAAAATGGAAGAAAAAAAGTGAACCCCATATTCTTGCAGAAATATAAGTTAACACCGGGTCAAAAAACTATCAAAATAAGAGTGAAAGGGAAACCTGTAAAAGCAGGTATTGACCCTTATAATAAACTCATTGATAGAATACCGGATGACAACACAGTGGATATTGAATAAGCAAATTCATACGAATCACATCAATCAAAAAGCCCCAAAATTTGGGGCTTTTTTTATCGTTCTAATTTAAATCCGATTTCTTTGGCAGGTGGCTTGGGTGAGTTAGCTACTTTCCAACCCAATCGATACATCCAATCAGTCATTTTTTTCAACTTAGTATAATCAATACGTTCCGCATTATCTAAAGGAGTATGATAATCTGGATGCAATAATGTAGTAAACATCAAAGAAGGAATACCCAATCTTGCATAAGGCAAATGATCGCTCCTATAATACCATCCTTCAGGATGTGAAGACTTGTCCCATAAAGTATCCAATTTAAATTGTGGACCTTCTAGATTAGCCTGATATAACATCTCAACTAGTTCTGAAGAATTTTTGTGCGGAGATTGTGTACCCAAAACAGCAGCACTATCTGGATGATTTCTTCCAATCATATCAGCATTGAGCACCGTAATAATGCTATTTATCGGAACAGTTGGATGACCTGCATACCATTTTGAACCAAGTAAACCTCGCTCCTCAGCACCATGGATTACAAATAATACTGACCTTTTAGAAGGATTTTTCTTAAAAGCCCTTGCCATCGCAAACATCGCAACATCAATACTAGCATTGTCATCAGCTCCATAATAGATACTATCTCCATTCACTGGATTTCTAATACCATGGGCATCCGTATGCCCACTATATAAAAGATATTCTTTTGAAAGAGTTGGATCAGTACCATCGATTTTTCCAATAATATTCACAGATGGATAATCATACTGTTCTATTATGATATGGGCATTTAAAAAAGCATCCCCCTTTTGTAATATGTTTTTAGCAGCAGATCTGACCCAAATTACAGGAACTGTATTCTTAATGCTCATTGCAGGACCGCCATCAACTTCATACGCACCTTGCTTAAAATTAGCAACCGCATCTTCCCAAGTTTTTTCCCCTACTTCATCAGCAACAAAAATAATAGCCATTGCTCCTTTTGCAATTAAGGGACTGCCATATCTTGCTTGAACAGACCTTGCATAACGCCATGAAGGCAAAGAAACAGCAGGATTATACATGGATGGATCTGCTTCCATGGCAATGACTTTCCCTTTCACTTGATCAGCACTTAAACCTGCTACTTCCGACTTATTTACAAATAAAATAGGCGCATTAATATTACAGTTTGCCATTTGAGCAACAGCCATTTCCGACCACCATGTTAAGGATTGATTATTAATCTTTACAAAGCTTTGTTGATTAACACGATTGCGCCAAATATTGAAATACTGAAAATAAGTACCGTCATCACCAGCAGGTTTCAAACCGATTTCCCTGTATTTCTCCCCAATCCACATGGCAGCTTTTATTTCATCAATCGTACCTCCAGACCGCCCTTTAAAATGAGCATCTGCTAATGCGTATAAATCTTTTTTTAAATCAGCTTCTTTAATGGAAGCCAATGCAGGGGGATTTGAGTATACTTTTATTGACTGTGCATTCAACAAATAACAAGCCGGCATGAGTTGAATTAGAAAAAATAATTTTCTCATATGCTAAAATGTTTATAAGAAAAAATGGCTGAAATTTACTTCAGAAGAATGCTAGACAAGCAATACTTCAAGCTCTCTTTCCAAGGCTTTAACTCAACTCCAAAAACAGTGGCTATGTCTTGAACGTCCATAACTGAATATGAAGGTCGTTTGGCTGGAGTTGGAAACGCTGATGAAGGAATCGGCAAAATATTGGTTGAAAGCCCTGCTTCCTCTTTGATAGCTTGAGCAAATTGAAACCAAGTAATCGCCCCTGTATTACTGTAATGAAAAATACCAGCAACATGATTTCCTTCTGAATGATGCTGAACAATTTGCATGATTGCTGCTGCTAAGTCAGCAGCATAAGTTGGGCAGCCTTCTTGATCGTTCACTACTTTGATTTCAGGACGTTCATTCATCAATCGCAACATGGTTTTTACAAAATTATTTCCATGCGCACTGTAGACCCAAGAAGTACGAATGATGATTGCAGCAGGATTATTGGTAATTGCCAATTGCTCTCCAATTGCTTTAGTAGCTCCATAATAATTAACAGGATCAGTAGGGGTGTCTACTTTATAAGGGGCAACCCCCTTACCATTAAAAACATAATCAGTAGAAATCGTAATAAGTTTGCAATTAAATTCTTCGCAACAAGCAGCAATTTCACCAACAACAGTTGCATTGATTGCCATTGCTGTATCTTGATCTGATTCAGCCTTATCTACCGCTGTATAAGCAGCACAATTAATAAAATATTGTGGCTTTATCGTTTCAAAAAAAGGGTAAACACTACCAATATTGGATAAATCCAATTGAGTACGATCCGTAAAAAAAAATTGGTAACGATCTTCAAAAGCAGAAGCCAATTGTTGCAGTTCCCATCCTAGTTGTCCATTCTTTCCAGTAACTACAATAATTGGCCTCATATTAATATTTCTAAAGTTATTTACCTGTATAAAATTCTTTGGGTTGTTTAGACCACTCTTCTTTGGGCAAAGATTTAAAATATTCGTAGGTCTTCGCCAAACCTTCTGCACGCTCTACCTTAGGCTCCCATCCTAAAATAGATTTTGCTTTGGAGATATCTGGTTTTCTTTGTTTAGGATCATCTACAGGTAATTCTTTGTAAATTATTTTAACAGAAGATCCAGTTAGTTTCAACACTTCTTCAGCAAAATCCTTTAAGGTAATTTCATGAGGATTACCAATATTCACTGGCATGGTATAATCACTCATTAACAAACGATAGATCCCTTCGATTAAATCGTCTACATAACAGAATGAACGGGTTTGACTACCATCACCAAATACAGTTAAGTCTTCTCCACGCAATGCTTGCCCAATAAATGCAGGTAATGCACGACCATCATTCAGTCGCATTCTAGGACCATAGGTATTGAATATACGAACGATCCGTGTTTCAACTCCGTGGAATGTATAGTATGCTCGAGTGATGGATTCCATGAAACGCTTGGCTTCATCGTACACCCCTCTTGGACCTACCGGATTTACATTACCCCAATACTCTTCTGTTTGAGGATGCACCATCGGATCTCCATACACTTCACTGGTAGAAGCAACCAACATTCTAGCTCCTTTTGCTTTTGCTAATCCCAAACAATTATGTGTTCCCAATGCACCTACTTTTAAGGTTTGAATCGGAATCTTTAAATAATCAATAGGGCTTGCAGGAGAAGCAAAATGTAGGATATAATCAATAGGACCAGGTACATGAATAAACTTGGAAACATCGTGGTGATAGAATTCAAAGTCTTCCAACTTAAAGAGGTGATCAATGTTGCGGAGGTCACCTGTAATTAGGTTATCCATTCCTACTACCTTGAACCCTTCTTTAATAAAACGATCACATAAATGTGAACCCAAGAATCCAGCAGCGCCAGTTATTAAAACACGTTTTTGAGACATAATTGTTGATTTAGTGACGACCAATACTTTCGTAATGATAGCCCATGTCGGTAATATATTTTACTTCAAATAAGTTTCTTCCATCAAATATTGCTTTGCCCTTCAATAAGCTATCAATTACTTCAAAATCGGGGGTTCTGAACTCACTCCACTCTGTTGCAATAATCAACGCATCTGCATTTTTTAGTGCACCATATTGACTATCGGCATATTTAATTTTATCCCCAATGCTGTTCTTTACATTTGGCATAGCTTCTGGATCATAAGCGGTAACTGTTGCACCTGCTGCAGTTAATGCATCAATCAAATACAAAGCTGGTGCTTCTCTGATATCATCTGTATTGGGCTTGAATGCCAATCCCCAAAGGGCAAAGTGTTTATCTTTTAAATCTCCATTAAAGTATTTTTCAATTTTTGGAATCAAGTGTAACTTCTGTGCTTCATTTACCTCTTCTACGGCTTTCAAAATTTTAAAATCGTAATTCACTTCTTCAGAAGACATGATTAACGCCTGCACATCTTTAGGAAAGCAGCTTCCACCGTATCCTATTCCCGGAAATAAGAAACGTTTACCAATTCGGTCGTCAGACCCAATTCCCCTTCTAACCATATCAACATCTGCACCTACTTTTTCGCAGAGTTGAGCAATTTCATTCATAAAAGATATTTTGGTAGCCAAGAAAGAATTGGCTGCATATTTGGTTAACTCAGCAGATTTTTCATCCATAAAAATCACTGGATTACCTTGACGAACAAAAGGAGCGTATAAATCAGACATTAATTTTTTAGCTCTCTCCGATTGAGTACCAACTACTACACGATCAGGTTTCATGAAATCATCTACGGCTACCCCTTCTCTTAAAAACTCTGGGTTACTCACCACATCAAATTCGCCTTTGTAGTTTTCAGCAACTGCTGCATGTACTTTCTCTGCAGTTCCTACAGGTACAGTACTTTTATCAACCAACACTTTATAATCGGTCATGATTTTACCAAGGTCTTTTGCAACCCCTAAAACATAACGTAAATCCGCAGCGCCACCTTCTCCAGGAGGAGTCGGTAAGGCTAAGAACACAATTTCCGCATCTTTAACACCCTCAGCTAAATTGGTGGTGAAAGTTAAACGGCCTTCTCTTAAATTTCGTAAAAATATTTTTTCTAAGCCTGGCTCGTAAATGGTGATTTCTCCATTAGACAACTTTTCTACTTTTTTCTGATCAATATCGATACAAGTAACTTTATTCCCGGTTTCTGAAAAACAGGTACCCGTTACTAGTCCAACATAACCTGTTCCAACTACTGCAATTTTCATAAATATTTATTTATTAATAAAGTTTAAAACATGAGTGACTATGTAATTTAACTGTTCTTCATTCATTTCAGTATGAATTGGAAGAGAAATTACGGAATTTGTTAACTCATCGGTCACAGAAAGTAAAATTTCTTTTAAACCAAATGAAGCAAACATATCTTGTTTATGCCCAGGTACTGGGTAATAAATCATTGAGGGGATTTTATGCTCTGCTAAATAAGCAACCAAGCCCTCTCGGTCTACCCCTTTTAATTGTAAAGTATATTGATGGTAAACATGGGTACTATAATCAGCAACATGCGGAGTAATAATGCAAGGATGATTGGAAAATGCTTTATTGTAAAAGGCTGCAACAGCTTGCCTTGCAGCATTATATTCATCTAATTTTTTGAGCTTGATATTTAACACAGCTGCTTGTATAGAATCTAATCTTGAATTACAGCCTACCACTTCATGGTAATAGCGTTTTTGTTGACCATGATTTGCTATCATTTTCATTTGGTGTGCTAATGCATCATCATTGGTAAAAATTGCACCACCATCTCCATAAGCACCTAAATTTTTTGACGGATAAAAACTGGTTGCTCCAATGGTTCCAATAGTACCAGTCTTCTTTTTGGTACCATCTGAAAAAGTATAATCACAACCTATCGCTTGCGCATTATCTTCAATTACATATAATCCATGCTCATTTGCAATAGCCATAATTTCTTCCATTGGTGCCGCATGTCCATATAAATGCACGGGCACTATTGCTTTTGTTTTAGGTGTAATGGCTTTACGTACAGATTCCGGATCAATACAAAAAGTATGAGGATCTACTTCTACAAAAACAGGAGTTAACTTCAGCAATGCCACTACTTCAGTGGTAGCGATATAGGTAAAAGAAGGAGTAATAACTTCATCCCCAGGCTGTAATCCCAACGCCATCATAGCAATTTGCAATGCATCGGTGCCGTTTGCACAAGGAATGGTATGCTTTACTTGCAAATATTCTCCTAATGATTGGGTAAATTGTTGAACTGCTTTTCCGTTAATATAAGCTGCTGTATCTAAGACTTCGTGAATGGCAGCATCCACTTCTGGTTTTATAGCAAGGTATTGTGAATGGGTGTCCACCATTTGAATGGGCCGCATAGTATAAATTTATATGCAAAATTACTACAAAATCAACAACAAAGATTTGAGTGTACATTTGTTCTTGCATGAAATGGGCATACTTTTTATTCATTCGGCTATATCCTTTAATGGCAAAGCTATTAGCGCCTTTTAATACCAAAGCGGCATTATGGGTGAAGGGGCGAAAAGGGCTTATTTTACTTATACAAAAGCAAATGCAATCGAATACCCATCCAGTTATTTGGATGCATGCCGCTTCATTAGGCGAATTCGAACAAGGCTTACCTGTTGTTGAACTATTAAAAAAACAATATCCCCATTATCGTTTATTAGTAACTTTTTTTTCGCCCTCTGGTTATGAGGTTAGGAAAAATCATCCTTTGGCGGACTGGGTATTTTATTTACCCATGGATAGTCCTTCTAATGCAGTTAAATTCATTGAAATAACCAAACCCTCAATAGCAATTTTCATCAAATATGAGTTTTGGTATTTTTATTTAGCAGAATTAAAGAGACAGCAGATCCCCACCCTACTAGTATCCGGAATTTTTAGATCGGATCAATTATTTTTTAAATGGTATGGCGGATTTTATAGAAAGATGCTAGCTTTTTTTAGTCATTTTTTTATACAAGATATAGGTTCGCATAGCTTGATCAAAGATCTAGTAAAACCCAATCTTATCACTATATCTGGAGACACCAGATTTGACAGAGTACTTACCATAGCAGCAGCAAGAAAACAATTTGTTGTTGTGGAACAATTTTGTGGCAATCACAACATTATAGTTGCCGGAAGTACTTGGAGCGATGACGATAAAGTATTGCAACATTTTACCAAAGTTCACCGCAATGAAAAATTCATCATTGCACCACATCAAATTAGTACAGAAAGATTAGGCGAATGTTTGCAACGTTATCCATCTGCCATTTTACTTTCCGAATATGAAGCGTTAGCAGATGCTAAGCGAGCCAATTTTCAAACTTTAATTATCGATAATATTGGTATGTTAAGTTCATTGTACTATTATGCCACAATCGCTTTTATTGGAGGCGGCTTTAGCAGTGAGGGTATTCACAACACCCTAGAAGCCGCGGTCTTTGGGAAACCGATTGTTTTTGGACCTGTTTATGATAAGTATTTAGAAGCAGTAGAAATGCTTGAAATAGGCGCAGCTTTTAGTGCGGAAACTGCACTAGAAATGGAGGACTTGCTCAATGACTTATTGAATAATCCTAATAAAGCACAGGCTGCTGGAGATGCAGGAAAAGCTTATATCCAATCCAAAGCAGGAGCATCAGTCGGCATTCTTGATTATATTCAAGCGAACCGCCTTTTAACCAATTGATCAAAAAGCTGTACGGTAGGGTTTTCATCAGACCAGCTCAGTTTTACTTTCAACTCTCTTTTGATCCAATATTGGGCTTCAGCAAAAATATTAAAGCTATTTATTGTTTTAATGCTGCGTTCGTACATATTTTCATCTCCCCTAAACAAATGATTGATGAATAAATAACGATCATTAATACTAATTGCTTTCTTTAAATCTTTTACTGGCGTTTCATCTAACAATGTGGCAACTTCTACAGTGTATTCCTTTAAGTGCTCATTCATTTCGGGAATATCGTTAATCAACAATTCATTTACTTCTTTTACAACTGAAGGCTTTACTTCAGCTGATTGAGCTTGAAATACTTTCTGTGTTTGCTTTGGGTAGTCAATTAATTCATCAAATAATCCAATGGAAATTTCTTGTTTTTTAACCGCTGGCTTCACAATTGGTGAGGTAAAAGCCACGTGTGGCATTACCACGGCTACTTTTGTTTTATTGGCAACAACTGGTTTAAGCATTTGCAATTCAGCTAATAATAATTGAGCTGTTATAGCCAATTTGTCTGCCGATTCTTGCCGATTAAATTGATCTTGCAATTTATTGATTAAAGTGCCTACTCTTTCCATAGGAAGCAATACTTTTGGGGGGTGACTAAATGGACCATCCAAAAGTCTAAAACGAATTTTAAGCTATTTTATTGTTACATGTTTATAGAACCAAATTTAACAGGAGAAAGAAGGGGCTGGATTGAAGTCATTTGCGGGAGTATGTTCAGCGGAAAAACCGAGGAATTAATCAGAAGACTGAAACGAGCAAAGATTGCCAACCTAAAAGTGGAGATTTTCAAACCCGCAGTAGATAAAAGATACGATGATAATGATGTAGTAAGCCATGATGCCAATGTAATCCCATCAACCCCAATTGAAAATTCTCAAACCATTTTATTGATGGCGCAAGACGTTGATGTAGTGGGCATTGATGAAGCACAGTTTTTTGATGCTGAAATTGTATCGGTTTGCGAAAAATTGGCACTGAAAGGGGTTCGTGTGATAGTAGCTGGACTAGATATGGATTATATGGGCAAACCATTTGGACAAATGCCTTATTTGTTGGCTACAGCTGATTATATAACCAAATTGCACGCTATTTGCATGAAGTGTGGCAATATTGCAAATATTTCTTTTAGAAAAACAAGCAATGAAAGTCAAGTGCTTTTAGGGGAGAAAGAAACATACGAACCTCGTTGTAGAAATTGTTTCCATGACTAATAACCGATTGATATTAACCCTCATTAAGAAAGACTTGTTGCTCGAAGCAAGGCAGCAATATAGTTTCTACGGTGTGCTACTATATATTGCTTCCACCACTTTTGTGGTATACCTAACTATGGGTCAACCTGAAGAAAAAGTATGGAATGGCCTGTTTTGGGTATTACAACTATTTGTATGCATTAATGCAGTTGCTAAAAGTTTTTTGCAAGAAAATAAGGGCAGGATGTTGTACTACTATTCCATCGCATCTCCTACCCATTTTGTTTTAGCTAAGCTCCTATTTAATGCACTATTAATGCTTTTCATGAATATCTTAAGTTTAGCCATATTCACTTTATTACTTGGAAGCCCTGTTATCAGAATGGGTGAATTTGTGCTGATTAGTTTATTGGGAGGTGTTAGTTTAAGTTTGGTATTCACTTTTCTTGCAGCGATTGCAGCTAAAGCCCAACAACAAGCAGCCATGATGGCCATCATGGGCTTCCCCATCATCATTCCCCAACTTTTGTTATTGACTAAAGTTTCTTCAGCAGCATTTACTTCTGCCATTCAAAATGGATGGTGGCAAATGGTAGGCTTATTGGGGGCATTAGATATAATGGTCATTGCCCTTGCAATTATTTTGTTTCCCTTTCTTTGGAAAGACTAGAAACGCAAGTGTCTTACAGTTAGTCCATTATTGATTAACTGTTTCAAAGAATCTATACCAATCTTTAGATGCTTATCTACAAACTGAGCAGTTACTTTGGAATCACTTGCTTCTGTTTTGATACCTTCGGGAATCATTGGCTGATCACTAACCAAGAGTAATGCTCCAGTAGGAATTTTATTATAGAACCCAACCGTAAAAATAGTTGCTGTTTCCATGTCAATAGCATACGCTCTTACCTTTTGCAAATAGGTTTTAAATTCTTCATCGTGTTCCCATACCCTTCTGTTGGTGGTATACACAGTACCTGTCCAATAGTCTACTTCGTAATCGCGAATGGTGGTAGAAATTGCTTTCTGTAAAGCAAACGCAGGCATAGCAGGAACTTCAGGTGGAAAATAGTCGTTGGAAGTACCCTCTCCTCTTATTGCTGCAATGGGCAAAATAAGATCACCCAGTTTATTTCTACGCTTTAATCCTCCGCATTTGCCCAAAAATAATACAGCTTCAGGCTCTATGGCAGTTAGTAAATCCATGATGGTTGCGGCTCCAGGGCTTCCCATACCAAAATTGATGATGGTAATTCCATCTGCAGTGGCACATTGCATCGGACGATCCAATCCCACCACTGGAACATTGTTCCATTCTGCAAACATTTTTACATAATTACTGAAATTGGTGAGTAAAATATATTTACCAAAATTTCCCAAAGTTTCTCCCGTATAGCGGGGCAACCAATTGTTCACAATTTCTTCTCTTGATTTCATATTCAACAGTTTAACTTGTAAATATACAAATTAGTACTCATTTTTACAGCAAATCACCGCTTAACTATGTTTATCCCCTTTCCTGACTATCATCCAAAATTGAAAACAGACAACCTGAAAAAACAGGTTTGGTGCATAGTCAGAAAGAAATGGGTAATATTTACCAAAGAAGAATGGGTTAGGCAGAATTGGTTGAATTACTTAATCAACGAAATGCATTTCCCTGCTTCACTGATAGCGGTAGAAAAAGAAATTCGCTTGGGAGAATTGAAAAAAAGAGTAGATATTTTAGTCTACAAAAATAATTCTCCCTGGATGTTAATTGAATGCAAGGAACAAGAAGTTCCTTTATCCGAACAAACCATACAACAAATCTTGATTTACAATATAAAATTAAATGTGCCCTACTTGGTACTTAGTAATGGTATAGAATCATTCGGGGTTTTTATAAAAGAAGGGGAAATTTATAAGATTTCAACGATGCCTAATATAACGATTTAAACAAATAAAAGAAAATATATAATTATAAAATAATTATATATTTTCTTTTGTTTATACGAGGGGGGGGGGGTATATTTGCTAATCATAATTTGAGAACATTTCTTAAGATTTCACAACCGGTTGTAAAGTTTAAAATTATGATAGTGATTTCATAACACTATTAAATTGAACGCCGAAAAATAACTCAAGGCGATAGACAGAGTTTTGTTAAAGCAATAAAAAATGAAAAAAATTGTTCTCGGCGCAATTCTAGCAATTAGCGCTTTCTCAACAAGTTTTGCCTCTTCAAGCCAATTAGTTTCCAACGAAGAACCCAATTCCAAAAAAGTGGCAACCTCCAAATCATTACAATTTCATGTTCCAAACAAAAACCAATCAAAGCTTAAGGTGGAAAATTGTGCAACTCGGTCAAGTACCATCGAAGGGACCTGTTGGATGCTTATCGCAACATCAACAGTATGTTGTGAATGCGAAACCCCAGTTGCAGCTATGTTGGCAACCATGAATGCACAGGATGAAGCAAGACGGTTAGCTTGGATTATTGAAGTTCTTGAAGAAATTGATCCTTGTTAATTCAAAAAAGTAAGCGTTAGGAACTTGTTTCCTAACGCTCATTAAAATAAATCAAATGAAATATCTAATAACTCTATTCCTACTTTTTTTTATTGTGTCATTAAATGGACAAAATAATAAATTATCAATTAGTGGTAAAGCAATTTACACTTTTAAACATCTTAGAGATACAAGCTTACCAAATAGTATTTATACTGAAAAAATGTTATTGACGTTTAATAATTTTTCTTACAAATATTCAAGTTATATCAGTTATATCGATGATTCAATTTCAAAATCTAGAACGTTACTTGCATCTGACTATTCAAAAAACATAACTGAAACAAAATATACAAGACGAACAATTGAAGAGTTATTCTACTTTTTTGATAAAAATGAATTTTATTTTGTCCATCCATGGATTGGAGAAAAGATTGTAATCGAAAATTCAATTGATAAAATTGATTGGAAAATACAAGATAGCACGAAAGAAGTTAAAGGATTAAATTGTGTGCTTGCAGAAGCAAAATTCAAAGGAAGAATTTACAACGCATGGTTTTGTCCAGAAATACCTGTAAATGCAGGGCCTTGGAAACTTAATGGATTACCTGGATTGATTATAGAAGCCTATGACCTTTCAAATAGTGTATTTTTTTCATTAGAAACATTACAAAAAGTTGAACAGATAATTGAGTTACCAAAAGCTTATAAAAAAGTGACAAAAAAAGAGTTTGACCAATTAATTAATTCAATAAAACAAAATCCGAGTGGATTCATCAATGCAGCTTTAAATGGATCAAACATGCAAAATGGCGGTACAGTTATGCAATTAAATAAAGGTGGGTCAAATACTCAAAACAAAAAGAATCTAGTAAATAATCCAATAGAATTAAATGAATAAATCAAAATGCACAAAAAGATTATATTCATAATGCTATTACATATAGTTATTACAAATAAACTATACACACAAATAATCATAAATGGTTCAATTAGAAATAAGGAGGGAATAACCCTATCTAACGTAAATGTCTTAATATCAAATCTTCAAAATAAAAAAATACTAGCTTATGGAATAAGTAATACCGAAGGTCTATTCATGATCAAATTGAATCATAATAACTTAGACAGTGTTATTATCAAATATTCACTTTGGGGTTATAAATCAAAAGTATTCAAAAAATCAAAAACTGAATTGAATGATATACAATCCGCAACTCTTGAAATAGGAGAAGATACACTTCCAGAAATAAAGGTTAAAAATAATCCCATCTATAAAAAAGGAGACACTATAAACTATAGTGTAAAGTCATTTGTAAAAAATCAAGATCAAGTAATTGCAGACATAATCAAAAGACTCCCTGGAATTGAAATAACAGAAAGTGGCGTTATTAAATACCAAGGAAAGCAAATAAACAAATATTACATTGAAGGAATGAACCTTCTAGATGACAAATATGCTTTAGCAAATAATAATATCCCTGTAAATTCAGTAGATCAGATACAGATTTTAGAAAATCATCAACCTATAAAAGCCCTCGATAGTTTTGCAATATCAAACCAAGCGGGTCTAAATATTAAATTAAACGATAATGCAAAAAATAAAATTATTGGAAGAGGTAAAATAGGGGTTGGTGGATTCCCATTTATGTATGAGAATGAGTTAGTTCCTATGCAATTTGGCTCGAATCATCAATCAATTGTTTCATATAAAAATAATAATACAGGTTTAAATGATGAAAAAGAACTTGATTTATTAAATAGCAATAATGTTATCAACTACATAAAGGGTAATATTCTAAAAAATCCAATTCTTTCAATACCCACCGCTAATCTACCATTAACGAGTAATCAGAGATTTTTATTTAATAACCTACATACTTTATCAATCAACAATTTGAAAAAAATTAGTACTGATTCTGAATTAAAATTCAACTTGGATTTAATTAAAAATCTGAAAAACCAAAATAGTGGAACAAATATTACCAACTTTTTCCCGTCCGACACAATTAGAATTAATGAAAAACAAATAACAACAAAGAATGAAGTCTTAATCAGAGGAAGTTTAAATTACTTATCTAACACAAAAAAGAGATATTATTCTAACCGATTGAATTTTCAAGCTAACATAGATAAAGACGAAGCATCTATTATTTTAAAAGATAAAACTGATCAAGAAATTCTTTCAAGACAATTCAGTATTTCAAATGAAGGTATGTTCTTAAAAACAAATTCAAATAATTTAAAAGGAGTTTCATATTTTCTAAGTTATTCTCAGATGCCACAACAACTAGAAATAAATCCAGGCAAATACAATAATCTTTTTAATAATAATAATCCTTACAAAAGTTTAGTACAAAAAGTTGCTTTAAATACTTTCTTTACTAATGTTACAATTACAAATGCAAAAAAAATTAATGCTTTTTCATTTGAA
The DNA here is from genome assembly GCF_051860225.1 of Sediminibacterium sp. Taxonomy (GTDB): domain Bacteria; phylum Bacteroidota; class Bacteroidia; order Chitinophagales; family Chitinophagaceae; genus Sediminibacterium. The sequence goes on from NZ_JBHYEI010000002.1 coordinate 532,402, forward strand.
AATAATTTTGGCATTTCTCTAACAACTCAATCTTATCAAACAGAATTATTAAAAAGAGAATTAAATTTATTAACAAATATTAATGATAGTTTAAATAATAATTTAGTTGGGAAAGAAATAAACATTTATAATTATTTCAAAATAAATTTTATTCAAAAAAAAATAAAAATAAACTTTAGTATCCCCGTAAACTATTTATTTCAAAACAATAATTCCGAAAAAGAGCAATCAATAAATAGATTATTCTTTAATTATGACATGACCATGCAACATATTATGAATAGTAACTTTTCAATGACGCTAAGGTTAAATTCAAATGATATGTATTTACCTATATACTTGTCTACAGAACAATATATTTTAACTGACTATAGAACTTTACAGAATCGCAATAGCATCATTTCAAATTTAAAACAAAGAAAAATTACTCTAAGCGCAAATTTCAAGGAAGTACGAAAAATGCTATTTATCAATAGCAGCATTGCTTTTGAGAACAACATAGACAATATACTTTTCAATCAAAATTTCGCAGGTAGTTTAGTAATAAGAAATGCATTTTATAATTTAAACCCCAATACAAGTACAGTATTTTCATCTAATATAAGCAAGTATATCCATTCAATAAATGGGTCTTTCGCATTAGGTCTGGTTTTACAAAAGAAATCTAGCATTCAAATGATTTCAAATAAACAAGATGAATTTAATGTAAAAACGGTAGGATTTAATTCTAAAATCTTGACGAACATAAAAAGTCATTCCATTGAGTATACATCCCAATATCAGATTTTGTATTCGGGATTAAAAAACAACTTGATGAATAAAACCCAAATATTTAATCAAACAGCAGCAATACACTTAAACTTTATAACAGATTTTCCTGTAAAAATAATTTTAGAACACTCCCATATAAATCAACAATCGAAAGCAAATCGAAATTTTCTTTTTGGTGATATAGCAATTAGAAAAAAAGCTGTTAGTAAAAAAATGGATCTTGAATTGTCATTACAAAATATATTTAATGTAAAAGAATTTGAGACAGTATCCTACTCAGCTAATACTATAACAAATAATTTTTTTATACTAAGGCCTACTCAAATATTAATGAAAGCTCAATTTACTCTTTAAAAAAAAATCCGAATCAAAATATGATTCGGATTTTTTTTTTAATATTTAATCTACTATGGGAATATACCTAATTCAGTATAAGAAGTTCCTACTTTGTTGATAGCGCAAACATAGGCTGCAGTTCTCATATCAGGGATAGAAGGATTTTCTTTCCAGATAGCCATGATTTCTCTTGTAGCTGCAATCATTGACTCTTCTAAACCACTGTGTACTAAATCTACTTCTTCAGGCCCATGTAAAATGATATTACGATCTGCTGCACTTACTGTTTTACCAGTCAATTCCTCCAACTGTGTAAGAATTTTGGTATTTAAATTCTCTGTAAAACGTTTTTCCATTCTACCATAACGAACGTGGCTAAGGTTCTTTAACCATTCAAAATAGGACACCGTAACACCACCTGCATTCAAGTACATATCAGGCACTACTAAAACACCTTTTTTAGCGAATACTTCGTCAGCTTCAGGAGTCAAAGGACCATTTGCTGCTTCTCCAATTATTTTTGCTTTTACTCTTTCTGCATTATCTCCATTAATCACGTTTTCTAAAGCCGCAGGAATTAAGATATCGCATTCAATTTCTAATGCATCAGTACTCTTAGCAATATTGGTAGCACCAGGGAAATTTAAGATTGAACCAGTTGCCTTTCTATGTTGGAAAACTTCTTCTTCATTTAATCCATCGGCATTAAAAATTGCACCTTCGTATTCTGCAATCGCGATAACTTTTGAACCATTTTCACGGAAAAACTTTGCAGAGTGGTAACCTACGTTACCCAATCCTTGAACGATTACGGTCTTACCCACTACACCAGTGGTTAAGCCCAATTTTTCCATTACATCCGGCATATTACATACTTCACGGATGCCAAAGAATACACCTAATCCTGTAGCTTCTTTTCTTCCACGCACACCTCCTTGGGTTACAGGTTTACCCGTAACACAACCAGCAGCATCAATTTCACCTGGCTTTAAAGAAGCATAGGTATCTACAATCCAAGACATTTCACGCTCACCAGTTCCGTAATCAGGAGCAGGAACATCAATACCAGGCCCAATAAAGTTCTTCTTTACTAATTCACTGGTATATCTACGAGTAATTTTTTCTAACTCGTAAACGGAATATTTTTTAGGATTAATTTTAATTCCTCCTTTACCTCCACCAAATGGAACATTCACAATTGCACATTTGTAGGTCATTAATGAGGCAAGTGCCATCACTTCATCTTGATTCACTTCATCACTGAATCGAATACCACCTTTACAAGGCGACTTGTGTTGAGAGTGTTGTACACGATATGCTTCAATAACTTCAATACGGCCATCATCCATTTTTACTGGAAAGCGCATACTGTAAATACTGTTACAAGCTTTAATTTGTTCAAGCAAGCCTTTTTCCCACTTGGTAAAACTGGCTGCTTTATCAAAACTTCTTTCAACACTGTGAAAAAAGCTGTACGGTTGATGATTCGACATTGGCAATCGTTTTATAGGTTATTATCGATGATGAAAATTATTGACGTTGTTCTTCTTTTTCTAAACGAGAAATTTTTTTATCAATGCTTATCAAGTAAGCAAACAAACCAAAAAGAATGGTTAACACTACCGCCATTACTACAAAAATCTTGCCGTTACTTCTCATTAATCCAAGGTCTGAAGTATTTTCCTGAGCGGTTGCAACAAAAGAAACTACTGTGCAAAATAATGCTGTAATAATCAATCGCATCTTAATCATTGTTGTATTTATTTTCTGCTAGCATAGCGTAGCGAATTTTTAATGTACTGATCCAAACACCTAAAAGAGTCCATCCAATAACTGCTGGATAAAACACTGTTCGCATTTGAACATCCATATCTTTTCCATTAATGCCTGGATTACCTTCTGCACCTTCTCCCCCCGGATGCAAAGATTCAGTTAATCTAGGCAATATCCATAAGGTCGGAAAAAGCATGAAAAAAGCAAAAATATTATATACTGCACCAATCCTCCCCTTCTTATCATCCCCATTTAAACTGCCACGCAAAACAAAATAAGCCAGATAAATTAACATAGCAATGGCAGCTCCATTTTGTTTAGGGTCTCCGCTCCAAGGACTTCCCCATTGATAGTTGGCCCAAATAGCTCCAGTAACTAAACCTAATATGCCATATATTACCCCTGTTGAAGCAAATGCCACTGCATAAGCATCATTTTTTGGAGTAGGATTGCGTAAATAACGAATAGAATAAATCATGGACACCAATAATAAAATCATCATGGTAAACCACATTGGAACATGAAAGAAGAAGTTTCTAATAGATTCCTTCATTCGATCATCTAACCTAGGCACTTTCACATAAAAACCATAGGTGCAGGTATAGACCAACAAAGCAATTGACATTATTTTCCACCAATACTTCCGAATCATTGATTAATTATTTGCCAGTCCTGTGCCCAAAGCACTATTAAATAGTGCTGCAAAATTAGGTGAAAGCAACTCAATAAACCTTAGTAATATGTAAAAATTACGCATCCTTTGCAATCTTTTAAAATTGGATAATAGGCTATTTTTTTGTACTTTTGCCAACTTTAAAAATTCATGCCGTAACATGAAGTTATCCTATTCTGCCTCAAGGCGGATTGAACAACTTGCTGTGGCTATCATCTAAAAAGATTAGTTACATGAAATTATCTCAGTTCAAGTTTGACCTACCGTTAAACCTGATTGCCCAGAATCCCACTAAAAGAAGAGAAGACAGCCGCCTAATGGTGGTAGATCGTAAAAGCGGACATATGGAAAACCGCTACTTCAAAGACATTTTAGATTATTACGACGACAAAGACGTTTTTGTTGTTAATAATACCAAAGTTTTCCCTGCTAGAATGTATGGCAGAAAGGAAAAGACGGGTGCTAAAATTGAAGTATTCTTGTTGCGTGAATTAAATAAGCCCAATCGCTTATGGGATGTTATTGTTGATCCCGCAAGAAAGATTAGAGTTGGCAACAAATTGTACTTCGGAGACAACGAAGAATTGGTAGCAGAAGTTATTGATAATACTACTAGTCGCGGAAGAACCATCCGTTTTTTATGGGATGACGATGATGCTAGCTTCAAAAAAATGTTAGAATTTTTAGGGGAAACCCCATTGCCCAAATACATCAAGCGCAAGCCAGACGAAGAAGACAAAGAGCGTTACCAAACGGTATATGCAAAGCACGAGGGTGCTGTTGCGGCCCCTACAGCAGGTTTGCATTTTAGCAAGGAATTAATCAAGCGTTGTGAAATACAAGGTATTCGTTTTGCAGAAGTAACCCTTCACACCGGCTTAGGCACATTCCGCCCAATTGAAGTAGAAGACTTAAGCAAACACAAGATGGATGCAGAGTATTATCAAATTGATGAACAAGCTTGTGCCATTGTTAATAAAGCAAAAGAAAGTGGCAAACGAATTTGCTCAATAGGTACAACAACCATGCGTGCCATGGAAAGCAGCTTTACTGCACAAAAATTATTAAAACCAAGTGAAGGATGGACAAACCATTTTATTCATCCTCCTTACACATTTAATGTTGCAGATAGCTTAGTAACCAATTTCCATTTACCGAAAACAAGCTTATTGATTATGACTTGTGCCTTTGCTGGTTACGACTTAGCAATTGAAGCCTATAAGAAAGCTATTAAAGATAAATATCGCTTCTTCAGTTATGGAGACGCATTATTAATTGTTTAAACTGAATTTGAATTTACACCTGACACTAGTTAGTGTCTAACACAAGAAACTCCCTTTAATTAAAGGGAGTTTCTTGTGCGTATTATTTTTTAGGAAGTTTTTTATAGTTTCTTTCATACAGATTAATCCAATCTAGCACTGTCAACTTTTGAACCAGTTCGCCAATGAGATCATAAGGAATAACACTATTTTTTTTAAAACGCATACAACTCTTCCCCATGTCCAATTTGCCTGAAACTGATTTGGCATATGCTTCAGTAAACCATTTTAATAATTGAGGGTCTGCATAAATTCCCATATGATAAAATGCAACAAAATTTTTTTGAGCAGCTAAGGCCAAAAAAGGCAATGGTAATTGAGGATTGCAATGATATCCATCCGGATAAATACTATGTGGAACCACATAGCCAATCATGCCATAATTCATTACTTCTTTAAACCCCTTTGGTAATTTATTTTTGATTGATTTACGCAATTGCTCAATCTGAACTTTTTGATCAGAAGGGATTTGACTGATATATTCTTCAACAGTTTTTGCTTCGCTGATCATAAAGTTTATTATTTTTTTTGAAACGCCAATTAGCTATGAAACTCAACAGTAGGCTTAAAAATGCAAATATTACTAATACCACCAAGCAATTGAGAAATGATTGTAATAAACCAATTTTGTCTACATCCAAAAATGGATAAGGATAAAATTGCGTGATAGAACCATGGATAATCGTATAAACAAAATACAAACATGGATAAATCAACCAATAAGGAATTGAAGAATAATTCACTTTTTTCGAGGAAACAAAAACATACCAATATAATACGGTAACAGTTGGAGTAAAAGTATGTAAAATATGATCCGCAACTCTAGCAAGTCCCTGAGGATGATAAATATTACTCAATACTAAATGATATACAATTCCTACAATTGAGATATAAACTGTAACAGCAGTGCTTGTTTCAGCCCTTTTCCAAAAGGCATTTTCAATAAAATCAGTTGAAAGTGATCTTGAAGTAAAATAAGTTAACACCAACAAATTACTTAATATGGTGAAATAGCTGAAAAATTGGATGATTCTAACAAATACTGAGTTACTTGTTGGCGCTTGAACCATAATGACAAACTGGAGGAAAATGCCACAAAAAACAACTAAAGCAATAATACCAGCTAGTGCATTGGGGTGTTTATTCATATAGGTAAATGTTCTTTCTCAAGATACAAAGAAAATGAACTAATGTGGCACACCGCTTCGCTTTATCATTCCTCCTTTAGTATCTTTTATGCTAGTCATTACAACAAATGCATTTGGATCAATTTTCTCTAATTCTGTATTTAATTTATTGATTTCTAATCTAGTAATTACGGTATACACAATATCCATTTCTTTTAAATCACCTGATTTCCCAAAACCTCGTTTTCCCTTTGTAATGGTTACATCTCTACCCAAAATATTTATTATCATAGATCGAACCTTATCATTGTGAACCGAAATAATAGTAACCCCCGTATATTCCTCCAACCCTTCGATGATAAAGTCTAATGTCTTTGATGCACTTAAATAAGTTAACAACGAGTACATTGCAATCTCAACAGATAAAAAGTAAGCTGCTGCAGAAAAAATTAAAACGTTTATTAAAATAATGACATCTCCAATTGTAAGACCTGATTTTCTACTCAAAGCAATAGCTAATACTTCTGTGCCATCTAAAACCCCTCCTCCACGAATTGAAAGGCCAATACCAGCCCCTAAAAAAAATCCTCCAAAAACAGATACTAATAAATTATCCTTGGTAACATCTGGAAATGAAATAAAATGAACGGTTAAGGAGAGCAATAAAATAGCAATAGCAGACTTGATAGCAAACTGAGTACCTAATACCTTATATCCAAAAAGCAAAAAAGGGATATTCACTAATAAAATCAAAAGCCCAACTGGCACACCTGATAAAGCAGATATAAGAAGTGAAATACCCGTTGCGCCGCCATCGATAAATTGATTAGTTAATAAAAATCCTTTCAAACCAAAAGCAGCTGAAAGAACGCCCAAACAAATTAATAATGCATCCTTTAACCCAGCGAAAATGGTCACTCGGAATATTCGAAGCCCTTTTGCAATTTGATAAGGGGTATAAAACAATTCCCCATCGGTCAATCCTTTATCAGGGCGAAGTACTGATCTTACAATAAGCTTCTTTAAAAATGAATGCATACGGCAATTTACTAAAGAATCACTGCGATGAAATAAAAAAATCGGGTATTAAAAAGATCTCTTACAATTTTAACATTCTCACTGTTTTATTTACGAAAATCAAGCGGCAACATATTAGAAAGTTTTTCGGACCATGCCCAATAGTCCATTGTAAGTATATCTTTACCTTGAAAGTAACTTCCATTGGCTAATACTGCTACTACTTTATTCGAATCTGGCATGACTAATCTAGCTGTGATTGGAGCACCTATTTGAACGCCCCTAGTTTCTCTAACATAAGCCGATGACATTTGTTTGTTCTTATACACTACCTGCAAATAGTCTTTGAATTGAATCCCTGCAGTGGTACTATCAATAGCAAATGCAATACTATCGCCAGGAATAGGAATATCTATTAAAACATCAATCTCTTGAGTAGGATGTTGTCCATTAATGGTAATACTTGTATTAGTGGTTTTCTGTTTGATCATTCTACGCAACTCAAATCCATCTTTTTGTAAACTATTTCTATAAATCGAGCGCATAAAATGCATTAATGATCCTTCAAATGTTTCATTTCGATTTAAGTTCCATCTAGTTTTCTGACGATTATTTCTAGGCTGCTTTTCTTTAAATAAAGGATATCCTTGGTAAAAAAATATTCGCGACTTATAATTATACTCAAAACTCAATAACTCATAACTTAAATCGAAGCCCAATGCATTGTTAACTATTTTTAAGGGTTCATCAGCAAATGCGCTTAGAATATTTTCTTTCTTATTATACCTAAATTTTACCGCATTTTTATTCAATAACTTACAGTCTAAGGCATTCGGTGTTTTTCCGATTAACATTTCCATGAAAAAGTCACCCCACTTATCCCAACCATTTTTATCATAATTGCCAACAATCACTTCTTGCAATTCTGTAGGTTTAAATGTTAAAGGAATGATTAAAAAATCAGGAATTTGATTTGAATTAATTTCTTTAACATAGGTTTCATATCCTAGTATAGTCACTACTAAATCATATCTGCCATTAGGCAAAGGATCAATGATAAAACTTCCATCTTCTTTTGAAATAGTTCCAACAGAAGTATTACTCAAAAAAACACTCGCGGAAGAAATAGGAACCTGTGATCCAGACACTACAACTTTACCTATTAATTTCTTTTGTGCTTCAGCTCCTAAAGTCAGTAAACTAAAGATGAAAATAAATAACCACTTCATAGGATTTATAGTTGAGATTATGTTCCAATATAAAAAATCAAAGTTGCGAATAAACCAGCTACGAAAGACATCAATAATGTCATTATAGACCATGACTGAAAAGTTTGTTTTTCAGTCAATCCTAGATACTGCTTTACTAGCCAAAAACCACTATCATTAACATGAGAAAAAATAGTAGCCCCTGCTGCGATAGCAGAAACCAATGCAGCCATTTGTATAGGAGAATACGTTCCAGTAACCAATAAAGGGGCCAATAAACTTGAAGCAGTAATCATTGCAACTGTTGCAGAACCTTGCAAAAGACGTATAATGGCTGCTGCTAAGAATGCAAATAAAACAATAGATACACCCGCATGTAAAAGCAATTCTGCCAATAATTTGCCAGCACCTGTATTCACTAGCACTTGTTTAAAAACACCACCTGCTCCTGTCACTAAAATTATGGCACCCGCAGGAGCCATAGATTGAATTGAAATTTTACTCAAATCACTAGCACTGTAACCTTTTTTAATCCCCAAAAAAATCCATGCGACAATATTCCCGATTACTAATGCAGAAAATGGATGACCCATTAGCGCAATAAATTGATTGACGGAATTACTTTTAATAGTCATTAGGCCTGCCTTGAAACTAGTATTCAAAAGAATTAAACCAATGGGTAAAAAGACCACTCCAATTGTTAACCAAAAGGAAGGCAAGTACTTAAGATTATTATGGTCTTCAACAGGAGAAGCTACCATTTGCACAGGGACATCTATATGAATTTTGCTTGCAACCATTTTCCCGAATAATACCCCACATAAAATAACTGTTGGAATACCAATTAAGATAGAAGTCAAAATCACCCAGCCCATTTCAGCACCAATAATTTCAGCAACTGCAATTGGACCTGGTGTAGGTGGAATAAAAGCATGTCCAAAAGCTAGACCAGCCAGCAATGGAATAGCATAAAGTAATAATGATTTGTTTGTATTTTTTTGTAATGCATAAACAATGGGAATTAATAAAATAAAAGCCACATCAAAAAAAACAGGAATAGAAATAATTAACCCAATAAAACCCATTGCAAGTGGAGACTTATTTTGTCCAGCTTTATTGAGCAAATAACGCGCAATAGCGTCTGCCCCACCAGACTTCTCTAATATCGCACCAAACATTGAACCCAAGCCTACAATAGTAGCAACAAAACCTAATGTTGAGCCCATGCCTTCTTGAATTGTTTCTACCATATTTTGTGCTGATAATCCTGCCAACATTCCACTAATAATGGAGGCAATTAACAATGCTATAAATGCCGGAAACTTAAAATAAAGCACCAATATTAGTAAACTAGCAATTCCAGCAAATACACTAAAGATTAGTAAGTAATTCATGCTTCGTGCCAATTAGTATGATAGAATGGGCCGTGGGGATCATTTTTTAATTGATAAGTATGTGCACCAAAAAAATCTCTTTGAGCTTGAATTAAAGATGCCCCCGATTCGGATTGTTTCAAACTAAATAAATATTGTGCGGAAGCACTAAAACAATCCATGGGCAATTCACTAATTAATGCCTCAGATAGTAGTTCCTTTAGAGAATCTATCGAAGAATTACACTGCTGTATGATCAGCGGATGTAAAAGCAGATTATTTGATTGAGCCATAAACTCTTTCAAATCTTCCATTAGTTTAGATCGAATGATGCAACCAGCAGTCCATACTTCTGCTAATTCAGACAAGTTGATATTCCAACCATTTTGTTTTGAAACAGTTGAAATCAAATGAAATCCTTGATGATGATTAATGATTCTACATAGTTGGTATGCTTCCATTACCGTATTTATATCTATCGGCTGCTTATGGATATTGGTTGGCATTTTATCCGCCACACGTTTACGCTCCTCCCACATTGAAGACATAAAACGAGCATATAAAGCAGCTGTTAGTGTAGGAATTGGAATGCCGAATTTTGAAGCCTCAATAGAAGTCCAACTACCAGTGCCTTTATTTCCTGCATTATCTAAAATCTGATCGACCAAATATTGTCCTTTCGATTTTTTCTGTAGAATTTGAATAGTTATTTCTAATAAATAACTGCTTTTGTCTGTATGAAGAAATGGTTTTAAAAGAAGTGCAATTAAATCATAGGTAAATCCACCATTCAGTTTTAAATACTGAAGCAACTCAGCCAATAATTGCATTTCAGCATATTCAATTCCATTGTGTACCATTTTAACAAAATGACCTGCTCCACCTTCTCCAATATATTTACAACAATTAACTCCTTTGCTATTGGTTGCAGCAATTTTCTCAAGAAATGGCTGTACTAACAAATATCCTTGAACTGAACCGCCAGGCATTATTGAAGGCCCTTTTAATGCACCCTCCTCGCCTCCGGACACCCCAGTACCAATAAAGTGAATGCCTAAATTGTTTAAATGAGCTAATCTTCGATCCGTATCGTTATAGTAAGCGTTTCCTCCATCAATTAAAACATCTCCCTTATCCAAAAGCGGTATAAGCTGATTAATCAAATCGTCAGTAGCTTCACCTGCATTAACCATTAACATGATTTTTCTAGGTAATGACAATGATTCAACAAATTCACTAAGGTCTTCAAATCCTTTAGCGCTTTTTAACTCAGGATATTCAGCAATAAATTTTTCGGCTACTTTTTCTTCTTTGTTTTTTACATATCGATTATACAATGAAAGATGAAAGCCTTTGTTGGCAAAGTTTCTACTTAGATTCTTTCCCATAACACCTAAACCAATTAATCCAAATTCTTGCATACTTAAAGTTATTGGTAGTTTGTCAATAATTTGCGCTACAATTTTTGATGGTGCTAAGGCTATATCAATTAACATAGCATCAGTAGGAATTTCTAAAATATTCAGTTGTGAGGTTAATAAATTTGCTTGCATGAAATGACCAACCCTTTTCTGCAAACGCTCACGCAATAAAGCTTCTGTACCGTGTAATAAAATAAAATGACATTTAGCAGAAGGTATGTTCGAAAGTATATCCCGATAAGTTTGCTTCAGCGCAGAGCAGGCAATAATAATTGAATTACCGTATGCTTTCTTTTCTGCAAATTCCCTAATATTCTTTAGCCAGGGTAAACGATCATCATCGCTTAAAGGAATCCCCGAAGCCATTTTTTCAATATTGTCACTAGGATGAAACTGATCTCCATCAAAAAAAGGATACCCAGTTTTTCCAGACAATAAAGTGCCAACGGTTGTTTTACCACAACCAGACACCCCCATGATATAAATAATTTTATTCAGCAAATTATAACCCAAACAATCCAGCATTTAAAAGCTGTAATGTTTTTGTTTTATAGTCTTGCGGCACCAATAGAGAAATATTGTGTGCACTGCCTCCATAACTCACCATTGTAACTGGCACTTCATTTAAAGCATCAAATAATTTCTGCAATACATGATCCGTTTTTGCAATTTCATTCCCTACAATAGACACAATTGTTTGACCCTTTTCTACATCCACTGTGCCAAATGGCTCAAGTTCTCTAACGATATCATCTAAAAATAAAGCTGAGTCAATGGTAACCGAAACAGCTACTTCAGAAGTAGTAATCATGTCAATAGAAGTTTTATACTTCTCAAATACTTCAAATACTTTTCTCAAGAAACCATAAGCTAAAAGCATCCTACTGCTTTTGATTTTTATTGCGATAATACCGTCTTTTGCAGCAACTGCCTTAACCCCAACGCTACCAGCTTCCTTAGTTATAACAGTTCCAGCAGCATCAGGTTGCATAGTGTTCAATAATTTAACAGGGACGTTCTCTTGTTGGGCTGGCCAAATACAGGTAGGATGTAAAATTTTAGCGCCAAAATAAGCCAACTCCGCTGCTTCATCAAAGCTTAATTGTTCTATCGCAATAGTTTTGCCAACGATTCGAGGATCGTTATTATGCATACCGTCTATATCTGTCCATATTTCACAAACTGTGGCATTGCATGCAGCCGCAATTAAAGAAGCCGTGTAATCACTTCCGCCGCGCTTTAAATTATCTACTTCGCCTCTGGCGTTTTTACAGATATACCCCTGCGTAACCAATATTTTTTTATCCGAATGTTTTCTTATCAAATCATTTAGCTTAATTCTAATGGCTCCCAATTGAGGCTCTTCATTTACATCAATACTCATGAATTCTAAAGCAGGCAACAATTCATGATCTACTCCTATTTCAGACAAATACACAGAAAACAATTTGGTGCTCATAAGTTCACCTTGAGCAAGAATATCTTTATTTAAGGCTTCACTAAAAGAAATACGCAGAATAATATGTAGAAACTCAAAATGCTCGGCAATAATTTGATTGGCTTTTTGTTGACTTTCTTCTTTATGTACTAATTCTTGAATAAACTGCTTGTAGTGTTCATGAAGTTTTTCAATCGCATTTTTTGCACCCTCTCTATTTCCTTGAGCAAGGAAATTACTGATTTCAACTAATGAATTGGTTGTTCCACTTAATGCGCTTAATACCACTATTTTATTCTCGGTATCACGGGTAATTAATTTAGCCACCTCATGCATACGCTCTGGTTTACCCACACTTGTACCGCCAAACTTCATAACTTTCATCATTGCATCTAATTTGCAGCAAATGTAACGCTAACAAGCACTATTGGCTTAATTTAATCCCAAATATTTCACCTGTTTTTTGTAAATCTTCTACAACAATTGATAACAACGGGATACCATTCTTTATCCTTTCATTTTCCATAATTCTTTCAGGATCACCTGGTATCAACACTTTTTCTTCACCCTGAATAGGTTGTGCATTCCTGAACCGATTAATCCAATGATCCATATGGCTTTTAAATTCATCAGCAGGTCTAAATGCATCTACCCGCATAGCACCCAAAAAATGTCCCAGTCCCTTACCAGGCATATTTTCTGGCATTGGGATATAAGCAGGAAAAGGAGGCGCCCATGGCCCATAAGCAGCTCCGCTTAATACTGCTGAAAATATGTCTACTATACTCCCTAAAGCATATCCTTTATGACTACCATGCTCTCTATCAGAACCCAATGGCAGTAATGACCCGTCTTTTTTAAGAATATTGGCATCATTACTTTCATTTCCAATATGGTCTTGAACCCATCCTTTTGGAGCATCTTGGCCTTTTCGCTGCAATATTTCTAGTTTGCCATTCGCGGCTGTAGTAGTGGCAAAATCAGCAACAAAAGGAGGCTGGTCTTGAGCTGGTATGGCTACAGCAATTGGATTAGTCCCTAACATTTTCTCTACTGAAAAAGTAGGTGCAACCAAGGCGCTTGCATTGGTCATTGCCATTCCTATCATATCTTTTTCTAAAGCCATCATTGCATGATATCCTGCAATACCAAAATGATTAGAATTTTGAACAGCCACCCAACCAGTTCCAACAGCGCTAGCTTTTTGCATCGCAATCTCCATAGCAAAAGGGGCTACTACTAAACCTAGACCTTGATCTCCATCTACTACTGCTGTTGAAGGAGTTTCATGAATAATTTTAATCGTTGGTTTCGAATTGATTCTTCCTGCTTTCCAAAGGCGAACATAACCACTCAAACGAGCGACACCATGGCTATCTATTCCACGCAAATCTGCGGACAGCAATACTTTTGTTGCTGTTTTTGCGTGTTCAAAAGAACAGCCCATACTAGTAAAAACGGCGTTAGTAAACGCATACAGTTGATCATATTGGAATATCTTTTCCATATATGCAATGTACGAAGCAATCATTCATCTGAAAACGGATATAAAAAATTATCCCTCAACCCATTCTTTAAAAGCAGTCACTTTTTCTCTACTCACTACTGCTTCATCACTATTATTACCAGCTGCTAATATGATTTTCAAACGACTATTAATATAGGTTTTGATTTCTCGAATAGACCGTGTACTACAGATGATTTTTCTGTTTATTCGAAAGAATTTTAAAGGATCAACCAACTGCTGTAATTTCTCTAAAGAATAATCAATTGGATATTTTATGCCTTCTAGATTAACGAGGTATACATTTTTTTCACTAACAAAAAAGTAAGCAATATCCTTTGTTTCTACAAAAAACATTCTGGTTCCCAAATGAATTAGAAATCGCTTTTTATAGTTCGCATCTCTAGATGAATAAAAGATTGGATTAGTTTTACCCGTAGCACCAAGATGTTGAAATTTGAAGCGCTCGTATTTTAATAAAACTTTACCTAAATTCAATTCAGTTAATGGCTTGATAAGGTAATCAATATAATTAGCTGAGATTGGCTGAGTAGGAATAAAACTTTGATTGGTTAAAAAGATTAAAGGGCTCTCCTTTGAATGTTCATTTAAAAGTTGAACCAAGTATTCATCGCCCAACGTTATATCAAAAAAAATATAATCTAGTCGAGAATGATTGATGAGAATTTTTTTCAGCTGTTCTTTATTTACAGCATAATGTACTGATAGGCTCCCAAGATTGTAATCATGTAACATTTTACATAATTTTTCGGCAATCGGATATTCCTTCTCGATGATCAGTATTTCCATAGGTTAAATAGGAACAGTCAAGAGAAAAAAAGGTTTTTAAAACAATATCGATTTTTATAATCAAAGGTTGTATTTACAGTTAATTAAGAAAAATCCGGAACAAATTGGATTTTGTTCCGGATTTAACAATAATATCAAGCTGGTAAATTATAGTAATATTTACGGTAATAACACCCTATTAATTAAATGAACTACCCCATTTGTTGCAACAATATTTATACCCCCATTTAAAACGATATTGGACGGTGGATTAGCACTTGTGGTAATCTTTACCGAAGGAGGCGTTAATCCAATTGTTAGAGTCCCCCCTTGTAAAGTTGTGGCAGTAGCCCCATTGATTAAATCACTTGCAAAAACATTTGTACCTAAAACATGGTAGCTAACAACAGTGGTAATTAAACTGGTGGAAGCTGCGTTGATGTCAGCAGTTGAATTAAACCCAGCTGCATTAAAAGCCGAATTAGTTGGTGCAAAAACAGTTAGCTTACCTTCAGCACCAATTGCATTCAGCAATCCAGCCTTTGAAACAGCTGCTACTAAAAGGCTTAAATTAGGATTTTCTGCAGCAATTTGCTGAATCGTTTGGGTAGGTGGAATGAGCACGTTCTCTATCACGTGAACAACTCCATTACTTGCGTTAATATCTGCCGATTTAACTTTAATCCCATTTACAAATACACCATTTGCATTTCGTGATGCAAATAATTTTTTACCCTGAAGGGTAACAACTCCATCACTAACGGGTACATCAGCAGATCCTACTTTTACAGTCAAAACATGGTAAGTAAGTATGTCTGCCACTTGAGCGGCTGTTAAAGTTTGTAGAGTACTTGCGGTGATTCCAGCTGCGGCAAAAGCTGCATCATCAGGAGCAAATACTGTAAGTGATCCACTAGACAAAGCACTTCCAATTCCTGCTTTTTCAACCGCAGCTTTGAGGGTAGTAAAACTAGCATTGTTATTTACAATGTCTGCAATAGTTGCAGGTGCAGGTGTAGCATCTTTCTTACAACCAGTTCCTACAAAAAGAACTAAACCTAATCCCACTAAAATTTTCGGTAAAATTTGTTTAATTTTCATGTCCTAAAGTTTAAACATAAGAACATGATAATCTATTAATCGTTGCCCAATATTTACCGAATTGTTATAAATAATAGCTGAATTGTTGATATAGAGAATCCGAATCAAAAAAAGGTATTGCAATTGCAATACCTTTTTCAATAAATAGGGCCTATCAATTAAAAAGGCAAATCATCAAACGGCTCTGTAATGTCATTGGAATTAGAAGAGCTACTGGTATTAACTGCTGGTGCAGGTTGATATCCCCCCCCGGAAGCATATCCACCAGAAGATGGGGCAGTGTCATTGTTTCTGCTTCCCAATAGCTGAACACTGCTTACTCTTAAGGAAAGGGTTGCTCCGTTTGTTCCCTCTTTAGTGGTATAGGTTCTTACATCAGGTTGACCTTCAACATATACTTGTGTTCCCTTTTTTAAATAAGGAGCAATGCCTGTTCGCTCTGTCCAGTAGGCACAATCAACCCAAGTTGTTTTATCTTTCTGATTTCCTTGAGCATCTTTATAACGCTCAGTATGCGCAACCGTAAAGTTGATTACATTTTTTCCATTCACATTATTCAAAATGGCATCTTTACCCAGATTGCCAATTGCTGTCAGTTTAATCATAATTGTTTTTTTGTCAATTTCTAAAAATTGAAATTAAGAAAAATGCGTATTAACCGCGGATCCTTTTTGTTTTTAACGGTTAATATCGTATTCCGAAACCCATTTTTGGGATTGATGTTCTACTTTTGCATAAAAATTCAAATAAAATGAGCCGTAAAGGAAAAGTGCTAGTGGCAATGAGTGGAGGTATTGACAGTACTGTTACGGCATTAATGCTGCACCATGAAGGGTATGAAGTGATTGGCATTACCATGAAAACTTGGGATTATGCTAGTAGCGGATCTAGTACAAAAGAAACTGGATGTTGTAATATTGATTCATTTAATGATGCCAGACAGGCAGCAGTTCACCATGGGTTTCCACATTTTATTTTAGATATTAGGGATGAATTTGGAGATTTTGTAATAGAAAATTTTGTTGAAGAATATCTAGCAGGCAGAACGCCTAATCCCTGTGTAATGTGCAATACACATATAAAATGGAAGGCATTACTCAAAAGGGCGAATGCTTTGGGTTGTGACTATATTGCAACAGGCCATTATGCAGAAATAAGACAGCATACCAATGGTAGATATGTAATTAGCAAGGGCTTAGACGATACCAAAGATCAAAGCTATGTTCTTTGGGGATTAGATCAAGAACTGCTTAGTAGAACGATGATGCCTCTTGGAGGTTATCATAAATCAGCAATTAGACAGATGGCAATGGATATGGGATACCCAGAACTAGCCAAGAAAAGTGAGAGTTACGAGATTTGTTTTGTTCCAGACAACGATTATAGAGGTTTTTTAAAAAGAAGAGTGGACGGATTAGAAGAACAAGTTGCTGGTGGATGGTTTATAGATAAAACGGGCAAAAAACTAGGACAACACAAAGGCTATCCTTTTTATACTATTGGGCAACGTAAAGGTTTAGACATAGCCATGGGACATCCAGTTTATGTAACTTCTATCAACCCCGACACCAATACAGTAGTGCTAGGAGATGAATCTGACCTTGAGCAAAACGACATGATGGTAGGGAAATTAAATTGGATGAAATATGATGGAATTTCCGATGGTATGGAAGCCATAACCCGAATTCGTTATAAAGACAAAGGAGCACTTAGTAATTTATACAATGAACCAAATGGAATTATTCGAGCTCGCTTTTATGAGAACGTTAAAAGTATAGCCCCCGGCCAAAGTGCTGTTTTCTACGAAGGCAATGATGTAATTGGCGGTGGTATTATACAAAGAGGCGAATTGATATTAAATAGTTAATCCATTTTCTTAAATAAAGCAGCATACATGGTATCTGCTTTCATATCATATCCTTTTATTGAGATTTGCTCCACTAGTTTTACAAAAGGGAACTTATTTTCAAAAAATGGAATTATTGCTTCATTTTCTGCTTCAAAAACAGAGCAAGTAATGTATAAGAAATACCCATTATTACGAAGTTTAGGTAAAGCATTTTGCACGATATGTTGTTGCAGTTGTTGAAAAACAACAATTTCATGTTCACTGAATTGTGTCAACTGTTCCGGTGTTCTACCCCAAGTACCACTACCTGAGCAAGGCGCATCACAAATAATCAAATCAAACTGCATTCCTGCTAATTCAGGAGCAGTGATTGGCATACTTAAGTCCACAACTAATGATTGGTATTTTCTAATGCCTGCCCTTTCAAATCGTTGAGCCAAATTTTGTATTATACTTTTTCGAATATCAGATACAGTCAGTTCCATATTACCTAAAAAGTCTCTTGCTAAAATAGACTTCCCCCCACTAGCAGCACAACAATCCCAAACATCCACCGAAGCATCTTTGCCTTTACGAAGTTGCTTGGCAGCTTCCATTATGCTTGCCGTTTGTTGAGAACTATAATCTTGAATAACAAAATCTTTATCTAATTCTGCTATACCTTCCAATTTTGTACCATTAGGCAAAGCAAGGCATGATTCAGTAATTGATTTATACGCAATTCCATTACTAGTAAACGCTTTTATTACATTAGGCAATCTACCAGGTCTAACTCTAATAAATAAGTCTGGTTGAATTAAATGTGACTGACTGAACTTTTCAACTTCAATAGTCTTGCTCAAGCAAGAAACAAAGGGAAATATTTGAGTTGGATTAAAATAGGCAATATGATTTTTTACATATTCAATTCGCTCAGTTAATGATACACTCCAATTCGTTAACCAAGGTTGATCAAATAAATCTGCCCAAACTCCTGGCTCGTTATTGCAGAGATACAAAGCAGCTTTTAAAGCTAGCTCCAAATCAATCCCTACCATTGAATTACCTGTTCTAAAGTAACTGTAACAAATTTGTGAGATATACCGTCTATCTTTTGAACCAAACTTTTTATTTGCAGCAAAATGCATTTTTAAAAACCCAGCAAAAGGCATATCCCCACTATATGCAGTAATGATTGCAGCAGCAGAACGTAAATAATTTTCAGCGTACTTCACTATAGTTCTAATAATGCTTTCACTGGATCTTTTCCCATTAATAATAATGCGGGATTTTCCAAAAGATCCTTTACTCGAACTAAAAAGCTCACACTCTCTCTACCATCAATAATGCGGTGATCATAGCTAAGAGCCAAGTACATCATTGGTCTAACAACAACTTGACCATTAATTGCCATTGGACGTTCCTGTATTTTATGCATTCCTAAAATAGCACTTTGTGGAATATTGATAATGGGCGTACTCATCAAACTGCCGAAAACGCCCCCATTAGTAATAGTAAATGTACCCCCTTGCAATTCTTCTGCAGTTAATTTACTATCCCTAGCTTTACCTGCTAATTCTACTACTTTCTTTTCAATATCAGCCATACTAAGGCTCTCCACATTACGCATAACTGGCACCGTTAAACCTCTTGGTGTACTAACAGCGATGCTTATGTCTGCATAATCATGATAAATAATCTGATCTCCATCAATGTAGGCATTTACAGAAGGCCATTCACCCAATGCAATTGCACAAGCTTTAGCAAAGAAGCTCATAAAGCCTAAATTAACCCCATGCCCCTCTTTAAATTTATCTTTATATTGTTTTCTTATTTCCATTATCTGCGTCATATCCACTTCGTTAAAAGTGGTGAGCATAGCTGTAGTGTTTTTAGATTCTACTAATCTTCTACTGATGGTTCTACGAAGCGCACTCATTTTTTCTTGACGCACATTTCTACTAAATAAAGCTCCATCAGGGGCAAAAGATTTTTTACCTGGATTATTTAAAGCATCTAATACATCTTGTTTCATGATTTTACCACCCATTCCAGAAGGGGTAATCGATTTGGTGTCTACCTTCTTGTCTGCAATAATAGCAGAAGCCACTGGACTTGCTTTAATATCATTCGAAACTGCAGTTACTGCTGCTTGATTAATAGGAGTAACTGGAGCAGCAACAGCTGGAGCAGATGGGGCAGCAATTCCTTCAGGCTTTGAAGCTGTTTCATCAATTTTAGCCAACACATCTCCGATATTGAGGGTATCCCCTTCTTTACCAATTGTTGTAAGAATGCCTGCTTTTTCTGCATTCACTTCAAAAGTGGCTTTTTCACTTTCCAATTCTGCAATCACTTCATCACGTTCTACCCATTCTCCATCTTTTTTAGTCCATTTCAAAAGGGTCACTTCATTGATTGATTCTCCAACCGTAGGTACTTTTATCTCGATCATAACGATGTATTAATAAGGTATGTAGTTAATTAAATATTAAAAGCGGTTTCGATGATTTCAGCTTGTTCTTGTGCGTGCACTTTTGCATAGCCAGTGGCAGTAGCAGCACTTGCATTACGACTAATTACACCAAAATTGATGGTCTTCAAATTAGCTTGCAAAAAGCTTGCAGCACCCATATTCAAAGGCTCTTCTTGAACCCAGAACCAAGTTGCTTTATGATATTTCTTGTAAAGTAAATCTAACTGTTGGTAAGGTAAAGGATAAATTTGTTCTAATCTTACGATTGCAATATCTGTTCTGTTCTCTTTTGCTTGTTTATCTGCCAATTCAAAAAATAGTTTTCCAGAACAGAACAGTACTTTTTTAACGGCAGTTGCATCTGTAACAAATGAATCATCAATCAATTCTTTAAATCCACCTGAAATAAAATCATTTTTAGTACTATAAGTACCTGGATTTCTCAAATTTGCCTTGGGTGAAAAATTAATTAACGGCTTTCTATAATTCCAACTTACCTGTCTTCTGAATACATGGAACAGATTGGCTGCTGTTGTAATATTTGTGATAACCATATTCAACTCTGCACACATTTGAAGGAATCGCTCCATTCTAGCACTACTATGTTCTGGACCTTGCCCTTCATAACCATGAGGCAATAACATTACTAACCCATTTTGACGTTGCCATTTTTGTTCCCCAGCAGCAATAAATTGATCAATCATGGTTTGTGCACCATTACAGAAATCACCAAACTGTGCTTCCCAAATAACTAAAGCATTAGGGTTTGCCATTGCATAACCATATTCAAATCCTAGCACTCCGTATTCACTCAGTAATGAATTATAAATTCTAAACTGTTGTTGATCTGCTTGGAAATGGTTCAAACGATTATATTCTTGATTGGTTTCTTCATCTCTAATAACCGCATGCCTATGACTAAAAGTTCCGCGCTTTACGTCTTGCCCACTCATTCTTACAATATTTCCTTCCGTTAAAATAGAACCATACGCCATTAACTCAGCAGTTGCCCAATCTACCTTCCCTTCTGTTTCAAATAATTTTATTTTATCCTGAATTAATTTTTCAATTTTCTTCAATGGCTTTAAATCTGATGGCCACTTCATTAATCCATTGAATAATAAATTAAACTTTGATTCATCAATTGCTGTTGATGGAGAACTTTCAAAATCTTCTGGTTTTGCTTTCACAAAAGACTTCCAAATTAATTCAGGGGGCTGATATTTATAGGGGAGCGGGTTTTGTTTTACTTCATCTAATCGCTCCTGTAAATCTGACCAGAATTTCTTTTCCATTTCCTTTGCTAAATTCTGGGCATCATCTGTTCCATTTTGGATAAGGAATTGTGTATAAATCTCTCTTGGATTTTGGTGCTTATCAATTAAAGCATACAATTGTGGTTGTGTATATTTCGGATCATCTCCTTCATTATGGCCATGCTTTCGATAGCATACCATATCAATGAAGATATCAGAATGAAATTGATCTCTATATCTTGTTGCAATTTCAGCGCACTTAACAACTGCTTCAGCATCATCCCCATTAACATGTAATACAGGTGCTTGAACCATTGCCGCAACAGATGTAGAATAATCTGCACTTCTAGCATCATCAAAATCAGTTGTAAAGCCAATCTGGTTATTAATAACAAAATGAATTGTTCCACCAGTATAATATCCACGAAGCTTACTCATTTGTAATACCTCATATACAATACCTTGTCCAGCAACTGAAGAATCCCCATGGATTAAAATAGGTAGAATATTTTCAAAATGACTTTCAGAAATTAAATCTGCTTTTGCTCTGGCAAATCCAACGACAACAGGATCCACTGCCTCCAAGTGGGAAGGATTGGGCATTAACTTCAAATGAATAGTTTGATCATCCATTGTTTTTACCTCACTACCATACCCCATATGGTACTTAACATCTCCACTACCCATCGTTTGATCAATAGTTGCCGTTCCTTCAAATTCACTAAAAATTTGTTCGTAGGTTTTGCCCATGATATTGGCTAAAACATTCAATCTTCCTCTGTGGGCCATTCCAATGACTACTTCTTGTACTCCATGATTTGCAGCAGTATTTATAATAGCATCTAAAGCTGCAATGGTAGTTTCACCTCCTTCAAGAGAAAACCTTTTTTGTCCTATATATTTTGTGTGTAAGAACTTTTCGAACATCACCCCCTGATTAAGCTTTTCAAGGATGCGTTTTTTCTTATTGATTGATAGTGGTTCAGAAAATTTTTGTTCCATTTCAGCGGTCAAAAAATCTACTTTCTTTTGATCGCTGATATACTTAAACTCAATACCCACATGGTTAGCATAGGTATTTTGTAAATGATTAAGGATATTTTTTAATGTGGTAGCACCTAGGCCAACCAAATTACCGGCTTGATAAACTGTGTTTAAATCAGCATCCGATAAACCAAAAAAAGACAGATCCAAATTGGCTCCGCGATCTTTTCTGGTTCTAATTGGATTGGTTTTAGCAATTAAATGCCCCTTATTCCTATAACCAAGTATAAGCCTGTACACTTTAATTTCTTTCATCCAATCTACTGAAGCGGCAGAGCTTCCTTCTGTTGAAGCCTGACTGGCAGTATAATTACCTGCAACAGCAAAGTCAAAACCTTCAAAAAACTTCCTCAAATCGGGGTCTACGCTCTCTGGATTAGATAAAAAGTCTTGATAAAGACCCTCTATAAACGCTGGATGTGAATTGGTGATGTACGAAAAATCCTTCATTTGGCTTATTTATGCAGCTTTTCAATCAAAATTGTTGGCAAATATCGGTCATTGAAGGCAGAAAATAAACCAAAAATTAAGCCAAATCATACTATTTTATACACAGCAGTTGAATGCCTCAATAATAAGATTTTTGACTTTTTTTAATTTAAATTTCTAAAATTGCTACAAAGCCATTACCTTTGCCGTCCTGAAAAAAATAGAAAATGGCAAATCACTCAGCTACAAAGAAAGACGTCAGACAAGCATCTAAGCGCCGTGACCGTAACCGTTACTATGGTAAAACTACCCGTAACGCTATCCGTGACCTAAAAACGAACGCAGAGAAAAAAGGATACGAAGAAAAACTTCCTGATGTTATTTCAATGATCGACAAATTGGCAAAGCGTGGCATTATCCACAAAAACAAAGCGGCTAATTTGAAAAGCAAATTAGTGAAGAAAGCGGCTGCGTTAGCATAACTGCTTAATCCCTCAAAATATTTAAAGCCAATTGTTATCAATTGGCTTTTTTTTATCCTTTTACAGGAAGTTGTAATAAAATTAAGTTCTTATCATTGTCTAGCGCTTGATAACTTAACCGCCCTTTATGGATCTGAACAATCCTATTAACAATTGGAAGTCCTAGCCCAAATCCTTTCTTTTTTTGAACATTGCTTCCCCGGAAAAAGGGGAAAAAGATTTTTTCTCGATCTTCTACGCCAATTTGTTCTCCTCTATTTTCAAATTTGATTACAATTTCTTGCTTATTGGTGTTTAAGGTAATTATTATTGTTTTGTCATCCGAATACAAATAAGCGTTCTTAAGAAGATTAATAAATGCAGCTTTTAATAAAGATTCATTCCCCTTTACCAATAATTCTGCATCATCTAATGGCATTGTATCAAAAGTAATTGCAGTTTTAACATCAGGAAAATTTCTATTAAAATATGCAACCGTATCAAAAAGCAATTCATCAATTCTTAAATAAGGCCATTCATCCATGAACTCGATCTGTTCATTTTGCGAAATCAATAACAAAGAATTGGTTAATTCAATTAAATGCTGTTGATCTTCTTTTAAAGACATCAACACTTTTTTATATCCCGCTGCATCGTAATTGCTGTTCAAAGCAGCTTCCGTTTGAGAAAGCATAACAGCTAGCGGAGTTCTTAATTCATGGGAAGTCTGATGGACATAACTTTTTCGAAACTCAAAAGCATTCTTAAGTCGCTCTAACATTGCATTAAAATTTTGTGCAATGGCGTTAATTTCATCTTTTGCAGGCTTCACAGTAATTCGCTCAGATAAGTTTAACTCATTGGTACGCTTCATTTGATTACTCAACTCTACAATTGGTTTTATCGCCTGGCCAACAAATAGAAAAGACATTACTGCAGTTAATAATAATGAAGCCCCAAAAACCCCCGCTAAAATAAACCGCATAGTCTTCAGTTTTTTCAGGCCGATTTGATCATAAGCTGCAGTAATTAAGAATTGTTTTTCATTGGGCTTATAGGATATCACAATTTGATGATCATTCTTATCAGTCAGACGAATAATTCCAGCTTTTCTAACTTGACTGTAATTAATTACAGGCAAATCAACTGATGAATTTTCCCCTAGACTGAAAATTAATGACCCACTGGAATCTAATAAAACCAATCGCTCTCGAACCAATGCAATTCTATGAATACGCAAAATATCATCTTGCTTTACAACTGAAGACTTTGATTGTAAATTGACATAAATACCATACAAGTCATTCCCCTCAGATTGGATCCTGTTATAATAATCATCCTCCCGATATGTTGCATACAAGAAATAGATGCTAGCGCAAGCAATAATCAGAATGGCAGCCACAAAGCTGGTAAAAAGTAGTGCAAATCGAAGTTTTAAATTCATGCAATTACTTTATAAAATAACCAAAGCCAGGTTTAGTGTGAATGAGTTTTTTACTAAATGGTTTATCAATTTTATTTCTGAGAAAGCTAATATATACCTCAATGGTATTCGTGCCTGTATCAAAACTAAGATCCCATACTTTTTCTAATATTTCTTGCTTAGAAATGACTCTTTCTGGTGTCCTTACTAATAAAGTTAATAACGTGAACTCCTTAGAAGTTAAATTAATTTGAATTCCGCCTCTATTTACACTTTTTAGCTTGAAATCAATTTCTAAATCTTCATACACTAATTTTTCATGCTTTTCCGCAGTATCCGTTCTTTTAAATAACACTTTCAATCTTGCAAAAAGCTCATCAAAATGAAAAGGCTTAACTAAATAATCATCTGCCCCAATATTAAAAGCTGCTACTTTATCATGTATTTCACCAACAGCTGTTAACATTACAATAGGCATATTGACACTTCTTTTTCTGAATTCACTGCACAATGCCATACCATTTTTCCCAGGCAAATTAATGTCGAGCAAAGCCATGGAATAGTCATTTTCCATGAACATTTTATCTGCTTGTAACCCATTATCTGCCACATCAACTTCATATCCAACCCTAGTTAATTCAGCCTGAATTGCTTTAGCTAATTTTGCTTCATCTTCCGCTAATAATATTCTGTATTTTTTCTCCATTAGTCAATTTTTTTAACATTACCCGCACCCACTATTTTCTGACTTACCACTGCATTTCCTTTATAAAAAACATCGCCCGAACCCATTATTTTTATATCTAATGTAACATCTGCATATACTTTTACATTTCCGTTTCCAGCTATTTTAATCTTTGCATTTTCAGTCTTAAGCATTTCTGCGTTACAATCGCCAGTACCTGCAATATCAAAAAATGCACTTTGAGTTTCCCCTTGCAAATTCACGTTCCCAGAACCACGAATATCCACTTCAACTTTTGGGGTATTTACAGATAAATCAACATCTCCTTGTCCAGCAATATCAATTTTCAATTCGTTCCCACCAATAAATTTCCCATCCCCCTTAATATTTCCAGATCCTGCTAGGTGAATTCCTGTTAAAACGGGAGTAGTAATGATGATTTTTATCCCATGATCAGTCTTCAAATTAAATTTTGACTTTGTTTTGAAAACTATTTCGTCATTACTTTCAGTCATGATGATATACTTCTGCAAATTTTCATCAGTTTCAATAGCAACTGAAGTAGTTTTACCTGGAACTAAAACAATATCAAAGTTCCCTTTAAGTACAATTTTCTCTGCTTTGGTTACTTTTCGATTCTCTGTGATGATATTCCCATCTCCATGAATAGATTTCCCTATCCAATTACAGGACAAATTACAAGACATCAGAACCATTGAGAGCAAAATAGCAGCAAAAACCTTGCTTTTCATATTAAATAAATTATAGTTTACGAAAGATAGCAAAAAACCGCATAAATATCGGAACAAGTAAATTTGAATTAACTTTGACCCCATGACAGAAAAAATACTGATTCTCGATTTTGGTAGTCAATACACCCAGTTAATAGCTCGTGCAGTGCGCGAGGCAAATATTTATTGCGAAATCATCCCCTTTCACAAAGAATTCAAAATTGACGAAACTTTAAAAGGGATTATTTTAAGTGGATCTCCCTTTAGCGTAAATGAAGAAAAAGCACCTTCGGTAGATATAGCTTCGTATATAACACAACTTCCTGTATTAGGGGTATGTTATGGAGCACAACTAACTGCCAAAGTATTTGGAGGAATAGTAGACAAATCGAACAAAAGAGAATACGGTAGAGCGCAATTGGACTTACAACAAGAAGACCAACTTTTCAGTGGAATAATTACAAAGTCTCAGGTTTGGATGAGTCATAGCGATTCAATTAAAAGTTTACCAAAAGGATTCTCCATTTTAGCAACAACTGAGAGCATTCCTGTTGCTGCATTCAAGAAAGACGGTACAGACAGTTTTCCATTATATGGTTTTCAATTTCACCCAGAAGTTTATCATTCTACAGAGGGGAAGAAAATGATTAGAAACTTTCTGGTTGATATTTGTGGATGTAGCCAAAATTGGACGCCCGCTTCATTTGTAGAAGAAACGGTGTCTAGATTAAAAGAAGAAATTGGCGACAAACAAGTTATCATGGCTTTAAGTGGTGGAGTGGATAGCACTGTTGCTGCAACTTTAATTGCAAAAGCCATTGGACCAAGATTGCATGGCATATTTGTAGACAATGGGGTATTAAGAAAAGATGAATTTGAACAAGTACTTGAAACCTACAATGCTATAGGATTAAATGTAAAAGGAGTTGATGCTAAAGAACTTTTTTATGCTGCACTAAAAGATCAAACAGATCCAGAAGCAAAAAGAAAAGCAATTGGAAAACTATTTATAGACGTATTTCAATCTGAAGCACTTCAATTACAAAATATTTCCTTTTTAGGTCAAGGTACCATTTATCCGGATGTTATTGAAAGCGTTAGTGTTCACGGTCCTTCGCAAACTATTAAAAGTCATCATAATGTAGGAGGCTTGCCCGATACAATGCATTTATCTTTAGTTGAACCATTGAGGTACTTATTTAAAGATGAAGTAAGGAAAGTGGGGCTAGAATTGGGCATACCAGCGGATATGATCAACCGACACCCATTTCCGGGCCCAGGATTAGCGATACGAATTTTAGGAGAAGTAAACGCTGAAAGAGTAGACTTACTGCAAAGAGCTGATGCCATTTTTATAAATGGATTAAAGCGGGCTGGATTATACACCCAGGTATGGCAAGCTGGCACTATTTTATTGCCAGTAAAGAGTGTTGGCGTAATGGGCGATGAAAGAACTTATGAATTTACCGTTGCATTAAGAGCAGTAACATCAGTAGATGGAATGACTGCAGACTGGGCACATCTGCCTTACGAATTTTTGGCAGATATTTCGAATGAAATTATCAATAATGTAAGAGGTATCAACCGAGTTGTTTACGATATCAGCAGCAAACCACCAGCAACAATTGAGTGGGAATAGTCTAACTTAATATATAGTGTAATGCGGTTAAAAAAATACATAGTAAGCTTATTGATGCTAGTTGTTGGCTACAGTTTGTCAGCGCAACAATCTGCTCCTTTAAAAATAGCTGTGTTCGCTCCTATTTATTTAGACACATTATTTAATGGAAGCAACTATACTTTGGGAAACAATAATTTACCAAAGACTATATTGCCTGGTTTAGACTTTTACAACGGTGTACAATTGGCTGTTGATTCTTTAAATGCAGAAAGGCAATCTTTGACTGTTTTATTTTTTGATAGTAAAAGTAGTTCAACACCTGTAAAACAATTATTGGCAAAAGAATCATTGCAGGATATTTCAATGATAATAGCTTCATTTAATAATCGAAATGATATAAAACCCATAGCAGATTTTGCACTAAATAAAGGCATACCATTAATTTCTATGACATATCCCAATGATGGTGGAATTAAAGGCAATCCTTACTTTGCTTTGGTTAATCCTACGCTCACCACACATGTAGAAGGGATTTTTAAATTTCTACAAAAAAATTATCCAACAGAACCTATTATTTATGTAAAAAAACCAGGAGGGTTAGAGGACATGATTGAGGAATTATTTTTAGAACTAAATAAAAAGACTCCTGCTTTACCGTTAAAAATTAGAACAATTAGTGCTACCGATAGTACCAATCTTGCTGCTTTTAATTCAATCATGGATAGTACCAAAACAAATATTATTTTTTGTGGAAGTTTGAATGAAAATTTTGGCATTAACCTAGTTAAATCTGCAGCAGCAAATAAAAACTATAAATCAATACTAATAGGCATGCCCACTTGGGATGCCATCAAAGATTTAGGTAAAGGGACAGAAATAATTTATTCCACTCCCTACAACTACAATAGAACAGATAAGCTGGCACAGTACATTAATCAAAGCTATAGAAACAAAGTGGCTGGCAGACCATCGGATATGGTATTTAAAGGATTTGAAGCTATGTATCATTTTGGGAAATTATTGATTAAACACCAAAACAATATAGCTACTCAATTATCTGACAATAGTTTTAAACTATTTAATGAATTTGATTTTGTTCTGGTAAAAAATAAAGGCGAAAACCTGCCTGCCTATTTAGAAAATAAAAGAATTTATTTTATCAAAAAAACAGACGGGGTAATTAAGTCAATTCAGTAAACTGTTTAGCGTTGAAACTGTTACATTAAGTATGGCTGGCAATAAAGGAAATAAATCATACTTACCCCAAAAGAACTGTGCTACTTGTGGCAAGCCCTTTACTTGGAGAAAAAAATGGGAAAAAAACTGGGCTGAAGTAAAATATTGCAGTGATAGATGCAGAAATTCAAATAAAGGAAATGCAGGCCAACAAGGGAAATGATATCATACATCAATGGCTTCAACAAAATCAACTTACTCCTTTCAAATTTCAGGAACAAGCATGGCAAGCCATACTAAATGGTCAAAGTGGGCTAATTAATGCGCCCACTGGTTGTGGAAAAACCTACTCTGTTTTTTTAGGCGCATTGATGCAATTTATTCAGACCAATCCAACTAATTGGGACACTCAAAAAAACAACGGACTACAATTACTTTGGATTACCCCCTTAAGAGCATTAGCCAAAGATATTGGAAGGGCAATGGAAGAAGTAATTGAACAATTGGGGTTACAATGGAAGATAGCAATAAGAAATGGGGATACTTCCACAGCCGATCGAGCAAAGCAAAAAAGGCAAATGCCTGAAGTACTCATTATTACTCCAGAGAGTCTACATTTACTCTTAACACAAAAAAATTATCCAAATTACTTTAGTAGTTTAAAAATACTTGCAGTAGACGAATGGCATGAATTGATGGGTAGCAAAAGAGGGGTACAAACAGAACTAGCCATTAGTAGAATTGCACATTGTACCAATGAATTACAAGTATGGGGCATTAGTGCTACAATTGGAAATTTAGCAGAAGCAAAAAATGTTTTGTTGTCCCCCCTAAAAAAAGAAGGCATCATCATCAAGGCTGATATTAACAAACCTATTGAAGTTCATACCATTATACCCGACGAAATTGACCAATACCCTTGGGCAGGCCATTTAGGAATTAAACTAGCGCATAGCCTAATACCCATCATTGCAGAAAGTAAAACCACCCTAATATTTATCAATACCAGAGGGATGAGTGAAACCTGGTATCAAACATTACTGACTGTTGCACCAGAATTAGCAGGAGCGATTGCATTACATCATGGTAGTATAGAACAAGAATTAAGACTTTGGGTTGAAGATGCTTTACATACCGAGAAGTTGAAAGCAGTAGTATGTACGGCTAGTTTAGATTTAGGAGTAGACTTTAGACCTGTAGATACCGTCATTCAAGTTGGATCACCCAAAGGTATTGCACGTTTTTTGCAAAGAGCAGGACGAAGTGGACATCGACCAGGCGAGATCAGTAAAATCTATTTTCTGCCTACGCATAGTTTAGAATTAGTAGAAGCAGCGGCTTTAAAATCAGCATTAGATGAAGGCAATGTAGAAAGTAAAAATCCTTTATTACTTTGTTTTGATGTGTTGCTACAATACCTATGCACATTAGCAACAGGAGAAGGTTTTATTGCTAAAAAGGTATACGAAGAAGTAAAGTCTACACATTGTTTTGCAGATATGCAAGAACAAGAATGGCAAGAATTATTGCAACATATTACCACCGGAGGCAATGCTTTACAAGCATATGATGATTATAGAAAAGTAGAAATCATTGAAGGCATATACAAAATAACCAATAGAAGGATAGCTATGCGGCATCGAATGCATATTGGTACCATTGTAAGCGACGCAATGCTTAAAGTAAAATTTTTAAGTGGAGGTTATATTGGTGTAATTGAAGAATATTTTATTAGCAGATTATCT
This sequence comes from Sediminibacterium sp., assembly GCF_051860225.1. Taxonomy (GTDB): domain Bacteria; phylum Bacteroidota; class Bacteroidia; order Chitinophagales; family Chitinophagaceae; genus Sediminibacterium. Next base: position 563,130 of record NZ_JBHYEI010000002.1, read on the forward strand.
CCTGGAGATGTGTTTACATTGGCTGGCAGAAACGTAGAATTAGTCATGATAAAAGAGATGACTGTGCTCGTAAAAAAATCAACAGCAAAAAAATCTTTAATTCCAGCATGGTTGGGAGGGAGAATGAGTTTGACTGCCAATTTAGGTGCCGTTTTAAGAAAAACTTTTTCAGCTGCATTAACTTCTGGTGCAGGATTAGAGCTTAAAAGCCTGGAACATCTTTTTTTACTTCAACAACAGTTATCACATATTCCCAAACACAATGAATTATTGATTGAACAAATTGAAGATAAAGATGGATATCACTTATTGGTTTATCCATTTGAAGGCAGGCAAGTTCATGAGGCCCTAAGTGCAATTTTAGCTTATCGGATTGCACAAATTCTACCCATGAGTTTTTCAATTTCAATGAACGATTATGGATTTGAATTATTAAGTGATTCACCAATACCTGTTGATGACAACAATGTAAGAGAACTTTTCAGTGCCAATCATTTGTTACAACATATTCAACAGAGCATCAATAATACCGAAATGGCTAAGCGGAAATTCAGAGATATTGCCGTTATTGGAGGACTTATTTTTCAAGGTATGCCCGGAGAAAAAACCAAGGCAAGGCATTTACAGTCTTCCGCCTCATTACTATTTAAAGTATTTGAAGAATTTGACCCCAATAATATTTTATTAAGACAGGCTTATAATGAAGTGCTAGAACAACAAATGGACGAAGTAAGATTAAGATTAGCATTACAAAGAATTCAAGAGAGCGAAATCGTTTTGCAATTTCCTAAAAAGCTAACTCCCCTCTCCTTCCCCATTGTGGTAGATGGCTTAAATCGAAATAATCTTTCTTCGGAAAAATTGGAAGACCGCATAAAAAAGATGCAACAACAGCTATCTTAGTGTCCAATGAGTATTCCATTACTTCATATCATTCACGACCAACATTTTTGGCTCTCGCCACAAAGAAGTATTTACTGGGAAGAAGAAAAAACCTTAATCGTTTCTGATACCCATTTTGGGAAGACAGGTCATTTTAGAAAAAGTGGTATTGCAGTACCACAGCAGGTTTATAAAGAAGACTTACAACGATTTTTTAGTTTAGCAACAGCATTAAAGCCTGAAAGAATACTAGTTGTAGGTGATTTTTTTCACAGCACAGCCAACGAGGAAATCAATTTATTTTTGAAATGGAAAAATGATTTCAATAGCTTGCAAATTACTTTGATAAAGGGGAATCATGATATTTTGGGGAATAGCTGGTATGAAAATGCTAACATCCAAATAATTGAGCAATTATATATGATTGGACCATTTAGCTTTCAACACGACCCAACAGAAAACCATAACAAACTAGATGGCAATGCATTTGTTTTTTCCGGACATATTCATCCAGGAATACAAATGAAAGGGATTGGCAAACAATCGCTTCGATTCCCTTGTTTTTATTTTACAAAAAATCAGTGCATACTACCTGCTTTTAGCAAGTTCAGTGGATTAGCCATAGTTAAGCCCAAAAAACAAGATCAGGTATATGCAATTACAAATGATTCTATTATTAAACTAGCATGATCAAAATTGCATTTGACCCCATTTATGCTCATCCATTGCCCGAGAACCATCGATTCCCAATGTTAAAATATCAATTGATACCCGAACAATTAATTTACGAAGGGACTTATACCGAAAATCATTTTTTTACTCCTAGTATTTGTGAAGAAGAAATTATTTTATACACCCACGATCAAGCCTATTTAAATAAATTACTACACCAGCAATTAACTGCTTCCGAGCAGAGAAAAATTGGTTTTCCTCAATCTCCTGAATTAACACAACGGGAATTAATCATTACACAAGGCACTATTGATGCTTGTACTTATGCTTTAGAATCTGGTGTAGCACTGAATGTAGCAGGCGGAACACATCATGCATTTGCAGATAGAGGTGAAGGATTTTGTTTATTGAATGATATGGCAGTTGCAGCCAATTATTTGTTGCGAAACCAATTGAGCAAAAAAATATTAATTATCGATTTAGATGTTCATCAAGGAAATGGAACAGCCAAACTAATGGAAAAGGAAGAGAGGGTTTTTACCTTCAGCATGCACGGAGCACACAATTATCCGTTTCACAAAGAACAATCAGATTTAGATATTGGATTAAAAGATGGAACAACAGGGAAGGAATATCTAGCAATTTTAGGAGAAACACTTCCCAAATTAATCAATCAAGTTAAACCAGATTTTGCTTTTTATTTATCAGGTGTAGACATTTTAAACACAGATAAGTTTGGCAAACTACAAGTAAGTCTGGATGAATGCAAACAAAGAGACGAAATGGTTTTTGAGCAATTAAAAAAGCATCAAATACCAGTTACTGTAGCCCTAGGAGGCGGGTACTCACCTGATGTTAGAACTATTGTTGAAGCACATTGCAATACCTTTAGATTAGCAGCCAGTGTTTACGACTAGCCAATACTGTAAACAGCTTGATGCTTTACAGGGAAATTGCAACTATTCGCAATAAAACAGAATTGATTGGCTTTGACGTGTAAAGCGTTTGCTTGATCCATCATCTGCATATTAGCTAATGAAATGGAAGGCTTTAAGATTACTTCCGTAAACCTTCCACTTCCTGACTGATCTTCTACCATTGTACCTTCTGCATGGTCAATATAAGAAGTAACAATAATTCCAGCTTCTGAACAGAAATGCAAATACCAAAGCATATGACAGGAAGACAAAGCAGCAACCATCATTTCTTCTGGATTATAACGGTTAGGATCACCCCTAAATGCCGGGTCGGAACTTGATTCAATGGGAGGTTTTCCTTCCACTTGAATCAAATGATTTCTCGAATAACTTTTATAATTATTTGTTCCAGTACCTAAATTACCAGTCCATTTGACAGCAACTTTATAATTATGGTCTTTACTCATGCTAGTTTAGCTTCTTCTTAAGTGTACTTACTTGTTCCTGCAAATTGTTAACCATACCCGCTAACTGATTTACGTCCCAAACTGGTGCAGCATTGGCTTTTTGCAAAATGTACACGGCTTTCCAAATCTCCAAAACATCTTCTGCGCTAACATTATAAGGTTCGTATTGAGGATTATCGCTAATTAAAGTGATTTTATTTTTCAAGCGATTGTTTTTCATAACTCGCTTGTAAGCAACTCCTTCATTACGAGATAAAACAACGTAAGTATTACTATTTTTTAAATCATCAAGGTCTTCTACTTTCTCCCCTACAATCACACTACCGCTTGGAGTAGGCAACATAGAATCTCCCATTATTTCAAAAGCTCTATATTGGCCTGGTGCCAACATAGGCAATGTAAAAGTATTCAGTTCGTCAACAAACTCTGGGTCTGCATATCCAGTCATATAACCTGCAGCTGCTTTAACAGGAACAAAACGAATTTCATTGGATTCAGCAACCATTTTCAATTGACGTCTTCTATCCAAATAAGAACCACCTGTTGTTTCAGTAAGATCTTTAAATAGAAAATCTTCTAGTGTAAGCTTAAAAATACTGCAGACCTGCTCCATTACTTCCAATTTTGGCTCAGCTCTTTCTTCTTCATAAGCACCCACTAAAGAGCGCTTTATTTTTAGCTTGTTGGCAAACTCTTCCTGGGTCCAGCCCCGCAGTTTGCGCAGATACCGTAAATTCTTTCCAGCGTTTGACATAACTAATACTTTTAGCGCAATTTACTAAACTTTTTAGTTTTTCCAAATTTATTTTCATTTTTATTTTTTCAAGTCAATTCTAAAAAATGTTTGCAGTACTTTTCATGTGTAATAAATGACCATGAAAAAAATAGCTATTCTGTTTTCCATTTGTTTTTCTGTTAGTGCAACTGCACAACAAAATGCATCATTTCCAGCGTCTTTAATGATAACGCCCGAGAAATCAAATTTCGAAAAAACATCTTCCTATGCAGATGTAATGCAGTTTTTAAACACCATTAAAACAATGAGCCCTCTCATTCACGTGGGTTCAATAGGAAAAAGTACGATGGGAAAAGACATTCCCTTTGCTGTATTAGCGAACCCTGCCATTAGTTCTCCAGAACAAGCAAAGCAATCAGGCAAACCGGTTGTTTACATTCAAGGGAATATTCATGCAGGAGAAGTAGAAGGCAAAGAAATAAGCATGATGTTAATGAGAGATATTTTATTGGGAAATTTATCCGAATTACTTAGCAAACAAATCATCGTATTTGTACCCATTTACAATACAGATGGGAACGATCAATTTGCAAAGGGATTAAGGCCGTCTCAAGAGAATAGCCCACTAGAAACAGGTATCAGAGAAAACGGACAAGGGCTCGACTTAAACAGGGACGGAATGAAGATGGAAACCCCTGAAACCAAGGCAATGGTTGCCAATATTTTGAATGCATGGGATCCTCAAATGGTAGTAGACTTACATACCACCAACGGTACATGGCATGGCTATGATTTAACATGGGCGCCTGGGTATTTATCAGCAGGAGAACCAGGGCCTTATCATTATACGAATAGTACTATCCTACCATTTATTACAGACCAAGTAAAGAAAAAAAATGATTTATTATTTGGACCATTTGGCGATTTTTCTACAAGAGAGGGATGGCCAATTAAAAATTTTTATACCTACAATCATCATCCAAGATATATTATCAATCAAATTGGTTTAAGAAATAGGATGTCCATATTAAGTGAATCTTTTGCCCATGAACGGTTTTATCAACGCATGAATAGCACATACCAGTTTGTAAAAGAGATTTTAACTTTTTGTAACAATAATGCTGCTGAAATTATTCAAATAAACCAGCAAGCAGAAAAAAATGCTATTGAAAATGTACGCAATAATGCAGGTTTAGTTTCTAAGGGAGTTAGATTTAAAATGGTTCCTACATTGGAGGGTATACGCAACTTTAGGACCTACGACTATATTCCTTTTAAAAAGGAAGATGGAAGTACAAGCATCGTTAAAACGGGTAGAATCACGCATTTAGACAAAGTAAACTACTATGCGGATTTTAAAGACACGGTGAATGCAGTTTTACCTAGAGGTTATATTATACCAGCAGCAATGGACAGCATCGTTCAACACTTGAAATTAATGGGTGTAAAAGTAGAAAAGCTAGAGAAAAAAACGGAGTTCAAAGGAGAGGAATTCATGATTGAAAAATTCACTAAAGCCACTAGAAAATTTGAAGGACATCAAATGGCATCCGCAGAAGGTAAATTTATTCCAAAAAATTTTACTGCTGAAAAAGGAGATTTTATGGTAGACTTGGCACAACCCTTGGCCAACCTAATTTTTTATGCCCTAGAGCCTCAATCGGATGATGGTTTATTAACTTGGAATTTCTTTGACCATTATTTAAATACAAATGGAATTAGCACCCAACCAGTAGCCTATCCAGTGTTTAAATTTTTTAGCACAATTACAACAACGAAAAAGAAAAGATAGGCCATGGCTTATCGTACCTTGCAGTATGGCAAAAGAAAAAGTAAAAGTAAAAGCAACTAAGAAAAAAGAAGAACCGATTATATTGGTAACCAATGATGATGGTTTTACCGCACCGGGTATACATGCATTGGTAGAAGCGGTAAAAGGATTGGGGAAGATTGTAGTAGTTGCCCCAGACAAACCTCAAAGTGGAATGGGACATGCCATTACCATTGGTGAGCCTTTACGCTTGCATAAAGTGCACAATTTTGGGGATGTCGAAGCCTATAGCTGCAGTGGTACACCAGTTGATTGTGTAAAGCTGGCAGTAGACAAAGTATTACACCGCAAACCAGACATCTGCATCAGTGGTATTAACCATGGTGCCAACCACTCCATTAATGTAATTTATTCGGGCACGATGAGTGCTGCATTGGAAGCTTCTATAGAAAGTATCCCCAGTATTGGCTTCAGCTTATTAGACTATAGTATAGAAGCGGATTTTGAGGGGGCTAAAAAATACGCCCGCATTATTGTAGAGCAGTTATTGGCCAGCAAAAAATTAGATAAGCATATTTGCTTAAATGTGAATATTCCTAAAGTAAAAACAGAACTAATTAAAGGAATCAAAATCTGCTCTCAGGCTTATGCCAAATACCAAGAAAAATTTGACGAAAGAAAAGACCCACACGGAAGAAAATATTTTTGGTTGACTGGTGAGTTTGTGAATTTTGACAAGAGCAAAGAGAGTGATGTTTGGGCCCTAAAAAATAATTATGTTAGTGTGGTACCCGTGCAATTTGACCTAACCAACTACGAACTAAAAAAGCAGTTGGAAAAAAACTGGAAATTCTAATGCTGTTTAATAAAGATCAATTTGGTTTTGGCTTGCTATTGGGATTTATTGCCCCCATATTTGGCTTATTTGGCTATTACTATTGGAAGTTTAGCCTATTTACGTTGAATGAATTCTTTCAAGTACTGATGCTCCAAAAATCTTTATTGAGTGGTATCATTAGCATTGCATTAATTGCCAATGCCATTGTATTTACCGTTTATATCAACAAGCAGAAAGATAAAACAGCCAAGGGAGTATTTATTGCAACCTGTGTGTATGCGTTAATCTCCCTTGGCTTTAAGTGGTTTTTATAATTTAAGTTCAATAATCATTTACTTGATAATTGATTTCAAATGATTATTCTTCGCTAATTACATAAGTAATCGACTGCTTTACTTTCGATTTAACTGCTTTTCCGTTTTGTTTAGCTGGGACCCATTTAGGTCCTTTAACAATCATCCTAACGGCTTCTGCTGCAGTTTGATATCCAGGATCATTGTCGGCTTTTACATTACTGATACCACCGTCTGGTGCAACTATAAATGAAACAATTACAGTATATTTTCCTGGAGGTGCCCCATTTATTACCGGCAAATCCATTTTTAAATTTCTTTCTAAATATTTTTGCCAAGCTTCTTTACCCCCAGGGAATGATGCAGGAACTTCAGTTTTGGTAAACACTTTATCATAGCTCTCTTCTTTAACTTGAGCGGGACGACCTGAAGGAGGAGGTGGCGGAGGCGCAGGTATTGGAAGTTCACCATATTTCTCTTCAGCCCTTCTCATACTAGCTGCATTATTGATTATGTATTTTTCTTGAGTCCCATCCTTTAAAAGGATTTCCATCGTTTTCAATTGATGATTCCATGAAACATTAGCAACTTCATTATTTCGCTTCATAAAAGATTTTATACCAGACCGATCATTATTATCCGCTCTAAAAGATGGATCAGCGTTTTTGGTTACTATTTCAATAACACCATTGTTACCATCGGCACCGTATTTTAAAGTTGCTTTTTCATTTTTCAGCACATTAATGGATTGAATTTCATTTGCCCCAAAATGATCCAAAATTTCACTTTCTACCTTTTTCCCATTTAAAATAAGCAGCGGTTTTTGTCCATTTTTAGAGAGCAATTTCAAGCTGTTATCCCAAAAAAAATTATTCTTAATAATTGAAAATGTTTGAACAGAATCAACTGATTGTTTACCTAGCTCAGACTCAACTTTCTTTACAACCAGCTTAACAGTATCAGCCTTGGGCAAAATAGTATCATCTGTTTTTACATTATTTTCTTTTGCACTCAAATACTTTTGTATCCCATTAAGTACGGCAACTGCTAATTGCGCTCTAAATTCGTCAGTTTTTATTTTTTCAAAATCAGCTGAATTAGATAGATATCCTGCTTCAACTAACACGCTAGGACAGTTTACATTTTGCAAAACATAAACAGCTTCCTTTCTACTTTTTATGCCATTAAAAGGCATTTTTAAATCATCTAAATCATTAGCTAGTTGATTAGCAAATTGCAAATGGGCATTGTAGTTATTTGTTTTAGCAGGGTTGGCAATAAAGATTTCAGTTCCTGATAATTGGTTATTCTTACTAGCATTATAATGTAAAGACACAAATAAGTCAGGTTTGGCTTTATTGGCAATAGTTGCCACTTCAGTAACTGATTGTGTTTCGTCTTCATTTCGAGTAAACACTAGATTTAAGCGTGGATTTTGATTCAAGGATTTGATGGTATTGGCCAATTCTAGTGTTAATGCAGCTTCTGTACTTTTTCCATCAACTCCAAGGCTACCTTTATCTGTACCGCCATGCCCCGCATTGATTACGATGGTATAGTCTTTTTTCAAATCAACCATCAAGGGCGCAACGGATGGAGTAGGTTTACCAGAAATATCTTTGTAAATGGTGTTAATGACAGATTCAACAGAAATAGGTTGTGTAGTCTCTTTATTTCTAAAAGCTACCAGCACTACAATAATAGCTAATAATGGCAGCACAATCAGTCTTCTTAAATAACTGAATCGTGTGGTGGGTTGTTTGCTTAACATGGCTATGCGTCTTTTGATAGGTGAAAAAAAGAAGGAATTGGTTAAACTAAAATTGTGCTGGGGATATGCCGCAGTGAGCAGCATTTGCGCCAATGATGCAGTATCACCATTGTCAACACATTTTTTATCTGCAATAAATTCATGAATCATATGGAGTTCTTTTTTGATTAACCAGAATAATGGATTGAACCACCCTGCAATCAAAATGAGTTGAACAAATAATTTATCATAAGAGTGTTTCTCTTTTACATGGGTAATTTCATGTTGCAAAATTTGTTGACCTGTTGTGCTATGCATGTCAATTGCTTCATTCCAAAAAATATACTTGAAGAAGGAATAAGGGGTTCCTTTCGCATTCGTGATAACTAAATCAATTTGCCCTAGTGAACTGGTTCTATTCGATTTGAATAACTGATAAATACGAAATAAGGATACAATTAAACTTCCCAATAATAAGAGCGCTCCGCCGATATACAACAGCTTTAATCCATTCTGCCAACTAATATTATACCAATTCAACTTGAAACTAGATTCAATTTCAGTATTGTTCTCTGCGACTGCAGAAAGGAAGTAATAAATATTGGTGTCTTCTGAAAAACTGGTCTCATTCCAATGAATCTTTATGAGCGGAACGATCCAAGAAAGCGCTGCAATCGCCAATAAATAAAACCGATTATACTGATGAAATTTATTATCACGCAGCACAAGCCAGTAATATCCCATCATAATAGCAGAACAAAAAACTACCTGAAGAAAATAATAAATGGTGGTTTGCATACAATTATTTTTTAGTTTTTTTCATTTCTTGTAATAACAATTCCAATTCTTTTACGCTGATGTCTTTTTGTTTGACCATAAAGGATACGGCATCGGCAAAAGAACCCTCGAAATATCCATCTACTAAATTTCGAATCGTACTTGAAGAGTATTCTTCTTTGGTTACAATGGGATAATACTGATGCACACGTCCAATTTGGTTCACTCCTACAAATCCTTTGTCTACTAAAATTTTTACAATAGTAGCAATGGTATTGCTATGGGGCTTGGGTTCAGGTTGGGCATCAATAACGTCTTTTAAGAAAGCTGTTTCCAACTTCCAGATAGACTGCATTATTTGTTCTTCTGCTTTGGTTAATGGTTTCATGATGTACATTTACAAGAGTAAACTTATAACTAAATTTTTAGTTTAACAACTATTTTTTTAGTTATTTAACTATTTATTTAGTTATTCATCATGAAATACTATATCATAGCGGGGGAAGCCAGCGGAGATTTACATGGCAGTAACCTGATTAAACAATTGAAAATACAAGACCCTTCGGCACAAATTCAATGCTGGGGTGGAGATTTAATGAAAGCGGCAGGAGCCCAACTGGTAAAGCATTACAGAGATTTAGCTTTCATGGGATTTGCAGAAGTAATTAAAAACTTACCCACTATTTTAGGTAACCTAAGCTTTTGCAAAAAAGACATTTTTGACTTTCAGCCTGATGTGCTTATTCTTATTGACTATCCAGGATTTAATTTACGCATTGCTGAATGGGCTAAACAACAAGGATTTAAAGTGGTCTACTATATTGCCCCACAAGTGTGGGCTTGGAAAGCCAATCGAGTAAAGAAAATGAAACAATGCATCGATTTAATGTTGTGCATTCTTCCTTTTGAAAAAAACTATTTTAAAGAACAATGGAATTGGGAGGTTAATTACGTAGGTCATCCTTTAATTGAAGTCATTGAAGAATTTAAAGTATCGCATCCATCAGAACCAAAGCAAATTGTGGCTTTATTACCGGGTAGTCGTAAACAAGAAATTGCGAAAAAGTTGCCCATCATGTTAAGTGTAGCTTCCTATTTTCCTGATTATGAATTTGTGGTAGCTAAAGCCCCAGGCCAAGAAGATCAATTTTATGAACCATTTTTAGCAGGACAAACCAATGTAAAAGTGGTGAAAGATAGTACCTATGCGTTATTGATGCAATCCAGCGCAGCATTGGTTACCAGCGGAACTGCTACCTTAGAAACTGCCTTATTTAGTGTACCAGAAGTTGTTTGTTACAAAGGAAGCAATATCAGTTACCAGATTGCAAGAAGATTGGTTAAGATTAAATACATTTCCCTGGTTAACTTAATTATGGATAAGGAAATAGTCAAGGAATTAATTCAGGATGAATTGAATACAGCCAACTTAGTTCAGGCCTTGAATTCAATCTTAAAAAATAATCAAGCTCAAGAAATACTTAAGGAAGAATATTCAAAATTGTATCAATTACTATCAGCGGGTGGACATGCATCCAAAAACGCTTCGAACCTAATTATGCAATTCCTACAACCATCAATTATTTAAACATTGGAATGACCACTTGTTTAATAATGATGAACAGGACTGCAATCAAAAACATCAACAAAGAAATTCGATTCATCCCATGCATATACTTCATCCAAGCAGATTTGGGTGCATTGGGATCTTCTTTCTTGATAAATAAATACTGCTGAATTTGGTTCCAGATTCCCATGGTTGATTATTTTAACAAAGATAACATGCTGGTAGCATTTTAGTTCAATCAACCTTATACCCTTAGATTTGTTAAAACGAAAACCGGTTTATGTTTCAAAAAATCATCTTGATTGCTTGCTTGCTATTTACTATCCATTCTCAAGCACAAATTAATCCTTCCAAAATTGATATTATCCGCGACAAATACGGCGTTCCCCATATTTTCGGAAAAACAGACCCTGAAGTAGCGTATGGCTTGGCTTGGGCGCATGCGGAAGACGACTTTACGACCATACAACAATCCCTTCTTGCAGGCAAAGCCATGCTAGCGCAAAACCAGGGGAAAAAAGGCGCTTCTATCGATTATATTGTTCATTTATTACGAATACCAGAATTGGTAGAAGAAAGATATGAATCGGATTTAGCACCCGACTTTAAAAAACTATTGGAAGGATATTGCGCTGGTCTAAATGCCTACGCAGCCAAACATCCCAAAGAAGTATTGCTTAAGAAAGTATTCCCCGTTACCCCCAAAGACATGGTGCAGTACTCTGTTTTACAACTTTGTGTGCTTTCAGGGGCTGATAAAGCATTGGCTGCAATTTTTGGTGGTACTGTTCCCTTGTTAGAAAATTATAAAACACAGGGAAGCAATGCATTTGCCTTTAACAGTAACAAAACAACAGACGGCAATGTATACCTAGCTATCAATGCCCATCAGCCGCTGGAGGGACCAGTTGCTTTTTATGAAGCCCATTTAAGTAGCGAAGAAGGATGGAATATTTTGGGAGCGAACTTCCCAGGTGCTCCTTCCATATTGCATGGAGTAAATGAATATTTAGGTTGGGCACACACAGTGAATGAGCCTGATAAATTGGATGTGTATCAATTAGAAATAAACCCAGAAAATAAGACCCAATATAAATTTGACGGTAAATGGGAAATATTAGAAGAAAAAGTGGCCAGTTTAAAAGTAAAAATTGCTGGTTTAAAAATCAATGTTAAGAAAAAAGCATACTGGAGTAAATATGGACCAACCATTATTACTGACAGAGGCAGTTTCTCTATCAGAATGCCTGCTCAAATGGATATCAGAGGTTTAGAACAATGGTATCGCTTTAATAAAGCCAAAAACTTTACAGAGTTTAAAGCAGCTGTAAATATGAAAGCCATTCCTGGTTACAATATTGTATATGCAGATAAATATGATACCATTTATTATATCAGTAACGGACGAATTCCCATCAGAGATAAAAACTTTAATTGGAAAACTACTTTGCCTGGAAATACCAGTGCAACACTTTGGAATCAATTGCACCCTATTGATGCATTACCGCAGGTTCTACAACCAAAATCTGGATTTGTATACAATACCAACCACTCTCCTTTTCATTCTACGGAAGGTCCTGAAAATCCCATTGTAAGAGATATTACAATGGGATATGAAACCCTAGAAAACAATCGCAGCAAGCGTTTTGAGGAAATGCTCAAACCCTTGAATAAAGTGAGTTACGAAGACTTTAAACGAATCAAATTCAGTAGACAGTTCCCATCCAACTTTTATTTTCCGTATAATATCGATACCCTATTCATGCTAGATGAAATGAAGTATACAGATATTGCAGACTTAATTTCAAACTTAAAATCTTGGAATAAAATTGCTGATGCGGAAAGTATTGGAGCTGGCACTTTTTTTATGATTACGCATACTGTTTATGATAATAGAGCGCTTTACTTAAAGCAAAAAACAATTACCGAAAATCAGGCGGTGGAAATACTTAGAGCAGCAAAAAATAAAATGCTAGCGGGTTTTAATAGAACCAATTTGCAATTGGGCGATATTCAAAAACTAGTGAGGGGGAATGTTGCTTTGCCTTTACCAGGCTTACCAGATGTATTGGCTCCTATGTATTCTATTCCTTACAAAGATGGAATGTACAAAGGCAATCAAGGAGATGCGTATATTGAATTGGTGCGCTTTACCAAAGACGGACCAATCATTGAAAGCATCAATGTATATGGAGCATCGGCAAGAAAAGATTCACCACACTACACAGACCAAATGGACATGTATGTGAAGCAACAAACGAAAAAAATGACTTTAGATAAAGCAACGGTATATCAACAAGCGGTAAAAAAATACAATCCGCTTTAGACTTGATGCATAAAGGGTTTTAAAAGATTGGAGATTTGTTGCGTCTCAATAATGAAGCCATCGTGCCCATAGGTAGAATGAATGATTTCTAGGGATGCATTGGGCATATAAGTAGCCATGAATTGTTGTTCATCCACAGGACAAAGTATATCAGAACTTATTCCAATGATTAATGTGGGATGTTGTATGCTTTGCAATACAGCTAGTAAATTACCTCCCCTGCCCCTTGCTAAATGATGGCTATCCATTGCCTTAGTAAGCAACCAATAACTGAATGCATTAAAACGATTCACCAATTTTTTCCCCTGGTAATTAATATAGGATGATGCTTTAAAGTCATCTATTTTTTCAGGATCTGGGTCCGTCTGCTTCTCTTGAAAAGTAGCGTAATTGCGATAAGTGAGCATACCTATAGCACGAGCGGCTTTTAATCCTGCAGCACCAGCATCTGAAGTATAATGTCTCCATGTAGCATCTGCTTCAATGGCTAGTCTTTGAGCGGTATGTACCGCAACACCCCATGCGGATTCGGAAGGGGATGTAGCAATTAAAAACAACTTCTTAATAACCGAAGGCTCCATCACTGCCCATTCCAACACTTGGTATCCACCCATACTTCCCCCCATCATTAATTCAATAGAATGAATTCCCAAATGCTGTCTTAGCAATATATGTGCAGCTACCATATCGCGAATGGTAATTAGTGGAAATTGAGCATAATAAGTCTGTTGATTTACAGGATTCTTGCTCAAAGGCCCAGTAGATCCATAACAAGATCCAATTATATTGGCACAGACAATATAATATTCCTCTGGATTAATTAAACAACCTTCTCCTACTAATCCTTTCCACCAATCTGCTACATCCGAATTAGCTGTTAAAGCATGACAAATCCAAATAACATTGCTACCCGATTCATTCATTTTACCATAAGTATGGTAAGCTATTTCTAAACCATGTAAAGTTTCACCACATTCCAATAAAAAAGGTGCTTCGCAAGTATAATGCTGTATGGCCATTGTTCAAAATTCTACCACAAAATAAAGACATGTGAAGCGTACCTTTGTGAAAATTTTAAAAGCAGCAATAGAATTATGAAAAAGCAAACACAGGCCATCCGCATTCAAACAGAACGCACTCAAGAAATGGAACATTCTACTCCCCTTTTCTTAACCAGCAGTTTTTGTTTTGATAATGCGGAAGAAATGCGTGCTGCTTTTGCAGATGAATCGGACGATAATATTTATTCTCGCTTTAGTAATCCAAGTGTACAAGAATTCATTGACAAATTAGTTGCTCTAGAAGGTGCTGAAGCAGGCTATGCAACTGCTTCAGGAATGAGTGCGGTATTCGGTTCGTTCATGGCATTATTAAAACAAGGTGATCGATTACTGTCTTGTAATTCAATATTTGGTAGTACCCATACTGTTATTGCAAAATATTTGCCCAAATATGGAATTGAATACGGTTATATAGGCGCTAATGCAACAGAAGAAGAATGGGAAGCTGCTATTACCCCCAATACAAAAATGATCTATTTAGAAACACCCACTAATCCGGGTTTAGAAATATTGGATTTAGTTATGATAGGGAAGCTGGCAAAAAAGCATAATATTATTTTAAATGTAGACAATTGTTTTGCGACCCCTGTAAATCAGCAGCCCATTGCATTTGGAGCAGACTTAGTGGTGCATTCAGCAACAAAATGGTTGGATGGACAAGGTAGAGTATTAGGAGGCGCTGTGGTTGGACGCAAAGATTTGATTAAAGAAATCTATTTGTTTTGCCGCAGTACCGGACCTGCCCTATCACCTTTTAATGCATGGGTATTAAGCAAAAGTATTGAAACCCTAGATGTGAGAATGGAGCGCCATGCTTCTAATGCTTTGTACATTGCTCAATCGCTAGAAAATCATCCAAGTATTGCTACTTTGAAATACCCATTTTTAGCTTCTCATCCGCATTATTCAATCGCCACTCAGCAAATGCAAAATGGTGGTGGCATAGTATGTTTTGAATTAAGAGGGGGGATTGAAGCTGGTAGAAAATTCTTAGACCAACTCCAAATGCTTTCACTCACCGCTAACTTAGGAGATACAAGAAGCATTGCATCACATCCAGCTAGTACTACTCACGCTAAATTATCTGAAGCAGAAAGACAGGCTGTAAATATTACACCAGGGCTTATCAGGATTAGTGTGGGGCTAGAAAATAAAGAAGATATTTTAGCGGATATTTTGCAAGCGCTTAATTAGTTTCTCTAATTCAACTGCATGAAATACAACCATCGCCATTAATGTGCAAAAACCTAACTCTTGTAAACTTAATGGTTGTGTTTTAAATATTGCATTTAAGAAGGGTATATAAATGACTCCTAACTGTAAACAAAAAGTAAATAAAACAGAAAGCAATAAAAGAGGATTCGAAAAAATACCTTGTTGAAATAAAAATGTTTTATCGCTTCTAACTGCCAACACATGTCCTAACTGAGCAAATGATAATACAGTAAAAACCATTGTTTGCCAATGAGCAAACTCATTATGCAATGCATAAGCTTGAGTAGCTAAAGTCACCCCTGCCATTAAAAGTCCAACCCAAACTATATGGTAACCAACCCCATCCGCAAAAAAACTTTCATCCGCTTTTCTTGGTGGCCGCTTCATAATATCCATTTCAGCTTTTTCATTAGCCAATGCTAAAGCAGGCAATCCGTCTGTAACTAAATTAATCCATAGAATGTGGATGGGCAATAAGGGAATAGGCATTCCTAAAATGGGAGCTAAAAAAATCGTCCAAATTTCAGCTCCATTACAGGTCATGATATATTTAATGAATTTGCGAATATTGTCTACAATTCTTCTTCCTTCTTTAATTGCATTTACAATTGTTCCAAAATGATCATCTAGTAAAATTAAATCTGCCGCTTCCTTACTTACATCAGTGCCTGTAATACCCATTGCCACACCTATATTGGCTTCTTTTAATGATGGTGCATCATTCACTCCATCCCCAGTCATAGCAACAAAATGACCTTTGCTTTGCAATGCTTTAATAATCCTAAGTTTTTGATTGGGAGAAACTCTTGCATAAACAGCAATATCGACAACAGTTTTCTGTAAATCAACGTCTTTTAAATGTTCCAATTCAATACCCGAAATTAATACATCGGTTTCTTCCATTATTCCTACTTGCATAGCAATAGCTCTAGCGGTTGTTGGATGATCACCCGTAATCATTACAGGCTTAATTCCAGCTTCCTTACACTCCTCAATCACTCTTTTGACATTCACTCTAGGAGGATCCATCAAACCTATTTGTCCTAGCCAAACTAAATCATGCTCAATTGATTCACTGGTAATTTGTTGTGGCAACAGATCTAATAGCTTAAATCCGTATGCTATTACCCGTATACCTTTTGAAGCCCATTTATCAGACATCGTCAACATTTGTTGTTTAGCAGTTTCGTCTAATAAACAAGTTTGTATCGTTTCACTTGCCCCTTTTGTGATGACCAAAAATTGATCCCCAAAAGGATGTATGTTAGTCATACATTTTCTATCGGAATCAAATGGAATTTCTGCTACCCGCGGATATTGCTTGTATAATTTATGAAATTCAGCAATACCTAATTTGGAAATACAATAGTTTACCAGTGCCAATTCTGTTGACTCTCCCAAGGCCTCACCGGATTGATTAAATTGAATATCTTGGTTTAACAATACAGAAAGCAATAAAGGGGTATTTGAAAAAGAGGGGGACAAAACCGTATTTTCAAAATACTCAACCACTTCCATCTTATTCTGGGTAAGTGTTCCTGTCTTATCAGAACAAATAAAGCTTACAGAACCTAAAGTTTCAACAGCAGGAAGTTTTCTAATTAAAGCTTTTCGCTTTGCCAATCTAGCAGCGCCTTTTGCCAGAGCAATGGTAATAAGTGCGGGTAAAGCTTCTGGTATAGCCGCTACTGCCAAACTAATTGAAAGTAATAATAAAGTAAATGGATCTTCTCCTCTTACCAGTCCACTAATAAATAGAATTAAGCATATCAGTAAAATTATGTAAGAAAGATTTTTACCAAAATGGTCCATTCTTCTCTGTAAAGGGGTAGTTGGTTTTTCTTCTTGAAGTAGTCCTGCAATTTTGCCCAATTCTGTAGACATAGCAGTTACAACCACTAATCCAGTTGCTCTACCAGCAGTTACAAGTGTGCCCTTAAATGCCATATTCAACTGATCGCCTAAGGAAATATCCTTATCGATGATTTTTTCAATTTTCTTGTGAATAGCATTTGATTCTCCTGTTAAAGAAGACTCATCAATACTTAAAGCATGAACTTCTATTAATCGTAAATCTGCAGGAACAATATTACCCGCTTCTAAAAAAACAATATCGCCGGGAACCAATTCTTCTGAAGGGATTATGGCTGGATTCCCATCTCGATTAACTCGAGCTGTAGTAACACTCATTTTTTTCAAAGCCAACATTGACTTTTCAGCCTTATACTCTTGGCTAAACCCTAACAAAGCATTTAATAATACTATAACCAATATAACCACTGTATCTACCATATCTCCCATTATTCCAGATAGAATTGCAGCTACCATTAAAATGAGAATCATGAAGTTTTTAAACTGGTCAAAAAAATAAACCCATGCGGGTTTATTTTTCTTGGTTACTAATTCGTTCAGGCCATATTTGGCTAAACGATTAGTGGCTTCTAATTGGGATAATCCATTGGTTGATGTGTGTAATGCGTTTAAAGCATCATTCGCATCAATATTAAAAAACTGTTTAATCATTCTTGATAGTAAAATCTTTTAGGGCTTTTCCTAATTCATCCATATCATGGTTGAATTCTTCTTTAAATTTAGCCCAGTCATCTTTACCATCCGCTTTATAATCAGCCATTTTTTTCTGCATATCAGTATTCTTCAACTCTAATGCAGCAATTTTCTCCTTGTATTCTGCTTTTGCAAGTTTCTTGTCCGAAACAATCCTTGCATTAAAGTCCGCAATACTTTTGGCATTATCAGCAATTTTTTGATTAGTTTCTGCCTTAAACTTTTCTACATCAGCTAAATATTCAGCATTGGCTTGATCCAAATTTTCATTAGCTACTTTAACTTCATCTTCAGCTTTTTCCACTTTTTCAGCAGAAGAATTACAACTCATCAATCCGTTACCAGCGAATAAAACAAAGGCAAATAAAAAGTATTTAAAAGATTTCATGATTATGATTTTGGTTGTTAGTTAAACTATAAAGTATTAATGATATCGTGCATTTCTTCCTTAGACTTGCCCAATTTAGCTTGTAATCTACCCATTAACTCTTCATGCTTACCCTCTACTAACAATAAATCATCATCAGTTAGCATTGCATACTTTTGTTTCATTTTACCTTTTAGTTCTTTCCAATTGCCCAATAATTCTGTAGTGTTTTTCATGTAGTCTTTTTAAATATTATTAAGAAAGACTAAAGGTCAATCAGTTTCAGCTGTTAAATATTACAGAACAATGGATAAATAATACATTATTTACAGATTCTAACTTTATTTACTTTTTTGATTTAATAAAAATCATGGCAATAGAAGTTGTTATTAAACCCATGATAATTGCTGCAATAGCCCCTTGAATAGCATAATTTGAATAATTAAAATTAGCTTCTGCTTCTGCCGTTGTTTTATAATAACCAATTTCCACAGAACGCTTAATTACATTAGGAAAATATGCTGGAGTGATAATATAGGTTGTTATCCATTGAGTTAAAGGACTAAATAATGCAATAATAACAGACAATATAATTCCAGATATCAACCCTTGCTTATAGCTGATATTACCATTATAGTATATTTTCTTTTTTTCTTTTAAAGCTAAAACCATTACCCATATTGCGGGTATGGCAAACAAATTGGTTAAATAAAGATGGTAATCTATATAAGTGCTATGCAATCCACTTAATTTCTCTAATAACATCCAAACTAACACCATTATAGAAAAAATAATAGCCCATTTAATTTCAATTTTAATAGATGGCATAAAAAAAGTTTTATCTTTTTGATTGAGGTTGTATTGATTTCAAAATTGGCAAATGAATATGGAATTGAACTGCTAACACTCTAATTAATATCACTATAGAGGCTGCTATGATTTCCGTAAAACCAGTTGATAAACTAAAAAAATGACAGGTAAAATAAACCACACCGCCAGCAATACAAGCTAAGGCATAAATATCTTTTTGCAATAAAAGCGGTACTTCGTTCAATAAAATATCCCTAATCACACCACCAATAGAACCTGTAATTGCCCCCATTACAATACAAACCCAAAAAGGAAAATTGGCATCTAAACTTTTGGTAATCCCCACAATAGTAACCAACCCTAAACCAATTGTATCAAATAAAAAAAGGGTGTTTTTCCATCTGAACAATTTTTCTTTGAATAACAAGGTTGCAAATAATGCTACCCCTGTAGTAATAAAATACCGGCTATCTAACATCCAAAATGGGGTGACTCCTAACAATAAATCCCTAATTGTTCCTCCACCAATAGCTGTAGCCAAGCCTATAATATAAGCCCCCAACCAGTCAACTTGCTTACCTGATGCCAACTTTATTCCACTTATTGCAAAAGCAAAAGTTCCTACTAGATCTGGCAATATGGTGAATAAATTTTCCAATATAATTACTTGAAATAAATAAGTGATAAATAGGAGAACCCTTATACCCGAATAAAAATTGACTATGTATTACTTAATTAATTGCAGATACTTGGCTTTGTCCTCCCACATAATCCATAATAAAATGACTGAGAGTGCTATTGCTAAAGGCAGCCCACTCAAAGCTACTGTTGCATGAATATGTACAATACCCACCATAATTGGGAATATGACAATAGCACCAAGTGCCCTAAGTTTAGGGATTAATAATAAAACTCCACCTACTAATTCAGCTACAGCTATCAATGGCATTAACCAAACAATTTCCATTAATGCTGTATTTACTTTTACCATTTCAGCAGGCAAATCAGGCGGCACGGGTATATAATTAAAAAATTTATTTAAACCGCCATTGATAAACATCAATGCAAACAGTACAGTAGCAACTGTAAAGATTTTCCGCTTCATAAAATTGATTTATGCTTAAATATAAAAAAGATAAATCAGTATATCAAGTAGATTGAGCAATTAAAAAGTAAAGAGGCATTCCAATCGTAATATTTACAGGAAAGGTAACAGCAAGTGCCATTGGCAAAAATAGACCAGGATTTGCTTTTGGAACTGATATTTTCATTGCTGCAGGAACCGCAATGTAAGAGGCACTTGCAGCAAGAATAGCAAACATGAATCTATTGGTAATATCATCTGTAACCAACATACTAGCCCATGCAAAAAAAGTGCCATTCAATAACGGGATAAAGAAGGCAAAAAAGAAAGGAAATAATCCAAAAGAAAAGAAAGCTTTTAATTTTTTCCCGCTTGAAATTCCCATATCTAATAAAAAGATGGCGAGAAACCCTTTGAACAAATCATTCGTAAATGGTTTAATCCCCTCCGCTTGTTTTGCGTTAGCAACAAATCCAATTATTAAACTCCCCAAAATAAGTAATACACTTCCATTGGTAAAAGAATGTTTGATAACATCCCTTTTCTTAATATCAGTTGCTTCCTCTGTATCAAATAAACTAATTAGCAACAGTCCTACAATAATTGCAGGAGATTCCATTAAAGCCATAATAGCTACCATATAACCATGAACTCCTAATTGTTGAGATTCTAAATAAGTAACTGCTGTTACGAATGTAACTGCACTTACAGATCCATAAGCAGCAGCAATTGCACCAGCATTGTATATATTCAACCGCTTCTTGAGTATAAAAAAAGTATACAATGGAATAACAATTGAAATAGCCACCCCAAATAGCATTGACCAAGCAATTTCTGAAGTGAAAGTTTCATGAGAAAGCTCTTGGCCTCCCTTGAAACCAATAGCAAATAATAAATAAAGAGAAATAAACTTAGATGAATTAGGGGGGATTTCTAGATCACTTTTCAAATAAACAGCCAAAATACCTAAAACGAAAAACAATAAAGCTGGATTAGTTAAATTATCTAATAATAAATTATAGTTCATATGCTATTTTAACAGAAGATGCAATTCGAGACTCTTTAATCAATTGCATTGAAGAGGATATTACCAAGCTCTTGACCATTATTTTCTCATCAATTATTAAATCAGTAAAAACACCATTAGTCAAAAAATCATCTTTTTGATTATGCACAATGCATTCAGCTAATTTAAATTGTTGATATCGTATTGAACGCCCTTTTAAACTTATTGGATAAGCTTTATTATAAATATTTTGTATCAAATATTCGGCATCCAAACCAAACAAATTTTCATTCTGTATTATAGAACTAATGATTCTAGAGTTTGTATCATTAACAAAATAAACTGTATTGATATTATTCCTAATAATCTCATCCTTCAATACTTCAATAAACAAATTGTCATTGTAGGGTATTACTGCGCCAGGGCATGAAACAAAGAAAACATTTGAGCCATATTTACGCTTAAGTTTACCTTCTACACATGAAAAAGGACAAACAATAAAAAGTTTGTTACTCATGAGTTGATTTACCTTGATTGCGATTTAAAAAAATATGGGATGTAAATGCTGCGATTATAATCGAAACAGAAGAAAAAAGGTTACTATAAATTGGATCAACTGATTTAATAGAGAAGATTAATAATAATCCTACAAAAATGATTCCCATTGATGTCTTAAGTTGCAATTTATTCATAATATATGTTTGGCTTGTAACTAACCGATGCAAATTTGCACTCATTTTACATAAGTTTTTATTTATATTTACTATATTAACCATAAATTATTTTTATGAATTATACTTTAAATCAACTACAAATTTTTCTAAAAGTAGTAGAAACACAGAGTGTTACTAAAGCTTCAGAAGACTTACATCTAAGCCAACCAGCTGTATCGATTCAACTAAAAAATTTTCAAGATCAGTTCGAAATTCCTTTGACTGAAGTGGTTGGTAGAAAATTATATATTACTGATTTTGGAAAAGAAATTGCACAAGCTGCAGAGGAAATAATCAACCAAGTTTATGCAATTAATAATAAGACTTTGGCATACAAAGGTCAACTTGCAGGACGACTAAGATTATCCGTAGTCTCTACTGGAAAATATGTAATGCCCTATTTTTTGACAGGATTTATGAAAAAGAATATAGGAATAGAATTAAATATGGATGTTACAAATAAGTCTAGGGTAATTGAGAGTTTAGAAAAAAACGAAATCGACTTTGCATTGGTATCTATTCTCCCTAATTCAATTAATATTGAACAGCTAGACCTATTACAAAACAAATTATACTTAGTAGGATATAACAAACCTAAACTTACCATTAAGGATATGCCGATTATATTTAGAGAACAAGGATCTGGAACTAGGCAAACAATGGAAAAATATTTTGAAAAAAATCAATTAAGTATTCAGAAAAAAATGGAACTAACTTCTAATGAAGCAATAAAACAAGCCTTACTAGCTGGACTAGGATATTCCATTATGCCGCTTATTGGTATAAAGAATGAGTTACAAAACAAAGAATTACAGATTATTCCTACAAAAGGACTTCCAATTAAAACTACCTGGAGTTTAATATGGTTAAAAGGGAAAAAACATTCCCCAGTTTCACTAGCTTTTTTAAACTATTTGAAAAAAGAAAAAGCAACCATTATCAAAGAGAAATTTAGCTGGTACGAGCAGTATTGAGTTAAAATTCCCTTTCACTAATTTCACTTATTGGAAGTTTGGGCTTATTGGTCAACTTATTTATATTAAAACCAAAATTGATTAGTAGTACATCTGTCTCGTATATATAATTGGTGGTGGTATAGAAATTTTTTCCAGAAGTGGTAATACGTTGTTGGTTTGTGTTCATAAAACCAAGGCTCATATTTTGCCATTGCAACCCTATGGACAATCTCCCATTTAAAATTGTTTTTTTAACTGAAGAGTTGACAGATAAAAATCTCGAGTCTTCTCCCTGAGCAGTTGGTCTTGCAGATAAATAATTCACATTAGTTTGTAAATTCCAGTTTCTACCAAGATTAAAAGAATTATTCTGATTGATAGAGAAAACCCAATTTGAATTATTGACAAATGATGTAGAACCTAATATATTCAGTCCCCCAATAATTTTATAATTATACATATTAGCGCCAAAATAAAAGTTATACCACTGAGTCAACTTAATATTTGTACCCATCTCAATCCCAACTAGCCTAGCTCTATTCACATTAGTAAAGACTCTATTCAATATAGTATCCGTGTACACACTATTTACTCTTTGAACCGGGTTTTGAATATCTTGAAAATAAACCGTTGCGAAGAAAGTCCCTCTAGAAAAATTATAATTTATCCCCATTTCCATTAAATCAATTATCTGTGGCAATAAATCTGGATCACCTTGTTCTAAAGTTTCAGAATGTTCCCTTTCGGGTATTGGATTTAATTCAAAACTATTATTCCGCTGTATGCGTTTACTGTAGCCAGCTTTAGCATTCCAGTTATTATTAAAAGTATAAAGCAAATTTAGAGAAGGAAACAAATTCCTCATCTTTAATAAATGAGGATTAATTTCTGATGACAAAACTACTTCCCTATTCGCTTGTTCAAATCTCAACCCAGTAGTATACTGTAATTTTGAGATCTTGCCACCATATTGAGCATAAACACTATTAATATTGTTTATTGATTTAGCAGTACCCCTAAATTTTAAAATATCCGGTTGATTAAAAAAAGGAGTTACGGCATAATCAAATTTGCCATCTTGTTGGTCTTTTCTAAATTGATAACCCGCTTCGAATTTTCCAGCTCCAATTGATGTACTATAATCTAGTTTAAATCTATACCCCTCAATTGGATTTTGATAGGGGTTAGTAACCAATTGAAAGGGAATTGATTTTGAAACTAAATCTACATTTTGATTAAATGTATTCCCATAAAGATTTGCTTTTTCATAAATGAACGAGCTAGAAATTTTTGACTTACTTTTAAAAGTATGCACATAATCAAAACTGCCTACCAAAAATTCTCCTTCCTTATTTTGAACATTTGAATTAAAATAGGGAAACTGACTTATAATAGTCCCATTCGTACTATTTTCTACAGAATTATTATAAACCAGATCTGCTCTTCTTTGCTGATACTTTCTACTCTTAAAGAAACCAATATTTATCGAGTTACTTTGATTCGGGGTGAAATTAATAGCAGTTCTTAATCCGTAATTATACCGATCAAAACTTCTTTCACCAATGGAAGGGAAACGAGTGATTGTTCTGTTCACATCATTGATTGTATAAACATCACCTTCTCTAGAGCCATTAGCATCATTTCGATTATAGTTAGCACCTACGGAAATGTCTAATTTATCTTTCTTAAAACTAAGGGTAAAATCTCCTCCAAATCGAATCGGCTTTTCTAAATTATTATAGTCCGTTGTACTGGGTAAACCTCCTAATGCATTAGCCTGCAATTCAAACCCATCGGCAACACCTTTTTTAGTTGTTATATTGATTATTCCTGACCTTCCATCCGAATCATACTTTGCTGAAGGAGCAGTAATCAATTCAATTCCATCAATTGTATTTGCTGGCAATTGGCTTAAGATAGTTTGAGCGTCGGTTAAAACAGGCTTGCCGTTGATTAATACTAAAAATCCTGTAGATCCCCTTACACTAATTTCGCCAGCACCATTCACAGCTACAGATGGCAAATTCTTCAATATATCCGTTGCAGTTCCACCACGAGCAGTTTCAAACTGATTTGCTTTAAAAGTCTGTTTATCTAACTTATAGGAAAAGTTATTATTGACTTTGCCAGTAACGATTACTTCACCAAGCGAATCATTAGCTGTAGATAATAAAATACTATCTAAGTGCAACTGTTGACTTTTTTGTTGGATGGTGAATGGCAAAAAAATGGTTCTTGAACCCAAAGAGACCACTTTCAATAAAAACTTTCCTTCGCTAAGTTTAGAAAAATAAAAAGTACCATTTTTTTGAGTCAAAAATCCTGCAATAACAGACGAATCTACTTCCGTTAAAATTGACACACTGGCGAATTCAATAGGATTCCTTGATTTATTATCAATAACAACTCCTTTCAATACTGCATTCTGTGCAGTTAGTGAAGAAAAATTAATTAATAATACCCAAAAAAATATCGCCGATTTGATGAACATAGAGGACATAGTGCAATATGGCTAATAATTGTGTACAATAAACCATTTACTATTTATTTGGACCAATAGCCCCCTTTTTTAGGTATTGGCAGTCCCCACTTTTAAATAGGCTTTATTTTCCTTGATAATCTTATACCCATAATAAATACAAACCAGGCCAATAAATTCAGTCACATATAAAACTTCTACATAGCCCGCTCTTGTAAAAGAACCACCTATACCAGGAAGCAATCCACCAATTGCAATAAAAATATTCCCTCTAAATGGAGCTTCTTTAATACCCTGTTTATAATATTTATGCGCTGAATATATGGCCCCTCCTACCAAAAAAAGAAAAGCATAAATATTTATTAGTGGAGAGAAATAACGAACCCATTTCCAAGCAAAAACACTCCCAGTCAATTTATAATTAAACGATTTAGGTAATTCTATTGGCGTTAAAACAACAAAATAAGAAGCTACAACAATTAACAGCATAAAAAAGAAGGTAGTGATATGTGCAAACTGCTTATTCAACAACAAATACACACTGCCCTGCGCCAATGGATATCCGCCTAATAAGGCCCCAACAATATACCAATACCTAACATTAGCTTCACTCCACCCAAAAAGTATATTAATACTTTCAGATAAAGTTCCTAAGCCAAAAGTTAAAACTCCTACAGTCCACCATAACAAGTAATTTTTACCCTTCAATTGATAATGACGGTAAATTTCTTGAAAGAAATAAATGGAGAACAAAGTAGTAAAAATGGGGATGTACGCTATTAGGTTATTCATAGTTCAATTAAAACACGAAATTGAACTTATTGATTATTGGAATAGTCAGCTAATTGTAAAATAATCTTATTGCTGATTAACAAATTCAAGAATGTCACCTGGCTGACAATCTAGAACCTTACAAATCGCTTCTAAAGTGCCAAATCTAATTGCCTTTGCTTTCCCCGTTTTCAAAATAGATAAATTTGATAAAGTCAATCCTACTTTATCCGAAAGTTCATTTAATGACATTTTCCTCTTTGCCATCATCACGTCTAAATTCACTATTATTGGCATAATTAAATTGTTAAATCATTTTCAGTTTGAATGTCAATCCCCCGTTTAACAATCTGGGCAATCACAAAAAGAATAACACTCATAAACAGCCAAACATCTGCTCCACCTAAACGTAAATCTTCAAGAGATGGTATATAAATATTACTTAACCTCAACCATGCAGCGTATTTTAGTCCCCAAATCGAAAATAAGCCAATTCCAAAAGTCAAGTAAGCTAAATTGGAAATAAATTGCTTTAATATTGAATTAAAGGGATGAGTAAAATCAAATGCTTTTTTATGGAAGAGTTTAACTATCAGATAAAACATCAATGCCTTCATTACTGCAACGATGCTCATAATTGAGGTAATAACTAAAAAATACCCCTTATCGTAGCTCATTAAATTAGAAAGATCAATTTTCATCCAAAAGTTTTTTGCACCGATTGGATTAATAACCATAGCAAAGAAAGTATTGAAAATAATTCCTCCTGCCTCAATACAAACTCCAATAAAAATTATCCATGCGAAAATATGCAAGATGGTTAACATCTCTTTAGACCCAATTTTGATTTCCATACTATCAGTTTGAATAAATTAATTAAAAACCAAAAATAGATAAATTTATTGAATAACAATAAATTTATCTTGTTTTATAATTATTTTTTAATCAATAACAATATTATATCTACTAAGAAGACCAGGCAAACCGTCTAATGAAAATCTTGTTTTCTTGATACTATTCGCAGTAGGATCAATTAAAAAATGATACGCAGTTGTTAAGTTAGCTTTATCCAAAATAGTTCGTTCAAAAATTACTTGTGCAAGATTACAATGGTCAAAAACAGCCGCAGTTAAATCCGCAGCAGAGAAATCTGACCCTGTTAAATCGGATTGTTCAAATACCGTTTTGTTCAATCTTAACTGAAAAAAAGTAGCATGTTGAATGATACAATTTTTGAAAGTAAACGACAAAGCAAAAGGATTACAAGTATCAAATTGAACCCCAGACAATTTTGAATCTATAAACTGCACATTTTGTAAAGCAGTATTTTTAAGATTTACTAATGATAAATTACAGTCAGAAAAAACACAATCTATGAATTTACAATCAGAAAGATCTTGATTGGAAAAATCACAATGGTCAAATTGACAATTTTCATATTCGCCTCTAGATAAAGGCTGAATTAAAAAATCAGATTTAGAAAACTTCTTTTCACTACAATAATTCATACCTAAAAACATTGTATTAATTCTTCTGGTATTTCTATAAGAAGATTATCTGCAAATAGAACTAATTTAACATAATCCCCTGCTTGTTTCTTTATATTCATTCGAATCTCAGCCTTAACTGGTAAAAACAAATATCCATTTCCCATAGGCATCAAATCGAGTAAATACAACTTACTTACAAGAGATTTTTCTGTTTTAAACATACTAAAAATTTACTTGAGCCTGAATCCTAAGCAGATTACCTCTTTGCAAGTTGTTTTGCAAAATATAATCTTCAAACCGTCTATTAGAAATGGTATAATTAACTACTAGCTCAAAGTTTTTATTTGGTTGCCATTCAGCGCCTACTTCTAGATCATTAACAATATAGCTTCTTGCGTCTCGCTCATGTTTTTTGCCCCCATTATAATACTGATAGCGAACAAAAGGAATCAACGTTTGCTTATTGAGTTTTTTTAAGTAACTCAATGTAATATAACCTCCATTTAAAGGTTGCACTTCAATTGAATCTGTAATTTTATTAAATGCTGGCCCTCTTCCTATATTATATTCTGCTAAAATACCAAAGGGTTTTGGATATAAAACGAAACTTGTAGCAATTCGCTCATCAACATAATTGAGATCAGAAATGTACTTTACACCGTTTGACAAATTAGCTCTTGGAATAACAAATTTTCCCTTATAAGCTTGTAACCCAACCTCAACAATCTGATTATTTAATTCAAATGGATAACTAAACCTTGAAACAATGTGCAACTTATTATTCAACTCAGGATTATTTGCCGTTTGACCGTTATAAATTCCAAACGCAAAAACACCATAATCACCGCTACCCTTTAACCCTTCACTGATTAAACTAGAAAACAACTTTCGTTTTTCTCTAGGTGCCCAGTAAAAGAATGTACCAATATCACGTTCATTTGCAACAGCACTGTTAAGTGCATCATTTCGATCTAATGGAATTCGGTTTTGACTAGATTGCATATTCTCAAATCCAAACGGAACTTTACTTTGACCGATTCGAAGCCTGAATTCATTGTCATTGTCTAAACCAACGTCAATATAAGCATCTCTTATTTGACCAAAATGAAGTCTATCTGAAGCAGGACTGCTGGCAAAATCAGGCTGAACATAGAAATAAACATTTTTGCTTATTTGTCCGGAAAAAATGATTCGCATACGTCTCATAAAAAACCCACCGTTATTGCCCCATGAACGGTCGCATTGTTCACAATTTAAATTTGGATTGGTTTCGAATAAACGGTTATACCTAAATTGACTGTAGCCTCTTATAGAAAATCCCTCATACCATTTTGATGTGGATGGGGTTTCTTTACGAATTTGTAAATCTAACTGAGCAAAAGCGAAGAATGGATAAAACAAAACTATAATTAAAAAAAAGCGCATTAGCTTGAATTTGTACGCAATTATAGGTATATATCTACACTTATATTATCAAATCGTTAACATTTTTAGAATTATTCTTTTTTTGGATTTTTTTAATTATAGTAATATTATATATTCTGAATCGCAATCCTTCGCCTTTCCTTCAAATTTTTAAAATGCGATGGTGTTAATCCGGTAACGCGTTTAAATTGTGTAGATAAATGAGCAGTACTACTATAATTTAGTTTATAAGCAATCTCGGATATTGTGTCTTCGCCAAAAATGAGCAACTCTTTAACTCGCTCAATTTTTAAAGCGATCATGAACTGCTCTATAGTAGTAGATTCTACTTCAGAATAAAAATTAGCCAAATAGGTATAGCTGAGATTTAATTCTTTCCGAAGTAAAACAGAAAATTTCAGGTCTGGCTTCCCATCAGAATTATACACATAATCAATCATGATTTGTCTAATTCTTTCTATTAAAATCCCTTGTTTTTTCTCTAATAACTCTAATCCTGCCTTACGCAATTTTCGATATAGAATTATCTTGTCTTCCTCAGAAACATCTTGATGGGTATCTATTTCGCCCAAGTCAACTTTATAAAAAGGTATATTTAATTCTACCAATACATCAGTTACCACTACTTTACAGCTAACACAAGCCATATTTTTTACGTAAATTTTCATAATTTAATTTTTGCGTTATGCATGAACCTGCGACACTTTGAAAGTGCGTATTTACGCCGATATCAAAACAAAACTGTTTGATAATTGCATCTTCAACTAAAGTTCAGGCTAAAAATAGACCAATGGGTCTTGGGTAACATTTGTATTATGTTACTCAGGCATTTGATAATTGTCAGTCCGGCAATGGAAGCCGATAAAATTGTTACTGTAATGTAACACAAATAAACAACAATCCGAAACTAAGATTTTATAATTTCATCTACTTCTTTTGCAAAACTAAAATCTAATTCTGTTAACCCACCAGCATCATGTGTGGTAAGAGAAATAAAAACTTTATTATAAACATTAGACCAATTAGGATGATGATTCAATTTTTCAGCAATAATAGCAACTGAAGTCATAAATTGAAATGCATGACCAAAATCTTTAAACAAAAACGCTCGCTCAATTCTTGAACCCTGAATACTCCAATTTGAATCTAATTGAGTCATTTCTTCAATAATTTCATTTACTGCAAGGCATTTCATTGTATAAGTGAATTAGTTGCTAATAGCTTTAGCTTGATAACAAATATTTTCTAGAATTTCACGTAATTGTTCTATTAAACTAGACATCCCTTTTTCTAAATTCCAACCATTGGTATAAGCAACTGCAGTAAACCCTGTAATTGGATCATATACCATTTGAGACAAATATCCTTCATGTGCACCTGTATGTCCATAACCTAAATTATTGGTATAAGTTAATCCACAGCCGTAACCTCCTGCATTGATATCATTAGTCGACTTATAATTCATCATCACGCTATTTACCAAATTGGTATTCAAGATACCTTGACCTGTCAATAATTTACGAAGAAAATTAGCCAGATCATTGGGTGTAGTAATTAAATTACCCTCTGCAACATTCGCTGAAATATTTGAGATGGTAACATTATATTTGGTATTGTTATAAAGCACATATCCAGCAGCAAATGGCAAAGGGATTTGTTGGTCAGCTCCTAAAACTGGCATTGAAGATTGAGCCATTCCCATGGGCTTCATAACATCTTCAATCAAAAACTGTTGATATGTTTTGTTTGAAACCCGTTCAATAATTTTACCTAAAATAGAATAACCTGTATTTGAATAATGATATCCATTACCCGGAATAAAAGAAGATAACTTGCACTGAGATACCACATTAACCAATTCATCAAACGTAAATGTGTGTATTGAATCAGTTTGCTGTATATAGTCAATGTAATTTTGCCCTTTGTATGGCAGAGGCAATGATACCGTATCGGGAATATTTTGATTAGAGACGTCAAAAACGCCGGCCCGATGTCTTAATAAATCTAAGATTGTTATGGAATTCTTATAAGGTAAATTATAAGCTGCATTACTGGGGACATAGGGTATATTTAGTTCAGGTATTATATCAGTAATCTTATGCTCAATATTTAATTTGCCCTGTTGGTGAAGGAATAATATTGCTGCAGCGGTTAGTGTTTTAGTATTGCTGGCTGCACGAAACTTAGTTTGATCATTTATGTCATCACTCAAACCAGTTTTCACAAAATAATCTCCTTTTTTAGTGAGTATTTTTAAAGCAACTCCGCCAGGATAATTAGGATATTTTTGCTTATACGAAGCATAGTTGTTCTTAAGCATTTCCTGAAGACTTCGCTCAATATTACTCTGTATAGAATTATCAACGGTCTTCTTACAGCCTACAAAACCCATAAATAAGCCAACTGTAAATAAAAATCGGGTATATGATAAATCTAATTTCATTGCATATTTATTAGATAATTAAAGCTAATAAATATACCTCAAGCTATTTATGATTTTCATCATGCTTACTAGGAATCAAAATACTCAAATATCTCCTTTAACAAAATCACAAATAATAATTATATTGTCCATTCAAAACTTGCTATATGAATATAACAACCGGTATTAAATTATCGTTGATGATGTTTCTACAGTACTTTATCTGGAGTGCTTGGTATGTAACACTTGGAACTTATATGAGCGAACCCCCTTTAGGCGCTTCTGGTATTCAAATTGGGGCAACTTACGGCGCTCTTGCAATTGCCACTATGATATCTCCTTTTTTTGTGGGCTTAATTGCTGATCGATTTTTTGCAGCCCAAAAAATAATGGGTGTATTACACATTTTGGGTGCTGGACTCTTATTTATGGCTACTAAAATTACTGACAGTAATATTTTTTATTGGACCATTCTTTGTTATTCTTTATTATACATGCCTACTATAGCACTAAGTAATAGCGTAGCATTCTCTCAAATGACAGACCCAGGCAAACAATTTCCTTGGATCCGCGTATTTGGAACTATTGGCTGGATTGTTGCTGGTTTAATGATTGGGCAAATGGGTATTGAAAAGTCTGCTGATACTTTCTATATTGCAGCAGCCGTTTCGGGGGGATTAGGGCTGTTCAGTTTTATATTACCCAACACGCCTCCAAAGGCGCAAACTGCAGATGCTTCTTCAGCTTTAGGCACTGAGGCTTTTGTGTTATTCAAGGATAAATCTTACTTAGTATTTTTCATCGCAGCTATTTTAATTTGTGTTCCTTTATCGTTTTATTATGGATTTGCCAATCCTTTTTTGAATGAAATTGAATTTCCGAATGCTGCGTCTAAAATGACTTTAGGTCAGGTTTCAGAAGCAGTATTCATCTTAGCAATTCCTTTATTATTTAATCGAATAGGCGTTAAGAACATGCTCATTTTTGGCATGCTAGCTTGGGTATTGCGCTATGTATTTTTTGCTTACGGCAACACCGGAGATGCTAACTGGATGTTATATGCAGGTATTGTATTACATGGCATCTGCTACGATTTCTTCTTTGTTACAGGATACATGTATACTGAGAAAAAAGCGGGAGAGAAAATCAAAAATGCGGCTCAAGGATTATTCACTTTTGCCACTTATGGTTTAGGAATGGTAATTGGCACAGGATATTCAGGATATGTAGTTGATGGGGCAAAAACCGCTACAGGTCATAATTGGATGAGTATATGGATGGTACCAGCTTATATAGCAGCAGCCGTTCTAGTATTCTTTATCTTATTCTTTAAAGAGAAAAAATCAATCGCAACTACTTAATCTTTAAAAATTCAATTTCATGCAACGCATTGCCATGTTAGGTTCTGGCTTTATTGGCCGCTTTTACGCAGACTCTTTGCAAGGTTACAGAAGCAGAGACACGATAGTGAGTATTTATTCAAGAAGGGAAGAAAGCGCTCGCAAATTTGCGGAAGACTATCAATGTCATCATTACACCACTGTAATGGAAGAAGCAATAGCAAGAGAAGATGTCGATATTGTTTGTATTGCCCTTCCCAACAATTTACATGAAGCTGCTGTGATGCTTTGCTGCAAACACAAAAAAGCAGTAATGACTACAAAGCCTTTGGGCAGAAATGCAGCGGAAGCCAAAAGAATGCTAGAAGCGGTAGAAGCTGCTGGAATTTTCAACGGGTACTTAGAAGACTTGGTATATACACCCAAGTTTATTAAAGCAAGTCAAAGTGTTCAGGAAGGTGCGTTGGGAAGAATCTTATGGGCAAAAAGTCGTGAAACTCATCCTGGACCGCACAGTGAATGGTTCTGGGATATAGAACAAGCTGGTGGTGGATGTATTCTAGACTTAGGATGTCATTGTGTAGAAATTACCCGCAGCTATATTGGGAAAGATATTAAACCAGTAGAAGTAATGTGTTGGGCAGACACACAAGTAAAACCAATTGATGCCGAAGACCATGCTATTGGTTTAGTAAAATATGAAAACGGCGCCATTGGTCAGTTTGAAGTAAGCTGGACTTTCCGTGGTGGATTAGATTTGCGTGATGAAGTAATGGGAACCGAAGGCACTATATGGATCAATTCTTTTTTACGCACCGGTTTCGACATGTTCACTACTGGCAAAGGAGGTGATTATATTGCAGAGAAGGCGGAAAGCAATAGTGGCTGGTTATTCCCAGTAGGTGACGAGTTAAATGAATTGGGCTATAACCATATGTTCATGGATATGTTCAATGCTTTAGAAAAAGGTATTGCACCTAAAGAAACTTTTTATGATGGCTATGTAGTAAACGCTATACTAGACGCTGCTTATAAAAGTGCCAAGTCTAAAATTTGGGAGCCGGTGCAATTAGATATTTGGAGAGGCCAAACAGGACTTTCTAAAGAATCGCATTTAGTTTCTTATGACCAAGATCACTATTTAGTAAAAGAAGAGATGACGCACTATGGTGCTAAAAAACTCATCTTAAAACATAAGACAACTGGTAAAATTACCGAACAGCTTCTGAATTAATTTTTTCATTTACCCATTGGAGAGCGGTTTTTAACTGCTCTTCTCTGGTTAAATGACTATTGTCTAAAACCACGGCATCAGCTGCTTTTCTTAAAGGACTAAATTCTCTTGTACTATCAATTTCATCGCGCATGGCTAGATTAGCCTGCACTTCTTCTTTGGTAATGCCAGGATTCTTTGCAGACAATTCTAAATACCTTCTAGCCACCCGAATGGCAGGATCAGCTGTAACAAATATTTTCAATTCAGCATCAGGGAAAACTGTAGTTCCAATATCTCTCCCATCCATTACAATGCCCTTTTCTAAACCCATTTTTTGTTGTTGAGCAACCCCAAATTCACGCACATATTGATTGGCAGCTACATCGCTTACCAAATTACTCACCCGCATTTCACGAATTTCATTTTCAACATTTCTTCCATTTAATAAAATATCACTACTACCAGTAGTTTCATTGTAATCAAAAGCAAGATCAATGTGATTTAAGGCCGACTGAACTGCTGCATCATCAGTGTAATCAATAGCATGCTCTATAAAGTATAAAGTGATGGCCCTGTACATTGCTCCACTGTCAATAAAAACGTAATTAAGCTCCCTGGCCATTTGTTTAGCCAGGGTGCTCTTTCCACAGGAAGAATAACCATCAAGTGTGATAATAATTTTTTTCATACAAAATTCTTACCCCAAAGGTAATTAAGAAGGTAATACTACCGTATCAATTACATGAATCACACCATTGCTTTGATAAACATTTGCAATGGTAACAGTAGCTAATCCTCCTTTTTCATCAGTTAGCATTAATTTTTTTCCTTTCATAGTAGCTTTTAATGTACCGCCAGAAACGGTTTTTAAAGTTGCAGTACCATTCCCTTCTTTAATTAATGCAGCAATTGTATTTGCATCCAATTTACCAGCAACAACATGGTAAGTCAAGATTTTTGTGAGCGTTGCTTTGTTCTCTGGCTTAACCAATGACTCAACCGTTCCAGAAGGTAGTTTACCAAAAGCGGAATTGGTAGGAGCAAAAACGGTAAAAGGTCCGGCACTCTGCAAAGTTTCTACCAAACCAGCAGCTTTAACTGCAGCAACTAGTGTAGTATGATCGGCAGAATTAACCGCATTCGCTACAATATTTTTTGATGGGTACATGGGCGCACCCCCTACTTCTACTGTTTTTTCACTCATTTGTGCAGAAGCAACATTCACTAATAATGCAGAGGCGATAACAAAGAAAAACTTTTTCATAAATCTGTTTTTAAATAAATAATTGAAATATTTTTTACAGATTCATTTACGAAGAATGATTACAAATGGATTGTTAAGGAAAATAAAAAAGATTGGGATAATCAGAAATAATTCCATCCACCCCCAATGAACGTAATCTTTTCATTGTTGCTAAATCATTCACAGTCCAAGGAACCAATCGCATACCTTTTAACTTACAATCCTTTACCATCGGCTCATTCACCAAACTATAATGAGGGCTATAAACGGTAGGCGTAAAACCCAATTCTTGCAATTGCTCATTCAAAGTTTTTTTATTGTAATCCTCTATTAATAAAACAGTAGCAATAGAGGGATACTGTAGATGTAAGTATTGCAATGTTCTTATGTCAAAAGACTGAACAGTAACTCTATCAGTTATTTTTTTATGTTTGATTACAGCCACTAATAGATCAACAAATTCTTTTGGACTTGGATGGTATTGATTATCCGTAGAAGGTTGGGATTTAGTTTCGATATTATAAAAAGGCAATGGCTTGTTTTTAGATAAAGCATATTGGTCAGCCGCTTCAATCACATCTAATAATAAGGGTTTGTTAACTGCCATTTTTTGCTGTTGTGGAAACCTAATGTTCCCTTTTAAACCAACATCATACCGCTGTGTAGTGGCATAACTCATAGTGTAAATATTCAACTGCTTCTCTTCTGCTTTGCTAACTGGTGTACCGTCTGGCTTAGTAGTAATTTCATGGTTAAAAAAAGGCTCATGACTTAAAATAACTTGTTTGTCTTTAGTAATTACCGCATCCATTTCTAACGTAACCGCACCCAAATCAATTGCTTTAAGCATGGCCGGAATGGTATTTTCTGGAACCAATCCTCGAGCACCACGATGACCTTGCCAATCAAATTGAGTCATTTTATTTTGTTGATTCATTTTTGTACTATTACAGCTAAAAAAGCCAATAATAACCCCCATTATGAATATATTTTTCATAAAATATTACTGTTTGTTCAATCTTATTTTCATTTCGTTAGCAGCAATTTGGTCTTCCATACTTCCATTAGTCAAGCTTTCTACTATTTTATCTTGGATATGAGTTGGTTTATTTTGACTCCATTTAAACACATGTTGCAATTGAGTCACTTCAATTTCAAATGCAACAATCGCTTTCATATTTGATTGAATATAGTCATCACTCATATGCTTCATTTGAGATGGGGATGCTGGATCCTGCTCATATTTAGCCGTTAAGTTTTTTAACATAGAATATAATTCTGCATCCCCTAGAAACCGAATAATTCCAGTAGCATGAACAGCAGAATAATTCCAGGTACTAGCAGTGTTTTGTGGTTCATAATGTTGTGCGCTTACATAAGCATGAGGGCCATTAAATATTGCTAGCACTTTTTCATTTTGTTCAAAAGCAATTGTATGTGCTTGTTTCCGCATAATATGCGCCTGCAAAAACAGTCTATTTTCACGCATATCAATCATGACTGGCACATGCGTAGCGACAGGAAATCCATCAGACCCCATGCCACAAATAGTCGCAAATGAATTGGACTCAATAAATGCCAATATATCTGCTTGTTCTGCTGTAGAAAAATGATTAGTTAAATACATTGTAGCTGCAATGTACCATTAATTTGAAAATTTAAAAGCTAACTGCAAAAGCCGTTAAAGCAGTAAATAAATTTTGTGTAGGCAAATGGCCTTGTTTGGTAAAAATAAAATCCCTGCTTTGTAGTTGCTTGATTTCCGCACGCCATAAAATATGCTTACTAATGGCATAGTCTACATTTAAGGAAATGCCTTTTACCCTAAATCCTTGAGGAGTTCCTGTAGCAATCATTACCCCATCATTTGCATCTTGATAAGACTCTGTTCTTAATGCAACCTTCATATGGTCACTAGCAGCATATTGTAACATCAAAACCGGAGTATACCAAATTTGGCCCCGTTTAGTCTGGCTGTTTGTTTGTAGGCCCAAATCAAATCCCCCTATTAATCCTATCCGATTACTCCACTGATAAATTGCATAAAAATTATGAAAATACCGCATTACTCCTTTGATGCCTGCAGTTGGGTTACCAATAAATGAACTGCTATTGATAGTCCATTTGCTATTGGGCTTGTATTGAATTTGATGCCCAAAAGATGGGCTTGTATTGCCTTTTAGCATTTGGATACGCTGCCAACCAGTTAATAGCAAGGCACTCATAAACCATTTTTCATTGGGAGAAGTATAGGATAATTTTACGCCCGTTTCAAAATAGGGAGAATTATCTGCCGCAATACTTCTACTCAATGTCCAACAATCCTTTCCGACTGCACTTTCAAATCCAATATGTGAAGTGAATACGCCGGCATCTAACCATAGGTTATTGTCTTTACTTAATTTCCAGCCGAAATTCGCTTCTAATACCTGTTTATAAATTCCTTGTTCTCCTGCATAATTGGCGCGCATATAAGAGCCCAGCGCCAAGGCTAGATTGGCTCTTATTCGATCCCTTTTATATGCTGCTTTTACAAATGCAAGGTTTACACTAAGTTGTTTATTATTATCATGGCTGTATACAAAAGAAGCATCATTGTTGGTGACAGGTCCATTGGTATTATGCTGATAATAAATTTCTGCATATCCACTCAATTGAATGGCAGCACTATTTTGTTTCTCCGTTGTATCATTGGATTGAGCAACAACAGTTAAACATATGCACCAACCAATTATGGTGACAATACATTTCATTTAAACCACTTCTATTAATGAAGTCTGTGGAAAATTAGCATTGCGCATGGCGATATTCCGAACGGTTTGTGCTGTAAAATTTCTAAATGCTTCTTTAGTCAAATCATCGTTTCCTACCATAGCTGGAACTCCTTCATCTCCTCCTTCTCGAATGGTTTGCACTAAAGGAATCTGACCTAAGAAAGAGAGGTCATATTCCTCCGCCAGTTTCCTTCCCCCCTCTTTACCAAATAAATAATACTTATTGTTCGGTAATTCTGCAGGGGTAAAATAAGCCATATTTTCTACTAGCCCTATGATGGGCACATTTATTTGGGCTTGACTAAACATAGCAATTCCCTTTTTTGCATCTGCTAATGCAACATTTTGTGGAGTAGTTACAATTACCGCACCCGTTACTGGTACCGTTTGCATTAAAGTTAAATGTATATCTCCCGTTCCCGGCGGCATATCAATCACTAAGTAATCTAGCTCACCCCAATCTACTTCTGTTACAAATTGTCTAATAGCAGAGCTTGCCATTGGACCTCTCCATACTACTGCATTCTTTTCATCTACCAACAAGCCAATACTCATTAGTTTAATTCCAAATTTATCCAAAGGAACAATCATACCTTTTCCATTCACTTCTTTCATCATGGGTCTGGCGCCTCGTACACCAAACATAATTGGCACACTAGGTCCATAAATATCTGCGTCCATTAATCCAACTGATGCTCCCCCCTCTGCTAAAGCCAATGCTAAATTTGCGGATATAGTGCTTTTGCCTACTCCCCCTTTTCCACTCACTACCGCAATGATATTTTTAACCCCACCCAATACTTTTTGGTCGTCTTTACGAGTAGAAGTTGTATTGGCAGTAAAGTTAACCGTTACTTTAGCCTGCTTATTTACCAATAATTTGATGGCATTTTCACTAGCCCTACTCATTAAATCTTTCATAGGGCAAGCTGGTGTTGTCAATACAATGGTAAAGCTTACCGCATCCCCATCAATCACTATATCTTTTACCATGTTTAGGGTTACCAAATCCTTTCCTAAATCTGGTTCCTGCACATTACTCAATGCTTGTAAGATTGCTTCAGTTGTCATTGTTGCTCAAGTTTTTGTTAAAATAACCGTTGGATTGCAAAGTTAACAACCTAGGACTTTACTTTGTTATGAAATACGGAGAACAAAGCAATTTAGTACCTTTGCTCTCCCTTAAACCGCAACTGCCTTTATGAAAAGATTGATTTTACTTATTTTGGTCATATTCGTCGGCTTAGGATTAGTGCAAAAGGCAAATGCGCAACAAACCAATCCTTATAGAGATTCAATTGTACAGCTATATGGGGTTGTAATGACTGCTGATAGCTTAAGAGGTATTCCTTCCGCTTCTGTAATTGTTGAGGGTAAGGGTAGAGGTACCATTACGAGCTTTGATGGTGTATTTTCAATTGCGGTAATGAAAGGAGATAGGATAACTTTTAGTAGTATTGGCTTTAAAAACAACAGCATACAAATTCCGCTGAATTTAGAAAGCAATCAATATAGTGTTATTCAATTACTAGTTAGTGATACTGCTTATTTGCCTGCAACAATATTAAAGCCAAGGCCAACTCGAGAACAATTTGAACGGGATTTTTTAAACAATCGATTCCCAGATGATGCTTATGAAATTGCTCGAAAAAATACAGATGAAGCAACCCGTAGAATTTTATTAAATAGCTTACCAGCTGATGGAAGAGAAGCGGTAAACTATCAATTAAGACAACAATCCAATAAATACTATTATGCTGGCCAAGTGCCGCCAATGAATATCATGAATCCTGCTGCTTGGGCCGACTTTATTACAGCTTGGAAGCGTGGCGATTTCAAAAGAAAAAAATAATTTAACATGTCTATATTTAATATTTCTGTAATTGGAGCTGGTACCATGGGTAATGGTATTGCACATGTATTTGCGCAAAAGGGATTTAAAGTAGTTTTAGTAGACGTGCAAGAAGCACAACTCGCAAAAGCCTTGGCTACTATAGAGAAAAACTTAGACAGAATGGTGACTAAAGGCACTATTACTGCAGAAGAAAAAAACGAAACACTTGCGAATATAACTACCAACACGTCTGTGAGTGAAGGGGTTGGCTCCGCTGATTTAGTGGTAGAAGCTGCTACAGAAAATGTTGAATTAAAATTGAAAATATTCAGAGAGATAGATGCGGCAGCTCCTGCCAACGCTATTCTTGCGAGCAATACATCCTCTATTTCAATCACTAAAATTGCTGCTGCAACCAATCGACCTAATAAAGTAATTGGCATGCATTTTATGAACCCAGTTCCAGTAATGAAGCTGGTAGAAATCATCAATGGTTATGCTACAGATAATACTGTAACTGAAATGATTGTAGAATTAAGCAAACAGTTAGGTAAAGTGCCTTCTGTAGTAAATGATTATCCAGGATTTATTGCTAATAAGGTATTGATGCCCATGATCAATGAAGCCATCTATTCTTTATATGAGGGTATTGCTGATGTTGAATCAATTGATACCATTATGAAACTGGGAATGGCTCATCCGATGGGTCCTTTACAATTGGCAGACTTTATTGGATTAGATGTTTGCTTGAGCATCATGAATGTATTGTATAACGGATATGGAAATCCTAAATATGCTCCATGTCCATTATTAGTTAATATGGTAACCGCCCGCAAGTTAGGGGTAAAATCGGGTGAAGGGTTTTACGTTTACACTACTGGCTCAAAGGAATTGGTTGTAAGCCCAAACTTTAAAAAGTAGTACAATTTTATAGCGAGTTCCCAAATGCTATTAAGTAAATGGCAATAGCAGACAATGCTATTCCTATCCAATTGATTAGAGATAGCTTTTCTTTAAAAAGAATGGCAGCTACCAGCGTACTGAATAATACAATACCCATATTATTTACAGGTAAGCTTGCACTGGTTTCCCATGGACTGTCTTGAAGAAAATGCACTAAACACCAGATAGAAAAATAATTGGGGATACCAATGCATATACCTGCAATCACTTGATTGAATTTAAAAATCAATTGTTTTTTCCAATATTGAAAAATTAAAACTAGGGTACCGATAGATGCAGCAGAGAAAAATCCTGAAATCAAAAAAGCATTATTGGTTTCTTTAGTCACATAAGTTTGTTGCACATGATTAATTAATGCGTCTAAAAATCCACTTCCTATGAATACCAGCAAAGGCAATAGAATTTTTTGAAACATAGGAATAGGCTGAGCATTTCCCGATTCATTTTTTTGTGGGTAGCAGGTAAATATGACTGCAATTAAAGCTAATGAAATACCTACTATTTCCCAGCCCACCACTTGTTCGTTGTATAATACAATGGTCAAAATAACAGGAATAATTAAAGATAATTTATTAGCAACAGATGCCACCGCAACGCCCAGTTTTTGAGCGGTTATCCCAATCAAATTAAAACTAGTAATAAAGAGCAATCCCATGATCATTGCCCACCTAAACCAAGGTGTAGTAACCGATTCAGCCTGAATAGGGAATGCACCGTTTACAATAGAACCGGTAATAACACAAGTTATATAATTGAATACGATAGCGGGAAATACTGGTATATTGAATTTGCCACAAACCTTAAAAGAGAGTAATAAATAGCTGGTTAAAACTATGCTGCCAAATAAAAAAATCATAATAAATTCCGCTTAAAATATTGAATAATATCTGTACCTAGTTTTGCTTCATTCATCAACTGCTCATTAAATAAATGAGGAGCTTGAATTACATATTCATAGTTGGTTCCTATTGCATGACTAGCTTTTATAACTCGTGCTTCATCCCATAATGCTTGGTTAATAAAGCTTTGCAACAGCTTTGCTCCTCCCTCAACTAAAATACTTTGTACTTGATGCTCATATGCGTATGCTAAAATCGGTTTTAATAAGCTAGGTTGTTCAATTAATTGGATATACCTAACTGCATTTTGAATTTCATTCTTAATTGTATTAAATACCCAAGTTGGTTGATGATCATTGAGCAGGTGAAAACTTTGGTTGAGTTGCAATGTTCTATCAATGACCATTCGCAATGGGTTTGGCTTTAGTCCAAAACGTGCATTCAATTGTGGGTTATCGGTAATTGTTGTTTGAGTACCCACTAAGATTGCTGCTTCTTCTGAACGCCAAGTATGCACTAATCTTTGCGTGTATGAATTACTGATCTTTATTTCCTGCCCTTTAACCCCAATCACTTCATCAGCAGTTTGGGCCCATTTTAATATAATATAGGGGCGTCTATTCAAATGAAAATTAAAAAATCGTTTATTTAAATCCTTACAGTCATTTTCTAAAATAGGTCCAATTACTTCAACGCCTTCTTGCATTAACCTTGTTGCTCCCTTTCCGTTTACTGCATCAAAAGGATCCATGCAACCAATCACCACTTTCTTTATTTGATTAGCAATGATAAGATTAGTACAGGGTGGTGTTTTACCAAAATGCACACAGGGTTCTAAGCTTACATATAAAGTTGATTCTTTTATTTTCTCTCGATTATTTTCCGCAACACTATTGATACAATTCACTTCAGCATGCGCTTGTCCATACTGTGCATGATACCCTTCTCCAATAATTTGATCTTGGTAAACCAAGACTGCACCTACCATTGGATTGGATGCAACCAATCCAGCTCCTTTTTGAGCCAGCTGCAAACATCTTTGCATGTAGAATTCGTGATTGATGGGCATAAGCTTGCAAAAATAAACAAATGATAGCTACATTGCAGCATGACCATCAGAGATGCTAAGCAAGCCATCATAGAAGCCATTGAACCCATTTATGACAATAGAGAAGCAGTTAATATTGCTACTTTATTGCTTGAGGAACTAACAGGTTATAGTAAAATGAATCAATTTTTACAAAAACAATCTTTGGTTTCGGAAGCGATATCCAGCAAGCTGAATCATTGTATTGAGCGCCTGAGTAAAGGTGAACCTGTTCAATATATCATTGGGAAAGCATGGTTTATGGAAATGGAGTTAATTGTCAATTCAAGTACTTTAATTCCAAGAC
Organism: Sediminibacterium sp.; assembly: GCF_051860225.1. Classification (GTDB taxonomy): domain Bacteria; phylum Bacteroidota; class Bacteroidia; order Chitinophagales; family Chitinophagaceae; genus Sediminibacterium. The sequence goes on from NZ_JBHYEI010000002.1 coordinate 606,093, forward strand.
CCGAAACAGAAGAATTGGTGGATGCCTTAATTAAATATTTGAAAACTAATAACAAAGAACAAGTTCAAATTCTAGAAATAGGTTCAGGTAGCGGTTGTATACCAATTGCAATTGCAAAATACTATCCGAAAGCAATAGTTACCAGTATTGATATTAGCAAAGAAGCATTAGAAGTTGCAAGGAGAAATGCGGAACAAATTGGTGTAACAATTAAATGGGAACTATTAGATTTTCTAAATCAAACTCATTGGGAAAATATAGGAACTTATGATATTATTATTAGCAATCCACCCTATATCCGAAAAGCAGAAGCAGCCAATATGCATACCAATGTATTAGCCTACGAGCCACATAATGCACTATTTGTAGAAGACAATGACCCATTGATTTTTTATAAAGCCATTCATGAATTCTGCTCCATTCACTTGAATAAAAATGGGGCCATTTTTTTAGAGATCAACGAAAGCTTAGGTAAATCAACTGCGGATGTATTTAATACTAACTATTCTGTAGAGATAAAAAAAGATATGCAAAATAAAGAAAGGATGATAATGGCTTATCAATTTTGATCAACCGCCATCACTGGTGTAGCACCTAGCTTTTTTATGACTTGCATGATTTTTATGGAAGTTCCTAAGTGAGAGGTACTATCTCCATTTATTACCACAGTTGGCTTATCCGTTTCCTTAGATAAATATTCTTGTAATTTAACTTCTAAATTTTCAATGGCGATAGGTTCTGCACCAATAAATAATTGTTGATCTTTATTTACACTAATTACAACTGTTTGCTTAGCTTTTGTATCTGCTTTTGCTTTAGGATTTGAAACCTTAATAACGTTAGGATTTGCTAATGTTGAAACAATTAAAAAAAACAAAAGCAAAATGAATAAAATATCATTCAGTGCCCCTGTATGCATTTCAGGATGTGTCCTAAATCTATTACGGATATTCATATTATCTGGTTGGCTCCTGTAAAATATCCATGAAATCTGCACTTGCAGCTTCCATTTTATTGGCCGTTTTATCTATTTGTGTGCTTAAAAAATTATGACCTACATAAGCAATCAATCCGATGATTAAACCAGTTGCAGATGTAATCATTTTGGTGTAAATACCGCCTGCAATAGTGTTCAAAGTGTATTCTCCAGTTGAAGCAATTCCATAGAATAATTGAACCATTCCTATAATTGTACCTAAGAACCCAAACATGGGTGCTATACCAGCTATCAATGACAATATATTCAAATTCTTCTCCATATTGTACATTTCTAGCTTACCTACATTTTCCATACTCTTCTCAATAGCATCAATAGGCTTACCAATTCTTTGTAATCCTTTATCAATCATTTTTGCAACAGGAGTTCGATTATTTTTTGCATAACTTTTAGCAGCTTGAACATTTCCAGATAAAATATGGTCTCGAATAACAACCATAAAATTTTGGTCAATTTTCCCTGCCTTATTAATAGCAAACAATCGCTCGGTAAAAACATATATAGCTGCAATCAATAATGCATACAAAGGATACATAATCCAGCCGCCTTTTTCTAACAAAGTCCATAAAGACACTTTTTCGGCTGTAGTAACCGCAGCAGTTGCCACTTTTTGTAATGAATCAGATTGTAATAAGTAGAACATGTATTTATTTTAATTTGCTAAATTAGTAGGTTCTACAAAAGAACAATTATTCGTGCATAAATAATCATACACATCTTTAATTAAGAAAGATTTTACACATATCAATTATTTACTAGGCCTTTCTATTTCTTTCATTTTCATCATCGCCATAATTTGACGCATATTATCTTGCATACCCTCTGGGCTTCCGTCTAAGAAAATAACATTCCCCTTTCCAATTTCGGCAAAGTTCTTTATAGCTTCTGTCCACATACTGAACAAGATTACATTAGTATCCAAATTGGCCTGCTTCATTTCTTCTGCTGCTTGACTCATCCCCTTTGCCACTTCTTGTCTAAAAAGTGCCACACCCATCCCACGTAAACGAGCTGCTTCTCTTTCTGCTTCAGCAGCAATTTTAATTGCATTACCTTCTGCTTCAGCTCCTTTTGTTTTGGTTATCAATAAAGCTTGTCCTTCATTTTCTGCAGCAGCTTTTAGATTATTACTCGCTACCACCCTACTCATACTTTCCATGATTACTTGATCAAAAGTAATATCGTTTATTTGCAAATCTTGTAAATGATAACCCCACTCTTCCAAAGATTTATCAATCTGTTGTTTAACATCTTCCACAATTTCCCTACGAAGCAATAAAATTTCCGCTTGTTTTTTTGTTGCAACAAAAGCACGGATAGACCCTTCAACAGTTCTAATTAAGGCTTGCATCAAATCCTTTTCAGAAATAAATTTAAATGCTACATTCTTTATTGTTTGCTCATCTTGATTGATGACCGAATACAACAACATACTCTTAAAGTATACATTAGCCTGATCTACCGTTACAGCCTGAAACTCTAATTCAACTGATCGGTTTTGGATACTAACCGTTTTATACACTTGTTCTAGAATAGGAATTTTAAAATTCAATCCTGGCATTAAGATCCTTCTATATTTACCGAACATGGTAATAACAGCAATTGTTCCTTGATTCACGGTAACCAAGCCTGTAAAAACAATAATCAAGGCAACTATTAGCCACCAATAATTCATTAAAAATTGCATAAAAATTTATTTTAATAAAGATAATATCTATTTGGTCAGATTAGCTCCCTTTTCTTCCCATACTTGAACCAACTGGATCAATACATCTACAGCACGTTCCATATCAGCAACTCCTACCCATTCTTTCTTACTATGAATGGCTTGCATACCAGTGAATATATTTGGACAGGGCAATCCCATAAAACTGAGTCTACTCCCATCTGTGCCTCCCCTAATTGGTTCTTTAATAAAGGATAGTCCACATTTCTTATAAGCTTCTTCAGCAAATGCACTGATGAAAGGATAAAGGTCAATTACTTCCTTCATATTTCTATATTGCTCTACTTCGGTAAAAGAAACACTTGCTCCAGGAAATTGATTAATTACTTGATGTGCAATCTGTATTATACAGGCTTGGTGTTCAGCCAATTTGGCTGTTTCAAAATCACGAATAATAAATTCAATAGTGGCTTTCTCAGCTAATCCGTCTACCCTTATAGGGTGAACAAACCCTTGTTTCTTTTCAGTTACTTCAGGAGCCAAAATTGCTTTAGGCAATTGGTCTAAAATTGCCGCAGCAACTTTTAAGGCATTAACCATTTTACCTTTTGCATATCCCGGATGTGCAATAACACCTTCAATATTAACCGTGAAGCCATTAGCGCTAAATGTTTCGTCTTCAAACGTACCTAATTCTCCCCCATCTAAGGTATAGGCAAATTCTGCGCCTAATTTGTTTAAATCTAATTTATCAGTTCCTCTTCCAACTTCTTCGTCGGGCGTAAACAAAATTTTAATGGTGCCATGTGGAATAGTTGAATTCTTCACAATGTATTCAACAAAATTCATGATAATTGAAACACCAGCTTTATCATCTGCACCCAGCAAAGTTTTACCACTGGCAGTAATAATATCTTTTCCAATATGCTGCTTTAAATAGGGAAAATCTTTGGGTTCAATAACGATAGATGGATCATCAGGCAAAACAATGGGTAATCCATCATAAGATTTATGTAATAAAGGTTTGACATGTGTTCCGCTACAATCAGGGGCAGTATCCATATGTGCACAAAAACAAATTGCAGGAATTGGCTTAATCGTATTGGATGGAATGGTAGCATATACATAACCAAACTCATCCATATGAGCATCTTCAACTTGTAACGCTTGTAATTCTTTGACTAATAATTCGCCTAGAAGCTTCTGCTTTTGGGTGGAAGGGAAACTAATACTCTGTGGATCACTCTGTGTATCAATTTGTACATAACGAATTAATCTTTCTGCAACACTATAGTTAGTTAAAGCACGCATTGTTTTTATCGCAAGTTAATATTTGTTACCCCATCTATTGCATTTATAGATTTCAGTTTTTATATTGTAAAAACTAAATACCCTCCAAATGAAAAAAACAATAATAGCTGTGTTAATAGGTGGAATCGTATTATTCATGTGGCAGTTCTTGTCTTGGACTGCATTAAATTTACACAGTGCTTCACAGCAGTACACACCCAATCAAGATAGCATCTTACAGATGCTGAAAACCAATCTAGATAAAGAGGGAGGCTATTACTTACCCTCTGCACCTTCTGGAACCTCATTTGAAGATATGGAAAAATTAGCAACTGCTAATATTGGGAAACCTTGGGCCAGCATTCAATTTCATCATTCTTTAGAATACAATATGGGTATGAATATGGTGAGGGGGTTGGTTGCAAATATGTTTATCATTTGGTTATTGTGCTGGATTCTTGGAAAATTAGCCAGCAATAATTTCACTACCACTTTTACATCCTCCGTTTTTATTGGACTAATTGTTTATTTGAATAGTAGCTATACAGGACATATTTGGTATCCAATATTTGATATCCGAGCTTATTTAATAGATGCTATAGTAAGCTGGGGACTGGTGGGCATTTGGCTGGGTTGGTGGATGAATAGAAGCCCGAAGTAAAGGAGTTTTTATACTGAAACATACAAAAACAAAATAGACCGGCTAGCCGGTCTATTTCTATAAAGTTCTTACTAAACCTATAAGAATTCAGTAGTATTCAGAAAATTATTAAGGGGTAATGATAATAGATTTAGGTCCATCAATAGCTACTAACTCTAAATCGAATACCAATTCTTCACCTGCTAAAGGATGATTGGCATCTAAAACAACAACTGCCTCTTTTACTTCAACGATGATTACAGGGAAATTCTGACCAGATCCATTGCTCATATTCAATTGCATACCAACTTCTGGTACCATATCTGCTGGAAATCTATCTTTAGGAAATTCCATAATCATTTCTTCTTGCTTAGGACCATAAGCTTGGTCAGCAGGGATATTGATGGTTTTCTTTTCACCAATGACCATTCCTGTTACACCATCATCAAAACCGGCAATTACCATACCGCTTCCAATTTCAAACTCTAATGGTTCTCTGCCTTCTGATGAATCAAAAGTATTGCCGTTGGTTAACTTTCCGTGATAATGCACTTTTACCTTATCACCTTTTTTTGCTTGTTGCATAAATTATTATTAAGGGGCAAAAGTACTATCCTTCGCGCTTAATATTACCTTTGAACCCAAATATTTTGGTCATGCGTATTGTTTTTATGGGCACCCCTGATTTCGCGGTTGCATCGTTAGATGCATTGGTTTCAAATGGTTTCAATGTAGTCTCGGTAGTTACAGCTCCTGACAAACCTGCCGGAAGGGGGCTTAAATTAACAGAAAGTGCAGTAAAAAGATATGCGATTGAAAAGGGTATTCCGGTTCTACAGCCAATAAAATTAAAAGACCCCCAATTTATCGAATCATTAAAAGAGCTTAATGCAGATATTCAAATTGTAGTGGCATTTAGAATGTTGCCAGAAATTGTGTGGAATATGCCAAAAATGGGAACCTTAAATGTACACGGTTCATTATTGCCTCAATATCGCGGTGCTGCTCCAATTAACTGGGCTGTAATTAATGGAGAAAAACAAACAGGGGTTACTACATTCAAACTAAAACATGAAATAGATACCGGAGATATTTTATTACAAGAATCCATGCCAATAGGGGACAATGAAACAGCCACAGAAGTACATGATAGAATGAAAATTATTGGGGCTAATTTATTGGTAAAAACATTGCACCAATTAAATTCAGGGACTATTCAAGAAACTCCTCAAGTGATATCAGCAGATACCAAGCATGCCCCTAAAATTTTTACGAAAGACTGCACTATACAATGGGATCAGGAGGTTGAACAAATTCACAATTTGGTTAGGGGATTAGCTGAATTCCCAGGTGCCATTACCCACTTAGATGGGAAAATTTTAAAAATTTATAAAAGCAAAAAAGAGATAGCCCCACATTCTTTCGAATTAGGAAAGCCCTTTACTGACCACAAAACTTTTTTAAAGTTTAGCTGTGTAAATGGATACTTACATATTTTAGACCTGCAACTAGAAGGAAAAAAAAGAATGCCTGTTGCTGATTTTCTTAGAGGATATAAATTAGCTTAACCCTATTCACTATTGGATAGCAGCAGCCAATGTAGCATAGTCTACAATTCCTTGTTTACGCCAAGTCTCTTTTCCATTTTTAAACACGATAAATGTAGGCAATCCTTCAGAACGCAACTGCTTCATCACTTCAATATCAATTCCACCATCTACTTTCACCAAACTAAAATGTGCACTTTTTTCTTTTTGTAATTGTTGTAATACTGGTTCCATCTTAACACATGGTGGGCACCATTCTGCACCTATATCTACTAAAATGGTTCCAGATTTTGTACTAGCATTAAATGCAGCCATGCTCATTTCAGCACGAGTTGCTTTTGATTCTAGGGGCTTACCCTCCATTCGCCATGCAGAGATCCCCCCTTTTAAGTTACTTACCTCTTTAAATCCATTTTCCTTCATCCAATTCATTGCTTCTGCACTTCGAACGCCAGATGCACAATAAACCAATACTGGTTTAGCTTTATCGATATGTTGCACCCTGTCTGCAAATTCTCGTTGATCTAGCCAATTGGCTTGTAAAGCATTATTAAAATGCCCTCCTTGGTATTCTCCAGCAGTTCTAACATCCAATATTTGAATACCAGGGAGTTTCATTTTTTGTTCAAAAGCAGTTACTGAAATAGATCCACCCAATTGAATTACTTCATTCGATTCAGCGGAAACGGCTGATTCACTAGGTGCTGAATTACATGCCACCACTGTAAATAAAAGCACCAAACTAAAAAAAGTGATTTTCATACTATTGCAAATAAGTTATGTTTACAGAAAATGGAGTATCCGATTTACCTAAGGCAGCTGCTGTTGCATTGCTTACCCGCATCAATAATGCAGGGGCCCCTTTAATTTCAGGAACTGGGCCTAATACTCTTGCGCATACCGATCGATTATCAGCTGTAGTAATTCTAACTATTGTACCAGGTAAAACATCATTTAACAATGCATAAAACTTGCGATCTGAAAAGCCACTAACCGACTTAAATATTCCGACATCGCCTGCCTTATTAATTTTATTTTTTTCTGTTTGATCAGTTGCAAATATTTGTCCAAAATATCCCTCGTCATTAGATTTAGGAGTATAATTTATATTATCATCATTTATACGATATTCCGTTGGAGGGGGTTGATTAGATTGTTTAAATTGTTCAACAGGAACTGGTGGGGGAACAATATTGGCTGCAGCTTCAGCTTCTTTTTTTGCTTTATCTGCAGCTACTTTTGCAAAAAACTTATCGGATTCAGTTAAAGGTTTCATTACCCCATTTTTTAACTCTCGAACCCCATCTACCGTTGCATCCATAATATTCGGATCTTTTAATGGCGGTATTTCTTCGACTACAGGCTTGCCAATCACTGGAGGTTTAACAAAAACTTGAGTATTGGGCGAAACAGCATTAGGGGAGGAAGACGCATCTGCTCTCATTGCAGCTAATTTTACTCCGCCGATATAACCTACAACTAGCTCTTGACCATATGCAACAGCATCAGCACTAAGCTGATTCCACTCGCGTAGTTGAGCTATAGGAACTTTAAAATATCGTTGACTTATTCTAAATAAGTTCTCTCCTTTTCCCGCAATATGATAAACTCGTTCACTAGAAGCAAACTCTTGCTCTTGAACAAGATTTTCTTGGGTTAATGGGATTCTTATTTTAACCCCCATTGACAAAACCGAATTAGGATTTATTTTATTATATGCTGCAATTTGCTTGGGAGTAGCTCCATATATTCTACTCAATATGGAAAGCGTTTCTTTTCCTTTTACCGTATGCTGGATGTAAATGTTTCCAGTCACGCCCATCGCAACTAATTTTTCTTGGGCATTTACAACATTGATAAAACCTACTACAACAAAAAATAAATATTTCTTCAGGTACATGACTTTAAAAATAGACTGCAAAGTTAATCTTTTAATATTCTCCATTCTGCAGGATAATAATTATTGATTCGATTGGGTAAAACTTTAACTAACCCAAGAACGACCCCCTCGTATACCACCCAATTCCAGCCTAGCGTAACTTGACTAGGGGTAAAACTAGCTCTTTTTAAAAATAATAATGCTTGTTCTTTATTTACTTCTAAAAAAGCTATCCCATTTTTAGGTAATGTAGAAACTGCCCACTCATGAGAAGGAATAAGGTCTTTCCCCTTAAATTCACCAATTTCTATTCCGGCTTTTTTGATATATAACCTTGAAGCCAATTCTTGAATAGTAGTAAAAAATTGAGCAGGTACCCTTCTTATAGAATTATTTTGTTTAAAATAAGTCGCATCAACCTCATTTTGAATAAATGGCGATAGAGCCAACATTTCGGTTTTGGAAAGCGTGGTTAAAGAAGCCTCTTTTAAATGACTAAAACCATTATGTGTTTGTTTAAATGCTGCTAAGAAAAAACCTTCCCCTTTTAACAAATTAGGATAAAAACGATATCCCCATGCATGATGTTGAGGCGATTGAGTTGCAATGATATTCCAAGACGATTGAATGTTGATTGAGCAAGATGCTAATTGAAAATCTTTTACCAACCAATCTGCAATTGCTTCATCTTCCTGAACTGAATAAGAACAAGTTGAATAAATTAAAAATCCACCCTGTTTTAAACAAGGTAAAATTGCAGACAAAATTCTTTCCTGCCTTTGACTACAATGCACCACATTTTGCTCACTCCATTCTTCTATAGCCTGCTTATCTTTTCTAAATAATCCGCTTCCACTACAAGGAGCATCTACTACAATAACATCAAAATAACCAGTAAAATCTTTAAAATGTTCTGGGTCATTATTAGTTACCACCATATTAGGCAAACCCCACTTAATTACATTTTCTACCAAGATGGCTGCTCTAGATTTAATGACTTCATTACTAACTACCATCCCTTCACTAAAAACAGATGCCAATAAAGTTGTCTTACCTCCTGGAGCTGCACATAAGTCTAATATTTTAAGCCCTTTTTTCGTACCTGGAATTAATTGATTGATTGTATGCGCTAAAAACATAGAACTGGCTTCCTGTACATAATACGCACCTGCATGAAACAAGGGATCCATTGTAAAAGAGGGCCGTTCTTTTAAATAAAATGCATCCTGACACCAAGGCACTGGACCATCTTTAATTGTTTCTAAAGCAAGACTGGGTTTGAATGGATTTAAACGGATACTTGTTACTTGTTCCCCCGATGCATGTATTGCTTCAAATGCTGCTTTATCAAAGCCTTTCACATTTGCTAATGAATCTATTAATTGCTTAGGTAAATCCACTATTATATAGCTTTTATTTCTGCAACTAATTTTTGCAATGCTGCTTTAGCATCACCAAATAACATGGATGTCTTTGGCTGAAAAAACAAAGCATTTTCAATGCCTGCATAACCGGGCTTCATACTGCGTTTATTTACAATAACTGTTTTAGCCTGCTCAACTTCTAAAATAGGCATACCATAAATAGGTGAGGCTGGATCGGTTTTGGCGGCTGGATTTACAACATCATTGGCTCCTAAAATCAACACTACATCGGTTGTTTTAAATTCGTTATTGGCATCCTCCATTTCTAATAATGCATCATAGTTCACATCTGCTTCAGCTAATAAAACATTCATATGGCCAGGCATTCTACCGGCCACTGGATGAATGGCATATTTTACTTCTACCCCTTTTTCTTCTAATAATTGTTCTAATTCATGACAAATATGTTGCGCTTGCGCAACAGCTAGTCCATACCCAGGAACAATCATCACTTTAGTTGCATAACTCATACAAACAGCAGCATCACTAATAGAAATCTCTTTAAAGCTTCCAGTAACGGCTTGTTGTTCCCCTTTTGAAGAAGCTCCAAATGAACCAAGTAAAACGTTCATTAAACTTCTATTCATTGCCTTGCACATCAAAATAGTTAAAAGCGTGCCTGCAGCACCAACCAATATTCCGCCAGTCAGCATGACTTGGTTATCATATAAAAATCCACCACAAGCAGCTGCGACGCCTGTGAAAGAATTTAAGAGTGAAATCACTACCGGCATATCTGCTCCCCCGATTGGCAAAACAAATAATACACCATATAAAACAGCTGCGACAGTTATAATGTAAAACCAATAATAATTGGTAATGGTAATATTGTAAGTCAAATAAGTAGCAACTCCAATAATGGCCAACAGTAAAATATTATTAGCCATCTGCTGTCCATTAAAAGCAAAATCTTTTACTGAACCATTGAGTTTCCCCCAAGCAATCATACTGCCTGCAAAAGAAATTGTGCCAATAATTAAACCTGCAAAAATGATGAGCAAAGTAGCTCCATCTAAACTTCCTGGTGCAGCATACAAATCATTATCTGTAAATAGTGGATGAGTTAAATGTTGAAATTCAATAATTGAAATTAATGCTGCACATGCCCCTCCCATTCCATTAAATAAGCTGACCATTTCTGGCATGGAAGTCATTTTTACTTTTTTAGCAGCAAGGGTTCCGGCTATAGTACCTACCGCCAATCCACCAAAAATCCATCCATAATTCCCAAGCTTAACGCCATCTTTACTATATAAAAAAATGGTTCCTAGTATGGCAATAGCCATACCTGCTGCGGCCACCCAATTTCCCTTTCTGGCTGTAGCAGGATGTGATAGCATTTTAAGCCCTACAATAAAACTGACAGAGCCTAATAAATAACAGAGTGTAAGCAAATTTATTTCCATCTTATTTTTTCTTCTTAAACATTTCCAACATTCTATCGGTAACAACAAATCCGCCAACTACATTTAAAGTACCCAACACAACTGCTAAAAATCCAATAATCAATGCTACGATATCATCTGGTTCAACTTCCCCCATCACAATAATGGCTCCAATGATTACTACTCCGTGTATTGCATTAGCTCCGCTCATTAATGGGGTATGTAACACACTAGGCACACGACCAATTACCTCTATACCTAAAAAAATAGATAAGATAACAATGTATATAATTTCAATATGTTCATTTATATATGCTAAAAAAGTATTCATACAATTTATTTAGGATGCAAGTAAAGATTGAATGCGATCGTTTACAACTGCACCATCGTGTGCCATGCAACAACCTTTTACGATATCGTCTTCAAAATTCAAATTGATTTGTCCTTCTTTAGTCAAAATCAATTGTAAGAAATTAAACACATTTTTACCATACACTTTACTAGCATCAGCTGGCATGTCTGATGCCAGTTGACTATTACCTACTAAAGTAACTCCATGCAATTGAATGATTGCATTGTTTTGAACTCCAAAAACATTCCCCCCTGTTGCTGCTGCTAAATCAACTACAACAGCACCAGGTTTCATTAATTTAAGCATGCTTTCATCTATCAATAATGGAGCGGGCTTGCCTTGCAATTGAGCAGTTGCAATAATCACATCTGATTTAGCAACCGATAGGGCTAATCTTTCTTTTTGCTTTTGCTTAAATTCAGGTGTTTGCTCTACCGCATATCCACCAGCTGCTGAAACGTCAGCTGCACCATCTACTTCAATAAACTTAGCACCTAAACTCATCACTTCCTCTTTTACAGCAGCTCGAGTATCGGATACTTCTACCACTGCACCTAAACGTTTAGCAGTTGCAACGGCTTGCAGACCCGCAACGCCAGCACCCAATACCATTAGTTTTGCTGGGGGAATACTTCCAGCAGCGGTCATGAACATAGGAAAATAACGAGGTAACAAATCGGCTGCTTTTAGTACTGCCTTATACCCTGCGATATTGGCCTGACTGCTCAATACATCCATAGATTGTGCTCGCGTTGTTCTAGGTATCATATCTAAACTAAAAACAGTAACCCCTTTAGCTGCCCATTCATTCATTAATGAATAATTAAATAATGGCTGAAAAACACCTATTAGAACAGCCCCTTTTTGCATCTTTAATAAATCTTCATTAGGTATGCTCCAATAGCATAATAAAATATTGGCAGAAGATAAAAGAGAATTTCTATCTGTAATTTTTGCCCCTACCTCAGTGTAAGAGTCATTATTTGCAAATGCTCGAACACCAGCATCCATTTCAACCATCACTTCAATTCCTTGCTTAACCAATAAGGCCAGCTGTTCAGGCAACATTGCCACTCTATTTTCTCCTATAGGTTCTTTCAGGATGCCAATTATCATGTATGTAAGTTAATTCATTAAAACTGAACAATAAAATGCTGCTTTTCTTTTTGTTCTTTCCTAAAAAAAACCAAGCCGATAAAAAATAAATCAATCGTTAAAGTAACAGTTTCGTCCTCTTTGATTGCTGCCCAAGCTTGTTCCATTTCTTTACTCCAGTGAATATCATCGAAAATTAATACAGAGTGCTCATGCAAGCAGGGTTTCATCATGTTAAAGTAACGTAGGGTAGGTTCGTATCTATGATTACCATCAATAAAAACGAAATCAAGCGTTTGATTTTTGTGCAGTACATTGTCTAGTGTATCGTCGAAATTACCCACTACTTGTTCAATATTATGTAAGCCAATATGCTGAAAATGACGATGAGCTTGTTGCGCAATTTCGGGTGCACCCTCCATTGTTATAACTCGAGAATGATTATTAGCAGCAGCCAAATAACTAGTTGTTATTCCCAATGAAGTACCTAACTCTAAAATCGTTTTAGGAGCAAAGTGATTAACCAGCCTAAATAATAATTGCCCAAATTTTTTAGGCTTTAATGCAGATTTTGCAATAGAAGAAATGGTTCTAGAGCTGGTTACATTTAATCGAGAACCTGCCCCAAAATCAGCTACAGTAATTATTGTATTATTGTACTTAAGCTCTTCTCTAGCGGCTTCAATTAATGGATAAACATAAAAATTTCTATCATCGGTAAATACTTTATCAATTAATTCAAATACAAAAGGAGAGTGTACGCCATGTCCCTTTGCATTGGACGACTTTATCCAATAATGCATATAACGCAAACCAAGCTGAATAGGTGAATACATTATAGTTGAATTTGATTTATGGGAAGCCATTTCTTTAACCAAAACAGCGCATATACGAATGAAAACCAACTTAGAAAATGAGCGAATTTCAATACCAAATTAATCAATTCGAAATCGGGCAATTCGGTAATATCTAAATAATAAACCATTACGCCTAAGCTAAACCATAAGCTCTTCCTAAAAAAAGGAATGGCAAAACACAGAGGAAGAATGATAGAAAAAATAACGCTTAATACCGAATCATCTATATAATTTAACCAGAATTGGTTAATGGGTTGACCACTGTTAATGGACCGTAAAAATTGTATTAATCCAATCAACACCCGTATTTGATAGAGCGCATAAATCAGTAATAAAATATTCATTACCTGTAAAATGCTTTTACTATATAAGCTTCTAAAATTGTTTTTATATACAACAGATGCAATTCCTAGAAATGGAATGAATAATAAATAGAGAAAGGGAATAAGTTGCATAATTATGAATGCTTTTGCCAACACTGAAAACGATATGCATGAGGGTGTTTAGCATCTGCTTCTTTGGCGTCGTCCATAGTAAGTTGCCAAAGATCGGTATCTAATGCTGGAAAAAAAGTATCCCCTTCAATAATAGTATCCACTCTTGTTAAATAAATTTTATGTGCATAGGGTAATGCAGCTGCGTAAATTTCGCCACCTCCAATGATAAAAGATTCTTTATAATCATTTTCTGAAGCAATGCGCAAGGCATCTTCTAAAGAGGAAGCTTTCTGAACACCACTTGCTTTCCAATCGGCTTGCCGAGTCACTACAATATTCAGTCGCCCGTTCAATGGCTTACCCGACAAAGATTCAAAGGTTTTTCTTCCCATAATGACAGGCATTGCCCAAGTGGTTTGCTTAAAGAATTTCATATCATTAGGCAAATGCCAGAGCAATTGATTATTCAACCCAATGGCATTATTATTAGAAGCGGCAACTATTATTGATATAATCATATTATACAGCAACTGGTGCTTTTATTGCGGGATGGCACTGATAATTTTCCAAAGTAAAATCAGCAAAATCAAAATCAAAAATATTAGTAACGGTTGGATTTAATTTCATAATTGGTAAAGGGTAAGGCTCCCTACTCAACTGTAAATTCACTTGCTCTAAATGATTATTGTAAATATGTACATCTCCAAAACTGTGAACAAAATCTCCATATTGCAAACCAGTTACTTGGGCCATCATCATCGTTAGCAATGCATAAGATGCAATATTAAAAGGCACCCCTAGAAAAACATCAGCACTGCGTTGATATAGTTGACAACTCAATTTGCCATCCGCTACATAAAATTGAAATAAACTATGACAAGGCATTAATGCCATTTGAGCAAGTTCTCCTACATTCCAAGCGCTTACAATCATTCTTCTACTGTCGGGGTTATGTTTTAATTGATATAAAACATCTGCAATTTGATCGATTACTTTTCCATCTGCCCCTTCCCAACTGCGCCATTGTTTACCATATACTGGTCCTAAATCACCGTTTTCATTAGCCCATTCATTCCAAATGCTCACCCCATGATCGGTTAAGTATTTAGTATTGGTATCCCCCTTTAAAAACCAAAGTAATTCGTAAATAATACTTTTTAAGTGCAATTTTTTGGTAGTTACTAACGGGAATCCTTTTGCTAAATCAAAGCGCATTTGATAACCAAAGCAACTGATTGTGCCTGTACCAGTTCGATCCGTTTTTGCTACCCCGTTGGCTAAAATATGTTTTAATAAATCATGATACTGTTGCATACACAAATTAACAACGAAATGGCCGCATTTTGCGGCCATTAATAGTGCTGTGCAGAAATTGTGATTATTCCGCTACTTTTTTTGAATCAATTTATTAAAGCTCAAAAACCAACCCATATTACTTACATGGGTATCGAAGCTGCCAAATTTGCCTTGAACACTTAACCCAAAACCAATGCTACCACGCAAAGAAAATTGGTTAAAGCTGCTTCTTATCTCACTATTTGCTCCCCCACTAAAACTATATTTTTGGACATTACTATAAGTACTATACACTGCTGGCAAAGCTGCTTGCATAAAAAAAGCTACTGAATTTCGTTTATTAAAGCTCAGATAATAACGAGTGATTGGTGTAATACCTAAATCAAAGTTATTGATCATTTCTTTTACTTGCATGGGAGGTGGTATTCCTGGACCCGGTCCAATCACCATTGGGTAGGTTTCGTAATTTCTGCGTTCTGTATGGGCCCCTGCAATACCCATCACTCCAATCATCCAATTCTGTTGAACAAATTTTCCATACATTGGAGCTAATAGGATACCAAGATTCGTATTTCCTTTTGTAATAGAGATATCGGTATAAGACCCCATCATATCCGAGTAAACTGGTGAAATACCTATGCCCAAAAACGATTTCCCCTTATTGAAATGCTGGTAAGTTGGTTTTTCGGTTTGAGCAAAGCTAAAACAAGTAATAGCCGATGATAACAAAAGCATCCATCCTTTCTTCATAAACATTTTTTTACATAAGAGTCTATGAAGAATAAAACTGTTGCACCATTCAAATAAAAATTAACCCTTTCTTCTATCTAATTCCTTTTTGATTAAAGATAATTCACGTCCGGTTTGGCCAGCAACACTTGAGTTTTCTTTTGCTCTGCGCATTAAATATGGAATTACATCTTTAATGGGACCAAATGGTAAATACTTGCTCACGTTAAATCCCTCTTTGGCTAAATTAAATGTAATATTATCACTCATTCCATATAACTGAGAAAAATGTACATGGGAGTGATTATGAGGCAAGTTTTTATTATGCATAATTTCTGCCGCTAATAAATTACTCTTTTCATTGTGCGAAGCAATAATGACCGAAATATCATTCAGATGCTCAAAACAAAATTTTACCGCCGCATTAAAATCACCATCTGTAGCTTCTTTGGTTGCTTGAATAGGTGATTCATAACTCATCTGCAAAGCTCTTTCGCGCTCTTTTTCCATATAAGCCCCTCTCACCAATTTAATTCCTAATTTAAATTGTTGTTGTTTCGCAATTTGATAACTCAATTGCAAAAAGTGTAATCGATCGTGTCTATACAACTGAATGGTATTATAAACAATTACTTTCTCTTTATTGAACACTTCCATCATTTCCATGCACAATCGATCGATTGGATCTTGAATCCAGCTCTCTTCTGCATCAATTAAAACTCCAATATTTTTCTCTGCTGCAATTTCACATATCGTGTACATTCTTTCGCGTACTCGATCCCATTCGGCTACTTCTTCCTCATGATCATGTATCCCACTTCTTAATCTAGGTGCTTCATTTAAGGTTTGCAATAAAGCAAATCTAGCTAACCCTGTTACCTTAATACTAATGAATGGAATATTCGTTTGGGTTGCAGCATAATTAACTACTCGAATAAATTCCTCAGTTGCATGATCAAAACTTTCCTCAGATTCTTTTCCTTCAACACCATAATCAAGAATAACTTGTATACTATATTTCCCAAGAATATTGCCTACTTCAGCAGTTTCTTCTAATGTTTCTCCGCCTACAAATTGCTTGAAAATGGTTTTTCTAATTAACCCATTTACCATTGGCAAGCCTGTTTTCATGATAAAGGGTGTAAGCGTAGTACCTAATTTTACAAACCATGGAAATTCCATGGTTTTAAATAAAAATTTAGCCCCTTTTAATTCTTTGTCAGACTTGTATTCAAAGGCATTTTGTGTATTGTCGAAGGAAATGTTCATACTAACGGTTGTTCGTTCAGCAAATATCGGTACTCCATGGTTAAGTAAGCACCATTTTGCTAAAATTCCAGCAAAATTATTATTAAATGGCTTGATGATTGAAAGGTTGTAATACCATTTCACTAACTACACCACTAGCAGGTTGCTGGCAAAGAAACCAAATGGCTTTAGCTGCTTCTTCTGCTACAATCATTTTATCCCGCTGCACCCTTAGGTCAATATTATCCCAGAATGCAGAGTCAATCCCACCTAAGAAAATATTAGTTATTCTAATTTCCGTCCTTTTTAATTCTTCCCGAATGCTTTGCATCATTCCAACTAAACCATATTTGCTAGCACTATACGCTGCTGCACCAGCCATTGGTACCTTACCCAATACCCCTGGGATATTGATGATTAGCCCCTTCTTCTGCTCTTTCATATTGGGCAATACCGCTTTAACCAAATAAAAAGCCCCCATTAAATTAACTTGCAAAGTACGCTCAAATTCATTGCTGGTAAGTGTATCCATCGATTTTATAACTCCAATACCCGCAGCATTAATCAGAATATGAATTACTGGAGTTTGAGCCAAAACTTGAGCAACAGTTGCATTTACGGAAACTTCGTCTGCTATGTCCATTTGAAAACAACGACTTTCAGGGATACCCGCTTGCTGGGCAACTTCTGCCAACTTTTCTGTATTACGACCAGTGATAAAAACAATAGCGCCACTCACACTTAATTGTTTTGCAACTTGAGCGCCTACACCACCTGTTGCTCCTGCTAATAATACTACACGTCCTTTTAAAGATTCCATTTATTCGTTTTAAGTACAACAATGGGCAAAGCATTTTGTTGTAATTGATTTTATGAGCGCTGTAAGTATTGTCTTTCCACATCAATTATTTAAAAACCATTCGGCATTAGAGCCTTCGGTTCCAGTATATATAGTAGAAGAATGGCTTTTTTTTCAACAGTATCCTTTTCACTTTCAAAAACTGTTGTTACACAGGGCTAGTATGCAGCAATACAGAAATTATTTAGATAGTAAAGGTTATCAAACACATTACATAGAAACAATATCGCCTATTTCCAATATAATCGAATTAGTTCCCTACTTGGCAAAAAAGGATATATCAGTTATTCGAGTGGTAGACCCCACTGACAATTGGCTGTTTAAAAGACTAACAAAAACTTGCGAAAAATATACTATTCAGTTAGAAGTATTTGATAGTCCAGGGTTTTTAAATACTCTTTCAGCAACAGATACTTTTTTTGAAAAGAAGAACAAATATTTTCAAACTGATTTTTATACTTGGCAAAGAAAATCAAGAAAAATATTAGTGAATGATGCTATGCAACCTATTGGCGGAAAATGGACTTTTGATGCTGAAAACAGAGAAAAATTTCCAAAAAATAAAAAGTCGCCAGATTGTCAATTTGCTGATGAAAATGAGTTGATTATAGCCGCTAAGCATTATATCATCAAACATTTTCCGAATAACCCAGGCATAAAAGATGCACCATTTATGCAGAAGGATAAAAAAGGATATTATCCAATCAGTTTCGAAGCAGCTCATGATTGGTTGATTCAGTTTTTGAATAATCGATTCCAAGAATTTGGTACTTACGAAGATGCAATGATAGCTGGAGAGTCTATTTTACATCACAGTGTATTAAGCCCGTTAATCAATATAGGATTATTAACACCAGAAGAAGTATTAAATGAAACTTTACATTACGCTACAAAAAAAAATATTCCACTCAACTCTTTAGAAGGATTTATACGGCAAATCATTGGTTGGAGAGAATTTATTTATCAAGTTTATGCAAGAGCAGGCAGCCAACAAAGAACCCGTAACTATTGGGGATTTAAACGGAAAATTCCTGCCTCATTTTACACAGGAAATACAGGAATCATTCCATTAGATGATGCGATACAAAAATTACAAAAGACAGGATACAATCATCATATAGAACGACTAATGATTATCGGCAATTTTATGTTGCTCTGCGAGTTTGATCCCGACCAGGTTTACCAGTGGTTCATGGAAATGTATGTAGATGCATATGATTGGGTAATGGTTCCCAATGTATATGGGATGACACAATTTGCTGATGGTGGACTAATGACCACCAAGCCATATATCAGTGGTAGCAACTACATTTTAAAAATGAGCAATTATCCAAAAGGAGAATGGCAGGAAACCTGGGATGGGCTTTTCTGGAGATTTATGCATGTGCATCGATCATTCTTTTTACAAAACCCACGTTTGGGTATGTTGGTAAAAACTTTTGATAAAATGCCTGAAAACAAGCAACAACTGCACTTAAGCAATGCAGAAAAATATTTAGAAACACTAGATAAGTAATCAAATTATATGAATTATCCCATTGAATTTCCGACGAATTATACAGCAATAATTGAACGTATTGAACAAATAGATGCAAAGCAATACGAACGTACCAGAAATTTTATGAATGGAGCGGTGAGCTATTTATCTCCATACATTTCAAGAGGCGTAATTCAACTACCACAAATAAAAGAAATAGTAGTAGCAAAATATGGCAGATACATTTCAGAGAAACTAGTTCAAGAATTGGCTTGGAGAGAGTTTTTCCAAAGAGTCTGGCAACACAAACAGGAGGGTATTTTCACCGATTTAAAACAAGCACAAATTAAAGTAGCCCATTACTTAATGCCGTCGAATATTGAGTCGGCCAACACAGGTATTGAGGCAATAGATCAGGCTATAAACAATTTGTACCATACCGGATATATGCATAATCATGCTAGAATGTACACCGCAATGCTTACTTGTAATATCGGACAATCCCATTGGCTAACTCCTGCAAAATGGATGTATTATCATTTATTAGACGGAGATCTTGCAAGCAATATGCTGAGTTGGCAATGGGTTGCGGGAAGTTTCAGCAGTAAAAAATATTATGCCAACCAAGAAAACATCAACAAATATGCAGGTAGCCAACAATTCCAAACTATACTAGATTATAGTTATGAAGAATTACCTAATACTGGTATCCCAACCAACTTGGCAAGCGTTACTGCACTAGATCTTCATACTCAATTACCATCAACTCCTACACCCAATATTAATCCTAATATTCCAACGCTGATTTACAATAGCTATCAAATTGACCCTAATTGGCATAAAGAATTAGATGCAAACCGAATCTTATTATTAGAACCTACCCATTTTGAGCAATATCCTGTAAGTAAAAAAGTGATTGATTTTGTATTGGAACTAGCCCAAAAAAATATTCCAACAATTCAAATCTATACAGGATCCTTTGATTCATTAAATGCGCTAACACCTAATATTATTTACAAAGAACATCCTTTAAACAATCATTATAAAGGGAAAATAGAACCCAGGGCCTGGTTATTCGATCAAGTTCATCAATATCATGGGAGTTTTTTTAGTTATTGGAAAAAATGTGAACGTCATTATCAATAAATAGAGAAATTTGCTGATGCTAATTACATCTATACAAATTTATCGCTATTCAATCCCGATGGTGCCTTTTACCATTGCTACAGGCACAATGGATTTTGCACAAAATTTATTAGTGATTATAAATACTGATGAAGGTATTTCTGGCTATGGAGAATGTTCTGCATTTCCAATGATAGTTGGAGAAACACAAGCAACTTGTTATGAAATGGGCAAAGCTTTTGCAGCGATTTTTAAACATAAAGACCCATTAGATATTGAAGCCCGTATGCAAGAATTAGAAGGGTTCACAGCAAGAAATTATACCGCTAAAAGTGCATTTGATATTGCTTTACATGATATTGCTGCAAAAAGATTGAACCAACCCTTATATGCCTATTTAGGGGGTAAAAAAAGAAAAATCGTAAGTGATTTAACCATAGGAATTGATAGCCCTACTTCAATGGCTGATCAAGCAATCGCATTTGTAAATCAAGGAGTAGAAACCATCAAAGTTAAACTTGGAAAGAACCATATAATAGACATTGAACGCATTAAAGCGATTCGTGCTGCAATAGGATATAATACCACCATTAGAATTGATGCCAACCAAGGCTGGTCTTACGAAGAGGCAGTGACTGCACTAACTGCATTAGGAGATTATCAAATTGAATTTTGCGAACAACCCATGCGAACCTACAATGATGAATTTTTACCACAACTTTGTACCATCTCTCCTATTCCTTTAATGGCAGATGAATCGGTGTATACACATCATGATGCGGAAAGAGTCATTCGCAATAAAGCCTGCGCTTCCATCAATATAAAGTTTGCAAAAAGTGGAGGTATTACAGAAGCAATTAAAATAAATGATATAGCAGAAGCAAACAATATTTCTTGTATGATGGGGGGAATGCTAGAGAGTCGGCTAGCACTTACTGCCAAAGTGCATTTTGCAATGGCTATGCAAAATATTATTTTTTATGATTTAGACACCTGCCTATTGGGTCATAAAACTGATCCTGTTTTAGGTGGGGCACAATACAAAGGCATGGAGTTATTGGTGAATGACACACCTGGCATTGGCGCAAGCGTAGATCCAACTTTTTTAGAAACCCTTGAAAGCATTACTATTTAAACAAAACTACAACTTTAGCCATGTTATATTTGTAGCATAATAAATAAATATGGAAGCGAAAAAGTCGAGTGAGAGTTTTACAATAATGAATGAGTTGGTTTTACCCAATGATACCAACACATTTGGTAATTTAATGGGTGGCAGGTTGATGTATTGGATGGATATTGCTGCAGGGATTGCTGCTGGAAAGCATTCCAACACACCAAGCATGACGGCCTCTGTAGATAACTTAAGCTTTAAAAACCCTATCAAACTTGGTAATGTAGTTCATATTCAAGCAAAAGTGTGTAGGGCTTTTAATACTTCGATGGAAATACATATAAAAGTTTGGGGAGAAGATTTATTGCACCAATACAAATATGAAAGCAATGAAGCATTTTTCACTTTTGTAGCATTAGATCCAAATGGAAAACCAAGAACAGTACCAGCGTTAATTCCTGAAACGGAAGACGAAAAAAGATTATTCGACGGAGCTTTAAGAAGAAGACAATTAAGACTTATTCTTGGTGGCAAAATGAAGCCAGACGATGCAAGTGAACTAAAAGCTTTATTCTTTAAAGACTAAGTTCTGTTAAAGTTATTTATCTAATTTACTCATTAGATGGTGTTTGCCCTTGAGCATGAAGTTCTTACTCTGCTCAATGGCTTCCATCACCTGATCTAGAATCTCTTCAACGGATTGAGTGTAATCAATTACCATCGGTTCTTTAAATCGTACAGATAAAATGGAACCTTTCTTTTTAAAGCTTAGGCCTTTTTTGGTAAAAGCCCTCCAAAATCCATTGATAACAACAGGCACAACAACAGGCTGATTATTCTTAATGATATGCGCTGTACCCTTTCTCCCTGGGGCAAAAGGCTTGGTCGTGCCTTGTGGAAAGGTAATTACCCAACTCTTATTTAGTGCCTGATCAATTTTTTGTGTATCTGATTCGTCCCTATTCCTATTAATATCTTGTCCTTCTGCTCTCCAGGTTCTTTTAACTGTGAGCGCACCCGCTAATTTGAACAAACGACTAATCATACTACCGTTCATTGTTTCTTCAGCAGCAACAAAATAGAGATTTGTAAAAGGATTGAGCAAATAGTAAGGTAAACCAAGTTTATTTTTCTTTCGCCATTTAACAGCACAAAAAATATGTATGAATGTAATTACATCCGCAAAATACGTTTGGTGGTTACTCACAAATAGAACATTGTTCTTTGGAAGTTTACGCAAGTGTTCGGTACCCTCAATTTTGATAGAGTTAACTAAGGTAAGTCCAGGATAAGTTGCCATCCCTACTATTCCATAAACGAACGATCTAACAATGCGTATATTTTTTATTCTCTCCACTAAATTCATGTCGATAATAATTGGCCAGCGGTGCAAAATAAGGAATGTATTATACATTTGCACCAGAAAAATAAGAAATGGCACTAACCACGGTAATTTTTGATATAGATGGTTTATTAATTGACAGTGAACCATTATGGCATGAAGCTGCAACAGAGTTATTCAACCAATTTGGTGTAAAGCTTACAGATGCAATGTATACGAGTACTACAGGCTTAAGAACAAAAGAATTTGTTCAACTATGGTTTGACTATTTCAAAATAGACCAACAACATGCGGCTGAATCAGAAAAAATAATTGTTGACGGCGTATTAAAAAGAATTGAAGATAAAGCTGGAATTATGCC
Source organism: Sediminibacterium sp. (assembly GCF_051860225.1). Lineage (GTDB taxonomy): Bacteria > Bacteroidota > Bacteroidia > Chitinophagales > Chitinophagaceae > Sediminibacterium. The sequence goes on from NZ_JBHYEI010000002.1 coordinate 629,213, forward strand.
AGGGGTACCTCATATCTTTGATTTTTTTGCCAATAAACAGTTTAAGATTGGTCTTGCAACTTCCTCACCTCCCTCTTTAATTGATTTAGTGGTAAAAATGACTGGCATTGCCCCCTATTTGTCCGCTACTGCTTCTGCAGAGTACCTGCCATATGGAAAGCCGCATCCACAAGTTTATTTAAACTGTGCCGAAGCAATGAATAGCCATCCAACCGAATGTATCTGTTTTGAAGACTCATTTAATGGCTTAATTGCTGCAAAAGCAGCCAGAATGAAATGTGTGGTTATTCCACACCACTCTCTTAACAAGGATGAGCGCTGGGGTGCTGCAGACTTAAAATTGAGTTCTCTACAAAATTTTGGTGAGCTTCATTTTGATCGCTTAAACAGCTAATATTTTTACGCGCTCCGCAATCACTAGCTTTTTCACTATTTTTTTAAAAATATTCCAAATAAAAAAGCCCCGAAATTTCGGGGCTTTTTTACATTATAATAATTATAATTAATTTCTGCTTTTCAAGTTTGGATGAGGAGCAGGTACGCTATTAGGACCTTCTTCAGTAGTTCCTTGTAAATCTACAGTGTTGGCTTTACCATCCTGAGCATAAACAAATAACAATCTGCTTTCAGCTATACCTTGCTTTTCAACTAAGTACTTGATTACCGCATTAACACGCTCCCAGCTTTGTTGTTGAGCTGCTTTGCTAGTTGCACCGTAACCAATTACTTTAACATTACAAGTTGGGTTTGCTTTCAATTGAGCAGCAGCAGCACTTAATACCACCATTGCATCTTTACTTAACTTGGTAGTCGCACCTTTAAATTGAACGCTAGGTAATGCACTAATAGTACAGCTAGGCTTCATGTTAGCTTGCATATTAGTTACCATTTCCTTGATTTCCTTGCAGCAAGGATTCTCAGGACAAGTACCGATACCATCGTTATTTACAGGGAAACATTTTTGAGAAGTCAATAATTCTTTATCTCTGTAATCAGGAACTCCATCACCATCAGTGTCTTTAGAAACACCATGAGAATCAACTGGAGCACCAGCTGGAGTATTTGGTTCCATATCAAATTGATCAGTTACACCATCTTTATCTGCATCAGGTAAAACCACTTTAGGCATTTTCATATGCTTAGGGGCATTTAACTCATTGTAGATATAATTATTTGGATTGATCCAGTAAAGAGGTTGAACTCTTTTGCTTTGATCACCAATATTGATGTTTACTTTAGCAGTAGTCATGCTGATATGATCACCGTTGTCATTTCTAACATCTTTCCAAGCATCTAAATAGTCATAAGCTTTTGCACTGAAAATGAACTTTTGTTCTAATCCAATACTAATTCTATCGTTTACTTTGAAAGCTGCTCCAAAACCTAAGTTAAAAGCATGCATTAGTCCAACTGCGTTAGTTGAAGCTCCACCCATTCTGGTGATTAAACCATCTTGAGTATTAGCCTGACCTGGGCGTTGACCATAAAAAACGTTGTAACCACCACCTAATTGTTGACCAGCAGGATCTGCATAGAAAGTTTTGCTACCAACAATGCTATATCCAGCTAAAACATAAATATTTGTTTTAGGGTTGCCTCTATAGTAGCTAGGTGTATTTAAAGAAGCGATAACATCTAAGCCTAATGCCATCATTTTATTTACATAAGCAACTTGAGGAACAGGCAACAAAGTAGTTCCATATAAGCTTGGTGCGCCAGAATTTCTTGCAACGTCAATCGAACCTCTTACTGAGAAGATATGTCCTAAAGACTTTCTTGCAGAAACGCCTAGAGCAAAACCTAATTTAGATTTTACGTCTCCACCAATCCAAGATGGTCCAACACCTAGACCAATTTCCCACTGACTTCTTGGTTTTGCAGGGTAAGGGTACTGGTTATTCATAAATTCATTGTGCTGGGGCAGATCTTTCACTGCTACTTTGGAGGTATCTTTCCAATCCCAACCCCAGTTTGTTTGTGCGTTAGTTGTTACTTGCGCGAACACAAATAGAACAACTAGTAAAAGAAGCTTCTTGCTTGCCATAATCGATATTTGATTTAATAATTAATTATAATCGCTGTAAAAGTACTTATTTTTTATATAAATCCTAAAATTTACTATCAAAGGGGGGTATACGATAGCTATTGACTGCGAATATAGTATAAACGCTGCTTTTAACAGTTTATTTTGTCATATTCATAGGTATATTGCAGCATAATTATAACATGAATTTAGCAAAAAAAGTTATTTCGAGCGAACTGGAGCAATTTGAAGTTCATTTTAGAGAGGCAGTAAAGAGCAGGGTGGCATTATTAGACCGGATTATGCAATACATTGTCAAGCGTAAAGGAAAGCAGCTTAGACCAATGTTTGTGCTATTAAGCGCCCGCTTAGGAGGATCTATAGACAACAGTACTTTTCGGGCCGCTTCATTAGTTGAATTATTACATACAGCAACACTTGTACACGATGATGTGGTTGATGAATCAATGGAAAGAAGAGGTTTTTTCTCTATAAATGCGCTCTGGAAAAATAAAATTGCCGTTTTAGTAGGTGATTATTTGCTTTCAAAGGGATTATTGCTGTCCTTAAACAACAAAGACCACGAAGTCTTAAGAATTCTTTCAGAAGCGGTAAGACTGATGAGTGAAGGAGAACTTTTACAAATTGAAAAATCAAGGAACCTAAATTTAAGTGAGTCGGTTTATTATGAAATAATAAATGGCAAAACAGCTTCCTTGCTAGCATCAGCATGTGCTGCAGGGGCTGCCACTACTTTCTCTGACCCTGCAGACATTGAAACTATGAGACTATTCGGCGAAAAAGTGGGAATGGCCTTTCAAATCAAGGATGATTTGTTCGATTATAGTAGTAAAGACATTGGAAAGCCTACAGGCAATGATATTAAAGAAAAGAAATTGACCCTGCCATTGATTTATGTCCTAAACAATTGCACTGCTTCTGTCAGAAAGGAAATTATTTACATTATCAAAAATCAAAACACCCAAAAAGAAAAAGTTGCTTTTGTTATTAAACAAGTAGAAGATTTGGGGGGCATTGATTATGCCACAAAAAAAATGTTTAGTTACCGAGATGAAGCATTGGCATTATTATATCGGTTTCCATCTTCGCCCGTTAGAGATGCTTTGGAGGAATTGGTTAGATATACAACAGATAGAGAATATTAATGCAAAAAAGATGGAACATATTACCGGTTAATTCAGCCGAAGTTGCCGCTCTGCAAGCCTCTTTAAAAATCAATTCCATATTATGTGCTATCCTTGTTCAAAGAGGAATAACTGATTATGAAAAAGCCAAAGCTTTTTTTAGACCATCCCTTAATCAGTTGCACAGTCCATGGTTAATGAAAGACATGCACAAAGCAGTAGACCGCATTCTACTTGCTTTTGAACAGAAAGAAAAAATTTTAGTTTACGGAGATTATGATGTGGATGGAACTACTTCCGTAGCAAGCATGTACCAGTTTCTAAAGTCGCTACATAACCCTATCGAATTTTATATCCCACATAGATACAAAGAGGGATATGGGATTTCAAAAATTGGCATTGATTACGCAAAAGAACAGGGATTTACCTTAATTATTTCCTTAGACTGTGGAATTAAATCAGCTGAATTAATTGCTTATGCAAAAACGCTAGGGATAGATTTTATAGTATGCGATCATCATTTACCAGATAACGATGTGCCAGTAGCAGCTGCAATATTAAATCCCAAACAAATTGACTGCGCCTACCCTTACAAAGAATTGTGTGGATGCGGGGTAGGGTTTAAGCTGATGATGGCATTAACGGAGAAACTCAATTTGCCTGCAGAAACCTACCTGCAATTCATAGACCTGGTAGCCATTGCAATTGCCGCAGATATTGTTCCTGTAACAGGTGAAAATAGAACATTGGCATTCTTTGGAATTCAAAAAGTGAATACTAAACCGTCTGTTGGCATTGAAGCATTATTAACTTTATCTAAGGCAAAAGGCCCGATGAGTTTGACAAGTTTAGTTTTTGTAATTGCGCCTAGAATTAATGCAGCAGGCAGAATGGATGATGCAAAAAAAGCAGTACAATTATTTATTGAGAAAGACCCCATTGCTGCTATCGAATTTGCCAATATTTTACATAGTGACAATACGGATCGAAGAGAAGCAGATAGTTCTATTACAATAGAAGCGATGGAAATGCTTGCTGCTGATCCAGAAAATAAAAACAGAAAATCAACCGTCTTATATAATGAACATTGGCATAAAGGTGTTGTAGGTATTGTTGCCAGTAGATTGATTGAAACCTTTTATAGGCCTACTATTGTATTAACAAAGAGTGGTGAATATGCAGCTGGAAGTGCAAGAAGTGTTTCAGGTTTTAATTTATATGAAGCAATTCACGCATGCAGAGCACACTTATTAGGATATGGAGGACATTTTGCAGCAGCTGGAATGACATTAGCTACCAATCAAATTGAATCATTTAAAGCAGCATTTGAGGCAGAAGTAACAAGAACCATTACCCCTGAACAGTTGACGCCAGAGTTGATCATTAATGCTGAAATCAATTTCAAAGATATAACCACCTCGCTTTATAATATAATCAAGCAAATGGAACCATTCGGACCTGATAATATGCGACCGGTATTTATGGCTAAAAATGTGAAAGATGCAGGCTTTTCCAAAGTGGTAAAAGACCTGCATCTTAGAGTGGTATTAAAACAAGATGATATTATTTTATCGGGTATCGGGTTTAATATGGCCGATAAATTTTCAATATTGCAAGATGGTCAACCAATCGACATTGTTTTTACAATAGATGAAAACGAATGGCAAGGCAATACCAATTTGCAACTAAAAGTTATTGACCTCCTACCTGCATCATCTGTACAGAACGATTAATAAAGTTAGTCAGCTCCGATCCCTTCAATAATCCTTGTGACAACAAAGCCAAATCAGCTAAATTTCTTACCTGCTTGGTTTTAAGGTCTTCATTATTCTCTTTTAAAATTGTTTGGAATACGGGGTGATTACCATTCACTGTCAAGGTCACTTCATCTGGCATTTGAGCATAAAATGCAGTCATTCCGCCACCAGCAGCACCCATATCTTTCATCCTACGCATAAACTCAGGACGAGTGGCAATAACAGGTGCCGAATCAGTACTTAATCCTTTTACTTCTGTGGTTACATTTAATTCAGGAATTTGTAGGGTAAATAAAGATTTCAATTGCTCTGTTTCATCCTTGCTTAATACAGATTCATTACTCTCTTGTTTATCAATTAAATTATCTACGATATCCGCATCTACTCTTACAAAACTGGTATTCTCCCACTTCATTTCCATCGTATTCAAGAATGCAGCGTCTACCAAGGTTTCCATCTTTACTACTTCGTATCCCTTCAATTTACATGCTTGAATATAGGCGTCTTGTTGAACAGGATTAGTAGTATACAATACAATATGTTTCCCTTCTTTATTTTTTTGTAAAGCTTCTGTTGCCGTTTTGTATTCGTCTAGAGTAAAGAATTTGCCATCCACATTTTCCATTACCAAAAACTTGTTGGCTTTATCTAGGAATTTGTCGTCGGTCATCATTCCATACTTCACAAACAAGCCCAAACTTTCCCATTTTTGTTCAAACTCAGCACGATCATTTTTGAAAATTTCTTCTAATTTATCTGCTACCTTTTTAGTGATATGGGCATTAATTTTTCTAACATTTGGATCGCCCTGCAAATAGCTTCTACTAACGTTTAAAGGAATATCCGGACTGTCAATTACACCATGCAATAACATTAAGAATTCAGGTACAATATCTTTTACTTCATCCGTTACAAAAACTTGGTTACAGTACAACTGAATCTTATCTTTCTGAATTTCGTAGCTCTGCTTAATCTTTGGGAAATACAATACTCCAGTTAAATTAAATGGATAATCTACATTTAGATGTATCCAAAATAAAGGCGTTTCACCAAATGGATATAATTCACGATAGAATTTTTCGTAATCTTCTTTAGTAAGTTCACTTGGTTTTTTAACCCAAATAGGATTGGTATTATTAATCGACTTTTCAGCTTCTTTTTCATCGTCTTTCTTTACTTCGGCATTCACATCCGTAAAAAAAATGGGGATTGGCAAAAACTTACAGAATTTTTCTAAAATTCCTTTCAATTTGTAAGCATCTAAAAATTCAGCACTCTCTTCATTAACATATAAAATAATCCTAGTACCGCGCTGTTTTTTCTCCACTTCATACAATTCAAACTCAGGGCTACCATCACAACTCCAGTAAACTGTTGCAGCATCTTCTTGGTAGCTTTGGGTTAACACTTCTACTTTAGAAGCAACCATGAAAGCACTATAAAAACCCAATCCAAAATGCCCAATGATACTCGCATCTTTATATTTCGTTAAAAACTCTTCTGCACCACTAAATGCTACTTGGTTAAGATATTTATCTACTTCTTCTTTAGTCATTCCCACCCCACAATCTTCAATGGTAATGGTCTTCTCTTTGGCATCTAGCTTAACATCTATGCGGAGTTCACCCAACTCACCTTTTGCCTCTCCAATTGAGGATAAAGTTTTAATTTTTTGAGTTGCATCAGTAGCATTACTTACTAATTCTCTTAGGAAAATTTCGTGGTCGCTGTATAAGAACTTTTTAATAATAGGGAAAATATTCTCCGTCTGAACGCGAATCTGTCCTTTTTGCATATCAATGTATTTTTCCATGACTTGTCAAAGAAAGTACCAATTGAGTATTTGCTGACAGGATGACAAATAACAGAGGAAAATGCACTTAAACGAATAAATTTTGACAGAAAAATGGGAGATTACCGGAAGCTGGGAATGTAAAAATTAGCCCCATTGACTCCAGATTGTCCATAATGTACTTCTTTAATGGCGGTATGATCGTACCAAAAATTCCATTGATCATTTACTTCGGAATATCCGTTTTGACGCAAAAATTGAACAATATACTTTTTAGCCGCATCCATCTCAGTTGTGGGTTTGGTATAACCAATAAACTGAATGTACGTTTTCTTATCTGGGAATAAACGCATAAAACGCTCTAGTTCCTCATTGGTAATAGGCGTATTGTTGGGAACAATATCCTTCATTTCTTTGCTATTGCGGTTTTCCTTTATTTCATTGCTGCTAGGATTACTTTGTCGAGGGATAAAAAAAGCTTCCACTTTTTTATTATTGAAGTTAGGTGGAGTGCTTATTTTTTTTTCAGTTTGTTTAATATTTTCTGGTAACTGTATCTTACGAATGTTTGATTTAATAACCGTTTTAGGCTTCGTTAATAAAGGCTTTACAGCAACATCTTCGGGTTTTACAGTGACGGGAATAGCTGATTCTTTGGTTCTTGTTTCAGTTATTGTGGAAGAATCAATTACAACAGCAACCATACGCTCGGCCGAACTATCAAGAGTAGGCTGGCTATTCATTTGAGCTTCCATTATTTTTTTTTGCTCATCATACCAAGCCTGCGCACTTGCATCAACCACTGTTTGCTCAGGAACTTTTGTAACAATTTTTTCGCTTTTAAATATCCATAAAAAAGCCATATAACCTATACCAGCCATAATAAAAAGTACTAGTATAAGCAGGAGGAATCTTGGATTTTTCTTTTCTTGCGTTTCCTCTCCCGTCAAATCGGTTGCGGTTAACATAGTACTAAGTTAACAAAATCATGTGGTTTATGGCCAAAATGCCCTTAAAAGAGCCTATTGAGTGGTAATTTTAACATCATCTACCCAGAACTGGGTATTTTTTTTTGACCCCGCCAAGCCAAAATCACTACCGGTATATTTAAAAGCAAGATGAACTGATCCCGTTAAATTAGACAAAGAAATATTCCCCGATTTAACCCAAATGGGCCCAAGTCCTCCTAAAGCCCCTTTTGAAAAATTTGCTTTTAAATTCGTCCATTTGGCTTTCCATGGCTGGCCTTTCCCATCATAATTATTAGAAACTAAAATCTGCAAATTAGCCCCATTATCAAAAGCATCCCTACTCAAGAAACTCAATTGCTCTCCAACAGTTTGATTCAATTGAATTGAAGGTAAAACCAACCAACTAATTAATGCGGACTCATTGGTTCCTAAAGCTGAAATACTAGCAAATTGATTATTTTGATGAGTTTGAACTTGATACATCAGTTTACCGGATTCCGAAAGATTATTCCAATTTGGCAAATTGAGTATGGAATTAGGAATCGCCTGTTCAAAGTCTTCATAAAACAAAACACTTGGGCCAATACCCACACACCTATTTTGTGTGAGTAATACATCGTTAGTGTCTCTAATCATTAATTGTCTTTGAGAGCCAAACTCCGAATAAATGCCAACAATAGAACCACTACCATTAGGCGTTTTTATTGCCGCGAAAGAAGCAAAACCACTTGTTCGTAAATAAACAGTTCCACCAGTACAAAACTTCAATGAATGACTTACAGTCAATTTATTAATAGGATCCCCGTATGATTTTGCTGTATCTGCAATTGCTAACTCAATATTATTCAACCGTACTAATCTACTGTGCAATGAATCGTTTAATTGATGATACGTTACATCAATAGGTTTAGGCATAGCTTCCAATTGAACACCCAATAAATGCTTACTAAACAAAGGGGCTGGCACCGGCAGTAATTCAGCAAACATTGGATCAGTACGATCAACGCCACCACCTATTTGCAACATTCCACCATACTCACCCATCCATAAACCATTTAGTTTTACCATTATACGCATCCCAAGTGGAAATTGAGCAGATAAACCAAAACCATCCAACCGAATAGTAATAGCAGCAGTACTATCTTGCAAAACGATTGACTTATAAAAATTATCCTTTTCGTCATTAGCAGTTACAATTCCTGTAATAATTTCATTATCAACAAACTTTTCAGTATTACCAGCAATATGAGAATCATATAAAGATCTAATAGAAGTATTCGCTTGTAAATTTGTGCCTGAATAAGCAGGGGGCGAATCAAATTGCTTAATGCATCCCTGCAACAAAAAGCCCGAAAAAATGCAGACAATCAATAATTTAATAAACACGATAGTATTCATAATTTCCATTTTAAACTGAGTGAATACAGCGCACCTGCACTGAAATAATATTTGTTAGGAAATTTATTTAAGTCAGCACCCTGTGCATCAAAGCGTAACTGTTCGTAACCACCAGTAATAATAGGTTGATTCAAAAAATTGTTAATGCCTAAAAAACATTGCAAGTAGTAAGCATGCCCGTCTTTGAATTTTTTTAGACGAAAACTATACCCTGCAGAAAAATCAAACACAAATGCACTTGGCAAAGCAGTTGGACTTGAAAGTAAAGAGGGGTCTTGTCCTGGTCTCCAATTTTGACCAGCATCATAAGTTCTTCGAATAGGATTAAAGGAAATCCATTGATTACTCATATAAGCGCTACTGATACTCAAAAATAAATTACTATTGTACCGATAAACCAACCCACTCAAAAAAGACAATTGGGGTGTACCTGTTACAGGAAACTTGTTAGTATACAAAACACCACTTTCTAAAGCATGCAGCTCATTATCGGCTACCACAATATAGTTGGGTCTACCCTGATAGGTATATCTTCCTAAATTGAAAGCAGTATTCAACGTTAAATTGGTGTTGAATGAATACGCCGAACTAAATTCTACCCCTAATAAATTAGTACCAATATTAGACAAACCATAATTGACTAAATTTCTATACCCATCATGATAAAAACTCAAAACATCCATGGCACCCCTTATTTGAATGAGATAACCATTAAACCGAACCTTAATAGTTGGAGCATTTAACAAGTACCCTGCTTCTAACATAATGGCATTTTCATTGGAAGCTAAAAATTGTTTATTGGAGTTTATTCTTGGAGACAAATACAAATCATTGACCAATGGTGGTTTACTCGTATAGGCACCATGAAAATAAAAATAATTTCGTCCATTCATTTTATAGGTAGCTCCTATTTTTATTTGTCCATTTTTAAAATAGTCTTGTGGAGATCTACCATAAGAATTATTGGGGAAAATTCCATTTTGAAAAACCCCTTCACGCTGATAACTTGTATAAGTATATTCAAGTCCAGCAAAAAAATCGAATTTCGGCAAGTTCAATACTAACTGCCCCATTCCCAGCCATTGATGCAAACGCATTTTGTAGTGATACCCGAATAAATCTCCAATCAACAATTGTTTATCTGGATATTTTAAATCGTTTTGAATAGTGGTACTCCCTGGTAAATTTTCAGCGGCAAATTGATTATAGTTGATAGAATAAGCAGCCCCCAACAAGTCATTCACTCTTTTAAAATATTCATACTGCTCTAGCTTATATTGACCTTGAAGAGTCAATACAAGCTTAGGGGAAAACCGTATAGCATACCTAGTATTGAATGTAAGTTTTTTTGATTTTTCAACTCGGTCTTCTAACAAGTACTTTGCTCTTCTATCGGTAGAACTATATTGGTTTATCCAATACATCTTATCCCAATCAATTTGCAATTGTAAAGGGTTAGTAAAAAATTGATTGGCAACAACAGAAGACATTAAACTGTCTTTATAAAAAGAAGGTAAATACCGATAATAATCAGGCCGAGGATCTGAAGCATTGTACCAATCTAATCCAGTGTTATACTTTTCCCCAACACTCAACAATACCGAACTCACCTGTTTTATTTGAGAAGAAGCTTGGTATTCATGAGACAAAATAAAAATGGGTTGATGGCTATATTGCCAATTCGCGTTTCTTACTTTTCCTGCCTGCAACCCCCATCCTGGCTGATACAAAGTTGAATTAGATAAACGAACTAACTCATCAGTAATGGCTGCGGTTCTAGTATTAGCCTGTTTGTTCCCCACTAAAACAAGCGACCATAATTGATTTTTAAACCGTTTATCAACGGACAAGAAATAGGCAAACCCATTGAATGAATTAGCAAGAAGCCTCCCTCCTTCACCCATTTTATAGGAGAAGCTATATGCAAAAGACCATCCATTTTTATTAAGTGGTATTACTTGTGTAAATGCAATTCGTTGATGATAATTTCGATTAGAGAAATTTATCGTTAAAGTAGTTTGCGGGAAAAATTTACTTGAATTTAGCTGCATAAATACTGCTGAACCAAATGAACCGAATTGATACTCATTATTACGTAATCCAGTAGCAAATTGATTATTGGAAGTGACTTCATTTAAACCACCCCAACTAGCCCAAGGAATTGTTCCATCAGACAATTGATTCATTGGTATTTCGTGGATGGAATTAGTGGAATACCGATTACTCAATCCCTTTAACCTAAATCGTCTAATACTAAAACTAAAACCAGTTAAAGCACTGAATAAGTCTTTACCCGACTGTAAAATGGAAGGGACAAAAGGTTGCTCCTCATCCCCTTCCGCTATTAGCGCTTCATTGGTATACTGGTCTTGAAAATACTTCCACCCTTCCTTATCTAAACTACTATCAATGAATTGATTTTTGCGTTTAAATAAAGTTGATTTAGTAGGTGGCTGTGAAAAGGCAACAGCATTAATCAACCCAAATAAAAATAAAATAACCCGCATAAAAATCTACTTGCGGAATTACAAACAATTAAAACTATCGACTTTATAATAAAGTACCAAGGCATACAAAATATTTGTGTTGAATACTTGAATACCTGCCGTTTAAAAAACCGCTTTAATTCGGCAAATGCCCTCATACACCTATTGCTAAAAATGTATTTTGAGTTAATGAAATGGATATTACTTTTTGTAGGAGTTCTCACCTTATTATCGCATCAAAACAAGCCCATTGAAATTGCGGTAATTGGTTTTTATAACCTTGAAAACTTGTATGATACAATTGATAACCCAATTACCAGTGATGATGAATTTACCCCGAACGGCGCTAAACATTATACCAGCGATATTTATATTAACAAGCTGTATAAATTAGCCTATGTACTAAAAGATTTTGGTAAAGAATGGCATCCAAGAGGCGCTGCAATCATTGGCGTTGCAGAAATTGAAAACGACACGGTATTAAATGATTTAGCGAATCACTTTTTACTACGCAATAAAAAATACCAATTTATTCATTTTGATTCTAAAGATGCACGAGGGGTAGATGTAGGATTATTTTATCAACAAGATTATTTTCATCCCTATACTGCAAAAGCGCTGGAAGTAATATTACCGGGCAAGAGTAAAGAAGCTTATTTCACTAGAGATATTTTATATGTAAAGGGAAAATTGAGTGGGGAAGAAGTACATATTTATGTAAATCACTGGCCTAGTAGAAGAGGGGGTGAAGACAGAAGCGCCCCAGCTAGAGCTGCAGCGGCAAAACTTTGTAAAGCACATGCCGATTCAATCAGAATTGTAAATAATGCTGCAAAAATCATTGTAATGGGAGACTTAAATGACAACCCGACTGATAAGAGCATTATTGAAACATTAGGTGCAACTGGGAATCTAAAAGATTTGCACGATGGAATATTTTTTAATCCATGGATAAGGTTTTATGAAAGGGGGATTGGAACCCTTGCAAACAGAGATGTCTGGGGATTATTTGATCAGATCCTGTTATCGAAACCATTTTTTGATAGCACCAACAATGATTGGCGGTTTTTAAAAGCAGGTATTTATCATCAGCCTTTTATGACAGAAAACACTGGAAGGTATAAAGGCTATCCAATGCGGACCTGGGATGGAAATCATTATAGAGGAGGATTTAGTGACCATTATCCTACTTATGTGGTGCTAAAGAAATAAATGAAGAATAAAATAGTAAATTCATTTTGAATTAATCAAAACATTGAATGAGAAAACTAGCAATTCTTTGGATATTAGTTCTTTTTGCTATTCCACAACTTATCTTATCTCAAACAAATGATAAGACGGAAGAAGAAAAATGGAAAAAAAATTTTGCTTTAGCTAATCAACTAGAAGAAGAAAACAAATTCACAGAAGCAATAAACCTAGGGAATTTGGTTTATAATTATTATGCAAAAAATAAAGACACAATTAATGCAGCAAAGATTAAAAGCACTGTAGCACTCTCGCTTTATAAATCAGGGAAAATTCAAGAATCTATCAATACCTATCAACAAATAAGCCAATTATTAGGGAATAAAGACCCTCTTACAAAAGCAATTGTTTACAACCAAATGGGGAATATTTGGGCCGACGAAATGAATAACCACTCTAAAGCACTAGAATATTACGAACAGAGTTTAGCACTTAAAATAAAGATAAATGCAAGGCCTCAATCTATTGCCAATTCGTACAATAATATTGGATTAAGCTATAGATATTTACTTGACTCAGCAAAAGCAGCACAATCTTATCAAAGTGCAATTTTGTATATCAATAAAACAGAAAACCCTATTGGTATTTTTAATCCTTTAAATAACCTCGGCAACCTGTATAAATTTTATAATAATTTTCAACAAGCATACTTGATGTATGCAAAAGCTTTATCAATTGTAGATAAATTAAGCCGTCGGAATCAATTAATTTTATTTAGCAACTTAGGAAATATGCATTTAGAAATGGCGAGGCATGATTCTGCCATTTTTTACTTAAAAAAATCAAGAGAAATTGCAGTAGAACTAAAAAGAACCAAAGACTTTGCAAACAATGAGAAATATCTATCACTTGCATATCAGGGTTTAAAAAAGTTTGAAGAGGCATATCAATACAGCATATCTGCCAGTAAAGTTCTAGACTCCTTAAATAATGTAGAAAGAAAAAGCATATTAGCAGACTTGATGTTAAAGTACGAAAGCACGAAGAAGGACAATGAAATACTGGAAGCAAAACAACAAATTATCAAGCAAGAAAAAGACAAACAACTACTTGCATTAGAAAAAGAATTAAGTGATAAAAAAGTAGCTGCTACAATTCAACAAAGCAGATTAAAAGAAGAGGAATTGATAAATGAGAAAAATATACTGTTATTGAAGGCACAATCGGACAGCTTAATAAAAACTACACAAATATTAAAACAGCAAATTGCAATTAATGAGGCATACGCCAATTTATTAGAAAAAGAAAACGCAATTGAAAAACAAAGTTATTGGCTAATTGGTTTTGGGGGTTTCCTTATTACATTATTTGGTATTCTTTTCTATCAGGTAAAACAAAAAAAATCAGCGAAAAAACAGGCTAGCTTAGAAATGGAAATTGCCAGACAAGAAGCAATTAATAAATTACAAGAAGAGCGATTAAGAATATCAAGAGAATTGCATGACAACATCGGCTCTCACCTTACACTAATGAATGCAACGGTAGAACAAATACCTAGTTCAAAAGGAATAGATATCACTCCTCAACTAACTACTGTTAAGAATAGTCTAACAATGAGCATGCGTGAACTACGGAGAACTGTTTGGCTAATGAATAAATCTAGAATATCGTTGGATGAATTGGCAATTAAACTCAGAGATTTTTTAAAACCAATAAGTTCAGCTAAATATCTTATACAGATTTCCGTGAAAGAAGGCAATGAAATCATACTAAACGAAGTATCTGCTGCTCACTTATTCAGAATGATACAAGAATTGGTAAATAATAGCATAAAGTATGCTAATTGTACAGCAATTAATGTATATCTGATTGGGAGCAATGATTTAATTCAATTTATTGTTTCAGACAATGGTAAAGGATTTACTATTTCAGAAGAAAATAAAAGCAACGGAATTAAAAATATAGAATATAGAATTAAAGAACTGAACGGGACAGTTGAATGGAGAAGTGATATTGAAACTGGCACCTTTGTAAAAGGAGTATTTCCTCTTTAAATACGAAATTATACGTACAAATTTATTCATATAACAGCAATAACTTTGTCATTAAATATGCCAATACATATCATTATAGCAGAAGACAATAGTTTTGTAAGAGCTGCAATTATAGAGCGTTTGAATCTACATAAACAGATTATTATTAAACATCTAGCAAATAATGGTGAAGAATTACTCAAAATATTACAAAAAGACCAACAAATTGATCTGATACTAATGGATCTTCAAATGCCTATTATGGGCGGTCTTGAGGCAACAACTAAAGTTAAACAGCAGTACCCGCAAATAAAAGTATTGATACTCACAATGTTTGACGATGATGAAAATTTATTTAATGCTATTATGGCTGGAGCATCAGGTTATTTATTAAAGGAAGATGATAGTGTTCAATTAATCCAAGGCATTATGGATACAATCACGGGGGGCGCGGCAATGAGTTCGGGGATTGCTTTGAAAACATTAAACC
The DNA here is from genome assembly GCF_051860225.1 of Sediminibacterium sp. Lineage (GTDB taxonomy): Bacteria > Bacteroidota > Bacteroidia > Chitinophagales > Chitinophagaceae > Sediminibacterium. The sequence goes on from NZ_JBHYEI010000002.1 coordinate 644,496, forward strand.
TAATTAGAAACCCACTGCAAACAAACCAAGAAATAATTGACTACGGTTTAACAAAAAGAGAAATAGAATTACTTACCCATTTAAAAAATGGACTGACTTACGAACAAATTGGTTCAAATTTGTATATCTCTTATCATACTGTAAGAAAACATATTGAGAATATCTATCGTAAATTACAAGTGACTAATAAAGTCGAGGCAGTTCAAAAAGCAGCAGAAAATAGAATACTTTAAATACGTATTTATGCGTATTGATTTCATAATCGCACTGTAGGAATTTTGATTTATAAAAACCTACAGTATGAAAAAAATTTGCAGCTTCTTACTTATTATAGGTTTGCATTTGGGTGTACAAGCTCAAGAGGTAAATCTAAAAAATTTTGAAAAATCCTACATTGCCCAGGATTATAAAAACCCCTTTAAAAAAGCAAAAAAGATTTGTTTTTTAGGGGTGAACCTTGGAATTAGAACTCAATCCTTTACTACAAAAAACCAAAAAGGTACCAATACACTGCACACGTATTTAGGGAATCTTACAATGGATGTAGGCTATGAGTTAGCAGATTTATTTAGAAAAAAATTGGAAACTAAATTTGCACAATTGGGCTATACTATTGTAGATCCAAATTCGCTCACAGAAAATAATTTATACCAGAAATTAATTGAGAACTCCACCAAAAAACAGGATGAAGAGTTTTTCTCCAAAGATTTTGGAGTAGCCATCCGAACCTTTCCATCTGGGAAACGTCCAGTATTTAAATTTCCAAAATTTGCTGGAGGAGCGCATGCCCGATTAGCGAATCAAGAAGATATGGTAGTCGTTAATATTTCTCCTGTACTAGAACCCTATTTTATCAATTGGGACAGGAAGTATAAATACACAACAGAATACACCGATAACTTTGACTTTGACCCAATCATGCGATTTACCACTTATGCCAATCCATTCTGGTATGATGTACCCAATCAAATAGCAGGTCCAGATTATGGATACATTAATTTTGAATTATACGTTGGAAAAGATGCGGATAAACTTATCTATTCTAAAACCAATGATTACATAGTAGATTTAACCAATGGAATTCTAAATAATGGCAAACTTCAACAGAATGTATTAGGCAAGAATACATATTCATACGGCATCAATTTAGATGTGCCTAAATTTAAAGAAGCTGCTAGTATTGCTTTGGATGCTTATGTTGCTCATTTGGCTGCGTATGCGGAAGACAGAAGAAAATAAAACATTGATTTACAACATATATTAATATTTAACATTTCACGATTGATTAAATGAGTAAATTAAATCCTCATTTAATCAATCGTTTATGTTTAGAATCCACAGTTTATTTGCACTGCTTTTCATTTCTCTAGCAGTATCTGCACAAAAATTTACCTACCAGCCACTAAAGCCTAAAGCAGGAGACAAAGTTGAATTTACATATAATCCAAAAGGTTCTGTATTGCCGGGAAAGACTAGTCCAACTTTTTCTGTATACCATTTTAATTTTATTGACAAAAAAAATGGCATCATAGAATTTTTGCCTACAAACCAAAAAAACCAAACTTATACAGGATCTTTTGTGGTACCTGCTGATGCTAAGTTTTTAGCATTATTAATCCAGGAAGAACAAATCATCGACAACAATAAAAAAAATGGCTTTTTGATTCCTGTTCACAATGAAAAAGGAAACCCTATAATGGGAACTGGGGTGGCGCTTATAAACTTATATACTGGCTTAGGGGACGCCTTTCTTGAAATTGGATCAAATCCGGAAAAAGCATTAGAGGCAATGAACAATGAATGGAAAAACTATCCTGAATCTCATTATATTTTATACCCTCATTACTTTAGAATAAACTTTCAAACTAAAAATAAAGAATTAAATAAAATTACTCAGGATCTTATAAAAGAAATTTTAGCTCACCCTTCTGTTAAAGAGGATGATTATAGTCGATTATCTTCCTTTGCGAGTCTTTTAAAAATGACCGAAGAATCAAATCAATTAATGGTTCAGATGAAATCAAAATATCCTGAAGGAGATTGGAAAAAAAATGAAGAATTGAAAGGATTGAATAGCATTATTGATTTAGATAAAAGAATGACAGCGCTTGATGAGTTTGTAAAAAAATATCCCGCTAAAACTGCAAATGAGAAAGAGGTTTACAGTGGCATGTACGAAATGATAGCGCAAGCTTATACTAATACTAAAGAATCATTTAATATAGATAAACTTTCCTTATACGCAGCTAAATTATTGCCTGCAGATAAAGCTGCATTGTATAATAATATTGCATGGGATTGGGCTTATAAAAAAGATACCATGTATTCTCAGGCAGAACAGTTATCACGGGAAGCCACCCAATGGGCTAAAAATGAAACTATTAATCCAACAGAAACCCAACCTGAATTTTTTACCTCTTTTTTATGGGAAAATAGAAGAAACTTTTTTTTAGGAATGTATGCAGATACCTATGCATTTGTTTTATCTAAGTTAAAAGATTACAATACAGCCTATGCTTATGCAAAATTGGGTTGTGAATCAAGTAAGTGGTTGAATAGTGAATATAATAATCGTTATGCGGAAATTGCAGAGAAGGTATTAACCAATGCAAAACTTATTGAAGCGCTAAGTCCCTTAGTAGAGAAAAATACGGCAGGTAGTAAAACCAAGGATATCCTCAAAAAAGCCCTAACAAAAGAATTGGGATCAGAATCAGCAGCAAACGAGAAACTTAACCTATTAGCTAATGCAGCCAATATAAAAGCGAAGGAAGCGATTATTAAAAAAATGATTGATGAACCTTCTGTAGATTTTAAACTCAAAAACCTTGAAGGAAAGGAAGTACAATTGGCCAGTTTGAAAGGAAAAGTGGTAGTAATCGATTTTTGGGCTACTTGGTGTGGACCCTGCATCGCTTCATTCCCTGGTATGCAAAAGGCCTTGGATAAATATAAAAATGATCCAAACGTGGCTTTTCTATTTGTAGATACTTGGGAAAGTCAGGAAACCATGGAAAAAAGAGCTAAAGAAGTATCTGAATTCATTACCAAAAACAAATACAGCTTCAATGTTTTATATGATGAAAAAGATGCATCTGACGCCTATAAAGTAGTTACTTCTTATAAGGTAAACGGAATCCCTACCAAGTTCATTTTGGATAAAACAGGAAAAATCAGGTTTAAAAGCGTTGGAGGAGACTCCAATGAAGACAAATTAGTGAATGAATTGAGCACAATGATTGAATTAGCTGGTAACTAATTTGGTTGAGAACCCTATTATACTTACTTTTGCAGCCCCAAATCTGTATTTGGCAGATTTTCTTGCTTGCAAGAATCCACTGGGCAAAACCAATTTTTAACCAAAAAAATTCAAGTAATGAACAATTACGAATTGATGGTGATCTTTACTCCGGTTCTTTCAGAAGATGATTTTAAATCATCTCAGAAGAAGTTCCAAGACCTGATCACTGAACTGGGCGGTGCAACCGTTCACAGCAATCCATGGGGATTAAAATCACTAGCTTACCCTATTCAAAAGAAAACCACTGGTATCTACTGGGTTTTAGAATTTACACTTCCTGCTGAAGGAATTGAGAAATTAAAAATCCAATTACTACGTGATGAGCAAGTGATGCGTCACATGATTACCCGTCTCGATAAATACGCCGTCGAGTACAACTACACCAAGAGAAATGGCGGATTCCCTAAAATTGAAAAAGCGGAAGCATAATCATGGCAAAGAACGAAATAAAATACCTGACCGCTATTAAGCAGGAGAAGCCAAAGAAGAAATTCTGTCGTTTTAAGAAATACGGTATCAAATACGTAGACTACAAAGACGTAGAGTTTTTGAAGAAGTTCATCAACGAACAAGGTAAATTATTACCTCGTCGTTTGTCTGGTAACTCTTTGAAATACCAACGTAAAGTAACTGACGCTGTTAAAAAAGCACGTCAAATGTCTTTGTTGCCTTATGTAACAGATTTATTGAAATAGACCAATTAGTTAACCATCCCTAATCACGCATAGCGTGAGACAGTCAAATCAAATTCAAATGATTGGGCGCTGGGACTAAAAAACAAAACATGCAAGTAATTTTAATTCAAGATGTAGACAATTTAGGCGGTAAGAACGAACTAGTAACCGTTAAAAATGGCTATGCACGTAACTTTTTGATTCCTCAAAAATTTGCTGTTGAAGCAAGCCCTTCTAATATGAAACAATTAGAAGAAAAGCTTAAAGTTAAAGCAAAGAAGGAAGCTGCTATGTTGGCTGAAATCAACAAGGTAATAGATGTATTGAAGTCATCTCCTGTTAAAGTGGGAGCAAAAACTGGTACCAGCGGTAAAATCTTTGGTGCAGTTACTTCTCTACAAATCACTCGTGCTATCCGTGACCAAAAAGGTTATGAGATTGATCGCAAGCGTATCACTATTGTCGACGATGTGAAAGAGTTAGGAACTTATAAAGCAACTATCGACTTTGGTAACGGTAATAATACCGAAATTGAATTTGAAGTAGTAGAAGGATAATTCTTTACTGAAAATAGTTAATGCCCCGATTGCTCGGGGCATTTTTTTTGCCTTTATCCCCTCCGATAAATGCAAATCATTGAAATATTATTTGTTCAGTCTAATAGGCGGTAAAACTTTATTGCTAAAATCAATTCCAGTCTTAGGATTTGCCTCTTCTGAAGAAACTTTTTTGCCCTGTTTATTTATATGCCACCATTCAGTACCTTTTTTCACTAGTGCAAACCCATTATAAAATGCACTTGCATGTTCATACTGGAAAGGAATAACGGCTTTTCCAGTTTTATCTACAAAACCCCATTTACCCGCTTTCGATACATTTATTAACCCTTGAGAATAATACGGATAGGAGGTTCTATAATCCCCTTTAGGTTTTCCTTTAAATAATAAGGAATCATATTTATATTCATCAAATACAGACAAGGATAACCATGCTTTGCCCGTATGATCATATAATGTCTTTATTTTTTCATCTTCTACCAAGACCATCTGTTTATCAGCTGTTGAAGCAATATAAGAATGTTTTACAGGGATGATTATAGCACCAGTATGACTTAGCATCCCCCATTTCCTGGAATTGGTTTCCTCTTCGTCTAACGCAGCCATTAATTCATCATCCGCTAAATCATCTAAATCAAAACCTACTGAGATATTTCCTTCGGCTACAGCATAATTTTTACCTTCTAACTCAATAGTCGAATACTTTAATGGAATAATCTCTTTACCATTGTAATCTAACACTCCATACTTGGTACTCTTATCCTTGGGATCAACAATTGATACTTTATATGCCTGATTGGTGTCAATAAAAGAGATTGACTGATACTTAGGCGGGATGGCCCATTTACCTGAATTATCCATCACTCCAAATTTTCCTCCGTCATTTTTATGGGCTTTTACAATCAATCTCCCTTTTTTAAATAGCATGGGATAGCGATAAGTTCTTTTTTTAATTTCGTCTTCGTCATCAATAGTTCCGAAGGGTATAATGGGTAGACCATTAAAATCAATCACTCCCCAGCCTTTTGAATTTTTTGCATAAACCAATCCTTCAGAAACTCTATCTAAATAATTGTATACAAATGGAAGAATTGTTTTTCCAGTTTGGTCGATTAATCCCCAATAACCATTCTCTGCTCTAGCAGAAAAATACAGGTTTGATTTATCCTTACTTACATTAATCGTTTGCATAATTGGGGGAATAATATTATTCAGTTGCAAATCGTACACTCCCGAACTTAAAGTAGTTTGACTAGTTATGGTTACTACCTGCTCATTAATAGATGCATACTTTAATATAGGATCAACTATCCTATACCCATCTTTATCAATCAGACCATAATCAAATCCATATTGACCTCTCATAATACCAAACACTTCTGGTTGCTTAGACTTAGTGGCAATAGGTTTTTCAGCGATAGGATAATCAGCCCTTGGGTTGTACCCTGCTTCAATTTTACCTTCAATGGAATTGTTTTGCAGCCATTGTTGTATTTCGATTTTATCCATTGCAACATGCATATTTCCTGTTGCATACAACCCCATATTTCCAATAAACGGTTGAGCATTTAACCTTATTTGTTTTACAGTTACCTCATTTAAAATAAATTGAAACTCCTCCCCTTTTTTCTCAACAGCTAATTGATTGATATTATTAAAACCTGTTTTAATTAAAGAAGATTTTACCCAACCATTAGATATACTATTTAACTTCCCATCAATGGCGGAACTTATGGTGTAATATCCATTTGCGGCAATACCAAATTGAATAAAATTCTTTCCATCTTTTGCACTCAGCACAATTCCAAATCCATAATCTTGAACTCCAGCAATTTGCATGATATCTGCTTTATATTTAGTATAAGCTTTACTATTCATACCGAAAGCAAGTGTTACCCAACGAGTAGGACTGCCTTTAAAATGCTTGTTATTAATTTGAAAACTTCCATTTTCTAAAAAGTATAATAAAGAATCATTTTTACTAAGAGTTGTTTTACTACCATAATTAAATCGATCGTCATCAAAGGAAGTATTAACCACCGTTATAGCCTGAGCATATAAATGGGTCAATGGAAAAGTAATAAGCACAAATACAAAAACAAGTAAACGCATAAAAAAAATTTAAATAAAAATAACCACAGTCTATAATTAGAACAATACCGCGTATGCGGTATTTTAAGTCATAAAATAAATTTGTCATTTTTTTGGAAAAAAGTGCCCAATTCATTAAAAACACTATCTTTAACTGTCCAAATGCAGAAGTTCCAGGTCTCAGAACGTTTTCACGTAAATGGTTCAGGGTTTTTGGTTACTATTTTAGCTTTGGTTTTTTGATCACTTAATTTCTTAAAAATGAACATTTACGTTGGAAATCTGAACTGGAATATGTCTAGTGAAGACCTGCAAAATCTGTTTGCTCCCTATGGTGAAGTAAGCAGTGCCAAAATCGTTACCGACAAATTTAACAACGACCGTAGCAAAGGCTTTGGTTTCGTTGAAATGGCTGATGATGATGCAGCTCGCGCTGCAATCGCTGCTTTACATGACACTGATGTTATGGATCGCAAAATTGTTGTAAACGAATCTACACCTCGTCCTGAAGGCGAAAGAGGCGGCTTTAAGAAGAAGCCTTACGGTGGCGGCGGCGGCGGTAATCGCGGCGGCTACGGCGGTGGTGGTGGCAATCGCGGTGGCGGTGGATACGGTGGCGGTAATCGCGATCGTGGAAACGGCGGCGGCGGTGGATACAACAGATATTAATCTATTCAAACTACCGATTGATAAATCTCGTTCTGACTTCAGAACGAGATTTTTTTATTCCTATATTTAATTATGAAACAACAAGTACAATTAAGTAGTCCTATTGCAGGCTGTATGCGATGGGGCAAATGGGGAGCCAACTTTTCAACTGCTGCGTATCGTGCAATGATTGAAGAATGTTTGGCCATTGGAGTAAATAGTTTTGACCATGCAGATATTTATGGAGATTATACTACGGAGGAAGAGTTTGGAGAAGCTTTAAAGGAAGACAAAACGCTTAGGTCTCAAATAAAACTGATTACAAAGTGTGGAATTCAAATGGTAACCGAAAATAGGCCCAACCACAATATTAAATCTTATAATACGAGCAAAAAACATATTATACGTTCTGCAGAACAATCATTAAAAAATTTTGGTACTGACTACTTAGATGTGCTCTTAATTCATCGTCCAGATCCATTACTCAACCCAGAAGAAGTAGCGGAAGCAATACAGACTTTACAAATGCAAGGTAAAGTACATGCTTTCGGTGTGTCAAATTTTCTACCTCATCAAGTAAATATGTTGCGCAAATGGGTTCCTATACAATACAATCAAATAGAGGTATCTATTATTTGTACTGCTCCTTTCAACAATGGAATTTTAGATAATTGTATTGAAAATGAAATCATTCCAATGGCTTGGGCACCATTAGGGGGGGGATTACTTACAGACGATTTACATCCACATTTTAGAAGCATCACACATGCAGCTTCTTTGCTTGCTGAAAAATATGTTGCTGGGTTAAATGAAATATTGATTGCATGGCTAAATACCCATCCATCAAAAATAGTTCCTGTAATTGGCACTACTAAATCAGAGAGATTGGCCCAAGCAAAAATTGCAGCTTCCATCAAACTAACCAGAGAAGACTGGTTCCTAATGAAGAAAGCTGCAACTGGCGAAGATGTGGCATAATATTAATCAGCAGAAATAGCTGCAATACCTGGTAATACTTTTCCTTCAAAGTATTCTAGCATGGCACCACCACCTGTACTTACATAACTTACCTGATCAGCAAAACCAAATTGATTAACCGCAGCAACGCTATCTCCTCCTCCTACTAAACTAAATGCGCCATTGGCAGTGGCTTCTGCAACTGCAATGGCAATGGCTTTGGTCCCTTGTTGAAATTTATCCATTTCAAAAACACCCATTGGTCCATTCCATAAAATAGTTTTAGAACTTTTAATCGTAGCAGCAAATGACTCAGCAGCTGCTGGACCAATATCCAATCCCATCCAACCATCAGGAACTTGATTACTTTGCGCAGTTGCTGTATTTGCATCAGCGGCAAAATTGTCTGCAATAATACTGTCTACTGGCAAATGAATATTCACCCCTTTAGCCGTTGCTTTATTTAAAATATCTAACGCCGTATTTAAACGATCTTCCTCGCAAAGGCTTTTTCCTATTTGACCTCCTTGCGCTTTCATAAATGTATATGCCATTCCTCCACCAATAATAATATCCGTGGCACGCTCTAATAAATTTTCAATAATCAAAATTTTATCACTCACTTTAGCACCACCAATAATTGCAGTAAATGGCTTAGCTGCTTTGTGTAAAACCAACTCAGCAGCCCTAACTTCCCCTTCCATTAATAATCCAAACATTTTATGCTCTGCAGTAAAATACTGTGCAATTACTGCAGTAGATGCATGCGCTCTATGAGCCGTACCAAATGCATCATTCACGTAAACATCTCCTAGCTTGCTTAACTTTTCTGCAAAAGCAGGATCGCCTTTCTCTTCCTCTTTATAAAATCGTAAATTTTCTAATAATAAAACTTCTCCTCCATTTAAATTTCTAGCCTTATCATATGCTTCTTGGCCTATACAATCATTCGCAAATTGCACCATGACTGCTTTATTCATTGCATTACTCAATAAAGTTTGCAAATGCCCGATAATATGTATTAGTGAACTTTTTGTTTCAGGGCCTTCTTTGGGTCTACCCAAATGACTCATTAAAATAACTGCACCGCCATCTTGCAAAATTTTTACAATTGTTGGCACCGCAGCTCTTATACGATTATCATCACCAATAGCATAGGTTTGCTTATCTAAAGGCACATTAAAATCAACTCTAATTAATGCTTTCTTTCCAGAGAAATTAAAAGCTACAAAAGGACTCGTCATAAAAAAATATTTAAAGGCAATTTAACCAAAAAACAAAAGCCGTCCCGAAAAATCGGAACGGCTTTTAAAGCTATTATAAAATGATTATTTGCTGATTAATCCTGCAAAATATTGTACCGTTCTAACCAACTGACTTACATAACTCATTTCGTTATCGTACCAGCTCACCGTCTTCACCATTTGCGTATCACCAACAGTCATTACTTTTGTTTGAGTCGCATCAAATAAAGAACCAAAATGGGTTCCAATGATATCTGAACTTACAATTTCATCTTCGTTGTAACCAAAGCTTTCATTAGCAGCAGCTTTCATTGCAGCATTGATTTCTTCTGCAGTTACTTTCTTGCTCAAGATAGTAGTTAACTCAGTTAAAGAACCAGTGATAGTTGGAACACGTTGTGCACTTCCATCTAACTTTCCTTTTAACTCAGGTAAAACTAATCCAATCGCCTTTGCTGCACCAGTACTATTAGGAACAATATTAGCAGCAGCTGCTCTAGCTCTTCTTAAATCTCCTTTTGGATGAGGAGCATCCAATGTATTTTGATCATTGGTATAAGCATGTATAGTGCTCATGATACCAGTTAAGATACCATATTCATCATTCAATACTTTAGCCATTGGAGCCAAGCAGTTAGTTGTACAAGATGCACAAGAGATAATGGTTTCAGAACCATCTAAAATGGCATGATTCACATTAAATACCACTGTTTTTAAATCGCCAGTTGCAGGAGCAGAAATAACGACTCTTTTAGCACCTGCTTTAATATGTGCTTCTGCTTTGTCCTTATCAGTAAAGAAACCAGTTGACTCTATCACCACATCAACACCATGTGCACCCCAAGGAATTTGGGCTGGATCACGCTGTGCGTATATTTTTACAGTCTCCCCATTCACTACAATTGAATCTTCTGTTGAAGTTACAGTTGCATCAAAACGTCCTTGTGCACTGTCGTATTTTAATAAATGTGCCAAAACCGCTGGACTAGTTAAATCGTTGATAGCAACTACATCAATTCCCTTCATATTGTAAATCTGACGAAATACCAAGCGACCGATTCTTCCAAATCCATTAATAGCAACTTTAACTGTACTCATTGATAACTATTTTATTTTAATTAATAAGCGTTAGGTTGGCAAATTTACAGTTTCTAAAATCAATTTGCGTATTTTGATAAAAAAGTTTGGCAGAAAAGAAATTGCCTCTTATTTTTGCAACCCGAAAGATAAAAACCATGGCCGGTTCGTCTATCGGTTAGGACAGCCCCCTTTCACGGGGCAAAGACGGGTTCGATTCCCGTACCGGCTACAAAGCCCTCGAGCGAAAGCGAGAGGGCTTTTTTACTTGCGAACATGCCGAATGTATTCGGCTAAGAGAGCAAATAAAAATACCGGTATCGGTGAAGCCGACAATCCCGCTCAAAATATCTAAACTTTAATATAAATCCTTTTTTTATTCATCCAGTAACCAATCAACCAAAGTAAAAAGACAAAGCAGAGTGCAAACAACAAAGAGCCATTTTCTGGCGGCCCGGGTATTTTACTGGTGATATTTTGATGAAACCAACCCCAAGCAGATACGTAATCCGGTTTTCCGCTTGCGTTAGTACCATTGCTGATCCGTATAGTGCCCAATAACTCAGGCAGCAAACCACTTAAGGCATAAATAAAAAGCGGGTTTTTCCCAAAGACATCAAAGAAGCGCATCCATCCGGCACTTACCTTTTTTACTTCAATAAAATAAATGAGTATTGAAAGTACAACGATGGCCAATCCCGACGTGCACGCTACATAGGAGCTTGTCCATATTTTTTTATTAATAGGAAAACTTAACCCCCAGGTATAGCCGGTAAACAACAAGGCCGTTGCTGCTACAAACAGGATGGTTAGGGTTTGATAGTTGGGATTTACACCCGCTTCTGTTGTCTCTCCGTTGTTTATTGCAATTGCTTTACCTCTTTTCAAAATATAATCACCCACCAGGAACCCAAAGATGACCTGTACAATCGAAGGCAAAGTGCTCATTAAACCTTCTGGATCAAAAGGAAGACCTTCACCGTTATACATATGCGCCTCACCTAGGATGGTCTTATCAATACTCGTTCCAAACCAACCGCTGAGACTATATGGATCGGAATTGTTGCCAGCAATACATATTGCCCAATATACAACTAAGAGGAGTACCCCAATCAAAAATGCAATACGTGCTTTTGCATAATAAACAATAATGGAAGCGAAAAAATAACAGAGGGCAATGCGCTGTAGCACACCCATTATCCGAATGCCCGTTCTTTCGCCATCGCTGTTATACCAGGTCCAGGAGTTAAATACTAATTGATCATCCTGCCAATGCATAAACGGAAACCAGTTGAGCAGTAAGCCAATCAAAAAAATAAGGATTGTTCTTTTCAGCACTTTTTTCCAAAAGGTAGCAGGGCCAGTTTGTTCAAAACGTGGCATTACAAAAGCCATAGCATTTCCTACCGCGAAAAGGAAGAAAGGAAAAACGAGGTCAGTTGGGGTGAGGCCGTGCCAAGGAGCATGCGCTAGTGGAGCATAAATATGCGACCAAGTTCCGGGATTGTTTACCAAGATCATAAAGGCCACGGTAGCGCCCCGAAAAACATCAAGTGAATAATATCGCTGGTTCATAGCAGTTGGTTTTATACTTTATTAGATTGTGCTGAAGATCTATGATTAGCACAATCTTCACAAAGTAAAAATAATGGGTTTAACTATGGTAGTCAATATTTCTCTAAAGTATAAATATTGTTAAAACGCATTGGCGTTTTTTTGATTTCCTAGGGCTACATTTACTTTTAAATAGTTTATAATTATTTAGATACGGTCATAGCTGTGTTAAAATATTATATTAATTTTTTGCTTTAAAATTTAAACAATGAAAAAAATATTGATCATTTGCATTTTAGCAATCTCCATATGTGGTGCAGAAGCTCAAAGTAGTAAACGCGATATTTCTATTATTCCTATACCTGTAAGTCACCAGTTTAATGATGGTAGCTTCTCACTCAAAAAAACAACGGCAATAGAGTTAGCAAGTAATAATGAAGATGCAAAAAGAGTAGCCGAATTTTTAAGTAATCGATTAAAAACAGCTACAGGATATTTGATGCCCGTTAAAGTAGTGAGCACGGTTTCAAACACCCTAGGAAATATCAGGTTAGATTTTATAAAAGATCCGCAGCTAGGTGATGAGGGCTATAGGATAAATGTATCGCCAAATATGGTAGCAATATCAGCTAATAAGGCTGCAGGATTATTTTATGGCATGCAAAGTTTTTTACAACTATTGCCAAAGGAAGTTGAAAGAAAAAAGAGTATTGGATCTAATACAACTTGGACTGTACCTACAATAAGCATAACTGATTACCCACGTTTTTCCTGGAGAGGGTTAATGCTTGATGTAAGCAGGCATTTTTTTACTAAAGACGAAGTGAAAAGCTTTATTGATGATATGGCTAGATATAAGTACAATTTATTGCATTTACATCTTACCGATGACCAAGGATGGAGGCTTGAAATAAAAAGCTTGCCTGAACTAACAAAAGTAGGCGCTTGGAGACCAAAAAGGGAGGGCAAGTATGCTAATACCACAGCCCCAGATCCGAATGAGCCCAAAACTTATGGCGGTTATTATACACATGATGATATAAGGGAACTCGTAAAATATGCAAGCGATAGGTTTGTAAATATTTTACCTGAAATAGATGTGCCCGGTCACAGCCTGGCTGCTATTGCTTCTTATCCGCACTTAACCTGCACACCTGGAACTTATAGCGTAAATGCAGGTGAAAAATTTATGGAGTGGCCTGAAGGTGGTCATTTTTATGCACTGCTTGATAACAACCTATGCCCAGCAAAAGAAGAAGTATATGGTTTTTTAGATAAAGTATTTACAGAAGTTGCACAGTTATTTCCATTCCAGTATATACATATGGGTGGGGATGAGGCCGCAAAAAACTTTTGGGAAAAGAGCAGTCTGATAAAAGATTTAATGCAGAAGGAATCTTTAAAAGACATGAATGAAGTGCAAAGCTATTTTGTAAAACGAGTAGAAAAAATCATCAATGCTAAGGGAAAGAAATTAATAGGATGGGATGAAATACTTGAAGGGGGACTTGCACCAAATGCTGCTGTAATGAGTTGGCGCGGCATGAAAGGTGGTATTGACGCGGCTAAGGCCGGGCATGAAGTTGTTATGTCGCCAACTGATTTTGTTTACCTCGATTATATGCAGGGCGATCCTATCACCGAGCCACTTATTTATGCATCACTTCGGTTGAAAAAAACATACGATTTTAACCCCTTGCCGCAAGGTGTAGACCCCAAGTTAATTTTGGGCGGACAAGGAAATCTTTGGACAGAACAGATGACGAACATGCGCACGGTACAATATATGACTTGGCCCAGGGGGTTGGCTATCGCTGAATCAGTGTGGTCTCCGGATGGAAAAAAGAATTGGAACAATTTTGTGCAACGCGTAGAAAAACAAATGGAAAGACTAGATGAGGCAAAAGTGAAATATGCTAAAACCATGTACGAACCTATTTTCACGACAGCAAAGGAAGAAGATAGGGTGAGAGTGACGCTGGCAACAGAAATAGAAGGTGTGGATATTCATTATTCGCTGGACGATACACATCCTGATGAATTCTATCCAAAATACATAGCTCCTATCTTGGTACCGCATGACGCAGCTACTTTAAAAGTAGTAACTTATAAAAATGGTAAACAGGTAGGGCGGCAAATAAATATGCCCGTTGTTGAGTTAAAGCGAAGAGCTGGAATAAAATAAAAAAAAATTTTTTTAAGCATCACTTTTTCTAATGCCAGCATCTAATTAAAAAAGAATATTATGAAAAATACCCTAATCGCAATATTGGCATTTAGTTTTTTGCAAATTTCTTGCAACAAAGAAGATGATTTAACCACTACTACATTTCGAGTAAAAATCATAAAGGAAATTTGTAACGATGCAATTGTACAATTAGTAGATAGCACTTCTAAAGCAAATGCAGAGGATGGATTTGTATTTGAAGGAAGAACATTCGATAATGTTTTTTTTACAACATTTAGTTGTGCTGATAAAGCAAAAATGCAAACCCTCACCAGCGATTTAACAGGTTTAGTCATCACAGTAAAACTTTTACAAGCACCTAAAGAAGATCCCAATTGTGGTAGTTGCAGAGCAACTGTAAGCAGCAGACCCAATAAATCAAATTTTATTGAAGTAATCGGTTTATAAAAAAGAGGTCGCTAAAAGGCGACCTCTTTTTTTATAAATAATCATTCTTTATACTTTATCCACCCGCATACAAATCCCAGTTAATCTCTGCTTGAGGACGAGGGAATTGTTTAAATATGGTTCCTTGATCAAAAGAGGTAGGAATCGTATTTAGTCTGTCATACCTGCGAGCATCAATCCATCTATGCCCCCATGGCTCAGCCCACAAAGAATAACGACGCTGATATAATATCTCATTGATTAATGCTGCTTGCGTAGTAGCACCACCATAATTTCCAATAGCCGCAGCAGTTCTGATAATATTAATTGCATTCACCGCATCGGTTGTTTGATTTAATTGAGCATGTGCTTCCGCTTTAATTAAAATCAATTCTTCATTTTTAATAAAAGGCATTGGAGCAGTATTAGTTGCCCATCTTTTATCTTGATGCGTTCCTACCAATGGAGTTGCATCGGTAGTAACCGTAACAGGTGCTGAACGTTGATGGAACTTTGCAGCAACTCTTGCATCACCTGGTGTTGCATCTGCTAATACAGATGGATGCACTACAATGATGGTATTAATATTTGCATCCAATACGTAAAACATTGGATTGAACCCATCAGGTGGGGCACCAAATGTATGCGCAGGTCCGGCAGATAATGAACCGGATAAATTCATGAAAGATAAATTGAGTGCATTCAATGCACCTTGCCAATCCTTTCTGTAAATAGCTACACGTGCGGCTATTGCTTTGTTCAGGCGCTTTAATCCATCAATATTATTAAATCCATTAAAGCCAGCAGTTAATGTAAATGGAAATACAGATCCTGCATTATTTAGGTCATTATAACCAGCCGTTAATAAAGAATCTATAAAACCTAAAGCAGCTGTATATGATCTGACAGGACCAGGTTTAAGTGGGTCTTTAACATCAGTCCTAATTCCATTCTCATATAACCAATTAGCAGGGATCAAATATTGATAAGCCATAATGGTTTTAGCAAAACCCGACACTGCACTTTTTTCTTGAGTAGTTAGTGTACCCGAATTATTCGCAGCATCAATCAATACAGAGCCTTGTTTGATTGCCTGATAAGGTGTTGCATAAGATCCGCCACCTGTGGCGCCAAATCCGAAATAAGCCGCATCTGGTAAACGACCCGCTTGCCCTAACCAATCAGTTTGAAAGCGAGGATCTGATGCATTCAGGTACCAAATTTCTCTTCCAAAAGTATTCCATGCCTGACAAATATTGGTCACATAGCCTTTATGTCTTTGTTCTAGTCCGGTTACTAGAAACTGTATTTGTCTTCGGGAAGCGTTATTAGAAACACTCGCTTCACTTGGATTATTTGGATCAGTTAGTTCTTTTACTTTAAATGGGTTACAGCTAAATAAAAAGGCAACCGCACTTGATATAATTAATAGTTTAAACTTTTTCATGTGCTATTGGTTTAGAAGTCAATTTGTAAGTGAAAAAATAATCTCCTTGATGTTGGATAAGGAGCAACGTCTACGTTATTAGCTAAAGCCTGAGCTCCAAATGTGGATGTTTCAGGATCATAACCAACATACTTAGTTGCTAAGAAAACGTTGTTCCCAGAAATACCAATTCTTGCACGTTGAATGATATTACCAAATGTTTTGCTTAAAGATTCTTTAGGCAATGTATAGTACAATCCTACTTCACGTATTTTTAAAAATGTAGCATCTTGTACCCAACGAGCTGCACCATTATATGGAGCTGGATCACGTTGACGACCATTTGGGATTCCGTCTTTGTTATCATCATTAAACCAACCTTTTGTAGTTCCACCGCCATCTGTTAAGAATGAAGTAAGATTGATATTATCGCCTCCACTTCTGTACTCTGTTAAGATACTTAAATCAAAGTTCTTCAAGAAAGTGATATTATTAGACCAAGATGAAGTCCAATCAGGTTGGGCATTTCCTAATACCGTAAATACACCGGGAGAAATTGCAGGCGTCCCAACAATAGTAGTAGGAGCTACTCCCTGTTGAATTAAAAAAGTACCTAATGCAGTTCCAAATGCTCCTGTAGTGTAAGATGGGATTCCAAGTTTGGTGATCATCACATCATTCTTCCACCATAATAAACGGGAAAACCATCTAAAGTTTGGTTTTTGAACAATTGTACCAGACAATCCAAGTTCAATACCTTTGTTACGCATTTCTGCTTCATTACTAATAGTACTTACCACACCAGTAGCAGGAGATAATGTTAAAGGCTGTAAATTATTTTTAGTTGTCTTAACATAGTAAGTTGCTTCAAATAAAATTTTATTATTTAAGAAACCCGCGTCTATACCAAATTCAATTTCTTGTGCACGCTCTGGAAGAATATTGGTATTACCCACACTGGTTGCAACAGTTGAGCCCAATAATCCACCAATATTCACTCCACCCAAAGAGGTGAAAGTTGCTCCAAATGGGACAGGTCCTGCGGTTTGACCATAAGCAATTCTTGGCTTGAATTGAGAAATAGCATTGATTTTCCAGAAATCAAAATTTGTTAAGTTAACTGCCAATGATGCTTTAGGAAAAGCGTAAAACCGATTGGCATTACCATTGGTATTTGATTTGTCCCAACGCATACCCACGGTTCCAATAATCTTATCTTCAAAATTCATTTGTTGTTGAACAAATAAACCCACATCACTTTGTGTACTTTGAAATTCAGATTCTACTTCTTGAACAGTTGCTTGCTTTATATTAGACTGCCCTGGAGCTAAACCCCTACCTCTATTAAATAGCCCATTGTTTTTAAAATCAAGTCTAACCATACCCACTTGTGTACTCATATTTACACGCTTCACTTGCCAATCATAAACAAATGCAGCTTGGATATTGGTATTCATGGTTTCTTGTCTTCCTACTAATACATCTCCTGGGTTGGCTTGACCACGTTGAAACTGTAAATCATCGGGTAAATATACCTTTGTGGAATTCTGAAGAAAATCAATACCTCCGTTTAATTTAAACTTTAATTGAGAACGTTCGTTTTTGAATAAGTTAACGTCTAAACCAAAAGATTGAATGAAACGATTAACCAAAGAATTATTAATTCCATTATCGGTAACTGCTACTGGATTCTCTGCAAAATAAGGGTTGGTAGGATATACCCCATTTACTGGTCTTAAATCAAAGTAATTAGGTACATAAGCAATATTGTAACCGATACTTGCACCTGAGTTATTTTGGTTTCCGGTAAACCCTCTGTCTGTATTGGTTCTAATGTAATTCGAGTTTACAGTTAATACGATATCCTTAGAAAGCTTATGCTCCAGATTTGCTCGAATCGATTGTCTTTCAAAACCTGTTTTTCTTACGATACCGCCTTCATCGGTTAATGAACCTGATACAAAGAATTTAGTTTTTTCATCTCCTCCACGAATGCTTATTCTAGAGTTCATTAATGATGCAGTGTTGCCATAAAAATAATCTTCGTAATTCACGAAATTATTTGCAGCAACAGCACTCTGATATCTAGACAATTCAATGGGTCTTCTTGCAGCTGGGAAAAAACTATTGATTTTGGCTTCACTCCAATTGTCTACTCCCATCATTCTTAGTGGTCTTCCAAAGCCAACATCTTGTCCAAAACTGATGGTTGTTTTACCAGCAGCACCTTTTTTAGTTGTGATAACCAATACCCCCGCATTCGCTCTTGTACCATAAATGGCAGCCGCAGAAGGTCCTTTCAACACTTCAATATTTTCAATATCTGCAGGATTGATATCTGCTAAACGATTGGCGCCATCGTCTTGGTTTGCACCACCAGCTCCAGATACAGAAGCTCTACCCGTTCTTTGAAAGTCGTTGCTTATATAAACACCATCTAACACAATCAAGGGTGCAGAAGCTTGTGTTAAACTAGATAAACCACGTAATTGGATATTAATACCCCCACCAGGAGCCCCTGAATTCATGCGAATATTTGCACCAGACACTTTACCGTACAATGCACCATCTGCAGTTTGAATTTGAGTAGTTCCTGTTAAATCTTTTGCTGAAACAGAAGTGATTGCATTGGCCAAATTGGATCTTTTAATAGATGATGCCAACCCAGTAATTACTACTTCTTTTAACGCACTTACTTCTTCCTCCATTGAATAAGTTGCCACTGGTTTTTCTGCAGAAACTGCAACTTCAATTGTTTTAAACCCTACATACTTTAAAACCAAGGTAACTGATTTACCAGAAGACTTTAAAGAGAAATTACCACTAGCATCTGATGTGGTAACTTGTTTAGTACCTTTAATACTAATAGATACTCCAGCAAGTGGAGTTCCGGTAACAGATTCTTTTACAGTTCCCGAGGCGGTAAACCCCTGAGCATCTGCTTGAATACCCTTCATAAAAAAGAGTAATGCTAGCAGCATTTTCATTAAGTAGCGTTTCTTCATGCTAGTTTGTTTTTGGTTAAAAAAAAGATTAGAAATGGTTAAAAAAAACTTAAAGCTGAATTTAATAAATAAAGAACATGTTTAACAATTCTAGCCGCTTCGAGTTATAGCCTATAGTTTTAAATAAAAAAAATTATACTTTCAAGCATGTGTTATTACAACTCCCTCAAAATCCCAACGAAAAAAAAGATCAAATTAAAAGGAAAGGAAAAAGAAATTCCTCCAATAGATGTTGATGTACAGTCTGGTTTTAGTTATAACTCGTGGCCAATCATTATAGAAGATAATGCAGGTGATTGGCAACCAGAATTAGCCCATTGGGAATTCATCCCTTGGTTTATTAAAAATTTGGGAGAACTGGAAGAAAGTAGAAAAAAATATACCACCTTAAATGCTACTGCAGAAAAATTATTCGAAAGCAAAATATATCAACATGCAGCAAAAGCTAGAAGATGTTTAGTACTCAGTACAGGATTTTATGAATGGAGACATTATCAGGGGGTTGAAGATAAAAAACCCATCGCATTCCCTTACTATATCCATAGCGCCAACAAGGGAGAGCCATTGTTTTATATGGCGGGAATTTGGCAACCTTGGACCGACAAATTATCTGGTGAAATGATTCACAGTTTTGCCATTGTGACTACGCAGGCAAATGGATTGATGCAAAAAATCCATAACACAAAAAAAAGAATGCCTACTATACTGCCTACTGAATTAGCCGAAGAATGGATTAGTCCTTTGAAAGAAAATAGAATAAAAGAACTCGCGGCATACCAAATTCCAGATAGCGCATTAACTGCCCATACCATTACAAAAGATTTCAACAGAGGTATTGAACATCCTCAAGCAGTTGTAGAATATGCTGCATTGCCACCACTATAGTCCATGACGATCACCTGCAATCACATCTAGCACATGTAACACTTGTGGAAACAATGCTTGCATATATTCTGTGGCACCAGATAATGAACCAGGAAATGTAAGCACTAAAGTTTGGTTGATCAAACCCGCTACACTTCTAGATAGCATTGCGTAGGGCATGCGCTCTTGCCCGTACCTTCTAGCTGTTTCCATAATACCGTCCAACTCACGATCTAATAATGGCTTAATAGTTTCAGGCGTTATATCTCTCAAAGAAACACCGGTACCTCCTACCATGATTAATAATTGTATAGCATCATGGGTATTCGCTGCAACTTGCGCTTGAATGGCATTAGCATCATCAGGTATTACTTTGTATACGGGCACTTGTACATTTAATTTTTGTAGGGCCTCAATGACTGCAATACCTGCTCTATCTTCTGCCTTATTCGCTGAAACTGTATCTGAACAAACAATTACTGCAGCTTGGAGATTTTTATCCAAATACAATTTTTTATCGGTCTTCCCACCCGTTTTAGACATCAATCGTATATGCTGAATTTCTACATTTTTGTCAATGGGTTTTAGCATATCATATAAGGTTAAAGCTGCAATAGAAGCGCCATGCATGGCTTCAACTTCAACACCTGTTTTATAAATAGTATGCACTTCTACTTGAATTAAAATATTCAATCCATTTATAGAAAACTGCACGTCAGTAAATTCTACTGGCAGTGGATGACAATCTGGAATTAACTCACTGGTTTTTTTAACGCCAAACAAAGCAGCTACTTTGGCAAATGAAAATACATCTCCTTTTGGAACCTTATATTGCTCAATTGCATCAATTGTTTCTTGCTTAGATACTAGCACAGTAGCTTCCGCAATGGCTTTTCGAAGTGTACTCGATTTATGGGTAATATTAACCATGATTAATTATTTTGTTTCCATACTGTACTTTCATCAGTACAAATTTCCTTACCCCAAATTGGCAATTCCTTTTTAATAGTTTCCACCATTTCATTACAAGCATCAATTGCATCTCTTCTATGTGCAGAGGAGGTGAATACAAATAAACAAATTTCACCTACTGCTACCCTACCTAAACTGTGATAAATATGCATACAGGTTAAAGCATATTTTGCAAAAAAAGTCTCCCTTATTTCAGTCATTTTCTCCATCACCATCTCTTCATACGCAGTGTACTCAATTGCAACAACTTTTGCATTGTTCAATTCATCTGCACGAATCTGTCCTAAAAAAATACTGTGGGCTCCAATATTCGTTTTAGCTGAATGCTTTTGAATATCATCTGCTATCTTTTGTGCTGGAATAGGACCACTAACAAAAATAGAAGCTGGTTTTTTATTACTCATTACTTACTTTATTAAAATAGGCAGTTAAGCCCCCTTTTAAACTATATGCTTCAACTTGCTTATGCAATTTAATTAATTGTGCTGCATAAACACTTCTAATCCCCTGATGACAAATTACACAGATTGGCTGTTCGGGAAGTTGATGAATGGCTTCTTTTAATGTAGACATTGGAATTTGAGCATGAGAAAAATCAATTGCGGGATATTCATGTAGCTCCCTCACATCAAGAATAAAGACCCTTAAATCATTTTTAAAATCTAAAAACTGAGAAACATCAATTTCTTCAATATCAACATCTTCTAAATCGGCTTCCATCCTAGCACAATCAATTTGATAATTAGTGGTATTAATAAAATTTTCGTCAATAATAGGTATTGCTAAATTGGCATTCATTTCAATTTCAAACCAATGGGCTGTTAAGAAATTATAAGTAAGCATCCGATTATATAATGGGCTACCTAACCCTGTTATCAGCTTAATTGCTTCAGCAGCTTGCATCGTTCCTATGATACCTGGCAATACTCCTACCACACCTGTTTCTTCACAGGAAGCAATTTCATTAGCTGCTGGTTGTACTGGAAATAAATGGCGATAATGAATACGATTAGCATCCTTTGAAGCCAAATTAAAGACAGTTACTTGTCCTTCAAATCCAGAAACTGCACCAAATACAATTGGTTTCTTCAACCATACACATACATCATTAATCAAGTACTTAGCAGCAAAATTATCCGTTGCATCTAAGATTAAATCATATTTGCCAATGATATGGATTGCATTTTCTTTGTTAATTTCAAAAGGATAAACATCAACTTGAATTAAACTATTTTGAGCCTGTACTTTACGTGCAGCGATGTCTACTTTCAACTGTCCAATATCTTTTTCATCATACAATAATTGACGATGTAAATTACTCTTACTGATCCTGTCTGGGTCCATTATGCCAATCGTTCCTACTCCTACCCCAACCAAGTATTGTAATATTGGACAACCCAATCCTCCCATACCCACAATTAATACCTTAGCCTGACCAAGCTTTTCTTGAGTTACAGTTCCAAATCCTGGAAGAATTATTTGTCTAATATAACGATCGTTCATATCCATCTTATCCCCCGGAGAATGGTGGCATTAATGCCACCGTGTCTCCCATTTTAAGTTTACTATTTTCATGTACTATTTTCTGATTAACTGCTACAAAATATTTTTTATTAGCCAATGCTGGATAACGTTCAATTAGTTCTTGTACTAATGAATTTATATCAACGCAATTATCTATCACAACTGAGTTATCAAGCGTAATATCAGTAATTGATCCAAAGAAAATTACTTGTACTTCCATATCGTTAGTTTACAAAAAATAATTTTGTTGCAGCAACTATTAACACACTTGCCAAAATGAATTTTAATTGGTCTGCCTTCAGTTTCTTAGATCCAATGTAAGCTCCAATCCAACCGCCGGATAAAACAAACAAGATAATAATATAAATAGATTGATCTAAATTAAATCCCTTTTGAATTTGTCCGACCATACCTGCTGCCGAATTCAAAAATATAAAAACTGCACTCAATGCTGCAGTTTGTTGTTGCGTAGACCATCCCATCAAAAGCAGTAATGGCGATAGTAAAATACCTCCCCCCATTCCAATCATACCCGAAACCAAACCAATTAATGCCCCAGCAATACTTAACCAATACCACTTAGGTGCAGGACGAATTGCATTAGATTTATTTAAAAATAATATTCTAGCTACAGCTATTAATAAAACAATGGCCAATAATTTTTTATAAAAACTCTCAGAAACGGGAATAATGCTCCCCAAATACGCAAAGGGGATAGACGTAATAATTAATGGCCAAAGCATGGAAGACCTAAAATGCTTGGCCCTATAAAAAGAAATAAATGCCAAACAGGAAACCATTAGGTTCAATATTAATGCAGTGGGCTTAATCTCTGTTGCACCAAAATTAAAAATGGCCATTAAAGCCAAATACCCACTAGCACCTCCATGACCTACCGCGGCATATAGAAATGCTATGATAAAAAAAGCAAGTCCATAAAGAATTATTTCTTCCATTACTCAAGCTTTAAAATAAATATACGGTTACGGCTTGTTCCTTATGAAAAGAGGACGCTTCAGCGGGCAATTCTACCCAACAATTGGCTTTTGAAAATGCACCTACCTGATACGATGCCTGTGCAGGTAATATAGTTACCCAACCTTCCTGAATAAATCCTTTTAAGAAAAATACCAACCCTGGCTTTTTGTGATACGCTTCTGTCAACTTGGCTTTAATTGGCAAAGCTGATACTTGACCTGTCATCAATTCTATCGCTAGCTTTACATACTGCTGAAAACAATGCAATACAGAACTTGGATTCCCAGGCAGACCAAAAACAAATTTTCCTTGGTATATCCCAAAGAGCAGCGGTTTCCCAGGTTTTTGTTTTACCCCATGAAATATTAATTCGACTTTTTCTTGTTTACATGCTTCGGCTACATAATCATAATCCCCAACACTTACTCCACCTGTTAGCAAAACCATATCTGAACAGTTCAATGCATGCTTTATTTCAGTTGACGTTGCTTCTAAAGAATCTCTAACATAAACAATTTTCAAATCATTGACACCCACAGATTTTAAGGCAGCTGCAAGTCCTATAGAATTGGACTCGTACACTTGACCAAAATGAAGTGACTGTCCTGGCTTAACTAATTCATTACCTGTAATGATTAATGTAATAACCGGCGCAGGATAAACCAATACTTCATTTATTCCCAAACTTGCCATCATGGCTAATTGGTATGGATGTAAACAGGTTCCTTTAGCAACAACTAAATCATTTTTTTCTACTGATGATCCAGGTTCTCTAATATTCAATCCTTTTTCATCTGTTTTTTGAATTACTTGAATGGCATTACTTATCTGGCTTACCCATTCTTTTTGGATTACACAATCTGCACCTTTTGGAACAGGTCCTCCAGTAAATACTTTTATTGCATGACCTTCAATTAATTCCAATTGATTTGAAGTACCTGCCGGCAATTCAGCTTGAATAGGCATAATTGCATCTATGCTTTTCAACTGAATCGCAAAACCATCCATAGAAGATTGTGTAAACAAAGGCATTGCAATAGGACTAAATACAGCTTCTGCTGTAACCATACCACTCGCATGAATTAAAGGAACGGAAACAGGGCTAAGTGGCTTAACCATAGAACTGATCAACTGTTTTGCTTCGTTTACCGTTATCATAATATGAAATTAACCTCCAATTGCAATCATGCTTCTATTATGTAATTCTTTGGTATCAATCTTTTCAAAGTCTTTTGAAAATTGACCACCTAATTCTTTGTGCTTACTTGCTATTGATTGTTTGATTAATGGCAGTATGTCTAAACCTTCTCGCAATGGTGTTAGTAAATCAGTTTCAGAAGAAGAAAACAAACAATTTTTAATTTTACCATCTGCAGTTAATCGAATCCTATTACAGGTGCTGCAAAAGGGATTACTCATTGTACTTATTATTGCGAAACTACCCTTGTGTCCTTCAATTTTGTAGCGCTTGCTTGTATCGTTGGGTTCATTTTGAGTAGGAGTAATGGTATAACGCACTTGAATTAATGATAGCATTTCTTGCAAGGTTACCAACTTATCACTATTCCATTTATTGCCATCAAATGGCATAAACTCAATGAGCCGAATTTGTATAGGAGTGTGTTTCGTCCATTCTATAAAATCAACTATTTCATGGTCATTCATTCCTTTTACTACCACCATATTTACTTTAACCCTAAAATCATTGGCTAATAACAAATCAATATTATCTTTTACTATACCGAATTGATCTCGGCGGGTAAGTAATTGAAATTTATCCTGCTGTAGTGTATCCAAACTGATATTAACAGATTGTACACCTGCTTGCTTCAAATCATCAATAAACAAGTGAATTCGAGTAGCATTAGTGGTAATAGTTAACTCAACGCCTAACTCACCCAAGGATTTTATAATTGCCGCTGCATCTTTTCTTACCAATGGCTCACCTCCAGTTAATCGAATTTTCTTAACCCCTTGATTCACAAATAATGTAGCTAATATAAGGATTTCATTTTGTTGCATTAGTTGCTTATTGGGCATAAATGCATAATCTTCTTCGGGCATACAATAGAAGCAACGCAAATTGCAATTATCCGTTAAAGAAATACGTAAATAATCATGTACTCTATTGTGCTGATCAATCAACATGGTCTTCATTTATTATTTTACAAAACCGCTCATAATCTTCCACCGTATCAATATCCAATTCTCCACTTTCAAAGTCGATGGTAGCAACATCATCCGGGAATTGCTGCAATATACCACGTGCGCCTTTATCACCTGCTAAATTGTATAAGTGAGTAAAATACGATGAACGAAACAATACTGGTGTTCCCCTAATTCCATTATATGTAGAAGCTACTATTCCTTTTGCAGTTTGTTGCTGTTTATTAAATAAACTAATTAAAACGGAACTGCTTAAAAAGGGTTGATCAGACACTACAATTACTAAAAAATCCATGCCCGAACAGCTATTCAACATTGCAGTAAGCCCCACTTGTATAGAACTACTCATGCCATTTTTGTACCCTTTATTTTGAATGATACTAATACTGTCCGAATTAACTTGCTTAACAATTAAATCGTGATAATGACCAGTAACTAATTGAATTATACTGGGATCAAGAGAACTAATTTCTTTAATCAAATGCCCCAATATAGTGGTTTGTTTATAGGGTAAGAGCATTTTAGCCTTTCCAATTCTAGATGCTTCACCAGCTGCCAATATCATTACTCCCCATTTCATATGGTTGCATGTATGGGTGCATTTTTCAACTTTAAGTGTTGAGGTTGTTTTCCTTCAATTACGGCCATTATTTCAGCGCTTACAGACAAAGCTATTTCTGATGCTGTTTCTGCACCAATATCCAATCCAGTTGGCCCATATATATTCTTTAATTGCGCATGATCAAAATGAACCCCATTTTCTGCTAACTCGCTTAATAAACGATCTCTTTTAGCAGTGGGTCCTAATAATCCTATATATGGTATATCAATATTTGCCAAACAGGTCAACATGGCCAAATCATAATTGTAATTATGAGTCATCAATACCATGGCTGTTCGATTGTCAAAAGACAATTGTGAAAATACCGTCTCAGGTTTTCCCACAATCACTTTACTGGCTTGGCCAAAACGGAGTGTATTTGCATGTGTGGGCCTTCCATCCACTACAGTCGTACTCCACCCAATTAATCTAGCCATTGTTTCTAACGGCATGATATCGTTTCCTGCACCAATGATAATTAATGATATAGGAGGTACAACATATTCAATGAATAATTCCTGCTTTCCCTCATCCGTATCAATTACTAAGTGTTCTGATTTTTTTAGTTGAAGTACACGTTGGAAAACAGGTGTTAACTCCATTTTATATTTTTCGGAAATCGCCTCAGGCACTAAAGTACCCCAATGATTTTGAAGATTGTTTTGATATCCTGTAATGAGCAGCGATGGTTCACGAGAAGCATTAATTTGCTTAAATGATTCTATGATTGAAGCAATATGAGGTTCAATGGGCTCAAACAAAATGCGAACAATTCCATTACAACCAAGCTGTACTCCTAATTTTGCATCATCCTCATCGGTGGTATCATAAATGACCAACTTTTTTTTGCCTTGTGTAATAGCCAATGCAGCTTTTCGAAGTGCATCCCCTTCCAAACACCCCCCACTGATTGCCCCCGTAAACTGCCCGTCTTCTGTGACCAACATTCTGGCACCTGGCCTGCGATAAGAAGAACCTTCAACATTTACAACTGTTGCCAGAGCCATTTTTTGACCCAACTGATTTGCCTTTTCATATGCATGAACAATATCGCCTAATTCTTTCATGAAAAATTCCTTAAGGTCTCAATAGTTTTACTTGCGAAGGAAGAATTGGTTTTACATTTTTATTGCCCCAACTATTATTAATATAATTTAACACGTCTGCAATTTCTTCGTCGGATAAATAATCTTGTGCTGGCATTGTGCCGTTATAAATTATTCCATTCACTTTTATTTCTCCCGATTGTCCCTTTAATATTACTGTTATCAAATCTTTAGATGGACGTTTTAAATAATCAGCTTTAGCAAGAGGAGGGAATGCTCCTTCCAATCCCTTCCCATCTTCCATATGGCAATTCATACAATTATTGGCATATACTTTCTTACCATTGGCTATGCTCTTGGCCATATTTGCGGGTTGAATAAAGGCAACAGCTACAAATACGAAAAGCAATATTCCAACTAAAATCACTACTCTTCTCATGCTTACACAATTTTATTAATATCAAAAGGAAGCCTTCTAATTCGCTTTCCAGTAGCAGCAAAAATTGCATTACACAATGCAGGTGCAAATGGTGGCAACCCAGGTTCTCCTACTCCTTTAATTTTACTTCCTCCATTGGCCAAAATATGTACTTCTACTTTGGGCATTTCATTAATTCGAACGAGCGGATTATTATGGAAATTAGATTGAACCGTTGCTCCTTTATCAAAAGTGATTCCACCTTTAATAGCTGCTGTTAAAGCCATTACTGCTGCACCTTCAACTTGCGCTTTAGTATTGTCTGGGTTTACTACTGTTCCCAAATCAATTACAGCATATACTTTTTCAATTTTAACGCCAGTTCCATTTTTTGACACTTCAATTACGAAACCAGCTTGCCCCGCAAAAAATTCATATTGCGCAACTCCTCTTCCCCAACCAGCCGGTAATTTCTTATCCCAGTTAGACACTTCTTTTAGCTTGTTTAAAATCTGTTTGGTATCGGACTCTTTAGTAAGCATTTCTAATCGAAATGCCATAGGATCTTTTTTTGCAGCAACAGCCATTTCATCTAAGAAACACTCATGTGAAAAAGCTAAAGTGGTACTAGTAACAGCTCTCCAAGCAGCCAATGGAATATGTACATAATGATGAACATACAAATTTTTCATGTGTTCAATTTCGTACTTCTGTTCGCTGATACCTTCAGTCATGGTTCCATCAGCCTTTGTAATATCGTAATCCTTCTTCATGTCTAACGTAGGAGATATTACTTTGTGTTGAAATGCAATGGCTTTACCATTCGCATCCAAAGCCCCCTTCATTGCAGAAAAAGTCAATGGTCTAAATGGACCCTGCTGGGTATCATCTTCCCTGCTCCAAATTGATTTTACTGGCTTACCAACTTTCTTACTCAACTGAACTGCCTCATGTATATAATCAGGATACAATCTTCTTCCAAAGCCGCCTCCATTAAACAATACATTCAATTTTAAATCTTCTTGTTTAACCCCATAGGTTTTAGAAAAATCATTCACAACACTTCCAGGCACTTGGGTTGAAGTCCAAATCTCCAATTTATTCCCTTCTTGCCAACTCGCTAAGCAGTTCATTGGCTCAATAGGTGAATGAGAAACAACTGGTGTTTCATAAAATGCTGTAAGTTGAGTAGGCGCCTCTGCAAAAGCTTTATCAAAATTGCCTTGTTGGTGTTCAACTGCACCTTCTTTCTTGGCAGCCTCTCTTAAACTTTGTTCATAATCCTTAGAATTGAAAGTTTCATTTCCTTGATGATCCCATTTAACTACCAAGGCTTTTCTGCCTTGCACTGCAGCCCAATAATTTTCAGCAATAACCGCTACCCCTTCAGATTTATAAATACCATGAATTCTTTCGCAGGTTTCCACAGCAATAACCCCTTTCACTTTTTTAGCAGCAGTTGCGTCAAAGCTGATTAATTTACTACCAAACACTTTACAGCGCTCAATAGAAGCATACACCATTCCAGGAACACTTGCATCAATACCAAATTTAGCAGTCCCATTTACTTTCATTGGAACATCTGGTCTAGGTGCAGACTTTCCTAATATTTTAAAATCTTTTGCTTCTTTTAAAGTGGGATTTTTGGGCGCCTCTAACTTAGAAGCGGCTTCTGCTAATTCACCATACCCTAACTTTTTACCAGTTGGTCGATGTATAACGGTTGCATTTTCTGCATAGCATTCATTAACAGGAACGCTCCAAGCTGTACTTGCTGCTTTAACCAGCATCTCTTTTGCCGCAGCACCAACTTTACGTAAGTTGGTATAGTTGGTTCTAACTGATGAACTGCCCCCAACAAACTGAGCCGGTCCGTATTTTTTTTCGCCACCTGTTTGGTTGATGACTATTTTATCCATCGCTACTTCCAATTCTTCTGCAATTAAAGCTGGAATAGATTGGTAAGTCCCTTGACCAATTTCTGGTTTAGTATTAAATATAGTCACCAACCCTGTTTGATCAATCATCACTAAAGGAGATAACTCAAACGAAGCTGCTGAAGTTCCCAAGTTTTCTATAACAGATATACCATCTGCTTTAACGCCCAAACCCATTACCAGGCTTGCTCCAGTTAAACTGGTTAAGCGTAAAAAATTTCTGCGATTGATTTGACTATTTTGCTGATTCATTGCTTAATTTTTTTGAATTACTTGATCATTTCTGCAGCGCGGTGGATAGCACTACGTATGCGTTGATAAGTTCCACATCTACAAAGATTCCCTTGCATGGCTGCATCTATATCAGCATCAGTTGGATTGGGTTTCGTTCTTAGCAAAGCAGTTGCACTCATGATTTGACCTGATTGACAATATCCGCACTGAGGCACTTGTAACTCTACCCATGCATTTTGAATGGCTTCTGTAATCTTATCTTTCATTCCCTCTATGGTCGTAATCTTTTTCCCTACAGCAGCTGAAACAGGGAAACTACAAGAACGAACAGGCTTTCCATCTACATGAACAGTGCATGCCCCGCACTGAGCCATACCGCATCCAAATTTTGTTCCTGTTAATCCTACCATATCTCTGATAGCCCATAACAAAGGCATTTCTGAACTGGCATCCACCTGATAAGCGGTGTTGTTAATATTTAATGTTATCATGGCAAAATATTTCAGTATGAAGTTAGGTTTTTAATCTAATAAGTGCGTTTCATGCATTTCTGGTATAATCACTTCCTTGAAATGTTTTCTTCTTAATCGGGCAGCAAAATCAATTTGAACATCGTGTTCACCGTGTACTAGAAACAATTTCCTTACTAATTCAGGATTTTGGCAAGCTAAGAATTGACAAAGATCTTCATAATCTCCATGCGCACTCATGCTTCGCATTACGCCAATCTCTGCCTTAACAGGATACAATTCTCCAAAAATCTTTACTTCTTTTTGCCCTGCTGTTAATCTCCCTCCCAAACTATAAGGATCACAGTAACCCACCATTAATATAGTTGTTCTCTCCTTTTCAATATTGTTCATGATATGATGCTTTACTCTACCAGCATCAGCCATGCCACTTGCAGAAATAATAACACAAGGAGCATCATTTTCATTTAACTGTTTGCTCTCATCAACCGTCTTTATAAACTTCAGTGTTTTAAAATCAAAAGGATCATGATCATGTTCCATTATTTTCCTTACTCGTTTATTAAAATTCTCCGGAAACTGTTTCAGCAATTCAGTAGCTTCCCTACTTAAAGGACTATCCACATATATGGGAACAGGGGGTAATCTTTTTTCAATATCCAATTGATTGAGTGCATATAATATTTCTTGGGTTCTGCCTACACTAAATGCCGGGATAATTAACTTCCCCTTTTTCTCTAAACAAGTACCGACAATCCACTTCAAAATAGTATCTGTGATACCAAAAACTTCATCATGCAATTTGTTTCCATAGGTACTTTCTAAAATAATATAATCTGCCTGCTCAAATGGTTCAGGAGACCGTAAAATGGCATCATTGTATCTACCTACATCTCCACTAAAAGTAATTTTATTGGTTTTTCCCTCTTCGATTACTCTTAAATGAACCGCTGCTGAGCCAATGATATGACCAGCATCTGTAAAACAAACAGACAGTTCATCATCAATTTTAGTCCATTGATTGTAATGAACATATTTAAAAAGTGATAAAGCAACAGCGGCATCTTCTAAATCATATAAAGGCTCAAATGGCGGCAATCCTTTTTTTGCTCTTCGCTTATTAATAAACTTTGTATCATCTCTTTGAATAATAGCAGAATCTTCTAACAAAATTTCAGCCAATGCGCCCGTTGCAGGGGTTGCATAAATTGTTCCCTTAAATCCCTCTTTAACCAACTTCGGTATTAAACCTGAATGATCAATATGCGCATGAGATAATATTAAATAAGTGATTTCAGAAGGATCAAATCCAAAATGCGCATTTAATTCCTCCGTATTTTTCCCCATTCCTTGAAAGAGACCACAATCCAATAAAATTTTTTTGCCATTCTTTAAGGTCAACAAATGCTTAGAACCAGTAACTGTTCTAGCTGCTCCATGAAAAGAGATTTTCATAATTATTTTGATTTAAAACTCCAGGTAATATGAAACACTGCAACTACTTCGCCTTGTTCATTTGTGCCAACCGATTCGCAAACAATTGTTTTTCCTTGCTTGGTTGCAATAGCTTCTTCAATTGTTTGTGTGACTCGCAAACCATCATTACAAGTAAATGCAATTAATCCAGTTGCTTTCTTTACAAATTTTGCTTCTAGCCCAACTACCAACATACTCACAGAAGGACTTCGTTTATAGGTTTGCCCAACAGGGAACAATCCCGTACTCATTTCTGCAGCCATTGCTTGTACAGCAAAATACATTGACTTAAATGGATTTTGATTGATCCAC
Source organism: Sediminibacterium sp. (assembly GCF_051860225.1). Lineage (GTDB taxonomy): Bacteria > Bacteroidota > Bacteroidia > Chitinophagales > Chitinophagaceae > Sediminibacterium. Next base: position 676,642 of record NZ_JBHYEI010000002.1, read on the forward strand.
CCATGTCTTACCAAAATGACTGTTTTGTATTCGTCAATATACCCAACTTTTAACCCAGCAACGAATGCAGCAGGCAACTTTACCAATTTAAAAAAAGCAAACCGTAGGGAATTTGTTATGATTTTTTTGAAAGCAGGAAATTGAGGATTCATATCTCAATTTAACTAATTATCAGTTTATAACAAGAGTGCTGCTAACAAATAATCAGCGAGTAAAATTAAAATGCAACTTACTACCACTGCACTGGTACTTGCACGACCAATTTCAAGAGCGCCACCTTTTACATAATATCCATAATAAGCCGGCACACTACTGATGATAAATGCAAATGTGTATGCCTTGTACAAGGCAAAATTGATATTGAAAAAATTTAGATTTTGTCTTAACCCGATATCAAATGTATCATTAGCTAAAATACCCGCCAATTCGCCTGCGGTTCGCCCACCCCAAATACCTAGCACCGCTGAAATAACAATTAAACAGGGTACAACCACAAGTGCTCCGAGAATTTTAGGTAATAATAAATAAGCTTTCGTATTGATTCCCATAATTTCCAAAGCATCAATTTGCTCACTGACCCGCATATTACCCAACTCACTGGCTATTTTACTACCTACCACTCCAGCAAGTACAATACTTACCACTGTGGGAGATAATTCTAAAATCATGCTATCTCTTACAATCTGTGCGATGGTACTTTGTGGAACTAAAGGGCTTACTAATTGATAAGCAGTTTGAATGGTAGTAACAGCTCCAAGAAATAAAGAAATGATGATCACAATGGGCAATGCCCCCATTCCAATTTCAACACACTGATGCATGAACTCTTTCCAATACATTTTAAAGTTCTCTGGCTTAGAAAACATGCCTTTTAGCATCAATAAGAACTTACCTAAGTGCGTGAAAAAATTCATAAAATAAAGATATGCTTATAATTGGTTGGTTGATTTCTTGTTTTTCTTCCTGCTTTTCCACCATGAACTTCTTTGTACTTCTTCTGCAGTATCAACTCGAGTTTTCATTTGCGCATCAACTACGGCAACCAAAGCCATATTTATGATATTTCTTACACTGCTTCCTAATTGTAAAACATGAACAGGTTTTTTTAACCCTAATAAAATTGGACCAATAGCATCTGCCCCACCTACTTCTTTCAATAAATTATAGGCAACATTCCCAGCAGTTAAATTAGGGAACATCAACACGTTCACTTCTTGTTCAACTAAATCACTAAAAGGATAATTGTCTCTAAGTATTTCTTTATTGAATGCTAAACTACCTTGCATTTCACCGTCTACAATTAAATTTGGATCTCTTTGTTTAAGTATTCGGGTAGCTTCTGCCACTAACCTGGCTTCCGCAGAATCGCTGCTTCCAAAATTACTGTAACTTAACATAGCCACTCTTGGAGTTAAATTAAAGCTTCTTACTTCCTTTGCAACCATTTGAGTGATATCTGCCAACTCTTCTGCTGTAGGATGAAAATTAACCGTTGTATCCGCCAAAAACAATGGCCCTTTTTTGGTTAACAATAAATACATTCCTGCAATTTTCTTAACCCCTTCTTCTGTCCCAATTATTTGCAATGCAGGCCTGATTGCTTCTGCATAGTTTTTTGTTAAGCCCGACAACATTGCATCTGCGTCGCCCGTTTCTACCATCATACAACCAAAATGGTTTCGATCTTTCATTACTTTCAAACTCTCATGATGATTGTACCCTTTTCTTTGGCGTTTTTTAAAGAATAATTCTCCATAAAATTCTCGCTTAGATTCCATTGCATCACTTCGTGGATCGATAATAGGCAAGTCAGCTAAATCAATGCTATTAGCTTCAGCAATACGATTAATTTTTTCTGGATCCCCAAGTAAAATTGGGTAAGCAATTCCTTCATCGTAAATAATGGTTGCTGCCTTTAATATTTTCAAATTGTCGGCCTCTGCAAATACCAATCGCTTAGGGTCTCTTCTGGCTTTATTGCTAACCACCCTAAATAATTGATTGTCTAATCCCAATCGTTTGTTTAGTTCTAATACATAAGCATCCCAATTCGTAATATTCTTTTGAGCAACCCCGCTATCTATTGCCGCTTTTGCAACTGCAGGGGCAATGGTGCTTAATAAACGAGGATCTAATGGCTTTGGAATAATATATAAAGGACCAAAACTCATGTTGCTTTGGTTATATGCTAAGTTCACAATATCAGGCACTGCTGTTTTAGCTAAATCGGCCAAAGCATGAACTGCAGCCAATTTCATGGCTTCATTAATTTGTGTTGCTCTTACATCCAATGCCCCTCTAAAAATATAAGGAAAGCCTAACACATTATTTACTTGATTGGGATAATCGGATCTGCCAGTAGCCATTATAATATCTTTTCTTACCGCCACTGCATCTTCATAGGTTATTTCAGGATCTGGGTTGGCCATTGCAAATACAATTGGATTCCTAGCCATTGATTTAATCATCTCTTGTGTAACCACATTACCTACACTCAACCCTAAAAACACATCGGCATCTTTTAAGGCTTTTGCCAATGTCCAGTCCGATTTTTTAACTGCAAACTTTTCCCGACCAGGTCCAAGATCGGTTCTTCCAACATGTAATACACCGTCTTTATCAAACACAATAAAATTTTCGTGTTTTGCACCGAGCGCAACATATAAATTGATACAAGCCATTGCTGCTGCACCAGCTCCATTAATTACAAACCGAACTTTATCAATGCGCTTTTTTTGTAACTCCAATGCATTTAACATCGCTGCACTACTAATGATGGCAGTACCATGTTGATCATCATGCATTACCGGAATATTCATCTGCTCTTTCAGCTGCTGCTCAATATAAAAACATTCAGGCGCTTTAATATCTTCCAAATTAATACCCCCAAAAGTTGGTTCTAAAGACTTTACAATTTGAACAAATTTTGCTGGATCTTTTTCATTGATTTCAATATCAAAAACGTCAATGTCTGCAAAGATTTTAAACAATACTGCTTTACCTTCCATTACTGGTTTACTGGCTTCAGGACCAATATCGCCCAATCCAAGTACAGCAGTGCCATTTGTTATCACCCCAACCAAATTACCCTTGGCTGTATATTTATAAATATTATCAGGATTCTCCTTAATTTCTTTACAAGGTTCTGCAACCCCAGGACTATACGCTAATGAAAGATCCCGTTGTGTTTTAGCTTCCTTAGTAGGAATGACTTCAATCTTTCCTGGTCTACCACTTGAATGATATTCCAATGCTTGTTCTCTGCGTAATTTAGAATGCTTATTATCAGACATAAATATATTTCGTTGTAAACTATTTTGTTAAACTAATACCTAAGTAAGCCATCATACCAGCTCCTATTTCAATGGCAGATTCATCAATGTCAAATTTAGGGGTATGTACTTGATGTATAATACCTTTTGATTCGTTGCGTACCCCCAATCTAAAAAAACAACCTGGTATTACTTGTGTATAATAACCAAAATCTTCTGCTCCCATTCGTAGTTCCGTTTCTTCTACCGATTGTTTTCCCATATAATCATTGGCTAATTGCCAAGCTGCTTCTGTAAAATCAGGATCATTGTCTACAGTAGGATAACCAATATCAATATGTAAATCAATTTCTGCACCCATACTTTCAACTAACCCAATTGCTTGCTTTTTAATTAGCTCATGCGCTTTATAACGCCAAGTTTCATCCATTGCCCTGAAGGTTCCCATTAATTTTACTTCACTGGGAATTACATTGGTGGTATTTCCTCCTTGGATAGAGCAAATAGACAAAACAGAGGGTGAAATGGGACTATTATTTCTTGATATAATTTGCTGTAAACTCACGATTAATTGTGAGGCAATTAATACCGTATCTGCAGTTAAATGAGGGGCTGCTGCATGCCCTCCTTTACTTCGAATAGTAATATAAATTTCATCTGCACTAGCCATAACTCTTCCTTTTCTAAAGCTCAGCTTACCCACATCCAAACCCGGATGCACATGCAATGCAACAATCCCATCAGGTCTTGGATTTTCTAAAACACCCTCTTTAATCATAAAACTAGCTCCACCAGGATTTCTCTCTTCGCCAGGTTGAAATAATAGTTTTATTGTTCCATCCCATTCCATTTTTAACTCATTTATAATACGCGCGGCTCCCAACAAAACAGTTGTATGCACATCATGTCCGCAGGCATGCATTACACCATTATTTAATGATTTATAGGGAACATCATTTTCTTCTACAATAGGCAACGCATCCATATCTGCACGCAATGCAATCACACGTGAAGCTGGATTTTTCCCTTTGATAGTTGCTAGAATTCCAGTAGTTGCTTTCACTTCAAAAGCAATATTCATACTACTTAGTTGGTCTTGAACAAAAGCAGATGTTTTAAATTCCTGGTAACTCAATTCTGGGTTGGCATGCAAATGATGTCTGATATCAATCAACTCAGGGGCAATAGTATGAGCGAGTGCTTTAATTTTTTCTTTAAACATGCTGATTGCTTAACTAATTTTGTTCTTCCTCAGGAGGTGTATACTCAATCGTGTCTTCCACGATGTAAATACCTTTAGGAAAAAACTTACTGATTTGATTTCTATATTTCTCTGCTTCTTCTTTCTTTAAGAAGTTTCCAATTCTTACTTTAAAATTTGGCGACTGAAAAAAAGTATAACTTTTTTGATCAGGAAAACGATTCATTAAATCCGTTTTAACTTGATTGGCATCATCTCTTTTGGGAGTACTAATTACTTGTAAGCGAAACCCTTTATATAAGCCAGTACTGGTCATCATAGCAGTACGCTTATTTATTTGCCCTTGTTTGGAAACTAAAATATCTAAACGAGGGTCTTTTTCGATAATTATAGTGTCCCTTACGCAAGCATAAACACCAAATTGGTTAACCAATAAAAAGAATAATATGAAACATCCTATTTTCATGGGGTAAATATAAGGTTAATACGTTGCGTTATGCTGATTTGGTTCCCCCTTAACAATAGCTATACTTGCGCTACAACCTAATCTGGTTGCTCCTGCAGCAACTAATTCTGCTGCAAATTCATAGTCTCTGATTCCCCCAGATGCTTTAATTTGAACCACATCGGGCAAATGAAGCCTGAATAATTTAACAGCTTCAACAGAAGCACCTTTTTCGGCATATCCAGTTGATGTTTTTAAATAATCAATACCAGCTATACCATATAGTTCACAACACTTTATGATTTCCTCCTTAGTTAAAACACCACTCTCAATAATAATTTTAATCGTTTTGTTTTTTGACTTTACCACAGGCATGATATGATTCAATTCATTTGCCAAGTATACCCAATCTTGATTTTTAATGGCACTTATATTAGCTACCACATCTAACTCATCCACCCCATCAACCATGGCCAAAACAATTTCTGCCAATTTAGCTTCAACCGCAGAATAACCAAAAGGAAATCCAATCACGGTAGCCACTTTGATATTTGTTCCTTCCAAAAACGCTTTGGCCTTTTTCACAAAGTTTGGGGGAATACAAACTGCAGCAAAGCCATATTCTACCGCTTCTTTACAAAGCTGTTGAACTTCAGTCAATAAAGTAGTTGGTTTTAAAATAGTATGATCAATATAGGGAGCTAAGTGCATGTAGAAGAATTTTGGCAAAGATAACAAATACCGTAACTACGGTATAGGTGTGCCTGTTAAAAAGCATTTCATTCGCATAAAATACATCACCATGCAAAAAATCTTACTTACACTCTGTTTTATTATTACTGGCCTAATGGCCAATGCACAAAAGGGAATGGATCCACGTTTGAGTATTTATATCGGCATTGCAAGTCCTAAAGCAACTGAAGTTTTTGGGCAATTTTATAAATCAAAAGGAATTCAACCTAGAATTACCGCAGAATACAATTTCCTAAATCTTGGATACACCAATAAAATGTTTGTAAAAGTAGCTGCTATTGCAGGATTAGAACCCCAAAATTTTAGAAACCTAACTACCGCCTTAACCAATGTAACCATGACACAGAAGCCATTGGGCGCTAGAATTTACCCATTTGCTTTTAAAGAAGGATTTAACCCAGATGATCAAAAAGAAGTCTTTAAAAACGCAGGTTTCACTAATTTATTCATTATTGCAGGAACTTGGGCAATTAGCGGATTATATGTAGAAGGAGGTGTTTCTCCAGGGGTAAATATGAAGGAAGAAGGATATGCAGACGTTACCCGTTCGCCCCAATTTTTTGGATGGGGCATTTCATTTGTAGACTTTGAAGACGAGGACAACAAAGTGAAATTTAAATTCAATATTGGAACAAGAAAATATACATGGACCAATGCAAGTAATACAACTTCTCAGATTAAATCTTTCTGTATGGATTTTGGTATAGGCATAAGATTATAAGACCATCAATTACAAAATAAAGCCCGATGATATATTTCATCGGGCTTTTATTTTGTATGATTATGCATCTTTACCATGACAAGATTTAAATTTCTTGCCACTACCACAAGGACAAGGATCGTTCCTGCCAATTTTAGGCCCTACTTTAATAGGCTCTTGTTTTACCGGTGTAGGATCATAATAATCATTTTCATTGGCACCATATTCTTGACCCGCAGCATCTACTTGATCTTTGTTGGCGCTCAACTTACTCATATCGGTTTTTTCTTGATGACCTTCTTGCAATTCATCACCCTCAGCCAATGGAATACCAGCGTGACATAAGAATTGAACGATATCTCTATTTACTTCACCATCCATTTTTTTGAACAATTCAAAAGCTTCCATCTTGTAAATTACTAATGGATCTTTTTGTTCGTAGGTCGCGGTTTGAACACTCTGCTTTAAGTCGTCCATAGAGCGCAAATGCTCTTTCCATGCATTATCAATGAAAGCTAATGTTACTGTTCTTTCTAAAGAATGTAATAATTCAGCACCATTTGTCTGTAAGGTTTTATCCATATTGGCCAAAGCCTGCACCTGACGTTTGCCATCGGTAAACGGAACAATTACATTGTCAATATGCGAACCTTGTTGCAACTTTATATTTTTAAATACAGGAACAGCCTGAACCATCATATCCTGTTTTCTTTTTTCATATTGAGCAATGGCTTCACTATATAATTTCTCTGCCAATTGATTAGCATTGGTTTTATTGAACTCTTCAAGTGAAATAGAAGTATCAATTCCAAAGTTTACAATAGCAGCCAATTTAAATTGATCGTATTCATTTTGATCTTTAAACGAAAGGACTAAGCCTTCTGCAACTGCATACATTGCGTTGTCTAGGTCTAAGGCCAATCTTTCACCAAACAAAGCATGATTGCGTTTGCTATAAATAACTGTACGCTGTTTATTCATTACATCGTCATATTCCAACAATCGCTTTCTAATACCAAAATTGTTTTCTTCTACTTTACGTTGGGCACGTTCAATAGATTTAGTAATCATACCTGCTTGAATTACTTCACCTTCTTTATATCCCGCAAAGTCCATGACTTTGGCGATACGCTCACTACCAAACATGCGCATCAAATCGTCTTCTAAAGATACAAAGAACAGAGAGGAACCAGGATCACCTTGACGACCAGCACGACCTCTTAACTGACGATCTACCCTTCTAGACTCATGTCTTTCCGTACCAAGAATAGCCAATCCTCCCGCTTCTTTAACACCAGGCCCTAATTTAATGTCGGTACCTCTACCAGCCATATTGGTAGCAATAGTAACCGCACCAGCCAAACCTGCTTCTGCAACAATCTGTGCTTCACGTGAGTGTTGCTTAGCATTTAATACATTGTGAGGAATTTGTTTTTGCCTAAGCATTCTACTCAACAATTCACTCACTTCAACAGAGGTAGTACCTACTAGCACTGGACGACCAGCTTCGCGTAACAAAACAATTTCATCAATGACAGCCCCAAACTTTTCTCGTTTAGTTTTGAATATTTTATCTTCCTCATCTTTTCTAATTGCTGGAACATTCGTAGGTATGCTTACAACATCCAACTTATATATGTCCCATAATTCAGCAGCTTCTGTTTCAGCTGTTCCAGTCATACCACCTAACTTATGGTACATTCTAAAGTAGTTCTGCAATGTTACCGTTGCATAAGTTTGGGTTGCTGCTTCAATTTTTACATTTTCTTTTGCTTCAATTGCTTGGTGTAGACCATCTGAATATCTTCTTCCATCTAAAATACGCCCTGTTTGTTCATCTACAATTTTAACAGCCCCATCCATCACCACGTACTCAACGTCTTTATCAAATAAAGTGTAGGCTTTTAATAGTTGTTGAACAGTATGAATTCGATCCGCTTTTACAGAATACTCATTTATCAAAGCTTCTTTCTTCATTAGCTTTTGATCTGCAGCCAACCCTGGGTCAGTATCAATAGCAGCTAAGCCTAAACTGATATCTGGTAATACAAAGAAGTTGGGATCTTCCCCTTGTCCAGTAATTAATTGAATACCCTTATCAGTTAATTCAACAGAATTATTTTTCTCATCAATATAAAAATAAAGCTCTTCATCCGCCTTTGGCATTTCACGCTGCTGGTCTGCTAAATAATGATTTTCTGCTTTCTGTAATTTAACCCTATTACCAGGCTCACTTAAAAATTTAATTAAAGCACTATTCTTTGGCAATCCACGGTGTGCGCGGAATAAAGCCAAGCCTCCATCCTTTGGATCATCATTTCCTTCAGCAATTTTTTTCTTTGCTTCAGTTAAAAACTGTTGAGTTGCTCTTTTTTGCGCTTCAACTAATTTTTCAATTCTTGGTTTTAAGGCAAAAAATTGTTGTTCACCAGTTTGGTATCCGATAGGACCAGAAATAATTAATGGTGTTCTAGCATCATCAATTAAAACTGAATCCACTTCATCAACCATTGCAAAATGATGTTTTCTTTGTACCATTTCAGCAGGGCTATGTACCATATTATCACGCAAATAATCGAATCCAAATTCGTTATTGGTACCGTAGGTAATATCCGCCAAATATGCTTTTCTTCTAGCTTCACTGTTAGGCTCATGTTTATCAATACAATCAACCGTGATACCTAACCATTCAAACAAAGTGCCATTCCACTCACTATCACGCTTAGCCAAATAATCATTCACCGTTACAATATGCACGCCCTCTCCAGCCAAAGCATTTAAGTAAGCTGGTAAAGTAGACACCAAAGTCTTACCCTCTCCTGTAGCCATTTCTGCAATCTTCCCTTGGTGCAAAACAGATCCCCCAATCAACTGAACATCGTAATGAACCATGTTCCATGTCACTTTTCCACCTGCTGCAGTCCAAGTATTATTAAAAACCGACTCATTGCCATTAATGGTCACGTATTCTTTTCTTACACTTAACTCTCTGTCAAGCTGAGTAGCCGTAGATACTAGCTTTTCATTTTCTTTGAATCTACGCGCTGCTTCTTTTATAACGGCAAAAGCTTCAGGCTGAATGATAGCTAAAGCTTCTTCAATTTTTTTATCGCGATCTTTACGTAGCTTATCTATATTTTTATATATAGTATCCCTTCCATGAATATCAGCTTCAGCTAATGATTCGGCATTAGCTTTCTCAGCAGCAATTTCAGCATCTATTCCTTTTAGATGGTCTTGTATTCTTGCTTTAAACTCCACCGTTTTATTACGCAACTCATCATTGGTTAATGATTGGTACTGCTGAAAAAACTGGTTGGTCTTTTGGATGATCGGCATTAACTGCTGCACATCTTTTTCACTTTTACTACCCCCGAATAACTTAGAAATGAACTTCAACATATTTTATATACTCTGATATGAAAAAATTTAACAGTCAAACAGCGTGCAACAAATTTTTTTTAGCCAATTTGGCACCCTGAATTAGAGCCGCCAAAGGTAAGGTTTTGATTTTAGAAGCAAATGAAGCAATTAACTATTATACCAACGGTTTTTTTATGCCTGCTAATGGCGTCTATTAATTTGAATGGACAGGAATCAGAATCAGCTCCACTAATTACAGACACATTGCCTAAACAAGCAATTGACTCTATCATTATGGTCAGTGATTCCATTGCAGCCGACAGATATAATAAAAACAAATCTAATATGACCTTATTAGCAGCCTGGGCAGGGGTGAACATCATTCAGGGGAGTATATCTGCAACAAATGCCACGGGGTCGGGTCCTTATTTTTTTAGAATGAATGCATATTGGAATATGGTTAACCTGGGAATTGCGAGTGTTGGTTTGTTCCAGCTTAGAAAAGAGTGGTCAAAAAAGTATTCATTTACCCAAAATCAGCTAGCACAGCAGAAACTAGAGAAAATCCTATTATTAAATACTGGCTTAGATATTGCTTATATCACAACTGGTTTTTTATTAAAAGAGCGAGGAAACAGTCAAAATAACCTTCAAAACATTGGTTATGGCAATAGTTTGCTACTACAGGGAGCTTTTTTGCTGGTATTTGACTTAGTACAATATGGAAACCATCGAAGAAATGGTAAAATCTTAGAGAAACAGCTATCCAAATTACAAATTCATACCAGTGGAAATGGAATTGGATTACGTTTACCTCTTTAAATAATCCATGAAACTTATTGGAATTTATAGGCTTTTCAGCTACTTTTGCAACCCGTTAGATATAAACTTTAAACCTTACAAATGGCAGGTCAATTAAAAGAGGTTAGGAACCGTATAAAGAGTGTTCAAAGTACTCAGCAAATTACCAAGGCAATGAAAATGGTTAGTGCGGCTAAATTACGCCGTGCACAGGATGCAATTACACAAATGCGTCCATATGCCCAAAAGTTGCAGGAAATGCTCAGCAATATTGTAAGTAGTATTGAAGGAGGCACTACTTTGGCATTAGCAGAAGAAAGACCAGTGGAGAAAGTGTTATTGATTGTTATCACTTCAGACAGAGGTTTATGTGGTGGTTATAATGCCAATATTGTAAAATTGGCAAAAAGTACTGTAGCAGAAAAATACAGCAGTCAGTTTAGCAAAGGCAATGTGACAGTTTGGAATATTGGAAAGAAAGGTTGGGAAAGCTTAAGTAAAGCTGGATACAATACAAATGATCGCTTTAAGGATATTTACTTAAATCTTCATTTTGAAGCCGTTCAGGAAGCAGCGCAATCTGCTATGAAAGCTTTTGAACAGAAAGAATTTGACGCAGTAGAAATAATATATAGTGAATTTAAAAATGCTGCAACACAAGCATTTGTTGCTGAACAATTTTTACCTATCCCAAAAGTAGCTCCAAAAGCAGGAAGCAAAAAAGCTGACTTTATTTTTGAACCAGCAAAAGAAGTACTGATAGCTGAATTAATGCCAAAAATTTTGAATACCCAATTATTCAAAGCGGTTTTAGATGGTAATGCAAGTGAACATGGTGCACGTATGACGGCAATGGACAAGGCAAGTGAAAACGCAAATGAATTGTTGAAGTCACTTAAAATCAGCTATAACCGTGCACGTCAGGCTGCTATCACTACAGAATTAACAGAAATTGTGAGCGGAGCTGCTGCTTTACAAGGATAATAGCCAATACAACCATGGAATTAAGTGAAATTATACCACATATAGAAGTCCTCATTTTTGCCAGTGAAAAGCCGCTGACTTCATTGGATATTGTTGAGCTAATCAATAATAGTTTTGGATTTTTAGAAGAACGTATTTCGCTTGATCAAGTTGAAACAGCCGTAGAAGGTATTAAAGAAAAATATGCTGCAGAATTCTATCCTTTTGAGGTTAGAGAAAGCGGCGGTGGATGGCAGTTCCTTACTAAAAAAGAATTCCACAAAACTATTGCACAATTAAATGGAGATAAGTTTTTAAAACGCTTATCCAATGCTGCTTTAGAAACGCTTGCTATCATTGGTTATAAGCAACCAATCACCAAGGGTGAAATTGAAGCGATAAGAGGCGTAAATAGCGACTATTCCATTCAAAAATTACTAGAAAAAGAACTGATTTTAATTAGTGGTAGAAATGAACAATTGCCAGGCAAGCCCTTAGTTTATGCCACTTCCAAAACTTTTATGGATTATTTCGGCATCAATAGTGCTGCAGACCTGCCAAAAATAAAAGAAGTATTAGCAGATCAGATTGTAGAAGGTACTATTATAAAACCAGAAGACTTTACTGATAATCAAGTAGCCAATGCAACAGCAGCAATTCCTTCTGATGAAGAAGTGATTGAAGGAGATGTATCTGCCCTAACAGTGAATGAAGAAGGAGAATTGACTACCATAGACACATCTCTTGATAAGGATTTATCAAAAGAAAATGATGAATCAAATACTGATGAATCAAATAGCAACGAAGAGCAGAATCCACAATAGTTGGATTATCTTTGTGCTATGTCTTTAACAATTTCCAACGAACAATTACAAGCAGCTGCAAGCCAATATGGTACACCTTTGTATATGTATCATGCAGAAAAAATTACGGCACAATACCAGCAATTACAAAATGCATTTGAGGGAGTTTATGCGCGATTTTTTTATGCTTGTAAAGCATTAACTAATCTTGCGGTTTTACAACATGTCCATTCTATTGGTTGCAATATTGATTGTAGTTCTATCAATGAAGTATATCTAGCACTAAAGGCTGGATTTAATCCAGAACAAATTTTATATACCAGTAATGGAATTTCGTTTGAGGAGATTGAAGCTGCTGTAGAAGCTGGGGTATCGGTTAACATTGACAGTTTAAGCAACTTAGAAAAGTTTGGGAAAGCCTATGGCAGCAGATATCCTGTTGGCATTAGATTGAGACCCAATATAATGGCTGGAGGTAATCTTAAAATTTCTACAGGGCATAATGGTAGTAAATTTGGCATTCCGATAGAACAATTAACCGAAATCCTCACCATAAAAGAGCATTACAAGCTTCGTATTAATTGTTTACATGTTCATACCGGAAGTGAAATAAAAGATGTGGAAGTTTTTATTAAGGTTGCCGATATTTTCTATGATCTAGTACCCTCATTTCCCGATTTACAAGTCTTAGATATGGGGGGTGGTTTTAAGGTACCGTATCAAGAAGGTGAAAAAGGGACTGATATTCCTTTATTGGCTAAAAGAGTGGGAGAAGTACTCAACAAATTTGAAAAAAGTTATGGCAAAAAATTTCAAGTTTGGTTTGAGCCCGGAAAATATTTAGTGAGCGAATGTGGTTATTTAATTACCAGTGTGAACGTAATTAAGGAAACACCTACTGTGATTTTTGCAGGTGTAAATAGTGGCTTCAATCATTTGATACGCCCAATGTTTTATGAAGCCTATCATCATATCAAGAATTTAAGTAACCCCAACGGTAAAGTTAAAATTTATGCAGTTACTGGTAATATCTGTGAAACCGACAATTTTGCTTGGGACAGACCTATCAACGAAATAAGAGAGGGAGATTTATTGGTCATTGAAAATGCAGGAGCATATGGATTTGAAATGGGGAGTAATTACAATGCAAGGTTTTTACCCGCTCAAGTTTTATTAAGAGATGAAAAAATGCTTTTAATAAGAAAAAGAGACACGATGGAGGATTTGTTAAAAAATCAGATAGGCCTATCTTATTAAGAACAATTCATTAGTTTACAGTATCATGATTACGTTAAAAAATATTAGCAAAAGCTTTGATGACCGAGTAATTATTCAGGGCATTGATGCAGTAATGGAAAGTAGTAAATGTAATCTGATTATTGGCACAAGTGGAAGTGGCAAAACAGTACTGACTAAATGTATTGTAGGCCTCATTAAACCCAATGAGGGAAGCATTGAATACGACGGAGAAGACCTTGTGCAAATGGATGAAAAATCGAAAAAACAATTGCGTCAACAGATTGGAATGCTATTTCAAGGAAACGCTTTATTTGATTCGATGACGGTACAAGAAAATGTAAAATTCCCATTGGATATGTTTACCACATTAACCCATGGCGAAAAAATAAAAAAAGTTGATGAAGTATTAGATAGGGTTAATCTAAAAGATGCACGTAAAAGATTTCCTGCTGAAATTAGCGGAGGAATGAAAAAACGGGTTGGTATTGCTCGTTCTATTGTATTGAATCCAAAGTATCTTTTTTGTGATGAGCCTAATTCTGGGTTAGATCCACAAACTTCTATGGTGATTGATAAACTCATTAAAGAAATTACCATCGATTATAAAATGACAACAGTAGTTGTAACCCACGATATGAATAGTGTAATGGAGATTGGGGACCATATCATGTACCTATACAATGGTAAGAAGCAATGGGAAGGATCTAACAAAGACATTATTTTTAGTAAAGATCAATTACTCAATGATTTTATTTTTGCTTCGGAGTTTTTACAAGATGCTAAACAAATGCGGATGCAAGAAGCAGGTCACTAAAAAGCAATCAATTAGAAAGTATGAAATGGAAGTATTACTGCGCATTTTTAATAATATTTATCAGCTGTCTAAAGTTACAAGCGCAAAGCCCTATTGACAATCGACCAAACTATATTAAAAATCCCGCGCTACCTGCATTCAAATTAATTTTAACCGATAGCAGCTTGTTTACAGAGAAGTTAATTCCTAAGGCTGAATATACCTGTATTGTTTATTTCAGCCCTGATTGTGGTCATTGCCAATATGAGGCCGACCAAATGATTCGTAAAATGGATAGTTTAAAACAAGTACAATTTGTTTGGGTTAGCTATAGAGATTTCAATGATATAAAGGCTTTTGGACGTAAATATCAATTTGATTTATATCCCAATATCATTTTAGGTCGTGATCCTGAATATATTGTACCTGCTTTTTTTCAAGTCAAATTCACTCCATTTGTAGCTTTATACGATAAAAACAAGCAGTTTTTAAAAGCCTGGGAGTCAGGTGTAGAAATGCCTGAATTATTACAATTTATTCACAAAAAATAAGGCTGCTGCACGTACCTTTGCACCACTTAAATTAATCATTTTAAATAATGCCAATTATGAAAGTTACTGTAGTAGGTGCTGGTGCTGTAGGAGCAACCTGTGCTGACAATATTGCCCGTAAGGAATTATGTACTGAGCTGGTATTACTAGACATCAAAGAAGGATTTGCAGAAGGCAAGGCCCAAGACATGATGCAAACAGCTGCTTTACTAGGTTTTGACACTAAAATTACCGGAAGCACCAACGACTACAGTAAAACTGCAGGAAGTGATGTGGTAGTTATTACTTCAGGTTTACCGCGTAAACCAGGTATGACTCGTGAAGAATTAATTGGCACCAATGCGGGTATTGTAAAAGGGGTTTGTGAAAATATTTTGAAGTACTCTCCCAATGCAATTATCATTGTAATCAGTAATCCAATGGATACAATGACTTACTTAGCATTAACTGCAACAGGATTACCAAAAAATAGAATCATTGGAATGGGTGGCACATTAGATAGCAGCCGCTTCAAATATCAATTGAGTCAACACTTAAATTGCAGCCCAGCCGATTTAAATGCGTTGGTTGTAGGTGGACATGGAGATACTACTATGATTCCGTTGATTCGATATGCTACATGGAACAGTGCACCTGTGACAGATTTTCTATCTAAAGAACAACAAGAACAAATTGTAAATGATACCATGGTAGGTGGAGCAACATTGACTAAACTCATAGGTACTTCCGCTTGGTATGCACCAGGTGCAGCAGGAGCTGCTTTAGTTGAGAGCATTGTTCGCGATGAGAAAAAATTATTTACTTGCTGCGTTAGCTTAGAAGGTGAATATGGTCAGAACGATATTTGCTTAGGCGTTCCTGTAACTATTGGAAAAAATGGTTGGGAAAAAATCATCGACCTTAAATTAAATGAAGAAGAACAAGCTGCATTTAATAAGAGCGCTGATGCGGTTAGAAGCATGAATGATGTTTTAAAAACTTTATAGTTATAAAATCCATTGCATTGCCATTGCAGCAATGTTAGCGGTATCTTGTAATTGCATACAGTTAAAATGCCCTTTGGGGCATTTTTTTTTGCCATAATTACTACAAGGCTGACAAGTTAAATCAGGTACAATAAAATTGTGGTAGGCTACTTGATTTTTATGTACAGCTAATTGCTGTGCCCCATAATAAGGCTCCACCGCCAACTTAGGAGAAGTGCCTCCCCAGATGGCCAATACTTTTTTATTAAAAGCACAGGCAATGTATTGTAAACCCGTATCGTGTGAAATAACCAGTTTTGCTTGTTTTACTAAATCCGCAGATTCGTGTAAAGAAAATTTGCCACAAGCGTTATAAACTCGAATAGAATCTATGCTAGCAATTGCATCGCCTTCTAGCTGATCATCTTTACCGCCAATTAAAATAATGGGATATGGAATTTGAGTACATAATTGCTGCAGCTTAGGAATAGGCAATTTTTTGGTAGCATAAGAAGCCCCGATTACAATAGCAATGTATCCAAATTGATGCGATGCAGGAATATCATTTATTTGAATACCCTTCCCTTCAGGAATAAAATAATCAAGTCCTTGCTCATCATTAACAATTCCTAGTGGAGCCAATGCATCTAAGCTTCTAAGTGTAATATGTCTATTGGGCATTTGGTTGATTCCAAAACGAGTAAGCAGCCATTTCTGCCGACTTAATTTATGATAAGCATATACTGGAACTTTTAATTGAAACTGAATGAGCCAAGACCTAAAATTTTTATGCAAATCAATAATATAATCAAATTGTTGGCTCATGAGTTTAGGGATAAGCTCATTGAGATTATTATTGAAGTAATGAAACTGGTCTATATACGGATTAGCTTCTGTAACTGCTTTCATAGAAAGCTTGGTTAAAAAATGTACTTCAACGCCAGGCAATTGTTGCTTTAAACACCTAAATACAGGAGAAGTCAACACAATATCTCCAATCGAAGAAAAGCGAATGACCAGTATTTTTTTTGTTGAAACCTCCATGGTCGAATAGGTTAATTTAGGTATGCTTTTCTACAAAATCTAAATCCTTATGAAAAGTTTCTTCGGTAAAATAAAAAGCAATTAAGGTAATACTCATGATAATGATGCCCGTGATAATTCCACTTTGAATTAAAGACCAACCCCAGTTATGTTGAAATAAATTAAGAAACATCAGATTAATCAGTGGCAATGCCCCCCTTACCATATTAGGAATGGTAGTAGCAGCTGTAGCCCTTAAATTAGTACCAAACTGCTCTGCTCCCATTGTAACAAAAATAGCCCAGAACCCAGTGCTAAAGCCCAACATGCCGCAAATAAAATACATAGAAGTATCATTGTTATTAAAGCTACTGTAGAAAAACAAGAGGCATACTATACAGAGTAAGTAAAAAGAAAGCAATGCTTTTTTCCTACTCTTAAAATATTGACTAATCAATCCAATTAAAATATCTCCAATGGCAATACCCACGTAGGCAAACATGATGGCCCTACCACTTTCAATTTTATTATCGCCATATAACGCACCTGCAAAACGATTGCTAAGATTCACTAAAATTCCAATCACATACCAAGTAGGCAAACCAATTAAAATGGCAAGAATATATTTCTTAAATCTTTTCCCATTATTAAAAAACATGAAGAAATTGCCTTTCTGAATACCCACTTGTTCTTTTAAACTATGAAACATGCCACTCTCTGTTACAGAAATACGCAATAATAATAATCCAATCCCCAATCCACCTCCAATCATATAACAAAGTCTCCAGTCATTGGTGAGCTTGTAAACAAAATAGGCAAACACTGCTCCAAATAAACCAATACCTGCAACCAACGAAGTACCTACCCCTCTTTTTTCTTTTGGCAACAATTCACTTACTAAAGTAATGCCTGCGCCTAATTCGCCAGCTAAGCCAATACCCGCAATAAATCTAGCCCAAGCATATTGATCGACTGTTTGTACAAACCCTGTTGCAAAATTGGCAACAGAGTAAAGTGCAATTGATCCAAATAATACACTTAATCTTCCTTTTCGATCTCCAATGGTACCCCATAATACACCGCCAATTAACAAGCCAACCATTTGCCAATTGATAATTTTAGTACTTGCAGCAATAACTTGAACACTATCATTTAATTGAACGCCTATGCCTGCCAAACTAGGTTCTCTAACAATCGTGAATAGCAGCAAATCGTAGATATCTACAAAATAACCAAGAGCTGCAACAACAACTGGTAAAGAGAATATGCCGTAATTTTTTGCCGTCATGCTAATTATTTCTTTTTATTGAAAACTAATTTCATGATAACAGGTGCAGTAGTAACAGCAACAATACCTAATACTATTACTTCTAAGTGATCTTTTAAATCAAATCCAAATTGAGCTAGAATCCATTTTTGTAAAAAATGGCCCGCAAAAAGCATACTGCCTACCCAAGCCACACAACCCACCACATTAAAAAATGCGAATTTCTTTTTATCCATTTGTACAATACCAGCTACGATGGGAGCAAAGGTTCGAACTATAGGGATAAAGCGGGCTACTATAATTGCCCCACCACCATGCTTTTCATAAAATTCATGTGCTTGTTGTAAATAACGTTGCTTAAAAAACATGTTTTCTTTCCATTGATACATAGCAGGGCCTACTTTTTTACCAAACCAATACCCGGTTGTATTCCCGACAATTCCCGCAGCGGAAATAAGCAGCATGATCAACAATAAATCAAGTACCTCATTACCAGTAGGTATAAACTCATTTGCTAAATTGGTGCTGTAAATACCCGCAACAAACAATAAACTATCACCTGGCAGAAAGAATCCAGCAAATAATCCTGTTTCAGCAAAAACAACAAACAAAATCAACCATAAGCCTCCGTGCTCAATATAAAACTGAGGCTGCAATAAATTAGTCCAATGAAACTCTAATAATATTTGCATTAACATAACACTACATAATTTTTTTTACGACTCCATTTCAAAACTACCTTCTTCTTGTAACTCACCTTCCCATTTGCTTACCACACTTGTAGCCAATGCATTTCCTAATACATTGGTACCGGTTCTAAACATATCACAAAAGTGATCAATTGGCAAAATTAATGCAACTCCTTCTGGTGGAATTTTAAACATGGCACAAGTAGCTAGAACAATAATCAAGGAAGCCCTTGGCACTCCAGCAATTCCTTTACTAGTCAACATCAAGACCAATAACATAGTAATCTGCTCTCCTATTGGCATATGGATACCATATGCTTGAGCAATAGCTAAGCTAGCAAAAGTCATGTACATCATACTGCCATCCAAATTAAAAGAGTACCCTAATGGCAAAATAAAAGACACAATGCTTTTTTTACAACCAAAACGCTCTAACTCTTCGGTTAACTTAGGAAATACCGCTTCACTACTGGTAGTACTAAAAGCTACCAATAATGGATTCGCAATGATTTTTAATAAACGAAACATTCTTTTTCCAAGTATCAAAAAACCAACTGAACATAACAGTGCCCATAAAACAGCTATTCCTAAAACAAAATAACCAAAGTATATAAAGTAAAAACTAAAAATTCCCAACCCCTTATCTGCTACTACCGCAGCCAATGTTCCAAACACACCAAAAGGTGCAAAATTCATTACATACCCTACAATTTTTAAAATGATATGTGCAACAATATCCAATGCATTAATCACGGGTTTAGAATAAGAACCTAAGTTAGCAGCAGCCACACCAAAGAAAATAGAAAAGACTACAATTTGCAATATTTCATTGGTAGCCATTGCTTCAAAAATGCTAGCAGGTACTACGTGTTCAATAAATTTTTGCAAGGAAAACTCAGAAGTTTTTCCCATTAAATCTTGTAACCCTGCATTATCAGCCTGTGATAAATTGATGTAAGAGCCAGGCTGAAAATAATTCACCAATATCATTCCCACCAATAAACTCACCAAAGATGCAGAGACAAACCATAACATGGCTTTGCCACCTACTCTACCGACCGTTTTTAAATCGCCTAATTTAGCAATACCAACCACCAACGTACTAAAAACCAATGGAGCTATGATTGTTTTTACCAATCTGATAAAAATAGTTCCCAATAATTTAATGTTCTTCGAAAACGCAGTAATTGTTTCAGGAGCAGCAGATTCATGTATAATATATCCTGTTACTATACCCAATACCATGGCAATCAGGATATAAATAGTCAATTTATTCTTCATCCAGCAAAATTTGAGTTGGCAATATAGCCGTAAATTGAATATAATACCTATTTTGCCAGATAATTTAAAACCAGAACCCAATTAATAAAACTATGAGTTTATTCAGAAAGAAATCGCTTTCAGCGATGCTGGCCAATGCAGAGGATTCTACCAATGGTTTACAAAGAACACTTGGAGCCGGAAATTTAATTGCATTAGGTATCGGAGCCATTATTGGTGCCGGTTTGTTTGTTAGAACAGCTGCAGCTGCAGGACAATCTGCAGGACCAGCTGTTACCATTTCATTTATTATTGCCGCAATTGGATGTGCGTTTGCTGGTCTTTGTTATGCAGAGTTTGCAGCAATGATTCCTATTGCGGGTAGTGCGTATGCTTACTCTTATGTTACATTAGGAGAATTGGTTGCTTGGATTATTGGATGGGCTTTAATTATGGAATATGCTTTAGGAGCAGCAACTGTATCTATTGCATGGAGCGAGTACCTCAATAAATTATTTGGAGGATCCATTCCATATGAATGGTGTCATTCCCCCTTTGAAAGCTTTACAGATTCTGCAGGTGTATTACACCAGGGAATGATTAATGCACCAGCTTTATTGATTTTGTTTTTAATCACATTATTATTGATTAAAGGAACGCAGGAATCTGCCATTGTAAACGCTGTAATAGTATTTATTAAAGTAGGTATCGTATTGTTGTTTATTGGAATTGGTTGGCAGTTTATAAAGCCTGAAAACCATACTCCATACATGATTCCAGAAGGAACCGCAGCCGTGGTTGATAGTGCAGGTAAAGTTATTGCAGATTATTCTCCCTTCAATAAACATGGATGGGGTGGTGTACTAGGTGGAGCAGCTGTTGTATTTTTTGCCTTCATTGGTTTTGATGCGGTATCAACTGCAGCGCAAGAAGCAAAGAATCCAAAAAGAGATATGCCAATTGGTATTTTAGGTTCTTTAGTAGTATGTACCATTCTATACATTTTATTTGGTCACGTATTAACTGGGGTGGCCAACTGGAAAGAGTTTGTTGATCCTGAAAAAGGACGTGAAGCTTCTGTTGCTTACGCTATTTCTGCATATATGACTGGCTATGGCTGGTTAGCACAAGCAGTAACTATTGCAATTTTAGCAGGCTTCTCTTCTGTTATTTTAGTAATGTTAATGGGCCAGAGCCGTATTTTCTACTCAATGAGTAATGATGGTTTGATTCCAAAAGCATTTGGAGATTTACATCCTAAATTCCGCACGCCTTACAAAGCCAATATCATCCTCTTCGTATTTGTAGGATTATTTGCAGCTTTTGTTCCAGGACATGTGGCAGGAGACCTTACTTCTTTTGGTACCCTATTTGCTTTTGTGTTAGTTAGTGTTGGCGTATGGGTATTAAGGGTAAAATCACCTGAATTAGAGCGTCCATTTAAAACACCTATGGTTCCATTGGTGTCTACATTAGGAGTTATTGTATGTACTTCAATGATTTTTGTTCTTGATGCAACAACTTTAAAAGTTGCGTTTGGATGGATGGCATTGGGCTTGGTAGTGTACTTTGTTTATAGTAAAAAAAGAAGTAAACTGAACTAATCAATAAAATTGCATATTCTAAAAGCCCCAACTAGTGTTGGGGCTTTTTTTTCACTAATTTTGCCATCCGAAAACAACAACTATGGGAAGGATTTTTGAAGTACGTAAAGCAAGCATGTTTGCCCGTTGGGATAAAATGGCAAAAAACTTTACCCGAATTGGTAAAGAAATTGTAATTGCAGTAAAAGCATCAGGACCTGATGTTGCTACGAATCCAGCATTAAGAAGGTGTTTCCAAAATGCCAAAAGCGTGGGTATGCCCAAAGACCGTGTTGAAGCTGCAATTAAGCGAGCTATGGGTAAAGACACTAGTAACTATGAAGAAATACTATACGAAGGATATGCGCCACATGGCGTTGCATTGTTGGTAGAAACAGCTACCGATAACCATGTTAGAACGGTAGCCAACGTTAAGAGCCACTTTAATAAAGGAAATGGAGCTATGGGCACCAACGGAAGCGTGAGTTTCCAATTCAAAAAAATGGGGGTATTTAAACTAAAAGCAGAGGGCCAAGATTTAGAAGAGATGGAATTGGAGTTGATAGATCATGGCTTAGATGAGTTAGGAGAAAGTGAAGACGACAACGGCAATCCGATCATTGTGTTGCGTTGTGCATTTACCGACTTTGGAAGGTTACAAAAAGAGCTGGAAGACAGAAATATTACCCCTATTAGTGCAGAATTAGAATGGATTCCAACCAATACCGTTCCAGTAACCGATGAACAAGCAGAAGATGTTTCTAAACTAATTGAAAGACTAGAGCAAGACGAAGACGTGAATAAAGTATTCCATAATATGGGATAATAAATTGAGCTTTATAAATGGAAAATTCAATTGATATAAACCCCGTTATACTTTTTGACGGGGTTTGTAATTTGTGTAATAGTACCGTATTATTTGTAATTAAACATGATCCAAAAAAGCAATTTCGTTTTGCTTCAATTCAGGGGGATTATGGCCAACAAGTACTAAAGCAGTTTCAGTTACCACCTGACTCACTAAATTCATTTATTCTTTTAAAAGACAATCAAATTTACACGCATTCTACAGGCGCATTAAAAGTTGCAAGGCAATTATCAGGTGCATGGCCATTGCTTTATGCATTTATCATTATACCATCTTTTATTCGCAATGCAGTTTATCAATTTATTGCGAATAATCGATACAAATGGTTTGGTAAAAAAGAAAGCTGTGAAGTTCCGAGCCCAGCAATCAAAGCACTGTTTTATAATTAAATTATCAACAACTAAAAGTGTTGCTGTTAAGCAGGTGCTAGTTTGCTAAATATTCTACTTTAAGAGTAATAGAAGCCGTTTTCTCTTTTGACGAAGTATTGAAAGACCCCCCATAACTATAGTCTTCATTATCATTTTTGCCGGTAATTTGAAAAACACCCATATTCGCTTTTTTAAGTGTACCAAGTTTAACAGCAGAGCTTTTTGCAATCGTTTCAGCTCTTAACTTAGCGTCTTCAGCGGCTTTAGCTAAAAGATCAATTTTCAACTCATTCAGTCTGCTATAATAATAACTAGGCTTATTAGAACTAAACTCAATTCCTTTTTGCAAAAGCTCTGTTACTTCTCTAGATACTTTTTCAACTAACTGGATTTGCTTTGAATCTACCTTAACTCCCCCAGTTAAAGTGTACCCACTAAATACAGACTTTGAAGTTCCGTTAGGTCCATTTTCGTAATTAAAATTTTTCACCACATCTACAGCTAAAAAAACCATACTAGAGTCTGGAATTCCTTTATCTTTTAGATAAGCTTTTATGACTGCTTCATCAGACTTAATTTGTGTATAAGCTTCTTTTAATTCATAACCAGATCTACTATACTGGCCTTTCCAAACAATCTGATCACTAGTAAAGTCTTTCTCAGCTAACCCTGTTACTACAATTGTTTCCGTACTAATAAATTTGTACTTGTAGGAATTGCCTAAAATAAACGCACTAATTAAAATACTTAAAGCAATTACAATTGTACTGACAGAGGCTTTCATATTGGTTGATTATTTATTCGTTCATCATATCGCGCACTACACTAATAACGTCTTCGGCATTGGGCTTACTAAAATAATCTCCATCACTTCCATAACTAGGCCTATGCGCTTGAGCAGTAAGTGTTCTAGGTCTTACATCCAACCACTGGAAAGCATTTTGGCCTTCAATCACTTGGTTGTACATATAAGCAGCCGCACCCCCAGGTACGTCTTCGTCCACAAATAATATTCGATTGGTTTTCTTTAAAGAATCTAATATCATATGATTGATATCAAATGGCAATAATGTTTGTACATCTATAACTTCGCAAGAGATGCCTTCTTGTGTCAAACGCTCAACTGCGTCTTGTATGATTCTTAATGTTGAACCATAAGAAACAATGGTTACATCTTCCCCAGAAGTAATGACCTCCGGAATACCTAATGGAACTGTGTACTCAAGCAAGTTGGCTGGCATTTTCTCTTTTAATCGATATCCATTTAAACATTCAATGACCAATGCAGGATCATTAGAAGACAACAGCGTATTATACATACCTACTGCTTGAACCATATTTCTTGGCACACAAACATACATTCCTCTTAAAGAATTAATGATCATACCCATTGGAGAACCACTATGCCAAATTCCCTCCAATCTATGCCCCCTAGTTCTAATAATCACTGGACAACATTGTTGGCCCTTTGTTCTAAAATGAGTGGTGGCAACATCATCACTTAAGACTTGTAAACCATATAACAAATAATCTAAGTATTGAATTTCAGCAATTGGCCTTAACCCTCTTAAAGCCATACCCACAGCCTGTCCCATAATAGTGAGCTCACGAATGCCGGTATCAAAAATCCGATCTCTACCATGCTTTTCTTGCAAACCAGCAAAACCCTGATTTACATCACCTATATACCCTACATCTTCTCCAAAAGCATACACTTTATGATTTTGAGTAAAGAGTGCATCAAAATATTTATTGAGCACTTCAAATCCATTTACCAAAGGCGCATCAAAAGAAATCAATGGTTTAATTTCTTGAATATTTAAAGCACTTTTAGTGGTTTGATTGTACAGATGCGAATTATATAATCCTTTATTTAAACTAAGCAACTCTTTGTAATATAATTGCACATCTTGAACGGATGGAGAAGTAGGAGCAAGTTCAATTGCCAATGATAATGTTCGCAAAATATCTCTCCGCAATGGTTCTTTATTCTGTTGTAAGTCATTCGCCATTTGTTGTAAACGATTGTACTTATCCATATCGCTTACAATCATCTCTTTCAACAAAGTAGCCGCATTACCAGCTTGCTCCTTTATTGGGGTAATATATTTCTCCCAAGCATGCAACCTGCTTTCCCTTACATATTCTTTAGCAGCTGCTTCTATATCAGCAATTTCGTCTTCAGTGCTCAGTTGATTATCGAGCATCCACTCTTTCATTTTTTTAATACAATCCCACTCTTTTTCCCAGGCTAAACGTTCGGGCGTTTTGTACCGTTCATGACTTCCGCTAGTAGAATGCCCTTGCGGTTGCGTTACTTCTTCTACATGAAAAAGTACAGGAACATGGGTATCTCGTATTCTTTGAATACCCTCTTCAAAAGCTTGACAAAGACCTGCATAATCCCAAGCTTTTAATTTATAAATTCTTATACCATTGGTATCCTCCATTTTCTCTAATCCTTTCAAAGCATCTGAAATGGACCCTTTGGTGGTTTGAAAATTCTTTGGAACAGATATACCATAGCCGTCATCCCACACAAAAACAGCTAATGGCACTTGTAAAACACCTGCTGCATTCATAGTTTCCCAAAAATGTCCTTCACTAGTGCTTGCGTCTCCTATAGTACAAAAACAAACTTCATTACCATTATGACTTAAATGGTCTAACTCTCTTAAATGAACACTTTGTCTAAAACATTTAGAAGCAAAAGCCAAACCTAAAGCCCTTGGCATTTGTGATGCGGTAGGGGCCATATCGGCAGAAACATTTTTTCGATTAGCTAGATCTAGCCAATTCCCATTATCATCAACCAATTTTGTAGCAAAATGGGCATTCATTTGTCTGCCAGCACTGAAAGGATCATTTTTAAGGTCTGGATCAGCATATAACTGTGCAAAATATTGCTCAACACTTGAAAGACCAGCTGCAAACATGAATGTTTGGTCTCTATAATAACCACTTCTAAAGTCTCCAGGCTGGAAAAACTTTGCCATTGCCAATTGAGCAATTTCTTTTCCATCCCCGAAAATGCCGAATTTGGCTTTCCCAGTGAGTACTTCTCTACGGCCTAATAAACTAACTTCCCTGCTGATTACAGCGGTTTTGTAGTCTTCTAGAATGGTGTTTCTAAAACCTTCAAAAGACAACATATCGTCTTTGTATTGTAATGAAGCTGTTGATTCCATAAAACAAAAATAACATTAGGAACGGAATAGACTAACAATAATTAGTTTAATTAGAAATTAACGGGTAAATAACTGTTAAGTTAAACTTTAAGCGATCAATTTTAGTACTTTTATGCACTAAATTTATTTTAATGAAAGTCTGGAGATTACTGATTGCATTTTTAGGTATTTCATTGGGGACAATGGCACAAGACAACACAGCCAAAGTATCCATCAAAAATGAAACCTATGATATGGGTAAAGTTACTTATGGAAAGCCCGTAGAGTATTGGGTTGAAGTAACCAATACCAGCAAAGAAACCTTAAAATTAGAGGGTGTTAGGGCAGGCTGTGGATGTACCACACCAGATTTTACTCCTAATCAAGAATTTAAACCAGGGGAAACCATCAAAATCAGAATAAATTTTAATAGTTCGGTTTTAGGAAAATTTACCCGATTCACAGATATCTTTATTTCAGGAGGAATTGTAAAGCAAACAAGCTTTACTGGTGAAGGAATAAAATAATATTATTTATCAAAAGAAAACAAACCCAAATGAAATCATTTTTTTTATCTGTTTTTTTATTCGCTGGAATCAGCGTTTTTGCTCAAAAAGACATCAAGTTTAACAAAACAACTCATCAGTTTGGCAAAATCAAAAAAGGGGTACCAGCAACTTATGTATTTACCTACACTAACGAGTCGGCAAAGCCAGTAGTAATTGAGTTTGCTAATGCAGAATGCGGATGTACTAAACCCGTTTACAACCAAGCTCCAACAGTAAAAGGAAAGTCTAGTACTATCAAAGTAACCTATAATGCTGAAGCGGTAGGTGTTTTTAAAAAGCGTGTAGACTTAAAGTTTGCACACTCTAATCAACCTTATATTTTAACCATTGAAGGCGAAGTAGTAGAAACTAAAAAATAAGTTTTTCTAATTTGTCCATTTTTCAAATTCATTTATGTTAAGCATTAGCAGCAGAGGCATTGCCATGCCATCGTCGCCCATCAGAAAGTTAGTCCCATTTGCAGAAGCGGCTAAAAAAAGAGGCACCAAAGTATATCATCTAAATATTGGGCAACCAGATATTGAAACCCCCAAAATGGTATTAGATGCTGTAAGAAATAGTGATTTCAAGGTATTAGAATATAGCCACAGTGCAGGGAATGAGAGCTATAGAAGAAAGTTAGTTGACTATTATGCTTCTGTAGGAATAAATGTAAATCATCAACAAATCATCATAACTACAGGAGGAAGCGAAGCTATTCAATTTGGGTTCATGGCTTGTTTAGATGCAGGTGACGAAGTTATTATTCCAGAACCATTTTATGCAAACTACAATGGCTTTGCTGTTGCAGCTGGTGTAAAAGTAATTCCAGTAACTTCTGCTATAGAAAATGGGTTTGCCTTACCGCCCATTTCAGATTTAGAAGCTAAAATAACTTCTAAAACCAAAGCTATTGTGAT
Organism: Sediminibacterium sp.; assembly: GCF_051860225.1. GTDB lineage: Bacteria > Bacteroidota > Bacteroidia > Chitinophagales > Chitinophagaceae > Sediminibacterium. Next base: position 704,187 of record NZ_JBHYEI010000002.1, read on the forward strand.
TTGTAATCCAAATAATCCAACAGGTTATTTGTATAGCAGAGCAGAAATGGAACAGTTAAAAGAATTGATTTTAAAAAACAATCTTTATTTGTTTTCAGATGAAGCATATCGCGAGTTTTGCTATGAAGGGGAACAAGTAAGTGCTATGCACTTAACTGGAGTAGATGATCATGTAATTATCATGGATACCATCAGCAAAAGATATAGTGCTTGTGGAGGAAGAATTGGTGCACTAGTTACTAAAAATCAGCATGTATTAGATGCCGTGATGAAATTTGCTCAAGCACGTTTAAGCCCTCCAAGCTTTGCTCAAATAGCAGGGGAAGCAGCAATTGATTTACCTGCCAATTATTTTGATACTACGAAAGCCGAGTATAAAAAAAGAAGGGACTTAATTGTCCGCAGGTTAAATGAAATGGAAGGTGTTTTTTGCCCAAACCCAGGCGGAGCATTTTATGCAATGGCTAAATTGCCTATCGATGATGCGGATGTATTTTGTCAGTGGCTATTAGAGCATTTTAGCCATGAAGGACAAACTGTGATGTTGGCTCCCGCAACAGGTTTTTATGGCACTCCGGGACTTGGTAAAAAAGAAGTAAGATTAGCTTATGTATTAAATATCAATGATATTGACAAAGCTATGGATTGTTTAGCAGCTGCATTAAAAGTATATCCAGGTAGGGATTAGTATAAATATAAAATATTGCTAATATTAACAAATTGTAATTTTTTTGTAACTTTTTGATGAAACAAACCGAAAAACTATATATTATTTTTTTATTTATTTTGTTATTTAAGCAGAATCCCATACCTTAGCAACACAAAATAATTACGAACGATCTCTATAATGGCAAGCAATCGAAAAAACCCTTCGTTTCTACGAGGGGTTTTTTTTTGAGGTATCTTGAGCCCCAGAATTACTTTTACCCATGCGCTTAACCCATTTTAATCGACTTATTTCGCTATTACTGATTAACTTTTTGGTTGTTAACCCAATAGTAGCTCAGCAATACCACGCTATACATGGGTCATCGTATGCTGGTGTTAGCGGCGCATTTAATAATCCGGCTTCAATTGGCAATAGTTTACATCGCTGGGATATTCAATTGTTCTCAGGTCAAGGCACAGTATACACAAATACAATATTAGCACAAGCCTTAAAAAATGCAGTAACAAACAGAAAAGGAGCATATTTAACCAATGGATTTCAAGCAAGAGAACTTAATAGTAATTTAGACATGAGTCTATTTTCGGCCATGTACCGAATCAATAAAAAACATGCTATTGCATTTGCATTTAGAGGCAAAATGTACAATCATGTTTATACCAATGAATTAAATTTCCAAGACAGCAGTTCAACCATAAACAGTTTTTTCAAAACAAATAGAACAACTCCTTTTATTGAATCAAAAACAGTAAATGCAGGATGGGGCGAATTTAATTTAACTTATGCAGGAGCAATAGCAGAAACCAATAATAGCCGATTAACAATTGGTGCAACTGTACAAATTTCAAAAAGCTTATTTGGAGGTTACGCCAATATGAGTAAAATAAGATTCAGGGAAGAAATTAATGGAAGGGACACCAATTATATTTCTTATAGTGGACTTGCCGAATATGGTTATTCAAGAAATATAGATGTGATTCAAAATGATGGTGTGAGCTTAAATTCTGTCAAAAGTTTTATTAAACAAGCTAGAACTGCAGTTGGTTTAAGTATTGGCTTAGAATATCTACAATATGATGATGAAAATGATTTAGATAAAAGAAATTATAGTGGGCGACTTTACAATTACAAAATTGGTTTTAGTATAGTAGATATTGGAGCTCAAAAATTTAACAATAGTCAGTATACGGGAAAATTTATAGGAAATAATAGATCTATCTCAGAAGGTTCAATAGCAAGATCATTTAGAGGAGTTGATAATTCGCAAAGTCTCAGAGATTCATTAACAGTGTTGTTAGACTCCATTCAAGTGCTCCCTGCACAATTTAACATAGGGAATCCAACTCGTGCAATTTTCAATTTTGATAAACAAATAAATCCGAATTTTTTTGTAAATACTCAAATGGTAGTGCATTTAACTAGCGCTAAAAATTCAGCCAATAAACAAACAAACGATTATAGTTTTATTACTATAACTCCAAGATGGGAAAATTTAAAATGGGGAATTTACATGCCAATTCAATATACGAGAGATGGCCAAGCATGGATGGGTTTTGCAATAAAAGCAGGTCCATTTATTGCAGGCATACATAGAATAGGGATAATAAAACAGGGCAGTTTATTAAACGGCGGAGGCTATATTCTATTGAACATTCACCCTTTTAGAAAAAAGGAAATGAAAAGTAGAGTGGATTGTTTTGAGTAAACTATTCTGCGCTTTGTATATTGGCAGCTTGTTTCCCTTTTTTACCATCAGTAATTTCAAAACTAACCTTTTGACCTTCTTTCAATGACTTGAAGCCGCCCATATTAATGGCGGAAAAATGTGCAAATAAATCTTCACCACCATCATCTGGTTTTATAAATCCAAAACCTTTTGCATCATTGAACCATTTAACTGTACCGGTAGGCATATAATTGTATTTAGACTTAAATATACTAATTATTATTTAAGCGTGAATAATACAATATAAACAACTAATAGTGTAATGATATAAACCAGGATAAGCTTGTCCTTTGCATAAATAACATTATGAAACAAGTTGTAATCGTATTCCTATTAAGTCTTACATGGCCATCTGAGAATAATGCACAAATAAAAGTAAATATCAATATAGGGAATCAGCCAGTTTGGGGGCCAACAGGCTATGATTATGCTAGATATTACTATCTACCCGATTTAGATATGTATTATGACATTAATCGTCGTGAATATGTATACAATGAAAACAACCAGTGGCTATATATTAATCATTTACCCGATCGCTATAGAAACTATGATTTATTCAAAGGCTATAAAGTAGTTTTTAAAGAGGATAAACCTTTCGAAAACCATGCAGTTCACTTTGTCAAATACAAAAAATACAAAAAAAATCACCAACAACAAGCAATCATTTATAGCAAGGATAAGAAGTACTACCAAATAAAAGGCCATCCAGGAAACAAGGGAAATAACGGAAACAAAAAAAATAAAAAGAATTAAAATAATGAAAACACAATTTTTGAAATGCCTACCAATTGCAGCAATGATTCTTGGCGGCACACAAACTAGTCAAGCACAAGAAAAACAACAGACAATTAGCAAAGAAATAAACCCGCCTTTATTTTCAGGGACTCCGGGTTTTAGAAAATGGTCATTTGGTTTAAATGTAGGAGCACTTGCCCCATTTGCCGCCATTGGGGGAAAGAATGACTTTTCTAAGTGGGTTCCTAAATTAGGATATGGAGCTTCTATAAAATACCAAGCCTCTCATGGTTTTGGTATACAATTAGATGGTGTAGTTGGAGAATTAGCCGCTAATAATGATAAATTGGTAAACGGATCTGCACCAGTCAGTCCATACCGTTCATTTTTAACTAAAATGAACTGGTCCGCTAGTTTAAGTGGCGTGATTACATTAGCCAATATCAATTGGTCTCAAATGAATACAACAGTTCAACCTTACTTAACGCTTGGCGCAGGTGCAGTGAGTTATACGCCAAGAACAATTAATAATGCTGGAACTTCAGAAGGCTTGTCGCCAAAAGCAACAGCCGTATCATTTTTTGTACCTGTAGGTTTGGGAGTTAAATTAAATCTAACTAAATCGGTTAATCTAGATTTTGGATATACCATGGCATATGTAGATAACGACAATATAGATGGCTATTTTAAAGCACCTTATATTGGAGATAAATATTCATATGGACATATTGGATTAGAATTTTCATTAGGAAAAAAAACAAAGCCGCAGATGGCAACTCACAATCCGCCTGCACAATTGCATCATGAATTAACTGCAGCAGATGCTAACTTAAAAGCATTATTTGAAACTAGTGAAGAGAACATGAGAAAGAAAATGGCAGAGATGAAAGGAATGCATGAAGAAATAGCGAAAATGAAAATGGATATTGATGGAGATGGTGTTTCAGATTATTTTGATAAATGTCCTAGCACCAATCGTTCAATTAAAGTAGATGGTGCAGGCTGCCCATTGCCTGTAGTTGAACCTAGTAAAGACACTATTATTCGAATCACAAACACATATGTGATCACAGAGGAAGACAAGCAAATTGTAAATGAAGCAATCAGAAACCTTGAGTTTGAATTTTCAAAAGCATCAATTAGAGACCGTTCATTCCCGTACTTAAATAGGGTTGCAGAAATGCTGGTTCTAAAAGGATTTAGCTTAAAGTTAGGTGGACATACAGATGCAGTTGGTTCAAATGCAGCTAATATGATTTTATCTAAAAACAGAGCTGAATCAGTTAAGAATTATCTGGTTTCTAAAGGAGTAAATTTCGGAAGGATTGAAGCTGTTGGATATGGAGAATCACAACCTGTATCGAGCAATAAAACTGCTGCTGGCAGACAGAAAAATAGAAGAGTAGAATTTACATTGTATTAAACGGGCTGTAATTAGAAGAGTGCATAATCAAAATCCCGGCTATCTTAATTGATAGTCGGGATTCTTATTGCGTTAATTATTGTGGTAAAGTAATTTTAAATTGAGCACCGTTCCCTTTTTCAGAAAAAATAGACATATTACCTTTCAATTCGTCTACTAGTCTCTTAACCAATGACAAGCCGAATCCATATCCTTGCTCTCCAGTTGTTCCATTTGAAGAGGCTTTAGTCCCTTTTAAAATTTCATCAATCTCTTGAGTAGTTAAACCAACTCCACTATCCGATACGATAATTTCTAGAAAATGCTTGGCATTTGAGTCTGTACGTATACTTAAATCCACTTTGATAGTACCATTTTGAGGAGTGAATTTAATAGCATTTGTGATCAAATTTCCCGCAATCTGAAGTAGTTTATTTTTTGGAATAGGCTTTAACTCTTGTCCCACTTTAATGTCAAGTAAAAAATTAATATGCTTGCTTGCAGCTTGTGGCGTATAAAGTTTTTCCAGTTTATCTTTAAAATTAATTAGCGTAAAATCACTTGTTTGAATAACACCTCTTGCATGCTGGTCTTCTGCATTTAAAATTTCGGTTGCTAGATCTAATAAAGATTTACCTGCCCGATGAATGAGTTTCATAATTTCCAAAATATCATCTAGCTTTTGAGATTGCCCTTGATCAGTTACCATTTGGGCCAACCCTATAATTCCAGAAAGAGGACCACGGATATCATGGGCCATTTTTTTATTATTCTCGTGTACTTGATTTACCTTAGACTTTAGCCCTTGGATATACTTGATAGTTGCCAATCGATTAACTACCTCCTTTGCAACAATTTTCAAGAGCTCTACTTTTTCAGGAGAAATTTCTTTTGCTGTAGTGTCTAAAACACAAAGTGCACCTAAATTAAATCCATCATTTGTTGTTAAAGGAATTCCAAAATAATATTCCAAATTAGGATTATCCACTACATAGAATTTGTCTTTAAAGCGTTCATCGGATGATAGGCTTTTCACTTCGAAGCCCTCATTATTTAAAATGGTGTATTGACAAACTGATTCTTCTCTACCCATTTGTTCAATTGGTAATCCAAAATCGGCAACAGTCCACTGAGTATAAGTATCAATTAAATTGATTAAAGAGATTTTAGTCCCAGCAATTTTAGCAGCCAATTCTACCAAATCTTTCAGCAAAACAGCACTATCTGAATAATCGATATCAAATTCGGTTAAAGCCCAGACTCTTTCATCTTCATTCTTTGGGATAGGTTGCTTCATGGATCATATTAATTTATGCAAAAATAACACAAGAATTCAACGAATTTGTAGTTATTGTTCTGTTTTAAGGAACTTGTAATATTCATGATCTTTTTAATGGAAATTAGTAAATTCAAAGTCGAAATTTAAATCATGCAAAATTTCCTTTTCCTAAGCATTTTATGGGCATGGCTGTTTGAATCGGCCCCTACCCCCAGGTTTAAACTTTTACCTGCTTCTAAAATAAAATTCAACTCATTTGTAGATTGTAATATGGCTGAAGTTTGGGTAGGAGATACTTTCAGAATTTTTCCTGGAAAATATGGGGAAGATCCACTCTGGGGCAATGCAAAAGATTTGAAATACTCAGATGGACCAAATGCACCAAGTGTATTTCAAAACGGATCAGAACAATTTTTCAATCCTGTTATGCCACCCAATGTACCAATTGGCAAAAAAGGATTACATGGCGCAGTATGGTTTGAAACTGTATATCAAGACAAGAAAGATACTAGTGGTAAAACACTATATGCATTATATCACAACGAAAACTATCCCATCACCCTTCCTTACGATCCAAAATCAAAAGAAGGTTATACGAATAGCAAATTATGGCCACAAGGTTTAACTGGTCCTGAAAGTCCTGCAGCTGTATGCAGAATAGGTATTATGAAATCTACGGATGGTGGAAAATCTTGGAATAATCGTGGAATCATTTTAGAAGACTTAGACCCAAGAATGATTTTAAAGCCTCATAATACTTCTAATACTTTTGCAGGGGGTGTTGGAGACCCTTCAGCTGTTGCAAGTGGAGAATACCTCTACATATTTTACGGAGAGTACGGATATCCAGGTGTGTATAATCCCACCACCTATAACCCAATTACTGAAGCAAGCGGACAATGTATTAGTATCGCAAGAATTGCATTAAAAGATTTAGACAATCCTATTGGGAAAGCTAAAAGATGGGATGGTCAACATTTTAATATTGCGCATAATAGCTTTGGTAAGCCAATTCCGTCTTTACAAATTCCTTTGGCTGAAAATGGAGGACCAGCTTCCTCTCCTACTGGTGGATTTCATTGGGGACCCTCTGTAAGTTGGAATACCTATTTAAAGTGTTGGGTAATGTTGATGGGTAAGGTGGAAGGAAAGTCTTGGATTGGTGATAAGATATACATATCGTTTAATCATCATGAAAACTTAGGCGAAGGAAAGAATAGTCAAGATTGGTCTAAACCTCAACTTTTGTTTCAAAAGCCAGGCTATATACTTTGGTATCCCTCTTTACAACCTTTAGATTCAGAAGAAGATATAAGGGAAAAATATACTTCCACTCGTTTGGGTAAGCGGGTACGATTTTTTGTAAAAAGAATCAAACCAGAAGACGACAGTTACGCTTCAGAACATATTATTGAATTTGAAAAATAAATGATTAATTTAAGAGAACATTATTGCTTAATAAAATATTATTTGGATCAATCACAATTTTCTCAGGCGCAGCTGCCAATGGAAAAGTAAATACTTGCTCCTTCTTATTAAATTGTACTTTCTTTATTTGTGGTTCTTTATTTCCTTTTATGTAACAAGCAATTTCAATAGGTAGCTCAAAAACAATATCTCCTGCTTGCGTTTGATTCAATTGTAAGACAAGCTTTTTTTGCTTGGGATCAAAACGCGAATTTGCATTGATACTGGGATTGATAGGTTGATACAACCATTGTTTAAAAAATTGTTTTAAGTTTTTTCCAGAAGCATTTTCCATTTCTTCTCTAAATTGATCAGTAGTTGCATTGGCGTTAAAATATTTTGTGTAATAAGATTGTATCCCTTTTTGAAAATTGGCATCCCCAATTAAGTTGCGCAACATATGCAATACCCAAGCTCCTTTTTGGTAAGTAAGTCCGGTCGTTACAACTTCTTTTTCAGCAGTTCGATCACTGATAATACTAAAATCAGGCATTTTAATTGCCATATCAAATACCGCTTTTTTGGCCTTCGCAATCCCCTTATCAAACTCCGCCTTACCGTATTCATTTTCGATAAACAGTAATGTAAAGTAAGTGGCAAAACCTTCACTTAACCAAGCATCATTCCAAGTCGATTCTGTTACCGCATTACCAAACCATTGGTGTGCAATTTCGTGAATAACAATATTTCTGATTCGTTCATCTCTTTTTCCATTGACTAAATCTTCTCCATAAAAAATGGCCGAAGAAGTTTCCATACCGCCATTTACACTTGGTGTTTGGATATTAGCCAATTTTTCATAAGCAAATGGCCCCACATACTTAGTATAAAACTCCAATACTTTTTTAGTAGGCTCTTTAAAATCATAAAAACCAGCTTCTCTATTTTTAGAATATACCCAAGTTTCAATTGACTTACCATTAAATTGGTCTACATATTGAACAGCAAATTCAGCTACTCCTAAAACAAATAACCACGAAGAAACAGGTACCGATTGTTTCCAATGAGTCAGCTTTACATTATTTCCTAAATAGGATTCCTCTAATAGCAAACCATTCGAAACCACTTTATATTTTGCAGGCGCTTTCACGATAAATTCAGAAGTGGCTTTATCATAGGGATGATCAATAGTAGGTAACCAATGCCTTGTTCTATTGGGCCAGTTCTCATTAAAAAAACTACGATCACCAAATTTTGTAGCACCAATTCTAAGTCCATCAAAGGGAACACCATGGTATTGGATAGTGATTTTAAATTCCTCATTTATGTTAGCGGACTTAGGTAAATCTATGAGGAGTTCATCATTTAGATGGGTAAAAACCAATTTTTGACTACCAATCCTGATTGCGTCTACCATCATTCCCTTACCCGCTCTATTTCCCGTCTGATTCGCTAAGTCTAATCTGAACTGGTTTATCCCAGCTTGTTTGAATTGGACATAAATATTCGTAGTTCCAACAATGACATCGCTGCTATCAGATAAACTAAGTTCAAATGAATAATGTTTTACATCAATATTTTTATTGATAGGGTACGAATCTGCCCATGAGTATAGCGGAGCTAACAAAAGTATAACAGCATAAAAGTATTTATTCATGATGGGTTGTTTGATTCGTATAAATTATTATTAATTAGTGGGCATTTCCATCTGTCCAATCAAAAATTTCTTTATCAATATTATGGTCAATATGACATCCATTACATTTTTTTGTAAGTGTCTGATAAGCAACAATTGCATTAGGGAAATCATTTTTGCCCAATGCTACTCGAATCTTATCAATCGAAGGAACTAGCAATTTATTATATGATTGTTCAAAAGGGACTTCTAATTTACGATGTTCGTCAAATTTGGAGGCGACCACTTTAAGTGTGCTATCCATCCCCTCCAATAACCAACTAGCATAATCTGCATCTTTATAGCGTAAATGTGTTCCTAAATTATCATGGTACATTACAATATCAAGCATATTGTCGTCAAGGTCTTTATTATTAATAGCAGATTCATTCATACATCGATTAAAAAAAATCACAAAAACTATTAAACTACTGATTGTAATAATACGTTTCATCAAGCGATATTTTGTATCTAATTTAAGCTAAAACAAACAATAACCTACTGGTATTACTTTATCTAAAATATCGGATAACAATTCTGCAAATGTGGAAGCTCAGATAATATTAAAAGGCATCCCAACCAAGTAAATTAATTTCAAGCACTACTCCCATATCTTTAGGGGTAGATGGATTGGGAATTTGCCATCCTGCACAAAGTTGAATTCGTTTTGTCAAATTATACATTCCTCCAATGACTGCAACGGAAGCATCATTATTTCCACTAACCCAATCTCCCATTAAATACCATCTTTTTGACAATTTCAATTCATAACCTAACATCGCACCAAAAGTATTACCTTGTCCAACAAACATTTGATTAGTTTGATAAAGACCCGCGACTATTCTGCTTTTATGATTCATAAAATGAAATACACTTAATCCATAGGTAAAGTAGTTCAATTCTTTATTCTGTATTTTACCACTTACATTATATCCAACTTGCGTACCAATATTAAAGTCAATATTTTTAGTAATTGCAAATTGTTTTTGAAGCGTTCCCATTATGATGGGATAAACAGCTCCAATTGCTGGGTTATCATTATGTAATACACGCCAATTAGGAGAAAAATAAAGCCCTTTACCCACCACATTTACACCTGCATCCCAGCCTTTACCTAATCCATAAACAAAATGCGCTTTTGATTCAAACTTGTTATTATATACATTCAATTGGTGTTGATAAAAACCTTTCTTTGCATTGGTAATATCTCCAGATGGTATATTAAAAAGATTTTGCTGAGACAAACCTGCTGAAGATATCAAGAGAGAAATAACAAATTGTATAAAACGTTTCATAATCAAAAGCCGCTTAAATTGGCGCAAAAGTATCGGATTATATATAAAACAATTGTTAATTACACCCCAGCATATGAAATACCTTTTCTCAACCTTATTGATTCTTAGCACCCTTGGTGTGGCTGCACAACAGGAAATCCCACTTTATATTGGAAAAATCCCCAATGCTAAAAACTGTGGAACAGAAAACAAAACACAAATTAATCCATCGGGGCGTGAAGTCTATTATCAAGTAAACACGCCTACCCTTACCATTTATCAACCTAGCTCCAATCAATCCAATAAAACAGCTGTACTTATTTTACCAGGTGGCGGATATGCCTTTTTAGCTGCCAACCATGAAGGGCATGATATTGCGAAAGCATTCGTTGATATGGGTGTTTCTGCCTTTGTTTTAAAATATAGACTGCCTAATGACTCATGCATGTACAATAAAGAATGGGTGCCTTTATTAGATGCGCAGGCTGCTATGAAATACATTAGAGGCAATGCCCGGGAGTTCGGCATTAATCCTGATAAAATTGGCGTAATAGGATTTTCAGCAGGCGGGCACTTAGCTAGTACTTTAGCAACAAAATATCAACTAAACATAAATGATCTGGGATCACGAACAAGTGCAAGACCTGATTTTGCCATATTAGGCTATCCAGTCATTAGTATGGATAGTACAATTACGCATGCTGGATCAAGGAATAAATTATTAGGCTTTCTTTCTTCAGCATCCAATGTGGAACAATTCTCTTCAGAATTACAAGTAAATAAGCAAACGCCCCCCTGTTTTATCTTTCATGCGAAAGACGACAAAACAGTACCTGTAGAAAACAGTCTGAAAATGAAAGCTGCATTAGATGCGGAAAAAGTTTCTAATGAATTATTATTAATGGAAAATGGAGGTCATGGATTTGGACTTCACAATAAACAATCAAATATTCAGTGGTTTGACGAAATGAAGAAATGGTTAAAATCACTTAAAATCATTTAAGCATTATATTTGAAATCAATTTTTGTGGTCTATGAGAAAATGCTGGGGTATAACAATACTATTTTGCTTTTTACAATTACCGTTTTATTCATGGGGGGCATCTGACAGTCTTTTAATTCGTCATTTATTAGAAAGTATTGCTAATGATCAGGTAAAAGAAAATGATAAAGATTTTTTTGAAGGAATGTTCCCAACATTCAGGGAATGGGGCGCCTCGCCCGTAAATAGGCAGCCAGACAACAATGTATACTTTACAGCCATCACCAATTTCACGCTGAAGAATTTAATCCCAAAGATGGGCACAGACCAACAATCGCTGATTCAGTTGATGATTAAGAAGGGCACAGCATGTTATCCGAATTTTTTGAATAAAAAACCTGGCGGTTTGTATGAGTTTTTTCCCGCAGACAATACTTTTATGCCCAATAGCCTTTTTCTTAAATACTTTAAAAAACAATTGAGTTCAGGGGAAGATGCAGATGATTGTGTAATGGTTTTCATGACCAAAGATCATCCAGACAGCATATTAAATCGTTTTCATCAGAAACTAATTAACGCAGCAAATTTATCTAGGAAAAGAGTCGTTAATACCTTTAAAAAATATAGAGATATTCCTGCTTATTCAACATTCTTAGGCCCTAAAATGAAAATTGATTTTGATTTTTGTGTCCAAACCAATGTGATGTATTATTTACTTGGGCAGAAACAAAAATTTGAAAAACAGGATGAAGCTACACTTACCCTATTGCTAGAGAATGTTCGTAATAGAGACTATATTTTTCATCCAGCTTATATTTCTCCCTGGTATGCCAATTCATCATTATTGATTTATCATATTGCTCGATTATTAGATGCATATGAAATTCCTGCATTTAATCCTTACAAAGCTCAACTAATTGATGATGCTAAATATTTATTAAAACAACCTTCTAATATTATGGAGAAAGTCATACTCTCTACTTCTATTTTAAGGCTTGGAGGAGAATTAGATCAACCACTTGTTGTAAAAGACTTGGAAACCTTTGAAAAAAGCAATCATCAATCATTCCCATTTTTTCAGGCAAGAGGATCAGGACTGATGTCTAACACTTTGAAGCGATTGTACTCTGTTCAAGGACCTGCCTTTTACTTTAATTTTTCTTGCCCTAGTTATAACAAAACATTGTTATTGGAATATCTGGTTGAGAAGCAAATGACAGATTAATATTAGAAAATTTATTGGCTTAATTTAGGTAGGTTCTCAATGTCATTTAAATCTTTACTTCTTCCCGAGGCTTTTTTTGCTTCAATTAAATTTTGTAAATGAATAATCCGAATTGGTATCTCATTAATATTTTCAATACTTGCATTTTTAAACGCAACGCCAAAATCAATACCTTTTACTTCAGTCATAATTTCAATAGCGTAAGGGGGTCTTCCAAAACTGAAAACGTCAAAATCTGTTGAGAAAAACTCCGACTCTTTAACAGCTTCAGCTGGTAAACCAAAAGATTGAATTGCTTTTTGCAATTTTAGATAGTTTTCTGGCGTTTTATTAACCCAGATATCAAGATCCCCAGTGGATCGACTATAGCCTCTGATAATAACAGCGTATCCACCAACTAGAATATATTCTACTGCATGTTTATTCAATAAAATAAAAAAGTCCTTAAAATCATCATTCAGAATATTCATCATGAACCTCTTTTTCTAGTGAAAAAAATTTTCTTATCAATTTTCTGATGAATGAAATTAGTAGTAGTATAAGCAGCCTCAATCATTGCAATCGAAGCAATCAATTTTTCTTCAATTGTTTTATTAAACCAATATTGATTATCAATATTGCCATCTCTTTGCATATTTCGAGAAGAAAATACATTTGTATCCACAAAAGCTCTACGCATAAAAGCAAATTTAAATAAAATACAGAAAAGACTTATAACTATAAAAGCTTGGCCCCACTATTGATTTTTAACCCAATAATCAACTACCGTCACTTTATCTAAAATATTAGGTAGCAATTTGGTGAAAGCTACATGAATAGGATGAACTAAATAATCGTCACGATCTTTCTCGTTAGAAAAGGTTAAAACAAAACAATGAGTTAACCCTTGATTTAATTTTTCTGGACTATTATTTACGCCCCATTCATAATCTTTGATGGTCTTGATTTGCTTAGGTAACTCCCCAAAAGCTTTTATAGCCATTTCAATGGAGTCTTTATTGGCATTTGCTTTCCAACCGAATAAAACGACGTGACGGAGTTCTTGTTCAGCTGTTAATTGCTTTGCCATTTTTATAGAATTCTTTAATGAATTAATATCTCTCCAATCGCTATGCGTTGTAATGATATATTTTGGGCTAGGGTATTTGTTTTGAACTTTTAGTAAAGTACTAGCATACGTTTTTGTATTACCATCACCCAAATAACCTAGGTTCTCATCTTTAGCTCCCTTTATTAAACAGCCACCCAGCAATATCTCCTCTTTAGGGAACCAAATGACGATATTGTCCTTTGTATGCCCTTCTCCAGGATAGTATGTTTCAAACTGATATTGATCAAAAGTAAAACTGGTGTCTTTGGTCATTAAAAACGCTGCACGCTTTGTATTGTTGACTTTACTTAAACTATCCGTAAGTGAAGTGGTATAGGTTTTAATTCCTTTCTTTCGATAATACTCCAACCCAGCTGTTTTATCGCTATGCCAATGGGTAGCAAATGCCATTACCACTTTTTGCTGATGTCTTTTATAAATAGTATCCAATAAGGGTTGAAACTGAGTAGTATCCCAAGGTGTATCAAATAGTACAACTCCCTTTTTAGTAACTAAGTAAACGCCATTAGCACGAACTTTACTGTCTTGATAAGTATTATAGGTAGTGTACACATAAAAGTTCCCGGTAAGTGGCTCAATCAATAATTTCTTATCTGCTTGTGCGGAAGCATTCCCTAAAAGTAAGCTTGTTATATAAATTAGTATTAGTTTGTATTTCATCAGAATAGAATTAAGATTTATTTTGATTTCACCGCCTTAATTAATTTTTCATTCCGCTTATCAGCTCTTGCATTTTGAAGTGAAATCACCGCCCATATAGCAGCTGGAATCCATCCAATTAAAGTAATCTGTAAAATGAAACAGATAAATGCTGTAAAAATTCTTCCTCGAAGAAAAAAAGAGAGCGCTGGAAAGAATATAGCGATGAGGGTCATAAAGGTTTTTATTATATTAAATATAAGAAATTAATAAAAGCCATCTATGAAAGCATTCACTGTTGCTTCTTTCAAAACCGCATAAGCTTTCTGATTCTGCCTTGCTTTTTCAGCTAGCGCGTATTTCATCTGTTGATATTCAGCTTTAGCCCATTCATTTTTCCGCAAATAATCTCTGGTAATCAAATGTCGTTTTAGTGCTGGGCTATCAGCTGAGCAAACATAAAGATGGTGTTTGATGGTATCAAGTACATCATCTTGCGAAGTACCTTCACGCTTAAAAACCTCCCTATCTTCAATTCCTTGATTGCCATTGTGGAAATATCCTATCAATTCCAACGCTTGTTTAATCAAAGGAAATGCAGAAGGGTCATCGAATACAATATCGATATCTATGATAGGTTTGGCTGCAAGACCTGGTACAGCAGTACTACCAATATGTTCTATAGTATAATATAGCCCTTGCAAACACTCATCCAATGCATTCTTGATTAATTCAAAATGAGTATTCCAATCTGCAGAATAGGGATGAAGGAGCATGGACTAATTTTGATACAAAATAACCGCCGAACTACCATCAATCAACATCTTTTTCCCTTTTAAGTTGGATTGATTACTAATTGATGCGATTTTCCAATTCCCCGCAGGCAGATCAATAGTTTGAGTACGCTCGGATCCATTATACCCTACCCATATTTTTTTCCAGCTATCGTCTACCGCTGCTCCATTTATTGTATAAGCAATAATCCCCTCGGGCAAATTATCTTGAAACACCAAATGATTCGCTATTTGATTGGCTGAAGTCATTCTAAAAGCTGGGTGTGATTTTCGAATCTTAATTAAAGACTGAATGTATTGATAGGTTGCTATATTTTTCGACTTTAAATTCCAGTTAATGGCATTGATGCTATCCCCACTGTTAAAAGAATTCTCTACACCATACTTGGTTCTCAAGAACTCTGAACCCGCTGTTAAAAAAGGAGTACCCTGCGATGTTAATACAATAGCATAAGCTAGTTCGTGCATTTTAATTCGATCCGATTCAGAAGCGTCTTTATAAGAAAGAGCAATTTTATCCCATAGAATATTATTATCATGGCAATCTGCATAATTAATTAAACTTACTGGAGTAGAAGTGTATGGGGCTTTTGAATAATTTACTTTAGCATAGTTTATTTGCGGATGTTTACCTGCGGCAACTATTCCAAATTTTACCGACTCATTATTTTCAATTTTCCCCGTTGCAAAACCACGATCATCTATATTAAAAACACTCCCTTTTATCCCATCACGCATATCATCACTAAACACAGCAATACCTTTGAGCTGGCTTGCATTGGCTTTAAGCGCTCTTTTAGCGTCAGGCAGTGGAGATCCTCCGGCAGTCCATCCTTCTCCATATAAAACAATTGAAGGTTTTATTTTACGAAGTGTGTCTGCAATTAGGTTCATGGTTTCAATATCATGTATACCCATTAAATCAAAACGAAATCCATCAATATGATATTCCTTCACCCAATACAAAACGCTTTCTAACATAAACTTCTGGAACATCGCTTTGTCGCTTGCCGTTTCATTACCACAGGCACTAGCATCAGAAAAAGTTCCATCAGCACGTTTTCTATAATAATAGTCAGGAGCTAAAATATTAAAATTCGAATTAGCTGTTAGCGCAGTATGATTGTACACCACATCCATTATTATCCTCAAACCATTGCTGTGCATAGTTTTCACCAGTTCCTTTAATTCTTTAATACGCTGTTTGCCATCTGCAGGATTAGTACTGTATGATCCTTCAGGAATATTATAATTCACTGGATCGTATCCCCAATTGTATTGATTAGGCTTGGTTTCATCCACTGAATTGTAATCGTAGAAAGGCAATAAATGTACATGCGTTACACCCAATTCTTTTAAGTGCGAAAGACCTGTTGTTTTACCTGTACTATTTTTGGTTCCCAATTCAGTGAGTCCTAAATATTTTCCTTTGTTTTTAATGCCACTGTTAGCATGTATACTCGCGTCTCTTATATGTAATTCATATATAACTGCATCGGTTTGTTGATTAGTTGAAGAAAAATTAGGCGATTTATCTTGAGCCCAACCAGTCGGATTGGTTTCCTTTAAGTCAACAACTTGCGCCCTTAAACCATTGATACCGCAAGCTTTTGCATACGGATCAATCACTTCAGTACTCCAATTATTATTAACTAATACTTGAAAAGTATAATATTGGCCTTTTAGATTTTCTAGCATAGTAAGCGCCCAAACACCGTTAGCCGCTTTTTCCATTTGCACGGTGCGATTAGACTCTCCGCCTATATCGGTTTTGTAAAAATTGATTCTAGCAGCAGATGCAGTAGGTGCCCAAATTTTGAAAGTTGATTGTTTTGGCGTGTAGTTTAGGCCTAAATCATTACCCTTGTATATAGGATAATTAGCAGTATTTTCCTGGGCTACTAAATTAGTAGCTATTATTAATAGAAAGAATAGGATTAAATTTTGCATAAACAGCACATATAAATTAAATCAAATTGTCTTAAAATTTTTAAGAATTGCTTCCTCCTTCATTTTCATTTCTAATCGTCCTTGCAATTCATAAACATCATCTTGTTTTTCAACAGTACTAGCAAGTTCCATTAAATTATCTGAAAGAGTGTCATTCTGCCTCTTAAATAGCATTGTATATAAATCAGAAAAAAGTTCTCCTTTATTCATTTCAATATCGTCAATTTTGGCATTAAGCAAAGCAAAAAAAACAGATAAAGAATATTTAAGCTGTTCTTTATCGGAAATCAATTTTATTTGAATATAAAGATCTTTAAAAGTAATACCAAGATTTTGCAGGCCCCTATAGGCAAAATAAACAGTACCGGTACCAGTAGAATTAGTTTCCCAATTTGGATTGAAAAGCATCCTTTTAAAATAATCTCTTCCTTGATTACCACAAAGTGAAAACCCCAAAACTATTCCAGCATTACAATCGGTAGAAGCATAATCATTGCCCAGTTCATATAACTTTTCTAATATATCAGATGGGTTATCTAGCTTAGCAACAAGAGTAGGAATAAACTCAGGAAATAAATTTTTACCATAACAATCCGCTATTGTCGTCTTGATTATATCTTGGTACTCACTACAATCAAAATGAAGTAATCCTAAAACGGCATATTTTGTACTGTAGTAATCAGTTACAGCTGTCTTAAAAATATAGTCTACCAAAATGGGCTTTACAGGAGCATATTTTAAAAAGCCCAATAATTCGAATATTTCAGGAGCTGCACTATCTTCTAGCTTATCAAACTTAATAGTTGCATTAAAAATTTGTTCAGCATGTGTATCATCGCCAAGATATTTAATAATAGGCAACAAATAAGTGTAATGAAAGTCACCTGGGTTAAGCAAAAAATGCTTTAGCGCTGCATCCGCATCGTGCTTACTTCCACATTGTAGAATTGCATAGACGATCGAACTA
This sequence comes from Sediminibacterium sp., assembly GCF_051860225.1. Lineage (GTDB taxonomy): Bacteria > Bacteroidota > Bacteroidia > Chitinophagales > Chitinophagaceae > Sediminibacterium. The sequence goes on from NZ_JBHYEI010000002.1 coordinate 722,023, forward strand.
ATAACAGTTAAATCCCGTTCGGAGCTATTTAATTTTAAGACATTAATTAAATCTCTAGTTGACTTGAGCATATTGTCGCTATATCAGCAATATACGCAATAATATTATTTTAGTTACCTCTATATGTAGCATAACCAAACGCTGATAAAGTTATTGGAACATGATAATGTTCGTTATCCACTAGTTCAAAAACAACTTCAATAAAAGGATAAAAGGATTGCTGTTTCAGTTTTTTAAAGTAAGGATTAGTATGAAAAGTCAATTTATAGACACCAGCATTATCTTTACCATCTTGCCTTAAAAAATCTTTCACTCTGCCATTTGCATCAGTATTTCTCTCCTCTATAAGCATCCAATTATCTTTACTAACTCTTTTTGATAGTGTAATTTTAACACCTGAAACGGGTTTGCCTGTAGAAATATCAAGAATATGACTAGACAATTGAAATTTAGATTCTTGTGCAAAACTTAACAAACCAATAGACAAGAAAACAACAACTAATATAAATATTTTTTTCATTCTAACACTTTTTACAAAGGTTTGTCATTTTTGGTTAATAAAATGTTTAAAGTGTTAGCGTATATCACACAGTATTACAACTTCATTCTAAAATCGAATGTTTGAGATGTTTTTAAATCATAAAACTTTCTAACTGCAGAAGGAACAATATAACTATTGGCTTTTACTATTCTTGAAAAAGCCATTTTAAATGCAGGTATCAGAAATTTTAATGCTCCATTACTAGCGTAAATTGACAATGAAATGATATTATTGTTGTCTCTACTAAGGTTATATAATATTTCATCATCTTTAGAAGGCAAGTCTAATAATTCCTTGTCAGACAAATAGGTACTATATTCTTCTTGAAAATCACTCTTACAAATTTCAATTACTTTTTTTCTTAGCAATTCGTTCCATTCTTCATAACTTAGCGTTATCGGATTATTCTTCCTATTGTCAACTTCTGCTTTATTTGTTTCAATCATTTTCTCAAACTCTACAGTAGCATGCTCAACTAATTTAATACAGTTATCCACTGGCCTTAAAAGCGTATTTTTTAATCTCAGGATATATTGCTCTAACCCTTCAATGGTTCGTTGCTTATCAAAATTATTAAAATAGTACTCATCAAACCCATTTAAGGAAAAGCCAATTATTGAACTTTCAATTTGCTTAAACAACACGTTATCAGCAGAATTATTAAAAACTAATCGGCTCTCTACCACATCAAAAGAAATTACGCGTTTTGTTGCATTAACAAAGAAAAAACCATTTACCGCCTTACCTAACTCATAATGAAACACAATATAATCAGATCCATTACTCACAAAATCTAATCGATTCTTTTGGGAATCAGTAGTTTTTATTTTTGCTTTAATAGTTTTCCCACTAGTAAATTGCAACAACTGCTTGTTGTTCTCAAAAAATATATCACCTTTCTTTGTAATGAAATAATAGCCTTTTGAAATATCCTCTTGTAATTTTTTATTGACAATCGCTCCTTGGCCAATTCGAAGTGAATCACCCGATTTTTCAAGAAACCATTTGTTAACTCCAACACTTACCAAGGAATAAGCCTGATGATTTTTATTGGCAACAATTACTTGATCACTAATATTACCATTTTTAAAAAAACTGATTGTGGTATCCCCGTCTTTATTCAACATTACTCCAAGACCATCAACACAATTACCAATGATACAGGTTTTCTGTGCATTTAGATTTAAAAATGTAAATGATAAAGCTATCAATAAGAAGCAGCTATTTTTGCTCATGACGAAGAATTAAAGTAAATAGAAAGTAAATAAGTGAATAATTAGTTTGACCTGTACTCTGTAAGTTGGTTCCTATCGTAAATCACAAGATATTTATTCGATCCTTTACTGCAACCAATTTGAGTGCCACTGCTGGTAGTGTACATATAATATGAACTCCCGCTTTCATCTTTCATTATTTTGCTTTGAACGACTGTATAAGTAGATTCCAATTCCCATTTCATATTCATAACACCCTGATTACCCCAAAACTTTTTAATGCTATTGGGCGTAAATTCAAATCTAACTACTCGCTTAGTATTATTGTACTGACCAGGCGTTTGCCCTTGTGTCCAACTTCGATAGATACCATAAGTTTCATAATAAGTCTCAGAAATATCTAATTGACCAAAGGAATAGTTTACAAGCAAAGAAGTAAAAATAAAGATGAAGCATCCTTTTAAAAATGATTGATTCATTGTGGTATGATTATGATTAGTAATTAAAAAGTTATCCTTTTCGCTCTATATCGCTTCTCTTCCTTTTCATAATATTTCAAATTAGTTTTATTGATAAACCATTCGTCATTTTCTAATCTTATTTTAGAAAATAGGCCATGCAGAATAAGCAGTTCTCCATACATAATTTCTGGGGTCATCAAATTTTTTTTACTTATTAAACCTATGTAAGTAACATGCTCTGAGAGTAACACTGCATTTCTACGCATTTTTTCTTTGGGAGTAGTATAAATTTGCATGATACTTTTATGGAAAATACTGTATTTAGACTTTAATTCATCAAGACGGCTTAGTGCGGGGTCTATATCCCCTTTTTCAGCATTCTGCAACACTGTATTAAGCACTTCGTAGAAATCGGCTCGTTCTTTCCAAGTATCTTGTGCAATTACGAATTGGAGACTTGTAAAACCTAAAAGTAAGAGAATGAGTAATTTTTTCATTGAATATATTTATTCAACAAAATAAGTACTCCTTAGCCTAGGTAACAATACTGCATATGTAGTATTCTTTTGATTAGCGCAGCTAGAAAGTGATACTATCCAAAACTTCTAAAGCCTTTTTTCTAAAATCCTTATCAGATGGATCAACTTTATTGGCAGCCTTATAGTTCTTAATATAACTATTCATTTGTTTATAAAAATGCTGGTGCAAATAATACAATGGCATTCTTTTCCCACTTTCATTAATGAGCGACATTTGTTTTGACTCGCCATTGGTTTCATACTCATTATTATACATTTGCCAGTGTAATGCAAATGGGAGATTTAACTCTAAAGAAATTTTCATAATCTCTTTGGTCTCTTCATACTGCTTTTTAAATGATTCAGGTTTGGCGTTGCTAGCATGATATCCATATTCACCAATATATACACGGCGCGAAAAAGGTAAGCCAGCCTTGGGCTTTAATTGTTTTTCTAAATAATCAAAGACATTTTGCAATTGTTCTTTTTTCTCAGCATAGTTGCGGTTATTCTTGATGGCTTCATAACTGCTATACGAAACCAAGTCAACATTCACATTCGGAAGAATACTCTGTGCAATGCAGGCCTCCCCTTTTAAACCTTTTAAAACCAGATTCAATTCAACGTAGTAATAGAGTTCTACATTTTTAGCGTTAGATTGCTTTTTAGCGTCATCAATCGCACACTGTCTTATCTGAAACCACTTCGTCATATTGTCAATATGTTCTTGAGTGGGCGTGAAATTTCGGTTGTAGTTGGGATGCAACAACCAATCACCTTCCCAATTGCCTATCAAAAAAGTTTTACCAGATTCATTATACTCTTTCAACAAAAAAGAAGCAAAATTGAACATCTCATCATACAAAATCTTTTCTTGATCAGCAGAGATTCCTTTTTTCCATTCTATTCCTGTAAGTGTATGCACCCAAGTAAAAATGTACTTGAAATCCATATCAAAAACTTTTCGATACTCTGGGCTAGCCTTAAACAAGTCTAAGGTATTAGTAAGTTTCTGCGTGATAGACAATTCATAAGATTTAGGCGAATTGGGCCCTAATGAAATTTTTAAAATATTAGAGCCCATTGCCCTTATATGCTTTGCTTGCTCATATAATTTTGAATCAGACGTAAATTGATACTTTCCTCCAATGGCATTTGTTCCCAATACAAAATTATAATTCGCCAAAGGCATTATACTGTCATAACTAATCTGCTGCTGACTATGAACAGCAGAAAATAAAAAGATAGTGATAACAGTTAAAAGAGATTTCATTGTTTATTTTTTAACAGACCATAATTGATTCACATTATATCCAGCTATTTTCAAATGCTCAAATCCCTTTTGGGTTCCCATTTCAAGAAAAACAACTTTCTTTTCTTTCGGTAGCAGCGTGAAATAACCATCACTAAAATAAGCAGGCAAAATAATTTGATTAGTAGCATCTAACATATCTAATTTTAGCCCAATTGCTGGATGTTTAGATTTATTCTCGAGTTCAATCTTATAAGTACCATCACCCAATGGGATTAAATTACTTTTTACATCAACAATAGGGAGTAAATTAAATGCTTTAAAATGCCCAACAGATTCTTTGGCCTTCCAGTATTCATTACTTGCTAACTCTTTACCCTGCTCGTCTCTTATCCAAAGTCGGATTAAATAATTTGCTGGTAAAGAACTACTATCAAAAGAAATATCAAAAATATTTGTTTTGCAATTTGCAAGAAGTGCTACATTAACGGATTTTTGCTGAATCAGTTTGCCATCAGGTGCAAACAAGTTAAAGCCAACATTTGCTTGTTTAATTTTATTTAAAGAAGTGTTGGCAACAATTACTTTATTATTATCCAAATTCAATTGTACATGTAAGGGCTCCGTACCTTTCTTAGATCCAAAATAAGATCCATGTGTTTGAAAATCCCATGAATAAGTTTGCCATATCATACTTGGCCAAGCAGGGTGACTCATCCATAGTAAAACGCCGCTACTATTGTTCCACAAATTACTATTCCAAGCTTCAAATATGGCTCGATGGCTTTCATAGTTAACTAGTTGAATTTTTCTATTGAAATCATCTAAGTCATTTGAAGGACCATATAAACTATCGGTAGTTTTTAAATAACCTTCCAAATTTTGATTATTCACATGCAAGTCATGATAATGCCATACATCATTAATAGGCCATTCATCTTCTTTTGGAATAAATTTTCTTATTGAACTAGCTTCAGGAATTGAGAAAGTACCAATTTCAGTTGAAAATCCTTTCCCATGTTTAAGAAAGTAATCTTTATTATTTACAAAAAAGTGCCATGGTCCACTTGGCCTTAAATTCATTTCTCTTGAATTACCGTGATAATGTCTAGTGCCATCTTCCACAGCAATTTGTGCAGCCAAATCATTCTCAAGACTAATGGGGGCATATCCCTCATTTCTAGGACACCATAATACAATGGATGCATGATTCCTATAGCGTTTAATAACATCTAAACTATTTGCTAATAACAATGACTCATCAAGCGGATTCAAATTAAATCCTTCTGTACTGATCCAGAAATCATTCCACACCATCATACCGTATTCATCCGCCAAATCAAAGAAAGCTGGTTCTGTACTTTGACCAACCCAATTTCTAATTAAATTGAAATTTGCTTTTTGATGTAAACGAAATGCAGGGGCTAAATTCTCCCGACTTACTTTTTTCATTGCATCGTCTAAACCCCAATTACCGCCTTTACAAAATACAGGTATGCCATTAACTTTAATCACAAGAAATGGATTCTCGCTATCCATTAAGGGTTCTAACTTATCTAAGGGTACATCTTCTCTTACAGTTGAAATAAATATCTTATTAGCATGCTCTCTCCTATTCACAAAATCAAACAAAGGTTTACCCGTTTGCAAATCTGTTGGGCTGTATGAAAAACGAAGATTTTTTTGCCGCTTTGTATCAGCCAACATTTCATAAGAATACTCACGAATACCAAAACGAATATTTTTAATTTCTGCAACGCCATTCTCATCAATTACTTTAATGGTAGCGTTATATAAGTTGGGTAAACCATAACCATTCGGCCACCATAATTTTGGTTTTTTTACAACCAGTTGCTGATAGTGTTGAGGGGTGAATACAATAGGTAAAATTTCACCTGGCTGAATAGTAAATTTCTGAGAAACCGACACACCCTCAAAAGAAAAATGAACGGTAGCTTCTTGCGCTCGAGTAGTATTATTTACCAATCGGGTTTTAAGAGACACCATTGCAATACTAGTATCAGGTAAAGGCAGATCGGTAATAATCTGTGGATCATCAGAAGTAATACTTCCAGTGAAATGTAATTGAACATCTTGCCATATACCTATATTACGATCTCTTATACCAGGAATCCAATCCCATCCTTCAGTAGGAAAAAAAGATGGCCCATCCAATGTATGTTGCCCCCCATTTTTACCCATTCCAGATAATGCAGATTGCTCGTCAGGAATCCCAGGATTAGGAGGAGGAAGTATTTGTACCAATAAAACATTGCGACCCGATTTCTTCATCAAGCCACTCACATTAAATGTAGCCCTGGTAAAAGCCCCATTGATGTCTCCTACATATTTCCCATTCAGCCAAACTTTTGATTTATAACTAATGCCATTAAATCGCAGCCAAGCAATTTTTCCATTCTCTGATTGGGGACTTTCAAATGTAGTTCTGTACCACCAATCTCTTCTGCACAAGGAATCGGTAATGGCTAAATTATTCAATCCATAATATGGATCAGGATACTTACCAGATGCAACCAAAGAAGTTAAAACTGTACCTGGCACAATTGCATCGCTCCAACCGTCACTGTTGGTTGCTTCTGAAAAAGTTTTTTCAGATCCAATTAGTAGAGACATATTATCCGTCAGTTCCCATCCCTTATTAATTGCATAGTAACTATTCCCAAGGGGATCTAAACTGCCTACTACACCAGACCGCGGCTTTTCAATAGACTGCTGGAATGCAGCTTTTCCCTTTGGCAATGTGACCACTGATTGTTTTTGAGTCAATCCAAAATTGAGTTGCTTTTGTGCAATCAAATCTGATTGAATCAATATCAAACTTGCAATTGATAACCCGATTTTAATAAAGCCCCTTGCTACCATAATCTCCTCTTTTTTCTGTGATAGGTTTTAAAGGAATATTTAGACCGCCCGTTTCTTCTAACCATTTCCATAATTCTTTTCTCATGCGAGCTATTTCAGGTTGCCACGCAGGATGTCTGTATAAATTTTTCTTTTCTTCAGGATCAGTTTTTAAATCATAAAATTCAGATACATCCCAAATACCTGGGTAAAAAATGAATTTATGTGAGCCTTCTCTAACACCAAATGTGGTAGGAGTTTGTGGATAGGAAAACTCCCAATAATATTCATAGAATGCTTTATTTCTCCAGTCTACTTTTTTATCTCTTAATAAAGGTAAAAATGACTGACCCTGCATGGCAGCAGGTTTAGCCACACCAGCTACTTCCAAAATAGTAGGAGCTATATCAACCCCTTGAATAATTTGATCGAGTGGTTTTCCATTGTGTTCTAATCCTGGCGCATAAACCAATAAAGGAACTTTTTGACTTTCTTCATACATATTGCGCTTGTCTATCAGTCCATGTTCACCCATTAAAAAGCCGTTATCGCCCATGTAAATAATCATGGTATTATCGCCAATTCCTAATTCATCTACCGTCTTGCGAATATTAGCTACACTTTCATCAATAGATAATAATGTTTCACAATAACGATAATAAAAATCATCAAATTGAACCCTACCATCATACATAAAATCAATACCATGCCAACTATCACGTTGCGCACGAACCCACTTAGGAATGTCTTTCACATTGTAGTTGGTATCGTTCATCACCATTGCTGCAGTAGGACTTTTAGCAAGATCTCCATGCAGTTTACTTTTTTCTGTTGCGGTCAGGTTGATTGTAGAAGGATAATCAATTTTATTACCATGGTATTTGTTGCGATGACGTTTTGCAGGCATGAATTCATCATGAACACCCTTATGAGAAACGTACATGAAAAAAGGCTTTTGGTCTTTCGCTTGATCACGCATCCAACCATTAGCATGTTCCGTTAACAAATCAGTAATGTAAGTGCTATCAGTGTATTTAATTTGTTTCCCATTGATATTAATCAAAGGATTGTAGTATACCCCTTGCCCTCTAAAACTTTCCCAATGATTGAATCCTTTTTGCGGATCATCCCCTGCGTGCCCCATATGCCACTTACCAAAAAATGCGGTTTGATAACCCTTCTGTTGCAAATACTCTGGAAAGAAACGTAAATCGCTTGGCAAAGGAGAAAAATTATCTACTACTTTATGAGTGTGTGCATACTGACCAGTTAGTATAGATGCTCTTGAAGGAGAGCAGAGAGCGGTAGTTACGGTAGCGTTTTTAATCCACACCCCTTCTTTTGCCATTCTATCCATTGCTGGTGTAGCTAACCAAGGAACTTTTCCAGTAAATCCCATGAAGTCGAAACGATGATCATCTGTTAAGATAAAAATCACATTCATTGGCTTTTTAGGATCTGCAGCTGCTTTCAATTGAACACTACCGATTAGTAAGAAGATGGCTGCAATGGCCATCTTCTTAGACTTTAAAACACTCCACTTCATTATTTATCAATTAAGATTCAGATTGATTAATTCTAGTATCCAGGATTCTCGACTAAGCTTGGGTTATCGGCAATTCTACCGATACCTAAAGGCAAATAATAATGTCTAGGTTGGAAAACTCTTGTAGCTCCCTCTGCATTCTTCAAAGTGATAATATATTTTTTAGCATCAAAATCATACACATAGTTCAAACCCTGTAAACGCCTTCCATTTAAAGTGGCTTCTGCAATTCTCCACCTACGTATATCCCAGTAACGATGCTCCTCGAATGCTAATTCCACTTGTCTTTCTTGTCTTAGCTGAGCTTCGGTTAAAATTGTTCTTACAGGCATTTTAGCTCTTTGACGAATTTGGTTGATTGCAGTTAATGCATCAGCATTTCTATTCAAATAGAAAGCCGCTTCCGCATAGTTTAATAATACTTCCCCTAATCTAAATACAATAAAGTCTGTTCCCGATTGTAAGCTAACTGCAGGAGTCAACGCTTCATCACATCTTTTTCTTACGTGTAATCCTGTCTTTTGCGTATTTCTATTAGGTGCTTTTGCATAGAAACCATCAGGGAACTGTGGAGAAACAGAATTAGGAATCATAAATGTTTCACTAGTGCTCGTAACTCTTTGTCCACTTGCGTTCCTATAAATAGTGCTTGAATGAAAAAACACTTTTTTGCCCTGCCAAATTTGTTCTGGATAAAACATAGATGCTTTAAAACGGGGGTCTCTCAAACCAAATAATGAATCGATATCCCAAAGGGTATTATTATTTAATCTGCTCCTGTTAATTACTCCCGATCTTCCATCTTGATAATCAAATAAATCAGCAAATTCTAAAAACACGTTGAAATTAGAATTCCAACCAGAAGTAAAGCCTGCAGGTGTGCATAAAGCATCCCATGAATGGCCTTTATTCAATTTAGGATCCCACTTCACTCCAAAAATTATCTCTGGATTATTATTTTCATCGGTAAATAGTTGTGTGAAATTCTTGGTAGGATCGTTTGGCAGTTTATTGTATAAACTAAATGAACTATTGTCCATTATTTTCTTAGATGCATCTAATGAAGCAGTAAAATATTTTTCCGCATCAGCAGCAGGTATTCCAATAATACCATTCAAAGCAACAGTACCAAATTTTGCAATACTTCCAGCATATAACAAAGCACGGCTTTTCAATGCAAACGCAGCAAATCGAGTTGGTCTACTGTAATCATTCGAGGTATAAGAAGTAGGCAATAATGCAGCAATCTCATCCATTTCCTTACCAATAAAATCATATACTTCTGCTTCCTTATTACGAGCAGGATACAATTCTTCTTTAGGGTCGTTCAAGCTCTGTACTTTGGTAATGATAGGTACTCCACCAAAACGCTTCACCATTTGAAAATAAATAAAGCCTCTTAAAAATCTTGCTTCGCTTATTTTTTGATCTTTATACGCTTGCTCAAACTTAGAACTATTCACTCCCCCTATAAATTCATTGAGTTGTCTGATTGCAGTATAAGCCCAATAGTCTAACAAACCAGACCCTGTGTTATCGTAAATTTTAATGGAGGCAATGTAGGGATCTTGCCAATCACCAAATGCACGATATTCTCCACCTGGGCCAGCCAATAATCCCATATTGAAATTTTCCTGATTCCCTAATTCCTGAAATTTGGTTCGATTATAAAGACTCAACAAATTGGCTTCAATTAAATTCTTATCGCTGAATACAGCTGTTTCCGCAATCATATCAAGGGGCTGAATATCTAATACTTTAGAACAACCCATCATGCTCATTAATATAAACCCTAAGAATACTTTTTTCATGATTAATATTTTAAAATGATAACCTTACACCGCCAGAAATATTTTTATGAATTGGATAGTTTCTTCCCTCGCCACTTAAGTTAGCATCTGGATCAAAAGTGTTTTTATAAAACCCTAGTTTGCTAATGGTTATTAAGTTAGTAGCAGAAGCAAAAACCTGGAAGTTTTTAAATCCGATTTTTTTAACCCAATTACTTCCTATCGTATAAGAGAGATTGATATTACGTAAACGAATAAACGTAGCATCTTTCATCCAGAAGTCTGAACGCTTAATATTATTGGGATTTAAACCCAAAGACGCGGCAGGCAATTGTGCATTCGGATTTATATTGCTAGTAGGGTCGGTTGGATTAGGCTTCCAACGATATTGATAATGATAATCGTGAGGAATAGACTCATTCGAGAACATCGATGCCGAAGCACCAGTTACATAGAAATTAAATCCTGTTGACCCCTGCCATACCATTTCTAATGAAAACCCTTTATAAGTTGCTCCCGTAATTAAACTGTAAGTAATCTCAGGAAATGTTCCTTTACCAATAATATCCTGATCGCGCCAATCTAACAATCCATCTTTATTTAAGTCGACGTATCGAATATCTCCGGGTTTTAAACTTGTATTACCAACTCCATCTTGATTAAATCCTAAACGGTTAATTTCAGCCTGTGACATAAACAAACCATCTGATTTATATCCCCATGAAAGGTTTGCAGAACGGCCAGTTAATTGGAATATTCTGATTTGGTCAGGGTCGGTGTATATTGTTTCATCCCGGTAATCCCAACGATTTTTTGTTAAAGTAAAAGTTGGCATAATGGATAACTGAACACCCTTTACTTTAGGACGATAGTCAATCATCAATTCAAATCCTCTATTGCTTTGTCTATTCAAATTCACTAATGGCAAAGTGGCTCCAAAAGTGGACGGTACAGCCCTTTGTTGTGTCGCTAATATTCCATCTCTAATCCGATAAAATATATTTCCCTCCACAACTAATTTACCTTTAAAGAAAGATAAATCTAAGCCAAGATTGTAGTTAGTAATACTTTCCCAAGTTATATCAGGATTGGGAAGTCCTGTAGTGCTAATGGTTTTGTAATTGGTATTGCCAATGATATAACCATTTGGATCAATATCATATCCAGTTAAATAACTAAATTGACTGGTTCCATCATTACCAGACTGACCATAAGAAAGTCTTAACTTACCATTGTATAACCAAGACGATGCCCTATCCATGAATTTTTCCTTAGAAAAAACCCAACCAGCAGAAATGCCTAGAAAGTAACCCCATCTTGAATTTGAAGGGAAATTAGCACTTGCATCAGCGCGTAAAATGAATTCAGCCAGATACTTACCTTCAAAATCATAATTTAATTTACCTATATATCCAACCCTAGACATTTGGCTTTGCGTTCCTGTATTCTCTTGAAAATCTTGTCCTCCAGAAAATAGTTGCTGAACAGTTGGTGACAATAAATCACGACGATAAGCCATCAACGAATTACCTCCATTTTTAATTTGTTCAGCAATGGCCATACCACTGATACGATGCTTACCAAAGGTTCTGTCATAATTCAATTTCAACATTGGATACACTTGAAAATAACGCGCATTCGTTTCTCTCAATGAAATAAAGTTTCCCATATTAGCCATATAGGTATAAACCTTTGTTTCATAATCATAATCATATACTTCTGCAGGAAGATTAAAAGATTTTGTATAATCTGCAGATTGACTAAGCAATAAATCCACCCCTACTTTCAACCCTTGAACAAATGGAACAGTATAAGTAAGACCTACTTGACTATTGAAGAAATTAGAACTTGTTCTGTTATACCCTTTTCTACTTGCATCTGTTCTTAAAAGTGGATTACGTCCCTGAAATCCTGTATAAGCATTTCTAGTGGGGTCTGGTAAATAAGGATTATAGCGAGGTTGTGCAGTACCAAAATCAACCATTACATCTTCAATAGAACCCACCGTTTGTTGCTCTCCAAAACGGTACTGCATATCAAATCGCATAGAGAGGTTTTCTGCAATTTTTGCATCAACGTTTAATCTTGCGTTGTATCTTTTGTAATAATAATCACTAGAAGTAAATACACTCTGTTGATCAGTAACACCCAATGAGCCAAAGTATTTAAGATTTGCAGAACCTCCACTCACGGTGATGCTTTGCTGCATCATTGGTGCACCCCCACGGAACAAAGCATCACGCCAATTGTAAGATCGGTAATTGGGCTCTGTTCCAGCTTTATATTTATTTACCACATCTTCTGTAAAGTCACCAGGATTTAGTCCATAATTAAGTGCTGCTTCTCTACGTAATTCTGCCCAATCGCCCGCATTAACTGTATTTTGGAATGCAGATGGCATTTGGTATGTATATGTGCCAGTGTAATTAATTTGAGGTGCTCCAGTTTTTCCTCTTTTTGTAGTAACGAGAATAACACCATTTCCGGCTCTCGCTCCATATATTGCAGCAGAAGCATCTTTCAAAATGGAAATAGATTCAATATCATTTGGATCAATACGATTAAAAGGAGTAGGTAAACCATCCACAATAATCAACGCATTTCCATATCCTCTAATTTGTAAGTTTGCATTATCTGCGCCAGGTAAAGCATTCTCTGTTTTAGCTATTAAACCAGGTAATCGTCCAACTAATAACTGAGAAGTATTTGGCGCAGGGGCAGATTGCATTTCTTTAGTACCAACTTGCGCAACTGCTCCTGTAACAGTAGCTTTTCGTTGTGATCCATATCCTACCACAATTACTTCTTGCTGAGAGATATCCATTTTTTTCAAAGCAACCTTTACCGTTGTCATTCCTTTCACACTCACTTCTTTATTTTCCATTCCAACAAAAGAAACGACTAAAATCATAGAGGAATTATCAGGAATAGTAATGGTGAAAGCACCATTCGCATCAGCACTAACACCTTTCCCGGTTCCTTTTACAGAAACAGAAGCACCTTCTAGTGGCAAACCTGTTTCATCTGTTACCACACCCTTTAACACTTGATCAACCAATGGAGTTTCCTTTTTTAGGGTAGTTGATTCCTCCATTGGAGGTTTTTGTTTAATTACAATGGTATTCTCAATTATCGTATAGGTTAAAGGAGACTTCTGCAAACATTCCTGCAAAGCACTCTGCAAGGAAAGATTCTTGCCTTCAACACTAACATTGCCAATAAGGTCTAAAAGCTCTGTAGTACAAATAAAATTAAAACCAGTTTGCTTTTTAATCTCTTTAAGCACTTTTTGAAATGGCACATTTTTCAATGAGAGATTCACAGGTTGTGCATTGGTTTCAGCAAAGACCTGCAAGCAAGCAACAAAAATAAAAATGTTGATAAGCTTCATAATTAACAGTGCGCGCTTAACCGCAGGAAAGGCCTTGTTAACTTTTCGATTTGGCCGAACATTTGAAGATGAGAATAGCATAATCGTTGTTTTGGGTTTATAGTTGATTGCCGTATTAAGGCATTACAATTAGTTGTTTACCGTCAATTTTAAATTTAACTGCACCAGTTTGCTGTAACATGGTTAGCACCTGAGAAAGATTTACATTTCTTGAAATACTCCCTACAAAATGTTGTTGAATATTTCCTTTATAAGTCACATCAACATCATACCAGCGGGCCAATTGCCTCATAACAGCCTTTATATCTGCATTTTCAAATTGAAAATTGCCATCCTTCCAAGCAATAATCTCTTCGAGATTTATATTGTTTGTAATAGCAATATTACCTGAAGGTTTTAGCTGAGCTTGTTGCCCAGGATTAAGAAATTTAGTGCCTGAAGCTGATGCTACTTTTACTTTTCCTTCTACAAGTGTTGTTTTTACTGACTCTTCGTCTTCATATCCATTTACATTAAAATGAGTACCGAGCACTTCAACTTCCATATTATTCAGATGAACTTTAAAAGGCTTAGTTACGTCTTTCACAATTTCAAAATAGGCTTCTCCAGAAATATCTACCCTACGCTCATTGCCAGCAAATACAACTGGATACTTTAAGGAAGAAGCAGCATTTAACCAAACTTTACTCCCATCTGGTAAAGTGATTTTATATTGTCCGCCCCGCGGTGTTTGCAATAAATTATAAGCAACTTCATTTGTTTGACCATCAGCCGAATTATATTCCAGTTGACCGTCATTTTTCTTGACAACACTAGTATTACCTTGTTTTGCGAGTACCCCGTTTACCGCACTATCCAAAATAATAGTACTGCCATCAGACAAGGTCAATATAGCTTTGTCGCCTCCAGGTAATCGATCCTGTTTAGGTTGTTGCTTTTTTGTATTGGAATATATTTCTTTTTGATCTGAAGAGATGGATACTACTATTGAAGTAGCCACTATGAGGAATACAGCAGCAGCCGCAATCCACTTATATCGCTTAAAAAATATGGGTGATTTAACCTTTTTAAATGATTGTATATCTTGCTCAATTTTATCTTTACCCAATTGCATTTTTTTCTCCCACTCAGCAGGCGGGATGATAGAGTCTGACTGCTTTACAGATTGCCAGAGTGCTATCAACTCTTGATCCAAAGGTTCTTCATCACTAGACGCATTTAATAAAAGCCATAGTTCTTTGTATTCCTCTGGAGAAATCTGATTCTCTAGGTATTTATGTATCAGCTTTTTTAAAGCTACTTTTTGTTGACTCATATGCGCATTAAATAAGGTAATTATTATAGCGTCCCCAATACCTGAATGGCTTTGGTGCTAAACTGATCTGCTGTAGGATATTTACTATTTTTTTGAAACTCTTCCTTCAGATAAGTATTCATTGCTTTATAAAAATTTTGATGCAAAAAATACTGTTTTGTCTTTACTCCAGCTTCGTTAATCAATGACATTTGCTTTGATACGCCATTTTCATATTCGTTGTTGTACATCTGCCAATGTAAAATGAATGGCAGCTTTAGTTCAAAACCAATTTTCATGATTTCTTTTGTTTCTTCATATTGCTTTTGAAGTGTTTCTGGCTTGGTAGCATTGGCTTGATAACCATACTCCCCAATTAATACTCTTCTAGAAAAAGGTATACCAGATTTAGGTTTGAGCTGCCCCTCTAGGTATTTAAAAATATTGTCTAAATCAATCTTCTTTTGAGCGTAGGTTTTATCTTTAATCGCTTCATAGCTAGAATAAGAAACCAAATCAACATCTACATTTGGCAACACACTACTAGCTACAGCAGGATCGCCATTCATCGCCTTTAAAACTAAATTAGCTTCTATATAATGGAATAAGGAGACATTGGCAGCAGTAGACGCTTTCTTTGCATCATCAATTGCTCTTTGCCTTACCTGAAACCACTTAGTCATATTAGCAATAAAAGTGGGGGAAGGAGTTACGGTTCTATCATAATTGGGAATTAATAGCCAATCTCCCTCCCAGTTACCAATGAAAAATGTTTTACCAGAATTATCATAAGTTTTAAGAATATAAGAAGCAAAATCAAACATCTCATCATAGATGATTTTCTCGCTGGCTGCACTCATATTATTTTTCCAATCTACATTGGTTAAAGTATGTACCCAGAAAAAAATATACTTGAAATCCATATCGCATACATTTTTATACGGTACATTATTTGTGAAAAGCGATAATGTATTGGTACTTTTAATGACTTCGTTTATTCCATAAATGTCAGGGGAATTTTTACCCAACGATATTTTAAGAATATTAGACCCCATTTCACGTATTCTTTTGGCCTGTTCAACCAGTTTATTTTCTGAAGTAAACTGATAACTTCCAGAAATAGCATGGGTACCTAATACAAAATTATAAGGTGCTAATTGCAGTGTTTCATTAGTAGGGGTCGTTACAGGAGTAGTGGTATTAGGCGCATCGGTCTTTTTACAAGAAAATAAAAAGAAAGCACCCAAAAGCAGTACTTGAAATGGCAATAATCGCTTCATTGTTTTATCTATATGGCTTGTTCGTCTTTTATAAGACGAACAAAAAGCAATGATGTACTAATGGAGCTATAAAAATTTTTCAAAAAAACTAGCTGGTAGGAGTAGAAGGGCATTGTGCTTACGAAGATGCTCTCGAATAAAGTCTACAGAAGCTGCAAGGTGATTCCGCACAGTATTAGTGGACAGATTCATTGTTTCTGCAATTTCAGTATAACTCAAGCCTTCATTTTGTCGTAATTCAAATACTTTTTTCCGCTGAGGAGATAATTGATTGATTGCTTCTTTTATTAAAGCTTCTAGATTATGTTGATGCAATCGGGCGTCTGCACTTTCAGGGGTGGTCAAATCTGTAATAGCTTCCCACACTGCCTCTTGCAATATAGGGCTGCGTTTGGCTGCTCTGAAAAAGTCAATAGCTTTGTTGTGTGCCACACTATATAAGAAAGCTTCTAACTTTTTGATTTCAGTAATGGCTTCTCGTCCATGCCAAAGTTTTAAAAAAACATCTAACACAATTTCCTCGGCAATTTCCTTGGATTTAGAGACCTTATAGAGGTAATTGAATAGCTGATTGCGATACCGCTGAAAGATGACGTTAAAATAAAATTCATCCCCCTCCTGTATTTTAATCAGGCAGAATTCATCACTATACATATTGGCAAAGTCAGTCATTGGCAGTAGCAACCCTTTCCGCGTCTAACCAAAAGTAAAGGAAATGTTATAATTCTGCTAGATTATAAAACCATTAAAAGTATATATTAAATTTAAAATAAATATACATAAGCTTTTAAGGGGGGATTTAGGCTATTATTTAACCTCAAATTCTAATTGTCGACCTTCACTTAATGCCTTTTTATCCATACTAGTACCTACCCCAATCCCAATTGCCATACCAATTGGCAATCCGATTCCTAGCATTCCCAAATTACCAATACTTAACCCAAATGCGACCCCCATTGGCAACCCAAATGCGGACATTCCAACTACCATCCATAATTTTCTATAATAATTGATTGGTACAATTTTATGCATTTTCTCTACTAATTTTATAACGCTATTTTCTTTTGCTTTAATTTTCTTTACTAAATATTTATCACTGTCGGATAGGTTATTTAATTCTTCAATATCGCGGTTAATTTGATCAACTGTGGTATTTGGCAATTCCTTTGATTCTAGTGCCTTTAAAAGGCTGCCAAATTGTTGATATGCATTAAATGCTTTTAAATTATTAGCAATTCCTTGTCTCTCAATTAATTTTATCATATTTATTTTTAATTCGCAGGATTATTTTTGCTTTATTTTATTAATATAGGTTATTACATTATCCGAAAAACAGTAAGGCTTTTCCTTATCTAATTTAGCCGCTTTATTATAAATCATTATGAATTTAACAGGATCGTCTATACTATTAATCAGTTCATTTTTCAACCCATTACGGTCAATGATGTAAGCCATATAACAACCTGGAATATGACCAGACATTGGTGCAATATAAAGCTGTGTATTTTTTGTCTATTAAATCAGCGCTACCTTCATTTAACAATAAGGTCAAAGCTTCATAGAGGAATTTGTCTTTAGTATTCGTTAAAGATTTATTTTGTCTTAAGATATGATGCAGTTCATGTCCGCCCAATGAGCCTAACTTTAATTTGTCATAATGATAAACACAATACAAAGTGAAAACAACGTCTTTCTCTTCTGCAACGGCATCATTCATTAAAGGAATAAAATAAATTGTCGTATTTGTTGCTCTCTTCCACATTCTTTTTGGTAAAAGACTATAACAGTGCTTATACAAACTATCCCTATAACCGCTTTGATTCGCTTTGATTTTATGATAGTAATTCCATAATTCGATTTCTTGCGTTTTATAGTTATTAAAAATCCAGAGTATGAAATTTTTTTCTCGATTCATCAAGCGGGCTTTTAGCAAGCTATCATATTTGGGCATATAGGCATACTCTAAGTTTTGCCTATATATCTCTAATGTTGATTCATCAAGTGAATTGTTTTTTATATAAAGTTGAATTCCTGCCGAAGACAATAAATTCTTCCAAGATTCCTGAGATAAAGGAATATTTTGCTTTTAACTTTCTGTAATTGAAAAGTATTTATCTAATGCTTCAAAATTCAATTTCTGACCATTAACAGAAAGCGAGAAAACAAAAAGAAATATTATTAAATGTATTTGTTTCATGGTTTATGGAATTTACGAAATGGTAATTGCAAATTGTTTAAAATACTCGCCCAGAATGGCTCTCTTAATATAATTCATGCTCCCCAGGAACTAAATCTTGTAACTTGGGTAATGGTCTGATGAGGATTTTTTTGGTTTTTTGACTCAATAGTTTATCTGTATCATAGCGTTCTAATTTTTCAATTCTTACTCCTGTTGAAAGATTAAAGTCAATTGATCTCATAACCCCCTGACCGTCTGATAAATATTCAGTATACCCTATCAATTCAAAGTTGCCTTTTTGAAATCTGAATTTGTGTTCATAGTTCCCTCGCAACAAATCGAATCTTATTCCAAGGATTCCCTTGTTGATTGACACCTCACCAAATTCATCTCCAGTACGGTATCCGTCTCTGCCGTCTGGATATTGCGGTTCTATGATTTTTGTACTCGTTACAATAAGCTTGTATTGACCGCTTGGCTCTTTAAAGAATACTTGCAACCGATATGGTGCATTTTCATGTACCGTGTCCTGCGTTACAATTACTTTGTCTGGTAAGCCGTCTTTGTTTAAGTCGCCCTCAACTTCCATTACTTTATAACTGAAGTTGTATTTGGGGGCAACAGTTCGCGAATAGCTGGTTAGCTGGGTTAGGAGAAGAAAGATTATCAGGATATGTTTCATTTGAAGAAATTGATTATTTACAATTATAGTAAGCTCATAAATATTCTATAATTGTTTAAATGATTGCTTTTTATCAGATTTAAATACTTTAAACAAAACATATAAGGTAGACAAGAACCACCAAGTAAATAGAAATAAGAACCATTGTAATACTTCTGTAGTTCTTGCTATTGCTTTATTATACGTTTGTAAGAGTCTTAGTATTTTTTTGTCACCGTTTATTTCATCAATTGTTGCGGGATATCCAAAAGTTTTTAAACTAGGCGTTGAAGGAAGTGATAACCACAGAATTACTATAAGAATACCAAAAACAATCGTAGTACTTTTAAAATGGTCAATTGCTTTATTTATAGCAGTGTCTTTTTTCCGGCTTCTAAAATACGCCATGATCAATAAGACAAGTGACGCTAATAAAATAGCCGGTCCAAAAAAAGTAATGAAGTCTAATTCTTCGAGCATAATTTCAAATTTATTCACCTCGTGAATGAGTTACAATTAGCTTTTGCCAGCTAAAAAATGAATATAGGTATAAATATCTTAATATAAAAAGATTGCTTCATAACAGCTACTTAGTATGTATCTTTATTGCCTAAACCTAAATTTAACTGTATGCCGAAAAAGAACGCAGAACCAAAGAAGAATAAACCAACAAAAAAGAAAAGCTCCGCACAAAAAAAAGCGGATCCAAAGAAAAAAGCACGCTAAGATTAAAAATATAAAGAGCCCAGTTAATAGCTGGGCTCTTTATATGTATCTCTCTTCTGTCGTTAGTCCTTGTAAATTGCTATTTTATAGGTTTTTTGAAAATTTGCTTTACTTCTTTCCAACTGAATGATACAGTCATTAAGAATGTCATTCGGTGTGCTTTTTTATCATTTACCGAATTTAGTCTTTTGAGGGGGATTGGAATTGTTCAACCTAATTACAATCATTGTAATTACTGACTTTTGCATTTCTCATTACTGGTAATACCAACAAAACTGCTAAAATTTTACTGAGATACATATTCTACATTTTTTGACCCATCAAAAATGATGATATTTTTAAAGGAGCCTCTATTCACTCCTATTTGGTATTTATTACTAGTGACATATAAATAAACTGGGCTTCCATCATCCAATTTTCTGATTTCACTTTGAATAATTGTATAAGTTTCTGCTAATTCCCATCGAAAATTAAAAGTACCTCGTAGCCAATATTTCTGAATTGTAGTTGGAGTAAACTCAAATTTTACTGTAGTCTGCATTCTATTATATTGCCCAGGGCTTTCGTCTTTATTCCAGCTTCTAGAAATATCATATCTCTCAGTAAAACTTTCATTGATCTTAATCGGACCGGTTTCTGTTTTGCTGGTATTGGGTTGATTATTGCCGTTGTTATTTCTGGCAGCTGCTGCTCTATTTTCTTCCGTTTTTCTGCGGCCTATTTCAGCTAATCTTGCCATACTATTGGGAGATTCCCTCCCTTCAAATACAAGGTCACTCCCGCTTTTTCTGCCCTTGTATAGCGTAAGCGCCATGCAATATTCGTTGCCTCCACAGGATACCATACCATCTATTTTGTTCAGCCCTGCTTGAAAAACTACATGATCAGCAATTCCATCGCCGGTAATATCGCCTACTGCCAATGCACCGTAGTTCAACTCCCTGTCTTTCGTATTGTCTACAATTGGCATTTTTAACTTTGGGATTCCATTTTTTTGGTTACAACCAAATACCTGAGGATAGCCCCCCAATGAAGCAACCACGTCTTGCAAACCATCGTTGTCTACATCTCTAACTAATAAAGGACTTCGGTACATTTCGGATGGGTTACTGCCCGTTGCTATTTCGGTAAGCTCAAATGCTTTATTGCCTTTGTTTATATAACACAACATTTTGTATGCCTTTTTGCAAATAGCAAAAATATCAGCTCTACCATCTCCATTTACATCTGCAATTGCTAAGCTTTCTATATCGTAAGGTGTAATTAGTTTTATTTTTCCCAGCGGTTCATTTCGTACTTGTGCTTGTAGATTTTTTACCAAAGGCATCAACTGTATTTCAATACCATCATACAAATTTTTACCCGCTACTCTTTTCACAAAATCAGCACTACCATTGCCATCTAAATCTCCTATACCACCTAAATATTCAGGACCTACATTAGTTCCTATCCAAAAGCCCATTTTATTCTTTTCGAATTTTTCTGTTGGATAATGGGTAAATGCAGCCTTCCCGTTGTTAAGAAAAATTCCGCCCGGTGCCAGTATATCTATATTACCATCCGCATTATAATCGTGCAGCACAAAATTCTCAATACCCAACTTGCCTAGCAATGTGCTTACATAATAGTTTTTTCTTTCTAATATCAGCAATTGCAGAGAACTATCCGCTAGATTTAGCACTACAAGATCGGTTTTCTTATCTGCATTTAAATCTGCTGCAGCTACCAGAAGCCCCTTGCCATTAGAGGTTAATGCCAGCCTAGTATACCTTGATGCAGTAGGTGTTCCATCACCATAGTACATATCTATATAGCCTGCTTCACTGTAACTAGTTAGCATATCTGTAAAACCATCTCCATCAAGGTCAATTATTTGCTGTCGGTTTGGCCAATCGGTATAACTACGTCGTGAATTGACAACCCAATAACCTCTGTCCATTAATTTAGTATCATCGATTGCTGCTGTGCCACCTCGCATTCCATTTAATAAGCCACCAACAAGCGGCGGCGCTGTGTTTGAATTTGAATTGGCAACATTTACACTTGGATTATTAGGAGTAATCTTTTTATTAGTAAAATCGCCTTTGGCCAACAATGGCTGAATGTCTTTTAAACTTATTTTAGAGTATACAATGGGATCAGAATACGAACCCACTTTTGGCCAAAGCATTTTATTTTGCCGGGTTACAAATACTGGGATGTTTCTACCATCCTTCAAAGTAATAAAGGATGCACCCACAATACCCGCTTCGGGCAATTCAATTTTAAACCAGTTTATTGGATGAGGGTATTTTTGGAAACCAATTACACCAGTCCAGCATTCGCCTTTTTCATTGGCCACTATTAGGTCATACTGAGATACGGCGAGGCAGGTATAATTGCCTGGTTTAGGCGGCTTCGCTCCAGCATTTGCTCCATTTCTATTATAATAGAAAGAGTCGGTTAATGCCCCTTTTTGTCCTCTTGTTATAAAACTATAGTCGTAGCCTCTGAAATTGGCAGCCACTACAATGCCCCTGAGGTCTTCTTCTATTCCAAACTTTCCATTAATAGGTATATCGTAATTGGTTATACGGCCACCAGGCTTGTTGATACAGCTTACATATAATCTACTGGTTTCGCCAAAAGCTGCAATAGGTGTACCTGGCATTTCAACAACTTTTTCACTTTCTTCTACAATTTTGTTACCCTCTCTTTCTAAATAAGCTATAATAAATTTATTGCCCTCGGCCCACATAACCATTGGGCCAGAGCGGCCGGAGTAAGGTAGCGCTTGTAATAATTTACGACCTGGTTTTGGGGTAAAAATGTATGGCTCCTCTCGGGTAATGGCATTTCTGTAAATTACAATGCGACCATCAGTTGTTTCGTATGCCCCACATAATAACTCTGGACTATTTTCAAACACGTTCACAGGTGCAGCAAAATCGGCAGGTGGTGGTTGTAACTGTTCTAGTTTGCCAGTTGTATCAATACGATATAAGGCGTAATTAGCCGTGGTAATATATAATCCCTCAGGGCGTGCTTTGTAAGCAGGTAATACCGCCTGCGCATTACTAAAAGTAAATGTTACAGTAATTAATAAATTTACAAGTAGCAGACGAATGTATTTAAGTAGGAACATGGCTGTGCAAAGTTTGAGGGACCCGATTTATTTCAATCAAATTACTAAACTTTAGCCAGAATTTCTCTTACTTATTGACAGAATACTGTTTAAGTTAATGGTGAATTTTTTCTGGTCTGGAAACAAATTTTTCTAAACCAATACTTCCCTATCATTAAGCAAATTCTATACGGGTTAATAGCAGTTGTTTATTCAAATAAATCATTTGTAAAAAGAGGTTGATTTAAAATCACTATATCTTCTAATCCTTTATCGACAAGCCAGTTTAAAAAGCTTGTCACTCTTTCCTGTTCCATAACACCACAACTAGATTCATCTCCGAAATAAGGAATTGAAAACATGATTGATTTTTCTACATCAATATTATTGAGATCATACTCGGTCATGTAACTTTTTAAAATCTTTACCGATTCGGCTACATTTTTTTTGACATACAAGAAACCTTTTTGGGTGGTCTTAATAAAGGTTGAATAGAGTTCTTTATTCTCTGCAATAGATTCCCGCTTTGTCAATACAATGGGTGAATAGCCATAAGGTATATTGAAGTCAGCTAATGTAAACTTGTTCAATTCAATACCCTTGCTGCTAGCTTCAATCCCCTCCCAATTATCAAAAATCCATGTAGAATCAGCTTTACCAGTCAACAGCGTATTCCAAATGCCAAGCTTTTCAGGATAAACTATTTTGATATCTCCTTCACCCCCATCGTTTTTAATCATTTCTTTCACAATATAGTCTTCATAACGTGCCTTATAAGAGGCGTATGATTTGCCGTCAAGCAACTTTGGGGATGAAATATTAGCTGATTTGAGCGAAGTAATACAGCTTAAATCCTTTTGTAAGATTGCGTAAATCGCTATTGCTTGAACTTGATTTACTTTATTATTCAAGCTTATAACCGTCTCAAAAGGCGCAATTGCTAAGTCAGCAAAATCAAGCTCCAATTTTTTTCCTGGTGTCATCGAATACTGATCATCTAAGGGATTTAAGATTTGAAGATCAATCCCTTGTTGATGATAAAGTCCTAACTCTTTTGCAACAATAAATCCAATATGATTGACATTGGGAGTCCAATCAAGTGCTAATCTTAATTCAGTCATTTGCTATGGGTTAAACGCCTCTTATCTATTATGAACTATACTCTTCCATTTTATCTACCAACAACTTATGTAATTCATCGAAGTTTATTTTTAAGGCACTAGCCGAAATACTTATTGGTGAACCATAAGTTTTATAATTAATTTCCATTCCTTTCCGTTTAATGGTGTTTTTTATTTTGGCAATATAATCTTGAGGATTTTTAACAATAAGCATTAAGAATTTTTCATTCATTACTTGTGCAACCTTAATTTCTTGGATATCCTTCCAGGATACAAGACCTGCTGAAACACCACTAGAATTATCAATTATTCCCTGACTATTAATGATAATTCCTGCTTTTTTATCCGAAATTTTAGGAAAAATAGCAACCGCTACCAATCCAAAAAACAAGACTGAAATAAAGCCTACAATGGAATATATTGAAGAAAGACCAAAAATTTGGTGGCTACTAATTGGTGGATTTATCAAAAACCAGAGTCCAATGAGAACAAAGCTAATTGCACCAAATAAGATTAAAACTAATTTTTTTTTACTAAGAGGAATTTCGATTTGTTCTTCTTGCATCATTTCGTGCTAAATAATATGTATAATGAGTGTGTCTCGATATTTCAACTACGCAAAACGAAATTCCGCTTATAAATAGAAAATTTATAATTTGGAATTCAAAAAATGCGTTAATAGATTGGCATAAAATAGCTTTTAGCTATTGCGAGTTCTTTTGAAAATTTGTTTTACACCTTTCCAACTAAAAGAAATCGTCATAAAGAATGCCATCCAAGTCGCATGAAATACATGATACTTCCACGAATGTTTTTCTTCAAAAATGAATTCATCGGCAATTAACCAAGCTATAAGCCAGTAAAGCCAATTTAGCATAAATGATACACTAAATTTCTTCAATGGAGTCAAACCGTTATGCCATTCGGTGTACTTATTTATCATTTTACTAAGCTATTATTTTCGCTTTCGGTTAATAATTTCTTCAATTCCCGGTTTGCAAGTAAACAAATGCCAACCACCAAAAACAATAAAAATCTTATCGTATGCATCTAATAATTGGTCAATAGTTCCTATCAAATTTTGATCTCGTATTTGCTTTGAAACTCTACCAATTTCTTGAAATTTACCTTTTGGATCAAATGGATTGGAAGGCTCTGGTCTATTTATATCAAAGGGTCTTCCAACTGTCTTTTCAAAACTTGCCTTGAAAAAATCGAATGATTGTTCTGTTTCAGTAAGATTTACTTTACCTAATGTCATTATATATCCTTGAATAAATTTGTTAAACTCTTTCTCAACATCTTGCTGATTAAATATTTTCCTACCTTTTAATTCCCACATTAGTCGCTCATTAACTACGTAAGCAATAAACTCTTCAGTAGAATATCTCTGTAAAAGATTTTTGAACTCATACGCTTCATTCATATCACCGTTTACACAACTTAATTTTAAGCTGTCTGCTAAAATTTTAGTTAGCCCAATCTCACCATCACTGAGTATTGCCTCTTTTTTTGAAGTGTAAATCTTTTGAGAAATATCCCCGCCTTCATTAACACAAACGTCTGGACGGAAAGCGAAAAAAGCAGCTTCAATTTTTTTGTATAGCGGATTGTTGAGATCTGCCTTACTCAAATGCATTGTTCCACAGAAGACGATTTTTTTCTTTCCGTTTGTAAATTCTACAATATAAGGATTCGATGGAAGTTGTCCATTTTCAAGTTTTAAGTCAAGATAACTTACTGTTGGATAATTATATGTAGTATCGCTTTTTTGCTTCTGAGTATCTTGATTTTCTTTCTTGTCTGTATTGATACAGCCAAAAACTAAAACTAAAATTAATGGTACGATTTTCATTTTAAATTAATTTGATTTATCAATGAATAGTATGGTTTGCATTAATACATTCGCTCCATTCTCCATATCGATTGCTTTAGAAAACTCTTTGGGTGAATGACTAATGCCCCCAACACTCGGTATAAAAATCATTGCGGCTGGAGCGATGGAGCTCATATGTTGTGTATCATGCCCTGCCCCACTTTGCATGAACTTGGTACTAAATCCTAATGATTTAGCGGTGGCATTAATGGTTTGCTGTAATTTCTTATCCGTTAATGCTGGCTTAGATTCATTGGCTTGTCTTTCAAACCGAATGTTGGTCTTAGAAGCTTTCGCAATTAAGGCAGCCCGCCTTTCAATTTCTTTGAATAGCATGTCAATTTTATCAGCAGACAAATCGCGAATTTCTAAACCCATTTGAACTTTACCAGGAATCACATTATAGGCACCAGGCAGCACAGAAATTTTTCCTACTGTTCCCACTTGAGTTCCCTTAACACTGTTAATCACTTCATTTACCGCAATGACCAATTTAGAAGCCGCCAGCAATGCATCCTGACGCATATTCATTTGAGTGGCGCCTGCATGATTCGAAAATCCTTCTACGATTATTTCCCAATGCACAATCCCTACAATCCCTTCTACTACCCCAATCTGTATATTTTCTTTTTCTAAGATTCCACCCTGTTCAATATGTAATTCCAACCAGGCATGAATATCTCCTTTTTTGCGGATGCAAGATTGAATATCGTCGGGGTTTCCGCCAATAGCCCGTATCCCTTCCCCCATGGTTAAGCCACTTTGACTTCTTTGCTGTAAGCCTTCTTTAGTAATATCCCCTACCATAGCTTTACTGCCAATAGTACCGCCCTCTTCATTGCTGAAAATGATTAGCTCGAGGGGATGTTCAGTCATTATATTTTGCTCATTCAAAATCTCTATCACTTCCAATGCGCCAATAGAACCCAATGTACCATCGTAATTGCCCCCATCGGGCACCATATCAATATGAGAACCAAAAGCAATAGGCTTTAGTGCATTGTTTTTGCCCTTGCGTTTGCCTATAATATTTCCAGCAGTATCAATGGTGGGATTTAGACCGGCTTTTTTCATGAGCGCTATAAACCATGCACGGCCCTCAATATCTGCTTGGGTAAATGCAACACGGGTGCCATGGCCATTGGCATCCATTCCAAATTTTGCCAATTCAAAAATGCGGCTTTCAATGCGCTTTCCGTTTACCCGTAGTGCATTGCCGGAGGCAGCTGATCTAGTTACAGCTTTAATCCCGCCGAAGGTGGCAATGCCTAAAGCAGTTAAAGAGGCGTTTTGTATGAATTGTCTTCTTTGCATAAGGAAATAGTTTTATCCGAACAGTCAGTCATAGCTTTATAGGCTTTCTCATTTTTAATAATCATAACCCCTTCTACACATCCCCAACCATGAGTTGGTAAAAATTTATTGGCCCAAAACCTTAAAGGGGCAGAACAGTAATTGTAAGAAAACGAGTTGTTGCTATTTTGCCAAAATATGCTTTCTAAAAAGTTATCATCGCTTAGCTGCTTACCAATAGTAGCAATAGCAGTTTTAGTTTTCCAACTTGGGTGGGTAGCATTTTCACGTTCTGCTAGATAGCTTTTTGCAGCGTTAAATGTTTTACTAAAATTTGTGCCGTAACGGCCAATGCCGAAGCTATAATTATCTTTTATATATTGTGCACTATCAATAATTCTAATTTCTATCAGTACATTTTTATAGTAGGTTAAAGCTAATGTAGCAGTTATAGAATGTTTCAATTGTTTAAAAACAAAGCTATTGGTAATAAACACAGCAACATCTGGGCAAAATGTTTTGCCGCTATCTACGTAAATGTCTTCTATTCTAGTTTCGGCGGCTTTGGCTTTATTGACAAATAAAGGTTGCTTGGGGTTAAAGGCATTGCCGAGGTATACAGAATCGCTTAGATGAAACTTTGTTACTGCAATAAATGGGAAGCCGTAATTATTGACTTTACTAATTGATTCGCCTAGTTTAATGGCATCAATACCAGTAATGGGTATTTTGGTTTTTTGTGCATAGCAAGTCATCGTTGCGAAGGCAAAACAAAACAGCGTAAGTTTTTTAAACATGGTTTGAGGTGAATCTTTTAATTAAGAATAATTGCAATATTATTGAGTAATATTATAGGTTAACTATTTATTTATCTATATACGACCATAATACTTCTAGACGTTCTGCATCTTGTGCAATTCTTTTATTGTTTGATTTTTTTAAGGGCAATACCAATTGTAAGGCCTCTTTTAATGCACCTATTCTCGTCCAATCGGCTTTGCTTTTTTGCCACCAAGCCGCAACTGCATCCGCATTCGGCTTTCTTGTTTTAAGTAGCGATGACTTTGTTGGTGGATTTATCCATGGCATTTCACGCTTCCCATTATAAGAGTAATCGCTAATATCAGCGTATTTTTTTTCATCCAATGCTGTTTTATAGCCAAAATCCATAAATGTTAATTCGGTTGAAGGCTCCCCAATTTGAGTATACATTAAATGTATAAATTTTTTTCTTCTAAGCTAATGGGCTTCTTGTTTGTATAACCTTGGCGGTATTCCTCTAAGTACATCATGCGGTCGATGAATTTTCCAATGTAGGCTTTCTACTGAATTTTGTTCCTTAAACGATGATATACTTTGTAGTATCTAACTCCATAATCCTGATAGATAACCACCACCACCCTTCCTACATTATTTTTATTCGTTTGTATTCATCAATTAGTTTCAATTGCATTTTTTTACTTCTGTCACTAATTCCAAGAACTTCACAGGTTATTTTTTCATTGTCAATGAAATTTGCTACGACTTCTTTTATGTGTTTCTTGTCGTTTGGATAAATTGTCTTTGTTACAGATAATGTTGCAGGATAAATATTGTCAACGAAGTATTCGCTCTTATTGTTTGGCAACTTTCTAACTGTTACCTCAACTGTTGTATTGATATACTTGTCAAGTTTTCCTGTTAAAAAATCTATTTCTTTTATGGTATCTCCAAAGATTGGTTTTTTATCTTTGTTGTAGCCGTGAAAATATGTTGTAACTATGTCGCCTTGTTTAATATTTCCATAATCGTCTAAGTCAAAGAATGTTGATTTATGAGCTAATCCAAAGAATGAGCCATATTCCCAATTGAAGTCATAACCAGCTTCTAAGAAAAGTCCATAGCGTGTTTTTTGTATTACTATGCTCTCATACGCTACACCAATTTCTAAATCATTTGCTTGAAATTTGTGTTTCTGTCCATCAACAGTAATGTGAATTGGTTTTGTTTCTTTTAAGCTATGAATACTTCCATAAAATTGGTGTCCAATTAAGTATGGTGCAACAATATTCCAATGAAGTCTATTTAGATAATTCCAAGGCATATGAGCAAATGGAAGAAAGCCAAATAGTCCTCCAATTTTTACTAGAAATCCTTTGGGCTTTAGGCCTTGTATAGTAAATGGAATTACTTTTTTATTATTTTTTACTTCTTTTAAGTTCTCAATAAGTTGTTTTACATAATCTTTATTTGGTATTTCAGATGGTAATTCAACTTGCTTGGTTTGTCCAAAAATGCTCTTTAAAAAATCAAACATTTATTTGCTTTTGTTAGTAAAATAGAGTCGTTGCATAAATACACTTATACATTTTATATTTTAATTACTTCCACAGCTCAGTCCCCTAACTCCCAGACAATAGATTGCAAGGGTCAGTAAAGCACTAACGGTAAGATGGTTTGTAATAAGTAATAATTCGGGGTACTGTGAAAATAATAAGAAAGGATGATATGAAGAAAAAATAGAATGATTTTGTATGTCATTTAATCTCCTATCCATTACATTCGCAATCCGCACATATATCCTATCCAGATTCTTTCATTAGGGATTCACATTTGTATCGCACTCCTTCTTTCAAGAGTAATGCATCACATGGATGGATGGGTTGAAGGAGAACTACATCAACTTAGCAACAGAAAGTAAATCATTAGCCTTTTTAATTTTGCCTGCAAACAAAGAAATAGTAGTCATTGATTGTTGAACAATAATACGCTTTTTAGTACCTGTTTTCTTACTGGCTGATTTTGGTGGAACTGGTGAAAGTTTTTTGACAATTGGCATATTCAAATTTAACTATTTAATTTATAAAAAAAACCTAAATAATTCTTGGAATCATCCCATTTAAAGGTGCAAATTGAACTACTTTAGTAATAATCCTTTTACCTAAACTTTTGAATCGATACTCGTAAATATTACTAGATTCAAATTGATATATCTCACTGTTCAAAAGCTATTCATTTAATTGTGCATTCGAAAGTAAAAAGCAACTATAAATTAAGCTTAAGTATATATACTTATAGGTTGGAGTTTTTTGAGGGGATTAAAGCTGTAGCAGAACGGAAGCTGTCTTGATTGTTAGTAGCTAAATTATTTGGGGGCAACGATTTTTTAGTCCGCTTTTAGCATAAAGCCCCTAAGAGTTTTTCTTAAAGGATATTGATTGATTGATGAATGCATCTACAGATATATCCTCATCAATTAAAGGCCAATGGATGCCATATCTAGTAGGTGAAATTTTAAAATAAGACCTTTCAATTTCGGTTGCCAAAGCTAATTTGGTTGAAATTTTGTCGATTGGAAATTCAAATAAGTGACCATCTATCATTACACGAATTATATTATCGTCAAAGATTACTGTTTCTATATGATGTGTGATGAGCATAAATTCAGTGCTTTATAAAGTTAAGTAAATTATTAAACTGTTTATTCATTGGATTACAATATCGATAATCGAAAATAGCCATATTGACTGTGTTGATAGCAGGTATAAATACCTAGTCTATCTGCCATTACACCATCACATTCCCAATACACACATAAATCCTATCCGGATTTGGGTTGTCTGTCATTGCCTTGTATATAGGTGGTGGAAACCATACCAAGAAATCCCTATCCTTTTTCATCAGCGATACACATTTGTATCGCACTCCTTCCTTTATGAGTAGTGCATCGTATGGATGGATGGGTTGGTAATGGAATTCGAGGGTTAAGGAAGTGAACAGATTTGCGGATAGTGTGTCGAGGATGGTAACAATACCTGCTTCTATTAAGATTAATTGATTAGTAGATGGCATGATTGGATCCATCAACGCTGGCATATCTAGTTTCCAGAGTCCGTTGGTGTTGATGAAGGGAAGGGTGTTCATAAAGGTAGTGGTATGGTTGGGGGGATTGAGGGATGACTACCAAAACAAGCCAGTGATCTTTAAAACTTATTTTTGATTAATTTTTCGAAAGGCAGCGGCTAAGTTTAAATTTGAGTCAATAAAGAAAAGATATAATTATGAAAAACAACTGGCTAGGCTGGAAGTCATATTTGATTCCTTTTTTTGTTTATACTATATTTTGCTTAACCTCCTGCACTCAGGACATTTCTACTCCTCCAAATGAATTAGATACTTGTGAGTTTCCGAAAGATTCAATATCAACTTCAACCACTAATAATTTTGATCAACAAATCTTAGAACGATTATATAGGTTAGTTATTAGTGCTTCAAAGTCTGAAATATGTGATAATTCGGCTGAATGGGGTATTGCCGGAATAGGACATAAGCCTTGTGGTGGTCCAGCTGGTTATATTCCTTACAACAAGAAAAACGAAAAGTGCTTTTCAGCAATACTTAAGTTTTATAATGAGCAATGCCAGCGATACAATATAAAGAATCAATTAATATCGAATTGCATGGTAGAACCGTCACCTAAATTTGTTCAATGTAAAAATGGAAAGCCGACTTTAGTTTATTAAGGTATTGATGTCGTCCATCTGGCTTTCATCGGAATATACAGTCATTGAAAAAAATGTCTACAAAATGTAAGCAATTGGGGGGATTGGAGCTGTTATGATAGGGAGTGGCCTCGATTTTATTAAATTGACTATCTTCGTAGAAGTCAAATTGCATGAAAGATGAAATACAAGATATCCTTTCTGGAAAGAGCCAAGTTAAGCACCATCATCTTATCTAAGCAGCCTGCAGTTACCTTAAAAGAGGCCAAGGAACAAGCTCAATGGCTAAAGACCAACAGCAAAACAAAGATCAAGAGAGATAGAAATTAACGATTGAACAGCTTAATTTTAGAAGTCCTTTTAGATGAAAATATTATTACCTGTATAAGTTTAACGCATTTCTACTTTTCATACAAAATAATATTCAATCCTTTCAAATTACTCAATTGTTTATCAGCAGAAATTAGCGGGATGGCCAGGGCCATAGAAGTTGCAGCAATAATACAATCTGGCAATTTCAAACTTGAATTTTTTCTAATTTGAATGGTATGTTTTTTAATCTCTTCTGTGATATTAACAATTACAAGTTCTGACAACAATGTATTAATGATTTTAGTTTCTTTATTGGTTAATTTTTTAAATGACAAGAGTTCTAACTCTGTGATAACAGATAAATAAAGCTCTTTACCATTGAGAAATTTTGCCAATGTTTCATCTCCGGACAATACGTAGAGCACTGCGTTGGTATCAAGCAAAAGCTTATTTCCATTCATCGCGTAAATCCTTTTGAATTGTCAATGCATCTTTTTTAAGCTTAACTGATCCACAATATTTAATAATGTCAATTCCTTTTTTGCCTTTTATTTTTTTCTCCAATGCTTCAATTTGCTTCTTAGATGCACCTTTTTTTAGAACAAGAACCATAACTAATGATTTATTACGAATTTAAGATTATAATCTTGAATATCGAAAATAGCCATATTGACTGTGTTGATAGCAGGTATAAATACCTAATCTATCTGCTATTACACCATCACATTCCCAATACGCATATATATCCTATCCGGATTAGGATTGTCTGTCATTGCTTTGTATACATGTGGTGGAAACCATACCAAGAAATCCCTATCCTTTTTCATCAGCGATACACATTTGTATCGCACTCCTTCCTTTATGAGTAGTGCATCGTATGGATGGATGGGTTGGTAATGGAATTCGAGGGTTAAGGAAGTGAACAGATTTGCGGATAGTGTGTCGAGGATGGTAACAATACCTGCTTCTATTAAGATTAATTGATTAGTAGATGGCATGATTGGATCCATCAACGCTGGCATATCTAGTTTCCAGAGTCCGTTGGTG
Source organism: Sediminibacterium sp. (assembly GCF_051860225.1). Lineage (GTDB taxonomy): Bacteria > Bacteroidota > Bacteroidia > Chitinophagales > Chitinophagaceae > Sediminibacterium. The sequence goes on from NZ_JBHYEI010000002.1 coordinate 754,971, forward strand.
TTGATGAAGGGAAGGGTGTTCATGAAGGGAGTGAGAGGGTTGGGGGATTGGGGTTGGGGTGTTAGGTTAAATACGCTTGAATAATTTGATCTTTTAAGTCCATAATGGTTGATTTTTAATCACCAAATTAAGGACGAAACAAAAAACCCTTTTCAATAAAAGTAAGCTTTGATATAGGAACTTATATTTACAATCTTATAAATACTTTCATCCATGGACTATCGAGATTCTTATCTTTTAGATAATTAAGCATTCCTTCAAAATAGTCTATTTGTTTGATTTTACTCTTTTGAAATACAAAGTTGGGAGTTGTCATTTTTTCAGATTTAGATAAAGCCTCAAAACGGGTAGCAAAATAACTGATATGATAATGGGGAATAGCTACACCTAGTATCATACCTGGTAATCCATTAAAAAGTTCCGGCCCTCCTTTGGTCTTTATAGCATCTGTATAAAAAGCTACGATATATATAGAATCATTGATCAAAGCATTTGCTCTCCTACATTCAAAACCTGCAATTTCACGAATTTCATCTGTTAGCTTCCAGCGGATTTTAGTTAATGTATCTCTTATGACCTTTTGTTCGTTGTAGGCATTTTTTTCTGCAAAAAACTGAAAGGATGATAAATCAGTAAGCACTTGGTTCCTGTCTGCCATTGGGACTCCTATACCATGTAAAAAAGGAGAAATAGATCCAGCTGGTTTATACAAAATTGAATCGTGATTAAAAATCAATTGAAAACTATCTATCCAAAATTGTGGATGATCTGCTTTATATTTCTGAAAGAAAGTTACAAATTCTTCTTTAGCAACTATTCCAGATTCACCAATCACTTCAGGCAAAATTGCGTGAGTATTGACTTTTCTTTCAAATATGATACGTCCCCGTTCAACAAAATAATATTGTGAATAAGCGAACTTTCCTGTCAATAAAAAAATAATGATAAAAAAAAGCCTAATCATTTATAATTACTTTACTTGTTTATACTTAGTAAAATTCCAAATAGCGCTTAACATAAAATATCTCCTAATAGCTAAAAATCGATTTTCCGAAAACATGGCTGAAGTAGCAACTCTTGAGAATCCAGCATTAGAATTTAGTATATCATTTGCAGTTAGTTTAACTGTTAGAAGATTATCCTTTAGAAAGCTTTTACTTATCCCTGCATTCCAAACCATTCTATCAAAGTTATCAGTGAAAATATTATTCTTACTTTGTCTGAAAAACTCTGCATCACTATGTATTTGAAATGAAGTAGACAAGTATAAATCTATTTCAGATTTGAGTTTATATGAAACGAAATTATTTCGAATAATCTTTAACCCTTCATTCAAAGAATTTACATCATAATAAATCGTACCGCCCACTTGAATCGCATATTTACCAGACTTATTTTTAGATAATAAAATGCCTGTAGAAGCAATATTGTAACTAAGCTTATTCAATGACCCATTTATGAAGCTAAAACTATTTCCAGATTTACCACTCAAATCAAGTGTTGCTTGCACTTTTAATGACGGAATTGGTTTTGAATAAAAACCTGTTAGCTCTAATTCTTGATCTGCATAACCACTCATATTAACGTACTGCAAAAAATAAGCTCCACTAGCGTTAATATTCGAAAGCAGTTTGATTGGGTTCTTTGTGCTGGTATGACTCATAATTAATCCAGTGAAGGCTTTAGTAAGGCTTTTAAATGACTCATAGGTTAGCGTTACTTTGTTAGAAAATGCATTATTAATAGACAAATTATCAGAGAAAGTAACTAGCTGAGCGTTGTTAAACTCATGGGGTGATAGCTCTTGGAAACCTGGTGCAACTGTTGTACCACGATAACTGATTCCAAGATTTGTATTATCATTAATGGAATATTGAACACGTCCAAATGGTTTCCAAACCGAAAAACTTCGCTCAAATTCTTTTCTTTGAATAAGATTGTTGATAAAAAGCCTATTTGTTCCCGCACCACTACCTAGGGAGGCGCTAACTTTATTTTTTACGAAATTGAAGCTTAGATTACCCAAAAATATTTTTCGAGAATCATTTCGAATAGTTGAAAAAAGCGAATCAATAGCTCCGGTAGGATTAACAATCCTATTGGATAAATTATGATCATTTACAGCATCATATACAGAATTTGCGGAGAGAATAAAAGAAAATGCATTATTGATTTTATTTGAAAAACTAAGTCCGATTTTCAAATTTTGCAAGGTCTGATCCTTTCCTTTAAAAAGATCTAGGTTTCTAGTACTATCCAATAATGGTTTACCATTATAAAACTCAGTAGCCGTTAAATTTGTTTGTTGCTCATTTGAGCTAGTTGATTCTTGTTCTATGGAAAAAGAAATCGTTCTGCCTGGTTGCTTAAATTTTTGCTGAAACAAAAAAGCAGTTTGTATTCTTCGACCTTCCCCATTAACACTAGTTTGATTATTTGTCCGATTTAAAAATTGTTCATTGCTATTTAGATCCGAGGAAGCGCTTTGCTGACTAGAAGCCCCTTTATTATAAGACGCTGTATTACTCAATGTAATTGTTCCCCTCGTCCCTACTTCTTGTTTATATGCAAAATTCATTTTATGGCTAAATCCTTCTTTTTGAAAATCAGTATTAGAAAATCTTTTGATTGCACCACTAGGTAAAATTGTATTCATAAATGTTGAATCAAATCCAGAAACATGGGAAATAGAATAGTAGTAATCGCCATTAAATGAATTACGATCCTTATTCCATTTATTATCAAAATGTAATCCTACCATTGAAAATTGAGGTAGTCCCTTTCCATCGTATCGTTCAATGTCGTTTTTGACACCTAATTGATTTTTTTCTGTAGTCCCTAGTCCAGATTGGCCTATATTATTAGATGCCGTATAACCAGAGATCTTCCGTTTTCCTTTAAAACTATTTAGCATAGCTTGAGCACTATAGGGAGTAAACTGATTACCTAGTCCTATTCCTGCTTCAACCTTTCCAAATACCCCATTACTTTTATCTTGTTTTAATTGAAGGTTGATGACTTTGTCTTTTATCCCATCATCAATCCCTGTAAATATGGCTGCATCCGATTTTTTATCATAAACCTGAACTTTAGCTACCATTTCTGAACGTAAATTTCGTGTAACAAAAACTGGATCATCACTAAAAAACTCCTCCCCATCAACCAATACTCTTTTAACTTTTTTTCCTTGCGCAGAAATTTTCCCATTAGGGTCTACCTGAAGTCCTGGCAAAATCTTTAATAAATCTTCTACAGATGCATTTGGAGGAAGTTGAATTTCAGCCGTATTATATTGTAAAGTATCCCCTCGCAATTGAATTGTCCTAATACTTGATTTAACTACAACTTCTTTTAATAACACTTCTTTAGAAGTTAAAAATATTGAACCCAAATCAAGAATCTTATCTTGACCAATATTAATTACTTTAGAAACGCTTAGATACCCGGGGTAACTTATGAATAAGATATAGTTTTGGCTATTGTTTAATCCAGAAAAAACGAAAGCTCCATTTGATGAGGTTCTAACATCAGAAAGAATAATAGAATCTTTAGCATTTAAAAGTACCACTGAGGCATTATTAATGTTCATTTTCAATGCACTATCTTTTATAACTCCGCGAATGGTTATATCCTGAGAAAAAGCGGTAAGGCAATTAAAGAGAAAAAGTAGAGGTAGAAGTAGATATTTTTTCATTTATAGATAAAAGTGATAGCATTACAAAAGTGTTGTTTCGTAAATACAGTTACATTTTATTCATTTATTTCAGAGCAATGCCACCTGACTCCCAGACATTATAAGGCAAGGTCAGTAAAGTACTAACAGTAATAATTCGGGGTAATATGAATATATGAAGAAAGGATGATATGACGAAAAAATAGAATGATTTTGTATGCCATTTAATCTCCTATCTTTCACAACATCACATTCCCAATACTTACATATATCCTATCCGGATTAGGGTTGTTTGTCATTGCCTTGTATATAGGTGGTGGAAACCATACTGAGAAATCCCTATCCTTTTTCATTAGCGATACACATTTGTATCGCACACCCTCCTTTATGAGTAGTGCATCGTATGGATGGATCGGTTGATAATGGAATTCGAGGGTTAAGGTAGTGAACAGATTTGCGGATAGTGTGTCGAGGATGGTAACAATACCTGCTTCAATTAAAATTAATTGATTTGTGGATGGCATGATTGGATCCATCAACGCTGGCATATCTAGTTTCCAGAGTCCGTTGGTGTTGATGAAGGGAAGGGTGTTCATGGAGGGTATGGTATGGTTGGGGGATTGGGGTTGGGGTATTACGAAAGCTGTTGAGTTTCATTTAATAACTTAAAGGACTAAATTAAGAAGGTTTTTCAATATGGTTCTCCAACCAAGAAATAATAGATTCTAATTTAGTTTGTCCAGAAGCTACCCGCATTACAAACTCATACTTTTGATCCTGACTTGCGTTTATATCCAAGCCATTTTTAAGTAAGATCAATCGCATCAGAACATATCCTGTTCGCTTATTACCGTCTACAAATGGATGATTGATTAAAATGCTTTCAAACAAACAGGTAGATTTACCAATCATAGTCGGATGAAGCTCTTTACCATCAAAAGTTTGAAGAGGTCTAGCCAAAGCAGATTCTAGCAACATTCTGTCTCGAACGCCTTGTGAGCCACCAAATGACGTCACAAGCATTTGATGAATAGTTAACACATTATTGAGTGAAATCATTGGGCAAGTTTTTGTAATAATTCTTTATCCTCGGCTAGGATTTTGATTAGTAATTCTAGTATTAAAATATTTTCTTCATTATCCATAATTATTATAATTAATTGTGTTTGATTCTCAGCAAGATGGAAGCTATGAACGCCATATCCTGACGCGGGGTAGAATTATTATTGCTAAATGAAATATATCGTTCAACCACTCAATAGAAGGAAAAGAAAAGATATGGAGCCTATTGGCAATATGATTGCCCAGCAATGGGGCGTTTGGTTTCTTTATGGAAATGCTAAAGTAGGCAAGACATCCTTAGTTTATAAAATCAATCGATGTATGTATAAAAAGGGATTTGAGAATCCAGTTGTTCATTTTCCAATGAGTATGCTTAAAGAACATCATATAGAACATCTTCTATCTGAGTTGAATAAATGCAAGTGGGTAAAGGGAATACCTTACTATATTTTTTTAGACGATATTGAACACCTAAAATCGGATTTGCTTAAACAAGCTTTGATAAATCTTGTCGAAAAAATTACTAATCTTTCAAGTGAATATCAAGTTTTATTAATTCTATCAAGCGATACTAAAAAAACGCTAAAAGAATATATAGACCCATTAAAATTGGAAGACAAAGGAATCACAAATAGATACTTACATCTCCAAAGACCAGCTTATATAGGTGGCGTAATCAAAAAGTTTGGAGACAGCATTCTAACAATAGAGAACTAACTGTATTGTTTTAGTGTTTTCGTTAGCAATTCTTTGAGTTTTGTTTTCAAACTATTAGGGTATAGCACTTTCATATTAGGGCCAAAGGAAAGCAACTCTTTTATAAAATCCCAGGTTATATAAATGGCCAACTCCACTTCTACCCCATTTTCATTATCCACCAATATTTGCTGGCTCTCATGAAAGGGATAGCTTTTAATATACTGGCCTTGCTCATAACTAAAGCTTAGTCTAACAGTAGCGGGTTCGGTCTGGCTTTCAGTATTAATCCCAAAGGCATGGCGGAAATACTCATTTAAATCATACTGATACTTTGTTTTAAAACTAGTTTTATGAATATCGATCCCATCCATTCGATCTAAACCAAAAGTTTTTAAGCGATTATCTTTGGTATCCACAGCAATTAAATACCAACGACCTTGGGCCTCTTTTAAAGCTAGTGGATGCACTACCCGTTTGGTAACAATATCATCTTCAAATTTGGTGTATTCAAAAGCCAAGGATTTTTTTTCATTTATAGCATATAACAATCCCGTAAAATGTTCAACGCCCTTAGGTTGTCTTTTTTCGAGCAAAACTACTTTTTCATATCCGCGTGCGTTTTGTAAAGCATGCATGATTTGATACGACTCTAGTAAACGTAGAGAATGTTGCTTCTGTTCTGGTACATCTGCAATATAGTAACGTTTATCCCCCTTTTGTTCGTTCTGAATATCATATCCGAACATGGTATAAATCTCTTTAATGTCTCGCTGAAATGTTCGTTGAGAAATAACTAATTGTATTCCCTCAATCTCAGACTGGTTTTCCAAATAATGTGCAATTTCTTGAAAAGTGGCAGGGCCTCTTTCTAAACGTTTTACTATATGTGAGTATCGGCTTAAGTAATTTTCTTTAGGCATATTTCTTTATAGTTGAGATACGATAATATCAATTAAGTTATTAATAGCTACAGATTCCTTATTTAAAGATCCTTTAGGTAAAGATCGGGGATGAATGGTCCAGATGATACGGGTTGGATAATTTTTTAAATTGATTACAAAAAAATATCCATTTAAAACATTTCGTTTCTCAATAGTATATTCTAATCCCTCCAGGAATTGCTGGTAATTAGAACTCCAATCAAATATGAAAACCAAGTCTGGCCGATACGCTTGAATAGTATGTAATAAACAATCAAAAATCCTAGATTTTTCCTTTACTACTAGGTATTTAGCTATATCAATTTTCGACCAAACCCCATTTTGCTGAAGTGTTTGCTTTACTTGAATAGCATTAGTATTGCCATGCCCAAAATCATTTAATTCACTAATTAAATCGACATTACTGTATTCTTCCCAGATAATATCCATGTATTGATTGATGCCCTTTAAACGCAGGTGTAAATTCAATACAAGTAACCAGAATGTACGTGCTTCTGTTTCCCACAAAAAGAAATCCTCATTTAGTAAAGCGTGATTATCATAAATATAGGATTCAAGATTGTTGTTCCGATACGATTCCATTAGGTCAATGGGTTGATAAGAACGATTGGTATCTCTTCCAAAATAGAAAATCTTCTTTGAAGCATCCGCATACCTTGACATCGTCTGTGGTATGAAAAGCGTAGGAAACTCTTTATCTATATTTAAAGTAGCAATATTTGCACAATATTGCTTTAATAATGGGATAAAGATTGCAGCTTCTTTCTCTACATTTCGCATTGTATTAGATTTTGTTTTATTGTTCTAAATCCAATAGAATTTACTGTCTGATGTAAGCTTTCCTCTTTGCAAAAGCCGAGAATGGTTTCAAAATCAACTGACTTCCCATAGAGCAACTCAGCGATTTCTTTTTTTCGATAAATATTATCAATTTGGCCACCCGTAAAAGAAAATGATTGCGCCAGTTGATTCGCCTGCTTATTGGTTAATTCTGGCAGCTTTAATTTCCAGATACTGGCTCGATTCACTAGGGTTGGTGGATGAAATTTAATTTTGAATAAAAAGCGACGATCAAATGCAGGATCGATATTATTAATCAGATTTGTAGTTGCTATCAGAATACCTTGAAAATTTTCCAGCTCCTCTAATAAAATATTTTGAATAGCGTTTTCGGTTTGCTCCACATTGGAGCCGCGTAATTCCTTCCGTTTTGAGATAATAGCATCAGCCTCATTAAAAAAAAGTATCGGGTGTGTTTTAGTATCCTTGTAATAGGCTTTATAATCTGTAAAGAGTTTCTTAACAATTTTTTCGCTCTCTCCAAACCACATGGTCTTGCAGTCACTAATATTTACGTGCATCAACTCTCGATTGGTTTTTCTGGCCAATTGTTTGGCTATTTCTGTTTTACCAGTTCCTGGTGCGCCATGCAACAAAATTGAAATACCTGGTTGCAATCCCTTATCCGTTAATCGGGTTTGCATTTCTAGAAAAGATGTTTCTTCAATTAACTTCTCCAGTGTTTGAATTTGGCTTAGTTCAGCATGGCTAAATATCAATTCCTTTTCTTTGATATCGGTGGGTTTAATAATGTCTTTTCGATGCTTAGAAACTTTTTTAAGATTTAAACCGCAATCACGCAGGATCTGAAATGCTTTATCTGTTAATTGACAAGTCGTGTCGGTAGTCATTACTGCGGGATTCACTTCTAGCAGATCATGCTTAATTAATTCGTTTTCGCCGTCTAAGAATTTTTGCAATTCGGAATAGCGGTAAGCATTACTATCACTCATTCCTTCCATCATTCTAAACACGTCAACTGAAGAAGAACCTGTTACTGTTTTCCAAGTAACATGAAGAAAAATGAATTTATTCTGTATTTCTAAATCGAACTCATTCAACTTGCTGACTAAAGGAAAATGCACGTTCTCTTCTAAATATTCAATGAGACAAGTTAATATTCGGAAAGTATCTACTTTTCGATCATCTCGTTCCAATCCTAACTTGTAAACCAGTTCTAATAATTCGAAAATATCTTTTGGAGGTGCTTTGGTTATAATTGGCATTGGCTTATGGTCTAATATAGCATCCATAAGGACCTTATTAACCACATAACTGAGCGATTGATTCCCCATTAACCTCATTCGTATATTAACCTGCTCTTTAGCCAATATTCCGAGTTGAAAGAAGTTGTCTATGATTGTTTTAAAGGATAGAATTTTAAGTTTACTACAACCAATATGTGCAGCCAATTTCTGTAAATCTACATTGTCTTCTTCGAGGTGGCTGGCGATGAAAAGGGCTAATAAAAGTGACTCATCAGCATCTAATTTAAAATACTGCTGTAAGGTGATTGAGTCTTTTTGAATAGACGCTAGAAAGCCCTGGGAAAATTTAGAATCTTTGGCTTGTTCGTAAATTGAAATGATTGCATCTAGTGTGGGATTGTCTTGTTTAATTTCCATCTTCTTGGTTTGTAGAGCGAAGATGAGATAAGAGGGCGTCAAGGTGTGGCGCTCAATGCATAGTACATAAAAAAATGCGGGGAATTAGACCTGAGCGTAAGATGACTCTTTGTTAAGCAGCCTTTAATTTCATCAAATTAGCTTCACTATTTCTTTCACTCCAAATAATATAGTTAGCACCTTTGCTGGTTAAAGCTTCCAAATATTCTGATTTGATTGGTTTTTCTTCGTCGTTTAAAACGGCAATAGCTGTAACGGCTTTTTTACTCACTTTCTCTCTCACTGGCTTTATGTCATCCCAGCTGAAAAGAAAGCTACTTAGCGTTTGTTTATTAATTGTATTAAACGACTTTAATACTAATTCACTGTTCTTTCCCGCAATTTGAAAATCAAACATAAACTCCAATCCAGTAGAACCTTTTGAAATAAAATCGGGAGTGTAAATAATATTTTGAGTATCGAGATACATTCTTACATCCTCTTTAAAAATGGAAGCAACATTTGATTTAGACAAAACGTATAAATCATTTAATTCCATGATTGCAGATAAAAAATTATGTTTCTTTTGTGGGAAATTCTGTTCAGTAGTTTCGATGACTAATTCTGTACCATCTAATTGAACCCCATAATTCAATAAAATTCTTTCGGCAATATTTCTTCTTTCTCCAGCCCGGTTTAATGATGTTCCTACTAAGTCCAGATTATTGAAAGTTTCTCCATTATCTGACAAAATAATTTTGCTACCAGTTTTTTTGGCATACATTTCAATAACGTCATTATACAAGCCAAAAAATGGTGTCTGTATTGCAGTCCATTCAGTGTTCTCATCAGGCAAAACAACGGTTTTGCTTTTAAGCCAAGTGTAGTAATCTTTTATCAAGGAATTAACCCAAATCATATAAGTGGCTTTTGAACATTAAAACGTGATATTATATTTATTTCTTTAGAAAATGAAATTAAAGCATCTGCAAAGTCTTCATAGCTATTTATGTCTAAAGTAGGAAAATTATAAACACCTAGGGGCACTGCCCAAGCTAAATCTTTATAACCTTGTACAAAAATATGTATATGTGGTTCATTTGTAAACCAATAGCCTATATATGGCTTTAAAAGCTCGGGAATCGGAGAGATTATAGTTTCAGGGTTTTTATGTCCCCCTTTGTAATCGATTCGAATAAGTCCTTCTTTTGAATTGTCTTCCTGACTGTGAAGAGAAACCTTAAAACTGATTTTTTTATTCGTCGATACTTCCCATAAAAAATAGTACTCTGGCTCCTCACTATTTTTCAAATAAATTCTGGTCTTATCGTCATTCAAGTTAATTGTCGTAAAATCACCATCTATTTCTTTGGGCAAGTTTATCAATTTTTTTGCTAGTTCATTTGAAAACATACTGCAAAATAATTGGATGTTTGATTGTGTAATTAGGTATTTATACTTGAATTTAAAGGTTGATTGTAAAGAGCAGGCTTTGTAATGATTAATTTATCTAAAGACATTATATCTTATATGATCTTGTGTCTTTTTCAATTAGCTTTCGCATAAAATTTTTTGAGTAACATCAATATCATCTGTCAAATAGTTACTCTCACTTACAATTAATAAGCTGTTATTATTAGGGGACTTAAAATTAGCCCCAATCCATGGGAGCCAGGGCGCCAAAAGTGGCGGAACAATGGGGTTATTGCTTAAATAATTATTTTTTAAGAGTCTGTTTATAGCTGTGATAGCTGACAATTTCCTCACCCAAAAATTGGCTGCCAAAAAGCATATTTACTGCTTTAAGATTATTTGCTCCATTGATTGAACCTAGCTTTATGAGCTGGTTAGATTCGACTTCAGTGGTTACTGGTTTACTGTACTGTGTTCCATTTTTTTTCCTGATATTAACGGTTAATTCGATGATGTAAAATGGGCCCATATGTGTAAATTTTAATTTAAAGTGTTTAAATGATTAGTATTAGTGAATCAGCCATAAGTTATCATGCTTGATTATATATTGAAGCCACAGTCATTGGTGTTTCGATATTTGTATTAAATCCTAACTGATTAGACAAATGCTGTGCTTTCTCAACAGTTAATTCCTTGAACTCATATTTAGCAATTAACCTTCCTGCCCTCATTAAAGCTGAGTCAATTTTAGATATATCGGTATTAAATGAACATATAATTTGAATATTGAGGCAATCGGCCAATAAACCATCTGAAATATTTAAAATTGCAGCCACTGGGGAATTGCCGTCTGTTTCTCTATCAATTACAATTTTTTCAGCATCTTCGATAACAAAAATTGAATTAGGATTTTCTATCAAAATAGATATCAAGCTAGGATTTGTTATGTTACCAGCCATATTTGGTGGCAGAAAAATGATGCGCTTTTTTACTGAGCCAATTAGATATCGGATATAAGATGTTTTACCCGTTCCTGGTTTTCCATGTAACAAGACTAATCCTTTATCATTGGATTTAGACAATCGCTTTAGTATTGTTTTATGTACTGTGTAAAAATCATCATTATAGTTATCTGAAATATTCAAAGTGGGTTTGGTTATACTTAATGCCCTAGTATTGAATCCAGCTGAAGTCATTACTAAAACAAATATATAGGGATTATCCTTTATTTTCTTTTGCTTGAAATTGTGGACTATTCTAATTATTTCATCTACTTTAGAAATATTGCTATCCTTAAATAAGATTTTTACAGTTGAGTGAGAGATGTCGAAATAAACAATCACATTATGATTGAATACTAAATAAAATTTTTCGAATTCTGCGCTGAGAGGTTTATCTCTACTTGTTTTGGTGTAATTAAAATCAATAATAGCTGGCTTATACTCATTTAAAAAATATTTTACTGCTGGTATACAATTGATGTTTTCATACTCTGTTTTATTTGGTATTGAATTAAAATATTGGATATTACGCCCCAAAGTTTACCACTTTACGTGATTTTATGGAAGTTTATTTCACTCCAAAGTTTACCAGCTAGGTATAGCTTAGGATGACAATACGGCGCAAAGTTTACCACTTAAGGTAGTTGTTGATACCATTTATTAACGTCCTTGCTTTTTAAAAAGAAGCATGGCCAATCAAGTGATATCAATGCAACAAATTCGAGCAATCATCCAATTTTTAGAAAAAGGATATTCACTTCGGGCAATATCAACTCAGTTAGGTATTTGCAGACCAACCATTACGGTTTATGCCACTAGGCTAAAAAACACAGCTATTCCCTTTGAAGCTTTACGTCAACTAGGCGATCCTGAGTTAAGTTCCATTGTATATACACCTGTAGTATCGATAGATTATAGTGAAGACGAACGACGTACTGATTTTAATAACCGTGTAACTTATTTTGTAAAAGAACTAGAGCGACCTGGTGTTACGCGACTACTACTTTGAGAGGAATATCGCAAAGAATACGTTAGTCCTTTTGGTTATACCCGATTTTGTGAGTTAATTAAACAAGCCCTTCAGACCACTAAAGCCACCATGCGTTTAACGCATAAGCCAGCAGAGATGATGATGGTAGATTTTGCTGGTGATAAAATGAGCTATGTTAATAAATCAACTGGTGAGCTGATTGCCTGTCCTGTTTTGGTATGTGTAATGCCCTACAGTAAATACAGTTTTTTAATGGCTTTATCAGACGCTACCATTCCTCAAGTTATAAAGGGACTCAATCAATGCTTGCAATATTTTGGAGGAGTACCACTCGTACTTAAGACTGATAATATGAAGCAGGTTGTAACTAAGTCCTGCCGTTACGAACCAGTATTTAGTGAAGTTCTACAACAATGGGCACTACACAACAATATCACGCTCTTAGCAACCAGAGTGGCTAAACCAAAGGATAAGGCTTCGGTAGAGAACGAAGTTAAAATTGCCTACCAGCGTATCTACGCTCCACTAAGGGATAAAGTGATGTATGATATTGATGAGCTCAATGCTGCGATTCTTGAACACCTGAAGCTGCACAATGAAAAACTATTCCAGTTAAAAGACCATAGTAGAGCACAGTTATTTAAACAAGAAGAGCAGCCATTGTTGCAACCGCTGAGCTCAAGTCCATTTGTTATTAAGCACCAAGTATCTGCTAAAGTTCAAAGGAATTATCATATAACGCTTGGAGAAAACTACCATCATTACAGTGTTCCATCCGATTTAATTGGCAAGCAAGTAAGTGTAATATACGATACGGATAATGTAGAGATTTACTATAAGCACACCCGTATTGCAATACATCGAAGAGCTTACAAGAAACATGACTACACAACTAATACAGATCATATGCCTCCAGACCATCTTCATTACCGTGAACAACAAGGGCATAGTGCTCATTATTTTTTAGATCAAGCTTCTATTATTGGCCCATCAACCTACCACTATATAGACCGAGTATTAAAAGCTAGAGCAATTACAGAACAGACCTATAATGCTTGCAAAGGTATTCTTCGGCTCAATAAGCAATATGGTTCCATCCGTTTAGAAGCTGCTTGTAAAAGAGCATTAATAGGTAATGTATTTAACTATAGAACACTACAAAATATTTTGATTAATAGACTTGAACAACTGGATCAACTAGAGTCGTACTACCAAAATGATTTATTTAAACTACCCGAGCACACCAATCTTCGTGGACCTGATGCCTACCAATAAAGTTCTTTTATTCATCCTTAAAACATATATCAATGAATCAACAAAGCACACTCGAACAATTACAAACCTTAAAATTAACGGGCATGGCCAAGCGCTATGAGTCCGTTATTAAACAACCTGTTCACCAACAACCTGAACCACATGCGCTAATCGCTTCTCTTAGCGAAGCAGAAGCTAGCTACCGGGTACACCAAAGAACACAGCTCTACTTACGACTCTCTAAACTCCGTTACAATGCAACACCTGAACAAATTAATTGTACGCCTGGCAGAGGTATTACCAAAGAGATGTTGACCACGTTAGCTGATGGCACTTTTATTGAAAAGGCAGAGAATATTTTAATCACGGGTTCAACAGGCAGTGGTAAAAGTTATTTTGCTTGTGCCATGGGTAGAAACGCATGTAATCTTGGATTTAGAACAGTCTATTACTCAATGAACAGAATGATAGAAGCATTAGCTGCAGCAAGATTAGATGGCACTTATGTAAGATGGCTAAACATGATTGCTAAAACTCCATTACTCATCATTGATGACTTTGGACTACAACCATTAAGCCCAGATATGCGCCTATCCCTTTTGCAAATCTTGGAAGACCGCTTTGCAAAAGGCTCTACTATTATTACCTCCCAACTACCTATTAAAAAATGGTATGAATATATTAATGAACCAACACTCGCTGATGCTATCTGCGACAGACTGACAGCTAATGCACATAAAATAGAATTAAAAGGCGACTCACTACGTTCAAAAAAATTAAACTAGTTTTATACCACCATCAACAACTCCCTACGGGTGGTAAACTTTGTACCGTAATGGTGGTAAACTTTGAGCGTAATATCCAGTCGCAACTTCGTTGCTCCGACTTTCTAACGAATTCTTGAGAGATTTAGACAGATTCTACAAGATGGCAGCCTGTTTAGAAAAGTTCTTTAAACTGAAAAATCTACGAGTCACAAGCCTAATACCATCTATGATTGACCCCTTGTTACGCTTACCACATAGGTTTGATTATACAATATTTATAGAAGAATAATAAAAGAAATGGGACATTAATCTTGTGGATTATACACATTGATGTCGTTAAGCAAACTTTTTCATGGCAAATGCACTGAATAAGCACAATGCTTCAAAACTTATTAGTCCTAACACAATTACAATTAAGAAGTTGTCTTGAAAATGTTGCGGTGCTAATATACTGCAAACAACTTTTGCAAGTCCAGTAATTGCAAAGAAAACTGTCAGGCCGATTTTATAACCGTCTGATATGTTGCTATTGGAAAAAAAATAAATTAGAACCGTTGAAATGAGCAAACTCAAATCTACCATCAAATAATTGAATGGTGAATATTTTGAAATAATTAGTCCAATTAATGTGTTTAACACAATTAAAATAAACCCTGCTATTAGTAATAAATTTTTCATTTCGAGTCAAATTATAAATATTGGGGGCGAAGCCCCCAATATTAGCTGTTATTCTATCATTAAATAAATCCACCATGCACAAGTAAGCAAGCTTAAGATACCCCACCAAATAGTCATTTTAGAACGTACTCTTTTGTTGAAGAAACAAACAATAGAGTATATAAATGATAATGGTATTCCAACCAATAAAGAAACTTTGCTATCGGGAAAAGTTTCTACAAAAATCAAAATCGTAATCGCTAGATATGCGGCAAGGATTAAGAACATTATTAGATTGCTTTTAAATTTTTTCATTTTAGCTTAGATTAAATTGTTTTACAATCCTGCTGCAGCATTAGCAATTTTGGTATTAAGTTTCATCAATTTTGCTGCATATTTTGCATCAGTACAATTTGAAGCATCTGTTTCCATTGTAGCTGCTTTTGTAGCCATTTCAGTATATTCAGTTAATATACTTGCGTCTGTTGGATTAGCTTTATATTTTTTAAGAATTGCTAAATAACTACTTACAAACTCTTCATACTCGGTTATAAATTGGTCACAATCTGTAGATGTTGTGGCAGAAATAGATACATCTGATGATGCAGATGAATTATCTGAACTTTCAGTTGATGAAACATTGGTTTCTTCTTTTGTTTTCATTGTACTTGAAACTGAAAACTTTTTTGATTTTTCGGCATGCTCTTCGGCTTTATAGTCTCCATAAACAGTTTTAAGTTGAATAACTTCTTCTCCCGAACCTTTTTTCAATAAACTAATTAATTTATTTTTAGAGGTATATTCCATTTTAAACTCTCCAGTGCCTGAAACAGGCATTCCTTTGTCGTCAAGTAATGAGGCAGAAATGTCAAAATCATTTTCTTTAATCGCATCTTCAGTAAGCGCTTTTATGGCTTTAACTTTTATGGAAAGATTGCCAACCAAATCACCAGTAATTTCATATTCATTATCCACTATTTGTAAATAGTCAGTAAGGTCACCTGAAATTTCAACTTTTTCAGGTTTGACTTTTGCTATTTCACCTTTTTTGCTTTCACCACTACATGATGCTATTAGAGTTGCAATCACTATTACTATAAAAAGCAAGTTAAATGTTGTTTTAATTGTTTTCATTTTTTAAAATATTAATTACTAATTAGTTGTTTTACATTTTTGAAAGAATGTCTGCTTTTTTAGCGTCAAATTCTGCTTGCGTTAAAATACCCATGTCTAACATTGACTTTAATTTTGATAGTTTTTCCATTGGGTCTTCAACTGGAGCTGCCGTTGCTTGTGGTTGATGACTTGGTGTGTTAATAGTTATACCACCACCAGCAATAGCACGTTTGTCTTCGAGGTCACGTTGTCTGCGTTCTTCTTTTTTCGTTTCTTCCATTTCTTGAGCAAAGCGATATAGTCTTCTTGCTTGTGCTTTAGGAATATCCTCCATAATGTCGGTTTGACCGGAAGTAGTTCTGATTGTAATTGTTGCTCCAAATACACCTTCTTTCATGTGAACATCAGCTACGTTTAGCCAAGAAAAATCTTTGAAGTCAAGACTTAAACCAAATGATTTAGGTCTGATTAAGATAATTCTCTTATTTGTTAAAGCAATACAGTCAGGCGAAAAGTTAACGCCAATCGTTTTCTTTTGAACTGCGATGTATTGGACTTCTTCGTTTGATGTGCAATACTCTTGCACTTTTGGCAAAACTTTTTCAATTACTTTTGGGTCTTGCTCTTCGGTCACTAATTCTTTGATTGATAACATATTATTTGGTTTTATTTGTTAGTGAAAATTCAATATTGAATTTGAAAATTATTTAAACCACCCTTTCTTTTCTTCGACAAGTTGGGCTTTTAATAATTCAATTTGTTGACGAATGAAATCATTTGTCCTCGAATAAATAGCAAGTAAATTGAGGGCTTGCTCTGCCTTGGTTTTCCATGCGTTTTTTATTGGTTGGTTTATTTTATTTTCATTTCTTGCATTATCTGTCAATGCAACTTTGTGAACTTTGATATTTTTAAAATTTGAAGCTGCCATATTCGCTATTTCAAGCAAATCATCTGGGTTTTTCGGCAAAGGATAGGTTTGAATTATTGTCGCTTTCTTTTGATTTAAGCTGTCAATTTTAGAATTGCCAAATGCTCTTGTAAGCATACCATCTAATGCACCCCAAGTTCCAGCACCTGCATTTTCTTTTACAATTTCATTTTCAACTTCATTCAACTTATACATAAAGTCGGCTAAACTACTACTAGAATTAGTGCCATTGTTATTCGTTTGATTTTCTGATTCACGAACTATTTTAGCACCACACCATTCACAATGAATTGAAGTTACTGCTACTGGATTTTTACAAGAATTACACTTTAGCATTCGGTTTTATAGTTTAGATAAAAGTTCTTTTTTCTTTTCGCTAAATTCTTCTTCAGTAAGAATACCTGCGGTTTTTAATTCTCCAAGTTCTTTTAAAAGTTTCAACACTTCGTCTTTATTCACTTCTGTGTTGGCTTTTTGATTTTGCTGAAATGTTTGAGTAGTATTAGTCATTAAGTTTCCCATTGTATTTGCAATAGGAGCAACCATTCCGAGTCCAACAACCGTCCCTAAAATTCCACCGTCTCCACCGATTCCACCTCCAATATTTTCGGCTGCTTTTTCAGTTGTGTCAAAAGTTCTTTCAACTTTATAAACTTCTAAATTTTCTGCTCTCCGTTTCAACCTCATTCGTTCTTCCATGTCTTGCGACATTAATCTATGGAAGTCGTCAACGATTTTCTTAACTCGAGGGTCTTCGTCAACAACTGAGATTGCCTCAATGTTGAAAAACTCTAAATGAAGTCCATATTTTGCAAGTGCCTCTGAAATAATTCCTTTTACTGCATCTGAAACTTCTGAAATAATACCTTCGAATTCAAGAGGATTTAAGTTTTGTTCTTTTGAAATTCTTGTGATTGCGGTCTTTACATTTTCTGTAATTAATCCTCTAAAAAATTGAGTTAGTTTATCTGCTTCAAAGTCTGGAACTGTCCCAATAATTTGATTAAGAAAAGTTTTTGCGTCTGTAACTTTTACTGCAAAACTGCCTCTTGATGTAATTGGAATTGGAACTCTAAAATTTGGTTCCATCATATTAAATGGAATTAGTCCAAATTTTGTGTCCATTGCAACGGCTTTGTTTATAAAGTAAACTTCTGCCTTAAATGGGCTTTGTCCGCCAAATGCAAGTCCAATTAGATTTGATAAAATTGGAAGATTTTGAGTTGATAAAGTATATGTCCCTGCCTCAAATATGTCGAGTAGTTGTCCGCCTTTAATAAATAATGCTTGTTGTGATTGGTTAACGATTAGTTGTGTTCCTAATCGTAATTCTTCATCACGTTTGCTGTCAACCTTTGGTCTCCATTTCCAAACTAGAGCATTGTTTGGTCCGTCATACTTTAATACGTCAATTATTGCCATATCTGATCGTTTTAGGTGCCTTGGATAAAATTAAATGTGGTTCAATTGTTTCGGATTTTGGGCTGGTTTGCACCTTTTCTAATTTTACTAAGGATTGGCTTCTTACTCATTTGGCTTTTTGTTTACGCCTGGTTTATATGGCTTGTGGTCTCCATTAATAATTTGATGATTGAAATATTTCAGGTACATCCAAGCATTTTGAAATTCTATAAATTTGATAAATGCTGGTATTGATTTTACCAAATTCAATTAACCTATGTATATTCCATAGTAAGAGGCTGGTTATAATACCAACCTCTTATTATCATCTCCCCCTAGTTATTGTTATATCTCCCCAGACATACAATTATTGAGTAAATTAAATAGATAATATCACTATATTTCGTTCATTTTGTTCATTTGAATACTTTCATCTATACCTAACTTACATTTATAATATATTCAAGGATATGATTCCAGACACTATACGAATTCATATAGAAAATAGATTTGGTAAAAAAATTCTTTACTCGAAGGATTGTGAGGCATTGTCATTTAGTATTAAGAAAGCATGTCATGAAAATGTAAGTCCAACAACACTTAAAAGATTATTTGGATTTGCAAAAAGTATAGATCAACCAAGAACATATACACTTGACGTTCTTGCAAATTATATAGGTTTTATTAACTGGAGTACTTTGATAGCCGAAATTGAGCAAACCGAATCTTTTTCGGAGGGAAAAATTCATTTAATTAAACAAGAAGATCAAAAAAACAAGTATCTTCTCCATCACCAAATATCCATTTCATCAACAACACATTTAATAGATACAAAATCAGTTATTGAACTTTGCAAAAAGTTTGGAAATGAACCTGAAATTTTCCCATTCTTAACTGAAATGATATCAATAGCAGCGAATCAAAAAAACATTATTTTTCTTTCAAAAGTGTTTAGTCTACCTAATGTGTACAATATAAAAACACATAACCCCTTAGGGTATTACTACATTGGCCAAACATTTGGATTGATGCTTAGAAAGCATAAAGATTTATTAGATGAATTATTAAATCCTTTAGCCTCCAATATCAATGCCCAAAAATATTTTATTGAATGGTTTGTAGATGAAGATCAATTACAGGAATATTATGGTAAATTAATTGACGCTTATTTTGAAAAAGCTGACAAATATCCTCAGAGAAATCTCTTCTATTTCTCTTTGAAATATAAGCAGGCTGCACAAATTGGAGATACCCTTAATCAAAATAAATGGTTAAAGAAATTACAAAGAATAACAATAACAGAAGATTTTCATCCTATTCCTGTTGGACGGTCGATTGGCATTCAGATTTGTGAAATGGTTAGTGTTGGTTATGATACTTCAGCTAAGCATTATCAAGTAATTAAAAATTGGGGGTTTAAACAAGATTATGATAAAGCAATTAGTTTTATGCTTTATCTCTCTAATGAGTTATTCATGGGAGATAGAATTGATTGGCTTGTTCCTATTTTAAAAGAGTTTGAAAGGTATCATGGCAATTGGGAATTATACAGTAGGTCGAAAAATCATTGGGGGATAAAAGTTGAAAATCAACTTAGAATATATGCGTCTTATGCATTTTTTGTCAGCAATGATATTAAAGCAGCAAAAACATGCTTCGGTAAGATAGACCCTAATTTATTTGAACCTTTTATGTACAAATTAATATATACTCATTATCTCAAAGTGCAGGAAGCATTAAAGAAATAAGCTTTTAGATACTGCTCAATATTTTACCGCAAAAATGGATACCAATAAAAAAATTATTCCGATGACCTGTTTGAAACTAAGTTTTTCTTTATAAACTAATATCCCCGTTGAAATTGAAACAAACAGTGTGAAAAAGCCAAAAAGGTTAATTATCAATATCGGTATTTTTTGTACAGCAAGATTAAAGAATAGTGTTCCAAATAATAAAAATATTGCAAGGACAAAATAGTGTTTAAGGTTTTTTGAAGAAAGGATTTTTTTAGATCTAAAAAAGTTTTTATCAGAAATTTGAATCCAAATAAATGCAGTAGTCAGAACTGTAGTCTCTAATATAAATGCCAAAGGAATGGCACCCATCCATTTTGATGAAAATTTAAATAATGTATAGGAAGTGCCCCAAAACAAAGAAGCAAGTATTGCATATGTACCGCCTATATTCCAGCTAAATTTAGTACCGTAAAAAGAATAGGATTGTGATAAAAGTGCGCCAACTATTCCAATACCAAAAGAGAAATAGTATATAGGATGAAACTTTTCATGCAATACTATTACTGCAGTTAAGATCCCAAAAATATTGATAGAAGAAAGAGGCACTGAAATGCTAACTGGAGAATAATTCAGCGATTTTAAATAAAAGACCAAACCCAAAGAACAGGCCACACAAAGAATCACAGTAACTCCATATTGCTGTAAAGTTGCATTTTCATTAATAAAAGAACTTGGAAGTTGCTTTGTCTTTGTGAAAACAAACCAAGATATCCCAAAACAAGTACTTGCAATAATTCCTCTGAAAAAAACTAATCCTGGAAAACTAACAGAACTAACTGCTTTTTTCCAATATGTATTACTGATGCCGAATGAAATAGCGCTTAATAATCCGAAGATGTATGAAATCAATTATTGGGGTTTAATATTAAACTTAGGATTTAATTTTGAATTAGATTTCAAATAAACTATTTCAATCAAATATCTATATCAAAATGAATGAAATGAACGAATTATATCTAATAATATTAAATTAATTTACTTGTTAAGTTTCTAAACTATTAATATTTAGTCCAAATCAATACTGTGAAAAAAGGCAGTGTTAATAAATCATCTGGCCAATGTCTGCTTATAATAACAGAATAAGTATTAAAATTTATACGATATGTTATATAGTAGTAGTTACCAATTATTTTAAATTAAACCCAATTAAAAATGAAAACTATAACCCTTTTAACTACAATTATTTTTACTATTTTATTAAAGGGCTCTACTTTAGCACAAAGTACAAGTGATCGTGAAAGTGATTCATTAGGTAAAATTATTCGAGATCAATATAAAGGGCTAAAAGGGTTGCCTCCAAATGTTGCAAAGGCAGGCGAAAAAGAAATTAAAGTAAAAGATGGAAAAATTCATTTTGGTTCTGATGTTACTGGTCATAATAGAGATGTAGATCGAGAAAAAAAATATATTAATCCATCTAAAGCTTCAATGATTGATCCAAGAATGGCAGAATATGATAAAGAAAGAGCTGCTAAATCAGCAAAGAAAATATCACAGAAGACTAAAAATACTATTAGTACTTCAACGCCAAATCAAGTACCCAATGTTCAAAAAAATAAAAGCAAATCTGAAATGAAAATGGATGAAATACGAAAAAAATTAAAGACAAAACAATAATTTATATCCACCACCACCAACCTTGTCCCACTGTTGCAAACTCCCTTTTTTTAGAGCCAATCTTGATTGTATTTAAATATTGCCGAGGATTATACTCAATGTCGTAAGTTTAAAACTGATATTCAACACATAATGTACTAAACGGAATCGCTTT
The DNA here is from genome assembly GCF_051860225.1 of Sediminibacterium sp. Lineage (GTDB taxonomy): Bacteria > Bacteroidota > Bacteroidia > Chitinophagales > Chitinophagaceae > Sediminibacterium. The sequence goes on from NZ_JBHYEI010000002.1 coordinate 776,888, forward strand.
AAATTTTTCGAGAATTGACTCATCAATCGGGAAAGCATATTCTTCCTGAAACCAACAGACACCAAGTCTGTAAGTTGCCGTTTGATCTCCCTTAGTCATTTCAGAACGGAGCTCTGCTATACAAGTAATTTTTGGTAATTCTATAAAAGGGGGATGTTTCGAAGTAATCTCAGGATTTACTTTGTCAAGCCCTGGATGAATAACATATACTTCATCAATCCCGCATAGTGTTTTAGCTTTTTCAATGGCGCTATCAAGTAAATAGGAATTAGTACGTGCATTTGCATAGCCAAACACCACATTCATATAACTATCATATTGATGAAGCTGAACAATACTTACTAGTCTATCCTGCTCTACTATAATAATGTCTTTCATAACCTCAACAAATTTATAGGCGAAGATTGCAATCTATTTACATTGTAATCTTAATTAAGAGAAGTATTTTAGGGTTCCAGAGTGCAATAATTATATACAAAATGAATATAAACATAAAAGAACTCGTAAGCAATCCCTTCTTTTGTCCCTTTAATATTGATTCATATAATTACTTATATGGTTGTAAGGAAGGGAAAATATTGCTTTACAAGCTTTATTTATTATACGATGAAATATCTTATTCATTTTCATCTCCAGGTAATTCATTTCAGCGTAATGTTATTTATGAATTGAATCGTCCATTTAATTATGGCTCACCAGTTGATGGCTGTCTATTTAATAGCATAAATAACAATACAATTCTATTAGAGAGATATAACAGCATATTTGAAGGGCTTTATAATTTGCTCAATAATCATCAATTTCGTCAATTAGACCATTCAATACTTGAAAAAATATCATCTGAATATGCAATCACCATAACATCTGATTGGTTAACTATTGAAGGATTATCTAAAACATTGGACACTTTTGAAAATATTCAAGATGACCTGAGAGATAGGATTAAATTGGAGACAAAAAGAGTCTAACAATGTTAATACAATTATTCAATTAAGCCGAACGTCTCAAAAAAGAATTCTTTATCGGCTGAAGAATGAAACAATTATTTAGAGTAATGTAGTTAGTAGATTCCCTCTTCCTACTAGTGTGCCTATTGAATTACGGGTTTCATTCGTATTTGGATCATAGGTTCCTTTAAATCTGTTGATATTATCACGGAGTTCTTGCTTTCCACTGCTTAGGGTAAAGATTCTTCCTAATAACTTATTCTTTCGGTCTCTTAGATCTTGTGTTGACTTGGTTAATAGGTTTTAACCAAAGGTAGAGGGGTGTATGGAATGTATTTACATAGTGGGGAGTATGGTTACGTGTTGGGTAAGTGGCTTAATCTGACAGCAATTTTTAGTTTAGAAGTATTATTGAAATTATATTGTGAGGAGTCATTTTTTAACTTCTTATTGAAGAATAATTCATAGTAATTTTTTATTTGAAATTAGAACTAGTGTGCATAAAAGTGTGAAGGGGAGGGATTACAACTTTAGAATTTTTTAAAATAGTGCTATTCTTTTAAGCACTCAAACATGCAAACTATCATGACAATTTTTGCAGACTGAAACTAATCTCTCAATAGGTTCAGCTCCTAAATTATTGTTTGCATACCGCTATTGATGTACTTGATTTGCGCTTCGCCGCAGTAAACATATTTTTCAATAATCTCTTTTCAAGATAACAATAACAAAATAATTTATTATATTAGACATATAAACTAATACTCTATAATATGAGCGCTGAAATAAGTTATAGAACTGAGATACTACCGGAAATTTTAGAACTTGCAAAAAAAATTAATGCAAAACTCAGGTCAAACGGAAACCCTCCTGAAATTAAAGGATGGAAAGTATGGTATAGTAATATCATAGAACATCCTAATTGCCTATTTATTGGAATTAATCCAAATAATGTTCCGGAAGACATTGAATATTTTGGCAGTCCTGCTTTAGAAATTGATGGTTTAAAAATACAATTAGAATCTGATGAAGATATCAGATATAATTCAGATGAAAATTGGTCATTATCTGTATTTACAAGAGAAGTTTTTCAAAATGTAGGATTACCCTTATCTCATAATGTTAAGATAAATTATTACTATTTAGGCACTGACAATGTAAAAACCTTAGATAGTCTTAATGAAAATAAATACATCGGAGAAACCCTGAATGCTGAATTCAGAGACAAATCAGCGGAATGGACAAGAAAAATAGTAGAGTTAATAAAACCGAAAATTATTATTTGTGAAGGGATTGAGTCATTCAATGCAGTCGTAAATGATGCTTTAAAGCCTCATAAAGATAAAATTAAAATAGAAATAAATTCTGGAAATATAAGAAAGGCCACATTTGAAAATATACCAATCATTGGTTATTCAAGAATACAAAAGGCAAATGAGACCCCAAATATTCAATTAGAATTTACAAAATTATTAAATCAAATTAAGATTGATTATTTAGCCTAAATATTTTACTTGTAAACAAAATACTTGATAGTAGAAAGCTGCTTTGGCATATTTTAAATTAGACAAACAGAATCCAAAAAATGGAGTGACTTATTTTTAAACATTATTTTTCTAAATGTTTAAAAATAAAATATCTAAATCATTTGTTTAATATATACTCAAAAGGGGAGCCTTCACACTTATGTAGTATTTGAAATTATATTTTGAAATAATTGTTTAGTTCATATAAGATAAAATGTTCAATAATTCATTCGTCGTCCAACCGCATTAAGGCAAATGCACTGTAAGGCTCACTTGTTAGTCTAAATTTTGTATTATATCCCAAAATTGATGTTTTGCAATTTTTGCTCCTCCTCGTGAAGGGTGTCTAACCTTTTGTACTTCGTATTTGTCCTCTAAATGATTGGTGAGAAACTTATAGCATTCATTTCCTAATGCAATCACTTTTTTAGGTTTAATTATATCAAGTTCTTTGAGCAAGAAAGCTTTTTCTCTTTGTGCGTTTGCTTGAAATTCTTTCCTAGCAACTTTGTCATTGTTCGGCTTGTCTCCACTGACAACATATGTTTTCACCGCATCAGTAAAGTATATAAACGTGGTATCACTTTGCATAGCTTCAAAAAAAGCAGAGTAATACGGTCCATTTGGTCTCTCAAGAGCGAACGGGGTTGCGAAAACATAATTATCAACACGCTCAATATTTAAAGTTTCGTTAGTGTCACGAGGTTCTAAACCAAATACAACAATTTTATTTACAGATGTAGGGTCTCCAAACCAAATTGGCAAGTCAACTCGAATATCACCAGTCTTTGTTTTTATTCTTCCTGCAAATTCGGTCACTGTTATAGCTTTCTTGTAACTATTCAAGAACGTTTCACTTTTGACATGGAATTCCGGCCAACGATTAATATTGAAAAGCAGGTTTTCATAAAAAAACTTGAATGAAAAACGTTGTTTGTAAAGGTCTATGAATAAATCAACCATCATGTAGATTTTAGTTGCGCCAAACGCATATGTCTTGGCGTTATTGGATTTTGAAATAAGAGAGCAGAAAATTGAAATCCAAAAATATTTTTGTTGAAGTTTAGAACAAAAGTTTGGAGATGCTTGTCCATTTTAGTCAATTTTTAGTCAACCTATTTCAGGACTAGACATAATTAGCTGTCGTTACGCTTGTCAAGCCCAAATTGCATAAAACCTCATGTTGTGCGTTCGCACTTTTATTTAACTTTTATTACGTCTATAAAAGTTTGGTTCAGGTGGTCAAAGTCACCATCTGTTGTAATAAGCGATATGTCTAAAGCACTTGCAGTTGCTGCAATCCATAAGTCATTTTTCCCCATTTTTCTAGCTGAGCCGCCTAATTTATTACCCTTTTTATCTACTCCTTTTCCTTTGGAAAAGCTATCCACTTGTGAGTATTGTGATAATAAAGCATTATCGCTTTGATTAATGTCTATCACAGTGATATTTTCTAACAGTTTTTCTAGCTTCTCTATTTTTTTTGCTCCCCATTGATTTTGTAAAACGAATGATTCCATTTCTGCTTTCGTTACAACAGAAATAATTATGTTAGGTTCTTCGTCAAGTTTCGAAATTGTATCGAGACAATTTTTACCTGTTACGGTATAACGAACTATGTGAATTAATACACAGGTGTCAATTACCAAATTTCTCATCTGTGTATATCTTTAATCATATCAGAAAATTGCTCATCATTTATATCATCCTTCAACAATCCAGAAATGTCTTTCAAAGCTTGAAATGAATTTCCTTTTTTAACTTGTTTGGTATGAAACAAAAGCTGCTGATTAGCTGACAATGCTGAAGGCTTTTTTGAAAAGAATTTATCGTTCGCTCCAGAGTTGCCGAAGTCTTGTATTTCAACAAAACTTATTTGTCCATTGGCCTTAAAATTAGCAATGCCAGTAATGGTTATGTCTTTGCCCATGAACTCCACAATATTTTCAATAATACTCTTGTCGTTTGCAAATACATTTACTAAACCTTGCTCTGTTTGGAGGCCAAGTTTCCCCTTTGAAACCTTCATCTCGTCCAATTGCCCGTTAACAATTACTTTTTTAGGGGAAGGAATACTTTCTTCAAGAATACTAATGCTTTTAAAATCATCCTTAGTGATTTTTATTTCTGGGATTGTCCCTCTATTTGATAGATAAAATATTTCGTTATCACTTAAAAAGTTAGACTTAAAAGATAATAGCGATTTTAAAAGCGGCTTATCTAAATCAGCTTGCTCTCTGTCACCTTTCAATGCGCTATGAAACGAGTCTATAACCAAATACATTGGTGTTAACTTAAGTATTTCTTCCTTCGGTTTAAAAAGTTCATATTGAACACCTGTTATGGTGTCTGAAAAATGAGTTGCACCAATTTTCAAAGATGTCCCGTCTTTAGGATTCCCAGAAACCGCTTCTAGAAATAATGAGAGTGCCTTTTTTAAACTTTTGTCAGGTGTGATATCGCTAAACCCCCTTAGTCTAAGCATAAGAGCTTTAGTAGCAATATCTTTAGTTGACTTAGTCAAAAGATTTAGCCTATCAAATTCAATACGCCCATTGTCAGCGTCTTCACCAACTATTTTAATATCATAATTTGTAATTTCAGACACATTTTTAGTATTAGGTTAGTCAAATTTAAGGTTTATTTCAATTCCGAATCTGGTACAGGTGTTGTTCGCAGGGTGACGCACAACGTTTTGCGGCTTTGCGTTCGGGCGGGATTTTTAGCACTACACTTGATACGAAGCACGAAAGTTCAAATATAGCAAAAAGCGTCAGACGAAGCACTGAACCCCGCCTGACGCAAAACCGCTCCTATGTTTACAATTCAATAAATTTATACTAAAGGATTCAAACAAATTCAGAAAGAACAAGGGGCGGAGTAAGACCGTAAAACCGCGTTGGCCCAGAGCCATTCTAACATGACAGTCACCGCCCTTTCTCTTACCAGATGCTGAACAGTTCATTAAGCAATTTAAAATGCTTGAATTAGGATAGATAGCACAGTGTAAGATTGTTCTTCCCTTTGTTTTTTTCTTACTACTAATCTAAGCTGAGTTCAACTGATAAGTGCAATTTTTAAACAAAAGGCAAAAAAGCTTTTGAGGGCTTTTTGCCTTTTGACCAAGTAGTGCGACCTTTTGGTTGCTTATGACAAAAAATTACACTCAACTCAGTTTGGTACAAAGATATCAGATTGAAGCCTTTATTAAGGCTGGAATGAAACAAAATTGGATAGCGGCTCAACTTGGGGTAAATCCATCTACGGTAAGTAGAGAGATTCGCAGAAACACTGCTCAACGCGGAAGAACCGCTGGAATGTATCTGGCTACTAATGCGCAGCGTAGAACGGATCAGAGACACTATCATAAGCCCAAGCTGGTGAAGTTTAGTTTGGCCATGAAGGAGCAAGCTGTTAAATGGCTGTCGGTAGAAAAATGGAGCCCTGAACTGATTAGTGTGGAGGGCAACAAAACAGGTAAGTGCCCTTTGAGTATTGAATGGCTTTACCAATGGATATGGCAATCGAAGCATGGCAATAAAGCAGCAGATAAAGCCTACAAAAGGATATATCTGCACCTTAAACATGGTAGGCGTAAAAGAAAGCGGGGTAATCAAAGGGATAACCGAGGTATTATTCCTAACCGGGTGCCGATTGAAAAGCGACCTAAAATCGTAGCAAAACGAATTAGGCCAGGTGAT
>NZ_JBHYEI010000003.1:0-537571 GCF_051860225.1 Sediminibacterium sp.
AAGGTAGATCGTTCTGCAGCTTACGCTACGCGTCATATTGCGAAGAACTTGGTAGCTGCTGGTGTAGCGGACGAAATATTAGTACAAGTGTCTTATGCGATTGGGGTGGCACAGCCTACTTCAATCAACGTGAACACCTACGGCACGGCTAAAGTAGAATTGACTGATGGTCAGATTGCTAAGATTGTAGAAGGTTTATTTGATATGCGTCCTTACTTTATAGAGCAGCGTTTAAAGCTCAGAAACCCTATCTACAGTGAAACTGCAGCCTATGGTCATATGGGTCGCAAGTCTGAAGTAGTTACCAAAACCTTTAAGACCCCAGACGGTAAAGAGAAGAAAGTAAAAGTAGAATTGTTTACCTGGGAGAAACTAGACCATGTAACGAAGGTGAAGAAGGCTTTTGGGTTAAAATAGCTATTGGGTATAAATTTTATGAACGGCTGTATAAAAAATACAGCCGTTTTTATTATATTCAATACATGAAATCAAAACTTATCTTTTTTGGTTCTCTAGCTGCGCTCTTATTTTTAGTTTTAAGAATTCAAGGCACAAGTTTAATTACAGAAACAACTCCGCTTGGCATTATAGACTTTGAATTTGCCAATACCCCAGAACGATTAAACAAAGTTTTGTTTGGTTGGTCAAATGCAGATATAAAAGTTAATATCTATTTAGACTTTGTTTTTATTCCTTTTTATGTATTGTTTTTCTCCAATGCAGTTCAAGCTTGTGCTAGTGTATGGGCTAATCAATCAATGAGTAATCTAGGATTGTTCTTACCTAAAGTTGTTTATATAGCGGGTGGATTAGATTTGATCGAAAATAAAATGATGTTGGATAGTTTTGCAGGTAGTTTTACCGACACATCATTGGTTTTAACCAGTTGTATTGCTGGGGCTAAATTTTTATTACTACTGGTAGTATTATTGTATCTTGTAATTAGTATCTCTTATCTCTTTTTCTACAAAAAATAATAATGGAATCCAACCCTTGGAAGATTGTTAGTGAAAAAAAAGTTTATACCAATCCTTGGATTTCTCTTACCGAATACAATGTAATTAATCCTAACGGCGGAAAGGGAATATATGGTAAGGTTCATTTTAAAAATATTGCAGTTGGCGTGTTGGTGCTAGACGAAAACCAAAATACTTATTTAGTAGGGCAATATCGCTTTACGTTAAGTTCCTATAGCTGGGAAATGCCTGAGGGCGGTAGTCCGGTGGGATCGGAGCCGCTAGATAGCGCGAAGCGTGAATTGTTAGAAGAAACTGGTCTTGTGGCCAAAGAATGGACTGAATTAATGCAAATGCATTTGTCAAATTCTGTAAGCGATGAATTAGCCATTATCTTTTTAGCAAGGAATTTATATCAAGGTGAGGCAGCGCCTGAAGAAACAGAGCAATTAGTGGTCAAAAAAATTCCATTTGCAGAAATGGTTAAAATGGTGGAGAATGGCATTATTACAGACTCTATGACGGTAGCGGCGGTATATAAAGTTCAACTCTTATTGTTGCAGGGAAAATTGAATTAATACATTTGCAGATGGCATTGAAAAAAACCTCCTTGATTATTGGCCGTCAGCCCTTGATAGAAGCTTTGCAATCTGGCAAAGCCATAGATAAAATTTTATTGCAGAAAAATGCAAGTGGTGAAGTAGTACACCAAATTCGCACGCTGTCTCGTGAACACAATATTCCTATTCAATTGGTTCCAGTTGAAAAATTGAATGGATTAACTAAAGCCAATCACCAAGGAGTAATTGCAATTGTTGCGTTAGTGCAATACCTAGATTTACAGCAAGTAATTGACCATGTTGTATCTGCTGGTGTTGCGCCTTTATTTCTAATGTTAGACGGAGTAACGGATGTAAGAAATATTGGTGCTATTGCTAGAACGGCGGTTTGTTGCGGTGCACAGGCAATAATCATCCCTGATAAGGGAGTAGGTGCATTAAATGAAGAGGCAATGAAAAGCAGTGCTGGAGCACTAGAGAAAATTCATATTTGTAGAGTAGGTAGTTTATTAAAAGCAGTGGACGATTTGCATTTAAATGGAATTGCGGTTTATACAAGTGAAATGAGGGCAGAAAAAAATGTGTACGATTTAGACTATACCATACCATGTTGTGTAATTATGGGGGATGAAGGGAGGGGAGTCCAACCTTATCTTGCTAAAGCAGCCGACGCTTTTTTTAAAATTCCAATGGCAGCAAAATTTGATTCATTGAATGTATCAGTTGCCACGGGTATGATTTTATATGAGGGAATGAAACAAAGAATGGGTGTTTCATCAGTTTATAAATAATGTTTTATTAAATGAATGATATTAATCAAATGATTTTGGTAGAATGTCCTAGGGATGCTATGCAGGGATGGAAAAATTTTATACCAACCAAACAAAAGATTGATTACCTCAACGCCTTACTTAAAGTAGGTTTTCAAGTACTTGATTGTGGAAGTTTTGTTTCAGCTAAAGCAATCCCACAAATGGCAGATACTGCAGAAGTATTGAATGCGTTAGACCTTACAAATAGTTCAACTAAATTATTAGTAATAGTAGCCAATCAGAGAGGCGCTGAAGAAGCTGTGACTTATAATCAAATTAGTTATTTGGGATTCCCTTTCTCTATTTCACCTAGCTTTCAATTAAGAAATGCCAACAGTAGTTTAGAAGAAAGTTTTGAAAGAGTGAAAGCCATTCAAGCATTATGTGTTGCACATCAAAAAGAACTGGTTATTTATTTGAGTATGGGTTTTGGTAATCCTTATGGAGACCTTTATAATGAGTCCATTTTGCTCTATTGGGCAGATCAAATGGCAGCGTTGGGCGTCAAAACCATTTCTTTAGCAGATACAGTAGGATTAGCCAGTCCTGAGCAGATATTTAGTGCCTTATCAATTTTAATTCCTCAATATCCCCAAATTCAATTTGGCGTCCATTTACACGCTAGTGCTGCTAATTGGGAGCCCAAACTGGCTGCAGCGATTAATGCGGGCTGTAATAGGATAGATGGGGCTTTAAAAGGGATTGGCGGATGCCCAATGGCCCAAGATGATTTAGTTGGCAATATGGATACCGAGTTGATTATTCCATACTTGGTCTCTAAGCAAAAAATCAAAGGAATCAATTTCCAACAATTACAACTTTGTAGCAATATGGCATCGGTTGTTTTTCAATAATGTAAAATGAAATTTCATTACGAATTCCCAATCAAAAAAATTCCTGTTCCGCTAACCCATTATCATAAAACATTGATGATTGGTTCTTGCTTTACTGAGAATATCGGTAATTTATTGAAGCGTCATTGCTTTACTGTTTTAGAGAACCCAAATGGAATTTTATTCAATCCAGTTAGTGTTGTAGAAGCTGTAGATAGTTATATTCATCAAAAGCAAATTAATGAATCAGATTTATTCTTATTAAATGAAACCTGGCATAGTTGGAAACACCATAGTCGTTTCTCGGATATAACTCCTGCAGCAACAGTAGCTAAAATTAATGCTTCTACATTTGCAGCAGGTCAATTTTTGAAATCGGCTAGTCATATTATGATTACATTAGGTTCCGCATGGGTTTATCGGTTAACAGATGCTGCAGATGGTGAAGCAGGATCTGTTGCTGCAAATAATCATAAAGCGCCTTCAACATGGTTTACAAGAGAATTATTGACTGCCGAAATAACACAAAAATTATTGCAACAAATGGTTGATAGTTTGCTTAAGCTTAATCCATATTTGCAAATCATTTTTACCATAAGTCCAGTAAGGCATTTACGTGAAGGAGTGATTGATAATAATAGAAGCAAGGCAGTATTAATTCAGGCAGTGCATGATTTGGTAAATCAAAATGTTGCTACATATTATTTTCCGGCATATGAGTTAGTGATTGACGATTTGCGTGATTATCGTTTTTATGCGGAAGATTTGGTGCACCCCAATTACCAAGCTACACAATATGTTTGGGAAAAATTGGTGGATGCTTGTATAGCAAAAGAAGCTAGCGATTTATTTAAATTAATTAAAGAAATAAAATTAGCCTACCAACATAAGCCATTTAACCCGCAAACCATTCAGCACCAACAATTTTTAAGAAAATATGAAAATGAAACAGCGCGATTGATGGAACAGTTCCCATTTATTCAATTAACCGATGAACTAAATTATTTTAAAACAGGGTTTGTACCCCGTGAGCAATTTTAAACTCGTGTTGTAATAACCATTTCTTTCTCCACATACCTCCTGAATAGCCTGTTAAAGATCGGTCGCTACCAATTACTCTATGGCATGGTACGATAACTGCAATTTTGTTTTTACCATTTGTAGTTGCTGCTGCTCTTATTACTTTGGGGTCTCCCAATTTTTTGGCTAAATCGAGATAACTAATGGTTTTTCCAAACTCTATATCAATTAATTTATTCCAAACTCTTACCTGAAAATCAGTTCCATTCTGGTGAATAGGTAAATCAAAATGTCTTCTTTTTCCATGGAAATATTCAATTAATTGTTCAGTGCATTGGTGCATTATTTCAGTAATACCAGGTTCTCCATGGATTAACTGTTCTTTATTATCTACAAAGCTTAATTCGCCAATATACTGATCAGTGCCTCCAATTTGTAAAAGCCCTAATGGACTTTCATAATAAGTATAATGCAATTCACCCATTTAAGAATAACTTATAGCTTGATTAAATATAATAAACTAATTGGTTTATTATCCAATTTTAAATCCGTTTGAAGTAGGATGGTCAGGCTGAAGTAGTATAACTTGTTTGTTTTCATCATATACCCCTAATACAAGACATTCACTAAAAAAGTGTGCAATTTTTTTAGGGGGAAAGTTTACAACAGCAATGATTTGTTTGCCTACTAATGTATTTGGTGTATAGTGTGCAGTAATTTGTGCGGAAGATTTTTTTAATCCTAATTCACCAAAATCAATGGTAAGCTGATAAGCGGGTTTTATGGCTTCTGGAAAGGCGTTTGCTTCTAGAATAGTTCCTATTCGGATATCAATTTTTTCAAAATCACTCCAAGTAATCATTTGTTTGATTCAGCTAATATGCTAGCCAATTGCATCAGTTCTTCTTTTTTATAATTGTTCTCGTCTTTACAAAAGCATTTTGCTACCTGCTTAATAAGTTGCTGGATAATTTGAGGATGACTTAAGGGAGTAAAATAGTTTTGATCTATTGAGAGTCCCATTCTTTTTAAATAAGTTTCTATGTCGGTATGGGTATAAGCCTGACCATTGGTTGCATCTACAAAAAAGAGAATTTGATCTCTATAGGGCATGTCTGCTTCTCCAAATTCAAATTCAGAATTAAAAAATGCAATAATTGATTGTTTTGGGATACCAATAATTTTCGCATTTACGTCTAGCTTTTCACATAAAACTTGATAGATGATACTATTGGCTATTGCATTTCCTTTTTTAGTATCTAACACTTTATGAATGAAAAATTCATCAGGATTTTCATATTTTAATTCAATTCCTTTTAAGTGATAGTAATTGTAAATAATACTGCTCAGCACATTAGCTTGTTCTAGTGGCGTTAAAAAGCTATTAAGTTCTAGCCAAACATTTCTTCTAATTTTTTCTATATCTTGAATTACTGGTGCAATTGATAAGTCGGGGTATTGAAATTTAGCTACTAAGAGTGCTCCAAACAATAAGTCTGGACAAGCACTGCTATTCCACTCTTTTATATCATGTTGTAAATCTGTAAAATGTAACCGATGAATAATCATTTCAATTCTTTCTTGAATGACTTCATTTGGTGTAGTTTCCCATAGGTGCTCCAAATTTGGAATTACTGGTTTTCCATAGCCTACCAGTTTTTCTGTAACAGTTGTATATACAACTTCATCTGGGTCATCAATGAGGGTAAACAGGGCATTTAATTCTTTGGTCTCCTGCATATTGAACTTAAATTCTCACCAAACTAAATTAATTTTTGCCGAATAGTCAAGTATAAGTTATTCCACTCTTGTGGATATAACCTGTTTTTTCAACATAATAATTTAAACAGTTAGTCGTTGAATTGTCATTTCTATCTTAAATTAGTATTATTAACACCAAAACTGAATGTTATGGGTTAACTTTGTTATTATTAATTTTTTTGAATGAGTACATTTACAATCCCCAAATTTCCTGCTGTTAAGCAATCCCTTCACTTAGAGTTGAAAAAAAGAGTTCAGGCCTATTTTGATGAAAGAGGCATTGATGCAACTGGAACCCCTAAATTATTTACAAAAGCAATTGTAATGGTAATTGCATTTGTAATTGTGTACACCCACTTGGTTTTCTTTACACCTGTTTGGTACTTTGCTTTAGCTGAATGTTTATTGTTAGGTGGTTTAGTTGCAGGTATAGGTTTTAATGTTATGCACGACGGTAGTCATGGTAGTTTTAGTACTAATCGTTGGGTTAATAAATTTGCTGCTTCTTCTATTAGCTTATTAGGGGCAAATCATTTTATGTGGAATATGAAGCATAATATGATCCACCATAGCTTTACCAATATTGACGGTGTAGATGATGATATTGAAGTGGGTATACTTATGAGAATGGCTCCAACCCAAAAAAGAATAGGGGCTCATAAGTTTCAACACTTATACTTTTGGGTATTATACATGTTACTATATGTATTTTGGATTTTCTTTACCGATTATAAAAAATATTTCACTCAAAAAATTGGAAATGTTCCTTTGAAAAAAATGAGCACGGCAGACCATATTGAGTTCTGGTTGGTTAAAGTTTATCATGCTGCTGTATTTATTGTCATTCCAGTTGCTATTGTTGGTTGGGTAAATTGGGTAATTGGTTTTGTTGTCATGACTTTCTTTGCAGGTTTTGTATTAAGTATTGTATTTCAATTAGCGCATACCGTAGAGCATACCGAATTCCCTGTTGCAGACATTGAAACCCATAAATTACCTGATGAGTTTGCTGCTCATCAGATTAAGACGACCGCTAATTTTGCTACCAAAAATAAATTGATTAGTTGGTTAGTTGGTGGATTGAATTTTCAAATTGAACACCATTTGTTTCCTAAGATTTCTCATGTACATTACCCTGCAATAAGTGAAATTGTGAAGAAAGTATGTCAGGAATATCAAATTCAATACATAGAATATCCTACTATGCGTAGAGCTGTTGTTGCCCACGTTCGTTTCTTAAGAGAAATGGGTAGAGCGTAATTTCAATTATTTGTAATCACGATAAAAAAAACTCCGATTAATAATCGGAGTTTTTTTGTGCTATTAAGCCTTATTTATTTTATTTTTTTTGCTGCTTTTTTGGGCGCTGCTGCTTTTTTCGTAGCTGCTTTTTTAGCGGGTGCTTTTTTTGAAGCAGCTTTCTTAGGGGTAGCTTTTTTAACTGTAACCTTTTTAGTGAATGCCCCAGGAACCTGTTCTTCAATTAAACGCTTAACTTCTTCTAATTCAATGTTAGCAAGGGTTTCAGGAGTATGTTTATTGCCATCTGCTTGCTTTCCTAATTTAAGCATCTTCTTTTGAAATCGAATGAATGGTCCCCATCTGCCATTTTCAATCGCTATTTTTTCTGAAGGCCATTGTTTGATAAAACGATTCGCTTCTTTTTCCATTTTCTTTTCTATTAATTCATTAATGTCTTGTTGACTTAATGAATCAAAATTATAAGCCCTTGGAATGTTAATAAATAAGTCGTTCCACTTAATGAATGGTCCAAATCTTCCTTTTCCTTTTGTAACGGGTAATTCATCGTAAAATGCAACCGGTGCATCCGCCGCTTGCTTTTCTTTCAATAATTCAATTGCACGATTTAAATCCATTTCGTGTAGATCTTCTCCCTTAGGAATAGAAATGAATTGTTCTCCTAATTTAATATAAGGACCAAATCTTCCAATATTCACTGAAAGTTCTGCCCCTTCGTATTCCCCCAATGTTTTAGGCAATGAAAAGAGTTCCATTGCTTCGTCCATGGTGATGGTTTCAATGCTTTGAGATTGCTTTAGTTTTGCAAATCGAGCTTTGTCGTTTTCATCACTGGTATCGCCAATTTGAACCATTGGTCCATATCGCCCCATTCTCGCAATAACTCTTTTTCCTGATACAGGGTCAATTCCCAATTCTCTTTCTCCTTTGGCGCGTTCAGCATTTTCTAAAGTGTGTTCTATGGTTTCATGGAATGGTTTATAAAAACCATCAATCATATTATTCCACTTTAAATTTCCTCCTGCAATTTCATCAAACTCCGCTTCAATTTTAGCTGTGAAACCAAAGTCCATTACTTTATTAAAATGTTGCTTTAAAAAGTCGGTCACTACCATCCCTAAATCTGTTGGGAATAATTTACTTTTTTCGGCTCCTGTATTTTCTTGAATAATTTCTTTTTCAATCTGATTATTGGGAGTAAGTGTCAATAATGCCGCAGCTCTTTTTATTCCTTCTTTGTCACGCTTTTCTACATAGTTGCGTTTCAAAATAGTTGAAATGGTTGGTGCATAAGTTGACGGACGCCCAATTCCTAACTCTTCCAGTTTTTTTACTAGGGATGCTTCAGTATATCTTGCTGCTGGCTTAGTGAATTTCTCGCTGGCATTCATGTACAAGAAATTCAATTGTTCATTTACTTTAATGGGAGGGAGCATACCTTCAGTACTTTCTTCATCTTCTTCATCTTTACCCTCCATATACACTTTTAGAAAGCCATCAAATTGCATAACTTCTCCACTTGCTGTAAGTAATTCTTTATTGGTACTTATTTCAATTTTTGCAGTGGTTTTTTCAAAAGCAGCATCACTCATTTGTGAAGCAATGGTTCTTTTCCAAATTAATTCATATAAACGTTTACACTCGTCGTCTTCTACCGTATGATTGCTCATATAGGTAGGTCGTATGGCTTCATGCGCTTCTTGCGCATTTTCATTTTTATTTTTGAATTTACGAGGTTGGTGGTATTTGGCTCCGTAGCTATGATTGATTTCTTTGCTAATATCCGCTAATGCAGTTTCGCTTAATGCAATACTGTCTGTTCGCATATAGGTAATCTTTCCACTCTCGTATAGCTTTTGCGCAATGAGCATGGTCTTACTTACACTATACCCCATTTTGCGGGATGCTTCTTGTTGTAGGGTAGAAGTGGTAAAAGGGGCTGCAGGGGTTCTTTTGGCCGGTTTAACTTGTATGTCTTTAACTAAGTATCCTGCATTTTTACAACTTTCTAAGAAAGATTCCGCCTCTTCTGTTGTATGCAGTCTTCCTAGCCCCTCAGCTTTAAACTGAACCAGTTTCCCATTAATGTCAGTGGCACTAAAAGTGGCTTCTATTTTATAAGAGCTTTCCGAAACAAAATGATTGATTTCTCGCTCTCTTTCTACAATTAATCTTACTGCAACACTTTGAACCCTTCCTGCACTTAGGCTTCTTTGCATGCCTATTTTGCGCCATAATACTGGGCTCAGCTCAAATCCTACCAAACGGTCTAAAACCCTTCTGGCTTGTTGTGCATTTACCAAGTTCATGTTGATGATTCTTGGGTTATCTACCGCTTTCTTTATAGCTGGGGCGGTAATTTCATGAAAGACAATGCGTTTGGTTACTTTAGGGTCTAATCCTAACACTTCGGCTAAATGCCAACTAATACTTTCTCCTTCACGGTCCTCATCCGATGCCAACCATACTTCATCTGCTTTTTTGGCCATCTGCTTAAGTTCCTTTACAACTCTCTCTTTTTCTTCAGGAACCTTATACCTGGGTTGATAATGATTATTAACATCAATGCCCATATCATCTTTTTCAAGGTCTCTGATATGACCATAACAACTTCTCACGTCAAAATCCTTACCTAGAATTTTTTCAATGGTTTTTGCTTTTGCGGGCGACTCAACGATCAGTAAATTTTTAGCCATGTACGAAATCCGATTCTACGGTTTTACTTCAATTATTAGGAACAAATGCTTTGCAATATTAGGGGAAACCATTAAATCACAAAAAATCTCCGTTTGAGGGGGATTGAATAAATGCCAAAATACGCTCTCTTGTGCTGGCTTCTTTATACACTTGATTATGTCCTAACCCCTTGGTAATAAAGAATTCTGTTGAAGGGATGGTTTCTGATAATAAGGGTTCTACGTCTTTAAAAGTACAAATGGTATCTGTTTCGTCATGTATCCATAAAACTTGTGCTTTCAATGTCCTTACCACCCTTGCAACAGAAAAATAACTAATTGGTTTTCCTGCCAAGTTGGTTACATACTGTTGAAAAGCTTGTTTTACAGCAGGTGTAACCGGGATAAGTGTAAATAAATTTTCAATTGCACTTTTAGTTTCAGTTGCGGGGGCAATCAATACTAATTTTCTTTCACTGGTATTTAACATAGATTCAAAAGCCAAAGCAGCTGCTAGGCCACCCATAGAGTGAGCTATTATACCATATAAAGGGCCAAAATTTGCTTCTATTGCTAAAATGGTATCTCGGTAAATTAATGAATGAATTCGTTTCCCATCACTAATTCCATGTCCAGGAGCATCAAAAGCCAAAACTTCAAATCCTTCTTTTATAAGCGCTATAATATATTGTTCAAATTTGTATGAGTAACTGCTAAAGCCATGTGCAATCAAAACCTTTTTTGATTGGGCTAAGTCGGATTTCCATTGGAACCCCCTAACTGTAATCCCCCCAATATCAACTGATACTGGCAATGATTGATGGAAAATGGGGGGGATTTTGGGCGATTTTTTTGATTTATAGGGGGTGCAAAATAAATCAAATGCTTCTGTAGCTGCTTTTTCAGGCGATACCATTCCTATGGTCCTAATTTTTGCCTTGTAATATTTCAGCATCAATCGCTGACTCAGTTTCATCTTCATTTTGCAAAGATATTTAATTAATAACTCTAAACTTTTTAGTAATAAATCGGTTAATACCAATTTTGAAATACTTTTGCAATCCAAATAGTGATTATGTATACGATAGAAATAGATTTTGAACAAAAAGGCTTAGAAAAAGTAGTTTTAAATAATATTTCACCTGATCAAAGCTTATTAGAAGTTTGCTTAGACAATGGAATTGAGCTACATCATAATTGTGGTGCTGTTTGCGCCTGCAGTACCTGCCACTTGTATGTAAATAGCGGTGCAGAATATTTAGAAGAATTAAGCGATCGGGAAGAAGATTTTATTGATCGCGCGGTCAGTCCAAGAATCAATTCTAGATTAGGCTGTCAGTGTGTTTTACAACCAGGCTCAGGAGTCATAAATATTACTTTACCTGACCAAACCCAATTTTTGGGAGAATAATTAGTTTAACTTATTAACGTCTTACTATGAGTCATTTTGAGCCACCCATTAATTGGAACGATCACGAAGATATTGCCATGAAATTATATGAAAGATTTGGGGATGATTTTACTGAAGCTAAAATTTACCGCATTCGTTTCACTGATTTATTGGAATGGGTTTTAGAAATTCCACGCTTTGAGGGAACCAGAGAACAAAGTACTGAAGGTCATTTAGAAATGATTCAAAGTGCTTGGGTTTATGAATGGAGAGATAATCAAAAATAAATATGCTGGAACAGTTCAACTATATCAATACTTTCATATTTGACATAGATGGCGTTTTAACAGACGGCTCCTTATTGGTATTGGCCAATGGGTTAATGGCCCGTAGAATGAATATTAAAGACGGGTATGCCTTGCAACTAGCTATTAAAAAAGGGTATCAAGTGATTGTTATTTCGGGGGGGGATTCCCCTGAAGTTAAAGAACGATTAAATAAGTTAGGAGTTGAGTCGGTACACATGCAAGTAACAGATAAGTTGAGTTTGCTCAAGTCAATTTTGAGTGAAACAAATACTGCTCAAAATAGTTGCTTATTTATGGGGGATGATATCCCTGATTTGGCATGCATGAAATGGGTTGGTCTTCCTGTTTGTCCTGCAGATGCTGTTGCAGAAATTAAAGAAATTTCCATATACGTCTCTTCAGTATCCGGAGGAATGGGATGTGCAAGAGATGTGATTGAAAAAGTGATGAAATTGAGGGGCGATTGGAATGAAGATATCTCAGTAAGGGCACAATAATATTTTTAATGAATTTCTATTAACTACTTACTCAATAACACCATTTGAAATTAATTTCAGCTTTTCTGCGTTTGGTAAGATGGCCTAACTTGGTTTTCATCGTTATTACTCAATTTTTATTTGAATGGTGTATTTATGCAAGGGTGTATCCTTTAGAATTCGAAGCATCTAATCATTTTCAATTTTTATTAATTCTGCTTGCATCGCTATTCATAGCTGCGGCTGGATATATAATTAACGATTATTTTGACCAAAATATCGACCAGATTAATAAACCAACTAAAATGGTCGTGAATACTATTATCAATAGAAGGTGGGTGATTTTTTGGCATATGTTATTGAGTTTGGCAGGGTTGTTTTTTACTATGCTGGCATTGCCGATTCAACTTTATTGGCACTTGGTTTTAGGAAATTTAGGGGCTATCCTCTTGCTTTGGTTTTATTCTACCAATTTTAAAAAACAACTGTTGATTGGTAATATTATCATCTCATTATTAACTGCATGGGTTATTTTAATCCTATTTTTTTCCAAATTCCCTCTTTTGTTAAATGAGCTTCTCATAGTTGATCATGATAAAGTAAGGTTTTTTAGGTTGTCTATTTTATATGCATCCTTCGCATTCATTATCTCATTGGTAAGAGAAGTAGTAAAAGATATGGAAGACATTGAGGGAGATCAAAGATATGGATGTACTACCATGCCAATATTGTGGGGGATAAGGGCTAGTAAAGTATTTATAGCCGTATGGATGGTGGTACTAATTGCCGCATTAATTATTTTGCAGATTTATGTATTGGGTCTTGGATGGTGGGAAAGTGCTCTTTACTGTTTCATAATGATCATCTTACCCTTAATGGTCATTCTTAAAAAATTATATCATGCTAGTAATTCAGCCGATTTTCATGTAGTAAGTACCTGGATTAAACTAGTTATGTTTACTGGAATTGTATCCATGCTTTTTTTTAGATTTTATTTGCAATAAACATGATAAGAACCCCAGTTATTCTTGCTTCTCAAAGTCCTCGGAGGAAAACCTTGCTGGAGTGGGCGGAGGTTTCATTTAAAGTTGAAGTTGTTCCAACTGATGAAAGTTTTGATCCAAATATGGAAGCAGAAAGGATTCCCATTCATATTGCTAAAGCCAAGGCGTGTGCAGTAAAAAATAAAATGCTTGCATCAAATGAGCAGGTCAATCATATATTTTTTTTAGCGGCTGATACGGTGGTTGTATTAGATAAAGAAATTATTAATAAGCCTGCAAATAGAACCGAAGCTATTGAAATATTGCAAAAGCTATCAGGGAGAAAACATAGGGTGATTACTGGTGTCGTTATTATGCTAAATGAAGTTGAAGTTGCTTTTTCTGAAACAACGCATGTGCATTTTCATCCCTTGACTAAAGCGCAAATTGAATATTATATTGATCACTATCAACCTTTTGATAAAGCAGGTGCGTATGCCATTCAGGAATGGATTGGGGTAATTGGTATTGCCTCAATAACGGGGGATTTTTATAATGTAATGGGTTTGCCCATTAGCAGGGTGGTTCAAGAACTAACCACCCTGGATCAAAAAGTTGTATAGGCAATTAAGGTTGTTGAATTCAACGGGGCAGCAAATTAAGTTTTACTGGTATCTTTTACCAGTTGAACTGAAGATCTAGCTCTACGTCGGGATGTAAAGTTCTCTCCACTGGGCAGGTTCTAGCAGTATTTTCCAAGATCGCTTTTTCTTTATCACTTAAATGTTTGAGCGATTCCGGAAATTGAATGATAACAATTATTTTACCGATTCTTCTAGGGTCACTATACATGACTTTAGTAACATCGGCTTTGGTTCCATCTAGTACAATATTGTCCATAGATTGCGCTTTGATTCCCATGGTGGTAATCATACAAGATGCTAAAGCGGTTGCAACTAAGTCGGTAGGAGAAAACCTTTCTCCTTTTCCCTTGTTATCGGTTGGGGCATCGGTTTCTATTGCTGATCCACTTTGTAAATGAGTGGCTGTTGTTCTTAGATCACTGGTGTAAATAATTTGTGAAGTCATTGCATCAATTTTGCTTTAAATTTACCTATAACAAATCAAATGGAAGTGAAGAAACTATTTTTAATATTATTCCTTTTATCGGGAACAGGGTTGTTGGCTCAGAAAAAACAGCTTTCAGAAGCAGCTATGCAACGTGCGCAAAAGAAAGAAGAACGCAAAGAGAAAATTAATCAGTTAATAAAACAAGAGGAAGAGGGTGCACTAATTTTCAATAAACAAAATGCCTTTAGCATCAACTTAAATACGGACGGTTGGGGCCTTAAATTTGAAAAAGGGAAATATAAAACAATTACCACCACCAATATTATGTGGCTAGAGTTAGGAGAAAGAAAACATCCTAAAGAAGAGCGAATTCCTACACTATCTTCTTCTGGAGGCTTTATTTTGATTTCCAATTATATTTATGGTAAACAAAATAACTTTTATTACTTAAATCTAGGTTTTGGGCAACAAAAGTTGATTGGAGGTAAAGGGAATAAAAACGGAATTGCTGTTTCCGCAATATATGGCGGGGGTATTACTGCAGGTCTCCTAAAACCTTATTATTTAGAAGTACAGAACCAACAAACTGGAATAAGTGAGCAAATAAAATATGATGGCACCAACTCAACTGCTTTTTTAGACCCTAATCGGATTTTAGGCAAGGGAGGTTTATTTAAGGGATTTGGAGAAATGAAAGTAGTTCCTGGGGCCCATGCAAAACTTGCATTAAGATTTGATTATGGTAGATACAATGAATTGCTTTCTGCAATAGAAGTTGGGGTAAATGCTGCTTATTATTCACAGAAAATGCCCATTCTTTTACTAAATGAGGAAAAAAACTTCTTCTTTAATGCCTATGCTGCATTCACTTTTGGTAGAAGAAAGTAGTTAATTTTGTAATCAATTTAGAATTGTAGCGCATGCAAGAATTACCTGTAGTACCCAAAATGCCAACTGATACCATCACTACTGCTGATACCCCTTTAAAGAAACCCAACTGGTTAAGGGTTAAATTACCAATTGGAGAGAGTTATAAACATGTAAGAGGCTTAGTAGATACCCATAAATTACATACCATTTGCGAAAGTGGTAATTGCCCCAATATGGGTGAATGTTGGGGTGAGGGGACAGCTACATTTATGATTTTGGGTAATATTTGTACCCGTAGTTGTGGATTTTGTGCTGTAGCAACTGGGCGTCCCTTGGCGGTTGATTTTGATGAACCACAAAGAGTTGCTGAAGCCATTCACTTAATGAAAGTAAAGCATGCTGTAATTACCAGTGTAGACAGAGACGAATTAAAAGATGGGGGTTCAATCATTTGGTACAATACCATCAAAGCAGTCAAAACCCTTAATCCTACCACCACTTTGGAAACCTTGATTCCAGATTTTAGGGGGTTCAAGGATCAGATTCAACGCATCATTGATGCAGCCCCTGAAGTGGTTAGTCATAATATGGAAACAGTTGAACGTATTACAAAACAAGTAAGAATTCAAGCTAAATATAGAAGAAGTTTAGAAGTATTAGAAACCTTGAAAAAAGGAGGCATGCGTACAAAAACAGGGATTATGTTGGGATTGGGTGAGGCCAAGGAAGAAGTGGTTCAAACCATGAAAGATTTAGTTGCTGTAGGTACAGATGTTATTACTTTAGGACAGTATTTGCAACCTACTAAAAAGCATTTGCCAGTGCAACGTTTTGTGCATCCAGATGAGTTTGCTGAATTAAGAGAAATAGGCTACAGTATAGGATTTGATTACGTTGAAAGTGGCCCCTTAGTTCGATCATCTTACCATAGTGAAAAACATGTTATTCCTGGTTATGGGGTTAACAAGTGGAAGATGGAAAAAGCAGTTAATGTATAAGGTACTATTCTTATTTTTTTTAGGACCACTATTTGTTATAGGGCAACCCAATTGGGTAAATGTAGACACTGCTTTTGGTGTTTTGCCCAACCATGTTCATGTGTATTTTTCAAATGACTCTTTGAATGGTAAGCCCAATAAAGCTTATTATATAGCAGTTCCTTTAAATGAAAAAGAATTAGATTTTCTGGTAGCTGTTGGTAATGGTAAGCGTTTTACGCCAACTGAATATTATCAACAGCATAATGCCCCTTTATTAGTTGTAAACACCACTTTCTTTGAATTTGTAGAAAATCGTAATCTTAATGCCGTCGTTAATAAAGGCCAGTTGCTTGCATTTAATTTACACAATATTGCAGGTAAAGGGAAAGACACTTTAACTTATCGCCATGCCTTTTCAGGAGCAATTGGAATTAGTAAAAATAGGAAGGCTGATATTGCTTGGTTATTTACAGACAGTGCAGCTAAATACCCTTTAGCTTCTCAAGTACCAGTACCATTTTTTAAAGATAGTATTGCGGTGCTGAAAAAAACAATGCTACCTGGGAATTTTAAAAAATGGAAAATGCAAACTGCTGTTGCGGGAGGTCCCGTTTTAATTCAAGCAGGTCAAATTAATATCTCCAATAATGAAGAGCAAAGATTTGCGGGTAAGCAAATTAATGATAAGCATCCTAGGACTGCAATGGGTTACACTGCAGACGGGCATTTAATTGTTATGGTAGTAGAAGGAAGAAATCCAGGTATCGCTGAAGGAGCTAGCCTAACTCAGTTAGCCGAATTAATGCAATCCACTGGTTGTGTTGAGGCATTAAATTTAGATGGGGGAGGAAGTAGTACTATGCTGATCAATGGTAAAGAAACCATCAAGCCAAGCGATAAAACCGGGCAACGCCCGGTTCCCGCTGTATTTATTATTTCATCTCCCAAACAAGGGCAGAAGCGCCTAATATAGCTGCATCTGATTCTTTTAAATGGCTGACTAGAATTTTTACTTTATTCTGAAATACCTCTACCAAATTGGCTTCCATATGTTCACGGGTAGGCTTTAAAATAAAGTCTCCTGCTTTGGTTAATCCTCCAAATAATACAATGGCTTCGGGGCTAGAAAACATGACAAAGTTGGCCAATGCCATCCCTAAAATTTTACCCGTATAATCAAATATTTCTTTGGCTAAATCATCGCCTTCAATAGCGGCTTCATACACTTTTTTCGAATCAATTTTATCGGTAGGAATATCCCTTAACAAACTTGGTTTATCGCTTTTTTCAAGAAACTCTATAGCACTTAATCTTACACCAGTTGCCGAAGCATAGCTCTCTAAAGAACCTCTTTTGCCCGTGCCCTCATGGTATCTTCCGTCTGGAATAATAATATTATGGCCTAATTCTCCAGCAAATCCATCATGGCCATAAATTAATTTCCCATTCGCAACGATTCCACTACCAACCCCTGTACCAAGGGTAATCATGATAAAGTCGTTCATGTCTTTTGCTGCGCCATACATCATTTCTCCTAATGCGGCAGCATTGGCATCATTTGTAAGAACAACGGGTAATTTGAATATATCTTCAACCATTTTCCCAAAAGGGATAATTCCCTTCCAAGGTAAGTTTGCGGCATACTCAATCGTATTTTTATAAAAGTTGCCATTGGGCGCCCCAATTCCTATTCCTTTAATTCTACCTGCCCCTCCTGCTTGTTCTATTAAGGGGGCAATATTTTGATAAAGTTCTTCTATATAGGGCATTACTTCAGAATGATTCCTGGTACTCATTTCACCAGAGAATAATAAATTTCCTACTCTATCTACAATCCCATATTTGGTACCAGTACCACCAATATCAATTCCTACGGCTAATTGTTCCATTCCTGTTGAATTAGTTCTATTATCTTTTTTAGTATTCATATATCGATCTTTCAAATGATTAATGTCCACTTCCAACTTGTGAATCAAAATCTAATCCTTGTGCTTTCAGTACGTTTTTCATTTTGATAGCTAAGTAAATTAAAAATGCAAAACATGCGGCTGCTAATAAATAAGATTGGTGCATGCCCACTACTGAAAGGTCTCCTATAGCACCTTGCAATGGTGGAATAATTGCACCTCCTAAAATCATCATGATTAAAAATGCAGACCCTTGACTGGTATACTTTCCAAGGCCACCAACGCCTAAAGAAAAAATACAAGGCCACATTACTGAACAACATAAACCACCTGCCATAAAAGAGTAAACAGAAACTAAACCATTCGTAAACACCCCTATCAACATTGCTATGGTAGCCAATGTAGACACAGCGATTAATGTTTTAACGGGTTTTTCTTGGCCATAAAAAAAGGCTGCTATAGCTAATGCAATGTATACAGCATATCCAAATAAATCAGACACATCGCTTCCGTATAAATTATTTACATAAAGAACCACACCAAAAGCAAAAAAGGGAACCAAAATAGTAGCAATGGTTTTGCTCATGCCCTTCAAATTAAATACACCAATCGCACCAGTCCATCTACCAATCATTAAGCTACCCCAATAAAGGGATACATATTTGGAAATTTGACTTTCTTCTAAACCTGCTTCAGTTAAATAGCCTGGGATTTTTAATAAAGCGCCAAAATTGTTATCGATGGTTACTTCAACTCCGACGTAAACAAAGATTCCAATCATACCATAAATTAATTGTTGGTATTTCATAGCGCCCCAACCAGTTGGATTTTTAACCGCTTGGTTATTGGAATAAAATAAAATTCCTACCACTGAAATAAGTGATAAAAGTAATAATGTTAATTTAGGCACTTCAGTAAACTGACCTACAATGATGATAAGACCAATTAAAAATGTCATCATTAATAAAGAGGATGCAGCTTTATTTGCTTTCTCAAATTTTTCGTCGTTTTTGCCTTCAGGTAATTTTGATAGAGCGAAGAAAATCGCAACAATTGCAAATACGCCAGCTACTATCAAATACAAAGTATTGATATTGGTTACGGTAACTTCTGCATTTGCATTACCTACTGATCCAAATAAAAAGAAACTTACAATAATCGGTCCTAGCGTAGTTCCTAGTGAATTGATGCCACCCGCTAAATTTAATCGGTGAGAACCCGTAGAAGGGTCACCTAATGTAATCGCAAATGGTTGAGCAGATGTTTGTTGTAAAGAGAATCCTAATGCAACAATAAAGAATGAACCAAGAATAGCAGGAAAAGAATTAGCATTTGCAGAGGGTATAATTAATAAAGCACCAACAACTGAGATTCCCAAGCCGTAGATGATTCCTTTTTTATAACCTATCTTATTTAAGATATCGTATCCAAATAAATTAGACAAAATGAATAGGATTAAGGATCCTATAAAATAAGCTCCATAAAATGCAGATCCAATTAATTGTGATTCAAATTGGTTTAACTGAAAATGATTTTTTGCAAATGGGATGAATATACTGTTTGATGCAGCAATAAAACCCCAGAAAAAAAATACGATTACCAGTGTAGCAAGCGCACCGGTGTTAGTAGGTTGTTTGGTTTGACTCATATCAATCGTTCGTTTTTAGAATAATGGAAAATAGGAATAATTGGTCGAAGGAAAAATTTTAAAATCGTAATTTGATGGAATCGCTTAATTGGTTATCTTGAAATTTGAAGATTTAATTCTTTCTTATGGAAATTATACATGTTAGTGCTGAATGTTATCCTATTGCCAAAGCTGGCGGATTGGGGGATGTAGTAGGTGCTTTGCCTAAATACCAATGTAAGTCAGGTGATATTGCTAAGGTCATAATGCCCATGTATAGAACCAAGTTCTTATACGAAAATGATTGGACGGTAGATTTTAAAGGTAGTGCCAATCTGGGTAACTGGTATTTTGAATTCACCGTAATTAAAGAACCAACTAATAAGCTTGGATTTGACCTTTTCTTAATTGATATCAATGGCTTATTAGATCGCCAAAAAATATACGGATATGATGATGATGCAGAGCGTTTTACCGCATTTCAAATTGCGGTAGTGAGTTGGATAAGCAGTTGGGAACACCAGCCTGATGTGGTACATTGTCATGACCATCATACAGCCTTGATTCCCTTTATGATGAAGTACTGTTATGACTTTCAGCATTTAGCATCGGTTTCAACGGTAGTGACTATTCATAATGGTCAATATCAGGGTTGGATGGGGTGGGATAAAAGTCTCTACATTCCTCGGTGGGATCTTTGGAAGCGCGGGATGCTTGATTGGGCAGGCAGCATTAATCCCCTAGCATCTGGTGTGAAATGTGCCGATAAAGTAACCACTGTGAGTTGGAGTTATATGGATGAGTTGAGAGAAAATGCCAATGGATTGGAAGCTTTATTTGAATTTGAGAAGGGTAAATGTGTAGGTATTTTAAATGGAATTGACAATGATGTTTGGAATCCATCAACAGATACATACATAGAGAATCGTTTTACTGTTAAAACAGTCACTAAAGGGAAAGAGCAGAATAAAAAAATACTCTGCGATCAATTTGGATTGGATATTACTAAACCTTTATTTGTTTTTATTGGAAGATTGGTTGGAGAAAAAGCGGCTGATATTTTGCCTGATGCAATCAAAACTGCAATTCATCAAACACAGGGAAATGCTTGCTTTTTAATTTTGGGTAGTGGAGAAACGAGTATTGAATGGGAGTTACAACAAATGACTAATGAGTATAAAGGTATTTATAATGCTTATATTGGTTATAATGAGCAGTTGAGTCATTTAATATATGCTGGGGCTGATTTTTTGTTGATGCCTAGTAGAGTAGAACCATGTGGACTCAATCAAATGTATGCTATGCGGTATGGAACTGTTCCTGTAGTGAGAAGTACAGGTGGATTAAAAGACACAGTAACCGATATGGGTGAAACAAATGGTTTTGGGATACGATTTAATAATGCAACTATTGATGATTTGGCTTATTCTATTGGCAGGGGGGTGTCCGTTTACCAAGATAGTAATCATATGGAGTGGATGCGAAAGCATATGATGCAAATAGACCATTCTTGGGAAGGTACTGTTGATGAATACAAAAGGGTATATTTAAGTTTAAAATAAATAAGTTAATTTCAAATCAATATCAAATAAGCAATCAAGTATATGAAAACATTTTCGCAATCCGTTTTGGCAGTAATATTAGGGGGTGGAGCAGGAACGCGGCTTTTTCCGCTAACAGCGAGCAGATCTAAACCGGCTGTTCCTATTGCAGGTAAATATCGCTTAGTCGATATACCCATTAGTAACTGTATCAACAGCGGAATTAACCGCATGTTTGTTCTTACTCAATTTAATTCTGCGTCTTTAAATAAGCATATTAAAAACACCTATCATTTTAGTGCTTTTAGTACTGGCTTTGTAGACATATTAGCGGCAGAACAAACGCCTGATAATCCAGGATGGTTCCAAGGTACAGCCGATGCGGTAAGACAATCTTTGAGACATATTTCTAATTTAGAATACGACCATATTTTAATTTTAAGTGGTGATCAATTGTACCAAATGGATTTTGGTGATATGCTCAAGAATCATATCAGTAGTAATACTGATATCTCTATCGCTACTATACCGGTAGATGATAGAGATGCTCCTGAATTTGGTATATTAAAAACCAATGAAGAGAATGTGATCACTTCTTTTATTGAAAAGCCCAAAAAAGAATTATTACCTGAATGGATTAGTGACACTGGTGCAGAAATGCAAGCAAAAGGCAGGAATTATTTGGCTTCTATGGGTATTTACATTTTCAATAAAAAAATCTTAGATAAATTATTGAATGAGGCACATCCAAAAGCAACTGATTTTGGTAAGGAAATAATTCCCGATTCTATAGAAAATTATAAAGTGTCTAGCTTCCAATATGATGGATATTGGACTGATATTGGAAATATCTACTCTTTTTATGAAGCTAACTTGGCCTTAACTCAAGAGATTCCACCATTCAATTTATTTGATAATGATAAAACGGTTTACAGTAGAGCTAGAATGTTGCCTCCAGCAAAAATCAGCGGCACTACTTTAGAGAAAACCATTATTGCGGAAGGTTCTATCATTCATGCAAGCCGAATTGAACAAAGCGTAGTAGGTATCCGTTCCAGAATTGGCCATGGAACAACTGTAGTTAGTACTTATATTATGGGTAATGACTATTATGAAACTATTGAAGAAATGGAGCTGAATACCAGTAAGGGACTTCCTAAAATTGGAATAGGCGAACGTTGTTATATCAAAGACGCGATTATCGACAAGAATTGTAGAATTGGAAATGATGTTCGAATTAATGGGGGCAGTCATTTGGCTAATACAGATCATCCACTTTACACTGTTAAAGATGGGATTGTAGTGGTTAAAAAGACTGCAATACTTCCTGATGGCTTCGTAATTTAAGCGAATAGTCACCATAAAAAATTATCAAACATCCTCTTTATGAGGATGTTTTTTATTGTATATTGGGATGTGTATTCGATACACAATATTTATCATCAACAACGATTGCTATGTCTACCTCTTCAAAAGCGGTATTGCCTAAACTGAGTTTTTGGCAAATCTGGAATATGTGTTTCGGATTCTTTGGAATTCAGTTTGGATGGAGTTTGCAAATGGGCAATATGAGTGCCATTTACGAATACTTGGGGGCTTCCCCTGAACAAATTCCTGGATTATGGTTAGCTGCACCAATGACTGGATTGATTGTTCAGCCTATTATTGGTTATATGAGCGATAGAACCTGGCATCCTAAGTTGGGCAGAAGAAGGCCTTATTTTTTGATAGGTGCTATTTTAAGTTCATTGGCATTATTCATCATGCCTAATTCTTCAGCTATATGGATGGCTGCGGGGGTTCTCTGGATTTTAGATTCTTCGATTAATGTTAGTATGGAACCTTTTCGAGCCTTTGTTGCAGATAATTTGGATAAGAAGCAACAACCCATGGGCTTTGCTATGCAGAGTATGTTTATTGGATTGGCTTCTTTTGTAGCAGGTTATTTGCCACAAAAACTGGTACAATGGTTTGGCGTGTCTAGGGATAAAACGGCGGGGGGCATTCCGGAAAATATTATGTATTCTTTTTACATAGGCGGAGCTGTTTTTTTATTGGCCGTTTTGTACACCGTAATTAAGAGTAAGGAATATCCGCCTACTGATCCTGATTGGAAAAACAAATTAGATGCAGAGGGCAAAGGTATTATGGGTGGTGTAAAAGAAATTTTCACTTCAGTTGCCAATATGCCAGATCAAATGAAGCGATTGGCTTTGGTGAATTTTTTAACCTGGCCTGGCTTGTTTTTGATGTGGTTTTATTATAGTACAGGCGTTGCTTCGGATATCTTTGGAGGTAATACCACCACTTCAAGTGATTTATACACGCAGGGTTTAGAATATGCGAATACTACTTCTGCTATTTTGAACTTAGTCACATTTGGATTCTCTTTTACGCTTCCTTTTTGGGTAAATAAATTAGGTAAAAAATATACCCACACCATTTGTTTGTTATTGGGCGGTGCAGGATTAATATCGGTAAACTATGTTACAGAGCCATCCTATTTGTATTTATCAATGGGATTGGTAGGTATTGCATGGGCTTCTATTTTGTCTATGCCTTATTCTATGTTAGCGGGTTGTATACCCCCACAAAAAATGGGTATTTATATGGGCATTTTTAATTTCTTTATTGTACTGCCAGAAATTATTGCCTCCTTATTTTTTGGGAACGTAATGGAAACGGTACTTCATAATGATCGTTTGCTAGCAGTACAAGTAGGGGGGGGATTGCTTATTGCAGCTGCAATTGTATGCGCTATTGTCGTAAAAGAAAATGAATAATTTCAAATGCATTATATGTCTAGAATTATAAAAATTGTTGGGTGCTTACTATTGGCCTTTAATTTATACGCACAGAGCAAGATTGATTTGTATCCAACTAGTTGGTTCGTAGGGATGAAATGGAATAAAGTACAGTTGATTGTTCGCAATACAACAACAGATTTCTCCAATGCAAAACTAAGTGTAAATTATGCGGGTATTCAATTAACCAAAGTACATTCCTTTGATAATAAAAAATATTTAGCCCTTGATTTAGCGATCAGTCCTACGGCTAAACCTGGTAAAGTCAAAATTAAAATAACAAGTTCAGAAAATGTAGAATCCATTGAATGGGAATTGAAGCCACGTAGAAAAGGAATGGGAAAAAACTTTGCTCAAGGGGTTAGTTCCAAAGATTTCATTTATCTATTAATGCCTGATAGATTCAGTAATGGTAATCCTTCAAACGATATAGTGTCTGGTTATAAAGATAATTTAGTAAATCGGAAGGATCCGATCAAAAGACATGGAGGAGACTTGGAGGGTGTGGTGAATAATTTAGATTATTTGAATGATTTGGGTGTTACGGCTGTTTGGATGACTCCTGTTTTAGAAAATGATATGCCATTGCAAAGTGAGCAAGCTGGGATGATGGCAGGATATCATGGTTATTGGTTCACCAATCATTATGCAATCGATAAAAGATTAGGTGGTGATGAAGGGTATAAAAAAATGATTGAAGCGGCTCATGCAAAGGGGATTAAAATTATTCAAGATGCAGTATACAACCATGTGGGTAATGAACATTGGATGTATAAAGATGCACCAAGTAAAGATTGGATTAATCATTGGCCTGCATATACAAATACTAATCATAGAGATGAAGCCATATTTGATCCAATGGGTAATGCTGCAGATAAAAAAGTAATGTTGGATGGCTGGTTTGTTCCTCATTTGCCAGATCTTAATCAACGTAATCCTTTTGTGGCTAATTTTTTAATTCAACATGCTTTGTGGACAGTTGAAGAATTTGGTATAGATGGTTGGAGAGTGGACACGTATAAATATTGTGATGAACAATTCTTAAACAACGTGAATAATGCCTTAGAAAAAGATTTTCCTACCATCAGCATTTTTGGCGAAGCAGTGGCTAATACTGTAACAGGTAGTGCTTATTTTACCAAGAATAATATGCAGACTGCTTTTAAGCATAATGCCCCTGGTACTACTGATTTCCCGTTGAGTTATGCCATGATGGATGCCATCAATAAGCCATTTGGTTGGACAGAAGGCTTGAATAAATTATACATGACACTCTCTCAAGATTTATTGTATCAAGCGCCTGAGAAAAATTGCATTTTCTTAGACAATCACGATATGGAAAGATTTGTATCAATGATTGGGTCAGATATGAATAAATACAAAATGGGGATGAATTTATTATTGACTCTTAGAGGGATACCTCAATTGTATTATGGAACAGAATTGTGGATGAAAAACTTTAAAGATCCCAATGATGGAATGGTGCGATTAGATTTTCCTGGAGGTTTTCCGAATGATGATAAAGACAAGCGGGTAGTTAGCGGCCGTGATCAAACTGAAAATACTGCTTTTAATTATGTGAAAACCCTGGCTAATTTTCGGAAACAAAACACTGCATTACAAACAGGTAAAATGATGCAATGGCTTCCCAATGATGGGCTTTATGTTTACTTTAGGTATGACCAAAGTTCAACAGTAATGATTCTATTGAATACTTCCAATAAAATGAAAACGGTTTCTTTGGCCAATTATTTGGAAAGAACCAATGGATTCAATGGCTTCCAGGATGTTATGACGGGAGTAAAGGGGGTAAATAATATTGAGCTTGGTCCTATGGAATCTAGGGTAGTTTTGTTAACCAAATAAATATAATAAGTTAACTTTGATTAAAGTCAATAGAAGTGATGAAGAATAATGGACCCCTTGAGACTGGTTGTATGCATTGTAACGTGAGATTACACTCTGTTTTCAATGTTTTAGATAATGATCAAGCCAAAGATTTGAGTTTACATAAATCTTGTGCAGTCTATAAAAAGGGACAATATGTATTTACAGAAAATGGATTACCCTCAGGATTGTTCTGTATCAATAGTGGTAAAATAAAATTGACCACCACTGGCTACGATGGCAAAGAGCAAATTTTAAGATTAGTAAAATCAGGTGATATAGTTGGTTATAGGGCTTTATTGTCTAATGAGCGATACCATTGTTCTGCTGTTACTTTAGAAGACGCTTCTATTTGTATGATTGATAAAAAATATTTTTTTGATACCATTTCTGCTTCCCCTAAACTGATGTTTGAAGTGGTCAAAAAAATGAGCAACGATTTAAAAGTAGCGGAAGATCATATTGTTTCATTGTCTCAAAAAAGTGTAAGAGAAAGAATGGCAGAAGCCTTACTCTTTTTAAAAGCAACTTATGGGTTTGAAGAAGACAATCAAACAATCAATGTAAGTTTAAGCCGAGAAGAAATTGCAGATTATGTTGGAACTTCTACCGAAAGTTGCATTCGTTTATTATCTGAATTTAATAACGATAAATTGATTTCGTTAAAAGGGAAAAAAATTAGCATTATTAATTTACAAAAGCTAATTCAAACCGCCAATATTGAAGACTAGGTAATTTATATGATTTAAATCATATAATGCCACAGCAAAACTCATTCATTTCTAGAATAGCTAAATACATCTTTGTAGGGTAAATAACTACAAATGTGTAAACACGCAGATCAAACAGAAGAATTGATAAAGCATCTTCTGGAAAATGTATACCCCTGCCTTGAGTTGAAGCTCCAAAATGCTATCAATTGTAATTTTTTGAAGGAGTATGATGAGGAACAACAAGCCTATTTAGTTGAGTTAATGCAAAATCTGCGTAACGACTTTAGTTCATTGGTTACCTGTGAACAAAAATTAGTTTTCCCCTCTGTAATGAAGGTCTTTAATGCCAAATCTTCAAAAGAATTGGTGCTTCCCAATTTGTTTGATTTAATGCAACTTACCCGCAGTAAGGAACATAAAATAATGGCACATGTTCATCATTTAACTAGTGCATTAGATACAAATACTTTTAAAAACGGAGCAATAAAACAACATGATTTGGCGGAATCCTTTTCGGGGACTTTTATAAAGGAAAAATTTAGGTGGAATAAAATGATAGAAGATCGCTTGAATTCTTGTAGTTGTTTTAAATCAAATATTTATAGAGGATTGGGAATAAAAACAACTTCTGAGCAGCCTGAAAAACACGATTAATTTTTTTGAAAATAGTTCAGTATGAACTAACTTTTAACAACTTTTTAATAAAATGCTAAATAGGACCATCGAATCAACCAAATGCTTTCATTGCGGGGATACTTGCAAAGGGGAGCCAGTGGTATTTGACGAAAAAGCTTTTTGTTGTAGTGGTTGTAGTTCTGTTTATCAAATTTTGAATAAAAGTAATCTTTGTGATTATTACAATATCCATGATGCTTCTGGAGTCAAGCTTCCTGAACAACAAGACCAACAAAAGTTTGGTTTTTTAGATAATGAAACGATAGCAGCTTCTTATATCGTATTTTCTAAGCCGAACCAATTAGCGGTTAAATTTTATTTACCTCAAATTCATTGCAGTTCTTGCATTTGGTTATTAGAGAATTTGCAAAAAGTAAATGATGGCATTTATTTTTCTTCGGTTCATTTTCCTACAAAAGAAGCAACCATTTATTTCAATCCTGCTTCTATTTCTATAAGGGCTATTGCTGAGTTATTGGCTTCTATTGGATACGAACCCTATATTACTTTAGACGACGGACAACAGTCTAAAAGGCAAGAGAAAATGGTGTCTCGTACTGCTATGGTAAAAATCGGCATCGCTGGTTTTTGTTTTGCTAATATCATGATGCTAAGCTTTCCTGAGTATTTAGGATTGGAAACTATTACCGTAGATGGCTTAACAGCCAATTTGTTCCGATACGTTAATTTATTATTGGCTTTACCTGTATTGCTTTACAGCGGGTCAGAATTTTTTATTAATTCTTGGTTTAGTGTAAAACAAAGAAGGCTTAACATAGATGCGCCCATAGCACTGGCATTGGCAGTAACATTTAGTAGAAGTGTGTATGAAATTATTTCTGGCACTGGGGGTGGATATTTAGATAGTATGTCTGGTATTATTTTCTTTATGTTATTAGGAAGGTCTTTTCAAACAAAAACCTTTGCTGACCTATCTTTTAATCGAGATTTTAAATCTTATTTTCCAGTTGCCGTTTGTTTATTGGATGAAAGAGGAGAAGAATCTTATATTCCTGTTCAGGAGGTTAAAGTGGATGATAAGATACGTATCAGAAACAATGAAGTGATACCAGTAGATGGGTTACATTTACTAGGTAAAGCAGAAATCGATTATAGTTTTGTAACGGGAGAGAATGAGCCGAATGATGTTGCTATTGGAGACCTTGTTTATGCAGGTGGCAAACAGTTAAATGGCGCAATTGATTTGTTGGTTGTGAAGCCATTTTCTCAAAGCAATTTTACTAGACTTTGGAATAATGAGGCATTTAAAAAGTCAGATAAGAATGTTTATTCATTCACCACAGTAATTAGTAATTATTTCTCATTAGCGGTTTTAACAGTAGCATTCAGCAGTTTTGCTTATTGGTATCCTACTAATATTGCCAATGCTTGGCAGGCAATGACTGCGGTATTAATTGTTGCTTGTCCTTGTGCGTTGTTAATTACCGCCACTTTTACTGAGGGCTTTGTGTTGAATATTTTTAGCAAACACGGTCTATTCCTTAAAAATGCACAAGTGTTACAAACTATTGCAACAATTGACCAGGTGGTTTTTGATAAAACAGGAACCCTTACTTATCCGCATGCTTCTTCGGTGGAGTATATTGGGAACACCATTTCAAGTGAAGATTTACAAATTATCGCTGCTATGTCAGCTCAATCTTTACATCCATTAAGTAAGGCAATTGCTAATAAAATTAATTCTACCCCCCGTTCACTCGAACATATCAAAGAAGTTGCTGGTGCTGGTATTGAAGCATGGGAAAATGAAACCCACTATAAATTAGGCTCGGCCAGTTTTGTTGGAAATGAATCTGCTGAACCAATTGCTTCAGAAGTATGGGTATCTATTGACAATAAAATATTTGGTAAGTTCATTATTCAAAATATTTTAAGGGCACATGTAGATCGTCTTATTCATGAATTGCCTTACCCAGTATCTGTGTTAAGTGGAGACAATAACAATTCGGAGCATTATTTAAAGCAGCAATTACAACGGCCTATTTCTTATCATTTTAATCAATCACCTCAAGCTAAATTGGCTTACATAGAATCATTGCAATTAAATGGTAAGCAAGTCATGATGGTAGGGGATGGTTTAAATGATGCAGGTGCTTTAAGTAAGAGTAATGTAGGGATTGCTGTAGTAGACAATACCATTCAGTTTTCTCCGGCTAGTGATGCCATTATGCTGTCTGATCAACTACCCTTGATAGATCAATACATGAAAGCTGCTAAATGGTCAAAGAATTTAATTAAAACGACTTTTGTTATTTCTACTTTGTATAATGTAGTAGGATTGTATTTTTCTGTTACCGCTCAAATGTCTCCCTTAGTAGCAGCCATTTTAATGCCTTCCAGCACTTTTACCATTGTTCTTTCTACTATGTTGGGTGCTGCACTAATTGAAAAATTTTGCTTTAAAAATATTGCTGACCTAAAAAATATCCATCAATGATTGTAATTGTTTTTTTACTCATCATTAGCCTATTAGTTGCATCGGGATTCCTAATTGCATTTATATGGGGTTCAAAAACAGGACAGTTTGATGACCATTTCACACCAGCGAATAAAATTTTATTTGATCAAACCAATCAACCAACAGAGAATAAATAGAAAACCATGCAGTTAGAAAAATTCAGTTTCGACAATTCCATCGTCCGGAAATTTGCTTTTGCCACTGTTTTGTGGGCAATAGTAGGGATGCTGGTTGGGGTAATCATTGCGTTTCAGCTGGCTTACCCTGCACTCAATTTAGGTATATCCTATACTAGTTTTGGACGATTAAGGCCATTGCATACCAATGCAGTCATTTTTGCATTTGTGGGCAACGGTATTTACACCGGTGTGTATTATATGATGCCCCGGTTGCTTAAGACCAGTATGTGGAGTAAAGCACTCGGATTAGTCCATTTCTGGGGCTGGCAGTTAATCATTGTTGCAGCAGCAGTAACACTTCCTTTGGGTTTAACACAAGGAAAGGAATATGCTGAGCTAATTTGGCCTATTGATATTGCTATTACCCTTATCTGGGTAGTGTTTGGTATCAATATGTTTGCAACCATTCTTACCAGAAGAGAAAGACATTTATACGTTGCTATCTGGTTTATTATTGGTACCTGGGTAACTGTTGCTCTACTACATATAGTAAACTCCTTTTCATTGCCTACTTCTATGACTCATAGTTATAGCTGGTACGCAGGAGTTCAAGATGCATTGGTACAATGGTGGTATGGTCATAATGCGGTTGCGTTTTTCTTGACCACCCCTATGCTGGGTATCATGTATTATTTTGTTCCTAAAGCGGCTGGTAGACCAGTCTATTCATATAAGTGGAGTATCATTCACTTCTGGGCTTTGATCTTTATCTATATCTGGGCAGGTCCTCACCACTTATTGTATACCGCTTTGCCTGATTGGGCACAATCATTGGGTGTGGTATTTAGTATCATGCTAATACTTCCAAGTTGGGGTGGTATGTTAAATGGTATATTCACTTTACGTGGCGCTTGGGATAAAGTAAAAGAAGATCCCATTTTGAAAATGTTCATCGTTGCTTTAACCTGTTATGGTATGAGCACTTTTGAAGGACCAATGCTTTCTTTAAAGAATGTAAATGGATTTGCGCACTATACCGATTGGATCGTTGCACACGTTCACGTAGGAGCGCTTGGATGGAACGGCTTCTTGATTTTTGGTATGTTATATTGGTTAGTTCCTAGAATTTACAATACTAAATTGCATTCTGTTAAAATGGCCAATACCCATTTCTTAATTGGTACCGTAGGTATTTTGCTATACGCTATCCCAATGTATTGGGCTGCTATTTCTCAAGCTTTGATGTGGAAACAATTTACTCCAGAAGGACAGTTGAAGTTCCAGTTTTTAGAAACAGTGACTCGCATCATTCCTATGTATATTTTAAGAGGATTGGGTGGTACCATCTATTTAGTAGGGGTAATCATCATGGTAGTTAATTTAATCAGAACTGCAAAAGCTGGTTCATTTGTTCCAGAAGAACATGGCGAAGCTCCTGCCTTAGCTGCTCAACCACTACCAGAAGGCAAAGCATATTGGCATTCTATCATTGAAAGAAGACCAGTGCAAATGTTGGTAATGAGTTTGATTGTAGTGTCTGTTGGAGGTGCTATTGAAATCATTCCAACATTTATTGTAAAGGAAAACGTTCCTACCATCAGTACTGTTAAGCCTTATACACCGCTTGAATTACAGGGTAGAGATATTTATATTAGAGAGGGCTGTTATACTTGTCACTCACAAATGGTTCGTCCATTCAGGGATGAAGTAGCCAGGTATGGAGATTATTCTAAAGCAGGGGAGTCTGTGTATGATCATCCATTCCAGTGGGGAAGTAAGCGTACTGGTCCAGATTTGGCTCGTCAGGCAAATAAATATCCTAATAGCTGGCATTATAGACATATGAATGAGCCTGAAGAAATTTCTCAAGGTTCTATCATGCCTCCTTATCCTTGGTTATTAGACAATGATTTAGATATCAGCACTACTCCTGGAAAAATCAGGGCAATGCAAACTTTAGGTGTTCCTTATCCTGAAGGCTACGATCAAAAAGCCAATAACGATTTGAAAATTCAGGCAGATGAAATTGCGGCAGATTTAAATGCAAACAGAATCAAAGCAAATAGCGGCAAAGAAATTATTGCATTGATTGCTTATTTGCAAAGATTGGGTGCAGACTTGAAGAAAGCACCTGAAGCAGAAATTAAAACATTACACTAAAATTCAGCTGTATGAAATTTAAAAATTATGTAACCAGTATTGAAAACGTTAATATTTATCCAATGGTTTCTTTGGTCATATTCACGGTATTTTTTGCTGTGGTTACTTGGTATGTTTTGTCTGCCAACAAAGAAAAAATGGAAAAGAATAGCCAAATTCCGATCAATGACTGATAAAAAAATGTATATGTTAACTAGTATATCTTATTTCAACAAACAAAAAGCATTGATGCAAAAATTGCTCCTGCTTTTATTGGGCAGTTTAGCCGCAAATATTATATGGGCCCAGGATGCTGCTAAAGAAGCAGCACCAGTTGCTAAAGAAGTTTTTTATGATTCCACCGTAGCCTATGTGTTGATAACCGTAATTGGTCTACTTGCCATGGTTATTTTTATGTTGGGCAATGTTTTTATCCTAGCTATTAAAAATAAAATAGAACAAGAAAAGCAAAGCAATGCTTCAAAAACTGCTGTATTAACTGTTTTATTTGTGCTGATTTCAACTGGGTCATTATTTGCTCAATCTGCCAATGTGCCTGCAGGAACTAAAACGGTAGTATCTGAAACCATCATACAAATGTTGGCATTCATAGTGCTGTTAGAAATGATCATCATTGTTTATTTTGCCAATGGTATCAGAAGCTTTTTGAAAAAAGAAGCTATTCAAACTGCCGTTGCTACTGGAGCTACTCCTGTTGTTAAAAAAGAAAAAATCGCTTGGTTCGATCGATTGTATAACAGAAATACCAATGAAGACATTGCTCGTTTAGATTTAGGGCATGATTATGATGGTATTAAAGAATTGGATAATGAAGTGCCTGTTTGGTGGAGATGGGGATTTGCACTAAGTTTAATTTTTGGCGTTGTTTATTTATACAATTATCATGTTGCGGGTACTAAGCCATTACAACAAGCAGAGTTGGCCATGGATATGGAACAAGCTGCTATTCAACAAGCTGCTTATTTAGAAAAATCTGCCAATAATGTAGATGAAAATACCGTAAAAATGATGGGTGCAGATGATATTGCAAAAGGGAAGGAATTATATATTAAACCCGGCGCTTGTGCAACCTGTCATGCTGAAAATGGAAGTGCAATAGTAAACGGTGCACCTGGAATTGGACCTAATTTAACCGATGATTATTGGTTACACAAAGGAGATATCAAAGCCATATTTTATTCTATCAAATATGGTTGGCCAGAAAAGGGAATGAAGAGTTGGAAGGATGATTATTCACCCATTCAAATTGCACAGATAGCTAGTTATGTAAAATCATTGCAGGGTACTAATCCACAGCCAGCCAAAGAAAAACAAGGAGAACTGTTTGTTGAAACTGGTGCAGCACCTGCTGCCGCTGATTCAACTTCGGCCCCAGCAATGAAGTAAGTTGATTAAATTGAAACTATGAGCGAGTCGAAGCAAGCAGATTTTAGGAGTTTACATTCAACTGTTGACAGTAAAGGAAAAAGGAACTGGGTGCACGCCCTAC
This sequence comes from Sediminibacterium sp., assembly GCF_051860225.1. Taxonomy (GTDB): domain Bacteria; phylum Bacteroidota; class Bacteroidia; order Chitinophagales; family Chitinophagaceae; genus Sediminibacterium. Next base: position 33,357 of record NZ_JBHYEI010000003.1, read on the forward strand.
AACCCAAAGGTAAATTATACCAATACAGAACCTATTTAAGTTATGTATATGTATTGTTGTTCTTTGCCATGCCATTTATTCGAATAGATGGCAATCCTTTGTTTCAGTTTAATATACCTCAAGGAGAATTTACTTTTTTCGGCTCTCTTTTTACTCCGCAAGATTTTATCATGTTTGGGTTAGGCATGATCATCTTCATGCTATTTATTGTCATCTTCACCTTAATCTATGGTCGTTTCTTTTGTGGATGGGTTTGTCCGCAAACCATTTTTATGGAAATGATTTTTAGGAAAATTGAGTACTTTATTGAAGGGGATGGCAATAAGCAAAAAATCAATAATGCAAAAAAATGGACTACTGAATTATATGTCAGAAAAACCATCAAACATATTGTTTTTTTAGCAGTCAGTTTTGCTATTTCAAATACTTTTCTAGCCTATATTATTGGAACAGATCAACTGTTTAAAATCATTGCAGATCCTTTGTCTGCGCATATTGGGGGGTTTATTGCCATTATCTTTTTCACCTTGGTTTTTTATTCGGTATATGCTTTTGTGAGAGAAATTGTATGTACGGTTATTTGTCCTTATGGAAGATTACAAGGAGTATTGTTAGATAAAAATTCTATAGTAGTTGCTTATGATTATTTAAGAGGGGAACCTAGGAATAAAAAGAAGTCAACAGAAGGTGCGGGTGATTGTATTGATTGTGGTATGTGTGTAAATGTATGCCCTACCAATATAGATATCAGAAATGGTACTCAATTAGAATGTGTAAACTGTACGGCTTGTATTGACGCTTGTAATATGATGATGAAGAAAGTGAACAAGCCAGAAAATCTGATCACATTTGCTTCTGAAAATCAAATAGCATCTGGCAAGAAATTTGAGTTTACTTATCGCATTAAAGCTTACTCAGGGGTATTGGTTATTTTAATGGTGTTGTTGGGCGTTTTAATTGTTACAAGAACCACTTTTGATGCAACCATTTTGCGTGTGCCAGGCCAAGGTATGCAAGAAAACAAAGACGGAACTATTAGCAACTTGTTTAGAATTAAAGTGACCAATAAGAGCAATAGAGATCTTCCTTATCGATTGGTTGCTACAGACCCTGATGTTCAAATTGAACGAATTGGTCAAACCTTAGATACATTAAAGGGCAGACAATTGGCCGAGGAAACTTTTTTCATAAAAGTAGATAGTAATAAGATCAAGCATAGGAAAGAGGAATATGAAATAAAATTACTCAGTGGCGATAAAGTGATTACTACTAAGAAAGCCATATTTATTAGCGACCTTTAAAATAAAAAAATGAATTGGGGATACAGAATTGTAGTGGCATTTGGTTTGGGTGTAGCATTTATATTATTTCTGGTATGGAAAACCATGCAGGTGGATATTGAAATGGTGGAATCCAATTACTATGAAAAAGAAATGGCTTTTAATGGAAAGTTACAAGCTACTGCCAATGCAAATGCACTAGCTACAAAGGTTAGTGTAGTGAAACAGGATCAGCAAATTTTATTAAAAATTGACTCAACAACTGCCGCTGCTATTACCAATGCTGAAGTTCATTTTTATAATCCAGCATCTGAGAAATCGGATAGGAAATTGAACTTAGCCGCATCCAATAATGGTCTTTATATTTTTCCGGTTGCACAATTCAATAAAGGAAAGTACATAGCCAAAATCAGTTTTACCAGTGCTCGTAAAAACTACTACACAGAAGAAGTTATTTTTATTCCTTAATTATGGAAGTACTGCTGATATCTGCTTTTGTTCTAGGCTTTGGGGGCAGTGTTCATTGCATTGGTATGTGTGGTCCGTTGGCATTGTCTTTGCCATTCCAATCATTTCAAGGTGTTTACAAATGTCTCGCTGTATTCTTCTATAATATTGGAAGAGTAAGTACATATATTGGTATTGGTATTGCAGCTGGTTTATTGGGTAGGGGGGTAAATTGGTTTGGGGTTACCCAAATTGTTTCAATTGTACTTGGCCTTGTTATCGTTTTTTCGGTTTTAGCACCTAGACTATTTCCGCAAACATCATTGCCTTTATTAAAAGGATTTAAGCAATGGCAAATCAATACCATGCAGAAAATCATGTTGAAACAGTCTGCAGGTTGGATGTTTGTTTTTGGGTTATTAAATGGTTTATTACCCTGTGGATTAGTATATACAGCAATTGCAGCTTCTCTAGTAGCTCATAATATATATGAGTCGATGTTGTTTATGGGATTTTTTGGAATTGGGACCATACCAGCGATGATATTATTAGTTGCTGCTGCTCAGTATTTACCCCAAAAAATAAGGAACCAATTTAGAAAACTGGTTCCTGTATTTACTTTTATTATTGGTTGTTTACTTATTCTCCGCGGACTAAATTTAGACATACCTTTTGTTAGTCCTTATTTAAATGCTGCTATACAAGGAACAGATGCCATCCATTGTACGCATTAGGCATTTTTATTGAACATCCTAAATGATAATTACAATTGTGCAACCCACATTTTTCTAGCTCCTTCCTTACCCCAGTCTTTTAAAGCTTTGGACAATTCAGTAGTTAACTGAGTACGACCAACTTGTTTTCCTTTTTGTTTTACGTTTAGCTCTCCCACAGTAGGAGTTACTAATTCTAGTTTAGTAGCAAACCAAGTGGTATTCAGTCTCGGTACTGCTAGCCCTAATATCATTCCTGGCAATCCACCAAAACTTTCTGGACCGGCACTTACTGGAATTTGATCGGTATAAAAAGCCACTACATATACTGAATCACAAATTTTGGTAACCGCTTTTCTGCATTCAAATCCAGCAATTTCTCTGGTTTCATCTGCAATTTTCCATTCCCAAGTGCGGCTACTGTCTTTGATTAAGTACGTGTTTTCAAATACCTCTTTTTGACTGATGGAAATCCCTTTTTTTAAGTCTTGCATACTTACATCAGTATCAACTGGTTTGGTGCCCCACATATACTTATTATTGGGATTTTCCTTAGCTAATTTGAATACAGATTTTTCTGCAGTAAACTTTAGTTCGTAAATGTCTGATACAAATTTGGGTATTTGTTTGAGCATTTCAGCATTCCACATATTTTCCCCTTCATCTAGAATAGGAGCATGTTGATTGACTCTTTTTTCAAACTCTATTCTACCAGATTGGATGAATTGAACTTGGGCACTTAAATAAGTGCTAAACAATAAAATCGTAAAACTGATGATGGTCTTTTTCATATTAAAATCCTTCATTGGGTTTGCCATTTTTGCTGAAATTCCAGATTAAAGAAAATAAGAAATAGCGTTGAATGGTTTGGTTAGTACTTTCAGTTATAAAGTTGCTGGATGCATTTCTGTTGATACCAAGGTTTTGGTTAAACAAGTCGTTCACAGAAGCTTTAATTTCCCATTGGTCATTTTTGGAAATTACTTTTCTGGCTGAGGCATTTAGGATATAGACATCTCTTTGATCTGCAAATACCGCTGTCTTCTGGTAAATATTGGCATTTAAATCAAAGTCGATATAGGTTTTAATTTTTTTCAACTTAAACTGCAGATTGGCGTAAGCATTATAAGACCAGAACTTAGTGCTGATATCTGGGCGAATAGAAGTAGTGGAGTTATTACGTACTGCACTTCCATAGGCATAAAAATTAATCCATTTATCACCCCAGTATCCCATATTAAAACTGAAATCAGTGGATCTGTTTTTAGTAATATTATCAATCCCGTTTACCCTATTGGCAAATTGGTTGATTCTAGGACCAATATTAACTCCAACATTAAATGATGGGATGATTTCAAAATTATAACCTACACTTCCACTTAAACTATAATTGCCTGCGACGTTAATGGCTTGGTTAATTCTTCTACCTTGATTGTCTACAAAACTTGAATTGGAAATGGCATTTTCTGTTTTAGAATAGTTGACATTAAATCTTACACTTCTGCTTTTCAAAACCTTGTAGTCTGACCCTCCAAAGTTAAATTGGTGAACAAAGGATTGCTTTAAATTAGGATTACCAATGGTTAAATTGAGTGGATCAATATTATCAATAATGGGTTGGATTTGTGAAAGGGAGGGGTTTCTAGTGGATCCGTTATAAGAAAAATTCAATCTTCTTTGTTGTTTGGGGGTATAGTTGAATGTAACAGCAGGAATGAAATTGTTGAAAACAACATTGCGGTCTGTTTTTTTCACCAAATCATTGAGTCGATAATTTACTGTACCAATACCTGTTCCAATAGAGAAATTAAATTTCTTTACGTTGTATCGGATATTCACACTTCCATTATGCCCTGTTGTATTGAATATAAAGTGGTTACTTAATGTGTCTACCAAGTTCTCATATTTATTATTGGCAGCGTTTTTTGCGAAGGTGTTTCGCTCTGCATCATTTCTGCTTACACTTAATTTATAGTTCAATACTAAAAAAGTATTTTTCCAAAGTGGTTCAGTATAATTGATGGTAGAATTGATGGTGGTAGCAATTTGTTTATTTGTTTTTTGTTGGTCAACATTATCTCTTCTTATCAAAGTGCCGAAAGCATCATAAAAAGTATTTTCGGCAGTTAAGAACCCGTCATCAGCTCGATCGTTGTAATTGATATCATTATTCCACGAAATGGTTCGGCCCATTTTTTTAAATCTTTTGCGATAAAAAATGGTGGTATTCATAGTTTTGTTTTCGTCTACCGTAGAAGTATTTCTGTTACTTTGGTTCAATAAAATACTATCACTTGTGATGGTTCGACCTATAAAATTTGATGCCATATTACTATTTACAATAGACCCTCTTGCGGTTACTTTTAATGAACTAGTCGAATCAATTTGCCACTCATATGTACTAGTAATTTTGTTCCTTTTTCTGCTACTCACTTGATCTTGCACACTGGTACTAATAAGGTCTGCACCAGGTAAAATATTTTGGGTTTTATTAGAATTAATTCCGCTTACATCTAATTGATTGAATTGGTAAGTATTGTTCGAATTGTGTTTGTCTTTGTTCCATTTATTGCTAAAGTGAAATCCTCCTGTTATAGATCTTGGGAAACCAGTCCCCCAACTGAATTCATCGCCTGAACCCCACATCATGATGCCACCATCATCGGTAACTTCAGTGGTCATATTGGTATTGCCTCCATAGTTCTGGTTTTCATTCCAATTCAATGATTCAAATTTGGTATTGTCGGTGGTAAGATAGCCAGAGATTTTTCTTTTTCCTTTAAATGAATTGGCCAATAACTTACCATATCCATAGCGGTCAAAATCGCCCCCAGCTTCTGCTTTACCAAAATATCCCTTCTTCTTATCTTCTTTTAAAGTAAGGTTCAGTGTTTTTATTTTTTGACCATCATCAATACCCGTAAAAACTGCTTGATCACTTTTTTTATCGAATGCTTGTACTTTGTCAACCGCATCAGCTCTTAAGTTCTTGGTAACAACTGCAGGATCATCGCTAAAAAACTCTTCTCCATCCACCAATACTTTTTGCACCCTTTCACCTTGTGCGGTAATTTCTCCCTTGCTATTAACTTGTATACCTGGCATTTTACGCAACAATTCTTGTACATCTGCATTGGCGCTTACTTTGAAACTATCTGCTTTATATTCAGTGGTGTCGCCCTTCATTCTAATAGACCCGATGGTTTGTTTTACAATTACTTCCTGTAATAGAGTAGCTTTTGTAATTACTGGGATTTTTCCTAAGTCGGTGACGCCCGTTGTTGTATTAATAATATCTACATAATCGGCATAAGAAGGATAGGTAACCATTACTATGTATTTACCCGCAACCAAATTTGGTATTTCAAAATTACCATCTTTATTAGTACGGGTAAATTTTACCAAAACAGAGTCTTTGGCTCGAAGTGCTGATACCACTGCGTTTGAAAGGTTTTGCTTATTTAACGTGTCTGTTATTGTTCCTTTAATAGAAACCTGTTGGGCAAAAGTGTTTGTGATAGTAGCTAAAAAAAATAGCCCAATCATTGTTAGTTTGGTCATAAATGCAGTTAATTCGTCTTTAGATGAATTTTGTCGTAAATTCCATAAATGTTCGTGAACAATTTTTACCGTTCATACTTTTTTCAGTTAATAAAATCATAATATGTCCGGTGCATCATCAAGAAACAAGAAAACGTTAAAAGTTGTAAAGGCTGACAAAAAAAAATATGAAGACATACATTTTGTTGATACTCAACAAACTGTATGGAATTATTCCTTGTTTACAGAAGAAGCTGTGCGTAATTTTCAAAATGGAACGCACTATAGTTTGTATGAGTATTTTGGGAACAAGCAATTAACCGTGCTAGATGTTAAAGGAACTTATTTTGCCGTTTGGGCACCCAATGCTACTTATATCTCAGTAACTGGCTATTTTAATAATTGGGATAAAACCAGTCATCCGCTAAAAGTTAGATTAGACAACTCAGGAATTTGGGAAGGCTTTATTCCGAATGTATTAGAAGGGGAAGCATACAAATATCATATACATGGATTCAATGGAATCAAATTAGATAAAGGTGATCCATTTGCACATTTTTGGGAGAAGCGACCATTTACTGCATCCATTACTTGGCAAACCAATTATGATTGGAAGGACCAAGAATGGATGAAAAATAGAAAGACAAAAAACTCATTAAAGAGTCCTTACTCTGTGTATGAAGTGCACTTGGCTAGTTGGATGCGTCCTGATAAAAACGATGAAGAGTCATATAATACTTATGAGCAGATTGCGGAACGAATGGTTCCTTATGTAAAAGAAATGGGTTTCACACATGTAGAGTTTATGCCTGTGATGGAACATCCATTCGATGGGAGTTGGGGCTACCAAGGCACGGGCTATTTTGCGCCTACCTCGCGGTTTGGATCCCCGCAGGGATATGCTTATTTGGTAGATGCTTTTCACCAAGCAGGCATTGGTGTGATACTCGATTGGGTTCCTTCACATTTTCCTTATGATGCACATGGCTTGTTTATGTTTGATGGAACGCATACTTATGAATACGCGGATATGCGCAAAGGCTATCACCCCGATTGGAACTCTTATATTTTTAATTATAAAAGAGGGGAAGTCAAATCTTTTTTAATCAGTAGTGCACGTTTTTGGTGTGATCAGTTTCATACAGATGGTTTGCGCGTAGACGCAGTGAGTTCCATGTTACGATTGGATTATAGCCGCGGCCAAGGTCAGTGGGAACCCAATGAATACGGAGGTAATGGCAATTTAGAAGCCATTGATTTTATTAGAGATTTGAATGAAACACTCTATAGAGATTTTCCAGATATTCAAACCATTGCAGAAGAAGCAACAGATTGGCCTAAGATTAGTAAACCTACTTTTGAGGGAGGCCTTGGTTTTGGTATGAAATGGATGATGGGCTGGATGCACGATACATTGGACTATTATAAAATGGATCCCATTTTCAGGCAATTTCATCAAGATAAATTCTCCTTTAGTATGATGTATTTCTACGATGAGAATTTTATGTTGCCCCTAAGTCATGATGAAGTAGTACATGGCAAGAGCCCCATGTTGTATAAAATGCCCGGAGATGAATGGCAAAAATTTGCCAACCTGCGCATACTCTATACCTATATGTTTACCCATCCTGGTGCCAAGTTATTGTTCATGGGCAATGAATTTGGCGCAACCAATGAATGGAATTATAAAAGCGAATTGCAGTGGGATTTATTGCAACATCCTAGTCATGGCGGCATGAAATATTGTGTACAACAACTCAATAAGTTATACCAATCTGAACCTGCTTTGTACGAAAAACAATTTGAGCCAGGTGGATTTGAATGGGTTGATTTAAACCATCGATCTGATTCTGTTATGGTTTACAAGCGCAAGGGCAAAAAAGAAAAAGACGATGTGTTGGTGATTTTAAATGTTACACCTGTAGTGCGTACCGATTGGGAAATTTTTGTTCATGGAAAAGGTAAGTGGTCTGAAATATTCAATAGCGATAGAAAAGAGTTTTGGGGGACTGGAGACGTATTTAATCCAACCATACAAAGCAAATTGGTAGACAAGCCTTCTAAATGTTACCAGTTAAAAGTGCATTTGCCGGCATTAGGTGCTGTTGTGTTGCGATAAAGAATGATGAACGGTTGTAACATTCTTTTTTGTATTTCGTTTAACACAAAAAACAAATATGAAAAAGTTAGTACTGCTTGCTTCTATTATTCTTCTTGCAATGGGCACTTATGCTCAAAAAACAGTTGCTGAATCCAATGCACAAAAAAGAGCTGTAAAGTCTTTCCATAGTATTGACGTGTCTTCGGGCATTAAAGTAATGCTAACCAAAAGTGATAATGAGGAATTAGCGGTAGCAGTAGGCGATCCTGCCTATTTGGAATATATAGAAACTACTGTAAAAGATGGGGTTCTAAAAATTACCCGTGAACAAGATTGGAAATTTTGGAACCAATGGAAGAATTGGAAAGTAACCGTGTATTTATCTTATAAGGATCTGAAGTCAATCAAAGCCAATAGTGGTGCAAATATTACCGGTGCCGATTTAAGTTTTAATAACTTGGAAGTGAAAATGAGCAGTGGCGCATTTGCTGAATTGGAAGGAAGAACCAATAGTTTGAATGTAGATGTTAGTAGTGGTGCGATGTTCAAAGGGTATAATTTGACTACTAACACTTGTGAATCAGAAAGTTCTAGCGGTGGTGGAGTTCAAGTAAATGTTTCAAAAGAATTAAATGCAAAAGCTAGTAGTGGCGGTTCTATCCGTTACAAAGGCGAAGGCTTAATCCGCGATATTAAAGTGAGCAGTGGGGGTACGGTGAAGCGATTTTGATTTATAATGGGAGCTGTATGCAGAATACGGTTCCCTTTCCTAATTCACTGGATTGCACAAATAATTGTCCGTTGTGGTATTGTTCTATGATGCGCTTACTTAAAGATAACCCAATTCCCCAGCCTCTTTTTTTTGTAGTAAATCCAGGTTGAAAAACTTTTTTCCATTGATTAGTTGGGATTCCTTTACCACTGTCTTTTACTAGAATATTGAATTGATTGTTTTCTTGGGCCATGTTGATTTGAATACTGCCTTTTCCATCCATGGCATCTAAGGAATTTTTCAATAAATTTTCTATTACCCAATCAAAGAGCGTAGGGGAGAGTAAACAGTTTAATTCGGCTGTATTGGTTGGATCTAATGAAAAAACCACCTGATCACTGCTTCTTTTTTTCATATAATCCATTGCAGTTTTTATTCGGTCATATGGATTGCAGAATTCGGTTTTTGGGGTGCTGCCTATTTTACCAAATCGATCAGTGATGAGTTGTAATCGATTAATGTCTTTGGCTATTTCATTGGCAATTTCTTTGCTGTCTGTTTTCTCTTTTAAGATTTCTAGCCAACCTGCTAAACTACTCACGGGTGTACCCAGTTGATGGGCTGTTTCCTTTGCCATGGAAGCCCAGAGCTGGTTCTGGCCACTTTTATGACGTGTACGTAACGAGTAAATCACAATCGATACAAACATGATTACCAACATCAATTGTACAATGGGATACCATTTGGCTTCTCTTAATAATTTGCTTTGTCCATAATAATATCGGATAGAAGTAGAATCACTAGCTTTTAATTTTACTTCAATAGGTGTTTTGCTATACAACTTAAATTCTTGTAATCGTTGCGCTAAATAATTTGTGTCTTCTTTTATTTTTAATTCATCAATATTCACATAATTCCCAGTTGGTTGGTCCTGTTCGTTGGTTTCAATAATAGGAATAAAATTATTCTCTGTGATGATTTTAGTTGCAAGGTTGATGGAAACAGTGTCTGTTGAATTTAAGATGGTTCGCTCAGCTTCAACCCAAGATTCAACGGCTATTCTTTCTTTAATGGCAATTTGTTGAGCTATATATTGTGAATACACGATGGTGCCACTTACAATAATAATGGCCATTAAAAATAATGCGTTGGTAAAATTGAACCAGCTTTTAAACATGCTACTAAAATACACTTTTGATTGCGTTGTTGGTCAATATTACCCAAAATGGATAGGTCTAAAAAAGAAACCGCCCCATTTGTTTGGAGCGGCTCTTGACACGATTGCTTGCTTAAACTAACTAACTAAATAATCCACCTTTTTTTAAAGTTTTTACACCTTGACCTATTTTAAATCCATTGTTATAAATCTCTATTTTATAATCTCCTTCTTTGTATGCGTCTTTTTGTTTCCAATCAAAACTAACTGGGATCACTTTATTTTGCTCATAGTTTACAGACACTTTATTTGTATAAGGACGACTTCCTTCTTCTCTAGTATTAAAATTGGCTCCCTCCGTAATTACTTTTCCATCAGGTGCGGTAACAATTACATAGAAATCTTTAGTACCAGATGGGGTAATTCTGTTCTCATCAATTACAAATGAAATTCTGATTAAGTCTGCACGTTTTGCAGTAGTGGTTTCTTTTTCTTTACCAGTACCTTTAATATTGATGGCATTGATGCCAATGTTAGATGCATGAAGGGTAGATGCTACGTCTACTTTTTCTTCTAACTGTTTTTTCTCGGTTCTGGTAGTATTTAAATTACTCTCTAAATTTTGTTTCTCTGTTGTCAGCTGGGTTTTTTCTGTATTCAACTGTTCATTTGCAGTAGTTAATTGTTGGTTCTCGCCTTTTAACTGTTGTATTTCTGCAAATAATCCATCAATCTTTCCATTTAATTCTCCAATCAATTGTTTAGCTTCTGCTAATTCTTTAGCAGTTGCGTTGCGCTTTTTTAAGATTGAACCAATATTGCCCTTTAATTTTTGGATATCGGCATTTTTTTCTGCTAAATCACCTTGGAGTTCAAGGTTGTCTTTGGTTAAAGAGTCTGCTTTTGCAGATACATTCATGAACTCTTGTTGTATTGCTAACCTAGCACTGTCTACATTGCTGATTTTGGTTTCTAAGCCAATGATGGTTTCTTTGGTTTGGCTTTTATCATAGAAAATATAGCCCCAGGTTAGTACCAATGCTGCTATTAATATTCCGTAAATGGTTTTGCGGTTATCTGGTGCACCGCCATTGTTTACTGTACTCATAAAAATGGTTTTTTAAGATGTTGATTGCTTATGGGTGCTTATTTTCCAAAATCGTGCCAAAACCTTTTTAAGATCAAATTTTGTGTACAAAAAAGCCGTTTTCAATATGGAAAATCCTACTAGGTGCAGCATCTTTGTGGCATGTCTGCTGAGAAAATATTATCTGATTGGAAAAAAAATAGCTTTAAACCCATTTATTGGTTAGAAGGAGAGGAAGCTTATTTCATTGATACTTTGGTAGATTATGCCGAAAAGAAAATTTTGACTGAAGCAGAAGCGGAATTTAATTTATCCATTTTTTATGGAAAAGATGCCGATTGGACCGAAGTAGTCAATACTTGTAAAAAATATCCCATGTTTGGGGATAAGCAAGTGGTGCTGTTGAAAGAAGCCCAGCAAATGAAAGACGTGGAGAAATTGCTCGGCTATATTGAGCAGCCTTTAAGCTCCACCATTTTTATCGTAAGCCATAAAGAGAAAAAGCTGGACGGTCGTGGTAAATTGGCTGCAGCACTTAAGAAGAGTAAAGCGGAAGTTTTCACCACTAAAAAATTGTACGATAACCAATTGCCCGATTGGGCTGGTCAAATGGTTAAGAACCATGGACTAACCATTTCTCCTAAGGCTCTTGTGATTCTAGTGGATCATATTGGCAATGATTTGAGCCGGATTGAAAATGAGATTGAGAAGCTCATGCTTAACCTCGGAACACGTAAATCAATTACCGAGGATGATGTAGAAAACTTCATTGGGGTTAGTAAAGAGTTCAATGCGTTTGAATTGCAGGCAGCAATTGCGCAGCGTGACTTACCTAAAAGTATTCGTATCATTCAATATTTTGAATCGAATCCTAAAGCAGGACCCATTCAATTGGTATTGCCTTCTGTATTTAATTTCTTTAGCAAATTATATGTATTACTTTCTTTGAAAGATGCCAATGAAAGCAGCGCTGCGGCGGCGCTGGGTGTTTCTCCATTTTTTATAAAAGATTATTACGCCGCCGCGCGTAAGTATGATTTCCCTTCAGTAGAAAGAGTCTTACTATTGTTGCACGAATACAATTTAAGAAGCTTGGGAGTGCACAATGGTTCGGCAAATGATGCGGGGCTCATGAAAGAATTGGTCGTGAAAATTATGTCATAGCGAACGAGCTGGCGCAAAGCGACCTTCAAGCGATTTCCAGAAATGAGTAATGATACTAATTAGAAGATAAAGCCAGTATTGCATTGGCCCTATCTGCATTCAATTGGGCTTTCAATTCGTCTAAGCCATTGAACTTCACTTCGCCACGAAGAAATTTTTCAATACGGATTTCTAATTTTTTTCCGTAGATATCTCTATCAAAATCGAAGATATTTACCTCAATCACGCGTTTTTTTCCATCCACAGTTGGGCGAACCCCAATATTCATCATGCCCGTAAAGGTTTCAGCATCCATTGAAATGGAAACGGCATAAACTCCATTAGCAGGAATCAATTTTTCTTCGCTGCTGATATGCATATTGGCAGTAGGAAATCCGATGGTACGACCTATCTTATTGCCTTCTACTACGAGGCCTTTAAAAAAATAAGGGTAACCCAAAAAATGATTAGCAGTATCAATGTCATTATGCAATAGTGCTTCTCTAATACGAGTAGAGCTAATGACTACTTGATTCAACATTTCTTCTGAAATTTCTTTTACTTCAAAACCCAGTTCGCGGCCATACTGTTCCAGCAAGTGATAATCCCCCGATCTGCCTTTGCCAAACCGATGATCGTAGCCAATAATAATCACACTGGGTTGAAAGTATTTATATAGAAAGTCACGAATATAATCGTCCGCAGTTTGGTTGGAAAAAGCATGATCAAATGGAATAACCACCAAATGATCAATTCCCGCATTTTCTAACAAACTAATTTTTTCTTCTAAAGTATTAATGAGTTTGATATCGCCTGGAACAGAGGAAACAATTTTTCTAGGATGTGGATGAAAAGTGATGATGACTGTTTCGCCATTAACCCTAGCCGCTTCGGCTTTCATTTGAGCCAATATTTGTTGATGGCCATGGTGCACGCCATCAAAAGTGCCAATGGTAATGACCGCATGGTTGAAATGGGGAAGCGAGGGGGCTAATTCACGATGTACCTTCATAATCAGGCGCAAAAGTAAGAACTCCAAGGCAAAGTTCCTTCCCTTTGCATACCCCCTTTTTGTACCTTTGCCCCAATTCAATACATAATAAAAAGCGATACATGTCTTTATATGCTCAAAGAGGGGTTTCTGCTCAAAAGGAAGAAGTACACCAAGCGATACAAAAATTAGATCAGGGATTATATGCCCATGCTTTTTGTAAAATTTATCCCGATTTTTTATGCAATGACCCTGAATGGGTCAATATTATGCATGCAGATGGAGCAGGTACCAAGAGTATACTAGCTTATTTATATTGGAAGGAAACAGGCGATTTATCCGTATGGAAGGGGATTGCACAAGACGCAGTAGCTATGAATTTAGATGACTTGCTTTGCGTAGGAGTAACTGACCAACTCTTGTTTTCAAGCACCATCGATCGAAATAAATTATTAATTAATGGCGACATTTTAGAAGCCATCATTAATGGAACCCAGGAATTCTTTGATACCCTCAAAACCTATGGGGTCAATATTCATTATTTAGGAGGAGAAACAGCAGACGTGGGCGATGTAGTTAGGACGGTTGCGGTGAATGGTACCATGACTTCAAGGTGGCCTAAGCATAAATTAATCACCAATGATTTGATTGCGGAAGGGGATGTGATTGTTGGTTTTGCTAGTGCTGGGAAAGCCCATTACGAAACGGAGTACAATAGTGGATTGGGTAGTAACGGTTTAACCAGTGCACGGCACGATGTGTTAGAAAAGTATTATGCTAATCAATATCCTGAATCATTTGAACCACAGTTGCAAGATAGTGTGATATACATTGGTAAAAATAGAATGACCGATGCCATTCAAATTAATGGGGAGTCTATTTCTATTGGTAAATTATTGTTGTCTCCCACTAGAACCTATGCTCCCTTGATGAAGCGATTATTGGATGTGCATTTTGATCAAATACACGGCGTAATCCATTGCAGTGGCGGTGGTCAAACAAAGTGTATGAAATATTTGCCCAAACCCTTGCATATTGTAAAAGACAATTTGTTTACCCCACCACCGGTGTTTGAATTAATCAGAGAAAATTCTGGAGCAGATTGGAGAGAAATGTACCAAGTATTTAATATGGGACATCGATTAGAAATTTTCACCAATGAAGTAACAGCCCATCAAATGATTGCAACCGCTGCTAGCTTGGGAATTGAAGCACAAATTGTAGGAAGGGTAGAAGCTGCCCATACGGGGCACTCTTCTTTATTACTGAAAGGTTCATTTGGTGAAGTATCTTATCAATATTAACGATTGCTTATTGGCGGAGCACTTATATTTGTAATACTATATTATGTACAATATGTCTGAAACAGTAGTCTCTTTAAAGAACGTAAATATATACCAGGGCAATAGCTTGATTTTACAAGACGTTAATTTCACTATTAGTAAAGGAGAGTTTGTTTACTTGGTGGGTAAAACTGGAACAGGTAAGAGTAGCTTACTAAAAACTTTATATGGAGAATTAACGCTAACCGAAGGAGAAGCATCTGTAGTAGGATTTGATTTAAGGGGAATGGATTGGAAGAAAGTTCCATTTTTGCGAAGAAACCTCGGAGTAGTATTCCAAGACTTTCAATTGTTGACCGATCGGAATGTACATGAGAACCTCAAGTTTGTTTTAAAGGCAACGGGCTGGAAAGATGAACGTTTAATGGAGGAAAAAATAGCGGATGTTTTAGAGAAAGTGGGCTTAAAAAGCAAGGGATTTAAAATGCCTTTTGAAATGAGTGGTGGCGAACAACAAAGGGTAGAAATAGCCAGAGCACTGCTCAACTCCCCCAAACTAATATTGGCTGATGAGCCTACCGGAAATCTAGATCCAGAAACAAGTGATGAAATCATGCAATTGTTGTTTCAAATTGCCAAAGACTATGGCACATCCGTAGTAATGGCCACACACGATTTCATTGTGATCAATCGTTATCCTAGTAGGATGTTGAAAACCGAAAACGGAAAAGTGGCAGATAGTGCAGCCCACTAACCCCAGATCCAACCAATTTGCTTTTTTGCATTGGCTTCGTTGTTAAAACGGGGAACTAGAATTTTATTCCTCAACCTGATTTCCTCCTCAGTAAAAGGTTGATGGTATAGTTGTGCAATCAAGTCTTTGAACGCATTGGCGCTGGTTCCCACATGACAAAGCGGTTCAAGACCAGAATCAGCAATCATCGCTTCATTTACCACTACATGCCTTCCATTGAATAAGGCATTCAATAATTTAATTTTCATTCCTGTTCTAATATAAGCAGGCAACAAATGGATATGTGCTTTTGCAATCATATCCTGCATTTCTTTCTCGGAGGGGTTACCCACCAAGCAAGAATATTTGCTAGAATAAGCGATTGCTTTCAGTTTTTCTGAAGGATTTTTGCCTGCAATTACAAACGGAATCTCTAGGTTTTTAAATACTTTTTCTAGTAGCCAGATCGCTGCCTTCTCATTCGCTTCTACACTCAGGTCTCCATGGTATAAACAATAGGAGCCAATACCTTCTTCGCAACTCAGTTTCCAATCAGGAATATATAAACTGAGTTCTTCTATATTTTTACAGCCAAATTCGTGGCGGTACACATCGTTATCGGCTTCTTTAACACCCCAAAAAGTAGCTTTACCCGCTAAATCAGCTTCGTATTTTTTCAGCAATCTCGATTCGTTCCAATAATAGGCTTTTTTGAAAAGGGAGCTCGCATTGGTATATAAGTCTCGATAATACTGGTATTCTATATTATGCAAGCGTACAAAACAGTCGCGTTTTTTAAAACGATTATCATGCAATAAATAAGTGCAGTGGACTCCTTCCATAAAAATGGGGTGGTCGTCTTTCAGTAAATTTTGATAAAGATCTTCATTAATGCGGCTACTTACTATATAGGGTAACTTACTCGAAAAGCCCTTATGCCCCTCGGTTCGTTGATAGTAATGTACACTCTCACAATATTGATCCAAGGCTTTTTGTTGACCTCTTCCATAGTCAAAACAGTGAAAATGTACTTTGATCCCCTGCGCATGAAAAGCAGGTAGTTTATAAAAAACATCGGTTGCACCCCCATAATTAGCAGGGTAGGGAACGTCAAAAGAAATAATATGTAAGTGCTTTTCCAAAATTAGAGACGGCTATAAAAGGCAATTAATTGATTGGACTCGTTCTCCCAGTTCAACACTTTAGTTGCTTTGGAGCATTCTTGTTGGAGTCTGTTGTAAAGAACATCATCTGATAGCAAATTGTTCAAAGCAGTTGCAATTGTGTAAGGTTCAATATTATTGATTAGCAAAGCAAATGGATTTGCTTCAACAATTTCCGCATACATCGGGTAATTGACACATACCTGTGGAACACCCGCAGCCATATAATCAAAAAAACGGTTGGCCAAAGAATAATATTGGTTAATACCCTCTGCTTCAAAAATGGTGAGTCCAATATGCGATAATGGGGTAAGCATTTTTAGTTCAGCAGGGGGGATGGGAGGATGAATGAAGACCTTTTCTTCCAGACCGTACTCCTTAATTAAGGAGGTTGTTTGGGTTAGAAAGTTGCCTTGTCCAACTATCAAAAGGGGGGCATTCACTTCTTGCATCGCAGGAATAAGTTGTTCAAACCCTCTCCCATGGTTCACAGCACCTTGATATATAATAAATTTTGATTTGAGCTGATTATTAATTAATTGTATGAGTCTATTTGATGTAAAATTATATGCATATTGAAGGTTGTCGATGGGGTTTTCTGCCAAAACGGCGCCTTTTTGAATGGCTTTTAAGTGGCTGATATTGGGTTGGTTTTGGATGGAAGGGAGGTTTCGAATGACTTCAAATTTAATTTGAAGTCGACCATAAAACAGGCTAGCTAAATGTTGGTTTACCGTGTAACCCTGTTTAAAATGGGGAACCGCAATTCGTTCTATCCATTTCCAGACCTTTTGTACCATGGGACGACTCCTAACTTCCTTCATTTCGGTAAAGTACTCATGGGCATCGTAAACCCTTTTCTTACCCCTTAACCAAGTGGCCCACCATACAGGTAGGATGGTATCTAAGTCAATTGCACAAGCAATATCATATGATAATGAACATAATACGATTAGTAACTTAATATTAAATTCTATATAAAAAAACGGTCCCTTCTGGAAAAAGCAATTCAAACGTTGTTGTTGGTAAGAAGCTTGATATAGCGGTGGAATGGGCAGCGGTATAGATCCAGACCTATTCACCCCTATAATCCTAATCGAGAAACCTTTGGCTGCTAAGCTGCTGCAGATTCGATGCATCCGCTGGTCGTAGCTGATATCATTAGTAACGGTGAAAACAATGGACTGCATAACACAAATATAGTTTCAATCGAGTGGCCTTGATTTATTCACGAATTTAGGTGGATAACTCCTTCTTTATTTATTCATTTTTATATTTTTAATTAATATTAATTAAATTATTTTAAATAATTGATTTGCAATGTTATAGCTATATTTTATTTATATTTTGATAGCAAGGTTGTAGGACTAGATGTTTTTATTCTACACTTGTTATTCACAATAGCCCTTCAGCCCTATAAATTCTTCTTCTTTTACCTTATGTTCGCAAGTACTAAACAACGATAACGTGAGATTAAAATCATTAGAAATCAAGGGGTTTAAAAGTTTTGCTGATAAAACAGTGGTAAGCTTTGACGAAGGCATAACAGGCATTATTGGACCGAATGGTTGTGGAAAAAGCAATATCATCGATAGTATTCGTTGGGTAATTGGAGAGCAAAAGATTTCGGCTTTAAGAAGCGAGAATTTAGAAGCACTGGTTTTCAACGGAAGTAAAACTAGAAGTGCAAGTGGATTGGCAGAAGTAAGCTTGACTTTTGAAAATACTAAAAACTTACTACCCACCGAATTTAGTACGGTGACAGTTACTAGGCGTTTTTATAAAAATGGAGAGAGTGAATATAGATTGAATGATGTTACCTGTAGATTGAAGGATATTCATAATTTGTTTTTGGATACCGGAGTGAGTACAGACAGTTATGCCATCATTGAATTGGGAATGGTAGATGATATCATCAAAGACAAAGAAAACAGTCGTAGAAGAATGTTGGAACAAGCGGCTGGAATTACCATTTACAAAACGCGTAAAAAAGAAGCGAAGAATAAACTGGATGCTACAGAACAAGACTTAGCTCGTATCGAAGACCTCTTGTTCGAAATCAATAACCAGTTAAAAACCTTGGAGAGCCAGGCGAGAAAGGCAGAGAAGTTTTATGAAATTAAAAAGGAATATAAAGAAGTAGCGGTTGAATTAGCCAAAGCAGCTTTGGAGGGGTTCAATATTTCTTATCGTGAGTTAACCGAGCAACAAGAGCTCGAGATGGATAAGAAGATGCAATTGGAAGCGGAAATTGCTACTGAAGAAGCGGCTATTGAACAAGAGAAAGTGGCATTTATTACGCAAGAAAGAGCCCTTCAAAGTATGCAGCAGGGCTTTAATGAATTGCAGCAAAATCTTCGCTCAACAGAAAATGATAAAAACCTTGCCAGTCAAAAACTTCAGTACCTAAAAGAGAAAGAAACCAATTTAAAAGATTTCTTAGAAAAAGCGGAAGGTCAATTAAAAACCATTGGGGATTCAATTGAATATTCTCAAATGCAAGTAGGCGAAGAGGAAGCTAATTTGGCGGTTTTACAAGATCGTGTTACTGAAGCTAAAATAGAAGTGGAGACCAAGCGCCAGGTATTTGATGAAAAGCGTTCGGGGGTGGATGCGGTTAGAAACCAGTACCAACAATTTCAACGCAATCAATTTGATGCAGAGAAAAAAGTAGCTGTTGCAGATACCTCTATTCAGAATTTACAAAGAATGCAATTGCAGTTGTCTGATGAACGAACCAATCGTTTGCAACAGTTAGACCAATTGCAGTCTGAAAGCGCTGAAAAAGAAGAAGCCTTAGAAATGAAGCGGATTGATTTGGTTCAATTGCAAGAGCAGCATGAAAAAACCAAAGAGCAGATTTTTGAAACCCAACAACAATTAGAAGTGTTGAGAGGGGAGTTGGCCGATGAGAACCGCAAATTAGATGCTAAGCGCAACGAATTTAATTTGTTGAAAAGCTTGATTGATTCAATGGAGGGGTATCCTGAGAGCATTAAGTTTTTACATAAGAACAATGATTGGAATCATGCTGCCCCTATTTTATCAGATATTATTTATGTAAAAGAAGAATACCGAACTGCAGTTGAAAATGTATTGGAGCCTTACCTAAACTATTATGTGGTTAATAATTTAGCGGAAGGATTAAAAGCCGTTCATTTATTAGACGATAACAAAAAAGGCAAAGCCAATTTCTTTTTATTAGACCAATTTGCCAATTTTCAAAATAATACCAACCAGCCAGCCAATACGCTAAAAGCATTGGATGTAATAGAAGTGGATGACCAATATTATAAACTTGCTGAATACCTATTGGGCAATGTATATATTGGGGAAAACGAAGAAGCCATCCATCACTCAAATGGTGCGGTTGTTTTAGAGAAAACAGGTAAATACGTTAAAGGGAAGTATACCCTAACTGGGGGAAGTGTTGGCTTATTTGAAGGTAAAAAAATTGGTCGTGCCAAAAACTTAGAAAAATTGGCAGAAGAAATTCAGGATCAAGAATCGGTAGTGAGTTTATTAAAAGCAGATATTCAAGCCAAACACAATGAAGTTATTGCGTTTAGCGATCAATTGAAAGAACATGCTATTAAGGCTACAGAGCAAGAGATCAATCAATTGACCAATCAAGTTTTTGCTGCTAAAAATAAAATAGAAAATTTACAGGCTGCTCAACAAAACGGAGAGCAGCGCTTGGCTGATATAGAAGGCCGTTTGCAAGATGAGCAAGATGCTATTGCTGAAACCAGAGAAGTTTTGATTGAGTTAAACAGTCAATTGCAAGATACTGCAGCGCAAATGCGTAATCTAGAACAAGACTATCAAGAATCAGAGAAAGCCTATCATTTTGCATCGGGTCAGTTTAATGAAACCAATTTACAGTTGACTCGTCAGCAGAGTAAATTAACTACTATTAAGCAAGAGTTATTATTTAAAGAGAATCAATTGAATGATTTGCATGAGCAAATCAAGACCAATACCGCTCAATTAGCTGAAGCCGAACAAGCAATTGTAGATGGGGTGGCTTCTTTACAAGAAGTTGAGCAACTATTGCTTGAGTTAATGCGTAATAAGGAAGCGGAAGAAATTAAATTGAATGAAGCCGATCAAGCTTACTATAATTATAGAAATGCATTGCAAGAGAAAGAAAGTGCGCTTCGTATGAAAGTGAAGAGCAAGGAGATGATTGATCATTTAGTCAATGAACTCAAAGATAAACTCAATGAACTTAAATTGCAATTGGCTGGAATGAAGGAGCGCTTGCATGTTGAGTTTAAGATTGAACTAGACGAGATCCTTGATCAACCTAGAACTTCTGATACGCCTTTAGAAGAATTGCAAGCTGCTTCAGATAGAATGCGCAAGCGCATGGACAATATGGGTGAAGTAAACCCTACTGCTATTGAAGCTTACACTGAAATGAAGAAGCGTTACGACTTTATTTTAGAGCAAAAGAACGACTTGGTTACCGCTAAGGAAAGCTTGTTGCAAACCATTTTAGAAGTGGAAGAAACAGCCAATCAATTGTTCTTAGAAACCTTTAACAAGGTTAGAGAGAACTTCCAAAAAGTGTTTAAAGCATTATTTACAGAGGAAGATACTGCAGATATGTTGATGGTAAATCCGGATAACTTAGCAGATACAGGTATTGAGATTGTGGCTAAGCCCAAGGGTAAGCGTCCTAGTTCTATTACCCAATTGAGTGGAGGAGAAAAAACCTTGACTGCAACCGCCTTATTATTTGCTATTTACTTAATTAAGCCAGCACCATTCTGTATCTTGGATGAGGTAGATGCGCCATTGGATGATGCCAACGTGGGTAAATTCACCCAAATGATTAAGAAATTCAGTGATAATTCTCAGTTCATTATTGTAACCCATAACAAGCAAACCATGGGAGCCGTAGATGTGATTTACGGAGTAACCATGCAGGAGCCTGGGGTGAGTAAGCTGGTCCCTGTAGATTTCAGGAGTTTAAACTAACTGTATAAAGATTACCTTTGCGCCTCCATTTTATTATTGGGGGCGCTTTTATTATATATATGAAGTACGAGAAAGAAATTAACAGAAGAAAAACATTTGCCATCATCTCTCACCCAGATGCTGGTAAAACTACTTTAACGGAAAAGTTATTATTATTTGGAGGTGCCATTCAAGTGGCAGGTGCGGTAAAGAGCAATAAAATTAAAAAAGGGGCCACTTCCGACTTCATGGAAATTGAGCGTCAAAGGGGTATCTCCGTAGCTACTTCGGTAATGACTTTTGAATACCAGAATATTCTTATCAATTTGTTGGATACGCCTGGCCACAAAGACTTTGCGGAAGATACTTACAGAACACTAACTGCAGTAGACAGTGTTATCTTGGTAATTGATAGTGTGAACGGGGTAGAAGCACAAACCAGAAGACTAATGGAAGTGTGTCGTATGCGCGATACACCTGTGATTGTGTTCATCAATAAAATGGACCGTGATGGAAAGAATCGATTTGATTTGTTAGAAGAGATAGAAAAAGAACTTGGTATATCCCTGCACCCAATGACTTGGCCTATCAATAGTGGTAAAGAGTTTAAGGGGGTATATAATTTAGACAATAAGAGTTTGCGGTTATTTACGGCAAGTACTAAGGCAGAGGAAGAAGATGTGATTGCCATTACCGATTTAGCAGACCCCGTATTGGATGCAAAAGTTGGTGTCCGTGATGCCAACCAACTCAGAGAAGACGTAGAGCTGATTGATGGGGTATATGGTGACTTAAATCCTGCTGATTATTTAAGTGGATCCATCGCTCCCGTATTTTTTGGATCAGCAGTGAATAATTTTGGGGTGAAGGAAATGCTCGACACTTTTATTAGAATAGCACCAGTTCCTCGTTCTCGAGAAACAACCACCCGAACCATTGAAGTAGGAGAAGAAAAGTTCAGTGGATTTATTTTTAAGATACACGCAAACCTAGATCCTAAACATAGAGACCGAATTGCTTTCATGCGAGTTTGTAGTGGTAAGTTTGAGCGCAATAAATATTATCACCATGTTCGTTTAGACAAAGACATGCGCTTTAGTAATCCCTATAGCTTTATGGCTCGTTCCAAAGAAGTAGTGGAAGATGCTTATGCGGGTGATGTGGTGGGTTTATTTGATACGGGTAATTTTAAAATTGGGGATACCATGACCGAAGGAGAGAACTACTACTTTAGTGGAATTCCTACTTTCTCTCCAGAAATATTTAAGGAGTTGGTCAACAAAGACCCAATGAAAACCAAGCAGCTCGAAAAAGGAATCAGCCAGTTGACGGACGAAGGAGTTGCTCAATTATTTACCCAACATGGAGGTAATAAAAAAATCATTGGTTGTGTGGGTGAATTACAATTTGAAGTTATTCAATACCGTCTTTTACAAGAGTATGGAGCTGCTTGTGAATTTAGAACACTACCTTTTTATAAAGCCTGTTGGTTAACCAGTAAAGACCCTAAAAAGTTAGAAGACTTTTTAAGATTCAAGCAACAAAACGCAGCAGAAGACAAAGATGGTCAGCCCGTATACTTAGCACAAAGTGAATGGTTCTTGAATACTGAAATCACTAATAACCCCGACATTACGTTCCACTTTACCAGTGAAGTGCATAAGTAATACTGGTACATGATATGCATTTAAGGAAATTGTATCTTTAAGTGTATGAACAAATTACTCGGTTTTATTGATTTGCAAAATGGCGAGGAAGAGAAAGCCAAAGTGCTAGATAATGTTGTACGCAATACTAGCTTTAGAGGTGCTAACCTGTGGATATTGGCTTGTGCCATTGTGGTGGCTTCTGTTGGATTGAATGTGAATTCAACTGCAGTTATCATTGGTGCTATGCTGATATCTCCTTTGATGGGACCCATTGTGGGTGCTGGTTTTGCTTTGGGAACTTATGATTTTGCTTTATTGAAAAAGTCGGGTAAGAATTTGTTGATTGCTACGCTAGTAAGCTTACTGGTTTCTACTTTATATTTCTTAATCAGCCCTTTTAAAGATGCACAAAGTGAATTATTGGCCAGAACTTCGCCCAATATTTATGATGTATTGATTGCTTTTTTTGGTGGCTTGGTAGGGGTGATTGCTATTACAAGGGCCGAAAAGGGTAATCCTATTCCTGGAGTAGCTATTGCAACGGCGCTGATGCCCCCTTTGTGTACAGCAGGGTATGGGTTGGCCATGGGCAATTATGCGTACTTTCTAGGAGCGTTATTTCTTTATACCATTAATTGTTTTTTCATTGGGATTGCCACTTTTGTGATAGTGAAATACTTAAAGTATCCATTGGTAAATCATGTTGATAAAGTAAAACAGAAACAAATAAGAAACACCATTAGTTTTTTGATTGTATTGCTTTTAGTTCCGAGTATCTATTTTGCTTATCAAATGATTCAGGAGAAAAAATTCAGAGCAAGGGTTGATGAATTTATCAAAACAGAATTTATAGAAAAGGGACAAATGGTGGTCCATAAAAAAGTAGCTGTTTTTCCAACCAGTAAAATAGAATTGGCCTTTTTAAGCAAACGATTTAGTAATCATGAAGTTGATTCTTTACAAAACAAATTAGCTCAATACAATCTTCCAAACACTAGTTTGGTCATTTTACAAGATTCAGTTATTGTGAATACATCTGTTTCAAACGACATTGGCTATCTACTTTCCGTTCAAAAAGAGTTGGAAAAACAATCGCTCAATCAAGAACAGATTTTTAAAGAGTTGGCTATTTTATTTCCTGATATAGTTCCCGTTTCTATGGGCAATCACGACTATTATTTGGGCACAGATAGTAGCAAGCAAGTAACGGTTTTGTTGTATCAACATACCAATGGATTAGATAGTACAAGCGCCTCAAAACTTCAAGCATGGTTAGCGCAAAAATTGCAAAGAGCGCATATTGAGTTAATTCGTAAATAAAGGGTTGATTATGAAAACAAAAATTTTTTGCTTAAGTGCTTTCTTCCTGATTGCAGGAATGATTAGGGCTCAATCTCAACCTCAATTGCATTACACTGTTTCAATGCCACAGGCGGCAAAGGGAAAATTTCATATAAGCCTTGATGTTGCTGGGTTTAACCAAGATTCTATTGTGCTAAAAATGCCCAACTGGATGCCCGGGTACTATCAGTTAATGAACTATGCCAATACAGTAGATTCTTTTTTTGCGCAAAGTATCAATGGCACCCCATTAAAAGTTAGAAAGACTAATAATAATACATGGATAATTTTTAATAAAAAGAATAGTCCTTTTCGCGTTACTTATCAAATTCAAACAAAGCGAAAATTTGTTGCCAATAGTTTTATTGATAGTGCTCACGCATATATAGTGCCTGCTAATCATTTTATGTATGTAGCTTCTATGCTACAACTGCCAGTTCAAGTAAAAATCAACAGTGCTGATCAACCTAAATTCAATAAAATTGCAACAGGATTAGAACTGGTGAAAGGGAAAACCAATGTATTTACTGCACCCAATTTTGATATCTTGTATGATTGCCCCATTTTAATTGGAGATTTAAAAGAATTACCAGCTTTTACGGTAAGGGGTGTACCTCATCGTTTTATTGGGTATAATATGGGCAGTTTTGATGAAGTACTCTTCATGAATACATTGCAAAAAGCGATTGAACAAGGGGTGAATATTATAGATCATATTCCGTTTAAGGAATATACTTTTATTGGAATTGGACCGGGTAGGGGAGGCATTGAACACTTGAATAATACTACCGTCAGTTTTAACGGAAATGAATTGAAAACGCCAGCGGATATTAACAGAATCATGAATTTTTTAAGTCATGAATATTTTCACCATTACAATGTGAAAAGAATAAGACCCGTAGAGTTAGGGCCTTTTGATTATGATAAGGGGAGTAAGACCACCCAGCTATGGATCAGCGAAGGCTTATCGGTTTACTTTGAATACTTAATGGTGAAACGGGCTAAGATTGTGGATAGGGAAACTTTTTTAGATAACCTTGCAAATAATATTACCGCTCACGAAAATAATCCAGGTAAAGCTCACCAAAGTTTATTGCAAGCCAGTTATAACACTTGGTCTGATGGCCCTTTTGGTACAAGCGGTCAAGACAAAAATAAAGCCATTTCTTATTATGATAAAGGCCCTGTGGTGGGTATGTTATTAGACTTAGCTATACGTAATGCATCCAACAATCAATACAGTTTAGATCAGGTAATGCGCTTTATGTACCAAGAATATTATCAACGATTAAAGCGTGGGTTTACTGATGCAGAATTTCAAGCAGCCTGTGAGCAAATGGCTGGAACTTCTTTGGCCAATGAATTTGAATATATTTCAACTACTAAGGGATTGGATTATCAAAAATACTTGGGCTATGCTGGTTTAACCCTTACTAGCACTGAAGTTGAAAAATCGGGGCAGAAAAAGTTGCAATATAAAATCAGTGTATTGCCTTCCATTACTGCTGATCAATTGTTCATCTTAAATAGTTGGTTGGGGGATTAAAATCTCCGTGAAAACACGGTTGCACATCTTTTCGCTAAACCTTATTTTGGTACATTAATCTAGGCGCATGCGAAACAGGTTTTCATTTTTTCTCTTCTTGCTTATAGTTGGTCTTGGATGTGGGTTTGGGTCTTGCACAAGAATTCCATTACAAAGCATCACTTTGTCGGAACGTATTCAAGAGGAAGGGGCTAGAATGCATCAACTGAATACCTTGTTGATGCATCAATTATTTGCTGAAAAAAAAGCCCGGGTCAATGATTTTATCAAGAATGAGTATACGCCCAGCATCATTCATAAAATGACCAGCGATTTGGATGATGACTTAGATGTTAAATCGGAATTGCCACAAATAATGGCTGCAGCTCTGCCAATGATTAATGAGCGTCAGTATGCTATGCAAATGGCACTAGATTCAGCAAAAATTAAAATTATGGATCAGCTCAATGCCGATTTTGCAAAATATAATATGGCTAATACTGAGATGAAAAAATTACTAGAATCTGCAGTAAAATTAAATGAAGAAAAAAAGCAATTATTGAATCAATCGAATTGGTTTAAGCGGAAGGGTATTGATTATGACCAATTGGCTGAACTATTGGATCGATTTATTCACTCTTCCGGGAATATTGGTGGGCTCATAGTGAATTTGAACAAAGACTTAAATAAAGTATTGAACCAATAAAAGCTGTTATGAATAATCAATGGCAAAAGAAAGCAAAGCAAGCACAAAAAGAAACTGATGCTGCATTATCCAATCAGATTGATCAATTGACTAGCATTAAGCAAAAAGAAATTGACCAATTATTGACTGAAAATTCTATGAATACGGCGGAGTTTAATCAGTTAATTAAACTCATTAAAGACCAAACAAAAAGCAATAATGATAAAATAAAAGCACTATCCAATATGCAGAATGGATTAGAACTTTTGGTAGGCTTAGTGGGCAAATTGATTTAGTCCAATATGGGTTCCCTTCAAAATCCTTAATTTTGCCCTCTCATGAAGGCAAAAACACTCAAAAAGGATAAGGTTAATATTATTACCCTCGGCTGCAGTAAAAATTTAGTGGACTCAGAAGTATTAAGTGGTCAATTGGCTGCTAATGATATTGACGTAGTGCATGAAAATGCCAAATTAGACCACAATATTGTGGTGGTGAACACTTGTGGGTTCATCGATAAAGCCAAAGAGGAAAGTATTAATACCATTTTAGATCAGGTTGAACTCAAGCGTAGAGGTAAATTAGATAAAGTATATGTTACAGGCTGTTTAAGTGAGCGATACAGGGGCGATTTAGAAGCAGAAATGCCAGAAGTAGACGCATGGTTTGGCACGCTAGAATTGCCTTTGATTTTAAAACAGTTTGAAGCCGATTATAAGGCAGAGTTGTTGGGCGAACGCATGTTGAGTACTCCCAAGCATTATGCGTATTTAAAAATTGCAGAAGGGTGTAATAGAACCTGCTCTTTTTGCGCCATCCCATTAATGCGAGGGAAACATATTAGTAGATCTATTGAGGACCTGGTTACAGAAGCTGAATCTTTGGTTCAAAAGGGCGTGAAAGAAATTATGTTGATTGCCCAAGAGCTAACTTATTATGGTTTAGACCTGTATAAAGAGCGTGCATTGCCTAAATTGTTAGATGAACTGGCCGATATAAAAGGATTGGAGTGGATTAGATTACATTATGCTTATCCAAGTAAATTTCCTTTGGAAATTTTAGAAGTAATGCAGCGCAGAGAAAATATCTGTAATTATTTAGACATGCCATTGCAACATGCAAGCAATCGTATGCTAAAAGCGATGCGTCGTAATATTACCCGAGAAGAAATGTCTGAATTGATTCACCAGATAAAAGCAGCTGTTCCAGGTATTTGTTTAAGAACCACATTGATTGCGGGTTTTCCAGGGGAAACTGAAGAAGACGTAGAAGAATTGAAAGCATTTTTACAGGAACACCGCTTTGATCGGGTAGGTATTTTTAATTATAGTCATGAAGAAAATACCAGTGCATATGATTTAGAAGATGATGTTCCCGCTGAAGTAAAAGCGGCACGTGCGCAAGAGATCATGGAAGTGCAACAGGAAATTTCTTACGAGAAAAACCAAGAAAAAGTAGGAAAAATTTTTAAAGTATTGATTGATAAAAAAGAAGCTGGTCGTTACTTAGGTAGAACTGAATTTGATAGTGTAGAAGTAGACAATGAAGTAGTCATTCACAGTACTAAAAAATTGCCTATTGGGGAATTTGTACAAGTGAAAATCACCAAAGCCTACGATTACGATTTAGAAGGAGAAGTAGTTGCTTAATTGCTAGGATTAAAATTTAAATCCTAAAGTAAGCATAATATTTCCTCTATTACCACGCTGTTCTGCAAAAGTGTTGGGCTTATCATTTAAACGATATGCAAACACCGCATCTTTGTTCATGATATGCGAATAGGATAGGTCTATGAATATCCCCTTATTTCTATATCCCAATCCGCCAGTACCAATGATTCTGCTGGCTTTCAATGCTTCGTCTTGATAAGGACTACCATAATAAGCAGCACCTAATCTGAACATTACTGTATTGAATTTTAATTCACCGCCAATTTTAGCATTGATATTGCCTTTGTAATTATCAATGATGGATTCATTTAAGGCAGAATAATAATTGCGAAAACCTGCATCTGCCGCATTTTCACCAGTTACGGTAAATCTTGCTCCCTTATAGTGAACATATTCAATATCGGCACTGATAAAACCTCTTTGTAAACGGGTATCATTAATTTCTCTGAAAACAAGACTAAAGCTACCGATGGCTCTCCAAGGAGTAGTAATATTATACTTGCTGGTGCCTGCACGACCATTGTTTAGATCATCGCTACTTTCTGAGCGCCTTCCAGCATATCCTTCCGTATCCGCAATCAAAGAAGAACGGATTCTATCCGTCATGGTAATTAACTGTGGGCTGTGAAATGCAAATCCAATTCTGACAAATTCAGTTGGTTTGTAAATGGTTCCTAATTTCAATCCAATACCTGCACCTTGGGAAGTATATGTTTCTTTGTATTCAAAAAAGTTAAATTGATTGGTAGGGTCATTGGTAATATCCCTCTCGCTGTAAACCAATTCCCTAGTGTATTTAATGATTGGAATGGTAAAACTTCCACCTACATAGAGTTTGTCGGCCATATTACCCGCCAACCCCAACGCGATTTCATTGTATCCACCACTGGTTCTTGCATTATACGATTGGGTAACACCAGAAGAAATAGGAACCAAGCTTTGGTATCCCGCAACTGCACCACCTAGGCCACTTAATGTATCTACTAAAAAAGTTCTGAAAGCCAGTGATGAACCAAAAATATAATTACTTAAAGCTGCATTGGTATCAGCTCTATCTCGGGTTAATTCTTCTAAATATTTTTCAGTAAAAGAACTGAAATTATTTTGCCCACTAAAACTTACTTGATTATTATAATTGGCCAATTGATTTACGGATATGGCAAATGCAGAACTTGTCCACTTGCTATATCCAGATCGGTTGTTCCCTGCTAAAATAAGTCCACTAGTACCTAAAGCGAATCCTGATTTATTGGTGCTAGAATCTGTTCCTCGGTAGTTGAATTTATTATTATTAAGTAAAAAACCAGGCGATAAAACCAACTCTCTTGTTTTGTATAAACCAATACCAGCTGGGTTTACATGGTTAGCAGTAATATCTCCACCTAAAGATCCCATGACTCCACCTACTGCCATATTTCTAGCAGTTCCATTGGGAGTAAACCAAGCAAGCCTAAGTGCTTCTTCAGGTGTTTGAGCAGTTGCGGTTTGAACAAAAATGGCCAGTCCGCTTAATAAAAAGCCGAAATATTTTTTCATACAAAGTGTTAATTAGTTTCTACCACCACGTCCTGTGCTGGCACTAGATCCAGTACTTTTAAAACCACCGCTAGCACCACCCGCACTGCTGCTCGTAGCAGGAATACTACCGCTTGAGCTGTTGCCAAAAGTTCTGATAGAACGATCATAAGTGGTTGCAGAGCCTCCCGAAGTATTTGGATTAGCAAATACACGCTTTACTAAATTGCCAAAATTATTGCTGCTATTAGAGCCGCCAGTAGCGTACCAGTTTCCGCCTTTTGCATTGTTACTATTATTGTAACTTCTGTTTCTTAAAGCACTTAAGTTTGATCCTGAATTATACGCAGGAGTAATTGCTTTTGGATTTGCATAGTTCACCACAGAGAACATTGGATTTCCCCAACCCATTCGATTTCCAAAAATTCCACCATTCCATCCGCCACCAAAAAAACCACCACCATAAAAGTTATTCCAAGCGTTGATACCTGGTCTAAATCCAAACCCAATACTCCATGGGTTCAAATTAAACCTGAAAGGGTCTAGAATCCAAGGATTAAACGAATTAAAATGATTAAAACTAAAAGGAGAGAAATCGTAACGCATATCGTTCCAATAGCTAAAGTTATCGATGGTACTCCAACGGTTTCTATTAGCGACTCTCATGCGTAGATAGCGGTCGTCCATTGTGCTCACATATTCTTGATAACGTTCGTCGTTATTCTTATTGTTATTGGAGGCATAGGATTCTACCTCTTGTCCTGGCGAAAAATATACATCATCAGGAGTTTGTCCTAATTGATAAGCAGTACTACATCCACTGAGTAGGGTGGTAGCAACAAAAGCACTTACAAATAATTTTTTCATGATTTTCCTTTTTAGGTTCATCAATTTGGTTGGGTGAAGTTACATACATTTGCGATTAATAACTTCTTTCAATATAATGGCAAAATACATGCCAACTAACAAATGTTAGTGTTGAGTGGGTTAAAAAAAACAAAATATTTTATGGGTAAGGAAATAACGGCTAGGGCACAGGATTATTCACAGTGGTATAACGACTTAATTATCAAGGGAAACTTAGCAGATTACTCAGCTGTTAGAGGATGTATGGTGATTAAGCCCTACGGTTTTGCACTATGGGAAAATATGCGTGATGTGTTAGACAAAATGTTTAAAGACACTGGTCACCAGAATGCTTACTTTCCGCTTTTTGTACCCAAAAGCCTATTTGAGGCAGAAGAAAAAAATGCAGAAGGATTTGCAAAAGAATGTGCAGTAGTTACCCATTATAGATTAAAAACAGATCCCAATAATAAAGGGAAATTAATGGTTGATCCTGAGGCAAAATTAGAAGAAGAATTAGTGGTGCGCCCTACTAGTGAAGCCATTATTTGGAATACCTATAAAGGTTGGATTCAAAGCTATCGTGATTTGCCTTTGTTGATTAATCAGTGGGCCAATGTAGTAAGATGGGAGATGAGAACCAGATTGTTTTTACGGACAGCAGAGTTCTTGTGGCAAGAAGGGCATACTGCACATGCAACAGCAGAAGAAGCAATAGAAGAGACAAAGCGCATGTTAGATGTGTATGCAGACTTTGCAGAAAATTGGATGGCGTTGCCGGTTATTAAAGGAGTTAAATCACCTAACGAACGCTTTGCAGGAGCCGAAGATACTTATTGTATTGAAGCTTTAATGCAAGACGGTAAAGCATTACAAGCTGGTACTTCTCATTTCTTAGGACAAAATTTTGCCAAAGCATTTGATGTAAAATTCAGTGACAAGCAAAATAAGTTAGACTATGTATGGGCAACCAGTTGGGGAGTTAGTACCCGTTTAATTGGGGGATTGGTGATGGCACATAGTGACGACGACGGCTTGATTTTACCACCTCGAATTGCCCCAATTCAAGTGGTGATTGTTCCTATATATAAAGGGGAAGAGCAGAAAGCCCAAATTGATGATGTAGTACATCAAATGAAAAAGGAAATGGTTACATTAGGTATTACCGTTAAATATGATGATTCAGATAACAGTAGACCAGGTTGGAAATTTGCAGAATATGAACTAAAAGGAGTACCTGTAAGAATCGCTGTAGGGGCAAGAGATTTAGAGAATAAAGTAGTAGAAGTAGCTAGAAGAGATACCAAAGAAAAACAAACGGTAGCATTAGAAGGAATTTCGGCTTATGTGAAAGACCTATTAGACCATATTCAAGTGTCTATGTACAACAAAGCAAAAGCATTTCAACAAGAAAATATTAGAAAGGCCGATACTTGGGATGAATTCGTTCAAATCTTAGATACCAATGCTGGTTTTGTGTCTGCACATTGGGATGGTACGGCTGAAACAGAAGATAAAATTAAAGAACTGACCAAGGCAACTATTCGTTGTATTCCTTTGGATAATCCTCAGGAAGAAGGTCAGTGTATTTTAACTCAAAAAAAATCTACCCAAAGAGTGCTTTTTGCAAGAGCATATTGATATATTTATTAAATGGAATATAATAAATATAGTCTCGTCTTTAAGGGAAATGGATTTGAGTATTTCAAAATTCAGTTAGTTAATATTATACTCACTACCATTACCCTTGGTTTGTATTACCCGTGGGCTAAAGCTAGAACGCTTCATTTCTTTTACGGGAATACTATTTTTAATAATCAGCCCTTTGTATTTACTGGTACAGGATCAGAAATGTTTAAAGGATTTATTAAAGCATTTATACTGCTTTTGGGTCTTTATGCATTAGTGGTTTATTTGGCCTTAAATGAGCAGGAATTAGTAGGATTTGTATTGTTATATATAGTGCTAGTATTAATTATTCCGTTTGCTATTCATGGATCCTATCGATACCGGTTTGCAAAAACTGTTTGGAGTGGAATTAGATTTGGCTACATGGGCGATAAATGGGATTTGTTTTTTTTATGTGTAAAGGGTACGTTATTAACCATTTTTACATTTGGCATTTATGGGGCTTGGTTTGCTATGAATTTAAGAAGGTACTTGCTTTGTAATGTAAAAATTGGGGATGCAAGATTTGCTTATAAAGGCGTTGGGGGTGAATATTTTTGGCTAAATGTAAAAGGCTATTTACTAACGCTTATCACATTTGGTATTTACTTTTTCTGGTGGCAAAAAGATTTGTTTAATTATTTTATTGACAATTTAAGGCTTACTAAAGATGATCAAACCATGTTGGTTAAATCAACCGCAACTGGTGGAGATTTTTTTGAATTAATCTTAGTAAACTTACTCTTATTTGTTTTTACTTTAGGATTGGCAACTCCTTGGATTATCATGAGAACAACTCGCTTTATTGTATCTAGTATTTCATTAGATGGAACAATTGCATTTGATGAACTAAGACAAACCCAAGCCAATTATAGTGATGCCACAGGAGAAGATATTGCAGACTTTTTAGACTTTGGATTTATCATATAATGGAGCAAGTTTATTCAGTAGATTTTTTTGATGGAATGCAAGCGGGAGCTAATCCTGCTTTGATGTATTATAATACAGAAGGCATTTTTATTCAAATGGGATTCTATTGGAATAAAGAAGCTACCGTTTTGTTTTATGCATATAATCAGTGCAAAATTCAACAAACGGGCAATAATTTTTTTGTATTCTTGAATAAAGAAGCTACCAATTATATTTCTTTTAATACAAACGAATCATTTGTACAGTCCTTAAAGCAACAACTCGAACAGAAAGATTCATCTTTTGCAGGTTCCTTGTTAAGGATGAATGCACTTACTTTATTGTTAATGGTAGTGGTCTTATTTGCTGGTGTGTATTGGGCCATATCTGCCATTGTCCCTTGGGCAGGGTTAAAATTAATTAAACCTGAAACCGAAACAGAAATCGGTGAAAAAATGCATGAATCAATGATGAGAGGAGAAACCATTGATGAAAGGCGCACAGCAGTTCTGCAGCAGTTTGCCAAAGAATTAAAACTCAGTAAAGACTATCCCATTAAATTAACGGTGGTAAAAAATAAAGAAGTGAATGCATATGCTATACCGGGGGGAAATATAGTGGTTTATACAGGCATTTTAAAAGCGATGAAATCTCCCGATGAGTTGGCAGCTTTATTAGGGCATGAAGCAGCTCATATTAACGAACGGCATAGTTTAAAATCTATATTAAGAAGTGCTGCAACAGGTTTAATGGTATCGGTTGTCTTAAATGATGTATCGGGTATTTTATCAATCATTGTTGAAAATGCGGAAGGACTTAGAACCATGCATTTTTCTAGAGGAATTGAAGCCAATGCAGATGAAGAGGGGATGAAGTTATTGGTGAAGAATGGAATACACCCATTAGCGATGAAAAAATTAATGCAACGATTAAAGGAAAATACCCCCGAAATTCCAGATGCATTTTCATTTATGCTTTCTCATCCAGCTACAGACGACAGAATTAAACATGCGAATGAATTTGCTATTCCTTATAAAAAGAGTTCCTTTGCACCCAATCCAGTTTTGGATTCATTATGGAGCGAACTAAAATAACATGAAGCAAAAGGAAATTCATCCAGCTTTACAACCTTATTTAGAGGGCAAAGCAATATTAATTGATAAACCACTGGATTGGACTTCTTTTGATGTCGTAAGAAAAATCAGGAATATCACCAGAATCATAAAAGTAGGGCATGCTGGAACATTAGATCCATTGGCAACTGGTTTACTAATTGTTTGCACAGGAAAGTTTACCAAGAAGATCAATGAATACATGGGTATGGAAAAGGAATACACGGGTACTTTTACACTCGGTGCTATTACGCCTACATACGATTTAGAATCTGAGCCAACCTCGTTTTGTTCAATTGAGCATTTAACCGAAGCGCAAATTCATCAAGCCACACAGCAATTTATTGGCCGAATTATGCAAGTGCCACCCATCCATTCAGCCATTAAGCAAGACGGGAAACCGGTTTATTTAGCGGCAAGAAAGGGGGTAGATGTAGTACTAGAGCCGAGACCAATTACCATACACGCTTTTGAGATTGTAAAGATTGAATTACCAGTCATCCATTTTAAAGTGATTTGCTCAACAGGTACTTATATAAGAAGCCTAGCCCACGACTTTGGAAAAGCGCTGGGGGTTGGAGGATATATGAGCAGCTTAAGAAGAACCCGTATTGGTCAATTTAAAGTAGAAGAAGCTCAAACCATGGAAGGTTTTGAGACTGCAATACATCAGCTTAAGGCTTTAGAAGGGTAATCCAATGCCCAATTGTAAAGCAAAGTTGGGTACTCTAATTCCATTGGGTCGTATATCATTCCACGTAAAGTCTTTGATGCTCATCCAACCATTATTAGCAGCCCTTAATGGGTCTTTTAATTTGTAAGCAAAATCTAGCCGAATTAAAAAATAAGACATATCAAATCTTAGCCCAGTTCCAATACCGATGGCCA
The DNA here is from genome assembly GCF_051860225.1 of Sediminibacterium sp. Lineage (GTDB taxonomy): Bacteria > Bacteroidota > Bacteroidia > Chitinophagales > Chitinophagaceae > Sediminibacterium. Next base: position 68,479 of record NZ_JBHYEI010000003.1, read on the forward strand.
TATCTCTCGTAAAACTATTTAAGGAGAAGCGGGTATCTGAGTCGGTAGAAGCTGCTTTTCTGATGTTCCAAACGTTTCCAATATCTGCATATACAGCCGATCCAATTTTGAAACTACCAATGGTAGCTAACTGAAAACGATATTCCACATTGAACTCTAGTTGCATGTCACCAAAGCGATCACGAAACGCGTTAATGGCTGTATCCTGTTCACTTTGATTAGAACTACCCAAGCCTAGTTGCCTTAATCTCCAAGCTCGCATACTATTGGGGCCACCAGCAGAAAACTGTTTAAAGAACGGTAAGGTTGGTCCAATGATGGTGTCCCCTCCATAATTGTAACCCAAACCAGCAAAAGCTCTATAAGCTAGTTCAGACTTTAAAAATTTTACCGATTGCTTGTATTCGGTTTCTACTTTTAAATAACGATAGATATTGCCTTTAAGACCAGGAATAAAACCGAATAAACCACCTGCTTCTTCAATGGCAACTCGATAAAATTTATTTTTATTTGGATTGTTGATTCCATTGGTTGTTCTAACAAAGGATAAACTCTGACTTACAATGCTTCCCTCGTTAAAAGAGGCTTTTAAAAAAGGGTTTTTAATAATCAATTGGTCTAGCGAATCTAATTTGTCAATGGCATATACTTCTACGTTGATGGGCTTATATAAAAAGGAATTATTTCCTTTTTTCCATTCATAACCAAAGCTGGTAGTTAATGTACGAATAGTATAAAAATTCCTTCTATCTACATACCCTCCATTTACAGACCAAAGGGTTCTTCTATTATCAATATTGTCCAAGCCTTTCCACCTTTTAAAGGGTTGAACAATGCCAGGGAAAACATAAGTATGACCTACATTAATTAAGAAGGTTTGTAATAACTGATCGGGTTGATTACTGGTGTTTAAGATATTTAATTCAACTCCCGTTCTAAAAGTGGCAATGGATTGAATCGCGTTCTTCCAAACATTGCGATTATTATAAGATAGGTTGGTAGTAATCCCCAATAAATTGGTAACGCCAATATCAGCTATATTTCGGCTGGCTTCTAAATCAACCGTAAAACTTTGTTTAACGGCAGGAGTCATATAAAAATACATGTCTAAAGTATCTTTATCTCTGATGAAAGGTCTAATGTCTACGTTTTGCCAAGCAGCTAATTGCCCTAGGGCATTGGCTGTTTTAAAATATTTGTCTTCATTATAAATATCTCCCTTTTTAAAATAAGTATCTTCTTTCAAGGGTCTATAATTAAACAACCCTTTCTTGTACCGCATGATCGATTCATTGTTTCTTTTTTCAAAAAAAGATTTATCCCGAATCAAGCTATCTGGAACGTCGGTAATTTTTGTTTCAGGGTAGTAGAATAAATTTCCAATATGGTATTTAAATAATCTAGAACTGTCTTCTACTTCTCTTTGTCTGATGGTGATATCCCAATTGGGATTTTCTTTTTTAGCTTTGGCAACTTCAGATAATAATTTAGCTTGTTCAAATGGATCTATGGTTAATGAAAAAAGATTGGTATTGTTAGAGTCTACATAGGCGTAAACATCTTCTCTGGTAATTTTGTAATACCCATTTCTTCTAAAGATACCAACGATTCTATCCAATTCATTACTGATAATTTGTTTGGAATAAGGATTGCCTTTTTTCAATAAACTTTTACTGGATAATGTACTTGCAATTTTTTGCAAACTCGAGTCGTTCATTTCATAGTTTACCTGATCAATGGTAATATTTTTACCCGCATCAATATTCATGTAAACACTTGCCCTTATTTGATCTTTTACCGTATCTAATGTAAAGCGATTGGTTAAAATAGCATAATAGTAACCTTGTGCATTTAAAAAAGAATTCATGAACAAAGCAGAACTATTGATATTGGCAGTATCAAAAACGGCAGGATTTTTTATTTTATAAAATAATCCAAACTGCTGTTGTTTGGGAACTTTCAAGCTATCGTCCCAATAATTTTGCAAGTCGTTTAATAAACGTTTTTTCTCATCTTTGGAAAAATTGCCTTGAAGATTGATTTGGTTATTGTAAACAAAAGGAGTGTTCTTGGGATAATTCCTAACCCAAGTTCGCTTTTGTTCAGAACAAGAGGCCAGTAGCATCAAGGTGAGGAACAACCCGAAAAACACACTGAATCTCTTATTTATTATAAACTGCATAGACAATGTTAAGCAAGATTGAGGCCAAATATATTCAAAGTTTGTACCACAAAAAACAAAGGGACGCTTTAAACTTGTTTATTGTAGAAGGGGTAAAAGGGGTAGATGAATTATTAAATAGCCATTTCAAGGTACAAAAAATAGTCGCAGTAGACCAATGGGAACATCCATTAATGGGAAAAGCCCCATTGGAAAGGGTTTCAGCCGAAACCTTACAAAAAATAAGTGGTTTGCAAACAGCCAATAAAGTGCTGGCGATAGCAGAACAACAAATGGTTCAACCCGAAAAGCCTACAAAAGGTAAAATCATCTTGGCATTAGATGGAATACAAGATCCTGGTAATATGGGAACACTGATTCGTATTGCAGACTGGTTTGGCATCGATACCATTCTTGCTTCAGCCGACTCTGTAGAGCTGTACAACCCTAAAGTGATACAAAGTACCATGGGTAGTTTTATACGCGTAAAAGTGGGGTATGGTAATTTAGCAACGCTTTTGGCAGACTCCCAAGTGCCCATTTATGGGGCATTACTCAATGGAGCTTCCATTTACCAACAGCCAGCTATTCAAGAAGGCGTGCTATTAATAGGGAACGAGTCAAAAGGAATACACGCGTCTTTAATGCCATTCATCAATTCGCCAGTACATATACCAAGAATAGGGGGAGCGGAATCGCTGAATGCCGCAGTAGCCGCAGGCATTTTACTGTCTCATTTGATTAAGCAATAGGCCTTTTATCTGAATTGGATAGCCCTAATGGGATTCACTTTTTTGATCAGTAAGGCAGGAATAATCATGACTGAAAAAGAGACCAAAAAAGTAGTTACACATACGGTAATTATTTGCCACCAAATGATTTGCACAGGAGCAATTTTTACATAATAAGCAGATTCGTCTAAGCTAATAAAACCAGTATACTGTTGCAGCCAAACGATTCCCATACCTACAATAAAACCACCAATAATGCCCCTGGTTGCAATAACAGCTGCATAATATAAAAACACTTTGATGATGGTGGGATCACTTGCACCCAATGCTTTTAATAAGCCAACCATTTTGGTGCGCTCTAAAATTAAAATGAGTAAACAAGTAATTAGATTAATAATGGCAACAATAGCCATAATAATGAAAATGACATTTCTATTCATGTCTTGAATAGCTAACCAATCAAAGACATTGGGGTAAATGGATGCCACTGTTCTACTCATCCATTCGGTGGGTAATTCATTCATTAAAATAGCATTAAGCGAATCGTAATTGGAGGAAGGCCTTGCAAAAATTTCATATCCTCCAATCTCTTCATCGCCCCAGTTATTCACCCTTGCAATTAATTTAAGGTCTGCCAACAAAAATAATTTGTCGTATTCCTCAATCCCTGTTTTGTAAAAGCCACATACCCGAAGTTTTCTATAGCTTGTATTGCTTTCGTCGGTTCCTACAAAATAAACAGTAACCGTATCGTTTAAATGAATATTTAATAGATTGGCAATTTGTTCTGAAACCAATATTTCTTTGCTATAAAGGGAATCGGAAAAATGAATCCATCTGCCGCGGGTAATAAAAGGTTTAAAGCTGCTGCTATCATAGGCAGCTTCAATCCCCTTTAATAATACCCCTTCAATATTTTTGTTCGCTTCTAATACAGCAGATTTAGTGGCAAATGCCTGAACCCTGGCAATTCCTGCTTGTGATTGAATTTGTTTTTCAACAGCATTATTTCTTTTAATCGGAATTTCTTCGGCCATTAACGATTTATCGGGCTCAAAATGTTGAACACGAATATGTCCCCAAAAGCTGTACACTTTATTTGCAACGGTTTGTTGAAATCCATTTACAAAACATAAGGTAATAATCATTGCCGCAATGCCAACCGTAGTTGCACCTACCGAAAGTCGGATGATGAAACGAGAAAAAGACTGCTGTTTGCTAAAGGCAAGTCTTTTGGCTAGGTAAAAGGAAAAATTCAATTGGTACGATTTTGGCTATTCCAAAGCTACTAATAATAGAATAGTTTAACTAAGTTTATACTTTATGAAGCAGATTGTTTGTATTGTTTTTATCTTCTTTAACACGATTGTTCAAGGACAGGTGCAGCCCGATAAAGTATTCATGACTTCTATCAGAACCGTTAAATTATTTCCTCAAAACAATCAGTTTGCATTGCCCATCATTGGATTAAATTCTACTGATCAACTCGAATTGCATTTTGATGATTTGGGGGCCTATCCAAAAAATTATTTTTATACTTATCAGTTGTGTAACGCAGATTGGACCGAAGCACAATGGAGTCCATTCGATTATATCCGTGGCTTTCAACAGAACCGTATTAGTCAATACCGCGTATCTTCTATTGCACAAGTACAATATGTGCATTATCAAGCAATGTTGCCTGAGCGATCCGCAGTTCCTACCCGTAGCGGCAATTATATTTTAAAAGTGTTTCAAGATGCTGATACGGCTAAGTTGTTATTTACCAGAAGATTTTATGTGGTAGACAATAAAGTTGGAATAGCCGCACAAATGCAACAACCCTTTAGCGCACAACTAAATCAAACACATCAAAAAATTCAATTGGCTGTTAACACCGCTCCATTGAGTTCAATTAATCCACAGCAAATTCAAACAACTATATTACAAAATGGGAGATGGGATAATGCAGCCCAAAAATTACAGCCTAGTTTTATCAGAGGTAGTTTATTAGAATACAATGCCGAACAAGACTGTTTGTTTCCTGCAGGAAAAGAATACCGTTGGCTAGATTTGCGCAGTTTAAGATTTGAAAGTGATCGGGTGGAGCGCATTGCTAGGACAGCTATACCGGTATTAGTTTATGCTAAAACGGATGCAATAAGAACCAGTCTGCGTTATTTATGGTATAGAGATTTGAATGGTTTTAGTGATATTTCTACTACTGAATCCATTAATCCATGGTGGCAATCGGATTATGCAGAAGTTGAGTTTACCTTAGCTACAGAAAACAAGCAGCCATTTAGTCAGCAATCAGTATATATTGTGGGTGAATTATCTGGAAATCAAATTAGCGATTCTTCTTTAATGGAGTTTGATGAACGTAAAGGGGTGTATTACAAGCGTTTACTGCTGAAGCAAGGATATTATAGTTACACTTATGTAACCAAAGACAATAAGCGTTTGCAAGCAATTGCCAATCCAGCTTTAACCGAAGGAAATTATTGGGAAACAGAAAATAACTATACCATATTGGTGTATTATCGACCTTTTGGTGGAAGACATGATGAATTGGTTGGATTGAGACAAATCAGCAGTTTGCTGCCTAATTCTCGACTTTAACAATTAACATTAGGGCGGGGAGCATATTAAGCCTATCTTTGCACTCTTATTAATTTACAATTTTTACAATGGACACACAAATTCAAGGAACTGTAAAGTTCTTTAACGAAGAAAAAGGTTTTGGTTTTATCAAGCATGATGATTCTAACAAAGAAACTTTTGTACATGCAAATGGTCTAATTGACCAAATTGAAGCTAACGATAAAGTTATCTTTGACGTGCAAGAAGGAAGAAAAGGTTTGAATGCAGTAAATGTAAAACGTTTAAGCTAGTCTTAAATTACATACCTTACCTAAGGCCATCAACTTCTAGTTGGTGGCCTTATTTTTTTTATTTGAAGTATATTTGCCCTCTAATTTTTGAATATGAGCAATTTAATGAATCAGTTAGCAGAAACAACTGCCTATATAAAATCTAAAGTTGAATTTGATGCTGAAATAGGAATTATACTCGGAAGTGGATTGGGAAATTTAGCCAATGAAATAAAAGTTGAAGTAAGCATCCCTTATAGCGAAATTCCTTATTTCCCCGTAAGTACAGTAGAAGGACATGGGGGTAGTTTGATGTTTGGAGAATTGAGCGGAAAAAAAGTTTGGGTGATGAGTGGCCGCTTTCATTTTTACGAAGGCTATACGCCACAACAAGTAACTTATCCTGTAAGAGCCATGCATTTATTGGGTGTTAAAACCCTGCTGTTGTCTAATGCAGCTGGCGGTGTTAATCCCGCGTTTAGCGTTGGTGATTTGATGGTGATTACCGATCATATTAGTATGTTTATTGTAAATCCTTTGTTGGGTAAAAATGAAGAAGCTTTGGGAACCAGGTTTCCAGATATGAGTGAACCTTATAGCAAGGCATTGGTATCAAAAGCTCTTGAGATTGCTACAGCAAATGGCATTCAGTTAAAACAAGGTGTTTACACAGGAGTAACGGGTCCTACTTTTGAAACCAGAGCTGAATATAAAATGATTCATGCATTGGGTGGAGATGCAGTAGGCATGAGTACCGTGCAAGAAAATATAGTAGCTGTTCATTGTGGAATGCAAGTGTTTGCAACAAGTGTAATTACTGATTTGGGAATACGCGAAGAGGAAAACGTTATCACGCACGAGGAAGTGTTACAAGCAGCCAAAGAGGCAGAACCTAAGCTCACCCTTTTATTTAAAGAATTGGTTAAGGGGCTGTAAATTATACCTTGCTTTGCAAATGAAAAAGAGTGCGTTCATATTCATCTTTCTTTTGGTTGTAGGTTTTATTACTACAAGAGCGCAGTCATTTAGGCCAGGACAAATGGGCTCTTTTGGGTCGGGTAGTGCAATGCAACAATCAAGAACAGGGAAAGGCAAAAATGATTCGCTGCAGAAAAGAGACTTGTATGCAGACTCAATCACGATCTTCTATCGATATTTTGATTCTACAAGAACAAGGGTTTTAGACTCTTCCATCAATGATTTTACTACTCGTTTTCCTATGCCATTTCAATATCACCATTTAGGGAATTTTGGAACGGCTGCCCAATCTATGCGCTTTAATCCACTCATGAAAGCGGGCTTTGATGCAGGTTTTCATCAGTTTGATATGTACAAGTTTACCCTAGAGAATACGAAGTTTTATCAAACCACGCGCCCCTATACAGAGTTAGGATATGTATTAGGTGCAAGGGCAGAACAAATCATCGATTTAAAACATACACAGAACAGAAAAAGCAATTTTAATTTTGGATTCGAATATCGCTTCAGCAATTCTCCTGGGGCCCTAAAAAATCAAAATGCAAGCCATAATAATTTTAGGTTTACCTCACATTATCAAACCAATAATCGGCAGTACGAAGTGTTTTTTGTGTACATGGCCAATAAGGCATCTGTATCAGAAAACGGAGGCTTAGTAGATATTAAAAAACTAGACAGTTTAGCGCTCAATGATCCCTTTGAGCTAGAAACAAGAATGGGCAGATCAGGTGCAGCCATACGCAATCCATTTAATACCAATGTAAGTACCGGTAACTTACAAAGAGATAATATGCTACTGATTAAGCATCATTATGATATTGGAAAAAAGGATTCAATCGTAACCGACTCTGTTACTTATAAGATCTTTTATCCTCGATTTAGGGTAGAACATATTCTGAAATATCAACAACAGCTTGCGCATTTTTTTGACAATAGTGTAGACTCTCTTCGATATAGAACTTACTTTAACTACAATACGCGAAATGCACAGTCGTTCCAATTTAAAGACAGTTGGAATATTTTTACCAACGAGTTTAGTTTACTTACATTTCCTGATAAGAATAACCAAAGTCAATTTCTAAAAGCAGGGATTGGTTTACAAAATATAAAAGGGACACTCGATACATTTAATACCGTATCGCTCAATAATATTTATGTTTCAGGAGAATATCGAAATAGAACAAAGAATCAGGTTTGGGATTTAGAAGCGAAGGGCCAATTTTATTTAAATGGATTTAACGCAGGCGATTACAGTGCATACGTTAGCATGAAACGCTTGCTGGGCAAGAAGATTGGCTTCTTGAATGTGGGCTTTCACAATGTGAACCGATCACCCTCCTATATTTTTAATAGTTTAAGTACATTCCCGATAGCCAATCGGGTAGGGTATAATAAAGAAAATATTATCCGTGTATTTGGAGTGTATGAAAATCCATCTAAAAATTTAACCATCACGGGTGAATACAATGTGGTGAGTAACTATCTTTATTTTGATAGCTTTTTTACCGCAAAACAAGAAGCCACTTTATTTAATGTATTGCAGTTCGGTATTTCAAAGAAGATAAAATTGGCTAAATATTTAAACTGGTATGCAGAAGTAAATATTCAACAAGCCATCGGAGGGGCACCCGTTAATATTCCGTTGATCATCACCCGCAACCGATTTGCTTTTGAAGGCAATTTTTACACGAATTTATTTTTATCTACAGGGCTTGAACTTCGCTATAACACTGCTTATAAAGCCGACAATTATAGCCCCTTGCTCGGACAATTTTTCTTACAAAATAATACCATCATTTCTAATCGACCAGATGTAAATGCATTTTTACATTTTAGAATTAAAAGCTTTAAAGGCTTTGTACGGTTCGAAAATTTAAACGCATTAATTACCAATGTAAATACACAGGCAATTAATTATCCAGGGCAAGGGCTATGGAATAGGATCGGTATTTGGTGGAATTTTGTAAACTAATTCAACTGGTTGGCTACACCATAAAAATCAGCAATCTTACGAATCACTTGCTCAACTACGGCATCAGGACAACTGGCACCACTGGTCATTACAATTCTTAAAGGATTTGCATTGGGCAAATAGCCATGAATGGTACTCATTTCCTTGGTATGCCAATTGCAATGAAGAATAGCTTCTTTACTCAAAAGCTTCTCGGGGCCATCAATAAAATAAGTGGGGTATTTGGCTTCGCATAATTCTACCAAGTGCGAACTATTGCTGCTGTTGTGACCGCCAATCACAATGGCAATATCAGCATCCGTATCTAACATGCCTTTCACCGCAGACTGGTTGTCGTTGGTGGCATAACACAAAGTGTCGCGGGTATCTGCAAACCGAGAAGCAATGCTGGATTGGTCTAATTGAAAGTGTTGTAGAATCACTTCTTTTAAATAATCAGAAATAGCTTGGGTATCTGTAGCGAGTTGGGTGGTTTGATTAACCACGCCAATTTTCTGAAGGTCTTTGGTAATATCAAAACCCTCCGAGAAACGGCCTTTGAATTCAATATAAAAATCGGCAGCAGGTTTTTCGCCCGTAATGTATTTGGCCAATTCTATGGTTTCTTGCATATCATTTACCACAACTGTAGGCGTGTTGGCAGATGCATGAGAAAAAGTAGCCCTGGTTTCTTCGTGTTTGGGTTTTCCATGCACTACAATGCTGTAACCCTTGCCAGCTATTTGTTCACTTCTGTTCCAAACCTTTTCTACAAACGGACAAGTGGTATTGTATTTTTCAACAGCAATCCCTTTGGCTTTCAGCATGGCTTCAATTTCAAGGGTGGTACCAAAAGCCGGAATGATCACCACATCTTCTGCAGTTAAGTCCTCAAAAGGAATCAGTTGTTTGCCATACGTGTCTTGTAAAAATTGCACCCCTCTGGCAATTAAATCGGCATTCACTTGTGGGTTGTGAATCATTTCACTCAACAAAAAAATGCGCTTGCCTTGGTTTTGCTCGATGGTGTTAAACGCAATCTCAATCGCATTTTCGACCCCATAGCAGAACCCGAAATGCCTAGCCAAATAAATCTGCACTGGCCCCAAATTCAACAAGGTAGGGCTAAAGTCTTTTTTCAGTTTGTCAGCCGCTCTTCTCGATTCCTTGATCTCGCTAATTAGGTTACTGCGGTATATATTGGGTATGGTGAATTGCTTCATGGTATATAAACCACAAAGTTAAGAAATAGTTGGGTCTTGTAGCTGCGATGAGCGGAAATGGGGTCAACCCAACTTCAACGCTTCAAAAAACTGGGCTTCTGAAATGCTGGCTACTTCGCCGGGTGGTAAATCTCCCAAGTGCAGGTCTTCAATACTTACGCGCACTAAGCGTTTGCATTTGAGTCCAACGGCGGTCAGCATTTTTCTGACTTGGTGGTATTTGCCTTCTGTTAAGCCAATGCTTAACCAGGTATGGGGCACTCGTTCTGACAGAATGTAGGCGCCGGGGAATTGCACCAAGGGAGGATCTACAATGGCTACTTCGCAGGGGGCTGTTGTATGAAAGGATTGTTCGCCTATTTTAAATTGAACTCCATTGCTGAGCGCTGCCAATTGTGCTGGGCTCACAAGATTGTTCACCAATACATGGTATACCCTTGTATGGGGTTTGGGGCCTTGAAACAATAAGCGCGTAATGGCTTTATTGGTGGTTAAAATCAACAAGCCTTCAGAATGATGGTCGAGTCTGCCAATGGCATGAGTGCCTTCCGGAAAAGGATAGTTTAAATCCCCCAATAACCGAACAATATGGCTGCTTTTAAATTGCGAAACCATATTGTAGGGCTTGTTCAATATAAAATATTGGTGTGCCATTAATCGCCTCTGCTCACCAATGGGAATAATAAATTTACGGTGGTGCCTTCTCCTGCTACACTTTCTATCTCTATGCTGCCATTCATTTTATCCATGAAATTTTTACACAGCAATAACCCCAATCCAATTCCTTTTTCGTTGGCGGTTCCAAAAGTTGTGAAGCTTGAGTTGCTTTCAAATAGTTTGGAGAGTGTGTCTTGATTCATTCCAACACCAGTGTCTTTAATGATTACAAATGCATTGGTTTTGTTGCGTTTGGTATTTACTTCAATGACGCTTTGCTCATTTGAATATTTAATTGCATTGCTGAGCGTATTTCTGATGATTAATGCAGTCATATTTTTATCGGCCCAAATTAATTGACTATGCAAGTTTGTTTCAATCTTTATCTTTTTATTGATGGCGCTTTGATTTAATACTGCTACAACATCCGTAATGGTTTGTGCTAAATCAATCGGCTGCAGGTTCATTTGAATTTCTCCAGTTTGTGCCTTAGACCAAAGCAATAATCCATCCAACATTTCTAGTACTTTTTTTACGTGCGTATTTAAGTTGGTAGACACAAACTCAATTTCTGCCGCAGTGAAGCTTTTAAAATTATTCTTATAATAATCTAAAAAACTAACGATACTGGTGAGTGGTGCTCGCATATCGTGCGAAATAATGGACAGAAATTGATCTTTCTGAGAGCTGATTAGTTTTAGGGTTTCTTCATTTTCTAAGAGTTGCTTGTTTTTACTTTGTAAGCTTTCAGATTTATCCTGAATTATTTTTATACTTCTTCTGATTTTCCGAATAGCTAGATTGAAATTCGTGGCCAGTTGACCTATTTCATCTGTTCTTGATTCGTCAATAAAATCTGGGTTGATATCATCTTTAAATTTAGTTTCTACCACTTCCTTGGTTGCTAAATTTAATTGTATCAGTGGTTTTGTAATTGCATTTGAAACCAGATAACTTAACAACAAACCAATTACAAGTATAATCCCCAATAAGCTATAAAAAATAGTTTCAAGTTGGTCTAAATTGGCTTCAAAAAGTGTATTAACTGATTGTATAGTTGCTAGTAATTGATCGTCATTATTTTTACTTTGTGCCAGTAATTCATTTTGTAACCCTACTTCGCTATTGTTTCCAATGCTTCGCTCTAATTTTACAATTCTGACAAAGGTTTTTCGATATTGATCTAGAATGGTTTCTGCGCTAGGATTATTTCCATAAGTAAATACTAATTTTCTTGCTAGCGAATCAAATTGTATAGCGGCTTTTTCATTTCGATTTAATAAATAGTCATTGGCTAGTGCATCTAATTGATTAATATCTGCCAAGTCCATTAGCTTACTATTCTCTAATTCATTTTTCAATTGAACTAGCGCACCAATTAATCCGTAGTCTTTCATGCCCAACTGCTTTACTGAATCTACTATTCTTTCAAAAAAAGCTTCTTGCGCATGAATATTCCGTGTTATTGACACAATTTTTTCTGCAATGGGAGATTTGCTCGCTATTTTATTTTCATTAATTAACACTAAGCTGCTATCAATCTGCTTCACCATTTTCTGGTAAATATTAATTGATTCAGATGTGCCTGTGATATAAAAGCTCTCTGTAAAACGCTCATTCATTAAAAAGGCTTGCCTTGCTGCTGACTGCTTTCCTATATTATTTCTAATATCATCTAGCTGATTCATCATTTGATGCATCTCTTTTCTATTGTCGTTCACTTTTACTGATAAGATGATTACAATTACAGTAATCAATAAAATCATGAAATGTGAAAGAAATAGCTTTTTTCTTATACTCAGGTTCCTAAAAATTGATTTGGTCATTTCTTTTATAAACTAGGTTCTATGTTTCTCGGAATTAGCGTCTAAGATACTTAGTTTTGCAGCATGCATTATGTTTCGGTAGAAGGATTAACCAAAAGCTATGGTATTAATCCACTTTTCAGTAATATTTCCTTTCATATTAACGAAGGCGATAAAATAGCCCTAATTGCCAGAAATGGGATTGGGAAGTCAACCATGTTACGAATTCTAGCGGGTTTAGAAACCCCAGATGCTGGTAAACATTGGATCCACAAAGATGTTACGGTAGCTTTATTTGAGCAAGATCCCCAATTTGAAGAGTCTTGGTCGGTGCTAGAGAATATCTTTCACCTGAACCATCCGGTGATTACCGCTATAAAAAAATATGAAGCTGCTATTGAAGCCGAAGACCCTATCGGTATTACGGAAGGCATTGAAGCCATGGACGATTTAAGTGCTTGGGACTTTGAAGCCAAAGTAAAACAGATTTTGGATAAATTGAATATTCATCATTTAACCAATCCGGTTAAAGAGTTAAGCGGTGGCCAAAGAAAGCGGGTTGCATTGGCTAAAACCCTTATAGATATTGGTTTTGCACACCAGCATACCTTACTCATGATGGATGAGCCCACCAACCATTTAGACGTTGAAATGATTGAGTGGTTAGAGCATTATTTAAACCAAGAGAAAGTGACGCTTTTACTGGTTAGTCACGATCGTTATTTTTTAGATGCCACCTGCGATGAAATTTGGGAGTTGGAGAGAGAAAATTTATACGTTTACCGGGGGGATTATGAACAGTACATGGAGCAGAAAGCTGCCCGTTTAGAGAGTGAGCAAGCCAGCATAGATAAAGCCAAAAATACGTATCGCAAAGAATTGGAGTGGATGCGTAAGCAGCCCAAAGCCAGAACCACCAAGAGTAAAAGCAGACAAGATAATTTTTATGAAGTGGAAGCTAGGGCTAAGCAAAAAATTGAAGATGCGCAATTGCAGCTACAAGTAAAAATGAGCAGATTGGGTGGTAAAGTGGTGGAAATGAAAAAAGTGTATAAGAATTATGGAGACCTGCCCATACTAAAAGGATTTGATTACAATTTTAGCAAAGGGGAGCGCATTGGTATTATTGGAAAAAATGGGGTAGGGAAGTCTACTTTTTTAAATATTTTACAAGGATTAGAACCTGCCGACAGTGGAAAAATCAATATTGGTGACACGGTGGTGTTTGGTAATTTTTCTCAGCAAGGGCTTGTATTCAAAGAAAATGTTCGAGTGATTGAATATGTAAAAGGCTTTGCTGAAAATTTTCCTTTGGCTGATGGCACTACCTTGAGTGCTGCACAATTTTTAGAATTGTTTTTGTTTACGCCTGATAAGCAATACACTTATTTAAATTCTTTGAGTGGGGGAGAGAAAAAGCGATTACAATTATTGGTGGTTTTATTTACCAATCCCAACTTTTTAATACTCGACGAACCTACCAATGATCTAGACTTACCTACTTTGGCGGTGTTAGAAAACTTTTTAGTAGACTATCCTGGTTGTGTGTTAATTGTATCACACGATCGTTATTTTATGGATCGATTAGTAGACCATTTATTTGTTTTTGAAGGCAATGCGGAAGTGAGGGATTTCCCTGGAAACTATTCTCAGTATAGAATCTGGCAGAAAGAAAATGAAAAGAAAGAAAATAAATGGGACGCTTTAGAAGCTGGTAAAAGAAAGGGCGCAAGTACCGAAGATATTGTGACTGCAAAAGTGGATACCCCTAAAGTTCCTGTAAAAAAAGTGTTAAGCTTTAAAGAGAAAAGAGAATTTGAGCAACTAGAAAAAGACATGCCCATTTTAGAAAAAGAAAAGCTAGAATTAACCAATGAATTAAGTTCGGGTACTGCATCTTTTGAAACCATTCAAAAAATTAGTGACCGCCTGGTTCAAATTGAAAAAATATTAGAAGAAAAAGAAACTCGCTGGCTAGAGCTCAGCGAGTTTCAATAATGATTTTAGATAAAGCTAATTAATTCAACTTCAAAAATCAGGGTACTGTTTGGTCCAATTTGTGCACTCACTTGTCTATCGCCATAACCCAAATGCGGTGGGATAAAGAAGCGCCATTTGCTTCCCGTTGGCATCAGCTGTAATCCCTCTGTCCAACCCTTAATAACCATATTTAATGGGAATGAAGCAGGGCGACCTCTTTGTACAGAACTATCAAAAATAGTTCCATTGATAAGGGTTCCGTGGTAATGACAGGTTACTTCGTTATGTGCTGCTGGTTTTGGTCCAGTACCTTCTGTGATGATTTCGTATTGAAGGCCACTTGGCAATGCAACGACACCTTGTTTTTGTTGATTGGTTTCTAAAAAATCCTGCCCTTCTTTTAAATTGGCAGCTGCTTTCTCTGCTTTTAACTGTGCTAATTGATCTGCTACGCCCATAAATATTTTTTTTCAAAGGTAAGGATTCAATCCTTACTTTTGCGGTGTGGCAGGTCTTGCACGACCAGCTCCTGCTGAACCTCCCCAGGGCAGGAATGCAGCAAGGATAAGCGGTTGTAGCGGTGCGATGTGAGTAGCCTGCCATATTTTTTTAATTCTACTATTATGAAATTTTTTATTGACACTGGCAACTTAGCCCAAATTAAAGAAGCAAACGACTTAGGTATTTTGGATGGTGTTACTACCAACCCTTCTTTAATGGCTAAAGAGGGTATCAAGGGCGAAGAAGCTATTGCGCAACATTACAAAACCATTTGCGAACTTGTAGATGGAGATGTGAGTGCAGAAGTGCTTTCAACCGATTTTGAAACCATGGTAGAAGAGGGAAAGAAACTAGCTGCTATACATCCAAATATAGTTGTAAAAGTTCCCGTAATTAAAGATGGTATTAAAGCAATTAAGTGGTTTACTGATAATGGAATCAGAACCAATTGCACATTGGTGTTTTCTGCTGGTCAAGGTATCTTAGCAGCAAAAGCTGGTGCATCTTATATTTCTCCTTTCTTAGGCCGTTTAGATGACAGTGGCTGGGATGGTTTAGAATTGATTGCTCAACTACGTCATATTTTTGATGTTCAAGATTATAAAACCGAAATTTTAGCCGCTTCTATTAGAAGCCCTTTACATATTATCAAAGCTGCTGAATTAGGTGCTGATATTTGCACTTGTCCACTAGATTCTATTGTTGGCTTGTTAAAGCATCCTTTAACGGATATTGGATTAGCTAAGTTTTTAGAAGACGCTAAGAAAATGTAATTTGATATCAACATATTAAAAACCCTTGCAGGATAAATCTTGCAAGGGTTTTTTTATGGAATAAATGTATTAGTGCACTTATTTTTTTGGGCTCACTTTAAGGTTATAAAACATAAAAGCCCATTTGTTAGATTCAGACTTGATCATTTGTTCGGTAGACATTCCAGCACCATGACCAGCTTTGGTTTCAACACTGATTAATACCGGGTTTTCTCCTCTATGTTTTTCTTGCAATTCAGCAGCAAATTTAAAAGAATGTGCAGGTACTACTCGATCATCATGATCGGCAGTCATAATTAATGTTGCCGGATAATTGGTTCCCTCTTTTACATTGTGTACGGGTGAATAGCTTTTTAAATAGTCGAACATTTCTTTTGAATCTTCTGCTGTTCCATAATCATAAGCCCAACCAGCACCTGCTGTAAATTTATGGTAACGCAACATGTCCATTACTCCCACAAAAGGAAATGCCACTTTACAAATATCAGGTTGTTGCGTAATGGTTGCTCCAACTAATAAACCTCCATTCGATTCACCTTGAATGGCTAATTTTTCTTTACTAGTATACTTGTTTTCTGTAAGGTATTTAGCTGCGTATATAAAATCATCAAACACATTTTGTTTTTTGGTTTTGATGCCTTGGTTATGCCAGGATTCTCCATATTCACCGCCTCCTCTTAAATTAGCGACTGCATAAATCCCCCCATTTTCTAGTAAGATAATATCACTGGTGCTAAAATAAGGCGTGAGGCTTACACTAAAACCGCCATAAGCATACAAGAGGGTAGGGTTATTTCCATCCAATTTGATTCCTTTTTTGTGGGTAATCATCATAGGAATTTTGGTGCCGTCTTTGGAAGGATAAAATACTTGCTTAGATTCGTACTCTTCAGAATTGAATTGTAGTGTTGGTTTTTTGTACACTTCTGTTTTTCCACTAGCAATATCCATTTTATAAATGGTAGAAGGCGTTGTATAAGAGCTAAAACTGTAGAATAGTGTTTTCTCCTTTCTTTTCCCGCTAAAACCACTGGCTGTGCCTAAACCTGGCAATACAACTTCTCTTATTTTATTGCCCTTCATATCATATTGTAATACCTTGGTAATAGCATCTTTTAAATAGCTACAAAAGAAATTTCCACCGCCAGTATTGACCGATAACACTTCTTTTTGTTCAGGTATTAAATCAATCCAATGTTCAGATTGGGGTTGGTTTAATAACGCAATCACTACTTTACTATTTGGTGCTCCTTTGTCTGTTTGAATATAAAAATATTGGTCATCTGCATCTAAAATATTTACAGAGGAAGCCATATCCTTAACAATTGGAATGATAGGTGCATTGGGCTTGGTAAGATCTTGTACATACATTTCATTACCATAAGTGCTATTCGCTGCATAAATGAA
Organism: Sediminibacterium sp.; assembly: GCF_051860225.1. Lineage (GTDB taxonomy): Bacteria > Bacteroidota > Bacteroidia > Chitinophagales > Chitinophagaceae > Sediminibacterium. The sequence goes on from NZ_JBHYEI010000003.1 coordinate 85,498, forward strand.
TAGCCATTTTTCATTTTCAGAAACACTTGCTCCAATATATCTTCTAGGAGTAATATCTCCTCCAAACACAAGCTGGTCTTCACTTTGAGGTTGGCCCAAGCGATGGTAATATAATTTGTGACGATCGGTTTTTCCGGCTAATTGACTTCCTTCTTTTGGTTTGTCATAACTGCTATAATAAAAACCTTCATTTTTTTTCCATGCAACACTGCTAAATTTTATATCCATTAAGGTATCTCCAATTTGTTCTTTGGTAATAGCATTAAGAATGATGAGTTTTCTCCAATCGCTTCCACCTTCAGAAATTTGGTATCCACATAAGGATCCATCCGCAGAAAAATTCATGCCTGCCAATGAAGTAGTTCCATTAACAGAAAATGTATTGGGGTCTAAAAATACTTCTGGTTCTTTTTGTCCTTCTTTTTGACGGTAAATGACCGATTGATTTTGCAACCCTGTTTTTTTAGAATAGTAATTGTAATCACCTTCTTTAAAAGGGGCAGAATATTTGTCGTAATTCCATAGCTCTTTTAATCTTGATTGTATCGATTGTAAAAAAGGAATATTAGCTAAATAAGCATCAGTAACTTCATTTTCTGCTTTCACCCAAGCGATGGTTTGGGCTGAAGTATCATTTTCCATCCAACGATAGGGGTCGGCAACAGTGGTGCCAAAATAAATATCTTTTACCGTACTATCTTTTTGTGCAATTGGGTATTTCACTTCAATTTTTTTAAAATCAGTTTCAACACTATTTTGATTACAAGCCACTAAAAGCAATAGCGCAGAAGTTGTTAGAAAAATATTTTTCATTGGAGTAATTTTATTAATTCACTATACTTTTGAACTCGATGAATCTTAAGAAATGATTTGACTATTGCATCTCTTTGCGGTGTTTCAAAGGGAACTAATTTTTAGGCGCCTCTTTTTCTTTCTCTTTCATGCGATCTACATAACTAATCCCATCTGTAATCCATTTCTCGGCTGGCTTACCTAATAAATAGTGATCAAACCACTCTCTCTGTCTTTTTTGATAATCTATTTGATTTTCTTTTTTGGTGAAATTGTGGTTTTCATCGGCATACACCAACATCACAAAAGGTTTTTCCATTCTGCGCATCGTACCATACATTTCTATTCCTTGGTGCCAATCAACAGCCCCATCTTTATCTCCAAATGTAACCAATAGCGGTGCTTTTATTTTGCTCGCACTAAACATGGGAGAGTTCCGAATATGGGCTTCTGTTCTTTCATACCAAGGGCCATCAAATCTACCTTGACTGGTCTCAAAAATTTTCTGATCGGGTGTACCAGTATTCCAATAGATGGAAAGTGACATGCTAATTAAATCGGTTAATGGAGCACCAGCAATTGCTGCTTTAAAAATATCTGTTTGGGTAATTAAGAATGAAGTTTGGTAAGCGCCCCAACTATGGCCCATGATCCCCACTTTGTTGGCATCAATCATACCTGTTTTCATCACTTCTTTTACACCTGGAACAATACAATTCACTGCACTTATTCCTGGGTCATTGGTTTCATAAACGATATCTGGTTGAAAAACAAAATAGCCATTTGTGGTATAGTTGGTTGTATTATAGGCTCTTCTGATGCTTGGGGCTACATAATTATGTACATTATTAGATAAAATCTCATACATGTAAACAATCATGGGGTATTGCTTACCAGGTTCGTAATTAGCAGGATAATACAAAGCGCCTTGCATTTTTTTGCCCAACTTATTGGTGAATGAAATCAATTTACTCTTGCCCCAATAATAGTTTTGTTGCTGTGGATTAGTAGTAGCAGCTTTTTGTTCTTTGGTAAAATTTTCGGAGACATACAATTCTGGGGAGCGGTCGTAGTCTTGTTTAATGTAACTAAATACATTGCTGTCTAGCGCTTTTGCCAAACGATTTACTTGCAAGTCTTCAAATAAAAGTTGTGTTGTTTTGCCATTCTCATATTGATAATAACCAAACTTTTTTGTTTTGTCTCCATAAGCAGAAAAATATATTGGCTTTGAATCGTCTAAATAAGTTTCTTCAAATTCAACTCTTGTAACTCGGAAGGCAATTTCTTCTTTGTCTCCATCGGCAATTTTACGAGCGCTTGATCCATCTGGATTAACTGCCCAAATACTGTATTCATCATACAATAGCACTTCTTTATCGCCCTTTGTCCATCCACCTAAACCAAAGGGGGGCTTGGTGGCTGGATGATCGTCTCGGGTATTCCAAAAACTACTTTTAATAGTGCCAGTAATATTGGTGTTTTGATCGGTGGCTATATTGTAGGTGAACCAATTCTTATCCTTAAAATAAATCAAATACTTGCCATCTGGCGAAGATTGTGGGGCTGTGTAAAATCCAGCCTGTAGGCGAGTATATAATAATTTGCTTGACCCTGTTTTAGTATTTACTAAACTGTAATCTGCATAATCCTCTTTGAATGCTGGTTTATACTTTTTATCTGTTGCAATCACCGCCATTTTTTGATTGCCATTTAATGTTGCATTAGGAAATGCTTCGGTAGCAATCTGATAAAAACTATTATTATCAGTATTCCAAACTGATAAATAACTAGCATTTTTATCTTGTATATACGTTACTTTTTGACGTGGTTGAATCTCTGCATCTTTCCAATGCCATACATCGGCTAATTTATTATCCGATTTTAACATCAATTTTGCGGCAGCTATTTTTGCACTGTCTGCTTTCGTTTTTGAACTATCGGTTATTTTTTTATCTTCTTTTTTAGGTTTACTAGTCCATTCTTTAATTCCAAAAAACACCGCACTTAAATCGTCACTTATTCTTAAAGTAGAACCATTGAATACCCTCATTCCAACAGGGAAATTGGTCGTTTTTAATGGATCAAAAACAGTTATTGTTGGATTGCTCAAATTGGTACAACTATATACCTGCGCATTTTCCTCTTCAAAATCTTCTTTCTTAAATGTTTTGAAAAAAGAAAATCCATCACCTTCTTTTGACCAATTTAATTTAGAAAATTTCAAGGTGTCGCTGGCTACAACCCTTAAGGTATAGGTATTTAAATTAAACAGTTCTACAGAGTTACCTGCTGTATTAGCAGACTCAACTATATAGGATAAGTAATCACTTTTTTTATTAAATGCGTATTCTGTAACATTACCAATTGTTCTAGTACTTCCGTCACTAAGATTTTTTAACAATAGTACACTTCCTTTATCTTTATTATCTTTTGGCGGCGTTAAATAGGCTGCCAACATTTTTCCATTTTTTGAAAAACCAAACCGACTGATATTAGAGACGGTTTCAATTTTACCGGTAGAAAGATGTAATAGTCCCATTTTAAATTCAATGGGCTTGCTTTGGTCTCTTAATTTTTCTGCTTCTTTAAAAGGCAATCCAATTCGATAAACTAACCATTGATTGTCTTTTGAAAATTCAGGGGTACTGGCAAAAGCCAATTTGTAAACCTTATTGGTAGCCCTATGCACAACATATAAACTGTCATTGTCTTCCTGTACCATTATTTGATAGGCTACCCAAGCTCCATCAGGAGAAAGTTCGGTTTGTCCTAGACTTTGCCATTTACCATAATCTTCTGGGCTAAGATGCTTTTTTTGTGCTTGAGCAGAAAAACCTAAAACAAGTAGGCAAATCAACACCTTCAATTGTTTATGCATAGTTGAATATTTGTAACAAGTTATAAAAAAGTTTAGCGCCGTGCGAGTGTTTTTGCTCACCAACTGATTTATTTGAATATTTTGCCACATGAATCGAATTTTATTCATCATCATTGTTGCACAGTTTTCTTGCACTTCGGTTTGGTTTGCAGGAAATGCAGTGACCAGTGAAATGGCGCTAGATAAGGGGTTTGCGCAAGACTTTTGGGTCTTGCTAACTAGTGCTGTTCAATTTGGATTCATTTCAGGTACCCTTTTATTTGCCTTACTTGCCCTTGCAGATAAATTTTCTCCATCCATTGTTTTTCTATTTTCTGCCTTGATGGCTTCCTTGTTCAACGGATTGGTTACATTGGATTGGATGGGAGCCAATCAAGTATTGATTGCTAGATTTTTCACTGGTTTTTTTCTTGCAGGGATTTATCCTGTTGGCATGAAGATAGCCGCTGATTATTTTGAAAAGGGCTTAGGTAAATCGCTGGGGTTTTTAGTTGGGGCCTTAGTATTAGGAACTGCTTTCCCGCATTTAATTAAATTCTTCTCATTCGATTATTCTTGGAAATACATTTTTTATGGCACTTCTCTATTAAGTGTATTTGGTGGTTTGTTACTAGTTGGCTTGGTTAAAGATGGGCCTTATCGTAAACAATTGGGTCAGGTTAATATCCATGTATTGAAAGAAGTGATTCGGCTTCCATTATTAAGAAAAGCGGCATTTGGTTATTTTGGTCATATGTGGGAATTGTATGCTTTTTGGACTTTTGTTCCAATGATGCTCGCCTTAAAATTACAGGGAGACAATTTCAATATTGCGCTTTTATCTTTCTTAATCATTGGTGTTGGTTCTTTAGCTTGTGCTATTAGTGGGTTGCTTTCTGTTCAAATTGGTGCAAATAAAATGGCAAAAGTATCAGTAGCTATTTCTGCTATTTGCTGTTTAACTTTTCCATTGTTTTTTTCTCTTGCATCCAATGCTTTTTTTATAGCTTATTTATTGTGTTGGGGATTTTTTGTAGTGGCAGATTCTCCTATGTTTTCAAGTTTAGTCGCCGCAAATGCACCAGCGCATTTGCGGGGGAGTATTTTGACGATGGTTAATAGCATTGGATTCTTAATTACTATTTTGAGTATTCAATTAATTGGCCATTTCATCCAATTGATTCAATTTGAATGGGTATGGTTGGTTTTAGCAATAGGGCCAATTTTTGCTTTTTTACAACGCTATAATCCCCCAAATAGCCCTAAATTGTAAATTCACCTTATTTATATTTATGTCGAATAAAAAAATATTAATCTTGTTTTTTCATCCCCGTTTTGAGGACAGCAAGGTTAATGTGAAATTAATAGAAGGAGTGAAGCAGCTTTCTGGAGTGACTTTCAGAGATATGTATGAGTTATATCCAGATTTTAATATCAATATTATAGCGGAGCAGCAATTATTACTTGAACACGATATTATCATTTGGCATCATCCTTTTTATTGGTATAATTGTCCGCCATTAATGAAACAATGGTTAGACCTAGTGCTTGAATATGGTTGGGCTTATGGATCTCATGGAAAAATGTTAGCAGGTAAATGGGCGATGAATGTAATTTCATCTGGAGGCAATTTTAATGTGTATCAAAAAGAGGGAAGGAATCGATTTACGCATCGGGAGTTTTTAAATTCTTTTGATCAAACGGCTCATTTATGTTTGATGGAGTATTTGCCTCCTTTTATTGTTCCAGGTGCCAATAGGTTGAGCTCAGAGGAAATTGAAGACTATATGATTCGTTACGAGCAAATTGTCCATTTTTTAATGAAGGATAATATTGATGTTAGCAAATTGCAGCTCGTAGAAAATTTTAATCAATTAAATGAAGATCAATGGGAGCATCAGTTTTACAAAACGCAATGATTTTTTTAGGTGCTGCCTTGTTATTTGTGCCCATTGCCAAAAAACTGGGTATCGGAAGTGTATTGGGATACATTATTGCTGGTATAGTTATCGGTCCTTTTGCCCTTGGCTTTATTGGAACTGAAGGGGAGGATATCATGCATGCTGCTGAATTTGGTGTGGTCATGATGCTCTTTTTAATTGGGCTTGAATTGAATCCGCAATCATTTTGGAGAATGAGAAGAAGGATTCTTGGTATGGGGGGATTACAGATGCTTTTGACGGGGATTCTATTTTTTGGTTTGTTTTATTTTATTCAAAAAATTGAACTAAACACTGCAATTGCGCTTGCATTAACTTTTGCCATGTCTTCTACGGCAATTGTTCTGCAAACATTAAAAGAAAAGAATCTAGATAAAACCCATGCTGGGAAATCGTCTTTTGCCGTTTTATTGTTTCAGGATATAGCAGTGATTCCAATTTTAGCCATCATCCCTTTATTAGCTGCCACTGCAAATAAAGAAGTGAAAAATACTCGGGAAGGATTTTTAGGTGTGATAGATCAGTATCCAACCATCACTATTGTTGCAGCGGTTGCTACCATTATATTTTTAGGAAAATTCGTATTTAGTCCTTTACTACACTGGATAGCGAAAGCCCATATGCGTGAATTGTTTACGGCATCAGCTCTTTTTTTAGTGATTGCTGTTTCGTGGCTCATGGATTTGGCGGGTATTAGTGCAGCATTAGGTGCTTTTTTAGCAGGAGTGTTAATGGCTAATAGTGAATTCAGACATGAGTTAGAAAGCAATTTAGAGCCATTTAAAGGGATTTTGTTGGGTTTATTTTTTACCGCTGTTGGATCTACCATCAATTTTGGCCTAATTGTTCAGCAGCCATTCAATATATTACTTGGAGTACTGCTGTTCATGCTCATTAAATCAATTGTATTATACATTGTAGCAGTTATTTTCAAATTGGTTTTACAGCAAAAAATTTTATTTACCCTCTTGCTTTCACAAGTTGGAGAGTTTGCGTTTATCCTTTTGGGATCTATTGGTGCATTAGGAATGATTAATGAGCCTTTATTTGATTATTACATGGCTGTAATTACTGTTAGCATGATTCTTTCTCCCGTATTTCTTTTTTTAGATGAGAAATTTTTATCTGGTAAGTTTTTTATTCAGAAAAAGACTGATCATCAATATAAGGTTGATCCCAAAGAACATAATGAGATTATTATTGCAGGTTTTGGGCATTTTGGGAGTACGTTAGGTAGATTCTTAAGAGCAAATGGAGTAGAAGCTACTATTCTAGATAATAATAGCGATCAAGTTTTGTTGTTACGTAAAATGGGGTTTAAAGTTTTTTATGGAGACGTTACAAGGATGGATATATTAGAAGCTGCTGGCATATCCAAGGCTAAAATTTTAGTTTCTGCGCTAGATATTCCTGAGAAAAATCTGCAGTTGTCTGAATTGGTTGCCAAACATTATCCTCATCTTAAGCTATTCTTTAGAGCTAAAAATAGGGTTGATGCATATGAATTAATTGATAATGGGGTTGAAAAAATATATAGAGAATCCATTCATGCATCTGTTTATATGGGGGTTGATATATTGAGTGAATTAGGTTTTAGAAAATATACTTCTCTTAGAAAAGCAAATGATTTTATCATGTACGATCATGCTGCTCTTTATAAATTAGCTAAGCACCGACACGATTCTGATAGTTATGTAAAAAGTGTAAAAGAAGAAATAGAACAACAAGAAAGAATTATTGCTGAAGATCGTAGGTTCATGGAGCACAAACCAGACAATGCCTGGGATAAATCAAAAATAATCGAGAATGATTAAGGGATTAATGAGATTATTTTACCTGTTAAATGACTTTCTTTTGCTGCTTCAATAATTTTCATCACATTAAGTCCATCATTACCATCAACTAAGCAGGGGGCATTATTTACAATCGTTTCATATAGCCCATCATAAAAAGCCCCATAATTGCCTCTAAGAGAGGGTATGTCTTCTTGTATGGTTTGATCATTAATTGTTGTATGTAAGTATCCCATTGCTGTTGCTGGTTCTTGCCCCCAACCTTCGGTGTAAGGAATAGCCTGATTAATCAATGCAGCTTCTTGTACGTCAGCTCTTGTTTTTATAAATGAACCTTTGCTGCCATGAATGATATAGGATGGTAAAGGTTCTTTAACCATTAAGCTGCTCTTAAGGGTAACCCGAAGAGTAGGATAATAAAGGATTAGTGTAAATTCATCATCTACCAAAGAGTGAGGCCTTACTGTTCTAATATCTCCCATCACTGCATAGGGCATTCCAAAAAGATAAACTGCTTGGTCAATCAAATGCGGTCCTAGGTCTAATAATAGCCCAGCTCCTGCATTAGGTGTTTCTTTGTGCAATTTTGGGCTGAGTGATTCCTTATAGCGGTCAAAATGAAATTCAGCGGAAATAATTGAACCTAATTTTTGATCATCTACTATTTGTTTAACCGTGCTGAAATCACTATCCCATCTTCTGTTTTGATATACAGCCAGTACCAGTCCTTTTTCTTTTGCCAATTGAGTTAATTGTTGGGCTTCTTCTACTGTGGTAGTAAATGCTTTTTCTACCACAACGTGTTTCCCGGCTAATAATGCTTTCTGCGCAAATTCAAAATGCGTATTTGTTGGTGTATTTACTACAATTAATTCAATGTTTTCATTTTCTAAAACAGTATCAATATTTTTATAAATCGTGGTGTTCGGATAAATTTGGGCTGCTTCATTTTTAGAACGTTCTACAATCCCAACTAAATCAAATCCATGGTGGTATTGAATAAATGGGGCGTGAAAAACTTTGCCAGACATGCCAAATGAAAGGATGGCTGTTTGAATAGGTAGGGTAGTTGATTTATTGTTTTTCAAAACTATAAGTAATTTTTGCGATGATATTTTTTTCTTTATCTCTGGCAGTTTCTGTTTCTCTTAGACCATTTGAATGATAAGTATAGGTCCAATGAATAACTGAGCTTCCATTAAAACTTACTTGAATCATCTTGGTCAATTGATTTTGTTGGTTGTATTCGAATACAAAGTCAGGAATTAATCGGTTGGCTTTTGCATTGAATCTTACCAGGTCTGTTAATTGATTATTGGTATAGTAATAATAATAGGATTCTATTTTCTTTCCTTTTTTATACCAATATTCTTCTATGATATTCCCTGTGCTGTCCGCAACGAATGTTACTTTAACGGTGTCAATCCCATCTCCCCATTTAACCATGCTAATGGGAATGCCATTTGTTTGATACTCCCAAAGATGAATTTCTGAAATAGGTTTTTTTTGTATAGAGTCAATGGTGGTAGTTGTTATTTTATTTAATAAAACTTTTTCATCGTAGGTATAGTCTGTTGTGGTTTGAATGCTAGATCTGTTCTTAATGGTACGCTTTAATTTACTTAATTCATAGGTATTGGTAATTTTTTCCGTTGAGCTAGCTATATTCGCTATAGTAGTAACCATTTTTTTGCCATCAATTTGTAATTCCTGATTTAATAGAAATCCTTTTGTATTTGAGCCATCGGCTTCTATACTGTTGGCAGTGATTTTTATGATCTTGTTCTTTCGCATTAATTGGTACTTTTCTTGCGAAATTTTTAATCCAAGGATATCATTTAAGTAGAATTGCCCCCAAAGGGAATTTCCTAGAAACAAGGTACAAAAAAGGATGAGCCACTTCATTAATTTTCTTTATCCAAAAGTACAATCTTAAATGGGTAATCCATACAAGCAGCTAATTGTGTATTTTAGTTGAAAAATAAGCTTTGTCTCATTTAAATGAACGCCAAGAAAAAACATGTTTAAACTGCAATGCAGTAATTCATGGTAGATTCTGTCATATTTGTGGCCAGGAAAACATTGAGCCCAGGGAACCCTTTAAGCACTTATTTGCCCATTTTGTATTCGATCTATTTCATTTTGATGGCAAATTTTTTAGCACAATGAAAGCCTTGTTGTTAAAACCGGGTTTTTTATCTCAAGAACATCTAAAAGGTAGAAGAGCCGATTACCTTCATCCCATTCGCTTATACATTTTTACTTCGGCTTTTTTCTTTCTTTTTTTATTTTCAGTCAATACCAATAAAGTAGAAGATAAAGTTGCCCCTAATCCTAAGGATTCCGTTACAAATAATGATTTAGTCAATTTTGAAAGAAGTTATTCAAGCATTCGTGAATATGATTCTGTTCAAGCAAAACTACCCAATGATAAAAAAGACGGGTTTATCATAGATAAGTTAACCAGAAAGAACTTGATTCTGAAAGAAAAATATCCAGATAGCAAAGAATTATGGTCAAAAGGAATTGATGTGTTCATTCATCAGTTCCCTAAGTTGCTCTTTGTTTCTCTACCCATTTTTGCTTTTATTCTCTTTTTATTATACGCACGAAAGGGTCGATATTTTTATGCTGATCATATTGTTTATACACTCCATTTGTATGCTGCCTTTTTTATTATCATTTTCTTAGTCATGTGTATGAATATTGCTTTTACTGCAGTGGGTTTATACGATTATGGAAAGGGGGGTGAAAAAAATTATTTGGATGGATTTATATCTTCTGGTTTTTCTGCTTGTGTACTATTATTTTATTGGTATAAATCTTTGCGAAAATTCTATCAGCAGTCTAGAAGAAAGACAATCTTGAAGTTTTCTCTATTACTTATGATCAATATAATTATTTTCTCTTTGCTCTTTTTGATCTTTATACTTTTCTCATTTATGATAATCTAATGAAATGAACAAAACCGCAGATGCTTTTTTAAGATTGGTGACCATCATGGATGAATTAAGAGCTCAGTGCCCCTGGGATCAAAAGCAAACCATACATACACTCAGGTCTATGACAATAGAGGAGTTATATGAATTAGTGGATGCTATTGACGCTAATGATTGGCAAGGAATCAAAGAAGAATTAGGGGATCTTTTTCTACACCTTCTTTTTTACAGTAAAATTGGTAATGAACAGCGTCAATTTTTGTTAGAAGATGTTTTGAATGGAATTGCTGAAAAGTTAATCAGAAGGCATCCGCATATTTATGGGGATGTATCAGTTAAAGACGAGGAAGAGGTAAAGCTCAATTGGCAAAAAATTAAATTAGCTGAGGGAAAAACAGATAAATCAATTCTTGAAGGAGTACCTAAATCTTTACCTGCTATTGTAAAAGCATTGCGTATTCAAGAAAAGGCCAAACAGGTAGGATTTGAGTGGGAAAATAAAGCCGATGTTTGGAAGAAGGTGGATGAAGAGATTGAAGAGCTGAAACAAGCTGAAATACAGCAAAATCAATCCGAGATAGAAGCTGAATTCGGCGATATTTTGTTCAGTTTGATTAATTACGCACGATTTTTGCAGGTAGATCCTGAAGCGGCCTTAGAAAAGACGAATCAGAAGTTTATTCAACGATTTAAAGCAATGGAATCACTTGCTTTAAGTAAGGGGTTAAAGTTGACTGATTTAAGTTTGATTCAAATGGACGAAATCTGGAATTCCATTAAAAAGAAAAGTTAATCAATTGCTTACCAGTTTACAAAATGCAGTGTTTAAGAATGGTTATTTAATTATAACTGCAGCTTGGTTATATACTATATCCTTCATTTTCTCCAATTACTTTAGTTACAATTCTGGCCCTAATCGAATTAGGCAAAATCTTGAAACCAGCATTCATAGAGAAGAGCAAAATTTCGAAGAATTTTCAAACGATACGATTAGTTTAAACTCACTTGTTTTTGATTCCTCTAGTACCGAAGTAGAATTGAGGCTAGAAAAGGGTAAGTCGGGCGTTTTTCTTTATCGTAAAAATACCCCAACTAATTATGAGGAGCTGTTTTGGAGTACAAATAAAATGGCTGTTCCGCAAGCTTTTCTTTATTCTACTGAAACCCTGCAATTTTTTAATAGTTCTAATGGACAATTCCTATTGACTAAGAAGCAGATTGCATTAAGGGGGAAGCATTTTCTTTTGGTAAATATGTTGCCAATCAAATGGTCCTATTTTATTGAAAACAAATATTTTACTGGCGATTTTGCAGATTTCCCTGGAGTTGACGAACAATATGATTTAACTGGAGATTCTGCCGATACACCTATTTATAGTAAATCGGGTATTTTTCTTTTTAGTATTAAATTGAAAGAGGGGAAGCAGTTTGTTTCTTATGATATTATTACCATCTTTTTCAGGTTGTCTGCTGTTTTTTTATTGTTATTATTCATACATGCTATTTCTAAGGATTTAATTGAACAGGTTAATTTTAAGAGCGGTTTTCTCTTTCTATTATTGGCAGTTTTTTTGCTTAGATTAATTTCATACCTATTTCCTTTTCCATTTGACTATTCTAAATTACCTCTATTTGATCCATCTATTTACGCATCTAATTTTTTGCATCCATCCTTAGGCGATCTTTTTTTAAATGCATTCCTGTTTTATTGGATTATGCGTTTTGTGAAAAATAACGATTTAGCTAAAATACCATTTCCAATTGATCATTATTCGCCATTCAATAAAATGGTTCGAGTTCTAATCTATACCTGTACTGCTTTTTTACTTGTAGGAATTGTTCAAAGTTTGGTGAGTGATGCTAAAATTTCTTTTGATGTAACCAACTTCTTTAGTTTATCTATTTACAGCACCATCAGTATGGTGATTTTATGTTTTTTGGTGTTAGGGTTTTTCTATTTTTCGCAAATCATTCTTACCCCAATAATCGTTTTAAATAAGTCTTTAGGATTCCTGATAATCATGGTGATTCTCGGTGGATTTATCAATATTTTACTTTACTATAATGCTTCTCAGATACTGTTTCATTTTATTGTAATTGTTTGGTTAGTGCTGTTTCTTTTATTGTTAAAAATTAGGGCTAAAGATTTGCGAATTCCCATTTTTAAATCTTCATTCTTCATTTTTTGGATGATGATTTTTGCATTGTCAATTGCTGCATTGGTTATTTATCAACATCGTTTAGTTGAATTTGAGCAGCGGAAAAGAATTGCGGAAAAATTAGCCATTCAGTCTGATCCATCTGGAGAAAGTCTATTAAAGATAGCTACAGCCAATTTTAATAATAATTTTTTAAGCGAAAACTTTAGTCGGTTTCAGGAGAGTGAGTATGTAAACAAGTTTATTAAAGACAGTTTAATCAATCAAAATTTTTCCGGTTATTTAAATAAGTACGATACGCGTATTTATACATTTGATAGCCTTTTCCATCCATTGTTTAATGAGGATTCACTAAATTATGCTTCTATCAAGACCATCGTACTTAATCAGGCAAAATCAACTGAAATCCCCAATTTATTTACTTATGAAAATGCAATTAAGGGGTATAATTATATTTATCAAGTTACTGTAGAAAAGAGTAGTTCTATTATTGGCTATTTATTTATTGTCATGAATTCTAAGCGGTATAAAAGTGAAGCTTTATATCCAGAATTATTTAATCAATCACAGGATATTGTCGCAGATTTAAATAGCAATTATGCTTATGCCATCTACAATAAAGGTAAAATAATCAATCATTTTAATAACTATAATTTCCCTACGTTACTGCATTCTAATCAATTACCTCAATTTGAGTTTACGTATAAGGCGCAGAATGATTTTACAGAACTATGGTATAATGCTGGCAATGATCGCCAGGTGGTTGTTGTGAAAAGAAATACTTGGTTAATTGAGTCTGTTACTTTATTTGCTTATCTATTTTGCTCCTTCTTACTAATTATTTTCCTATTTCATGTAGGATCTATTCTAATTAAAGTAAAGTTCCGAAGGAACCTTGTGAAGAAGTTGCTTCAGTTTAATATTAGAACTCAAATTCAGGCTACCATTATATTCGTTAGCGTTTTTTCTTTTTTGGTTATTGGCATCGCAACAATCTCTTTCTTTATTTATCGCTATAATCACTCTAATGAAGAGCGACTTTCTAAGTCTATACAAGTCATGGCAAACGAATTAAATGCTAAGATTGTAAGCATTTTGGCACTAGACGATGAGCCCAATAATTCTGGTGTTAAGAATGAATTAGAACAAGTAATTGCAGAAATTTCAGATTTACATGATGTTGATATCAACTATTATAATGCAGAAGGTGATTTGTTGATTTCTACACAACCCTACATTTACAATAAGAATTTATTGAGTAAAAAAATGCATCCTATTGCATTTATAGAAATGAGGCGAAATAATGCAATTCGATTCATACAGTCTGAAACCATTGGAAAATTTAAGTACTTAAGTATTTATATTCCTTTAATTTCAGAGAGTGGAAATACCTATGGCTATTTGAATATTCCCTATTTGAATTCTCAGATAGAATTAAATCAGGAAATTTCTGGTTTCTTAGCTACGTTAATTAATCTTAATGCTTTTATTTTTCTCTTAGCAGGTGCCATTGCTTTTTTTATCACCAATCAAATTACCTCCTCCTTAAGTTTAATTGGAGCTACCATGCAAAAGATGAGTTTAGGTGTTAAGAATCAACAAATAGAATGGAATAGAGACGATGAAATTGGGGTGTTAGTAAATGAGTATAATAATATGGTTCGTAAGTTAGAATTGAGTGCAGCATCACTTGCTAAAACAGAACGAGAAGGAGCCTGGCGAGAGATGGCCAGACAAGTGGCACATGAAATTAAAAATCCACTTACTCCAATGAAATTAAGTATTCAATATTTACAACAAGCTATACAACAGGATGCTCCTAACGTAACTATGCTAACAACTAATTTAGCTAAAACATTGGTTGAGCAAATAGATCAATTGGCTAAAATCGCAGGTGATTTTTCTCAGTTTGCCAATATTGGTATTGTTACGCTTGAGAATTTTTCGATTGTAACCACCATTCATTCAATGCAAAGTCTATACTCGGGCGATGCCTCGGTATCCATTCAATTTGTTGATGAATCAACTAATTCATTCATTGAAGCCGATAAAGTTCAAATCAATCGGTTATTCATGAATTTAATTCAAAACTCGGTGGAAGCAGGGAAGGAGCTGAATGGAAATGCAACCATTGAGATAAAGTTGTTTAATCAGAATGAAAATTTAGTTACAATCATAAAGGATTATTCTGGGGGTATTCCACCTGCTATGAGGGGTAATATGTTTAGACCCAACTTTACTACAAAGTCGGCAGGAACAGGACTTGGATTAGCAATTTGCAAGGGGATAGTTGAGCACGCAAATGGAGAAATTCAATATGAATCAATTGATGGAATTGGAACTATTTTTGAAATTAAATTTCCTGTTGCTTCAACTAACTAGTTTCTTTTATTTTTTTGTATTTGAACAAATTGTTCAAATTGTTTTAAATTGAAGCTACTCAAGTTTTGCGTTTTTGTTAATCCTGCTTTTTGGGCAACTAAAATACCGTATTTACAATCCTCTAACCCATCAATAGTATGTGCATCTGGATTGATTGAAATGAGTACGTTTTTTTTAGCTGCTTTTTCTATCCAACGCCAGTCTATATCTAATCTTCTTGGATGGGCATTCAATTCAATTACCACACCATTTGCAGCACAAGCATCTATAATTAAGTCATGGTTAATTGGATATCCTGCCCTACTTAATAGCAGACGCCCAGTCATATGGCCTAATATAGAAGTGAATTTATTTTCAATTGCTTTTAATAATCTTGCGTTGGCTTTTTCTTCGCTCATTTTTAAATTAGAATGAATAGAGGCAATTACTATATCAAAACTGGCTAGTATTTCATCTGGATAATCTAAACTTCCATCATTCAATATATCGCTTTCAATACTTTTAAATATTTTAAAAGGAGCCATTTTTTGATTGATTGCGGCTATCTCTTGGTGCTGTGCTGCAATTCTTTCTGCGCTAAGTCCGTTTGCATAAAAGGCCGACTTAGAGTGATCGCTAATGACTAAATATTGCATTCCTTTTGCCATAGCTGCTGCAGCCATTTCAGCTAAACTATTTCCTCCATCACTCCAAGTACTATGAGCATGGATTATGCCAGCAATATCATCTTTTTCAATCAGATTGGGTAAATCATTATGGATTGCTCGATGTATAATTGTAGCGTCTTCTCTTTGGCAAGTTGGAATGGGGCATACATTATAAGTTGAAAAGATATCTTCTTCGTGAGCAAAAAACAGTTGATTATCCCATTGAGTAGTTTTGGTCCATTCCATTAAAAATGCTTCGCTGCAACTTGTCTCAAATAATCTAGCTTGAAAGTTTTTAGAATCAGCTAAAAAGAATTTGACAGTAATATTTTGTTCGTTTTTAAAACTTAAACTGGTTGTTAGCTCTTCAATTAATTTAAATTGAATCGACTGCATGAAATGAATTAGGCTAGTAGTATTTGCAGTGGTAACCCAATCAATTGAGTCAATAATTTCCATTTGCCTTCTCATTTCTCCGGTAAGTTGAAAAGAAAAGGGGAGGCTAGTTTTCAATAAATTTTCTAACTCGGCAGAAAAATTTTCAACTTGTTGATAAAGGTACCTGCCCATGGCACCCATGTAAAATTCTATTGATGCTTTTATATTTTGTTGGGTTTTTTCTCCAAAACCTTTGTATAAGGTCAATCTGTTTTCATTGCATGCATAGAGTAATTCGCCCAAGGTTTCAATTTCTAATTCCTTCCAAATAGTTGCTATTTTCTTTGGGCCTATTCCTTTTATTTTGAGCATTTCTAAAATACCAGCAGGTGTTTTAGAAATGATGTCCTCTAATATTTGGAGCCTTCCGGTTTGTAATATTTCTATGATTCTATTTCCTGCACTCTCACCAATACCCTTAATCGAAAAAATATCTTTTTGAGCCATTTCCGATAATGGGGTGGTTAACTTATCAACGCTAAAAGCCGCTGCTGCATAGGATTTCGCCTTAAATGGATTGTCGCCATGTATATCCATTAGTTTGGCTAATAAAGAAAAACTATCTGAAATTTCATCATTGGTTATCATGCTGGAAAATTAGGTACTTGATTGCTTTCTCACAAATTTAAAACTGGTTCCAAATAAAAAACCCGTTCCACATTTGGAACGGGCATTAAATCTATTTCTGCTTGAGAAATAAGAAGATAATTACTTCTTCTTAGCAGCTTTTTTAGGAGCAGCTTTCTTAGCAGCTTTTTTAGGAGCGGCTTTCTTAGCAGCAGCTTTTTTAGGAGCAGCTTTCTTAGCAGCAGCCTTTTTAGGAGCAGCTTTTTTTGCAGCAGCTTTTTTAGGAGCGGCTTTTTTTGCAGCAGCTTTTTTAGGAGCAGCAGCTTTCTTTGGTGCAGCTTTTTTTGCAGCGGCTTTTTTAGGAGCAGCTTTTTTTGCAGTTGCCATGTTTTTTAGATTTAATGGTTAGTAAATAATACATTAAAAATAAAATTCTTATTTGGAACTACAAAAAATATTTTTTATACGGTTGCTACTGCAGGTAAAACAGATACAGTTGTTTTGTCTGCTTTTCCTTTTTTAAATTCAACTACACCATCAGTTAATGCAAATAGTGTGAAGTCGGTACCAACTCCAACGTTCTTGCCAGGGTGGTATTGAGTTCCTCTTTGACGAATGATAATGTTGCCAGATAATGCAGGCTGACCACCATAGATTTTTACACCTAAGCGTTTGCTCTGAGAATCACGACCGTTCTTAACACTACCTTCCCCTTTTTTGTGTGCCATAATTGTATGATTTTAAATTATTGGTGTTAACCAATAAAGTGTTAATTACTAAGCGATGCTTTCGATTTTAATTCTGGTATAATGAGTTCTGTGTCCGTGCTTTTTACGAAAGCCCTTTCTTCTTTTCATTTTAAAGGCGATCACTTTTTCGCCTTGTACCAGGTCGCTAACGATTTCCGCTTTCACAGTTGCTTTAATAGCATCTCCTGTTGAAATGTTACCGCCGTTGTCTACGAACAGTACATCGTTAAACTCTACTTTGTCTCCGGTTTTACCCTGCAGGTGGGGAACGTACAAATTTTGACCTTCTTGTACTTTAAATTGTTGACCTGCGATTTTTACTATTGCTAACATAGCTGTCCAAAATTAGGACGGCAAAGGTAAGGTTTTTGAGGGATATATCACAAAGATTTTAGAAATAAATTATTGCTAAATAAGCATTAAAGCGAGTAAAACCGACTCCGATAAGCCTATTTTTGTTGTTCTGGTATCAAATTTAGCCTATGAACTTTAAATCTTTACTGGCAAAACCTTTTGCCAATGTAATATATAATAAGACTCGAAAAGGGATGATGCAGGCGATACAGCACCAGGATATCATCTTTAAGTCCCTAATTAAAAATGGAGCGGGTACTCAATTTGGGAAGGATCACCATTTAAGCCAAGTCGAAGATCATGCTGGTTTTATCCAATCTGTACCTATCAGAGATTATGAATTGATTAAGCCTTACATAGAACAAATCAAGCAAG
The DNA here is from genome assembly GCF_051860225.1 of Sediminibacterium sp. Lineage (GTDB taxonomy): Bacteria > Bacteroidota > Bacteroidia > Chitinophagales > Chitinophagaceae > Sediminibacterium. The sequence continues at coordinate 103,493 of NZ_JBHYEI010000003.1, forward strand.
GAAAGTCTAATGTTCTTTGGAAAGGAAAGCCTATTTATTTTGCTAAAACAAGTGGCACAACTAGTGGGGTTAAATATATACCCATTACAAAAGACTCTATTCCTAATCATATTCAAACTGCTCGAAACGCATTGTTTTGTTATATGGCAGAAACAGGCAACACTGCTTTTGCCAACGGCAAAATGATTTTTTTAAGTGGTTCTCCTATTTTAGAAAGAACGAGTGATATTCCTACTGGAAGACTTAGTGGAATTGTAAATCATCATATTCCTGCTTATTTAAGATCTAATCAATTACCTAGTTTTGAAACCAATTGTATTGAAGATTGGGAAACCAAATTGGATAAAATTGTTGCCGAAACCATTCAGAAAGACATGACTTTGATTAGTGGTATTCCACCGTGGATGCAAATGTATTTTGATAGGCTAATCGAAAAAACGGGAAAAAATATTTCTACTTTATTTCCTCATTTTAGTATCATGGTTCAAGGGGGGGTCAATTTTGAACCTTATAAAGCCAGGTTGTTTGAGAGCATTGGTAAAAAAATTGATTCGATTGAATTGTTCCCAGCTAGCGAGGGTTTTTTTGCTTTTCAAGATACTCAAGATCAAGAGGGGATGTTGCTCAATACCAATAGCGGTATTTTTTTTGAATTTATTCCTGCTGGTGAAATTTTTAATGAATTCCCCACTAGGTTGAGTTTGAGTGAGGTGAAGTTGGGAGAGAACTATGCATTAATTATTAACAGCAATGCTGGATTGTGGGGCTATAATATTGGAGACACTATCAAATTCGTCAGTTTAAATCCCTTTAGAATAATTGTTACGGGTAGAACAAAACATTTTATTTCGGCTTTTGGGGAACATGTAATTGGAGAAGAAGTAGAAGCTGCATTAAAAGCTACGTTAGCTGTTCATCCTGCAAAAGTGACTGAGTTTACTGTTGCTCCTATGATTCAACAAGGGGAAGGAAAAAGTTATCATGAATGGTTTATTGAATTTGAATCCTTACCTGATAATTTGACTGCTTTTGCCGCTTATTTGAATGAGTCGTTGAGCAATAAGAATGTTTATTATCAAGACTTAATGAAGGGTAATATTTTATTACCATTAAAGATTAACCTAGTTCAAAAGAATGGATTCATAGAATACATGCGATCTATCGGAAAATTGGGAGGGCAAAATAAAGTGCCTCGATTGAGCAATGACCGAAGAATTGCAGATGAATTGAATCAATTTGTCATAACTGGATAATAGTAAAGATATTTTTGGTGTATTTTGTGTAACTATGCCCACGTTAAAGGATAAATCACCTATGAATCAAAAACGTATTGCCATATTCGGTTCCACTGGATCTATTGGAACACAAGCGCTCGACGTAATTAAAGCCAATCCTGAATTGTTCAGTGCAGAAATCTTAACTGCACAAAGCAACGATGAATTGTTAATTAAACAAGCGATTCTCTTTAACCCAAATATTGTGGTTATTGGAGATGAAAAAAAATATCAAACTGTTAAAGCTGCTCTTGCTAATACTAATATAAAGGTATTTGCTGGCGAAGATGCTTTGGCCGAAGCTGCTTCTATAGATTGCTATGATATGATGTTGGCCGCCATTGTTGGTTATGCTGGATTAAAACCTACTTTAAATGCAATTGAATTGGGTAAACCTATCGCATTGGCTAATAAGGAAACATTAGTGGTGGCAGGCGATTTAGTGATGCAAAAAGCAGCCGAAAAGCGTGTTGCAGTTATACCGGTAGATAGTGAGCATTCTGCTATTTTTCAATGTTTGGTAGGGGAGGGTAGAAATAAAATTGAAAAGATTATTTTGACTGCAAGTGGGGGACCCTTTTTAGGAAAAAAGCCCAATTTTTTGGTTAATGTAAAACGTGATCATGCTTTGCAACATCCCAATTGGACAATGGGTGCGAAGATTACCATAGACTCTGCAACCCTTATGAATAAAGGGCTTGAGATGATTGAAGCAAAATGGTTATTTAATTTAGAAGCTCACCAAATTCAAGTGGTTATTCATCCTCAAAGCATTATACATAGTATGGTTCAATTTGAAGATGGAAGTATTAAGGCCCAAATGGGATTGCCTGATATGAAATTGCCTATTCAATATGCATTGGCATTTCCACAAAGAATTCCCAATGATTTTCCTCGGTACGATTTTAAAAAGCCTGGTACTTTAACGTTTGAAGAGCCTGATATTAAAACATTCAGAAATCTTGGACTTGCAATCAAAGCTTTGTATGATGGGGGAAATACAGCTTGTGTAATGAACGCTGCCAATGAAATGGCTGTTTTTGCATTTCTAAAAAATCGAATTGGGTTTCTGGATATCAACGAAGTGGTTGAGCAAACCATGAATAAAATTAAGTTCATACAGAAACCAACTTTACAGGACTATTTTGATAGCGACGCAGAGGCACGTAACTTTGCCGCTTCGCTGTTACATATGTAATATTAATTGAGCATAAAAGAAGGGGTTTTATATGATGTTATTAGCTATTGATTGGGCAAGTGTTGGAGTAAAAGCTGGCCAATTTATTTTATCATTCTCCATATTAGTTGTATTGCACGAACTAGGACATTTTTTGCCTGCAAAATGGTTTGGTTGTAGGGTAGATAAATTTTATTTATTCTTTGATCCTTGGTTTAGTTTATTTAAAAAGAAAAAAGGCGATACTGAATACGGTTTAGGATGGATTCCATTTGGGGGCTATGTAAAAATAGCTGGGATGATAGATGAGAGCATGGACAAAGAGCAAATGAAAAAACCTGCTGAACCTTGGGAATTCAGGTCTAAGCCAGCTTGGCAAAGATTGATTATCATGGTTGGTGGGGTAGTAGTCAATGTGATTCTAGCTATTGTAATTTTCATTGGGATTACCTGGTATTGGGGCGATGAGCAATTGCCTGTTAAGAATCTCAAATATGGTGTTCATGTAGATTCATTGGGTAAATCTATCGGTTTAAAAGATGGTGACAATGTTGTAGCAATGGATGGCAAACCTATTGTCAACTTTGGAACAATAGAATCTGAATTAGTTTTAACAGAGGCAAAAAAGTTGACCGTCATCAGAGATGGACAATCAATTGAAATTAAGGTTCCTGAAAGTTTCATGCAAAAAATTGTAGAGCAGAAAAAATTTAGTGGGATGTTGATTCCTCAATATCCTGTGATTGTAGATTCTGTTAGTAAATCTGCTGTTTTTAATGCTGGAGAATTAAAAAAAGGGGATACATTAATTGCAATGAATGGCCAATCTTTTACTTATTACCATGAGTTCGATCAGCTAAAAAAAGCTGCTGCAAATACGGTAGCACAATTGACTGCTATCAGGGGTAAAGACACCGTTCAAATTAAAGCCTTGGTTAATGATAAAGGAGCAATTGGATTTTTTCAAGTAAGTCCATTAGCAATATTAGGTACCGAACATATTCAATATGATTTGATGGCTTCTGTGCCAATAGGATTTACCCGTTGTTGGGAAACGCTTGATCGTTATGTAACAGGATTGAAACAGTTATTTACTGGCAAAGTAAATGCGAGCGATTCTTTGGGTAGTGTCATTAGTATTGGAAATACTTTCCCTGGGGTTTGGGATTGGGAACGTTTCTGGACACTTACAGGTATTTTTTCTATCGTATTGGCTTTTATGAATATTCTGCCAATCCCGGCTTTAGATGGAGGACATGCTTTATTTACTTTGTATGAAATGGTTTCTGGAAGAAAACCTGGCGATAAATTCATGGAATATGCCCAAATGGCAGGAATGATCCTCTTGATGGGATTAATGGCATACGCTTTGGGGTTAGACTTTTGGAGATTATTTAAATAGACTTATGGGGCCGTTTTGGTTTTGACAGCATAGGTTACGGTTGGTGTAAGCATGCAGTGCGTTGGATAATTAGCACTTTAATCTGAATATTCAACCATTAACTGGCAATACTCAGTATGCCATGGCTGCTTAATCAGTGATTAAGTAACCATTTGGGCCGCCGCACAGGTTCGCTTCTTTCCAGGTGCCGCCGCCGACTCAAAACAAAAGGAGATGCTGCAATAGTATGCTGTGCCTATTGCTTAAGATTATCCAGCTAAGTAATGTATTGGTTTGTTCTTTTCCGGTGCATTGCCGACAACTAATAAAGAAATAAGCATGTAGAAAGCTAATGGTCACGATGTTTGGACACCGGTTCGAGTCCGGTCGGCTCCACCAAGTAGGGATCTTACCCTCCACTTTAACGCTTGGCTCAGATAAAATCTGGGCCAAGTTTTTTTTGATGACACCCCACTCAGTATATTTTGTTATACTTATTATAAAAATATTGGGTATGAAATTTGCCATATTAAATAAAACTATATTGCGATTGAAAATGAAACCCAAAGTTGATTTTATGTTCAAGCTGAAAATACACGCCTTTTTTTTTACTACTCTTTTTTTATTTTCTGGTGCAAATGCAATAGGTCAACCATTATTAAAAGATCCGCTCCAAAATTATCTTTCAAGCTTTCAACCCGAAAAAGCATATGTGCATTCTAATCAGTTTCAGTATGCTTCGGGCGACAAAATTTTTTATAAAGTTTACTTGATGAGCAAAGATGGACCTAGCCATTTTACAAAAAATATTTACGCAGAATGGTATGATCAAGATGGTAAATATCTCTCTCGTCAAATTCTTCCTTCTATCATGGGTTTAGCTGCAGGAGATTTTCAAATTCCCAAAAAATATACTGGTCAATGGGTCTACATGAAATTGTATACTGCTTGGATGCAAGAACAAAATCCAACTCCTTTTTTAGTGAATGCTTTTAGAGTATTACAATCTAACCAAGCGGTTTTAACTCCTGATGATAGTCCTACTGGATTACAAATAAAGGCTGAGCCGGAAGGAGGAATATGGATACAAGGGATTCCTTCCATTTTGACAATTAGAACTCGTAATGGTAATGATTTGCCATTGGCAATGAACTGTAGAATAGTTGATGCAAATGGGCAGGTAGTCAGTTTAGTTTCAACTGCACCTTATGGATGGGGGCAAGTTGAAATTACACCTACAGCTACTGATAACTATTATATCCAAGCAGAAATGCCCAATGGTACTTGGGCACAGCAAGCACTTCCGAAAGTAGTTGAAAATGGCGTTTCCTTAAGATTTGATCCTGTAGATCATTCATTTATTGTTCAAAGGACTACAGGCGCTAGTCTTTCAAATCAAAAGCTGATAATTGCAATAATGCACAAGGACGAACTATTATTAGAAACAAGTGTGTCTCTGCAACAAAAATTAAGGTTAAAAGGACGAATTCGTACCGACAGTTTTCCTTCTGGATTTCATCGATTGATTTGGTTTGATGAGGATAAAAATATTTTAGGGCAAAGAGTATTCTTTTTAGATGAACCCAAAACTGCAACTCTTTCTTTAAAAATGGACACTTTGAGTTTTGAAAAAAAAGGCAGCAATGTTTTTACGATTCTTACAGACGATAGTTTATTAACTAGTTTATCACTTTCTGTTACAGATGCCGATTTTGATAAAGTTCATCCAATTAATAGTATATATCAGTTGATGGGAACAGATATTTTTCAATCCTTTCCATCTCAAGTTAATCTTGCAGTTCAATGGGCCCAGCAACAAAATTTTCGTGCGATAGACCAATGGTTACAAGCACAAGATATATGGTATCCCAATATTAAAGATGCGATTGCTGGTAAGCTAATTCCAATAAATGCAAAAAAAGAAAATTCTTTTATAACAATCAGCGGACAGATTACCAATCTGGGTGAACGTAGAACCAAAAAAGCAGGTACCATGAATCTTATTTTGAGTACTAGCGACGAGGAAAAACAAATGATGTCTTTGGAATTAGAAAATGACGGAAGTTTTAAACAAGAAGATGTCTTTTATTATGATAGTATTTCGGTATATCTACAACCGAATAAAATTGTTATCACTAATGAGAACAAGGTACATATGCAAACGAATTTGTTGGTCGCTAATCCTAGTCGTATGTTAAGTGTACCTACATTACGAGTAGCACTTTCAAATGATTCTTTATTACTAATTCAACAAAAATATGCCGCTGAAAAACGTTTCTTAGATTCATTGGTAGCTACAAAAACCCTTGAAGATGTTGTAGTAACTACACGTGTTAAGTCTAGAATTGAAATAATGGATGAAAAATATGCCACTGGCATGTTCACTTCTGATGGAATCAAGTTCGATATTGCAGGAGATAATAGTGCAATGATGATGCCTTCCGTATTTGCTTATTTACAAGGAAGGGTTGCAGGATTGCAAGTTCGGTTAGATGAGTTTGGTACACCCACTATTACTTGGAGAGGGGATAATACCGCTGTTTTTTTAAACGAAGTTCAATTGCAAGATACCAGAGTGTTGAATAATATTCCAATGGCAGATGTGGCTTTTGTAAAAGTGTTTCGTCCCCCATTTTATGGTGCTTATTTAGGTGGTTCAGGCGGAGCAATAGTGGTTTATACAAAAAAAGGAGATGAGCCAAGGAATTATGATTTTGCCAATTTGCGGCGTGTTAAATTAGAGGGATATTCAAGACCTACCAATTGGGAAACTAGCTTAGTTTATGATGATGATAGGAAAAAGCCCAATAAGGATATTCGTAAAACACTCTACTGGAATCCTTCTATTCAATTAGACAAAGAAGTAGGGGCGTTTAAATTCCAGTTCAATAACAATGATATTACTACTCGTTATAGAGTTATTGCTGAAGGATTTAATAAAGAGGGTAAATTGATTCGATATGAAAGTATAGTATCTGCTAATTAGCCAAATAGAATTGAGCCTGATTCACTATTCTGTGACTATTTATTCTTTATGGTTGTAATAGGTGTTAAATTTATTTACTGTTTTCTTTTGGGACGTTGAGTTTTTTAATTTTGAATTAATATATAACAATAATCATCATAATACCATGCGTAATAATCAATCAATTTTTAAAAATTTCATTTTTGTAAGTTTAAGCTGTTTGACTTTATTTCTTATAAGCAGTTCTTTTATGACTTTTCAAGAAGAATCAAATGCAATAGTGGGAGTATGGAAAACTGGGGATGGTAATGCAATGGTAAAAATTTATAAAAATGGGGACAAATTTCAAGGTAAAATTGTTTGGTTAAAAGAACCCAATGATCCTGAAACTGGGAAACCAAAAGTGGATAAAAATCATTCAGATGAAGCATCCCGTACAAGACCTATTTTAGGGTTAGTAAATATTTGGGGCTTTACTTACAAAGATAAAAATGTATGGGAAGAGGGTAATATCTACGATCCCAAAAATGGTAATACCTATTCCTGCACGATTAAAATGCTAAACGCGAATACCCTCGAGGTAAGAGGGTATATTGGTGTTTCCCTTATTGGTAGAACAGATACTTGGACTAAGCAAGTAGCTAAGTAATCCTAGGATTACTGGTTATGGAGAAACAAAGTTCAAACTAATATTAAAGTATAATGGGTTGCCTAAATTACTAGTGAAATATCTTTGAATATCAGTTTTACCATTGTATTCATTCATTACATCGAAGCGCCAATTATATCTTAATCCCGCTTGTGCACTTAGCCAGATAAATCCACTGATTTTTTTATCCCAGATAATCCTTGGTTTTAATTCTCCACGTTGAATAAATACAGTGTTATTAGGGCTGTTGGGTAAATTCATCATAAATTGATTTCCTTCCAATTCAAATCCTAACTGTAAAATATTTGAGGTTGAAAAGTTATATCTTAAATGACCACGGGCTGGCAGTAATAATTCCATACCCCAACGGTCATTAAATGTTTTGTTCCAAAGTAACACAGGCACATGTAAAATTTGTCCAGCGCGATAAGTTCTTGAAAGACCTACACCAATCATGTTTTTTTCAGATTTTTTCCAACCGTAAATGGCGGTACCGCTAATAGTGAAAGCTTTCCCGTTAAGTTCACTAAATTGGTTAAAAACTCCATTGAAGTCTGCACTCGCTTGAAATATCAAAAAGTTTTTCTCGTTCAACGGCTTAAAAATAGTTGTGTTTAATCCAGCAGAAGTCATTGAGCGATTATTTAATCTACTTGTAAATTCATTACTGCCAGAATTTTCAATTGAATATTTACTCGACCAGTAATTTGCTCCCAATTGCCAAATAATTTTGTTTGTAGAAATAACAGGAATATTAGCTTGTGCCCGAATAGCGGATACCTGTTTAACTTGAAAGTCTTGGAATGCCGGTAATAATGCGCCTAGCGGAACACCTGGCAGTGCAAATCCCCCATGATATTCATATCCAATACTTAGTATTCTTTGTGGAACTTGGTTCAAGACTTTTTGGGTAGTGTATCTTTTTACCCCTTCTGCATCTCCAAATTTACTATAGTCAATAACTTCTGAAGAATCTTCTTGTGCATTTACACCTATGGTAAGCAATAAGACAATCGGGAGGAATATTTTTCGCATATGCAATGGTCATATTTTAACCACAAATATAATTTGCTTATTGCATGTTGTTTAAACCCTATGGCTATATATGCTTCAGATTTGCCTCAAAAAAGTTAAAATTTATCAATTCATCACCCTGAGATAAGCATTCTTCAGGGTGATGAATCATATTTTAAAATGTGTAAACAGCTGCAATTAACATGCTCGATGCGCTAGTTGCCATCCCTGTTTTTGAATTGAATAAAGCGGTATTACTATTGTCTAGTCTTAGTTCTGGGATTAATGTAAGTTTATTGAATTTGATTTTTCCTGAAATAGTTGTTGCGTTTAAGTTTCCTATTCCAATTGGATTATTTTTTCTATCACTAAAAAAATCTTCTCTAATCGTTAATCCAATCTTATCAGAGAAATCATAATTCAAATAGAAAGCTTCTGAATGCCAATTACTATTGCCTGCAGCATTTTTTTGGCTATTCAAACTTCCATCAAAAGCTAAGCTTAGTTTTTTTGATATAGAAGCTGTTAGAACAATATTATATTGTGAAGTTATATCTCCATGTAAAAAGTTGAAAAATGCTTTTAGCTTTTCATTTTTAGATGCTGTACTAAACTGAGCAATTATATATTTGGGCGAACTGTTAATGGTGGAATAATCTGTTGGATCAACTACCCCAATCATCAGCGCAGACTTTCCACCTAATGATATATCTGCTTTAATTCCAGTATGGAAAAATGGACCATATGAAAAGCCATATGACATACTGTAATTTCTATTGGCAGTGGCATCTAACAGCTCATAGCCAATATGAGTTAAAAATTTACCGGCAGTTAATTTGATTCGCTTTGATGCAGCGTATGATAAAGTTATTTGCTTGATATTGGTCAGTAAGTCTTTGTCATTATATGAAAATTCCTCTACTCTTTTTCCAACTCCAAGATCTATAGTTGAAGAGAATTTCCCATAAGTCTGATCAATTTTAATACTTGCCATGCCAAGGTTAAAAGAGTTACTCGAATTGGTAAAACTGGTAAAATTGTTGTGCGTTCCATTTCCATCCTTGGTAAGTGCTCTGTAATATCCATCTATATATCCCGAAATAGTGGTTGTAGACTTAGTTGGATTTGAGGTTTGAGCATAGCTGTTCAGCACTGCGCAGAAAGATGCGCAAGAAAGTAGAATTTTCTTTAACATTGTATTGACTTTTAGTTAATAATGGGTACAGTCTTGAATTCTGGTCAGAGAATTCTATTAAGACTGTACCTTGTTTTTTTTAAGCATTTTCTGAAACCAATAAGGTTCCTTGTAAATATTTTTCGTTGTGTTGTGTTGCATCTAATCCAAGTTCTTCTTCTTCTGAACTTACTCGTAAAGGCAACATGATACTGATTAATTTGAATATTCCTAGCGATACAGTAAAGCTGAATGTTACTACTATAAATAGTGCTTTAATCTGGGTAAAAAAGAAGCTGGCGTTTCCATAAAGCAACCCTTCCGCACCTGCACCATTCACTGATTTGGTTGCAAATACTCCAGTCATAATCATCCCGACCATTCCGCCAACACCATGACAAGGAAATACATCCAATGTGTCGTCTAAGGAGGATTTAGACTTATAATAAACAGCCAAATTAGAAATGATGGCTGCTATAAAACCAATAAATATGCTCTGAGGAACTGCTACGAAACCTGCAGCAGGTGTAATGGCAACTAGTCCAACAACTGCACCAATACAGAAGCCTAAAACAGAGGGCTTTTTTCCTCTCATCACATCAAAAAACATCCAGGATAGTCCAGCAGCTGCTGCAGCAGTATTTGTGGTAGCAAATGCTGAAACCGCCAATGCATTTGCGCCTAAAGCAGAGCCAGCGTTAAATCCAAACCATCCAAACCAAAGTAATCCAGTTCCGATAAGTACATAAGGAATATTTGCAGGGGGTATTTCTCTTTGTTCTAAATGTGCTTTTCTTCTTTTTAATACCAATGCGCCAGCAAGAGCAGCACAGCCAGCTGATATATGTACTACTGTTCCACCCGCAAAATCTAATGCCCCCATTTTAAACAAGAATCCTTCTGGATGCCAAGTCCAATGGGCAATTGGCGCATAAACTAAAAGACTAAATAAAGCAATAAATAAAATATATGAAGTGAATTTTACTCTTTCTGCAACTGCTCCCACAACCAGCCCGGGTGTGATGATGGCAAACATTAACTGGAATAAGGCAAATAAGCCTAGCGGAATTGTTGGGGCTAAACTCCATGGAGCACCGCTATTGATGCCCTTCATAAATAAATAAGTAGTTGGATTACCAATAAAACCGCCGATTGATTCTCCAAAACAAAGGCTATATCCTACTGTAACCCAAATGATGGTTACTACTCCAGTAGCAACCACGCTCTTGATCATGGTTGAAATCACATTTTTTCTGTGCACCATTCCACCATAAAAAAAAGCTAAACCTGGCGTCATTAAAAACACTAAAGCAGTTGCAACTAAAATCCAAGCAATATCTGCTCCATTATAAACGCCTTCTTTGTCTTCGAAGCTCAATTCGGGTGGTGCAAAAATGGCCATAATCGCCACAATAAGTAAGACTAAAAATGGTGTTACGTTGTAAAAGTTGAGTTTTTTCTGATACATAATTAAATAACTTTTATTTATAATGTTTTTTTCTAGCTTCAAAATAGTTAAATAATTTATAAAAACCTACAAAACATAAATATGTAAATTATATTAATGTGATTTTATTTTCCTTTTTTAGACAGATATTATAAATTTTATTTCATTAAGTATATGGTTTTCAATATAGAAATAGAAAATAACCTCGTTGCGTATAGTTGAATTAAATTTTTTATAATATGTTATTTTAATCTTTTCTTAATTAGTAATTTCTATTTTTTGATGCTTTTTGATAAATGTATATTTATTTAATATGTTAAATTTCTTCAAAACTTACCAATATATCCTCCAAAACAATCTTTAAATTGAACCAGTTAATGAAATGTCTATGTTTAACGTGATAATTAAAATTGAATGGCCTGTTAATTCCTTTAAATGGGTTGTATCAATCTTGACTGTAGGTTTATTCGCTAATAATGGTGTTGCTCAGTTGCCTCCTGAATTAGAAAATCCAGAAACGGTATCTTTTAATCGTATGCCAATGCGCGCCGATGCTTTTGCATTTGAAAATTGGGCAAGTGCGAACAGTTTTGACAAAGAGAAGTCTGCTAATTTTTTTTCATTAAATGGCGAATGGAAATTTCATTGGGTGCAAGACCCTAATAAGCGTCCTAATCGTTTTTATGAGAATGATTTTGATGATAATCAATGGGGGCTGTTTAAAATTCCTGCAAGTTGGGAAGTGAATGGTTATGGATTGCCGATTTATGTTAATCAGCCGTATGATTTTGCTGGACATAATCTTCGTTATAATAAAATGAATCCTCCATTTGATATTCCGGCAAACAATAATCCAGTGGGATCTTATCGAAAAAAAATTTTTTTGCCAAAAGGATTTAAAGGAAAGCAGGTTTTTTTACATGTTGGTAATGCAAAAAGTTGCTTATTCGTTTGGGTAAACGGTAAAAAGGTTGGTTATAGCGAAGACAGTAAACTCGCTGCAGAGTTTGATATTACTAGTTATTTAAAGGAAGGAGAGAATCTGATTGCCTTTCAAGTATTTAGATGGAGCGATGCAAGTTATTTAGAATGTCAAGATATGTTTCGCTTCTCGGGTATTGAAAGAGACGTATACTTATTTGCGACCAATAAATTAAATATCAGAGATTTTAAAATCAATGCAGGGTTAGATCGCCAATATGAAAATGGCGAATTAGATATTACAGTTGAAGTAGATAGTTACAAATCAGAAAAAGGGTACTTAAGTAAAAAAGACAGTTTCCAAGTGGAAGTGCAGATGAAAGATGCTTCTGGGGTAATGGTTTTTCAAGATCAAACAAAGGGATTTGCAACTGTGCTTGGAAATTATAAATCGACTGTGTCTTTTAAATCAATTATTGCAAAAGTGAAGTCCTGGACAGCTGAAACGCCTTACCTGTATAGTTTGTACCTTATTTTAAAAAATAAAGAAGGGGAAATTTTGGAGATTATTCCGCAACGAGTTGGGTTTAAAAAAATTGAAATTGTAGGAGCCGATTTCTTGGTTAATGGGAAACGCGTTTTTTTAAAGGGAGTGAATAGGCATGAACATCACCCTAGAAATGGACATGTTTTAAGTAAGGAAGACATGTTAAAAGACATGGAAATGATGAAAAAGCTCAATATAAATGCAGTAAGGCATTCCCATTATCCGCCCGATCCTTATTGGATGGAACTTTGTGATATTTATGGATTGTATGTAGTTGATGAGGCCAATATTGAAAGCCATGGTTTAGGATATGATTTAAGTGTAACGCTGGGAAATAAAATGCTTTGGAAAGAAGCCCATATGCAGCGGATACAGCGAATGTTTGAGCGAGATAAAAATCACACAGCTATTGTTACTTGGTCTTTGGGTAATGAGGCGGGAGATGGTAGTAATTTTTATGCCGCTTATGAATGGCTTAGAATGCAAACTGAATTGCCTATACAGTATGAAAGAGATATTGATTACGGTAAGCCCAATAATACGCCATTCTCTGAGATATTTTGTCCTCAATACATTTCACCAATGGATATGTTAAAGTACGCAAAATCTAATGCAAAATTACCCCATATTCAAAGTGAGTATGCGCATATAATGGGGAATAGTCTGGGTAATTTTAAAGACTATTGGAATATCATCGAAAATAATCCTAAGCTACAAGGTGGATTTATTTGGGAATGGATAGACCAAAGTATTGACACTATTAAAAATGGGAAAAGGATAAAAGCTTATGGTGGTGACTTTCCCTTGGAAGGACCAGTAGATGAAAACTTAAGCGATAATAATTTTTGCGTAAAAGGGGTTGTAGATGCTTATCGAAACTTAACTCCAATGGCCTTAGAAGTAAAGCAGGTTTATCAAAATATTAAAACAACTTGGCAGGGAAATAATACCGTCGCTATAAAGAATGGTTTCTTCTTTAAAAAATTGGAGAATATTTATTTGCATTGGGCTTTACAAGAAAATGGAATCATTAAAGAGCAGGGAAAAATTGAAACAATTGATTTAGCCCCTCAACAAGAAAATACATTTATCATTGCCACTCATTTTAAGCGAAAACCAGATAAGGAGTATCAGTTAACTATATACTACGCATTAAAGAATGAAGAGCCTTTTTTAAGTAAAGACTATATTATTTCGGCTGAACAGTTTTTATTAAATGAATTGCAAGCAAATAATCAACCTCCAGCAACTAAGAAAGGCTTATCATTCAGCAAATTGAACAAGTATGTTCAAGTTAATGGACATTCTTTTTCAATTCAATTTGATATTGAAAAAGGAGTTTTATCAAGTTATATTAAAAAAGGAGATCAGATTATACAATCGGGTCCTATACCTTCTTTTTGGAGAGCCCCTACCGACAATGATATTGGAGCTGGGTTTAATAAGACATTACGTATGTGGCGCAATGCTTATGATAGTTCTAAAGCCATGACTTATACGGTTGAACCCATTGATAAAGGACTAATAAAGATCAGTTTCACCAAAACCTTACTGAATGGCGATGCTAAACATTTACAAGTATATTCCATTTACAGTGATGGATCGCTTAAAATAGAAAATGAATTTGAAGCGATTAAAGGTAAATATCCACTCTTATTAAGAGCAGGAAACGATCTTACTGTAGCGGGTAATTTTTCTAATATTAATTGGTATGGAAGAGGTCCTGGAGAAAACTATTGGGATAGAAAAACCAATACATTTATTGGACAATACACGCAAACTATTGATGAGCAATATTATCCTTATGCAAGACCACAGGAAAGCGGTAATCACACTGAAGTAAGATGGGTGAGTCTTAGTAATTCGAAGGGTAGGAGTATCAAGTTTATTTATAATGATCATTTGTTAAGTTTTGCTGCGTTGCCATATCACTTAAATGATTTAGATCCAACAATAAACAAAAAGCAGTTCCATAGTGGCGAGCTAGTTAAGCGGCCAGAAATTTACCTGCACATAGATTTAAATCAAACTGGGTTACAAGGTATGGATAGTTGGGGCGCATGGCCTTTAGAGAAATATCGGGTACCATTTAAAAACTATGCATACAGTTATTGGATAAAGTTTGACTAATATGATTGGAAATATGAAAAAAGGGATTATAATTTTATTTAGTTGTTTATTGATTGATATAAGTTATGCGCAACCATCCACGTTGGCGCCAAAGCCTTTAATGGGTTGGATGAGTTGGAATTTTTTTGCAGAGAAAGTGAATGAACAAGAACTAAAAGAAATGGCAACTGCAATGATTCGAACTGGAATGGTAGAAGCTGGATATAATTATATTTTTATTGATGATGGTTGGCAAGGTGGAAGAGATATGAAAAATAATATCATAGCTAATCCTATTAAATTTCCATCGGGAATAAAAGCATTGGCCAGTTTTATGCATGAGCGAGGATTGAAATTGGGCATTTATAGTGATGCTGCTCAATTAACCTGTGCAGGGTTTACCGCGAGTCTACATTTTGAAGAACAAGATGCCAAAACATTTGCAGAATGGGGAATCGATTATTTAAAGTATGATTACTGCAATGCACCGGCAGATTCAAATACTGCAAAAATCCGATACCAGAAAATGGCAGAAGCATTGAAAAAAACAGGTAGGCCAATTGTATTGGGCATTTGCGAGTGGGGTGAACGAAAACCTTGGCATTGGGCTGCAGCAGTTGGAGGCCAAATATGGAGAACAACACACGATATCAGAGATAAATGGGTAAAAAAGCCAGATGAAAAATGGGGGCTGGGGATTTTAGATATTCTTGAAACCAATGCCACGCTGAGTAATTTTGCTGGCCCTGGGCGTTGGAATGATGCGGATATGTTAGTAGTTGGATTGTATGGCAAGAAGGGGCCCTCTGGTGATGGTGGTGGAATAGGCTGTTCTGATTTAGAATATCAGTCACAATTTAGTCTTTGGTCTATCATGTGTTCTCCTTTATATGCTTCAAATGATATAAGGACGATGAACAAAGCATCACAATCCATTTTATTAAATAAAGAAGTGATTGCAATCAATCAAGATCCACTAGGAATACAGGCAGAAAGAAAAATGAATGATAGTATATGGAGTGTGTTTGTTAAACCATTGGTTAATGGGGAGTATGCGATTGCAATATTGAACAAGTCAAATCAATCTGTTCCTTTTTCGCTAAATTTAAAAGAGATGGGCTTAGATGAACAATTTCAGATAAGGGATTTGTGGGAGCATCAATTGGTTAAGCAGTCAGATTTAAATCAGTTTTTAATTTTAAGTCATCAAACTAAACTGTATCGGTTAACTAGAAAAAATAAAAACAAATAGTATAAAGAATGGATTCTAAAGTTCAGCAGCTTATTCAATTTTACCAATTAGTGCCACATCCAGAGGGCGGGTTTTATAAAGAGACTTACCGTTCAAATGAAACTATTCCGGCCAATAGTTTGCCAGAAAGGTTTAATGGGGATCGCAATTATGCAACTGCTATTTATTTCTTGTTAGTAGAATATTCCTTCTCTGCTTTTCATCGGATTCAATCAGATGAGTGTTGGCATTTTTATGCAGGCGACTCCGTTACTATTCATGTGTTACATCCTGATAGAAGATATGAACTAATTAAATTAGGTAGCAATATTACGATGGGTGAGCAATACCAAGCTGTTGTTCCTGCTGGAGCTTGGTTTGCCTCTAAAACAAATGGTAAGTACTCTTTGGTAGGTTGCACCGTTGCACCTGGTTTTGATTTTGTTGATTTTGAATTAGCGAAGGCGGCTGAATTAGCTAACCAGTTTCCTACACAGGTTACGTTGATTAAATCTTTCTGTAGATCTTAACGATTAAAATGAATTAAGAAATAGCCAGCAATACTAAAGAGTAAAATAATCATAATTGTAGCAATAATCCATTGTTGGTCTTCTATTTTATGTTTCTTTTTTCTCTTATTACTTTTAGCAATCTGTTTTTTTAATTGTTGATTGATAATATTGGTTGTTGCTAAAATATTTTCTTTGTTTTTGAAATGGGCTAGACCTTCTATGGCATCATTTTCAAAATCTGAGGCAGCCATTTTTTGTTCAATGGCATGCATTTCATCTTCAGGTATATCTTTATGAAGGTATTTTAACAATTCCTCGTTAGATATAGCTGAATTATTTTTAAATATGTCTTTCCAATTGTTCATTAAAAAGATTGTTTTTTCTCCATGATGATTTTTAAATTTCTTTTGCCATTCTGAATGCAGCTTTTTACTTGTAATAAACTGAACCCAGTAATTGTTGTTATTTGCTGATAACTTTTCTTTTGGAGATAAAATAAAGTTATGCAAGTTTTTTGCTCCTTGTTAAGTTCTTGTATTGATGCCTCTAATAAGTCTAAGTTAAGCTCTCTCTCGGTGCTTAATGCTGTTTCCGATTCTTGTATTTGATCAACAATTGGTATACTTTCTATGTCAATGAATTCTTTTTGATCTCTTAACTTCATTAAACAGTAATTACAAGCAATTTTATATAACCAGCTTTTAGGATATTCAACAGGATATTTTCCTAATTCATTTAGGGCTTTTAAAAAAATCTGTTGTACAGCATCTTTCGCTTCCTCTTCATTTTTCAAGTATTTCATACACACCCCAAGCAATAGCATCGTATAGCGCTGCAATAGAATACCTAACCATTCTTTGTTTTGGTCGGTTTGGTACTTTTTTAAAAGTTCATTGTCTGTAATATGTTTAAATACCTGTTGAATCACTTGTTAAATTAACGCATTTTTGATAAGATGCTAGCTTCGTAAATTTCCATATCTTTCAATTAAAAATATTTCATGGCATTTGTTGTAGCAATAGTGGCAGTTATACCGTTAAGGGCAGATGCCGCTCACCAAAGTGAAATGATTAGTCAATTATTATTTGGTGAAATAGGTGAAATAATGGAGGGAAGTCCACTCTTACCAACTGGCACATTTACTAAAGTAAGGTGCTTAAAAGATGGATATGAAGGTTGGTGTCAAAGTGCGCAGTTAGCAATTATATCCGATGAGCTTTATATGCGTAGGTCCAATGCCATCATGCCTGGCTTTACAAACAAAATGATGCTGAATGAAACAGAAATGCAACTCCCATTTGGCTGTTCTTTAGCCGTTTTTCAAGAAAATCAATTAAGCCTTCCTGGGTTGATATTCAAATATAAGGGGGAGTTATTTAATCCTGGGGAATTACCTTTTGGGCCGGATTCAGTAAAGAGAATCGCCCATATCTTTATCAATACCCCTTATTTGTGGGGAGGTAGATCTTTATATGGAATTGATTGCAGTGGATTAGTACAGCAAGTGTATGGCTATTTTAATATTCAATTACCTAGGGATGCTTACCAACAAGCAGAGCTTGGGACCAATGTAGGCTTCCTTGCAGAAACAAAATGCGGGGATTTAGCCTTTTTTGATAATAAAGAGGGTAAAATAACCCATGTTGGAATTCTGTTAGACGAATACACCATCATTCACGCATCAGGAATAGTGCGTATAGATTTTATAGATCAGGCAGGTATTTTAAATAAGCAAACGGGTGAGAGAACCCATCAGTTGCGAATAGTAAAGCGCTTACTATAACTGAAAGTATTCAACTACATTAAATCCATTCCTTTAGCAAAATAGGTCACAGTACCTGGTAGTGCTAACCAAAAGAATTCACGGTATACAAAAAGGAGTACAATCAACGCCGCAAACCAGAAAAAAAATAGCGCCCAATATTTACCAGTGGATTGTTTTGCTTCCATTATCAGTATTTTTAGCAAAGATAAGGAGCAAATTCAAAACTGACGCTAATGTGTTTGAGTTTGTTCAATTTTTATTGAATCTTTTGATAATTCATTTTGTTTCTTATCAAAAAACAACATTTTAATGCTTAATAGGAGCATTACCAGGGCAAATATTTTTTTGACTTTGTCGTCAGTTAAACTCAGCGCCAATTTACTACCGAGTAATCCTCCAATGATAAAAGCAATTGCAATTAAAAAGACATAATTAAAATTGATATGGCCTTGTTTATGGTATTGCCAAACGGCTAACGCAACTACTGGTAGTATTAAAACCCCAAGTGAAGTTCCTTGAGCTTGCTTTTGAGTAAACCCAAGGAAAAACACCAGCGAGGGAACCATGATAATACCACCTCCAATTCCAACTAATCCGCTTAAAAAGCCAGCAGCAATGCCAATTATAATTAGTAAGAGCAGAGTAGTAATGCTCATAATGGTTATTTAACGAATGTTTCTTTATAAAAGGAAATGGCTTCTTCAACAATGGTTAATGCCTTCGCTTTATCGCCGAAGTCTTCCACTAAAACTTCTTTTTTCTCTAATCTTTTGTATTCTTGAAAAAAGTGTCTTAGCTCATCAAAAAAGTGTCTGGGTAATTCCTCAATATTATTGTAATGATTTACTCCAGGGTCAGTTGCTGCAACTGCAATAATTTTATCATCTGGTTCACCACCATCAATCATCTGCATTACACCAATCACTTTAGCTTCCATTAAGGTTAATGGTTGAACGGGTAGTGAGGTAATCACTAAAATATCTAGTGGATCTTTATCTCCTCCATAAGTTTGAGGAATAAAACCGTAATTAATAGGGTAATAAAACGATGAAAATATAACTCGATCTAATTTTAATAAACCACTAGGTTTATCAATTTCATATTTACATCTAGATCCTTGTGGAATTTCAATAACAGCATTAACAATACGAGGTGCATTTTCTCCAAAATGTACGCCATGCCATGGGTGTAAAACGGTTTGTTGATTCATTTTTGCAATATTTTTATTGATTGGTTTGTTTTAAATCTACTTGCCATAGACTTCCTTTTTTTAGAATAATTGTTTGTTGCGTACTGGTGTCTAATGAAGTACTATGATAAATAATTACCGAACTATCATTTGGCTCAGCTACTTCTTTGATGTTGATTGAAGCTAATCTTAATTCTTGTCTACCTTCTTTATCTTTTTCTCTATAGTTTGCTTCAACTTGTATTAATAGTGCTTTATTTTTTTCATCTGCAACCATATAAAAGGACGCTTTGGCAAAATCTCCTTTGAGGCAGGCGTCTATAAATTCTCTTCCGGCATCAAGTCCATTTTCGGCTGGTAAATATTTTTTTGCTGGACTACTGCAAGCATAAACCCCCAACACCAGCCAGCTCATCAAAAGGGTAAACAATTTCATATATGCTAAGTTAGTTAATTATGCGGGTTATCAATAATCAAGCATTATAATGCTAAATAATAAGGGGCTAATAATTGACTAAAATCCTTACTGTAGTCATTTCCTTCTTTAATGGCAATATAGTTGAAACTAGCTGTTGCATCATTTTTTTGCATTAAAACCATTGACCTAAAATAGGAATGGTTAGTAGTTTGTTTTACTGCAGTTTCTTTAATGCAAAAAAGTCCCGTTTTTTTAGCAATAGCCTTCCACTCTTCCACTCTGTTCCAAGGGAGTAGAATAGCTGCTTTTCCAGAATCAGCCAACAGTTTATATATACAACTGGATAATTCTTCTAAGCTTAGTAATTCGCTATGCATGGCTATATTTCTTTCTCTATTTTGGCTTTTTAATTGGTTGTCAAAAAAAGGAGGGTTAGCAATAATCAAGTCATATAAATGGTCTCGTTCTTCAGCAAATCTAGTAATGGATTTATGGTGAATATGCAGTTGGTTTTTCCATGGACAATTGCTAAAATTTATGGCAGCTTGTTCAGCAGCTAATTCATTGATTTCAACTGCATCAATTATTGCCCCACTTGTTTGTGCCAACATTAACGAAAGCAAGCCGGTTCCAGTTCCAATATCAAGTATATTTTTAAGATCAATTATTTCTATTTGCTTCGCAACCCATGCTCCAAACAAACAAGCGTCGGTGCATACTTTCATGGCAGTTTTATCTTGATGAACAGTGAATTGCTTAAACTTGAAGAAGCTATTACTCATGCACTCAGTTCGTTTATTTTATTCTGTTATTCCTTCTAAAGCTAGCAAGAATGAAAAGTTGAGTGCAGTCTCTTTTAAGTAATCAAATCTGCCTGATGCACCACCATGACCATAATCCATATTTGTCTTTAATAAGAGAACATTTTGATCTGTTTTCATTGTTCTAAGTCTGGCCACCCACTTTGCCGGTTCAAAATATTGAACTTGGCTATCGTGCAATCCAGTTGTAACCAATAAATGTGGATAGTTTTTCTTTTCAATATTTTCATAAGGAGAATAACTTTTTTGATAGTCATAATATACTTTCTCTTTTGGATTACCCCATTCATCAAATTCGTTGGTAGTTAAAGGAATACTTTCATCAAGCATCGTGTTTACAACATCTACAAAAGGGACTTCTGCTATAACTCCTTTCCAAAGTGCTGGAGCCATATTAGTTACCGCACCCATTAATAATCCTCCAGCACTTCCTCCATTTGCGTACAAATGAGCTTTGCTGGTGTATTGATTACTAACCAAAAATTCACCACAATTAATGAAGTCAGTAAATGAGTTTTTCTTCTTTAATAATTTTCCATCTTCATACCATTGTCTGCCTAAATCTTCACCTCCTCGAATATGGGCTATTGCATAAACAAACCCTCTATTTAATAAGCTTAGCGTTGTGCTACTAAAATCGGCGTCAATACTATATCCATATGACCCATAAGCATATAATAATAGGGGGGCATTCCCATCTTTATTAAACCCTTTTTTGTACACCAGAGAAATCGGAATTTTAGTGCCATCGTTAGCAGTGGCATAAATTCTTTCGCTAGTATATTCAGATGGATTATACCCTCCAACTACTTCTTGTTGCTTTTTAAGTGTTTTTGTTTTAGTTGATAGCTCATAATCAAAAACAGAAAAGGGAGTAGTTAATGAGGTGTATGTATAACGTAAGGTAGCGCTATTAAATTCTGGATTCGAACCCAAATTCGCAGAATAAGCTGGTTCATCAAACTGAATATAATGCTCATTCGAACCAATGTTTTGCTTAATCCTAAGTTGAATTAATCCATTCTTTCTTTCTGTAATTACCGTATAGTCTTTGAATGCTTCTATATTTTGTACTAATACATCAGATCTATGCGGAATGTACTCTTTCCAATAAGTATGGTTAGTTTTATCTAAAGGACATTCCATGACTTTAAAGTTCAATGCATTTTCATTAGTTCTGATTAGGAATTTGTCATTCAATGCAACCACATCATACAATACATTTTTGATGCGTGGTTGAAATGATTTGAAATTCGATTCAGGTTCATCCGCATGAATATAAAATTGTTCAGAAGACAGCGTTGCTTGAGAACTGATAAAAATATAACGTCCATTTTTAGATTTGCTTACACCTATATAATTGCTATTGTCTTTTTCTTGATATACAGTGACATCTTTTTTGCCTCCATTAATTTGGTGACGCATTATTTTTTCAGACAGCAATGTAACTGGGTGATTTAATGTATAAAAAATGGTGTTGTTGTCGTTTGCCCAAACGCCGTATCCATTCGTGCCTTCTATATGATCAGGCAAAATTTCACCAGTGGTAATATTTTTGATTTTCAAAGTATACTGTCTTCTAGAAACTTCATCAATGCCAAAAACCAATAAATTATTATTCGGACTAACACTCATGCCCGTAACATTATAATAGGGCTTGCCTTCTGCCATTTTATCTACATCTAATAGTATTTCTTCTTTTGCATTTAAGCTGCCTTTCTTTCTACAATATTTATAATA
The DNA here is from genome assembly GCF_051860225.1 of Sediminibacterium sp. Taxonomy (GTDB): domain Bacteria; phylum Bacteroidota; class Bacteroidia; order Chitinophagales; family Chitinophagaceae; genus Sediminibacterium. The sequence continues at coordinate 125,827 of NZ_JBHYEI010000003.1, forward strand.
CTGTTTTCCTTCTTCAACTCTGGTGTAATAGAAGTAACCATTTTTATAAACAGGTACAGATTCGTCTTTTTCTTTAATCCTCGCTTTCATTTCATTAAAAAGCTTGGTTTGCAGTTCTTTAGTGCCTGCCATCATTCTTTCCGTGTAATCATTTTCTGCCTTGAGGTAATTCAACACTTCAGTACTATCTGGTCCTTTTTTAAAATGATCGATCATCCAATAATAGGGGTCAGGTACAGTATCTCCATGCAAGATTCTAATATGTTCTTTTTGTGCCGCAACCGGGGCTTTCTCATTGGGCCAATTATATATTTCTTTTTTCATATTTGTATTTTCTGAACAGCTGCTTATTAGTGCAATAAGAGCCGGTATAGCGAAGATTCTTTTCATCATTCAGTCATTTTCACAGGGAAAATAAATAAAAACAACCATAAAAACCGAATGAAACATTTTATCGTATATCTATTGTTAAATAATTTTATGGTATTAATTATTTCGAAACAAAGGGCTGCTTCAAAGCGATTAATTTATTTTAGTGTAGTAGCCTTAACCGTTATACTTGGCACTGGTATGATTAACCATTCTAGGGGGCTATGGCTATCTGCATATATTCTTTACATTTTTGCGGCTGCTATAAGCTTGATTATGTTTTTAGATTATCAAGGATATACCAAGTACAAGAATGCTAGTTTAGTCATTACCATTAACTTTTTTTTGAGTTGCATAACAATGGTAGAGGGGCTAGATGCAGGAGGCTTTTTATTCATTATTCCAACCATTTTTGCATTGGTTTTTATGCTGGGAAATACTAGAGAATACAAAATTGAAGTAATCGGCTATTTTGTTATCTGTGTTTTAAGTTTTGCTGCTTCTATTTTGCTTATTCCCGAAAAAAGTAGTTGGCAAAATATTTCAAATGAAATTTATACAAAGATGTTTACAACAAATACAATCGCAGTGGTTGTATTATGTGCTGTTTTTGCTTACATAGGTATTTATTTTGAAAGACAAGTGTACGAGCGATTGGTGAATGAACGTAACAAAGCAAAGCACCAGGAACAAATGATTAGAGAGCAAAATGGATACCTAAGAGAAATTGCATTCATGAGTTCACATACCGTTCGCGCGCCATTAAGTAATATATTAGGCTTAGCTGCTTTAATGAGAGACGTTCCCGACGACCCAGATACCCACAGTTTAGTAATGGATGGAATTCAACATTCAGCAAAAGATCTAGACAATGCCATACATCATATGGTATCTAAAACAGGAAATTTAATAAGGCGATAATAGGGGATTGTTATAGCAAAAAGTCCCGGCTTGCATTTGCAACCGGGACCCATTTTAGTATTAAAGTCGTTCTATTTGTCTGCGCTTAAACTTGCACTTAAATACTCTGAATTTAAGCGAGCAATATTTGTCAATGAAATTTCTTTAGGGCAAGTTGCTTCACATGCACCGGTATTGGTACAAGCCCCAAATCCTTCTTTATCCATTTGTGCAACCATATTCATAACGCGAGATTTTCGCTCTGGTTCTCCTTGAGGTAATAAAGCCAAATGGCTCACTTTTGCACTTAAGAAAAGCATCGCAGAACTATTTTTACAAGCAGCTACACAGGCGCCACATCCAATACACATTGCCGCGGCAAAACTATTGTCTGCGTTATCTTTATTAATTGGTAGGGCATTCCCATCAACCGCATTACCCGTATTGACACTGATGTATCCACCAGCTTGAATAATCCTATCAAAAGAGGTCCTATCTACTGTTAAGTCTTTGATAACAGGGAATGCATTTGCTCGCCAAGGTTCTACTACAATTGTATCTCCGTCTTTGAAAGCACGCATATGTAATTGACAAGTTGTGTTTGCTTGCCATGGTCCATGAGGCTTTCCGTTGATATACATAGAACACATACCACAAATACCTTCTCTACAATCATGGTCAAAGGCAACAGGCTCTTCTCCTTCGGTGATTAGCTGCTCATTTAACACATCAAACATTTCTAAAAAACTCATTTCAGATGAAATGTTTTTTACTTGGTAGGTCTTAAAATCTCCTTTGGTATTGCTATTTTTTTGTCTCCAAACTTTGAGGTTCAGATTCATATGATAATGTTCCATTTTGTAAAATTAATTCAGTTAAACAATGCTTTTAAAGTACGCTTCCTATTTGTAGTTACGCTGGGTTGGTTTAATGACTTCATAATTCAATGGTTCTTTATGTAATTCCCATTGGTGTTCTCCTTTTAATTCCCAAGCAGAAACATACATATGACCAGCATCGTCTCTTAAGGCTTCTCCTTCAGGGGTTTGGAATTCTTCTCTGAAATGACCGCCACAACTCTCATCTCTAGTTAATGCATCAACACACATTAATTCTCCCAATTCAATAAAGTCTGCAACACGGTTGGCTTTATCTAATTCCGTATTCATTTCGTTTACTTCTCCAGGAATTCTAACATCGCTCCAAAATTCTTTCTTTAAAGCTTGTATTTCTCTGATGGCTTGTTCTAATCCTTCTTTGTTTCTAGCCATTCCACATTTATCCCACATGATCTTTCCTAAACGCTTGTGGAAACTTTCCACTGTTTGTTTTCCTTTGATATTCATCAACTGATTGATTCTATCACTTACTGCTTTTTCAGCTTCCTCAAATGCAGGGTGAGAAGTTTCTATCGCTTTGCTATATATTTCGTCGGCTAAGTTATTTCCTAGAGTATAAGGGATTACAAAATATCCATCAGCAAGCCCCTGCATTAATGCGGAAGCTCCTAAACGGTTGGCTCCATGGTCACTAAAATTGGCTTCACCTAAGGCATATAATCCAGGAACAGTTGTTTGTAATTCATAATCCACCCATAAACCACCCATGGTATAGTGCACAGCTGGGTAAATGCGCATAGGAACTTCATAAGGATTTTCTCCAGTGATCTTTTCATACATATCGAAAAGATTGCCATACTTAGCTTTCACCACTTCTTTACCCATTGCAATTATTTCTTCTTCTGAAACATTGCTTCTACCTTGCTTACCAGCTTCAATTTTACCATATCTCAAAATGGCATCTGCATAATCTAAATAAACAGCTTGTTTACTGCTGCCTACACCATAACCAGCATCACAACGTTCTTTAGCAGCCCTAGAAGCAACGTCTCTTGGCACAAGGTTACCAAAAGCTGGATACCTTCTCTCTAAATAATAATCTCTTTCTTCTTCAGGTATATCAGTTGCTTTTCTGGTATCGTTTTGTTTTTTAGGAACCCAAATTCTACCATCATTTCTTAATGATTCAGACATTAGGGTTAATTTACTCTGATGGTCTCCACTAACTGGGATACAAGTAGGGTGAATTTGTGTAAAACATGGATTAGCAAAAGCAGCTCCTTTTTTGTGTGCCTTCCATGCAGCGGTAACGTTGCTTCCCATTGCATTGGTAGATAAATAGAATACATTTCCATATCCACCTGAACACAATAATACTGCGTGCCCAAAATGTCTTTCTAATTTGCCGCTTACTAAGTCGCGTGCAATGATTCCTCTAGCTTTACCTTCGATGGTTACCACTTCCAACATTTCATGTCTGCTATACATGGTTACATTTCCTAATGCTACTTGACGTTCTAGCGCTTGATATGCCCCAATCAATAATTGCTGTCCTGTTTGACCCGCAGCATAAAATGTTCTTTGAACCTGTGTTCCACCAAATGAACGGTTGCTCAATAAACCACCGTATTCTCTTGCAAATGGAACTCCCTGAGCAACACATTGGTCAATAATATTGGTACTTACTTCCGCTAAGCGATGCACATTTGCTTCCCTTGCACGATAGTCCCCCCCTTTAATAGTATCGTAAAATAGACGAAAGACACTGTCTCCATCGTTTTGATAATTTTTTGCTGCATTGATTCCTCCTTGAGCTGCAATTGAGTGCGCACGACGAGGTGAATCTTGAAAACAAAATGCTTTTACTTTATATCCCAATTCACCCAAAGAAGCTGCTGCTGAAGCACCGGCTAATCCTGTACCTACAACAATCACTTCCAATTTACGCTTATTGGCCGGGTTTACCAGTTTGCAATGTCCCTTGTAATCAGCCCACTTATTTTCTAATGGCCCAGAGGGAATTTTAGCATTTAACATAGATCCGAAGGTTTATGATGATTTGAATATACTTTAATAGTTAGGTACTTGATTATCCTATCCAGCCCATTTTAAAACTTACTGGCATTAAAATGAATACCAAAGCGATAATGATTGAATAGGCATATCCAATACTGGTAAGCATTAGGGTGTATCTATTATTGTAAACACCTAGTGTTCTGAATGCACTTTGAAATCCATGCGCTAGGTGATATGCCAATGAGATACAGCCTGCACTGTAAACAGCTATAATCCACCATTCACTAAATGTTGCTTTCATTAAAGCAAACATATTGTGCATCTCAATACCGTTATAGGTTACGGGGTCTAATCCTTGATGGGTAAAACGAGCAGAAACCCAGAAATGGTAAAGGTGTAAGATTAAGAAAATTAAAATCAAAGTACCCAAAAGCCCCATACTTCTGCTGTACCACTTACTTCCATCTTTATAAGTTACCGCATATCCTACTGTCCTTTTTTGCTTATTTTCTAAGGTTAACAAGTACCCTTGATAAATATGTAAAATGATGCCTGCAAATAATCCAATCTCCATAATTCGGATTAAAACAGTGGACCCCATGAAATGAGCAGCTTTATTGAACATTGCGCCATTTTCTTCTGGGTCAACTAAATCTGCAAAGATGCAGGCGTTGATTCCAGCATGTACAATTAAAAACAAAACGAGTGATATACCGGTTAGTCCCATAACCAGTTTTTTTCCAACAGACGATGTAAAGACTTGTTTCCAGGTCATATAGCAAGATTATATTTGGTTAAATCTCCGCAAATTTAACTCATTTATATATACAATAACGTAAGACTTTAGTTGAATTAATATAGCCATTTATTCCACTGTTGAATAGGATACCGTCATTTTTGCAAACTACTTTAACATTGCATTCAACCGTTTACATAAAAACACCTAATAATGCGAATTGAATAACCGTACATTTGAGTATGGTTAAATTACTAAGTATTTTATGGAACAGTTTCCGGATGGCACTACAGGAACTGAGAGTAAATAAGCTAAGAACTTTCTTGTCATTATTTGGCATTACCATTGGTATTTTTTGCATCATTGGTGTGTTGGCCACTGTAGACAGTTTAGAAAGAAAAGTTCAAAATGATATTAAAACTTTAGGCAGTAATACCATTTACATAGATAAATGGAATTATGGTGGTGGGCCAGATTATCCTTGGTGGAAATACATGAAAAGGCCTAATGTAAAAATTGAAGAATTGGATGTTATCAAACAAAAAAGTGAATTAGCTTCTTTCGCTGCTTTTTTTGTAAGCAGAAACGTAAACTACAGTTATGAAGATAATATCTTAAATAATACGAGTTTATATGGCGTTACCCCTGAGTTTAATAGCATACAAACCATTGATATAGATCAAGGGCGTTATTTAATAGAATCAGATTTTTTTCGTGGCGCTGCAGTGGGTATTGTAGGATACAAAGTAGCTGAAGAATTATATGGCAAAGTAGAGAAAGCAGTTGGAAAGGAAATTTCTTATGGAGGTAGAAAAGTTTACATTGTAGGCGTCATAAAAAAACAAGGGCAAAGCTTAATTGGGGGCTTCAATTATGATGATTGTATGATTGTTCCCTATCGATATTTTGCTAGTGTATTTAGCCCCGAAACAAGTAATCCAAATATAATTGTTCAAGGTAAACCTAAAATTGCGTCTTCTGCTTTGCAGGATGAGTTGAATGGTGTTATGCGTCAATTGCGGAAATTAAGTCCTACACAAGAAGATAATTTTACTTGCAATGATGTGGCAATGTTTAGTGAACAAGTAAATGGATTCTTTGGACAAGTAACTGCTGGTGGGTGGGCTATTGCAGGGTTGAGTTTAATTGTAGGTGCATTTGGAGTTGCCAATATCATGTTTGTTACTGTAAGAGAAAGAACCAGTCAGATAGGCCTTAAAAAAGCTATTGGGGCTAAAAAAAGCACCATACTAACTGAGTTTCTTTTAGAAAGTGCATTCTTATGTATTATTGGGGGATTGGTTGGACTAACATTAGTTTGGCTCTTATCGTTGGTGTTAAGCTCTGTACTTCCTTTCCCTATTTATATTGCTCCTAATATTGTTATTTTAGGATTAAGCATTTGTATTGTATTGGGTGTACTTGCAGGAATTATTCCAGCATCCATCGCGGCTAAAATGGATCCGGTAGTTGCCATCAGAACTAAATAGTATTTTTGCTCAATGAGTATTACTATTCTGGCAATAGAGTCTTCTTGTGATGAAACAGCAGCGGCAGTATGTAGGGATGGAGTCATATTGAGTAATATCATTGCTTCTCAGTCTGTACATGAAAAATATGGTGGAGTTGTACCTGAGTTAGCCAGCAGAGCACATATGCAAAATATTGTTCCTGTTGTAGATCAGGCTATAAAAGCTGCCAATGTAGATTTAGCAGAACTAAATGCCATTGCTTTTACACAAGCTCCTGGATTAATAGGGAGTTTATTAGTTGGTACCCAATTTGCGAAATCATTGTCGCTCTCCTTACAAGTTCCGCTCATTGGAGTGCACCATATGCAGGCTCATGTGTTGGCTAATTTAATTCCAGACCTAAGACCTAGTTTCCCTTTTTTATGTTTAACTGTTAGCGGAGGTCATACGCAGATTGTGTTGGCTAAATCTGCTTTAGATCTTGAAGTAATTGGTGAAACCATTGATGATGCAGCTGGCGAAGCGTTTGATAAAACCGCTAAATTATTGGGGCTGCCTTATCCTGGTGGTCCGTTGATAGATCAATTTGCCCAATTGGGTGATCCGCTCAAATTTAAATTTGCAGAACCCCAAATACCTGAACTGAATTTTTCTTTTAGCGGCTTGAAAACTTCTGTTTTATACTTTTTACAAAAGCAATCACCTGAATTTATTTTGGAGAATCGAAATGACCTATGTGCGTCTATCCAACACACTATAGTACAAATTCTATTAAAAAAAATGGTGAAAGCAGTTAATTTAACCAATGTGAAACAAGTTTGTATTGCAGGAGGTGTTAGTGCGAACAGTGGATTGCGAAATGCGCTAACTTCAATAGGTCAACAGAAAGGATGGAAAGTGTATATCCCCGATTTTAGTTATTGTACCGATAATGCTGCAATGATTGCTATCACAGGATATCATAAGTATTTAAATAATCAATTTGTTCCTTTATCCGTTAATCCGTCTGCTAGGGCAGAGTGGTAATAAGATAGCGACTAATGAAAAAGCAGTTGAACATTGTTGTAATAACCAATGACCATTATGTCGTCTTATTAGCTGCTTTAATCAAATCAATTGAAGTCAATCTAATTAATGATAATCAGTTAATATTTAATATAATTGATGATAAAATTAGCCAAGAGAATAAAGCAAAACTAACACGCTCTGTTAATCAACAAATATCTAGTTTGAAATGGGTCAATATGGATGGGTTGATACCAGATCATATCACTTTACCGCTCGATAGAACAAGTTATCCTTTAAATATTTATATGCGCTTTTTCATTCCCTATTTCATAGATGAATCAGTTGAAAAAGTGTTGTATTTGGATGTTGATATGATTTTTCAGCAAGATATTTCTCTTTTATTTGAACTTGATTTAAGCCATCATGTAATTGCCGCTGTTCAAGATTCAAGAATAAAAACATTTGATAATAATTGGGGGGGGATTAAAAATTATAAAAAGTTTGGCTTTGAAGGAAGTGCCATATATTTTAATTCGGGATTGATGTTAATGAATCTCAAATCATGGCGATCACTAGGAATAACAGAAAAGCTGATTCAATGTATGAATGAAAATATTCATTATGCTAATTATCCCGATCAATATGGCTTAAATGTTGTCTTGTACAATCAATGGTTGAGTTTAGATAAGAAGTGGAACCATTTTGCTGATTTAGTTTCGGCTGGGAACCCTTTTGTTATTCATTTCGTTCAACGCAAACCAATTTATAAGAGTTTCAATGGTGTTCAATTGTTTAGAGAACAGTTTTATCATTATTTAGAAATGACGGAATGGAAAAATTTCGTTGCAATCAGTGAACTTAGTAGAATCGCCAATAAAACTAAAATAGTAATCAATAAGCTTACTAAGTTGTTTTCTCATCGTTTATGATTGGTTGTTTAAATCCGGCGTTAAAATCTTAATTTTGCACGCGAAAACTATATAATTCAATGATTAGTGCACGGAATATCACCCTAGCTTATGGCAAAAGGGTGCTTTTTGATGAAGTAAATATCAATTTTACCAAGGGAAACTGTTACGGCGTAATTGGTGCCAATGGTGCCGGTAAGTCTACTTTTTTGAAAATTTTAAGCGGAGAAATAGAACCTAATAAAGGTACCGTGGAAATTACGCCAGGAGAAAGGATGGCTGTATTAAAACAAAACCAATTCGAGTTTGATAATTGCACAGTATTAAATACTGTCTTAATGGGCCATAAAAGGCTTTGGGATGTAATGCATGAAAAAGATGCCTTGTATGCCAAGGAAGATTTTACTGAAGAAGATGGAATGAAGGCAGGGGAGTTAGAAGCCGAATTTGGAGAAATGGGTGGATATGAGGCAGAAAGCAATGCTGCAAGCTTCTTAAATAGTTTGGGCGTAAACGATGATATGCACCAAAGTTTAATGAGTGAAATACCCAGTAATTTTAAAGTAAGGGTATTATTGGCGCAAGCACTTTTTGGTAATCCTGATATCCTTTTATTGGATGAACCTACTAACGGTTTAGATATTGAAACTATTGGCTGGTTAGAAAACTTTTTAGCTGACTACGAAAATATCGTGTTAGTGGTAAGCCACGACCGTCACTTCTTAGACACCGTGTGCACGCATGTTGCAGACGTTGATCGTTCAAAAATTAAAGTATTTACAGGAAACTATACATTTTGGTACGAAAGTAGCCAGTTAATGAGTCGTCAAATTAACGATAAGAACAAAAAGAACGAAGAAAAGCGCCAAGCATTATTAGATTTTATTGCCCGATTCTCTGCCAATGCCTCTAAGAGTAAGCAAGCTACTTCTCGAAAGAAAGCCTTAGAAAAATTAACTATCGAGGAAATTGAGCCTTCCAATCGTAAGTATCCAGGCATTATTTTCCAGCCATTAAGAGAAGTTGGGAATCAAATATTGAATGTAGAGAATTTGAGCAAAACAGTAGATGGAAGAAAGCTTTTTGATAAAGTTTCTTTTAGCGTAAATAAAGGGGAGAAGATCGCTTTCTTGAGTAAAGATCCTTTGGCTATCACTTCTTTCTTTGATATCATAACTGAAAATACTGCCATTGAGGGAGGAAAATTTGAATGGGGTACTACTATTACCAAAGCATATTTGCCACAGGAGAATAATGAGTTTTTTAAAGAGGGATTGAGTTTGATGGATTGGTTACGCCAATTTGTTCCTCCTCATGTTACTGATGCAGATGAGCCTTTTATTCGTGGGTTTTTAGGAAAAATGTTGTTTAGTGGCGATGATATTCAAAAGAAAACCAATGTACTTAGTGGAGGAGAAAAGGTACGTTGCATGGTCAGCAGAATGATGTTGCAAAACCCCAACGTAGTGATTCTAGATCAACCAACTAACCACTTAGACTTAGAGAGCATTCAAAGCTTTAATGAAGGCTGTCAAACCTTCCCTGGGATTGTTTTTATCACTTCCCATGACCATACATTTATGCAAACGGTAGCTAATAGAATTATTGAGCTCACCCCTAAAGGAATTATTGATCGATTGATGACTTTTGATGAATATATGGAAGACGCAAGAGTAAAAGAATTAAGAGCGGAAATGTATGCTTAGATAATTTTTTTCTTCAGTAACTTACCGTCGCAAAACTTAAGTAATGAAGAAATTTAGTTTATTGATTGTCCTTTTTTTGATTGGGAACTGCATACAATCGCAGGAGCTTTCTTATTATTTGCCTAAAAACGTAGTGTATAATAATGCTATCCCTACTCCTGCCAATATTATTGGCCATGAAGTAGGAGAATGGCATGTAACTCACGATCGATTGGTACAATACGCTAAAACGGTTGACCAAGCATCTGACAGAATGATATTAAAGCCATTGGGGCTAACCAATGAAGGACGTCAACAGTTGGCATTAATCATTACTTCTCCAGAGAATCATCAAAAGTTAGAGCAGATTAGGTTGCAGCATCTTGCATTAACCAACCCCGATAAATCAGGTTCATTAAACACCGACGATATGCCTGTGGTGGTTTGGATGGGCTATAGTATTCATGGCAATGAAAGCAGTGGGGCTAATGCCGCTTTATTGGCTATGTATTATTTAGCGGCTGCACAAGGCAATGCAGTGGATGAATTATTAAAAAATACGGTTATTATTTTAGACCCTTCTTTTAATCCTGATGGATTGAATCGTTTTGCAAGTTGGGTAAATATGCACAAGAGTTTTACTCCTGTTGCCGATCCAAATGCAAGAGAATTTAATGAGGTTTGGCCAGGTGGAAGATTCAATCATTATTGGTTTGATCTAAACCGCGATTGGTTGCCAGCCCAACACAAGGAAAGTAGAAATAGATTGGCTTTATTCCATCAATGGAAGCCCAATATTTTAACCGATCACCACGAAATGGGAAGTAATTCTTCCTTCTTTTTTCAGCCTGGTGTTCCATCAAGAGTGAATCCTAATACTCCCGCTAAAAACCAAGAACTCACCGCAGCTATTGGAAACTACCACGCAAAATTTTTAGATAGTATTGGTTCTATGTATTTTACCAAAGAAGGCTATGATGATTTTTATTACGGTAAAGGGTCTACCTATCCTGATATTAATGGGGCAGTTGGTATTTTATTTGAACAAGCTAGTAGCCGCGGGCATTTACAAGAAACAGAGAATGGATTATTGAGTTTCCCCTTTACCATTCGTAATCAATTTACCACTACATTATCAACTTTGGCAGCTGCTAATGGATTGAGAAAGCAAATGCTGAATTATCAGCGTTCTTTCTTTAAGGAGACCATTAAAGAGGCAGAGAGTTTTCCTATAAAAGCATTTGTTTTTGGGGATGCGCAGGACAAAGCTAAAACCAATATTTTTATTGAAATGCTATTAAGGCATGAAGTAGATATTTACCCTTTACAATCAGAAATGGCAATTGATGGGAAAACGTTCAAACCTGGTTCGGCGTTTGTAATCCCAACGGCACAAAAACAATTTAAAGTTATTAAGACTGTTTTTGAAAAGACATTTAATTACAAAGACAGTTTATTTTATGATGTGACTGCCTGGACAATGCCTTTGGCGTTTGGATTACCTTATGCAGAATTAAAGTCTGCTATTTCTTTGAATTCGCCCAAACTCAATGCTATTGAGCCATTAAAATCCAATTTATACGGGGCTGGTAAAGCCTACGCTTATGCCATCAAGTGGAACGAATATTACAGTCCAAAAGTGTTGTATAAACTTCAAGAGAAAGGCATTAAAGCTAAAGTTGCTACCAAAGTATTTAAGATGATACTGAATAATAAAGAAGAAGTATTTGATTATGGTACTATTGTTATTCCAGTAAGTACTCAAGAAATGACTTTAATAGATTTAGAAAATACAATTAAACATGCAATATCGGAAACTGGTGTGGATGCGTACACATTGCCTTCTGGATTTGCTTCGGATGGCATAGACTTGGGAAGTAATAGCTTTGTTCCTTTAAAGAAGCCAAGTGTAATGATGTTTGGCGGCACTGGAACCAGTGCTACGGATGTTGGAGAAATCTGGCATATGATGGATACTAGATTTAATGTGCCTGTTACTATTGTAGATGTTGATCGGTTTGGTTCAGTGAATGCTGATCGTTATAATGTAATCATCATGGCTTCTGGTGCTTATAATAATTTAAACAAAGGAGCACAAGACAAACTAAAAGATTGGGTTGGCGCTGGCGGTACTTTAATTGCAACTGAAGATGCTACCAAATGGTTATCAACCAATGGGTTTACCAAAACACTCTTTAAATCGGGCGATGATAAGAGAGATACGACGTTACAATTACCTTATTTTTTGCGTTCGGATGAAACAAGGGCAAAAGACATGACGGGTTCATTATTTGAAGCTAAAGTGGATTTAACTCACCCTTTAGGATACGGTTATACTAATCCTTTTGTGACCATTTTTAAATCGAACACTTTATTCATGGATAAAAACAATGGCGCCTATGATTCTCCCGTTATGTATACAGATCAACCTTTACAAAGTGGTTATTTATATAGGGGCTATAAAAATGTAGTTAGAAATACTGCTGCTATTAATATTGATAATATTGGAAGAGGGAGAGTTATTTCGATGGTGGATAATTTGAATTTTAGGGCATTTTGGCTGGGCACTTCTAAAATGTTCATGAATGCAATTTATTTCGGAAATTTAATTAGATGATAACCTATGAGTCTGTTTTATAAATCCTTTTTTCTGTTGGGCATTTTGATTGTGTTAAGTAACAATATGCAAGCACAGAATGGATTAACTCCAAAAGAACAATTGGCTTTTGCTAAAAGGGAGAAACAATTAAAAATACAATTTGAGCAAGCTGCTTTAAGTTGGCCAGCCAAGCAAATGTATATCAGGAGTTTCAAGCAGGAAGGCCAATTAGAGATTTGGGTAAGAAATACTTTTTCAGAGCCATTCACTTTATTTAAAACATACAATGTTTGTGCCCTATCAGGTAAACTTGGTCCAAAGCGAAGAGAGGGAGATCTGCAGGTTCCAGAAGGATTCTATCATATAAATGAGTTTAATCCTAATAGTGATTATCATTTTTCACTGGGCCTGAATTACCCCAATCAAAGTGATTTATTTTTTGCAGATGCTAAACCAGGCGGAGAAATTTATATACATGGTAAATGTGCTACAGTAGGTTGTATTCCTATTTTAAATAATCCAATTGAAGAGCTATACGTTTTAGCCAATATTGTTCGTAAACAAGGCCAAGACTATATACCTGTCCATATTTTCCCAGTTCGTTTTACCAATGAAAATTCTTTTAAAGTATTACAGTCACATACTGCTGTAAATCAACAATACCATGATTTTACTAGTCAATTAAAGCAGGTATTTGATTATTTTGAACAGTATAAGCAGCTTCCAATTATAGGAATCAATCAAAATGGAGCCTATAAATTAATTTCTCGTTAAGGAGCTGCTTATTTTTTGTAATTTGTGCTTACAAAGATCCTTTTAGCCGCTGAAAACCCATTGGTTTAATTCTTAATATTACCTACATGAAGCGTGCTAAGCTTTCCTTTTCTAATATTATCTTAATTACTGCTTGTTTAGTAGTGGTTGTATCTATCTTGTTTCTGAATGTGATTAATACCCGTAATATTATTACTTTAAAGAGCTCAATTGATACTTTAAGTATTGAAAATAAGAATATTAGTATTTTAAGGACGAGCAGTGATGAATTAGTAGAGGCTCAATTAATTTTTACTCGCTTTACTCAAGTAGGGGATACCAGTTTAAGTAATTTATCAGCTCAATCTTTCGATAAGTTAATTGCTCATTTGCAGTTACTAAAAAAAGAAAGCGATAGCGGCAGAGCAGCCCAAATTACCCAACAATTAACCAAAGAAAAATCTTTAGATCAATTAATTAAAGATTTCGAACTTTTGAGTGGTGACTTAAAAGAGCAAAAAATTGATATTAATAATAAAACAATCTCGGATTCATTAATAAAACTACTTGCTGACTACAATCTTTTATTTAAGAATGTTTTGGTGAAAGAAGATTTGTACAGGGAGAACCTCAATTCAACTATTTTTAAAAATGCGGTAACTGGAACAGACGTTATACAGCAGTTTTTCTGGGTTTCTTTATTGATTATTTTATTTATTGTAGGGGTATTGGTTTTCAATATTTATAAAATGGTTAATTATGAGAATGAAATTCTTGAAGCTAGAGAAAAGGCAGTGAAGCTGGCACAGGTAAAAAGTAGATTCTTGAGTAATATGAGTCATGAGATCAGATCCCCATTAACTGCAATCATGGGCTTTACAGAGATAATTGATAAAATTGAAACTGACGCTGAGAAAAAAAATTTTTTACATGCGATCAAGACTTCTTCAGAACATCTTCTTTCTACTGTTAATGATGTGCTTGACTTTTCCAAATTAGACGCTGGAAAATTAAAGTTGGAAAAACAGCCTTTCTATATTGCTGCTGCTATTGAAGAAGTCGCTTTTGCGCTTTCTACTACTAGTGCAGCATCAAAAGGCATCAAAGTAGAAACAGTCATTAACCTTGGCCGGGATTTAACTGTCAAAGGAGACCTATTTAGGCTAAAGCAAATTTTATATAATTTACTGAGTAATGCAATTAAGTTTACAGAAAAAGGAGGGGTTACAATTTTGGCTGATATAGTGGGGAATGCCGGAAACCAAGTGATGATTAAAATCAGGGTGGTTGATACAGGTATTGGAATTCCCAATGATCAAATTAAAACCGTATTTGAGGAGTTTACGCAAGTTACTACTAGCAATGTAAACAAAGAAACAAGGCGTTCAATAAAAGGTACTGGTTTAGGTTTATCCATTTGTAAAATGTTAGTTGAGTTGCAAGGTGGTTCAATTGCTGTAGAAAGTAAATTGAATCAGGGTTCAACATTCACATTTGGGATTCCTTATGAACTTGCAGATGGTAAAGTAGAGAATGAAAAAGACCTATCGAATATGAATAATGTATCTTCCTCATTAAGAGGGAAAAGTGTTTTAGTGATTGAGGACAATGAGGTAAATATTATGTTACTGACTATGTTGCTTAAAAAAGTGGGCATAATATATGACGTAGCTAAAGATGGGGAAATTGGTCTTCAACTATTCAAAGACAATCAATATGATATTGTTTTAACTGATATTAACGTGCCGAAATTGAATGGAGATGAATTTGCAATTATAGTTAGACAATATACGGATGAAACTAAGCGAAAAATACCAATCATTGCTTTGACAGCTACTATTGTTCAAGATGACCTTGATGATTATGTTGCTGCTGGCATTAATGAAGTTTTAGTAAAGCCGTTTAAGCAAGACGAATTGTATTCTGTAATTGAAAAATATGTATAAAATTCACTGCTATTTATAAACGCATTGTATTGTATCTTTTGTTTTTTGCTCAAGCATCATTTCTTTGCCTTCATATAGCTTGTTGATCATGTCGGTATCGTAATGTCTAATGGTTAATAAATTCAATTCTTTCTCTAATTGAACATCAAACATTACACTACACTCCAAAGCTAATTGATTAATTTTTTCATCATGGTCATCTAAGCATAATTGTAAGCTGATGGCTCCTGTTTGAATTAAATTTGGTTTTATTTTTATAAACCCAAAAATTTCATACAACTTACTCATTGGTGCCTCTCCAATAAAGGAAAAGTCTTTTGTTTTTAAATGCATTAAAACCTGATTTGCTTTAATTACAATAATGGGCGGTAAATTTTTTATGTTTTTACTATGAATGATAGTACCCTTTAGCGAGGGATCTAAAAAACACTTTACCAATAATGGAATGCCCTTGTTTTGAAGTGGTTTAATTGTTTTAGGGTGTATTACTTGGGCTCCGTAATAGGCCATTTCAATCACTTCGTTAAAATTCAATTCCTGAATAAGTTGGGCGTCAGAAAAACTTTTTGGATCAGCATTCATAACGCCTTCAACATCTTTCCAGATAGTTAAATTTTCCGCATCTAAAATATTGGCAAAAATGGCAGCAGTATAGTCGCTGCCTTCTCTTCCTAGAGTAGTACTTTCATTATCGTCTGTTGCCCCAATAAATCCTTGAGTGATGGTTATATTGCCTGGGTATTGTTGAATTGCTTGTTTAATTCTTTCTGCTGAAAAATCATATTGAACGCCAGCGTCTCTAAAATTATTATCGGTCCTAAGTAAATCTCTAACATCTAGCCACTGATTGCCTATTTTTTCTTCATTTAAAAAATGGCTAATGATGCAGGTGCTAAAAAGCTCACCAGTGCACACTATTTGGTCATAATAATAATCATAAGACCTAACAGGCTTGTCGTGTAATAACCATTCTACTTCGGTAAAGAAATCATTTAGTTGAGCGATACACTCATTGTATTTAAAAACCAATAAATATTTTGCGGTGGTTAAGTGTTGGTTTTTTACAACGCTAAATAATTCTAAAGCTTCCTCTTTATTTCCTTTATAAAATGCATTAACTACTTTTTCTAGGCCATTGGTTGTTTTTCCCATAGCTGAAATGATAATGACCAATGGCTCATTGCTGTATTGCTGTACAATATTTTTAAGGTTTTTTATTCTCTCTACACTGTTTACACTGGCCCCACCAAATTTAAAAATTTTCATATACTATTACTTAAAGTAGAAGATCAATATCTATACAAATATACGCAGCGTACCCGCCCAATTACTATCTTTATGTAAACGAATTGCACTATATGAGTATTAATAGAAATGTCCTCACTTTAGATGAGTTTACTTTACAACAATTAAGACAGTTTCCTACTGCAACTGGCGAATTAAGCAGATTACTACGGGATATGGCATTGGCTGCAAAACGAGTAAATGTTGAAGTAAATAAAGCTGGTTTGGTGGATATTTTAGGGGATGCTGGTAGCATTAACGTGCAGGGTGAAGATGTGAAAAAGTTAGACATCTATGCCAACAACCAGTTTTTAGGCGTTCTACAACATGGGATCAGTTGTGCTGGTATTGGTAGTGAAGAAATGGATGATTTCGTAGTGTTTGATGATGAAATTAGTAATAACAGTAAATATGTTGTTTTATTTGATCCATTAGATGGAAGCGGTAATATAGACGTGAACGTATCTATCGGGACTATTTTTGGGGTATATAGAAGAGTAAGCCCTTTAGGCAAACCATGTACAAAAGAGGATTTTCTGCAGCCTGGTAAGAATCAAGTGGCTGCGGGTTATGTGGTATATGGATCTAGTACCATGTTTGTTTATGCCACTCGTAGAGGCGTTAATGGTTTTACATTAGATCCTTCCATTGGTGAGTTTACTATGAGTCATCCGAATATTATTTGCCCACCATCAGGCAAATTTTATTCAGTTAACCATGGGAACTTTTTTCAATACAATGAGGGAGTAAGGAAGTATATTGATGGCTGTCAAAGAAAAACAAAGGAGAATGGGGGCCCTTATACACAGCGTTATATTGGCAGCATGGTGGCAGATGTGCATCGCAATTTAATAAAAGGCGGAATTTTTATGTATCCTGGAACAACGGAAAAGCCCGGAGGAAAGCTGCGTCTTTTATATGAAGCTAATCCATTTGCTTTTATTTTAGAAGTTGCGGGAGGTGTAGCAACAGATGGAGTTGGTCGAATACTTGATATTGTACCTACTTCCTTACACCAAAGAACCCCATTATTTATTGGTAGTAAATTAATGATGGAGGAACTAGCTCAGGTTACAGACACAAAAAATTAAGCATGAAACAGATTCTATTCAGTATTGCACTCCTTTTCCTAACTGTTCAGGGGATAATGGCACAACAGCCTTTGCCAAGAGGGGCAATGAGTTATACTATTATGACCAAACCAAACAATATAGTATATAATGACAGTATTTTTAAAGGGAGTACACAATTCAAGCAGCTTTTCTATAGAACGAGAAACCCAGAAATAATTGATGCTTATTTAAAGCACCAAAGGAATAAAATTACTGGTCAGCTATTTGGTTTTGCTGGGGCTGTAACACTTTTAGTTGGCGTGAATAATTTGTCTGGCTCTAATAAAAGCATGGGATGGACTTTGATTGGGAGTGGATTTTTAGCATCTATTGCAGGTGGGTATTTTAATTTGCTGGGCCAAAATCATTTATTGACAGCGGTAGATTTGTTTAATCAGCAGCATAAAAAATCAACCGTATCTCTTGGTCTGGGAAAACAATCAGCTGGAATCGTCTATCAATTTTAATTATGGCAAAAACAATCATTAGCGTAAAAGATTTACATAAAAAGTATGGTTCCTTCCACGCAGTAAAAGGAATCAGTTTTGATGTGTTTGAAGGAGAAATTTTTGGATTGTTAGGACCTAATGGTGCAGGAAAATCTACCACCCTTGAAATCATTGAAACACTTAGAGAAAAAACCAGTGGTACAATTGAAGTAGCTGGATTTGATTTAGATAAAGATCCAAATGAAATAAAGAAACTGATTGGGGTGCAGTTGCAAACATCAGGTTACTATCCTAATTTAACATTAGCTGAATTGATTGTTTTATTTGCTGGATTATATAATCAACCAGTTAATCCGATGGAATTGTTGGAAACAGTTAATTTAACGGATAAAGCCAAATCGAAATACAAAGAATTAAGTGGTGGCCAAAAACAACGATTCTCGATTGCAACTACATTAATTAATCATCCTAGTATTATATTTTTAGATGAGCCTACCACGGGATTAGATCCGCAAGCACGTAGAAATTTATGGGATCTTATCAAAGAAATCAGACTGAAGGGTACTACTGTAATTATTACCACTCATTATATGGACGAGGCAGAAGTGCTATGTGATAGAGTAGCTATTATTGATAAAGGAAAAGTAATTGCACTTGATTCTCCTGATAAATTGATTGATGACTTAGTGGCCAGTGGTTTTGAGCGACCCAAGCAAGTTAAAAATGCGAATTTGGAAGATGTGTTTATTCACTTGACTGGGCATGAATTAAGGGCAGAAAATTAACTGTATGATAGATGAACGTTATCCAATTGGGGAGTTTGAATTTAAACCGTATTCTGAAAGCTTGAAACAGCAATGGCTTGCAGATATTCAATTTTTGCCGGAAGAAATTGAACAGGTACTCTTGAATTTGGATGAGGCACAATTGCATACCCCATACAGAAGTGGGGGATGGACTGTACATGAAGTGGTTCATCATTTGGCAGATAGCCATATGAATGCTTATTGTAGATTTAAACTTGGTCTAACTGAGGATTGCCCCACAATAAAACCCTACGATGAGAACGCTTGGACAACATTGAATGATGTAAAAACACTCCCTGTTAATATTTCAGTGACCCTTTTACATGCATTGCATACTAGGTGGCATTTTGCAATTAAAAATCTTACTCAAGCGCAATGGGAAAGAACAATTTATCATCCAGGTAGTAAAAAAGAAATGAGCTTATGGTATCTTTTAGGGATGTATGCTTGGCATGGTAAACACCATACTGCTCATATTAGATTATTAAGAGAAAAAAATAATTGGTGATGACTCAAATCAAGAAGTGGAAGTTAATACAGTCAGAACAATTGATCAAAGATCAGTGGGCGGATGTTAGGAAAAATAGTTATCAAAAGAATGATGGTTCTATAATAGAGCCATTTTATATTTATGGGTTTCCCGATTATGCAACAGCGGTCGCAATCACTAAGACAGGGACGGTAATTGTTGAGAAAATTTATAGAGCTGGATTAGACACCATCGCATTAGAATTGCCTGGGGGCTGTGTAGATACTACTGATACTTCTTTGTCGCATGCAATAGAGCGAGAGCTCTTAGAAGAAACAGGTTATCGGTTCGATCAAATTGAATACCTTGGAAAAATATCTCCCAATCCCACCACTAATACCAATGTGATGCATATGTTTTTGGCTAAAGGTGGAGTTTTAGACCCAAATGCAGTAAGAGATACATCTGAAGAGGTTGAGGTTATAGAAATGGAATGGGATGATTTTATAACCGCATTTAAAACGCAAGCGTTTATTCAATCAATGCAAACTTGTACGATTTTGTATGCATTAATGCGGCTTAATAAATTAATAGTATAAAATGCAAAAAGATATTAAACAATGGTCTGTTCTTCAGTCTAACATTGGATATACCAAAAAATGGTTAAAAATAAAAGAAGACATCTGTCAATTGCCAGATGGTAGAATTATTGATCCTTATATTGTTATTGATGTCCCTAATTTTTGTAATATTTTCATGGTAACTCCTTCAGAAGAAATTGTCATGGTAAAACAATATCGACATGCAGCTGGCATTATAACAATAGAATTACCAGGTGGAATGATTGAATCTAATGAAGATCCAATGGTTGCCGCAAAAAGAGAAATGGAAGAAGAAACAGGATATCAAACAGATGAGTTTGAACTACTGTATTCAGTACATCCCAACCCGCCATTAGAAAGTAATTACGCTTATTTCTATTTAGCCAAAGCTGTTCAACCCAAGGGTAAAACAGCCTATGATCCATATGAAGATATTGAAATTGTTTTGGTGCCTAAGGAAGATTTCATGAAACAGCTTTTAGCACATTCTTTTAAGCATGGTGCTCAAATTGGTGCAATGTATGCTGCGGCAATCAAATTAGGTTGGCTAAAAGCGTAGCTTAATTTCTCTGTACTTCAGCAATTAAAAAAACACTTCCGCAAACAAGAATCAAATCATTTATTCCAGCGTTTTCATTGGCAGCAAGGATAGCTTCATTTACATTACTGTATGTTGAACCTGTCAATCCAATTTCATTTGCCTGATTTAGCAATTCATTTTCATCTAATGCTCTAGGAATATTGGCTTTAGTAAAATAGAATTTAGCGGTATTAGGTAATAGCGATAAAACTGCTGTTATATCTTTATCTTTTACCATTCCCATAACCCAATGAAGCTGATTGAAATTCATCAAATCTAATTGGGTTAGGATTGCTTTAATTCCGTCAACATTGTGTCCTACGTCTAGAATTACCATGGGGTTCATTTGAATGACTTCCCATCTTCCATGCAAGCCTGTAAGTTTTTTTATATTTTTAAGCGCTTCCTGAATATGGCTATAATGAATATTCCAACCATGTTGTTGGAGTAGGGTACAAGCTTCAAGAACAGTTAATAAATTTTTGGTTTGATAAAATCCTGTTAAGTCTAAAGCAAAATGTTGGTACTCATTTTTTTCTTTATCTACAACGGTAATATTTAGGAGGTTATCTTGGAATAACCAATCACTAATATACCTTTTCTCTTGTGCAAGTGAAACAAGACTTGTTTTAGCTGCGGATAAAAAAATGGGTAAAGTTTCTGGAAGGTATTCTCCAATAACCACTGGAACTAATGGTTTGATGATGCCTGCTTTTTCTCCAGCAATTGCGGTGAGTGTGTTTCCCAATAAGTTCATATGATCCATCCCAATATTAGTGATAATACTTAGTTCGGGAAGAATAATATTCGTACTGTCTAATCTGCCACCTAAGCCTGTTTCAATGATAGCTATATCAACCGATTGCGCTGCAAAATACTCGAATGCCATTGCAACCGTTATTTCGAAGAAAGAAGGTGCAATAGATTCAATTTGTGGTTTTATTTTTTGGGTAAACTCAATCACAAATTCTTCAGAACAACATTCTCCATTGATTTTAATGCGTTCTCTAAAATCATGTAAATGCGGTGAAGTGTACAAACCAGTTTTATATCCAGCTGTTTGTAAAATTGCTGCAAGCATATGACTGGTAGAACCTTTGCCATTTGTACCTGCAATATGAATAGATTTAAATTTTTTATGAGGGTTTCCTAATGCTTCGCAAAGTGCAATGGTATTGGTTAAATCTTTTTTATAAGCCGATTCTCCCACTTTACTAAACATAGGAAGCTTATTAAATAAATAGGAAAGCGTATCTGCGTAATTCATCTTGCGGCAAAGGTGCAAATAATTTAATTCTTAAGCTTAAAATTAAATACTAAAGTTCCTGTTTGTTCTTCTGTATCACCCGAATTTAATTTAAGCGATTTTGCTTTTAAGATGGCGATATTCCTGATACGTTGATTGGTAGTAGTAGTACCTTTAGGATTTATCGTGGCAGCTGTAACAGCACCTGACTGACTAACGGTAATGTCTACAGCCACTTTAGCATTTTCATTAAAATCGTCTTCAAAAGAAGGAAGCTTGGTAATTCTTCTACCATCTAATCCACTTTTAATGGCAACGCCATTTGAACCACCCAATCCACCATTTCCACTAGCAGCATTGCCTTGGTAACTATCTGAATTAGGATTGCCTATTGGTTTGCCTTGATCTCCCTTGCCACCAGCGATTCCTTGATTGTTTACTCCATTATAACTATCTGCTAAGTTGCCGCCGCTACTTTTTTTATTTGTTCCAGTAAACACAGCTTTTGGTTTTGGGGTAGGGGGAGTAGAGCTGTTGCTATTGCTGGGTTTGCTATTGGGTTTAACTACATATTTTGTTAATGGTATATCATCTTCTGAACTTGTATTTTCTGGAATATCAATATTTTCTGTGGATGTTTGATTGGTCTCTGAATTCTCAGGCGATTCATTTAAATCTCCTATAGCAGAAGGGGGGATATTGCCTTCCCCTGTTTCAACATTACCTAGGTTAACTTCTATGCCTTCCCCAGCAATCGGTTCTTGTGGCGCTGGTTGTTGGTAACGAACATAAAAAAATATCGAGAACAAAATCGCGGTTATAACCAATGTGATGAACGTGGCTTTAAGTTGATCTTGTCTTTCTAATATCCGTTCTTGATTCATGAAGTATAAAAGTACATTAATCCAATTATTTTTAGTGGAATGAAAGGTTAATTTTATTACCTTGTTGTGAAACACACTGTTGTATGAAACTGATTATCAAAACATTAGCATTCATAATTATTTGTTTCAGTACAAGCAATCTTTCTGCACAAATTGACACCGAAAGATTATCGCTATTTTTTGCAGAAGGTTATAAGATAGATGAATTGGTGTTTTTATTAGATAATATGCCAATTAAGAAACATGAAAAATGGATGGAAAAGAGAGGCTATGCCTTTAGAGAAGAAATCCCTTCTAAGAAGTGTTTGGTTTATAAAAAAGGGGAAGTAGTAACTTTATTTATCTTTTTAGAAAAAGAATATATTTCAGAAATTCAGGTATCTAGTTCCCCCCAAAAATATTATCAGGCAATCGATACATTTTCAAAGTCTCCTTTGTTTAGACCCACTAAATTGTTAAAGAAAGTGGGTATAACAGAAGATGAAAAAAAGAAATATTGGAGAAATAATGGGTTCATTTTTTATGCCGACACCAATAATTATCGAGTGGGGATTTTTAGAGACTATCCATTTGAAATGGAAAGAAAAATAAGTAAGTCATACTTGCCCGAAATGGTTTCTGTAAAAAAGGGGAGTTTTATGATGGGCAGTAAGAATGAGGAAGATCCATCAGATACAAAGCCTGCTTTTACTGCAACAGTTAACAATTTTAATATTGGACAATATGAGGTGACCGTTAAGCAGTTCAGATATTTTTGTTCGGAAACAAAAAGAAAAATGCCTGCCGCTCCCTTAGCTGGATGGCAAGATGATTTTCCAATTCGGAATATTACTTGGGATGACGCAATCGACTATTGTCAATGGTTAAGCTATGTTACAGAAAAAAAATATCGGCTACCATCTGAAGCAGAATGGGAATATGCTGCAAGGGGAGGCCAAAAAACTAAAAAATTCATTTATGCTGGGTCAGATTTTATAGAAAAAGTCGGTTGGACTTACAAAAAAAATGATGTAGTCATGAAAAGAGTAGGCAGTACTTATCCAAACGAACTTGATATTTATGATATGAGTGCGAATGTATTTGAATGGACAAATGATTGGTATAATCCTACTTGGTATGAAACTAGTAGTAGAAATCTTGTTATTGGTTCCGTTTATCGAGGGCCATCTGCTGGTACACAAAAAGTGATTAGAGGGGGCAGTGCTAGCGAATCTTCAAAATCAAAAATAATTTATAGAGGGAAAATTTCTCCAAATAATTATTATGTTGATTTAGGTTTTAGGGTAGTTTTAGAGGAGGATTAATCCTTTAAAAAAATATCATATCCAAACCTTAATAAAGTGGCCATTACTACTAACAAAAAGAAAATTCGAATAAACTGATTGCCTTTATAAATGGCTAGTTTGGCACCAAGAATACCTCCAATTGCATTGCATACAGCCATTGGAATAGCCACTGACCATAGTATGGTTCCTTTTAACATGAATAAAGAAATAGAGCCTAAATTGGTAGAGAGATTAATTAGTTTGGCATGAGTGCCCGCTTTTAAAAAATCAAATCCTAAAATACCAATGAATGCCATAATAAAGAAGCTTCCTGCTCCAGGCCCAATGAATCCATCATAAAATCCAATCACTAAACTTATGATTAAGGCATACCTCAATTGTTGTTGATTAGATAATTGCTTATGTATAGTTTGTCCAAAGTTTTTCTTAGAATAAGTGTAAATGGCAACGATAATTAAAACAATAAATATTACCGGCTTCATATATTTATTGCTAACTATAGATAGAAGTTGCGATCCAGCAAATGCTGCACAAAAAGCAATTAAGCACATTAGCCCGACCTGATTCCAGTTTACTGCAACTTTTTTTACATATTGTCTTGCTGCAAAAGCAGTACCGGTAAATGCAGGAATTTTTAAAGATCCCATAACAGTTGCAACTGGGAATTGTGGTAATAGCATAATGCCTGCAGGTAACTGAATCAATCCGCCCCCACCCACTATTGCATCAACAAATCCTGCTAGGAAAGCAAAAATGCATAATAATATCAGGGTGTTGATATCCATCCAATAGTTATTTTTTAAAAGTAATATTTGCTATGACTAATCCGGAAATTACCAATATGCCACTATAAAAATGAATAGGGGTAACTGTTTCACCCAAAATCAGTATAGCTTCTAATGTACTAAAAATGGGAATTAAATTGCCAAATAAAACGGTTCTGCCTGCACCCAACTTTGAAATGGCCAAATTCCAACACCAGAATGCTAAAACAGAAGTTCCTATTCCTAAGTAAAGAATAGATCCGAATAAAGTTGGTGACCAATTCGTAGGGGCTTTAACAATATATTGCTCAAGGATAAAAAAAGGAAATAACATCAAAGCACCTAAAACAAAAATGACCAACAGAAAAGACAATGCACTAATCGTAACGGGCTTCTTCCGTACTAATATATTATAAACCGCAAATGCAAATGCGCCTGCTAAAATCCAAGCATCACCACTAGAAAATTTGAATGAAAGTAATAACTCCCAACTTCCTTTTGAGATCAACAGTACAATTCCCAATATGCAAATAATCATTCCTATGATTCTGAAAAACCCCAATCTTTCCTTTAAAAAAAGAACGGCCATTGCAGTTGCAAAAATGGGAGAGGAGGTAGTGCCAATTAAAGCCATATTGATTGCACTAGTATTGTGTCCGGCTACATAAACAAATGTGTTAAATAGCGCAATACCCGTAAGAGCAAGCCAAGTTAAAATTTTCCAATTGGCTTTAAGGTGAGACCATTCAGCAATAACTTGTTTATATGCAAATGGGAATAGTACCAATGATGCGCAAGTCCATCTAAAAAAGGCTAAGCTGATAGGACTAATTGCGGTACTGACTTTTCTTGCGATAATAAAATTACCCGACCAAAGTAGTGTGGCAATTATTGCTAATAAAAAACCTTGAACAGTATGGTTGCTTAATTTAGACTGCATTATTGTATAGGCGCTCCTGCAAATTGATGGTTATAATCCCCTTTAATTCTTTCCATTGGAGGATTAAAATAGCCGAATTTTAAATCGGGAAATTCTTCTTGAATTAAATCCATCATTTGCTTTACACCCAACATTTCACCTGTTTCAGACATACCTATTTTACCCATATACCAATCTGGATCAATGTTGAAATTGCGCCACTGAATCATATTAAGATTAGTCTCAGAAATTAGTTTTCTTAAAGCTTCATATTCCGCTTCGCTGTCTGTAATACCTGGAAATACAAAATAATTGATGCTGGTCCAACCACCATATTTACGCATTACTTTTAAGCTCTCAATGATGTCTTCAAATGCATAATTATTAGGCCTATAATAAGCTTCGTAAATATGTTTTTGAGCAGAGTTGGTACTTACTCGCATGCTATTTAATCCTGCTTTGCAGAGTGCATCTACTGCAGCGGGTTTTGATCCATTGGTATTGATATTAATGCTACCTCTGTTGGTATGCTTTCTGATTTCAATGATAGATTCTCTAATAGTCTCCCACATTAATAAAGGTTCTCCTTCGCATCCTTGTCCAAAACTTACAATTGGATATGGGGCATTGATTAAATGGGGTACCGTAAATTCAACAATTTCTTCGGCCCTTGGCTTAAAAGTTAGCCTATCCTGTGTACTTACGATTGTTTCTTCTTCTGGTTGAAAGGATATACAACCAATACAATTGGCATTACATGCAGGTGAGGTGGGTATTGGACATTCCCATCTTCCTAAAGAGAAATTTCTAGCTGCAGGACAGTGATAAGTCATGCAACAGTTTTCCATTAGATGTTTTACTAGTCTATTTTCTGGGTAGGCTTTTAATAAATGAGCGGTCCCCTCTTTTACTTTGGTATCATCAAAACCAGCTGCTTCTTGTCTGATATCTTTTTCTATTCTAATGGCTGGGACATATTTTTTTTCGTTCATCCAACCCACAGCGGTATAACAGAATAGTGGTAAAGTGGGGGCATCAGGCATTGTTTCATATGCTGCAATAAATAATCCTGTATAGGCGGGTGGAATAAATGCTGCTACGGCCCATCCCTTTTCGCATAGTCTCATTTCACCAGTTTGTACATCTATGCCTATACCTCTTCTCCCAGGTAATTCATATAAATTACCCCCTTGTGGTAGTTCAATCCATTGATCTGCTTCAACAGGAAATGCATCCCAGCCTGCACGGCCAACAGCATAAAGGGTGTCGTCTTCATAGATATTTCCCTCGCCATCGGAATACAGCAAAAATGGTTTAACTGACATAAGTGGGTTTTTCTAGTTGTGCTTTTGCAAATAGATTGAATTCTTCTTCTGTTGCTTTAGTGGTATCAGCATCTAATTCTTTCTGAATGAGTTTGTCGTCTTTAAAATCGAGGGTTAATAAGCCATCTTTTAAAACCACATTTTTTAAAGCTGCCCAATCGTATCTTTTTTTGGGAAAACTGTTGAACACAATTTCATTTTCATCAAAGGCAATTTCTTCCGGAAACTTAACCTGCTTTTCTAGCATTGCTGCTAATAAATAAATTAAAGATATCCATAAACCATCTGCCATACTATACCAACCCATAGCTGCTAATAACAATCCAAATCTATAAAAAGGGGCATTGCCTTTTTTCTTTTGCCAAATACAAAATGCTCCCCAGCCAATTACCAAAACTGCAAATGCGTATGATGAAAGGGCATTGTATAAACCATTTATACCATTGCCAATAAATGCAATAATTGCAATTAATAACATGATTTGGCTTACCCCATCTACTGTGGAATGATTGCGTTTTTTTAATACAATGATGTAGTCGAAGGTTTTCATGATACCATTAAGTTACAAAGTCTCCATAATATTCTTGCCCCCACATTGCTGTCCCAATCGGTTTGACCAACTCCAATTTCTACCAAGTCAAATCCTATGAGTTCTCTGCCTGATTCTTTAATTTTTTTGAATAGGTAAATAATTTCTTCGCTTTCAAATCCACCAGGAACTGGTGTTCCAGTATTTGGACATAGTTTTCGATCTAATCCATCTATATCAAAACTGATATACACTTTTTGTGGCAAGTGCTGTATCATTTCGTTTGTAATACTTTTCCAGTTTTGCCCTTCAAATAATCTCTCCTTTATATTCTTGTCAAAATAGGTGATTACCCTGAAATTACTATCGCAGATATACTCCCACTCCTGTTCACAATAATCTCTAATACCCACTTGAACTAATTTTGAGATAGCAGGTATTTCATTTAGCGCATTATACATAATGGAAGCATGCGAGTAGGTAAATCCTTCATACTTGACTCTTAAATCGCAATGGGCATCAATTTGTATTATCCCATACGATCCATGTTTTTCTGCTAATGCTTTCATTAAACCCAATGGAGTACTATGATCTCCCCCTAACAGTCCTACAATTTTTTCTTTATCTAATAAGGCTTTGCTCTGTTCGTAAACCCAGTTGTTTAGATAAATACTTCCTTCATTAATTTCTTTAACACTCTTGCACATAAACTTGTTATTTATAAGTTCTGCGCCTTGTGCAATATAATCGATATATAATTCTGCTTCTTTTCTTAAGTAATCTCCTTTTAACAAGAGTTTCTTGTCAATTTCCTTCATGAAAAAACCTTGTTTCCAACCAGCATTTCCCTCTGTATCTAAAAGGTCTACTTGCATACTGCTTTTAAAAATATGCTCCGCTGCCCTTGCAGTACCAGCACCATAACTTACCGTAACTTCCCAAGGTACAGGAAGTATAATTACTTTTGATTCTTCTTCCGTAAATGGAAGACCAAAAATATTGTTGTTGGGATTGGCTACCGCATTAGGATTAAAGCCTGATAAGTCAGTCATATTGAGCAGTATTGAAAACGGGGTGCAAGTTAGTTCCTAATTTGATAATACTACATAAATTTATAGCCTATCTGGGTTCATAATACCTGTTAAAGGAGTCAAATAACCATTTATAGGGTAGAAATGGCAAAAAATACAGCGTATATATGGGTAAGGCGACTATATTAATGCCATAACTGAATCCATTTGCTACTGCAAATAATATGACCAGCCACTTATTTCTATTCATTACATGATAGACTATCGGGGATTTCAGGCAAAATGGAATCAGTAAAACCCACCATATAAAGTTGTAAAAGGCGTTATTAGCTAAATCGGCGTAACAGAAATTAAATAGCAGCATGCACAGTGCAGAAATCATGCTCCAAACCCTACTGGGTATAAAAAAACCGACCAAAACCGCCGTGGAAGCCGTTATACTAACCGTTGACCTAATCCAAGGATACATCAACCAAGTATTATTTTGCATTGGCAATTGATAAGGTAATTGATGTAAAATCATTTGTAGAACAATGATAAAAAATAATGTTCCGTAAATAATTCTAGCAATAAATAGCCTAAAGTCTTCGGTTGTAACAAAATTATTTACGGGGCTATGAGTCATATTTACTATTTGTGGAAACTTCGAAATTTTAACAAGCTACAAAAAGCAACAATTCTATTTCCCTATTGTTTTTAAATTACCTTTGCATTTCAAAATTAGCCATGAAAACAACCCATATTATTATTCTTGTTTTAATTGCAGCAGCAATTGCGGTTTTAGTGCAATACAGTGGAGATTTAACCACCTATGAAACAATTGCATCTGCTAAGGAAAAAGAGGGCAAATTTGTGAATCTTATTGCTAAATTAGATACTACTCAAGCCATTGAATACGATGCGGTGAAAAATCCTAACTATTTAAGTTTTACTGCTATTGATACATTGGGGAGCTCCATTAAAGTAGTTTATCACGATACCAAACCAACTGATATGGAAAAAAGCGAACGTATTGTGTTAAAGGGGAAGGTAAAAAATAATCAATTTGAGTGTGAGCACATTTTGCTTAAATGTCCTTCTAAATACAAGGATGATCCCAATGCTATGCAAAAGCAACTTCAAACTTCTAACTAACTTTTTTACAGCTAAGAAACGTATTCATGAATTATTTAGGTGAACATTTATTGCCCGGTCAAATAGGCCATTTTTTTGCAATTCTGAGTTTAGTTGCCTCTTTGTTGGCAACTTTTGCTTTTTTTAGTGCTTCAAAAGCTCAATTAGTAGAGGAGAAAAGACCCTGGTTGTTACTTGCTCGGTGGGCTTTTTTAGCAGAGACCATTAGTATTTTGGTGCTATTTGGCTGCTTATACTATATTATTTCGAATCACTTATTTGAATATAAATATGCTTATACGCACAGTGATTTAAGTTTACAATTTGAATACTTACTAAGTTGTTTTTGGGAAGGCCAGGAAGGGAGCTTTATGCTTTGGAGTTTTTGGCATTGTGTATTAGGATGGATACTTATTTGGAAAGCAGGTAAGTGGGAGGCACCTGTAATGACTGTTATTAGTTTTGCACAGTTTTTTATTGCTACTATGCTTTTGGGGATCTATTTCTTTGGGTCGAAAGTCGGAATTAACCCTTTTGCATTGTTGCGTAATGAAATGGATGCGCCCATATTTAGCCAGCCGAATTATTTAGATTTTATTAAAGATGGTACTGGATTAAATACTTTATTACAAAACTATTGGATGGTTATTCACCCTCCGGTTCTTTTTTTAGGTTTCGCATCTACCATCGTTCCTTTTGCTTTTGCAATTGCAGGACTGTCTAAAAAGGAGCATGATTGGATTAAACCCGCATTACCTTGGGCTTCTTTTTCAGCTGCAGTATTAGGCACTGGTATTATGATGGGTGGAGCTTGGGCTTATGAAAGTCTATCATTTGGAGGTTATTGGGCTTGGGATCCAGTAGAAAATGCTTCTTTGGTGCCATGGTTAACACTAGTAGCAGGTCTTCATACCAATTTAATTTATAAAAACAGTGGATATTCTTTAAGACCAACTTATTTTTTCTATATCATCAGTTTTGTATTAATTCTTTATTCCTCTTTTTTAACGAAAAGTGGCATTTTAGGAGATACTTCGGTACACTCATTCACCGATATGGGATTGAATGCACAGTTGTTATTATTTGTGCTCATTTTCTTTGTGCCTGCAATGATTTTGTATTTTATTCGATATAAAAGTATTCCATCCATTGTAAAAGAGGAAAGCACCTACAGCAGAGAATTTTGGATGTTTATTGGATCATTAGTACTTTTTTTATCAGGCATGGTGATTATAGCCAAAACATCTACTCCCGTATGGAATAAAGTTTTTGGAACCAATATCGCGCCGCCTCAAGACCCTGAGTTTGCTCACAACCAGATCCAAATATTTGTTGCAATCATTTTAGGAATACTTACTGCTACCACACAATATCTAAAGTATAAGGATACCCCAAAGGGAATGTTTTGGAAGAAAATCTTAATTCCTACCATCATAGCTATTGTTATTTCAGGGGCAATAAGTATTTGGGGAGATATATCATATGCTAAGAAAGGGCCTGGGTTTTTAGCGGCAATTCATTTGGGTATTTTTGCAGCTGTATATGCTGTGATAGCCAATACTGCTTATTTGTGGCTAGGAATAAAAGGCAAAGTGAAAGCGGCAGGTCCATCTGTAGCTCATATTGGGTTTGGATTGGTTTTAGTAGGGATACTGATTTCATCAGGTAAAAAAACCGTATTGAGTTGGAACACCACTGGAGTTACTCCATTGAGTGTTGAAAGCAAAGATGAAAAAGGGAATCCTGCCGGAGATCCTGCTGAAAACCTTACCTTGTTTAAGGCGGTGGCAACTGATATGGGTAAATACATGGTTACTTATACTATGGATACCACCAATCCAAGAGATAGAAAAAGATACTTTGAAATTGATTTTAAAGCCAAAGACGGTTCTGAGCAATTCAAATTATACCCAGATGTAATCAAGAATAATAAAGGCATGGAAGGGTTTGCAGCAAATCCAGCAGCAAAGCACTATTGGCACAAAGACATTTTTGTTTACATTACTTCATTTCAAGAGAATAGGGCTGCAGATACGGTAAGCTTTAAAAATAAAGCAGTTAAAATAAACGATACGTTGTTTTATGGAAATGGCATGATGATCTTGAATAAAGTATCGGTTAATCCTAAAGAACTTCAAGCAAAATACAATGCAGATGAAACTGCATTATTCTTAGACATGACAATCATTTCTAAGGAAGGCAAACAATATCGTGCTTATCCGGGTATTGCTTTAAAAGGTCAAGAACTTCGTTCTTTGCCGGATAGTGTTATTTCTCAAAGTCTTGTCTTGAAGTTTAATAAAGTAATTGATCAAGAAGCTGGTAAGCTTGAAATTGGCGTTAAAGAAAGCGGAAATATTACAGATTTAATTACCCTTAAAGTATATGAGTTCCCCATGATCAATTTATTATGGTTAGGAATTGTTATAATGGTAGTTGGATTTGTAATGTCGATTATTCAGCGCGTTAAACAATTACAAAAGTCTGTTTTGTAATATCGGCAGCGAAGGTTACTTTTTTTGTGTCTTGGTATTAATATTAGTCAAATATGACTAAATTTAATTGCTGTGAAACTCGTTAACCGCTATATTATTTTTATTTCATTCTTCCTTTTGGCCAATCATCAATATTTGTTTGGACAGGAAAAAGGTTCATATGATACTGTTCGAGTATATGCATTTGTAACTGCTACAGGCGACACCATTGGTGAGTCTTGGTTACCCAATGTTATGGTTGAAGGGAAGCTAACTGCGGCCGGAAAAAAATACTGGGCTGAGTGGACTAGATTACGAAACGCCGTATACGTTACCTATCCTTATGCAAAAGCTGCTTCTAGAATTATTAATGAAATCAATTTGCAACTGGTTAATGTAAAGGATAAGAAGGTTAGAAGACAAATTATCCGATACAGAGAAAAAGAAATGAAAAAGCAGTTCACAGATCAATTAACGAAATTATCTGTTTATCAGGGTAGGGTATTGATGAAACTCATCAATAGAGAAACTGGCAATAATTGCTATGAAATAATTGACGAGTATAAGGGATTTGTAACAGCCGCATTTTGGCAAACTGTAGCGGTGATTTTTGGAGGTAATCTAAAACAAGCATACGATCCTACTAGCAAAGATGCAGATATGGAAAAAATTGTGAAAGACGTAGCAAGAATGTATGGGTATCCCGGTTAAATATATTCTTCAAGAAATTTTTTAAAATCATTTCTAGATATCATTCTTGCGCCTAAACTTGCTAGATGATTGGTATAAACCTGACAGTCTATTAATCTTACTCCTTCTTCAATTAATTGTTTCACCAACTGTATAAAAGCAAATTTGCTTGCATTAGAAACGTTGCTGAACATACTTTCTCCAAAAAAAAGCTTTCCCATTTTAATGCCATATAAACCGCCCACTAATTCGTTCTCTTGCCAGGTTTCAGCAGAAATGGCAATTCCTTTTTGGTGTAATTGGTTAAAGGCAAATTCCACATCATTGGTTATCCAAGTTCCATTTTGGCCATCTCTAATTTGATTTTTACAGTGATTGATTACTTTTGAAAAAGCAGTATTGGTTTTATATTGAAACTGATTTTTTTTAATTAGCTGTTTCATGCTTTTGCTGATGATCAACTCATCAGGGAATAAAACAAATCTTGGATCGGGGCTCCACCATAATGGTGTTTCGCCCTCGTACCAAGGGAAAATACCTTTTTGATAAGCCAAAATGAGTCGGTCTGTAGAAAGGTCTCCACCAATAGCTAATAACCCATCTGCTAATGCGTCTTCAATGGGTGGAAACCAAATTTTATGGGAAAGTACATGCATTTAGTTGTTCAGTTCAACAGTGGCGCCAATGCCTCTGTCTGTAATACTGTTGCACATGGGTTTCAATGTATCATAATCCCCTTTTTTAACAGCATACTTTCCTTTATGATGAATAAAAAGTGCACATTGTTCAGCTTGTTCTAAACTATGGCCACAAATTTCCATCAAGGTTTCTATTACCCATTCAAAAGTATTTACCTCATCATTCCAAACTACAAGACTATATGTATCTGCAATAGCCGTGTCTGTGTCTGATTCAATAGCTTCCCCAATTTCGGGATTATTCAAAAAAATGAAATTAGACATGCTGTAAAATTATGCTAAGGACGTCTATTTCAAAAAAAATGAATTTTTATTGGTAAAAAATATAATTTTTTTTGGGTAATTTGATTTGAGCCCCTATTTTTGCACTCCCAAACAATAAGGGAGCATAGCTCAGTTGGTTTAGAGCATCTGCCTTACAAGCAGAGGGTCCGCGGTTCGAACCCGTGTGCTCCCACAATAGCCTCGATTTATCGAGGTTATTTTTTTTCTATTAATCCCTCATTAAACAAGCTATCTATTAAATCAGTAAATTGAGTTAATTCAAGTTATTCCAATGCGAAAATTGTTCTTTACCGGATTTTTTTTAACGATTGTATTACCCATGTTAGGCCAAGTATACAAAACAGCCAATAAAAAAGCAAGTGCAACTACTGTACAACTTTATAATAATCTATTCAGCATTTTACCAAAGGGTATTCTATTTGGACACCAAGATGATTTAGCATACGGATTAGGTTGGGAATATATTCCTGGTAAAAGTGTGGTCCAAGATGCGGTTGGAGAATACCCTGCTATGTATGGGTGGGAACTGGGAGACCTTGAGTTAGGTGCAACTTTTA
This sequence comes from Sediminibacterium sp., assembly GCF_051860225.1. Classification (GTDB taxonomy): domain Bacteria; phylum Bacteroidota; class Bacteroidia; order Chitinophagales; family Chitinophagaceae; genus Sediminibacterium. The sequence continues at coordinate 160,161 of NZ_JBHYEI010000003.1, forward strand.
ATTTAGACAGTGTTCCTTTTAATAAGATGAAAAGCTTTATTAAAGAGGGATATCAGAAAGGAGGGGTAATAACAATAAGTTGGCATGCAAATAATCCAGTAACAGGTAAAAATGCTTGGGATATTTCGGGGAATGCAGTGGCAGCTATTATTCCAGGTGGATCAAAGCATGAGCTATATAAAGTGTGGTTAGACAGAGTAGCTAGTTTTATGCTTGATTTAAAAGGTCAAAAAGGAGAATATATTCCAGTGATTTTTAGACCTTTTCATGAACTAACTGGAAATTGGTTCTGGTGGTGTCAAAATGTATGTACTCCAGAGGAATATAAAAAGTTATGGCAGTTTACATTTGATTATTTAACCAATATCAAACAAGTACATCATTTGTTATGGGCTTATAATCCTGAAAAGTTTGAAACAGAAGCTCAGTTCATGCAATATTATCCTGGCGATGAATATGTAGATGTGATGAGTTTTGATTTTTATCAATATGGTGATCCTTCCAATAATTCAGATTTTGAACAAAAATTAGATAAACGATTAGGGATTTTAACTTCAATTGCACGAAAACATCAAAAACTTCCTGCTTTGGCTGAGACTGGATTTTTGAATATACCTTATGCAGAATGGTTTACTAAGAAATTAATGAAAGGGATTGGGAATCATCAAATATCCTATATCCATCTTTGGAGAGATGGTGGGTTGGTAAATGGTACAGGCAAATATCGTTTTGCCCCTTCTCAAGATCATTTTATTCCTGTGGGTAGAGATCCTTCTTTTATGGACTTTTATAAACTCTACATCTCTGATAAGTTCATTTTTGAAAAGAAGGCTCGAGAATTAAAACTGTACAAATGAAACAGTATTTACTTATAGGATTTCTTTTATTTTCCTTTAACGCAATTGCCCAGGATAAAGTGTATGACTCTTCGCTTGCAAAGAAGCTGGGTGCAGATAAGAATGGGATGAAAAGCTATATTTTGGTTCTTTTAAAGACCGGCCCCAATAAAACTACCAATAAGCATTTTATTGATAGTTGTTTTGCGGGACATATGCAGAATATGGGGGTAATGGTAAAAGCCAATCAATTGGTGGTTGCAGGGCCATTAGGTAAGAATGATAAAACTTATAGGGGAATTTTTATTTTGAATTTAACCAGTATAGAAGAAGCTGAAAAATTACTCCTAACCGACCCTGCTATCAGTTCAGGATTACTTGCTACTGAATTATATAAATGGTATGGGTCAGCTGCATTAGCAGCGTACTTGCCATTTGCAGAAAAAATCAGTCAAAATTAAATGTTGTAAAATTTAATGAACTTGCTATGAAATGGACTTATGGATTTCAAAATAAATTAACTGCATCAATTGTTTTAGGGCTTGTTTTCCTTTTAATTCTTTTTACTACTTTTTCGAATAATCGAAATTTTTCATCATTAAATGAATCTTTCGAGACCATATATGAAGATCGATTAATTGCGGAGAGTTTTTTATTTAAACTATCAAGTTTAATACATCAAAAACAGGAAATGCAGCTGAATGGGGAGCGTTCAAAAAATATTCAACAGCAGTTAAAATTAGATCAAGAGATTCAAGTATTATTAAGCAAATACAGTAGAACTAAACTGACAAGTAAGGAAGAAAATCTGTTTAATGCATTACAGGTAGAATTAAATAAAATGCTATCGGGCAACCAATTATTAGCATCTGTTGTTAAAATAGAAAATTATCTGCATCTGCTTTCTGAAATTCAAGTTACAGAAGGCGCGCGCATTAAGGAAGAAACAAAAGTGGTTTTTTTAGGAAATGATTTGAGTTCAAAATTTCAATTTGCAATGTTGATAATTTTAGCCGTGATCATCCAAGCAATTGTTTTTGCTTCAAAAACAATCAACCTTTCTAGCGTTCAACAACAACAGCTTAATTAAATTGGAATGAAAAAATTAATACAATATGTAAACGAGTTGCAAACCTATATTGCGCAAGCGGATATGCTAAATGAAAAAGTATCTGGTTCTAGCGTTGGTTGGCATATTGATCATTCTTTATTAGTGCTCTCACAAATTATTGCTGCTATGGAAGCATCTGACCCTGCTAATTATCAGTATCAATTTAATTTAAAGCGTTTTTTTGCATTTAGTTTGAACCGATTTCCTAGAGGGGTAGCTAAAGCACCGAAACAAGTAAGACCAACTGAAACGTTTAATGCATCCAATACCATCCATGCTTTTGAAACAATTGTACCCCGATTAACAGTGCTAGAAAATTTAGCTTCTAATCAATTTTTCTTGCATCCATTCTTTGGAAAATTGAATAAAAATGCAGCAATTAAAATGCTGACAATCCATACTGCTCATCATATTTTAATAATCAAAGACATCATCCAAAAACAAGCATAGATTCCCTATGTAAACTTTGTACCTTAGCAAAAACTTAACACTATGATACAAGCTAAAGGATACGGTGCTACAAGTAAAGAAAGTGAAATAGTACCCTTGTCATTTAATAGAAATGAAGTGGGGCCAACAGATGTTTTAATTGATATTCTTTTTTGTGGAATTTGCCACTCAGATATCCATACTGCTAGAGGTGAGTGGGGGCCAGCAATATATCCAGTTGTCCCTGGGCATGAAATTGTAGGGAAAGTGGTAAAAGTGGGTGACCAAGTAGCTCGATTTAAAGTAGGGGATATTGCTGGTGTAGGAGTATTTGTTGACTCTTGTAGAACTTGCAATCCTTGTCAAAAAGGGCTAGAGCAATATTGTGAAGAGGGGATGGTTCCAACCTATAATGGCTATTATCGCGATAAGAAAACGCCTACTTATGGCGGGTATTCAAATTGTTATGTTATTGATGAAAAATATACATTGCATATTCCTCAAAAAGAAAATTTAGCTGGGGTGGCACCTTTGCTTTGCGCAGGCATCACTACTTATTCGCCACTCAAATTTGCTGGAGTAGGGAAGGGACATAAAGTAGCTGTTTTGGGATTGGGCGGATTGGGTCATATGGCAGTGAAATTTGCTGCATCTTTTGGTGCTGAAGTAACCATGTTGAGTACGTCTCCATCTAAGGAACAAGATGCAAAAAAATTAGGCGCCCATCATTTTGCACTATCAACAGATCCTGCTCAGATGAAAGCTTTAAAGGGTAAGTTTGATTTCATATTGAACACAGTTGCTGCTGCTCATGATATCAATAAATTTTTAGATCTATTGACTTTAGAAGGTAAAATGATCATTGTAGGTATCCCTCCTGAAGAAAGTGCGTATAACGCGGCTAAACTAATTTCAAAAAGAAGAAGCATTATTGGTTCTATGATTGGCGGGATTGCTGAAACCCAAGAAATGCTTGATTATTGTGCAGAACATAATATCTATTCAGATATTGAATTAATTGGCGTTAATGAGATCAACAAAGCTTATGAAAGAGTAATCAAGTCGGATGTTAAATATCGATTTGTGATTGATATGAAAACCATTTAGTTTTCTATTTCAACCACTAGTTCAACTTCTACAGCCATATTAAAGGGAAGTGAGTTGGTTCCAATTGCAGAACGAGCGTGCTTCCCTTTTTCACCTAAAGCTAGTACCATTAAGTCAGAAAAACCATTCATTACTTTGGGCTGGTCATAAAAATCAGGACTACTATTAACTAATCCTAGCACTTTTACAATTCGTTTTATTTTGGAAAGCTCGCCCAATTCTTTTTTAAGCACTGCCAATTGATTAATAGCTGTAAGCTTTGCCGCCGCATATCCCTCATCAATGGTTAGGTTTATTCCCAATTTTCCTGTGATGTATTTTCCTGTTTGATCCGATGGGCCCTTACCAGAAAGAAATAATAAATTCCCTGTTCTAACTGCATTAACATAATTGGCAACAGGGGCAGACAAATTAGGAAGTATAATACCTGCTGATGTCAATTTTTCTTCTGGTGTTTGTGCTTCAGTTTTCACCGCCAAAACAATACAAATAAGTAAGAATATTTTTTTCATTTTAGGTATAGTTAGGTTCAATAATAGATGGAAGTTGTTTGGGTTGGTGAATTCTAAATTGTTTATGTGGAATAAATTCCCCTGACACTAATTCAACAGATTTTTTTGATACTTTAAAATGTTTGGCTAAAAAGTCAATTAAAAATGCGGTTGCTTTTCCATTCTCAGGAGCAGTCATAATGCTGATTTTAATTTGATTGCCTTTTACCTTACCCCATGAATTGGTTCTAGCCCCAGCACTGACTAAAATGTTTAAACTCAATACATCATTATCCCAGTTGTAAAAGGAAGCATTCATGAATTAAATTTAATGATTGCTATACAACTTTTCACCAGCAGTAACAGCAAATGGCAATATATTTTGTGGCGGTGGAATGGGACAGGTAGCAAATGGTGTAAATACACAGGGTGGATTATATGCTTTATTAAAATCGATCATAAAGTCGGGTGCTTCTGCCTCAGTTTTTGCAATATACAAGAACCTTCCAGCAGCATAGGTGGATAGCCCAGATGTAGCGTCTCCCATTACTATTAACAAATAATCCCCTTCTGAAATGGCATCGAGTGTATAAAATTGACCCTTGTACTCGAATCTGAACTTACCAGCTAATTCTGTTGGATTTTCTTGTCCTAACGCATTTTTAATGACGATGTGCTGTTTAAAAGCAGACTTAATAAAATTGGCTTTAAAACGCCAATTGCTATCTGTTTCAAAATATTGGATACCTTCAAATTTTTTTAATTGATTGGATTGAAGGTTTCTAAGTCTAACTCCAATCTTTTCTCCACGTTGGATAATCGTAAATCGCAAATTTCGATGATTTACAACAGCAGTAGTTTTGGAATTACTAAACAAGAGGGTTTTCGATTGGGTAATTTTTTGATCCACTTCAAAACGAATTCCAGCTGCAGGGTTTAACCAAACACTGTCACCTTTTTTTACTAATTCTCCGCCATTTAAACCAATTGTACCCAAAGGAAATACCAATTTATTTTTTACTCCTGATCCAAATGTATTTACCCCTTCATTTAACCAAAACAATCCTTCTAAATTAAGCCATCCATCTTCTGCTTTTAATGCATGTATGCGCGCCCTTTTCCAATCTTCAATTTGGGTTGCATGGTCTTTGATTAATAATTCATCGGCGTGTTTATTAAAGCTGTCTATAAATGCCTGGTAGTACTCTCCAGTAGCAGGGCCAGCAAAGCCAGCATGAATATTTTGAATAGTTCTATCAGAACGAATAAATAGGGTGGTTGGGAAGCCAGTAAAATTTTTTAAGAGCGGAAATGTTTTTAACACCGATTCTCCGTTAGATAATCCCCCAAAAACCTGTTGATATTCTATACCAAATTTTTCTTTGAATCGCCCCATGGTTTTTTGGGCATATCCGAATTCGTCTTTTACTTCAAATTGTGCTGTAATTACTTCAATTCCTCTTGATTTATTTGCTTTATACCAAGTAGATAAAAATTTAGCTTCATCTGCACAATTTGGACACCATGTTCCTCCAATCGTCAAGATAACAGGCTTGTTAAAATAGGCTGAATCATCTAAACTTATTTTTTTACCCACCATATTGGGTAAGCTGAAATTAAAAGGGGTTGATTTATTTTTTAGTTGAGTTAAGGTGGAAGGGGCTGAAATTAAAGCAGCTTCATTTTTATATGCTCGAATTAATTGCACTGATTTTAAACCTTGCTGGATTCCTTTTAAAGATCCATCTGGTTCTATAGTACCCTTAAATAGTAATGGCGAATAACCAATAAAAAGGGAAAACTTAAATTCTTTACCTTGAACGGAGCCAAATGAGTAACGGGTATCTCCACTTGGCCTTAAAAAAGTTACACCACCCTTATTTCCCTCTTGATTAAATATACCAATTGCTTTTACCTGTTTGCCAGAATCATTGGTAAACACTACATCATATTTGCCCGAAATGTTTTGCGCTGTTGTATCTGGTGTTTCTATAAATCTCTGTGAATTATGCTGCTCTACCAAAATTGGGAAGGCATCTTCTCCATTGGTTTGTCTGCGCCAAAATCCCCTTAATATTTTACTATTTTTTATTCCTATTGTCATTAGCCGATCAAACTGGTTAATCCATATTTGCAAACTATCATTTACTTGGATTAAATCACCTCCAAAATATTCTTCCGAACCGTTAATAAAATACACCCGATATTTTCCGTTACTATCTGCTCTTACAGAGAAATTAAATGGAATTTCTTCTCCATTGTATAATGGAAAACTTCCTCTCCATTCGCCCAATGGGTTAAAGGAATTTTGAGCACGAACGGATAAGCTTGAAATGAATAAAAACGAGAGAAGAATTGCTTGCCGCATAAAAGTCTATAAGATTAGTAGACAAATGTAGTTTATTTCTGTTTAATTGAGTTGTAGGGCAGGTAATCGATAGTGTTGGCTATCATAAACAAACAACTCCTCAATAGAATAGGTCCAATATTTATACAATGGGGTTTTAACTAAATACTGGTCCGCCGCTTCCTTAGTATCTGTATTCATAGTAATCCAACATGTTTGTGATTCCATGCTAACTGCATAACTATCAATGATTCCTTTGTTCATTAAGAAATTAATATAAGTACGATGTGCTGGTACCAGTGTCATAAACTGGTCGTCCATTTTAAAATGAATAATTGCTTGAAACTTCTTCATAGAATAATAATTACAATTCTATGTGTCACAAGTTTTGTGCCTATCCTAAATAAATGGCAATTTGTCTTTAAAAATATACATCCTCAAACATTTCTATTGAAGCAGGCTTATTGGGCAACAAAAGAATAGCTATAACATTGAATTGAATTCTTTTATACTTTGGGTTTTGATAATGATAAAATGTGCCAGCCAATTTGAGTCTTTTCATTTTAATTTTACTAATACTTTCCTCTGGATAACCAAAATCAATTGATTTTCTTGTTTTCACTTCAACAAAGACCAATATGTTTTGCTGTGAAGCGATAATGTCAATTTCAAAATGTTTACAACGCCAGTTTCTCTCTAGAATCAAATAATCTTTTTTTAATAAGTAATCAACAGCAAGTTCTTCGCCTGCGGCACCAGTTTCTAAATGATTCTTTTGCATGATAAACAAGATAATGGTCAATTTATCGTTACTTACAAGTATAAATACTTAAATATGCAGCTGAACGAACGGATTTTTAAATTAAAAGGAGTTATCCAGCATTATGCCTGGGGTGGTCATATATTTATACCCCAGTTATTGAATAGTAATGAAACTACGGATAAACCATCAGCAGAATATTGGATGGGGGCGCATCCTTCAGCACCTTCAAAGCTCTTAGTTGGACAAGATTGGGTATCATTAAATCAGTTAATTACTGAAGATCCTGAAACAACTATAACAACTTCAGTAATGGGAAGATTTGGTGAATTACCTTATTTGTTTAAAGTGTTGGATGTGAAAGATATGCTTTCTATTCAGGTTCATCCTACGAAAGAATCAGCTGAAATCGGATTTGCAGAAGAAAATAAAGCAGGTATTCCTATTAGTGCTCCTCATCGAAACTATAAAGATCAAAATCATAAACCAGAAGTGATGGTTGCATTAAGTGAGTTCTGGTTGCTGCATGGTTTTAAGTCTAAAGAAGCTTTAGAAGAAGTATTGATTGAAACACAAGAATTAAAAATTTTATTACCATTATTCAGACAAACTGGTCTAAAGGGCTTGTATCAATTTGTTATGGAAATGCAGCAGGAAGATGTCAATAATATGCTTGCTCCGCTTGTAAAAAGAGCAATTAGGTTAAAAAAAGAAGGCAGTATAAATAAAATGAATCCTGCATGGTGGGCAGCTAAATTATATGAAGAAAACGGAATAACTGAAAACATAGACAGGGGTATTTTTTCCATTTATTTTTTCAATATTGTCTATGTAGAAAAAGGGGGAGCTGTTTTTCAAAAAGCAGGTGTCCCACATGCTTATTTGGAGGGGCAGAATATTGAACTAATGGCCAATAGTGATAATGTACTTAGGGGGGGATTAACGCCTAAACATGTGGATGTTCCTGAATTAATGAAGCATACTTTATTTGAGTCGGTTGTGCCAAATGTAATGCAAGGCAATCCTGGGGCTGGGGGAGAAGTTGTTTATCCTTGTCCTGTTCCTGATTTTGGTTTGAGCAAAATTGAATTAAAGACAGGAGAAAGTTATTATAGCAAAAGCTTTTCTCTAGAAATTATGATTGTAACAGAAGGTGCGGTAATTGTAAATCAACACTTGGTGCTAAAGAAAGGAGAAGCAGCAGCAATATTAGCAGATACCTCATTCGAATTAAAAGCAACCGGAAATTCGACAATTTTTAAAGCTTTTGTTCCATCTATTTGACGATTATTCACATAATGGGTAAAAATGAAATCTATTCTTTCATGAATAGCCTTATTTTTGTTACTGAAATAGACTGAAATGAAACTGAACAAACAATTTATATTTTCCTTAGTATTAATGGTTCTTGCATCTGCAATCTACCGTGTGTTTCCTAATAGACCCATGGGTTTTGCTCCTCAAATGGCCATTGCAATTTTTGCTGGATCACTTTTTTTTAAAAATAAGAAGTTAGCTTTTTTGCTACCATTGCTTTCAATGTTTATTTCAGATGGGTTATACCAAATACTATACATGAACGGCTTAACTGAAATATCCGGATTTTATGGAGGTCAATGGAAAAACTATTTGTTGATTATTGGTTTAACAAGTATAGGTTTCTTTGTAAAACAAGATAAAATTGCTTCTGTTGCTGGTGCTTCATTAGCTGCACCTACTATTTATTTTATTTTATCAAACGGACTTGTTTGGTTAGGTGGGGGAGGTTTGCATAGGCCAAAAACTTTCGAAGGATTGATGATGACCTATGCTGATGGATTGCCTTTTTATCCAAATAGTATCTACTCAACTTTATTTTTCAGTTTAGTACTTTTTGGAACTTGGTATTTAGTTAAGCGAAATGCAGCTAGGCTGAACTTGGCTTAAGCATTTTCAGCTTCGTATACTTCATCAATTAGCAAGTGTTTCCCATCAGCTGCCTGAGTAGCTAATTCATCGCATCTATTATTGATTGCATTGTCTGCATGTCCTTTAACCCAAACAAAACGAACTTGATATTGCTTGGCTAACTCATAGTATTGCAACCAGAGGTCCTTGTTCTTTTTACCGCCTTTAAAATTGGTTTTAACCCAATTTTGTAACCAACCTTTCTGCACGCTATCAACAATATATTTACTATCCGTATAAATGGTTACAGGGATGGCTGTTTTGGTTAATGATTGTAAAGCAACAATAACAGCCATTAACTCCATTCGATTATTGGTTGTTAATCTAAAGCCCGCTGAAATTTCTTTTCGTTTTTGGCCCCAAATAAGCACAATTCCATATCCTCCTGGTCCTGGGTTCCCTCTTGCTGCTCCGTCGGTATAAATCATTAAGTGGTGAGACATGGCGCGAAATAAATACATTTTACGCATTATACCTGAAACACCCCTGTATTGAATTGGTCTAATTTTGGATTGTGGTTAGCAGCAGCAATACTTTCTGCAATCAACTGTCTTGTATTGATTGGATCAATGATCTCATCCACCCATAATCGAGCTGCAGCATAGTAGGGCGTAGTTTGTTGATAGTATCGATCTTTGATGGTATCAAGCAAGGTTTTTTCTTCCTCTGGAGTAACTTCACGTCCTTTGGATTTCATAGTTGCTACTTGAATTTGTGCCAATGTTTTAGCCGCTTGATCACCCCCCATTACTGCAATCTTTGCAGATGGCCATGCAAAAATAAATCTTGGATCATAGGCTTTGCCGCACATGGCATAGTTGCCTGCTCCATAGCTATTTCCTATAACGATGGTGATCTTTGGAACAATAGAGTTGGCTACTGCATTCACCAATTTTGCTCCATCCTTAATGATACCACTATGCTCACTTCTACTGCCTACCATGAATCCGGTAACGTCTTGTAAAAAAACCAATGGGATTTTTTTCTGATTACAATTCATGATAAACCGAGCTGCTTTGTCTGCACTATCATTGTAAATAACACCACCAATTTGCATTTCACCTTTTTTGCTTTTACAAACTAATCTTTGATTAGCAACAATGCCTACTGCCCATCCCTCAATTCTAGCATAACCACATAAAATGGTTTTGCCATAGTCTTGTTTAAATTGATCAAACTCGCTATTGTCTACCATTCGCTCAATAATTTCGAGCATATCATAAGGCTTCAAATTTCCTTCGGGAATGATGCTATAAATTTCCTCTGGATTTTTTGCGGGAGCAACAGGTGCAATTCGATCAAACCCTGCCGTTTCAGGGGCTCCCATTTTACTTATTATTTTTTTTATATGATCTAAGCAATCTTGCTCTGTCTTAAATTTATAATCTGCTATACCACTTATTTCTGTATGGGTAATTGCTCCACCTAATGTTTCATTATCAATATCTTCTCCAATGGCAGCTTTAACTAAATAAGAGCCAGCTAAAAAAATACTTCCATTGCCTTCTACCATCAGCGTTTCATCACTCATAATAGGCAAATATGCTCCTCCTGCAACACAGGCCCCCATCACTGCTGCAATTTGCGTGATGCCCATCGCGCTCATTCTAGCATTGTTTCTAAATACTCTTCCAAAATGTTCTTTGTCTGGAAATATTTCGTCTTGCATCGGTAAAAACACCCCTGCACTATCCACTAAATAAATAATAGGTAATTTATTTTCCATTGCAATTTCTTGCATTCGTAAGTTCTTTTTACCAGTAATTGGGAACCAAGCACCAGCTTTTACTGTTTGATCATTGGCTACAATAACACACTGTCTGCCGCTTACATAACCCACACCCGCCACTGTTCCTCCTGCCGGACAACCACCTTCTTCCTCATACATTCCATATGCCGCAAAGCCTCCTATTTCTGTAAAAGGTTTTTCTTGGTCACATAAGTAGGCAATACGTTCCCTAGCAGTTAGCTTATTTCTTTCTTTCTGTTTTTCAATGGCTTTTTTCCCACCTCCTAATGCAATTTTTTCCATGCGCTGTCTCATTTCGCTCAGCATTAATTTCATCCAATCTTCATTACGGTTTTGACTCAAATTCATATACGAACAGTTGTTAGTTTGCAAATATAAGTGTACTTTAAGTATATTTAAGATATGACGTACGACTTTATCATAATTGGGGCTGGTTCTGCTGGTTCAGTATTGGCAAATAGGTTATCAGAAAACCCAGAAAACAAAGTGCTTTTAATTGAGGCTGGTGGCCCAGATAGTAAAACAGAAATACATATACCCGGTGCTTATGGCGAATTACATCGTACTGAAGTAGACTGGCAGTTTTGGGGTACGCCTCAGCCAGCTTTGGATAATCGCAAACTATATATACCACGTGGAAAAACTTTGGGAGGAAGTAGTTCAACCAATGCAATGGCTTATGTGAGGGGCAATAAGGCTGATTTTGAGGAATGGGAAGCTTTAGGAAATCCTGGTTGGGGGTATAATAATGTGCTTCCATTTTTTATAAAATCAGAATTCAATGAAAATATTGAATCTCCTTTTCATGGTCAAGATGGTCCTATGCATGTTAGTTATGCCAAGCAGCCAAGTGTATTTGCGGAAGCATTTCTAGATGCCTGTGAACAGATAGGAATTCCTAAAAATGAAGATTATAATGGTGCTGTTCAAGAAGGGGCGCATCTATTACAATTTAATATAAAAAATAGTAAGCGATATAGTGCTGCTGCTGCTTTTTTAAAGCCTATTTTAAATCGAAAGAATTTAGTCGTAAAAACAAATACACGCGTAAAGAGAATTTTAATTGAAAACGGTGCTGCAGTTGGTGTTGAAATTGCTGCTCCTAATACTAATTCAGAAAGAATTAATTGCCATAAAGAAGTATTGCTTTCTGCTGGTGCCATTCAATCTCCACAGTTATTGATGCTTTCAGGTATTGGGGACCCAACAGAATTGAAGCGAGTAGGAATTGATGTATTGATTACATTACCAGGTGTAGGTAAAAATTTACAAGATCATTTTTGGAGTGGGGTTACCGTTCAAACGAATATCCCATCTGCTAACTCCTTATTAAAGCCATGGAATAAAACCAAAGCAATCTTACAACATTTGTTATTTTAAAAAGGACCCTTGGGTAATAGCCCTTTAGAAGCTAATGCTTTTATCCAATTACAAGAAAATTTAAAGCGACCAGACATTCAATATCATTTTGCTCCTATTGGAATTGCCACCGACTATTCAACCGATATCTATAATTTAAAAACATTTCCTACCACAAATGGAATTGGTATCATGTCTATATTGTTGCATCCTGAAAGTAGGGGTACGATCGGTTTAAGATCTGCAAATCCTTTAGACACGGTTAATATTAATCATAAGGCATTGAGTGATGTCAGAGATTTGAATTTACTTATTCAAGCCATTAAAAAGTCTATGTCAATTTTTTCTGCCCCTGCTTTACAAGTTTTCTCGGACACCAAAACAACTTTTCCTTCTTCTATGGCATCTGATGAAGAAATTATAGCGCATATCCAAAAGACCCTTGAAACCCTTTATCATCCAGTTGGAACCTGTAAAATGGGAGTCGATCATTTGGCGGTAACAGATCATACATTAAGAGTTAAGAAGGTGAAGGGGCTGAGGGTAGTTGATGCATCAATCATGCCAACCATTGTTTCAGGTAATACCAATGCAGCCACCATTATGATTGCCGAAAAAGCTGCGTCCATGATATTATCTGATAATTAATATGTCATAATTACACATTGTTTGCTATTTTAGCGTCAATAAATTTATTCCACTTGGCTACTTCAAAAAAAACGATTGCTACAAAGGCCGAACAACCTATTGTAGAAAAAAAAGTTACTGCTGCTAATAAAAAAGCCGCACCTAAAAAACAAGAAGCTACTTCTCCAAAAGTTGTGGTAGATAAAAAAGCAGTTAAGGCAAAAAAATCGGAAGCGCCTAAAACAAAGAACACAACCCAAAAGAAAATATCTGTTGGTAAAGAACAAATAAAATTGCAGTTTCAATTAAGATACCGTACTGAGTTCGGGCAAAATCTGTTTTTGACTGGTAATCATGTCTTACTTGGTAATGGGGATATTGAAAACGCTGTTCCAATGCAGTATTTGAATGAGCAAACTTGGACCCTTACATTAGATTGGCCGGAAGAAGCAACTAGAGAACCCATTCAATACAACTACGTATTGGTTAATGCAGATGGAACCACTGTAATTGATTGGGGTAATGATAGAGTATTAGATATAAAAGCATTTAAAGCCAGTCAAATTCAATTAGTAGACACTTGGAATCATGCTGGGTATTATGAAAATAGTTTTTACACAGAAGCTTTTCAGCAAGTACTTTTAGCCGAATCTAAAACCGAGTTTAAGGCTAAAGCAAGCAAAAAAACTACACATATTTTTAGAGTTAAAAGTCCATTGCTTTCTAAAAATCAAGTCATTTGTTTATCTGGGTCATTTAATGAAGCGGAAAATTGGTCTGAGTCTCATTTATTGATGATGGGAAAAACTGCCTCTTCTCCTTACTTTGAACTAGGCCTTAACCTGAGCTTAGATCAATTTCCAATTGCATATAAATATGGTATTTATGACCTTGAATCAAAAAAATTAGTCGAGTTTGAAGTCGGCGATAATCGGGTATTGCATTATCCGGTGATGAAAGACCAGATAACAATTGTGAATGATGGGTTTACTTATTTGCCCAATCAAACTTGGAAAGGTGCTGGAGTTGCTATTCCAGTTTTTAGTTTGAGAACTGAATCAAGTTTTGGTGTAGGGGAATTTACAGATTTGATTAAAATGGTAGATTGGGCCGAACAGGTGGGTTTAAAGATGATTCAATTGCTTCCTGTAAATGACACCACTGCAACTAATACCAATAAGGATTCTTACCCTTATGCTGCAATTTCTGCTTTTGCTTTACATCCCTTGTATTTAAATCTTCCAAAAATTGTAAATAAATCACAGCTTAAGCAATTACAGCTATTAGAAAAAGAGCGGCTACAACTCAACGCCTTAGCTACGGTTGATTATGCTTCGGTCATACAATCAAAATTAACCTTTGCTAGAAAAGTTTATAAATCAAATGGGAAAAAATTATTGCAGGAATCTTCTTTTATAGCATTCTATCAACAGAATAAACATTGGCTAATTCCATATGCTGTATTTTGTTATTTAAGGGATGAATATGGAACTGTCGATTTTAGTAAATGGCCTGCATTTAAGCATTATAAAGAAAAAGATATTGAAGCGCTGATTCAACCAGAATCGGGTGCATACGATGATATTGCATTTCATTATTTTCTACAATATCATTTGCACTTGCAATTAAAAGAGGCAGCTGCATATGCTCACTCAAAAGGGATTATAATAAAGGGCGATATTGCAATAGGTGTGTATAGGTATGGGGCAGATACTTGGCAACATCCTGATTTGTTTCATATGGATTTTCAAGCAGGAGCTCCGCCTGATGATTTTGCAGTAACAGGTCAGAACTGGGGCTTTCCAACATATAATTGGCAGCGCATGCAAGAAGATGGGTTCGCTTGGTGGAAGCAACGCTTTGAACAAATGAGTCATTATTTTGATGCTTTTAGAATTGATCATATACTCGGGTTCTTCAGAATTTGGAGTATTCCACTTCATGCAGTAGAAGGAATTATGGGGCATTTTGTTCCAGCTATACCAATAAGTGTATCTACTTTTGCTGAAAATGGCATTTGGTTTAGTTATGATCGATATACAAAACCCTTTATCACTGATGCGGTACTTTGGGAGATATTTGGGTATGATAATGAATTGGTGAAGAGTATGTTTTTGATTAATCACTTAAATGGGACTTACTCTTTAAAACCAGGTTTTGAAACCCAAAGAGCTGTTGAACAACATTTTACTACGTTAGATCAAGATCAGTATCACCAAAAAATCAAAAAAGGTATTTTTAGTTTAATAAGTAATGTTCTATTATTTGATTCAGATGGAACAGGACAATATTTTCATTTTAGATTTGGAATAGAGCATACTACTTCTTTTAAGAATTTGGAGTACACTACACAAGAGCAACTACGAGGTTTATATGTGAATTATTTCTTTAAGCAACAGGATGATTTTTGGAAAAAAGAGGCTTACAAGAAACTACCGTCTTTAAAAAGAGTTACGAATATGTTGGTTTGCGGCGAAGATTTAGGAATGGTCCCTTCTTGTGTGCCTGAAGTGATGCAACAATTAGGATTATTGAGTTTAGAAATTCAACGAATGCCCAAAAATCCTGAAAAACAATTTTTTCATCCCAACGATGCTCCTTACTTAAGTGTTGTAACTCCCTCAACTCACGATATGAGTACGATTAGAGGGTGGTGGGAAGAAGATAAAGCGCTCATTCAACATTTTTATAATCAAGAATTAGGACAATGGGGTGATGCTCCTCATTATTGCGAAGCATGGATCAACAAAGCTATTGTTATTCAACACTTGTTTTCACCAGCCATGTGGAGTGTTTTCCAGATTCAAGATTTGATGGGTATAAATGAAAAAATTAGAAGGGATAATCCATTAGCAGAACAAATTAATGTGCCCGCAAATCCAGACCACTATTGGTGTTACAGGATGCATGTCTCAATTGAATCACTAATAGAAGAATCTGATTTTAATAGTGAGCTAAAAAGTTTTATTAAAAAATCAGGTCGATAAATTAATGCAGTGATACTTCAATATACACAAACCAATCTGCCATTTATAGATCCTTTTACGATCTCTAATGGAAGAACCAAGACTCATCAAGCTGCTTTGTTGGTGGCATTATCAGTAGGCCCTTTTATTGGCTATGGCGAAGCACCAGCGATAGCTTATTATAATATTACTGTTGAGCAAATGATCGACGACTTAACTAAAAAACAAAAATTAGTTGAAAAATTTGCTTTAACAGATCCTGAACGATATTGGCATTATCTACATCATTTATTTCCAAAGAATCCATTTTTAGTTGCTGCTTTAGATATGGCAGGTTGGGATTTATATGGAAAAATGAAAGCAAAGCCTTTATATGAATTATGGAATACGGCTTGGACCAATAGTTTGCCCAAATGTGATTATACAATTGGTATTGATACCATTGAGAAGATGCAACAAAAAATGCAAGCAAAACCTTGGCCTATTTATAAAATAAAACTGGGAACCCCTGATGATATTGATATTATTCAATCACTCAGGAAACAAACTAATGCCCTATTTAGAGTTGATGCAAATGCAGGTTGGACAACTGAACAGGCTTTAAAACTTATACCAATATTAGCTAAACTAGGTGTTGAATTGATTGAGCAACCATTAGCAAAAGACAATTGGGAGGGGATGAAAATTTTATATGAAACATCTAGTTTGCCATTGATTGCAGATGAGTCTTGTGTTGCGGAACAGGACGTGTCTAAATGTGTTGGTTTTTTTCATGGGATTAATATAAAATTGACTAAGTGTAGTGGTATAACACCTGCAAGAAGAATGATTCAAGAAGCTCGTTCACTTGGATTAAAAGTAATGATGGGAAGTATGAATGAATCGGTAATTGGTTCTGCTGCTATTGGACATTTTTTACCTCAACTTGATTATGTTGATATGGATGGTCCATTGTTACTTGCTGAAGCAAATGCAAAAGGACTTGCTTTTGAAGACGGGAAAGTGGTTCTTTCTAACAGACCAGGATTAGGCGTTTTCTTTTAAAAGTTGAACAACCACTTTATCTATTGGGAGTGTAACTGAATCTTGAGTTAGATCTTTCAAAGGAATCCATCTGAATACTTCTGTTTCTCCATTAGGATCTTTTATTTGTTCTGTACTAAAATTAAAAGGGATTTCGGAAGTTTTAATTTGATTAGTGTCTGTCGTATGCACTAAATAATAAATGGAGATAATCTGGTCTTTATTATTAAAGGCAGAGATTTGAAAAAAATCAGTCGTATAAAAATGGGCTCCCACATTTACATGAATGCCAATTTCTTCCATAAATTCTCTTTTTAAACATTCTCGTGTGCCTTCTCCAAATTCCAATCCTCCGCCCGGTAATTTAGTTATATAACTACCTCGTATAAACTCATCAGTTACTAATAAGCGCTGATATTGATCAATTAATAAACCATAAACTCGAACATTAAATAAAGGCATTTTAGAACCATTTTTTCTTATAAAAATATCCACCAATAACTATAGATATGAAAAGAGATATGATTACTGGAATATAAAAAGCATGATTAGAATGCTGATAGGGGAGGTCTACATTCATTCCGTATATGCTAGTCACCAAAATGGGTAACGAAAGTATAATGGTGATAGAAGTTAGTCGCTTCATCACATTATTCAAATTATTGCTGATTATACTTGCAAATGCATCCATGGTGCTACTTAATATATTGGTGTATATATTTGCCATTTCCAATGCCTGACTACTATCTACAATTAAGTCTTGCAAAAATTCTCTTTCATCTTCAGTTAAGCCGAGAAAATTGGTCCTTTCCATTTTCATCATCAACATTTCATTGCTCCTAAGTGCTGTAACAAAATACACTAGACTTTTTTGTACGCGCATTAGTTTAAGTAAGTCTACATTACTATTGCTATCATATAAACTTTGCTCGTATTGATTTCTGCTATGATTGATTTCCTTTAGATAGTCTAAAAAGGTTTGAACTACTTTCTCAAACACTTTTAAAACCATCATATTCCTTTTGTCGGGATGTCTTTTCTGAAAAGTGTTGAGGAATTTTTTAATTGCACCATTGTCAAAGGAGTTAACCGTAATAATTTGATTATGGGTTAGAATGATGCAGATAGGGATAGTAATGTAAAAAGCATCGGAGTCATTGAAAGAGTTGTTTTCTGTAGGAGTTTTGATAATGATAATTCTAACATTATCTTCCATTTCATAACGTGGACGCTCATCAATATCTAGTGAATCTCTTAAGAACTCAATAGGGATTTCTAATTCATTGCTGAGTTCTATAAATTCCTCTTCTTTGAAAGGTGGTACTAAGTTTACCCAAACTCCTTGGTCGGCTTTGGGAATTTCTATGGTTTGACCGTTCACGTTTTTGAAATACTGAATCATACTTAGCGCCTTTGGGTTGATTATATAACAATGGTCCCTTTAAATACAAATTTTGCTGGTCCACATAACCAAATTTTTTTAAAATTTTGCTCGTCTATTTTTTCAAATTCCACCGATAAATTTCCTCCCTTCGTGATAATTTGGGTCGTATTTTTTCCAAGAGTTGCCAAAGGATTAGACAAAGCAGCAGCGGTTACGCCTGTACCACAACTATATGTTTCGTCTTCTACACCTCTCTCATATGTTCTTACCTGTAGTTGATTATCTGCTAACTGTTCTACAAAATTTACATTGATGCCCTCTATTTTAAAAGCATCACTGTAACGAATTTTCTTTCCTTCTGTAAATACATCTAGTTGATTAAGTTGACTTACTGGTAAAATATAGTGGGGTGATCCTGTATTTAAAATAGAAGCATTTTGTTCTTTTCTAATGCTGTCTACGTCTTTCATCTTTAATTTAACCCATCCTTTTTTTTCAATTATTGCTTCGTGTGGGCCATCTGAAGCAATAAAATGGTAACGCGATTGTTGAATGCCACAATCAAAAGCAAATTGAGTTAAACATCTTCCACCATTACCGCACATACTTCCCGCTGCTCCGTCCGAATTATAGTACTTCATTTCAAAATCATACCCTGCTTGAAGATTCAGCAACATCAATCCATCTGCACCTATTCCGAATCTCCTATTACACAGATGGGCAATTTCATCTTGGCTGAGTTTAATATCCCCATTGCGATTATCAATTAGAATAAAATCGTTGCCAGTGCCCTCATATTTATAAAATGCTAGCTCCATCTTGAAAATTAAATTTTTGCTAATACTTCTAGGCTTTTTTGAATCAAGTTCTCAACCGCTTTACCTCCATCTTTGCTGAAAGTTTGTTGAACTCTATTGGCAACTATTGCACTCAAGCTAAGACAATGATGATTTAATAATTTGCCCAATCCGTATATGGCACTTGTTTCCATTTCAAAATTAGAAATGATATGATTTCCAAATCTAAAACTAGTCAATTGATTAATCAGGTCTGGGAACTGTAAAGGCAGTCTAAGAATTCTGCCTTGTGGGCCATAAAAACCAGGACAAGTGACGGTGATACCTTGATGAAATCCAACAACAAATTCTTTTAAAATATGCGCTGAAGCGGATGCAATATAAGGTTGAAGCCCATTATGTCCTATTTGCGTATGAACATTGAAAGCTTGTGCAATTTGCAACTCTTCTTCATTATTGATTAATTTATAAAAATGAAGTAGGTTGTCGATTCCTAATCCATGCGTACTGGCTACAAAACTATCTACTGGTATAGAAGCCTGTAAGGAGCCAGAAGTGCCCATACGCACTATTGTTAATCTTGTTTGATTGGGTTTGATAGTTCTTGTTTCAAAATCAATATTTGCTAAAGCATCCAACTCATTCAATACTATATCAATATTGTCAGGACCTATCCCAGTTGAAACAACAGAAATTCTTTTATTTCCAATAAACCCTGTATGTGTAATGAATTCTCTGTGTTCAAATTTGCCTTCTATGCGGTCAAAATATTTACTTACTTCACCCACTCTGCCGGGGTCGCCAACGGTAATGATTGTATTAGCTAATTCTTCTGGTTTTACATTTAAGTGGTAAACTGCACCTCTTTCGTTTATAATTAGTTCACTTTCCCCAATTCTTGTCATTTTTTACTTTTTATGAAGTAAAATTCGGTATTTCTTATTTAGAATTTTAAAATTAGTTTGTTTACGCTATTTTTGCATCCCTGCAATGGTCCTGTGGCCGAGTGGCTAGGCAGAGCTCTGCAAAAGCTTCCACAGCGGTTCGAATCCGCTCGGGACCTCTAAAAGGATCACCAAAATGGTGATCCTTTTTTTATTTGCCACTTAAATGTAACTTTTGTAACCATTTTATCTTTTGGGTTAATGCATTTTTGCACTCTAAACAACAATCAATGGTTATTATTGGATTTTTACTCGCAGCATTAGTAGGTATTTCTCTAGGCTTAATTGGAAGCGGTGGATCTATATTGACAGTCCCTATTTTGGTTTATGTTATGGGAGTTGATCCTGTTCTAGCCACTGCTTACTCGCTTTTTATAGTAGGTTCTACTGCATTAGTTGGGGGAATACAAAGTGCTACCCAAAAGAAAGTAGATTTTAAAACGGTTTTAATTTTTGGGATACCCTCTATAGCAGCAGTTTATGCAACTAGATTATGGATTGTGCCGTTGATTCCAGCTGAAGTGGCATCCATTGGGGGCATCGTTATTACCAAATCAATTGCTTTGATGCTCTTATTCGCAGTAGTGATGATTCTTGCATCAGTGAGCATGATTAAGCCAGGCAAAAAGGCAGTGATTGATGAATCGGCACCAATGGTTTATAATTATCCTATGATTTTATTAGAAGGTACAATAGTAGGCGTGCTTACAGGGCTAGTAGGTGCCGGTGGTGGATTCTTAATTATTCCAGCCTTGGTATTATTAGCAAAAATGCCCATGAAATTAGCCGTAGGAACTTCCCTTTTTATCATCGCAGCAAAGTCGCTAATTGGCTTTACAGGTGATTTGCAAGGAGCTCAGGTAATTGATTGGCAATTATTATTAACATTCACTTTTTTTGCAGTTATAGGAATTTTTGGCGGAATTATTTTATCTAAAAAAATACCAGGTGAAAAGCTCAAAAAAGCTTTTGGTTGGTTTGTGTTAATCATGGGTATTTACATAATCATTAAAGAGTTATTTTTCCCAACTGGTGGTGGGCACTAAATGCAACAAATGTTACCAAACAACTATTTTACAGTATTGATATTTGCAGTACAAATTTTTAAAAACTAAAAACGAAACCATATGTTTTTTCAACACATTTACGACAAGAGTTTAGCTCAAGCAAGTTATTTTATTGGCTGTCAAAAAGCAGGTGTTGCTGCGGTAATTGACGCTAAAAGAGACGTGGATACTTATTTGGAAATTGCGAAAGCCAACAATATGACGATTACGCATATTTTTGAAACCCATATTCACGCGGATTTTTTAGCAGGTTCAAGAGAATTGGCTCAATTAACTGGCGCTCAATTGTATTTGTCAGATGAAGGTGGAGAAGGATGGGAATATGAATTCCCTCATGTAGGGTTAAAAGACAACGATATAGTTAAGTTAGGTAATCTTAGCTTTAAAGTATTACATACACCAGGACATACTCCTGAAAGTATTAGTTTTTTATTAACTGATCATCCTGCTAGTTATGAGCCAGTGATGTTGTTCACAGGAGATTTTGTTTTTGTAGGAGATATTGGCCGTCCAGATTTATTAGAGAAAGCTGCTGGAATGATTGGAACACAAGATAAAGGTGCACAGCAAATGTACCAGAGTATCAAGAAGTTTAATGCCTTAGCAGATTATATCCAAGTTTGGCCAGGACATGGCGCTGGATCTGCTTGTGGTAAGGCTTTGGGTGCTGTCCCAAGTACAACGGTAGGGTATGAGAAAGCGCGAAATTGGGCTTTCCAATATCCAACAGATGAAGCTGGATTTACAAATTATTTATTGGCTGATCAACCTGAACCGCCAAAATATTTTGCAATGATGAAGAAGTTAAATAAAGTGGATCGCCCTTTGTTAACTGAAGTGCCTAAGCTAAAAAAATTAACTATTGAAGAAGTAAATAGCAATATGGCTAATGGCATCAAATTGTTAGATGCTCGACCTAAAACGGAGTTTGCTGCAGGATTTATTCCAGGTAGTTTAAATATTCAAGGCAATAATTCTTTTGCAACCTGGGCGGGATGGTTTCTAACTTATGACGAGCCTTTTATGATTTTAGCAGACGAATCAATGTTAGATGATTTAACTAGAAAATTAATGCGAATTGGATTAGATAATATTGCGGGATACTTGCCCTCTGTAACCGAATATACCAAAGCAGGCGGCACTTTAGAAAAAGTAAATTTGGTGGATTTAGCAGAAGCAAAAATATTGGCAGCAGATTCTGCTGTACAAGTTGTTGACTTAAGAGGAGCTGCTGAATTTAATGCAGGTCATATTCAAAATGCGAACAACGTATTTGTAGGAACACTGCCTAATAACTTAGATAAAATCAGTAAAGATAAAAAGGTGATGATTCATTGTCAGGGCGGGGATAGGGCTGCCATTGCCTATTCTATCCTTTCTAAAAATGGATTCAAAAATGTGGTTAATTATTCTGCGGGAATGAATGAATGGGTGAGTGCTGGGGAACCAGTAGTTGGTTAATGAAGTCCTAAAGAAAAATTAGAGCTGCCTTCCCCCAGGCAGCTTTTTTTATGATTATACTCATTTTTTGACCCAGCTCTGTTGGTTAATTTTGTACTGAAATAAATTGAATATGAATATTGTAAAAACACTTTTTGTAGGACTGCTTTTTATAACTATGGCATCGTGTAATGAGGAGAAAAAAGCGGATGATAAGGCAGCTGAAAATACAATGGCCCCCATTAAACATGGTTCTTCCATGCATGCTACTTCTAACGCTGATTCCGCGGGTAAATTCACACCTGCAATGGTTGCGAATAAAAGGGACTTTATTTGTGGAATGCCCGTTACTGCAGGAATTGCAGATACTGCACATTACAAAGGAAAAGTATATGGTTTTTGTGCAACAGAATGTAAGACCGAATTTTTACAATCTCCGGATGCACATATTGCAGCAAAATAATAACAAGCGCTTTCAATTGTAACTTTTGATACAGTGAATCAATTCATTGTTTCAGAAATTTACAATATATAATAACAAAAACGTTGACCATGAAAATCGAACAGATTTATACTGGATGTTTAGCACAAGGTGCATACTATATTGTGTCAAATGGGGAAGCTGCAATTGTAGATCCCTTGCGCGAAACCAAGCCTTATCTAGACAGGCTTGCTAAAGATAATGTTCAATTAAAATATATTTTCGAGACCCATTTTCATGCAGATTTTGTAAGTGGTCATATAGACCTCAGTCAAAAAACAGGAGCTCAAATAGTATATGGACCTACCGCAAATGCTTCATTTCAATGTATTACAGCATCTGACGGTGAATTATTTAAAGTGGGCGATATTAACATTAAAGTTTTGCATACGCCAGGGCATACCATGGAAAGTAGTACGTTTTTGTTGTTAGATGAAAATCAAAAAGAACATTGCATTTTTAGTGGCGACACTTTGTTCTTAGGGGATGTAGGTCGTCCTGATTTAGCGCAAAAAGCAGCTAACATGACACAAGAAGAATTGGCTGGGTTACTATATGATAGTTTAATGAATAAAATTCTGCCATTGTCAGACGACTTAATTGTTTATCCAGCTCATGGTGCAGGAAGTGCATGTGGTAAAAATATGATGAAAGAAACGGTCGATACGTTGGGGAATCAGAAAAAATTAAACTATGCCTTGAACCAGCCAAGTAAAAGTCATTTTATTAAAGCAGTTACGGATGGTTTATTGCCTCCTCCTGGCTATTTTGGAATGAATGTAGCAATGAATAAACAAGGATATGCACCATTTGATAAAGTATTGACAGAAGGAACTAAACCATTGTCTGTTGAAGCATTTGAAGCAGCAGCAGAAGAAACAGGAGCACTCATTTTAGATACGAGAGATCCAGATCTTTTTTTCAGAGGCTATATTCCTCAGTCGGTAAATATTGGATTAAACGGTGATTTTGCTCCTTGGGTGGGTGCGTTAATGGTTGATGTTAATCAACCCATATTATTAGTTTGCAGTGAAGGCAAGCAAGAAGAATCGGTAACTAGATTGAGTAGAATTGGGTTTGATCACGTGATTGGATTTTTATCTGGCGGATATGAAGCATGGTTGAAGGCAGGTAAGCCAGTAGATACTATTGAAAGGATTAATGCACTGTTGTTTGAAGAAAACTACGATCCTCAAACCGATCAGGTAATTGATGTACGAAGAGAATCAGAATTTTCAGCAGAGCATGTTGAAAATGCATACAATAAACCATTGTCTTACATCAATGATTGGATAAAAGATATTGATCCCAAACAACATTTTTTTCTGCATTGCGCAGGTGGTTATAGAAGCATGATTGCGGCCAGTATTTTACAGGCAAGAGGATATAGGAATTTTACAGAGATAGGCGGAGGATATAAAGCAATTGCTGAAACCTCTGTACCTAAAACAGATTTTGTTTGCCCTTCTAAGCTTATGAAAATTTAATCATTATGAATAACGCACATCATTACGAAGTTGATTTAACATGGACAAATGATCGAAAAGGAACAATTAGTTCTCCTGTATTGAATAGCTCGATTGAAGTAGCTACTCCTCCCGAGTTTCCTAAAGGGATTCCTGGGATTTGGTCACCAGAACATTTACTTGTTGCTGCTGTAAACTCATGCTATATGACTACTTTTTTAGCTATAGCAGAGAATTCAAAATTAGATTTTGTATCATTCGATTGTAAAGCGGTTGGTATATTAGAGCAACCAGAAGGCAAATACATGATTACCACTGTTTTATTGAAACCAGTTTTAGTAATAACAGATGGGCATTATGCAGAAAGAGCTATGCGCGTGTTGGAGAAAACAGAAAAAGCTTGTTTAATATCTAACTCAATTAAATCTGAAGTGAAGTTAGATGCAGTTGTAAGAGTTGTTCATGCTTAAATTCAAGCTTTCAAAATTTTGATTAGCTTGATATTATTATGGAAAAACTAGCTGCTTATACAATAGTATTGCTTCAATTTTCAGCCATCGGTTGGTTGTTATTCTCAGCGTATCCACTATATTTAAACATTACTGCATTTGTACTTTCTGCCATTGCGGTAATGTTGGTTTCTTGGGCATTATGGGTAATGCGGGTGAGCAAAATCAGGGTATTGCCAATACCCCATATAGAAGCGGAATTAGTAACCAATGGCCCCTATCGGTATATTAGGCATCCGATGTATACTGCTGTATTGCTCTTAACAGCAGGATTAAGCTTAGAACATTTTCATTGGTATAAACTACTTGTTTGGTTTATACTATTGATTGTTTTAGTGACTAAGTTGAACTGGGAAGAAAAAATGTTGGTACAGAAATTTCAACACTATTCATCTTATCAAGCAAATTCTTACAAATTAATTCCTTTTATTTACTAGTTGAGTTAAGTAACTTTTGTTACCAACATAGTAAAAAAACAACTATACCTTGCTTTTAATTCTCTAAATATGCAAGGTTTAAAAGAAAATAAATCCCAGTTTTTATTGCTCGTATTGGTAAATGCCTTTGTGGGTGCGATGGTTGGGATGGAGCGTTCTATTTTGTCAGAATTTGGTAAAACAATTTTTTCTTTATCAGCCGCCTCAGCACTCACCAGTTTTATTGTTGCTTTTGGCATTAGTAAAGCAACTAGCAATTATTTCGTAGGTATTCTATCTCGAAAATTTACCCGCAAACAAATATTAGTAACAGGTTGGTTGATTGCATCGCCTGTGCCATTTATTTTAATGTATGCTAATCACTGGAATTGGATTATTCTAGCGAACGTTTTCTTAGGTATTAGTCAGGGTTTAACTTGGAGTACTACTGTTGTAATGAAAATAGATTTGGTAGGATCAAAGAACAGGGGGTTGGCAATGGGTATCAATGAATTTGCAGGCTACTTGTCAGTAGGTTTAGCAGCCTATCTATCAGCAGCAATTGCATCTACCTATGGGTATGCATTTTATCCATTTATACCAGGGTTGATTTTTGTTTTTGTAGGTTTAGTGGTATCTCTTTTTTGGGTAAATGATACGACATCATTCATTCAAAAGGAGACCGCGAAAAGTAATATTCCATTACTAAAAAATATTTGGGCTTCAACTAGTTGGAAACACCGAAATCTTGGCTCAGTTACCTTGAACGGATTAGTCAATAATTTAAATGATGGGGTAATGTGGGGGCTAGTGCCCATTTTATTGGCACAACGTTCATTTAGTATCCAAGAAATTGGAATTATTGCAGGAGTATATCCAATGGTTTGGGGTGTTTCTCAATTATTTACTGGTAAAATGGGCGATGTCTTTTGTAAAAAGCAATTGATTACCGTTGGTATGTTATTACAAGCTATGGCCATTGTTTTATTGGTTGTATTTTCTTCTTTTGCTGGTGCGATAATAGCTGCCGTTTTACTAGGCTTAGGAACTGGCTTGGTTTACCCTAATTTTTTAACAGTGGTAGCAGAAAATGCACACCCTACTCAAAGAGCTGAAATCATGGGTGTCTTTCGATTTTGGAGAGATGGAGGCTATGTAATTGGCGCTTTATTGAGTGGATTTTTAGCAGATTGGTTCGGGTTAAATTGGGCACTGTATTTAGTTGCTGCCCTCACGGCAGCTGCAGGGTTAATCGCTAACCTAAGAATGTGTTGTACCTTAAGGTTGTTTTGGCGTTCTCAAGAGTGTATGCCTTCTGTGTAACCTTTGTTACCAATACACCACAAAAGCTATTTTACATTTGTATTCAATTAATTCAATTATGAAAAAAGTTTTGTTGAACCACTGGAGTTTCATGAGAATCGTACGATTGTTGGCTGGTATAGCCATCATAATTCAGTCTGTGGCAAATAAGGATACTGTATTTGGAATAGCAGGATTATTGTTCACTATTATGGCATTATTCAATACGGGCTGTTGCGGTGTAAATGGTTGTGCAACCCCTATTCAAAAAACTACCAAAACAACGGAGGAAATTAGTTATGAAGAAGTGGTTAAATAACAATAAGCTGTATTTATTCGGGGCTGTTTTAGGTGCTATTGGAGGATATATTTATTGGCAGCAAGTTGGTTGTATTTCAGGAACCTGTGCCATCACTTCTAAGCCATTGAATAGTACGCTTTACGGTGCTTTAATGGGTTCCCTGTTATTAGGCTTATTTAAAAAAGAAGAAAAATCAAATTCAGTTCATTCTTAAAAACATTGATATGACATTTAATGAAATGATTCAATCAGACAAACCAGTGTTGGTAGACTTTTTTGCAGAATGGTGTGGACCTTGTAAAATGATGTCTCCTATTTTAAAAGAAGTAAAAGATAGTTTGGGCGACGAAGTAACCATTATTAAAGTAGACGTGGATAAAAATCCACAAGCCGCAGCTGCTTATCAAGTGCAAGGGGTTCCAACATTAATTGTATTTAAAAATGGTCAGCCACTTTGGAGACAGAGTGGGGTTGTGCCAAAAGCTGGATTAATCAATATTTTTCAACAATTTAAATAAATAAAGCCATGAGTATATTCAGTCAATTATTTGGAGGAGGGCCTTCTGTTGATTTAAAATCAGTTATTGCAGAAGGTGCATTTTTAGTAGACGTGAGAACGCCCGGAGAGTTTGCAGATGGACATGTAAAAGGATCAGTGAATATTCCACTCGACAACATTACAAAGGAGATTGCTCAATTCCGTGAGAAAAAAAATATTATTGTTTTTTGCAGAAGTGGAAACAGAAGCGGAATGGCAAAATCTTTATTAGAGCAACAAGGATTCAAAAATGTCATCAACGGTGGAACTTGGCAGAATGTAGCCCAATTTGTTCATTAATATAAAAAAATGGAAATGGAAACTTTAAAAATAGTCATCCCAACAGATTTTTCCGTACAGTCAGAATTTGCCTACTTAATGGTAAAAAAGCTGGAAGAGAAAATAAATACAGAAATACATTTTTTGCACGTATTGGCCGTTCCAGACACAGTATCCATGGATGCTGCTGGTAATATTAATACCTGTGGAGAAATTGATGTGGCCTATGTTGAAAAGCAAAAAGAAATAGCAGAGCGAAAATTAGCTAATCTAAAAAACCTATACGGAACCCAAATCAATACTCATTTACAATTGGGTAAGACCACTGATGCTATTGTTACATTTGCTGCAAATGCTAAGATGGATTTGATCGTGATGGGGACCAAGGGCGCTTGGGGTATTAAAGAAAAGATATCTGGTACTGCAACTCAAATGGTTGCAAGAAATTCTATAGTACCTGTATTGTCTTTAATGTGCGATCGCTCCGACTTAACCATTAACCATTTGTTATTGGTGCATGATTTTTCTAATCCAACTGCAGAGAATTTGCGACTTATGCACAAGATTACCAAAGCTTTTGGACCAACCGTACATTTATTACAAATTGTATCTGGTGATGTGGCGATTGAAAAAGCAGCTATTGAAGCCAATATGATGCAGTTTGCTCGGTTAAATTCCTTAGAAAATGTTGAATGCCATGTAATCAATGATAAAGATGTAGAAAATGGCGTTATTCATTTTAATCAAATGAATAATATGGATATGATTTGTATTGGTACACACGGTAAAGGTGGAATGCTTCATCAAAGTGCAACAGAGAAATTAATCAACCATTTATTCAAACCAATTATTTCTTTTCACTTAAAATAAAATAATGCTTTATGCGTGAATTAATTACCCAAACTTGGTCTTGGTGGTTCTCTGGAGCCATGATAGCCAGCATCATGTTTTTTCTTTTATACTTTGGACAGTCTTTTGGATTCTCATCTAATTTGCGCACCATATGTGCTGCAGCAGGATTAGGTAAGAAAACAAAATTCTTTGATTTTAATTGGAAGGCACAAATTTGGAATATTGTTTTTTTAATTGGATCCATCATTGGAGGCTTTATTGCTTCTCAATATTTATCTAATGGAGAGCCTGTTGAGATTTCTGCAGCAACTATTGCAGATTTGAGTAAGCTGGGCATTGCAGCACCAGAGTCTTTACAACCCAAAGAATTATTCAGCTGGGATGCAGTGTTCACTGTAAAAGGTTTTCTAATCTTAGCATTAGGTGGATTAATGGTAGGCTTTGGATCTAGGTATGCTGGAGGTTGCACTTCTGGGCATGCTATTAGTGGCTTATCGAATTTACAGCTGCCTTCATTGATTGCCGTTATAGGCTTTTTTATCGGAGGATTAACAATGACTTATTTAATCATGCCATTAATTTTTTAAGCAATGAAGTTCATCAAATTTTTATTATTAGGAATTGTATTTGGGATAGTGATGTCAAAATCAGAAGCCGTTTCCTGGTTTCGGATTCAAGAAATGTTTCGTTTTCAAGCATTTCATATGTATGGAATTATTGGAACAGCCGTAACACTTGGTGTGATTGGTGTAGCATTGATCAAAAAATTCAAGATCCGTGATTTTCATGGTAACCCCATTGCATTTTTTCCAAAAGACAAATCAGTTGCAAGGTATTTAATTGGAGGAACCATTTTTGGATTAGGATGGGCATTGAGTGGGGCTTGCCCTGGGCCAATGGTGGTGAATATTGGATATGGTTTCTTATCGATGACGATCGTGTTCTTCTTTGCTATAGTAGGCACCTACTTATACGGGGTTTTTATGAAAAAGTTGCCACACTAATCTATCAATTTTCCCTCCTTCAAAATACAAAGCTGTATGGAAACCGAAAAGCCCAGTTTAAAAGAGCGAAGTATGATCAAAATGATTCAGCGTTTGTTGAATTTAATCATTGTTTTGGTTGCTTTTATAGTTGTCTTGCCATTGGTTATTTACAATGCGGATAGCATAAAGGGGTGGTTTAAATCGTCCAATGAAAAGGCCATAACGCCTCCTTTCCCTGAATCACAACCAGCAAAAGAAAATGCTAAGAAGCCTTCCGTTGCTTACTGGCAACCACAAGCAATGGACGCAGTTACTGATCCAGCTGTAAAAGAACTTGTTTATTATGGAAGAGAACTCATTGCACATACCGCTAAATATTTAGGACCTTATGGTTCCGTATTACAAATTACCAACGGGCAGAATTGTCAGAATTGTCATTTGCAGGCAGGAACGCAGGCTTTTGGGAATAATTATGGTTCAGTTGCTTCTACCTATCCCAAATTCAGGGCTAGAAGTGGTACAACAGAAAACGTGTATAAGCGCGTAAATGATTGTTTTGAAAGAAGCCTGAATGGTAAAGCATTGGATACGGCTAGTAAAGAAATGCAAGCCATCGTTGCCTATATCAATCATATTGGTTCCAATGTTCCGAAGGGAGAGAAAGCAGCTGGGTCAGGTTTAAAAGACTTGGCTTTTTTAGATAGAGCAGCTGATCCAATAAAAGGTAAGACAGTCTACGAAACCAAGTGTCAAAGCTGTCACCAAGCAAATGGGGAAGGGGTGTTGAATCCAGATAAAATTGAATATAGTTTTCCGCCACTCTGGGGTAAACACAGCTTCAATGACGGTGCTGGATTATATAGAATTACCAACTTTGCTAAGTATATTAAGTACAATATGCCATTAGGCGTTACACATGAAAACCCACAACTTACCGATGAAGAAGCTTGGGATGTTTCTGCCTATGTGTTGGCTCAATCTCGTCCGCATATTGCTGTACCAAAAGATTGGCCAGATATTTCTAAAAAGCCTATTGATCATCCTTTTGGTCCATATGCAGACCCTTTCTCAGAAAAACAACATAAATACGGTCCTTTTAAACCCATTGCTGAAAAAGCAAAAAAATAATTCCTATGTCAAATAACAGAAGAAAATTCATTCAGCAAATAGGGGCATTGAGTGGAGTAGGACTAGTTGCTGCAACAGGCATCAATGAAGTATCTGGTGCAGATAATCAAATCGAAAAGGAAACAAGTGCAATAGTTGAAACTGCTGGCAGTGCTACCTTAACCATTTTACAAACTACCGATGTTCATTGTCAGGTTCATCCACATGATGAATTATTTTGGGAGAACGGGAAAGCCATATTTAGAAAGACAGGTGGATATGCGCATTTAGCTACTTATTTAGCGAAAGAAAAAAAACGTAATCCGAATAGTTTTTTAATTGATACAGGCGATATGTTTCAGGGAAGTGAGCTGTCTGTAAAAACATTGGGTAAGGCCATGGTGCCGATACTCAATGCATTGAACTATGATTTGTATTTACCAGGTAATTGGGAAGTGATTTATTACAAAAAAGCCATGCAAACATTATTGGGATCATTGCATGCACCTAAGGTTTGTGCCAATATGTACCATGATTTAGGACAGGGTAAAAAAGGGGAATTAATTTTTCCGCCCTACCATATTTGGCATTCTAATGGGATTAAAGTTGGATTCATTGGGTATACAGATCCATTGGTTCCATTAAGACAGTCACCGAATTACAGTAAGGGAATTATTTATACCAAGCCAGAGGAAAATTTAGCACATTATGTAGATGTACTGAGAAACCAGGAGCAATGTGCTGCTGTTATGGTTATTGCCCATTTGGGTTTGTCTCAGCAATTGCATTTGGCCAATCAATCAGAATGTGCAGGCGTAGATTACATTTTAGGAGGAGATACTCATGAACGAGTAAGAAAACCAATTGTGTGCAAATATGCTAAAGTAGTGGAGCCTGGTGCATTTGGTTCTTTTGTTGGAAAGTTACAATTGCGTTTTAAAGAAGGAAAATTAATTGATGATCAATATAGTTTAGATGAGGTAGATGCTTCTGTTTATAAAGCGGATAAACTGATAACTTCATTAATCAACCAATACGAGCAGCCATTTGCCGATCAGATTTATAAAGTGGCAGGGTACAGCACCATTCCTTTGTATCGATATTTTGTGGTGGAAAATCCCATAGACACAATGATACTTAATGCCTTGAAATGGAAGCTTCCTGAAACAGATATTGTTTTGTCGAATGGATTCCGTTTTTGCCCGCCAAGAACTACGCCGGATCAAACCGGGAATATACCCATTACTGAAGGATTTATTTTTGATATGCTTCCAGTTGATAGCACGGTTAGAACAGGTGCAGTAACTGGCAAACAAATATTGGATTGGTTAGAAAAAGAATTGAATAATGTTTTTGCAAAAGATGCAGTAGAAAGATTTGGCGGATGGGTGATTAAGTTTAAAGGGATGACAGTAAAATTTGAAGCGTTTGCAGAAAAGGGGAAAAGAGTGAAAGAGGTTAAAGTGGGGAGTTCACTGTTAGATGTCAATAGAACCTATACCATTTGTGCATGTGAAAGAGATGGTGATCCTGCTGATATGTTGTGTAGAATGCGTAATGTAAAGAACCCGCAGAATACTCCATATACATTACATAGTACTATGCTAGAATATTTGAAAAATAATTCACCAGTCACTCCTACACCGGAAAGAAATGCGCTTATTCTAGATGGACCACAAGACTTGTTAACCCAAGTTAGTGGGGTAGATTATGAGTTTCGTTAATGATTAAATAAGTAAGTAAGTAAGTAAGTATGCGTTTTTTATATTCAGTAATAGCATTATTGCTATGCTCAGCCACTGCATTTTCACAACACCAAGAAATTACTGCTAAGCCAGATATGTGGAAGGGGAAAAAAGAAAATTCGATAGATACCAGTTCATTGTTGTATGCATTTAAATCCGGAACAGTGAATGGGCATTTCCGTTATTTTTTTATGGCAACTGATAATGCTAAAGGATTAACTGATTTTCATGCGAATGCTGCGGGTGGTGGTATACGTTTTGAAACAGCTAAGTTTAAAGGCTTTCAATTTGCGGTAAGTGGATTTTATATTTTTAATATTGGCTCTTCAGACTTAGCAAAAAAAGATCCTACATCTGGGCAAGGTAGCAGGTATGAAACCACATTGTTTGATATAGAGGATCCATATAATACAATGGATTTAGATCGATTAGAAGAATTTTATTTAAAATACAATTTTAAAAAATCATCTGTAACACTTGGACGACAATTGATTAATACGCCTTTCATCAATTTGCAAGATGGACGCATGCGGCCTACTGGAGTTGAAGGTATTTGGGCGGTAATCAATGATATTCCAAAAACTAAAATTGAGGGAGGATTATTGTATGCCATTTCACCTAGAGGAACCGTAAAATGGTATGGAGTAGGCGAATCGATAGGTATTTATCCTTCGGGGGTTAGTCCTGATGGTACAAGGTCAGGTTATCCTGGTCATGTAGAAGCGAGTAACTTAGTGCAAGTAGGTATTCATAGAGAATTAACGAAAAAGGCTACTTTGCATGCTTGGAACTTAACGGTGCCAAGGGTTTTCAATGCGGCTTTACTGCAATTCGATTATACCATCCCCGCGCAACAAAAGGATCATCAATATTACGGTTCATTACAAGCAGTTAAGCAACATGCTTTAAAGGATGGTGGAAATGAGGATCCTGCTAGGAGATTTATTGAAAAAGACAACGGCTCATTTAGTTTTGGTGCAAGAGTGGGTTATAAAACGCCTATTTGGGATTTTTCTTTAAACTACAACCGTATCACTAAAGAAGGACGGTATTTAATGCCAAGAGAGTGGGGTAGAGATCCATTTTTCACTTTCATGCCAAGGGAAAGAAATGAGGGTTTTGGAGATGTACACGCAGTGGTTGCAAAAGCGGCGTATGCAATCCCCCAGCAAAGACTAAAGTTTAATTTGTCAGGTGGTTATTTCAAAATGCCTGACATAAATAA
Organism: Sediminibacterium sp.; assembly: GCF_051860225.1. Taxonomy (GTDB): domain Bacteria; phylum Bacteroidota; class Bacteroidia; order Chitinophagales; family Chitinophagaceae; genus Sediminibacterium. The sequence continues at coordinate 193,753 of NZ_JBHYEI010000003.1, forward strand.
TACTGTCTTAAACAAATTTGGGATGCCATCATTTGTTCAATTCAATGCAGATATGCGCTATTCATTTGCAGGTTTTTTACAAGGGATGGATGCACAATTATTAATTGTGGGTAAGATCAATCAAGGAGAAACCTATCAACAAGCAAAATATGAAATGAATAAAGTGAACATGGTTCTCTATAACTTTGTTTTGAACTATCATTTTTAGCATGAATAAATCGGTGACGCCTTTTGACGCATTTTTTGAACCTGCATTGGTAACAGAAATGTACCAGTTTGGTGAGGTAAGACAATTTAAAGAAGGAGACCTAATTATGGATTACGGTAAGTATATCCGTTATATGCCGCTTATCTTAAAAGGCACGATTAAAGTCTTACGTAAAGACGAAAATGGGAAAGAATTATTATTATATTATTTAACCAGCAATGAAAGTTGCTCTATGGCTTATAGTTGCTGTGTTGAGGCAAAAAAAAGTGAAGTAAAAGCGATTGCAGAAGAAGACGTTGAGTTACTAGCCATTCCACATATTAAATTAGAAGAATGGTTATGTAAATACCCTAGCTGGAAAAATTATATCATGCGCAGTTTTAATGAACGTTTTTTAGAATTGCTCAAAAATATTGAATCTATTGCGTTTCATAAATTAGATGAACGATTAATTGCTTATTTGAGGGAAAAAAAACAGGTTTCTGGATCTAGTGTGATTAAAGCATCCCATTACTTAATTGCGGATGAATTGGCTACTTCAAGAGTGGTTATTTCTAGATTGTTAAAGCAATTAGAAAATGATGGTCGTATTTTATTGTACAGAAATGAGATTAAATTGCTGAAAGACTTTTAAGTTACCTTTGAATCATAATTGAACCAATGAAACATTCTCAAACCATCGGATTTATTGCAGTGGTACTGGCTATTTTAGTGTGCTTTATGCCTTGGGTATTTATTGAAAGTAAAAATATAACCGTCACTGGTTTTAAAGCAGAAGGCACTCGATTTGGTAGGCCAGGAATGTTTATTGTTTATATGGGGAGTATAGCTGCTCTATTATTTTTGATACCTAAAATTTGGGCTAAAAGAGTCAATGTTTTTATAACTGCAATGGTTTTTGCTTTTGCCATTAGAAATTATTTATTGCTGACCACCTGTTCAGCTGGAGAATGTCCTAAAAAACAAGTAGGATTATTTCTCCTACTTGCTTTCTCGGCCATTACAATGATTATGTCTTTCTTACCTAAGATAGATCTTTCAAAGCAGCAGCAATAATTGCAACGCATTCCATAATCTGTGCTTGATTAATCACCAATGGAGGAGCAAAACGAATTTTATCTCCATGGGTTGGTTTAGCTAATAGCCCTTTCTCTTTCAATATTAAGCAGAAGTCCCAAGCAGCTTCAGGATTTGGGTGGTTTATAACAATTGCGTTAAGTAACCCTCTTCCTCTAATGGTTTTGATAAATGGCGAATTGAGCTTATTCAATTCACTGCGTAAGAGTCGTCCCATAGCTGCTGCGTTTTCAGCTAATTTTTCTTCTTTTATTACAGCTAATGCACTCATAGCAACTGCACAAGCTAACGGGTTTCCGCCATAAGTAGATCCATGTTCTCCTGGCTTGATATTCATCATGATAAAGTCGTCTGCAAGTACTGCAGATACGGGTAAAACACCCCCACTTAAAGCTTTCCCTAAAATCAAAATATCTGGCCTAACTTCTTCGTGATCGCAAGCCAATAGTTTACCTGTTCTTGCTAATCCTGTTTGAATTTCATCTGCAATGAATAAAACATTGTACTGAGTGCAAAGTGCTCGTACTTTACTTAAGTATCCATCATCTGGTATAACTACTCCAGCTTCTCCTTGAATAGGCTCAACCATAAATGCAGCAACAGTAGGGTCTTGCAATGCTTGTTCTAGCGCAATTAAATCATTGTATGGGACTAATTCAAAGCCTGGCATGAATGGACCAAACTGGTGGTAACTACTAGGATCGGTTGACGAAGAAATAGCCGCCAGTGTTCTTCCCCAAAAATTGCCTTCAGCAAAAATGATTTTAGCTTTATTTTCTTCAACGCCTTTTTTGGCATAAGCCCATCTTCTTGCCAATTTGATGGCAGTTTCTCCACCTTCTACTCCTGTATTCATGGGTAATACTTTGTCATAGCCAAAGTATTCTGTGATGAATTGCTCGTATTTGCCCAATAAATTATTGTGAAAGGCACGTGAAGTAAGGGTGAGTTTTTTTGCTTGATCAATCAAGCTTTCAATTATGCGTGGATGACAGTGACCTTGATTCACCGCGGAATATCCACTTAAAAAATCATAGTAACGTTTCCCTTCTACATCCCACAAAAAAACGCCTTCTCCTTTTTCCAAGACTACAGGTAGAGGATGATAATTATGTGCGCCATACTGATCTTCTAATTGCAAATAGGCAGCTGTAACTGGCGATAATAACGCAGTATCCATTGGTAAAAATTTATAGTATAAAATCATAGAAACCAGCCTCAAATTCTTGTTGGGAATGAGTATTCGGCTGTAATAAAGTGTACAAGTTTATTTATCTAGTACCCGCAGGATGGTCTAGAAAATCTAAGTTAAAATGAAGGAAATGCATGTTGAGCATAGATGCAAGATAATTAATTATATTCAATGTTAAATTCAGCCTTATGCGATTATTGAAATTGGTGTTGATCACAATGATTATTGTAATTGGAGCATTCTCTAGTTATGCCGTACTATCTGGCAAAACTTATTTATTTAAGGCGGCTTATTATAATTTTTCTGCCATTGATGATTACGCCATTTTCAAAAATAATACCGTGGCAAAAGCCAAATTAGCGAAACCCTGGCCTTTGGCAAATCAATATAATAAACTAGCTTATCCGGATAGTTTAAATAGTTTATTAGAAGAGCTAAGAACAGTAGGAGTTTTAATGATTAAAAATGATTCTATTTTATTTGAAAAATATTGGGATGGGTATAGCGATAGCTCATTATCTGGTTCGTTTTCTGTTGCAAAAAGTATAACTAGCATCCTTATTGGTGCTGCTATAAGAGACGGTAAGATTAAGTCGGTTGAACAGCCTGTTGGAGATTTTTTGCCAGCCTTTGCAAAAGGGGATAAAGCTGCCGTTAAGATTAAAGATTTGCTCACAATGAGTAGTGGCACTGATTGGAATGAAAGCTATTGGAACCCATTGGCGGTAACCGCAGAAGCATATTATGGTTCTAATTTAGAGAAAACAGCTACAGAGGTTAAAATGGTTAATCAACCAGGTACTTTGCATAAGTACAAAAGTGGTGATACCCAATTATTGGGGTTGATTTTAGAAAAAGTCACTGGCAAGAATTTAAGTGAGTATGCTGCTGAAAAATTATGGCAGCCTTTGGGTGCAAGCCATAATGCATTGTGGAGTACGGATGGTGACGTTGGAAATACGAAGGCTTTTTGTTGTTTTAATACCAACGCTAGAGATTTTGCGCGTGTAGGAAAATTCATGCTTGATTCTGGTAAAATTAATGGAGTGCCTGTAATAGATAGTGCTTACTGGAAGCAGTCTATCACTGCTTGTAATATTAAGGATGAAAAAGGGCAGGAGTGCGTATACTATGGTTATCAGTGGTGGTTAGACCCTCAACATCCAGAAATCTTTTATGCTAGAGGAATCTTAGGGCAATATATTATTTCCATTCCCTCCAAAAAAATTGTTATCGTTCGGTTGGCTCATAAAGCTTCTAAGGAGCGGGTGCTAACAGTTCCTCGAGAAGTCAGGGCATTAATTAATTGGGGGCTTAATAGTTAACTATTTTGATTGTACTTTCGCCAAAAAGGAAATTTTGAGCCCATCGGTAGCTATCGTCATTTTAAATTATAATGGTAAAAAACACCTTGCGCAATTTTTGCCATCGGTAATGGCTACTAATTACCTTAATTTAAAAATTATTGTTGCAGACAATGGCTCCACAGACGATTCTATCAAATTTGTACAAGCGTCCTATCCACATATTCAAATACTAGATCACCATACGAATGAAGGATTTGCAGGAGGTTATAATTGGGCCTTGCAAAGAGTAGAAGCGGATTATTATGTTTTGCTTAATTCGGATGTTCAGGTTAGCAACGATTGGATCAATCCTGTCATAAATTTAATGGAGCAGGATAAGTCTATTGCGGCAGCACAACCCAAAATGCGTTCATTTTATGAACCTGAATTATTTGAGTATGCAGGTGCAGCAGGTGGCTGGATTGATTTTTTGGGTTATCCCTTTTCACGAGGAAGGGTGTTTGATGTTTGTGAGCCGGATAAAGGACAATTTGATCGTGCGGAACCTATTTTTTGGGCCTCTGGTGCTGCCATGTTTGTAAGAGCTTCGGTATTTCATGAAATGAATGGTTTTGATCCTTATTTCTTTGCGCATCAAGAAGAAATTGATTTGTGTTGGCGGATGCAGTTGGCTGGATATAAAATTGTAGCCTGTCCTGCTTCAGAAGTATTTCATGTAGGTGGCGGCACTTTACCAAGAGGGGGAAGAAAAGTTTTCCTGAATTTCAGGAACAACCTGATTATGTTGGCCAAAAATTTACCCTTTGGTGAAATGATTTGGAAATTACCTGTTCGATTTTTGTTAGATGCAATATCTGCTTGGAAGGGATTACTATCAGGCGATTTTTATTTTTTTACCGCAATAATGAAAGCCCATTTGGCTTTTGGATGGTGGTTTATGACTAGGTATTGGAGCAAAATACCTGTAGTTCAACCCATGCAAAACCTTCAAGGTGTTTACCATGGTTCTGTTGTTTGGAATTATTTTGTTCGGAATAAAAAACGTTTTCTTGAAATTATATCCACAAAGGGATGATAATTTTAGTTGCATACCCTATTTTTGCAAAGCAATAACTTACTATGTCACAAGAAATATTAGAACACAAACAAAAAGACATTAAGAATAACTGGGTTAATTCATCTAGGTTCTTATTCTATCTGCAAGTATTTTGCATCTTAGCATTTGTATTAGGTGGTTGTTACCGTATGTACAACCAACGCTACAAGGGAAAACCTAAAGTAGAAGTACAAAGCAGCTCTAAATACAAGCCTGAGTATAAATAGTCGAAAAAAAATTTTGTTATGAACTATAGATTGCTATTTTTGCACTCCCAATTTAGTTCTTACAAACCGCGGAAGTAGCTCATTTGGTAGAGCACGACCTTGCCAAGGTCGGGGTGGCCGGTTCGAGCCCGGTCTTCCGCTCCAAAAAAAATCCCGCTCTTTATGGGTCGGGATTTTTTGATGGCAGCCCCGGTGGTGGAATTGGTAGACACGCAGGACTTAAAATCCTGTTCGCCGCAACGCGAGTAACGGTTCAACTCCGTTCCGGGGCACAAAGCCTCTCTGAGATTTCAGAGAGGCTTTTTTATTTGATACCGTGGCAAACTTGTTTGCCTAAGGGAGCAAATAAAAAAAGCCTTCAACGCCGAAGGCGGTGAGGAGGCTTTGGGTAAGACCCACTATTCGGTAATCAGCGAGCGAAGCGAGCTAATCCGTTCCGGTAATTTTCTAATCCGTTCCGGTAATTTTCTAATCCGTTCCGGTAATTTTCTAATCCGTTCCGGTACTTCTAGAAAAATTCTTTCCGAAAAATTACTGATCAAACCGATTCGGCCACTTAGCTTTCATTCCTTCAGCTTTCTCTTCCACTGCATGTTTCATGTCTGTTTTGTATTGGGCCATTTTTTCTGCAATATTTGCATCAAACGCACCAATGATTTGTGCTGCTAAGAGACCTGCATTCTTTGCAGCGTTCAAGGCCACAGTTGCAACTGGAACCCCATTGGGCATTTGTAATATGGATAAAACAGAATCCCATCCATCAATTGAATTAGATGATTTGATGGGAACGCCAATTACTGGTAAGGTTGTTACAGATGCAACCATTCCTGGTAAATGCGCCGCACCGCCAGCGCCAGCAATAATTACTTTCAATCCTCTATGTGCAGCAGATGAAGCATAGTTCATCATTCGCTGTGGGGTTCTATGTGCTGATACTACGGTTAATTCAAATGAGATACCCATTTCTTGTAAAACCAATGCTGCTGCTTCCATTACCGATAAATCGCTATCGCTTCCCATGATAATGCCAACCTGAGGATGATTGTTCATATTATAGTTATTAGTGTGTTAATTGTCTTTTGTATAATTGTACGGTGTTCTCTAAGCCTAAATAAATAGCATCACAAATTAATGCATGACCAATGCTTACTTCATCTAACCAAGGTATTTCTTTACTAAAATAACCCAGATTAAATCGGTCCAAATCATGACCTGCATTCAATCCTAGCCCCAATTGTTGAGCAGCAAAAGCTGCGGCTTTAAATGGGGCAATTGCTTTATCTTTGTGGCCATTCGCAAATTCAACTGCATAAGATTCTGTATACAACTCAATTCTGTCGGTACCTGTTGTTGCAGCAGCTTCCACCATTTCTACAACAGGGTCTACAAAAATAGAAACACGAATACCCGCATTTTTGAAAAGGGCAATAATCGACTGTAAATAAGTTTGATGCTCAATCGTGTTCCAACCATGGTTGCTGGTCAATTGTCCTAGGGCATCAGGAACAAGAGTTACTTGTGTTGGCTTTGTAGCTAATACGAGTTCTACAAATTTTTGTTCTGTAGGATTTCCTTCAATATTGAATTCTGTGTGTAACACTTTTTTTAACTCATATACGTCTGCATAGCGAATATGTCGCTCGTCTGGTCTAGGGTGAACCGTGATCCCATCGGCGCCAAACTGCTCTATATCAAGGGCAGATTTGATTAAGTTGGGATTGTTACCGCCTCTGCTATTTCTCAGCGTGGCCAGTTTATTGATATTGACACTCAATTTTGTCATGGCACAAAATTATGTAAACTATTCGCATATCAACTTTTGGGGTTTAGCTTTGTTTATATAATATGAACTATCCATCATTAGAAGCTTGTTTAATTGATCTGGAAAAAAATGGTCAATTAGTTAGAATAAAAGAAGAGGTTGACCCCTATTTAGAAATGGCGGCCATCCATTTAAGGGTATACGAAGCAAAGGGCCCTGCATTATTATTTGAAAATGTAAAGGGAAGTAAATTCAGGGCAGCATCCAATATTTTTGGCACCCTTGAAAGATCAAAGTTCATTTTTAGGGATACTATTGCATCGGTGCAACAATTGATTGAATTAAAAAATGATCCAATCAAAGCGATTAAATCTCCGCTGCAAAATGCGTCAGCTGCATTGGCAGCTTTAAAAGCATTGCCATTAAAAAATCCATGGTCTAAGCCTGTGATGTATGAAGAAATTAGGATCAGTGATTTGCCATTGATTCAACATTGGCCAATGGATGGAGGCGCATTTGTAACCCTACCGCAAGTATATACAGAAGATATTGATCAGCCTGGCATTATGAAATCTAACTTGGGTATGTATCGCATACAGCTCAACGGGAATGACTATATAAAAGATAAAGAAATAGGGTTGCACTATCAATTACATAGAGGTATTGGGGTGCACCAAACAAAGGCCAATGCGAAAGGACAACCATTGAAAGTGAGTTGCTTTGTTGGCGGGCCTCCTTCGCATACTTTATCGGCTGTAATGCCGCTTCCTGAGGGAATTAGTGAAATGACTTTTGCTGGAGTATTGGGTGGCCGTAGATTCCGTTATACCTATGAAGATGGTTATTGCATCAGCACCGATGCAGATTTTGTGATTACAGGAGAAGTGTATCCTGGTGAAAACAAACCTGAAGGCCCATTTGGAGACCACTTGGGATATTATAGTTTACAACATGATTTCCCTTTGATGAAAGTGCATAAAGTGTATGCTAAAAAAGATGCTATCTGGTCATTTACTGTAGTTGGTAGACCACCACAAGAAGATACCAGTTTTGGGGAGTTGATTCATGAAATCACTGGTGCTGCTATTCCACAAGAAGTGCCTGGACTAAAAGAAGTGCATGCAGTAGATGCTGCGGGTGTGCATCCTTTGTTATTAGCTGTGGGAAGCGAGCGCTATACTCCCTATACACCTACCAAACAACCTGCAGAACTGTTAACCATTGCCAATCATGTATTGGGAACCGGTCAATTGAGTCTCGCTAAGTTTTTATTTATTGCAGCAGATGATACCAACCAATTGAAAGCGCACCATGTGTTTGATTTTATGAAGTACGTTTTGGAAAGAATCAACTTGCAACGTGATATTCATTTTCATACCAACACGACGATTGATACTTTAGATTATTCAGGTACTGGTTTAAATACAGGTAGTAAAGTGGTATTGGCTGCTTATGGTGAACCTATTCGAGAACTCGCAACTGAAGTTCCCGATATTTTAACTGGATTGACTCAATTTGAAAACCCAAAGCTGGTCATGCCTGGGGTGGTTGCTATTAAAACCAAACCTTTTGCCGATTATACAACAGTGAAAGAGGAAATGAAAATGTTGAACTATCAATTGCACGATGCGATTGATCTGTTGAAAGGAGTAGCCATTATCGTTGTTTGTGATGATGCTGATTTTGTTGCTGCCAATATGCGAAATTATTTATGGGTAACTTATACAAGGTGTAATCCATCGCATGATATGCATGGAATTAAGGAAAGTTTTACAAATAAGCATTGGGGTTGTGAAGGGCCATTGGTAATTGATGCAAGAATTAAATCACATCATGCACCGCCGGTAGAGAAAGATCCAGTCATTGAAAGGCGCATTGATCGGATTTTTGCAAAGGGGGGTAGTTTGCAGAATATTGCGTAAAATCCTTTACCCAATGCGGCTATTTGCGTATTTTAGGTAAAATTATCAAGCATGAACCAATATATTGCTCAATTGGCTCGAATGGGAGCTGCGGGAAAAAGAACTATTATCGGCTTGATGAGTGGTACTTCATTGGATGGATTAGATATTGCGCTATGTGAAATAGCTGGAAGTGGAATGGAAACAGATGTAGTGCTGAAAAAATTTACGACAGTTCCATTTGAAGAATCCTTTAAAGTAGCTATTCGTTCTATTTTCTCTAAGAAAATGGTTGATTTTGAAACACTATGTTTGTTAAATCCCTGGATTGGTGAAAAGCATGCTTCTATTATTTTAGCCACTTTGAAAGGGTGGGGGATTAATCCCTCCGAAATAGATCTAATCGCAAGTCATGGACAAACTGTTTACCATGCACCCAAAATCTTGCACGGTCATCCTGAATTTGGGAACGGTACTTTGCAAATTGGGGATGGAGATCATATTGCTGTTAAAACAGGTATTATCACTATTAGCGATTTTAGACAAAAACATATTGCAGCTGGGGGAGAAGGGGCTCCATTGGCAGTGTATGGCGACTACTTTATTTTTAGCAAAAAAGGAGAAGACCGGATTATGCTAAATATTGGAGGAATTGCTAATTATACCTTTTTGCCAGGGAGCTTAGACGCTTCTAATATTTTCAGCACCGATACAGGTCCCGGGAATACTCTGATGGATCAATTGGCACAAAAACATTTTGATCTGCCTTATGATAAAGATGCTGCAATTGCAAAAAAAGGTAATATAAATACTGCTTTGTTAAATGTGTTATTAGAAGAAGATTTTTTTGCGAAGCCATTCCCAAAAACAACTGGACCCGAACTATTTAACCTTGCTTATTTAGAAAAAGCTATAGCAGCAGCGGGTCAAACAGGAATTTCTGTGTACGATATCATGGCTACTTTGAATAGACTTACTGCAGTATCTATTGTAGAAGCTATTCAAAAAGGGCAGGAGCTAATTGGGCATAATAAATTATCTATTTATAGCAGTGGTGGCGGAATGCATAATCCATTGTTGATGGAACAAATCCAATCTGCGTTACCCGAATCTAGATTTTTTACTACTGATGAATTGCATATTCATCCTGATGCAAAAGAAGCAGTTCTATTTGCTGTTTTAGCTAATGAACATGTGGCAGGAGGTGCATTAGAAATAGGCGGGGGTAATACAGGTATACCAGCAGTAACGATGGGGAAAATTAGTTTCCCTAAATAAAAAACCGCCCCTTTTGGGAGCGGTCGTTCATCTTAAACCAAATTGCTACTGAGTACTATCTTTTATTCTTTGCAAAAATATTTACTTCACCATATTCGGTTATGGCTAATACAAGGTAATTGCTCTCACTAATCATTGAAACGTAATATGTTTTTTCATTTGAATTATCTATAAATGAAATGCACTCTTGTAAACTGTATTCAGGATAGGTATAATTTTTTGTAATAGTTTTTAGGGCATTTTTAGGAAGTTTATCAAAATCTTGATATCGTGTAGTACCAATTAAATCTCCCTCTGTATTGTAATAGACAGCTACCTTTTGTTCTTCTACTAAAACACTTGCTTTTTCATAATTAGCTGCTGATTTCCACTGTACGCTTGAAACATTTCCAAGTAAACTTTTTAAGTTCCCTTTGTCATTAGAATGGTTGTTTGTAGTAGCAAAACTGCTGGTACTTACTAAAATGGCTGCTGCAATTAAAATCTTTTTCATTTCTTTATTTTTTGTTTGTTTTTTAATATTTACAAGTCAAAACTACTTGCTTACATATATCAGACGAAGTCAATTGTGATAGGTTACATTGTAAAGTGGGGCATTTAGATGAGTGGTAAAGCATACGGTGAACTGATTTTTGCAAAAGCCGCTGAAATTGTTTGCAGTAGCCGTTTTTAAGCTATTTGTTCAAAAAATGTTAAGGCCTTGTTTGCTGTGATGAGAATTGTTAAAGCTTATTTCACACTTGATAAAAGGTTGCCAAAAAAGGTAGTTTCAAAATGTTTTTGAAAAAAAATGGAAAAAAACCTCTTTTGCTCTTGTTATTTTGGTGGATTTAATTACCTTTGCCGTCCGAAAAAATCGGAAAAAAACATTTGAGTCATGGCAAGAGTATGTCAGATAACCGGTAAAAAGCCAATAGTTGGTAACAGTGTTTCTCACTCAAACATTAAAACCAAGCGTCGTTTCTTACCTAATTTGCAAAAAAAGCGTTTCTTCTTTGCAGAAGAAGACCGTTGGGTAACTATGAAAGTGTCTACTGACGCTCTCAGAACCATTAATAAAAATGGTCTTAGTACAGTAATCAAAGAAATGAGAGCCAACGGCGCTAAAATCTAACTAAACAAGTAAACTACCTACAAAATGGCAAAGAAAGGTAACAGGGTCCAAGTAATATTAGAGTGTACTGAGCATAAGACCAGCGGTCAGGCAGGTACAAGTCGTTATATTACCACCAAGAATAAGAAAAATACGCCTGAGCGTATTGAATTGAAGAAATTCAACCCAATTTTGAAAAAAGTAACCGTTCATAAAGAAATCAAATAATCATGGCTAAAGTAGCTTCCAAAAACGCGAAGGTAAAAGACTTAAAAGCAGCAGCTGAAGCAAAGAACTGGACCAAAGTGATTAAGGCCGTTCGTAGCCCTAAAACTGGTGCGTATACTTTCAAAGAGCAAATCATTCACAAAGACAAAGTAAACGAGTTCATCTCAACTAAGTAGTCTTTTGCTGTTAATAATCTTAAAGCTTCCTTCATCATCGTCGGAGGCTTTTTTGTATTAAACCATAAATACTTGTACAATGGGTTTTTTCGATAAATTATTTGGTAAAAAAGAGAAAGAAAGTCTTGACCAAGGGCTACAAAAAACCAAGGAAGGATTTTTGTCTAAAATCACCAAAGCAATTGTTGGTAAAACTACTATTGATGATGAAGTATTAGATAATTTAGAGGAGGCATTGATTGGAGCTGATGTTGGAGTAGAAACTACCTTGAAGATTATTAAGCAAATTGAAGAAAGGGCTAAAAATGATAAGTATCTAAATACAAGTGAGTTAAATAAGATACTTCAAGAAGAAATTGCATCAGTTTTAGTAGATGCACCTGCAGATTCTCTGATTGGATTTACTGCACCTGAAGGTAAAAAGCCTTATATTATACTAGTTGTGGGAGTGAATGGAGTGGGTAAAACAACTACTATTGGCAAACTTGCTTCCCGATTCAAAGCAGCTGGAAATTCAGTAATACTTGGTGCGGCTGATACATTTAGAGCGGCTGCTGTAGATCAATTGACCATTTGGAGTGAAAGAGTGGGAGTTCCTATTGTAAAGCAGGCTATGGGCTCTGATCCTAGTGCGGTCGCTTATGATACAGTTGCTAGTGCGGTTGCAAAAAATGCGGATATCGTCTTAATTGATACTGCAGGGCGTTTACATAATAAAGCTCATTTAATGGATGAGCTAAATAAAATTAAAAGAGTAATTCAAAAAGTTGTTCCAGACGGTCCGCATGAGGTTTTATTGGTTTTAGATGGTTCTACTGGTCAAAATGCGGTTGAACAAGCGCGCCATTTTACAGCTACAACCAATGTTTCTGCTTTAGCTATCACTAAATTAGATGGTACCGCAAAGGGAGGAGTTGTATTGGCCATTGCTGATCAATTTAATATACCTGTAAAATATATTGGATTAGGAGAAAAAGTTGAAGATTTGCTCCTCTTTAATAAAGAAGCTTTCGTTGACACGTTATTTTCCATTCAAAAATAATCAAAATGAAAAAAAGTATCATTCTATTGGCCATTTTGGCTATTGTTTCAATTGAGTCCAAAGCGCAGTTGGGAAATGTGTTGGATAAAGCTAAGGCGGCCACTTCTGCTGCAGGCTTTGATGTGAACAGTTTAACCAGTGGTATTATGGGAAAATTAGCTCCAGCGCTGGTATTAACTGCTGCACAAAAACCTAAAGTCACTAGTGCAATCACTGAGTATTTAACTCAAAAGGCACAATTTATTGCTAAGCAAAAGACCAATCCTGCCGAATATTCACAACGCCAAATGGGTATATTCCAAGGGTTGAAATCTAAATTGACCGGAATATTGGTCAAGAATCAAATGAATAAATTCTTGGGTTTAAAACCTGCTACCAATGACCCGGCCAACGTATTGTCTCAATTATTTTTTTAGAAAGTATAACGAATTGCAAGGCCTCCCCAACCGCCTTCAAAATAGTTGTACCCAATAATATTAAAGGAGGGCTGCCAATCAAAACTGAGATTGAGCGGAGCTCCTTTAATTTTATAATCTAATCCTAAAACTCCATCTACTCCGATTGCCAATCCCCCAGCTCTTGTTGGGTACCTATTTTTCCAATTGTCGCTCCAAATCCCAATATGTCCACCTCCTCCTACGTACCACTGTAAACCTTCTGCTCCTGCGATGGGAAAGTGGAGTTCATATAATCCAGTCAGTCTAAATCCATCAGCTGAAATATACCCTAAACCCTCAATAGCTTTTCCTTTTGCAATAAAATGTTTAACTGATATAGCTCCTGGATACATTTTTACACCTAGGGCTGTTTGGTAACTCGTTCCATTATTTTGAGCGTAAGTGGTTCCTCCAATCAATAAGGCTGCAAATAATAATAGGGTTCTTCTCATAGTCTTTGTTTTGTTTTTTACTAACAAAATCATGCCAATCATCAACTGAGTAAATAAAAAAAATGTTAAGCTCTTGAATAGTTCCATTTTTTTTAAATTAGGTTTGTAACATGTATTCATTTAAACAGTTAGTTACGCAGTTTAGCGAACAGTTTTCAGTAGCGCACTTTGACAATGAGCCTGCATCATTGTATGATCCTTGTAATTATTTCTTGACGATTGGTGGTAAAAGAATTAGACCCATCTTATGTTTAATGGGAAATGAATTATTTAATGAAATTCATTCAGATGCATATCAATTAGCTACCGCAGTTGAGCTCTTTCATAATTTCACTTTAATTCATGATGATATCATGGATGCGGCTGCTTTAAGGAGGGGCATGGAAACAGTGCATACAAAATACAATACTAACACCGCTATTTTGGCTGGGGATGTAATGATGATTAAGTCTTATGAGTATATTAATAAGATGAATGGTCCTTACCTACAAAAGATACTCCGCATTTTTAATACTACTGCAAAAGAAGTTTGTGAGGGACAACAGTTAGACATGGATTTTGAGCAAAAAGACATGGTTTCTCTTAATCAATATATCGAAATGATTACGCTAAAAACCTCTGTCTTATTGGCGGCTAGTTTAGAAATGGGTGCAATCATTGGTGGTGCAAGCGAAGGTAATTGTCGTCATTTGTATGAGTTCGGTAAAAATTTAGGGATTGCTTTTCAAATTCAAGATGACTACTTAGATGCATTTGGTGATCCTGAAAAATTTGGTAAAGAAGTAGGCGGCGATATCCGTCAAAATAAAAAAACATTTTTGTTATTGCATACCCTTGAAGTGGCACCGGAAGAACAACGCCTTCAATTGATGCAGTTAATGAAAGATCAGTCTGCTGGAAAAGTAGATAAAGTATTGTCTATTTATAAAGCATGTGGGGTAGATTCGTGGGCCAATACTTTAAAAGAACAATACTTAAATATTGCATTGAAGCATCTTGAAGATATTGCAGTTGTCTCTACTAGGAAACAGCCATTGAAAGAATTGGCTAACTTCCTGATTCAACGAGATGTTTAATTTGCTTATCTTCCTACTAAAATAATTATACATGTCTTCTTTGTTTAGAAAGAAATCATTAGATAAAATTACAGCTGATGCTGCTGCTGGTATATCTGATTCACATAGTGCAGGTCTTAAAAAAGTTTTGGGTGTTAAGGACTTAACTTTTATGGGGATTGCAGCTGTAATTGGTGCAGGAATCTTTTCTACCATTGGATCTGCTGCTTACAACGGAGGGCCAGGTATTGCAATTCTATTTGTAATAACTGCAATTACATGTGGGTTCAGTGCCCTTTGTTATGCAGAGTTTGCCAGTAGAATTCCTATTTCTGGTAGTGCTTATACCTATGCTTATGTTTCATTTGGTGAGGTTGTTGCTTGGATTATTGGTTGGGCACTTATTTTGGAATATGCCATTGGAAATATAGTTGTAGCCATTAGTTGGAGCGGTTATTTCAACAATTTATTAGAAGGCTTTCATATTCACCTACCAGGATGGCTAGCTACGAATGCAAGTAATGCCCAGTTAGGATATGAAGAAGCAGTAAAAGCTTTGGCTGCTGGAGAAGCACCAGAGACCATGACAAAGCATGCAAAATTGGGATATGACGCTATCATGAATGCCCCAATGATTGGTTCATGGAAAGTGATAATCAACCTACCAGCATTTTTTATTGTTATGTTGATTACCTGGTTAGCTTATATCGGAATTAAAGAAAGTAAGCGCAGTACCAATATTATGGTAATCTTTAAATTAGCCGTAATTGTTGGGATTATCATTGTTGGTTTTTTCTATGTTGATACTACTAATTGGACGCCATTTTTACCCAATGGATTTGGTGGTGTCTTAGCTGGAGTTTCAGCGGTATTCTATGCCTATATTGGATTTGATGCTATTTCAACCACTGCTGAAGAATGCAAAGATCCTCAAAGAGATTTACCAAAAGGGATGATGTACTCTTTGTTAATTTGTACTGTTTTATATATTCTAGTTGCGTTGGTGCTTACTGGAATGGTGCATTACAGCGAATTGAAAGTGGATGATCCTTTAGCGTATGTATTTGATAAATTAAATATGAATAAAATTGGGTATTTGATTTCGGTGAGCGCAGTTGTTGCTACTACTAGTGTTTTGTTAGTTTTTCAAATGGGTCAACCACGAATTTGGATGAGCATGAGTAGGGATGGATTATTACCGAAGAAATTTGCGCAAGTACATCCTAAATATCAGACTCCTTCATTTTCAACTTTAGTCACAGGATTATTAGTGGGAATTCCCTCTTTGTTCATTAGTAGCGGGTTCATGACAGACCTAACAAGTATTGGTACTTTATTCGCTTTTGTGCTGGTTTGTTTTGGAGTACTAGTTTTACCTAAAATAGCTGAAGGAGCTGGTAGGAAAGGATTTAAACTTCCTTATATTAATGGTAAATATATCATTCCGGCAATTGTTTTATTGATTACTTATTTGTTTAGACAGCGAATTAATGATGCATTTGTTAATATGGGTAATGAAGGATTTCAAGAAATTTTGTTTCTTGTATTTATGGTTATTGCAATGGTAACTGCTGTTTTTAGCTTTTTAAAATCTTATTCCTTTATCCCGGTTGCTGGAGCTTTATGCTGTTTGTATCTGATGATTGAAATTCCTGCAATTAGCTGGTTGTGGTTTTTTGGGTGGATGGCATTAGGATTAATCATTTATTTCTTTTACGGTAAAAACAATAGCAAACTGGCTCAATCATGAAGTACCAAATAGGGGATGATATTTTAGTATTGCATAGCAATGAAGAGGGTAAAGTGATTGAAATCATCAACGATAAAATGGTGATGATTGAAGTAAGAGGAGTGAAGTTCCCAGCTTATATGGATCAAATCGACTTCCCTTATTTTAAGCGATTTACAGAGAAAAAGAACATCCCGTCTAAAAAAATTGAATCCAAAACATATTTAGATCAGCTCCCAAAAGAAAAGCCCCAGCCAAATCAAATTAAGGTTTCTGAAGGAGTGTGGTTGTCTTTTATTCCCAAATTTGCATTGGATGATTTTAATGACGAAATAGTGGAGTTGTTAAAAATACATTTGGTAAATAAAACCAGTCAAGGGTATCTATTTATTTATCATCAATACTTTAATGGGGAGGAATTTTTTTCGTTGAAAAATGAAATTCAACCATTCCATGATTTTTATTTACACGATATAAAATTTGAAGCAGTAAACGATACTCCTTCTTTTGCATTTGATTTTAGTTTAATCAATCAACAGAAGGGGAAAGCGGACCATTATGAGGTTCAATTAAAACTTAAACCTAAACAGGTTTTTCAAAAAATTGAATTAATCAAAGAGAACAATGAACCCACTTTTTCCTACACCCTTTTTAATGAATATCCAGATAAAGCTTTAGACTCATTGCCTTTAGATAGCTTGCGAGCAAAAGGATACAAAGTGTATGATGCAGGAAAAGTTAAAGAATATTTACCACCTGCTCGTTCTGTAATTGACTTGCATATTGAAAAACTTACAGATGGCCATTCATCTATGACTAATTTTGAAATATTAACGCTTCAGTTAGCAGAATTAGAAAAGTGGATTGATATTGCCGTTGCACATCGTCAAGCCGATATGATTGTAATACATGGAATGGGCACTGGTAAACTTAGAGAAGAAGTTCATGAATTACTTAAATCTAGAAGAGAAGTAAAACATTTTTTTAATCAATACGATTCCCGGTTTGGATTTGGTGCAACACAAGTATTTTTTAAATATTAAGTCTATTATAGCTTTGCTTATCTTTATCATACTATAAACCCGAGCCATCGCCTCAACTTGTTGAGGAGGAAAGTCCGGACAGTATAGAGCGACCCACCGGTTAAGCGCCGGCTTCTCAATTTATTGGGAAAGAGAGAGTGCCACAGAAAATAACTACCATGCTAAAACATGGAAAAGGTGAAAATGTGAGGTAAGAGCTCACGGTGACAAGTGGTAACACTTGTTGTGGGTAAACCTTGGGTACTGTAATGCCATGTAAAGGGTTGTTTGAGAGTTGCTCGCTCTCGTTTCCATTTTTTTGGAACGCAATCCAGGGTAGGCAGCAAGATCGTAACAGTAATGTTGCGGCCAGATAAATGATGGAGTTAAAACAGAATCCGGCTTACGAGGTTTATGGTTCTTTTTTTGGTTTTTTAAACAGAACATCTAGAGATGTCTAATGCATGTAGAAATAAAATGAAAAGTATGCTGTTGTTGTTATTAACAATAGCCATGCATCAGCTTTCTGCTCAATGTGTATTTGTAAGCATTAAAGGCCCAAAATGTGCAGGTGATAGTAGCATTTCTGCTACTTTCAGTAGAAATCCTTATCAAATTGAATGGATTCATAATAATGTGGTGATTCAACAATCTAAAGTAGTGCTTAATCCTACTGGTAGTTCTTTTGTTAGTGGGAATGTGGCAGGTAAACCCAAAATTGCAGGCACACATGGTATTGCAATAGATAATAATGGTAATCTTTATGTATCTGATACAATCAATAACCGCATTGTAGCATACAATAAAAATACTCCAGATGGGGTAGTTGTTGCAGGTGGGAATGGGAATGGAAATTTACCTAGTCAGTTAAATAAGCCTTCTGGCTTATTTATAGATGATTTGGGTAATTTATTTGTAACAGATCAATATAATAATCGCGTATTACGCTTTGCTCCCGGTTCAACTAATGGTTTTTTGGTAGCAGGTGGAAATGGCAAAGGTGCTGCTGCTAATCAGTTGAGTGATCCAAGAGATGTGTACGTTGACGCACAAGGTTTTATTTATATTGCTGATGCGGGCAATCATAGAATTCAAAAGTGGGCACAAGGAGGAGTTACTGGTATCACAGTGGCAGGCGGCTTAGGCGCAGGTGCAGATTCGCTTAGATTGAATAGTCCACAAGGAGTGGCCGTTGATAAAAATTACAATATTTATGTAGCAGATTCTGCCAATCATCGTATTCAAAAATTTGCTCCGAACCAACTTGTTGGGAAAACAATTATGGGCCAATTGGGAAAAGGAATTGGTGTTGAAAATTTATTTCAACCGGTTGATATTATCGTAGATGCTGTTGGAGATATTTATGTTTTAGAAGCTGGAAATAATAGAGTACAACAATTATCTATTCGAGATGCTTCTGTAAAAACAATCATCGGAAATGCGGGTAAATTGAATTACCCAACTGGAATCGCTTTTGATATTTCTGGTAACTTATACGTATTAGATCAACAAAATGCTAGGGTTCAACAATATGCAGTAGATACATTAGATGCAACTTTTAAACCTTTACAAGGAGGCATTTATACTGTTAGGGCGAGTTCTTTTTCTGGTTGTGTTCAGCAATCCAATTTAATTAATATTAATCAAACAAAAGCGATCAACATTAGTGGTAATACTGCGCTATGTGTTGGTGAAACAACGGAAATTAAACTAACAGGTAGCAAAAATTATAATTGGGTACCCAATAAATGGGTAAGTAAAATTAATGATAGTCTTTTTTTGGTGAAACCCGATTCAAGTATCTCCTATAAGATAAGTGTCACTTCTGATAGCGGTTGTTTTTCAAATCGTATATTAACGGTTAATGTAGGGCTTAAATCTATTCCTATCATTACACCTTCGGTTTGTCTTTCTCCTGATGCATCTAAAATCACCACTACTATTGTTGGACAAAGAGCCGCAAGTTTAAATTTTTACCGAAGTCCTGACATCATAACTGGAAGTCTATTCCCAACTTGGAATAAAGTAGGATCTGTATTAGCAGGCGCTAATGGAATTGGGGTGGAACCCAATCAGTTTGGGTTGCCAACTAGTGCTTTTGTTGATCAACAAGGAAATGTATATGTGGCCGACGCCATTAATCATCGAATTCAATTTTGGAAGCAGGGCGATACTTTTGGAAGAACTGTTGCTGGTGGAAAAGGACAAGGCTTTGCAATGAATCAGTTAAATTACCCAACAAGTTTATTTGTGGATGCTGGTGGTAATATGTATATAGTAGACCAGAATAATCATCGAATACAATACTTTGCTAAAGGCGATTCTGTTGGAATTACTGTTGCAGGCGGTTATGGTATGGGAAATGGCAAGTATCAATTGAATTTGCCTGCAAGTGTTTTTGTTGATCAATTTGGGAGCATTTACGTTGCGGATGCAGGGAATCATCGAATTCAAAAGTGGAGTAATTCAGGAAATGAGGTAACTACAGTTGCTGGTAATGGGTTGCCCGGAAATGATAACATTCGTTTGAACAATCCACAGGCGGTTTATATAGACCAACGTAATAATCTTTTTGTTGCAGATGCAGAGAATCACCGGATTTTAATGTACGATCAAACAAAAGCGACTAGGTTAATAGTTGCAGGGAATAATGGGGCTGGAATTTTGATGAATCAATTAAATTTTCCAACTGGTATTTTTGTTGATGGTAACAGTAATATTTATATTACTGATCGTGGGAATAATCGAATTCAACGATGGAGATTTTTAGATAGTGTTGGCGTAACAGTTGCTGGCTCTATAAATGGGATTTCTGGTTTTACTTTAGAACAACTTCAGCTTCCTAATTCTGTTGGGTTTGATTATTTGGGGAATATGATTGTTGCCGACACTAGAAATATTCGTATTCTAAAATACAATATTTCCGCTAGTATAGACTCTGTTTATCAAACAAAAATTCCTGGAACTTATACTGCTAAAGCAACATCCTTTTCAGGATGTGTATCTAATTCTGGAAATGCTTTTGTAGTAGTAGCTCCACAGTTGAAAATCAAAACTGATTCATCAACTATTTGCGAGGGAACACAAACCAGATTGGTGGTAACTGGCGCAAATAATTATAAATGGTCACCTAATCCACTCTTGAATTCTTTTAATGGAGATACCGTTATTGTTAGGCCTTTAACAACAACTAAATATACAGTTTCAGCATCTTCTGTAAGTGGGTGCAGTGCAACAGCAGAAGTACTGCTTACTGTTCATAAAAAGCCAATTGTTGAAATTATTAGTCCAACTTGTGTATCTACAGAACCAATGAAATTGTCTACAAGTCCTAAAGTTAGAAATGCTTTATGGACATTAAATAACAATAACTTACTTTTCAAAAAGGCTGGATTTAATAGTATTGGTGAAACAGTAATTGGGAAGCTAATTAGTGCTGATACTGCTCAGTTTGGTCAGCCTAACTATGTGTATGTTGATCATAACGGTCATCTGTATATTAGCGATAGAAAAAATAATCGAATACAAAAATGGTTGCCTGGTGCTAAAGTGGGTATTACTGTTGCAGGTGGAAATGGAGCAGGTAGTAAATTAAATCAACTAAATAATCCTCAAAGTTTTTTTGTTACACCTGATGGGTTAATATACATAGCAGATAGTGATAATGACAGAATAGTTTTATGGAAGCAAGGTGACACTACTGGAAAAGTAGTTGCTGGTGGAAATGGTAGAGGAGATAAAGCGAACCAATTGTCTTTTCCTGCTGGAATTTTTGTTGATCCATTTGCTTCTTTATACATTGCTGATGCTAATAATGCAAGAATTCAAGTTTGGGATAAAGGAAGTTTGAGTGGTAAAACCGTGGCAGGTGGAAATTTTCCTGGTGCAGGGGCTAATCAACTAAGCTACCCAGTTAGTGTATTCGTAGATCAGAAAGAAAATATATACATAGCAGACGCACAAAATGACCGAATTCAAAGATGGAAATTAGGCGAATCAAGTGGTTCCACTATAGCGGGAGGTAATGGCAAAGGCAACAATTCTAATCAATTGGTTAATCCAACAAGTGTTTTTTTGGATATCAATAATCAACTAATTATTACGGAATCAGGGGTGTTTAATCGAGTGAAAAGTTGGGAAATTGGTGTAGATACTGGATCTGTCATAGCGGGAAGCGTGATAAAAGGCACTAGTGCAAATTTATTAGACGCTCCAGTAAATGCTGTTGTTGATCTCAACGGAAATTTATACGTTTCAGATTTAAATAATTTTAGAATTCAAAGATTCACCTTAGCAGATAGTACTTTTTCATTTAATCCAACCATAAAAGGTGTATATAGTGCACAAGTGAATATATTTAGTGGGTGTTATGCTAAATCAGACAATTTTATATTAGATACTGGTTTTATTCCTTTGAAACCTTCTGGTGTTGATGTTCAATATTGTTTTAATGAAACACCTAAGCCCTTGGTAGCAACTGGTGATAGGCTTCGTTGGTATACAGTTGCCAATGGTGGTGTTGGGGCTGTAACTCCGCCTCTTCCATCAACTGCTTATATTGGAAATACAACTTACTGGGTTTCAAGTTTAAATCCTTCTTTTGGATGCGAAAGTATTAGACAAAAAATTACGGTTACAATAAGGCCTTTGCCAGTAGCAAGGCTGTCTATTATGGGCAATAAAAACATCATGCCTGGGGATACCACTATTATAAAATCCTTTGCAGATTCCAATCGCACCAAAAATAAATTTATATGGTACCGAAACGGTAGTATACTTCCCTCTATACCAGACACTGTCAATCGACTATTTGTATTTTATTCTACTATTGGCAAGTATCATATGGTTGTTACAGATTCGAATAGATGTGCTGCTTCTTCAGATACTATAGAGATTAAAGCAGCGCTTGCGGCTGAACAAGAAATGTATTTGTTCCCTAATCCAGTTCAGCATTCTACAAAGATTGTTTTTAGGCCTTTGCCCCATGATAAAACATTCATAAAAGTAATTTCTAATGGAGGCTTAGTAATAATGAATAAGCAAATCAATACTAGTAATATTATAGGGAATATGGTATACGATTTAGAATTAATCCAACTTCCTAAAGGAGTTTACGCAATTGAAATAGTGACTGGCTCCGGTAGAATGATTGCACATAAACAGTTTATTAAACTCTAATATTAATCCTGCTACAACTTTTGTACTTTTGTCTTATGACACAAGAGCAAGTTAAATTTATGAGGGACCGCGTATTGGTTCTGAGGAGGTTTCTTTGACGTTGATAACCGACTATATAAAGTAGAGACAGATAGACAACTTTCTTTATCACCTGGATTTTGGGATGATAATGTACGCGCTACTGCAATCATGAAAGAAATTAAAGTCAATGAATATTGGCTTAAATTATATAAACAATTAGATAATGCAGTAGAAGATTTTGCACTTTTATTCGATTTTTGGAAAGCTGGAGATGCTTCCGAAGAGGAAACAAAAGAAGCGTTCCAGTCTGCGCTCTCTCAAATTGAAGAAGCTGAATTCAAAAGCACACTAAATAAACCGGAAGACGAATTACCAGCTGTTTTGCAAATTAATCCTGGTGCAGGTGGTACTGAAAGCCAAGATTGGGCAGAAATGTTACTCAGAATGTATCGAATGTATGGTGAGAAACAAGGTTGGAAAGTAACTGAACTTGATTTTCAAGAAGGGGATGGCGCTGGGATTAAAAGTGCCACTTTACAATTTGATGGAGACTTTGCTTACGGTTTTTTAAAAGCAGAGAGTGGGGTGCATCGTTTGGTACGGATATCTCCATTTGATAGTAATGCCAGGAGGCATACTTCTTTTGCATCTGTATTCGTGTATCCTTTAATTGACGAGAGTATCGAAATAAATGTAAACCCTGGTGACTTGGAATGGGCTTTTTACAGAAGTGGTGGTAGCGGTGGTCAAAACGTTAATAAAGTAGAAACTGCAGTTCGTCTAAAACACCTGCCAAGTGGAATTATTGTTGAATGCCAGCAAGCAAGAACACAAGGAGAGAATAGGGAGTTGGCCATGAAAATGTTGAAGAGCCGATTATATGAAGAAGAATTGAGGAAAAGGCAAGAAGCAATTGACGCAACCAATGCTGGCAAGAAAAAGATAGAATGGGGTAGTCAAATCCGATCATATGTTTTTCATCCATATAAAATGATTAAAGATCATAGAACAGATTATGAAGTGGGTAATATTGCGCCTGTTATGGATGGGGAAATTGATGGGTTTATTAAAGCCTATTTAATGATGCAACAAGAAAATAATTAATTTTAATTATGTCTTTGGAACTGGAACAACCTAATTTATTTGAACAGTTTGAATTGCTCATTCAAAAAGAAGATACCCTTGAAATTAGGGAATTCTTAAATGACCAAAATATTAGTGATGTTGCAGATTTAATTAATGAATATCCCGAATACGAAGCAAGGATTGTGGCTAATATGGCCATACATAGGGCTGCTAGTGTATTTAAAATATTAGATATTGCGCAGCAAAAAGACATTGTAAAAGAATTGCCTTCAGCAAAAACTGCAGAGTTATTAAATGAGTTACCTGCGGATGATAGAACTGATTTTTTAGAGGAACTACCCAAAGCAGCGATAAGAGATTTAATTAAGTTATTAGATCCAGAAGAAAGAAAAATTACCCTTTCTTTATTAGGATATCCAGAAGATAGTGTTGGCCGATTAATGACACCAGATTATGTATATGTTTTCTTGCATAATACCATGACTGAAGTGTTTGAAACCATTCGAAAATACGCTAGAAATAGTGAAACGATTGATGTAATTTATGTGATAGACTCGAATGGCCAACTCATTGATGATGTAAGAATTAGAGATATCATTTTAGCTTCTCCCGAAAAAAAAATAGAGGACGTAATTGATGGAAGAGTTGTGTCATTAAAAGTAAATGATGACCAAGAGAATGCAAGTCAGGTATTTAAAATGAATAATCGAGTAGCATTACCTGTTGTAGATGAAAATAATATTTTATTAGGGATTGTAACCATTGATGATATGCTTTGGGTAGCTAATGAAGAGTTTAGTGAAGACATGCAAAAAATGGGTGGAACCGAGGCATTAAATGAACCTTATTTAGATATCCCATTAATGAAACTCTTTAGAAAAAGAGTAGGGTGGTTAATCATTTTATTTATTGGGGAATTACTTACAGCCACTGCAATGGGACACTTTGAAGATGAAATTGCCAAAGCATTGATATTGGCATTATTTGTTCCTTTGATTATTTCTAGCGGCGGTAATAGTGGCTCTCAAGCTTCCACTTTAATAATTCAAGCAATGGCAGTTGGAGAAATTTATATTTCTGATTGGTGGAGGGTGTTAAAGCGTGAAATTATTAGTGGTATTTTATTAGGATCAGTTTTAGGATTGCTAGGATTCTTGAGGGTAGCTATTTGGCATTCAATTATTCCTGATGTTTATGGTCCTCATTGGGCTATGATTGGAGCTACAGTTGGATTTTCGCTGATTGGAGTAGTACTTTGGGGAACATTAACTGGCTCTATGCTGCCCATTTTATTAAAGAAGCTAGGGGCCGACCCAGCAGTTTCTTCGGCACCATTTGTTGCTACTTTAGTAGACGTAACTGGGCTAATCATCTATTTTAGTTTTGCTTATCTTTTTTTAGAAGGGTTGCTTTTGTAAAAGTCTGCATTGATTTACCTAAGTTTAAGGATAATTCATGCTTATGACTCGTTTTCTGCTGTTATTTTTTATTGTTTTTTTAGGAAAGATTCTTACTGCTCAAACAGTCTTGATTCCTGCTTATACAGGTTATGCTGTTCCTGCAGAAAAAGAAGATGCCCATTTGTTTTCTGCTAAAAATGGGTTACAAAATTGGATTGATCCTCAACAGAAAATAAGCTGGTTTTTTTATGTAAAAAAGCCAGGAGATCTTCAATTGAGTTTAATCACTAACAAAGTAAATACTGGATCCACAGTAGAAATTACCGTTGCGGGTAAAAGCTTTCAATCTAAAATGATTAGTGGAACTACTCTAAAGAAAATAGTAGTAGGTAAAGTAACAATTACTGATTCAGGCTTTTATTCCGTTACTATTTCTAACATAAGAAAAAATGGAAAATCCATAGCAAATATTCAATCATTAGAATTAAAAGGATCTGCAACAGAAGGAATCCATTTTAATCCAGTAGAAAGAAGAAATGCGGCTTCTGTTCATTTAAAATATCCATTAGAAGATTCAATTAAAGCGATGGCTTTTTACAATGAATTGACAGTGCCAGTTGGTGCAGATCATTTGTACAGTTATTATATGGCTTGTGGATTTAAGAGGGGTTATTTTGGCATACAGGTGAATAGTCCAACAGAACGAAGAGTCATTTTTTCTGTTTGGGATGCAGGCAATGAAGCAATTGACCGAAATAAAGTACCTGATTCTAATAAAGTAAAATTATTGGCAAAAGGGTACAATGTAGTGGCGAATGATTTTGGGAATGAGGGAACAGGGGGGCATAGTCATTTTGTGTATCCTTGGAAAACTGGAGAAAAATATCAGTTCATGGTTTTTGCATTAACCGACAGCGTTAAATCGAATACCATTTATTCAGGCTACTTTTTTATTCCTGAAACTGGAAAATGGAAATTAATAGCAAGTTTTCGTGCCCCCAAGGATGGGAATTATTTACAAAATCTGTATTCGTTTAGTGAGAATTTTTGGGGCTTAAATGGTCAACTAGAACGCAAAGCTTTTTTTGGAAATCAGTGGATTCAAAAATCAAATGGTCGTTGGGAAGAATTGTTGACCAGTAAATTTTCTTATGATGCCACGGGAAAAGCAGGACATCGGATTGATTATAGTGCAGGGGTAGATGGAAAGCAATTTTATTTGAGTCATGGTGGATTTAAGCCAGCTAATATTCAATTTGGCCAAAGCTTATTCAGGCAACCTACAGGTCAAAGACCCAATATAGATTTAAATAGAAATTCAGATTCTTTGGTTCAGGCTAAACTAGATGAAGAATCTATAAAAGCAGCGGTAAGTAAAGGGACCCTTGATACTACTGGAAATGAGTCTTCGGTTTACTATCATATACTTAAACAAGGTGCTGGAAAGCCAATTAAAGTTACTGATACCGTAACTGTTTACTATAAGGGATCATTGCTTTCCGATGGTAGTATTTTTGATCAAACAAAGGAGAAGCCTGCTACTTTCCCATTGAATAGGTTAATTAAAGGATGGCAGTTAGCAGTTCCAAAAATTAATGTTGGCGGAACCATTAAAGTAATCATCCCCTCTGGTCTAGCTTATGGGATTAGAAGTAGGAGCAAAGATATCCCAGCAAATAGTGTATTAGTATTTGATATTGAAGTGCTTGATGCAAAACAATAATTAACTTAATTTAAAGCCCAAATGAAAGCATTATGAAAAAGTATCTTTTCTTTTTTATTTTATTAGTGCCAATTTCTTTTTTACAAGCACAAAAAACTTCGCCTGTTATTGAGCCTACACCTGCAGGTGTTTCAGTAGTAACAACAAAGAACAGTGTTACAATTGCGGGAAAAAAAGTAGACTATACTGCTTACACCGGTTACTTGCATTTGAAAAATGATACAGGTAAGTTAATAGCAAAAATGTTCTTTACTTATTACAAAAAAGACGGAGATGATGCCATAAAGCGACCCATTACATTCACATTTAATGGTGGTCCTGGTTCATCATCTGTTTGGTTGCATATGGGAGGATTAGGCCCTAAAAGAGTTCAGTTTAACGATGAAGGGTTTTCTGAAGGTCCTCCGTATTCTTTTATTAGCAATGAATACAGTTGGTTAGACAAAACCGATTTGGTTTTTATTGATCCGGTTTCAACAGGTTTTAGCAGACCTGCTCCAGGAGAGAATCCTAAACAGTTTCATGGATTTAACGAAGACGTTACTTCTATGGCATCATTCATCAGACATTTTTTATCTAGGTATGAAAGATGGGGTTCTCCAAAATACTTAGCTGGTGAAAGTTATGGTACAACAAGGGCTGCTGGGTTATCCAAATATTTACAAGACAAGCACAGAATTTATCTAAACGGAATTTTCATGATATCAGCTGTGCTCAATTTTGGCACCAATGATTATTATGTGGGGAATGATTTGCCAAGGGCTTTATATATTCCTTCTTATACAGCCGCAGCATGGTATCATAAAAAATTAGCGCCAGCTTTACAAGCTAATTTGCAAAATGCTTTGAAAGAAGCGGAAGCTTTTGCAATTGGACCTTATGCGTCTGCACTGATTAAAGGTGGGTGGTTAACCGAATCTGAAAAGAATGCCATTGCCGAGAAAATGAGTTATTATACTGGTTTGTCTAAAGAGTATTGTTTGCAAGCAAACTTAAGAGTAGAAGAGAGCCGATTTTATAAAGAGCTTAGACGAAAAGATGGATTAAGCATCGGCCGTTTAGATGCTAGGTTTACCGGAAGAGATTTAGATGATGCTGGTGAAGTCAACAGCTTTGATCCATCCTTTGCCAATATTGATGGGCCTTTTACGGCAACAATAAATGATTATTTTCAAAGAGAATTAAACTTTAAAGAAGAAATCGGGTACAATATTTTTGGAGAGGTTTATCCTTGGAATTATAATAATGTTCAAAACCAATTTTTAAATGTTGCTGAAAGTTTAAGAGACGCCATGAGTAAGAACCCAGATTTAAAAGTATATATGGGAGCTGGTTACTATGATTTTGCGACACCTTATTTTACTGCCCAATACGATATTGAACATATGTTTTTAAGACCCGAACAAAGAAAAAATGTGCAGTTCTATTTTTACGAATCAGGTCATATGTACTATATTCACAAACCATCACTAGTGCAATTTAAAAAAGACGTAGATGCATTCTTCGAATTCAGTAGGGGGAAATGAGGAAATTAAAGATTTGCTGATTGCGATTGCTTATAACAATGATCAGTCGGCATATCGCACTTTATTTATTCAATTACACGGGAAATTAAAGCAATTTTCTTTTTCTATTGTAAGGTCTGAAGAAGAAGCAGAAGATATTGTTTCTGAATTATTTATTTTAATTATACAACGGAAAGAACAGCTTTGTCAGCTAGAGTCTCCGTTGTATTATTTTTATACAACTGTTCGAAATATGTCATTGAATTTATTAAAAAAGCAAAAGAGAAGAGCAGGGCTTTCAATGGATGAATGGCAGGTTCAATTAAATAGTATTTATTTTAGGCCCGACTTATTAATGATTACAGAAGACATGGTTTTGAAAATTAAAATGGCCATTAACAGCCTTCCGAATCGCTGCAGGTTGATATTCAAGTTAATTAAAGAGGATGGATTAAAATACAGAGAAGTTGCAGAATTATTATCTATTTCTGTAAAAACAGTAGAGGCGCAAATGGCCATCGCAATGCGTAGAATGGCTCAAAGTATGCCGGTTGACCTTCAACCCAAACCGGTGCTAGAAAAAAAATTTAAAAAATAATTTATCTTTTTAGGGGTAAAAGCACCACTCAGTTGTTATAGTATAGGAACTAACTAAAACAATGAGTCAGGAACGATTTTGGTTATTAATTGCTAAAAAGATTGCAAACGAAGCGAATGAGCAAGAACTTATTGAGCTTAACCAATCTATTAAGGATCATCCTGAATGGCAATTTGCAGTACAGCAGCTTGAGAATATCTGGCAAATTCCCCCCGTTTACAATAAAGAAAAGGCTGAAGATGCATTCATGCTTCATTTAAATAAATTGGCCGAAAAAAATCAATTTGATTTAGAGCAGGATAATACTGATTCACTACATTCGCCAAAAATCAGTAAACTTCGATTTATTCCTAAATGGACTTATTATGCTGCTGCCTCAATGATAATGATTATTGGTGTGCTCTATTTTTTTACTAAAGCGCCAACAATAAAATCAATTGCAAAGAAGCAGCCAGAGTTGAATGAAATTTCTACACGATTGGGGTCGAAGTCTCAAGTAAAATTACCAGACGGATCTGTTGTGTGGTTAAATGGGGGGAGCAAACTTGCCTATCAAAAGGATTTTGGAAAAACAACACGTGAAGTATCCTTAACAGGAGAAGGGTATTTTGATGTAGTAAAAAATAAAGAAGTCCCCTTCATCATTAATACCAAAAGTATCAGGATCAAAGTGCTGGGTACAGTGTTTAATGTAAAAGCCTACCCTGAAGACAAACAAACTGAGACAAGTCTTATAAAAGGTAGAATTGAAGTCACTATCAAAAATAGACCAGATGATAAAATCATTTTGTCTCCTAATGAAAAATTGATTGTTGAAAATAAGTTGATTGAAGCACAAAAAAAGCAAAAAACAATTGACCTATTACCTGCAGTTTCCATTAATAAGCTGAAGTTTATCACACCAGATAGTACCGTAGCGGAAAATCAATGGGTAGAAAATAAGCTCGTTTTTAGAGACCAAACTTTTGAGGAGCTCGCAATAATGATGGAACGCTGGTATAATGTGAAGATTGAGATTCAATCTCAAGGCCTTAAGTTAACCAGAATGAATGGAAATTTTGAAAAAGAAACGGTTGATCAAGCAATAGAAGCCTTAAAACTAATTATACCATTTAAGACAATCCAAAAAGGAAATACGATTATTATTTACCAATAAAATTGCTGCCAAATGAGATTAAGACTGAATTCAACATAAAATTGGGCGAAGTTCCGTTGGCGCGGAACTCCGCCAGGTTTAGAAAAAAACAAACTGTTCAATCTGTATGTAATTCATAACCCTTTCAATTTGAAAATATGAAAAATAATGAAACACCTGTTGTTTCACACAAAGATCTTTTTATACAAAAGCTTGCCCGAATCATGAAAATAACTACTGCTTTACTGCTACTTGTATGTATGCAAGTTTCCGCAATCGGTTTATCACAAAGCCGGATTACTATAAAGATGGCTTCTCTTGATCTTAAAAAAGCATTGTTTGAAGTAGAGAAAAAAACGGATTATCGGTTTTTATTTGCTGAAGAGGTTGTAAAAGGGAAGCCAAAAGTTACCATCAATATGGTAGATGCTACTTTAGATGAAATTTTAGGTAAGCTATTAATTAATACCGGAATTAATTATAAAGTACTCGGTACTAATTTAGTTGTTCTAAAAGAAAATAGTAACTCAACCAACGAATTAGCTGAAATTGTAGTTAAGGGTAGAATAACATCTGCTTCAGGAGAACCTTTAAGTGGTGTATCCATTCAAGTGAAAGGAACACAAGTGGGTACTACAACAGACAATAATGGTTCATTCAGCATTACTGTAGCAGATGACAATGCTAAACTACTTATATCATCAGTTGGTTATGACTCACAAGAAATTGCAGTTGCTGGTAAAAGGGATTTGAATGTTTCTTTAATTGCTGCTGTTAATAATCTAGAACAAGTAGTAGTAACTGGATATGGAACTCAACGTAAAAGAGACCTTACTGGATCTGTTACAACAATCAAAGGAGATGAATTAGCAAAAATGCCTAATACCAATCCAATTAGCTCACTTCAGGGTAGAGTTGCAGGATTAACCGTAGCAAATTCTGGGGTTGCTGGTGCAAGTCCGGTCGTTAGAATAAGAGGAGTGAACAGTACAAATAGTGCAAGCCCAGTATATGTTGTGGATGGTATTTTACAGGACAATATAGATTTCTTAAATCCGGCAGATATTGAGACGATTGATATCTTAAGGGATCCTTCTTCCATTGCAATTTATGGTTTAAGAGGAGCTAATGGTGTGATTGCAATCACTTCTAAAAAAGCAGCAAGAGGTCAAACAAGAATCAATTTCCAAAGTACCGTAGGCTTTCAAAAAGTTGTTGATAAAATAAAAGTAACCGATGCAGCTGGTTTCAAAAAATTGTATGACGCTCAATTGGCTAATATTAATGCTGCTCCATTCGATTATAGCAATTACACTGCAAATACCAATTGGCAAAATGAAATTTTACAGAATGCATTACTAACAACCAATAACTTAAGTGTTTCTAATAATTCAGAAAAGAGTAGTACTTATCTCAATATTGGATATAATAAACAAGACGGAGTAGTAAAATTCAATAGTTATGAGAAGTATATGATTCGTTTGAATCATGAAGTTCGTTTCAATAGTAATATTAAAGTTGGTGGAGAAGTCAATGCATTTCATTGGATTCAAAATCCTGCAGGAGTTAGTTTAACTAATGCATTGTGGGCTGCCCCCATTGTACCTATTCAGCAGAATGCAACTACTTACTTTAGCATGCCATCTTTTCAACGTGCACAAGTAGGAAATCCTATTGCCGCATTAAATAGAAACAATGGTACGGATATTAATAAGGGTTTTAGGTTTATTGGATCTTTATACGCCGAGGTTAAATTTTTAAAGGACTTCACTTTTAAGTCATCTTTTTTTGCTGATCTTGGATTTAATAATTCTAGATCATATACACCACTACCATTTACTTTCATCAATTTAGGAGAGGGATCTGCGCCAACTACTACTTTTTTTGACAATACTGTTAGAACTGGTGTAAGTCAGGAAATGGCTGAATTTAAGCGTTACCAACAAGATCATACCCTAACCTATGATAAAAGAATAGGTGATGGGCATAAATTAACTGCGTTGGTTGGTTTCACTTCTATTTATAGTGTAAGTACAAATATTAATGGTAATAGAAGAGATACTTCAGTGAATGTTCCTAATAACCCAGATTTTTGGTATTTGAGTACCATTAACCCCAATAATCCAGGGTTGTATGGCGGCGGTGGAAGTGAGAGTGCCATTATGGGTATGTTTGGTAGATTAAGTTATGCTTATCAAAATAAATTTTTAATCAATGCTACCGTTCGAAGAGATGGTAGTTCAAAGTTTGCACCACAAAATCGTTGGGGTACATTTGGCTCTGTGGGTTTAGGTTGGATTGCATCAGAAGAATCATTTGTTAGAAAAATTAATTTCATCAATTTCTTAAAATTCAGAGCTGCTTGGGGAGAAACTGGTAATGCAAATGGTTTTGCTGATAATCTTTTTAGGCCAGGTATCTCTAATGCTTCAACTGCCATATTTGGTAATAATGTTTACACAGCCATTCAAGCTGCATACATTCCAGATCCAAATCTAAGGTGGGAAGTTGTTAGAGGATTAGATATTGGGTTTGATTTAAAAACTTTCCGCAACCGTTTGAATGTAGAGTTTACTTATTATAACAGAACAACTTCTGATATTTTAACCGCAGTTACTTTACCCAACGAAACAAGAAGCTATTTTACCAATCTGGGTAAAATAACCAATCAAGGGGTCGAATTGAGTTTAAACTGGACTGATAAAATCGGTAAAGAAATTACTTATTCTATCTCTCCCAACTTCAGTTATAATCAAAACACTGTAAACTCAATAGGCGATAAAATAAACTTTCAGCTTTTTGGTAATGGTGGAGCCAACTTAACAGAAACTGGTAAATCAATAGGGTACTTCTTTGGGTATCGACAGATTGGTATTTATCAATCTACCGCAGAATTAGGAAGAATGGCTCGCTTTAATAATTCATTACCAGGTGATATTGCGTACGCTGATATCAACGGAGATGGATTATTGACTCCTGCAGATCGTACTTTCTTAGGTACTCCATTCCCCCCTTACAGTTATGGTTTAAATATTAATGTGGCTTACAAAGGATTTGACTTTACCATTGAAGGACAAGGGGTTGCAGGTAATAAGATTTACACGCAACGTAGAATTGCCAACTTTGCAACTTTAAATTTTGAAGCAAATAGATTAAATGCATGGACTGGTGGTGGTACAACGAATGTGGAACCTATACTAGATAATACAAGGGGTAATAATTTCTTATTTAGCAGCTATTATTTAGAGCCAGGAGATTACTTTAGGTTGAGAACTTTGCAAATTGGGTATACTTTTTCAGACGCTTCATTAAGAAGATTAGGAATCTCTAAAGCGCGTGTTTTTGTAAATGGCCAAAATATTAAGAGCTGGAGTCAAGTTACTGGATATTCTCCTGAAGCACAAATTGGAAGCATCTTAGGCGGTGGTGCAGATAATGGTGTATTCCCAGTTCCTGCTGTTTATTCCGTAGGTATAAATGTTACATTTTAATTGAACTGATAAAAATATTCAACCATGAATAATTTAATTAATAAACAAAGTATTGCTAAATGGATGCTACTTCTTTTAACCTTTTCGGTTTTAACAGGATGTAAAAAGAATTTTTTAGATACTGCTAGACAAGGTGGGTATGATGAAGAAAATTATCCTTATCCTGGAGGTTCAGGACCTTATGATCAGTATATTTTTGGTGCTTACAATAGTTTGCGAGATTATAATGTACATGTCGATGGATTTATCAATGCTACTAGTATCAGAAGCGATGATGCAGATAAAGGTAGTACTCCTTCAGATGGTGGTGCGGACGTAATTAGTATGGACAATTTCCCAGTTCTTCCCAATAGTGCTAGATCAAACGCATTATGGGTTGGCTATTATGGTTTAATTAATAGATGTAATAATACTTTATTTCAAATAGGTACCAACAAACAAATTGTAGCTACTGATGCAATTAAGTTACAATCCCAAGCCGAAGTAAGATTTATTCGTGGCTATTCCTACTTTATGTTGACTAGGTTATTTGGTAGAGTGCCAATTATTGATACATTGTTTGCAGACCCTGCTGCGCAAAATAATGTTCCACAAAGTAGTGTTGATCAAGTATATACATTTATCGAGAATGATCTTCTTTTTGCAGCCAACTATTTACCAGCATTTTGGGATGCGGTAAAATTTCCGGGAAGAATTACTAGCGGTGCTGCCAATGGGATGTTAGCAAAAGTGTATTTAACTCAAAAGAAATGGGCGCAAGCGATGAATGCTGCGAATATTGTGATGAATTCGGGTCAATATAATTTGAGTACACCTTACAATACTATATTTTCAGAAGAGGGTGAAAACAGTAAAGAGTCTGTTTTTGAAGTACAAGCAAGAGCAGATGCAATTAATCCAACTGCGCAAGGGATTCAATATACAAATTTACAAGGTGTAAGAGGGGCAGGTCCATGGGATTTAGGATGGGGTTGGAATTCACCTAGTGCTATTTTGGCTGATGCATACGAGCCCAATGATCCTAGGAGAGCAAGAACCATTTTATTTACCAGTACGCCTACTACGCCCGGTGTAACCATTTTTGGAGAAGTTACTCCTGTTGGGTTACCCAATCCTAGATACAATCATAAAGTACATACCAACCCTGCTACAAGAGCCGCTGTAGGAAATAGGTTTGGATGGTGGAATAATGTTCGTATTCTTAGGTATGCAGATGTGGTATTAATGTATGCAGAAGCTGCAAATGAGGTAGGAGGAGCAAATAATATCGCTGCTGCTAGAGATGCTTTAAATAGTGTGCGGTTTAGAGCAAGAGCAGGTAATAATTCCATTTTACCAGATGTCACCACAACTGATCAAAGTTTATTAAGAGAAGCCATCAGGAGAGAACGCAGAATAGAATTAGCTATGGAACATGATCGATTCTTTGATATTGTCAGATGGGGTATTGCTCAGAACGTAATGAATGCTGCTGGCAAGTCTAATTTTAATGCAGCAAGAGACGCTTTGTTACCCATACCACAAGCACAGATTGATTTAACAGCTGGGGTCTTGAAACAAAATCCTGGGTATTAATTGAACATATAAAAAATACGAATATGCAATTGAATAATATTAAAAGAAGCCTCGTGCTTTGGGGTTTATTTGCTTTGAGTAGTTGGATGGTATCTTGTAAAAAAGATGGTAATCCCAATAATTTACCTTCTGTATCTACTGCAGATTATGTTGGCAAAATTGATGGATTTTCCTCTTCAGATGAGGTATTCCCTGAAAGTCTGGTTGCTTATTGGCCATTTGATAATTCTAAAAATGAAGTTAAGTCAAATACAGCTCCTGGTACCTCATTGAATGATAGTTTTATGTTGCTACTGGAATTAAAGGGCAAGCACTAAGGTTAAATGCTGGATTTTTATATTATCCTACCCAGTTTAATGCTTTTAAAACAGATGTTTTTAGAAGTTTTGCAATAAGTACCTGGATACAGATTTCTAATAATGGTTCTAGGCGGACTATGTTGTTTCAATTAACTAGACCTGGTATTTTTAACGGTAGTTTAAACTTTGTGTTAAATACTCAATCATTTCCAGCATCTAATGTAACTGATCTTAAAGTTCAGCCAACTTTCATCACTATTGGTGGAGGTACACAAGACAATATCAATACTTTGAGGGATGCGCCTGGATCACCTAATTACATGCCTTATATCACCCCTCCAATTGGCCCAGACAAATGGGTTCACTTGGCGTTAAATTATAATGCTAGTAATGGGTTTTTTGATATATGGATTAATGGTAGGAGAGCAGGGGCGTTCCCTAGCAGAGGAACCGGAAATAATAATTTCAGAGCTACAGAACCTAGTGAAGTAATCATTGGTGGAAATTATAATGTAATTCCTGGCAAATCGGTAAGTGCTGATGCAAGTTTTGCTGCAATGACAGGTGTTATAGATGAGTTAAGAATTTATAATATTGCTTTGCCTGATGCGCATATTCGTGCGCTTTATAATTTGGGGATAGCTGGGAAATAATTTTTTTAGGGTTGAATACTGGGTTTATTATTGACGAATACCCGCCTTAGGGCGGGTATTTTAGATTGATTAAATTATTTTATGAAAAAATATTTATTTCTGGTCCTTCTGCTTATATGCTCCACTTTAATTGCACAAAATAAACGAGTGAGACTGGATCCAATTGCAGCGAGGGATACTGCTTTATTTAGAAAAGTACAGGCAGCTACTTTTCAATATTTCTGGGATGGTGCTGAAACTGTGAGTGGGTTAGCAAGAGAAAGAGTTCATATGGATAATATTTATCCGCAGAATGACCAAGATGTAGTAACCAGTGGGGGAGGTGGATTTGGGGTTATGGCTATTTTAGTTGGAATAGAGCGGGGGTTTATTACTAGAGCTCAAGGAGTAAAAAGATTAGAAACTATTTTACAGTTTTTAGAAACTGCAGATCGTTTTCATGGGGCTTGGCCACATTGGTGGAATGGCAAAACTGGAAAAGTAAAGCCGTTTAGTAAATACGATGATGGAGGTGATTTAGTGGAGAGTTCTTTTATGTTGCAAGGGTTATTATGTGTTAGGCAATATTTTCAAAATGGCAATAAGCAAGAGAAAGCGATTGCTGCTAGAGCAGATAAGCTATGGAAAGAAGTTGATTTTGAATTCTATAGAAACAAGCAGAATGTATTGTATTGGCATTGGAGTCCTAATTATGAATGGAAAATGAATTTTGCAGTTAAAGGTTATAATGAGTGTTTAATCATGTATATATTGGCGGCATCTTCACCTACTCATGGGGTACCAACAGAAGTTTATCATGAAGGTTGGGCAATGAATGGGAGGATTAAGGAAACTAAAACATCCTATAATCTACCACTTAACTTGAAGCACCAGGGGAATCCACCCAATGGAGGTCCTTTGTTTTGGGCACATTATTCTTATTTAGGATTAGATCCACGAGGATTAAAAGACAAGTATGCCAATTATTGGGATGAAACAGTAAATCAAGCAAAAATTAATTATGAATGGTGTGTACAAAATAGTGAAGGATATAAAGGCTATGGGCCTAATAATTGGGGATTAACTGCTAGCTATTCTGTAAAAGGGTATGCTGGTCATGCTCCAAGTAAAGAGAGCGATAAAGGGGTTATTTCTCCTACAGCGGCGCTGTCTTCTTTTCCTTATACTCCTAATGAATCGATGCAAGCCATGAAATATTGGTACAATCAAATGGGCGATAAAGTATGGGGTAAATATGGGTTCTATGATGCATTTAGTATACACCATAATTGGTTTCAACCAAGGTATTTGGCCATTGATCAAGGGCCAATAGTGGTAATGATGGAAAACTATCGAACGGGTTTATTGTGGAAATTATTTATGAGTTGTCCTGAAATTCAACAAGGCTTAACTAAATTAGGGTTTACTAGTCCTTATATAAAAAAATAAATATGAAAAAGTATATGATTTGGCTTGTTGCATTTTTATATCTAACAAATGTAAGTGCACAAACCACCATCAAAGCCATGTCATTTAATATTCGATTAGATGCCGCTTCTGATGGAGAAAACAGATGGGACTTAAGGAAAAATAGGGTGGCTGGACTTATGCAATACTATGAGCCAGATTTCATTGGTGCGCAAGAGGTATTGCATCATCAACTGACATACTTAGACAGCATTTTGATAAACTACTCTTATATTGGAGTTGGACGTGATGATGGTAAAACTTTGGGAGAGTATTCTTGTATTTTGTATAATCAAGATAAATATATTCCGCTACAACAATCTACTTTTTGGTTAGCAGCTAAATCAGATTCAGTTTGTATGGGATGGGATGCTGTTTGTAATCGAGTTTGTACATATGGAAGATTTAAAAATAAAAAAAACAATCAAATTGTCTGGGTTTTCAATACCCATTTTGATCATGTTGGTAAAATTGCAAGAATTGAATCTGCAAAATTGATATTGCAAAAAATAAAAGAACTCAATGTAAGGAATGAGCCAGTTATTTTGCTAGGTGATTTTAATTTGCGACCAACAGAGGAGCCTATCCAGAAAATCGCGAGTGAAATGAATAATGCAAGGGATAATAGTAAAATGGTTTATGGGAATAGTGATACTTGGAATGCGTTTAAATTCAAAGAAAAACCGAATGGAGCAATTGACTATATCTTTTTGAATAAAAATAGGAAATGGGTAGTGGAAAAATTTGCAACCATCACTGATTCATACGATTTGAAATATCCTAGTGATCATTTCCCTGTGATGGCTACCATGACCTTATTAAAATAGAACTGAATGAAAAACACTAATAAGCTTCTTATCGCTTTTTTTGTATTTGTACAAATTAGCTTTTTTAATTTTAGTTATGCTCAGCCATTTATTAATGAAATAAAAGCATTTCAAAAAGCAGATAGTGCTTCCATGCCACCTTCAGGTGCCATTTTATTTGCTGGTAGTTCTTCATTTAGGCTGTGGAAAACAATTCAAGAAGATTTTTCTGGCTATACCATTATCAATAGGGGTTTTGGTGGGTCTTCTTTGCCAGATATGATTCGATATACCGAGGAGATATTGTTTCCTTATAAGGCTAAACAAGTGGTTATTTATTGTGGGGAGAATGATTTTGCAGTCGATCCAAAACTATCGAGTGATTCAGTGGTGGAAAGGTTCAAAATACTCTTTAAAGCGATAAGAAATAATAATGTTAGAACATATATTGCGTATATAAGTATGAAGCCAAGCCCATCAAGGTGGAAAATGAAAGATCAAATGATTTCAGCGAATGAAGGAATTCGACAGTATTTAAGATCACAAAGAAGAACCAACTATGTAGATGTATGGACACCTATGTTAGCAGAAAATGGGGAACCCATGAAAGATTTATTTCTTAAGGATAGTTTACATATGAATGCAAAGGGCTATGCAATTTGGAAAAAAGCGATTGAGCCAATATTGAAAAAATAAATAAAAAAGAATCGTTGTTTTTTTGTTTAACTTCAATAAGTCCTGTTTTCCATTTAAACAGTTGTTATGCATATTGATGTTGATACATTACTCGCTTATGGTGCTACACCAAAAGAATGGCATAAAGGAGAATTAATTTTTAGTCAAGGGAATGAAGCTCGTTATTTTCATCAGATTGATTTGGGGATGGTTAAAATGACCAGTTTAACCAATGATGGGAAGGAGTTTATTCAAGGTGTTTTTAATGATGGCAATAGTTTTGGAGAGCCTGCATTAATGCTGGGAAAGCCTTATCCTGCAAGTGCTTACGCAGTAAGTGATTCAATCATTTACCGGCTGAGTAAAGATAAATTCTTTTTGTTACTTGAGGATCATCCTGTTTTATTTAAGAAATTATTTCACATCTTTTGTGAACGATTATATTGTAAAACTTTAACTGCTAATATTTTAGTAAATAATTCACCTGAAGAAAAACTAATTGGTTTTTTTGATAAGATAAAGTCTGAATGTAAATTAAAAGAAAACGGGTTGGTTCCTTACACTAGGCAGCAACTGGCCGACTATACTGGATTAAGAGTAGAAACAGTTATTCGGACTTTGTCTAAATTATCCGATAAAAAAATTGTAGCTATACAAGATCATAAAGTGTTTTATAAATGAATATTCCCCGTCTACTGAAAATAGGAATGCTCAATTTGGTTTTAGTAGCCATTATCGGTGTTTTAATGCGATATAAAATTGGTTTTGAACTCATATGGGTTAATCAGAAGAATTTACAACTAGCTCATTCTGGTTTTGCTTTTTCTGGCTTCGTTTCTTTTTTATTAATGGTATTTGTTGCTGATTCTATAAAAAATGTATTAGATGCTAATCAGTTGAGGAGTTTTAGTAGACTGATTTACTTCAATTTATATTTTGCCTACACTACTTGTATCTTATTTTTTGTGAACGGCTATACAATGTCCTCTGCAATAGCTCAAATGGCAGGGTTACTTGTGGGGGCAATTTTTATTATTAAGTTATTCTTCGTTTTACCATGGTGCAAACAAACCCCAATTTCAAACTGGTATAAAGCAGCTGGTATTTTTTATTTGTTATCGCTTTTAGCCAATATTTGGCTTTTATACATGTTTATTACTGGAAAGAAAACCCAACATACTTATTTAGCTGCAACTTATTGGTTCTTGCACTTTCAGTACAATGGTTGGTTCTTTTTTGGTTGTATTGGGTTATTTTTTAATTGGTTATTAGATAAACAATTATTAACTAAGCAAAGTGATAACATTTTTTGGTTATTTGCGATCAGCTGTTTCCCTGCTTATGGGCTTTCTGTATTATGGCTAAATCTACCTTTTTGGTTGTATACAATAATTGTAGTTTCCGCATTAATGCAATTGCTTGGTATGATACAGTTGTGTTTTTTGGTTTTAAGAAAACAAGTGGTAACATTAATAGAACCTAACAAAACATTATTGTTATTGCTTTTTATTTCCTTAGGAGCACTCTTAGTTAAAATTATTCTACAGACTGGGTCTACTATTCCTTTTGTCAGTAAGTTGGCATTTGGTTTTAGACCGATTGTTATTGCTTATCTGCATTTGGTTTTATTGGCTTTTACAGCATTATTCATGATAAGTTATATTCATTTGAATAAGTATTTTATATTCAATAAATACAATCTGTTTGCCACCCAACTATTTGCCGTATTTGTGGTATTAAATGAAATTGTACTAGGAACTCAGGGAATTGCATCACTCAGTTATACAGTGGTACCTTTCGTAAATGAGATTTTATTATTCATTGCTATAATGTTGCTTCTTTCGAGCTTTTTAATGGTCCCGCTTAGGCCAAATAAACCTTGATTTCACTTGTGATTACAATCATAAAAAAAGGTACAGCTATGCAAGAACTTAGCTAAAACCTAAAATCTCGGTTATGAAACAAAATGCAATTATTTTATCAGCCATGCTATTGATTTTTAGCATTGGTTGTTCTAACGCCAATTCATCTTCTGAGCCAGAAAATGCTAGCTCGGCAACTGCAACAGAAAACGGGGCAGGTCAATCAGCTGTAAAAGATGAAACATCAAGCCCCAACATTGTTCAGGTTGCTGTTGGTAGTAAAGATCATAGTACCCTAGTTACAGCTGTTAAAGCTGCAGAATTAGTAGATGCATTAAGTAATGCAGGCCCATTTACTGTTTTTGCCCCAACCAATGCAGCTTTTGATAAATTGCCAGCGGGAACTGTGGAGGATTTATTAAAACCAGAGAAGAAGGCAGATTTAAAAAATATTTTAGAGTATCATACTTATGTTGGTGTTCTAAAATCAGAATATATGCAAGATGGCCAAGAATTTGAGCAGGTGAATGGGGGTAAAGTAAAAATTACTAAAAAAGACAATAAACTATTTGTTAACGGTTCTGAAGTTGTAGCATCTATTGTTACTTCTAATGGAATTATTCATGTAATTAATGATGTGCTTTTACCTAAATAGTTGAATTAGCTAAACATTTTAATTTGCATTACAGTTGCAATGCTCATTGCTCTTTGCTTTGCAAGTTCTGCTTTATCGCCTTCAAATAGTTCGTCTACAGTTTCATTAAACAAACTAGTCCATCTTTGAAAATGCTCCATCTTCATGGGGCATTTTTGATGTATGGATTTGTGTTTTGCCATTGGGTTCCCTTCATAAGTTCCAGAGAAGAATAAAATATTTTCCCAGAATCCATACATGACGGGCAAATGCGCTTCCCAATTTACCGGTACAATTTTGGTAAAGAAAAAAGCAATCAAAGGGTCTTTTTGTACTTTCTTATAAAAGCTATTGATTAATAACTCTATATCATCCCTGTTGATTATATCGTTTTTCATAAAGTAAATTTTTAAATAAGCATATACAAATTATTTATAAGTCTTTTCTCTTAAATCTATATAAGGAATATAGAAATGGTAATACAGTCCATAGAATCAACAATCCAAATGAGACAATCATGCCATTGGTTGTGCCAAAGAACTCCTTAAATATTGCGCCTGTGTATCCCATGATTGCAGAAGTGTCTAATTGAAGTAAAATCATAATTCTTGAAAGATCGATAGGACTTAAAGCCGTCATTAGAACCATTGGCTGTTCAATAGGATAATCAGCCAATTGAAAAAGTAAGAAAAGTAGTAGTCCATCAAATAATAATGCAAAGTATATCCATAGTACAATGGTTAAACCAATTCCTTTTGCTTTGTCCTTATATACGATGGTACAAAGCATTGCTAGTGAAACAAAAATGGTCGTTATCAATATGCCAATGCCAATCATTAAAAATGACAGTGGGGCTTCCGCAAAAATCAACAAGGGTATTCCAGCCCCAATAATAAAAGCACTAATTAAACTACTATTCAAGCCCCAAAATAAACTTATCCATATTTTTTTCCTTTTTATTGGGTGGCTAATCAATAGCTCAATAAATTCTGCACTATTGTATATATAAATCGCTGAAAACAAAATAGAAACCAATGGTATGGTTAATAAAATCAAGTTCAACAAAGTCAAAATACCTTTTGCGCTACTGTCTTCTAACGTAAATGCAGACCAACCAATCAAAGCCATTATGATAGTGTAAACCATGACAAACTTGTTCTTCACAATGTCTAGCATTACGTATTTAAATATTCTTCCCATATTGCACTGATTGTAGAATTTGTAATATTGCGGTTGATATTTTGTCAGTTTGGGTAGATGATTTTAATGTAGCCACTGAGTGATGAAATACAATATTCCCTTCTTGCATAAATATCAATTCACTAACCATGTCATCTAATTCACTTAGTAGGTGAGAAGTAATGATGATTAATTTTCCTTTTTGTTTTTCGAGCACAATTTTTTGTTTGAGTATTTCTGCTGCTATAGGATCAAGACCAGCAGTAGGTTCATCCAATATCAAAATATCCGGATTGAACAGAAAAGCTAATACTGCACTTACTTTTTGCATTGTGCCACCACTTAACGTACTCATTTTTTTATTCAATAAAAATTCAAGTCCATAAGATTTATATAAATCAAGATCTAATTCGCTTTCACTATTTCTAATACCTTTAATCATATTAATAATTTGGCCTATTGTCATATTTTGTGGGTATTTACCAATTTGCGGCATATACCCAATTTGTTTTTTGTAAAACTCTCCTTTTAGAATGGACTGTTTGTTGACCCAAATATTACCGCTATCTGGAATGACCATCCCTAATATTATTTTTATCAACGTG
Source organism: Sediminibacterium sp. (assembly GCF_051860225.1). Lineage (GTDB taxonomy): Bacteria > Bacteroidota > Bacteroidia > Chitinophagales > Chitinophagaceae > Sediminibacterium. Next base: position 236,906 of record NZ_JBHYEI010000003.1, read on the forward strand.
GTTTTGCCGCATCCGTTGGGTCCAATCAACGCAATGCATTCACCTTTCGTTAATGAAAGATTAATCGTATTCAAAACCGAAAGCTTTCCAAATTTCTTTGATATTTTTTCTATCTCAATCATAATTTCAGTAAGTTCATCAGTGGTTTTTCATCTATAAAATTTTCAGGAGTAAGACTTGGTATTTTCTTTTCAGATTGATCTAACAGCGTTACAATAAGACTTCTATACAATAACATAGCTGTTGGATTGTTCTCTACAATCACTGAGTATAAACTCAAAGGTCTATATGGAACATCTCCAATTTTATCTTTATTTAAATCATATCCAGTGTACTTATCCCAATAGTTATATTGAAACTTGTTCAATAATAGCGTACCATTTGTACTAACATCAAAAGTGTTTTTTAAAAAATTATTGCTTTGAATTTTATTATCCATACAGTTGGCTTGTATTTTTAGCCCCCATCCATTATTGCTAAAAACATTTTTTTCAACTATCGTTCTATTGCAACCATCCATAAAAATGGCAGCTGTATTTTTATTAAAATGATTGCCTGATAAATGGCAATCTGATATTTCTTTTAATAATATTCCATAAGCAGCATCTCCCCAATTTTCATTGAAAGTATTATTTATCATGTTTATTTTTTTTGAGAACATTACAGCAACACCAGCTCCATTTCTACTGAAAATATTCGTGAAGTATCCGTCATTATTGGAATTCATAAAATGTAAACCATACCTTATGTTGTCAGTAACTGTGTTTCTCCAAATAACAGAATTATTCACAAATTCAAAGTAGATTCCATCTCTACATCCTTTTATGCTATTGCCAATAATTTGTAAGCTGTCGCTTTTCCAACAGTGTATTCCATTTCCTATTGTTTGTTCTTCTTTGCCAAAAGCAACTATTTGATTGTTTTTAATAATACAATGGCTGCTAAATTGAATATATATACCAAAAAAGTTATCATATAATTCGTTGTTGATGATTGTTACCCTTGTTGCTTCATAAACTTTAATACCACCAGGATCATCTAAACTAGCATAGCCTGAATGCTGAATTCTTAACCCTTTAATAGTAACATAACTTGACTTTACGGATACTACTTCATATTTTTTATCTCCGTCTAGTATAGGTCTATCAATTCCAATAATGGTGATTGCTTTATTGATTACAATATTTCCCTCTTTATAAAGTCCCTTATGAATATAAAGGGTATCTCCATTATCAATTTTTGCTAAAGCTGATTTAATAGTTTTATATGGATACTTAGGTCCTACATGAATGGAATTTGCTTTGAGAGCGTTCGTGATTAATAGAATAGTTAGTGTTGATAAGAACCATTTCATACCTAGTATTTTAATTGATCCCATGATAGAACTTCTGTAGAAATTATTCTTGCTTTATTCTGTGCTGTTGCTCTTTTTGAAAATGCAGCTGTATTACTTCCCATTGGACTCTTCACAGTTTCGTGCATTATATACCATGCTGTTGTTGCATCAATAAGTTGGTTGTTTGCTTCATAGTCGTTTACGAAAAATTGATTCATTTTTATTTTTTCATTCGATTTTTTAAATGAAATCATACAATTTAAATCATCAAACTTGTAAATCCTTCCCTTGCTACTAATTGACTCTGCTCCAAATCTTACGTCTGCTACAGCCATTTTACAAAATTCACATTGGTCTTTATTCACTTCTAAAGCTTCAGGTTTTTTACTAGAACAAGAAGCAAATAGAAATATCATAAATAGAGTAGCATTGATTTTTGTTTTCATCCATTTATTCAGCCATCCAGCTTCAATGGATACTGCTATTAAACACAGTAAACCTGCTCCAATAAATAACCATCCACCAATATCAGGAATAGAATAGGCGCCAAAGTTTAATAGCTGTTTAAATCCAATAAGTGGTGGTTGGTAGGCCATACCTGGCACAATGATGGCGGCATTTGGATCAAGTTTATGACCGTAATTGTATTCCCATCTCCAAAAATCAATCATGGCGATAATTCCAAAAACAACAAAAGCTGTAAATGTTGTATACAATATTTTTCTACCACCTTTTAAACCGGTAAACAACATTAATAATGCGTAAAATCCAATAATAAATGGAAGTAACGTGAATTCAATAAAATTTTCTTCGTGCAATGTTTGCATTCCTATATAATGATTCAACCCATTTATAATTGCAACATCACCGCCTAGTTTATATGAAAATATTTGTAAGCCCAATCCTTCTGGATATTGCGGTGCATCTAACTCTATTCGCCAAATTGGAACTATAATTGAAATAGCTAAAAAGATTGCACTTATCACTAACAACCATTTTGATGTTGTAGATATTTCTTTTTTCATCTTACATTTTTTAAATAAAAAAGGAGCAGTGTTTGAATGAACTGCTCCTTTTGTTACAAATGATTACTTTGTTTCTGGAACAGCTTTTCCTAAACTAAATGTAAGTGGTACATTACTTCCTGCTGGGGAAACCCTAATATAACCCTGCATTTCTTGGTGCAATGCACTACAGAAATCTGTACAGTACATTGGGAACATACCCGGCTTTTTAGGTACCCACTTTAAAGTGGTTGTTTCGCCTGGCATGATGAGCAATTCTGCATTATCCGCTCCTTTAATTGCAAAACCATGTGGTACGTCCCAGTCTTGTTCTAGATTGGTAACATGAAAATAAACTTCGTCTCCTACTTTAATACCCTCAATATTATCTGGTGCAAAGTGTGAGCGAATTGAAGTCATATACACATGTACTTTATTTCCCTCTCTGGTAACTTTTGCGTTGGCTTCACCCATAGTAACATAAGGATGTTTGTTCTCTGCCAATTTAAATAGTTTCAGTTGACCGTTGTTTCTAATTATATCCGCTGGTGCAGACTGCGCATAATGTGGTTCCCCAATGGTTGGGTAGTCTAAAATCAATTGCATTTTATCACCACTAATATCATATAGTTGTGCGCTTTGTGACAATTCTGGCCCAGTTGGCAAATAACGATCTTTGGTAATTTTATTATAGGCAACTAAGTATTTAGGAGATGGTTTTTTAGTATTTCCACCAGGGATACTTAAGTGACCAACAGAATAATAAGTAGGTACTCGATCTACTACTTTTAAATCTTTGATATTCCATTTTACCACTTCAGAAGATACAAAGAATGAAGTGTATGCATATCCTTTACCATCAAATTCAGTATGTAGTGGTCCTAGACCCGGCTTCTTTACTTCGCCATATAAAGCTGATTCGTATTTAATAACAGGTATACCTTCATATTCTCCATCATAAGATTTAGCTGCAATCGATTGCTGAATTTTATCAAAACTAAAAACAGGAATCAAAGCGGCTAATTTACCTGAGCCTACAATGTATTCACCTGTTGGATCAACATCACAACCGTGTGGAGACTTAGGACAAGGAATAAAATAAACGATGTCTTTAAATTCTTTCACATCTAAAACCAACACTTCCTCTTCCATTTTTGAAGTGGCAGTTTGGGTAGATTCGTTCCAAGTATTATGTGCATACTTAGCTTTTACTTTTTTGCCTTTCCCTGCTTTGATATATTCCTCCGCTTTTTTCCAATTCACCGCCATTATAAAATCCTTGTCTTTTTGAGAAGCATTTACTTCTAATAAAGTACTTGCTTGCTCAGTATTATAGCAGCTAAAAAAGAACCACCCATGAGACTTTCCTTTTCCTGCACGAGCTAAGTCAAAGTTCACGCCAGGTGTTTTTAATTGGAAAGCAACTTTCATTTCTCCGGTTTCTTTTGCAACACTTACAAATGAGATATGACCTTTAAAATTCTTTTTGTAAGAATTAATGGCAACATCACCATTGTCTTCGTCAGAAGGCACACTAAAACGTGTACCAGCAACAATGTATTCTGAGTTTTCTGTTCCAAAAGGGGAGCTGTGATTGCCCGCACTATTTGGTAGTTCTAGGATCTCAGCTGTTCTAAAAGTTTTTAAATCTATTCTTGCTAAACGAGGGGTGTTATTGCCATTTGCAAATACCCATTTCCCATCAATTTCACCATTGGTTTGGCTCATTTCTGTGTGATGTAAATCGTCCCATGGTACAAAGCCATGAGAAGTGTTTAACATGGGTTTAGTTTCTTCGCTATAACCCCAACCTTTTTCGGGATCAACAGAAAAAACAGGAATTACTCTAAGTAAGCGGCCACTTGGTAATCCATAAACACTCATTTGGCCACTAAATCCACCCGAAACAAAATTGTAGTATTCATCGTATTTACCTGGTGCCACATAGGCTTTTGCTGCGGCGTCCCCGCTGACAGCACTTCCAGAGTTTTTAGGTTTACAAGAATACAATGCAGCTATAGCTATGATAGCAGCAATGGAGGTTGTTTGTATTATTTTCATATGATTTGTTTAATTAGTTCCATCATTTTTACGCATAAACTCTAAGATTTCTCTTGCATCAGTTTCGGTTAGCCCTTGATTGGGCATTCTAACCAAGCACAATTCTAATTGTGCTTGAATTTTAGGGTCTTTCTCTATCATTGGATCGGGGTTAGTAATAAAGTTTAAAATCCAGTAAGGAGTATTGCGGGTTGTGACTCCTTTCCATCCTGGGCCTACTAATTTTTCTTCAGTTAGTTTATGACAAGAAGTACACTTCGTAGCAGCAATGGCTTCTCCTTTACTTGCCATTGATTGATCAATTGAACCTAGGGTCACATTTGATTTGTTGAATTTACCTTCCCCTCGTTTAGGGTCGTAGTCTGAAGGAGTTGCATTTGGAGCAACTGTTGCATCTGAAGCCGACTCATTCGATTCTGCTTTTGGGCCACCGCCTCCGCAAGCAAAGACAGCCCAGCAAAAGGCTGTCATTAGTACAAATACGATTGGTTTTTTATTCATAACTGTAAGTTTTGTGTAAAGCTAAAAAAGGCAAGTTCCCATGTTTATGATTGCAGTCATACTTGTCAAAAAGCTTAAACACTATAATCTTCTTATTTTGCAGCATGATTATGTTTCTAAATGCATCTGTAAACTTGCTTGATAAGCTCATTAAGACTGATCAAGAATTGTTTTTACTATTAAATACAGTATATACAAACCCAGTTCTAGATTCAGTATTTCCTTGGTTTAGAGAAGGCAATACTTGGATGCCTTTGTATTTATTTATTATTGTAATGGCATTGGTTAATTTTCGGCAAAAAGCTTTTGCTTTCATTTTATTTGCAGTACTAACAATTGTATTAACCGATCAAATAAGCAGCAGTCTAGTAAAGCCTTTTTTTGAAAGGCCTAGACCTTGTAGCGATCCCTTTTTGATGAATCAAGTTCGACTATTGTTGAATGGGTGTTCAGGAGGATATAGTTTTACTTCTTCTCATGCTACTAATCACTTTGGTTTCGCAGTATACATTTTTCTTACTTTGGGCAATATAATTGGGAAGTGGAAGTATGCTTTTTTAATTTGGGCTGCTGCCATTTCTTATGGCCAAATTTATGTTGGGGTGCATTATCCTTTAGATATATTTTTTGGAGCTATATTGGGGGCAGTAATAGGAATTACTTCAGCCTACTTTCATAATAGAACTGCTGGAAAGATTTCTTTTGCAGATATTCAAAATAAATAATTACATGATTTCTAATAAATTTTTTAATACCGTTATCGGATCATGTATTCTTGTTTATTTAGTTGGGGTCTTTTTTATTCCACTGATGGACATTGATGCATCACAATATGCTTCAATCAGTAGAGAAATGATTGAGCGGGATAGTTTTTTGCAGATTTTTGATCAGGGTCAAAATTATTTGGATAAACCACCTTTATTGTTTTGGCTATCTGCATTTAGTATGCAACTGTTGGGTGTGTATGATTGGGCATATCGACTTCCTTCTTTAGTAGTATTGCTTGCTGGTATTTATGCTACTTATCAGTTTGCTAAAATTTACTATGGTGAAGAAATTGGCAAGTTGAGCGCCATGATTTTGGCTTCTTCTCAAGCGCTGTTTTTAATTAGCCACGATGTAAGAACCGATACTATGCTGATGGGGTGGGTGATGCTTTCCATTTGGCAACTAGCAGTTTGGTTTAAACAGCAGCGCTGGAAAAATTTCATTTTAGCATTTGTTTTTATTGGATGTGGAATGATGACTAAGGGCCCTATAGCATTAATGGTTCCTGGACTTGCATTTGCCAGTCATTTTTTATTGCAAAGGAATTGGAAGCAATTTTATAGATGGGAGTATTTAATAGGTATTTTTATAATAGGCATTATTTTATTGCCCATGTGTATAGGGCTTTATCAACAGTATGATTTACAACCAGGCAAATTGATTAATGGAAGACCAATTGATTCAGGTCTTCGTTTTTATTTTTGGACTCAAAGTTTTGGCAGGTATACAGGTGAAAATTTTTACCATGAAATGAGCTACTTCACGTTTTTACTGGAGAATATGTTTTGGAGTTTTCTGCCTTGGATCTTTTTTTTCTTTCCAGCTCTATTTTTTGCAGTCAAAGTAATATTCAAGCAAAAGATGCAGCTATCTAGTGATCAAGAGTTCATTACAACAGGAGGGTTTGTTTTAACTTATATCATATTAGCCAGAAGCCAAGCCCAATTACCTCACTATATATTTGTGGTTTACCCACTTGCTGCTGTGATTACAGGTAAATTTTTATATGATTTATTATACCTTAATAAAGTAGAGAAATGGCAAAAGCCATTATACTTTTTCCATTTGTTTATTTTCTTGTTGCTATGGTTAGCCATTATAGTTATTACTGGTTGGGTATTTAAAGAAGTTTCGTTCATGTTTACTTTACTTGCAATTACTGGATTTGGGCTATTTGTTTGGGTTGCTACTAAAAAAACAGTTTTAATCCCAACGCAGTTGGCTATTGCTTTAATCACTAGTATAGGAGTAAATTTTCTGCTAGGTAGTACTTTTTACCCCCAATTATTACAGTATCAAATGGGTAATGACGCAGCAAAAGCAATTAAGGAAAAGCAGTTAGCCCAAGAAGAAATTAGCTTGTACGGAATTCATAATAGCAATGCCCTCCATTTTTATGCAAAGCATATTTTCCCTTTCAAATCTAATAAAGAGCTGTTTAAGCCCAATGAAAAAGTAATAACTAGCAAAGACAGCGTTGCGGTTTTCAGAACAGTATTTCCTGCTGCTGAAATAGTACATGAGGGTAACCAATTTGCTGTATCGTTACTAACCATTCAATTTTTAAACCCAGCAACCCGGTCAGCAGAAACGCCACGTTATGTTATTTTAGATTTAGACGGCAAGCCCTAGACTGCTTATTTTTGCTTATTTTTACCAAAATGATGGAAATTTTTCTGATACTTTTTTTGATAATTGTCAATGGACTTTTCTCTATGGCAGAAATCGCATTGGTTTCGGCAAGAAAAGCACGTTTAGAGGCACAAGCTGCAAAAGGAGACGACGATGCTGCAAAAGCGCTCAAATTAGCCAATCACCCAGATACGTTTTTGTCTACTGTCCAAATTGGTATTACGTTGATTGGCGTTCTGACTGGTATTTTTTCTGGGGATAAGTTTAAAGAACCATTGGCTGCTTGGTTAGCTGGATTTAGTGGATTGTCCGAATATAGTAGTACGATTTCTACCACTATTATTGTAATTATTGTTACTTATTTTTCACTTGTATTAGGTGAATTGGTTCCAAAGAGAATTGGATTGAGTAATCCTGAACGCATTGCCAAATCAGTGGCAGGGCCAATGCGTGTTGCTGGATGGATCACATTCCCCTTTATTTGGTTATTATCTAAGTCTTCTCATTTTATTGTTAAACTGCTTAGGATTAAAGCCAATGAAAATCAGGTTACAGAAGAAGAAATCAAAGCAATTATTAGTGAAGGAACTGAGCAGGGAACCATTGAAGAAGCGGAGCAAGAAATAATTGAAAGGGTCTTTCATTTGAGTGATCGTAATATTACTTCGTTAATGACGCATAGAAGTGATATAGAGTGGTTAGATGGAGAAAAGAAAGTAGGCGAGGTAAGGGCGCAATTGCATGATATGATTCACTCTGTGTATCCAGTTTGTGAAGACGATATTGACCATATTAAAGGGGTTGTCTCTATTAAAGATCTATTTACGGCCGATGCAGATGCAACCATTTTCTCTATCATGCGATCGGCAATGTATGTTCCAGAGAATAATTCTGCATACCAAGTATTGGAAAAATTTAAGCAAACCAAAATTCATCAATGTTTTATTGTGGATGAATATGGTAGTGTTCAAGGATTAATGACCTTAAATGATATTTTAGAAGCAATTGTTGGCGATATTCCGCAGGAAGAAGATGAGGATTATGAAATTATTGAGCGCGCCGATGGATCTTTCTTAATAGACGCACAAATACCTTTTTACGATTTCTTGAGTAAGTTTGATAAAACAGAATGGATGGAAAAATGGGAGCAAGACTTTAATACACTTGCAGGTTTTATCATTCATCATTTAGAAAGAATACCTAAAACCGGGGAAACCTTAGAATGGGAATCGTTTACTTTCGAGATAGTAGATATGGATAATCATCGAATAGACAAAGTTTTAGTTACCACGACAGAGGCTTTAGCAAATGAGGATTAAAAACTAAAACTCGTAGACTTGTTTGGATAGTCTAATTTGTAACTTTTTTGATTGCCCTTACTTTTCACATGAAATAAGTTGATTTGGCTAGTTTCAAAATCATGTAAAATAGCACAGTTGATGTCTACTGTATTCATCTCTTTTATTTCCACTACTTCAAAATAAGACCAGGTACTTTCTTTAATAATCTCATACCCGATATAATTAAGCTTTACTGCCTTCCCATTAATTTTTAATTGAAGGGTTTTGCTAATATATTGGTTGATTTGTTGATCAATAATTGCCTTATTTTTTGGTTTAAGTATGTCAATAGTAGCGGTGGTGTTTTTTTGGAGTGTCTTTTCAAGATCATCCGTAAAAATTCTAACGCTGATTTCTGCAGTAGCTTCTTTTGTATTATGGTCAATTTCAATAACGGAGACATAGAATGGGTGCAAAATTGCTATGCTTACGCTAATTAACCATTGAGCGAATATTGTTGCCATTGAACCAATTTATTTATTGCAAATGTCGGTTTTAATTTAAATTGCTCCTATGAATGATTTTGGACTTTTTTTTCAGATGGGCTATGAACATATAGCAGACTTGAAGGGGATTGATCATATTTTATTTGTGGTAGCGCTTTGTATTCGCTACCAGTTTGCTGATTGGAAGAAATTACTATGGTTGGTTACTGCATTTACTATTGGTCATTCTATAACTTTAGCCTTAAGCGTATTCAATATCTTAAATTATTCTATCAATTGGATTGAGTTTCTAATCCCAGTGACCATTGTAATTACGGCCATCAGCAATGTATTTGTTAAAAAGTTTGCTTTCAAGGCCAAATTCCCCTTAATCTATTTCTTTGCCCTGTTTTTTGGCCTAATTCATGGATTAGGGTTTAGCAATTATCTTAAAAGCTTATTGAGTAAGGGCGAAAACATCGTTCCAGAGCTCCTAGCTTTTAATCTTGGTTTAGAAGTGGGACAACTCTTGATTGTACTATCGATTCTGTTTATTTCACTTATATTCGTAAATCTTTTTAAGGTTAATAGAAGAGAATATATCCTGTTTATTTCAGGAGGTATTTTTGCCATTGCACTTCAAATGGCTTTAGAGAGAAATCCATTTTTTTAAATCAACTCTATTATGAAGAAAATTGCGGTGTTTTTAGTTGCATCTGTATTTGCCTTAAGCAGTCAGGCGCAAAACATCATGAACAACCCTACCTCCAATCATGGTAACAAGTTTGAACAATTAGGTACTATTTTACCTACGCCAAACGAATACAGAACGGCAAGTGGGGCTCCTGGACCTAAGTATTGGCAGCAAAGAGCTGACTATGTAATTAAAGCTGAGTTAGACGAAGCCAATCTAAAATTAAAAGGAACGGAAACGGTTACTTATTTTAATAATTCTCCAGACGTTTTAACTTATCTATGGTTACAATTAGACGAAAATGAACATAGTAGTAAGAATAATGCAAATTATCAGGATGCGTCTACTATGCCTCGTCAATTAACTACAGCGGCTATAGACAATATGGCTGAAGCAAAAAAAGACAATGGTAATGGACATATCATTTCTTCTTTAACAGATGCAACAGGTAAAGCTTTAAAATATACTATCAACAGAACAATGATGCGTATTGATTTGCCTGCACCGTTAAAGCCAGGGCAAAAATTTGTATTCAATGTAGCTTGGAGTTATAAGATTACCAATCGTATGACTGTTGGAGGTAGAGGTGGATATGAAACCCTAGAGGACGGCAATAACCTATTCACTATGGCACAATGGTTCCCACGTTTATGTGTGTACAGTGATTTTCAGGGATGGCAAAATCAGCAGTTTACTGGCAGAGGAGAATTTGCTTTGGCTTTTGGCAACTACGATGTAACGCTAACTGTACCTGCAGATCATATTGTATTAAGTACAGGTGTTTGTCAAAACTATGCACAAGTATTAAGCCCAGCTCAGTTGGCTAGATGGAATCAAGCACAAACTGCAAAAGAGCCTGTTGAAATTGCTACTTTAGCTGAAGCAAATAGCAAAGAGAATACAAAGAGCACGCAGAAAAAAACCTGGGTGTACAAAGCGGAAAACGTGAGAGATTTTGCTTGGACAACCAGTCGTAGATATATCTGGGATGCAATGCCTGTATATGTAGAAGGCAAGAAGATCATGTGTATGAGTGGATATCCTAAAGAAGCTTATGGATTGTACAGAAAGTATTCAACCAAAGTAGTAGCCCATACCATCAAATCTTATTCTAAGTTCTCTATTCCTTATCCTTACCCAGTTGCTCAAAGCATTGAAGCTTCTAACGGTATGGAGTACCCAATGATATGTTTCAATAATGGTAGAACCAATAAAGATGGTTCATATAGTGAGCAAACCAAAGTGGGTATGATTGGCGTAATTGTTCACGAAGTTGGGCATAATTTCTTCCCAATGATTGTAAACAGTGATGAACGTCAGTGGAGTTGGATGGACGAAGGTATTAACAGCTTTGTGCAATACTTGACAGAAGAGTTGTTCGATAATAAATACCCATCAAGAGGTGGTCCAGCATGGGGAATTGCTGGATACATGCGTTTGCCAAAAGAGCAATTAGAACCAATCATGACCAATAGCGAAAACATTGTGTTATTTGGACCTAATGCTTACACTAAGCCTGCCACAGGTTTAAATATACTTCGTGAAACCATCATGGGGCGCGAATTATTTGATTATGCCTTTAAGGAATATGCAAGAAGATGGGCATTCAAACACCCAACTCCTGCAGATTTTTTTAGAACGATTGAAGATGCAAGTGCGGAAGATTTAGATTGGTTCTGGAGAGGTTGGTTTTATGGGATAGATCCAGTTGATATTGCAATTGATACAGTAAAACATGCAGTGATGAATCCTGATGCGGTTCCTTCAACTCCTCAGGCTTCTACTCAGACTATGTCTTTAGCTAGACCTTTGTTTAGCGGACCTGCAGCATTCGATGATATTTCTAAGCAAAGAAATAGAAACGATAAAAGCATTGTTTTCCAAACAGATGTAGATACTAGTTTAAGGGATTTTTATTGGAGATATACTCGTGGTTTAGAGCCCTATGATTCAACTGTTAAATTCTCTTTCCCTGCTCCAACACCTCCAACTGCCTTAACCGAAGAAGAGAAAAACAAGTATAAAGATGTTAATTTATATGAAGTTACTTTTTCTAATAAGGGGGGATTGGTAATGCCGATTATAGTAGAGTTCACTTTTGAGGACGGAACCACTGAAATGGAAAGAATTCCTGCCCAAATTTGGAGAAAAAATGAGCAGAAAGTATCCAAACTTTTTATGACTACTAAGAAGGCGAAATCCATTAAAGTAGATCCAATGAAAGAAACCGCAGACATCAATGAAGGAAATAACGTTTGGCCAAAGAATGGAGTAGCTCCAGAGCCAAGCAAATTCAGTTTGTTTAAAGGGGCTGCTGGTCGAGCTCGTGGTGCATCATTTGGCGTCAACCCAATGCAAAATGCCATGCAGAAAGCCAATAAATAATTCAAAAAATAGATAAATCAATGCCACCTGTTTTAATACGGGTGGCATTTTGTATTTTAGCCATCCTTATGCTTCTGACTAAATAAACCATTATGAAAAAAATTGTTTTTGTTTTCTTCGTTTCATTGATAGCTGTAGTTGCACAAGCACAAAATATCATGAACAATCCAACTTCAAATCATGGCAACAAATTTGAACAACTTGGAACCATTTTGCCTACACCCAATGAATATAGAACAGCTAGCGGAGCCCCAGGTCCAAAATACTGGCAGCAAAGAGCTGATTATATTATTAAAGCAGAATTAGATGAAGCTAAATTGCTATTAAAAGGAACAGAAACCATTACTTATTATAACAATTCTCCTGATGTATTAACGTATATATGGTTGCAGTTAGACGAGAACCAACATAGTACGGTAAACAATGCAAATTACCAAGATGCATCAACTCTTGAGAATGCAATTGCCACCAATCAGTTGGAAAAATTAGCAGCTGCTAAATCAGATAATGGATATGGTCATAAAATTGCTAAGCTAACCGACGCTTTAGGTAAGCCATTGAAATACATCATTAATAAAACAATGATGAGAATTGACATGCCGGCTCCTTTAAAGCCTGGACAAAAATTTGTATTTAATGTAGCATGGAGTTATAAAATTGCAGATCGAATGACTTTTGCTGGAAGAGGTGGTTACGAAATGTTGGAAGATGGCAACCATTTGTTTACCATGGCCCAATGGTTTCCTCGTTTATGTGTGTATAGTGATTTCCAAGGATGGCAGAATCAGCAGTTTTCTGGAAGAGGTGAGTTTGCACTTACATTTGGTAACTATGATGTAACGCTTACAGTGCCTTCCGATCATATTGTATTGAGCACAGGAGTTTGTCAAAATTATAGTCAAGTATTAAGCCCAGCACAAATGACTCGCTGGAATCAAGCGCAAACCGCAAAAGAGCCTGTTGAAATTGCTACTTTAGAAGAAGCCAATAAAAGAACCGAAGGAAAAGCTACTTCCACCAAAACATGGATTTACAAAGCAGAGAATGTAAGAGATTTTGCTTGGACTTCTAGTCGCAGATATATTTGGGATGCCATGCCAGTATATATTGAGGGAAAGAAAGTTATGTGCATGAGTGGTTATCCAAAAGAAGCATACGGATTATACCGTAAGTTTTCTACTAAAGCCGTAGCGCATACTATTAAAACCTATTCTAAATTCTCTATCCCTTATCCTTATCCTGTTGCACAAAGTATTGAAGCATCTAATGGAATGGAGTATCCAATGATTTGTTTTAATAATGGTAGAACAAATAAAGATGGCTCTTATGCAGAAGCAACAAAGTATGGTATGATTGGAGTAATTATACATGAAGTAGGGCATAATTTCTTCCCTATGATTGTTAATAGTGATGAGCGTCAATGGAGTTGGATGGATGAGGGATTGAATACATTTGTTCAATTCTTAACAGAAGAAGAATGGGATAACAAGTACCCTAGTAGAAGAGGCCCAGCTAGATTAATTACAGACTACATGCGGTTACCTAAGGATCAATTAGAGCCAATCATGACCAATAGTGATAATATTATTCAGTTTGGTCCAAATGCCTATGCAAAACCTGCAACTGGCTTGAATATACTGCGTGAGACCATTATGGGACGCGAATTATTTGACTATGCTTTTAAAGAATATGCGAGAAGATGGGCATTTAAACACCCAACACCTGCCGACTTATTTAGAACCATGGAAGACGCTAGTGCGGAAGATTTAGATTGGTTTTGGAGAGGTTGGTTTTATAGTATTGAGCCATGTGATATTGCCATTGAAAATGTAAAGCATGCAGTGGTAAACACTATCCCTAATACCGAAGCGCCAAGGGCTGCTAACCCAATGACACGTGGATTAGATAAGCCATTATTTAGTGGAGCTGCAGCATTCGATGATATATCTAAACAAAGAAATAGAAACGACAAAAGCATTGTTTTTCAAACAGATGTAGATACTAGTTTAAGAGATTTTTATTGGAGATACACAAGAGGATTAGAAGTGTATGATTCAACTTTTAAATTTCCTTTACCAACTCAAACCGCACTATCCACTTTATCATCAGAAGAATTAGCCAAATACCAAAATACCAATTTATACGAAATTACTTTTGCCAATAAAGGCGGATTGGTAATGCCGTTAATAGTTGAATTTACTTTTGAAGATGGAACCAAAGAAACAGAGAAAATTCCAGCTCAAATTTGGAGAAAGAATGAAAACAAAGTCACTAAATTATTTATGACGACTAAAAAAGCAGTGTCTATTCAATTAGATCCATTGAAAGAAACGGCAGATATTAATGAGTCAAATAATAAATGGCCAACTGGCACAGTTACTGAGCCTTCTAAATTTAGTATTTTCAAAGCAGGAGCGGGCAGAGGAAGAGGTCAATCTTCTGGTGTAAATCCAATGCAACACGCTATGCAAAAAGGACAATAAAAGATGAAGAAAGTTTGTTTGAGTATTGTTTTTGGATTTGTTTGTTTGGCACTTTCTGCAAAAACAGATACGATAGCTGTTTATAGCAAAAGCATGAATAAACCTATTAAAGTAGTAGTGATTCAACCTGATAAAATTGCTAAGGATAAAAAGTTGCCAGTAGTTTATTTGTTGCATGGGCATGGAGGTAATCATAAAGCTTGGTTACAATCTGCTCCTCAATTAGAAGCCAAAGCGAATCAATTGAATATGTTACTGGTTATGCCCGATGGAAGTAGAAATAGTTGGTACATGAATAGCCCCATAAATCCTTCTATTCAATATGAGACTTTTATGGTAAAAGAACTAGTGCCTTATATTGATTCTGCTTATAACACCAATTTAAAAAGAGCCATTACGGGCTTGAGTATGGGCGGGCATGGTGCTTTTTATTTGTCTTTTAGAAATAAGGGAGTATTTGGTGCAGCAGGAAGTATATGCGGCGGCGTTGATATTCGTCCTTTTCCTAAGAACTGGGAACTCAATCAATTGTTAGGAGATATTACTGAGCAACCTGCGAATTGGGAAGCGAATACAGTCATTAATATAGCAGACAATGTTAACCCTGGGGATTTACAAATCATTTTTGATTGTGGATATGGAGATTTCTTTTTGGCAGTAAATAGGGCTTTACACCAAAAATTTTTACAGAAAAAAATTCCACACGACTATACTGAAAGGCCTGGGGCACATACTTCCGCTTATTGGGGCAGTAGTATTGATGGACACCTTTTGTATTTCAGTAAATTTTTTAATGAAAAATAGCAGTCTATGAAATGTTGGACAATGGTATTGATAGGGTTGATATGCAGTGAGCTTTCTTTTGGCGCACAAACAGATACATTGGCTGTGCCCAGTGCATCTATGAAGAAAAAAATCCCAACCGTCATTGTATTGCCAGAAGGATATCAATCATCTAAGCAATCATTTCCAGTCATTTATTTATTGCATGGGGCAGGGGGTAGTTATCGAAATTGGATTACCCGTGTTCCGCATATTCAACAGTTGGCAGACAACAATCAAGTAATTATTGTATGCCCAGACGGAGCTGTTACCAGTTGGTATTTTGATAGCCCCGTCGATAGTACAATGCGCTATGAAACCTTTGTAGCGAAAGAGTTACCTGATTATATTGACCAACAATACAAAACTATTGCCAACAGAAATGGAAGGGTAATTACCGGATTGAGTATGGGAGGCCATGGTTCTTTATTTTTAGGCTTTCGTCATTCCAATACTTTTAGTGGGGTTGGTAGTATGAGCGGAGCATTGCATGTAACCGTAATTAGGCAAGGTTATGGTGTAGAAAAAGTATTAGGCGACACTGCAATAAATCGGAAATATTGGAATGATTGGAGTGTACTCAATGCCATAGAACAAAAGCCATCTGATTCATTAGCAATCCTAATAGATTGTGGAGTAGAAGATCGGGTATTACCTATGAATAGGGCAGTGCATGAAAAAATGCTGAAGCTAAATATTGCACATGAGTATACGGAAAGACCAGGAAATCATGATTGGAAGTATTGGGCAAACGCCATAGATTACCAAGTGCTTTATTTTAGTAAGCATTTCAAAAGAATGCTAAAACCTAGTTAACCTTTAAGGTAGTTTCCTTGATGCTGCATTTAATGGCCCAATAATCCTTTTAAAGCATCTATTCTGAACTGAATAACTGGTTTCATTTTAGCAGGATGCCCTTGCAATAAATAGCCAAGGGCTAAAATGATTGAAGCTGCTAATTTAAAAAGGTACTCTGCAATTTTTTTGAAGTAGGTTATTTGACTGATTGAAGCTGTTCTTACTTTTTCCCCTCTGCCAATTCCACTAGCTACCCTATACATGTATTCCGGTGTTAACTTTTCGGTTTCAACAATATGATCAACTATAATGTCTGGGTGGTAATAAATGATTTTGCCCAATGCTTTTAGTTTTAAGAAAAACTCTTTGCCCTCACCGCCAATTCTTAAAGTTCCTTTTACGCCAGGCAAAGCAGTATTAAATCCATTTACTAGATTAAAATCTTCCCTTTTGATGATCATATTAGATTCTAAAGGGTATTTATTAGGGCTAAAAATAGTGATCTCTTTACTGTAGTCAAAATTACCAACTAAGGAAGAAACAAAATGGCTCATCCACTCTGGCTCTGATGGAATATACTTGGGAATAATTCTTCCGCCTAATCCACCCGCATCGGGATAGTGCTTAAAAAAATCAATAATTAATAATAAGTAATTTGGATGAGCAATCGCATCATCATCCATAAAACAAAGTAGGGGAGCTTTAGCGATAGCAGCCCCTGTATTTCTTGCAAATGAAGCCCCTTGGTTGGATTCATTTAAATAAATAAATTGAGCATCTTGATGGTTTGCTATAAATTCTTTGCAAACGATTGCTGTATTATCTGATGAGTTGTTATTGACAACGATTACTTCATATACTTCTTTGCTTAATTGTTGATCATACAAACTCTCCAATGCTGCTGGTAAATAACGTGCCCTGTTATACGTGCAGATTACAATCGATATTTCAAGCTTAGTTGGGTTCATTTAGGCAAATATAAAAGGGAATCTCGAACAATATTAGCCCAATTCAGTGCGCTATAAAATGCTATTGGTGTTTCAGGTATTTCATTGACTGAAATTTGAATCATGGCTTTTGCAAATCCATCCCAATTGTAATCGTCGAGAACAATGAGTTGTTTGCTTAACATATTTTTATTAAATCCATCAGCACTTTTTTTACAAGCAATTACCATTTGACTTGCAGCAATTGCATCGGTTATTTTAGTTTTTACTCCTGCACCTAATGTAATTGGACAAATAAAACAATCTGTGCCTTTATTGTATAATTGAATATTCTCAACGAAGCCCTTATAAATAATGGTTGGGCAAGCTAGCAATTGAAGTTCCCAATTGGGCTTGATTTGTACCCCACAAACAAAAATTCGATATTTGATCTTTGCTTGATTTAATCTTGGAACGAGTTCATTTAAAATGATATAAAGTGCGTCTTCATTGGGTGTATAATCTAAAGTGCCATTGAATAAAAATAATTTTGTTTCAACTGAAAGATTGTGAAGGCTTAATACGGTATTCCTACTTTCCGTCTTATCAAATAAATTGCAAGGTTCTGCTAAGTTAATTCCATAAGGTACGGTATATGAAATAGTTGGATTTATTCCCCAATATTCTATTGCGTAGATCCTTTCTTCATCGGAGATAAAAAAATTTCTATCTGCTTTTTGATGTACCCATTTTTCGTATACCTCATAAGCTTGCCAGCCCCATCTACCCATATCCCTAAACCGATAAGCTTCTAAATTGGCAGATTTAATCACCAGTTTTTTACCCGTTAGCCAACGAAGTAAAATACCTAGCCAACCAAAATAACTATGATTAATAATGATGATATCAATTTTTTCTCTTTTGATAATTTGAACCAATTTAAAACAATAAATGAGGTTCAAAAATCCATACCAATGATTAAATAAGAAAGGAAGCACGTTTAACTCCTTTTCGGTTAAAACGGCTTCCTTATTATCTTTTGAGACAGCTAAAACAACATTTGTTTGCTTGGATAGTGCTCTATAATAGTCAACAATATATTTTTGTCCTCCCATTAAAGCAGGGAACACTTTAAATGAAACGATTCCCAAAACATTGGGCTTTTTTTGCGGCATTAGGTGGTTTTGGTTTTTTTGAACCCCGTAACAATAGCACCTAATAAAAGCAACCAGATAATAATGGAAGAACCTACAGCAGCTTTAGAGCCAATTGCATAAGATGCAGGTTCGAATTTGAACTCAATCGTATGATCACCTGCAGGAATTTCCATGCCTCTTAAAACATAGTTGGTTTGTAAAATGGCCGATTCTTTCCCATCAATAAATGCCTTCCATCCCGCGTCATAAAATACTTCGCTAAATACAGCAAACTGATTAGTACTAGATTTATACTTATAAGTTGCAGCATCATTTTCGTTCTTTAATAATTGAATACTTGCTGTACTATCATATTGAATTGCGCCTATTCTAGTTTTGTCTTTTTGATCTAATAATGCGGTTTCTGAAGGATTAAAATCGCTAATAGATTTCATAATAGCGGCAGGCCCTTCCTTAAATTCAACCGATTTGACTAACCATGCTGCACCCAGTGCATTGGGATTTTGCTGAACGGTTGCTTGTCCTGTTTGCGGATCAGGCATTATTAGATATTTGGTATTCAGCATATTCAATGTTGGCATACAATTAGGAAACTTATAGAATTGATTTTCTATTAAGTCTTGGTAGATGCTCAACTTTGCAGGATGATATCCGCCCACTGATTTGTGAAAATATGCGGTTAAAGCGCCAGCATTAAATGCATTGGAAATCCCTTGGGTTAAATTTAATACCCTATAATAACTCGTATCTTTTAAGATTTCCTGATCTGCAGCAGTAGGCGTGAAAATATTTTCATATTCGGCAGCATCTTGGTAATTGTCGGCATTTAGGTATTTACTATTAATGCCAAATACGTCAATCATTGCAAATAAACCTATTACTGCAGTAATAATTAACGGACTGATTTTTTGCTTAATTGCAGCATAGACAGCAGCCCCAGCCACTGCACAGAATAATAAGGTTCTTAATAAATCTCCTAATACCAAACTTTTTCTATCTTCTCTTAGTCCTTCTACAAATGATTTAACGGGAGCTTCAATTTGTGCACGTTGAGTAGCATCTGGTATTTTGCTAATTTGCTCCAACAACATTTTATCTCCTGCACTACTGAAGTCTGCGGTTAAATAAACCAACACAGTAATTCCAAATACTGCAGCAACTACCATTAATCCTTTCTTGTATTTCTCCCAAAGCAGGGTCTTATTTTCTGCATTAATGAGGGTATTTAAAGACAAAGCAGCCAACATACATAGTAAGAAAGTTGGTACGACTAAAATCATGCTTGGTGCTCTAAACTTATCGTAAACAGGCAAATATTTAAGCATGGCTACATTGAAGCCCTCTAAGTATTTACCCCAACTCAACAGTAAAGTAAATACGATGGCAGCCCCCATCCAGTAGGTATATTTTTTATCTACAATCACGAATCCAATCAAGGCTAAAAAACAAACAATTGCGCCTGCATAAGGAGGACCAGATGTGCCAACACCGTCAATCCCACCCCAATAAAATTGCATATACCCTTGTATTTGCTGAGCTAATTCTTGAGGCATTTGTTGCAATGCAGCTACTGCTTGAGATTTATCTTGAGATACTTCTAATTGGCTGCTACTCCCACCATACAATCTAGGAAACATCATCACCAACGGTTCTGTTTTATATACACTATAGCTTAATGCATAATCTTTGCTCAATCCTGTTTTGGTCACATTGGTAGTACTATCTGCTAATACACTTCCACCTCTAATTGTTTTTTTGGCGTATTCGTAAGTGGTGAATAGGGTCACAGCATTTACTAGAATGCCCAATAATGCAGCCATGATTGCTAAACCAGCTGATTTGCCTAAATGCGCCCATTCATTCTCTTTTATGCAACGGATGCCAAAAGCAACACTCATAAATAGGATGATTAAAAAACCATAATAGGTAATCTGTAAATGGTTTGCGCCTAATAGGAGTGCAGTAAATAGTGCAGTTAATGCGGTTCCAGTAATATATTTTTTATTATAAATCAATAATAATGATCCAATGACAGCTGGTAAATATGCAATCGCATTCATTTTAGTGTCATGGCCTGCGGCAAGTATAATCGGATTATAAGTAGCATAAGTATAGGCCAATGCACTAAAAATACCAATATACGCGTTGATGCTAAGAACTTGTGTTAAGAAGTAAAAACACAAACACGCTAAAAAGAATACTCCCACTGGTTTTGGCAAGCCTAGTAGAATGATGTCGCCTAAATACCCTACAGAAACGGGGTTTTCACTAATCCCTGTAATTTGATAAGCGGGCATGCCGCCAAACATTCCATTGGTCCAAAGCGGGAAATGACCAGTACGTTCTTTTGCTTGAAAAGAATTCTGCGCCATCCCTTTCCATTGTGTAACATCGTGTTGTTGCAAGACTTTTCCTTCTAAAGCTGGCTTACAATAAAAAAGGGCAACTAATAAGAAAATTACCACTGCAATTGCATGCGGCATTAAAGCTTTCCAATTGATCCTGTTCATAGAATTTAAAATATGCAGCAAACCTAATAACTTTATGCTATGAGACCACTTTTATTTGCCACAAGAATGGCTTTTATCTGTAATATTTTATTTATTTTATGTTTAGTGATTCAACGTACCTACGATTTCATTCCAATTAAAGAAATAAGTTCAATGGTATTGCTTTTGGGGTGGATTGTAGCCCCCATCCAGAATATAGTAGCGAACATATGGTATGGGTTGGTGTTAGTTAGTAAATCAACCATTCGATTACCTAGGTGGATAGCCGTTTTTAATCTATGCTTGTTGATTATTCAAATGTTTGTGTACCTAATACTGCCTTCGTGATAACTAAAATACTCAACGACAAACCCACAAAACTTTTTTTGGGTATTACTGCTTTTTTCGTTGCAAATGCTTTGATTGCTGAGTGTATTGGGGGCAAAATATTTTCTCTTGAAAAAATTTTTGGCATTGCGCCTTTCAATTTATCACTGTTTGGACAGTCTGGATTGGCCTTTAATTTAACCTGTGGGGTGCTATTATGGCCACTAGAGTTTGTAATAACCGATATCGTAAATGAATATTATGGCCCTAAATCGGTAAAGCGAATCAGTTATACCGCCGTTGTATTAATATTATATGCGTTTGTAATGTTTTATGCTGCTATGGAAATTCCACCTGCAGATTTTTGGGTAAGTTCCGGTACAGATAAAGGGATACCCAATATGCAATTGGCATTTGGTGGTATTTTTGGTCAAGGCATGTGGATTATTGTAGGAAGTCTAACTGCATTTTTAGTGAGCCAATTGGTTGATGTGACTGTTTTTCATAAAATTAAAAAAGCCACAGGTGAAAAATGGGTTTGGTTAAGAGCAACTGGTTCAACTATGGTTTCCCAAATGGTGGACAGCTTTGTTGTGTTGTTTATCGCTTTTAAGATTGGAAATGGATGGAGTTGGCAGTTGGTTCTAGCAATTGGGGTAGTGAATTATATTTATAAGTTTACTATGGCAATCTTATTAACGCCATTAATTTATTTCATTGAGCGAAAGATAGAAAATTATGTAGGAAAGGAGAATGCCCAAAAAATGAAAAGAGAAGCAATGGGTTTAGCAAATGAATAGAATTTAGCTAAGCTCGATCTAACTGATTAATCATATAATCGTAGTGCTCTTTTTCTTGTACTTTTTTGGTATGACGATGCCTAATTAATACACTTATTCCATAGATCAGATAGAAAGCTTGTACGTAGATTAATAGTTGAAGCACTCCTAGCGCCATAGTGTTATAATACATCCATTTTTTATAAGCTGGTAATTCACCTGCATGATAAATCCATTTTAAATTAATGGGTTGAGTGTAGGTAAAAATCAACAATATGATGGTAGTCAACAAACAAGTAAAGAAAATATGCGCCCAAGAAGAGAAAAAATTCCTTAAGTCTAAGTCCCTAAGTACAGAGTGCATGATAAATGGAATGGCAACAATAGTAACGCAAATGGTAATGATATTACTAAAAGAGAAAATGTAAACCTCGTTGTCAACAAATAATAATACTTTTTCGCTGTACGCTGCATAATTCGCCAACAATCCGAAAAGGATCGGTGCAAACCAAAGTAAATTTTCAGCACGTACAACTCTTGATGACATAATAAAGTATAAATTGCTCTCAAAAATATATCAATAATTCTAGACTAAATTGCACATTTAGTTCACAATCGCTATTATTGAATCAAAATACAAACCTGTTTGTAGCAGTTATGACACCTTCAAGAGCTGAAAAAATTAATCAAGTATTAAGTAAGCGCCAATCAGGACTTACTGTAGTGATGGAGAATGTTCATGATCCCCATAATATATATGCGGTGATGAGAACTTGCGACGCAGTTGGAATTCAAGATATATATGTGCTTAATACAGAATTGCCTAGGGAAGGTTATTTTGGAATAAAAAGCAGTAGTAGTGCCAATAAATGGCTAACAATTCATCAATTTGATAATGTACAATCTTGTTTTTCTGCTTTGAGGGAAAAATATGATCTAATATATACTACCTATTTGGGTGAAACTAGTAAATCTGTTTATGAGATTGATTTTACCCAAAGGGTAGCATTGGTCTTTGGTAATGAACATAAAGGAGTTTCATATGAAGCCCAGGCCCTGTCAGACGGAAACTTTATTATTCCACAAGTTGGTATGATTCCTAGCTTAAATATTTCAGTAGCATGTGCAGTAGCTATTTATGAAGCATTTAGACAAAGGAAGCAAGCGGGTATGTATGATGAGTTAGCTAAACCACATCCTGACAATGATTCTATAAAAGCTATATGGGCTAGTTTTTCAGCTGTTTAATTGTTGTATTTTTTTCCTTTCAATAGCATGTTTAGTTAGATAAGTAATACTTACGTTTAACTCAAACCCAATTAATAAAATTAGTGAATTGATATAGGCCAATACCATCAAGATCATTACTGTTCCAATTGAGCCATAAACTTTGTTGTAACTACCAAAATTGTTCACCCAGTAAGAAAATAATAAAGTGGTACTTAAAATTAAAGTTGTTGCCAATAATGAACCTGGTGAAATTAATTTCCACCTTATTTTAACTGATGGGGCATATTTATAAATAAATGCAATTCCATAGAAGAACAGGCCAATAATAACTATCCACCGAATACTATTGATCCAATAAAGTGCCGATTTTTTTAGTCCCAAAATTTTACCAATAAAAATACTCAATTGCTCTTGTCCAAGTAAAATAAGGGTTGAAGCAATTAATAGTAATACAATTATTGATGTAAGTTGAATTGCTTTCCATCTTTGATGAAGAAAAAATCTTTTGTGCTCCATGATAGAGCGATCAAAAGTAATAATCAAAGACATCATCGCATTGGATGCATAATAAACAACTAATATAAATCCAAAGGAAAAAATTCCAATACTCCTTTGCATCAAATCGTCCATTAAGTTTTCAATAAAACGATAAGTACTAGAGTTAGGGCTAATATCCTTAAATAGAGATAGCATTTGCTGCTTAATATTCAAAAATTCTGGGAAATAGGGGAGGATGGAAAATAAGAATAAAATGGTTGCAGGTAAAGCCATGATTAAGTTAAATGAAATAGCTGCTGCTCGCTCATTTAAGCCAATCTTATTGACTTGTTTAATAAAAAATACCACTACATCATAAAGCGGAATACCCTGAAATCCAGGTATATAAAGCACTTTACTTTTTTTAATGATAAAAGTAATAGGCGGCCAATTTAAAATAATTCTTTCCAGTTTAGTCATGCTACCTTTTTTCGGCTGCTTTTTTCAGCATGTATTCATCCAGTTTTTTTTGATATTCTCTTGCCTTAGAATTATGCTCTTCATAATTATTACTAAAATGATGAAAACCACTAAAATCACTTTTTGCTACAAAATAAATATAGTCTGTTTTAGGGGCATCTAATACAATATCAATGGTTTTAGGAGAAGGAGTACATATTGGCCCAGGTGGTAGCCCTTTTACTCGGTAGGTATTATAAGGGGAAGGATTATTCAAATATTTCTCATAAATCCGAGTAATGGTAAAATCATTCATTGCATATTTAATCGTTGGGCATGCTTGTAAGGGCATTTGTTTTTTTAATCGATTGATATAAACACTAGCAATTTTATACTTGTCGCTATCATAATTTGTTTCTTCATCAACAATCGAAGCTAAAATATACACTTGCTCAGGAGTCATTTCTAAAGCAGCAGCTTTCTGTAAACGATTATTTCGGCTCCAAAATTTGATCGACTCGGTTCTTAATTTCTCTAAAATTGATTTGACGGAAGCATCTGAATAATAACTATACGTATTAGGAATGATTTTAGTAAATAGATAGCCTGTATCTGTATTTAAGGCTGCTAATGAATCATTTGAATTTAGAAACTGCATAACCAATGATGAATCAGTCATAAATTGTTTGCTAATTAGTTTGGCTAATTCTCCTCTTGTTCTAACACGATTAATCACCAATTTCACTTCTGCTAACCTACCATTTTTGAGCATTCTTACAATATCAATGATACTTTGCCCTTTTTTTATTTCATATCTGCCAGGTTTCATTTTGTCCCATATATTAAAAGGGGCGCCTGCAATTCCAAGTAAACTATTAAATTTCAATATACCTGCGTCATCAAACACTTTTAAAACATCAGGCTTCTGTGTTTTATCTTTTTCAATGACAATCATTCTACTTTTTTCGTCGAATGCAGTCGCTGGGAGTGCAAATAAAATATATCCAATCAATGCAATTAATATAATAGATATAAATAGTCCAATTAGTGGTCTTTTGAACTGATTGCTTGATTTTTGATGGGTTTGTTTTTTTCGAGCCATATCGTAAAGTAAATAAAAAACCCTGTCTTTTAAAAAGACAGGGTTCAAAATCAATTGAATTTATTTATTTTTTTGATGTATCAGTTTTAGCTGGAACAGTTGCAGCAGGAGTTTGTTGAGTTCCTGTTGCAGCAGGTGCAGGACTTGTTGTGGTAGTGTTTATTTTCTGTAATATCTCAGTATCAACATCTGCGGATCCACCCTTTAAGAATAGAGTAGAAAACAAAGCCAATAAAGCAATAATAGCAGCAAATATCCATGTACCTTTCTCTAATACATCGGTAGTTTGTTTAACGCCCATTAGTTGGTTACTGATTCCCCCCACATTTCCGGCTAAACCGCCGCCTTTGGGATTTTGAATAAGAACCATAAATGCTAAACCTACAGCAGCAATCACAATCAGAACCAAAAACAGATAAATCATTTTAAATACCTTTTAAATGTTGAATTTTGTCTGCAAAATAAGCGGTTTTTTCAGGATTAGAGAAACTTAATTTGATATAAAGTTGAATTGCCTTATCAATTTGCCCTTGTTTAGCTAAAACTTCCGCCATCGTTTCAGTTAAAATTTCCCTTGATTCATTTGAAATTAGGGCAGTTTCGGCCACTTTTTTCTCTTGTTCAGGACTAGTTCCAAGATCTTCAGGGTTAGGATTGTGATTTTTCATATCCTTTAACCAGTCTGTAAATCTTCGCAATTTGGTAGTTAATTTATCTTGTGGGATTTTACTTAAATCAATTTGAATACCCTGAGAAGCAAAATAATCAATCGTGTGTAGCTTTGTTTCTATTGATTCAATAGTTAAATCTGCTTCTTTTTCAATAGGTTTTTTAAATTCAGCTAACTGATTAGATAAAATACTTGCAATTTTTGCATCACTTTTATCTTGATCAGGGTGTGTGGTTCTACTTACCACTTCTTCTTCATTATAATCCTGAATGGGGGTCAAGCTAACTGGGGCTGTGTCAGCATAGATCTTGGGTGGTTCAGCTTTAGGTAATTCAGGTGTTGATTGATGAGATTCTTCCGCATTGATAGTGCTAAAAACCGGATCAAATGGTTCTGTAGATTGAATGTCTGGTAATGTATAATCTACAGGTTCAGAAGGATTATTGTCTCTGATTACTGGTATAATTGTTCCAGGTGCGTCAATAGAATCAATTCCTTTCATCAATTCTCTTACAGATTCAATTGTAGGAACAGAAATATCTGGATTAGGAAGTTCTGGAGCTTTAAAAGAGGTTTCAGCTGATTCTAACGTTTCCTCAATTTTTGGCAGATTAATCATTTCATCCCATTCAAGATCCTTTTGTCTTATTGAGCGTAATAAGGCGGTGTCTAATTCTTGTTTAGGAGCTTGATCTATCCCTGGATCTTTTAGTGATTCAAGTTGAAATTGGAGCCAATAAGGGTTGGTAAAGTAAAGTGCTGTTTTTATTGACTGCGATCCTACTAAGGGATGATCTTCTTTTTTTAGTTTAGCAGCAAATAAATATTGGCCAGGAGAAAAAAATGGATAATCCTTTACCAATTTCTCGATTTCTTCCATTTTTATAGAAGAGAGGTCTGCGTTTCCAGTTAAGTGAATTAATGCTTTTTCCTGCGTAAACTTCATAAAAATAAATATACAACTCTATTACCAGTTATTAAAAATACGATTGAAGATTTCATCCGTTAAATTTCGAACCACTTCTTCTAATAATTGCCCTTCAGCTTGCTGCAGCGTTAAGTTTGCAGAGAAATCAAAGCTTCTTGAAACATCAAATTCGTCCACTTTATTTTCCAAGGTTTTTCTCAATACAATATGTACCGTAACAGTTAATCTGTTGGTACTTGCCTGTTGAGCAGATACACCAACTGTTTGACTTGGATCGTAATTAGTAATAGCCCCACTAATTACATAATCAGCATCATCATTATTGGTTCTAGTTAATTTTGTTTGGTTGGTTATTTTAGACTGAAGTTTGTCGGTCAATTTTGGACTAAGTTGAGGATTAATATACCTCGCTTTATTTTCTATAAAACCAATTTTTACCGTTTTAACATTAGTAGGAATAACGGCATCATTAAATTTATAAACAAAACAACCCGCAAATAAAAGGTTGATTGAAAGAAAAAAAAACGCTAGTCTAAAAACATTTATTCTATTCGTCAATATCATATTCTTTTAATTTTCGGTATAATGTTCGTTCGCTAATCCCTAAATCAAGTGATGCATCTTTTCTTTTGCCCCTGTGTTTTTTAAGTGCTTTAACAATCAGTTCTTTTTCCTTGTCCATAATATTCAATGACTCTTCTACCTCTTCATGCATTTGTATGTCTTCATTATGAAGAATTACTGGTACTGATCCAATATTATTTTGAGCAGGAAGTAAATTACTTTGACTGTTATTTGAAATGTTGTTATTGCTATTAGTACTGATAACAGAAGTATCAGTGATGTTGCTTGAATAATCATTTAATATTGATTCCTTAGTGAAATTTGCCGCAGCTCCCGCTAATGAAGGATTTTGCAAAATTTCTACAAACATTTTCTTTAATTCTGTCACATCTTTTTTCATATCAAAAAAAAGTTTGTACAAAATCTCTCTCTCATTTGCAAATTCCCCTGAAGTAGTGCTGTTCCCTGCTAACATGGGCATTCGGTTTCCCTTCTTTTCAGGAAGAAAAATGCGCATTTCTTTTCCTGAGACCATATTAGAAGCGCTAAGAACAGAAATCTGTTCGGCAATATTTTTTAACTCTCTAATATTTCCCGGCCAGGGATATTGAATCAAGAGCTGTTTAGCTTCTTCATCCAATTGAACAGGTGTTGTTTTGTATCGTTCAGCAAAATCAACAACAAATTTCCTGAATAACAATAAAATATCTTCTTTTCGATCTCTTAGTGAGGAAACCCTGATTGGAACTGTGCTTAAGCGATAATATAAATCCTCTCTGAATTTACCTTTTTGAGTAAATTCTAATAACTCTCTATTGGTCGCTGCAATAACTCTTACATCCGTTTTTTGTACTTTAGAACTACCTACCCGTATAAATTCACCAGTTTCTAAAACCCTTAATAGCCTTGCTTGAGTACCCAATGGCATTTCGCCAATTTCATCCATAAATAGGGTACCTCCATTTACTGTTTCGAAGTATCCTTTTCTGCTGTCAACAGCACCAGTAAAAGCACCTTTTTCGTGTCCAAATAATTCAGAGTCTATGGTCCCTTCAGGAATTGCTCCACAATTCACCGCAATAAAGGGATTATGTTTTCTTGATGATAGCGCATGAATTATTTGTGAAAATACCTCTTTACCCACCCCGCTTTCACCAACAATTAAAACAGTCAAATCGGTAGCGGCAACTTGAACTGCAGTATTGAGTGCATGATTCAAGGCAGGTGAATTCCCGATGATGCCGAACCGATTTTTAATACTTTGTAAATCCATGAATAATGGTTTAAGGATGATCTACGATTGTACCTAATAAAGTAGCCCTAGTGCAATCATGAATTTTAATCCACACATAATCTCCTGGCTTTTGATTTTCAGCACTTTTGGGAAAAACAGTTATTTTGTTTTGACTGGTTCTGCCAGTCCAATCGTTTACGTCTCTTTTGGAATGACTTTCAATCAAAACTTTGAAAGTTTTACCAATATCTTTTAAATTACTTTTAGTAGACAATTCCCCCTGTTTGTCTACAATTTCTTGTAAACGTCGTTTTTTATCTTCCAAAGGAACATCATCTGTAAAGCGTCTTGCAGCTAATGTGCCTGGTCGCTCACTATAAAAATACATATAGCTCATATCAAAGCCACAATAGTCCATTAGTGTTAAAGTATCTTGGTGTTCTTCTTCCGTCTCTGTACAAAATCCTGCAATCATATCAGAAGTTAATCCGCAATCAGGTAAAATCTCTCTGATTCTATCCACTTTAGCTAGATACCACTCTCTAGAATAAGTTCTATTCATTAATTGTAAAACCCTTGTATTCCCACTTTGAACGGGTAAATGAATGCATTTGCAAATATTTTCATATTTAGCCATAGTGAATAGGACGTCATCCGTAATGTCTTTGGGGTGTGAAGTACTAAATCGTACCCTTAGATTGGGGCTTACTAATGCAGCTAATTCTAATAAATTAGCAAATGTAACGGCTTCATTTGTAGTGTCGTTTATCCAATGGTAACTGTCTACATTTTGCCCCAATAAAGTAATCTCTTTATACCCCTGATCTACCAATGATTTTATTTCAGCAATGATTGATTCAGAAGATCTACTTCTTTCACGGCCTCTAGTAAAAGGTACCACACAAAAGCTACACATATTGTTACACCCTCTAGTAATGGAAACAAATGCAGTAATGCCATTACTGTTAAGTCTAATTGGAGCAATATCTCCGTATGTTTCGTCCCTACTTAATAATACATTCACTCCTTTTTGACCTGTAGACGCTTCTTTAATTAAGGCAGGAAGCGATCTATAAGCATCAGGACCAATTACAAGGTCTACCAATTTCTCTTGTTCTAACAATTGTGCTTTTAATCGTTCTGCCATACAACCCAGTACACCAATCAATATACCAGGCCTTGTTCGCTTTATTTTCCTAAACTCGGTTAAGCGTTTACGTATTGTTTGTTCTGCTTTTTCCCTAATTGAGCAGGTATTGATTAAAATAAGGTCTGCAATTTCAAAATTGGGGGTGGCGCTGAATTCACTTTCTTGTAAAATTGATGCAACAACTTCACTATCCGAAAAATTCATTGCACAGCCATAACTTTCTATGTAAAATTTTTTCCCATGCATTATCGGGCTGATTTCAGTCTGAAAAGCCTCACCCTGTCTAGCTTCGTCGTGTTTTTTATCTAATAATGCTGCAAGTTCCATCCTTCATTGATTAAGCTGTAAAGGTACAGATTATCCTTGATTTATGCCAGTTTGTCAGCAATAAAACAATAAAATTACTAGGGGTTTGTTATATTTGAGATTGAAAAATGTACGCATGAAGAAAATTTTCCTGTGGTTAACCATTTTGTTAACAACCGGATTTATTGTGAATGGTCAGGATAATGTGGTGCAGGCCCTAAAAAGAGAGATCAATCGAACAATAAAAAAGGACAATGATACAACAGGTTGGAATTGGAAACGAGGGGGACTGTTTAGCTTCAATTTGGCCCAAGGTTCGTTAAGTAATTGGGCTTCGGGGGGAGATAATTTTTCATTAACCGCCAATGGTTACATGAATTATTTCATTTTATATAAGAATAACAGACATTTTTGGGATAATTCAGTGGATATCAATTTGGGATATATCCAAAGTACCAGTTTAGGGAGTAGAAAGAATGATGATCGTATTGACTATTTAAGTAAGTATGGCTATAAAATGGATTCTTTAGGAAAATGGTATGTCTCAACTTTAGTCAATTTTAGGTCCCAGTTTTTTGATGGATACACATTCAATAACAATATTCCAACATTTACCTCTTCCTTACTGTCGCCTGCTTATATTATTTTATCTGCTGGGCTTGATTATAAACCAGATCCTTACCTTTCAATTTTCATTTCTCCGCTAACCTCAAGATGGATTGTATTAGCGAACAAAGCTTTATCAGATAGGGGTGGTTATGGGGTTCCAGCAGGTGCTGGAAATTTCAATGAAATAGGGTCTTTTATTACGCTTAATTATAGCAATACTATTGCTAAAAACATCACTTATAAGGGCAAAATGGATTTGTTTTCTAATTATCAGAATAGGCCACAGAATGTAGACTTGTTTATGACGAATTTATTCTCTTTTAAAATTAATAAATTCTTTTCTGCAACATATAGTTTAGACCTTATTTACGACGATGATGTGAGACTCTTTGGACCTTCAAAAAAATCTCCAGGTCTACAAACCAAAAGTTTAATAGGGATAGGTTTTTTAAAACCACTGAATACCAAAAAAAGCTAATCTGTAATCACTTTTAATATATGTTTAATTTTGTTCGCTTTATGAGTTAAGTCTTGATAATCCTTATGCATAATGGTAACATGACCCATTTTCCTGCCAGGTTTTGTTTGTAATTTTCCATACAAATGAACAAATGCATTATCCGTTTTTAAAACTTCTTCTAATCCCTGATAAATCGCCTTACCACTATGGCCCTCTTCACCAATTATATTAACAATAGCTGCTGGGAGAATTGGGGCTGTATTTCCCAAGGGGTATTGTAAGATAATTCTCCATAGCATATCATATTGGCTGCAATAATTTGCTTCAATTGTATGATGTCCACTGTTATGAACACGAGGAGCAGTTTCATTTACCCAAACTTCATCATCCTGATCAATGAACATTTCAACAGCAAAAAGCCCTGGACTATTAAGTGCTTTTACCAATTTGATTGCAATTGCTTCAACAATCCATAGTGTCTTTTCGGCAATGAGTGCTGGACTAATTTGATAATCTAATAAATTCAGAGCAGGGTTTACCATCATTTCTGAAGCGGGAAATAGAGCAGTATCTCCTTTGTCGTTCATGGCAACAATCAGTGCTATTTCTTTTTTTATGTTCACTTTTTTTTCTAAAACACTCGCCGCTTGAAAAGCTTTATCTAAGTCGTACTCATTATTCAATACCTGTACTCCCTTGCCATCATAACCACCCTCTCCAATTTTATGAACAGCGGGTAAAAAATGGAGGTGATTCAATAGCTCTTCTTTTGATGAAGTGACAATGAATTCACTGCTTGGGATACCTTTATCCTTGTAAAATTGTTTTTGAACAATTTTATTTTTAATTGTGCGGATGGCTGAAGGGTGTGGGTAAATCTTTACGCCTTCTGCTTGTAATTTTTCTAAAGCATCAACGTTAACAGATTCAATTTCAATAGTTATTGCATCTAACCCTTGCCCAAACTGATAAACAGTATCAAAATCAGTAATGTCACCCTTGGTAAAATGATGACAAAGATGTGCGGAAGGGCATTGGTCGTCATTTTCTAATACAAAGGTTTCCACTGTATAATTAGCAGCAGTTTGAAGTAACATGCGGCCTAATTGACCACCTCCTAGAATTCCAACTTTCATAAGGACAAAGATAACTAAATTTGCCTCGATGTTACCAGACTATCCACATAAACGATTTAGTGATCATAGGATTGAATATTATCTATTGATTGAAGCATTAACTATCAGTCATTGAGTTTTGCTCAATTTCAAAAGCGTATTTTTTTTCAATTTTAAATTTCGTTATATATGAATAGTTCTTCTGCAATACCTGTAAATGCAATGATTAAACAAGGTGATTTTTTACCTCTCCATGGTACTGATTATGTTGAGTTTTATGTTGGGAATGCCAAGCAAGCGGCACATTTTTATAAAACTGCTTTTGGTTTCCAGAGTTTAGCTTATGCTGGACCCGAAACCGGTATCAAAGACAAAGTAAGTTATGTGGTTAGGCAAAATAAATTGACATTCGTATTTACCACTCCTTTAAGGGCTGGTAATGCAATTGCCGATCATATTTACAAACATGGAGATGGTGTCAAAAACCTTGCATTAATGGTTGATGATGCAGCTGACGCTTGGTTTCAAACAACTAGTCGTGGAGCTGTTTCAGATTTAGAGCCAATTAAACTTTCTGATGATCATGGAGAAGCTGTAGTGAGTGGGATTAAAACTTATGGGGATACGGTACACTTATTTATTGAACGTAAAAATTATCAAGGTGTTTTTCTGCCGGGGTTCAGAAAATGGGAGTCAACTTACAACCCCAAAAGTACTGGGCTACTTTATGTAGATCATTGTGTAGGTAATGTAGGATGGAACCAAATGAATAAATGGGTTTCTTTTTATGAGGATGTGCTGGGCTTTAAAAATATTTTAAGCTTTGATGATAATGATATCTCTACCGAATATTCTGCCCTGATGAGTAAAGTGATGAGTAATGGGAATGGATTTGTTAAATTCCCTATTAATGAACCTGCAGAAGGAAAGAAGAAGTCGCAAGTAGAAGAATACCTCGATTTCTATGATGGAGAAGGATGTCAACATGTGGCGTTAGCTACAAGTGATATTGTTGCAACGGTGACTGAATTACAAAATAGGGGCATTGAGTTTTTGAAAGTACCTAATTCCTATTACGATGATTTAATTAGCAGAGTGGGTAAAATTGATGAAGACCTTGAACCATTGAAAGAATTAGGCATATTAGTAGATAGAGATGATGAAGGTTATTTACTGCAAATATTTAGTAAGCCTGTTGAGGATAGACCTACTTTGTTTTTTGAAATTATTCAACGTAAGGGAGCAAAGAGTTTTGGTAAAGGGAATTTTAAAGCTTTATTTGAAGCATTAGAAAGAGAGCAAGACTTAAGAGGAAATTTATAATAGTTTTTGAACTTTAGTAAGTCTCGGTTATTGGTTTAGCCGAGCCTTATTACCCATTTATGCCTTTATAATCTTTTACAGCAAGTGCTAATGCTTTGCAGGAAGAATATAATTCTCTGTTTAGGTTAAATAGGGTTGAAATGTCTTTTTCTTTTAGCACATTTTGGCCAGCATGAAAATAAAAATGATTAATTCTTTTATCAAAATCAATTTTATTTTTTTCAAGTAAATCATCAATAGTTTCTAACCCATTGCTGCCATCTCGATAAGTAAAAGACAAATATAATTCTTTGTAGAAATCGCTTAATTCTTTTTGGAATTGATGATACATTTCATACTTCACTTCATTTATAGAATTACTAAATTCTGTTTTATCAGGATAAATATCTTTCATCCCTTTTGCTGAGTACATTGCATTTCTTAATGCCTCAATCAGTTGATTGATTTTGATCATCTCATCTGATTGAGGCATTTGTGCAATAACCTTTGCGTAATAAGACAAAATTTCGCCTTCTGTTTCTTTTAATAGTTGATATTGATTAGATAAATTGAGTGAATCATTTCGAGGATGTTGTTTCAGATATATATGCTCAAATTCACTATTAATTAGCCAATCGGGTTTAATATGAAAGGTTTCTAAGTTAAAGCGAATTACATTTTCTATATAAAGTCCTACTTCTTTTTTCAACATATCTGTTATTGTTGAAGGTATTTCTATGCTAGCACTTTGTATGAAATGGGTAAGATTTTTTTCTTTCTCCTTAAATTGGTGATCTAAAAAATTGCCATATTTATTCAAGAAGAAATAAATTAACAATACACCAGCTACATTAATAAATGTTTGAAAAGCGACAAGTATTAGAATGGGGTCTTTGATTAAAATAGTGCCTGAAATAAATTGGATAATTGGATTAATAAAAATGAAACCCGCAGCTGAAGTAAGTATATTAAATAAACTATTTCCTAATGCAACTCTTTTTTTAGCGGCATTACCTCCAATTGCACCAAGAATCAATTTAACTGTAGTGCCCAATTCTGCCCCAAGAACAATGGCAATGGCTGTTTCTATCGGAATAATATGCGCATATAAGGCAGTTAATACTACTACCACTGTAGCTGAGCTTGTTTGAACGATGGCAGTAATGATAAACCCTATTAATAGGAATGCAATTCTAGGATAATTTAAGTACGGAGTAAAATCAAATTGAGTCATCAATGCATCCATACTTTGTTTCATAAACTGAAGGCCTAGAAACAACATGCCCAATCCCATGCAAAAGAGCGCAATCCTATAAATATTTTTTTTGTGACTAAATATAATTAGGCTAATTCCTGATATTCCAATTAAAGGAAGTGTTATATTATTTAGCTCTACTTTAAATCCGAGCATTGCTACCAACCAGCTATTGAATGTGCCACCAATATTTGCTCCTAAAACTACCGCCATTGCATTCCGCATTGATAGAATTCCAGCTCCTACAAAAGAGAGTACCATTAAATTCACTATTGAACTGCTTTGTAAAATAGCGGTAACAAAAGTGCCACTTAAAATGGCCCTGAATTGATGCTTGGTGTTTTTCTGCAGAAACAATTTGAAGGATCTTCCTTCCATTTGCTTCAAAGAATCTTCTAAATGAAACATTCCATATAGAAAAAATCCAAGGCCTGCAATAAGCATCCAAATATCTGTTGTTGACATGTTGTTAATTTACGATTGCTTTCTCATACGTTTTGGGCCATACCAAAGCCAAAATCCAGTAATGGTGAATACTACTAAGGCAATACCCATTATGGTAGTGTATACCAACTTGAAATAGCCATCCCATCCTAAATAAAAATCAATAATCGATCCGTCATGAATTTTCTCAATATAATCTGCACGTCTTCTTTCAATGTGTAAAATATTGCTATTACTTCCATCTAATTGTAATCCAGTAAAATGATTGGCAAAAGTGAATTTGACCATCCCTTTTTCTTTTCTGATATCAATTCTATCAATTTCTATAGACAAATCTTTTGAAACGGAATCTTTTAAAAATGTACATGCTTTCTGATATAAACTGTCAATGCTCAACCAATCTTTCAAGTTAGTAGAAGTTCCTTTATAAGATTTTGCCATGATTACTCCGCTACTGTTTTTTTTCCAGCCTAATAAGCTTCCTGTTATTGCAACAATAAAAAAGAAAATGAATAAAGCTGCACCAGTAATTCGATGTAGTTTTCTGAAATTGCGTAAGATTTTGGCTTGTGATTGTCTATTAGTTGCTTCTTTCATTTTTTATCTATAACTTAACTTTATTCCAATTACTATGGTTAATTTGGTATTGAAAATTTAATCTATCAGGTTCTCCATAATAGGGCATTAATAGCTCACCTAACTTAATTGCACCCAATTTTTCCATTGCTTTTTGAGAACGTATATTTTCGGCACCAACAAAAAAATGAATCGTACTTACTTTTTCAAGTGCATAATTAATCATTAGTTCTTTGGTAGATTGATTATATGGTTTGCCCCAACAACTTCTAGCATAAAAAGTATATCCAATTTCAATTTTACTATTTAATTCATCGTAATTGCAAAAACGACTACTTCCAATTGCTTCTTTTGAGATTGCATCTAAAATCAGGAAAGCGCCCTTGGATAAAATGGCTCCTTCAAAAAAGTTTTTAAAAACGGGTAATTGATACCTGTTTTTATTTGGATGCTGTTCCCAAATAAGTGGGTCTGATGCAACTTGGTAAAGTTGATCAAAATGATCAGCCCTTAAAGGCACTAGTTGAACAAAATCATTTTTTAAAAAATCAGGTTGCCAGTTCATTTTATTCGGGTTGATAAATTGATTTTTTTCCAGAAATAAAGCTAGCTATAATGCAAATGATAAAAGCATAAATAAGGTATTCTTTTCCAAATAGCTCATAAGCAAGAAATGCTGCCGAAATGGGTGTTTTTGTAGCGGAGCCAAATAAGGCAATCATTCCCATGCCTGCTAAGAAAGAAATAGGCAATGGAAGAATGATGGATAGTATACTTCCTAGTGTTGCACCAATAAAAAACAATGGAGTTACTTCTCCTCCCTTAAAGCCTATCGATATGGATAGGATGGTCAGCAACATTTTTAATATGAAATCAGTAGGAGAAGCTGTCAAAGAAAATGCGTTCAAAATGCTAGGGACTCCTAGTCCAATAAAATCAAAAAGCTGTCCTGAAAAAACAATGGTAGTAATGAATGATCCACCTAATACTGCTCTCCAAAGTTCATTGGGGAACAATTTGGTTACCATTTTAGTAGTTAATTCTGAACTTCTCTTAAATATAAATGCAATGATTCCAAAAGCTATAGCAGCAATTAATAAATACACACTATTGATAAAAGTTAAGCTGGGGATTTTCGTAATGGAGAAAAAACTGTGTTTGATTCCCCACCATAGTGTACACTGGTCAGCTAAAAATGCACTAATAAATGTAGGGATAAGAGATCGATGGTAAGCTATTGGTTTGCCAGTGAACTCTAATGCAAAAAATACACCCGCAAGTGGAGTTCCAAATACGGCGGCAAAACCTGCTGCTACTGCCGCTTTGAG
Source organism: Sediminibacterium sp. (assembly GCF_051860225.1). GTDB lineage: Bacteria > Bacteroidota > Bacteroidia > Chitinophagales > Chitinophagaceae > Sediminibacterium. Next base: position 274,042 of record NZ_JBHYEI010000003.1, read on the forward strand.
TAAAATGATTCTCTCAGAAGGACTTAGTTTAAATGGTTTGGTTAATTGGTCAGAAAGTCCTGCAGACAATTGTAATGCAGTCCCCTCTCTGCCAACAGAAGCCCCAAATAAATGCGCTACTAAAGTAGTAATAAAAATAAGAGGAGCCAATAACCAATCAAGTATTGGTTTGGTTGGCTGTTTAATTGATTCATATATTAGTCTATTACCCCTAGCAGATTTTTTGCCAATGTTTTGGTACAGTAATACAGTAAACAAACCAGCAATTGGCAAAAAGACGATTAGCCAAGTATTATTGTTTCTTAAATCTGTAATCCAATCTAATAAAATCAAAAAAAGAGCAGAAGTTGAGCCAGCAACAAAAGCCACAAGTAAACATAAAATACTCCATTTGAGTAAAGAACTGATTTTTATCATTTTATTTTACTAGTAGGTTGGATAACTTTAAGTATTAAAAATACAACATAATGGAAAAACACGACTTGCACCATGAATTCCCTGAATTCGATGCCAAAATTTCAGAACTCAAAGTGGCAGATGCCCATTTTAAAAAGCTCTCCGATGAGTATGATGAAGTAAATCACGCCGTACATCGTATTGAGTCAGGAGCAGAGCATGCAGCCGATGAAGCACTAACGTCTTTGAGGAAGAAACGACTTCATTTAAAAGATGAATTATACGCGATGTTAACCCAATAGCATTAAGACAAGGGTAGTTCTACTGTAAATAGACTACCCTTGCCTTCTTGGCTTTGAACCCTTATAGTGCCATCATGTGCTTCTACAATACGTTGGCAAATATTCAATCCTAAGCCGTAAGACTTTTCACCTTCTGTTCCTTTTCTTTTTCCTGATTTTGAAATATTAAATATCTCAGGAAGTATTTTTTCAGGTATTCCTATACCATTGTCGGAGACTTCAATCAATAATTTATTGTTGCTTATTTTTGCAGAAAGGATAATCGTAGTGCCTTTCTTGCTGAACTTTATTGAATTTGTTACTAGATTGAATACTACCCGTTTCATTTTTTCTGGGTTCAACATAACGGAACTGTCCGTTTCTGGTAATTCAACTACTAAGGTTTGATTCTTTTCTTTTGCTTTTAATGCTAATATAGCCGCACAGTCATCAATAAATTCATTCAATAAAGTGGGTTCTTTTTCTATATTCTTATTACTAATATCAGCAGTTGCCATAATTTCTGCAATCAGTGTTAAAGAACTATTACAAGAAGACTTTATCATTTCAAGGTATTCTAGTTTTTGTGCTTCATTATCTTCAGACATAATAATTTCTACCATTGTAGGAATTGATGCTACAGGAGTTCTTAAATCGTGGGCAACTAATTTCAAAATACTGTCCTTTTCGGAAATCGTCTTTTGTAAGGCGCTCATGGCTATTTCTAGCTGTTCATTTTGAACATTAACGGTTTCATTTAATTCTTTTAGTTTGGCAATATGCTTTTTAGAATGAAGCCAATTTCGTCCAAGAATGATACTTAATAGTATAATTAAGAAAAGGATGATAATAGCGGATATCAGATAGGTTCTAGCGACTTCATTTTCATGTTGTGCAACATGAAGTTGGTTTTGCTGTTCTAATAACTCTAGTTGCTTATTGATATCTACTTCATAAATACGTTTATTTAATTTTTCATCTTCTTCTTGTAATAGTTGATATTTAGATAGATGTAGGTAAGCCTTTTCTTTATTATTCAATAATTGGTAATATTCCCAGGAAAGCTTATTCCATTTCATTTCACCTTTTTGGTTAGGCAATTCATCCATTGATTTCCTTATTTCTGCTAAGGACTTGCCAAGCTGGTCTATTTTTTTTTGATCAGCATATAGCTCAGCTAATTTTAAGTAGCTGAATTGCGCATCAAAAGTTTCTCTTCCTGAGTGCAAATTTATAGCGATACTTTTTTTATAGTTATTTTCGGCTTCTTCAATATTTCCTCTTTTCTTAAATATATCTCCCATATTCCCATATACAACCCCCTTTGCCATTTCATCATAAAAAAAAGTACTAGTATCTGCTTGCTGATGTGTAGTTATGTAATCGAGTGTTTTATTGTAATAGGTTAATGCACTGTCATAATTCCCTTGCATATAAAAACCTAGTGCTATATTGTTTTTTAATTCTTGTTTCCGATAATAATTAGAAAACAATTTACCCTTTTCACATAAGTTAGCTTCAGATAAGCTTTGTTGGAAATTTTCTGTCGCTTCTTTGAATTTACGTTGTTTAAATAGAATCATGCCTACTCGATAGCTGTATTCTTTTAGTGCGCAATAATTTTTGTTAGTAGAATGAAATTCTCTTGCTTTAAAATAAAAAGTGTAGGCTTCATTAAACTGATTGTTAGCATACATGGCATCCCCATTGGTATAGTATGCATAGGTGTATGCGTTTGGGTATTTCTGCGGGTCTTTATCCTTTAGAATATAGAGCATTGAATCTGCATATAATTTTGCGGAGTCAGGTTTCTGTAAATGGTAACAATAAATTCCAGATTTATAAGCGTAAACCTGAATTTGCTGTTTAAGATCAAGCTTTTTCCCTTTGAGTATCGAATCTATAAAAATGAGCTCACTTCTTTTAGTTGTATTTTGTTGCCTACTTATTTGATTTAATGCCGTATCAACAAAGCTCTCTTTATCATTCCAATCTACGTTTTTTTCATTGGTTGAACAGCTAATAAGTAGAATTAAGAGGAATATACTTATGAGTTTTGTAAATATTTTCATCGTGATAATATTACACTTTATTTACTAAAGCAGGAACTGTCGATTTTAACATAAATATATTAAAGCTAATTCTAATGAAAAAACTGATTCTTATCATATAAAAAAAACAGCGTCCAGATTCAATCTGGACGCTGCAATAAGCAGATAAATAGTATTTATTAGTAACGATACATATCAGATTTGAAAGGACCGTTTTTGCTGATGCCTAAATAAGCAGCTTGTTCGTCGGTTAACTCATCTAGTTGAGCACCCACTTTTGCAAGGTGTAAACGAGCAACTTTTTCATCTAAATGTTTAGGTAACACATAAACTTTATTTTCATAGTTTTTGTGGTTCAACCACAATTCAATTTGAGCTAAAGTTTGGTTACTAAATGAGTTACTCATTACAAATGAAGGGTGACCAGTTGCGCAACCTAAGTTCACCAATCTACCTTCAGCTAATATAATGATGTCTTTTCCATCAATATTGTATAAGTCAACCTGCGGCTTAATGGTATCTTTTGTGTTACCATAATTTGCATTCAACCAAGCCATATCAATTTCAATATCGAAGTGACCAATATTACACACAATCGCTTTGTCTTTCATTAAGCGGAAATGCTTTTCGGTAATTAAGTCTCTACAACCTGATGCGGTAACCACAATGTCGGCTTCTGTTACAGCAACAGCCATTGGCTTTACTTCAAATCCATCCATAGCGGCTTGTAAAGCACATATAGGATCAATTTCAGTCACAATTACTCTACAACCAGCTCCACGAAGAGAAAGGGCAGATCCCTTACCAACATCACCGTATCCACCAACAACAGCAACTTTGCCGGCCATCATTACGTCGGTAGCTCTGCGGATAGCATCTACTAATGACTCTTGACAACCGTATTTATTATCGAATTTTGATTTAGTAACAGAATCATTCACATTGATTGCAGGAATTGGTAAAGTGCCTTTTGCCATGCGCTCATATAAACGGTGAACACCAGTAGTAGTTTCTTCAGATAAACCTTTGATATGGGCAATTAGTTCTGGGTATTTATCAAAAACCATATTGGTTAAATCTCCACCATCATCCAATATCATATTTAATGGACGATCAGCACCGCCGAAGAACAAAGTTTGTTCAATACACCAATCAGCTTCTTCTTGTGTTTGGCCTTTCCACGCAAATACGCCAATACCAGCAGCAGCAATTGCAGCAGCGGCCTGGTCTTGAGTAGAAAATATATTACAAGAACTCCATTTTACTTCGGCACCTAATGCTACTAAAGTTTCAATTAAAACAGCCGTTTGGATGGTCATATGTAAACAACCAGCCACTCTTGCACCTTTCAACGGTTGAGAAGCGCCATATTCGGCACGTAAAGCCATCAAGCCCGGCATTTCTGCTTCAGCTAAACGAATTTCTTTGCGACCCCAATCGGCCAAGCTAATATCAGCCACTTTGTAAGGCAAGCTGAAGTCAATTGTAGATGTTAATGTAGACATATTAGTGTTTTATTGTAGGGCAAAGCTAGTTTTAAAGAATAAAATCGCATAATTATTTATTAATATAGAATAAATATCTATTTTGTGGCGCTATTGAAGAAAATAATAGCATAATGCCATGCCTAGACCAATTCAAAAAGCCGAATCCACTATTTCACTTTCTTTAGATGCCAAAGACATTGCTATACTGAAAGTCTTACAGCAAAATGCGAGGGCCACGGTTAAGGAAATTGCGGACCAAGTTCACTTGAGTACAACGCCAGTTCACGAGCGGATTAAAAGAATGGAAGAGTCAGGGGTAATTAAGCAGTACGCAACCTTGGTAGACCATACAAAAGTTCGAAAAGGTTTAATGGTTATTTGTTATGTCTCTTTAAAACAACATGATAAAACCGCAGGGGGAAAATTTATAAAACGAATGCACGAATTAAATGAGGTAATAGAATGTTACAATATATCTGGTGAATTTGATTTCATGTTAAAAGTAGTAGCAGAAAATATGGATGATTATTATGATTTTCATGTAAATAAATTATCACAGGCAGAAAATATTGGACATGTGCAATCAGTGTTTGTGATGGGGGTGATTAAACAAACGCATGTTTTGGTTTATTGAGTAATAAATTTGCATTTAAAATAAGCCCATTGTCTAATCATATTTTCAATTTTAATACATCTTACGCTTCTTTAGGGAATTCATTTTTTGAGTTGGTTAACCCTACGCCGGTTAAAACCCCACAATTATTGTTGTTAAATCAAGCATTGGTAAAAGAATTAGGGTTACAAATGAATCAAGGGGATGAGCGTAATGAAATTTTTTCACCAGAACTTGCGCTTTTATTAAGCGGAAATAAATTGTTCGAAGGTTCAGAACCAATGGCACAAGCTTATGCAGGACATCAGTTTGGTTATTTTAATATGCTAGGAGATGGGAGGGCCATTTTGCTAGGTGAACATATAAGCCCCAAACAAAAACGCTTCGATATTCAGCTAAAAGGATCAGGTCCCACTCCTTATTCAAGAAGGGGAGATGGCCGTGCAACGCTGAGAGCAATGCTAAGAGAATATTTGATCAGCGAAGCAATGCATGGATTGGGCATTCCCACTTCAAGAAGTTTGGCCGTGGTAACTACCGGCGAAAAAGTTTTTAGAGAAGAAATTCAAGATGGTGCAATATTAACAAGGGTTATGCAAAGCCATATTCGGGTAGGGAGTTTTGAATATGTAAGCCATTATTTAACTAAAGAAGATTTAATTACATACACTAATTATACTTTAGCAAGACATTATCCAACTGAAGTAACATCGCCAAACCCTGCATTGGCTTTGTTAAAACAGGTATTGATTCAACAAGTGTATTTAATAGTGAACTGGATGCGTGTAGGATTTATTCATGGCGTAATGAATACCGATAATATGTCTATAGCAGGGGAAACATTCGATTATGGCCCTTGTGCATTTATGAATGGATATGATCCTGCAAAAGTCTTTAGTTCTATTGATACTAATGGTAGGTATGCATTCGCTAATCAACCCAGTATAGCGCATTGGAACTTGAGTTGTCTAGCCAATGCATTGTTGCCTATTATTGATGAAGATCAAACAAAAGCAATTGAATTAGCCAAAGAAGTATTGAATTTATTTCCCAATTTATACACAGAGGAATATACTGCTATGATGGGCGCAAAGATTGGTTTTGTTAAAGATCAATTGTCTGATGAAGTGGTAGCGTTAATCAAAGCTTTACTGAATTGGATGAAAGAAAACCAAGCTGATTATACGAATACCTTTCTTCAAATTCAGTCGGGTATTATTTCTGAAGGGATTTATACCAGTTCATTTTTTGCAGAGTGGCTACTAAAGCGCGAGGCTTTATTGACTAAGCAGGGTAGTAGTCTTACTCAAGCTAAAGCATTGATGCAATTACAAAACCCATTATTAATTCCAAGAAATCATTGGGTAGAAACAGTCTTGGATTCAGTCTCATTCACCAATGACTTAACCCAGTTTAATAGCTTTTTAACTGCATTACAATCGCCCTATATACAAACACCTAATATTGAAAAATACCAAGCCCCACCTGAAAACGGAGACGGTTTTTATGCAACTTATTGTGGAACATAATTATAAGTCAATTCCCATAATATAGTCATCCATCACAAACCCTTTCTCTAATTCAAAAACATTTTCAGATAATATGCTCAGGCCCTGTCTTTTGTAAAATTCAATAGCAGGGTTTTGCTTATTTACTTGAAGTACTAATTGTTTACCACCGTTTTGTATTGCGTAATCTTTTACTGCAGATAAAAGTGCTTTACCTGCTCCTGTTTTTTGAGCAGAAGGTACAATATAAAGTTTGTTTAATTTGAAAACACCAGCAGATTCATTTGAAACAGATGCAAAACCCAACACTTTCGATGCGTCATTTTTTTCAGTGTTGGCTTCAAACAAATAAAATTGATGACCTTTAAGCATTTGCTGTAACAAAGATTCAGTGCTATACATTAGGTCTAGCATATACTCAATTTGCTGCTCAGATATTATTCCCCCATATGTTGATGGCCAAGTATGGTGAGCAATTAATTGAATAGTTGGTATATCGTCCAATGTAGCAATTCTAACCATTATAACGATTTCAAACTTTCTTCAATGGTATTAATTCTAGCTTCCGCATCTGCCTGTTTTTTTCTTTCTAAGGCAATGATTTCAGGCTTTGCATTTTGTACAAATTTTTCATTGCTCAATTTTTTCATTACTGAAGCAAGAAAATTTTGTTCATAAGTAAGATCTTTTAAAAGCCGTTCTTTAATAGCAGCAGCATCTAACTGTTGTTCAGCTTCAATAAAGAATTTATCCTTTTCAATATTTACTACAATAGTATTTGCAACAGCCATTGAAGTATAAACCACATGACTTGCATTCACCTGTTTCATTAAAATAGGTTCAATAGATTTATACCCCGTAATATTTTCTGCCATGATATGCAATATCACTGGATCTTTGGGCTTCAATTGGTTTTTATTTCTAGCATCTCTTAATTTGGTAATAACATCCTTTAGTAAACTTCCAGCTGCTAAAATAGTCTCATCTGCAGGGTTAGGTTTAACTTGTAATTTCACCGTTAAATCTGTTTGCTGCTCTTTTAGTAGGTGGAATATTTCTTCAGTAATAAAAGGCATTATCGGATGCAATAACTCCATCAATTTTTCAAAGAATTCAATGGTTTTAGCGTACACTTTCGGGTCAACCGGTTGTTCAAATCCTGGCTTCGCCCATTCTAAATACCAGCTACAGAAATCGTCCCATATTAAAGAGTAGATGGTTTTTAAGGCTTCACTCAATTTAAACTGCGTCATTAATTCATCCACTTCTGCACTCACTTGATTCAACCTATTTTCGAACCAGTTAATTGCAAATGCAGTTTCACCAGCATCATATGATTGGGATGAAGCGGGAGCTAAACGTGCTTCCCACATTTTTACCAACTTCAATGCATTCCAGAGTTTATTATTAAAGTTTCTTCCTTGTTCTAAAGAAGATTCATCAAATAATATGTCGTTCCCCGCAGGAGAGGCAATCAGGATTCCAAATCTTACCGCATCAGCTCCATATTGGTCAATCAAATCAAGTAAGTCTGGAGAATTTCCCAGGCTCTTACTCATTTTACGCCCCAACTTATCTCTTACTATGCCGGTAAAATAGACGTCGTTAAAAGGTTTAGCCCCTTTGTATTCATAGCCAGCCATAATCATCCTGGCCACCCAAAAGAAAATAATTTCTGGTGCAGTAACCAATGTACTGGTAGGGTAGTAATAATTTACTTCTTCGTTATTGGGATTACTCAACCCTTTAAACACTTCAAAAGGCCAGAGCCAACTGCTGAACCAAGTATCTAAGCAATCATTATCTTGATGAATATCATTAATGGTTAATGAAGCATTGCTGGTTTTATTTTGAAGTTCTACCAAGGCTTCTTCCGCTGTTTTAGCCACCACAAAATCTCCGTTCTGTGTATACCATGCCGGTATGCGATGCCCCCACCACAACTGCCTACTGATGCACCAGTCTTTTACATTCTCCATCCAGTGGCGGTAAAGGTTTTTAAACTTAGCTGGATGAAAATGAATTTCATCATCCATCACTGCTGTTAATGCAGGTGCTGCCAAATCCTTCATGCTCACCCACCATTGCAAACTTAAACGGGGTTCAACTACTGCGTCTGTTCTTTCACTGAATCCCACCTGATTGGTGTACTCTTCAATTTTATCTATATGGCCTGCAGCTTCTAAATCGGCGACAATTTTTTTTCTTACTTCAAAACGATCGAGACCTATGTACAGTTGAGCAGCTTCACTCATTGTACCATCGTCGTTCATGGTATCAATGATTTCTAAATTGTATTTCTGACCCAGCTGATAATCATTCATATCATGGGCAGGCGTTACTTTTAATGCACCCGTTCCAAAATCTAAGGTAACATATTCATCAGGGATGATTTTGATTTTGCGATTAATTAATGGAACAAATGCATATTGGCCATGAAGGGATTTATATCGCTCATCAGCAGGGTTTACGCAAATAGCTGCATCCCCCAAAATTGTTTCGGGTCTAACAGTAGCAATAGTAATTGTACCACCATTTTCTAACGTGTATTTTACATGGTATAATTTACTCTGTACTTCTTTATAAATAACTTCTTCATCACTTAGGGCTGTCTTGGCTTTTACGTCCCAGTTTATCATTCGTTTTCCCCTATATATATAGCCCTTTTTATAAAGATCTAAGAACACATTAATTACTGAATCATAATAGTCGGGGTCCATGGTAAAACTGGTTCTGTCCCAATCAAGGCTGCAGCCCATTTTACGAAGTTGCTGTAAAATGATGCCCCCGTATTTTTCTTTCCACTCCCAAGCATAATCTAAAAACTCGGGTCTGCTTAAGGAAGATTTGGCAATTCCCTTTTCGCGCAACATAGCTACCACTTTTGCTTCGGTTGCAATAGACGCATGATCGGTTCCTGGCACCCAGCAGGCATTTTTTCCCTGCATGCGCGCTCTTCTCACCAAAATATCTTGGATGGTATTATTTAAACAATGTCCCATATGTAAAACGCCCGTTACATTGGGTGGAGGGATTACAACAGTATATGGTTCCCTTTCATCGGGTTTGCTGGAAAAATAGTTTTTACTAGTCCAGTGCTCGTACCATTTTGCTTCAATTTGGGTAGGGATATAATTCTTACTCAGCTCCATAAAATCAATTGGCTGCAAATTTAAGGAAACTGCGGGAGCTTGCGGTAATCTTATAGATTATATAAGGTTAATTACCAGGTTGAAATGATTTCTGTTTTATCTGAAAGAGATTCAGAGAAGGATGGAGTAGTTGAAAAAGATTCAAAAGAAGAAAACTGATCATCTGAATTTATATTTTGCTGCAAACAAAGTTGCGATACTTTTTGGGTTGCTTTTTTGCCAATTATTTTGGCTGCCTGTTCTGGTGAATTACAAGCAAATAATCCGAACAAAAAGCTTACCATTAGAAAGGGGCTTATTATTTTAGTAGTTGGTTGGTTGTACGTTCTCATAACTGTTATTTAAACGAATGATCGGCTTAATTGTTACAACAAAGAGATCATTTTTTATCATTAGTTGTAATTTCTAAAAGAATATTACAAATCTTATCTTGCATCCATGCGATTTGCGGTAGTAGATATTGAAACAACAGGGGGATTTCCTAGTCAGCATGGAATCACAGAGATTGCCATTGTTTTGCACAATGGTTCCGAAATAGAAGGGATTTATGAAACTTTAGTAAACCCCCATCAACCCATACCTCCCTTTGTTATTGGGATGACGGGGATTACCAATGCGATGGTTGAAGCTGCACCTTCCTTTCACGAAGTAGCGCCGAAAATTTATAACTTGTTGAAGAACAGGGTCTTTGTAGCGCATAATGTTAATTTTGATTTCAGCTTTGTAAAGCACCATTTAAAAGAAGCTGGCTTTGATTTGCAAACACCAAAGCTTTGTACCATCCGTTTAAGTAGAAAAGTTTTCCCAGGGTTTCCTAAATATGGTTTGGGACATTTATGCAGACAACTCAATATTGAAATCGAAAATAGGCATCGGGCTGGGGGAGATGCAAAAGCAACAGCTAAAGTTTTAGACCTGGTTTTGCAAAATAATGGGGAAAGATTAGTTAAAGAAATGTTGCAAAAAGAGAACCGCGAACAATTAATGCCCCCCAATTTACCTGGCCATTTCATACAATCTTTACCATCAGTTCCTGGGGTTTATTATTTCCATAATAAACAGGGAAAAGTGATTTATGTCGGAAAGGCAAAAAATATTAAAAAACGAGTGGTTAGCCATTTTACTGGTTTAGACTTAAGTAAAAAAAGACAGGATTTTTTAAGGGAGATTTATGAAATATCCCATTTAGAATGCCCAACCGAATTTATTGCTAGTTTGTATGAGAGTATTGAAATCAAGCGTTTATGGCCAGCATTCAACAAAAGTCAGAAAAAGTTTGAGCAGCTTTGGGCGATATACCAGTTTGAAGACAATCGAGGATACTTAAGACTAGCTATTGATAAGAAGCATAAAAACGCCCAACCAGTTCAGGCTTTTTCATTATTAGCTGATGCGCATCGTGAGCTTTGGAAATTAGTAAGAGAATTTGAACTCCATCCCGCATTGTGTTTTTTAGATAAAACGATTCCAAACGAATGGCCCGATACTGCCATCCATAATGCGCAAGTAAAAAAAGCCCTAGAATATATTGCTGCTGAAAAAGCATCTTATATTATTAAAGAAAGCAATACGGCAATTTTAATTGAAAAAGGAAAATTTGTGGGTATGGGGCCAATTGATCATTTAGCATTGGCTGAACCTACTGCACCTGCTTATATTACCGCAGTAAAAGAGGCGGTGACCCCCTATGCCGAAAATGAAGTCATCAAATCGATGCTAAGAAAGTATTTGGAAAGATATCCTCATCGTGTGGTGCGTATAGTGGAATAATCTACTTTCGCCACCCTAAAAATTGAATTTTATATATGTCGTTTGCTCCAATTATTGCCGCAAAACTCGGTTTGCGCGTTACTCAAGTTGAAACAGTTTTAGATTTATTAGCTGAAAGTGCTACGATTCCTTTTATTGCCCGTTATAGAAAAGATAGTACGGGTAATTTAGATGAAGTACAAATTCAGCAAATTCAAGATGAACAAAAAAATATTCTTGCTTTTACAGAGCGTAAAACATTTATCGAAAAAACCATTACCGATCAAGGTAAAATGACCGAGGCTTTACAAGCTAAAATAAATGCAGCTACTACTATTGTTGAATTAGAAGACATTTATTTGCCTTATAAAGTAAAGCGAAAGACCAAAGCGGTTGTTGCAAGGGAGAACGGGCTAGAGCCATTGGCCTTATTTTTATTGGCACAAGGGCAGGAAGATCCTGCCATAGAAGCTGAAAAGTTTTTTAATGAAAAAATTACCAATATTGAAGAAGCCTTGCAAGGTGCTAGGGATATTATAGCAGAGAATGTAAATGAGCAGGCTGAAATTAGAGCTAAGCTGAGAAAATTATTTGAGGATACTGCTACTTTGCAGAGTAAAGTGCTTGCTGATAAAGAAACGGAAGCCATTAAATACAAAGACTATTTCGATTTCTCTGAGCCAATTCATAAAATACCCTCTCATAGAATTCTAGCTATTTTAAGAGGATTCCTTGAAGGATATTTACGAATGACTATTTCGCCAGTTGAAGAAGAAGCCATTGAAACAATTGAAACATTCTTTGTAAAAGGGATCAGCCCGTCGAGCGCTCATATTAAAAAAGCCATTAAAGACGCATACAGAAGACTATTACAACCTAGCTTAGAAACAGAATATAGAACTGCATTAAAACAAAAGGCAGATGAAGAAGCTATTAATGTTTTTGCAGAAAATTTGCGTCAATTATTGTTAAGTGCTCCATTAGGATCTAAGCGAGTATTGGCTATTGATCCTGGTTATAGAACGGGTTGTAAAGTAGTGTGTTTAGATGAATCGGGCGAATTACTTACCACCGATTTGATTTATGTACATGAAGCCAATAAGATATATGATAGCGAATACAAAATAAAACAATTGGTAAAGCAATTTGACATACAAGTGTTTGCTATAGGGGATGGAACTGCAGGTAGAGAAACTGAGCAATTTATTAAAAAAATGAATCTAGGTTTGCCTGTTTTTTTAGTGAATGAAGATGGAGCTTCTGTTTATTCTGCTTCTGAAATTGCTAGAGAGGAATTTCCTGATTACGATATTACGGTAAGAGGATCAGTAAGCATTGGTAGAAGATTAATGGACCCATTAGCAGAGTTGGTAAAAATTGATCCCAAAAGTATTGGAGTTGGTCAGTACCAACACGACGTAAATCAATTTAGATTAAAAGAAAAATTGGATCAAACGGTAGTGAGCTGTGTAAATACAGTTGGGGTTAATTTAAATACGGCTAGTAAACAACTCTTAAGTTATGTGAGTGGTATTAATGATTCGGTAGCTGAAAATATTATTAAGCAAAGAAAATCGTTGGGCTCCTTTTCTAGTAGAGAAGAATTGTTAAAAGTACCAAGGTTAGGGGCAAAGGCTTTTGAACAGTGTGCTGGTTTTTTGCGCATACCCAAAGCAAAACACCCATTAGATGCTAGTGCAGTGCATCCTGAAGCTTACCCAATTGTGGAGAAAATGGCGGCTGATTTAGGCACCAATGTTGAAGCCCTAATTGGAAATGAATCATTGCTTAAAACAATTAATACCCAAAAATATGTGACCGAACAAATCGGTGTATTAGCCTTGAATGATATCATCAAAGAACTACAGAAGCCGGGGCTTGATCCAAGATCTGAATTAGAACAATTTGAGTTTGCCAATATCTATTCTATGGAAGAAGTAACCGTGGGATTGGTATTACCTGGTGTAGTTACCAATTTGACTAGGTTTGGGGCATTCATAGATATAGGTGTTAAACAAGATGGGTTGGTTCATGTAAGTGAGATTGCTAATCGATTCATATCTGATCCTAGTGAGGCGTTAAAATTAGGACAGAAAGTACAAGTAAAAGTCTTAGAGGTGGATCTTAGCCGCAAGCGCATTGCGCTCTCTATTAAACAAACAGAAGCCGCGCCGGTAGCGGGTGTTGGAGGACGAAAAGACTTTAATCAACACAAGCGCTCTAATCAACCTATAAAAAAGGAAGAAGATTTAAGCAATTTAAATGTAACAGATGCCTTGCAAGCTTTGAAGAAGAAGTTTGGCAAATAGCTTACCTTAGAATAAATCAACCAAATGAAACCTATTTTTATTGCTGTTGCTTTAGTTTTTAGTTGCATTTTAGTGAATGCGCAAAATGTAGTTCATCCGCTCATTCCGTTTTACGGTCCAGTAACCGAAATTCCATTTGCACTTGATATAATGGATAAAAAAGGGGAGTACAAAGTATTGGTTGATATTACCAGTCCTTCCGCTAATGCAAAAGAAATTAGTGAATTTTTTGAAAACATTGCACGTATTGCCAATCTACATATTGCAGGTGGAGTTAGCCCTAAAAAATTACATGTTGTGGCAGTAGTGCATGGTGCTGCTGTGCCTTTTATTGTAAATAACGAAACTTATAAACAAAAATTTGGCGTGGATAATCCCAATCTCCCATTGTTTACCGCTATTAAGAAAGCAGGAATACCTTTATTCGTTTGTGGACAAACCTTATTTAAACGGAAGGTAGATCCAACTACACTTGCACCTGAATTTGAAACCGTGTTATCGGCTATCACTACCGTTACTACCTATGTAAACAAAGGATATGTGTTTTTGAAATTTTAAATATGAATAAACTAAACGATAGTAAACAAATGCTTCAACATTTAGGCATTGCTGCTTTAAATGAAATGCAAGAAGCAGCGGTGAGTAATATCATGCACCATAAGAATGTGTTGTTGCTATCACCTACAGGATCTGGAAAAACCCTTGCTTTTTTAATCCCATTGTTAGAACATTTGAATCCAAAAGGAAAGTTAGTACAAGCTATGGTATTAACTCCCTCTAGAGAATTGGCCATTCAAATTGAACAGGTTTGGAAAGCTATGCAAACAGGTTATAAAATTATTTGTTCCTATGGCGGGCATGATATGCCCACGGAAATTAATAGTATGAAAGAGCCACCTGCATTATTGGTGGGTACTCCTGGTAGAATTGCTGATCACCTTAAAAGAAGAACCTTCGATCCCAAAGGTATTCGTTTGTACATTTTTGATGAGTTTGATAAATCATTGGCATTGGGTTTTGAGGAAGACATGGAATACATCACTAAAGCTTTAAAACCAGAAGTACAAAAAGTGTTCGTGTCTGCAACTGCATCCATTGCTATTCCGGCATTTGCTGAGCCTAAACAATTGGTTGTCTTAAACTTTCTGAATGGACGCGATGAAGCACCAACCGTTGAAATGCATACTGTATGGTCACCAGAGAAAGACAAAGTGAACACGCTCTATGATTTATTATGCACACTAGGTAAAGTATCTGTAATTATTTTTTGTAATCACCGCGAAGCCGTTGAAAGGACGGGCAGTTTATTAGCCGAGTTAGGTATTGCTAATACTATTTTTCATGGTGGAATGGAACAAATGCAAAGGGAGCAAGCTTTAATCAAATTTAGAAATGGTACTGCGCAATATTTGATTGCGACTGATTTAGCTGCTAGGGGATTAGACATCCCAGATATTGATCATATTGTACATTATCATTTACCCTCTACTAATGCTGAATTCACTCATCGAAATGGTAGAACTTCTAGGATGAATAATAAAGGGAATGTGTATCTTATTTTACATGAAGACGAAACCTTGCCCAATTATTTATCCGAAACACCACCTTCTTTTTCGTTGAAATTGCATGCTCCACCACCAACTCCTTCAGAATGGGGTACCGTGTATTTAAATGGAGGTAAAAAAGATAAACTGAATAAAGTAGATATCGTTGGATTATTTATTCAAAAAGGTAAATTATCAAAGGAGGAATTAGGTTTAATTGTGGTGAAAGACCATAATAGTTTTGTGGCAGTTAAAAAAAATAGGATTTTATCATTGTTGAAACTGGTTCGTGAAGAAAAAATTAAAGGGAAAAAATTCCTGATTATGGAAGCTCGCTAACAGCGAAGCTTCTGAACAAATTTGTTTAATTTGAGTCTTTAAATATTTGTTATGAGGATTGTACCATTGCTTGTATCTGCCCTATTGACCTGGGGAGCCACAGAGTTGTTTAACACCCAACTATCTGTTGGGGGAAGTAAAACTCCTAGATTGGGTTATTTTTTATCTCCTCAACATGGTTTTTGGCAAAATGCAGAAGCAACTGATGCCAATTACAACAATAATATTGAATTGGAAGGATTAGCTGGGAAGGTAGACGTGTATATTGACGATCGTTTGGTTCCGCATATTTATGCGGATGAAGACAATGATGCTTATTATGTTCAGGGATACCTGCATGCTAAATTTAGACTTTGGCAAATGGAGTTTCAGACCCATGTTGCGGCTGGTCGTCTAAGTGAGATTGTGGGTAAGGAAAGAATAGGTACTGATAAATTCTTTCGAAGATTAGGGATGGTTTACGGTGCAGAAAGAACCAAGGCTTATGTAGAAAAAAATAATCCTGAAATGCAATCTGCAATTGATGCATATGCTAAAGGAGTAAATGCTTATATAGCACAATTGAAGCCAGAACAAATTCCATTTGAATATAAATTGCTTGATTACAAACCTGAAGCATGGACTTCACTGAAGACCTATTTATTTCAAATGTTTATGTCTTATGACTTAACAGGTAGAGGGGCAGTTACCGATTTGCAAATGAGTAATGCACGCAATTATTTTAGCTATAAAGACTTTGATTTATTGTTCACCGATGTGCAAGATTCTTTGGATCCAATTATTCCTCGCGGCACTGTTTATGCTAACCCTTCGATAAAACCCATTGCGCCTGCAGATGTTCAAACTGCTTATTTAGGAGACACCGCAGGAAATTCAACAGCACTAGCTCCATTTATTCCTAATAAAAGTAATGGAAGTAATAACTGGGTTGTTGGTGGCTCAAAAACCAAATCTGGTAGGCCTATCCTTGCTAACGATCCTCACTTAGGCTTAAATCTTCCTTCGCTTTGGTATGAGGTCCAGATATCAACCCCAACTCATCGCACTTATGGGGCAAGTTTTCCAGGATCTCCTGCGGTTATCATTGGATTCAATGATAGTATTGCTTGGGGCGTTACCAATGCAGGTCGAGATGTGTTAGATTATTACGATATGAAGTTTAAGGACACTTCTTTAAACGAATATTGGTTCAAAGGTCAATGGGTTAAAGCAGAAAAAAGAATTGAAACCATTAAAGTAAAAGACAGCGCTACCATTCAAGAAAACATCGCAATTACTGTGTTTGGGCCTACTATGTATGACCATAATTATAAAAACAGTGGTTCAGGTGGTAAAAACCTAGCATTAAGATGGACTGCACACGATGGGGGTAGTGGTTTATTGGCTTTTTACAAATTGAATCATGCTAAAAATTACGATGATTACTTAGAAGCGATTTCACACTGGAATAGTACTGGCCAGAATTTTGCTTTTGCTTCAAAAACAGGAGATATTGCTTTGAAGCAACAAGCCAATTTTGTAGCAAGATGGTATAGACAGGGTGATTTTATATTGCCTGGTCAGGATAGTTCCTATGCTTGGCAAGGGTTTATTCCAACAAACGAAAACCCAATGATTAAAAACCCTGAGCGTGGTTTTGTGAGTAGTGCTAATCAAAAATCAACTGATCAAAGCTACCCTTATTATTTAGGGGCTGCTAGTAATTTCCCCGTTTATCGTGGAGTAATTATTAACAGAAAGTTAAGTGAATTATACAATGCTACAGCAGCAGATATTCAAAAACTTCAAATGGATAATTACAATGTATTTGCTGAGATGGCTAGACCAGTTTTGTTAAAATACATAGATCAAGCTGCATTAACAGCTGATGAAAAAAAGTACATCAATATCTTAAGTTCTTGGAATTTAGTTAGTGATGTAAATGAAAAGGGCGCAACCGTTTTCAATACTATTTGGGATAGTTTAGAAACGACCATTTGGGCAGATGAATTTGCGGGGGCTACAACCAATTTGGGTTGGCCAGATGAAATTACTTTGTTAGAAAGTATTAAAAGGGATAGCCTCTACTCTTTTGCTGACAATATAAAAACCCCTAACAAAAAAGAAACCATTGCAGACGCAGTAATGGAAGCAGTTAAAAAAGCAACGGCGGTATTAGTGAAAGCAGATAAAGAAGGAAAATTAGAATGGGCTGCATTCAAAGATACCCGTGTATCCCATTTATTAAAAATCAATGCTTTGAGTTCCTTGCATTTGCCAATTGGTGGGGGCAAACATATTATTAATGCAACTACAGAAACACATGGCCCAAGTTGGAGAATGATTGTACATATGACCGATGAAATTGAAGCTTATGGTGTTTATCCTGGTGGTCAAAACGGGAATCCTGGTAGCAAGTATTACGATACCTTTATAAATCATTGGGCTACTGGCAAATATTATCCAATTTTGTTTTTACACCTTAAAGATGCACCCATTAATAAACGCATTAAATGGTTAATGACTTTTACCAAAGCTTAAAAAAAAGTAGTATGAAATTTATAGCATCTATCTTATTATCTGCGTTGTTAGCATTTGTTGCGGGCTTATTCACTCAGCTTCCTTGGTGGATTTTTGTGATTAGTTCATTTATAGTGGCAGCATTATTGCATCAAAGTCCTGGCAAATCTTTTTTGAGTGGCTTTTTAGGATTGTTTCTTTTATGGATCGTTTTAGCATTTATAAAAGATGCCGCTAATGAGCATATTCTTTCAACCAAAGTAGCTTTAATACTTCCACTAGGTGGATCATATATGATGTTAATTCTTGTAACAGGTATAATTGGTGGATTAATAAGTGGGTTTGCTGCTTTAACAGGTTCTTTTGTAAAAAAATAAGCATGAACTTCTTGGAGGAATTCCAGCAGCATTGGAAAAAGCATTTTGCTCATTTAATACTACCTAAACAAAAAGTTTTGTTGGCATTGAGTGGAGGAGCGGATAGTACCGTTTTAGCTTACTTACTTCATCAATCTGGAATTGAATTTGTTGCAGCGCATGTAAATTATCAATTACGAGGATCAGAAAGTGAGCGAGACGAGGCTTTTGTTCAATCTTTCTGCCAAACATTGAATATCCCTTTATTTGTAAAAAAAATTGATACCCAATTATATGTAACGCAGCACCAATTATCGGTTCAGGTTGCAGCTAGAGAAATCAGGTATCATTGGTTTGATGAAATTAGGGCTACCAATATTGAATTAACAAATTCATGGGTACTAACTGCACATCATGCAAATGATAGTATTGAAACAAGTTTGTTACACTTTTTCAGGGGAACAGGAATTGATGGATTAAAAGGAATCCCAGCAATCAATCAATCGAATAAAGTAATTAGACCTTTATTACCTTTCTTTAGAAAGCAAATTGAGGCTTTTGCAAATCAAAATCAAGTAGCATTTATTGTTGACTCTTCTAATTTATCTAATCATTATACTAGGAATTTTTTTCGTAATCAATTGATTCCTGAATTGGAATCAATTTTCCCAGCTGTTCAAGAAAATCTTTTGCAGAATACTTATCGTTTTGAAGAAACTGCCATTTTATACCAAGAAGGAGTTCAACTTCAGCTTAAAAAGTTAGTAGAGCAAAAAGATAATGAATGGCATATTCCCGTACTTAAATGGAAAAAGGTAAAGCCACTTTATACAATTACTTGGGAAATAATCCAATCTTATGGTTTTTCTGCAGCCCAAATACCATCCGTGATAAAATTATTAGATGGAGCTAATAGTAGTTATGTTCAATCCAATAGCCACAGAATTATAAAGAATAGGCAATGGATGATTATTGCGCCCTTAGCGGAGCAACAAGCCCATCATGTTATCATTAATAGGGCAGGTAAAACTAGATTTAAAGAGGGGGAGATTGATCTTTCCTTACACGATATACAGTCCGTATCCAGTGAAATTAATAATACTCCCATTCTAAATCATAATATCAATATTGAGTGGGTAGATGCCGATCGAGTAAAATTTCCATTACTCATTCGCCAATGGGCAGCGGGAGATTATTTTTATCCTTTAGGGATGACAAAAAAGAAGAAAGTTTCTAAATTTTTAATCGATGCCAGATTAAGCAAAACAGATAAAGAAAAAATTTGGGTGCTAGAATCTGATAAAAAAATAATTGCGATTATTGGTTTACGGATCGATAATCGTTTTAGGTATTCAGCTAATACCAAAAAAGTACTAAAAATTCAGTTTAATCGCGATTAAAAAGTACCTAAATACATTTTTATCGCATTAAAGAAGTTTTCCAAAGCATTGAATCTTGTCATAAAACTAGTAGTGATAACTACAAATACAATTCCAAAAATTGCACCCCAAATATGTGCAGAGTGATTGATATTTCCATGTCCTTTTTTAGCTAAGTAAGCGGATAAGATTAAATAGAGCGGCCCAAAAATAAAACCAGGTATATGAAATGGGATAGGAAAAATGCCCATTCCCATTGTAGGATACAGAAAAATACCGGCAAAGATTACGGCTGATACTGCGCCTGATGCACCTAAACTCCTGTAATGATAGTTGTTTAAATTATTAAAATAAGTTGGAAGTAAGCAGACGATTAATGAAACCACATAAAGTATAATGTAGAGCGCTTTCCCACTATCACCAAAAATTTGTGAGAATGATTTTTCTACTAAATCACCAAATAAATAAAACGAATACATGTTAAAAACTAAATGCATAATATCAGCATGTATTAAGCCACTGGTGATGAATCGATACCATTGATTTCTATTAGTAATAGCAGGTGGATAAAAAATTAAATCATCTAGTATTTTTTGATTCGAGAAAGCTGTAAAAGAAATCAAACTTGTAAGAAGAATGATACTAATGGTTAATGTAATCATAAGTTAAATATGGTGGTATTTTTCGTTTCTAATTATAGTGCAAGCTCGGTATAATTGTTCTGATAAAATAAGTCTGGCCAACATATGTGGGAAGACCAATGGAGAAAAGCTCCATACGAATTGAGCTCTATTAGCAATACTTGTATCAACCCCGAATGCCCCCCCAATTAAAAAAACCAATTGTTTACTGCTTTCGTTAGCTCTTTGTTGAATAAATTGCGCCAATTGAGGAGAGCTTAATAATTTTCCTCTTTCGTCTAGTAATATCAGATAGTCATCTTTATCAATTTGTGAGAGAATAGCCGAAGCTTCTGTTTTTTTTAATTCTATCTCCGATAAACTAGCTGCATTTTTGGCTGTAGGAATGATTACCCATTCCGCCTTAAAATATTTGTTAATTCTTTGGGTAAAATCCTCAATGCCATATTTAAAAGATGACTCATGAACTTTCCCAACAGATAGCAGACGTATCTTCATTCAATAAAAATAGTTAAGAAAGCTTATGCAACCAATTTGATCTGCTTTGTAAGTTGGGAAGGACAAAGTATCTTTCAGGTAAAATTGAATAGCTAATGAAGTGTCTGAAATTAATCATCGTTACTTTTTCTTTCTTAGGGTTAGTTAAACAAATCAACGCACAGCAAATAGATTCAATGATGAATGTATATGCAGAGGGTTTTCCCAAAGAAAAAATACATGTACATTTTGACAGACCTTACTATAATACGGGGGATACTTTGTTTTATAAAGTGTATTTATTAGCAGTTAATGAACCCAGTATTTTAAGTAAAAATTTATATGTAGAATGGTACGATACCTCAGGTGTATTAGTAAAACAAACAGTAAGCCCGCTGTTTCAAGCAACTGCAAAGGGTAGTTTTGAAATTCCAGCCAATTACAAAGGTGCTTTTTTACATGTTAAGGCATTTACGAGATGGATGCTAAATGATGATGTCGCCTATTTGTATCAAAAAAATATTCCTATTAATGGAGGAGCTGTGGTCGTGGGAAAAATGCCTGAGCCAACCAAAATTGAGCTTTTTCCTGAAAGTGGGGTTTTGGTCGAAGGGTTGAATTCTCGAGTTGCGTTTAAAGCAATCAACCAATCTGGACTTCCGGTAAAGGTTAAAGGAGTATTAGTGGATGCCCAAAGAAAAGTATTGGATAGTTTAAAAGTGCAACACGATGGAATGGGCGTTTTTATGTTAAGACCTCTTGCAGGACAACAATACCAGTTAAATTGGACGGATGAGTTTGGTCGTTCTGGTGTTACCAAAATCAATGATATAAAAAAAGAGGGCGTAGTACTCACCGTAAGAACCAACAATGAAAAAGCTTTTTTGCAATTTGAACGATCTGCCAATGCGGGGGAAACATTTAAACAAATGAATCTGTTGGTTCACATGAATCAAACATTGATGTATAAAGTAGGGCTTAAAATGGTAGAGCGAAATTTTCAGCGTGCGGAAATTCCTATTGATGAGCTACCAACTGGAATTATTCAGTTTACTTTATTTACATCAGATTGGATACCAGTAGCAGAAAGAATTGTATTCGTAAATAATCACACACACGATTTTAGTGCAAAGTTGAATCCAATTTATACGAATTTGAAAAAAAGAGGGTTAAATAGCTTTGAAATAATTGTTTCAGATACTACAATGACCAACATGTCTGTATCTGTTTATGATGCAAGCGCTAATAGCACAGATCCTCATTCTATTTTTTCCAGCTTCTTACTTTCTAGTGAGATAAAAGGCTATGTACACAATCCATCATATTATTTTCAAAGTGATGCAGATAGTATCACGAGTAAATTAGATTTAGTGATGATGACCAATGGATGGAGAAAAATGAATTGGGAACAAATTAAAGCGGGGATTGGTCCACAACTAAAATATATGCCTGAGAATGAATTCATGTCTTTAAAAGGCAGTGTTTTTGGAATTAAGCCTGGAATGGTAAAGGATCAACAACTCAATTTTGTTTTAGCTGCTAAAGACAGTAGTAAAAGCTTGTTATTTGCTGCAATAGATGGTAATGGAAATTTTCAGCAGCCTGGTTTGTTTTTTTATGACACTGTCAAGGTTTTTTATGGGTTTAATAACAATAGTAAATTAAGTGGAGCTACTCAGGTCAAAATTGAAAATGGGTTGCTACGTAAAGAGAATGGTGCTAAAGTGAATTTGGGCAGTATTCCACCCGTATGGGGTGGGGTTGATTCGATGGCAATTGTTCGAATGAATTACTTTTTATCCGAACAAGAAAAACTCCGTAGGTTAATGGCATCAACCACATTGTCGGAAGTAGTGGTAAAAGCAAAAACCAAATCAAAATTGGAAGTCCTTGATGAAACCTACGCTTCTGGATTATTTTCAAGAGGGGATGGGTATAGTTTTGATTTAACGGATGGGATGGCTGCCCCAATAGATATCTTAACTTATTTGCAAGGTAAAGTAGCTGGATTACAAATATCAGGATCTGGTGCTGGTGCTAATTTAAATTGGCGAGGTGGAGTCCCTGATATTTATTTAAATGAAATGAGAGCAGATGTAGGGATGGTTGCTACGATACCGGTTACTGATGTTGCTTATATCAAAGTTTTTAGACCGCCATTTTTTGGGTCTGGTGGTGGAGGAGCAAGCGGAGCAATTGTTGTATACACGAAAAAAGGCGGAGGCAGTTCTAAGGGAGGGCAAAATGTTAAAGGAATGGAGAGTACTATTTTGGCAGGATATTCTAGATTCAGAGAATTCTATAATCCAGTTTATGATAAGTCAGCTGCTTCATTTGAACCAGATACCCGAAATACCTTGTATTGGAATCCGTATATCATTACCAATAAACGATCACCTAGGTATAAAATTGAATTCTATAATAACGATGTTTCTACCAAGTTACAAGTGGTTTTAGAGGGGATTAATGCCAACGGAAAAATGACTAGAGTTGTTAGGGTTATAGAATAATAAAGGCAGATATACCTTAGTTTTGCCTCCCTAAAAATAGTTACTTGAAAAAGCTTATATTATTATTTGCCTTTAGCACGCTCAATCAATCATTGTTTGCTCAAACAGATGAATTGAAATTAGATCCAGTTACTGTAACAAGTTCTTTTTATGAGACAAAGGCATCTAAGACAGGCAGAAATATTACAGTAATTACTGCAAAAGACATTGCTCAATTACCTGTAAGAACTCCGGATGAATTACTAAGGTTCTTGCCAGGAATAGATGTTCAGAGTAGGGGAGCATTAGGTGCTCAAAGTGATATCAGTATGAGAGGTGGTACTTTTCAACAGGTATTGGTTATTTTGGATGGATTAAGGTTAAATGACCCTAATACTGGTCATTTCAGTGGGTATATACCAGTGATATTAGATGAAATTGAAAAAATAGAAATTTTAAAAGGGGCATCTTCAGGGGTTTTTGGGTCGGACGCAGTTGGTGGAGTTATTTATATTACCACAAAAACCTTTTCGCAAAAAAAACAATCGGAGACCAATGGAATTATACAATTAGCAGCAGGTCAGTTAGGTCTTTTTAGCAGTTCAGGCTATTTTAGTTCCAGTAAAAATAATCAGCAGTTTCAACTTTCCGCACTTAGAAATAGCGCGGATGGTCCTCAGCAAAGAGGTATTACTGGATTTATGAAAGAGAATGCATTTTCTATGGCATGGAGTAAGAAAAAAGGGTATTGGGAAACCTCATTTAGGACTGCATATAATGACCGTTCCTTTGCGGCACAAAATTTTTATACTTCTTTTAGTTCAGATACAGCAGTAGAGAGAGTTAAGGTATTTTGGAATCAGCTAAATGCCCATTATCAAAAAAACAAAAATCAGATAATGATTTATGCTGGATTCAAAAATACAGAAGATAATTATCGATTCAGTTCAATTTCTTCTGCAAATTCCAGTTTTTCCAACCTATTTCAGCTGAATGCCTTGTTTTTGCGTAATCAAAGCAATAATACAAAATATACTCTTGGAGGGCAATACATCGGTAGGAATATACGGTCGAATGATAGAGGTAGACATTCAGTGCATCAAATGGCTTTATATGGAGTTTGGCAAGAATCTTTTAATAGCCATTTTTCCTCCAATACTTCTTTAAGAATTGAATATGCATCAAATGGAGGATGGGTTTTTGTTCCTCAGATAAACCTTTCTTATCAAATAAATCAAATTCAGTTAAGAGCTAGTGCAGGATATGCTTACCGTAATGCAGATTTTACAGAATTATTTAATAATTACAATAGAACGGGAATTAGAAGTGGTTCAATTGGTAACCCAAATCTACAAGCAGAAAAAAGTTTTAATTATGAACTTGGCTTAGATTGGATTGCAAATACAAACAGTAAATTTTCTTTTAGTGTGTTTAATAGGAATAGCAGAGACTTAATTGATTGGTCCCTTACATCCTATGCAGATATGCCAAGAAAAGAAAATTTAGTTGTGGGAGGTAATTATTTATTAGCTAAAAACCAAAGTAGCGTTCTTGTGAATGGGGTTGAATTTGATTATTTGTTAGATAAAAAAATTAGTTCAACTCAATCCATCAAATTCAAATCAGGATTAATTTGGATTAATACCGATAGCAAAGGAGGACCACTCAGTTTTTATCTTTCTTCTGCTCCAAAATTCTTAGCCAATTTTGCTACTACTTTTTCAACAAAATTGGTTGACTTTAATTTAACGGGTTTATATAAAAGTAGAAATGCACAAACAGCTAATCCAATTCTTTTACCTATCAATAGTGACTATTTTGTGATGAATGCTAAAATAAATTTCCGTTTCAATAGCATGAAGCATATTATTTTTATTCAGGCTGATAATTTATTTAACAGCACTATCAATGATTTTATAGGTGCACCTCTACCAGGCAGATGGTTACAAGTAGGAGCAAGACTTGTTTTTAATTAAGCAGCCATTTCTTTTAAAGCTGCCACAAATTGATCAAGTTCTTCTATTGTGGTGAATACATTGGGCGTTATTCTGCATCCGTGCACACCTGCACTGTCTATCGCAACTGTATATATGCGATATTTCTTTAGCAGTATTTCTGCCATATCAGCCGGTTTTAATCCCTTAATACCTACATTAGCGATTGCACAAGATCGCTTACTTTCTAACGGAGTATTTAAAATAATATTAGGGATTGATCCAACTTTTGAAGTCCAATATTGTTGTAAAAACCTTAGTCTCGCCTCTTTATTTGCAGCCCCAATTTTTTGATGAAACTGAATGGCAAATTGTAAGGCTAAATAGGTGTGAACGGGATTAGTTCCAAAATGATTTAGTCGATTAATTCCTTGAACTGATTCATTTTCACCTATTAGCGGCCATATTTTAGATTGATGTTCTTTTTTTACATAAAGTACTCCAACTCCTAAAGGTACTGCTAACCATTTGTGTAAACTTGCACCATAATAATCGCAGCCAAGCTCATTGATATTAAATTGAATTTGTGCAACAGCATGCGCTCCATCAACCATGACTTCAACCCCATATTTATGCGCCATGTCACAAATTTTTTTAACTGGAAGAATTTGTCCAGTTATATTGATGATATGGCAAATCATAATCAATTTTGTTTTCGGCGTAATTGCTTTTTCGTAGATGCTTACAATCTCTTCATCTGATTGGGGAATATTTGGAACAGATACCATTTTATTCACGACTCCATGTCTTTTAGCTACTTGCTTAAACATGTCAATCATTGCGCCATAATCTTGTTCTGCATATATGGCTTCATCACCCAATTGCCAAGGATAACCACTAATAATGAGGTCTAAAGATTCTGTTGTATTTCTTGTCAGAACAATTTCTTCCTCAGTGCCCCCTAAAAATTGAGCAATTAATTGATTCTGTGCTGCACGTTCTTTAAATTGACGGGTACGCATATAAAAAGAAGCATAGTAATTCACTTCCTTAATTAAAGCTAAATAATGTTCTAATGTTTCTTCTGGAAGCATGTTGTAATAACCGCTTTCCAAGTTTATATAATCAGGTTTAATTTTATAAAGTGCTCTGATCGACTTCCAAAATTTTTCGTCTTTTGCAACCATTGGTGCTGGGCCAATAGGATTTAATATTAAACTACTGGTATTTGATTTTCCTAATTGAGGGAGACCCAACCCTGCTAAAGCAATGCCTTTTAAAAAAGTTCTTTTATGCATGACAAAAATTGTGATTCTGAAGTTAAGATTATATATGATAATGCATTCATGTTTTCCTTAATTTCATTTCATGAGAGTTCTATTGTTTCAAGTATTACTTAGCATTTGCTTTTCTGCCCACATTTTTGCGCAGCAATTACCTATTTATAAAAATCCAAGGTATACGACTGAAGAAAGGGTATCCGATTTGATTAAGCGAATGACACCGGTTGAAAAATTTTGGCAATTGTTCATGATACCAGGCGACTTAGGGAAAGATCCCAATCAGTACAAGCATGGTATATTTGGATTTCAAGTCAGTGCTGCGTCTATGCAAGCGGGAGTAGGTCAACAATTATTACAGTATAACACAAAAGAGAATGCATTATTGCTTGCTCAAAAAATAAATCAGATTCAACGTTATTTCATCAATGAAACAAGGCTTGGTATACCATTTATTCCATTTGATGAAGCCTTGCATGGACTAGTCAGAAGTGGTGCAACAGCTTTCCCTCAATCAATTGCGTTGGCTGCAAGCTTTGATACTTCTTTAATAAGTGCAGTTTCAAAAGCAATTGCGGTAGAAACAAAAGCTAGGGGTATAAGAGATATTCTTTCACCTGTGCTTAATATTGCTACTGATGTTCGGTGGGGAAGAACAGAAGAAACTTATGGAGAAGATCCATTTTTAGTAAAACAGATGGCTGCTAATTATTTACGTAATTTTGAAAGTGCAGGTATCGTGACAACTCCCAAACATTTTATTGCAAATGTTGGAGATGGAGGCAGAGATAGTTATCCAATTCATTTAAATGAATCTTTTTTAGATGAATTACATTTTCCACCATTTAAACATGCTATCCAAAAAATTGGATCAAGGTCTATAATGACTGCATATAATTCTGTAAATGGGTCCGCTAGTTCGGCAAATGGCTGGCTTTTAAATAAAAAATTAAAACAGGATTGGGGCTTTAAGGGTTTTGTAATATCTGATGCAGGAGCCGTGGGTGGAACTACTGTATTACATCATACAACAAAAGATTATCCTGCTTCAAGTGCTGCTGCAATAAAAAATGGGTTAGATGTAATTTTTCAAACTAATTATGATCACTATAAATTATTTATTCCCCCATTTTTAGATGGAACCATTCCTCAAGAGAGAATTGATGACGCGGTAGCAAGGGTTTTAAAAGTAAAATTTGAATTAGGACTTTTTGATAATCCATATGTCGATGAATCCATTGCAGCTAAATGGGTCAATAGTACTTTGCATAAATCTCTGGCCAAAGAAGCCGCAGTTAAGGCAACCGTTTTGTTGAAAAACACCAATAGCGTTTTACCATTAAGTAACTATGCTAAAAATATAGCGGTTTTTGGCAAAGATGCTGTAGACGCTCGTTTAGGCGGATACAGTGGGCCAGGTAATGGGGTAGTAAATATATTAGAGGGGATCAAAAGTCGCGCAAATAAGGAGCAACAAATCTTTTTTTTCGAGGGAGCAAGTGTTCAATCAGAAACATTTGAAGTTGTTTCAACTCCTAATTTATTTATAGATTCAGCCTTGAAAAGCAAAGGGCTCAAAGCTGAATATTATAGTTCTTTAATACCGGGTGAATCATTGCAAAAGTCTAGATTCGTAAATGAAATTAATGAATCTTATACGTTTATGTCTCCTGACAGTAGTATAACCTCCGATCATTATTCTATTCGTTATTCTGGTTATTTAAAAGCACCTAATACGGGTAAATTTGCACTTGCCTTAGAGGGGAATGATGGTTTCAGGTTATACTTAAATAATAAACTCTTAATTAATCAATGGGATAAAATTTCTTATAGAAGGGCAACCATTGAGGTCTTACTTGAAAAAGGGAAATCTTACCAGTTAAAAGTCGAGTTTTTTGAATCTAAAGGGAATGGGAAAATAAAATTTTTATGGAAGAAATCAGGGGGAGATAGTACCAATATTAAAATAAAGCAAGCAATCGATTTAGCAAAAAAAGCAGATATCAATATTGTTGTTGCGGGTATACATGAAGGAGAATTTCAAGATCGTTCTTCGCTTAGTTTGCCAGGCAACCAAGAGGCATTAATTGAAGCAGTTGCTTCAACTGGTAAACCAGTGATTGTATTATTAGTAGGCGGGAGTGCAATAACCATGCAAAAATGGATGAATAAAGTGAGTGCTATTATGATGGTATGGTACCCAGGCGAAGAAGGAGGGAATGCTATTGCATCTTTACTGTATGGGGATGAAAACCCTGCGGGTAGACTGCCGATTAGTTTCCCTCAGTCAGAAGGTCAACTTCCATTGGTTTATCATCATAAGCCAACTGGTAGGGGAGACGATTATCATGATTTAAGTGGCGAGCCTTTATTCCCTTTTGGATATGGATTAAGTTACACGCAGTTCCAATATAGTAATCTCCAATTTAGTAAAGACACTTTAAGTAGTAATGATGAAATTAAAGTGAGTGTTGATATCACTAATATTGGTAGTAAAATCGGAGATGAAGTAGTGCAATTGTATGTAAGACAGGATTTGTCAACAGTTGCAACACCAGTTCTTGCTTTAAAGGCATTTAAAAGAGTAACAATTCAGCCGGAGAAAAAGGAGACAGTTGAATTTACAATAAATCCTGAAATGCTCACATTGATTAATGAGGAAGGTAAAGAAGTGACAGAGCCAGGCGTTTTCAGGATTATGATTGGTCCAAATAGTAAAGCACTTTTGTTAAAAAAATCATTCTTGTATAAAAGATGATTTAGTGTATTAATAAGGAAATTGAAGCGTTACAGTAGTTCCAATGTTTTCTTCGCTTTCCATTAAGACAATACCATTTTGTAAATTAATGAAGTTTTTTACAAGGACTAATCCTAAGCCATTTCCTTTAATATTATGCGTATTAGATCCCCTGAAATAAGAACTAAATAGTTTATTCTTTTCAGCGTTGGGTATGCCTATACCATAATCTTTAATAATTATTTCAGTTATTTTTTCTTTAAAATATACACTTATTTCTGGCGCTTTTTTTTCTTTTGAATATTTTACAGCGTTCGAAATTAAATTATCAAATACATGCATCATTAAAAACTCATCAATCAAAATATTTCTAGGTTCACCAAAAATATGCAGGGCTATAGACCTCTTATCTTTATTCATTAATGTAATTCTATGTATAGAATTTTGAATAATAGGTATTATAGGAATACTGCTTTTATTGACTGTTATTTTTCCCGATTCCATTTTTCCAACTGTTAGAAATTCCGTAATCACATAAGTTAATCGGTCAATTTCTTTATCCATTACCTGCAGTCTCTTCACTAATTCTTCGGGCAAATCTATTTTTAATTTTTTTAAATACATATCTAGTATTTCCATACTAGTTCTGAATATGGTTAGTGGAGTTCTAAATTCATGCGATACATTGGTTACAAACTCAGTTTTTATCTTATTTAAGTGAATTTCCCTTTCTAGGGCTTTGCTAGCCGAGATATCTATTGCAGTAACTGAAATATGTGTTGGGATATGTTGTTCGTTTCTATGCAATAAAACCACTTGCCACACAGTTATTTCTTTTCCTTCCTTGTTGATATAAGTATTTGATCCAATCCAAGTGCCTTCAGTTAATAGTTTTTGTAACAAGTTTTCAAGTGTAAAAGATGCATCAATAATTTTAAACTTTTTAAGGTTAATTTCATTGATATCTGTATTGTCACTAACTCCTATTGCTTTAAGTAAAGACTTGTTTGCAAATGTAAATTTGAAATTAAGATCTAGGGTTGCAAAAAATGCTGCTGTATTATCTAATACATCTAATAGTTCTGCTTGCTTTTGTACCAAAGATTTTCGCTCTTTTGTAATATCAGTGAAGGTGCAAATGACATGATCAAAATTACCCGATATATCAAATTGTGGTTCTGCATTAACTAATAACCATGCACGATCTTTTGTATTTGGTCGATAAACGCCCATCACTACATCTCTAACGGGTTGCTTAGTTGCAATTGCAGTTGGAACAGGATGTTCGTTTCCTGGAAAAAAACGCCCATCACTATGAATTACATTCCAATCAGGATCAAAGGAGGTTTTACCTAAAAGTTGATCTTCGGTAAGCCCAAGCATTTCAAGTGCAGGTTGATTACAAAGTGTAATTTCAGAATTTTCTTTTTGAATAATAATTCCAATATTGATATTTTGTATAAGTGAACGATAGTGCTTTTCGTTATTCTGTCTTATTTCTTCATTGCGTTTCAATTCAGTTATATCTCTTCCAATAACAAAGGTTTCTTGTGTTTGGTCATCCCAAATTAAGCTCCAAGAAAGGAATATTAATTGCTTGTTTTTTCCTACTATCCGATTTTCGAAATTGTAAATTTTGTTAACCTCTCTTACTTCTAGTAAAGCTTTTGAAGTTTTGTCTTTATCTTCTTTTAAAGTATTACTCAAAAAATGGTCTCCAATTAACTCTTTAGCAGTATATCCTAGAATTAGTTCTGCAGATTTACTACTGAAAAGGATAATCCCATTTAAATCAATTATTTGAATTAAATCTAATGAAAGATCAAGTACTCTTATGATATCTGGATTTTTAACGGTAATCATCTTTCGTAAATTTAACAATTACTATAGCATCAAGTTAAATTTGAGGGGAAATTTATATCAATATAATTCGCATTTTTTGTAACTTAACTGAACAAAGTCTGGTGATGAGATTTCTTTTGATGTTTTCTGCCTTTTTTTTAATACTTGATTCTATTGCACAAGACAATTATCCAATACCACCCCTAACAGAGAATAGACTTTTTTATATTCAACACAGTAAAAATCACAACACGTATGTTTACGATGCAAACTTTACCTCTGAGAAGCAACTAGATAGTAAGGAGCCAGTAAGTATACATCGAATTTTATATACGGATGGAGGAATAAAAAAACCACTGACCACATTACAAAGAAAATTGGCATATGGAATAGAATTCAGTAAAATTTCTGAAACTGTATTCAAACTCAAGTTGGTTTCGTATGCTGGCTTGCAGTTGTATATGAAAATTGGCCAAGATGGCAAAGCGTTTGTAGAAGCGTTTATTCAAAATCAAACCATTATATTAACTCGAATGTTCTTAAAAATGAAAGAAGGTAGAAGTGATTTTAACCCCAAATTAGAACAGGTGATTTTATATGGGTTTGATAATGCAGGTAATCAAACGAGTATTAAAGTAATTCCCCGATAATGCAAATGAAGAAGATTATTTATATGTGTTTGTTGGTTTTTGTGTATCATAATAATGCATATACACAAGAACCATTGTTTCAAACATTGTATGTACATCAAGCAAAAGCGGTTTATGGTAAAGGCGAAAAAATATATGGTAAGCTATATATAAAGCAGCGAAACCGATTAATGATGCAACCGGTTAACGTGTATGTTGACTGGTATAATGAAGCGGGATTATTGCTGCAGCACCAAACTTATCTTGCTGAAAAAGGGGGCGCAAATATCAGTTTTCAAATCCCAAGTGCATATGAGGCTGATTACATTCGTATGAGGGCGTATACTTTGGTCACAATGAATCAACAAAAAGGATCTATGTATTGTGATCAAGTAGTTCCCGTATTTCAGCCGGCTTTGTATGATCAGGCAGAGCAAAAGTCAACAGGTATTTCCGCGGATACAAGCAACAGTAGTCAAAACAATTCATCGGAAAATATCATAGAATTGAAACCACTGCAAAAATCACTTGGAGCTAAAGGAAAGAACGACTGGTTGATTGTAAATAAAGGCAATGATTTTGTGAATCTTTCCCTTTCTATAGTTGAAGAAGAGCGTTTTATACCAAACACTTATTCCATATTAAAAGACTTTCCACTTGGACATCCATCCATAACCATCAAGAGCCCACTTTATAGAGATGCATTTATTCAAGTGCGAGGTAAATTCTCAGATAATCCTACTGATTTAAAGGGCGCAATGGTAGCATTTTCCTTGCTTCAAACAGGAAATTTGCCCATTATTGATGATGTTCCAGTTAGCGATAGCGGAACATTTGTAGTTGGTCGTTTAAATTTTTCCGACTCTGCTACTTTGGGAATTCAGCTGCAAACAAAGAAGAAAAAGCCGCAAAAGATTGGTATGCAATTTCAACAATTGGGTCTCTTTGCAGATGCGCCAACCTATGTGAACGATTTTGGGTATTCATTGCCTGCGCTGCGGTTTCAATCGCCCAAAGCAAGAGAACTTGCTTCTTATATTCCGAGTGAAAACGAAATCGTAGTCTATAGTACAAGCAAAAGCCCGTTACAAGTTTTGGAGGAAAAATACGTGTCTGGATTATTTAAAGGAGGGGATGCTGTTTCTTTTAACATCATGACACCCAACGCTATTTCATTTTCGAATATATTTACGTATTTGAGCGGGAAAGTACCAGGGCTTCAAATTGTTTTTGGTGTTGATTCAACGGGAAAGGGGATACCCCGTTTTTTCTGGAGGTCACAGCAAGACATGTTGAAACTATTTCTAAATCAGGTTCTTGTAGATGCTGAAACCATACTAACACTGAACATCAATGAAATTGCCTTTGTTAAGGTTTTCAAGCCCCCTTTTTTAGGTGCTGCATTAGGTGCGCCAAACGGAGCTATTGCTATTTACACGAAACAAGGTGATGAGGCCAACTATATACCTAAAGGGTCTAAGCTAACCCAAATTCCACTTAAAGGGTATACCCCATATCAGCCCTTTAAAAGCCCGCAATATCAATCTGAAAAGCAAAAATCAGTGATTGATAAACGTAGGTTACTGCATTGGATTTCCACTATCCATTTGTCACAAGAAAAGCCAACTTTTAATTTTACATATTTTAATAATGATTACAGTAAACGCCATAGAATGATCTTGGAAGGAGTAATGCAAAACGGTGAATTAATTAGAAAAGAATGGGTTGTTGAGTAAAATTCAACAACTTATTTTGTGATTAATTATGTTTGTTTTATATTTGCAGCCCCTTAGGGGTATGGCTGCGTAGCTCAACTGAATAGAGCATCTGACTACGGATCAGAAGGTTTTAGGTTTGAATCCTAACGCGGTCACAAAAAAAGAGTTGCAAAATTGCAACTCTTTTTTATTGCCAATCATTACATATCAATTTTGTGTAATGAAAATTATCTTCTTCTTGCACTTGGCTTTATATTTTTTCCATAATACATATCTCCAGGATTATGGTGGCCCAGATAAACACGTTCCAATAAACTGAAGAGGACGGCATCATATTTTTTTAAATCTTCTGGGGATTGAATTCTTTGTTCCCCGTCGTAAAATTCGTAATTTGACCAAAACCACCACTGTGTTCCTTCTGCCCAATATTCAGCAGAAGTATTTATAGCATACTGTCCTTCATATTTACCTTCTTTTTTTGCAATCTCATAGGCTGCAAGAATTTCCCGATAAAGGGGTGTATCGCAAGACCTGATTGCATTCATCATATTATGGCTAAATTCATGAATGAGAATATTTTCCCCGTAATAGCGCGTATTGGGATATCCTAGTAAGTTTTCTTCTGCACAAGAAGTGATTGTGCCTCCCATTCCTCTCGCTCTTTTATTCCAATACTCTTTATCAGACATGCTGGCAATTCCGCCTAGTAGGTCATAATTATTTCTCTCGCCCGGTGTTAAGCGTTTGTCATCTTTAGTTGGTTTTTTCCATCTACTCCTTTCTGGAAGATCTGTTTCCATCTCAGATTCTGCCATAACTAGGACTCTTGCTTTTTGTGTAATTAGAGTAGATCTGATATCTGGTCGTTTAATAAGCATGTAGTTTACAATATCCCTAGCAATTAATATGGCATCATCGGGCACTTTTGCTGAAGAAACGATTGGAATTCCATATGCGTCGGCATATTTCTTATAAAAGGTATCAAGTCCTAAACTGGTCAGGGGTTGAGAAATCATTTTTTGAAAATATTTGATGCCTATTTTTTCTGTTTTTTCCTTAACTGGGTCAATACTATTTTTTTTAGTGGTTGAACAAGAAAGTATTGAGATGCAAGTAATAATACTTGTAATTTGTTTGATTATCTTCATTTTAAATATTCTTTTTAATATATATATATATATAATTTTCTAAGTAAAACTACAAGTTCACCTGCTATCTGAATTGGCTTAGTTTATCTTCCTTTAATCGGATATTAACTATTTGCTTTAGATGAATTAGTTGAATATTAAGCTTTTCTTAAGAGTAGGATTTACTCAATTTGTTGTAGTTTTGGACCATAAAACCATTTTGGTCTAAAAGTTTATGGTAAAAGAGGAGATTTTCAGAGAAGACATTATTCGAGAGGCTCAAAAGCTTTTCCAAACCTATGGTCTTAAGAAAACTACCATGGAAGATATTGCCAAAGCTTTAGGAAAGGGTAAGAGCACCCTTTATTATTATTATCAAAGCAAGGAACAGATTTTTGAAGAAGTGCTTCTAAAAGAGCTTCAAGAGGTTTTTATACAAACCCAATTTGCCGTTGAAACAGTTCATTCTGCCGAAGAAAAATTAAAAATTTTCGCTGTCACAAGAATTAAAGTTCTTAGCAATATGTTGAACTTATATCGATTGGTTTGCGGTGATTTTGTAGAAAACGCATCATGTGCCAAAGGCTTATTCAATGAATATTCTCAAAAAGAAATCAACTTAATTCGGTCAATATTAGAGTTTGGGATTAAAAGTGGTGAATTTAATAGTGCACTGGCTCAAGAAATGGATTTATTGCCCTCTGTAGTAGTAAGTAGTATCCGAGGGATTGAGCGTGATTTTTTCAATGATAAATTAGTTGGATTAGAGCATCGAATTGGTGCCATTTCTAATCTAATGGTAAATGGACTAAAAAATAAATAGCAAAATATAAAAGAAGAAAGCGTATGAAACAAAACATCGCCCCTGCTGAAGGGAAATTGGGCATCTTGATACCTGGTTTAGGTGCCGTAGGTACAACTATGATTGCAGGTGTAATAGCTGTAAATAAAGGGCTATCTCAGCCAGTTGGTGCATTAACCCAAATGGGAAATATACGTTTGGGTAAAAGAACAGAAAATCGTTATCCACTAATTAAAGATTTTGTTCCACTAGCCAACTTAACCGATATCGTTTTTGGAGGATGGGATGTATATTCAGACAATGTTTTTGAAGCGGCTATTAATGCAAAAGTCTTAGAGCCAATGTTGTTGCACGCAGTTAAACCAGAATTGGAAGCGATCAAGCCAATGAAAGCTGTTTTTGATCGTGAGTATATTAAGAATTTAGACGGTACACATATTAAAGAGGGTAAATCTAAATACGATCTTGCAGAGCAAGTAATCAATGACATTGAGCAATTTAAAAAAGATAATAATTGCACTAGAGTAGTGATTGTTTGGTGTGGATCAACTGAAAAGTACATAGAAACTTCAGCTGTTCACGAAACCTTAGAAGCGTTTGAAGCAGGTTTACACAATAATGATCCTGCCATTGCACCAAGTATGATATATGCATATGCTGCACTTAAATTAGGTGTGCCGTTTGCAAATGGTGCTCCAAACTTAACCGTTGATATCCCAGCATTAGAAGCATTGTCTAAACAAACGCAAACACCTATTGCTGGCAAGGATTTTAAAACAGGTCAAACTTTAATGAAGACGGTTCTAGCTCCAGGTTTACATGCAAGAGCATTAGGAATCAAAGGTTGGTTCTCCACTAATATCTTAGGTAATAGGGATGGGTTAGTATTAGATGATCCTGATAATTTCAAAACCAAAGAAGTATCTAAACTAAGTGTATTAGAGGATATTTTGCAACCAGAAATTAACCCTGCTTTATATGGTGATTTGTACCATAAAGTTAGAATCAATTACTATCCTCCACACGGAGATAATAAAGAGAGCTGGGATAATATCGATATTTTTGGTTGGTTAGGTTACTCAATGCAAATCAAAATCAACTTCCTATGTCGTGACTCTATTTTAGCTGCGCCTATCGTATTAGATCTTGCATTATTTATGGATTTAGCTAAGCGTTCGAATATGAGTGGAATACAAGAGTGGTTGTCATTCTACTTTAAGTCTCCACAAACTTTACCAGGATTAAGACCTGAACATGATATTTTTAAACAGCTTATTAAGTTGCAAAATACACTGAGACATATAATGGGTGAAGATTTAATTACACATCTTGGATTAGATTATTATCAAGATGTAGTAGAAGCATTATGATAAAGATTCATCAGATACTGACCAGCTTTTTTGGAATTGGATTTATTTCAAAAGGAGGTGGAACAGTGGCTGCTATTGCAACATCCCTTTTCTGGTTTGTTGCAATAGAACAGTCTAATTCTGTTTTGACAATCATTTTAACACTAATGGTTACATTTTATGGTGTTTGGGGTGCAAGTCAAGTAGAATCAGGCTGGGGAAAGGATAGTAGCAGGGTAGTTGTTGATGAAGTAGCCGGAATGATGATCGCTTTATTGTTTATACCAATTACTATTGTTAACTTAATTGTCGCATTGTGTTTGTTCAGGTTTTTTGATATTGTTAAACCACTATTCGTCAATAAACTTGAAAATTTACCCAAGGGATGGGGGGTAATGGCAGATGATGTTTTAGCGGGTTGCTATAGCAATATTGTTTTACAAATTTTATTGTATCTAAAATTATGGTAAAGCAAGTATTCCTAAAAGCCCAGGCTTCATCTCTAATTGCTACGGCAGTAGACTTTTTAATGACGGTGTTTTTAGTGGAATTCATTCATCTAAGGGCAGTGCTTGCTGGCGCAATCGGAACTATTACTGGTGGGGTAGTGAATTTTACTTTGGGACGGAATTGGGTTTTCAAATCTGGATTACAGCCAATTCCAGTACAAGCATTTCGCTATTTAATTGTTTGGATGGGGAATTTATTATTAAATGTAGCAGGCTTAGCATTTATGGTGAATTATATGCAAGCCAATTATATA
This sequence comes from Sediminibacterium sp., assembly GCF_051860225.1. Classification (GTDB taxonomy): domain Bacteria; phylum Bacteroidota; class Bacteroidia; order Chitinophagales; family Chitinophagaceae; genus Sediminibacterium. Next base: position 311,493 of record NZ_JBHYEI010000003.1, read on the forward strand.
GTTTCGAAAATTTTTATTTCCTTAATGGTAGGTATCTTCTATAATTACTTATTACAAGGGAAATATGTTTTTAAATAAAATCTGTTAAATGAAAGTCAACAGGGTTTTTAAATTATTCTCATTATTCGTTGCATTATTTGTAACGAGCAATACATACGCACAAGAGACTGTAGTTAAAGGTATTGTTGTAGATTCTATCACCCAACGTCCTTTACAAGGGGTAAGTGTATATTTTTTAAAAGGACGCGGAGTAGTTACAGATAGCTTAGGAAGATATATGATTATCACGAATACTTCTATTAATAAAGTAGTTGTGTCTTCAGTTGGATTTAGGCAGGTTCAATTTACGGTGAACCGCTATAAAATGCAAGAGTTAAACATTGAGTTGGGGCCCGATCCAGCGCTATTAACTAATGTTACCGTAAATACAAATAAACGAGCAAAATATAGAAATAAGGATAATCCAGCAGTAGAATTGATTAGAAATGTAATTGAGAACAGAGAGAATAATCGGATAGCCAATTATGATTACGTTGAATATGAGCAATATGAAAAAATTCAAGCTGCTTTAAGCAACTCTAATGATAAAGTGACCAATTCTCGCTTATTGAAAAAATACAATTTCTTATTTGAGAATCGAGATAGTACCAAATTAAATGGTAAGGTTTTAATGCCTATTTACTTGGAAGAAAGACTTTCTAAGCAATACATGAGGAAAGATCCTTCTGCAACTAAATCATTCATTTTAGGAGAGAAGAAAGTTAATTTTGGAAGCTATATTGACAATGAAGGATTAAGTTCTTTATTGAATCGTTTGTATGAGAATATTGATATCTATGAAAATAATATTCCCATTTTTGCCTACCAATTTTTGAGCCCAATTGCTAATGCTGCTCCTACTTTTTATATGTATTATATCCGAGATACTATTACGGATGAATACGGAACTAAGCTAGTTAAATTGTATTTTACCCCACGTAATACCAATGATTTATTGTTCAGAGGTAATATGTTTATCACTTTAGATGGAAACTATGCAGTTCAGAAAATTAATATGTTTATTAGTAGAAATGCTAATATCAATTGGATCAAAGAACTACATGCTGATTTAGAGTTTGAACGTGGAGAAGACAAGCGCTATCATTTGGTTAAAAGTGATTTGATGGCCGATATGGGGCTAAGTAAAAATAGTACTAGCGGCGGTTTTTTTGGTGAACGTACGGTTTCTTATAAAGGGTTTGCATTTAACAAAACGAGGCCAGATAGTTTATTTCAAGGACCAGCAATGGTAAGAAATGAGGAAGTGATTGCTAAAATGCCCGATAGTTTTTGGCAAGCAAAAAGACATAATCCCTTATCAGGTCCAGAGTCTAAAGTGTATAGTAATATTGACAGCCTAGAAAAAATGCCTTCTTTTAGAAGAACCATGGCATTAATTACGCTATTGTTTGCTGGTTATGGCAATTTGGGGCCAGTTGAAATTGGACCAGTAAATACATTTTACAGCTTTAATCCAGTTGAAGGCTTTCGATTACGCTTTGGAGGCAGAACAACTCCTGCAATGAGTAAACGCTTATATTTTGAAACTTATGGTGCATATGGATTTAATGATAAACAATGGAAAGGGTTTCTTAGTGCAACTTATTCTCTAAACAATAAGTCAATTTATACATTCCCAATGAATTATATCCGGATTAGTGCTCAAAGTGATACTAAAATTCCTGGTCAAGATTTAGAGTTTGTTCAAGAAGATAACTTTCTACTTTCATTTAAACGTGGTAACAACGAACGTTGGTTATACAATAATATTTATCAGGCCGAATTTGTAAAAGAATTTAAAAGTAGATTCTCTTATAGTATTGGGTTTAAAAATTGGCATCAACAACCTGCAGGAATTTTAACCTACACAAAAACAACCAATGGTGCGCCTGAAAATGTTCAAAACGTCATCACTACAGAGTTGAACGCACAAGTTAGATGGGCACCTAATGAAAAATTTTATCAGGGTAAAATTTATCGTATTCCTATTTTTACCAAGTATCCCATATTTACTTTAAGTGCTGCAGCTGGTGTTAAGGGCTTGTTAGGAGGTCAATATAATTACCAAAAAGTAGATTTGAGAATTGAGAAAAGAAATTACATGGGAAGATTAGGATATGCTGATGCAACATTTGAGGCAGGCTATACATTTGGGCAAGTGCCTTTTCCTTTGTTAACCGTTCACAGAGCTAACCAAACTTTTGCCTATCAGTTGAATTCATACAATATGATGAACTTCTTAGAATTTGTTAGTGATCGTTACGCATCATTTACATGGGTTCAACATTTTATGGGTATTGTTTTCAATCGTATTCCCTTGTTGAAAAAGTTGAAGTTTAGGGAGGTCGCTTCTTTTAAAATTCTATACGGTGGGGTAAGAAGTGAAAATAACCCACTATTAAATTCATCCTTATTTGCTTTCCCAACAATAAACGGTGTTAATTCTACTTTTGCATTAGATCCTACAAAGCCTTATATGGAAGCTAGTGTTGGTGTTGAAAATATATTCAATATTCTAAGAGTTGATTTCGTTAAACGATTGAGTTATTTAGATAATCCAGGAATTTCACCTTATGGCATTAGGACAAGATTTAGGTTTGATTTTTAATTTGAGTCATTCATTTTTGAGATTGAATTAAACAATTATACATGAACCAGGCTAAACCCAAGTTTAGAGACAAAGTACAGCAACTCATTTACGTGATGATTAATCCATTGGTTAAGTTTCTAATTAAACTTGGATTAACTCCCAATGCAGTTACATTGATTGGATTGTTTTTAAATATTTTAGTAACTGCAATTTTTATAGAAGGGGCAGAGAAAGGCCATCGAGGAGAATTAAGTTATATTGGTTGGGCTGGGGCAATGGTTTTATTTGCAGGAATTTTTGATATGTTAGATGGGCAGGTTGCAAGGCTAGGAAAAATGTCCTCTTCTTTTGGTGCCCTGTTTGATTCAGTTTTAGATCGTTACAGTGAGTTAGTCTTGTTTTTAGGAATATGTTATTATTTAATTTCTCATCATTATTTTTATAGCTCTTTATTTGCTTTCATTGCTATGATTGGGTCTTTGATGGTTAGTTATACCAGAGCAAGGGCCGAAGGGTTAGGAGTAGAATGTAAAGAAGGTTTGATGCAAAGGCCAGAAAGAGTCATTACAATTGGGGTCACTGCAATTGCATGTGGTATAACTGCTTATTTTATTGGAGGGGAGTTTAAAATCTATTTGCCGGGAACCAAAGTACAGGTTTTTGAGACGATATCAGTTTTTACTGTACCATTAACGATAATGGCAGTACTTACCAACTATACTGCATTTAAACGTTTAATTGATGCTAAAGCTGCACTAGATATAAAAGATAAGAATAAACAAGATGCTTAATTCTGTGTTGATTAATGGATTATTTAAATATTTTTTTGAAAGAATGAGAATTTTAATTGTGTTATTGTGTTTGACTTTTTTTCACTCTGAAGGGTATGCAAAAATGCCTATCATGATTGACCCGCAGGATACTTTTCCTGTACCTGCCAATATAAAAAATCAATTGTTTTATTTACAAAGAACTACCAATACCAATACAGTGATTTATGCTTTGAATATAAGTGATAAAGGGGTTTTAGATGAAAGTAATCCAGTTAAAGTTTTTTGGATTAGATATCCAGAAGGGGGAATGCAGAAGGATTTAAATTTTATACAAAAAGCATTTGCTTATGGAACAACCTCTAAAAAAAACAAAGATGGAAGTTTTACCATTCATTTAGTTGCATATAAGAAAAAGGATTTCATCTTAAAGAAGTCTCCAATAGATAACACATATAAACTCTATACACTTATTAATAATAAAGAGTCTGAAATAAAAAGGGTATTCATTAAAATTGATCCGGGAGGTACATTATTTAATCCCAATATTGCTTATGTTGAAATGAAAGGCAAAGAAGCAATTAATAGTAGGCCCATCATGGAAAGATTTAAACCATAACGGAACAACAGTATGCCCCTCAATAAAAAATCAATCCATGCATCTTTGCTTGTGCTGTTTTTTTCAGCCTTATATTTATTGGTATCTTATTTTCTAATTGGATTCAAAACAGACCAATTGATATTGGTAGGTCTTTTTAATTGCATGTATTACTTGTCGGCAGTTACAAGAAAATTCATATTAGGATTTACGGTGTTTATTGTTTTTTGGATCATTTTTGATTACATGAAAGCATTTCCTAATTATGAGTACAATTCAGTTAGTATTGATCAACTCTATCAATTAGAAAAAAAGCTTTTTGGCTTCCAATTTAATGGGGTCCTAATTACCCCTAATGAGTATTGGCTATTAAATTATTCTAATGCGTTAGATATTGTTTCAGGTTTTTTTTATTTAAGCTGGATTCCGGTACCACTTACATTTGCAGGCATTTTATTTTTTTATAATAAACGAGAATTTTTCTATTTTTCTTTAACCTTCCTGTTGGTGAATTTATTGGGTTTCATTGTTTATTATATTTACCCCGCAGCACCGCCTTGGTATATTCAACAATATGGGGTTGATTTTATTCCTACAACAAAGGGGAACACAGCTGGACTTTCTAGATTCGATGCTTTTTTTGGTGTTGAAATATTTAAGGGGTTGTACGAAAAAAGTTCGAATGTATTTGCTGCAATGCCTTCTCTACATTCTGCATATCCACTCATCGTATTATACTATGGTATCCGTAATAAATTAGGTTGGGTTAATCTTGTTTTAGCTGCCATTACTTTTGGCATTTGGTTCGCAGCAGTTTATAGTAGTCATCATTATGTTTTAGATGTACTTGCCGGAATCACTTGTGCCTTATTTGGTATTTGGTTATTCCAAAGAGTGTTACATAGCAAAGGTTGGGTTCATAATGCTATTGAGAAAGCAGTGAAAGCCCTTAGTTAAAGGGAGCACAAATTCTTTTTGCAATCGGTACCAATATAAAAGGGAAAATAAACGCAGCAATTACATCAATTGTATAATGCACATGTTGAATCAATACCAATATACCCACAATAATTGCGCTGGTAAATACAATAACTTGATCTCTTCTTTCCTTTAAACATAATGCTAAACAAACAAGGGTTGCTGTATGACCTGAGAAAAATAAATCTTTAGTAATAAATTTTGCACCATAAAAACTATTGGTAATGGGATCAATTAATTCAATTAAATCAGCTGGAGGTTCAAGTGGAACAAGATATATGCTGATTATTCTTGAAATGGATAAAACATTAAATCCCCATAAAATCAATAACATTAATGCAGGGTCTTTAAAACTTTTAACCAGATACCATAAGCTTATAGACCAAATAATGATAAACGTAGGAATAGATACGTTGGCACTTTGAATGAAATCTAAAACAAGATCATCTATTAAAATTCCTTTTCTTGCTTCAATAAAAGCAAAATAATAGGGTAGAAAAGCAATTAGTAGGCCCAATAGAATAATACCAGCCGCCAATTTATTGCGAAATGAATTATTTCTTAAAAATTGGCCCCATGTCTTTTTCGTCATTCGGCAAAAGTAGTGCTAGTAATGCCAACGAACAAATGCTTCCATTGCTGCATATTTGGTCATGCCAAGTGCAGCATATAAATTGGCTGTATTAGCATTTCTATCTTCAGCTCTTTGCCAAAACTCTCTATTGTCTGCTCCTTGAAAGGGAACCATGTCTTTTTGAGATTGATGGATAAATATGCCAAAACGTTTTTTCTTAACCTGATCTGGGCTCATTGGTATAGCCATTTCTATTTCTGCAATATCCCATTCTTGCCATGCACCTTTATAAAGCCAAACCCAACAGTTTTTAACCCAGTCATCGCCTGCGGCTTTAATCCGCCTAAGCGCTTCAAAAATTGCTTCTAAACATACTCTATGTGTGCCATGCGGATCGGCTAAATCACCCGCACAATAAACCTGGTGTGGCTTGATTTTTCTAAGCAATTCCATGGTGATTAATATATCTTCTTCACCCAATGGTTTTTTTTCGATAGTGCCTGTTTCATAAAATGGCATATTCATAAAATGCCAACGGCCTTCTGGTAATCCAACATATCTACAAGTAGCTTTTGCTTCGCCTCTTCTTATCAAGCCTTTTACGGCCCTGATTTCTCTTGTGTCCATTTGGTCTTTTTTCTTCGAAGCAATAAACCTTTCAGCTGAAGATAGTTGTTCAATACTCTTGCTATTGTCCATTCCAAACATTTCTTCAAAACCTACCGCGAAGTCAATGAATCGGGTAACAAACTCATCGGTAACTGCAATATTACCGCTGGTTTGATAGGCAACATGTACTTCATGTCCTTGGTCATGTAATCGCATAAATGTGCCACCCATACTGATGATATCATCATCTGGGTGAGGTGAAAAAATTAAACAACGTTTTGGATGTGGTTCCGATCTTTCAGGGTGTGCCGGAATAACTGCATTTGGCTTACCACCAGGCCATCCTGTAATCGTATCTCTTAGCATGTAAAATACCTGTAAGTTTATTTCGTAGGCATCATCTTGCTCAACTAATAAATCGGAAAGTCCATTCTCTGTATAATCTAAAGTTGTTAAGCTCAATACAGATTTATTTAGCTTTAGTGCAAGATTTACAACAGCTCTTTTAATCATTGAATTGGTCCATTCACATTCTCCTGTTAACCAGGGTGATTTTATCCTAGTTAGCTCACTTGAAGCAGCTTGATCAATTATGAATGTGCAATCATTGTGTTGTTGTAAAATACTTGCTGGTATGCTCTCTGTTACATTTCCTTCTACTGCTTTCGCAACAATACTTGCTTTGTTTCCCCATGCTAGTAGGATAATTTTTTTTGCTTTTAAAATGCTACTAATTCCCATCGTAACGGCTAAGCGTGGAACTTTAGATATAGTTTCAAATTCATAGGAATTGGCAATTCTTGTACTATTCTCCAAATTGACTAATCTTGTTTTTGATAAGATACTTGCGCCAGGTTCATTAAAACCAATATGACCGTTTTGACCTATTCCTAAAATCTGTAAATCAATACCACCAGCTGCTTCAATTGCTTGTTCATAGGAGGCACAGTAGTTTTTCATTTCTTCTTTTGGTGCATTTCCATTTGGCAAATGAATATTTAGGGGATCTATATCAATATGATTAAACAAGTTTCTATGCATGAAGCTCCAATAACTTTGGTATGCATCTTTATCAATAGGGTAGTATTCGTCTAAATTAAAAGTGATTACATTTTTAAAGCTCAATCCTTCTTCACGATGCATTCTTACTAACTCTGCATACATTTTAATAGGAGTAGAGCCTGTTGCCATACCTAGAACAACCATTTCTCCTCTGGAAGATTTTTGTTTAATCAAATTAGCTATTTGTTGGGCTGCATAAACAGAACCTTCTGCTGCTGTTGGATAAATTTTCACTTCAATCTTCTCAAAAGAGTCTACCATATTTAATTTGTTTTGCATGGCTAATATACGTTAAAGCGTCATAAATCTGCATTAAAATAGCAGTATTTTGCGGTATTTTATTGTTTTTTACTTAATTCGGGGTGTTGTTTACAGGATCAAAATAGGCTCTGCTGTAATTGATGCCCAACCAGTCATATCTCTTGAATTGGTTCATTAACCTTTTTTCAAAATTTGGCCAATTTTTTTGTTCCTTAGGTGTCCAAAGTACTTCACTTAAAGCGCTCATTCTAGGAAAAATCTGATATTCAACTTTATTAGTATTCGTCATATATTCGGTCCAAACATTGGCTTGAGCGCCTAAAACATATTTGGCATCTTCGGCAGAGAGCGCTTTTGGGATAGGGTCATAAGTGTATACTTTTTGAACAGTAGTATATCCACCAATTGTTACTGAATCTTCATTCTTGGTTTGTTTATGATCAAAGTACATCCAACCACCTGGGGTCATAATTACATTGTGTTTTTGTTTAGCAGCTTCTATACCACCTGCTTCTCCTCTCCAACTCATAACCGTTGCATTAGGAGCAAGTCCCCCTTCTAGTATTTCATCCCAACCTATAATTTGTTTACCCTTGCTGTTTAAAAATTTTTCAACTCGTTGAATAAAATAACTCTGCAAGCCATGTTCATCTTTTAATCCCTTTTCTTTAATTAGTTTTTGACAGAAATCTGATTTTTTCCAAGCTTCTTTAGGACATTCATCGCCGCCAATATGAATGTATTTTGATGGGAATAATTGAATTACTTCATCAAATACATTTTCTAAGAATTTAAAAGTAGTTTCAGTTGGCGCAAAAACATCTTCGAATACACCCCAGGTTTGTTGTACTTGTTTACCTTTAGTAGATCCATTCCAGGCAATTTTAGCTGGCACTTTTGTACTAGAATCTGGAAAACAACTTAATTCTGGGTAAGCCGCAATTGCAGCGGAAGAATGTCCTGGTAATTCAATTTCAGGGATAACTTCTACATATCTATCTGCTGCATATTTTACAATTTCTCTAATTTGGGTTTGCGTATAGTATCCACCATAACGAGTATTGGTATTACCTGTTCCTGGGTACCTGCCAATGGTAGTTCCATTTCTATAAGCACCTACTGATGTTAATTTTGGATATTTCTTTATTTCGATTCTCCATCCCTGATCTTCTGTTAAATGCCAATGAAAAGTATTCATCTTATGCATCGCAATAAAATCAATATATTTTTTTAAGAACTCTACTGGAAAGAAATGTCTAGCAACGTCTAAATGCATACCTCGGTAAGCAAATCTTGGTTGGTCTTTCACCCATAATTGGGGAATTGCAAGGATATTTGTTTTGGCAAAAGGGAATAATTGAATTAATGACTGAACGCCGTAAAATACCCCAGTTTCATTGTCTCCCTCTATAACAACGCCATTATTTTTTACTTCTAAGTGATATGCCCCAGCAATAGGATAATCTAGTCTTGCATACGATAAAACGATATTGCCATTATTGTTTGCTGTAGTTGAAATAGGTAAAACCAATCCATACATTTTCTTTAAATATGCTTGGAGAAATTTAGCAGATTTATCTAATCCACCTCCTTTGGTAACTATTACTGTTTTACTATTCACTAAAAAATTTCCTTGTCCCATTTTTAATTCCAGTGGTTGTGGAATAATTGGGCTATCCTGTGAAAAAACAGATAATGTGCAGAATAAGCAAATGATTAGTAAGCAATGCTTCATGGTTATAGTGTTCGTTAGGAGATAAAAATAAAAAAGATTCCTCTGAATGAGGAATCTTTTATTCTGTTATATGAAAAGACCTTTATTGTTTAAGCTACTAAATTACTTTAGTAAGTTTAATCAAATTGGTTGGCAAATGTTGATCAATTGGAGTACTACCTGTGTTGATAACAGCATCACCTGATTTTACAAAACCTCTTTGTTTTAAAATATCAATTTGATCTGCTACAATATCATCTAAGCTTTCTTCTTCTGCATAATGAAATGCCCGTACGCCCCAACTTAAACTCAATTGATTTACTAATGATTTTTCTTTAGTAAAAATAAATAGGGGAGAAGATGGTCTGTAACTGCTTAACATAAATGCAGTATAACCACTCAATGTCATACCTATAAGTGCATTTGCAGAAACGTCTTCAGCCATTTTAGCTGCATTGTAACAAACAGCATCACTGTAAAATGAAGGTGAATGTGGTTGTGGTTTTAAGTCTTCTGATCTATTGTATCTGTATTCCTTTTTCTCAACCTCTACAATAATTTTACGCATGGTTTCTACTACTAAAGCGGGATGTTGACCTGCTGCAGTTTCACCACTTAGCATTACCGCATCTGCTCCTTCTAGTACTGCATTGGCAACGTCTGTAATTTCGCTTCTATTGGGCTTAACTCTGTCTATCATGCTCTCCATCATTTGAGTAGCTACAATAACTGGCTTAGCGCGATGAATACACTTTCGGATCAATTCTTTTTGAATCAATGGAATTTGTTCAACTGGAAGCTCTACTCCCAAATCACCACGAGCAACCATGATGGCATCACTTTCTAAAATAATGTCACGAATATTCACCAAGGCTTCTGGTTTTTCAATCTTCGCTATTATTTTAGTTTTACTTTTTTTCTCGTCTAACTTGCTTCTTAAAATAACAATGTCTTTAACACTTCTTACAAAGCTTAATGCTACCCAATCGCATTGTTGTTCAATAATAAATTCCAAGTCTATTAAATCCTTTTCTGTTAAAGCAGGTAAAGAAATTTTGGTATCAGGTAAGTTTAATCCTTTCTTAGAAGATAATATGCCACCTAATGTAACAACTACTTTTACATCCCCATTTTTTTCTATGCCAGTAACTTTCACTTCAATCTTACCATCGTCTATCATTATCAGGTTTCCAATCACTACATCGCCAGCAAGATTGGGATAGGAAACATAAATTTTCTCTTTGGTACCAATGCATTTTTCGTTGGTAAAAGTTAAAATATCTCCCACTTGTAGGTCTAATGCATTATTCTCAATTTCTCCCACTCTAAGTTTAGGACCTTGTAAATCGGCTAAAATAGCAATATTGTATGGCTGTGTTTTGTTGATATTTCTGATATGATCAATAATTGCCAACTTGTCTTCGTGACTACCATGCGAAAAATTTAATCTAAATACGTTTACGCCGGCTTTTACGAGATTTAATAATTGATCGTATGAATCACAAGCAGGTCCTACCGTTGCAACAATTTTTGTTTTATGCATCACGTGCTTAATGCCCGCTTCTCTATCCATTTCTTTGTGCAAGTACTTCTCTAAATTCTTTGACATTTTGTTGTTTTAATTTTTTATTGAGGGGTTAACTAGCTAATATTTTTACAATTCTGAGCCAATCTTCAGAAATTTTTTGTTTGGCTTTAATTGCATGGTCTAATGGAGTGTAGTGTAATTGATTATTTAAAATACCCACCATGACATTATGGGTGCCATTTATTAAACATTCAACTGCGGCAAATCCCATTCTACTTGCAATTAATCTATCTAAACAAGTAGGAGATCCTCCTCTTTGAATATGACCTAAAATACAAACTCTTGTATCTGCGTTTGGAAGCCTTTTCTTAATGATGCTAGAAATTTCATTAGCACCATATTTATCACCTTCTGCAACTACAATAATGTTCACTAATTTCTTTCTTTTTTCTTGTTCAGATAAAGACTGAATGAGTTCTTCAATATCTGTTTCTGTTTCTGGAATCAATATGTTTTCTGCTCCTGTAGCAATACCACTGTGTAATGCAATATAACCAGCATCACGCCCCATTACTTCAACAATGAATAATCGATCGTGTGCATCGGCCGTATCCCTTATTTTGTCAATGGCATCTACGGCAGTATTAACAGCAGTGTCAAATCCAATGGTAAAATCACTGCCTGCAATGTCTTTATCTATCGTTCCTGGTAATCCAATACATGGGATATCAAATTCATTACTGAATTTTTGTGCACCTTTAAAACTACCATCCCCTCCAATAATTACAAGCCCATCTATTCCTCTTTTCTTAAGGTTTTCATAAGCTAATTTTCTGCCATCTGGTTCCATAAAAACCATCGATCTAGCCGTTTTTAAAATAGTGCCACCTCTTTGAATGATATTGGCAACAGATCTAGAGTTCATAGGTACAATATCATCATCTATCATTCCACTATATCCTCTCATGATACCGAAAACTTCTAATCCATTATAATTTCCCGTTCTAACTACAGCTCTGATGGCGGCATTCATTCCTGGTGCGTCACCGCCAGAAGTTAATACGCCAATCTTACTTACTTTTTTACTACCCATGTTTCTCAATCGCTTTAATTATATAAGACAATCTTTTCTAAACTTAATGTGTATTGAATACACGGAATTCCAAAAATACGGATTTGAAAGCACATTGCCTTGGGGATATATCATCTGATTTGAGGGTGGATAGAATAAAAAAATGCTTACTAACGTACGTTAGTTCAATGTGCCAACTTAACGTTAATTTTCATAAACTTTCAGTTATATACGGAATGTTTTATATTTAAATATTGCCATCTTAAATTTTGCATATATGCGTTTTATTTTTTCTCTCTTTTTTTTCTTGCTGAGTTTTTCTATACATGCGCAACAAAAAGAAATTGATAGTTTAAAAGTTTTACTAAACTCAGAAAAAAATGACAGCCTTAAAATTTTGATTTATTACGATATAGCAAAAAAAAATGCGCCTATCAATCAAAATGAATTTACAACATATTTCAATAAAGGGATTCAACTTTCACAAAAAAGAACTAATCCCTATTTGTTTCAACTTGGTATAAATGAATATGCAATTCAATTATTTTTAAAAGGGGAATATCAAAAAGCAATTTCTATACTAGATAATTCTATTGCTTCTGGAAGCAAGATGACTATCAGCAATGAATTTGCGCGCAGTAATTTCATTAAAGGATCTGTTTTAAATGGCTTAAAAGACTATACTGGGTCAATTAATCAATATAAAATCGCCTTTTCATTATTTAAATTTTTGGGTAACAATCTCAGACTCGGAAATATTAGTCAAAATATTGGGAATAATTATTTTTCAACAGGTAATTTAGAAAATGCAATCAAATATTACTTTGATGCTATAGAATATTACGAGAAGGTAAACAATAATGAAGGATTAGCTCAAATTTATTCTAATCTAGGAGTTATCAATGTTAATCAGAAAAATTTTGATATAGCTGCAGGTTATTATAAAAAAGCAATTCAGATATATACAATTTTAAAGAATCAAAATGGAATATTGTTAATTAATAACAATATTAGTAGCTTATATCATGGGCAAAAAAAGTATGTAGAAGCAATACCAATTCTAAAACAAAACTTAAGTTTATCAAAGCAAATCAATAATACTAAAATTGAAACAGCCACGCTTTCCACATTAGCTAGTTGTTATGAAAGGTTAGGAGATACTTTGAATGCTACTTTGTATTTCAATGAATTATTTAATGCCCTTGGAAAGTATAAAGACAATGAAGCTTTAATAATTGCATATAACAATTATGCCATGTTCTTGAGTGGTCTTAATAAAATTGATAATGCTATTGATATTCAAAAGAATGCAATTGATTTAGCTAAATCAGACATTTCGTTCAAAAAGTTTCTACACAGCTTGTATGCAACGATGTCTGCTTTTTATGCAGAAAAGAAAGATTTTTCAACGGCATTTAGCTTTAAGGATTCACAATTTATATATAAAGAAAATATCATTAATGAAACTGCTAACGCTAAACTCCTTGAACTACAGACGAAATACGAGACAAGTCAAAAAGAAAATAAAATCAAACTACTCTCAAGAGAAGATTCAATTAATAATTTAAAAATTTTAAACCAACAATTATTAATCAACCAAGCTAATTTTCAGCTTACCCAACAGAAACTTGCATTAACAGGAGCTCAACTTCGTTTGGCTGAAGATAGTTTACTATTGTTTAGTCAGAATGAAATTATCCTTAATAATCAATTAGAAGCCGCCCTTAAAACAGATAAAATTAATGAACTTACCAAAACAGGATTAAGGAAAGAATTGGTTTTGCAAAAACAAGAATCGGCAATAAAGCAAAAAAATACAACAATATTAATTATTGTGATTCTTGCCCTTTTATTATCCTTGACCGGATTTGTATTTTACAAGAAAAAGCAAATCGAGCAAAAACGGGTATTTGAAAAAGCCCAAGCGAAACAAAGAGAAGATTTAGCTAAAGCAGTAATTGAGGCGGAGGAGTCTGAAAGAAAACGAATTGCGGGTGATTTACATGATGGCATTGGCCAACTATTTAGCGCTGTTAAAATGAATTTGAATGGATTATTAGAACGAGTTGATTTGCCAAAAACGGAAGATAAGTTTTTGGCTGAGAAAACATTGGCTCTAGTAGAAGAAAGCTGTAAAGAAGTAAGGGTTTTAAGTCATAAAATGATGCCTAATTTTCTATTGAAATCAGGTATTGCTAGTGATATTAGAAGTTTTATCGAAAAAATAGATGAACAAAAATTAAAGATTCACTTTGAATCTATCGGATTCAAAGATCAACTGGAGTTTAATGAAGAAGTTATATTGTATAGGGTAATTCAAGAGCTCATTAACAACGTTATTAAACATGCAAATGCAAATGAATTGGGATTAATTCTTGAAAAGACTAGCCATCAAATTAGTGTGATTTTAACCGATAATGGAGTTGGTTTTAATTATGAAGAAGGTAAAGCAAAAGATGGGCTAGGCTTGAAAAATATCTTAATTAGGGTAGCTTATTTAAAGGGTAATATTCAATTCTCCCCTAATATGCCAAGCGGAACAAAGGTTCAAATTACAATCCCCATCACTTAAAATACTACATATGAGTTATTGAATACCCAATGCTGATTAATCATTTTTGTATAGTTAAATTTTAAAACAGTAAATAATTAAACAAACAAAAATGAAAAAGCTTCTATTAATCCTTTGTGTTAGTCTTTTTACCATGAGTGCATGTAATAAAGAGGGTGATTCGCCCAATGATCAATCTATTGCTGGCTGGACTTTAGGAGGGAGTAATTTTAGTCAAGTTTTATCTCGGAAAGTTCCTTCAGGTGTTTTTGTTGCATATCAAGCATGGGATAAAATTCCAACTTCTGCTGAAAGTGCTGCCAACTCAAATTCATTTGTAGCTTTAAATGGAGTGTCGGTTTTGTTTAAATCGACTCCAACAGCAGGGAAATATAAAATTGTTATTACGCCCGATCCGTCAATGCTTAATGCGGATGAATTAATGATTAGTGTAGAAGATAAGACAAGAAATAAACGTTATGCATCAACTGCAACTTCTGTTTTAGCTGATGTTACGGTTAATGGTGGGAAAGTAACTATTAAGGTTCCCACTACAAAAGTATTACAACAGGGTTTATTAGGTGGAGAAACACTAGATTTTTCATGTACATTGGTTGAGCAATAATTAGTCCTTTGAGCCTAGTATATTAAAATATTATTATGGATAAGATTCGAGTTGCCATTGTTGATGATAAAAGATTTTTGCGATCTAATTTGGCAGATCAGCTCCAATATTCAAATCAAATTGAAGTTGTTTTAACAGCCGGGAACGGGATTGATTTTCTTCAACAAATGGAAAATCTTTCAAGTACTCAATATCCTTTAGTTGTTCTCATGGATATTGAAATGCCGGAAATGGATGGCTTAGAAACGGTGTTGATTGCAAAGGAAATTTATCCTGATATACAATTTTTGATGCTAACCGCATTCAGTGAAGACGAAAAAATATTTGAAGCGGTTAAAGTAGGCGCAAGTGGTTACCTTTTAAAAGATGAATCAATTTCAAAAATCATTGCTTTCATTAAAGAATTATTAAATGAAGGCACTGTTCCAATGTCTCCAATTGTTGCAAGGAAGACTTTAATGATGCTAAAATCTGTCAACAATCATGATTTGCCTGAAAATAAAGCTGTGACGCCTTCTGTTTTGTCTGAAAGGGAAATGCAAATTTTGGAAGGTATTGTAGACGGCTTAAACTATCATCAGGTTGCCGATAAGTTATTTATCAGTCCGCATACGGTACGAAAGCATATAGCCAATATTTACGAAAAGCTACATGTTTCAAACAAAACTGCCGCTATAAAGATTGCACTAAAAAAAAATTGGTTTAAACGATCATAGTTCCAGATCCTACTTATCTTAAATTCATTATTATTTTATTATACAATCAGAGGGGGATTGTATTTTAAATAGAAGGCGCCAACTGGCGCCTTCTGCATTTTTAGTATATGTATTTTTCGTAGCATTGCCATATGAAAATAGCAATAACCGGCGCTAATGGATTTACTGGTCAACATGTTACTCAATTCTTCGCAAATAAAGGATTTCAAGTACATGCAATTTCTAGGGGAGTCGCTCGATTTGCAATACAAAGTCCAATTCAATATCATTCTTGCGATCTTACTGATATGCCTTCTGTTGAAATGGTATTTGATAGTATTCGACCCGATTGGATTATTCATATTGCCGCAATGAGTAAACCCGATGAATGCCATGTTAATCGAGAAAATTGTTTATTGCAGAATGTGCAGGCTACTATTCATTTAGGTGAAGCCGCATTGAAATATCAATCTAGATTTATCTATTTTTCTACCGATTTTATTTTTGGTGAAAATGGACCTCATGGTGAAGAAGATCAAGCAGCTCCGCTTAATTTTTACGGTGAAAGTAAATTACAAGCAGAAATTTGGGTGAAAGAGCATATACCGCATTATGTGATTGTAAGGCCCGTTTTTATTTATGGTCCTGAGTTGCCTGGTTCTAGACCAAGTTTTATTCAATGGGTGCAAAAACAGTTATTGCAAGGGAACTCAATTAAAGTGGTTAATGATCAGCAACGAACCCCCACTTTTGTAAATGATATATGTGAAGGCTTAGAAACAATCATTGTGGAAAACCATAATGGAATTTTTCATTTGGCTGGAGCTGAAATTATTACCCCATACGAAATGGCGCTAGAAGTTGCGAATTGCTTGTCTTTGAATCACCATTTAATTGAAGCCGTAGACAGTAGTAGTTTTCCTGAACCTGTAAAAAGGGCTAAACAATCTGGACTTAAAATTGATAAAGCTTGTAAGATATTAAACTACAAACCCCACTCTTTTGCAGAGGGGGTTCGTAAAAGTTTCTAAGGTTGTTAGTGTATCAATAATAAACCATACTATTTTAGTGGTAAGAATATTTCAGCCATCATACACCTAGCACTACCACCACCGTTGGTTTCGATAGTCGTAATATCGCTATGTATGATTTTATTGAACACATGAATCTTATCTATTTGGTCGGGTCTTAATGCATTAAATGCTTGGCTAGACATGACTAAAAATTTCTCTCCCTTAGCATTATGAACTTGTAACATATTCCCAGCAAATCGATTCATCTGACTAAAATCAATTTCAATGATTATTTTTCCTGAGTGTTGTATTGAGGCAATTACATTATTTTTTTCTGCAACATCTTTAATGGAGTCTAAACAAATGACAACATAATCATCGGCCACGCACATCATAACGTTTGTATGATAAATAGGATCACCTGCTGCGTCTACTGCAACAAATGATACTCCTCTATAATGCATGGTTGTACAAAATTCATCTAAAACCGATTGATTTGTTCTAGGGGAGAGGCAAGCATAGGCAATTTTATTTTCTCGGTCCAGGACCATGCTGCCAGTGCCTTCTAGAAAAAGTGAGTCATTTTCATGTCTTGTAAAATCATTGGTATGCTTGATTACAAATTTTTGTTGAATGGCTGTTAAAACAGAGGGTTTTCTTTCTAATCTTCGATTTGTTGCAAACATAGGGTAGAGGCATATGCTTCCATCATCATGAAAAGAAATCCAATTGTTTGGGAAAATAGAGTCAGGAGTATGCGGATTTGGGCTATCTTCTACCACTGTAACGTCTATATCATGGGCTCTTAAAACAGTGATGAATTGTTCAAATTCTTCTCTGGCCTTAGTTTGTACGTTAGATTGATCTGATTTGTTTTGAAAACTATTGTTGACTGCTGTTTCATCATTAAAACTGAAATGAACAGGTTGTATCATTAATAAGTGACTAGTATGTTGCATAGTTGATTTAATTAATTGGTTCTCTCCAGAGTGGCATACTCATGCAATGAAATCCACCTCTTGCTCTAGATAATTCAGCAGATGGCATTAAAATAAAAGTATCTTTTATTTGGTCGGTACTGATACTGCCATCCTCTAATTTTTGTAATAATTCTTTTACTCCAATAATAGTAAAACCCGCATTTCTGAATGCTTCGGTGGTTTTATCATTTCTATCGTAACCCAAAACAACCCCTTCTTTTAAGGCTAATAAATTACAAGAGTCTGTCCATTGTTCTCTTGCACTGTAGGGGAATTCGTTGTTTCCAGAAAAAATAAACCGTACTTCATTGGTACATTTTAAATCCGTTTTACTAATATCTACCAATAAGTCTTCTAAGCTTTCAAATGAAATAGGATTTTCGGGATTACTTCTATGAAATTGTAAAATTTTAATCTTTTCTTCCTTTTTAATTTCAAGAATTCTTTCTACTGCAGATTCGTCTTCATGCTTCACCGCTTTTCTAGAGAAGTTTCCTAACATGACCCATACATCTCTTTTTACTTGTGTAAAAACAGTGTCTATATGCATGTAATCTCTTTTCTTAGGAATTTTTACGATGGTAACTTTGTCCATCAATCCCATTTCAAAAAGGGTTTGTGTTATTTTAACAGCAGCTTCTGATGAAGTTCTTTCACTTACACCCACCAGAATATGATGCTCACTCACAACCATGATATCCCCACCCTCTAAAGTGATTTTTCTTTCATCGTCTTCTTTTGGTAATAAAAAGCTATGATGCGAATCGGATAATTCGATTATTTTCTTTGTATAGTCTGCAAATAAAGGATGGTTAAAGAAAATATATTTTGCCAACAAAGCTTCTCTAGTTCTAGCTTTCTTTGCGGGCTTATTTAATAACACATGGTCCTTAATGGTTATTCCAATATCTCGTGTGAAAATAAAGTTGGGAATTGGCGCAAATAAAAGTTGTCTTTCTTGTGAAGTTCCAGAGATAAGGGTTTTTGCCAATTCAGTTGGTTCGTAATTCAACAGTTCATTTTGAATTTGATAAGTACATCCTTCAATTGCACAAACAGAGGACACCAATTTTGTTTTGATATCTTTATTTTCAAGTAGTTCAGATAAAAGCCATTGTAGTTCAATTACTTTATCTGATTTATAAAAACCGCTGTGTTCTGGTTTATAAAAACCACGATTATTTTGAACATGATCTATCTCGCTTAATTTCCCCTTTATTTTTTCTGGATCTAAGAAATAGAGTAAAATTTTAGTGTAATAATCGTACTCATCTTTTCTAATGGTGTCTAAATGTACAATGTCTTCAAAAAGCCAATCTTGGGCTTTTGATGGAACTACTTTTCCTAATCCACTATCAGGACTATGTACCAATAATCGTTTTAGGGTGCCAATTTCGGAAGTAACAGAAACTTTCATATGATGTTTTATAAATGCTTAATAATAGTTAGATACTTTGCGTAATGATAATTTACTCAAAGCAATAGACATGATTTAGTAGTCTATTTAAATTATAATAAACGAACTCTTAAGATAAATAAACGCGCGTCAATGATCGGGCATTGGGTTCAAGCCCCTGTACATCCAAGCAAAATGGGATGTTAAAAAAGATATGGTAGAACAATGGTTCACTAAATGCAAATTACAATTTTATTTCAAATGGCAATTTCCCATTTAAACTGCCAGACGATTTCAAGGGTTTAAAACGAACAAACATATCTTCCGTATACCATTTCTCTTGATGGGTTTTCTTCACTACTTCAGCATGTTCTTTCATCTTATAAGCAAATTGTCTCATTTGTTCTTTGCTCTCCCAAATACTAAATGTAGCTTGTTTTATCCACGGCACTTCTCCAATTCCTACCGAAGTAACGAATCCCTCTGCGCTGGCCATTTGATTAGCAATTGCATCTACATGAGACCAAAAACGGCCTAATTGTGAAAGTCTAATGGTTGCCCTGGTTAGAATCCCAATTGGGCCTTCATAGTTAGTTTGTTTGGGTAAAGAACCGAATACTTCTTTGCCATCCCAAGTACCATGTCCTTCAATCGGCTCAAGTTGTAGCTCCCATATTTCTACACCAAATAATTTCCACCATGCTTTAACAAAGGTTGGTCTAAAGCCGGCATTAGCTGTTTCGCTTATACTTAATAAAGCCCATTGTCTCCAATCAGGTGTTTTGTCGAAAGTGCCATTGCGGCCACAACCCATTAGTTTGTAGAAATGAATTTTACTGCTAAGCCAAAGCGGAAGTCTAAATAAAGCCATTGATAAAAAACCAGCCCAACCCAAATAACTGGGGTACCTAACTATACTTAAAGTAGCAATCATACATTAAATTAAACTAATTTTCGGCAATGAAAAGGGTCATACAACATATCAAACATTTGGTTAACACCAGAACCAATTCAATAGTTGTAAGGGGGGCAGCACTTTCGCAACTTCCAATCATCGAAAATGCATTTATAGTAGTTGAAAATGGGATTATTCAAGCATATGGCACTATGCATGAATTAACTGTTGATCATCTGTCTGGGGCTGAAGTGATTGATGCCGCCGGTTCATCGGTTCTTCCTTGTTGGTGCGACAGCCATACACATTTGGTTTTTGCAGCAAGCAGAGAAGATGAGTTTGTTCATAAAATTAATGGGCTAACCTATGCTGAAATTGCAGCAAAAGGGGGTGGAATACTAAATTCTGCAAGAAAAATAGCCCAATCAACCGAATCCGAATTGTATTTGCAAGCAATGACAAGATTGAACGAGTTGATGAAACTGGGAACAGGTGCTATTGAAATCAAAAGCGGATATGGGCTTAATACAGAAAACGAATTGAAAATGCTGCGCGTTATTAAACGCATAAAGGAAACTGCTCCTATTCCGGTGAAAGCAAGTTTTTTAGGTGCGCATACATATCCTTTGGAATTTAGGGAAAATCACGATGGTTACATTAATCAAATAATCGATGAAATGTTACCGATCATTGCAAAAGAGCAACTGGCAGACTATATAGATGTTTTTTGCGAAGAGGGATTTTTTAGCGTAGCTGAAGCCCAGCGAATTTGTGAAGCTGGTATAGCATATGGACTAAAACCCAAAATTCATGCGAATCAATTAAATGCGTCGGGTGGGGTAGAGCTAGGGGTAAAATTGGGTGCTATTTCTGTTGATCATCTTGAAACCATGAATGATTCAGCAATCAACGCATTATGCCAATCGAATACGATTGGTACTTTACTACCAACAGCAGCTTTTTTTCTAAGAATGCCTTACCAGCCAGCAAGAACACTAATCAATGCAAATACAGCTTTGGCACTTGCATCAGATTTTAATCCAGGCTCTAGTCCAAGTGGAAATATGAATTTTGTGGTTGCGCTTAGTTGCATACAAATGAAGATGTTACCAGAAGAAGCCATCAACGCAGCAACAATCAATGGTGCTTTTGCTATGGAATTAGCAAATGAAGTAGGTAGTGTCACCATTGGTAAGCGGGCCAATTTAATTTTCACACACCCCATTCCTTCATTGGCCTATATGCCTTATGCTTTTGGGAGTAATTTGATTAAAAAGGTTATGATTAATGGTCAGTTTATTTAATTATATTTAAGTAACAGAATTGATCAATTAAACTTTTGACCATGCACCATTTTAAGTTTTATAATAAACAGGATATACTATCTGTTACAAAAATTCGCCGTTTTGAAACCAAGTTAGGTGAGCGGGTGCAGGTGATAGCAAATCCATCAAATATCGAAGCTAGCTTGCAAACAAGTCCTGCCAATTATATTATACTTGGTATACCCGAAGATATTGGCGTAAAAGCCAATGGAGGAATAGGAGGAACTGATAGTGCTTGGTTGGCATTTATAAAAGCTTTTTTAAATATCCAAAGCAATGATTTTTTAGAAGGCAGTAATCTAATGGTATTAGGACATTTTGATTTTTCCGCCATCGCAGAATTGATAGATCAAAACGCTTTTAATGAAGAAGAGAAAATGGCTGCATATCGACATGCAGTAAATACCATTGATGATGCGGTAGAGCAGCTAATACACTTGATTACGCAAAATAAAAAAATACCCATTGTTATTGGCGGAGGTCATAATAATGCATATCCATGCATAAAGGGAGCGGCAAAAGGTTTTTATAAAGCTGGCGTAATCCCCATTGCACAAATAAATGCGATTAATTTAGATGCGCATGCCGATTTTAGACCAATGGAAGGAAGGCATAGTGGAAATGGGTTTACTTATGCTGAAGAAGATGGATATCTAGAAAAATACTGTGTAATTGGGTTGCACGAAAATTATATTCCTCAAAACGTATGGATGGATATGGTCAATAACCCATTCATCGATTGCATTACTTATGAAGACATATTTGTGCATGAAAAAAGAACTTTTATTCAAGCAGTAGCACATGCAACATCATTCACTGATGATACATTATGCGGTATCGAATTAGATATGGATGCTATAGCTGATACTTTGTCTAGCGCTCATGCTAAAATAGGTATAACGCCTATGCAAGCGAGGCAGTATATGCAATATACAGCTGCTGATACCAAGGCAGCTTACTTACATATTTCAGAGGGTGCAGTACAATTATCAACTGGCGAGAAAGACCCAGGAACGGGCAAATTAATTAGCTACTTAGTGAGCGATTTTATAAAAGGCCATATGGTATATTAACTTTTATTTTACAGTTTAATTTTTTTACTGTGCTTAGTCGTCGTACATTTGCGGCGGAATTGAGCAACGATTAAGAATCAAATATACAGGTAGACAAATAGAAGGCCATTCTATTCTAACGATTACGACAATTTTCCTACCCTGCTCAAAAACATTTGTAAAAAATTAAAATAGTAATACAATGAAAGG
Organism: Sediminibacterium sp.; assembly: GCF_051860225.1. Classification (GTDB taxonomy): domain Bacteria; phylum Bacteroidota; class Bacteroidia; order Chitinophagales; family Chitinophagaceae; genus Sediminibacterium. The sequence continues at coordinate 334,030 of NZ_JBHYEI010000003.1, forward strand.
TGAAGTTATGCCTTCTATCGTACAGATGGATAAGGCGCATTTAAACGAATTAGTACAAGAAGTAAGAGAAACTTTGGCAACAGACATGTTTGTTCAAAACAGAGAAGAAAAAAAGAAAGCATTTCGTGCAGTTGATCTTTGGAAGATTCACAGAGAAATGAAGTCTGCAAATAGAAATTTTAAATCACAATTCTAGTTGCAGTAAACTTATTAAAATCCGCTGTGCAGGACTCAATGCTCAGCGGATTTTTTATTTAGCCGATTTGCTTAAGTCCCATTTAACATAGTCTTTAAACCAACTACTATTCCAAAATTGATATCTTGGAATGGCTGTTCTCTCAATCCTTTTTAAAAAGTCTGCGTAGTTCTTTTTTTCAGAATTACTCCAAAGGGTTTCACTTAAGGCAGTCATTCTAGGGAATATCATATAGTCCACTTTTTTCTCATTGCCCATATATTCAGTCCAAACATTTGCTTGACCTCCAATAATTTTATTACTTAAACCTTTTTGAATAATGGCAGTTGGTATAGTGTTATAATTGTAGACTGCTTCTAGTGGATTGTAACCATGAATCGCTAAACTATCTTTGGGATCTTGAGATTGATAGTGATCAAAATAGAAAGGTTTGCCTGGCGTATTAATTACTTTGAATCCTTTACTAGCTGCTTCAATTGCCTGCTTTTCGGTACCCCAATTCATTACAATGGTTGAAGTGTCTAAATCTCCTTCGTTTATTTCATGCCAACCAATGGTTTGTTTGCCTTTTGTTTTAAGATGATTAGCAATGAATTCAATAAAATAGGTTTGTAAAGCGGTTTCGTTTTTCAATCCTTTTTCTTTCATGAAAGCCTGTGTTGCCGGATCTTGCTTCCACCATATCTTACTACATTCATCGCCACCAACATGTATATAAGGAGATGGGAAAAGAGCAGCTACTTCATCAAATACTGTTTCTAAAAATCGAAAAGTTGCAGGTCTGGGAGCTAAAACATTGTTTTGTCTATTGTACATTCCCCAAGTAGTAGCAACATTCCAAATAGTATCTGGTTTAGTACTAAGTTCAGGATAAGCTGCAATGGCCGCTCGGCTATGCCCAGGTATATCTATTTCAGGTATTACGGTAATAGCCCTGATGGCTGCGTATTGTACAATATCTTTTATTTCAGATTTGGTATAGTATCCACCATATCGAACTCCATCATATTGGGCTGGGCTATCTTTAAAATGACCTATTAAAGTTTCATTCCTGTAAGATCCAATAGTGTTCAGTTTAGGATAAGCGTCCATTTCAATTCTCCATCCTTGGTCGTCTGTTAGGTGCCAATGGAAAGTATTGAATTTGTGAAATGCCAAATAGTCAATGTATTTTTTAATGTAACTAATCGGAAAAATATGTCTTACTACATCTAAATGCATTCCTCTGTATGAAAATCTTGGTTGATCTTCTATATGAACTGGGGAAATATTTGCAGATTTAAATTGACCAATTGGTATTAATTGCAATAAACTTTGAATGCCATTAATCAGTCCCCGCAAATCGTAGAATTCAATGACGATGTTTTGCTTATTTATATTTAGCTCATATTTTTCAGGGGTATAATTTGAGGATGATTTGGGAACAAGGTAAATACCGATTTTACTCGGTTCATTTGTTCCTGCATTTTTTAGGACTTCAAGTTCAATCCCTGTTTGTTTAGCTATATTCTCTTTTAAATATACTGCTTGTGCTAGATAGGGGTCTTCGTAAAAAATGTTTAATTTATTTTTTAATACAAAAGGTTCAGTGCTATGGGGGTAACTAATAGAAGCAGGTTTTGGAATGATTAAATTAGCATCTTGCGAAAAACTATTCAAGCAAATAGAAAGTAATATATAGGCGAGAAATATTTTTTTCATGTTTAATAGAAATAATGGATTTACATAAAAATATCAAATTGATTGGCTATTTGGTAAATTGCATCCAAGTTTTTCCACAAGCACACAAAAAAGGATATGCTGAAAGCAGAATTAAGAGCCCACTATCTTAACAAAAGAAATGAATTACACGGAGCAGAACGGTTAAAATTGGATGATTTATTATTAATACAATTTCAGCAAATCAATTTTGAAGGAATTCAAACCGTTTTGACTTATTGGCCAATGCTAAACAAAGCAGAACCTAATACGCATCTATTTAATGGCTACTTAAGGCATATTATACCAAATTTACAATTGTCTTACCCCGTTATTAAAGATACTGTTCAAATGGAGGCTATTCTGGTGAATGAGGATACCGTTTATGCAACTAATCATTGGGGTATTACAGAACCAAAAGAAGGAGAAGCAATACCGTTAGAATCTATTGATTTAATTTTGGTGCCCTTATTAGTTTTTGATGAATCTGGCTATCGGGTGGGGTTTGGGAAAGGTTTTTATGATCGATTTTTAGCTAATAAAGCGGAGCATACCGCTTTAATTGGATTTTCTTACTTTGATCCAATTCCCCTTATCAGCGACACCCATGAATTTGATATACCTTTACACCTAGGTGTTACCCCTAAGCGTATTTATGAATTTTAATACCATTTTTTTAAAATCATTTCGCGTATTGTTGCTGCCATTGGCAGCGCTATATGGCTTAATTATTATTATCCGCAATAGATTGTTTGATAAGGACGTTTTGAAATCTGCTGCATTTAATTTTCCCATTATTTGTGTGGGTAATTTAGCCGTTGGGGGAACTGGAAAGTCTCCCATGGTAGAATACTTATTGGAACTCTTAAGTCCTAGATTTAAAATGGCTACTTTAAGTAGAGGATATAAAAGGAAAACCAAGGGTTATGCACTGGCAAATGAGCAAACAACTGCTTTGGAAATAGGAGATGAACCCATGCAATTTGCATTGAAGTTTCCTAAAGTTGCAGTAGCCGTTGGAGAAGAAAGAATCGTTGCAATCCCTCACTTATTACAAGATCATCCAGAACTACAAGCCATTATATTAGACGATGCATTTCAGCACAGAACAGTGCGTGCTGGCTTCAATATATTATTGACTGAATACAGTAATTTATACACCAGTGACTTTTTTTTACCCACTGGAGATTTAAGAGATGAGTGGGCATCCGCAAAAAGAGCCCAAGTAATTATTGTAACAAAATGTCCTCCTGACATGGACGAACAAATGAAGTCGACCATTTTGCGAGAGTTAAAACCCATGCCTTCACAGAAGGTATTTTTCACCTGCATCGAGTATGGAATACCTTATCATATTTGCGATAGTAGTATTCAATATGCAATTCACTCTATAGATGAAGTGATGTTGGTATGTGGAATTGCTAATCCTAAGCCACTTAAAGATTATTTATTACAAAAAGCCACTACTTATTACCAACAAGATTATCCAGATCATCATATCTTCTCGATAGACGACTTAAAAGAAATGAAACAAAAGTTTGATGATATTGCAGTTGATAGAAAATTATTTATTACAACAGAAAAAGATGCCGTAAGGCTAATCAAATTCAAAGATGAATTAAGAGGTCTTCCTTTTTTTGTAATCCCTATAAGACACCGAATCCTTTTTGATGAATCTTGGCATTTTAATGAATTGCTGATTAAATTCATTCAAGATTTTAATTTCAATCCAACCTCATGAGCACCAAAAAGCCCAAGTCTAAGCAAAAACAAAAAGCAAAAACCATTACAGTTCAAACCTTGAAAGGGAAACTAGAAGTGACTCGTTCTGGTATGGGATATGTGTTAATTGATGATAAATCAGGAGATGTATTGGTGAAGCCCAATGATTTTGGTACTGCTCTAAATGGAGATACAGTAAGAGTCAAAGTTATTCGGGAGAATATGCGGACTGGTAAAAAAGAGGGGAAGATTACCGAAGTGGTAGAACGGAAACAAACTGAGTTTATAGGTAGAATTCAGGTATCAGCGCATCATGCTTTTTTTGTGCCTGATTCTGACAAACCAATGCCAGACTTATATATTCCAATGCAATCCATCAATGGAGCAAAGCATAGAGATAAAGTATTGGTCAAGCTGGTTCGTTGGGAGAAAGAAGATAAAAAGCCAGTTGGAGAAGTAATTAGTGTGATGGCTCCAGATGACGTTAATGATGCGGCAATGAAAGAAATCTTGGCAGAAGCCGGGTTTCCACTCAGTTTTTCTGAGGAAGTGCTCGAAGAAGCAGCAAGATTAGTAGATATCATTGATGAGGCAGAAATAGCCAAAAGAAGGGATTGTAGATCCTTGCTTACTTTTACCATTGACCCGGTTGATGCAAAAGACTTTGATGATGCCATTTCTGTCAGAAAACTAGGAGACAATAAATATGAAATTGGTGTGCATATTGCAGATGTTAGTCATTATGTGTTACCAGACGCTGCATTAGATGCGGAAGCATATAGAAGAGCAACTTCAGTGTACTTGCCTGATAGAGTAAATCCAATGTTACCTGAACATATTTCAAATGAACTTTGCTCCTTACGACCTCATGAAGATAAACTTACCTTCTCTGCAATATTTCAAACAAATGAAAATGGTGATGTAAAACAATATTGGTTAGGAAGAACAGTGATTCATTCTGACCATCGTTACACATACGAAGATGTTCAGCAAATTATTGAAACTAAAGATGGGTTGCATAAGGATGAAATTTTATTACTCAACAATATTGCACAAAAATTAAGAAAGAAAAGATTCAGCAAAGGGGCCATCAACTTTTCTTCTCAAGAAGTACGCTTCCAATTAGATGAAAAAGGAGTACCCATAGGAATTGTTGTAAAAGAAAGCAAAGAATCGCATCAATTAATTGAAGAGTTCATGTTATTGGCTAATCGAACTGTTGCAGAAAATATTGCCAAGCAACATGTAAACAAAAAGCCCATTCCTTTCCCGTATCGCGTACATGATCAACCAGATGAGGAAAAACTAGCGCCATTTATACAGTATGCCAAAAGATATGGGCATCGTTTTGATATTTCTACTCCTCAAGCCATTGCACATAGTTTTAATGGTATGTTGGCCGATGCACATGGGAAACCAGAACAACATGTATTAGAACAATTGGGCATTAGAACCATGGCCAAAGCTATTTATACACCAGAAAATATTGGTCACTATGGATTAGCATTCGAGCATTATTGTCATTTTACATCGCCAATTAGAAGATACCCAGATGTGTTGGTTCATCGTGTATTACAATCTGTATTAGATGGGGCTCCAATGATTGATAAAAAAATGGCAGAAAAATGTAAGCATACCAGTGAACGGGAGCGTGCGGCTATGGAATGCGAAAGGGCGGGGAATAAATACAAGCAAGTAGAGTTTCTACAATCACATGTTGGAGAAACATTTGAAGGTGTGGTAAGTGGGGTGACTAGTTTTGGTTTCTTTGTAGAAACAGTTGATCACAAGTGTGAAGGATTAGTAAGTATTGTTAGCCTCAGCGATTTTGATGATTTCAGATTAGTAGAGTCCGAATACAGTTTAGTAGGAAGAAGGAGTGGGCGAATATTTAAAATGGGAGATAGAGTCACTGTTACTTTAGTAGCTGCCAATTTAGAAAAACGACAATTAGATTTTGAGTGGGAGTTAGGCTAATATCTACCACCCACTAGCCAACACATCTGCCAAGTGCATCATACGCATTGGCTTACCTTCATGTTTTGCGCAACCATCAATATGCATTAAGCAGCTCATATCTGTACTAATTAATACAGATGCACTTATTTCGGCAGCGTTATTTATTTTTTGATTCCCCATTGCTATACTAATAGGCTCAAACTTTACCGCAAAAGTGCCTCCAAATCCACAGCAGGTTTCAACATCATTCATTTCTACTAACTCAAGCCCCTCAACTTTACTCAATAAAATTCTCGGTTCTTGCTTTATTTTACATTCTCTCAATGCAGCGCAGCTGTCATGATATGTAGCTTTTTCATGAAGTACAGCACCAAAATCGGTACATCCTAATATGTTAACTAGAAAATCAGAAAATTCATAAATTCTTTCGGCAGTTTTGGCGGCTTGGGTTTTATATGCAGAGTTCTCAAATAATTGTTTGTAATAGTTTTTTACAAACCCCACGCAACTTGCACTAGGGGCAACAATATATTCAGCTCCTTCAAAATCTTGTAAAAATTTGGTGCATACTTCTTTTGCTTCTCCATGAAATCCAGCATTAAATGCAGGCTGACCACAGCAAGTTTGTGCAGTATTGTAATGAACAGTACAACCAGCTTTCTTTAAGACTTTCACCATATTAAATGCCACATCAGGGTAGAGTTGATCTATAAAGCAAGGAACAAATATGTGTACGTTCATTTTTTGTTATTTAATGGAACGATTCAATTGAATCATTTTTAGGGCAGTTATTGCAGCTTCTTCCCCCTTATGACCATGGACACCGCCGATTCTTTCAATTGCCTGTTGTTCATTTAAAACAGTTAATACACCAAAAATAACCGGTACGTCAATTTGTAAATTTAATTGCATAATTCCGTCGGTAACACCTTTGCACACATAGTCAAAATGAGGTGTATCTCCTTGAATAACGGCCCCCAACACAATATAAGCATCTGGCACACGCTTGCTGTAAGTATAATGTTGTTTAACCGCAAAGGGTAATTCAAATGCACCAGGTACAATCATTGTTTTAGTTGAAGTGGAAGCGGCTTTTAATACCTTTTTAGCACCCCTCTCTAAAGCATTGATGATGGAACTATTCCATTCTGTTTTAATGATAACAACAAAGGCATCCTCCAGAGTGGGGATGCCTTTGTTTAATGATGTATTTCCTTTTGTGGCCATTATTCAGCTAAATCATTTTTTTCGATGCTCAAACGATAAATATATTTATCGGCTTGAAAACCTTTATCTGTTTTCGGAAATTTATTTTTTAATTCTTTGTATAAATCTAAAGCTTCAGTTGTTTTACCAGTGGTTTCTAACAATAAAGCAGCACGGAATAAATATTCAGAAGAATTGGCTTCATCTTCTACAAAAGTAGTCGCTGCTTTCTTGTAAGCATCTATTGCTTCTTCTTTTTTATTAAGTTCTGCATATGCGTCACCTAAACAACCAGTTGCTAATAGTTGTACTTGCTTAGCATCTGTTGAAAAATCTTTAAGGTGTTTCACTGCATTATCAAACTCACCTAATTTCAAATAACTAATACCTGCATAATAATGGGCTAGGTTAGCGGCTTTAGTTCCACCAAAATTGCTAATTACATTTAATACTCCTTTGTTTTGTCCATCTCCGTTCAAAACCAATCTAGAAGAGTCTAGTGCAAAATATTGCTCTGCTTTAAATAAAGCTTCTGCCGCTTTTTCTTCCTTAGGTTTCACTACATATTGTTGGTAAGCAAACCAGCCTCCACCTAATACTAATACGGCCACAATAGCTCCAATGAGTGGCTTTTGAATTTTTGCAAAACTTGATTCTACTTTATTTGCTGCCTCTTGAGATACAACTTCAGGCGCTTGTTTTTCGCTCATTATAATTGATTATGCGTTTGATAAATTAATCTACAATAAATGGATAGTTTTGATCGATGTAAACATCTTTCAATACTTCGCTATCATCTGGCCAAGGGCTTTCCTCTGCAAATTTAACAGATTCATCTACTATGGCATTAATGCGTGCATTAATAATGTCTATTTCTGCCTGAGTTGCAAATCCATTTTCTAAAATAGTTGAGGCTACTTTGGTAATTGGGTCTTGGTCTTTATATTCTTCCACTTCTTCTTTAGACCTGTATTTTTGGGGATCAGACACGGAATGGCCTTTATAGCGATAGGTCTTCATTTCAAGTAGAGTAGGACCATCCCCTTCTCTAGCTCTTTTAACTGCTCTAGCTACAGCATCATGAACTGCTTCAGGAGTCATACCATCTACCTTGTCTGCAGGCATTTCATAAGCGTCCGCTAACTTATAAATATCAATTACATTACTGGTTCTTTCAATAGAAGTTCCCATTGCGTAATTATTATTTTCGCAAATAAAAATTACAGGTAATTTCCAAAGCATTGCAAGGTTAAAAGTTTCATGCAACATGCCCTGACGAGCAGCACCATCGCCAAAATAGCAGAGTACTACGTTTTCAGTATCTTTGTATTTTTCTGCAAATGCCAAACCAGCTCCGGTTCCAATTTGTGCACCCACAATACCATGTCCGCCAAAAAATTTGTGTTCAACACTAAAGAAGTGCATACTTCCACCTTTACCCTTTGCACAGCCAGTTGCTTTACCATATAACTCTGCCATACAGGCGTTAGCTGATACCCCTTTAGCTAAAGCTAAACCGTGATCGCGGTAAGCGGTAATAAAAGGGTCATCTGCTTGAGTAGCAGTCATGCAACCAGCAGCAATTGCTTCCTGGCCAATGTAAGCATGGAAAAACCCACGGATTTTTCCTGCCATTTTATACATTTCTTCTGATTTTAATTCAAACTGACGAATCAGCTGCATTAATTCATACCAATAGAGGTAGGTTTCTTTAGAAAACTTTGTAGCCACTTTTCAAAAATTTGAAGGCAAATATAGGGGTTATCCTTGATAGTTCCCTACCCAGCATATTCACGTTCTAATACTTCTTTTGGCGGGTAGGGTATGCTGATATTATTTAGGTATTTTTCTTCTAGAATATCTGCGAACGTGTCGAAATATACAACAACGTCTTCTCTAACATTTCGCTTTAGCCACTTGAAACCGCCGGGTAGTCTTTCTAAAACCGATTTGTCGTCTAAATATTCTAAGTGATGAATATCAGATGGGGTTAAACCAATATCGGTTAACTTTTTAATCATTAGGTTAACTGGGGTATTACTTACAGGGCAATATTCTTCTGCTAATTCTGTCCATTCTCCAAAGCCAGTGTGAGCATAAGTTAAAATTTCTTCTTTGCTTACATTTGCTACTACTTGCAATAAATTTCCACAATTACAGGCTCCGTGGTTTCCCCAAGCGTAATGAGCTCCTTCTTTTAAATTTTTGGCAGTTTGTCTTAATACATCTACAAGAACCAGGTTTGGATACGCCATAACTTTTTTCTTTTTTTTATTAACAAGACTAAATGTGTAAAAGTTGATTTTAATACTAATTTATAGACCAATTATCCCTAGTATTTTATTTGTACAACCAAAATCAATTTTACTGCCCAAAGGACTCCACATTGCTACCGTTCATCCTTAAATATGAGTCATTGCATGAACCTTTTTCTTGTTTAGGAGTTAGATATAAAAAATTAAACAAAATATTTATGAAAAAGCGCATTTTAACCTTGACAATGATTGCAGTAATGGGATTATTTGGTACCGTGGCTGCACAGAACACCGTAGTGGATATTGCAGTTGGTTCTAAAGACCATTCTACATTGGTAGCTGCAGTTAAAGCGGCTGATTTGGTTGGAACTTTACAAAGTGCTGGACCTTTCACTGTATTTGCTCCAGTGAATGCAGCATTTGATAAATTACCGGCAGGAACTGTTGCTAATTTATTAAAGCCTGAAAATAAAGCAACTTTAGTTAAAGTATTAACTTATCATGTTGTTGTAGGAAATCTAGACGCTGCTGCAGTAATCAAAGCCATCAAAGATGGTAAAGGCAAAGCGGTTGTTAAAACAGTTGCAGGAAATTCATTGACAGTAACTTTAAAAGATGGTAAAGTAACATTAACCGATGAAAACGGTGGTGTTGCAACTGTAGTTGCTGCAGATTTAAAAGCAGGTAACGGTGTGGTACACGTAATTGATACTGTAGTATTACCTAAGTAATTTAGATTAATGTGTAAGTATAAAAAAAGTCCCGAATGATTTCGGGACTTTTTTTGTTATTTAAGCTTCTTGCATAAATGGATATCCATAATGTACAGGAGGATTATAGGTCTCTTTAATCGTTCTTGCACTAAGCCATCTGTAAAGGTTCAGCGCACTACCTGCTTTGTCGTTGGTGCCAGAAGCCCTAGCTCCACCAAATGGTTGTTGACCAACTACCGCACCGGTTGGCTTATCGTTAATATAGAAATTACCAGCTGCATTTCTAAGTTCATTGGTAGCTAATTCAACAGCAGCTCTATCCTGCGAAAGAATAGCACCAGTTAAAGCATAAGGAGAAGTACCATCAATCAATTTAAGTGTTTTCTCAAATTGTTCAGCTGGGTAAACATAAATGGTTAACACTGGTCCAAAAATTTCTTCGCACATGGTAACCGATTTAGGATCCTTGGTTACAATCACCGTTGGTTCAATAAAATAACCTTTGGTCTTGCTGAAGTTACCACCAGCAATGATTTTTACTTTCTTATTTTTCTTTGCGTTAGTGATGTAACGGGTAATGCTTGTATAAGATTTTTCATCGATGACTGCATTGATGAAATTGGTGAAATCTTCCACTGTTCCCATTTTCATGGTGTTGATGGCAGCAACTAGTTTACGTAAAATTTCATCTGCTAAATTGCTCGGAATATAGGCTCTTGAAGCGGCAGAACATTTTTGTCCTTGGAATTCAAAAGCGCCTCTTGCCAATGCAGTCACTACAGAATCTACATCTGCAGACTTATGTGCAACAACAAAATCTTTACCACCTGTTTCACCTACAATTCTTGGATAAGATTTGTACATGCCCATGTTTTCTCCAATCACTTTCCACATATTGTTGAATACACCAGTAGAACCTGTGAAGTGAACACCAGCAAAATCTCTATGTGAAAAACAAACTTTACCTATAGTAGGTCCATCCACATAAATAAGGTTGATTACACCATCAGGTAAACCAGCTTCTTTTAAAATGCGCATGAATAGTTGTGCAGAATAAATTTGGGTATTTGCAGGTTTCCAAACTACCACATTGCCACACATAGCAGCAGAAGTAGGAAGGTTACCACCAATTGCAGTAAAGTTGAATGGAGTTACAGCCAATACAAATCCTTCTAAAGGTCTCCACTCTAAACGATTGTGCATGCCTGGAGCAGAAATAGGCTGTTGCTTATAAATTTCACTTAAAAAGTGAACATTAAAACGCAAGAAGTCTATCAATTCACAAGTACTATCAATTTCCGCTTGAAAAGCATTTTTACTTTGGCCCAACATGGTTGCAGCCAACATTTGAAACCGGTATTTAGTAGCCAATAAATCAGCTGCTTTTAAAAAAATATGTGCCCTATTTTCCCAACTCATTGCAGCCCATTTTTCTTTGGCTTGCAAAGCAGAAGCAATAGCAAGATGAGCATGTTTTTCTTCTCCTGCGTTAAAATGACCCAACACATGTGCTAATTCGTGTGGGGGATGAATGGCTGTTTTTTTATCCGTTCTAACCGCTTTCCCTCCAATATACATAGGAATGTCTAACTGTTTTTTCTTTGCTTCCGCCAATGCTTTTTTAAGCGCAGCTTTCTCAGGACTTCCTGGTGCAAATTGAAGAACCGGTTCGTTGGCCGGCATAGGGTAAGAAAATGTACCAATACTCATAAGAGAAAATTTATAAAGTTTGAATGCGCAAGTTACGAAGAAAACTGTATTAGGTTTTCGGCTACATTTGTATATGGCTGTTATTTTATTTGATCCACCATACAGGAACCTTTTAGCACCGCTTTCTACTACCAAAGCAGTGGCACAGTTTTATTTTGGATTATTAAGTGTTAAAGAGCGATGGGAGCTGATGTTGAATGAGGTATCCTATATTCATACCGCACCCTATTTGCAGGATTTATATACTGTACCAAACATTACAAATGAAGCTAGCATATCCGAAGAAACCATTTGGATTGATGCTTCTGTTCTGCCCAACGAATTATTGCTTACTCAAATAAAGCAATTGGGAATAGGAGATTGTTTAATGGATGAGTTTGGGTTAGTGGCAGGTAAATCAAATTTTTCTTTTCATGAATTTGATCCAGCCAATACTGCTGCTTACTTTACGCAGGCTAATAAAATTGAGCATGCTTTAAGATTTCGTTTCCCTTGGGAAATTATGCAAATGAATGACGCTATCATCAGAAGCGATTATGAATTAGTCACTGCTAATAGAACTTCACAGCCCTTGCCATCATCAGTTAATATTATTGGTGCGAATCAAATTTTTATTGAGGAAGGAGCTAAACTGCAGTTTTGTACACTAAATGCCACAACAGGGCCTATTTATATAGGCCACAAAGCAGAAATCATGGAAGGTTCTTGTATCAGAGGACCATTTGGGATAGGGTATAATTCGGTGATTAAAATGAATAGTCGAATATATGGTGGTACTTCATTAGGACCTTATTGTATGGGTGGAGGAGAAATTAAAAATGCGGTAATGATGGGTTATTCCAATAAAGCCCATGATGGTTATTTAGGGGATGCCGTCATTGGGGAATGGTGTAATTTAGGCGCAGGTAGCAGTAATAGTAATTTAAAGAACTCTGCTGGTACCATAAAAATATTCAGCATGGGGCTAAATGATTATGTAGCTGTTGGACAAAAATGTGGCGTCATCATGGGCGACTATTCAAGAGTGGCCATTAATTCCAGTTTAAATACAGGATCCATGATTGGGGTAAGTTGCAATGTATTTGGCGAAGGATTGTTACACAATAATATTCCGCATTTTAGTTTTGGTGTAAAAGGCAAACAATACGATTTAAATACAGCCATCAAAGACATTAATAATTGGAAAGGCTTAAAAGGGATGGAACTTTCAACAACAGAAATAAATATACTTCAATATATATTCACTAATAACAAGTAATTATGAGAAAACAAATAGCCGCAGCGAATTGGAAAATGAATTTGACTGTACAACAAGGTGAACAATTAATCAATGATTTATTAAGTAAGCCGCACGAATTAAAAGCAAATCAATTAGCCATATTTGCAGTACCAGCTCCGTATTTAATGATGGCACAAGAAAAATTAGGTAATAAAAATAGGGTAGCAGTTGCTGCCCAAAACTGTTACAGTAAAAAAAGTGGTGCATATACTGGTGAAACTTCTGTGGAGATGCTCAACTCAATTGGTGTAAAGTATGTGGTATTAGGCCACTCTGAAAGAAGAGAATATTTTAATGAGAGCAATCAATTTTTAGCAGAAAAAATTGATATCTGTTTAAGCCATCATATCACACCAATTTTTTGTTGTGGAGAACCATTACAAATAAGAGAGGACGGCACACAGAATGCTTATGTAGCGGCACAATTGAAAGAATCCTTATTTCATTTAACCTCCGCACAATTGGTAAATGTGGTGATTGCTTACGAGCCAATCTGGGCAATCGGAACCGGTAAAACAGCCAGCAGTGATCAAGCACAAGAAATGCATGCATTTATTCGTGCTGAATTAGCCCATGTTTATGGGAAAGAAACAGCCGATCAAATTTCTATTTTATATGGTGGAAGTGTAAAAGCAAACAATGCAGTTGAGTTGTTTGCTCAACCTGATGTAGACGGTGGATTAGTAGGAGGCGCTTCATTAATTGCAGATGAGTTTGCAGCCATTATTAATGCTTTAAAATAAACTGTGCTCTACTGATTCGGTCGTTGATGGCAATGCCAATCCCTTCATTAGGGAATTGTTCAGATAGGATTAGATCATAATCACTTTGATCAATTAATCTTAAGGTTGCAAAAAGTTTACTGGCTGCAGTCGTTAATTGATGGTCGGGTGCCAATATAAAATTGTCCACATTTTCGTAGCGGTTATCAAAACTGATGACCGCTATTTTTTTGCCAGCATGTGATTCAATTAGTTCTGCAATATTGCCCATATACAAAGGGGTATGGGGTGCATAATGGCTTTTCAATTGGCCTGGTGTTGCAGGACTATCAGTGCTATGGTCAGATAAAACGGGTGCATGATAGGCTGCTGCATCTATGACTTCCATGTTGCTAATTGCTGAAAGTTCTGCTGCAGTTACACTTCCCGCTCTATGTAAAATAATGATATTGTTGGCCACTTCGCAAATGGTCGATTCCAATCCCACCGTTGTGTTACCACCATCTAATATATAGGGAATTTTTCCATGTAAACCTTCCATTACATGACTCGCATTGGTTGGACTAATATAGCCTGAAGGGTTCGCACTCGGAGCTGCCAATGGAAAATCAAGTTGCGCTAATAGTGCTAGGGCAAGTGGTTGATTGGGAATTCTAATAGCCACTTTATTACTACCAGCAGTGGTAATATCTGGAACAGTTGGCTTTTTGGGCAACAATAAAGTGAGCGGACCAGGCATAAAATATTGGGCTAATTGTAAACTAGTTTCATCCACAAAAGCATATTCCTGCATTTGAGCTATGTTGGCAATATGTAATATAAGAGGATTAAAGCTGGGTCTATTTTTAGCAGCGTAAATTTTTGCTACACTCTCTTCTGACATTGCATTTCCGGCCAATCCATAAACCGTTTCCGTAGGTATGGCAACCAGTTCTCCTGCTTTTAAAAAAGCAGCAGCTATATTGATATCTGTGCCGATGGCCGTTTGCATAAGCAAAATTAACAACTTGTACTTGAATTGTCATTTAATTAAGCTTCTCAGACCTATCTTTGCAGCCTTATGAAGCATATTAGGAACTTTTGTATTATCGCACATATAGATCATGGTAAGAGCACATTGGCCGATCGTTTATTAGAACATACTAAATCGGTGGGTGAGAGAGATATGATGAACCAGGTCTTAGACGATATGGATTTGGAACGTGAGAAGGGTATCACTATTAAGAGCCATGCCATTCAAATTAATTATACTCATAAAGGGGAAGTATATACCCTCAACTTAATTGATACGCCCGGTCACGTAGATTTTAGCTACGAAGTGAGCCGTGCGTTGGCTGCTTGTGAAGGGGCATTGTTATTGGTAGATGCTTCGCAGGGTATTCAAGCACAAACGATTAGTAACTTATACCTAGCCATCGATAACGATTTAGAAATCATTCCGGTGATTAATAAGATTGATATGGATGGAGCTAAAATTCCGGAAGTAACCGATCAGATTATTGATTTAATTGGATGCAAGCAAGAAGATATTTTATTGGCTAGTGGAAAGTCTGGAATTGGTATTGATGAAATACTACAAGCCATTGTAGAACGCATCCCTGCTCCATCAGGTAGCGTGGATGCTCCATTGCAAGCATTGATTTTTGATAGTGTTTACAATAGTTTCAGAGGAATCATTATTTATTATAGAATAATGAATGGCACTTTGAAAAAGGGAGATAAAATCCGATTTGTGGCAACTGGGAAAGATTATATTGCCGACGAAGTGGGCGTGCTCAAATTTACAATGACACCCAAAGACCAAGTAAGTGCGGGTGATGTTGGATATATTATTACCGGTATAAAAAACGCCAAGGAAGTAAAAGTAGGGGATACCCTTACATTGGCGAATAATCCGGGTGAAATGATCAATGGTTTTGAAGAAGTAAAACCAATGGTTTTTGCGGGTATTTTCCCTGTGAACACCGATGAGTTTGAAGAGTTAAGAGATTGTATGGACAAGCTACAATTGAATGACGCTTCTTTAACTTTTGAATTAGAAACCTCACAAGCATTGGGCTTTGGTTTCCGTTGTGGATTCCTAGGGCTCTTGCATATGGAAATTATTCAAGAAAGATTAGAACGAGAGTTTAATCAAACGGTAATTACTACCGTTCCTAACGTTAGCTTTAATGCCTATACTACCAGAGGGGAAAAAATCTTAGTTAATAATCCTGTAGAAATGCCAGATCAAGTAAAAATTGATCGCATTGAAGAACCATTTATTAAAGCGCAGATCATTACATTACCCGATTATATTGGCAATATCATGACCCTTTGCTTAGGTAAACGGGGTATATTATTGAATCAAAGCTATTTAACGCCTACCAGGGTTGAGTTGATTTTTGAAATGCCTTTAACGGAGATTGTATTTGATTTCTACGACAAATTAAAGAGCTCTACCAGAGGGTATGCTTCTTTTGATTATACCCCGATTGATCATCGTGAAGCAGATATTGTTAAGATGGATATCCTGTTGAACAATGAAAAAGTAGATGCCTTAAGTGCACTTATTCATAGGGGTAGGGCTACCGATTTTGGAAGAAAATTGTGTGAAAAATTAAAAGAATTATTGCCACGTCAACAATTCCAGATTGCTATTCAAGCAGCCATTGGAGCTAAGGTAGTTGCTAGAGAAAATATTAGTGCTATCCGTAAAGACGTTACTGCCAAGTGTTATGGTGGTGATATCAGCCGTAAAAGAAAGCTATTAGAAAAGCAGAAAGAAGGAAAGAAACGCATGCGCCAAATTGGTAACGTGGAAATTCCGCAGGAAGCTTTCTTGGCTGTATTAAAACTAGATTAATACCAGCTGGATTTACTGATTATTCGGGCTCTACTGCTTCGTATTCTGGAATATATACCCAGCGGCCAAACTCCCATTTAAAGCCCTCTACAGTACCATAAGGCACTAGGGTATGTTTTTTATTGGGTTCATTAGACTCGCTAATCAACTTCACAAAAACAATACGATCTAATTTAGCATCGTAGTTTAATTTGGCGTTGGCTTGTTTCTTAAACTCCAAACAAAACCTACTTACCGGTTGTTTTGGCTTATTGATGTCGTTAGGATAATTGAAAAATTTTCCACCAAATAAGGGCTTTCCTTCTAAATCAAAATGTAATACTTCTATCCACTTTTTAGTGCTTCTCGCATCGTTTTCATCATAGCCTAGTAGGGTATAGTATTTCTTGTTGTTGTATTCCTTTTGAATAATATTATAATAGACTGCACCAATCCAATTTTGATTGGTTCTAATGGAATCATAAGGGTTCTCGGTAAAATCTGCACCGTCGTATAAAGGAATTAATTTTAATGAGCCATCCTTGGTATTCATTTGTATTGCTCCCTTGTATCGGTAATAACTAAAGTCTTTCATTAATTGCCAGGTAATGATTCTGAAACTACTGTCTGGTGCATACAACCTTGAAATGGTTTTTAAAGAATCGAATCCGTAATGAAAAGAATAAGGGGTTTTTAAAGCTTGAACCAATTGTCTGGTAAAAAAACTATCTGCTCTAAGTCGTTCTTCGGTGTCATCTGCATTTAGTATGGCAAAAGCAGATGCTGCCAATACTTTTTCCGCTTCCGCTAAAACGCTTTTGTTTGCTGGCGTTTGAGCATACACTGATTTATTAATGCTGAATAACAAAGCCACTATTAGGAACAAAAATATTTTACGCGAAAACATACGGCAAATTACAAGTAAATAAATGGGTATATACGGTTCCGTAAAATTTTATCATTTTTTTGCATCTACGCAAGCTTCCGCAAAAGACACTAAATGATTAAATCGAAAATCTATATATGGATCAGGAAAGGGCGTTTCTGGATGAGTAGTAGCCAAGAAAACGGTATGCATGCCTGCATTTCTGCCAAATTTCATATCACTCATTCTGTTTCCTACTATGATTGATCTGGTTAAATCAATTTCAGGATAATCCGCCTTTGCTTGAAAAGCCATACCAGGCTGAGGTTTTCGATTTGGCGAATCATCTGCCAAATCTGGGCAATAATAGATTTGGTCAATTTTGCCTTCTGCTTTTTCAATCGATTGCAACATAGGGTTGTGTATGCTTTCTAAATCAGCAGCAGTCATTAATCCTTTGCCTATGCCTTTTTGATTGGTTACAATTATTATTTTACCAAATAGCCCATTTAATGATGCAATGGCTTCAGGCACTCCTGAATAAAATTTAAATTCCGCCCAGTTACGGATATAATCTTCTTTTTTTTCATAGTTTATTACCCCGTCTCTATCTAAAAAAAGGGTCCAACTAAAATCAATCTGATTTAATGAAAACATACTAAGGGAATAAATTGGCTTCTACCAGTTCGCAAATGATATGGCCTAGCATGATATGGCTCTCTTGAATTCTAGGCGTATTGTTGGAGGGAATGTCTAATAAAAATTGGGAAAGTTCGCCCAGTTTGCCACCGCCGTTCCCTGTAAATCCAACGGTAGTAATATTCTTGACTTTTGCGGTTTCAAACGCTTTTACAATATTGGGCGAATTGCCTGAAGTGCTTAATCCAATTAAAATATCTCCTTCTTGCATAGTGCCTTCTACTAATCTACTGTATACTTCATCATACCCATAATCATTGGCTACTGCGGTTAAGTAAGAGCTATTGCAATGCAGCGCATCAGAAGGCAATGCTTGTCTGTTTTTATAGAACCTGCCAGAGAATTCAGCGGCTAAGTGTTGTGCATCAGCAGCGCTCCCTCCGTTACCACAAAACTGTACTTTATGCCCATTTTTAAATGCAGTAGTAACCGACTCAACTACCAAGGATAATTGTTCTAACAGTACTGGGTTACTCAGCAGGCTTTGTTTTACCGCTATGGACTCTTGTATAATATCACTGATTCGATTCAACATACTGATAAATTATTTTGCCAGATCAGCAATGGTATGCACCAACTGATCCCATTGGTATTTTTTCTTTTCCTTGCGAAGATGATCAATAAAATAATCCTCACCTTGTAAATATAACGCTTCAATACCTGCTGCAATACTTTCTGGGGTGGGATTGGCAACCAAACCGGTTTGATCAGCAATAATCATATCGGGCAATGCACCTACATTGGTCACCAACATCGGTTTTTCAAAATGATAGGCCAGGGGGGTAACACCGCTTTGTGTTGCATTGCGATAGGGTTGAATTACAAAATCACAAGCATTTAAATAATACTGCACTTGGTCATGTGGGATAAATTCGGTGAAGGAATAAATTAGATGCTGAATTCCTAGTGAATTAATTAGGGCTTTATAGTTTTCTTCTCCTTCATAAAATTCACCCGCAATCAATAATTTAATTGGCGCTTTCTGGGATGCTTGATTTTTTGTTGCCACTATTTTCATGGCTTCAAGCAATAAGTCTAAGCCCTTATACTTTCTAATAAAACCAAAAAACAAAATGATATTTTCATTAGCTGGCAGCCCCAAATGCTTTCTGGCGGCTTCTTTTGGCATGATGTTCCCAAAGTTATCATACAAAGGATGTGAACAGGTAATCGCTTTTTTTTGCGTGAAGCTTCTCAGGTCTTGCTGTACTTTTTTACTCATAGTAATGAAACTATCCACCGCTCCAATAAAATATTTTGTGAACCAATAGTCTCCGAATCTTTTTTCGTGCGGAATAATATTGTCTGCAATGCAAATCACTTTAGACAACCCATTCCATCGAATGATTCGTAAAATAGTACCCAAGCAAGGCCCCATGAATGGAAGCCAGAATCGAACTAGTACAATGGGTGCTTTTGCTTTTGCAATTTTGAGTCCCATCCAAATCCAGTTGAATGGATTGATCGAATTGATGCTCACATGAATCGTCAAATCGGTAGGGGCTGGATCTGAACTGTATTGCGATTTGCCAGGGAACAGGAAGGACGGATACTGTAGCGAAAAAGTATAAATCGTTACTTTAAAACCTTGTTGCTGAAATTGTCTGGCTAATCTTTCATTAAAAGAAGCAATGCCTCCACTTCTAAATGGCCAAGTGGTTCCAATTACAATCAGCTCTTTTTCCATGCTAAACAATTAAGCTTCTTCCAGTCCTAATTTCTCTTCTATTAAGTAGACATTTCTTTCTGATGCGTTTCTAGCTACTAATTCAGCTACGAAACCCGTTAAGAACAATTGCATGCCAATAATCATCACAGCCAATGCAATATAAAAAGCAGGCTTATTGGTGATACCCACTTCAGGGTCTAGTATTTTTGCTACCATTAAATAGCCACTGGTTAAGAAACCAATTAAGAAGGCCAATGTGCCATACAAGCCAAAAAATTGCATAGGCTTCTTACCAAATTTGCCTAAGAACATAATAGTGCCTAAATCGAGGAAACCATTGATGAAACGGTCCCAACCAAATTTAGTAGTGCCGTATTTTCTAGGTCTATGTTCTACTATTTTCTCCCCAATTTTTCTAAAGCCACTCCATTTAGCTAACACTGGAATATAGCGGTGCATTTCACCAAATACTTCAATGCATTTGACCACTTTTCTTTTGTAGGCTTTTAATCCACAATTAAAATCATGTAGTTTAATCCCAGAACTTTTTCTGGCAACGGCATTAAACAATTTGGAAGGAATATTTTTAGTAAGCGTATTATCGAAACGTTTTTTCTTCCAACCACTTACCATATCAAATCCATCTTCAACAATCATTTGATACAAAGCAGGAATTTCATCAGGAGAATCTTGCATATCTGCATCCATAGTAATGACTACATCACCTTGGGCTGCTTTAAAGCCTTCGTTTAATGCAGCAGACTTTCCATAGTTTCTTTGAAATTTAATCCCTTTAACATTGGGATTTGCAGCTGCAATGGTTTGAATAACTTTCCAACTATCATCTCGGCTTCCATCGTCTATTAGTAATACCTCATAGGTATAACCGTGTTGATCAACAACCGATTTAATCCAACTACATAATTCAGGCAGTGATTCTTCTTCGTTATATAAGGGTACTACTATAGATAAATTCATGCAATATTATTGATCTTCAAATTTTTCTTCTTTACGAATCACTAAGGTAAGCAACAATGATTTTACAAAATCCCAAATAAGTCCTAAACCAGTACCCATTAAGATTTCCTTCAATCCGGTTTTTTTCATGCTCTCTGCAGAAGAGGTCATTGTTTTTTCAATATCTTCCTCTGATGCTCCAAACTTTTCCATCATTGCCCTGGTTTTTTCTAAACCAATTTGAGCAGATTTTTCTGTTAGTGTTTCGTCGATTATATTATAAAGTATATAGGTTGCAACTGCAATGATTACAGCAGCAACTGCGTATGCTAGGAAGTTGAATTTTAAACCCTCTTGAAAATTAAGGTATCCGCCGTTTAGTTTTCTAACAGCAAATCCTCCCACCAATAAAATGATGATCATGTACGGAATAAATGTAGAGGCAAACATGACACTAGTGAATGTGGTTATATCTACTGCCCAGCTTCCGTACATAATTAAAACTGCTGTTAATCCGCAGATCACCCCGTACTTGACTCCTTCGTTGATTAAATTTGCTTTCATGTTTGTTTAGTTAATGGTTAATTGACCGTTGTTAATAGTGGCATACACTTTACCAGTTAATTCAATGTTGGTAAACGCATTATTAAATGATTTACTTTTTATATGTTCTTTCTTTAATTCTGCAACCTGATTGCGATGGTAAATGGTTAATTCTGCCACTTCGTTTTCAACAATATGAGTATTAGGAAGGCCAAAAATATTACGGGCATTCAAAGAAAATAATTCAATCAAGCGTTGATTGCTAAGACCATCTAGTAAATGGTTTACTACACTAAAAGAACTTTCTAAGGCATTCATTCCAAAAGAAGCATATTCAAATTCGCAAATCTTGTGGTCCCAATCTTGCGGAAAATGATGCGATGCAATACAATCAACAGTTCCATTCATTACGCCTTCACGTAAAGCTAACATATCTGTTCTAGACCTTAATGGTGGGTTTACTTTTAAATAAGTATTGTAGTCTTGTAAGTCTTCGTCGCAAAAATACAAATGGTAGGGGGTAACACTACAGGTTACATTTAGTCCTGCTGCTTTTGCAGCTGCAATTAAGTCTAAAGATTCCTTGGTCGTAATACCAGTGAAATGAATTTTAGAACCACTGTATTTTAATAAATCTAAGTCTCTTTTTAAAATGCTGATTTCAGCTATTGATGGTAAACCCGGCAAGCCCAATTGGGTAGAGATAACACCCTCATTGATTAAACCAGCACTGCCGATACTTCTATCAATAGGCAGTTGAATCAGCACACCGTCGAATGCTTTCACATACTGCAATGCTTTTACAAATAAGCCAGCCGATTGAACCGGCAATAATCCATCCGAAAATGCAATGGCACCGCTATTGCGCATATCATACATTTCGGCCAATTCTTTGCCTTCTGTTTTTTGCGTAATGGCACCCAAAGGATGAATATGAATAGGTAAGTGTTTAGACTGACCAGCAGCATATTCTACTAAGGATTTATTATCGGTAATAGGTTTAGTATTCGGTAAGGTAAATACCCTGGTGAACCCGCCTGCAGCAGCAGCTGCAGCACCCGAAGCAAAGCTTTCATTGAATTCAAAACCAGGGTCACCAAAATGCGCAAAACAATCTACCCAACCTATTGATACTTGCAACCCTTCTTGGTCAATAATAGTGGCATTTTCATGCGATAAATGAGTGCCTATTTGTTTAATGCGGTTGTTCTCAATTAATAGATCCAGTACTTGTCCGTTGTGAGGGGATTGGGGGTCGTTAATCAGCACCTGCTTCAGTAGAATGTTCATGCAGTAGTTGAAAATTTTATGCAATATAGCCTGAAAATTTCTTTTCACCCTATATTTGCACCCCATTCATTTAATGGGATATAGTTCGGGACGTAGCGCAGCCCGGTAGCGCACACGTCTGGGGGGCGTGGGGTCGCAAGTTCAAATCTTGTCGTCCCGACTAAAAAAGCTCCGATCAATATAGATCGGAGCTTTTATTTTAAGCCATCTTCAATACTTTTGTTGCCTTTTAAATCGGCAAAAACGATACATCTGAAATCTAGTTCTTCGGCCTAAACGAACGAATCGGTGGTGCTGGTTCCTTCTTCAATTCAATGCCTTGTGTTGGCATTAAACGCAAAGCTTCTTGCACTGCTTTTTCTAACTGTGGATCACGGCCTTCAATGATGGCTTTGGGGTCATGAAATACTTCAATATCTGGTGCAACACCT
The DNA here is from genome assembly GCF_051860225.1 of Sediminibacterium sp. Lineage (GTDB taxonomy): Bacteria > Bacteroidota > Bacteroidia > Chitinophagales > Chitinophagaceae > Sediminibacterium. Next base: position 356,768 of record NZ_JBHYEI010000003.1, read on the forward strand.
TCTGCTTCTACTGCCCATTTACCATCGGTATCAAAGAATCCACCTCTAGGTGCAACCATTCTGCCTCCGTCAATAAATGGAGGTGTATCCCAAGTGCCCACTAAGCCACCCCAGGTTCTGGTGCCTACCAATGGTCCAATATTCATTTTCTTAAACATATAGGGGAGTAAGTCTCCACCCGAACCAGCATTCTCATTAATGATCATCACTTTAGGTCCCCAAATACCAGCCATTGGTGTTGTAGATACTTTATTGCCTTCCACGCGATTATTAAAATAGCCCTGCAATTTTCTGCTCATCACATCTATCATATAATCCGCCGCAGATCCACCGCCGTTGTTTCTTTCATCAATGATGGCTCCTTTTTTGTCTTGCTGAGAAAAATAATAACGATTAAAAGAAGTGTACCCAGGGTCACCCGTATTTGGTACATATACATAAGCTAATTTGCCTCCAGATAATTCATCTACTTTTTTGCGATTGCTTTCCACCCAATGTCTAGAGCGCAATCCCGCTTCGTTGGCAATAGGCACAACAGTGATTAATTGAGCACCTTCTACACTCGGTTGGCTATTTACTTTGATCTTGATTTGTTTGTTAGCAGTACCCTCAAACAAACTGTATAAATTCATGGAAGCATCTAATTTTTTGCCTTCAACTTCTACTAAATAATCCCCTTCTTTTACTTTAATGCCAGGGCCACTTAATGGAGACTTTAATTCAGGATTCCAGTTTTCACCAGTATAAATTTTCTTGATTTTAAAGAAGCCATTTTCAACAGAATAATCTGCCCCCAATAATCCAACAGGAATAGAAGGTACGGAGGGATAATCGCCACCGCTTACATAGGAATGTCCTACTGATACTTCACCACTTATGATATCGATGATATAGTTTAAATCGGAACGATGCTTCACGTGTTTTACCCAAGGTTGATACCATTCAAAAATTTTATTCCAAGGAGCACCGTGTACATTGTTCACATATAAAAAGTCGCGTTGTAAACGCCAGCCTTCTTTGAATATTTGTTCTGCTTCTTTTGCTGGATCTACATAAACGCGCATGCCTTCTGTAGCTAATCTTCCATCCCCAGGTCTAGGCGCAGCAAGGGTTCCATTCAAAAACCAGTTGGCTCCAGAACGGTATAAAATATTTTTTCTATCTGCACTGCTTACTACATTGCTGACTGATTTGGCAAACTCAACACTCTTTTGATCCTTTGTAGTGTACTTATATAAAGTTGATCCTTGGTTGGCCATTTCTTCCGTATAAAATACCGAACCATCAGGTCCAGCAATTAAGGAAGAATAGCTGCGCAGCGGTAAGTTGGCTGCCACAATTCGCTGCGCTAATCCATCAAAATCAATTTTTACTGAAACTGTTGAAGCACTAGCAGGCTTTGCTGTTTTAGTAGTACTATCAGCAGGATTTTTTACGGGTTCATCATCACTTTTAGGTTCAAAAGGAGAGGGGGCGTCTTTGCTCAACACCGCAATATACAAAGCCCTATTTACTGGATAATTATAACTACTCATGTCTAACCAACCAGAAGCCAAACCATAATCGGTACTAGCTAAAAAGTACAAGTATTTTCCACTTTCGTCCCATTGTGGGTCAATGGCATCAGCCAAGCCATCCGTAATTAATTTGCTTTGGCCTGTTTCAATTTGAAAAACTTTTACTGCTTTGAATTGATTGTTTTGTTGTTGTACATATGCTATCCATTTACTGTCTGGAGACCAAACAGGTTTCATCGTTCTATTAGGATGCGCATATTTATCGGTATCTACTTTTTTATAGGCACCTGTTTTTAAATCGATGTACCAAATGGTATAATCAGTGTCTACAAAAGCAATGTATTTATTGTCTGGAGACCATGCTGGTGTGAAATAAAATTTCTTATTCGGCATCGCAAATGTTTGCGCTGTTTGCAATCCAAATTGGTCTTTTACCGTTAATTGGTATTCTCCATTTTCATCGGAGAACCAAGCAATTTTTTGACCATCAGGCGACCATATTGGCGCTCTATCTGCTGTACCAGTAGAGTTGCTGATGTTTTTCCAATCACCATTTTCTTTTGGTACGGTAAAAATTTCACCCCTGCTTTCAAATACGGCACGTTTACCAGAAGGAGATAATTGTGGGTTGGATAAATTGGCTGCTGTTAAATTATTCCATCTTGGTCTTCCCCAATTTAAATCTGCTTTTACAGCAATATTTAATTGAGTGGTTTTTTGTGTAGCAATATCATAACTATGTAAATACCCCGCTTGCTCAAAAATCAATTTGTTGTTGCTGGCCGATACATTTTTAATATCAAAGTCTTTAAAGAAGGTAATTTGTTTTTGTGTTTTGGTTTTAGGATCGTAAGACCAAATATTGTTAATGAAATCTTGCTCCGATAAAAAATACAAAATACCATTGTTCCAAGTAGGAGCGGTATGTCTTTCTTTATTGCCCTGTACCGTTTTAGTTGTTTCAAATGTTTTTAAATTAAAAAGCCATATAGGTTGAGCTTGGCCGCCGCGATAGTTGCGCCACTCTGGATCCCAAAAGCTGTAGGGTTGAAAAGCCATGGTAGCTCCATCATTCGAAATACTCCCTACAAATCCAAATGGTAATGGTAATGCTTCAGGTGTGCCTCCATTTACAGATACTTTGAAAAATTTAGTATTCACCGTAGGATAGCCTTCTCTGCTAGAAGTAAAGTAAACGGAATTGCCATCGGGCATCCAACCTTGTGTAATATCGGGGCCAGGGTGCCAGGTTAATCTTTTTGGATCTCCTCCTTCAATAGGAACTATATACACATCTGTATTGCCATCATACTGACCACTAAATGCAACCCATTTTCCATTAGGGCTAATTTTTGGGGAAGTTTCTGCGCCAATAGCACTGGTAAGTCTTCTGGCATCACCTCCTTTGTGGTCAACCACCCATAAATCGTCTGCATGCACAAATACAATATGGTCTTTGCTCGCATTGGGTTGCCTAAGTAACATAGTACCCTGTGCATAGTTATTTTCTGCACTTAGACCCAATAAAAAACAAAGGAAAATTTTTCCAATGATAAAAGGTTTATTCATGTAGTTTAAGTTTTAAGCTTGATTGAGTGGTAAAAGATACAATGGACTTTTAAAGAAAGCAAATCAAAAGGATGAAATGTAGGGGAAATGATTAGTAAATAAAAAACCCGACCACTAGGGGTCGGGTTCAACAATATTTAATGCTGATCAAAGACTTTCAATAAGCGGCTTACACTTAGAATCTTTCTAATTTAGAGAAGAAAAAGTCTGCTTCAATGATTGCATTTTCATCGCTATCACTTCCGTGAACGGCGTTTTCACCAACAGATGCTGCAAATAATTTGCGGATGGTTCCTTCAGCAGCCTGAGCTGGGTTGGTAGCTCCAATCAAAGTCCTGAAATCTGCTACTGCATTTTCTTTTTCTAAAACAGCTGCTACAATTGGACCACTGCTCATGAAATCAACTAGTTCCTGGTAAAAAGGACGCTCTCTGTGAATATCATAGAAAAGACCTGCTTGCTCAGGAGTTAAGCGGGTCCATTTCATTGCTTTAATAGAAAAGCCAGCCTTAATTATCTGGTCTAAAATGGCTCCTGTGTACCCTTTTTGGGTAGCATCAGGCTTAATCATGGTAAATGTTCTATTGCTCATATTTGTTTAATTTCGGCGCAAAAGTAAGGAATAGCAAGGGGTTGAGTAGTATTCAATCGCTAAAATTTCAATAAATTATTCAAAATCTTTTGACAGACTAATGAAGAAGCTGCATTTTTGCCCGATTATATGCAACTGATTAACGAATTCTACCCATTATTATCTGAGCCAAAGCAAATTGTGATTACCATGCACCAGAAGCCCGATGGCGATGCAATGGGTTCTACATTAGGCTTGTATCATTTTCTACACAATCGGGGTCATCAGGTAACAGTTATTTCACCCACTAATTGGGCTGATTTTTTAGAGTGGTTGCCAGGAATTGAGACTGTAATCAATTTTGAAGGGCAAAGAGAAAAATCTTTGGGCGTTTTAGACCAAGCAGATATTCTATTTTGTTTAGACTTTAATATTTTTCATCGGACCAAACATCTAGCCCCATTTTTAGCATCATCCAAAGCCATTAAAGTTTTGATAGATCATCATGAACAACCTGATGAGCCCAATTTTAATTTTGGAATTAGTGATACTGGAAAAAGTTCTACCTGCGAAATGGTATATGATTTTATAGTGGAAGCTGGCGGTAGAGAAGAGCTTACGCAAGATATTGCTACTTGTTTATACACAGGAACGATGACCGATACAGGGTCTTTCAGATTCCCTTCTACTAAGGCAAGTGTACATCGGATGGTGGCCGAGTTAAAAGAAACCGGTTTTGATCATTCTCAAGTACATAATCATATTTATGATAATTTCTTAGAGAGCAGACTACGATTCATTGGCTTTGCTTTGTTAAACAGAATGGAAGTATTGTATGAATACAATACAGCTATCATGTATATTCACCAAGCCGATTTGCAGAAATACCATATTAAAACAGGCGATACCGAAGGGTTGGTCAATTATTTACTAACCATCAAGGGCATTCGTTTTGGTGCTATCGTTATTGATAGAACAGAAGAGCGTAAATGGAGTTTCAGAAGCAAAGGTGGGTTTGATGTAAATCAATTTGCGAGAAATCATTTTGAGGGCGGTGGCCATGCCAATGCTTCAGGTGGTAGAAGCAGCGATTCGGTAGAAAAAACAGTAGCACATTTTAAACAAGTTATTCAAGAGTATAAAAACCAACTACAATAAAATGAGGAGAATCATCGCCCCGCTCATGTCAGCGGTTGTATTGCTTGCAAGTTGTAATCAATATGAAAAAACACCTACTGGTCTTTCTTACAAAATCAGTAAGGGTAGCAGTAAAGACTTGCTAAAGCAAGGTCAATTTGTAAAAATGCATGTGGAGTATAAATTACCTGCAAAGGATAGTTTGTTGAGTAGCTCTTTTGGTAGAATCCCCGTTTATTTCATGGTAGATTCAGCCCAAAAAGCCAAGCACAGTTTCATTGAAATTATCAATCAGTGTGCTCCTGGAGACAAGGTTGAATTTGTGATGAGTGTAGATTCTTTAAAGAAATTTGGCATGTTAGAGTACAACAATATCTTTAAAGAGAAAGACCAGATTAATGGTAAAGTAGATGTTATTAAAACTTTTGCAACACAAGAGTTGATGATGGCCGACTACAAAGCGGAAATGGAAAATGAAAAGCAGAGAGAAACCAAAGAGTTAAAGGATCATTTAGCTAAAAAGAATATTAAAGCACAAGAAATTGCTTCTGGTGTTTTTGTTCAAATTACCAATGTAGGAGATGCTACTGCAAAAGCAGACTCAGGAAAGCAAGTGTCTGTGATGTACAGAGGAACTTTCTTAGATGGTAAAAAGTTTGATGGCAATATGGATGCAGATGCTCAAAATAAACAACCATTAGAGTTTGTAATAGGACAAGGTGGCGTTATCAAGGGCTTAGAAGATGGGTTGAAAATGTTCAATAAAGGTGGAAGAGGTAAAGTATTTATCCCTGCTATGTTGGGCTATGGCCCTAATGGAAGTGCGCCAGTAATCCCTCCTTATGCTTCATTGGTATTTGATATTGAAGTGTTGGATGTAAAAATTGCACCTCCACCGCCACCAGCTATGCCTGGTCAACCACAGCAACAAATGCAACAACGATAAGATTGTTTAGCAATAATAAAAGTGCCTCGATTATTCGGGGCATTTTTATTTACATCGCCTTTATAAAAAAGATAAAATAGAGGACACAAAGAATAAAAATCCGTTTTTATTTTAAATGCTGGTAAAGCTGAATAGCTTGAGCAGCTTCTTTCACATCGTGAACTCTCAGTATCATTGCCTTATTCATTAATCCAACGGTATTTAAAACAGTGGTTCCGTTTAAAGATTCTTCTGGTGTAATTTTTAAAGTTTGGTAAATGGATGACTTTCTAGAAACCCCTAATAGTAAGGGCTTACGGAGTATCTGCAAGGCTTCCATTTCTTTTATTAAAGCAAAATTATCTTCGATGGTTTTCCCAAATCCAAATCCAGGATCAATAATGATATCTTTAATTCCTGCTTGGTTGCATGCGTCAATACGTTCAATAAAATAGTCTAATAGTTCAGTAATAATATTATTGCTAGAAGGTTTTTCATGCATGGTTTCAATGGTTCCTCTGCTATGCATACAGATATAGGGAACATTTAAAGAAGCCACAGCAGACAACATGTCTTCAAAGAATCTTCCCCCACTGATATCATTAACGATATCGGCTCCAGCATTAACTGCAGCCATTACAACAGTTGGATGATAAGTGTCTACAGAAATTAGAATGCTTGGAAATGCTTTCTTCACCGATTCAATAACAGGCACCACTCGATCCATTTCTTCATTAGCCCCAATTTGAATACTGCCAGGTCGGGTACTTTGTCCACCAATATCTAAAATGAAAGCGCCTTCCTGAATCATGGTATTTGCCTTCTCTAAAGCAGCTGATAGGGTAGCGGCCCTGCTCCTCCCATAAAAAGAATCTGGGGTTGCATTAATAATGCCCATAACAATGGGTTGATCTAGAGAAATTAAAGTTCCTTTGCAGTTTAGTGTAAACATAGCTTCGATTCAATTAAATTGCAATCAATTCAAAGATATTCTGAAAATGTTGGATACCAATACACAATACCACCAGGCTGTTGCATCTTGTAAAGAAATATTTATTAAAAAAACCAAAGATTATGGAACTGCCTGGCGGGTTTTAAGAACCATTTCGGTGGTGGATCAAATTTTTATTAAGGCACTGCGTATTCGTACCATTCAAGAACTCAAAACCCAAAAAGTTGGGGATGATATTAGTTCTGAATTCATTGGAATTTTGAATTATGCCATTATTGGATTAATACAATTAGAGTTGGGCAATTCAACGGTGGAAGAATTAGCGGTTGACCAAACTGAAAGCTTGTACCAACAGCAAGTTCAGTTTGCACATGACACCATGCTATCTAAGAATCATGATTATGGGGAAGCTTGGAGAGAGATGAGTCAAGAAAGTTTTGCCGATTTAATCTTAGTAAAACTGCTTCGAATTAAACAGATTTTACAAAATGATGGGAAGACTTTAATTAGTGAAGGCATTGATGCCAACTATGTTGACATCATCAACTACGCTGCTTTTGCGCTGATATTAATTCATGAGGGAAAACACTAATTATGAAAAAAATGCTCTTGTTGGTTCGTTGGATTGTGGGCTTGTTGTTCATTTTTTCTGGTTTAATAAAAGTGAATGATCCAATAGGGTTGAGCTATAAAATGCAAGAATTTTTTGAGGTTTGGAATATGCATTTCTTGAATGATTATGCATTGTTCTTTTCCATTGCAATGAATAGTTTTGAAGTCTTAGCAGGGGTGGCAATCATAATAGGGTGGCGCATTAAATTATTCAGTTGGTTATTATTGTTATTAATTGTTTTCTTCACTTTTTTAACCGGCTATGCACACTATTCTGGTAAAATAAAAACCTGTGGTTGCTTTGGGGATTGTCTTCCTTTAACAGCCGCTCAATCTTTTTATAAAGATTTATTTCTATTAGCGCTAATTTTATTGTTGGTTGGCTTTCAGCAATACATTAAATCTACTTTATCCAATCTCTGGGCTTTTAGTTTGGTTGCATTAACCCTGGTATTGTCTACTATTGCTCAATTTTATGTTTTAAGACATTTACCCTGGGTAGATTGCTTGCCATATAAAGTGGGCAATAATATATTGCAGAAAATGGAACTGCCTGCTGGAGCTACATTGGATAGTATGCAGATTGTTTTTGAATACCAAAAAGAGGGTAAAACCATTGAATTTGATCAGGAAAATTTCCCCGAAAATTTCGATGATAGTTATATTTTCGTCAGCCGTAAAGATAAGTTGGTTAAAAAGGGGAATGGGTTAAAACCAGCCATTGTAGATTTCTCATTGAAAACCCTTGATGGGGTAGATACAACACAAGCAGTATTGGCTAATAAGGGTAAATTTGTATTGATATTGGCTAAAGATGCTAGTAATCTACCTTTATGGAAAAAGAAAGTATCTAACATAGTAAATAACTATGTATTTGCTGAAAAAGTAAGCTACCGGGTTATTTTTGTTTCAGCAGAGGGAGCAAAAATAAAAGCAGCTTTTCCTGATCATACTGTGCTTAACTGTGATGCTACAGTGCTGAAAACTGCAGCTAGAGTCAATCCTACTTTCCTATTTATGGAAGGCGCTACAATAAAGAAAAAATTGAGTTATTTAGATGTTGAAGATGATATGAACGCCTTGTATTAATTCCATTTTTTTATTTGGGGTGATTGACCGAACTTAGTGTAATAACAACACAATCATGAATACCGTAAAAAATATATTAGATAAAAAAGGTCCTTATTTTAATGGAGTTGCTTCTTCATTAAAAGTAATTGAGGCTTTATCATTGATGAAGGCAGAAAATTTGAGCTATGTAATCGTAAAAGATGGTGAAGATTTTAAAGGGATCATGACAGAGCGTGACTATGCGCAAAAAGTAGTCTTATTACACAAAAACTCTACAGACACAACTGTTCAAGAAATCATGACCACTGGATTGCCAACAGTTTCATTAGATACTACTGCCGAAGAATGTATGAAGCTAATGAATCAACACAAGACTCGTTATCTGGTAGTTTTTGATGGCTTTGAATTCAAGGGAATTATCACCATACATGATTTAATGCGAAATAGCTTAGAAGCTGGGGATGAATTTTCTGATCCTATCTATTAGTGTTCGTTTATTGAATAATCACTTCTTCAATTAATTCTTCGCCGAAAGCTTCATTAATTCTGCTAATGATTTGAGGCTTTTGAAAAGACAACTCGTTCTTCAAAGGACCAATATTGGTATGGATGAATAGTTTTTTCTGTATGATTTGAATTTTGTCGGTGTATTTAGCAACTGTTTTTCCCATTAATTGCTCCCAAATATCTTCAATTTGTGCAGCACGGATACCTTTCTTAAGGTGACTCATGCCTTTAAGGTTTTTCAATGCATCTCCAATTTTCATCTCTGCCATGCGATAAAGTTAAGCGTAATTTCACAAAAGAATTAATTGATATGGGCTACCCGTTTCGTCTAATTTGGCTTTGATTCTATCTGCATGTGTATCAGTGATAAATACTTGTCCAAACTCATTACTACATACTTGTTCTAATAAATGGGCCATTCTGCTTTCATCTAGTTTTTCAAATACATCATCTAATAATAAAATAGGCGGAATGCCTATTGTATTTTTTAAATACGCCCATTCTGCTAACTTTAATGCAAATAATAGACTCTTTCTTTGGCCTTGCGATGCTTCTGATTTAAAAGGACAATCATTTAAGTAAATACCTATGTCATCTCTATGAACTCCTCTGGTAGTTCTTTGCAGGGCTTTATCTTTTACTGTATTTTCTGCAAGAATTTCATTAAAAGTAGAACTGAGTAATTGACTTTCATAAGCCAATTGTAAGTCCTCTTGTTTTCCTGCAATAGTTGCATAATTTTCGCCAACCATCGGTAAAAAAATATGTAAGAATTTTTTGCGATCCTGGTGTATTTGATTCCCACTATGAATGAGTTGCTCATTGTAAACCTCCAATAAGTCATTACTCATTTGAGGTTGTTCAGCCATTTGTTTTAATAAACTATTGCGTTGTTGCAATAGTTTATTGTAGGCTATTAATTGAGTAAGATAGTCTCTGTTGGTTTGTGATAGAATACTATCCATTAGTTTTCTTCTTTCTTCGCTGGAACCAGTAATCAGTTCCACATCATCAGGGGCAATCATCACACAAGGGAATTTACCAATATGGTCTGAAATCTTTTTATAAGATTCGGCATTTACCAATAATTCCTTTTTATTGTTCTCTCTTAAAATAAATACGACTTCTTCTTCTTCTTTTGCATTTTTAATAAAATTTCCAGAAAGACGCATGCCTAGTTTGCCATGCTGCACATTTTGGGCATCAGTTCTAGCAAAATAACTTCTCGAAAATCCTAAATAATAAATGGCATCTAATAAATTGGTTTTGCCCGTTCCATTCGACCCACAAATCGCCACAATTCTTTCCTTAAAAACTGGATCGTAATTGCTGTAATTCCTAAACTGAACAAGGTTTATTTCCTTTAGCTGAAGCATGTAATACAAAGTAAAGAAGAACGACTTGAATTATTCCCTTTTGGTATGGAAGAAAGCATTTAATTTTATTAAAAATTGGGCATTTGAAAACTATATTATCAGAAGAACAGATGGAGTTGAGTATTCAAAGACTCGCACACCAAATGTTAGAGAACAATAAAGACATGGCCAATACGGTAATTATTGGGTTACAACCAAGAGGTATCTTTATGAGTGACCGTATTGTTGCTGCATTGAAAGGGATCATTCCTAATCATCCTTTTCATTATGGAAAGCTGGATATTACTTTTTATAGGGATGATGTTAGAAAAACATTACATATAGCCAATGAAACAGATATTCCGTTTAGTATTGAAGGCAAGTCGGTCATATTGGTAGATGATGTATTGTATACTGGAAGAACCATTCGGGCTGCTTTGGATGCATTATTAGATTTTGGAAGACCTTCTAAAGTTTCCTTATGTGTGTTGATTGATCGAAGGTTCAGCAGAGAATTACCCATTCAACCAGATTATGCTGGAAAAGCCATTGATACCATATTTACCGATAAGGTAAAAGTGAATTGGAAAGAAAAGGATGAAAAAGACGAAGTTGTTTTAGTCTAAATGATTAATTTTGCTTTTTAATGAAACTATCTACCAAACATTTACTTGGTATCAAGGACCTCACCAAAGCCGATATCCAATTAATTTTATCTACTGCAGGTCAGTTTAAAGAAGTTTTACAAAGACCAGTAAAGAAAGTTCCTTCCTTAAGAGATGTTACGATTGTGAATTTATTTTATGAAAATTCTACTCGTACTAGAATGTCGTTTGAATTGGCCGAGCGAAGACTTTCTGCAGATGTACTTAATTTTACAGCAAGCAGTTCTTCTGCTGCAAAGGGCGAAACATTGTTGGATACCGTCAACAATATTTTGAGCATGAAAGTAGACTTGGTGGTGATGAGACATAGTGCATCTGGTGCACCACATTTTTTAGCCAAGCATATTCCAGCCGCTATTGTTAACGCAGGGGATGGTATTAACGAACATCCTACACAAGCATTATTAGATGCATTTTCAATGCAAGAAAAAACAGGCAGGATTGAGGGATTAAAAGTAGCGATTATAGGAGACATTATGCATAGTAGGGTTGCACTCAGCAATATGTATCTATTGAAAAAAATGGGTGCAGAAATAACTGTTGTAGGGCCACCTACATTAATTCCTAAATATTTGGAAGAGGCCTTAGGGGTGAGGGTTACTTATAATGTTCAAGACGCATTACAATGGTGCGATGTGGCCAATGTCTTGCGTATTCAGTTAGAAAGACAAAATCAACCCCTATTTTCCTCACTAAGAGAATATAATTTGGCTTACGGAATCAAGCAAAAAATGCTTGATAAATTAGGGAAAGAAATTGTAATTATGCATCCTGGCCCCATCAATAGAGGCGTAGAGTTAGATAGCGATGTTGCTGATGGCCCACATTCCATTATTTTAAATCAAGTAGAAAATGGGGTTGCAGTTAGAATGGCGGCCTTATATTTATTAGCTGGTAGAGCCGACTAAAAATAACCAAATCGTTATCATGCAAAGAATATGTCTATTCCCAGGTACATTTGATCCTGTTACATTGGGACACACTGATATCATCAATAGGGCACTTCCTTTGTTTGATAGAATAGTTGTTGGAGTTGGTATTAACTCATCTAAGAATCCTATGTTTAGTGCTGAGCAAAGAATGCAGTGGTTTAGAGAAATATATAAAGATGAACCAAGGGTAGAGAGCATTGCTTACGATGGATTGACTGTTCAATTTTGTAAAAAAATTGGCGCTCATTTTATCTTAAGAGGTATTCGATACGTTAGTGATTTTGAATATGAGAAAACAATTGCAGATGCTAATAGAACACTCGACAATCAAATTGAGACCATCTTTTTGACAGGAGAACCTAAGTATACATCCGTTGCATCAACAATTGTTCGGGATATCATCAAGAATGGTGGGGATGCTTCACCATTTCTTCCTCAAGCGGTTATTAATACGCTAAAAAGTAAATTATGATTTGGTTCAATAAAAGCCTTACTGTTGCTCAGTTTTCAGAAATAGGCAAGGGGAATATGGGCGAACATTTGGGAATGGAGTTTACTGAAATAGGGCCGGATTATATTAAAGGGACTATGCCCGTAGACCATCGCACCAAACAACCCTATGGATTATTGCACGGAGGGGCTTCAGTTGCTTTAGCAGAAACATTAGGAAGTGTAGGTGCAGCTATGGTAGTGGATCATACTGAATACATTTGCGTTGGTCAAGAAATAAATGCCAATCATTTAAGAAGTGTTAGATCCGGAATGGTAACGGGCACAGCAAAACCTATTCATATAGGATCAAGTTCTCAGGTTTGGGAAATCAAGATACATGATGAAAGAGACCACTTGGTTTGTATCAGCAGACTTACTGTGGCTGTCTTAAAAAGAAAAGACCGATAATTTCTTTAATACTTGCAAAAGAATGTTCAATGAAGACATTCACATCAGCTAATGGAATCCATTTTATATCAGTAATATCCTCTTCTGTTTGAGGAATCAAAATTGGCACCCCTTTAGTAGACATGATATACCAATGACTTTCTTTAATGACTTCTTCTTTTAAATAAGGGTCAAAATATTGATGGTTGGTTATACCTAAAAAATCAATTATACTTAAATTTCCAACTCCGGTTTCTTCTTCTACTTCTCGCAAAGCGCAGGCTTCAATGGTTTCACCGGGGTCTACCTTTCCCTTGGGCAAATCCCAATAACCCCTTCTGAAAATGAAGAGCAATTCATGCTGTTCGTTCAGTACTAATCCACCCCCAGCTTTTATAATTTTTAATTGCATAAAATACTTAATGTGCAAATTTCCATAATAATCCATTGGAAAATAGGATTTACTTTTGTGATATGACAAATGAAAAAGCAGTTGCAGAAAAATTATTACAAGTTCAGGCTGTCAAATTGAGCCCTGATCAACCTTTTACCTGGGCCAGTGGATGGAAAAGTCCTATTTATTGTGACAATAGAAAAGTCTTGTCCTTTCCCTATGTTAGAGATTTTATCAAAAGTGAATTGTGTAGTGTAATATTTGAGCAATATCCTGAAGCAACCGTGTTGGCTGGTGTTGCAACTGCGGGTATTCCTTGGGGAGCAATGGCAGCCGATCAGCTAAAACTCCCTTTTATTTATGTAAGACCTAAACCCAAAGAACATGGTTTGGGCAACCAAATTGAGGGGGCATTGGAGCCTGGACAGCGTGTTTTGGTGATAGAGGATCTTATTTCTACTGGTAAAAGTAGTTTACAAGTAGTAGATGTATTGAAAGCTGCAGGGGCGGAAATTGTAGGAATGATTTCTATATTTAATTACGGATTTGAAGCGGCTGCTAGTGCTTGTGCCAATGCAGGTATAAAAACCAGCAGCTTAACCAACTATCCAACCATGATAGAATTGGCAATTGAAAAAGGATTAGTTACCGCTGAAACCAAAGAAACGCTGCTGAATTGGAGCAAGGATCCAGCAAATTGGGGAAAATAAATCAGTCAAAAATGCGTAAAATATTATTGATACTGAGTTTAACAGTTGCATTCAGTGCATTTGGGCAGCAGCCAAAACAACAATGGGTAACCATTAAGTCTGCTAATTTAAAGTGCTGGGAATGCAAGGATAAATTGGAAAAATACCTAATTCAAGCAAATAAGTCTACCATGGAGTCAGGACTTATTCAATGGAAAATCAATCTGTTGCAAGGAGAAATTAAAGTTCAATTTTGGCCAGATCGAGCAGATGCTTCATTAATTAAAGCCGCTTTAAATAATGCAGGTTTTGATGCAGATGATGATAAAGCTGAACCAGAAGCGTATGCAAAGTTGCCCCCAATATGCAAAAGAGCAGAGGATGGAGGTGGCCCTAAACCACCCAAGCCTTGCCATATTCCCCCTGTTCAATAGGGTTATTTAAACAAATTAACTTGTTGTCTTGATTCATACGTGAAGGGAAGGGTCTTAAAGATTCTTCCCTTTCCAATTTTTACATTACCCTTCGCCCGAACCAAAATTTCCTTCTTGAACATCAGCTGAGCAGCATTTTTCATTAGGTTTTGCATGTCTATATTAATCGTAGAGGGTAAAACAAATTCAGCGTTTTTAGGGATATGCATTAAAGTGTCTAGCTGAAATTTTCCTAAATAAATATTATCTATATAAACATCGCTGTCCACTTTTTTGAGATCGAGACCAAATTTATTGGGGTTAAAATAGACCAACTCAAAATTGACTGCAGACTGATTAAAGCCCAACTGTTTCAATTCCAATTTTCTTACTTCACGGTATTCTAACTCTTTTGGAGCCTGGCAAGAACTGAAAATTAGCGAAATAAAGGCCAAGGATAGGAGGGGTCTCACGGTTTAATGTTTTATCAAAAGTAGTTGAAATATTCGCTCTATTGAGCAATTATTTTTCGTACCTTGTATGCTAATGTATTTAGCAAATTGGCTTTATGATGAGTAAGAATTTAGAACTCAATTTTTTAGCAATAGTAAATGTTATTAATTAATTGATTATAAATATTTTATGAAATTTATTTAATATTAAAATATTGGTTATTTTACCATTATGGTTGATAAATCTATCCATTTTTAACCATGCTTCAACAAAAGTAAAAATTATGAAATTATTAATTGATTATCAATATTTTGGAACAGTTAATTACTATAAAATGTTGTTTGACTTCAAGCATATTGAATTTGAAGAATATGAACGCTACCAAAAAGGCAGTTTTCGCAACCGTACCATCATTCCAGGAGCTAATGGATTGATTACTCTTTCAGTTCCTTTGCAAAATGGAAGAGATCAACGATCCCTTTTTCGGGACATTAAAATTGCTTACAAAGACAACTGGGTTTTACAGCATACCCGAGCTTTAGATGCATGTTTCATGCGCGCACCATTCTATGATTTTTACAGAGACTCGCTTTTTTCAATATTGAAAAGCCAAGAAGAATTTTTGATGGATTTAGATAGAAAACTCATTTTATGGGTCCTTAAAATGATGAAAGCCCAATTTGAAATTTCCTATTCAAGCAGTTATGAAATGAATATGAATGAGGATAGTAAAGATGCTAGAAATATTTTTTTACCTAATCAATTTAGCGCTTTGAACCGGCCTGTTAAATATGCCCAAGTATTTGAGGATCGGAATGGATTTCAGCCCAATATGAGTATTTTGGATTTATTATTCTGTTGCGGCCCTTCCGCTGCTGGTCTATTGCGAGACAACAGTAACCGATTTTAGTGTGTCTTTGAGTTGAATTTGCGGTTAATGAACTATTATTGTTAAAGAATTAATGATTAGAGAAAGCCCCTAAACGAATGAAGAAATCTTGTTTGCTGCTACTATTGTTTTTCCTTCCGATTAGTTTTTTGATTGCGCAGGATTTTTCTAATAAAGGGAAGGATTTTTGGTTGGGATATGGGTACCATGTTCGCTATGTTACTGGAGCTCCTGTGAACCAACAAGAAATGATATTGTATTTTACTTCTGATCAAAATGCAACGGTAACAGTCGAGATTCCTAATATCGGTTTTGCAACAACCTATCAGGTTGTCGCAAATCAGATAACCTCTAGTGCTCCTCTTCCCAAAATTGGCGCTCAAGACGCCAGATTAACTGTACCAGGAATCTCTAATAAGGGAATTCATATTACCAGTGATAAGCCGATTGTTGCATATGCTCATATTTATAACGCTTCAGTTTCAGGGGCATCACTACTTTTTCCAACTAATACTTTGGGTAAAGAATATTACTCTGTGAACTATACGCAACGGTCTAATGAAGGTGCATCGAATTCTTTCTTTTTTGTTGTTGCTACAGAAGACGGAACACAAATAGAGATTACACCAAGTGCATCTAATTTAAATGGATTAGCCGTTGGGGTGCCATCAGCTCCGATTACGCTAAAGAAAGGAGAAATATATCATGTAATGGGGACGTTGATTGGGAGTACAGGTAGCGACTTGACAGGTTCTAAAATTAGGTCTATATCAGCATCAGGAGCCCCATGTAAGCCCATTGCCGTTTTTTCAGGATCAGGTAAAATCAGTATCGGTGGTAATGGAAACGGGAGTGCTGATAATTTATTTGCTCAAGCGTTCCCGTCAAAAGCATGGGGGCTAAAGTATTTAACTGTACCTACTGGTACACAACCTAATAATTTTTATAGGGTTTGTGTTAAAGATCCTACAACCAATGTAAAATTGAATGGGGTAGATTTACCTAAATCGGCATTACAAAATGGATTTTATTATGAGTTTAAGAATGCTGGGGGAGTATCAGCTCCTAAACCAAATGTGATTGAAGCGGATCAACCTATTTTAGTTTCGCAGTATATGACCACTCAGGGGGTTGAAGGCAATCCTAATTTTGCTGGTGCTACAGGAAATGGAATTGGCGGGGATCCAGAAATGATTTACTTGAGTCCGGTTGAACAAACCATCAATAAAATTACCTTGTATTCTGCCGCACAGTTTCAAATCGTCCGAAGTTATATAAATGTGGTAATCAAAAAAGAAGGTGTTGCCAATTTTAAAATAGATGGAAATGCCCCTGCAGCAGGTAGTTTTTCTCCTCACCCAGAAGATCCTCAATACTCCTATGCTATACTCCAAGTAACCAATGGTTCCCATTCATTAAGTGCTGACAGTGGTTTTAATGCAATTGCTTATGGTTTTGGAAATGCCGAATCATATGGATACAATGCAGGTACAAATATTGTAGACCTAAATCCTCCAATAACTGTACAAAATCAATTCCCTAATGTAGCTACTGTTAGTTATTCTGCCACTTGTGTAAATACTACTTTTAATTTAAAACTGGCTCTAAGCTATCAACCAAGTAAAATTGTACTTGACTTTTTAGGAGCAAGTAACTTAAATGGTCCTCCTGTATTTACTTACAACCCAACAGGTTTTGACTCTACTTATACATCAAATGGGAAGCCTTTTTATGTATATAAAATTCCTCAAGCATATATTTTTGGAACAGCTGGAACTTTTCCCATTAAATTCACCACCACATCATTATTGCCTCAATCAGACGGTTGTAGTAACAATAATGAACAAGAAATTAGCGATAATATTGTGGTAAGTGATGCCCCGATTGCTGATTTTTCTTTTAGCTCACTCGATTCCGGTTGCGTGAATGCTCCAATTGCTTTTAGGGATTTGTCGAGTGGATCAGGAAGATCAGTAGTCGGATGGATTTGGGATTTTGGGGATGGAGCAAGCAACACCCTTCAGAATCCGTCTAAAACGTATATTTCAGCTGGAAATTATTCTGTTAAACTTACTGCTATTTCCGATTTTGGTTGCGTTGCAACTAAAACTGTTCCAATTAGTTTATCTAATAAACCTGTTGCAACGTTTACTGTTCCTGCTATTACTTGTGAAAACAGTGCCATCAATTTTACGGATGCATCTACTATTGTACCTGGTGCCGCTAATAATACTATTACTCAATGGAAATGGAATTTGGATAATGGGGCTGGCACGGCAACATTCAATACAAATGCAACTCAAACCCAAACTTACGCTACTTGGGGACCCAAGGATGTTTATTTAAATACCGTTTCAAATACAGGTTGCACAAGCGACACATTCAGAATGGCCAGTGGTTTTAAAATAAATCCTTTACCTGCGGTTGGGTTTGTTTTACCAGAAGTTTGTTTAAATGATGCTACTGCAACTTTTACGGATACCTCTAAAATTGCGGATGGCACCGAAGCTGGTTTTAGTTATTTATGGAAATTTGATGATGGGGTGTCAACAGTAGACCCTACCAAACGTCCAGTTCCTTTAACTGCAAATACCAACTCAAAATCTACTGCAGCTAGCTATAAAACATTCGGAAATTATACGGTCTCTTTACAAGTTACTTCAAGTAACGGTTGTATAGCTACTGATAATAAATCATTTACAGTTAATGGGAGTACGCCAATTCCTAAATTTGAAGTGGCAAATTTATTAAATGGAATTCCACTTTGTACCAACGACTCCATTAAAATTATCAATCAATCTACTGTAGATTTTGGGGATGTAACCAAATTAGAAGTAGTCTGGGATTTATTAAGTGCTCCCAACACTATTGTGACGGATCAGTCCCCAACGATAAATAAGCAGTATAGCATACGGTATGGTATTCCAACGACCCTTTCAACTCCTGCAACTAAAGATTATTCGGTTAGAATAAGGGCATTCTCTGGTCAAGCTGAATCTTGTTCCAAAACACTAACAAAAATTGTAACCGTTACTTATGCACCAGCGGTCTCTTTTACCGATATCAGAGACATTTGTTACGATGCAACGCCACGTTTAATTACTCAAGGAACATTTATTTCCGCGTTACCTACAACGCAAACTTATTCAGGTAAGGGTATCAGTACTGCAGGGTTGTTAAATCCCATTACCACCGGGGTGGGTAATGATACGCTTAAATATTTTGTGCAAAATAATGCAGGTTGCAAAGACTCTGCCCATCAGCCAATTACAGTTTGGCCTTCGCCGGTAGCAAAATGGGGAATTGCTGATCCCGCTTGCGAAAAAAATAATTTATTATTTACAGATAGTTCAGTAGCTAATTTTAGCAATATTGCCCAATGGAATTGGAACTTTGGTGATGGCAAAACAGAAAATAGAACTAATGGTGCCGCATTCACTCATGTTTTTGATACCGCACAAAATTATACTGCATCGTTACAAGTGGTAACAGATAGCGGTTGTGTAAGTACTAACAACCAACAAATTATCCGCATTAATCATTTGCCCAAACCGGCATTTAGTTTGCCTGAAATTTGTTTACCAGATGGAAGAGGTACTTTCTTGAATCAAAGCACTATCGCTGATGGTTCTGAGGCTTTGTTTAGTTATGCTTGGAATTTTGGAGACCCGAACGATCCTAGTGCTTCCACTTTAAAAGAGCCTACCCATAAATACACCGCTGTAGGTCCCAATAATGTTCAATTAAAAATCACTAGTAAAGATGGATGTGTAGACTCTTTAACTAGGGTGCTTAATACTATTTACCCATGGCCTAAAGCCGATTTCTCTGTAAGCCAATCTGAAGTATGCCAGGGCGATCCAATTCAGTTTACTGGCTTAGGTAATGGCTTTACCAGCGCCCCAATACGCTGGGAGTGGAACTTGGGCGGTGGCATCACTTCCAACTTGCAAAATCCTAATAAAGTGTTTACTGATTCTGGAAGTTATACCATCAGTTATTATTTTTATAATTCTCAAGGATGTGTAAGTGATACTGTGAGTCAAACGGTAGTCGTTCATCCTTATCCTGTTTTAGAATTAGGTCCTAATATTGTAGTGCTCGAAGGTGGAACAAAAGCACTCCAACCTCAATTTGTATATGGGACTAATTTAATTTACCAATGGACGCCTTCCTTGTATTTGAATAATGATACCGATTCAATTCCGAAAACCACTCCACTTGGAGACATCACTTATCGGCTAAACCTCACTGGAATAGGAGGTTGTATGGTGACTGATACGATTTTTGTAAAACTATTATTAAACCCAATTATTCCGAATGTTTTTTCCCCTAATGGAGATGGTATTCATGATCGTTGGAGAATCCAGTACCTTGAAAGTTATCCTGGTGCAACAGTGGATGTTTACGATCGATATGGAATGCTGGTGTACAGTAGTATTGAATATGCAGTAGATTGGGATGGAACCCGTAACGGGAAACCTTTACCAATTGGAACGTATTATTATGTGATTAATCCCAAAAATGGCAGAAAAATAATAACTGGTTCTGTTACAATAATTAAATAAAATGAGGCATAAAGGATTTCTTTTCTTGTTTGGCGTGTTTCTGTCATTGATAACTATTGCACAGCAACGCCCTTATTATACCCAATACATTATGAACAATTATATCATCAATCCTGCGGTTGCTGGTATTGAAAATTATTGGGATGTAAAAGCCAGTCATCGCATGCAATGGGTTGGATTACAAGATGCTCCAGTTACCACTTATATTACTGCGCATGGTCCACTAAAAAAAGATCCCTACCAAACTGCTACCGCTACAGGATTTAGGGCCAAAGGCATGAATCCGAGGGGGCAAGCTTATTGGAGAGATTACCAAGCCGCTGAACCACATCATGGAATAGGATTTACGATGCTTAATGACAAGACAGGGCCTTTAAATCGTTTTGCAGCCTACGGAACTTATTCTTACCATATTGGATTATCACCAACGACCAATTTGTCTGCAGGGGTTTCTGCAGGGTTTACTAATTTAAGTTTGGATGCTTCTAAGTTAAATTTTGGAAGTACCACCGTTGATCCGGCAGTGGCATCAAGTGGTGTAATCAATAGAATCAAACCAGATATCAGTGCTGGCTTATGGTTGTATTCTAAAGATTATTTTATTGGATTAGCTGCTCAGCAAATTATACCGCAAAATGTGGCTTTTTCAGATAACACCGTATCATTAACCAAGGGTAGATTGGTGCCTCATCTATTTTTAAGTGCTGGCTATCGTATTCCCATTTCAGAAGATTTTAATTTATTGCCATCTATGCTCATCCGGTATATAAGCCCTTTGCCCATGGGATTCGATTTAAATGCTAAAGTGCAATACCTTGATTTATTGTGGGCAGGTGCTTCTTATCGTTATAAAGACGGATTTGCTGCAATGGTAGGATTGAATTTGAGCAACACCCTTAATATTGGCTATTCATATGATATTCAAACTTCCCGTTTAAATACCATTAGTAGAGGAACCCATGAAATCCTGATAGGATTTATGATTGGAAATAAGTACGGAGATTGGTGTCCTACCAAATTATGGTAGACTTATAGTGGTCTAATCATCCAGATATCGCAACCATTATGACCTGAATTGCCCATTGGGCCATCAAGATAAGTGAAACCAAACTGCTCATATACCTTAACTGCTTTGTTCAACTCTGGCATTGTTTCTAAATACACTTGCGTATAACCTTTTTGCTTAGCAGCTGCAAGCACATAATCAATCATTTTTCTTCCTAGCCCAATGCCCCTTGCTGCTGCGGTCAAATACATTTTTACCAATTCACAAGTATTATTTGGCAATCCTTCAGTAGGATAATACCCTGCTCCTCCAACAATTATCCCATCTTGCAATGCAATGAAATAACCACTTTGCGGTTCGGCTGTAAATAACTCATACAAATGATCGGTTGTATCATCATAAAATACAGTACCTGGCTTATTAGCACCAAATTCGGTTAATGCAGTTCTGATAATTGTGGCAATCGCTTTATTATCTGTTGGTTCTATTGGCCTTATAATGATTTGATTCATATTATGCCTCTGCTGCTTTTCTAAATATTTTGAAGCTATTGATTAGTCCATTAGTAGAGGAATCGTGGCTGGCTATTGCACTTTCACTAGTTAATTCAGGTAAAATTTGATTTGCCAATTCTTTGCCTAGCTCAACACCCCATTGATCATAACTAAATATATTCCAGATAACTCCTTGAACAAATATTTTATGTTCGTACAATGCAATCAATAATCCCAACGTATGTGGATCAATTTGTTTCACCAAAATTGAATTAGTAGGTTTATTACCAGCAAATACCTTGAAGGGACTTAGTTTCTTTATTTCCTCATCCTTTTTTTCTGCTTTCATTAATTCTACTTTCACTTCATTTTCACTCTTCCCATTCATTAAGGCTTCGGTTTGAGCAAAAAAGTTCGACATCAATTTCACATGATGATCGCTAATTGGATTTTGAGAAAGGGCAGGAGCTATAAAATCACAAGGAATCAAAGGAGTTCCTTGGTGTATTAACTGATAAAATGCATGTTGCCCATTGGTACCAGGTTCTCCCCAAATAACGGGTCCCGTAGCATAGTTAACAAGATTTCCATTTCTGTCAATACTCTTCCCATTGCTCTCCATATTTCCTTGTTGAAAATAGGCTGCAAACCGATGCATATATTGGTCATAGGGTAGTATTGCTTCACTCTGTGCACCAAAAAAATTGGTGTACCAAATGCCCAATAAAGCCATTATTACAGGTATATTTTTATTGTGTTTTTCATTTCTAAAATGCTCATCAGCCGTATATGCACCCTTGAGTAAATTTTCAAAATTCTCGTATCCAATAGTTAGGGCAATGGACAGTCCAATAGCACTCCATAAAGAATACCTGCCACCAACCCAGTCCCAAAATTCAAACATATTGGCCTTATCTATCCCAAATGCAGTGACCGCTTTTTCATTGGTACTTAAAGCAGCAAAGTGCTTAGCAATATGGGATTCATCTTTGGCAAATGCTAAAAACCAATCCCTAGCAGAATGAGCATTGGTCATTGTTTCTTGTGTAGTAAAAGTTTTAGACGCCACTAGAAATAAGGTTTCTTCTGCGTTTACTTTTTTCAAAGTCTCTGCAATATGGGTTCCATCAACATTGCTCACAAAATAAGTTTGAATCCCTTCTACCCAATATGGCTTTAGCGCTTCAGTTACCATTACTGGACCTAAATCGCTACCACCAATACCAATATTGACGATATATTTAATGGGTTTTCCTGTATAACCTTTCCAATTTCCACTATGTATGGTCTTACAAAATGCAGCCATTTGCCCCTGCACTTTTTTTATCTTGGGCATAATATCTTTGCCGTCCACTAATATAGGGGTGTCCGAAAAATTCCTTAAGGCAGTATGTAAAACAGCACGACCTTCTGTTTCATTGATTTTTATTCCTGCAAACTGATCGTGAATGGCATCTGTTAATTTGCATTCCTCGGCCAATTGCAACAATAATTGCATGGTTCTTGGATTGATGATATTTTTAGAATAATCAAAAACTAATTGGTCTAAACAAAGTGAGAATTTTTGAAATCTCTCCGGATCTGCAGCAAAAAGGTCTCTCATATGCCTTCTGCTCATTTCGTCTTCGTGATGTTTTTTTAATAAAAACCAGGCTTGTGTAGTCGTAGGATTAATTCTTGGTAGCATAATTTCTTATATCTGCAATTGGATTTTTGGGGTATAAAGTTACCTAAAGGGATTCAATCTCCCTAATAGTTTGCTTTACCATTTCTGTTGTAATATCTAGATGAGTAACAATTCTTACTTGGGTAGGACTCATAGCTATAGTTAATATTCCTTTATTGGCAAGCATCCCAACTAATTCTTTTGCACTAAACCTTCCCTTAACTTCAAATAAAATAATATTGGTTTCCACAGGTGGGATCATACCCACAAAGTCTTTTTTCTGCAGCGCTTCAACAATTAGGGAAGCATGTTCGTGGTCCTGTTCTAATCGGGTCACTTGATGGCGAAGGGCATATAATGCGCCTGCGGCTAAATAACCAGCTTGTCTCATCCCTCCACCAAAAACCTTTCTGATTCTTCTTGCTTTTCTAATAAAATCCTTGTTGCCCAAAAGTACACTGCCGACCGGTGCACCCAATCCCTTGCTCAAACAAACAGAGATAGAATCAAAGATGTTACCATATTGCACTGGATGCTCTTTTTTAGCAACAATGGCATTAAATAATCGGGCACCATCTAAATGAAGGCTTAAATTATTATTTAAGCAAACCTCTTTAATTGATTGAATATCATTGAAGTTATAACATGTTCCACCGCCTCTGTTAGCGGTGTTTTCCAAACTTACTAATCGACTTAAAGGTCGATGGACATCGTCTTTATGATTGATAGCAGCAGCCACTTGGCTAGCAGTTAGTCTGCCAAAATTGCCCTGCAATAATTGAACTGAAGCCCCTGAATTAGCGGCAATTCCACCCCCTTCGTACAAATAAACATGGGAAAGGGCATCACAAATAATTTCATCACCAGGCTGAGTATGACATTTAATGGCAATTTGATTGGTCATAGTTCCACTTGGGCAAAAAAGCGCTGCTTCCATTCCAAATAACTCAGCACTATATTGCTCTAACTCATTAATCGTAGGGTCTTCTCCAAAAACATCATCTCCAACCACTGCTGCATGCATAGCAGCCAACATAGGGGGGGTAGGTCTGGTAACGGTATCCGATCTAAAATCTATCATATTCAGCAATTTGCACAAATAAGCTTGAATTTGAGTAAATTACCAAGTTTTTTACACTTAAAAGGTTGAAATTCATTGTAAAATAGTATCTTTGTAGTTTCCGTAATTTTTGGAGAATTATACCTTTTTGTGTCGATTTATAACAAATTGGGTATTCTTCTCGTTATATAAAAAAGCAACAGTACAACATGAGGCAACTCAAGATCGCAACCCAGATTACCAACAGAGATTCGCAAGCAGTAGAGAAGTATTTACAAGAGATTTCCAAAATCCCAATGATCAACCCCGAAGAGGAAACTACTTTGGCGCAGAAAATTAAAATGGGTGATCAAAGAGCTTTGGATAAATTGGTACAAGCCAACTTACGTTTCGTCGTATCTGTAGCAAAACAATATCAACACCAAGGTTTATCATTAAGCGACCTTATTAACGAAGGAAACTTAGGCTTGATTAAAGCCGCACAACGTTTTGATGAAACCAAGGGGTTCAAATTTATTTCCTATGCAGTATGGTGGATTCGTCAATCTATATTACAAGCATTAGCGGAACAAGGTCGTTTAGTGCGTTTGCCCCAAAATAAAATTGGCACCTACAATAAAGCCAACAAAGCCTACATGGCATTTGAACAAGAACATGAGCGTGAGCCATCTACCGAGGAATTGGCTGAGATTTTAGAAATGAGCGAAACTGAAATCAATAATATTTTCCAAAGTAATACCAGACATACTTCTTTAGATGCGCCTGTGCATGAAGCAGAAGATGTTGCTATGGGAGATTTATTAGAAGGTTCTGATGATACTGACGAAGATGTAATGAAAGACTCATTAAGGGAAGAAATTCGTAGGGTATTAAAATCATTAAGCCCAAGAGAAGCTGAAATTGTAAATGCTTATTTTGGATTAGATGGGGAGAACGGAGTAACTATTGAACAAATAGGAATGAAGTATGATCTTACTAAAGAGCGAATCAGACAAATTAAAGAGCGTGCAATAAAGCGTTTACAGAAAGCGCGTTATAGTAATGCACTTAAAGCATATTTGGGTTAATATTTCAGCCTCCGAGTAGGGATATTCGAGAGGCTACGTTTTTTGAAAACGCTCCGAAATATCGGGGCGTTTTTTTTAATCTTTTTTTCCTAAATGTTGTTATTATATAATGCGCCAAATACCTTTTATATTATTGATGCTGTTTTTATTGGCTTGTGAAAAAGACATTCAAATTGAGCCCTTACAAAACGAACCGAAATTGGTAGTAGATGCCGAAATTGAGAATGGACAAGCACCAGTGGTGGTACTTTCTAATTCACTCAATTATTTCTCTACTATTGATACCGCAACACTTTTTGCTTCATTTATCAAAGATGCTAAAGTACTGCTCAATAATGGCACTAGAACGGTAACGTTACAGGCGAATGAATTGCGTTTTCCACAAGGTGGGCGATATGTATTTTACACTACACCCCTTACTGATCGTATGTTGGGTGAAACGGGGAAAACGTATCAATTAACAATTGAACATAATGGTAAGCAATACCAGTCTACAACTACCATACCAATAATTTCAAAAACCATTGATAGTGTTTGGACTAAAAGAGTTACTAATAGACCAAGTACCGATAGTTTTAGGGTATTGATGGCACGTATTTTTGACCCTCCTGGTTTAGGAAACTACATACGTTATTTTACTAAAGTAAATAGCCAACCGTTTTATCCTGGGTTTAACAGCGCTTTTGATGATGCCATTATAGACGGTAAAACATATAATATTGATATTGACAAAGGGGTAGATAGGAACCAGCCATTTGAGAGAGAAAACTATGGTTTTTTTAAATTGGGGGACACTGTTACCGTTCGCCTCGCAAATATTGATAAAGCTACCTATGACTTTTGGCGTACATGGGAATTTGCTTTTCAATCAATCGGAAATCCTTTCTCTTCACCAGGAGTGGTAAAGGGAAATATCAGTAATGGTGCATTGGGTGCTTTTTGTGGATATGGTTCTCAATACAAAACTTACATTTGCAAAGATTAAAAATTGAATATGGAACAATCAGCTATAGAGAAAGTATCGGTATTAATAATAGGATCTGGTCCTGCTGGCTACACTGCAGCAATTTATGCTGCTAGAGCAAATATGAAACCTGTTTTATATCAGGGAATCCAGCCGGGTGGACAGTTAACAATCACAACAGAAGTAGAGAATTATCCTGGTTATCCAGACGGCATTCAAGGACCTGAAATGATGCTTCATTTTGAAAAACAAGCTAGTAGAATGGGGGCTGATATTCGTTATGGATTGGCTACAAAAGTAGATTTCAGTAGCACCCCACACAAGATTTGGATAGATGAAGAAAAAGAAATTCATGCAGATGCCGTAATTATTAGTACTGGTGCTTCTGCAAAATGGCTAGGTATTCCGAGTGAAGAACGTTTGAATGGATATGGTGTTAGCGCCTGCGCTGTTTGTGATGGATTTTTCTTTAAAGGAAAAGAAGTAGCTATTGTTGGTGCGGGTGATACTGCAGCAGAAGAAGCAATTTATTTAAGTAAGTTATGTACACAAGTACACATGATTGTTCGTAGAGATCAAATGCGTGCAAGTAAAATAATGCAAGACAGAGTGTTGAACACCCCCAATATTAAAGTGTATTGGAATTCGGAAACCGATGAAATCTTAGGGGAGAAAAAAGTAGAAGCTGTCAGAATCAAGAATAATAAAACAGGTGACACAGAGGAAATTCCAGTGAGTGCATTCTTTGTGGCAATTGGTCATGAACCCAATAGCACCATATTTAAGGACTATGTAGAAATGGATGAAACGGGTTATATCTTAACCGTGCCTGGTACTACCAAAACCAATGTGGCTGGAGTTTTTGCAGCAGGAGATGTGCAAGATAAAAACTATCGTCAAGCAGTAACTGCTGCTGGTAGTGGCTGCATGGCAGCATTGGATGCAGAGCGCTATTTAACTTCTATTGGACACTAAAATATGAGCAACGCAAGCATTCATTTAAATGATTTGAGGTTCTTTGCTTACCATGGATTATACAAAGAGGAGCAGGTTTTAGGGAATGAGTTTGCGATTAATATAGAGGTTGGGTTTTCACCTAAATCCTTTCCCATATTGCATATCGCTGATACCATTAATTATGCCTTGGTATATGAAATGGTTAAAAAGCGCATGCAAATTGCAACTCCATTATTAGAAACCCTTGCATCAGATATTGCAAATGAAATTTTGGCACAGTTTTCTCTAGCTGATTATGTACATATTTCCATTAACAAATTAAAGCCACCTATTGTGCAGTTCGTGGGCAGTTTAGGGGTTTCATTAAAAGTGAATAGAATATAACATGAAAATCAGACTTACTTTACTCATCGCATTTTTTTGTAGTTGGATGGGAACTGTTTTTTCACAAGACATTGGTCTTTTAGCCAAAGAGGCCGAAAATTTTGAACGACAATTAAAAGAACCAGAAGCCTTGGCAAAATACAAGCAAATCATTGTATTAGAGCCCAACAACATAAAGTATTTGGTGAAAGCTGCAGAATTAGAGGTAGCTATAGGAAGCAGAGAAAAGGAAGAAAAAAGCAAACGCTTATTTTTTGAATCTGCAATGGCTTATGCTCAAAGAGCATTAAAAGCAGATACCAATAGTGCTGATGCCAATTATGCTATGGCAACAGTATCTGGTAAAATGACCGACTTAGATATTGAAAATAAAAAAATAGTGGCCTACGTTAAAGACGTAAAGGATTATGCAGACAAGGCATTAAGTATTAATCCCAATCATGGCAGAGCTAACTATACTTTAGGTAAATGGCATTATGAAATGGTTACTTTATCTGGTATCAAAAAAGCCGCGGTTAAATTATTTTACGGTGGTTTACCTAATGGAGACTTAGATAAAGCCATTTCATACATGGAGAAATCTAGAACAATAGAACCATATTTTGTTACCAATCAATTAGATTTGGCCAAAGCATATAAAGAAAATAGGCAGCCTGCTAAAGCCATTGAAATTTTAGAGCGATTAGTAAAAATGCCCAATCGTTCTTTTAATGATATTGCATTAAAAGCAGAGGGTGCTAAACTATTGGCATCATTACAATAAAACCATCATATGAGCTTACAAGAATTATTTTTAGAAGCTGTTGCTAACAGCAAAACGT
Source organism: Sediminibacterium sp. (assembly GCF_051860225.1). Taxonomy (GTDB): domain Bacteria; phylum Bacteroidota; class Bacteroidia; order Chitinophagales; family Chitinophagaceae; genus Sediminibacterium. Next base: position 385,285 of record NZ_JBHYEI010000003.1, read on the forward strand.
TGTCAGAAAAACCAGATAATGACACCCTATTAAAGCTTTATGCATTATACAAGCAAGCTACAGAAGGTGATAACAAGGAAGAAGGTCCTTCCAATATGTTCGACTTTGTAGCTAAGTTTAAACACGAAGCTTGGGTAAAATTGCAAGGTCTTGCCAAAGAATCTGCTATGCAACAATATATCGACTTAGTGAAGGAATTGAAGGGCTAAATATTGATTTTTTTCCAACGATTGCTGGTAATATACCAAAATGATGGAATAAACATAATAGTCCAATAAACCCATTCGCTTGCCCATCCCCATGTGATGGGCAAGTTCATTTTTTCTAATACAATGTAGACATATACTAAGTAAAAAATTATCGTTGCGATTTCTGTAAATAAATTCATTTTAGAATTTCCAGTTCCTGTTACTGCATTAACCCAAACTGTTGCGGCAGACATCATAATCATTGCAATAGATACTACTCTTATAACTGGAATGCCAGCCTGTATAAAGTCTTCACCTTGTCCATAAATACCAAGGAAGGCCCTTGGAAAAGCATTCAGGAGTATAAATACAATGAATGCAAAACCCATGCTCCACTTTAATATTCTATAAATTAATGGGAGTACTTCTTCTTTTCTTCCTTGTCCAATCACATTACTAACCATAGTATTAGTTGTAGCAGCGAATGCCCATGTAAAACAACCAAAGAATCCAAATAGGTTTCGCATCGTATTTGAAACAGCTAGATCTCTTGCGCCGTGATGTTCAATCAAAATATAAAAATATTCCCAACTCATAATACTGATTACATGTTGAAGTATGAGCGGGTATGATTGATTTAAAATTAGTTTTATATAAGAATATTGATAGGCAACTTTTTTAAACAAATTGATTTTTTGGCTAATCCCATTGAATCTAATAACAAAAAATACAGCTAACAAACCTGCCCCCTCCGCTATAATTGATGCATAGGCGGCCCCATTAAATCCCAAATTAGGCATACCTAGTTTGCCATAAATTAATCCATAGTCAAAAATGATATTAACGATGGCTTCACTTGCAGTCCCTAATACAAGAAGTTTGCTTTGATTTATTCCTACCAATAACGCATTGCGCATTTGATAAATATAGAGTAGGGGTAAGCCCCAAATCCGTATAGATAAAAAACTTACCGCCATGTTGATGCCTTCTTGATCATGTAGGGACCATTTTAAAATCATGGGGGCTACAAACCAGGTCATTAAAATACCAAAACTGGCGAAGAACATAGCTATTCTAACTCCATGCCAAAAAAGACTTCCTATTTCATCAATTTTATTTTCGCCTGCTCTTCTAGAAATTAATGCTTGTAATCCATTATTCAATCCATGCCCAATAACTGCAAACATGAGGTAGTATACCCCGGTAATGCCTGCAATTCCTAATTCTTTCTGCCCTAATCCCCCCAAAAAAATATTATTGGTAATAAAGTTGATTTGAGGAACTACAATAGATGCAGATATGGGCAAAGCTATTCGCAGGATAGCTTTGTTTCCTGTATTAACCTTAAGATTGAGTGGTGAATGGACATTCATATTGGGTTGCGAAGTTAGTAAAATGAAGTCTGATAATATCTTCGCTCTCCGTTAATGCTTTTTTATATATTATTGCAGCGTAATTACTTTGAATGGCTAGGAAAAAAGCAGGATTTTATAAAGATGATCCTATAAGCGGATCTGCATTTCAGCTCATAATAGAATTGGATGAGCAAGAGCTGCGTTGTATGTCTAAATCAATTGACAGCGGAACTATTGTTGCATTTGAATATTTTAGTTTAGATAAAGACCAAACAGAAGATTGGAATGATATCTTTTACGAAATCAAAACTATTTCTAAATTGTTCAATAAAACCTATAAACTGGTTACCTGTTTTTTCTGTACACCCGAGTCAATTTTGGTGCCAGAGAAGTTTTTAACTGCCACTTCAGCTGAAGATTATTTGAACCTAATTTATGGGGAAAGTAATAGGATGGATGTGAAATATGAAAAGCTAAATTCTACCAAAAGCTTGATCAATACCTATCGCATTAAGAAATCTCTCGCCGAATTATTTACCCGACAATTTATCATATTTCAAACAGCGCATGTTTACACATCTTTGTTAAACGATGTGATGAATAGGAGAAAAAATGAAGAGCAATTGGTGAAATTGCAATTTTATCATGGGCATTTTATCATTGCAATTTTCAAGGATTCAGTTATTCAGATGATTCAAACCTTCCCTTACAAGTTGGCAGAAGACGCATTGTACTATATACTTAGGTGTAATCAACAGTTTGGTATAGATGCTAAAAAAACCATTGTTGAATTGAATGGGATGATTGATTTAAATACTGAGCTGTATGATAATTTATTTAAAGTATTTAGTCATATCGAATTAAATACAACGGAAGCTTCTGGTATTATGTTAGATGTAAATAAAGAATATCCGGCTCATTATTTTGCGCCATTTTTTAAATTGGCTTTATGAGAATAATATCTGGGAAATGGGGTGGGAGGCGCATTAATCCTCCAGCTAATATGCCCCATACTAGACCTACTACCGATATAGCAAAAGAGGGCTTGTTCAATATTTTACAAAATAGAATGAGTTTCGATGGGATTGAAACGCTTGATTTGTTTGGAGGAACAGGTTGCATCAGTTATGAATTGGCTTCTAGGGGCGCTGAACATTTAACTATTGTAGAGAAAGACCCTATTATGCATGGATTTATTGGCAAAAATGTCACTATGTTGGGGATGGAAAATGTACAATTGCTTAAAATGGATGTATTTGCTTTTTTACAAAGTTGTACGAAACAATTTGATTTTATTTTTGCTGGGCCACCTTATGCGTTGGGTGCCATTGATGAAATTCCTAAAATTATTGTGGCAAAAAAAATGATTGCTCCGGGTGGGTTCTTTGTTTTAGAACATACGCCTCGAAACGCTTATGAAAAAATGGAAGGATTTTCTTTTGTAAGAAACTACGGTACTACATTATTTTCTTTTTTTGTAGCGGTAGTTTAATCAACTGAACCTATATTTCTTATAGCCGTCGATTTGCTTTTACTAAAAGTGAATTGTAGGCTTGTTTGTAAAAAATTCTTGTATTGTGCCCTGTTCTGACTAAAAAAGTCTGAACGATAAATCCAACCCATCTGTAAGCTTAGCTTATTGCTGAAATTATATCCTCCGCCTAAATAGAAACGGTTTTGCTCATAAAATACATTTTCATTATTAAAGTGAAATTCGTTAGATGTATTTAAAAAAAATGTTTTATTCGTTATTGTTTTTTTATTGATTGGTATCACAGCACTAAGTCTGTACCTAAATCTATTTCTATATCCAGCTGAAGTATATCGTTGTTCTGCTCTCAATCGATGTTCTATCCTAAGCGAGGGAAATGTTTGATTATAAATCAATTGTTGCCATATCCGATTTTCCGAAACCAAGAAGGGTAATTTAAAATTATCATTAACTTGATAAGTGACGTATCGGCCTGTTCCTACTAAAGCAGATAAAGAGGGAGTAATCATATATCCAATACCACCTTTCACTTCATGGTAATTAAAGTGATCATAAGTTTGTTGAGAACGCAATTGAAGTTCTACAAATCCGTGCCATTTGCTATTGTAATTAAAACGTCCGGTAAGCACATTCCAAGTACCTAAGCCTGGTGTTTGTGAAAATAAAAGCGTGCTGTATAAAAAAGCCCCGATTAAAATCAGGGCTTTTTTTAAGTTTATATGTAGTGGAACCATTGTTTATTAATATCCCATTTTTCAAACTCTTTAGCCACTTCAGTGAGGAAGCTGGCACCAATACTGCCATCTACTATTCGATGGTCATAACTCAAAGACAAGTACATCATATGCCTTATTGCAATGAAATCTCCTTCAGGACCTTCCATTACCATTGGTCGTTTTTTGATTGCACCAACTGCAAGGATGGCTACTTGTGGCTGACTAATAATTGGTGTTCCCATTAAGCTACCAAATGTACCTACATTGGTTAAAGTAAAGGTACCACCTGTGGTATCTTCTGGTTTTAATTTAGCATTTCTTGCAGCATCAGCTAGGCTATTAACTGACTTACTTAATCCTACAATGTTCAATTGGTCTGCACCTTTAATAACAGGGACAATCAAATTGCCAGAAGGAAGGGCGGTAGCCATGCCAATATTAATGTCTTTCTTTAAAATGATTTTATCTCCATCCAAAGAGCAATTGATATATGGGAAACGTTTTATTACGCTTGCAATACATTCTACGAACATTGGGGTGAATGTAAGTTTAGTCCCTTCACGGTGCTCAAAATCACCTTTCACTTTGTTTCTCCACTGTACCATATTTGTAACATCTGCTTCCGCAAAACTGGTAACGTGTGGGCTAGTATGTTTACTGTCCACCATATGCTTCGCAATTAGCTTGCGCATACGATCCATTTCTATTATTTCTGTAGCGCCAGAAACGCTGACCATCGCAGGATCTGAATATTTCCCTACGGATGGTGCAAAAATTGCTTGAGGTGCAGGGGGTACAGGTGCCGAATAAACTGCAGCAGCTTGTTCGGGAAATCTAGAATTGCTCTTTATAAGTGGCTCAACAGGTACAATGGGCACAATGGGTTCTTGGTAAACAGGAACAACTGGCTGTGGTACAGGCTGTGAGATGGGTTGCGGTGGAACAATTGGTTGTGGCGCTGCTATAGGTTGTGCCACAGGAGCTGCCACTGGTTGTGCCACAGGAGCTGCCACTGGTTGTGGAACTTCAATTGGTTGTGGTGCCGCTGTAACAATAGGTTCTGGTGTAGCTATTGGTTGTGTCGATGGTATTGCTTGTGCAACATGAGCTGCAACTGGTGCTACAATTGGTTGTTGTGATACAGGTGACGGTGACGCAACCGGTTGAGGTTGAGGTGGCGCCACAGGTTGTGGTGCTGAGGCATACATTGGAGCTGGTTGGTAGGTTGGAACCCTTCCAGCTTTCTTATCAGCTACGTATTGTAAAATATCTTTTTTGGAGACACGTCCATCATTGCCTGTACCAGGAATTCTTTCTAATTCACTTAAACTAATGCCTTCACTATTGGCAATATTTAATACTAGTGGCGAATAAAATCGGTTTGATGCGGGTTTATTCATGAAGTCTATCATAGGAGCTGATGGCGTGTATGGGACTTCTTGAATGGGTGTAGCTGCTGCTACTGGTGTAGGAGCAGGGGTTGGTTCAACATATTGTTGAACAGGAGGTGGAGCAACAGCAACTGGTACTTCAACGGGAGTTTCAATTACTGGCGCATGGGCTTCAATAGTAGGTGCTGGAGCTTCAATAACAGGAGCAGGGGTGGGAGCAGCAACTGGAGCAGTAATATTTGCTGCGGTTTCTACTCGCACAATTACTGTGCCTATCGGTACCACATCGTTAACATTGTAGAGGATTTCAGTAATGGTCCCTTCTACTGTAGACGGTACCTCACTGTCTACTTTGTCCGTAGCAATATCCAATACGGTTTCATCTAATTTTACTTGGTCGCCTACTTTCTTATGCCATTTAAGAATGGTAGCTTCCATTATACTTTCACCCAGTTTGGGCATCACCAATTCAGCTATTGCCATATTGTACTACTATTTAAAACGGGTTAATAAGGTATAGTTCAAATACACTATCCACTACTAATTAACAAATATAGTAGTTGATTACGATTAAGTTATCAACTATTATCCACAATCATAGTTCTTATCATATTCAATGCGTTGACTGCAGTTAGGTTGATATTACGCTCCCTGTCAAATTGAAATTGAAAGTCTTTAGCAATAACATTGTTATTAGATGCTACTGCAATCCAAACCAAGCCTACTGCTTTTTCTTCTGTAGCGCCACCTGGTCCCATAATTCCACTTACTGCAATTGCATAATCGGTATTCATTTTTTTCATAACGGCAACTGCCATTTGGGAAACCGCTTCTTTGCTAACTGCACCAACGGTCGTTAATGTCTCGTGGGAAACATCTAATAGTTGTTCTTTTATAATGTTCGCGTAAGCGATAATTGATCCGGTGTAAAATACCGATGAGCCTGCATGTTTACTTAATAAATGAGCAATATACCCTCCAGTGCAACTTTCCGCTGTTGCAATAGTTTGTTTTTTAAGTTTTAATAAATTACCAACTACCACCTCTAATGGTTCGTCTTTGTCAGTAATTAAATATTCTAAAACATTGTTTTTCAGTTCATTAAAATGATTATTTAAATCATTATTTAAGGCTTCAAGGTCGGTGCCCCAAGCGCTTAATCTAAGCCTTACCATCCCGTAATTGGGTAAATATGCCAATTTAATATGAAGAGGTAATGATTCTTCGAAATCTTTTATTTTTTCGGCCAAAAAAGATTCGCCGATTCCCGCAGTTAATAGTGTTCTGTGTTCAATAAATCCACTGCTGAACCATTTTGAAGTTAATGGCAAAACATGGTTTTGCATGATCCATTTCATTTCATGCGGTACACCAGGCATAGCAATGATATGGGTATTTTTCTTGGTGAATAACATACCTGGAGCAGTTCCCTTTTCATTTTTTAAAACGGTACATATATCTGGAACTTGAGCTTGTAAAGTATTTCGCTCAATCATTGGCCTTTTTAAAATATGCTCAAATATATAGGTTACATGGGCTAGGGTGTCTTGATCCATGACCATTTTCCCGCCAAAATAATCGCATAAAAGTGGCTTGGTGATATCATCTGCAGTAGGGCCTAATCCCCCTGTAATTAATACTAAATCTGATTTTTCAATGGTTTCATCTAATGCCTGCCAAATATCCTCTCTGTTGTCGCCAACTGCGATTCTGTTTTTCACTTGTATGCCAACTTTATTAAGTGATTGAGCAATCCAACTACTATTGGTATCAATTACTTGACCAATCAGTAATTCGTCGCCGATGGTTATGATAGATGCATGAATTTTTTTCATTCAAAGGGGCTTATTTATTTCCAAAATAGGGTGCGAATGTTGCCAATAAATCTGCTGGCATGCAGGTTCGCTTATTGGTTAAGTTATCAATGAAATAGAGTGTTACCTTTCCAGTGGTGAGCAACTTTTTCTTTTCATTAAACACTTCGTGTTCAAAACAAATTTCATGACTACTGGGTAGGGTCCTTAAAATGGTTTTGATGGTAATCAACTCATCATAATGCGCAGGCCTTAAAAATTTTGCTTCCATAGCCACTACGGGCATTCTTACTCCCATTTCTTCCATTTTCTTATAAGTAAAACCCAATGCTCTTATACATTCTGCTCTACCAACTTCAAAATATTGGGCGTAATTACCATAATATACAATATCCATTTGATCAGTCTCTGCATATCTAACTCTAACTGTGGTGAAATGTTCGTACATTTTTCCGATTTGTTGACAAACTTACGACCTAATCCTGTTTTTCCACAAATGCGATGTTTAAACAAGCTTAACAAGCACTCAGCTTATCTTTAACAATGCTTTGCCACTTAATACCAATAAATAAAAAAATATTTGCAATATATATTCCTCCCATGTTTAAATATTTTACGATCATATCTTTTGCCATTTTTGCTTTTTCTTCCAATATTGAAGCGCAGGAAACTTTTGAATTGTCTAATCCTGATGCCGCTTTTAAATCGGCAAAGCAATTTTATCAACAAGATCAATTTAGTTTGGCATTCCCCATTTTTAAAAGATTATTTAATAATGGAATTAAACAAAGCAATATGCCTTTTCAAATTATGGCAGATGCTCAATATTATTATATAGTATGTGGATTGCAGCTAGATGAAAAAGGTGCAACTGAAATGGCTAAAACATTTATTGCATTAGACAATCACCTTGCACACACGCAAATGGTTTCTTTTTATTTGGGAGAGTATTATTACCAAAGAAAAGAATATAATGAAGCTTTAGCATATTACGCAAAATGTAATATTGCCAATTTGAACAATCGCCAGATTGCTACAATGAAGTTTCATCAGGCATATTCCTATTTTGTGAATAAAGATTTTGCAAAAGCCAAGCCATTGTTTAATGCAATAAGACAATTGCCTGCAGACCCGAACTATGTTGATGCAAATTATTATTTTGGCTTCTTGGCTTTTAATGATCAAGCGTATGATACTGCTATTGAATGCTTTTTAATTGCTGAATCTCATCCCGACTATCAACATGTAGTGCCCTTTTACTTAACAGAGTTGTACTATTTTAGTGGTAATAGAGAGAAAGCATTGACCTACGGAGAAAATGCGATTAAAAAAAATGGACAATATTACGATTTACAATTAAAACAATTAGTTGGACATTTATTATTTGAAAAAAGAGCTTTTGATAGGGCGCTTCCTTATTTGGAAGCTTATGTTGCAGCTAGTGAAAAAGTTAGAAGAGAAGATTTATATGAATTGTCTTATTGTTATTATGAGGCAAAAAATTGGAGTAAAGCTATTCAAGGGTTTAAACAAATTGGGGGATCATTAGACTCTTTAGAGCAGAATAGTATGTATTTATTAGCAGACGCTTATTTGAAAACCAATGATTTGCAGAATGCAAGAAATGCCTTTCAGTTTTGCGCAGCCAATAATAGCAATAAAGTACAAAAAGAAGTTTCTAGCTTTCATTATGCAAAACTTTCTTACGAGTTAGGATATTTTGATATTGCTGTAAAAGGGTTTCAACAATTTATAGCTAATTATACAGGGTCTGATTATACAAATGAAGCCAAAGAATTATTAGTTAGCACACTTGCAAATACCAATAGCTTTAAAGATGCATTAACTTTATATGAATCCTTGCCTAATAAATCTTCAAATGTAACTGCACTTTTGCCTAGATTATTATATGGGAGAACAGTTGAATTAATTAATGATCAAAAACTAGATGGAGCTGAATTACTATTAGATAGAATATTGGTTACGCCTAATAATACGCTACAGTTGCCTTTTGTCTATTTTTGGAAAGGAGAGTTGAGTTACCGTGCTGGTAAAATGGATGATGCTATTCAGTTTTTATCTCAATACCTAAAGTCTCCAGTGAGAAATGGCGAAGTTAACCCAAGTAATGCCAGATATAATTTAGCCTACGCTTATTTAAAAAAGGAACTCTATAAACCAGCCAGGGAACAATTTGAATTGGTAAATAAGAACCCGCAGTCTGCATTAAATAATGTAGAGAAAGATGCTGTAGTTAGAGCTGCTGATTGTTGGTTTATGTTGAAGGAATATAGAGCAGCCACAAACTTATATGATCAAATTATCCAATTGAGATGGACTTCTGCCGATTATGCTACGTATCAAAAAGCCATTATTGCTGGTGCCACAAATAATCAATTGCAAAAGCTATCATTATTGCAATCGATTCCAGATATATATCCACAATCAAATTTGATAGCTCAAGCCAGATTAGAAATAGCCAATACGTATTTGGCAGATGAAGCATTTGAAAAAGCACTTGTGCCTTTGCAGGCTTTACTTAATCAAAAGGAGGCAGCAGCACTTTATCCTATTGCCTATCAAAAGATGGGTATCGCGTATTTTAATTTGAATAATAATGAAGCTTCTCTCACTCAATTTAAGCAGCTAGTGAGTAAATATCCCAATAGTGCTGAGGCAGAATCATCTGTTGAGTATATTCGAAATATCTTCATTGACCAGCAAGCTCCACTAGCGTTTATCAGTTTTATGGAAGCAAATGGAAAGAAGATTGCCGGAAATGAGGCAGACTCTATAACGTATAAATCGGCAATGATTCGCTTTGAGTTAAAAGATAATATTGGTGCAGAAGCTGGTTTTAAAGCCTACTTAGAAAATTTTTCTAAGGGGAAATATGCAGTAGAAGCAAATTATTTTTTGGCTGAAATTAATTTAGTCCAGAAAAAAAATAAAGAAGCTTTAAATTACTATAAGGCAGTAGCTGCATTATCTCCTAATAAATATGCTGAACGTGCTGCATTGCAAGCGGGAAGGATTTATTACTTTGATTATCAAGATTACACTAATGCTGCGACTTACTATACGTTGTTAAAAACAATTGCCTTACAGCAAGAAAATAAATTGGAAGCAATGCGTGGTCTATTACGTTGCCAATTTAAAACTCAGCAATTTGAACAAGCAAGTCCTAATGCTGCTGAATTATTACTGCAAAAAGGAATTGCTACTGATGATCGTTTGATGGCAGGCTTTGTTATTGCAAAGAATGATCAATTGAATAAAAAATATCAGCAGGCTTTGCAAGGATATCAATCGCTATTAACATTGGGTAAATCTGAAATAACTGCAGAGTCGCAATACCGTATTGCAGAACTATTATTTCAATTGGGCAAATTAGATGAAGCTGAAAAAGCTTCTTTTGAAGTGATTAAAAAGTATGGATCTTATACTTACTGGGTAACCAAGAGTTACCTATTAGTGGGAGATATTTATCTGAATCAAAAAGATTATTTCAATGCTGAAGCAACATTTAAAAGTGTAGCTGAAAACGCTGAAATGGATGAACTCAAAAAAGAAGCTGCTGCTAAACTAGCAATAGTGATTGCCGAAAAAGAAAAAAATAATAAAGTACAATAGTATAAATAAAGGGTATTATGAAAACAAAAATTGCACTAATTATATTATTGTTATTCACGGGATGGTCTATGGATACTTTTGCGCAACAGCGTAAAAGCAAAAAGAATAAAGCCAAACAAACTAAGGTTACAAAAAAGAAAGCAAAAGCTAAAAAATCGAATAAAAGCAATGAGTCAACCAAGCTTAAAACGGATAAAGTAAGCGATTTGTCTGTATCCTATACGGTTGCTAATTCATCTAATACCGATACGGGTGTTACTAGAACTGTTGTAATTACATCAGCGTTTAAACCATCTTTACAAAATGCAGCCAAAATCAATTTTACCGCAGCAACTAGTATAATTGATTCTTCTCGATTGCCATTAACTTATAAAGTTCCTTCTTCTAATTTATTCTTTTTATACCAGCCTATTCCGTTAAAGCCATTGGCATTGCCACCTGATTCACCTCAAGTTTGGAAAAACACTCAGCGAGTTAAAGTAGGGGTAGGAAACTTAAGTTCGTTTATGGGGGAAGGACGCTTCTCTTTTGGTGATGGCAAACATTCCATTACACAGGTTCAAACGAGTTTTATTGGGTCAAGGGGGAAATTGTACGCGCAGCAATTCAGCAAGTTTGATTTAGATATTTTGTCTGTAATTAATTCTAACAACAACCTAGAATGGACTTCAAATGCAAAATTTAATAGTACAACAAGATACCGCTACGGATTCATGCCTAATACACTTGTATACCCAAAAGATGAATTACAATTAGTGTATAATGGGTTGTTTTTAGAAGTTGGAGTGAAGAATAAACAAACTACTCAATCTGGTATTGATTTTCATCCTATCATTCAGTTTAATCGGTTTACCAATACCAATAATGCTGGTGAAAACAATATCATTATAAAAGCACCTATTGAAAAATCTTTTGGAAAAATGGTTGGCATAAGTATTACTGCTAATGCAGACATAGCCAAATTAAGTACTCCAAGTTCAATGAGTAGTGCCATTAATAATAATTTGTACAGCATTGACCCAAGTATATTGCTTAAAACCCCCAATGTAAAATTGAACCTTGGTATAAAACCTACTTGGAATAATGGTGTATTTAACCTTTTACCCAATTTCACCTTTAATACTAGAATGCCCAATTCCAATTTATCTGTAGAAGCAGGATTTAAAGGTTCTTTTCAAAAAAATAGTTTTCGTTCGCTTGTTCAGTTTAATCCATGGATTGCTATACCTAACCAACTTAGAAATACCCGTTCTATTGAGCAATATATAGGCTTGAATGGTAGTACAAACAATCATTTCTCCTTTAATGCCCAGCTGACTTTAATGCAAATGAAAGACCAACCAATTTTCATTAACCAATTGGGAGATGGCAAAGCTTTTGATATTTTATATACCAATATGAATGCCTTTAAATTAAGCGGAGAAATCAATTATACTTTTCAAGAAAAGTTATCTTTTTTAGCTAGTGTTAGTTATAGTAAGTTTAGCAAACTTAATGCTGTTACGGATGCGTTTGGTTTAATTCCTTTAGAAGCAACCACCGGATTAATTTGGAAACCTATTGGCGATTTACAGGTAAAAGCCGACCTGTTTTATCGCGCTGGTTCTTTGTATCAAGATTCATTTTCCTTTACTGCAAAAAGGCTTGCACCAGCTTTGGATATGAATTTGGGCTTTGAATTTGGCATTTTACCAAAGCTAAATTTATGGCTTCAAATGAACAATCTTTTTAACAATACTTACCAACGTTGGAACCAATACCCTGTTTTTGGTTTTAATGTTATGGGAGGAGTTGTATATTCGTTCCAATAAATGCTATTTTCATGTATCTATACCTTCATAAATACCTTGTACTGAATAAAAGACTAAGTATTCCAGACCTAGGTAGCTTTGTGATTGAATCTAATACTGCTAAATTAGATAATGCCAATGGCTTCTTGTTTGCACCTGCCCCAGCAATTAAATTTAAACAGGAACAAACACCGCCTTCCGATAAATTCTTATTTGATTTTATTTCCGATGAGATAGGAGTTGATCAAATGACCGCGATTAAACAGTTTCATGATTATGTATATAAGATTAAAACGGCTTTAACAACTCCAGAAGGAGCTGTTATTACCGGTATTGGTACTTTACGTAAAGAAGAGAATGGGTATATTTTGTTTACCCCTGAAAAAAATCTTTTAGATTTATTGCCTCAGGTTAAAGTAACAGATGGAATTGCGCAGTTTAATAACGATGTAGAAAAAAACAATTTAGACGAAGAAAGGAATTTTACCCAACAAGAAGAGGAGGATATACGCGAGCTATTAGGTAAAGAAAGTCAAAATAAATCAGGTGACAATTGGTGGGTTTATGCAATTATACTTTTGATGATTGCTATAGGGGCATTGCTGTTTTATTATGTTTAAAGTATTTGATGATTTATGTTTACACCCTTACATTATTACACTTGTCCTAGCTGCAATTCTGATAAAATACAATATAAATTAACTGCTAAAGATCATACAGTTAGTAAGGAAAATTTTGATATTTGGCATTGTAGTCAATGTGATTTACAGTTTACACAAGATGTGCCAACCATAGATCAAATTGGGCCCTATTATCATTCTGAAAATTATATCTCACATTCTAATACAAAAAAAGGATTCATTAATCAACTTTATCATATTGTTAGAAATTATACATTAGGATCAAAGGCAAGGTTAGTTAAGCGTTATACAGGCAAATCAACTGGTAGATTACTGGATATTGGTGCAGGGGTAGGGGCTTTTGCGGCAACTATGAAAGCGCAAGGCTGGGATACAACTGCTTTAGAACCAGATTCAAGTGCAAGAGCGGAAGCTAAAAATCAATATGGTATAGATTTGTTGTTGCCCAATGAATTATATTCATTTGAACCGGAGTATTTTGATGTAATTACATTGTGGCATGTATTAGAACATGTTCATGACTTACAAGGATATTGGAAAATTTTCAATCAAATTTTACCAGTAGGAGGTAAGTTGGTGATTGCGGTTCCAAATTATACTTCAGTGGATGCCAGGTATTACGGGGCTTTTTGGGCAGCTTATGACGTGCCAAGGCATTTGTATCATTTTTCTCCAGCTTCAATCGCTCAGTTGGCTGGCATACATGGATTCAATGTTATAGCAACTCAACCAATGTGGTTTGATTCTTTTTATGTATCTATGTTGAGTGAACAATACCAGCACGGTGTATCTCGCTATTTAGCTGCATTCTGGCAAGGATTGAAATCTAATTTAGCTGCATTAAATAATCGCAATAGATGTAGTTCAGTCATTTATATTTTACAAAAAAATTAATTCAGCTTTATTTCATATAAAGCCGGCCAACGCTTTCCTGTTATCAATAGGTTTCCTGTTGTAGGGTTAAATGCAATGCCATTTAATACATCTGTATTTGCTACAATAGGCTGATTACTTTGTTGCAATAACCCTGATAAGTTTATTCTACCCAGTACTTGTCCTGATGTAGGGTCAATTTTCAAAATAAAGTCGGTTAAATATTGATTAGCATATATGTAACCATTAACCCACTCTAATTCATTGAGATTACTCACATATCCGTTGTTGTCTGAAACGCCTAAAGTTTTGGTGATTTTAAATGTAGCTGGATCCACCCAATATAAGTTGCTTTCTCCTGTTGATACTAACAAAGACTTTCCATCTGTCGTAATTCCCCAACCTTCATAAGTCCAATCGAAAACCTTTTCTTGTTTTAATGTTTTAAGGTCATATACATATACCTTATGATCCTCCCAGGTTAGTTGATAAATCTTGTTATTTAAAATGGTAATCCCTTCTCCAAATTCATTATCAGGAAGCTTAACCGACTTGATCGCTTTTCCTGTTTTAAGATCGGTTAATAATAATTTACTTTCTGTTTTCCAGCCAGTGCCCTCCCACAATTTTCCTTCATGCCAAATTAATCCTTGCGTATAGGAAGAAGTATCATGTGGAAATATATTCAATACTTGAAAAGGAATATTCGAAGGTACTTGTACAGCTTGTACATTATTTTGTTCTACATTATCCGACTCCGCATTTGAGTTGCATCCGATAATAAGCATTGCTAGAACCAAAAAATAAAATAGCTTTCTCATGGTTTAAATTGAATGTAAAGTTAATCATTCGCAAGTACCATGGCTGCAACTTTTTCAGCTATAATAGGCGTAAGTGCAACGCCCATTCCATTGCAAGCAATTACTGCTAATAGGTTGGGTTCTGCCCAAGTGCAAAGCGGTTCTTTTGTCGGAGTAAAGCCCATGATACCACTCCAATATTGTTCTATTTCAATGGATTGGTCTGTATCAATATAGCTTCCTAGAAATTGAGTTAAGTGGTTCCGGATTTTGTCAGAACCAGCTAAGTCGGTAGTTTGTTCTTCAGCGATAGCTAAATTGCGAGCACCACCAATTAATATTCGATTGCCAATATTTCTCCAATAATAAAACCCTTCATCAAAATGAAAAGTGCCTTTTAATTTTAATCCCTCAATGGGTTTGGTCAAGAGTATTTGCCCTCTTGCTGGTTGAATATTTAATTGAGGTAATAGGTTTTGGGTAAATCCATTCATACAGGCAATCAACTGCTTGGTTTTGATGGTTTGTCCAAACTGGGTCATTATCTCCAGTGATTCGGCGGTTTTAATCCAACCTTTAACTTCTACACCATTGATGATGCGAACGCCCAATGCCAATATTTTGCTAGTGAGTTCATTCACTAATTTACCGCTGTGAATGCCGGCTTCAAATGAATTGTAAACCAAATGATCAAACCCTTTTACCCCATACCGATTCATTTGTTTGGTAGCATTACAAAAGGTTTGCTGTTTACCTGTAACAGGAGCTAATAATTCATTTAAATAATGAATATGCCCATCTAAATTCGGGGCAATTGAATGGTCGTTTTGAATTGCTTCAAAACCACCACAAGCATCGTACTGAATGGCTTCATCTGAAAAGTTTGCGCGAATTTTTTGTATTCCTTTAAACCTACTCTCTACAATGGACAACATAGCAGCAGTACCCATGGTAGATTCATCACTAATTAATTCGGTTAAACTTCCAAAGCAAGCGAAACCCGCATTTCTGGTTGATGCGCCTAATGGGGTTGCATTTTTTTCTAGTATGGTAATCGATAGAGAAGGAGCTGCTTTTTTTAATTCATAAGCAGACCAAAGACCCATTAGGCCGGCACCGATAATCACGATATCTGTATCGGCATAATAGCTGTCTTTTTCCCAATAGGATAACATAGTTATACGTTGAATCGGAAGTGCATGATGTCTCCATCTTTTACTAAGTATTCTTTACCTTCTATGCGTAGTCTGCCATTGTCTCTACAAGCGGCTTCACTACCGTATTTCACAAAATCTTCGTAGGCAATCACTTCCGCTTTAATAAATCCTTTTTCAAAATCGGTATGGATTACACTTGCCGCTTGTGGGGCTTTCCAACCTTTATGGATCGTCCATGCGCGCACTTCTTGCACCCCTGCTGTAAAATAAGTGTCTAAGTTCAAGAGTTTATAAGCAGATTGAATCAATCTATTTAATGCAGGTTCAGTCATTTTATATTCTTCCATGAACATTTGCTTATCTTCTGCATTGTCCATTTCAGCAATTTGTGCTTCAATATTATTACACATCACAATCACTTGCGCGCCTTCCGCTTCAACCGCTTTTTTCAGTTGTTCTGAAAAAGAATTACCTGTGTGCATAGATGCTTCATCTACATTGGCAACATATAAAACTGGTTTGTCGGTTAGTAAGAACAAATCTGCTACAGCAGCTTTGTCTTCTTTGCTTAAACCCAATGAGTGAATACTTTTGCCCTCCATTAAATGGTTTTGGCAACGCTGTAAAATTTCAAATTCGGCTTTGGCTTTGGTATCAGAACCCACACGAGCCATTTTCTCTACTCTTTGTAATTTCTTTTCTACACTTTCTAAATCTTTTAATTGTAATTCTGTTTCAATAATTTCTTTATCTGCAACAGGATTAATGGCACCTTCTTCACGCAATACATTCTCATCTTCAAAACAACGGATTACATGTATGATTGCATCTACTTCTCTAATATTCCCCAAGAATTTATTACCCAATCCTTCGCCCTTGCTGGCGCCTTTTACTAAGCCAGCAATGTCAACAATTTCCATTTGGGTGGGAATCACTTTATTGGGTAAAACCAATTCTGCTAATTTGGTTAACCGCTCATCGGGTACATCTACTAAACCTACATTGGGTTCAATGGTGCAGAAACGATAATTGCTTGCTTGTGCTTTCGCACTATTACTTACTGCATTAAAAAGAGTTGATTTACCAACGTTTGGAAGACCTACGATACCTGCTTGTAAAGCCATTATATAAAAATTTGAGGCGCAAAGGTAAGGAATAACCGCCATTAGCTTTATCTTAGACTTATGGCACTAAATTATGTTTGGATACTTTTTTTTGTAATTGGATTGGTGATTGCTTTAATTAAGCTCATTCTTTTTCAAGACTACGAAATATTCAAGAAAATGGTAGAGGGCATTTTTGATGCTAGTAAGTCTAGTGTAATGGATATTGCCTTGCCATTAACGGGTGTAATGGTATTTTTTATGGGGTTGATGAATATTGGCGAAAAAGCAGGAGCCATCAATTTTTTGGCCAGACTACTTAATCCATTTATGAAAAGATTGTTTCCGGGTGTACCCGATAAACACCCAGCCATGGGGCAAATGGTTATGAATTTTAGTGCCAATATGTTGGGTTTAGATAATGCAGCAACTCCCTTTGGATTAAAAGCAATGGAGAGTTTACAAACTTTGAATCCGCAAAAAGAAACAGCTAGTAATGCACAAATCATGTTTTTGGTGTTGCATACTAGTGGACTTACTTTAATTCCTTTATCTATTATTGCCTATCGAGCAGGTGCTGGAAGTGTGAACCCCACTAGTGTATTTGTACCACTCATGTTGGCCACTTCGGTAGCAACAATTGCAAGTATTTTAATCACAGGAATTTACCAACGATTAAAATTTGATCGGGTATTGATAGCATGGTTAGGAACCATTGTTACCGCTATCTTTTTATTCGCTTGGTTTATTCAACAATTGCCTTCACAAAAAGATATTCCGGTACCAACATTATTAACCAAGGAGACTTTTAGTAATGTATTGGGAAACATTATTTTATTCTTGATCATCTGTACTTTTATTATAGGTGGGCACTTAAAGAAAGTAAATGTATTTGATGCGTTTATTGAAGGTGCTAAACAAGGATGGGAAGTGATTTTGAAAGTGATTCCTTATTTGGTGGGAATGTTAGTAGGCATTCGAGTATTTAGAGAAAGTGGTGCATTGGAAGCGATTATTAGTGGCATTACTTGGTGCTTCACAGCAGTAGGGTCTAGTGGTGAATTTGTTCCTGCATTACCCGTTGCCATCATGCGTCCTTTTAGTGGGGGTGGGGCAAGAGGGTTGATGTTGGATATATTCAAAACACATGGCCCCGATAGTTTTGTAGGGCAATTGGCTAGTACCTTTCAGGGAAGTGCAGATACTACTTTTTACATCATAGCGCTGTACTTTGGTAGTGTAGGGATTAAGAAAGTACGATATGCTATTTGGGCAGGAATGCTAGCTGATTTAATTGGTGTAATTGCTGCAATTGGAATTGCTTATATTTTTTTCAAATAGTATTACAATTTGGTTTCAGCTAATTCCAAAATAATTTCCCATTCTTCGGGAGTTACAGGCTGAACAGATAATCTTTGTGCTTTTACTAATGCCATTTTTTCTAATCGAATATCTGCTTTAACAGTAGCTAAGCTAACGGGCTTTTTTAATTTTTTTACTGGCTTAAAATTAACCACCAACCAAGCGGTATCATCCGTGGTAGGATCTTGATAAGACTCTTTGGTTACCTTGGCAATGCCCACGATTTCCATTCCTTCATTGCTATGATACCAAAAAGCCAAATCGCCTTTTTTCATTGCCCTTAAATTATTGCGGGCTTGATAATTTCTAACCCCATCCCAAAAAGTTTCTTTGTCATTTACAAACTGATCCCAACTGTATTTGAATGGCTCTGACTTAATTAACCAATAGTTCATTATAATTCCGTTTTTGTTTCTTCAAAGGCAATGCCCTCTTTTTTTAATTCCGCTAAAACTGGTTCGTAGATTTCTTTAATGATTGGTATATGTAACCCTTTAAGGGCAATTTTGTTCTCTAAAATTAAAACAGCTGCAATCCCCAAAGGCAAACCAACTGTTTTTGCCATTGCGGTATGCAATTCATCGTCGCCCTTCACTACCAATGTGCTTTTTAGCGCATATTGCTGATTGTTCATTTTATATTCTAGTTCATGCAACATGACAATAAGATCTTTATCGCCCTCCTGTAATTTCCATTTTGCTTCAAGTATCTCTTGTAAAATTTTTGCAACCGATAAAATTCCTTTGTTAATGATGGTGGGATCATTAAGCCCTAAAAAAATGAATTGCTCCATTAATTCGGGGCTATTTAACTCCACTTGATTTTTATTAAAGTGATCTTGAAAAAATCGGGAATAGCTTAATTCACTCGTATCAACCATTTCATCGTCACTGGTTAATTGCGCTTGCACTATTTTTTCCCATCCCAAACAAAAAGGAGCATAACGCAAAGTAGTTCTGATAAAAGTTTCCGCTGTTTCTAACTGATACAATGGAATATAAGACAATGAATCTCTGTTGGGATAATAGGCTAAGCTTCCTACCTGAGGGATGTTTAATTGCACACAATCCGCAAATATTTGCTCATAAGGCTTCGTAATGATTTCTCCATTTTCTTGATAAATGGCACCCGCCTTTCCGGCTGTCACAATATTTCGCGGATTCCAACTGATTTTGTAATGCCATGGATTGTTGTCAGATTCAGGGGCAATCAATCCTCCACAATGCGATTTAAACGAGCTTATTTGCCCTCCGTTTGCTTTGATACCATGAATGATTTGCATGGCACTCATATGGTCAATGCCTGGGTCTAAACCCATTTCTCCAATGAACAATAAACCAGCTTCATTGATATCATTTTCCAGACTTTTTATCTGGGTGTCCAAATAAGAAGCTGTTAATAAATTTTTTTTAAGGGCAAGGCAATCTTTAGCTACTAAAAAATGCAAGCTGGGTGGTAATAGTGAAATCACTATATCGGCGGCTTTAATCAACCCCTGTCTGGCTTTTTCATCTTCTATGGAAAGGGCAGCTGCACGCAAATTGGGATACCCATTTATTTTGTTATTTAACGTATTTAAGTCTTGGTCTGCAACCGTGCAAATCCAATTTTTTTGAGCAGTAATACCTCCTAAATACTTGATTAAAACTGTAGCAGATTTGCCTGCGCCAAATACTAAAATTTGCATATTGAATTACTTAAAAAAAATAAAGATAGAACAAATGACGTCTACCGATGAAAATCAAGCATTTAGATAGGGTGTAAACTGTGGATAAAACCCTTAAAAAAACAGTGTTTTAAAGCCTTTTTAACCCCTAAAAAAGCTATCTTCGCAAACCTTCATTCAGGAGGCTATTTTTCCCCCTGAAAATGAATTAAAAGTAGAACCAGCAAGATACATGGAAGAGAACTTAATACCAGAACAAACCAACGACAACGACCGCATTATACAGGTCAATATTGAAGAGCAAATGAAAACCGCTTACATTGACTATTCAATGTCAGTTATTGTGGGACGTGCATTACCTGATGTTAGGGATGGATTTAAGCCCGTACACCGCAGGGTGCTATATGCAATGAATGAGTTGGGAAACAATAGCAATAAGCCTTTTAAGAAATCTGCCCGTATTGTGGGTGAGGTGATGGGTAAGTATCACCCACATGGTGATAGTGCTATTTATGATACTTTGGTGAGGATGGCTCAAGAATGGACCATGCGTTACACGTTGGTAGATCGCCAGGGTAACTTTGGTAACCAAGATGGTGATCCACCAGCTGCTATGCGTTATACTGAGGCAAGATTGCAAAAGATTGCTGAAGCCATGTTAGATGATATTGAAAAAGAAACGGTAGACTTTCAACTGAATTTTGATGATTCTTTGGAAGAGCCCACTGTTTTACCAGCAAGAATTCCGCAATTATTGGTAAATGGTTCTTCGGGTATTGCAGTAGGTATGGCTACTAATATGATGCCCCATAACCTAAGTGAAGTAATTGATGGATGTGTTGCTTATGTAGATAACAGAGACATTACGATAGAAGAGTTAATGAATTATGTTAAAGCGCCAGATTTTCCAACCGGAGGAATAATCTATGGTATGGAAGGCGTTAGGCAAGCATTAATGACTGGTAGGGGGAGAGTTGTGGTTAGAGGTAGATGCAACGTAGAAACCAAGCCTAATGGCAGAGAAATGATTGTTATTACGGAAGTACCTTATCAGGTAAGTCGTGATACTTTAACGGATAGAATTGGACAATTGGCCATCAATAAAATTGTAGATGGAATATCCGATGTAGGTAACCAAAGTAATAAAGATGGTACTCGTATAGTAGTTGAATTAAAGAAAGATGCAGTTGCGCAAGTCGTGATTAACCAACTGTACAAACATACCGAATTACAAACCAGTTATGGTATCAATAATGTAGCGTTAAGCAAAGGCCGTCCAGGTATTATGAACCTACACGATCTAATTAAAGCTTTCATTGAGTTTAGAATGGAAGTGGTAATTAGAAGAGCCAAATTTGAATTAAGAAAAGCAGAGGAAAGAGCGCATGTATTAGAAGGTTATTTAAAAGCATTGGATCATTTAGACGAAGTGATTCGTCTGATTCGTGCAAGTAGAACACCTGATGAAGCGAAGGAAGCGTTGATGACCAAGAGTAGCCAAGAAAAATGGTACTTGAATTCTGCAATGTTCTCCGATTTGACCGATGAGTTGTACAAACAAGCAGAAGGATTATCGGAAATTCAAGCGAAAGCCATACTAGAATTGCGTTTACAGCGATTAACTGGAATGGAGCGCGATAAAATTATTGAAGAGTTCAATGGCTTAATTGCAACCATCAAAGATTTGAAAGCATTGTTGGCGAATGAAGATTTACGTTATGCATTAATTAGAAAAGAGTTATTGGAAGTAAAAGATAAATTTGGGGATGCGCGTAAAAGTGAAATTCAATACTTAGCAGATGAAATGCGTATTGAAGACTTAATTGAAGATGAGGACGTGGTCATTACCATTTCGCATTTAGGGTATATTAAGCGTACTTCTGCAACCGAATACCGCCAACAAAAAAGAGGAGGCAGGGGAGCAGTTGGATCAAAAACCCGAGAAGAAGATTTTGTAGAACATTTATTTGTGGCCTCAACGCACGATACCATTTTATTCTTTACTGAAAAGGGTAGGTGTTATTGGATGAGAGTTTATGAAATACCAGAAGGAGAGAAGCAAAGTAAAGGAAGGGCTATTCAGAATTTGATTCAATTACCGGGTGATGATAAAGTGAAAGCAATCATCAATGTAAAGAATATTGCAGACACTGATTTTGTTCAAAACCATTATATCGTACTTTGTACTAAACAAGGTATTATCAAGAAAACTTCATTAGAAGATTTCAGTAGACCGAGAGCCAATGGAGTAAATGCGATAACTATTGTAGAAGGAGATGAATTATTGGAAGCTAGATTAACCAACGGTTCTAGCGAAATCATGTTAGCTGTAAAAAGTGGACGTGCTATTCGTTTTCCTGAAGAAAAAGTTAGACCAACTGGTAGAGGAGCCATTGGTGTAGCAGGTATTGAAGTAGATGATACTACCGATGAAGTGGTTGGCATGATTTGTGTAAATAAGGACGATACGGAAAGAACCATTTTGGTAGTGAGTGAAAAAGGGTATGGCAAAAGAACAGCTATTGAAGATTATCGAATTACCAATAGAGGCGGTAAAGGGGTCAAAACCATTAATGTTACCGAGAAAACAGGAAGTTTAGTTGGCATACTTTATGTAAAAGAAGTAGAAGACTTAATCATTACTTGTAAATCGGGCATTACCATTAGAACGGGTATTGTGGATATTCGAGAAGCTGGAAGAGCCACACAAGGTGTAAAATTAATTCGCTTGGATGAAGGGGATGAAATTGCAGCTATTTCTCAAATTGAAGAACAAGTGGCTGAAGAGGTAATTGAGGAAGTGGGGGAAGGCGATCAACTAGCTGAAGCCACTGAAATTGGCGACACTTCCGATAACGGAAATACAAATGAAGATGCTGGTTTAAATATTAACGAAAACGAAGAACCAATTATTTAAGTACACGATTAAAAACAACCATATGAAGTATTTTTTCTCCTTGTTGTTAAGCGTTGCATTCATTTCAATTGCAACTGCTCAGGATTTCAAGAAAGTTGAAACCACTGTTTTATTAAACAAATTTGAAGAGGCTAAAACAGAGATTGATAAATCTTTGGCTGATCCTAAAAATCAATCAAAAGCAGAGGGCTATTATTGGAAGTCTAGAATATATGCAGCTTTATTTAAGAATGAAGCTACTAGAGCAAAGTATCCAAATGCTGCAGAAGATGCACATATTGCATTTCAAAAATTTGCAGAGCTGGAACCTAGTTTAGCAAAAGCGAAAGATAAGGGGCCAGATGGTTATTTCGATATGTATTCTACCTCTTTTAATCTTGGGATCAATAGCTTCAAAGATAAAAAATACGATGTTGCTTCAAAAGAATTTGAAAAAGCGGTTATCTATAGCGACTACATTTTTAAAAATAAATGGGCTAGTTCTCAACAACCTTTTGACACCACTTCCATCTTATATTGTGCATACTCATTTCAAAATGCGCAAAAGCCGGATGATGCAGTTAAATACTACACACGGTTAGCAGAAAGTAAAGTTACCGGTGAAGGTTTTGTAGATATTTATAAATACCTAATAGATTTTAACACGAAGAAAAAAGATAAAGAAGGTTTTGAAAAATATCTAGCGTTAGGTAAAGAAGTTTATCCTGCTGAAAATTGGGAAGATTTTGAAATTGAATATATTGATCAGAATTATGATTTAGCTGGTAAAACTGCACTATACGATGAATTAGATGCAGCAGGTAAGTTAACTGAAAATAAGTATCTACAGTTTGGTGATGTATTTGTTTCCGTTCGTAACAATGATGGTGTAGATAGTTTAACCATTGATAAGTATAATCGCAAAGCAATTGATGCATTTAAAAAAGCTTACGGTAAGAATAATAATAATGCAATTGCTGCTTTTAATGTAGGGGTTACTTATTATAATTTCTTCAATTTAGAAGATGATAAATATGCTGCTAATATTAAAAAATTACAAGAAATTAATGCCAATAAACCAGTAATCAAAGATCCAAAGAAGAAAGCTGCAGCTGATGCAGAACACAAAGCTAAAGTGGATGAAATTAAGAATGCGAATGCGGCTATTGAGAAAACTTCTATGGAAATTACTGATGTAGCAGCTGAGTGGTTAACTAAGTCTTATATGATTTTGAAAGATAAGTCTCCTCGTTCAAATACCGAGAAAAGCGTGGTAAACAAGTCAGTTGACTTTATTGCTAATATCTACTATTACAAAATGGGTCGTGTGAGAGGTAAAGATGCTAAGTTATTTGACCAATATGAAGCAAAATATAAAGAGTTTGATGCTTTACATGGAACTTTTAAATAAGCTAAACAAGCTCATTTTTTTATGACGATCCGTACCCTAATACTATCCCTTGCATTTACAGGTATCTTTTCTTGTTCCTCTAATAAAAAAGAAGGAGCCATTGAAGATACTCCGCAAATGACTACTGAACCTTCCGTTAAGATTGAACAGTTAATTACAGGCTATGAGATAATATGGGGTATGGATTTTTTACCCAATGGTGATTTACTATTCACTGAAAAGAAGGGGAAGTTGCATCGCAAAAGCGGTGATAAAATTACCGAAATCACTGGTCTTCCCACAATAAATACCAGTGGACAAGGAGGTTTATTAGACGTTCGCGTTTCACCTCAATTCAATAGCAATGGATGGGTATTCATTAGCTATGCTGGCAATTATCCTGGTGGAGGTGGAAGTTTTAACTTAATGCGTTTTAAATTAGTGAACGATCAAATTACTGAGCCTAAAATATTATTGACTTCTAATTCGGCCAACACGATGACCGGCCATTATGGAAGTAGGATTGATTTTGATGAAGCAGGTAATTTATTGGTGAGTATTGGGGAGGGAGGCGCTACCAGTTATGGCGGAGCAAATTCGCCCAATAAAAATGCACAAGATGTAAATAGCACATGGGGTAAAGTCCATCGCATTACACAAGATGGAGGTATACCAGCTGGAAACCCAATATTACCAGGTAATTCAGCGCCAACAACCGTTTATAGTTACGGACACCGCAATCCACAAGGTTTGGTCTTTAATCCATTCACCAAAGATTTTTGGGAAGCCGAACATGGACCCAAAGGTGGAGATGAGGTGAATATCATTAAGGCGGGAAATAATTATGGTTGGCCCTTGGTATCATACGGAGTTAATTACGATGATAAACCCGTTTCTGCAAGTCCAACCATGGCAGGCGTAACAGACCCTGTTTACAAATGGATTCCATCTATTGGTGCATGTGGAATGGCATTTATCACCGATAAAAAATTCAAAAGCTGGACCGGCAATTTATTGGTGGGTGGATTGGCTTTACAATATTTAGCTCGTCTTGAAATTAAAGACAATAAAATAATCAAAGAGCACAAACTCCTTGATAAAGTTGGCCGTATTCGTCATGTGCGCCAGGCACCCGATGGATCTATTTATGTTTCGATTGAAGGACCGGGTAGGATTGTAAGGTTGGTGGCGGAGTAAATTTAAAGCTTTAGCAATAAATTCCTAAATGAAGGGTTCTGGCCACTAAAGTAAATTTCTTTGCCCTTTTCATCTAAAACAACCCACATAACAGATAGTATATCTTTCGATTTATTTAGTTTTCTGCTTAATAAATAGGAAGTAAAATTAGTAGGTTTTTGCCAAGTACCTGTTCCAAATTCTTGATTGCTCGGTACAAATATTTTGTCCGCTCTTATAGTGAGTAAGCTATCTATATTCTGGAAGACATAACCATCATGACCAATCGAAACAAATATTTTTTCATATTCTTCGGGTGCTAAAGCTAAGCTATCAAAAGACCGCAGATTGGGAAATCCTTCTGTATCGCACCAGCCTGATAGAATAAATATTATTTTTTTCTTCCCATTTATTTTTAATGAGTCAATGCCATTTTGGGATAATTCGTATACTCGTTCATTAGATTTTAACAATGTGATATATCCACTATCTTTGAACTTTTGTTTTGTATTCTCCAATAGATTGTTAAAAGTTTCTTTGTGGATATTAGATTGACTAAAACTAAGTAAGGGTAGGCAAAACAATGAAATTAATAATCTCATATTTTTTAAAGATACCCATACACACTTTGTGCCAGTTGCAATAAATAATTGTTATGTATTTTCTAAACAAGTAGTACGTTTATAGAAATCAGTTTTATGTTTGACATTTAGTTTAACTCAATTTCAAAACGATAACTTAATGATCAATTCATTGTAATCTTTTGCTAATTAGGTAGGTAGTATTGTGTAGGGGGAAGGCGTAAGTTTAGTGAAGCGGCACGCCGCCCCGAAGCGGGAAGAATGGGAAGAAATGCGTAAGTTAGGGGATGGAGAAAGAAACCGTATATAAATACGCTGATGAATGGATTGCGCATTGTGTAACAAATAAAGGGAACTCGTCAAGTCATTTTATTGATGATAGTATAGAGGATTCAGATATAATTGAAGTTGCCGTAATAAAACTTCTTGAAGAATACGAATTAATAACATTTCTATCGGCAAATAGAAAAAGCTCTGTAATAGTACTTACCGTTAATGGCTACAAGGCGAGTAAAATAAAAGGCGGGATAAAAGAATATATTAAGTCTAAAAAATTAGAAATAAGCACAATCACTGCAATTGATAAAATATCAAACGGATTTTGGGAATCAATTGGAAATAAACTAGGGGAACACTTAATAAAGATTATTTTAATCGTAATTATTATGGTAATTGCATTATTATATAGGGCATGCAATTAAAAACAACAGAACGATAATTACCCCAAGAAGGGTAATTATAATTTTGCATAAAATTATTTCAAATTTTATGAGTAGTCTATTTTCTACCTCAAGGTACTTGTCTATAATCTTTCGCATAAATCAAATGCCCTTAGCACAACAAAGTTGGTAGCTTTTTTCATACCATTCTGTTGTGCGCTATTTAACATAAAAGTTAGTTATAAGTGTTTTCAATTTCCTTGGCGTCGGTTATTGCGAATTTAATGGCAATAAGTGCTAACGATTTGACTGCTTTAAATTCGCAATAACCGACGCCCAAACGTTCACGAAGTGAACTCACTAGGAAATTATTGAAAACAATTATAACTGTAATATTATGTTACTTAGGTAGCCCGATGTGTAGGGGAAGGCGTAAGTTTAGCGAAGCGGTACGCCGCCCCGATGCGGGAAGAATGGGAAGAAAAAAAAACAAGGGCAAGCGAGGGGAACGAGCAGTTAATGTATATTGTAGGAACAAACTAAACGCATGGGTAAAAAGACTCCAGAAGAAAGGTATTTTGAGCAAGAAAATAAGCAGAGAATTGCAGAAAAAACCGATAGAGAGTTAGATTTAGCAGCCAAAAAAGCTATTATAGATTTAACTAATCAGCGTCTTTTAGATGATAATCTACCGATACAAAGCCCAACAAAAACGGCTAATACTAATAGCCAATATTCTTTGCTTAAAAATGGGTTTTCAGTGATCATTAATACAATATTAGGTATTGCCATAAGTGTCATTGCGGGTTATATTTTATATAAGTTAGGATGGATTTAATACGTGCTACATTTGGCGGATTAGCACCTTTACTATTAGACTTCCTAAAATCCCACCTATAACAGCTAGTGCGAATAAGCCTAAATCAGTAGCTATTAATTCCCCATTTTCGCTACGTTCAAAAAAAATAGAAGCGTTGGCTTTTTTCTTCCCATTCTGTTGTGCGCTATTTAACATAATATTAATTATAAGAACAAATATATGATTTGAATTTGTTGATTATCAATTGATTAGATTGTATATTGGTATAGCGTTAGATAATTTGGTCTTTAATTCTTGGGATAAGAATAAAACAATGCATACATTTAAAAACGCTAATCTTAAAATTGATAATTCATGTTTTCTAGAAGGAAATTTTTACAAGTTGGTAGCCTTGGAATTGGTAGTTTTTCTATAGCTGGTTTTACACCAAAATATGCTGGGAAAAAGCCGATTGTATTGTCAACTTGGGATGCTGGTATCAGGGCTAATAAAGCCGCCTGGAATGTATTAAAAAATAATGGTCGTGCGTTAGATGCTGTTGAGCAAGGTGTAATGGTTACAGAGAATGAACAAAACTGTTGCGTGGGTTTAGGAGCTAATCCAGACAGAGACGGCTTCGTTACGCTAGACGCATCCATTATGGATGAGTTTGCAAATTGTGGTAGCGTTGCATGTTTAGAAAGAATTAAACATCCTATTTCAGTTGCACGTAAAGTAATGGAAAATACCCCGCATGTAATGTTGGTGGGTCAAGGGGCACAACAATTTGCATTGTCTCAAGGCTTTACCTTAGAAAAGGAAGGTTTATCTGAAGGTGCTGAAAAAGAGTATAAAAAATGGTTGCAAAAAAGTGAATATAAGCCTGGAATTAATCGAGAAAATAAAGAAAATCAAATAGCTGCTGCTCCTGCCCGTTTATCAGACGGTTCTTGGAACCATGATACCATCGGCATGATTGCTTTGGATGCCAATGGTAATTTAAGTGGCAGTTGCACAACCAGTGGTATGGGTTTTAAAATGCGCGGTCGCGTAGGTGATTCTCCTATTATTGGTGCTGGATTATTTGTAGACAATGAAGTGGGTGCTGTTGTTGCAACAGGTCAAGGCGAAGACATTATTCGCATGGGCGGAGCGCATACCGTAATGGAATTTATGCGTCAAGGATTATCCCCAGAAATGGCTTGTAAAAAAGCTATTGAAAGACTGTTGAAAATTAAAGGCAGCAAGGCAAAGGATATTCAAGCCTGTATGATTGCCATTAATAAACAAGGAGCTTATGGTGGATATGCTTTACAGAAAGGATTTAATTATGCAGTTTGTTATGCAGACGATAAAAATATTTTAGTAGATAGTAAATTTTTGATTTAACCATGTTGTTAGAAATATGTGTGTTTAATACTGCAACAGCCATTGCTGCTGAAAATGCTGGTGCTGATAGAATTGAATTATGTGAGAACTATGCCAATGGCGGAACTACGCCTTCCTATGGTTATTTAAAAACAGTTAGAGAAAAAATTGGAATTCCTGTATTCCCAATGATACGTCCTCGCGGTGGAGATTATTTTCATACACAAGATGAAATAGAAATTATTCGTAAAGACATTTTGCTTTGCAAAGAATTGCAATTTGAGGGTGTTGTATTTGGTTTATTAAATCAAGATGGAAGCATTGATCAAGAAAATACTGCAAGATTAGTAGAAGCCGCTTACCCATTAGACGTAACTTTTCATAGAGCTTTTGATCGTTGTAAAGATCCTTTAGAATCTCTTGAAACCATTATCCAATGCGGCTGTACACGAGTATTAACCAGTGGTCAATATCCAAAAGTAACCGATGGTTTAGCACTTGTAAAAACATTGGTTGAGCAAGCCAATGATCGAATCATCATTATGCCAGGCAGTGGATTAAATAGCAGCAATGTGAAACATATTATCGATACTGCTGGGGTTTCAGAAGTACATACTTCTGCTAGAATCAGAATACCGAGCTCTACTGAATTTAGAAATCCCTTACTGCCAGAAGATTTTGATATTGATTTTGTTGATGCCAATGAAATAAAAAAAATAAAGTCCATCATAAACAACTGATGAACTTTAAATTATTTGAGTTAAATTTTTTTAATAAAGCATTCTGACTTTGATAGTATGCTTTACTAATTTTAAAAGTTCAACAGCTTTTCTAGATAATTTTTTATCAATATCTAATACAACGTAGCCTATATCTTCATTGGTTTTGAGGTACTGACCAACAATATTGATATTGTTTTTAGACAATGCGGTATTGATGGCACTTAATACACCTGGCACATTGTGGTGTACATGTAAAATGCGGTGTGTGCCTTCTATTGGTGGCAATCCAATCGCAGGTACGGTATGTGAACCATTGGTAATGCCCCGCTCTAAATATTGAAATAATTTGATGCTTACATCTTCCCCAATATTTTGTTGTGCTTCTTCGGTTGATCCCCCAATATGTGGGGTTAATAATACATTTTTCAATCCCTGCATAGGGCTTTCAAAATGATCTCCATTTTTTTCAGGCTCCCATGGAAATACGTCAATGGCAGCACCACTAATATGCTTTTCTTCGATTGCTATAGACAATGCTTTTAAGTCTACTACTTCTCCCCTTGCATAGTTAATTAAAATAGCACCCGGCTTCATTTGCTTGATGGCATTTTTATTAATCAACAATTTAGTTTGTGGCGTTTCAGGCACATGCAATGAAACTATATCGGCATTGTTCAACACTTCCTTCATATTCTTTGCAGCAGTTGCATTGCCCAAGGGTAGCTTGGTTTCGGTATCATAAAACAATACTTTCATACCAAGCGCTTCGGCCAAAACACTTACTTGAGAACCTATATTTCCGTATCCAATTAATCCAAGGGTTTTGCCTCTTAATTCATAACTGCCTTTGGCTTCTTTCATCCAAATACCTTGATGTGCAGCTATATTTTTGTCGGGGATTCGTCTAATCAACATAACACTTGCACCAATCACGAGCTCGGCCACACTTCTAGTATTGCTATAAGGAGCGTTGAAAACAGCAACCCCTTTTTGCGTGGCCGCTTTTAAATCCACCTGATTTACGCCAATACAAAAACAGCCAATCGCTTGTAGTTTGGTAGCAGCGTCTAAAACTTTTTTGGTAATCAATGTTTTTGAACGGATGCCAATGAGATGAACATCTTTAATTTCTTTTATTAATTCTTCTTCGCTTAATGCCCCACTCAATTTTCGAATATTCGTATAGCCATTTTGCTTAAACTGTTGAACGGCTTTTTCGCTGATATTCTCTAAAAATAGAATATTAATGCGCTCTTTCGGATAGCTGGTGATTGCTTGCTTGCTCATAAATGCAAAATAATGTTATCTATTCTTATACCATACGCATAGTTTTCCACGTTGGTAGTATAAGAAGCCATCCTGGCTATCTTTGTACTTATTCTAACCCTACTGATTAAATGTTGAGATTAATGATAGTTTCTGTAATCCCTTTATTAATGATGGCTTGTAGTGGTTCCCCCACCCCTACCAATGATACGATAAACGAAGGGAAGCCATTGGTGTATGCTGGTTTAAAATCGAGTGAAAAAGAAATATATATCAATGCCATCAAGCCCATTTACGAAAAACAATTGTTGAAAACGGGTTTTAATGGCGCCATTTTGATAGCAAAAAATGGGGAAGTGATTTTTGAAGATTATCAGGGTATGATTAATTTTTCAACCAAAGATCCAATTACCCCCTCTTCTACTTTTCATGTTGCTTCTGTTAGCAAAACCTTTACTGCCATGACCATTTTAAGGTTGATGGAGCAAGGCCGTCTTGAGTTAACAGACCCTGTAGAGCAATACCTACCCTCCTTTCCATATCAAGGCATTACAATAGAATTGTTATTGTCTCATCGGTCTGGTTTACCTAAATATGATCAGTTAATGGCTGGTACTAGATCATATATTACCAAAAGAAAAAACAGAAGAGGTAGATGGGTTAAACAAACGGTTTATGTTAAAGATCCAGTTAGTGTTACAGGATTGAGCAGCAATTATGACGTGTTGAAATTTTTGGCTGGAACCCGCCCTGCTCCTGAGTCTCAGCCTAATAGAAGATATAGCTACAACAATACTAATTTTGCCTTATTGGCCTTGGTAATCGAAAAAATTACTGGCCAAACCTATCCTCAATACATGAAAGACAGCGTGTTTAATCCCCTTGGGATGAAAGACACTTATGTTTTTAGTTTAAAGGATACTGCCAATTATATACCCTCTTATACCCCCGGTAAAAAAGCTTATCCTTTAGAAAAACTGGATTGTATTTATGGTGATAAGAATGTTTACAGTACGGTTAGAGATTTACTTCAATGGGATAAAGCGCTGTACCAAGGTAAGTTTGTAAGTATGCAGTCTCAGCAATTGGCGTATGAGCCGTTGAGTAATGAAACTCGAGGAAAAAAGAATTATGGTTTTGGCTGGCATTTATATGTTGATCCTCCCAATCCTACTATAGTATATCACAATGGCTGGTGGCATGGAAATAATGCCGTTTTCAGACGATTAATTGGGGATACTGCCACTATTATCATTCTTGGAAATAAATTTAACAGTAATATCTGGCAAGCCGGCAAATTGAGCGCCGTTTTCACTGATATGGAGCTTCCTGAAATGGATACAGAATAATAATTATACATATACAACGTTTATTGAAGCACCAAAGGGCTATAACCCTTATTTTTGCCATCCTTAAACAATTTAACATTTGACACACAATTGCTTATGAACAATCTATTGTTTTATGCCGTTCCGGCGATGGGAGTCATTGGACTTCTTTACACATTAATTAAATTTAACTGGGTGTCCAAACAGGATGCTGGTAATGCAAGAATGAAAGAAATCAGCACCTACATTGCCGAAGGTGCGATGGCATTCTTAAAAGCTGAGTGGAAGATCTTAGCTTATTTTGTGGTAATTGTTGCCATCCTGTTAGGATTTATGGCGCAGTCTAATGAAGACAGCCATTGGAGCATTGCCATTTCCTTTTTTATTGGAGCTGTATTCAGTGCTACTGCAGGCTATATTGGTATGAAAGTGGCTACTAAAGCCAACGTTCGTACTGCAGAAGCTGCTAAAACAAGCTTAAGCAAAGCCTTAAATGTTTCATTTACAGGCGGTGCGGTAATGGGCTTGGGAGTATCTGGTTTAGCTGTATTAGGTTTAGGTGGTTTGTTCTTAGTATTAAAGCAATACTTCTCTCCTGATGGGGATGTAGAAGGGATGCTTCGAACCATTGAAGTGTTAACAGGTTTCTCTTTAGGTGCTGAAAGTATTGCCTTATTTGCGCGTGTTGGTGGTGGTATTTATACCAAGGCTGCTGACGTAGGTGCAGACTTAGTGGGTAAAGTAGAAGCTGGAATTCCTGAAGATGATCCTCGTAACCCTGCTACTATTGCAGATAACGTGGGTGATAACGTTGGTGACGTTGCAGGTATGGGAGCCGATTTATTTGGTTCTTATGTTGCAACTGTATTAGCTACAATGGTATTGGGTAACGAAGTAACTGCTGCTGATGGATCAAGATTAGTTGATGCGTTTGGTGGATTATCTCCAATCCTTTTACCAATGTTAATTGCTGGTATTGGTATCATCTTATCTATTATAGGAACACTCTTTGTTCGCATTGGTGAAAACGCGGGTTTAAATACTGCAGTTGTACAAAAAGCATTAAATATGGGTAACTATGGTTCAATGATTTTGACTGCTATTGTTTGTTATTTCTTAGTTGGAAATGTATTACCAGAAACCATGACTTTAAGAGGTGCTGAATTCACTAGAAATGGTGTTTATGGTGCAATTGTGGTTGGTTTAGTTGTTGGTACTTTAATGAGTATTATCACTGAATATTATACAGCAATGGGTAAGCGTCCGGTAATGAGCATTATCCGTCAGTCTGCTACTGGTCATGCTACTAATATTATTGGTGGCTTGGCAATTGGTATGGAAAGTACTTTCTTACCAATTCTTGTTTTAGCTGGTGGTATTTATGGCTCATTCCTTTGTGCTGGTTTATATGGAGTAGCAATTGCTGCTGCTGGTATGATGGCAACCACAGGTATGCAATTAGCTATTGATGCATTTGGTCCGATTGCGGATAACGCTGGTGGTATTGCTGAAATGAGTGAATTACCTGGGGAAGTTCGTGAGAAGACTGATATTTTAGATGCGGTAGGTAATACCACTGCTGCAAGTGGTAAAGGATTCGCTATTGCATCTGCTGCATTAACTGCATTAGCTCTATTTGCTGCTTTTGTGGGTGTTGCTATGCCAGATAATCAACATATTGATATTTATAAAGCGGATGTTTTAGCTGCTTTATTTATTGGTGGAATGATTCCATTCATCTTCTCTTCTCTTGCTATTAGAGCGGTAGGTGAAGCTGCTATGGCAATGGTAGAAGAAGTTCGTCGCCAGTTTAGAACCATCCCTGGAATCATGGAAGGTACTGGTAAGCCAGAGTATGATAAGTGTGTGGCGATTTCAACTGAAGCTTCTTTAAAGAAGATGATGTTGCCTGGTGCTATTACGATTATCTCTCCTATTTTAATTGGTTTCTTATTAGGACCAGAAGCATTAGGTGGATTCTTAGCTGGTGCAACCGTTAGTGGTGTATTGATGGGAATATTCCAAAATAATGCGGGTGGTGCTTGGGATAATGCCAAGAAATCATTTGAGAAAGGAGTTGAAATCAATGGTGAAATGTATTACAAGAAATCAGAACCACATAAGGCTTCTGTAACTGGTGATACAGTGGGTGATCCATTTAAAGATACTTCAGGTCCTTCTATGAATATCTTGATCAAATTAATGTCTATTGTTTCATTGGTTATTGCACCTACTTTGGCGCATTTGCACCCAACAGGTACACCTGCTGAAAGTAAAGTAGAAAAGAAGATTGAGATCAGGGTTAATACTCAAGATTCAACAACTAGTATGAATGCTCAAACGAATGCAGACGGTTTGACTGGTTTAGTTGAAGCATTAAAAACAGATGGTGTGATTGAATCTGCTGAAAATGTTTCTATTAAAATTGAAGGGGGTAAATTGTTGATCAATGGCTCTGCAGTTACCGACGATGTATACAAAAAATACGAAAAGTTCTATATGAGTATGAGTGATAAAGGCATTGAAATTAAAGCCTCAGAAATCAGAAAATAAAAACAGATTGATATGTAAAAACCCCCGAAATTTCGGGGGTTTTTTATTTAAGCAAGCAATCGTGTGTTTTCTATTACCACTTGTCTACTTCTTCTGTAGCAGTAGTATTCACAACTGGAGTTTCCGAACTAGCTGTGTTTGTAGGAGCTGAAGTGTATTCAGCAGCTTCTTCAGCAACAGATGGTGCAGCTACATCAGTTTGTTCTGGTGTATATTGATCACCATCACCTTCTCCTTCTGGATACTCATGGTTAAATGCATCAAAATCAAAGTCAGGCATTAAGTCTGTTTTCACAAAGTCTACCGCTTCGCCCAATGCTTTAATAAACTTGTTAAAATCTTCTTTGTACAGAAAGATTTTGTGACGGTCATAACCATTATTATCAAAGCGCTTACGGCTCTCAGTAATGGTTAAGAAATAATCATTGCCACGTGTTGATCTTACATCAAAAAAGTAAGTTCTTCTCTTTCCTGCACGGATGCGGGTGCTATACACACTCTCCATTTTTTTTTCGTTGTTCTCGTACGCCACAGTTTATTTATTTGGTTAACAGTTTGTTAATGAATAAAAATAGGAGTTGTTTCCGAATTACCAAAAAAAATGAAGAAATAATCAAACAAAATAATTAGCTTTTATTAAAGTTTGAACGTTGAACTATTGCCGATGGGAAGATTCTAATTGCAATTTATACAATTCAGCATAGTAGCCATTAATATCCATCAGTTGTTCATGGGTTCCTTGTTCAATAATTATTCCATCTTCAAGAACGATAATCTGATCAAATTTAAACCCAGCAAATATCCTATGTGTAATGATTAATGCTGTTTTTGCTTTTAAATATTCGTATA
Source organism: Sediminibacterium sp. (assembly GCF_051860225.1). GTDB lineage: Bacteria > Bacteroidota > Bacteroidia > Chitinophagales > Chitinophagaceae > Sediminibacterium. The sequence continues at coordinate 420,853 of NZ_JBHYEI010000003.1, forward strand.
AATGTCCAATAATATGTTTTTCCGTTTTTGCATCTACGGCACTTAAACAGTCGTCAAATAAAACAATTTCTGGTTCTTTAATCAGGGATCGAGCAATTGAAATTCTTTGCTTTTGTCCGCCGCTTAATGTTACCCCTCTTTCGCCAATCAATGTTTCATATCCGTTTTCAAAACCCATGATCTCCTCATGAATACTTGCGTTTTTAGCTGCTTCTTGCACTCGCTCAATGGTTGTGTGTTCACTTACTCCAAAACGAATATTATTGGCTACCGTATCACTAAATAAAAACACATCTTGTTGTACATAACTGATACTGCTTCTCAATTGTTTTAAACTAAATAAGTGCAGCGGTTTAGATCCAATATAAATAGACCCTTTGTTTGGTTCATAAAATCTTAAAAGTAATTGTGCGAGTGTAGATTTGCCACTTCCCGTTTTACCTAAAATCAGTACTTTCTGTCCTCTTTCAATCCGCAAATTCAATTCTTGTAATGCTTTTATACCAGTATGCGGATAGGTGAAACTTACATTGTTAAATTCAATAGTTCCTGAAACAGGTTCCACTTCTAATATGGTTGGATGATCTTTTATTGCAGGTTCAATTTCTAAAAATTCATTCAATCTTTTCTGTGATGCTGCTGCTCTTTGTATCATACTTGCAGTCCATCCAATGGCACTTACCGGAAAGGTTAGCATATTAATGTATATAACAAACTCTACTATTGTACCCACTTTTGTTGGATCTTCCATTGCTTGCATACCCCCTATTAATATGGTAATTAGCGTACTTATTCCAATCATCAAGGCCATACTTGGAAAATACAATGCTTCTACTTTGGCCAAGCTAATGGCATTGGCTTTATATTTTTCGCTATTCTGATTAAAAAAGCCCAACATTGCTTTTTCTTGAACAAATGATTTGATCACCCTTATGCCTGAATAAGATTCTTGCGCGTTGGTTGTTAAAATGGATAAATTTTCCTGAATAGATTCACTTTTTTTATTGATAATGCTGTTAACCTTGTAAATAGTGATAGCTAATAAGGGGAGCGGGGCCAATACCAACAATGTCAGATTAATATCTTTGCTCAGCATATTCACTAGGCAAAATCCAATTAGTGTAACGAGGTTAATCAAGTACATGACTGCCGGACCTGTATACATTCTAACCCTACTCACGTCTTCCGAAATACGATTCATTAAATCGCCCGTGCTATTTTGTTTATAAAAAGCAGTATTCAAGCGCTGATACTGATTATATACTTCATTTTTTTGGTCAAATTCAATATGCCTACTCATTACAATAATAGTCTGTCGCATAAAAAACATAAGAATTCCCCTAATAATTGCGATAAGTAAAATACATAAGCTACAAATGGCAATCAACCAGCCAAAACTAAATTCAAAGCCATTGATTAGTTGGATAAAACTATTTACAATGCCGTCATGCGCATTATATGGCAGTGGAGGCTTAGCTCCTGGTAATTTTTGTTGTACGAGGCTAATAACGTATCCCGTTATCTGTGGTGCTAAAACCGCAAAGTAATTGGAGGTAATAACAAAGAAGATCCCAATAAAGAAACGCTTACGATACTTCCAGAAATAATGATTTAACGATGCCAGTTCTTTCAATCCAATCAAAATTATTTTTACAAATATAACCTTGTATTAAAATAAGTTTTGGATAAAAAAAAATCAGCCCTTACTTTTGCCGCGGAGAGCTGGCAGAGTGGTCGATTGCGGCAGTCTTGAAAACTGTTGACTGTAACAGGTCCGGGGGTTCGAATCCCTCGCTCTCCGCCAAAACAAACAGATGTCCAGCCATAGGCTGGCATTTTTGTTTTAGGGAGCGAGCAAAGCTTGCTTTGCAGAGCGAACTAAATAAAAATGAAAGTGAGCGGTGTGGCGAAGCTAATTTCCTGCTTTCATTATAGTGCTGGCTTCTAAATCTTCATATTGATCAATCAATTCTGCCAATTGCTTTTTCAAATTTGCCGTGATTTTTTCAAATCCTTTTTGTCCATAAATATTGGTCATTTCACTAGGATCTTTTTCCAAATCAAACAGTTCCCAACCACTTACACGCGTATAAAATCGAATTAATTTATAACGCCCCGTACTTATACCAAAATGAGGCGAAACGGCATGTTCCCCATTTTCATAATAGTGATAATACATAGCATTTCTTCCCTTTTTAAAAGTGCCTTTAACAAGAGGCAAAAATGATTTCCCCTGCATATCGCTAGGTACCTTAATGCCTGCAGCATCTAGTAATGTAGGACCAAGGTCTAAGTTCATCACCATTTGGTCATTTATCGTTCCCGATTTTATAACACCCGGATATCGCATTACCATGGGTGTTCTAAAAGATTCTTCATACATGAATCTTTTGTCGAACCAACCATGTTCGCCCATGTAAAATCCTTGATCGCTAACATAAATAACAATAGTATTGTTAGACAACTGATGTTTGTCCAAATAATCCAACGTGCGGCCAATATTTCTATCTAAAGAGGCAGCAGTAGCTAAATAATCTTGCATATAGCGTTGGTATTTCCATTCAATCAAAGCTTTACCACTTAAATTTTTCGATTTTAAATCAAGATTTACTGAATCATAAAATGCCATATAAGCTTGCCTTTGGGTTGACGTCATTCTTTTAATTGACAATTCTTTGCTTTCCTCCTCCTTATTTTCAAACATTTTTAAGTCATACCCCATGCGCATCGTTTTGTCAATTGTCATGTCTTGCACCGCAGCGGCAGCCCGTGTTTCATAACTGTCGTAAAAGTTAGCAGGAAGAGGAATCGTAGTTTGATTAAACATCCGTAAATCCTTTATATCTGGCATCCAAGTACGATGGGTATTTTTATGTCCAATCACCAAACAAAAAGGTTGGCTTGTATCTCTTTCGTTTAGCCATTTTTCAGCAGCATCTTCTACCACATCAGCTACATAGCCTTCCACTTGTTTTCTTTCTCCATTCATCAACAAAAAATCTGGATTAAAATAGCTGCCCTGTCCAGGCAGAACTTGCCAATAAGAAAATCCTTGTGGGTTGGTTTGTAAATGCCATTTACCTATCCAAGCAGTTTGATATCCTGTATTTGTTAATTCTTTAATGAATGTATTTTGTGACCCATCAAAACTAGAATTGGCATTGTCTTTAAAACCATTTTTATGACTGTATTTTCCCGTTAAAATTACCGCTCTACTTGGCCCACAAATACTATTGGTAACATAAGCTTTATCAAAACGAACCCCATTTTTAGCAATACGATCTATATTAGGTGTTTGCATGAACTTACTACCATAAGCGCTAATAGTTTGATAAGAATGGTCGTCTGAAATGATTAATACAATATTGGGGCGTTGGGCATTGGTTGATAATACGAATAAGGTCAATATTCCTAATAAAATTAGATTTTTCATATGCAGTTGTTAAGATTTGAAGCTACTGAATTGCCCCTAATTTTATCCCACTTTTACTTTAATGACCATTTTTTTAATTGCCCCTTCTCCTATCATGGGTGCATGCACATCATTGGGGAAATAGATCGCGAAATGACCTGGCCTCAATTCAAAAAATAGTTCAGGAGAATCCTCATAAAATAATACATCTTTTTCTGTACTGTATTCACCCCGAGGCATCAAACAATTAGAACGAGACTTCCATCCTACTCGTTCTACCCCTTCATATACAATTTGAATATCTATATAAGTATTATGGCATTCGAAATAATCGGTAGATTCCTTTTCACTGACCAATTGATCGTGTATGATGATGGCTTGAATTTCTTCGCCATCCCATTTAATTTCTCCGGGTGCTAAAGCCTCATAATCAAATGCTGCAAAACATTCCATCACTTTTGCAAATCTTGGATGAAGTGTAACATACGAGTGTAAGCGATCAATGGAATCTAAAATCATAATTTATCTCATTAAATAAATACTTCCCGATAATAAGGGTTCTCCATTTCCTCTATTGATGATATAGTAATATACCCCAATGGGTACATCTTTACCTTGAAATTTTCCATCCCAACCTTCAAAATAGGGCTTTGATTGATACATTATTTGACCAGCTCGATTAAAAATCGTTAACTCCGAATTAGGATAGGTTTCTAATCCCCCAACCAGCCAAATGTCATGGATGCCATCTCCATTAGGCGAAAAAGAATTGGGTGGGCTTAAACTTACAAATACCCTGACCTGAACAGTATCTTGTACAATTGAGCATCCATTAATACCAAAAGCCATCAAAGAATAAGTTGTGGTATTGATTGGATTGACCAAAGGGGTTAAACTGCTTGGATTTTGCATGTTGAATACAGGGAACCAAGTAAATCCACTATTTTGGCCGGTTATACTCCCCAATAATGTTGTATTGCTTCCTTTAAGGATTGTCCTATTAGGGCCTGCTTCAACTATTGGTGGTTTTATTACATAAACAGGAATGTTGATTGAATCAAAACAACCTACTATATCTCTAAATACTAGTTGATATTGAGTTGTATCAGTTGGTTTAGCTCTTAATACACTATTTGTGCTCAATATTGCTCTTGTATTATTATACCATTCAAACTGATAAGTTCCAAGAGCATTTAAAAGCAAACTATCTCCCAAACAAATAATATTATTTCCATTGTACGATCCGTTGATTGCTTTAAAGGTTTTCACCAATATTGTATCGCTTGCAGAGCATCCTTCTGTGGTTATTGCTCTTACGATATATGTACCTGAATCTCCTGATCGAATACTAGGTAGTGTTGGATTTTTTACATTCGATGCAAATCCATTTGGTCCAGTCCACTGATAAGTAAGATTTCCCCCAGATCCAGAGGCACCAATTAAATCAACTTTGCCTCCAATACATTGATTGATTGTTTGGTTGCCAATTCTTGGCGCGCTATTATTAATTTGAATAGTTATCGGTAGGGATGCAGTTTTACAAGAAGCTACTCCTGCGTATATTGACTCACTCGCTAATAATCGGTATTGAAACCTTCCTACAGCACTAGGTATTCTCGTATAGCTTGAACTATTGGCTCCAGTAATATCTGACCAGGTAGCGCCCAAATTAGTACTGATTTGCCATTGAAAGCTCGGATTGATATAGCCTGAACCAATACTCATATTCAAAAGAATATTGGATTGGCTATCAAAGCAACTGTTTTTTGAAAAGCCTAGCACCCCATCAATACTGGCACTCATTGATGGACCACATGGTCTAAATGTAATATCATCAATTGCCAAATCATTTCCACAACCGATTCCAGCATTGTTGGTGATTTTGAGTACAACGGATGAAGCGGTTATAGGTGGCTTAAATGAGAAACCATACTGCTTAAAAGTTAATTGAGCATCTTCTCCAATATTACCTGTATTGTAAGTCGCCAATACATCTCCATTTGTTGTTTCAATAGTAAAAGTTAAATTAGGCTTAGTGCCAGTTCCACTACAACTAGAGGGCTTTAATACATTGGCTACCCATGCCCCAAATTCATAAGTGGTATTACCACAAAGTCCAGTAATGGTTTCAACATAAAATACACTTGGCGCATTGGTTGCATTCACCAACATGAATCTTCCTTCTTCGTCTCCAGTATGGTCTTTGGTGATATCATGCCAAGTGCTACCCCAACATCCAAAGGCTGAATTGGTAATTGCATAATTGCCATCTATCGGACAACCTGTTACATATCCTAAATTGGTAATCCCTGGTCTTAAAGGTCCGGCAAGTGTGTTTTTATTGCCGAATGTGATATTTACCACAGGGTCGCCGAGTGTGCCAGTGCAAAGTTGAGATTGCGCACTAGATAAAATGGATAACAATAAAAAAAGGAAAAGATATCTCACACTTAAAACTTCAGTCTGTAAAATACAGAATCCTTTTAACTATTAGCTAGCTGGTTCGGGTAATTTCTCAACAGGTATTAAATCTGCCAATTCAACGTTAATGGGCAATGCGCCTATTTGAACAATTGCACGTTTTCCTCGGATTTCTTTTACTTCTCCTACTTGATAGTTTTTCTTCAGTTTCACTAGTGTTCCTAATGTGATTAATGTATTTAGTTCCTTATATTTTTTATCAACTTTTTTGGCTAATTTATTTACTACGATAGTCTCTTTTTGTTTGAATAACAAATTTTGTAAGTTCTTAACTACCTCATTCTTATTTTCTGACTTTTTCCAATCAAGCACAATTTGCTTTAGTTTGCGCTCCATATCTTTTAAATACTGCAATCGCTCTTCTGTAATTTTATTTTGGTTTTTAAGCAATTCAACTTGTTGTAAATGGCGCTCCTTATTCATTACCTGCTCCATTTCTTTTTTCAATCGTTCATTTTCTTTCATTAATCGATTGAGTTCTTTCTTCTCTTTTTCTAGATGTTGCAAATCTTGTTCTGTTCGATTGAGTAATCTGTCTAATTTAAAATGATCTTCTTCTACCAATTTCCTAGCCCGACTAATCAAGTGTTTGGGTAAGCCAATTCTTTCTGCAATAGCAAATGTGTATGAGCTACCTGGTTTGCCAATGATTAATTTATACATTGGTTGAAGATTTACTTCGTCAAACTGCATGGCACCATTTAAAATTCCTTGCGTGTGGTTCGCCATTACTTTTAAGTTCAAGTAGTGAGTTGTAACTACACCAAATGAATGTTTACGACCTAATTCTTCCATAATCACTTCTGCAAAAGCTCCGCCCAGATTAGGGTCTGAACCACTTCCTAATTCGTCAATAAAGAAAAGTGTTTTACCATTGGCATTCTCCATAAAATGCTTCATATGCATTAAATGGCTTGAGTAAGTACTTAATTCAAATTGTAAACTTTGCGTATCGCCAATATGTATATAAAGTTGCTTAAAAATACCCATTTGAGAATCTGGATGTACAGGAACTAACAATCCACTTTGTAACATCATTTGGTTAAGCCCGATGGTTTTCATGGTTACTGTTTTACCACCGGCATTCGGACCACTAATTACGAGTATTCTATTTTTATCGTCTAAATGAATGGATACAGGAATGGTTTTTTTACCTGACTCCTTGTTGTATAAAAATAGTAAAGGGTGATATGCTTCAATCAATTGGACTACTGCTTTGTCAATTACATTGGGTAATTGTGCATTCATATTCATTGCCAGTTTTGCTTTGGCTCGTATAAAATCATACTCTCCTATGATATGAATATATTGTTGGAGTAGCGGTGCGTATACCGATAATCGAGTAGTTAAAGCGCGTAATATCTTCTGAACTTCTTTGATCTCTTCGTTTTCTAAAGCAAATACATCGTTATTTAATTCTATAGTTTCTTCTGGTTCTATAAATGCCGTTTTGCGACTATCGCTTTCTCCATGTAAAATTCCTTTCACCTGTCTTTTGTATTCAGAGAAAACGGCTACTACCCTTCTTCCGTTGCTAAAACTTTCGTCAATATCTGCAGTGTATCCTGCTTTGGCCATTTTTTGAACCATTTTTTCAAAAACCCGCCTTAGCTCATTCCTTTTTTTATAAAGGCTCATCCGAATTTTTTGTAATTCAGGGGATGCATTATCTAGCACTACTCCTGAATCGTCTAAAACTTCATTAATAAGTTCTACTATGAGCTTTTCGTAATAGCTATCGCTTAAAACCTGTGTTAGTGCTGGAAAAGCCATTCGGCGTTCATTATCAAACCAACGAAAAATGGTGCCCATATTTTCTGTTAGTTTTTTAATCATCATCCATTGTTCTCCCACCAATAATGCACCAGGTATAGACAATAGTTTGATGTCTTTACTAATATTAGCTGTAAAGTCAGAGGGGAAATATTGTTGTTGTAAAAGAATGAGTTTGTACTCGTAAGCCTGTCTTAGTTCTCTGTCTATGAAATCTTTGCGGGTATGAATGCGCAATTGACTGGCTTTGTTTTTAGAATAATCGGTATTGCATAGGGCCGCCAACAATTCTTTTATCTTGTCAAATTCTAATTGTGTTAAAGCCGATTCGGGATATAATCGCATCATAAAAGCCAGTTTCTGAGCGCAAAGTTACATTGTGCCCAATAATTAAAATGAATAACTCGGAACTGGCTGTTTTTGTTTGGAAGGGAACAAGACATTAATTGAATAAAATACAAAAGAAATTTGCATGAGTATCTGGGCTCCTAAAATAATATAAGTTGCCATTGTTGCTTCCATCCAAAGTTTACTTGCTGGAACATCAAATACTGATTCACTTCTTTTGGGTGAAGCCCCTTGGATAACTTGATACGTAAACATCAACGCAATTAGAAGAAAAATCGAAAGGGCTACATGCAATATATTCACCAAAATATGTCCTTTATCTTGGTCTCGCATGAAACGGTGCATCAGATAAGGAATTAAGAAAATCGGAATATGAAAAACTAAAATATTGGTGCTAAGGATAAAAGGCACCGAAACTCCAAAATACGGATCAATACTGAGCGCATCATAGAAATGGTATAAGGCAAAGAATAGCATCAGTGGCATGGCCAGCAGTAGCGACTCTAAGCGCAGAGACATATATTTCCAGAATTGAGATTGAAAGCTCATAGAATTTTAGGGTATGACATATTAGGGTATCACAAATTTAACTTAAATTATCAATTTTTAATCTATATTGTCTCTATCATGGGCCTATTTGCCTCCAAAAAGTTGATATTTCAACAAAAATACCAATCGGTTTGTAGTATAATCAAATTGCCAATTATTAGATAATGAAAAAATATTATTCAATTGCATTTGCTTTTTCGATTCTGTTATTTTCTTGTGCAGCTGCAGAAGATTCAAACAAACCAATAATTAGCAAACAAATAAATCCTAAAATGATGAATACCATTACTGATACTGCAACATTTGGAGAGGGTTGTTTCTGGTGTACAGAGGCATTTTTCCAGCGTTTAAAAGGAGTTAAAGAAGTTATCAGTGGATATGGAGGCGGTTTTATTGAAAATCCGACATATGAGCAGGTTTGTGATAAAAATACTGGACATATTGAATTAGCTAGAATTGTTTATGATCCCAAGGTTATTTCTTATGATGAACTTTTAGAAGTGTTTTGGAAAACACATGACCCAACTACCATGGATCAGCAAGGAAATGATATTGGACCTCAATATCGATCTGCTATTTTTTATCATAACCTAGAACAAAAGCAAAAAGCAGAAAAATATAAGGCTGAATTAGATAAAAGTGGTGCTTGGTCTAAACCAATTGTAACGATTATTGAACCGTTCAAAAACTTTTATCCAGCCGAAAATTATCACCAGAATTATTATAATAATAATCAAAATCAAGGGTATTGCCGATTTGTTATAGCCCCTAAATTGGAAAAATTTCAAAAAGTGTTTAAAGACAAATTGAAGAAGCAGTAAAGATTCTTTTCTGAATATGCTACATTTAGCAAATGAATAGAAATCCTTTGCTAAAAATCTGTTTGATCCTTTTGATGCCCTTTGCTACGATGGCTCAAAAATCTAACAAACCCCAATTTACTAAGGCTGATACATTAAGGGGATCCATTACCCCAGAAAGAGCCTGGTGGAATTTACAACACTATGATATTCAGGTGCGCCCTAACTTGGTAAATAAGGCCATTGAAGGGTCGGTAAAGATACAATTCAAAATTATCAGACAGGGCAAACGGATGCAAATTGATTTGCAACAGCCTCTGTTGATTGATAGTGTTTTTTATTTAGGGAAAAAGCGTCAGTCACTCAATTATACTAGAGAAGCCAATGTGGCTATGATCAATATGCCTTTTGGAATGAAGGCCAATACGGAGGGATTGGTGCAGATTTATTATCATGGAGTTCCTAGGGAAGCAATAAGGGCTCCTTGGGATGGTGGTATTAGTTGGACAAAAGATGAGTTGGGTAACCCATTTGTGGCAACTTCATGCCAAGGTTTGGGAGCCAGTGTATGGTGGCCCTGTAAAGACCACCAGTATGATGAGCCTGAAAAAGGCGTAACCATTTCGGTAAGGGTACCAGATAGTTTAATGAATGTTTCTAATGGAAGATTAATCAATACCATTCAACACGAGGATGCTACTAAAACTTGGGTATGGCAGGTTAAAGAACCCATCAATAATTATAGTGTAAGTATGAATATTGGAAAATATATTCATTTAAAAGATGAGTTTGTTGGTGAAGGGGGTAAACTCGATTTGAATTATTATATATTACCCCAAAATAAGGAAGAAGCAGAAAGGCAGTTTGCACAAGTAAAACCAATGTTAAAATGTTTTGAACATTGGTTTGGAAAATATCCTTTTTACCAAGATGGATTTAAATTAGTTGAAGTCCCTTATTTGGGTATGGAACACCAAAGTAATGTCGCCTATGGAAACAAATATATGAATGGTTATTTAGGAAGAGACTTATCAGGAACTGGTTGGGGATTAAAGTGGGATTTTATTGTTGTTCATGAAAGTGGGCATGAATGGTTTGGAAATAATATTACATCTAAGGATATAGCTGATATGTGGATTCATGAAGGCTTTACCAATTATTCTGAAACATTGTTTACTGAATGGCTAAGTGGAAAAGAAGCAGGTTCAGCTTATAATAAAGGTGCTAGAAAAAATATCCGAAATGATAAGCCTATTTTGGGTGTCTATAATGTCCATAATACTGGTAGTGGAGATATGTATCCAAAGGCTTCTGCCATGTTGCATAGCATTCGAATGAGTATGAATAATGATGAAAAATTAAGACAGCTGTTAAGACACTTGAATAAAAAATTCTATCATCAAATTGTTACCACTCCAATGATAGAAAAAGAAATCTCTTTGTATGCAGGCTATTCAGTAAAGGGAATTTTTGCGCAATATTTAACAACCACTCAAGTCCCCTCTTTTGATTACATATCGTCTATGGATGGCAAGACGTTGAAGTATCGCTATTCAAATGCTGTAAAAGATTTTTATCTTCCTTTACAAATTAAAGCAGGCAAGGAAGTTTTAGTTTTAAAACCAAAAGTAGATCAATGGCAAACCATTCAATTAACTCCTTCGCAAATCGATAATTTGAATTTAGAAAAAATTGAGAACTATTATTACATAAATATCAACGGTAGAAAAGAAGTACAGATTAAAATGAATTAGTGCGCATGGGAACCATTCGGAAGCAAACAATTATTTCTAGTTTATTAGTCTATATAGGATTCTTAATAGGCGCCATTAATATGTATATTTATACAAAGGATGGTTCATTTACTTTAGAGCAGTTTGCACTCACCAGAATATTTTTTGATTTTGCCCAGAATATGTATGCCTTTGGGGCATTAGGCGTAATACCTGTTATCTATAAATTTTATCCTTATTATAAAGATAATTTAGAAAAGCATAAAATTGATTTAATGACTTGGGGCATGCTAGCGGCATTGCTTGGATTCATTTTAGTTTTATTGGCTGGATGGTATTTTAGGCCAGTATTTGAAGCCCAGTTTTATGAAAAGTCTAAGTTGATAGTAGACTATTATTATTTAATGTTTCCCTTTGCCTTAGGGATGTTGTTTTTTTCTGTACTAGAAGGATTTTGTTGGGCATTACAAAAAACTGTATTCTCTAATTTTTTAAAGGAGACAGGTTTAAGAATATTTACTAGTGTATTAATTGCATTGTATTATTTTAAGTTAATCCCCTTTGAATCATTTATCTTCTTTTTTGCTTTTTTATATTTATTGATTTTTGTAATTCTCGCCACTTATTTGTACTCAACCCAACAGCTACATTTTCCTACTACAATCAGTAGGGTTACTAAAAAATTTTGGAAGAAAATGCTGGGGATGCAGGTGTTAATTTATAGCGGTACTGTGATAGCTTCTATTGCAGCAACAATTGATAGTTTTATCATTGCTAAATTTCAAGGGTTGGCCGTTGTGGGAGTTTTTGGATTGGCTCAATATGCAGCCAATTTAATTCAAGTGCCACAACGTAGTATACAAGCAATTTCTGCAGGCGTACTTTCACGTGCATGGAAGGATAAAGACTTAAATGAAATCAAGAGAATTTATAAACGATCTTGTATTAATTTGTTAATCATGGCTTTATTCATTTTCGGCAATCTTTGGTTAAATGTGGCTGATGGAATGCGCGTTTTACATATTCAAAAAGAGTATGAAGCGGGATTGGGTACTATTTTTATTCTAAGTATGGTAAGAATTATTGATGCAGGAACAGGATTGAATGCAATGGTGATTAATACTTCTACTTATTGGAAATTTGATTTTATTAGTGGGGTTATCTTATTGGCTTTTAGATTGCCTCTTACCTATTATTTAATCATGCACTATGGTATTATAGGTTCTGCATTCGCAGAATTATTCGCTTACAGCTTTTATAATTTTATTCGCTTCGAATTTTTAAGGCAAAAATTTAAGATGCAACCTTTTGATGTAAAAACAATTCTTGCCTTAGGAGTTGCTATAGGTGCTTTTGGTATTAGCTATTTTATTTTTCAAAATATGCATGGTTGGGCTGGTATAGTCTCACGTAGTGTATTATTTTCAGGGTTAATGATAGTAGCTATATTTAAATTAAAACTAACCCCAGATGCAGGACAGTTGTACCATAATTTCATTCAACGGTTCAAGAAATAGTTAACGCATTCTTCCTCCACCCCTAAACTTGGGATTCCAATATTTATCTCCCAAGTCAGTAATGGTTACACCTTGTGAAGTAGATGCGTGTAAAAATTTATTGTTTCTTATATAAATCCCAACATGAGAAATTCCTCTTCCTCCTGTATTAAAAAAAACCAAATCACCTTCTTGTAATTCATCAATGGCAATTGGTTGCATCATATTAAATTGCTCTTGTGAAGTTCGAGGCAACTGGATATTATATACTTCTTTCATGATTACTTGTGTGAATGCCGAACAGTCAATACAGTTCATTGTGCTTCCGCCAATACAATAACGGGTTCCCCACCATTTATCCATCAATTCCAATAATGGAATATTGGTTAATTCTTCTGCTGGCAAATCCATTATGATAGCATATTTGATTTGCAACCAATTGGCTTTTTCAAGCTCCGCTTTTGAGGGAGGATTTCCGCCACTTGTATTCCACTTTTTATTGGCAGTTGTAGCGGTACTAGTGGTCTTGTGTTTGGTGGTTGTAACAGTACCCAGGGTTACTTCAATCCCATTAATAAAGGTTCTTTTTTCGTTAGAATATACTTTGGTCGACGGTTTTTTGGCAGATTGATCCTTATGAACAATATTCCTAACCGTATTACAACTGCTAATTATAATGAGTAACAATATTAAATTGATATATGATTTACATTTCATACGGCCTGCAATTTAACTCCTTTATGCTAATGTGGAAAATTGCAGCTTTGTAATGGCTATACAATGACCGAACTTTGTCAATTATTATTGAATTATGTCGCAGTTTTCTCACTTACATGTACACACACAATATTCACTACTTGATGGGGCAGCACCCATTGATGAGTTGTATAAAAAAGCAGCGGCTAATAATATGCCAGCATTGGCAATAACAGATCATGGAAATATGTTTGGTGCTTTTGACTTTGTAAGTCAAGCATGGAAAAATACTAAGGTAGTTGGCAAAGATGCTAACGGGAAAGATATTTTAGAACCAGTGGTAAAGCCAATTGTAGGTTGTGAATTTTATGTGGTTAAGGATCGACATATTAAAACATTTACAAAAGATTCAAAAGACAATAGATTTCATCAGGTATTGTTGGCTAAAAACGCAATTGGTTATCAAAATCTAGTAAAACTTACTTCTCTCGGATATATTGAAGGAATGTATAGTAAATATCCTAGAATTGATAAAGAATTGATCACTCAATACCATGAAGGATTAATTGCAACTACTTGTTGTATTGGAGCTTATGTACCGCAAACTATATTAAACCATGGTGAAGAAAAAGCGGAACAAGAATTTAAATGGTGGTTAGATTTATTTGGAGAAGACTATTATATTGAAATTCAAAGGCATAATATAAAGGAGCAGGAACTAATCAATAATACCCTTCTCAAGTTTTCTAAAAAATACAATGTGCCCGTCATTGCAACCAATGATAGTCATTATGTAGACCAAGATGATGCCAATGCGCATGATATTTTATTATGTATTAACACAGGTGAAAAACAAAGCACTCCTGGTTTTGATGACTTTGTTAATGATGAAGTACAAATCAAAAATCGTCGCTTCAAATTTCCTAACGATCAATTCTATTTTAAGACCCAAGATGAAATGGCCAAGCTATTTCATGATATTCCTGAGTCATTAGATAATACCAATCGCATTGTAGACAAAGTAGAGGTTTTGAATTTAAAAAAGGATATACTCCTCCCCGCCTTCCCTATTCCCAAAGAATTTCAAATTCATACAGATGCCAATTTAAATCAATGGGAACTATTAAAGCATTTGACTTATGAAGGAGCTAAACATCGATACAATGAGATTACTCCTGAAATTCAAGAACGCATAGACTTTGAATTGTTTACGATCAAAACCATGGGTTTTGCCGGTTACTTCTTAATTGTAAGTGATTTCATAAAAGCTGGTAGAGATATGGGGGTATTTATTGGCCCCGGTCGTGGATCTGCAGCAGGTTCGGTTGTTGCATTCTGTATTGGAATTACCAATATTGATCCTATTAAATACAATTTACTATTCGAGCGTTTTTTAAATCCGGATCGTAAGAGCATGCCCGATATTGATACGGATTTTGACGACGAGGGCCGCCAGAAAGTAATCGATTATGTGGTGCAGAAATATGGTAAGAGTCAGGTAGCGCAAATTGTTACTTACGGCACGATGGCTGCTAAAATGAGCATTAAAGATGTTGCTCGAGTATTGGATTTGCCATTGGCAGAAAGTAATATGCTGGCCAAGTTGGTACCCGATAAACCTGGAACAGAATTAGCAAGGGTTCTAAAGGCCCCCCTCACCATAAAAGAGGGCCCTAAATCATTAGAAGAAAAAGAAGGGTATCAGCAAGAAGATATAGATAATGTAAAAAAACTGAGAGAAATTTATAAAGGCTCTGACATTCGTGCTCAGGTATTAAGAGAAGCTGAACGACTTGAAGGATCGGTACGAAATACGGGTATACATGCAGCAGGAATCATTATTGCACCAAGAGATTTAACCGATTTAATTCCAGTAGCAACAGCTAAGGATTCCGATTTATGGGTTACCCAAATTGAAGGAAGTATTATTGAAGATGCGGGCGTAATTAAAATGGACTTCTTGGGTTTAAAAACCCTTTCGATATTAAAGACCGCTTTAGAATTAATTAAATTAAATCATGGGGTAACCATTGATTTAGACACCATTCCATTGGATGACGAAAAAACCTTTCAATTATACCAGAGTGGACAAACCAATGGAACATTCCAGTTTGAAAGTGTGGGTATGCAAAAATACCTTCGAGAATTAAAGCCCGATCATTTTAATGATTTGATTGCAATGAATGCCCTGTACAGACCAGGGCCAATAGCTTATATTCCCAATTTCATTGATCGAAAACATGGTAGAGAAGCCATCAGCTATGATATTGATGAAATGAAGGAATACCTAAGCGATACCTACGGTATTACTGTTTACCAAGAGCAAGTAATGTTGTTGAGCCAAAGTTTAGCAGGCTTCTCAAAAGGAGATGCCGATGTGTTGCGTAAAGCAATGGGTAAAAAGCAAAAATCGGTACTCGATAAAATGAAAGCACAGTTTATTTCTGGTGCAACAGCCAAGGGGCATCCAGCCGATAAACTAGAAAAAATTTGGACCGATTGGGAAGCGTTTGCTCAATACGCATTTAATAAATCGCACTCTACCTGTTATGCTTTTGTTGCCTACCAAACAGCTTATTTAAAAGCACATTATCCAGGAGAATACATGTCGGCAGTATTGAACCACCAAGGAAATATTGAGAAGATTACATTCTTTATGGAGGAGTGTAAACGCATGGGTATAAAGGTTCTTGGGCCAGACATCAATGAATCACTCAAAGGCTTTGCAGTAAATGCTAAGGGAGAAATACGATTTGGTTTGGGGGGATTAAAGGGCGTGGGTGAAATGGCCATCGAATCAATCATCACAGAGCGCCAAAAGAACGGCCCCTATTTGGATATTTTTGATTTTGTTCAAAGAGTGCTACAAAAGTCGGTCAACAAAAAATCACTAGAAAGTTTAGTGTATTCAGGTGCATTTGATTGTTTTCCTGAATTGCATCGGGCGCAATATTTTAATACAGTAGACGGAGAAAGAGTTAATGGATTAGAAAAAATTGTGAACTATGGACAAGTTCAACAGAGTTTAAGCTCTGGTACAACTAATACCCTATTTGGTGATTTGCCTGGTGCCATGCATGTTCCCAAACCCAAAATAGCTCCTTGTGAGCCTTGGACATTAACTGAGTTATTGAATTATGAAAAAGAAGTAACTGGTATGTTCATGAGTGGACATCCTTTAGATCATTTCAAGTTCGAATTAATGCACTACGAGATTACCAGTATTGCCATATTTAATGAAATCAAAGATGCTTTAACTGAAGGTGCAAGTTTAGGTAAAATGTATCGTATAGCAGGATTAGTAACCGATGTGCAGCATCGTATGACCAAGACGGGTAAGAATTTTGGATCTTTCGTAATTGAAGATTATAGCGGGAAGACAGAATATATGTTGTGGAGTGAAGATTATATAAAATATAAGGACTATTTAGAAAAAGGGCAGAATATTCTGTTAAATGGATATTTTAGGAATCGTTATAATCAACCCAATTTATTTGAATTCAAAATTAGCAGTATGTCTTTGCTAGAAACAGCAAAGCAACAGTTGACCCGCTCTGTGGAAATTAATATGCACCCTTCTGCAGTAAATTCAGAAATGGTTCGTTTTATTGAAAATAATTTAAAGCGTTTTCCCGGAAAAAGTACCCTACGCATCAATATTATGGAGCCTAAGGAAAATTTAAAAATCAGTATGTATACGATTGAACGTGGTTTTCAGATGAATGAGGAAATGGCTGAATACCTGATGAATAACTTAGATGTTGATGTGAAAGTAGGCCTGGTTGGGTAATTGGTGTTTTTTACTGCCCCAATGGCAGCATAATCAGCCAAAACAAACTAATCACATTGGTGGAAAAGTCAAAAGAGCAGTTCCATGGCTTTGGTAGTAAATTTGATTAAAATAAACATATAAAACAATAAATATGGCATTAGAATTAACAGACGCGAATTTCCAAGCAACCGTATTGGATAGCGATAAATTAACTGTGGTAGATTTCTGGGCAGAATGGTGTGGACCATGTAGAGCAATCGGACCAGTTATTGAAGAACTATCTAAAGAGTATGATGGTAAAATCAATGTTGGCAAAGTTAACGTAGATCATAACCCTAATTTGAGTGTGAACTACGGTATAACTTCAATCCCTGCTATCTTATTTATAAAAGGCGGTCAAATTGTTGACAAACAAATTGGAGCTGTTCCAAAATCAGTTTTAGATAAAAAAATTCAAGCACACATGTAGTGATTCCGTATCTTTCAAACCTAATCTATTACTAACTGATTGTATATGGAAAGGTTTCAAGGAATTATTGGGATTGTACTGATACTGGGCATTGCATTTTTGTTTTCTAATAACAAGCGAAGAATTAACTTCAGACTAGTTTTCAGCGGAATATTACTACAAATTTTTATTGCAGTAATGGTGTTGAAAGTTCCCCCTGTCACCCGCTTTTTTCAGATGCTCGGTCATGGGATGGAAAAAATTGAACGGTTTGCAAGAGAAGGCGTAGCTTTTGTTTACAGTGGCATCATGGTAAATGCACCAGATGGAGTAAAGAATTTTAGTCAAGGTGGTTTTGTATTTGCATTTAGTGTTACTGCAACCATTATTTTGGTTTGTGTATTAGTAGCCATCTTATATCATTTTGGGGTAATGCAGTTTATTGTATCTGTAATTGCCAAAGCCATGAATTTTATCATGCGCGTAAGCGGAGCCGAAGCACTCAGTAATGTTGCTTCGGCTTTTGTTGGTCAAGTAGAAGCACAGGTAATGATACGTCCCTATTTAAGTACCATGACCAAAAGTGAATTACTCGCTAGTATGAGTGGTAGCTTGGCTTGTATTGCAGGTGGTATTTTGATTGTTTACGCCAATATGGGAGCCAAAGCCGAATATTTACTTACTGCTAGTTTAATGGCCGCACCAGGGGCGTTGGTTATTTCTAAAATCGTTTTTCCAGAAACAGAAGAGTCCCAAACTATGGGCAAAGTAAAGCTGGAAGTAAAAAGCCCATATAGCAATATTATTGATGCAATTTCTCATGGAGCCAGTGATGGTATGAAAATAGCATTGAATGTAATTGCTATGTTGATTGGATTTATTGCATTGATTGCATTAATTAACTACTGTATTGGTTTAATTATACCTGGAGTTACTTTAGATGTCATTTTTAGTAAAATATTTTATCCGATGACTTGGGCAATGGGTGTTCCTCAAGTAGATATAGCCAATGCGGCTTCTTTGTTGGGGCAAAAATTAACCATTAATGAGTTTGTGGCATTTAATAATTTAACTACCAAAGCTATTCCTATTGTTTCTGAAAAAGGATTATTAATTGTAAGTATTGCTATTTGTGGTTTTGCCAATTTTAGTAGTGTAGGTATGCAAATCGGCGGAATTGGAGAGTTGGCGCCTACTCGTAGGGCAGATTTAGCTAAGTTAGGATTGAGAGCATTGCTTTGCGGAACACTCGCTTCATATTTATCTGCAACAATTGCAGGTATTCTGATGTTCTAATAGTGTAAATTTGCACAAAATTTGGAGCCATGAATACAGCATCAGTTAAGGTATTGGTAGACGCCGAGAAAAATCAACAATTACAATCCATTGGATACAAAATATTAAACAAAGAGCGCATTAGTTTTGAAGAAGGTGTTGCTTTATTTGAACATGCCACTCTTCCTTTTGTGGGTGCCCTTGCTAATTGGGTAAGAGAACAAAAACACGGACACAAAACTTATTTTAATAGAAATTTTCACATAGAACCTACTAATGTTTGTGTTTTCTCTTGTGCATTCTGCTCCTATTCTAAACTATATGCAAATCGTGAGGAAGGCTGGGAATTAAGCATAGAGCAAATGATGCATATTGTTAAAAGTTACGATGGCAAGCCAGTAACAGAAGTGCATATTGTTGGAGGGGTACATCCTAAAATGAATATGGAATTCTTCTTAGAATTACTGCGAACAATCAAAGCCCATCGCCCTGAATTACATATAAAAGCATTTACCCCGGTTGAGTTAGATTATATGTTCAGAAAGGCCAAAGTGTCTGTAGCTGAAGGAATGCGTTTAGCGCATGAAGCTGGATTAGATTCATTACCAGGTGGGGGCGCTGAAATTTTTCATCCGGACATCCGCAAAAAAATCTGTGAAGACAAAGTGGATGCTGATGGATGGTTGGCTATACATAAGGCAGCTCATGAATTAGGCATGCACAGCAATGCTACGCTACTCTATGGTCATATTGAATCTTATTGGCATCGTATACATCATATGGATCGTTTGCGCAGCTTACAAGACGAAACAGGTGGGTTCAATACCTTTATTCCGCTTAAGTTTCGCAACAAAGACAATGATATGAGCAATGTTGAAGAAAGTACCATTGTGGAAGACATGAAAATGTATGCAGTTTCCAGATTGTATTTAGACAATTTCAACCATATTAAAGCTTATTGGCCAATGTTGGGAAGAAAAAATGCCCAATTAACTTTATCGTTTGGGGTGAATGATATTGATGGTACCATTGATGATACTACCAAAATTTATGCAATGGCTGGTAGCGAAGAACAAACACCAACCATGAGTACTGCCGACTTGGTTCAATTAATCAAACAGGTAAGACGACAACCAATTGAACGTGGGACCTTATACAATGAAATTAAGGATTACAGCGATGCTATTTTAGATACGTTTTAATAAAAGTATCGAAGTCTGGGAGAGATTTATCTTCATACACTTGTATGAATTGTTTAAACTGCATATATCCATATATAAAGGGATCTTCTGTTGCTTTCTGATAATTGGCAGTATAAAAATCTTCCATGGTGCTTCCTGCAGGAATTGGGTTGGGTAATTTTGCCCATACCTTTTTGGCCACTTCATAACAGTCCTTTAGTTCTTTTGCCTTGCCATGTTTCTTCCACCAAAGCATTCCAACTATATTAGCAAAATATTCTTCTTGATAAGATCCTTTTAAATTTCCTTTTGTTATATGTTCTAAAGCATGCCCTAATTCATGTGGTAAATAAAAACCATTAAAGAATAGTCTAAACATATCTTTTCCAGCAGCTTCACTTCCAGCTACTTGATAAAAAAATTGTTTTTGAGGTTCTATCACTTGATCCCACTTGGGTAAGTTGGCAGTTCTTTCACCATTTTCACCCCAATAAAAAATCAAATAAGGAGTAGTATTGAGTACTGTGTTAACTG
Source organism: Sediminibacterium sp. (assembly GCF_051860225.1). Taxonomy (GTDB): domain Bacteria; phylum Bacteroidota; class Bacteroidia; order Chitinophagales; family Chitinophagaceae; genus Sediminibacterium. The sequence goes on from NZ_JBHYEI010000003.1 coordinate 441,351, forward strand.
AAAAAGTAATACTTGGTTTTATTTTTTGAATGTCATTTGTAAAAGTTGCTGTTATTGCTTTACCATCATTAACTAATGAAGTTGAATCTTCGTATAATTTAAACCATTGATTCTGTGCAAAGGCAAAATGAGCGCTTAAAGTAAATAAAATTAATACTATGCTATTTTTCATGAGGGACAATTTAAACTAATGCGTTCAAGAAAATAGATTAGTATAAATAAATTAATCATTTTTAAATGTACCAAAATGCCAAAGTATACCCGAAGGGTCGTGCACAAAACACTCTTTTCCCCAATCTAAAGTTTTGGGTGGAACTAAACGAACCATCGGATATTTATGCGTTAAATTTAAGGAGAGTAGCTCAGCCCAAAAATCATCTACGTTTTCTACTTCCACAAAAACCATGGTATTGTCTACCCAATCTTTAACGTAAGCATCCTGTAAGTAAAACGAAATACTTAGGTAATGGAATACACTTAAATTAGGGGAAATGATATGTTCTTTAAATCCTAAGTCTTTATAAAATTCACGACTAAGATCAAAATGCTTGGCACCAAAAAAAGGACGTATTGAGATTGGTTTCATTTTGTTTTTTATAAACGAATTCCTACTTGATAACCTTGTTCAATTGCTCTTTTTGCATCTAGATCTCCGGCTTCTAACGCTCCTCCAATTAAATGGACATTGGTATGATTTACTTTTAAAGAATGATACAATTGGTTATTAGAAACCTGGCCTGCACAAATAACAACATTGTCTACATCAAGCACTTGTGGGACACCTGCAACCTTAATGTGAAATCCATCCTGGTCTATTTTTTCATAACTTACTTCTGCAATCATTTTCACTTTTTTCATCTTTAATGCTGCACGATGAATCCATCCGGTTGTTTTACCTAAACCCTCTCCCAGCTTGCCTTTTGAACGTTGTAATAAATAAACTTCTCTTGGAGATTTTGTTGAATGGTTTTTTTGTAATGCACCTCTTACCGTATAATTCATATCTACCCCCCATTCTGCCATAAATGTTGGAATGGTATTACTTTCTTCATTGGTTAAAAATTCGGCAACATCAAAACCAATTCCGCCAGCTCCTATAATGGCCACTTTTTTACCTACTGGTTTTTTATGCAGTACAACATCTGTATAGGTCAATACTTTCGGATCATTTATTCCTTCAATGGTTAAAGTTCTACCGCTCACACCTGTTGAAACAACTACTTCATCAAAATCAGTTGCTTGCTCTTCTTTAAAAACACTATTCAAATGAATTTGTACTTTATGCAATTCCATCTGCTTTTTATAGTATCGCAATGTTTCTATAAATTCTTCTTTACCAGAGATTTCTTTAGCAATATTAAACTGCCCTCCAATTACCGATTGTGCTTCATACAAATGCACTTCATGTCCGCGTTGCGCCAAAGTAACGGATGCGGAAAGCCCTGCAGGCCCTGCTCCTACAACTGCAATTTTCTTTTTAGTTGTTGCTGGTAAAACGATTGTTGATAATTCTTTACATGCTCTAGGGTTCACTAAACAACTGGCTGTTTTTCTTTCGAATACATGATCTAAACAAGCTTGATTACAGGCAATGCAAGTATTGATTTCATCAGTTCTTCCTTCAAAGGCCTTTTTAGGAAATTCAGGATCTGCTAAAAAAGGTCTGGCCATCGAAACCATATTGGCATGACCATCTGCTAAAATTTTTTCAGCCACATCGGGCATATTGATTCTGTTGGTAGTAATTAATGGAATAGATAATTTACCCATCAATCTTTTGGTAACCCAACTAAATCCTCCCCTCGGAACCATGGTTGCAATGGTAGGAACCCTTGCTTCATGCCAACCTATTCCTGTATTAATAAGAGTAGCCCCTGCTTTTTCAATGGCTTTTGCCAACTGTTCTACTTCTTCCCAACTAGAGCCATCTTCCACCAAATCCAACATCGACAATCTATAAATGATGATGAAATTTTTACCAACTGCTTCTCTAGTTTGGCGAACTATTTCTATCGGAAATTTAATTCTGTTTTCATAAGATCCTCCCCATTCATCCGTTCTTTGATTGGTTTTTGAAACGATAAATTGATTGATCAAATATCCTTCAGACCCCATAATTTCAACACCATCGTATCCAGCTTCTTGAGCCAATTTTGCACAGTTTACAAAATCATTGATGGTGCGCTTTATTCCACCACTGCTTAGTTTCCAAGGTTTGAAAGGAGAAATGGGAGATTTAATAGCAGATGGGGCAACACATATGGGATGATAGCCATACCTGCCTGTATGTAAAATTTGCATGCATATTTTGCCCCCTTCTGCATGCACGGCTTCTGTAATTAATCGATGTTGTTTAGCTTCTGATCTTGTGGACAGTTTACTTCCAAAAGGAGATGTCCATCCTGCTCTATTAGGGGCTACCCCACCAGTTACTATCAATCCAACCCCACCCTTGGCTCTCTCGGCAAAATAGGCTGCTTGTTTGGCAAAACCATTTTTACTTTCTTCTAAACCAGTGTGCATCGATCCCATCAGGATCCTATTCTTTAGTGTTGTAAAACCTAAATCTAAGGGCTCAAATAAATGTGGGTAATTCATGATTCTTATTTCATAATTGATTATTCAAATCCCATAATTTCTCTCAACACTCGCTTAAACCTAAAGGAACCTGAACGGCTAATCCCCCATCTGCAGTTTCTTTATATTTACTGTTCATATCTAGTGCTGTATTCCACATGGTCGCAATTACTTTGTCTAAGCTCACTAATGCAAAATCAGGTGTACTTTGTAATGCCAATTGAGAAGCAGTAATTGCTTTGATAGCACCCATCGTATTTCTCTCAATACAAGGGATTTGTACCAAACCACCAATAGGGTCGCAAGTGAGTCCTAAGTGGTGTTCCATTGCTATTTCTGCAGCCATCAATGTTTGTTGTTGGGTACCTCCCATACATTCGGTGAGGGCACCTGCTGCCATAGCTGATGATACGCCAATTTCTGCTTGACAACCACCCATTGCTGCTGAAATAGTAGCTCCTTTTTTAAAGATGGATCCTATTTCAGATGCAGTTAACAAAAATTGAATGATTTTTTCTTCAGTTCCCCCTTCACTAAAAGCAATATAATACTGTAATACAGCTGGAATAACACCTGCAGCACCGTTAGTTGGAGCAGTTACTACTCTGCCAAATGAAGCATTTTCTTCATTTACTGCTAATGCAAAACAACTTACCCAATCTAAAATGTAATTGAAGGAATGTCCTCCATTACGAATGGCCTTTAGCCATTCTTCATAATTATTGTAAGGTTGTTTGTTGATGAGTTTTTTATTTAGTTCAAATGCTCTTCTTCTCACTTGTAGGCCACCTGGTAACTCTCCTTTTGAATGACAACCCCTGTAGGTGCAGTCACGCATAGCATGCCATATAGCAAGGACGCCATTTTTGGTTTCTGCTTCAGAACGCCAACTGGTCTCATTTTCTAAAACCATTTCATGAATGGCCATACCGGTTTTTCTACACCAATGTAAAATATCCGCTGCATTATTTGTTGGAAAAGGGAGCTCTACACTATCATTATTTCCAGCCGATGATTCACCTTCTTTTACTACAAATCCACCACCAATTGAAAAGTATGTTTCGCTAAATTGTGCTCCGTTGTTTAATGTAATTAAAAAACTCAAACCATTTGGATGAAAAGGCAAGGATTCATTGGTTAAGAAAACCAAATCTTCTTTAAAATCGAATGGAATGGCATGTTCGCCTCCTAGTAATAAAGTATGGGTTGATTTAATCTGGGCAATTTTAGGGTTAATGCTATTAACATCAATCGTTACAGGGTCTTCTTTCATTAAACCCATTAGCACAGCTATATCTGTTCCGTGCCCCTTTCCCGTTTTGGCTAAAGAACCATATAACAATACAGTGACTGCTTTAACAGTTGCAATGGGATTTTGCTTTGTCAAGCTTTCTAAACAACGTAGTGCAGCGCGCCAAGGCCCTAGGGTATGCGAACTAGAAGGTCCTACCCCTATTTTAAACATATCAAATACAGAAATTGCTTCATGTGGCATTTGGTAAAGTTAATTATCAATTTTCATTAAGTTTGGTAAATGAAGCATCTCTTTTTTCTAATATTGACATGTTCCCAATTAATTATGTCCTATGCCCAGCCATTGGATCTTACTTCCAATAATCCACTTCATCAAGCTTTAAACAATAATCCTACTTTTTTCAATAGAATTACCAGTAACCCAGATAGTTTTAGGGTACAAATTATATATACTCAAATCAATAGAAATAAAAGAAATAAACCCTTATTTAAAGAGTTTAGTTATCGTTTGAATAATCAGGAGTATTTCTATCCAGCAAGTACGGTAAAAATGCCTATTGCGTTGTTAGCTTTAGAAAAAATCAATGAACTTGGCATTAAAGGGCTCACCCGAAGTAGCATCATGATTACAGATAGTGCAGCAGTTGCGCAAGACCACGTTTATAATCAACCCAATGCAAATGATGGTGCACCCACTATTGAAAATTATATCAAGCAAATTTTTTTAGTCAGCGACAACGATGCCTTCAATCGCTTGTATGAATTTTTAGGTCAAGAATATATTCAGCGTAAACTAAAAGAGAAAGGCTATCCCGATGCGATAATTCGGCATAGACTTCAATTGAATCGTACAGTTGAACAACAGGCCATTACCAACCCAGTAAAATTTTATGACACTGCTGGTAATTTAATTTATGAGCAACCTGCGATTAAAAGCAATGCAGTTTTTGAAGCTACCAATGTATTGTTGGGGAAGGGTTATATGAGAGATGGAAAAATTATCAATGAACCATTTTCTTTTTTAAACAAGAATAGAATTTATTTACATGACCTACACCATATTTTGCAATCTGTTATTTTCCCTGAGCAGTTTCCTAGGAAAAAACGATTTAACTTAACCGAAGACGATTATGCTTTTGTAAAAAAATACATGAGCAGCTATCCCCGTGAATCGGAGTCTCCCTCTTATGATTCAAGTTATTATTATGATACTTATTGCAAATTTCTATTACAAGGTTCTGAAAGAAAAACCTTGTATCCCAATGTGAAAATTTATAATAAAGTAGGAGATGCTTATGGTTTTTTATTAGATATTGCCTACATAACAGATCCTGCAAATAATATTGAATTCATGCTTAGTGCTGTTATTTCCTGCAACAACGATGGCATTTACAACGATGATCAATACGAATACGATGCATTAGGCTTTCCTTTTATGCGCGATTTAGGGATTGTAATTTATCAACATGAATTAAAGCGCAAGGGCAAATTGCCCATAATTAAGTAAATTGTCATCTTAAATTTTTTTGAATGGAATTGTCTTCTCTATTAAACAGGTTTAGTGAGCCTGAAACACTGAAAATGGCCAAACTAGGTCGTGAATTGCGTGCTCAAGGAATTGATGTAATTGATCTTAGTTTGGGTGAGCCCGATTTTGATACACCTCAGCATATTAAAGATGCAGCAATTAAAGCAATTAACGACAACTGGAGTCATTATACTCCAGTGCCCGGTTTCTTAGATTTAAGAGAAGCCGTTTGTACTAAATTAAAACGGGATAATAACTTAGACTATAAGCCTGAGCATATAGTGGTGTCTACTGGAGCTAAGCAAAGTTTGGCTAACTCCATATTAGCCTTAGTGGATGAAGACGACGAAGTGATTATACCCACTCCATATTGGGTTACTTATTCTGAGTTGGTAAAAATTGCTCGTGGAAAAGTAGTGGAAATTAGAACTACAGTCGAAAATAAATTCAAAACAACTCCGGCAGAACTAGAAGCAGCCATAACACCAAAGACCAAGGTCTTTATGTTTTCTTCACCTTGTAATCCTTCAGGAGCGGTGTATAGTAAAGAGGAGTTGGCTGCATTGGTCAAAGTATTTGAGAAGCATCCTGAGATTATTATACTTTCAGATGAAATTTATGAGTACATCAATTTCATGGGAAAACACGAGAGCATTGCTCAATTTGATAGCATAAAAGATCAGGTAGTTATTATTAATGGATTAAGTAAAGGATTTGCCATGACTGGTTGGCGCTTAGGCTACATTGCTGCAAATACATCCATCTCAAAAGCTTGTGAGAAATTACAAGGACAGTTTACTAGTGGAACTTGCTCTATTGCACAAAAAGCAGCGGTGGCAGCGCTTACAGGAGATTTGAAACCATCTATTGAAATGACAGAAGAGTTTACTAGAAGGAGAACGAAAACCTTGGAATTGGTGAATGCTATTCCTGGGTTCAAATGCTTTGCCCCAGAAGGCGCATTCTATGTATTTCCAGATGTGAGTTACTATTTTGGTAAATCAAATGGTACAGAAACTATTAAAAATGCAGCTGATTTTAGCATGTATTTATTGAATACCGCCCATGTTAGTTCAGTTATGGGAGATGCATTTGGAGAACCTAATTGTGTTCGTTTTTCATTTGCCAATAGTATGCCTAATATTGAAAAAGCTTGGGCTAGAATAGCCGATTCGCTCAGTAAACTTTCTTAAAGTTTTTTAAAATTGAAAAGGCTGGTACTTTTAAAGTGCCAGCCTTTTCAATTGATAAGTGGGCGTTCTTTTTAAAGAGTCTTTATTTTGAAGCGCTAGCAATTCCTCCTTTTTTACTGTCTACATTTACTGTGTATTTCCCCTTTCCTTCCACAATCCATTTAACAGTAACCGTTCCCAATCCAGGTATATTGTCTATTTCAATGGTACCAGGATTGTTGTTTTGAATTTTAGAAAGATTCAAGTCTTTGTCTGTCATAATCATTCCTGCTACAATTTTAGCTGAAGTGCTTAATGTAATGTAATCGGGTCTTTCTATCTTATTCTTCACGTCTTGACTACTGTGCGTAGGCATTAATCTCTCATTGGCAATTACAGCAGTTACTTCTGTTAATCCACCACCTAAATCCTTTTCTTTCACTTCTGAAACAGATAGTTTAGGTGTATGGTAACTATGATAAATACTGAATGCCATATTTCTATGCGCATCAGACTCTAATAAAAATCCCGGATGTGCTCGGCCAAAGTTCTTTTTAAATCCGCCAATTTCTACTTTGCCATATTGTGGATGATCGTATTCTTTCCAATCAACAAATCCATCTTTAAACAATAAATATTTATCAAAATTATAGGAGCTATTGTCAAAAGGACTTCTAGTACTTTCTTTCATGAACATTAAATACGGAGTCCACAATTCATTTGAATAGGTGTAAATGCCTCTACCAGCATAAAACCAATCCAATTCTCCGCCATAGGCAGAATACAAATCTTTATAAACTATTAAGTATTTATAGCCAGGCATTAACTCCTCACCTTTTTTTGCAATCGCATCGTAAATGGCTACATCTTGAGAATTGTAAGTGGTCACATCTGCAGAAGCGCCAGGTCCTCTTAAAATCATTCCACCTGCATTGTGGTAAGACTGCGCTGCAGCAATATTCGGGTGTTTCATCACAAACTCCATGACTGCTCTATTTTCTGGAATAGAGAACGGATATTTATAGGCGCCGTTCTGAATGTAGTTTGGTTGCCATCCCCAACCCCAATCTCTATTTGGATCGTATTCAAAAGCATAGCCATCTTCGTTTACACGGCCATCACCATCATTATCAATGCCTTCCATTCCAAGGAGTTCGTAATCCCCCTGTTCATCTGCGCCTACCATAACCATATTTCTAGGATCACGTGGATCTAATTTATAACGACCATTTACATTTTTTCTACGCATCATAGTAATATGCCCGTCGCCATCTAAATCATCATACCAATCTTCGTTTACCAAACCATCTCCATCATTGTCAACCGGCTTAACTCCTGATCTAGGTGAACTGGAAGTATTGGGTTGGTGCATATAACTATCTCTGCCGTCCGGGTTAATACTCGGAACAATGTAGAATACTTTGTCTTCTAATAATTCTTGAATGAATTTGGTATCACCAAAACTCTCTGTTAAATACCAAGCTGTGTACAAGGCAAATTCAGCACCTTGAATTTCATTCGAGTGAATATTGCCATCAATATACATACCAGGCTTTTGTAATTCATTTCCCTTTTTGAAATCGGTAATCGTTAAACACCATAAATCCCTACCTGCATAAGATTTACCCAATGAAGTTAATTTAGCCAAGTCAGGGTAAGCGGCAGCAATTTTTTTACAAAGTGCAGTTATTCCTGCGTGATCATAATAGCGGTTCCAACTTGCCTGAACCTTAGGATTTACGGGGGTTCCAGCAGCTTTAAATACCTGATTGGCGTCCTGAGCCATCATGCTTGCACTCAACAAAACTGCTATGATAAATGAATATATTTTTTTCATAATTGATTTTTTATTGTAACGTGATGGCTTTAGTAGTTAAACCTATTGCAGGTGAACCAGTTTCAACAGTGATGCTTCCTGTCCCCTTTACAATCCAACTAAACTGTTGCATCGTATGCGGCTCCATATTGTTGATTAACGCTAATTTTTGGCCACCAATCAATTGTTGCTTATCCGTTAATTGTAACGCAACTTTCAAGCGTTTTACAAAATAATTACGGTCAGCAAATTTGCTATGAGTAGGTAGCATACCCGTATTGGCTACATCGATAGTGATTTTTGTTAAGCCATTACTTAGTTTTTGTGTATCTACTTTTTGTACGACTACTTGTGGTTTTAAATAAGTCAACTTGGTTAAAAAATCGGTATGCTTTTGTGCAATTTCATTGACCATTTTGTAAGGGGGATTTATCATTACATAGGGATCAACACCACCTACTTGAACAACTTGTCCTGGAAAGTCGGGGTGTTGCACTGTTTTCCATTCAGTAAAATGATTTAATCCTTGCTGTGCACTCCATCTCAAATAATTAGCCGTTGCATCTTCTACTGTAAATGCTTTTTCTTTCTTTGCCGTATCTGGCTTGGCTTTAGGAACCCACCATCCTGGTGTACTAAAACTAAAACGACCATAATGTTGGTATGCCCAACTCATGAAGTCTCCTCCATCAGCATTTGTTCTAGGAGCGTCTTTTGCCCCCAAAGTTTTATTATACAAATCACTAACAACGGTTGTTACTTTATCGTCATTTGTACTTAAATTATTTAAACTATTAAAGCTCACTACAGCATAAACGTTGAATGCGTCATACAAGAAATCAAGGATTGCTCTTGTTTCTATTTCACTAGCTGGAAATTCTCCAGCACCTGCTCCGAATGTTTTATGCTTGTAGGTTAGGTTTTTATTGAAATGAATTCCCCCAACTCCATCTTCATTATACTGCCCATCCTTATCATTATCTATTCCTTCAGACAACAATAAATATTTTCCTTTTTCGCCTTTTGCAATATCTGCCTTGATTAATACTCTTGGGTCTTCTGGGTGTAGTTTATAAATTCCAACAGGGCTTTCTACACGCATCATGGTGATTTTTCCATTTCCGTCTAAATCATCAAAAGCGTCTTCATTTGTTTTGCCATCTCTATCATCATCAGTATTTGTGGCATTGCCCAAACGCTCAAATGGCAGTTTACTAAAATAAGTCTCCATAGCATCGGGGCTCATATTCGGAAACAAGTAGTAAGTGTTTTCGTTTAAGAGTTTTTGAACGCTGTCTTTATCTATTTGCTTTAATAGATTTTCTGCAAATTGAATGACTAGTTCGGTGCCCAATAAATGAGTGCCTTCTACTCCGCCCACCACTGCAATAGCTGGTTTGGTTTCGGTTTTACCACTGCCCAATGTCATGACCCAAATATCTTTACCGCCTGCTGTTTTGGCGAGTGATTGAAGGGATGCCCATTTGGAATTGTTCTTAGCCAACTGTGTTAGCCGATTTTGTTGTTCTTGAAAGGTTGGATACTGTTGTGCTTTTATTTGCCCAATCAAAGGCAATAAACAAGCCATCAGGAAAATTTTTTTCATGTGCAAGCTTTAAGACATAAATATAATTGAAATGCTACTTCAAAATTTACAATATGGATAAATGGCTTGTACCTTTACCTGCCAAAATAAGCATATGATTGATCCGGTAAAAGCTGAAATGTTTAGAAACAGGCTAAGCAAAGTGTTTAAACACAAAAGCAAATTGGCCCGTAGACAAAATATTCCTTGTTACCGTGTGTATGATCATGATTTGCCAGAATTTCCATTTAGTATTGAGTTATACGAAGACCAATTATACATTGCCGAATATTTAAGAAGGCATGGTATGGAAGATGAAGTACACGATGCATGGATGGAAGCATGCAAGTCAATCATTGAAGAAGTTGTTGGCATCCCTATCGAGCGCATGAATTTTAAACTGCGCAAAAGGATGAGTCATAAAGATGAGCAGTATGAAAAAATTAGTACTGAAAAACAATATAGTACGGTATTAGAAGATGGGTTGAAATTTCTGGTAAATCTTACTGATTATTTAGATACAGGTTTATTTTTAGATCATCGAATTACTAGGAAAATGGTGCGTGATACCTGCACCAATAAACGGGTATTAAACCTTTTTTGTTACACAGGTTCTTTTTCTGTGTATGCTGCTGCCGGTGGGGCTTCAAGTGTTGTATCGGTAGATTTGTCTAAGACCTATTTGGCTTGGGCAGAAGATAATTTGACCATCAACTTATTCAAGGATAAAAAAGCTTTTCAATTTATTCATGCTGATGTAAAGCAATACTTGAAAACCTTGCAGCCCAATAGTTTTGATTTGGTCATCATGGACCCACCTACATTTAGCAATAGCAAGCGAATGAAAGATATATTGGATATTCAGCGAGACCATGCAGAATTGATTAACGATGCATTAGCAGCCTTAGCTCCTGGAGGGCAATTGTATTTTAGTACCAATTTTGTTCGATTTCAATTGGATGCTGCATCCATACATTCTACCCAAATAAAAGATATTACCAAGGCCACTACCCCATTTGATTTTGAAGGAAAATTAAAGCGTTGGTGCTATTTAATTACAAAGTAATTAATTCATTATGCAATGCCAATACTTGTGGTATCAATAGAGATTGCTCGTCGTTTACAATTACTTTATCGCAAAGCTTCATTTTAATCGTTTGACTGATTTGATGTTTCATTCTGTTCAAGACTTCCTCCCTACTCGTTTGGTCTCTATGCATTACCCGTTGAATGCGTAACGCATCAGGGGCGTATACTCCAATAATTAAATCCATTCCATCAGCTGAGCCTGATTCAAAAAATAATGCTGCTTCTTTTATGGTATAAGGTGCATTTTGTTCCAATGCCCATTTCTTTCCCGCTTCAATGGTAGCGGGGTGTACAATCGAATTTAAAACCTCTAATTGGAATGGGTCATTAAAGACAATATTGGAAATAAAAGATCGATTGAGACCTTGATCATTGTAAGATTCAGTACCAAATGCAGCGAGTATTTGCGCTTTAACCGCTTCGTTTTCCAACATTATTTTTTTAGCCAATGCATCTGCATCTAATACAGGAACCCCAAGTGTTCTGAATATTTTTGCAACGATTGATTTGCCACTTCCTATTCCGCCGGTAAGTCCTATACTGCGCATAAAAAATCCTGCAAGTTTGAATCTTGCAGGACATAAAATTAAGGTATAATTGATTGTTACTAGAAAGCCATGTAATCAATTTATTTTTTCTCTTCAACAGCAGGCTTGTTGATTGCTGCAGTCCACTCCATGCTTAAAGCAGATTTCTCAATTTTTAAATAACTACCAGGAGTAACTTCTAATTGTAAAGTACCGTCCTCGTTAATTTTATTTACTACACCATGTATACCAGCAATGGTTACAATTTTATCACCCTTAGATAAATTATCTATGAACTTCTTTTGTTCTTTTGCTTTTTTTGCTTGAGGTCTAATCATGAATAACCAGAATACCAAAATAATGGCTCCCATCATGATCAATTGTACAGTACCACCCTGCTTAGGGTCGGCAGCTAAAATAGTTAACGCGTTCAATAACATATATTCTCTGTTTAAATAATTTACAAATTAAAAGGAATTACTTGAAACTTACTTTCTGAATCTTGCCTTCTGCTACCAATTCTTTGTGAATATTATCTAAAATTCCATTTACGAACTGTCCGCTTTGTGCAGTACTGTATTCTTTTGCTAAGTCGATATATTCATTGATGGTCACTTTGGTAGGAATTGTGTCAAAATACAACAATTCACATAAGCCCATACGCATCAATACCATATCTAATTGAGCAATTCGCTCGGCATCCCAATTTTTTAATTTTGGTTTGATTAATTCAGCGCAATATTCTTTTTTGTCGATCGCTGTCTTTAATAGGGTTTTTGCAAACTCCCATTTATCAGGACTCATGATTTCGTTAAATTGAACCGATTTTGGCTTTTGAATATAAGTCAATACCAATTGCTCCATCATTTCAGCATCGTCGTCCCAGTTATTAAAATGCTCTTCAATATGCGAAATAAAATGCTCATTAGGTAGCATTAACTCACTGAATATCAATTTTATAATTTCCCTTTCCTTTCCTTTGTCTCTGCTCTCTTCAGTAATGTAAACTTGGTATACAGCATTTTCTGTTAATGCTTTATACACTTTACTTACTAATTCTTTATCTAATAATTTTTCAGGATGATCTTTTTCTAAACATTGTTGAAACCCTTTGTCTTCTAAAAGATTCCAAATGAAATCGTTGCCTGCAATTTTGATATTTACATTGAGGTCTGCAGAGCTGGGAAGGTTTTTGGAAGCCCTTTTTTGTGCACTAGTTTCTGCATAACGGGCTACTTCGGCAATAAAATAAATCAGGTAAACAAAAAGTTCCCTGCTTTTATCCATTTGTTTCTCTAGAGTTTGAACGGGATGCTGAAACGTATTAGTGGAATCCGCGGCTTCAATCATATAGAGCAACTGCATCACTTTTACGCGGATATTTCTTCTGCTAATCATTAAACAAGAACTTTTTTTGAGCAGCGCGAAGGTAGGGATTTATCGTTTATTTTGACTTGATAATTGTTGATTCTGGTGAAATTTTGGCACTCTTGATACTAGGCTTGACTTTCTTAGTATGATAATTCTGTCAACAACAGCGTTTTAACTATGTTTTTTAAACCAATAACTGAAAAATTGGCTGAAATGACGCTCTGGCATAATTATAGCAATCACTCAGTAAATTTTAAACAACTAACCAAAATCAATAACGTATGGCTAAGAAAATCAACGTTACTCCTCTGCACGACAGAGTTCTTGTAAAGCCTGCTGCTGCTGAAGAAAAAACAGCCGGTGGAATCATTATCCCTGATACTGCAAAAGAAAAGCCACAACGTGGTGTAATCGTTGCTGCCGGAAAAGGTAAAACAGATGAGCCAATGACCGTAAAAGTAGGTGACACTGTATTGTATGGCAAGTACGCAGGTACTGAAGTTCAAATTGAGGGACAAGACTTATTGATCATGAGAGAAAGTGATCTTTTGGCGATTCTTTAATTATTATCATTTCTAAAATTGTAAAACTACAAATATGGCTAAGCAAATTTTCTTTGATATTGAAGCTAGAAATAAAATGAAGAAAGGCGTTGACACCCTTGCCAACGCTGTTAAAGTAACCTTAGGACCAAAAGGTCGTAATGTGGTTATTGAGAAAAAATTTGGCGCACCTTCAGTTACTAAAGATGGTGTTTCTGTTGCAAAAGAAATTGAATTAGAAGATGCAATTGAAAATATGGGTGCTCAAATGGTTAAGGAAGTAGCTTCTAAAACTGCAGACATTGCAGGTGATGGAACTACTACTGCAACTGTATTGGCTCAGGCAATCATCAGCGAAGGGTTAAAGAACGTTGCTGCTGGTGCAAATCCAATGGATTTAAAGCGTGGTATTGATAAAGCTGTTGCTAAAGTGGTGGATAGCTTAAGAGCACAATCTCAAGCTGTAGGCAACGATTCTAAAAAGATTGAGCAAGTAGCGACCATTTCTGCAAACAGTGATAGCGAAATTGGTAAGTTAATTGCTACAGCAATGGCTAAAGTGGGTAAAGAAGGGGTAATTACTGTAGAAGAAGCGAAAGGAACTGATACTACAGTTGATGTAGTAGAAGGTATGCAATTCGATCGCGGTTATATCTCTCCTTATTTTGTAACCAATAGCGAAAAAATGGAAGCTGAAATGCAGAATCCATACATTTTGATCTACGATAAGAAGATCAGCGCTATGAAAGATATCTTACATATTCTTGAGAAAGTAGCTCAAACCGGACGTCCTTTGGTAATTATTGCTGAAGATTTAGAAGGGGAAGCATTGGCTACTTTAGTAGTAAATAAATTACGTGGTACCATTAAAGTGGCAGCTGTTAAAGCACCTGGTTTTGGTGACCGTAGAAAAGAAATGTTAACTGATATTGCGATCCTAACTGCAGGTACTGTAATTAGCGAAGAGCAAGGCTTCAAATTAGAAAATGCAGACCTTACTTATTTAGGCCAAGCTGCTTCTATCACTATTGACAAGGATAATACCATTGTTGTAGGCGGTAAAGGTAAAAAAGCTGATATCACTGCAAGAGTAAATCAAATTAAAGCTCAGGTAGAAAATACCACTTCAGACTACGATCGCGAGAAATTACAAGAGCGTTTAGCTAAATTAAGCGGTGGTGTAGCAGTTCTTTATGTAGGTGCTGCAACAGAAGTTGAAATGAAGGAAAAGAAAGACCGTGTAGACGATGCTTTACATGCTACAAGAGCTGCTGTTGAAGAAGGTATTGTACCAGGTGGTGGTGTTGCTTACATTCGCGCGGTAGAAAGCTTAGAGAAGTTGAAAGGTGCTAACGAAGACGAATTAACTGGTATTCAAATTGTGAAAAGAGCCATTGAAGAGCCATTGCGTCAAATTGTAATCAACAGCGGAATCGAAGGTTCTATTGTAGTTCAAAAAATTAAAGAAGGCAAGGGAGATTTTGGTTTCAACGCTCGTACTGAAGTTTACGAGAACTTGTTTAAAGCAGGTGTAATTGATCCTACCAAAGTAACTCGTGTTGCTTTAGAAAATGCTGCTTCAATTGCTGCAATGTTGTTAACAACAGAGTGTGTGATTGCAGATAAGCCAAAGCCTGAAGCTCCTCATGCGCACGGTGGTGCTCCTGATATGGGCGGAATGGGTTATTAATACTATTTCAATCAATAGTTATACGGCCTCACCTGAAATTCAGGTGAGGCTTTTTTATAATTTCAATTTGAGCCCACCATTTACCACAAATCCATCTACAGGAGCATAAATATCTCTAAAGTTGGGGTTATTCATTGACCCAGTAAAAATGGTATCAAATCTGGTTTGTCTAGTATCTGTGAAATTTTCTAAGTTGATGAACAGGGAGAAGTTGTTCCAGATTTTTTCGGCCATTAGTCCAAAAATCCAATAAGATTTTCCCAATGCTCCATCGTTTAATTGTTGAGGGCTAAAAAAGTAGGCTTCAGCACCCATTTTGAATTTACCTTCTTTTTCATACATCAGCACATTGTTGACCCTGTGTTTAGACGTTAATGGGGACCAGTTTTTTACATTGTTAAAATGGGTATTTACATCGGCATAAGTGTAGCCTATAAATAATTTAAAGTCGTTGTAACTCAACCTCATATTGGTTTCCATTCCTTTGGTACTGATAAACCCATTGGCGTTTACAAAAGATGAACTAGTGCCACTGTTTACTAATAGCAGGGGGGAATTTAACCTAGTATAAAAAAATAGATGATTCAGCGTAAGGCCAATCTCTCCAATTCTTGTACGAAAATTAATATCAAAATTTCCTCCAATCGATCGTTCATTGGTGGCAACCAATTGGTCAATCGGGCGTATAAATCGAAAATGCAATTTCTCTGCTTCCTCATTAAAAACAGTAGGTGTTTTATAGCCCATGCCCCCTCCTAATCTAAAAGTAAATTGCGAATTTGCTTTTAGCATGAATGCAATTCTGGGTAATAATTCAAATCCAAATTGCTTTACATAATCTCCTCTTAATCCTGTTTCTATGCTTACCTTTTCGCTTGCCTGCCAGGTATTTTGAATAAAGATTCCCCAAGTGTTAAATTGATAATCTTTAGGGTTAGCAACCATTTGACTCATTTCTTTAAAATGATCACTGATAAAATTGGCCCCAATGATCCAATCCTGATTTGTTGCTTTATATTGATAAGTAGCTTCAGAAAAGTTGGTTTGCTGAAGCCCTTTAAATTCATAAGAAGGAATTTGAATGGATCTGTTGAATCGGCTATAGCTGTTTTTAAATACGAAATTAGATTGCTCGTTTATTTGATGTGTCAATTGAAATTGAGTAGTCAATCTGTTGGTTTGATTATTTTCAAAATAGCCTAGACTGCCATTCTTAATATAATCCATACTCCCTCCTAGCCTTTTCTCAGTAATATAATTGACACCAAAATTTGCATTGGTTTTATTGCCATAAAAAAACAACCTTGGATGAATGGTATAACGCGCAAATTTAGGAATAGCAGACAATCCTAATGCAGCTGGATCGTATGCATTGGAAGTATTTCTTGATCCAAAAACGGTAAGACCTATTTTATTGAATTTTTTACTATAAAAACTACTTAAGTCTAGTCCGCCAGCAGTTGTAGCATTTGCCAAGAAACTTAATTCCTTTTCATTTGTGGGAGTTTTAGAAACCAAATTGACTAATCCCGCAATCGCTCCTCCACCATATAAAGTAGAGGAAGATCCTTTAATTACTTCAATTTGTTTTAAATCTAAGGGAGCTACTTGCATAAGACTTAAGCCACCTGAAAAGCCCGCGTACAAAGGAAATCCATCTCTGAGTATTTGGGTATACCTCCCATCTAAACCTTGAATACGAATGCTCGAATTATAGGAAGTTGCCGATGTTTGTTGTGTTTGAATTCCTGTACTTTCATTTAATAACATCCTAATATCTCCAGGTTTCATATTCCCTTTCTCTGTCAATTCTTCTCCTGAAATAGTTTCGACTCTTGTTACAATATCTGCAATAGATCTACTCATTCTAGTTGCAGTGACAATTACTTCTTCTTCCTCATCGTGTTCTTCGTCATGGCTTAATAAAACTTCATAATAGTCTTCATTTTGAGGCAGCTCAATGATGATTTCTTGATCAGCGTATCCAATATAACTGATCTTAAATGCATATTTTCCAGCAGGTATTTGTGTAAATATTGCAGCTCCGTTGCTATCTGCTACTACCATTTTTTTTAACGATGGGATCATTACTGAAGCACCGGCCAAAGGCTTTTTTTCTTCGGCATCTCTAATGAATATTTTTATAGACAGGTTATTGGCAGGTAATTTCTCTTGAGCTTGTAAGTAACAGCTGAATAAGATTGTAATAATAGTTACAAAAAATTTCATTTGTAAAAATAGCAGTTATTCAAAGTAAATGCTACTTGTTCATCAAGTAATTTTTGAATCCTCTTGCCAAAAGAAATTGGGCAAATCCATAGGTAAACATTACAATCACCCCTAAAAAAACATTTTTATAAGCAAAGATATTCAGTGATAATACAGAATCGGATAATACAAATAATGCAGCTCCAGGAACAAAATAATTTACACCATACCGTTTGGTATTCGTATTCGACGAAATCATCATTGCACTACTGAACATTGTTGCAATTACAATCATATAAACCACCACAGGGGCATATAAATCCCCCAATTTGGGTGCCAAATGATTAATGATGATTGCTCCAATGATAAGCACTACAATCCCCCCTAAAATGGGTAAGAAGGCATTACTGATTTTGAGTGGTTGAATTTTGATAAATAGAATGATATAACAAAAATGAGCTACAATAAAACAGAGCATGCCAGCAATAAAAAATAGATTTCCTTCGCACAGCAAAAAGATATCTCCACCCCAGGAGGCTAAAAATGCAAGTGCAATCAATTTTTTGGGAAGAAAAGATTTGATTTTTGTTGGAGCCAGTACTTCCGATAAATACAAAAGCAATAAAGGCATTAATAAAATTTTTGTAATACTGGCAGTTTCAGATTCTTCTACCCATAATAGAAAACAATGAACCAATAAGACCAATATATAAATGGAGGGGATAAATTTTTTTAAATGCATAATTATTTAGTTAAAACAAGCGGTTGTAGTAATCTACGATTTTTACCTCAAACTGACCTAAATTTGCGCCATGCAAATGGATGACGATGTTTTTTTTGCCTTTTGGCAAGAGAACAGTGAAAAAGAAAAAAGTAGCCGGAAAGCTTTTATGTTAGGCCTATCTTCAGGGTTTGCCATAGGCGGAACCGTAATTGCGGTTATCCTATCTGGTTGGTATCAGCGTGCTACTATGGAAGCCAATAGTAAAATGAGCGCTTTTGTTTTATTTATGGCCATTTTAGGCATTTCCATTTTTATCGCTTTTATGTATCGTAAGTTTAAATGGGAAATGAATGACCAACGATACCAAGAAATTTTGGCTAAAAAACGAAAATTAAATACACCAGATGCAGCCATAAACAATAGTTCTGCGTCTTAAAAAGAAAACTGAGAATGAAAAAATCACTGTTCGTATTGGGTTTATTTGCCATATTGGCAATATCTTGTGGTAAAACAGGTAGTACGGGCTGTACGCCTGCACCCGTAGCCTCTGAAAAAGCTGCGATGGTCAAGTTTTGTACCGATAATAATATCACTTATACCGAACATCCTAGTGGAATTTTGTATCAAATTATGAATCAAGGAGCAGGTGCTCCTTTAAATGCTACTTCTCAAGTAAATGCAGTTTATACAGGGAAATTATTGAATGGAGTCGTATTTGATGCTGCGGCAACACCTGTCTCTTTCTCTTTAAGTGGTGTGATTGAAGGTTGGACTATTGGAATCCCTTTGGTGAGAAGAGGGGGCAGAATTCAGTTAGTTATCCCCTCGGCACTAGCCTATTCTTGTGTCGGTAATCGATCGATTCCACCTAATACACCGCTTTACTTTGATGTAACTGTGAATTAATCGCTCATTCCCCTATCTTTGCCGTCCTGAAAAAATCAGGAATAAAACTTCGTAAACCGTTACTAATATGCAACTGAAAGGTTTAGTGCGTTTTTTTGCCATAGCACTTACATTGATTTGTCTTTACCAATTATCATTCACTTGGTTTGTAAACAGCCATGAATCTGCAATGGAAAAGAAGGCCACAGAGTGGTTAAAGCGTTTTCCAACAGCTGAACAGCAATATCCTGGCAACAAGGAATTGCAAGCTGCCTACACAGATTCTTTAGAAGACCTAAAGAAGGCTAGATTACTTCGTTTATTAGACAGCACCAAAGACACTAAGCTGGCTTTTGGTTTAACTACTTACCGTAGTGCTAAAGAAAAGGAATTAATGTTGGGTCTAGACTTACAAGGTGGTATGAGTGTTACCATGGAAGTAGGCTTAGATGGCTTGATTAAGTCTTTAAGCAACTATACTAAAGACGCTAACTTCAATAAGGCATTAGATGCTGCTGTAGCAAGAAAGGCCAATAGTGGTGCAGATTTAATTACTTTATTCTTGGAAGAGTTCAAGAAAGTTAGCCCTGAAGGCAAATTAGCTCCATTTTTTGCAACTAAAAGTGCTTCTGCAGTAAAGATTGAAGATTCAAATGCAAAAGTTGAAAACTACCTACGCAAGCAAGCAGAAGCTGCTTTCAATAATACATTTAGAATTCTAAGAACTAGGATTGATCGTTTTGGTGTATCATCAAATAATATCAACCCAGATCCTGCAAAAGGAAGAATCAATATCGAATTGGCTGGTGTGAACGATAAAGATCGAGTAAGAAATTACTTACAATCTACAGCCAATCTTCAATTTTTTGAAGTTTACACTTGGGAGAACAAAGATGTTCAAACAGGTATTATTGCTGCTGATAAAGCTGTTCAAGATTATTTAACTGGTGCCGATAAAGTTGCAGCTGTTGTTGATACAACTAAAGCTTCTGCATCAGTTCAACCTAAAGGTGATACGAGTAAAACTGCTACCATTTCTTCAATGGCAGCTAAGACAACCGCAGCTAAAACAGATTCTGCAGCTATTAAAGCAACAGAGAATCCTATTCTTCGTTTAATGCAGTTAACTCAGCCTTACCAAGCTGAAAATGGTCGTCCAGTTTATCCTGCTGCTTTAGGTTATATTCAATCTAAAGATACTGGTACTTTAAATGATTACTTAGCAATGGAATCTGTAAAAAGCAAGTTCCCTTCTAACTTGGTATTCATGTATGGTAAAGCTGAATTAGATGATCCAAAGGCAAAAGATATTCTTACTTTATACGCAATCAAAACCTTAGACAATGGTCAAGCGGAATTAGAAGGTGACCGTATTGCAGGTGCTTCTCAGGATTATGATGAGCGCGGTAGAATTGCCATTAAAATGAATATGGACAAAGTGGGTTCTAATATTTGGGCTAAAATGACCACCAGAAATGTGGGAAAACCTATCGCCATTGTATTAGACAATTTTGTTTACTCTGCTCCTAATGTTAATGACCCTATCACTACTGGTAATTCTCAAATCAGTGGAAACTATACTATTAAAGAAGCGCAAGATTTGTCTGAAATTTTAGAGAGTGGTAAATTACCTGCTCCTGCTAAAATTGTTCAGAGCCAAACAGTAGGACCAACTTTGGGTAGTGAATCTATCAAAGGTGGTGCATTATCTTTTGGAATTTCTTTCTTGGTAATTTTTGCCTTGATGTTATTATACTTTAATACTGGTGGTTGGGTTGCCAATATTGCCTTAATCTTAAACTTGTTATTCACCATTGGAGTATTAAGCGCCTTAGGATTTACGTTAACAGCTCCTGGAATTGCCGGTTTAGTATTGACGATTGGTATGGCCGTAGACACTAACGTAATCATCTTTGAGCGTATCAAAGAAGAATTAACCAAGGGTAAAAACTATTCAGCTGCAGTAAATGAGGGATATAAGCGTTCTCTTGCTCCTGTTTTAGATGGTCATATCACTACCCTATTGACGGCTATTATACTTGCTTACTTTGGATTAGGCCCTGTATTAGGATTTGCAACCACACAAATCATTGGTATCTTATTATCATTGTTCTGTGGAATTTTAGTATCTCGTTTAATCTCTGATTGGTATACCAATAAGAACAGACACTTTGAGTACTTTACTAGTATATCTAAAAAAATATTCAACCACGCTAATTTCAAATTTATTGAATACAGAAAGTATGCATACATGCTATCTGCAGTAATTTTTGTAATGGGTATTGCCTCTTTCTTCCACGGTTTTGATGAAGGAGTTGAATTTGCTGGTGGTAGAAGCTACACGGTAAAGTTTGATAAGCCAGTAGATCCTGAAATGATTCGTCAAGATTTAAAAACGGTGTTTGGTGAAGCACCAATTATTAAAACGGTTGACGTTAAGAATCAAGTAAATATCACTACTTCTTATAAAATCAAAGAAACAGGAAACAATGTTGATGCTGAAGTTGAACGTAAGTTATATGAGGGTTTAACCAAGTATTTACCAGCAGGAACAAGCTTTGATACTTTTGAGAACACTTATAAGCAAGGATCACAAACTGTTTTACCGACCATCTCCGATGATTTAAAAGCTGGTGCAACCAAAGCAACTTTGTTTGCAGTGTTGGTAATCTGTTTATACATATTTATCCGTTTCCGTGATTGGAGATACTCTTTAGGTTCAATTGTTGCATTAATGCACGACGTATTTGTAACATTGATTGTATTCAGTTTCTTAAAGGATTTTGTTCCTTTCCCATTAGAAATTGACCAACACTTCATAGCTGCAATTCTTACAGTAATTGGTTTCTCTATGAATGATACCGTAATTGTTTATGATCGTATTAGAGAAGACTCCGGAATGATGAAGGGTGCCCCTAATGCTGCGGTAATTAACAGAGCAATCAATGAAACATTGAGTAGAACCATCATGACTTCTGTAACAGTTTTCTTAACCATCCTAATCCTATTCATTTTTGGTGGTGAAGTAACTAGAGGATTTGCATTCGCTATGTTAATTGGTGTTGCCACTGGTACATACTCTTCAATTTTCGTAGCTGCTCCTTTCTTAGTAGACTTCGGGAAAGGTAGAGCATTGGGCTCAAAAGCTAAATAAGCAAATAGATTGATAACAAAAATGCCTCGATGTAAATCGGGGCATTTTAATTTAAATCAATTATGGTGAGATTAATTGCAGTTGATTGATTAGCAGCTAAAGTAAATGAAAATACTTTTTCTTGGACTTATACAGCAAACGAAGTTCCACAACCACAAGTTTTACTGGCGTTTGGGTTACTAAAAGTAAATCCTCTACTATTCAATCCTCCTTGCCAATCTATTTCCATACCATATAAATAAAGGCTATGGCTTTTATTCATAATACATGGTATTCCTTCAATCTCAAAAAATTCATCGCCTTCTTCAGTTTGATCAAAACCTAACACATAAGTCATACCGCTGCATCCTCCGCCTTTTACACCCACTCTTAAACGTTGCGTAGTATCAAAGTTGGGCTCAGCCATTAATCGCTTAATTTCTACAATAGCTCCTTCTGTTAGGGTTACAGGAATTTGAGTTGTAATTGCTGTTTCCATAAATATTATTTAGAACACAAAGTTACCAATTTGCCTGAACCCATCACTGTTTGTGTTTACGATAGAAGGAATTCCTTGTTGATCCCCTACCTTTGTACAAAGCTTTTTAGAATGGATAATTCGGTGTTAATTACGGTAATAGTGGCTGTTTTTATTGCTTCCATGGCTGGTTATTTAATTTATCTGCAACGACGTTTAGTCATTTACGAAAAACAACAGAGTAAAGTAGCGAGTTCACTCCCTTTACAAGCCTATGAACGCCTTCTTTTATTGACAGATAGAATTGCTTTACCCAACTTAATCAATCGTAATGCGGCTAATGCTATTTCAGCGGCTGAACTACAATTGATGTATACTAAAATTATTCGAGAAGAATTTGATTTTAATGTTACCCAACAAATGTATATCAGCCCTGCATCTTGGAAGGCTGTTAAAAATTTAAAAGAAAAAAATTTACAAATCATCAACCAAATCGGGCAGCAATTACCCCCCGAATCGTCTGGATTAGATTTACAAAAAGCCATCATGCAATATTTAGTTGCCAATCCTACATCTGCCTTGCATGATTTGGTGTCGGAAGCTTTGAGTTATGAAGCCAAGCAATTATTATAAAATAAAACGAGCAACATGCCTGTAAAAAAAATGACTGATAGTGAAATCGAGATTAAAGCTTGTTATACCGCTGATGATCTTGAAGCATTAAAATTGAAGAATGAAATGCCTGGACAGTTTCCTTATACAAGGGGTGTACAACCTGATATGTATAGGGGTAAGTTATGGACCATGCGTCAGTATGCTGGTTTTTCCACTGCAGAAGAAAGCAATAAAAGGTATCACTATTTATTAAGCCAAGGTGTAATGGGGTTAAGTGTTGCTTTTGATTTGCCTACTCAAATTGGGTATGATAGTGACCATGCTTTATCAGAAGGGGAAGTGGGTAAAGTAGGTGTAGCAATTGATAGTCTAGAAGATATGGAGCTATTGTTTAAGGGGATTCAGTTAGAACAGGTGAGTACTTCTATGACCATTAATGCTACCGGGTTTATTTTATTAGCTATGTATGTTGCATTAGCAAAAAAGCAAGGTGCAGATTTAAATAAAATAACAGGAACCATACAAAATGATATTTTAAAAGAGTACGCAGCACGAGGCACTTATATTTATCCTCCAAAGCCATCTATGCGAATCATAACTGATATTTTTGAATGGTGCAGTACTTCTTTACCTAAATGGAATACGATTTCTATTTCTGGTTACCATATTCGTGAAGCGGGTAGTACCGCAGTTCAGGAAATTGCATTTACATTAAGCAATGGTAAAGCTTATGTAGAAGCTGCACTAGCAAAAGGGTTAGACATAAATGTATTTGGAAAGCGGTTGTCTTTCTTTTTTAATGCGCATAATAATTTGTTTGAAGAAGTAGCTAAGTTTCGTGCAGCTCGAAAAATGTGGGCACGTATAATGAAAGACCTAGGTGCAACTGATGAAAAAGCGATGATGTTGCGTTTTCATACCCAAACAGGGGGTGCTACTTTAACTGCTCAACAACCGTTAAATAATATTAGTAGGGTTACTATTCAAACTCTTGCTGCAGTATTGGGCGGTACACAAAGCTTACATACCAATGGATATGACGAAGCATTAAGTTTGCCAACAGAAGAAGCTGCTAGAATAGCATTGAGAACACAACAGATTGTTGCTTTTGAAAGTGGTGCACCTGATACTGTAGATCCTTTAGCTGGAAGTTATTTTGTTGAATCACTTACAGCTGAAGTAGAAAATAAAGCTTGGGAGTTACTCAATAAAATTAATGCGATGGGTGGAAGTGTTAGTGCTATCGAAGAAGGATTCATGCAAGAAGAGATTGCCCGCAGTGCATTTGAATATCAACGAAACATTGAAAGTGGTGACAAAATTATTGTAGGGGTAAATAAATTTACGATTGATAAAGAAAATCCAGTACCCGGATTTAAAATTGATGACAGTATTCGTCAATTGCAAACTGCTAAATTGACTGAGTTGAAAAGCAAGAGAAATCAAACAAAAGTTGATCAATGCTTAAGCGCAATTAAAGCAGCCGCTGCTGGTTCTAGCAACTTGATGCCATTGGTAGTAGAAGCTGTTGAAACCTATTGTACACTTGGCGAAATTGCAGATACACTTCGCCAAGTATACGGTGAACATAGGTAACTTATAAAACGGTAATTAACGCAAAAATTACCCCTGGTATCCAAAACAATAATGTTAAAAGAACACTAATCCAAAAAGTAGTGTTGGTTGTTCCTTCGTGCAAATAAACCGCTAAGGGAGGTAATAAAATAGCCAAAATAGCCAATAATACTTTGTCATTAGAAGGAGAAGCCGAGGTTTTATTGGCTTTGTACTCTTTCATCAAAGATTTGACTTCTTTTAATTTTGCTTTTCTATCTACTCTAGATAAGCTTTTAAATTGGCTCATGGCATCAGTTACCACTGCATCATCCATCCTTATATTTGAATTGGCTTCAGTGGTTTTGTTTGTTGCAGTAGCAGTTGTGCCAACAGATGAGGCAACTACAGGGCTTACATTTAACATAATTGCTGTTGCAATTAGATAGGATATTTTTTTCATAAGTGTGCTGGTTTATTTGAAGTTACATTAAGTTTCACTAAATCTCTTTTTTTAATTAAATAGTTCTTCAAGATTTAATAGTAGTATTCAGTACCTTAGAAATACTTATTTAATTGCACCATATGAAAAAAATAATTGCATTCCTTTTATTGTTATCAGGATCTGCTGAAGCTCAACCCTCACAAGCAACTTTAGAACAATTGTTTAAAGAGGAGAATACTAAAATAATTAATTGGCGTAGGTATTTTCATGAATTCCCAGAATTGGGGAATAGAGAATTTAATACATGCAAGAAGGTTGAAGAAACTTTAAAAAGCTTTGGTATTAGTACCCGTATTGTTGCTAAAACGGGTGTAGTAGGAATCTTAAAAGGCGGTAAGCCAGGACCTGTGGTTGCTTTAAGAGCCGATATGGATGGTTTACCAGTAGAAGAAAGAAATGGATTATCATTTGCATCTAAAGCAAAAGGAGAATACAATGGAGCGACAGTTCCAGTAATGCATGCTTGTGGTCATGATTCTCATGTGGCCATGTTATTGGGCGCTGCAGAAGTGCTAAGTAAAATAAAGAATGATATTAACGGCACTGTTGTGTTTTTATTTCAGCCTGCTGAAGAAGGTCCTCCAGGAACAGAAGAAGGTGGTGCTCCATTGATGATAAAAGAAGGTGCAATGGATAATCCTAAAGTAGATGCCGTATTTGGTATTCATATCAATTCAAAATACGATTTAGGAAAAATCTATTATAAGCCAGGCGCTACAATGGCTTCATCGGATTGGTTTACTATTAAAGTAAAAGGAAAACAAAGTCACGGTGCTTACCCTTGGAACGCTATTGATCCAATTGTTGTTAGTGCTGAAATTGTTCAGGCATTACAAACAATAGTAAGTAGGAATATTGATATTACGCAAGCTCCAGTTGTAGTTTCAGTGGGTAGAATTCAATCAGGAGTTAGAGCGAATATCATACCAGAAGAAGCTATGATGGAAGGAACCATCCGAACATTAGATAGTGAAGTCCAAAAAAAGGTTCATGAAAAAATCAGATTAATAGCGGAGAATATTGCAGAAGCAAATGGCACTACTGCAGAAGTAATAATTGATACTAAAACCTTGGTCACTTTTAGTGATCCTGAATTGGTTGAGAGATCCCTACCCTCTTTGCAAGCTGCTGCTGGTGGGGCATCTAATGTAAAACTAACTAATTGGGTTACAGGTGCAGAGGATTTCTCCTTTTTTGGTACAAAAGCACCATCATTCTTTTTCTTTTTAGGAGCGAGAGATACACAATTTCCAACTATGTCTTCGGCACCTGATCATCATACGCCTGGTTTTATCATAAACGATTCTAAATTAGATGTAGGAATGAAAGCATTTGTTCACCTTGTTTTAGACTTTGCTAAAACAGGAAAAAAATAAGTTATGAATAAATTATTGCTTTTGGTAGCGTTATTTTTTTTAAAGTTTGCTCCTGCTCAAGATTTTTTATCTCCGGAAAAGTTATGGCAAGTCCAAAGAGTTGCTGCATTAGGTATTAGTAAAGACAAGCAACATATAGTATATTCTGTTGCAACTCCTGATGTAGCAGCTAATAAAAATATTCGTAAGAAGTATAAAATTCCAATATCGGGTGGAGCTTCAGTTGAATTAGCTAATAATGAAGAGTTGATTATTAATGATCGTGTTTCTCCGGATAGTAAATTCATTTTGTATTCAGATGAAGTCAAAATAAATAAAGTAACGGGAAAGGAATTGTATCCAGACTTGCCCAAATCGGATGCTTTTGTTTATACTTCATTAAACTACAGACACTGGGATACATGGGAAGATGGCGCATATAATCATGTATTCGTAGCCCCTTATGACAATGGTAAATCTTTACCAGGTAAAGACATCATGCCAAATGAACCTTATGATGCACCTACCAAGCCTTTTGGAGGGGATGAAGATTTTATTTGGCATCCAAACAGCAAGCAAATTGTTTATGTAGCAAAGAAAAAATATGGAACTGATTATGCAGTAAGCACTAATACTGATCTTTATCAATACAATTTAGAGACAGGACTTACTGTTAATTTAACAGAAGCCAATAAGGGTTATGATTTAGCACCACAGTACAATCAAAATGGGGTACTTGCTTGGTTACAAATGAAAAGAGATGGATTTGAAGCCGACAAACAAGACCTTATAGTATTCGTTAAAGACAAGTTTCCTGTTAATCTTACCGCACATAGAGATGATATTCATGTAGAGGGATTTAAGTGGAGTGAAGACGGTCTTACTTTGTTTTTTTGGGCACCTATCAATGGTACGCTTCAATTATTTCAAGTAAATAATCCAGGGCTAACTAAAATGATGCCGGTGATTAAACAATTAACTTCAGGAGATTTTGATATTACTGGAATAGTTGCACAAAAAGGCAATAGCTTAATTCTTTCTAGAACAGATATGAATACTGCTACAGAATTATACACATTGAATTTGCAGAATAATCAAATGGTGCAACTGACGCATGTGAATGATTCATTCTACAGCAGTATTGCAAAATGTAAAACAGAAAGAAAATGGGTGCCTACCACAGATGGGAAAAAAATGTTAGTATGGGTAATTTATCCTCCAGGCTTTGATGCAACAAAAAAATATCCAACCTTATTGTATTGCCAGGGTGGGCCACAAAGCCCATTAACGCAGTTTTATTCTTTTAGATGGAATTTTCAGTTAATGGCTTCACAAGGATATATAGTAGTGGCGCCTAATCGAAGAGGAATGCCGGGTCATGGTACTAAATGGAATGAATCCATTAGTAAAGACCACGGCGGTCAGGTGATGAATGATTATTTATCAGCCATTGACGCAATAAGCAAAGAACCATTTGTAGACAAAAATAGATTGGGATGTGTAGGGGCAAGTTATGGAGGTTATTCTGTATTTATGTTAGCTGGAATACACAACAATCGTTTCAAAACATTTATCTCGCACGATGGAATATTTGACACTAAAAGTATGTATGGCACAACAGAAGAATTGTGGTTTGTGAATTTTGATTATGGTGGTGCCTATTGGGATAAAAACCCTGCTGCACAAAAAACATACGGTGTTCAAAATCCTATCAATCAGGTAGCTAAATGGAATACCCCTATTATGATAGTTCAAGGAGGTATAGACTTTAGAGTGCCTATTGAACAAGGGTTACAAGCATTTCAGGCTGCACAGTTGCGAGGCATTAAAAGTAAATTATTGTATTTGCCTGGCGAAAATCATTGGGTGTCTACTGCACAAAATGGATTGGTTTGGCAAAGAGAATTTTTCAAGTGGCTAAAGGAAACTTTATAATAAAAAAGCGAATCAATTGATTCGCTTTTTTATTATGCATAATTTCTTGCACCAAACAATAGACTACCGATTCTGACCAAGGTACTACCCTCTTTAATTGCCAATGCATAATCACCACTCATGCCCATAGATAAGATGGGTTCTTTGCCTGTATGTGCTAAGAACCAAGATTTATGTTGGGTGAATAAACTATTTAAATAATTGAATTCATTGCGAACTTTATGTTCATCCTCACTAAAAGAAGCCATACCCATTAAGCCGCAGATTCTTACATTGGGTAATTGGTCAATTTGAATAATTATTTGCCCCAACTCAGATTCGTCTAACCCAAACTTGGTTTCTTCCTCCGCAATATGAATTTGTAACAAGCAATCAATTACCCGATTGTTTTTGATTGCTTGTTTATTAATCTCTTGTAATAATTTCAAACTATCTACGCCATGTATCAAGTGTACGAATGGAGCAATGTATTTTACTTTATTACTTTGTAAATGTCCAATAAAATGCCAGCGAATATCTTTCGGTAAACTTGCTGCTTTATCTACTAACTCTTGAACATAGTTTTCTCCAAAATCCCTTTGACCTAATTCGTATAGTGAAATTAAATCTTCGTTGGGTTTTGTTTTACTTACTGCAACAAGTGTAGTTTTAGTACTTGACAGTTCATTTGTAATTTGTAGATAAGCTGTTGTATTTACCGGCATTTTTAGTTTAAAATTTAAAGGCAACTATTTTAGTATACTTCTACTAATAACAATTCTTTGAACCTCACTAGTACCTTCATAAATCTGAGTGATTTTTGCATCACGCATTAAGCGCTCAACATGATACTCTTTTACAAATCCATATCCACCATGTATTTGAACCGCTTCAGTTGTAATCCACATAGCCGCTTCACTAGCAAATACTTTAGCCATTGATGAACTTAAGGTATAATCAAGACCATTGTCTTTTTCCCAAGCAGCTTTTAAACAAAGTAAACGAGCAGCTTCAATTTTGGTAGCCATATCAGCTAACTTAAATTGAATGGCTTGATGGTGCATGATTTCTTTTCCGAAAGCCTTTCTTTGCTTACTATATGCCAAAGCTAATTCATACGCTCCGCTAGCAATTCCCAAAGCCTGTGAAGCAATACCAATTCTACCTCCAGCAAGTGTTTTCATGGCAAATTTGAAGCCGAATCCATCTTCACCTATTCGGTTTTCTTTTGGAACTTTCACGTCATTAAATAAAATAGTATGGGTATCACTACCTCTAATACCTAATTTATTTTCTTTTGCAGCAACTGTTACACCCGCCCAGTTTTTTTCAACGATAAATGCGTTGATCCCTTTGCTTCCTTTTGCAGGATCTGTTTGAGCAATTACTAAGTAAACAGATGCAGAAGATCCATTAGTAATCCAGTTTTTGGTTCCGTTTAATAAATAATGATCACCTTTATCTTCAGCAGTTGTTTGTTGACTGGTAGCATCACTACCAGCTTCTGGTTCACTCAATAAAAATGCACCAATATATAATTCATTGTCTTTTCTACCTTGTGCTAATGGGGTTAAATATTTTTTCTTTTGTTCTTCATTACCAAAAGTTTCTAAACCCCAACAAACTAAACTATTATTAACACTCATACTTACACTCGTACTAGCATCAACCTTGCTAATTTCTTCCATGGCCAATACATAACTGAGTGTATCCATACCCGCTCCACCATAATCTGGGCTTACCATCATACCCATAAAACCCAATTCAGCCAATTTCATTACCTGTTCGCGAGGATATTTCTGGTGCTCATCTCTCTCAATAACTCCAGGTTTACACTCATTTTGGGCAAAATCTCTTGCCGCTTTCTGAATCATCAAATGTTCTTCACTCAACTGAAAATGCATGGTTGTAAAATTTTATGGCGCAAAAATAAGCTAACAAGCGTTAGGAAGTACGATGTTTTACAAAAAAATGGCTACTTCTTTGTTTTTGTAAATAAATTATTTGAGCAGGTAAATAGCCCATCTTTGGTTTTTGTATCTAGATTAAGGTATTTGCCTGCTAAAATGCTTTGCCCAATATAGCCTGGATTATCCCCTTTTCCAAGAGGCCAAGAACCTACTGTATTCTCAATTTTTATATTACTTAATTCAGCAATAGTTAAAGCAAAATCTGAGCAATTATAATCGCTTAAATGATACTCATTATCAATATTGTGGTCAATATATTCTAGTATTTTTTCAAATTGTTCTTTCGTAACAAATTTCCCTAATAACTGATCCCAAGAATGATAAGCATCATCCTTTATTACAGAGTTGGCTTTGGGCATTATTGGATTGACTGGAATCAATTGCCCCTCTTCAGGATAAAACCCAAATGTTTTACAAACTGCTGATTGATCCTTGTTGTATTTAATTAAAGAAATAAATGAATGACCAACTTCACCCAATCCGGTGTTTGTATTTTTTTGACCAGGAATTGGTTGTTTTATGAGCAGTGCTAGAGCATAATGGGTAGCTTCTTTTTGATCTAAGAATGCTTCTACAATAGATGCTGTTTGTATTAATTCTGATTCAAACTCCTCAGTTCTTTCTAGTTCTTTTTGGTTAATTTGATCTTGAATCATCAACTCTAAAATCTCATCATTAATAATATCTTCTTTGATTTTATTTTCATAATTGCTATTGGTGCTGTAGAATGAAATATATCGTTTACCTTTTTTAGTAGCATTATATTTAGCTTCAATTGAACCTGCCTTATAAAAGCAAGCCATCGCAGCAGGGAAGTTATTGTAGCGAGCAAGTACAATGGCTAAATTATTGTATAAGTGAGATAATTTGCTTTGGTCTGTTATAGGATCTTTGGTTTGTAATACTTGATGTAATTGAATCAAGGCAAGATGTGATTTGCCTTTAACAATATGGCGATCGCTTTCCTTTAAAGCATTTAATATTTCAATATTGGGTAATAATTGTCCAGCTACCTCTGTATTTGCTAATTGCAAAATTAAAAACGCAATTAGCCAATATCTCCTTTTCATATTTGTTGATTTACTCCATTAGAAATATTTCTTATGAAGATTAAATAAAATCTCTCTGCCAAATGGGCTCATCCCTTTGGTTGTATCTTGTAAAAAATGTCTTTTAAAAGCAACAATTGCGGCAGTTGTATCTTTTATATCATACCCTACAATTCTTAAGCCAGTTATATGATTAAAATTAGTTGGTACTGTATCTCTTATTTCATCATACCAAAGTCCAAATCCTTTTTCTGCTAATAGCTTCCATGGAAAACGCCAATTTGGATCATTTTTTCTAGTTGGGGCAATATCTCCATGACCAATAAAATTAGCCGTAGGAATATTATATGCTTTTTTAAGTTTACCTAATACCACCAATAAACTATTGATTTGAGCTTGTTCAAAATATTCAAATCCATTATTGTCCAATTCAATACCAATTGATGCTGAATTCATATCCAATTGATTGCCCCATCTACTTACCCCTGCATGTTGACCTCTAAAATAGTCGTTTAACATCTGAAATACTTTACCATCTCTCCCAATTACATAATGCGCACTAACTGCAGTTCTTGGCAGTGTAAATGTTTTTAAAGTTTGATCTGTGGAGTGTTGTGCTGTATGATGGATGATTACATAACTTGGTTTGCGAATTCCAAAATTAGTAGTACCCACCCAATAAGGCGAGGGCGGAATAGTATCGTTTACAATTGATTGTTCAGGGATTGATCCTATAGTGGCTAAATAATTTTTTACTTGTTTTTTATAAACTTTATTGGTAGCGCTATATGGGTTCTTATTACAAGCTAATCCTATCGTAATTAAACTAAGTGCAATGAGGACATTTTTTTTCATATTCAACTAATAAAAAGCTAAGTTATTGAATCCCTTTAATCGTACTTGGTTTTCTTTTCTGGCGTATAATCTAGTTGTTCTTTCATTGCTGCTTCTGTTGGATTATTGGTAATCGATACAGCAATTTGAAATAATAAGACGGCTGCAATAATTGAACCGATTAGTTCTTCCCAATGTAGCCAATAGCCCCAAAATCGGTATACACTTGCTTTTGATGGGTGCTCTGTTTCAAAAATAACGGTCACTTTTTCATTAGCTAAATAATTCAATAGTGGATAGGATACTTCTATCGAATATTGATCTACCCCAATTGAATAAAATGCTTTAGGAACAATTTGATTGGTAGCACTGTCTTTGACCAATTGAATTGTTGCAGGATATTTTTCTCCATCAAAGTAGTCGGGTTGCCTAGTCCAGAGTATATAGGACCCAAAAATAATCAAATATAATATGATGAGTGATCTTGTCAGAACAAATGAATTAATGCTTCAAAAAATAAAAGTCCTGCTAGTTCTTATCCAGCAGGACTTTACATGAAATTTGTTTTTCAAATATTACTTTAATTATCCAGCAACTTGCTTGCGAATAATATTCAATGCACCACCAGCTTTAAACCATTCAATTTGCTGTGCATTGTAAGTATGATTCACAACAATCTTGTCTTCAGAACCATCTTTGTGCTGTAAAACAATGTTTAAAGGAGTTTCAGGAGCAAATGATGTTAATCCTTCAATATTGATTACATCATCTTCTTGAATTTTATCATAGTCTGATTTGTCATTAAAAGTTAATGCCAACATTCCTTGCTTCTTTAAGTTGGTTTCGTGAATACGTGCAAAAGACTTTACTAAAATTGCACGAACACCTAAATGACGTGGTTCCATCGCAGCATGCTCTCTTGAACTACCTTCACCATAGTTTTCATCACCAACAACAATTGATCCAATACCTGCTGCTTTATAAGCGCGTTGAGTTGCAGGAACAGGACCATATTCGCCAGTCAACTGATTTTTTACATTATCGGTTTTTTCATTGAAGAAATTCACCGCTCCAATCAACATGTTGTTTGAAATATTATCTAAGTGTCCACGGAATTTTAACCATGGGCCTGCCATAGAAATATGATCTGTGGTACACTTACCCTTGGCCTTAATTAACAATTTTAATCCCTTTAGATCAGTGCCTTCCCAAGCAGCAAATGGGTCTAATAATTGTAATCGTTTACTTGTTGGCTCAACCTGAACATTAACTGTACTGCCGTCTTCCGCTGGTGCTTGATATCCTGCGTCTTCAACTGCAAAGCCTCTTGGAGGTAATTCCATTCCAGTTGGCTCATCTAGCTTTACTTGCTCTCCTTTTTCATTCGTAAGGGTATCCGTTAGCGGATTAAAAGTAAGATCACCAGCGATAGCCAATGCTGTTACTAATTCAGGGCTGGCAACAAAAGCCATGGTATTTGGATTTCCATCTGCACGTTTTGCAAAATTTCTATTGAAGCTATGTACAATGGTATTACGTTCTTGTTTTTCAGCACCTACTCTATCCCACATTCCAATACAAGGTCCACAAGCATTTGCAAATACTGTTGCGCCTATTTTATCAAACACTTCTAAGAATCCATCACGCTCAATGGTATAACGAACTTGCTCACTACCTGGAGTAATGGTGTATTGAGCTTTTGGTTTTAATCCCTTTTCAGCTGCTTGACGCGCTAAACTTACCGCTCTACTGATATCTTCATAAGAGCTATTGGTACAGCTACCAATTAAACCTACTTCTACTTTTGTAGGCCAGCCATTTGCTGCTGCGACTTCTTTCATTTTTGAAATTGGCGTAGCTAAATCTGGAGTAAATGGCCCATTTAAATGTGGCTCTAATTCACTTAAATTAATTTCTATTACTTGATCAAAATATTTCTCAGGAGATTCATATACTTCTGCGTCTGCATTTAAGTAAGCACGAATTCCATCAGCAAGATTGGCTACTTCTTCTCTTCCGGTAGCTTTCAAATAACGGCTCATGCTATCGTCATATCCAAAAGTTGAAGTGGTTGCACCAATTTCGGCACCCATATTACAGATTGTACCTTTACCAGTACAACTCATTGCAACTGCACCTTCTCCAAAATATTCTACAATAGCACCAGTTCCACCTTTTACCGTTAAAATCCCAGCTACTTTTAAGATCACGTCTTTTGGAGCTGTCCAACCACTTAATTTACCGGTTAACTTTACCCCAATTAGTTTAGGCCATTTTAGTTCCCAAGGTAATCCTGCCATTACATCGCAAGCATCTGCACCGCCAACACCCACAGCAATCATGCCTAATCCACCTGCATTTACTGTATGTGAATCAGTTCCAATCATCATGCCACCTGGGAATGCATAGTTTTCTAATACCACTTGGTGAATAATTCCAGCACCTGGCTTCCAGAATCCAATACCGTATTTATTTGATACAGAAGCTAAGAAGTCGTAAACTTCTTTACTTTCTGCATTAGCAACTTCTAAGTCTTTTTTTGCTTCATTTTTGGCAGTGATTAAGTGATCGCAATGCACAGTAGAAGGAACTGCCGCTTGTTTGCGTCCTGCTTGCATGAATTGTAGCAATGCCATTTGAGCAGTTGCATCTTGCATAGCAACACGGTCTGGAGCAAAATCTACATAGCTATTGCCTCTCTCAAAATTGGCAAGCGGCTGGTCTGCATGTAAGTGTGCAAAAAGGATTTTTTCAGATAAAGTGAGTGGTCTACCTAATGCTTTTCTAGCATTATCAACTTTGGCAGGCATTTCTGCATACACTTTCTTTATCATGTCAATGTCAAAAGCCATAAAGAAGTAATTTTTTAGATTAATTGAATCTTTTGCGTAAGCAAAGCAAATTTACTAAAAAACGCGCTTAGGTTGAAATGCAATTCAATATTAATATGCACAATATTGATATTTTTGTACTTACCTTTAAGTGTATAAAGAATCCATAGTCATGCAAAAAATCAGAGAATTTTTAGAATTACAAGCTTTTGGGGTTTGTTCTTCTATTGGGGTCAGGCTAGGTATTGCATCAACAAAAATTAGAATGTGGTTTATTTATATCTCATTCCTAACCATGGGATCGCCCGTCATCATTTATATGATATTAGCTTTTTGGAAAAACATCAAAAACTATGTTTTTGATGCAAAGCGAAACCCACTGAAGTATTATTAATTTTTATCCTTTTTTCACTTCTTTAGCCCAGGTATCTTTTAGCGTAACAGTTCTATTGAAAACCATTTTTGTGGAACTACTATCTTGATCATACACGAAGTATCCTTTGCGTATAAATTGAAAAGCTTGATCTGTAGCATCGTTTCCTAAAGCTGGTTCTGCGTATACATTTGGCAATACGGTTAATGATTCAGCATTAATATGATCTTTAAAATCGCCTTCAGCATTGGCTACATCTTCTACTTTAAACAATCGATCATATAATCTAACTTCAGCATGAATGGCATGCGCAGCACTCACCCAATGCAATGTTCCTTTTACATGAATTCCTGATGTGTCATTACCGCTTCTGCTTTCAGGTATATAAGTACAATGCACAGCAGTTATATTTCCATCCTCATCTTTAACAACATCTTCGCATTTGATGATATAGGCACTTTTTAAACGTACCATTTGACCGGGAGCTAAACGGAAGTATTTTTTGGATGGGTTTTCCATAAAATCGTCCTTCTCTATCCAAATTTCTTTGCTGAAAGGAACCGTTCTTACTCCCCCATTGGGGTCTTCAGGATTATTTTCACTAGTGAGTTCTTCTTCAACCTTATCATAATTGGTTATGATTACTTTGAGGGGATCGAACACCACCATTCTACGAAGAGCCGTTTTATTTAATTGTTCTCTCACGCAAAACTCAAGTAATCCTACATCTATGAGATTGTCTCTCTTTGCAACCCCAATTCTGTCGCAAAATTCTCTGATAGCGGCAGCTGGATATCCTCTTCTTCTCATTCCACTTATCGTGCTCATTCTTGGATCATCCCAACCATTTACCATCTCCTCGTTCACTAATTGCAATAATTTACGTTTACTCATAACGGTATATGTCATGTTTAAACGTGCAAATTCATATTGTTGTGAGGGGAAAGTGGCTAATTTTTCAATACACCAATTATATAATGGTCTATGTGGAACAAATTCCAAAGTACAAATTGAGTGCGTTATTTTTTCAATGGAATCACTTTGTCCATGAGCAAAATCGTACATAGGATAGACACACCATTTGTCTCCTGTTCTATGATGATGTGCATGTTTGATTCTATAAATAATGGGATCTCTTAGTAGCATATTGGGAGACTCCATATCTATTTTTGCCCTAACTACTTTTGACCCATCAGGATACTTCCCAGCCTTCATCTCTTCAAATAAAACCCGATTTTCAGCCGGAGTTCTATTGGCATATTCATTTCTTTTTCCTGGAATAGTTGGGGTGCCTTTTTGAGCAGCAATTTCTTCACTGGTACTATCATCTACATAAGCCAGACCTAGATCAATCAGTTTTAATGCCATTGCATACAACTGTTCAAAATAATCGGAAGCATATAGTTCTTTAGCCCACTCAAACCCTAACCACTTTACATCATTCTTGATGCTTTCTACATACTCAGTGTCTTCTGTAACCGGGTTGGTATCATCAAATCGCAGATTGGTTGATCCACCATATTTCTTTGCCAGTCCAAAATTCAGGACTATACTTTTGGCATGTCCAATATGTAGGTATCCATTGGGTTCTGGAGGAAATCGAGTGGTAATACTTTGGTGTTTTCCACTTGCTAAATCCGCTTCAATAATCTCTTCAATGAAATTCAAACTTTTCTCTTCGCTGCTCATTCCCTATTTATTTGTTGAATTATTTTCCTATTTCTACACTGTCAAAAAAAGCCTGACCATCTGCTGCTTTTGCGGATGGGTTGGTCGAATAAAATAGCACTTGGTGTAGAACTGGACCAATAAAAAAGATATATCCAAATGCTTTTTTTCCTTTTAAATTATCATCTGATGAGTTAGTCCCATCAATTTCCACATATAAGCTATTTTTTTCCTTAAACCTAGTGATAAGGTCTTTGCTAATATTGGCACCCGCCATTTGACTGCTCATGCCAGCTTTTAATTGATCCCAAAAAGAATCTCCCATCATTTCAATAGGGTCACCCATCAATCCCATAGCACTTAAATCGAATACCAATGCGCCAAAACCTTTGCTAGTATCTTTATCTGCTACATAAAAAATAGTTGCTCCATTCATTGTTTTTTCAGAGGGTTTAGCAGGAAACTGAACAGTTACTTTTTCAGATAGTTTCTGTGCAATATTTTGGGCATGAACTGATGCTGCACCAATAACTAAAACAAGGGATAATACTATTTTTTTCATTGTACTGTTGGACTGTTTATTGAATAATCCGCTATAAAATTAATTGAATTTATCATGTCAGTATGTAAAATTCTGTCAGCGTCATTAAAAGCCACCTGTTTTCTAAATTCTGTCATTAATTCTTCTAACACCATGGAGGTTTTTGCTGGCCTTCTAAAGTCGAGAGCCTGAGCTGCGGTTAATAGTTCTATTCCTAAAACTTTTTCTACATTTTGCATTAGTCTGTAACATTTTGTTGCAGCATTAGCACCCATACTAACATGGTCTTCCTGATTGTTGCTGCTCGAAATACTATCTACAGAGGCAGGAGTACATAATTGTTTATTTTCACTCACAATACCTGCAGCTGTATATTGTGGTATCATAAATCCAGAATTCAACCCAGCATTTTTAACTAAGAAAAGGGGTAATCCTCTTTGCCCTGAAATTAGTTGGTAAGTTCTTCTTTCCGAAATACTAGCTATCTCGCTCATGGCGATGCATAAAAAGTCTAAATTAATGGCCAATGGCTGTCCGTGAAAGTTGCCCCCACTAACAATTAGGTCTTCCTTAGGGAAAATATTGGGATTATCAGTTACTGAATTCACTTCTTGCATAAAAATGTTGAGCACATGTTTGAAAGCATCTTTACTTGCCCCATGAACTTGTGGTATACATCTAAAAGAATAAGGATCCTGTACTTGTTGTTTGGGATGCGCTGCAATTTCACTGCCTGCCAAAAAACAACGAAGTGTAGCTGCTGTATCTATCTGTCCATGATGCCCTCTTATTAGGTGGATTGCAGGGTGATAAGGTTCCGTTAAACAATCGAATGCATCAATGGATAGCGCTGCAATTAAATCGGCCATCTTTAATAGTTGTTCAGCTTTTTTTAAACAGATCAATCCATAAGCATTCATAAATTGGGTACCATTAATTAATGCTAGCCCTTCTTTACTTTGCAAATGAATAGGCTCCCAATTCATTATTTTCAACACTTCAATTGCAGGCCATTTTTTATCCTGATAATACACTTCGCCTAGTCCAAGTAAAGGCAAACTTAAATGGCTCAAGGGAGCTAAATCACCTGAAGCACCAAGTGAGCCCTGCGTATAAATAACGGGTAAAATATTATGGTTATACATATCCATTAACCTAATGACCGTATTAATTTGAACACCACTATGCCCATAACTTAATTGCTTAATTTTTAGCATCATCATTAGTTTGATGATATCTTTCGGGACTTCTTCACCCAATCCACAAGCATGTGATACAATCAGGTTATACTGTAATTGCTCAATTTGATCGTGGCTAATTTGAACATTTTGTAGAAATCCAAATCCAGTGTTTACGCCATAATACATGTTCCCAACTTCTTTCATCTTCTGGTCTAAAAAGTCCCTACAAATCATGATTTTTTCATGGGCATCAAAAGTGATAGAAACCAATTGATTATAATCCAATAAATCCTTGATTTGCTGAAACTGTAATGGCTTACTATCTAGGGGCAAATAATTATAGCTCATGAAGGCAATCGTTTAGTGCAAAGTAAACAGTTTTAATATTTATCAAACCATTTTACCTGCTTGTTTGATTTAGTAAAAAAAAATCCTTTATTTTGCACCTCCAAATAAGGTTCGGTAGCTCAGCTGGATAGAGCAACTGCCTTCTAAGCAGTAGGTCATTGGTTCGAATCCAATCCGAATCACTCTTATTCTCACAATATTGCACAAAACCTTACAAATATTGACTTGTAAGGTTTTGTCATTATTACTATTGCACGATTTCTAGCATTATTTGTTTCAAACTGGAACTCTTTTTTGACACCAAGAACAGGAATTTCACACCTCAATCCTTAACTCAAAATCAAAAAAAGAAAATGAAACAGAAATTTTGCTCCATGCGTATCTACATCAACACACTTAAAAAAAGTAAAGTAACCCAGAAATACCCGATGTATCTGAAATTGGTCTATTGTGGTAAAAAAGTTGAAATCAGATTGCCTGAAACCTTTGATGCTACCGATAAAGACCTTTTTTACTGGGATAAACATACTGCTCAATTTACGCATAAACAAAAAGATGTTAGGAATACAGATTTAATGGAGCTGCAAGTAAGATTTGATAAATACATGAGAAATAATAACAATACATTGAGGCACCCACTTAAAGAACTAATGTCGATTGTGCTAGATAAAGCCAATTTGTATAAAAATTGGACTGTTGAATCTTATTGCGATTACTATATCAAAAACAGGGTTATAGGAAATGTTAACAGAGTTAAGGGGACTCAAAATAATTACATAAAAGCTGTTAATCACTTAAAAAAATTCCTATTAGTCAACAATTTAAGTCAATTACCAATTGATTCGTTTAAATATAAAGAGGCAGTCGATTTTGAGATGTATATGGGAAACGTAGCCAAAAATATACATAGCTCGACTAGCACTAATATAATTAGGCTAAGAACTATTTTTTACGAGGCAATTAAAGAGGATTTGATTACTAAAAATCCGTTTAAGGATTTGAAATTGACTTACAAAGGGATGAAGAAAACACCTAGCATTACAATTGACCAGCTTAAAGACATTATTAGTAACGTTCAAATCCAAAATGATAATAGACTAAAGTTTTATTGCGATTTGTTCTTTTTTGGTTGTCTTACTGGACTATCTGTAAGTAATATCTCGTCTCTCTCCTATGGCGCACTTTTTAAGATATTTAATGACAGAATAAAATTGGATACGTCTAGGGTTAAAACAAATGTGATAATAGTGCAAATTATACCTACTGCCGCTCAAAAGATTATCGAACGTTATGGTACAAAAAACAATCAAACTGACGGAAAAGTTTTCCCAAGTTTCAGTGCAGATGATTTTAGAGAAAAATTAAAGTTAATTGCTGCTTATGCTAAATTAAATATCAATTTGACGACTAAAATTAGTCGTACAACTTGTAACCAAATGCTTATAAATGTCGGGGGAATTGACCCGATTTATAAAAATGCATACATGGGCTGGTCTAGTTCAAGTAACATTCAAGATTTATACACAAGCTTGGAAGAAAATGTCTTGCTAAAGTATACATCAAATATTGATGATTATTTATTAAATTCCTTAGGAAATGATTATTTAAATAGAATATAATCAAAAAAATGTCAACAGAAAGTGTTTTAAATTCAGAGTTGGATAAACTAAATAAATTCAATGCGAATCAGTTGAACATGCTAAGGCAACAAGCAGACATTGACATAAATTCAATTATGGAGTCAGACTTTAAATCGGAATTTATTGCTCTGGATGATATTAAACTACCTGAAGAAAGAAAAATGAGGGCTAGAAATTTAATCTTGACCATTTATGTAATGGTTGGTAAGATACTTATCTTAAATGAGCCTAGAGTCATAGAAAAACTAAAGCAAGAAGTATTGACTGAAAAGGAAGCACGGTGGATAATACCCAGCACCGAACTTGAAGAAGTCATAGATAATATTTTTGCGAATAACATGTTTATAGACACAAGAATTGATATTTATTCGATTCTTAATATTTACCTGTCTGGAAAGTTTTTTTGTGCTTTGGTAGAAAGAATAAGACTAAATTTTCCTAAATCAAAAAATCAATCTGAATATAAGTTATTAATGCAAACGATAGGCAAACATGAGAGAAGGACTAAAAAAGTTGAAGTATTTGACTTTTTGTGGGATAGCTTAAATATCGAATTTGGGCCTAAACTTTCAGAGTTATTCGATAATGATGTTTCTCTATTCACATACATGCAAAATATAAATTCTTCTCGGTGGGATAAGCATTTAATCACAATTTTTAACAACATACATTTCCATCCTGCATATCCAAAAGAACCTAAATTAAAAGAAAAACTTCATGCATTGTATCCACTATTTAAGCTAGTGAGTAAGGATAAGAATTGGGGCGACAATACATTTAAATTTGGAGATAAAATTGGCGAGCTAGATAGGGAAATAGTATTTCAAAAGATGTATAAATTCATTTTTAAGCAATAATGTTAAAAATTGCAATGTTTTAAGTTGGAAGTTAATTTTTGTTACTATTGATTCAAGGCAACCATAATGGTTGCCTTTTTTGTTTCAAACTGGAACTTTTTTAGAATTTGATAAAAAATAGTTTTGTTTAAAACAATACAAAATGGAAGAGCTAAAAGAAATTAAAAATTTGCTTGAACAATTATTATCTAAAGTGGATAATCAAAATCCTTGTCCCGAATTAAGGCGTGAGTGGATGCCTAAACGTGAAGTTTTAGAGTTCTTCGGTTTAAAGAGTAATCGAATGAAACAACTAGAGCGTGAGTACAACCTAGTTGTCACAATGTTTGGTAAACAACGGTTTTATTCTACAAGGAGCGTTTTAGCACTTTTAAAAGAAAAAATAATTAAGTAATGGGCTGGTTTTTTTGCTACACAACTAATTTAATTGAAAGGGGGTCTATGGTTATTGATAATAGGGGTGAAATTGCAAGAACACCTAAAACAATAATAACATTCCATAATTCCGAGACTTTACAATATATAAAAGTAGATGATGTCGTATTAGCAAAGCAGAGGAGAAATCGGAGGTTTCTAAAATTTTTGAAGACCTATAAAAATGCATTTAAGAAAAAGGATATTTCTGTCTTATTGAGTGTTGTTGATATAGATGCGTATCCCTCCCCTAAGGCTTATGTTGATTTACTAAAGGACCGTTGTAAAGCTAAATCAATCGACATACATGGATATATTTGGCTAAGAGATATAGGGGACAAAGAATTTAAAAGGCATTATCATTTTATTATCGTTACATCACGAATCAAAAACAGTCTTTCCTCAACTCTTTTTGAAAAGTTAAATACTAAGGATGCTGACCATATTTTTTGTAATAACTTAAAGGCATCTGTCGAGTATTTAATTGCTAAAGAAATGTATAGTCCATTAAAAAGTAGAAGTTATGGCTCATCTCGTTCTTTTATAATTCCAAAGTGAATTAATGTACATTAAAGGGTAAGCATTTTACATTCTAGCACCTCATTATGCATTGATATATTCACAATTTACACCAATGTAGCACTATTTTATACTACTTCGCATTAGTAATAAGTCTGATTCCTAATTTTAAAAGAAAACTTATGTTACAGCGTAAAGATTTACTTACTGGAGAAGACTTCTATGGAAGGATTAATCAAAATTTCAAAAATTCTAAGAATCGTATTCTGTACTACAATAAAAAGGCAAATCAGATTCGCCACTCTAAACGGGGCATTGATTTGAGATTACATAAGAATTTTCTATTACTCAATGAATTACTAGGGAAAAGCAAAAGCGTTTCATATCATAAAGAATATTTGCTAGGTAAGGGTTTCTCTTTTTCTAATTTCACTCATGTTGAAAAATATGAAAATCAAAACTATTATGCCATCTACAATTTTGTTATGATTCCGCTCGGTGAAACAGAAGTAAAATTTGTAAGGTTATGAGAGAGCCTATTGATTTAACCAGATGCACAATCCATCACTTACAACTTGGTGGTATTATTCCTGAGACTTATGAAAATCCAATGAAGAAAATAGTGAAAATTGGATTGTTGGTCGGATTCGTAACACTTGGGTTTACGATTATTTATATATCAAATAAGAAAGCTGATGGCGAAGAATAATTGGATAGATAGTTTTGACTTTGAGGATTTTAAGGATTCAAAGCCAATTAAGACAATTTCTTACATAGCGGTAGGATTAGTTGTTGTCGTAACAGCTGGTCTGGTATTAAAATTGTCCGCACGAACCATATTGTGCTATAAAGAGTTTAGAAATGCATTAAAATCCTAAGTTATGAATGTAAAGGGTATTGAAGCAATGTATATACGTTGTTCCACAGATGAACAGGAGCCAGAGTTGCAGATTCGTGACATCATTTCCTATGCTAATTCTCCTCATCAAATTGAAATTAGAAAAGAAAATCTTTCAGCATGGGATGAGACTGTTAATCGACCAGTTTTTAATCAACTTGAAAAGGATATTTTACGTGGAAAGATTGCTATATTATATGTCTGGCATTTAGATAGAATCTCTCGTAATCGCAAACGATTAATATCATTTTTCCGACTATGTAAATCTAAAAATGTCATTGTTAAAAGCTATTCGCAGCAATGGTTGAGTACAATAGCAGATATGCCAGAGCCATTTAATGAGGTGTGTATGGATTTTTTTCTGCAAATATTAGGTTGGATGGCAGAGACAGAATCTACTACAAAATCCCAACGCATCAAGATGGCTACTAGGAAACAGAAAGATTGTACTTATTCTTACAAGGGAAATAAATGGGGCAGGAAGTCCTTTCCGACTAATACGGTTAACAGAGTACTTGATTTGTATAAAGAGGGTTTCTCTATTAGGCGTATTGCTGAAAAGGTGAAGGTGTACGACAAGAACAATAATGGAAGGAATATTT
This sequence comes from Sediminibacterium sp., assembly GCF_051860225.1. Classification (GTDB taxonomy): domain Bacteria; phylum Bacteroidota; class Bacteroidia; order Chitinophagales; family Chitinophagaceae; genus Sediminibacterium. The sequence goes on from NZ_JBHYEI010000003.1 coordinate 485,598, forward strand.
CAAAATCAGCTGTCCATAAATTAATCCTTGAACATAAAGCTGAAAAACATAGTTAATGCCTCTGTCCAAAAATTAAATAATTAAAAGACACCTTTATGATAATTCCAATACATGGTTTAAAGTACCATAAGTTCAAGCATCCCAGAATTGGCGATGAAGTTATCTTGATTAAAGAAAGAGAAAACTTATTTGACCCAATGGCAATTGCTGCTTACAATAAGTCCAAGCAGCAGATAGGCTATATTAGTGCCCAGAGCAACCAAAACGAAAAAGTATATAAAAGAATGTTAGAGGAATCTATCAGGGGGCATATATGGTCAATTGGCAAAAATCAGATACTTGTTGAGATTGACCTACCTAAGCTTTAGTAGATTATCAAAAATTCTCGGAATCATAACGCTTTCTTTAAATTGAATATTCTTTGGTCGTCTTTGTGATGACCAAACGTTTCTGCTACCTTTTTAAGTTTGCCATTTTAATCAATAGTTTGTAATCATTTGGTTCAAAACGCTTCTTCAAATCCAAACCCTCTGCCTTATTAGTCTCAATCGTTTTTAAGGCAGCAGTTTTTGCTTGTGACAATTTATTCAGCTTATACAAGACTTTTGTATAATTAAACCAGTCCCTTGACATAAATTCATTTTCCCACTTCACCTGTGCATATTTGAGCCATTTTTCTGCTTTGAGTAATGCATTTTTATCATTTGAATGATTAATTATGCTCCCCGCATAACTTGTATAATGGAATTCAGAGTCATTATACTTATCACCTTTCTCTAACGCAAGTTTTACAAGTCTGTTCCCATTTTCATTTTGATAAAGGAACATATCCATGTGATAAAGAATATATTCTCTACTAGGGAAGTTTAGTTTTGCTATTTCTTGCCTGTATTTTAAATGGTCTTTTTTATCAAAATCCATAAAGTTGGACATCACTACATCATAAATTTTTACCCTAACTGAATCTTGGGAATATAATTGTGCAAACTGTTTTTCATTTTTTACAAGAAATTGAAAGAACTCGTTTCTATAAAAATCAGTGTAGTCTCTAATGATATTCCAGCTGACTTGATTGAACTTGTCCTGTTCAGATTGACTACTAAAATAATTTTCTAATATGTCTTTATTAGAGAGTGTGTATTTTCTTAATTCTAGGTGCTTAAAAACGTATTTCGGGTCAATGTAATTAGCTTTGTAAAAAGAATCCAAGTAAGTGAATGTTTTTTCTGGAATGTATGAATCTTTTCCAAAATTAATCAAGGCATCAGGGGTTTTGAAACCTGAAGTCCGATGGACTAAATTTCCGTCGGAATTAATAATTAAAAGTGTAGGATACCAACTTACCTTATAGTTTTTCTTAATTTCTATTCCTTCCCCTTTTTCTGCATCAATTTTAATGTTAACAAATGCTGAATTAAAATAAGTTGCAACAGAGTCATTTGTAAACACCTCTGAATCTAGCTTCTTGCATGGTCCGCACCACTCGGTTGCTACGTCTATGAATATATATCTATTTAGTTTTTTAGCATTTTCAAGAGCAGTTGAAAAGTTTATAGGCTTAAAGTCAATCTTGCTGTTTTGTGATTTAGCTGAAATCTGTAATAGCACAACCATTCCTATGAGTAAGCTATTTCTTAAAAATTGATACTTGATTTTCATATTATTTTTTTTAGAATTTCTATTTATCAAATGGGAAATTTCTACCAACTTTCCGCATCATACGTTCCATAAGTTCATTTGCACTGGAAAATGTTCCTTCATCCATTTCCTTTGCCATCCGCCATATAACATCGCCTGTTTTACCATCATATATTTGCATAATTAGCTGTCCACTGCCTGTTCCTTTGGCAAATCCAAGTAAAAGAGCACTGGCAATTGCCCCCGCCTCACTACCTGTTTTTGAATAATTCCAGTTTGACTTAATTACGATATCAACTCCCAAAATTTTACATATAGAATCGGGTAAAATCTCATTGTAATTATCATAAATCCCTGCTTTTTTCAGTAGGGCGTTTGTTCTGTCAACATCTTGAAAGCTAACTGTATAGTCATCCATCTTTCTTAGCATATAGGTATACATTCCTTGTTGCATCTGTGGACCCTCTTTCTTTTCATCCTCTTTGATGTTTTCCACCGTAACACTCTTCGGCATTTTTTTATAGGAAATAGTGACATTGAATGGGAGGATAGCTGCTGTTTTAGCTCTTTTGATTACCTCTTTCAAATTAGGAGCGGAGTAGGTTTGCTTTGTTCCCTGTGCTTCGAGAAGATAACATGACAGGGAAAGAATGAATATCAATAAAAATTTTAGTTTCATATTCTAATTCTGGGTTGATTATTTTATTTGAGCCAAGTGATGTCAAATAACATACCTGTGCCATTTAGGTTATTGGGTATAGTTATAAACGCTGGATAAGCGTTTGTACCTGTATTATATAAAGACGGAACCAATGGTGCGAAGCCTAATCTGGTATCTGTAAATAGTCCCACACGCCAAACTTCAACTTGGAAGTCAAGAGCTAGGTTCAGTAAAATAAGGCTGCCACTAACTGTGAAAGTGGTTGGGAATTTAGTTGAGTTGAAGTCTTTAACATTTCCTGATTTCCATACTTCTTGGTTGTTTGAATTGATAACACGGAAGTAAAAATCAAAGTTTCCTGTTGGAGTATTAGTCAGGGAACCGAGTGTTATTTTATCTATTTGTAGTCTGGTGGCAGGATTTGGTATGTTTACAGTTTTAGTTACACTATTACTGCCTCCAAGACCAGTTGCTGTCAGTCTAACAGTATAAGTCCCTCCCCTTGTATACAAGTTGGTTGGACTTATTAATAGTGAATTATTGTTGTCGCCAAAATCCCATCTATAATCCGTAGCATAAGTTGATAGATTTGAGAAAACAACTGTTGTCGGAGCAAAAGGTTTTGAAATTGTGTAGTTGAAATTAGCCGAAGGTGCCGGATTAGCAGGGGCAGGAGCTTCTTTTTTGGAACAGCTCACTACTGTAAAGAGCAATAGAGCAATGATAGGTGATAAGGATTTTTTTAACATTTTTGGTCGATTTTGGTAGCCTTAGTGTCCCCTCTAATTGGCAGAAAAAAATCAGCGTGAGACAATTGCTTAATCGCTACCCACGCCCGACCAAGAGCGTATACGCCAAATAAGAATGCCCCACGCCTTCACGTGACAGCACTTACTTATTCTGGCGTCTATATGCTTTATTTTACTTGGTCGGTTTGGGTAGCAAACAAGAACGCTGTGTAATTATTTTATTTCTTTAGTTCATATTTCATATTTTAAACAATTTAAAGATAGTTTCTTTTATACTTTGAATTAGAGACTTTTTAAGGGTTTGATATAAAAAAATCATAGTTTTTGTATCCTTAGTCTCCCCTTTTATTTTGAAATATCAAAATGTTATTGAAAGAATAAGAGTTTAGAAATATTAATGTTTTATTTATTCTTCTTTTGCTTTTCTGACCCATCATCAATTGATTTCAACTTTTCTAGTTCTTTACGCTTTTGGCTTAACTTCAGAATTATAACCTTTTTCTGTAAATCTGTCAGCTTGCCTTTGCTTTCCTCATTCGGCTTATCGGGGTTTGGATTCTGATTCATAATATTGTACAATTATATTTATTCAGCTTTTTTGTTTTTGTGTTGCTCTTCCATAAGTTTCCTAATTATGTTCTTACCTTGTTCTTCTTTCTGCCTCTCTAGTCTTAATTCATTTAATATTTCTAATACTTCTTTCTTGGCTTCTGGACTAAGGCTTTTAAACCTTTCTGCTAAAGTCGCTTTTTTAGGGTCTTTGCTCATGTTTACTACTAATTTTCATTGGTAAAAGTGTCCTCGTAATCCTTTCTACTTAATACAGTGTCAAACAATCCTACATCTTCCCCTTTATGCCTATTTATTCCCGTATACTCCAAACTTGCATCCTCATACCGTTTGAATTTGTATACAGCATCATTCATTAATGCAGAATTGAAAACCCCAATACTCATGAGTAATTCAAAGTCTTTCACATTTAAACCTGTCACTTTTTTAAATAATGATGGCTCTAATTGTGTAATGACATCTTTCAAACTTCGTTCTCTATAATCTGTTAAATACATAAATACAGGCACTCGTGTTGCGAACTTGATTAGCTTTTCTTGGATTTGCTTTCTAAGACTTTTGTATTCTTTTTCCTCATCCGAAAGGTCTTTTTTCTCTTTTTTGGTCAGTTCTCTGTCATTGGCTTCTTTCTTTGCTTTTTTTACTGCTTCCGATTTATTAATTATAGTTTCAATGTCCTGATTCAAATTCCTGAAACCTTCAATGCTCATTAAAGCTTTCATTGCTTCTTTGTTTGCCATCAATCGAGCAAGTGTATTGTTGTCCACATTCACGAGCAATGCACTTTCCCAGCGTCTTGCCAAAAGCGTTGCAGTTGTACCACTCATTGCCATATCCAAAATACCTGCTGCATCTACTTGCTTCATTGAACTTCCGTCATAAGCCAATACTGGCAGGAAGTTTATAAACTCGGCAACTTTTGCTTCTGGGTTCGATTCATTTACATTCAGTCGGCAACTGTAATCTGCAATTTGTCTTAATGCACGGTCTGGAGCAAAGTCAAAAACATAACATTCCTCTTTTAGAATTTCTTCTTTATTGGGCGATTTGCTGTCAGGGTTTTTAATAACCCAAGGCGTTTGCACACGGAATGCCGCTTGAAAATAGGTTTCAGGACTTGAAGAATTACGAAGCATAAAAATGCCTGTCCACGGTTTTACCGATACGCCTGTGGTGAGTTTACCGCACGAAAGTGTAATGGTTTTTGATTCCAATGGATTGTCGGTCATTGCATCCAAAACTCGGGGCAATGCTTCTATCCCTATTCCTGCTTGTGTTCCTGCTGCAACTACCACTTTGTAATCGTGGTAAAATGTGTTTTGTCGTCTTTCAAGCAATAATGCCATTGCGTTACACGCTGCAACGGTTGGCAAAAACCAAAAAGTATGATTCAGCACTTTGAGCAATGGAGCGTGTGAAAACGGCAAAGGAGGCTTTTTTGCTCCCATTTTCAAATGGTCAACGGTAGTTTCACTAAAAGAACCCCGAATTAAATCCAACCATTTTTGTACTTCATCTTCATATTTGAAACGGGCTTTTCGCCCTTCGCCTTCGGCTGAAAAGAATATGTTTAAATCAAAACCGTCAAACTCGCCTTGCATTGCAATTTGGCGAATGGAATCAGGCAATTGATACGTGAGCATTACCATTCTTGGCAGAGCTGCATAAGGATTTGCCCCTTTTGAATTGTCCCAATTTTCTTTTTCTCTTTGTTCGTCAGAATACGTCCAATTGAAAATTTGCTCTTCTATAAATTCGCCTGAACTGATTGCACGAAATGGAGTGCCTGACAATGATTCAATTTTACAAACTGCATAAACATTCAATAGTGCTCTAAATATTCATCAATTGCATTAAGTGTTCATGGTTTGTTTATGTACAAGATTCAATAAACCTATTTTCAGTACTATCTATGAAAAAAAACTTGATAAATTGTGTTGAAACGTGACAATTCTATACATTTACGCTAGTTCTTGTAAAAAAATGTTCAAGATTGTCAAAAAATGTGATTCAAACTCTAGTTTGACACCGACAAAAGTCCAGTTTTTGTAAGTTGTTGATTATCAGTATTAAAGAATAATGTATTTCGTGATTTGACAATCCAATCCGAATCACAGTAAATTGTGCTAAAATAAAACCCTACAAATTTTTGTAGGGTTTTATTTTTTAGTCGGCTGAAACCAATTTACTGGTACTTCTGTACAAATAATTAGTGTAAATATGCCTTCTTGCAAATCTGCCTGGAGTTTCAGCATTGATTAGTTTAACATAAATGGCTTTTGGTACACCAAAATATTCATATTCGTTTCCATCTTCAAAAACTATTTTCAGTACTTCAGATTTATAGTCAAAATCTACAATACTTGAATTATTGGTGGTTTCTGTATAATCAGCTAAAGTTGATTCTCTTGTTTCAGGTGCAATACTTACCAGAAAATGATAGGCTTGAATGATTTTTTTGCTTTTTTCCTCAGCATCTAATTTTAAATCAGGGTTATCAGAAAACTTGTCTGGATGCCACTCTTTCATCAAACCTCTGTAAATGGATTTTAACTCTTTTAGGCTGGATAATTCAGTAGCCCCTAATAATTTTCTGTAACTCAAAATTTGTCTCATAAATAGTTTATGCGGTTATATTTCCTGCTTTTTTTTGCAAAGGTACCATAAATAGCGCTATTGCCTTATTCAAAACCTACCCATCCGTTGTTTTTTAGTTAATTTGCCATATGAATGTTCAAATGGAAGAAGGCTGGAAGAAATTGTTAGCAAAGGAATTTGAAAAGCCATTTTTTTTACAAGTTGTTGCACACTTAAGAACAGAGAAAGCAACCAATGCCATCATTTTCCCACCAGGGCCACTTATTTTTAATGCATTTAATACAACGCCACTAAATCAGTTAAAAGTGGTAATACTTGGTCAGGATCCTTATCATGGACCAGGCCAGGCACATGGTTTAAGTTTTTCTGTTCCTGATGGAGTAAAACCGCCGCCTTCATTAGTTAATATCTATAAGGAATTACATAAAGATATTGGAATGCCAATCCCTAGCACTGGCAACTTAATACCTTGGGCTCAACAAGGGGTATTACTGCTAAATGCAGTTTTAACGGTGAGAGCGAATGAACCAGCAAGTCATGCTAAAATTGGATGGATGGAGTTTACCGATTCAGTTATCAGGAAAATTTCACAAGAAAAAACAGGTATTGTTTTTTTGTTATGGGGTAAATTTGCACACGAAAAGCAAGCCCTAATAGATGAAACAAAACATTATGTACTGAAGGCAGCACATCCTTCGCCATTTAGTGCAGACAAAGGTTTTTTTGGTTGTAAGCATTTTAGTAAAACCAATGAATTACTTGCTCAGCAAGGATTAGATCCCATAGATTGGCTTTTATAGAAGGCGCATTTTATATTGATTAGTTATTAAAAAAATAAGAATGAAAATTTTTAAAGATATTTTCGCTAGAATCTGGGCCTTTTGGGGGTTAATCAGTTTTGCAGGCACTTTTTTAATTATCCTAATTCCCTCTTTGTTAACCGCTTTAATTCCTGATCCTAAAGGCATGGGTTATTTTATCAAGTTGGCTAGAATATGGATGAATACTTGGTTGTTTATGATTGGATGCCCAGTTACAGTTAGAGGTAAAAACCATTTTAAAAAAGGGGAAACTTATATTGTGACTTGCAACCACAACTCATTATTGGATATTCCCCTTTCCTCCCCTTTCATACCTGGTGCTAACCAAACCATTGCAAAAAAAGAGTTTACCAAAATCCCTTTGTTTGGCTGGTATTATGAAAGAGGCTCTGTTATTGTAGATCGTAAAAGCGATGCGAGTAGAAGAAAAAGCTATGATCTTATGAAAGCAGCTTTAGAAAAGGGATTTCATATGTGTATTTATCCAGAAGGAACAAGGAATAGATCTAATGCGCCTTTAAAACAGTTTTATGATGGTGCGTTCAAATTGGCTGCAGATTCAGGTTATTCTATTATACCAGCGGTGATTTTAAATACAAAGAAAGCATTGCCAGCAAATAGATTTTTTTATTTAATTCCCCATGCTTTATCTATTCATTTTCTTGAGCCGGTTCCGATTAATGGACAATCATCAGCCGTATTAAAGGAAATTGTTTATAACAGAATGGCTGATCATTATTTAAAGCATACCCAATCTTAGTAGGGCTAAAAATTAGAGAAAGTTCTACTTCTATTTATTCGTAGGTCTCTTAATATGCCAGATTTTGGATTTACAGTAATATTGAAAGACCTGAACAATCCAATAGGGGTAACATTTATAGATAATTGCCAACAATGCATTTCTCTTGTTATAAAAGTACTAAGCTGTTGTAGATTCCCTTTTGTAATATCATAAAATCCAGTAGCCCCTACCTTCCATTTATCTGTTAAGCTAAAATCTCCATTAAAATTAAAAGTCGAGAATGTTTGTGTAATAAATCCGCTGTAATCTGGGGCTAATACCCTTGTAAAGTTGAAGGAGTATGCAATAGATAAATTCCAAGGAATATTAAAATCGGTAAACTCTGCGGGATTTGCTCTGGCAAATTGTAATTGTCTTTGTTGTTCATCAGGCGTCATAAAGGGATCAACTGGCAATTCTTTTGCCTTGTCGTCTTTGCCATCCTTAGATTTACTTCTGAAAGAAGTTGAAATAGCTACGTTTCCGCTAGTGATGCGCCCAAATTTAAATTTAGCGGGATCAAAAAGTATTTGCTTTAATCTAAAACCTTTATTATCAATATCGTAAGGGTCTAAATTAGCACTTGCAGTGATATTGACTTTTTCAAAAAGCGTACTTCTTGCATAGAAATTAAAATTACCCAATTGAAAACTATCTGCTAAAAAATTGTAATTAGAATTAAATCCAAATCCGTCTATTAATTTAATTTTTTTACCTGCCTTGTCTGCTGTGTCTTGTTTGTTTTTGGTTTTCATTTCCAACAAATTGTCAATTCCAAAACCTATCCCACCAAAAGCACCTTCCCCGTATGCACCAATAATACCGCCGTCAAATTGAGATACCCTAATTGTTCTATTACTTGTATCAACTTTTAAATTGTAATAATATTTTGCATTCATATCAGGTTGATAATTAAAAGATATCGTAGGCCTGATTTCGTGTCGGATTGCAATTACATTACTAGTGGGTTTAAATTTATAAGTACCAAAAATTCGAGTATTTGCAGCAAGGCCAAAACTCATTTGTCTTGCAGTATAAAATCCACGCTGTATAACTGTATCCACTTTATTAGTGTTATTGTTCCAAGACCTAAAGTTTCGCTGCCCATACCATCTTTCAGAATAAGAAATACTGGGCGCTATAGTAATTGGCCCTAATGAGGGCAATGATAATGTTATGGGAATATTATGTTGTGCACCATATTGAATGGTATCCAAAATTCTTCTTACACTAAATGCGGTATCATAAAAAGAAACCTGATTTTGGAAGTTCCCACTGTAACCTATACCTATTTTTTCATACCATTTACCAGCTCCTACTTGTTCTTTTGGTTGGAAAGGATAAAAAGTAACTACGTTAAAATTTACCGTTGGTAAATTCATGTTCACCAATCTTAGGTTGTTATTTTGATTATGGTTTAGGTTAACAGATAAATTATATTTTCCTTTCCAATCTTTACTATAACTAACAGAAGAACTCAATTGGTTTTGAAAATTCACAAAAGGATTATTCAAAAGTGTTTGATTGAATCTGCTGCTACCAAAATTTACATTAGCAGAAAAATTAGTTCCAGGCCTTGCTCTTGAATCTCTACTATGCGACCAATTGATCATAAAAGACCGGCTCGAATTAAACTCATCTTTAGATAAAGTACTTCTGTTTAAACTCTTAGTATTCTGAAAAGTGATATTTAGGTTGCCTGTATAAGCGTAACGTTTAATGTATTTTGAGTTTATATTCAAATTCCAGCCACCAAATGAGTATAAATTAGAACGTAGGGTAACATCCATATTCTCGCTCAAAACAAAATAATAGCCTAATCCCTCTAATCCAAGGCCAAAATCGGGACTGCCTGTAAATGCCGGCGGTAATAATCCCCCATGCCTACCTTTATTTAAAGGAAAAATTCCAAATGGAATGCCTATTGGCATTGGTACCCCTTCGAATTCAGGAAAAGAAGGACCAGCAATCCCCATTTTATTATTGATGATTTTCATTTTGCTGGTTCGAAAATTGTAATGTGGAACATCTAAATTACACGTTGTAAATCGAGCTCTTTTAGCGTAAACTTCTGTGGAACTGATCTTTTTTAAGTCTATTGCATTAACATAAATTTCTCCTTCCTGAAAAAATGTATTCTTTGTTAATCCTTTACCAGATTTCATATTGTAGAAAATGGTATCACTAATCGATTTCATTTCACCCTGAATAAACTGTGGCTTGCTTGCCGGATTACCAGTAGAGTCTTTTGACCCATAAGACTGTACCATTTGTGATCGCTGATCATATTTGATAGTTGCTGCGTCTAGTTTAAGGTCTGTATAGTCTACTTTGGCTTTTCCGTATAAGAAAAACTCTCTGGTTGAGATAATAAGTACCCCTGAGTCCTCCGCATTGTATTTTATAGGGGCGTCAATCGAATCTTTGGAAATTTTTAACGTATCAGTTTTAATTCGTATACTGTCTTTGAGAATTGGCTTAAATGTAGTGTCCTTAAGTGTTTGAACTGATTTGTTTGGCTGGCTTTGCGCATTTGCTTTTGGCAACCATAATGTTAATATCCCCAAATAAAGGAACAGAACAATAGCCAGCCTTGTTTTTACGTTAATTTTACTAATTCTGTTCATGGTACTATAGGCAAAATTAAGGTCTAAAACCGTGTAAATAGAATTTTAGGTTTGATTCCTTAATGAAATGATATGATTACAAGACATATTGCTGCTTTCTTACTGTTAAGTTTAACATTCCTACTGTCTACTTCTTATACAGAACCACATCCTATTCAGCAGCCGAAACAGCCCCTAAAGAGAATTATTATTGACGCAGGTCATGGTGGTACTGATGTTGGGGCAAAGGGAAGATATTCTACTGAAAAAGATCTTTGCTTGGCTATTTCACTCAAGTTAGAAAAAATGATGCAACAGGAAATACCTGATGTTGAATTAGTAATGACAAGAAGAACGGATGTGTATGATGATGTGGTAAGAAAAGCGGAAATTGCTAATCAGGCAAAAGGAGATTTATTTCTTTGTATACACGTAAACAGTGCTAGACCTATTAAGCAAACTGAATTTATTGGCTACAAAACCGTTACTTCTTATAAAGGCAAAGGGAAAAAAAGAAAAAAAGTATCAAAAAAAGTAAAGGATTATAGAACCTGGTATATACCCAATCCGGCAAAAGGTACAGAAACCTTTATTTACAATGTAAACAAAACGAGCGGTAGAATGAAAGCGCTTAGTCAAGATGATGATTTAAGCATGGACAGTGCTACCCAACAAGAAATGAAATTATTTGAGCAAAATGATCCAGCAAAAATGATGTTGCTGAGTATGAAAACCCAGACCTATTTTCAAAGAAGTGCAGATTTAGCATTGACAATTGAAGATGAATTTAAAAAAGTGGGAAGAATTAGTAGAGAGGCTAAGCAGCGTAATGAAGGTATTTTTGTTTTACATGCGGTGAATATGCCCGCTGTTTTGGTTGAAACAGGCTTTATATCTAATCCAGAAGAAGAAGACTATTTAAATAGTGAAGAAGGCCAGAAGGAGATTTGTGAAGTAATCATTAAGGCCGTAAAAAGGTATAAATACTCCTTAGAAAAGCAATTAACCAATTCAGTGGAATCGAATAAGCAATAAACGGTTGAACTACCTTAAATTTGTTCTAGACTCAAATTAATGTCAACGTAATGACTGTATCGAATGAAACAAAAGTAGGTGCGCTTACCGCAATAGCCATCACCTTACTCATATTGAGCTTTAATTTTTTAAAAGGAAAGACCTTATTAAAAACAGGTAATTATTTATACGCTAAGTATACTGATACAAAAGGAATTAAGATCTCTAATCCTGTATATGTTAAAGGGTTTCAAGTCGGTGCTGTTGCTGATATTGAAAATGCAGACCCAAATCTAGCATCAATCATTGTCGCAATTAAATTAACAGATACCTACAATATACCCTCCAACTCTGTTGCGGTTATCAATGAAAACCCTCTTGGAACACCGAGTATTGAAATCAGATTGGGGGACAATAAAGCTTATTTGCAGCAAGGAGATACACTCTTAACTGCAGAAAGCAAAGGCTTATTAAGTGGGGTTATGGACAAATTAGGACCAGTAACCCAGCAACTCGAAAAAACAATTGCTACTTTAGATACAGTTTTAAAAAACTTGAATTCTGTATTTGATCCCCATACAAAAAACAACTTACAGTCTGTCATAGCGAATGTAAATAAAACGACGGAAAGCTTAGTGGTATCTTCTGCCTCTTTACAACAAATGTTGAATCAACAAACTGGTTCTATTGCACAGAGCATGAATAATGTCAATAAGTTTACCAAGAACTTAAGTGAAAACAATGATCGTATAAATCAATCTATCAATAACGTAACTAAGGCTACTGAAAATTTTTCAAAAGCCGATTTAGTAGGTTCGGTGGATCAATTAAAAACTGCCATTGGAAACTTAAATGCTTTAGTAGCTAAAATAAATTCTGACGAAGGAAGCTTAGGAAAACTAATTAATGATAAGACACTTTACAATAATTTAAATAATACCATACGCAGTGCTAATATTTTAGTAGATGATTTAAGAATTCATCCCAAGCGCTATGTGAACATTTCGGTATTTGGTAAAAAAGATAAATCTGGACCATTGATGGCTCCTATAGCTGATACAATTAAATAGAATCAATAAATGTCTGGGAAATATTTTTTATTGATTTTACTATTTCTTTTTACTAAAATTTGTATTGCCCAAAGATTACCCAATGATACAACTTCCCCAGAAGGTAAACGGATTGATATACTTTTTGCAGATCGATATAATTACCAAAAGTTAGATTCATTAAATGAGTTTGTATCACTTGCTGGTAAAGTAAAAGTACAACAAGACAAAGTGATTTTCTATGCTGACAGTGCAGTATTAAATAGACAACTCAATATTTTGGAAGCTTTTGGGAATGTTCATATTAATGATGCAGATAGTATTCATACCTATGCCCAATATCTGCGATACTTAGGGAAAGAAAAAAAAGCTTTTTTGCAAAAAAAAGTTAAACTAACAGATGGCAATGGGATACTTACAACAGAAGAATTAGAATATGATGCAACAGTTAAAATAGGTACTTATTTAAAAGGGGGTAAGTTAGTAAATAAAAAATCTACCTTAACTAGTATTGAAGGTTACTATTATGGTGATACAAAAGATGTTATTTTCAAGCGAAAAGTAGTCATGGTTGACCCAGATAATAAAATTACTGGGGATACTTTACAATATAATACAAGCACAGAAATTGCAACTTTTACCTCCCCTACTTTAGTTTATAATATTAAGGATAAGAGAACTATAAAAACCAGAGACGGTTTTTATGATATGAAGAATAAAAGAGCTGAATTATATAAACGTTCTGTAATTGAAGATAGTTCCGCAGTATTTACAGCAGATGATATGGCTTTTGATGATTCTACTGGATTAGGAGAATTTAGGGGTAATGCGGTGTATAAGAGTAAAGACACTGCTCAAGGATTTGATATGATTGCAAATAATATCAGAACGAATAAAAAAAATAACTCAATGGTAGCTACCCAAAAACCATTGCTTTTAATTAAACAGGGGGTTGATACTATTTACATTACTGCAGATACTTTGTATTCAGCTAAGTTATCAGATTTAAAAAAGTCGCGTCTTGTTCCTACTATTAGAGATTCTTCCGCCGTTGACTCTATTAAAAGAAAAATCAACACTTCCAATAAAGAAGTTGAAGATAGTTCTGACAAATTTTTTGAGGCATATTACAATGTAAAAATTTTTTCTGATTCTTTACAAGCAGTTGGCGATAGTTTGTTTTATTCACTTAAGGATTCTGTTTTTAGACTATTTAAAAAACCAATTGTTTGGGCCCAAGAGAATCAAATTTCTGGAGATACTATTTACTTATACATACAAAATAAGAAACCTGAAAGATTGTATGTTTTTGAAAATAGCATGGCCATCAACAAAGTTGATAGTTCTGTTTATTTTAATCAATTAAGGGGAACAACCATTAATGCCTTGTTTATTGATGGCAAGATTAATTCTATGCGCGCAAAGGGGAACGCTGAAAATGTTTATTACGCAACTGATGAAGATAAAAGTTTCATTGGTGTAAATAAGTCCACGGCTGATATTATTGATGTCTTTTTTGAAGATAGTAAACCACAAAAAGTTATTTTTCTAAGAAATCTTGATGGAACAACTTATCCTATGCGATTGACCAATCATGAGGAATTAAAAATTAGGGGTTTTAAATGGCAAGAAGCATTAAGGCCCAAATCAAAATTTGATCTACTGATGTTTAAATAGATTTTTATGGCAGCAAGAAAGTTGGTAAGAAGGGTTATAATTAATCCATTGATCACATTTATACATGATAGTAGATCAATAGGTATCGTTTTATTATTTGCTACAGCAGTATCTATTTTGTTAGCCAATATTTCTTCCATTTCCAATTCCTATATTTCCCTATTTCATTGGAGTATTGATGGGTCTTCGGAACATGCAATTGAATGGGGAATTTTTCATTTTCCTAATTCATTGATCGTGATAATAAATGATTTACTTATGACCGCTTTCTTTTTTTTAGCGGGTATGGAAATCAAAAGAGAATTAATTACTGGCGAATTGGCATCTTTTAAACAATCATTGCTACCCGTTGTAGCTGCTATAGGCGGAATGTTAGTGCCAGCTTTGATTTACAGCCAGTTTAATCGGGGTACTGAATATATGAATGGATGGGCCATACCAATGGCAACAGATATAGCTTTTACACTAGGTATTGCTTCATTATTAGGGAATAGAGTTCCCGTTGCTTTAAAAATATTCATTACAGCTTTGGCAATTATAGACGATTTAGGTGCTATTGTTGTAATAGCGCTCTTTTATGGAGGTCAATTAAAGTTCTTGTATTTATTATTGAGTGGCTTAATTATACTAACATTACTTGCTCTCAAAAAAAATAGAACAAAATTGGGATGGTATACTTGGGTATTGGGATTAGCATTATGGTATACCATGTTTAATTCAGGTATACATGCAACAGTTGCAGGAGTTTTATTTGCTTTTACAATTCCAGTTACGAAACTAGCAGATTTAGAATTGAAATTTCATACGCCAGTTTATTTTATTATAATGCCTATTTTCGCTTTAGCCAATACAGCCATTATATTACCAGAAGCGGGATTTAGTGCGTTAAATAATTCTTTTTCTTGGGGGATTATGGCTGGATTATTTATTGGGAAGCCGCTAGGAATTGTTATAGCATGTTATTGGATGGTAAAAAAGAAATGGGCAACACTACCATCGAATACAAATTGGCATCAGCTTTTGGGTGCAGGTATTTTAGCGGGTATAGGATTCACGATGAGTATATTTATTTCCATTCTTGCATTTCAAGATACAATAACGCAAGATATCGCTAAGATTGCAGTCTTAATTAGTTCAGTACTTTCTATGATTGTAGGGTATTTGTGGTTAGCTGCAAAAAAGTGAATTTTATTATTTACGCCATTCAAAAAAGAAAGTACTCCCTACATCAACAGTGCTTTCAACCCTTATTTTACCCCCCTGCTCTTCTACTAACATTTTCAATAAATTTAAACCAACACCAGTGCTTGAATCTGCAGAAGATTTATTATCAGTTGTTTCAAAAAGTTTGAAAATTTTACCATGATCAGCTTTTGATATTC
Source organism: Sediminibacterium sp. (assembly GCF_051860225.1). Lineage (GTDB taxonomy): Bacteria > Bacteroidota > Bacteroidia > Chitinophagales > Chitinophagaceae > Sediminibacterium. Next base: position 501,144 of record NZ_JBHYEI010000003.1, read on the forward strand.
CTTGCCCATTATCTTTTACGTAAAATTCATAAAACTCATTTGTGTTGTTGTTTATGCCGATATGAACCTCAGGATTTTGTTTATTATTATATTTTATTGCATTCGTAATTAAATTTTGAAATACCTGTTGTAATTTGATTTTTTTAGTCTTTAACTTAGGTAAATTATTATCAACAGTAATGTTAATTCGTTTAGGAAGAACTAATATTTGAATTATTTCATTAACTAGTTCGAAACTGTCTACTTCTTCAATTGTTTGTTCATTTAAACTCTTTCTAGAATAATCTAAAATTGATTCTATCATTCCAGTGAGTTTACTAGAAGCATTATAAATGATACTAGCATTTTCAAGTAATTCAGGTTCTTTAATGATTAATTCATCCTTCTGCATCATATCTGCTAACATTGCTATAGTTGCAATAGGTGATTTCAAGTCATGAGAAACAGTAAAGACAAATCGTTCTAGTTGTTTATTTACCATTTCAATTTCTTGTAAACTAACTTTTAGTTTCTGTTGTGCTAAATAAAGTCTTTCAAACACGTTTACCTTGGCTCTTGTTATATTAATATCAAGTGGTTTTTGTAAATAATCTACTGCGCCTTCTTCAAAACCTTGTAAAACAAACTTTTCTTCCTTACTAATGGCCGTTACAAATATGACTGATAAGTGTTGTGTTTTTTTATTTAGTTTAAGCATTTTAGCTACTTCAAAGCCATCCATATCAGGCATTTGAACGTCCAATAAGACTAGCCCAATATCTTCATGTTTGAGCGCCAATTTTAAAGCTTCATTTCCTGAATTAGCTTTTAAAAATCGACGGCCTGGTTTCTCTAATATTTCTTCTAAAGCAATTAAATTTTCTGGTCTATCGTCTACCAATAATATTAAAAATGGGTCTTTTTGATAATCTTGCTGCATATTCGTAAAGTTGAATTACTTTATTGGGATAACCACAATTTGATTAAAGTAAGTAGTTTTTGTATATCAACAGGTTTTGTAATATAATCGGAAGCTCCTGCTGCAATACATTTTTCACGATCACCAGCCATTGCTTTCGCTGTTAAAGCGATAATTGGTAGCTGTGTTAGGTTGAGGGTTTGCCTAATATGTTTCATTGCATCATAGCCGTCCATTTCAGGCATCATAATGTCCATTAATACCAATTGTGTATCTAGATTTTGTTTCAATATCTCTAAAGCTTCTTTGCCATCTGATGCACTAACAATTTCTGCTTGTTCTGCTTCCAACGCAGTGCTTAAAGCATAAACATTACGCATGTCATCGTCAACAATCAAAATCTTTCTACCTGCAAGGTTTTTAATAGTGGGTTTATGATGATCAATAGGATGATTGGATTGATTCTCGTGCTGTTTAAGTTTGTAGAGAAACTGTTCTATTTCACTTATTAATTTGATATCAGCAGAAGAAGAGTTTTTGACAATACTTTCAGATATCGTTTTTAAATATGTTTCTTCATCAGTAGAAATATGGCTATTGGCAAGTAATATAATAGGTGTTTTTTGTGTGTTTAATTCAGTCTTCCAAGCATCAAAAGCCGCACTATGAATGAAATTGTTTTCGGTCAAATCAATTATGATACAGTCTACTCTAACTTGACTAGCTTTTAATTTTCCCTCTTCAACGGAAGATGCACTTATAAAAGAAACTTCCTTGTACTTCTGCTGTAGTAATTCCTGAATATGTATATGTTTTAAGTGTTCATTAGAAATAAGCAGTACATTTTTGAAGTGTTGTTTTAAGTAATGACTTATTTTACTAAATGCGAGGTCTAGCCCTTCAAGATTGATTGGTTTTTTAACATAGGCCAAAGCTCCCCCTCCATTAAATCGATTATCATCAAATGCAGATATAATGTGTACAGGTATATGTTTGGTATTAGCATCTTCTTTAAGAATTTTCAATAAAGACCATCCATCAAGAATAGGAAGCTGAACATCTAAAATAATGGCATTCAATCGAAACTTCTTGGCGTATAATAAACCTTCGTCACCTTGTAGCGCAACAATGGTCTTGAATTTTTTATTTCTTGCAAAGTCTCGAACAATTGTAGCAAAATTGATATCATCTTCAATAATCAATACTACTTCGTCGGTTTCATTGATATTATTTCGGTCGTCAATTACTTTATTTTGTTCTTCAACATCATTTAGAGAAGGTGCGGCAGTTATTTTTAATGCCTCTTTTTTTACTTCAGTAATTTCAATTATTTCTATAGGAATAGTTAGCGTGAATTCACTTCCTTCACCTTCAATGCTCTGAACATCAATTTCTCCGCCTAATAATTTAGAAAGATGTTTGCTAATAGACAACCCTAAACCAGTACCACCAAATTTCCTACTAGTAGACCCATCCGCTTGTTGGAAAGCCTCAAATATTAATTGTTGTTTTTCTAAGGAGATTCCAATTCCGCTATCTTTTACTGATATACTTAATTTATTAGGGTTTTTATTATTCAATGTAAACTGGACAATTACTTTGCCTCCCTCTGGTGTAAACTTAAATGCATTAGATAAAAGGTTTTTAATAATTTGTTCCAATCTCTGAATATCTGTTTTAATGAAACTTGGAATCTTAGGATCTTTTATGATTTTGAATTCAATATTTTTTTGAGTTGCAACCACTGAAAATAATTGTTGTAAATCTGCGATAATGGTATCTGGCTTTATCTCTTCAATTGTTAAATCAATCTTTCCTGCCTCAATTTTTGAGAGGTCTAGTATATCATTAATTAATTTTAATAAATCTGATCCTGATCGGTGAATAATGGTGGCATATTCAATTTGCTTAGGTGTTAAATTTTTAGGGTTATTATCAGATAATAACTTTGCTAGAATTAATACACTATTCAATGGAGTTCTTAATTCATGCGACATATTTGCCAAGAATTCAGACTTGTATTTGCTCGTTTCTTGTAATTCCTGTGCCTGCCTACTTAACTCATTATTTGTTTGGCGAAGTTCTTCTTGTTGTTTAACTAAACTTTCTTTGTGTTCTTGAACCTCATCCAATAATGTATTGATTTTAGCCCTAGCCTGCTGTGCCTGAATAGCAGATGCTACATTATGTGAAATATTTTCTAATAGATTTTTCTGGTGGGTAGAAAACTCTCCAAAAATGCCTAACTCAATTAATCCTTTCAATTCATTGTCTAACCACAATGGCATACAAAGGATTTCTCCCCTACCCCTCATATCACCTAATGATGTTTCGACATGCCAATAATCAGCTGGAACATCTGAAATACTAACAGCTGATTTTTGTAATGCTGCATTTCCAATAATACCTTCCCCTATTTTAAAACCAATTTTTGCATCTGAAGATACTGCAACACCAGCAGTCATTTCTAATAAATCTGCCGTTTCATTTTTAATATAAATTACTCCAGCAGGTACTTCTAAATAACTTACCACAGATCTGATTACATTGTTAGAAAGAGTTGCCAATGAATTGGATTTTTGTATTTGGTCGTTAATAAAACTAACTCCTTCTAATAGTTTATTTTTTTCAGATGCCACCTGATTAATTTCTTCCATTTTAACAACAGTTTCTTTCAGGCGTTTCTCTGATCTAAACCTGCTTTTGAGTGTTGCTACAACTGCGTTTACTAAAATCAATACAATAACAATGAGTAAAACAACTCCCCCTAAAATAATTTTAGTTGATGATGAAAATGAATCTTGAATACTTTTTTCAGTTGAATCCAAATCATAGAGTAAAACACGTTTTACTTGATCAATTATAAGCAATACTGCATTTACCAATTTCCCTTCTGCTCTAATCTCTTCATTCGGGTTAGTATTTTCATTGGTATTCATTTTGATTTGATCTTTTTCCCAAAACAATACCAATCTAGTAATGGCAGTATCTAGTGAGGAAATCCGATCAATTAATGCTGGGTTTTCTGGTAGTTCTAAATGTAATTTTGTCATTATTGGTTTAATACTTGCCGCTGAAATGGAGAAATTTGCAATGGCCGTATCATTTCTAGTAATCCAATAATTTAGTCGGTTATTTCGCATACGCGATACATTGTACTGTAAGTCTTGAACATCTGTAATTGATTTTTTTAACTTAATTAAGTGGTTGGTTTTATCCACCTGAGTATTTAGTGTTTCGATAGAAAAAAAACCAACTAATAAAACTAAAATGATTGAAATGGCTAATCCTGAATAGAGCTTAAAGGGGATATTTTTCTTCATTGCCAACTTATAATTGAATTATAACAGTATATTGTTCCTAAGTTATTATAATTAATAATTGAGTACTGATTTATGTTTAGTTATTTGTAATTTGTAGTATAAATACTACAAGCATCCTATGCATAATGCTACAAATTTGATGTGAGATAGATAGAAAGTGAATTGTTGATTATTTTAAGTAATATGTATGTAATGAAAAGGTGCAATAAAATAAATGTTTTTTGCTGCCATTTGTTTTTTATCACAATGATTGGATTACCCAGTTTTTGTTTTTCGCAAAAGCAACAAAACGATACAAGTACCATTTCTAAAACGGCTAATAAAATATTTAACTCTATTGTCAAATCCATTTCTGTATCAAATCCAACTTCAGGAATACCCCATAATTCAGCTGAAAAGAATACCATTGAATTTGAACCTTACGAAGGAAGATTTATTCGTAATATAAGTGTCTCTAAAATTGCTTTTAATAATTTAGTAAATGACACTTCCGTAAATAATTCTAATTTTTTTAATCAGTTAGGTAATAAATTGCATTCTAAGACGAGGCATTCAGTGATTTTTAAAAATCTATTTTTTAAGTCGGGAGATCGTGTTGAACCAAATTTATTTTCTGATAATGAAAAGTTTTTGCGAGACCTCACTTTTCTTCAAGACGCAAGAATTATAATTCAACCGATTGCTAATAATGAGGATGAAGTTGATGTGATTGTTTTAGTAAAAGATGTTTTTCCTATTGGAGGAAGTGTTTCAGAGGTAAATGCCAATTTATTAGACCTTGAAGTAAACAATGATAATTTGTTTGGATCTGGAAATAGGTTTAGAATCAGACAATTTTTCGACACAAGAAGAAATCCAACTTATGCTTATGGTATTGAATTCTTATCTAGAAATATTGCAGGGAGTTTTTTGAATATTGCCGCAGGAATTAATTTGGAAAGACCAACATTCAATGCTGCTAAAAGAGAAGAAAAATCTTATTTTATAAAAGGCGATTTGCCACTCGTAAGCCCCTATCACCCTTATACGGGTGGTTTCGATTTATCAATCAATAGCACACAAAATACTTATTCTTCAGACTCACTATATAATCAACAACTTCGTTATGGCTATTATAATGCAGATCTTTGGATGGGTTATAGTTTAGGAGCAAAAGAAAGGATGCTAGATAATTTAGGTACTAGAAAGCGTGAGATTCTTTCTGCAAGATTGGTGAACAAATATTTCACTGCAAGACCAGATACATTGAAAACTTTATACGATAGTAGATATAATGATATAACTGGTATTTTATTTTCGTATACTTTATTTGAACGAGATTTTTATCATACTAATTTTATTTATGGGTTTGGACGAAATGAAGATCTGCCAGAGGGCTTTAGTTTTTCTATAACAGGTGGATGGGCAGATAGACAAGATGTTGCTCGATTCTACATAGGGGCTGAATATCAGCGAAGTTATTTTAATAGCAAAAAGGCATTTTTGAATTACACTTTAAAAGCAGGCGGTTATTTAAATAAAAAAAATCCAGAAGATATTTCTGCTTTAGCAAGTGTAGAGTTGATTACTCCTTTGAAAAGGTTACAAAAACGTAATTGGTTTATAAGACATTTTTTGAGTGGCAGTATAACATTACAAAAATCAATACGCTTGAACGATCCACTGCAGGTATCTAGTATATATGGTATTCCTAAAATAAGAAATACTCGAATTGATGGAACTGCAAGAATTACTATTAATGCTGAATCGGTTTTATACAATACCTTTAAACTAGTTGGCTTTAATTTCGCTCCTTTTGTTTTTAGCAATATTTCATATCTAAAGCTTTCCGCTGCTGATCCTGCAGAAGGTGCTGTATATAGTGCTTTAGGTGCAGGTTTAAGAACTCGAAATGAGAATCTAGTATTTGGTACCATAGAACTAAAAGCCTATTATTTTCCTAAAGTAGTTGAAAATATGAGTAGCTTTAATATAAGTATTTCTTCTAATTTAAGATTCAGGTTTCAGACTGATTTAATCCGAAAACCAGATTTTGTTGTTGTAAATTAGAATGAACAATTTTTTCCATTAAACGTTAAAGAATAATATTATGAAAAATTTATCTACTGCAATTTTTGTTGCAACAAGTCTACTAGTTAGTAGCATTTCATTTGCACAAGATGCGCCAAAACCAAAGCCAAGCCCATTAACTGAAACCAATTCAGTTTTATATAATGGCACTTCAGTGAGTATTAAATATAGCCAACCCTCTTTAAAGGGAAGAACTCCTGGGAAAGATATAGAGCCGATGATGGGTAAAATATGGAGAGCTGGCGCTAACGATGCTACGGTATTTGAAATCAGCAAAGATGTAAAAATTAATGGACAAAGCCTAGCTGCCGGAAAATATGCTTTTTTTACACTACAAAATGAAAAAGGTACTACCCTGATTTTTAACAAAACTTGGAAACAATGGGGAGCATTTCAATATAAAGAAGCAGAAGATGCTTTAAGAATTTCCGCTAAACAAACTGTTTCTACTGAACCTTCTGAGAAGCTAACTTATACTATCTCAAACAAAGGCTTGGTGAATCTAAAGTGGGGCACGATCAATATTGAATTTACTGTAGAATAATGTTGAATGGTACAAGCGTATAATTTTTTAGCTAGTTGGCAATTGTTTCCAGAGAAATGTGTTTTTGAGAATGGCCTAGCACCTAAAAGTGGTAATTACAAGATTGAAAGCATTGAAAATGGCCAAGCATTAAGTATCAGTATCAATTGGGTCAGTTTAGAAAACGAAGCATTTTATACGCAATATCGAATCATTCCTAATGACGAATTGCTCAGTTTAGAAAATAATGAATTAGCCAATCAAGTACAAGCGAGTATTACAAATGCTTCAACCTTGGTAGCTGTTTTTTACAAGGATAATTTACAAGTACTTCGAGTAGTTCATGAAATTATGCCCAATGGGTACATGAAAATCACACAAGAAGGGTTCGATAATCATAGTAAGGAGTTTAAGAATATAGAAGTATACCATAAGCAACTCAGTGTACTTCCCTATTCCGCTTCAGTTGCCGGGGTTGCAATAAGGCCTACTAAAGAAGGCGTTATTAAGCATAAAGCCCTTAGCGCAATGGAAGACCAAACCAATATGCAATTAGACCAAATTAGGCAGCAGATTGAGTTATTGGCAAGACAAGCACAAGAAATTAGAAAACGAAAAGAGCTTAGTATGATTATATACGAGGCAAAGTTGAATTTTAAACCACAAATTGGCCAAGTTTATCATTTATATGAAAAAAAGGATAATACCCATTTGCTCTCTTTAGTAGCCCCTCAAGAATGGGGAACACATGGACCATTTAAACAGTTTGTATCGTCAGTTAAATTGTTAGCCGATCATACTTGGGTTGAAGTATCCTAATTAATATTATTTAAAAAAAATCCCGGTAGTTTTCTTAACTGTCCGGGATTTTTATTTGATTATAGAGAAATTAGTTAGCTAATCGCTTGCTTAATTCACTATCGATTGCGTCTAAAAATTCTTCAGTATATAAATAATGTTCTCCATGATTTACTTTGTTACCATAAATACAAACTGCTAAATCTTTAGTCATTTTACCAGATTCAACTACATCCACACAAACTTTCTCTAAAGTTGTGCAGAAATTAATTAATGCTTGATTCTGGTCTAATTTACCGCGGAATTCCAATCCTCTGGTCCAAGCAAAAATGGATGCAATTGGATTAGTAGAAGTTGGATTACCTTTTTGATGTTCTCTATAGTGACGTGTAACCGTACCGTGTGCGGCTTCAGCCTCCATTACGGTACCATCAGGGGTCACTAATGTAGATGTCATTAATCCTAAAGAACCAAACCCTTGTGCAACAGTATCGCTTTGTACGTCGCCATCGTAATTTTTACAAGCCCAAACAAAATTACCATTCCACTTTAAAGCAGAGGCAACCATATCATCAATTAAACGGTGCTCATAAGAAATACCTGCTTCTGTAAATAATTGCTTGAATTCAGCTTGGTAGATATCTTCAAAAATATCCTTGAATCTACCGTCATATTTCTTTAAAATAGTGTTCTTAGTAGAAAGATATAAAGGCCATTTTTTTGACAATGCTTGGTTAAAACAAGCTCTTGCAAATCCTTTAATACTTTCGTCGGTATTGTACATTGCTAGCGCAACTCCGTCACCTTTAAAATTGTACACTTCAAATTCTTGAACTGTTCCATCTTCCCCTTCAAATTTAACAGTTAATTTGCCCTTTCCTTTGGTAACAAAATCAGTTGCACGATATTGATCGCCAAAAGCATGTCTTCCAATACAGATTGGTGCAGTCCAATTTGGAACTAATCTTGGAACATTTGAACAAACGATTGGCTCTCTAAATACAGTACCATCTAAAATATTGCGGATAGTTCCATTTGGACTTTTCCACATTTGCTTTAACTTAAATTCTTTTACTCTCTGTTCATCAGGAGTGATGGTTGCACATTTTATACCTACACCATATTGCTTTATTGCATGTGCTGCATCTATTGTTACTTGGTCATCAGTTTGATCACGGTATTCCATACCCAAATCATAATACTTTATATCTAATTCTAGGTAAGGTAAGATCAACTTGTCTTTAATGAATTTCCAGATAATTCTAGTCATTTCATCGCCATCTAGTTCAACTACTGGATTAGCAACTTTAATTTTTTGGGCCATAATTTGATTTTAATTTGTTGATTTCAGAGGGCAAATATATTACATTATTAGGGAATGACCCTTTCAGAAACATTCACAATCAAAACTGGAATTGTTAATTGATGTCTTACATCTTCAATCGTTTCGCCAAAAACATAGTCTTTTAAGCCACTATGCCGATGGGCACCCATAATTAACATTTCAGCTTTGGATTCGGTAACTAATCGAACGATTTCCTTCACTCGATGGGTATACCCTAGCATTGCCTTGGCATTGTATCCTTTTAGGGTTAATTGATTCACATAATTGTCTAATCTTTCTTTGTCCTTTCTTGTTTCGGCATCATCGCTAGAATAATTTGAATAACGTGCGGAAACGCTCTCAACAATATGAACTAGAACATATTCAACAGCTGTGTTCCCTTGTGCCAAAGCATGCGCAATTAGTTTTTCATCTGCTTTTGTGAAATCTAAAGCAACTGCAATTGTTTGTACTTTATTAATTGATAAATTTTCTAATAAAACAGCCTCTCCATATAAAGTGTCGGTGGATTGTTTTTTCTTTTGATTAAGTAACGGATAAAAAGTCATTGTTAAGAACAACCAAATAAAAAGCAGTATAACAATAATGATTGCACCCTTGGCAATCCAATGAATATCGGTATTAAAAATGGATAATGTTTCATCTGCGACCAGGTTAACATTTAAAAAAACAAGGATAATGGCTACTAACCAAGAAGCAATTTTTGTTTTAGTACCAATAGCAAAATCGCCCATTGTGGCTTTATTACTAACAAAATGAATCAATGGAATCACCGCAAATCCTAATTGTAAGCTTAAAATAACTTGACTAAAAATCAACAAATCATCTACTTTGTCTTCGCCGTAAATTAAGATTACAAAAACTGCTGGAACAATTGCAATTAAACGGGTTAGCAATCTTCTTAACCATGGATTAATCCTTAAATGTAAATAGCCTTCCATCACTATTTGACCAGCCATAGTTCCCGTTATAGTTGAACTTTGACCTGCCGCAATGAGCGCTACTGCAAATAAAATAGGTGCAAGAGAAGACCCCAATAAAGGTTCTAATAAACGATGCGCATCTTCAATTTTGGCTACTTCAGTGTTACCCGTTTTGTAAAAAACAGTAGCAGCCAACACTAATATAGCTGTGTTTACTAAAAACGCAGCATTTAGTGCAATAGTACTATCGATCAGATTATATTTTAAAGCCGACTTAATGCCTTGTTTATCTGGATTAATCTTTCGGGTCTGCACAAGTGCAGAATGTAAATACAAATTATGTGGCATTACGGTTGCTCCAATAATCCCCACTGCAATATACAATGCCCCGTTGTCTAACATTCCAGGAACTAAACCTCCAACTACCTCTCCCATTGCAGGCTTAGCAATTAATATTTGCACTAAAAAAGACATTCCAATGATTGCAACCAATGCTATAATAAACGCTTCTAATTTTCTAATACCCCAGCGTTGTAAAAAAAGAAATAAAAATGTGTCTAATACAGTAATAGCCGTACCCCAAATAATGGGCAATCCAGTTAATAAATGAATTCCAATGGCCATGCCCAATACTTCAGCTAAATCACAAGCCGCAATGGCCAGCTCGGCTAAAATGTATAAACAAAAATTTACTAGTGGTGGGTAGGTTTCTCGATTGGCCTGTGCTAAATCTCTTCTTCTTACAATACCTAAACGAGCACTCAAACTCTGTAATAGCAATGCCATTAAGTTACTCATTAACAGCACCCAAATTAATTGATATCCAAATTTAGCACCACCTTGCAAATCGGTGGCCCAATTGCCGGGATCCATATATCCTACACTTACCAAATATGCAGGCCCAATATAAGCCAGTATTCTTCTCCACCCTTTTCTAGGAACAGTGGTATCAACGGTTTCGTGAACCTCACTTAACGACTGTTCAGCATTGCTTACTCTCATAGTTAGTTTGTTTTACGAATAAATGCTGTGCCAGTTTAGCACTAATATTTACTAAAATTTTATTGTTAATTTTTACTTCAATTGAATCATCGAAAGGGAATATTTGCTCTACTATAATGCTCGATCCCAATTCAATATTTTTATGCCTCAATAGTGCAAGCATATCGGCAGATTGACTTCCAACCGCAGATATTTCCCCAATGGTATGCATCGGAAATTTGGTGAGGTTAATTTGTTCTTGAACGGGCATTTTACCGTTGGCATCAGGTATAGGATCACCGTGTGGATCAAATTTTGGATTCCCTAAAAAGTCATCAAGGTGGTTAATCAGTTGATTACTTTGAATATGTTCAAGCTGCTCTGCCACTTCGTGTACTTCATCCCATTTAAATTGTAGAATATTCACTAAAAAAGTTTCCCATAATCGATGTTTTCGTATGATGCTCAATGCTGTTTTTTTCCCTTCCTGATTTAATTTAAATCCTTTGTACTTTTCGTATACTAGTAATTTTTTCAACTTTAATTTCTTCAACATATCAGTAACAGATGCAGCTGAAGTATTTAATGCTACTGCTACCGAATTGGTATTAACCATTTTATCATGGGCTTGTAATTGGTAAATGGTTTTGATATAATTTTCTTCTGCAGTACTAAAAGCCATGTTTAAAATAAATTTTAGACAAATCTAAAAAATAAGCAGGGTATTATCAAACAAATAGTGACCTAATAACCAAAAGACTTACTTTTATAAAAATATAAATGCAATGAAACTTGCTAATTATGTAGTAATCTTCTGCTTGTTGGCAATTGGATTATCGGCCTGTAATTCGTCACCTGTAGATTTGTCTAGTAAAACAGCAGTCAAGGAAAAGGATTTTCTTGCAGCTTTCAAGCCTTTGCCTTTGCCTTTTTCAGTATCAGATACCAATATTGAATCAAGAGCAGATACTTTATTAATTGGAAAAGAAGTATTTAAACAATTCTATCCAGATAGTGCATTCAGTAATATCATGGGGAAAACAAAAGTGTATACTATACAACCGGTTGGATTAATTGATAAGGAGAAAGAAAAATATTTATTACTCCTTATAAAAGAGAATAAACGAAAGAAAAGATTGGTGGTATTGGTTACAAATGAAAACAATCAATTTTTAGCGAGTAAAGAACTATTAAATAATTATGAAGGAAATGAATATCATCGCTCTTTATCAATTAATAAAGAACCCACATTCTTAATTAGTAGAGAGAAAATAGGCAAAGCAAGTGAGATGCTTTTTACACGTGCAGGATGGGTTTATAATGATGCAGGATTTTTTATGGTAGTGATTAATGATTCAAATGAAGACCCCACAAAAACAGCTGTGATTAATCCCTTGGATACCCTTCCAAAAATGAATAAATACAGTGGGGATTATGTCAAAGACAAAAATAACTATGTTTCCATAAGAGATGGGAAAGATCAAAACACCTATCAGTTTTTTATTTTGTTCGAAAAATCGAATGGCGCTTGCAAAGGAGAATTAAAAGGAGAATTTAAATTAATAAAACCAGCAGAAGGCTTGTATTCTAAAAATGGAGATCCCTGTTTAATCGATTTCCTTTTTACCAGTAATCAATTAAAAATTAAAGAACAAGGAAGTTGTGGTAATCACAGAGGTATTAAATGTTATTTTGATGATCGTTATACCAAAAAGCGGGAACCCAAAAAAAAGAAAATGAATAAACGTTAGTTAGTGTAAAATTTACATTATCATATTTTAGCCTTATATTGCCTTACCAATTTTTAACTAAACAAGTACAAATGAATTTTAGAAGTTACCACGTCCCTTATCAAATTAATGAGCAGTACGCTAAAAAAGCTGCTTATTTTTCTATGGAATTCGCCATACATCAACCTTTAAAAATATACAGCGGAGGTCTTGGATACCTAGCCGGCTCTCATTTACGCAGTGCTTACGAGCTTCGTCAAAACATGATTGGAGTAGGTATCTTATGGAAGTACGGTTATTATGATCAAGCTAGAAATCAAGATCAAACATTGCAAGTTACTTTTATGGAAAAAATTTATAGTTTCCTAGAAGACACTGGCATTAAATTTCAAATTTTAATTCATGAACATCCAGTTTGGGTTAAAGCGTATTATTTAAATCCTGAAACATTTAATAGTGCTCCCCTATTTTTATTGAGTACAGATTTACCTGAAAACGATTATGTTTCTCAAACCATTACCCATCGATTATATGATGCCAACGTTGCAACTAAAGTGGCACAATTTATTTTATTGGGTGTGGGTGGAGCAAAGCTGATAGATGAATTAGGCTTCAATCCAGACGTTTATCACCTCAACGAAGCGCATGGTATTTCTTCCGCATTTTATTTGTTGAATAAATTTAAAAGTGTACAAAAAGTAAAAGAACATTTAGTATTCACGACACATACTCCAGAAGAAGCAGGTAATGAAAAACATGATATTTATTTGTGTCATAAAATGAGTTATTTCTGCGGATTAAGTATTGATGAGGTTAGAAAGTTAACTGGTATAACAGATGACCAATTTAATCACTCATTAGCAGCTTTAAGGTTTGCAAGAAAAGCAAATGGAGTATCTGCTTTACATGGAGAAGTAAGTAGAGAAATGTGGAAGAATTATGAAGGCATTTGCCCTATCACTTCAATTACCAATGCACAAAACTGGCGCTATTGGGCCGATAAGCAGATGTATAAGGCAATGGAAGAAGGCAATGACGAAGTATATGATGATCGAAAAAAATTCTTAAAGAAGCGTGCTTTTGAAATTGTTGCAGACCAAACAGGTAAAGTATTTGACCCTAACGTGTTAACCATAGTATGGGCTAGACGTTTTGCTGGCTATAAACGTGCAGACATGCTTACCTATGATATGGAGCGTTTTGAGAGAATGTTAAGCAATACCAAATACCCTGTTCAAATTATTTGGGCAGGAAAGCCTTATCCTGTAGATTATCCAGCGATTTCTCAATTCAATAACTTAGTGCATTTAAGTAAGAATTATAAAAATGTTGCTGTGGTTATTGGGTACGAATTAGCCTTAAGTAAGCGATTAAAACAAGCTTCTGATATTTGGTTAAATAATCCACGAGTACCAAGAGAAGCTTCCGGAACCAGTGGTATGACTGCTGCAATGAATGGGGCGGTTAACTTTTCAACAGATGATGGTTGGATACCAGAATTTGTAAACCATGGCAACAATGGATTTGTGGTACCAAAGGCAGATTATGCAAATATGACTACTCATGATCAGGATGAATATGATTTGAATAAAGCATATGAAATACTTGAACAACAAATCATTCCATTGTATTATGAAGACCATGATACTTGGAGACAAATCATGAAAAATGGTATGAGAGATGTGCGTTTCCAATTTGATAGTAATCGAATGGCACATGAGTACTATGAGATTATGTACAAATAATCCGTTTCCTATACGTTAAAAAAATACCCTCCCCAAAACGGAGGGTATTTTTTTAACCTTTCCCACTTAGTTTTGTTAGTATTAGATGAAGCATAAAATAATTTTAGCCATAACAGGAGCAAGTGGATCCATTTATGCCAAAGGTATATTGGATAAATTAGTGCATTGCATGGATCAAATTGAAGCGGTAGGAATTGTTATGAGCAAAAATGCCAAAGATGTTTGGGAAACAGAATTGGAAAATCAGTCCTATAAAAACTATCCATTTTCTTTTTACGAAAAACAAGACTTTTTTGCTCCATTTGCATCAGGATCAGCACAGTATAAAACTATGATTGTAGTGCCTTGCAGTATGGGTACTATGGGTAGGATTGCTGCTGGAATAAGTGATGATTTACTCACTAGAGCTGCCGATGTTATTTTGAAAGAGAGAAGAAAATTGATTCTTGTTGCTAGAGAAACCCCCTATAGTTTAATTCATATTCGTAATATGGAAACCATCACACTGGCGGGTGGTATTATTTGCCCAGCAACACCTTCATTCTATAGTAAACCAACTACCATAGAAGAAGTTGCCGCTACAGTGGTAGATCGCGTATTAGATTTAGCAGGAATTAATGTAAAAAGTTATCGTTGGGGAAAGTAGCAATTATTTATATATCTAAATTTCAAAAGCCCGATAAAGTATATTATCGGGCTTTTAATTTTGTTAAACAAAGATGAATTTAAGATTCAGCTTTTGCTTCTTCTTCTTCAATTCTTGATTTAAAACTAAATTGAATCAAACTGGTTTCTTTATTTAAATCGGCTATCAAAATATCTCCTTGCTTGATAGCCATTTTCATGATTTCTTCAGCCAAAGGATCTTCCAAGTATTTCTGAATGGCCCTATGGAGCGGTCTTGCACCAAATTGCACATCGTAGCCTTTCTCTGCAATAAAGTCTTTGGCTTCAGCAGTTAATTCTAACTCAAATCCAAGGTTTTGTAATCGCTTAGAAACACCCTTCATCAAGATATCAATGATATTGAAGATGTTTTCTTTTGTTAAAGAATTAAAGACTACCACATCATCGATTCTATTTAAAAATTCAGGAGAAAATGTTTTCTTTAAAGCTTTCTCAATAACAGCTTTATTGTTTTCTTCTGCATTCTGTATTCTCGTTGCCGTAGCAAATCCTACCCCATCTCCAAACTCTTTCAATTGTCTTACGCCAATATTAGAAGTCATGATGATCATGGTATTCTTGAAATCAACTTTACGCCCTAATCCATCCGTTAATTGCCCATCATCTAATACTTGCAATAAGATATTGTAAATATCAGGATGTGCTTTTTCAATTTCATCTAGTAAGATAACAGAGTATGGCTTTCTTCTTACTTTTTCGGTCAATTGACCACCTTCTTCATAACCTACATATCCTGGAGGCGCTCCAATCAATCTACTTACGGTAAATTTTTCCATGTATTCGCTCATATCAATTCTAATTAAAGAATCTTCTGAATCGAACATATAACGCGCCAAAGAACGGGCTAATTCTGTTTTACCAACTCCTGTAGGACCTAAGAAAATAAAGGTTCCAATAGGTTTTTTAGGGTCTTTTAATCCTACCCTATTTCTTTGAATGGCCCTAACTACTTTTTGAATAGCTTCATCCTGTCCAATCACCATACCTTTCATGTCTTCGCTCATTCTACGCAGTTTCTCTGTTTCTGCTTGAACCATGCGTTTTACAGGAATACCAGTCATCATACTAATGACTTCTGCGATGTTTTCCTCAGTGATTGGGTAACGTTTGTTCTTACTCTCTTCTTCCCATTGAATTTTAGCTCTTTCTAATTCTTCACCCAATCTTTTCTCTGTATCCCTTAAAGAAGCCGCTTCTTCGAATCGTTGACTTTTAACAACTTTATTCTTTTCAATTTTGACTTCTTCTATTTGCTTTTCTAATTCTACAATGGCATCAGGAACATTTATGTTTTTCAAGTGAACACGAGCTCCTACTTCGTCCATTACATCAATTGCTTTGTCTGGCAACAATCGATCAGTCATGTAGCGATCACTTAATTTAACGCAAGCATCAATAGCATCGTCTCCATAATGTACATTATGGAAATCTTCATATTTAGACTTGATATTATTTAAAATTAAAATCGTTTCTTCTACACTAGGAGGCTCAATTAATACTTTTTGGAAACGACGATCTAAAGCACCATCTTTCTCAATGTACATGCGATACTCATCTAAGGTAGAAGCTCCAATGCATTGCAACTCTCCTCTAGCTAATGCAGGTTTAAAAATATTAGAAGCATCTAATGAGCCGCTTGCGCCTCCCGCACCAACAATCGTATGGATTTCATCTATAAATAGGATTACATCTCTATTTTTCTCTAGCTCGTTCATGATGGCTTTCATCCGTTCCTCAAACTGGCCCCTGTATTTGGTACCAGCAACTAAAGCAGCTAAGTCTAATGAAATGACTCTTTTATCGAATAATACCCGACTTACTTTGCGTTGAACAATTCTTAATGCCAACCCTTCTACAATGGCTGTTTTACCCACACCAGGCTCACCAATTAATATGGGGTTATTTTTCTTTCTTCTACTAAGGATTTGGCTAACTCTTTCAATTTCTGCTTCTCTACCTACAATCGGATCTAAATTACCCGCTTCTGCAATTTTGGTAATATCTCTTCCAAAATTATCTAATACAGGTGTTTTGCTTTTTGCAGCACCAGTGGCTTGTTTGCCTGTTCTTGATTGTTGGAATCCTGATCCCTTTTTCTCTTCATCAAAATCATCGTCATTGTCTTCAGGAAATTCACTTCGGGGTGGAGGATTAGAAGTGCCTACCATACCCAATTCATTACGGAACAAATCGTAATCAATATTGAACTGATTCAGGATTTGCGTTGCAATATTTTCCTTGTTTTTAAGAATACTCAACATTAAGTGTTCTGTTTCTACCAATGGGCTTTTCAAAGCTTTGGCTTCTAAAACAGTTACCCTAATCACTTTTTCTGCCTGTTTAGTTAAAGGCAAACTGTTGATATTTGCAATGTTCTTGCCTGTTTTATCCTTAACAGCCAATTCCACTTCTTTTCTTAGTTCGTAAAGGTCAATATCTAGCTGTTTTAATACTTTGATAGCCGTATTGTCCCCGTCTCTAATGAGACCTAGCAATAAATGCTCTGTACCAATAAAGTCGTTTCCTAATCTAAGCGCTTCTTCCCTACTAAAGGAAATGATCTCTTTTACCTGAGCTGAAAAATTATTATCCATATCTTATTTGGATTTATACAATTATAACGAATATTTTTGAGTGAAGTTGTGCAGTTATTGTACACAGTATGTTAATATATATGCTATATGCTAAATGTCAAAATTGATACCAAGGAAAAATTCGCAGTTCTAACACTGGAAACGGCCGATATTACTGCAAATATGTCAGCAAGTTTGACCGATCATTGCAAAACGGTCTTGAATTCTCCACAAAAAAACTTGATTTTGAATCTGGTTAATGTAGAATCAATGGATGAAGAAATTGTAAATGCTTTAACAACATCCCAACAAAATTTTTATGAGAATAGTGCTTCATTTGTGATTTGTGGCATTAATGAAAAATTAGAAGATTATTTAGATCAATTAGAAGTATTAGAAATGTGGAATATTACCCCAACCGAATCAGAAGCATGGGACATTGTGCAAATGGAAGAAATAGAAAGAGAATTGTTGGATGGAGATGATATTAATTTTGAAAATCATCCAGAAGAGCCTGCATAAAATAGTCAAGAATGGTTGAGCAGAATTGGTATGCAGTTTTGGGATTAACAGCAACAGCCTCAAGTACTGACATTAAACGTGCGTTTAGAAAACTGGCACATATTTATCATCCAGATAAACACAATAATCCTGTTTATTTTGAGCAGTTTAAACAGATTCAAAAAGCATATGAAATACTAGGGAATTCAGATTCAAAGCGATTGTACGATAAAAGTATTCAACTTGAAGGGAAATCAACCTCCTCACAGCCAACTATTCAAACGGTAGAGGATTTAGTAAACTATTTCCATTTGTTTGAAAGGGAAATGCAGCAAACTGATATTCGGTTTATCAATTATGATCGTATTAAATGGAAACTCAACTACCCACTTTTTTTACCGCTTATTCAAGAAATAATACAATCAGGAAACTTTCAGGTACAACAAAAGTTATTGAAGCAGATAGGATATATTCTACATTTTTTACCCTATCATGAAATACAACCCTATCAAAAAAAATTAATGCTTTGTTTTTTTGAAGAACATCATATTTTCTATATCAACCAATTGATTAAAGAGAAAAAAATTGAATCAATCTGGGATCAGTTTACCATTCCTTTAGTTGGTATTTTGAGTGCCTTATTGTGTTTAGGAATTTATTTACTATCTAAATAAAAAATCCTGGCTGCAAAGCAACCAGGATTAATATATTGGTATTCAATATTAGTTATTGGCAACCAATGTTGAAGAAACAGTGTTGTTAGGCACCCATGGTGAAGGGGTTACGGAACCTCTCACTACGATGGTATAAATTTTACCTGCAACAGCAGTCATAGGTTGTGTTCTAACGATTGCATTGGTAGCAGCATTTCTAATTTGGATACTATATGAAGTACCTAACAAAGTAGCGTCCAGTGCAATGAAATTGGTTGAACCTTTAAATGATATTGCTGTTGGAAATAATGCGGTTGTGGCTGTACCAACGAAAGCATTTACAGCAGGTGCATCTTCACTTGCATGAATAATTCTCAAATGTGCTTTATTACTAGCAGGAATAGTAAGATTATCTTGAATCCAAACTAATTCAGCATTTTGAATCTTGTTCACAGCTAATAAAGTATAACGAGCAGGTTGATCTCTTAAATCAGACACATTATAACGATTTGCAGAAAAAACCGTTTGTTGACCTGCAACTCTTACTGTTATTGGTTTATCGCCTGGTGTAGTACTATTGTAAATGGTATTTGATCCAAATGCAATAGGCAAAATATTTTGTTTTAAATCTCCCACATAAAAGTCTAATCCTGCAGCCACATCAGGTGCTGCATTGATAAACATATATTGAGCATATCCTGGGTTTGCAGGATCCTTTGCACAGCTAGTGAAAAGAAATGCTGAAAATAACCCAACTATGAATAGCATATTTTTTTTCATAAAAATCATTTGATAAATCAATTAATAAGTAGCCATGATAGTAATACCTCTAGACATTGTTCCAGCTGTAGATTGGTACCTGCCTCTGAATACAACATTATAAGTACGTTTCGCATTAAAAGTATGGCCATTGAATACAGCCAAAGCTGTAGTTGTACCAGTTGACCTCACTTCTAATGTATCAGTAAGACCTGTTAAATGTGGTATATAGTTAGAAGAACCTAATGGTGCAATATTGGATGCAATATTTGCACGCTTTCTTCTTGAATATAAATCCACATTTGGAATGGCTGAAGAGCTGTAAATAATATTTACAAACTTTACATTGGCCGTAGAGTCAGAAGGAATGGTAAATACATCATTTTGAATTAAGGCTTTCACCGCATTGCTGGTATCATAAGTATAAACTGAATAGAATTTACCTGCATCAAATGTTGCAGATATACTTAATGGCGTTTGCATAGGCACTGCTGCACTATCAAACACACGTAAAGTACGTGCGCCCGGGGTGATTGTTGCAAAAGCGGTAACCGTAGATGCTCCAGGGAAAATTCCGCCCATTGCTAAAGGGGTGCCATTTAATAAAGCTCCATCTACAGAAATAAAATTCCTTGCTGCACCTACACTGCCAGGAACAAATCGAATAAATGCTTTGTTTTCTGTTCCAACAGACTCGGTGGTTCTGCCATCAAAGTCTTTTTTACAGGCAGTGAATAAACCAATTACTGCCAAAATATATAAGTATTTCATTTTCATATTTTTCATTTTAATAGTAGTAATTAGGGTTTAGAAAACCATTGTTCTAAAGTATGGTAATCTAAAGCAATCGCTCCAATTCTGGTTAATTCACTTACGTTGTATAAGTACTCAGAATTATATCTTGGTCTAGCTCTTTGCACCAATTTCCCGTTATTATTGGCAAATAAGTTAATACCAGTTGGAACTACTAAGTCTGCATAAACAGGTGTTGTTTGCCCAGCTTCTACATCAGTGTAATGGAACCTTCTCATATCTGTCCAAGTCTCTTGAATACCATACCCATAAAGAGCAATATATTTCTGCAACATAATATGAGATAGGGTTAAATCACTTGCAGCCGGTACTACTACTGGGTTTGCCAAATAATTGTCTCTTACAGCATCTGTAATAACTCTATTCGAAGGAACTGCTGAACCATAATTACTCATTAATAAATCAAAGCTTAATCGAATGCCATCTATATACGCAGTTCTAGCAGCTGCTTTATTTCCTTTTCTATATTGTGCTTCTGCAATCATGAATTTGATTTCACTTGCAGTAATGATTGGGAAAGGAGAACCATTTTTAAAGATATATCTTGCGTCTGCATCTGAAGTAGGTGCAGCAGTAGATGCAAATGCACTCCCCCAGAAATTAGCGGGTTGATCAGCAACTACTAAACCGCTTGCGCCTCCATTAGGTCTAATCCCTCTGTAATTCCCATTTGGATTTTCGCGTATAATATAAGCTGCTCTTGGATCAACTGCGCCAGGAAATCTGCTATTAACACCAGTTAATAAATTAGCGATAAATTCGGTTTGTCTCATTGTGCCCACATTATTTCTTACAGGGCCAAAGAAATTAGAAGTTCCTGTTATACCTGTATTGGCAAAACGCATCGTAGCATTATCCTCATTCACGTTCATGGCCAAATTGGCATAGAAAATAACAGAATCTGCGTTATAAGATGCTTTATTACTTAAATGATGGAAAGAACGAGCCATTACTGCATAAACAAATTTCTTCCATTTATTAACATCCCCATTGTAAAAATAAGCATCTCCTCTGGCCAAATTAGCTGGGCTGGCACTATCTCCGGTATTGTTTAAATTGACGATGGCTCTTCTACAAATTTGTCTTACTGTATCGTAAACCAAAGACTGTTCATCGTATTTAAACACCAATTGGTCTGCTCTAAAAGCTTCGCGCACTATAATATCCCCGTACATTTCAGCGGTGGTTAACCAGCTCCATGCCGAAATAGCTTCCCCTACCCCTACATAGTCCCATTTCTTTTCAACAGCAGCCCATTCCATCATGCGTTTAAGGTTCTGACCCATACCAAAATAATGCATGGCCCAAATAGATCCCATTAAATCACTTGCCCCTGTAGCTCCCCCCATTTGGTCGAATGTATTACCTGTTGTATTGGTAGCCCAAAATTGAATATAACGTCCAACTTGCATACCATCATTTTGAAGGCCATAAGCAGAACCTGCTGCGGCTGAACTTCCGCCCATATTGCTTATGATACCTGGCAATAAGCTTTCTACAGGCACTCGCACACCTGCATTTGGATTGGGAAAAGCTTCGTCCAATTTCTTCTGACAAGAAGAAAATAGTAAACCTGCAAAAGCAATGCTTAACAGTGTTTTAATATTTATATATGATTTTTTCATGATAGCTAATTTTTCAAATTAAAAACCTACTCTAACACCAAAGTTTACACCAATTGGGGTAGCAAGGGTACCGTAATCAAAACCAAATGCACCAACGCCTCTAGTTGCTGCAGTGTTACCACTTACCTGAGGATCAGCACCCATATAATTGGTGATTAAGAACAAGTCGTTTCCGGTAATAAAAATGCTGGCAGATTTTACGCCGTTCAAATTTCTTAAAGCGCGTTCGTTTAAAGAATAGCTTAAAGTAATGTCACGCATTCTTAGCCAGTTAACATTCTTTTGAATAAACGCTTCTTCAGGCATATTAGATGCAGTATAATAAGCATCATTGAAAGCTGGGATAACTGAAATCGTATTTCTAGTTGGTGTTGCTGTATTTGCAAATCCGTCGTTTAATACCCCATCAATTACTCTAGGAACAAAACGATCAATGGTTCTATTACTTCTACCGATACTAGTCAAGAACATTTCGTTTGCATTAAATATATCTCCTCCAATTTTCAAATCCCATAAGAAGCTTAAGCGCCAGTTTTTATAACGGAATGAATTTTGAATACCTAGCGTAAACGCTGGATTTCTATCCCCTCTTAATTTAAATAAACCATCAGTTAAAGGAAGGCCGTTAGAAGGATTGATTAATATTTGACCAGCATTGTTTCTAGCATACCCCCATGACGCAATACCTGTAGTAGGGCTACCAATACCCAATACACTTGCACGAGCGTTACCATATAACCAGGTATCAGAAATATAAAATTCAGAAACGTTTGCAGGGAAACCTACTACCGCATTCCACATTTTATTAAAGTTCAAACGGGTGTTCCAACCGAAATCTTTCTTTTGTACTACTTGATAATCGATGGCAATTTCAACACCTTCGTTTCTGGTGCTGGCCGCATTTTGTGTATTCAACACAAATCCAGTACCATAACTCAAACGCATATTCTCTATGATTTGACCTTTGGTTAGTGTATTATAATAGGTTGCATCAATGCTTAATCTGTTCTTTAAGAATTTGAATTCGGTACCAATTTCAAAAGTGCTTTGACGCTCAGGTTGTAAGTCTGGGTTGTTATTGGTAAAACCATAAGAATAAGCAGGACCGTTAGCACTACCGAAATTGTTCACAAATACCGACTGTGTTGAATAAGGGGTATTTAAACGAGCTGTATTAGCCATAGAACCTCTCAGTTTCCAATAGTTCAATACACCTCCTTTTTTTAACCCTGGTAAGATATCGGTCATGATCGCACTCAAGCTCATCCCAGGATAGTTGTAATTTCTATTTTGAGCCGGTAGAGTAGATGCAGATTCAAAACGATGTGAATAGTTGAAGAAAATTAAATTCTTATAACTCACCGCAAATTCACCGAAGAAAGCAATCTGTCTTAATAAACGTAAGTTCGGTTCACCAAAATTGTTGCGTAACAAACGAACTCTTGTATTAGGAGCGGTATTATTTGAATCGGTTCTATTAGGATCTGCCACGTTGTTGCCACTTACCGCATATCCCTCTGTTCTATAATCCTGCCACATGGTACCAGCCATTAATCTTAAACTAAAATCTCCAACTGTTTTCTTGGCGGTAGCATTAATGGTATGATTGTATCCTTTATATGTATTCCAGAAATTATCTTGGGAACCTCTCAACGCACTAGATACAAAGAAAGATTGTGGGTGGTAGTTTTGGTATCCAATTGTTTTGTAGGTATCATAACCAAATCTTCCAGTAATGCTTAACCATTTAGTAGGATTGATATTTACTCCTAGAGAAGAGAATAAACGATCTGTTTGATCACGACCTCTGTTATTGGCCACATTCCAAAGTGGATTGTCTACTTCTCCATTTGCGTTCGCAGAAAATAATGGTAGTTTATTTCCACCATCGTCTTCGGAATTATTCACATCAATAGTATTAGGATATTGCATTAAACCAAGTAAATATCCTCCTGCAGAACGCAATACTTTCGCGGTATTGGTTCTGGTATAGGCAATTGACGGAGTGATTTCAATATACTTACCAATTTTAGTGGTATTTCTTAAACTCAAATTGATTTTTTCTTGATCATTATTGGGAACTACCCCCTCCTGCTTCAAGTAAGTAGCAGAGAAACGGAATATTGATTTTTTAATACCAAAATCTACTCCAAGGTTATGTGTTTGAGATTTTCCATTTCTAAAGAAAGAGCCGATATTATCGAATAATCTAGTACCGGCAGGATAAGCAGGGCCAAAATAGCGGAAGATATTGCTTGGCGTATTGTTGGTACCGTTGGTATATCCATCAAAAGTTGGAGGAAAACGATTCAACACTTGCACTCTGAAAGCATTATCGTATTGGATAGCTAATTTGCTGGTCTTTGCTTTACGAGTGGTAATAACAATTGCCCCAGAGCTTGCTTGGCTACCATATAATGCAGTAGCTTCAGGCCCTTTCAATACAGTAACATTTTCAATATCATTGGGGTTTAAATCGGAAACCCTATTACTATAATCACTACCTCTATTAGGTCTATCAGAAGCCAACCCGATTCCTCTACCTCCATCTGAAGTTTCATCAAAAGAAGAGTTATCCATGATTACCCCATCCACCACAAACAGCGGTTGGTTACTCAAAGACAGCGAGTTAAATCCACGAAGTACAATTTGAGAAGAAGCGCCTACTGTTCCGGAAGTAGGGTTCACTGTTAAACCAGCAACACGACCTTGTAAACTATTTACAAAGTTATCGCGTTGAGTTTCCTGTAACTCTGCTCCTTTTACTTGTTGAGTAGAGTAACCCAATTCGCGAGGCTTTCTTTTCTGGTCCATTGCAACTACCACTACATCTTCTAGTTCAGAAGATTCCGCTTTTAAACGGACAATGATTTTTTGATCATCTTTTACAAATACTCGCTGCGATTCAAACCCCAACGAAGTGATTAATAAAGTTTGACCCTTGGCTGCTTTAATGGTAAAATTACCTTTCGCATCCGTTTTGGTTGCAACCGATTTGCCTGCTACACGTATAGAAACCGACTCTAAAGCAGAGCCCTTTTCTAAATCAGATACATTACCAGTAACGGTAATATCCTGTGCAGAGACTTTCATAACAAGGAAGAATAGCATGAACGCGATCCTCCAGGCATAAGCGAGTTTTCTCATAACTACAGTGTTTGGTTGATCAACAAAATTTATTGCATAAAACAGCAAATGAATTTAGCTAATCGTTAGTCTAATAAATTGGTGGTATAAATATATGGTTAATCATCTGTTAAAACCACAAATTAGTCAGCAAAATATTGCAGAATTTTTTGCGGGTATTTAAGTGCATGCTTTACATTATGTTAAAGAATTGTTATTCCCTTCTTTGCATAAGGGGATAAAAGCTCATCGGTAGGCGCTAATTCAGTGATTAAAACGTCTACTTGATCTAGCGTACAAACCTGTAAACGTTGGGTAGAATTGAGTTTTTCGGAGATGGCAAGGGAAACTGTTTTTTGGGCGCAGGCAATCATGGCTTTCTTTACTTCAATGATTTCCCATTCTAGATCTGATATGCCAAAGTTTAAATCGATGCTATTGGTGCCCAAAAGGCATAAATCTGCTTTAATTTGTCCCAAACGTTGAACTACTTCTGCCCCAACAGCCATTTGGGCACTTTTTAATAGTTTGTTACCCAAGAAAATGACTTCCGCATTGGGGTGTTCTAAAAGTTCTAATGCAATGGGAACATTGGTGGTAACAAAAGTAGCCGTAAGGTCTTGGGGGAGCATATTCACTAGCTCACGCATAGTGGTACCGCCAGAAATAACCACCAACATACCATCTTTGATGAGGTCGATGGCTTTATGGGCAATTATTTTTTTCTCTGGTAAAGAGTATACTTGCTTGCTTTCAATGGTAAAATGGAAAGACTTTGCCAAAGCGCCGCCATGCACTTTCATCAACTTTCCTTCTTCGGCTAATTCTTGCAGGTCTCTGCGCACTGTATCTTCAGAAACATCTAATTGTGCACACAAATCGGAGGAAAGAACCTTATTGTGAATATTAATTTGTTGTATGATGAAAGCTTGGCGTTCTTTTTTTAGCATCTCTAAAATTAATGAGTTCCCGCATAAACACGCAAAAATTTTTATTTTGGCTCAATAATCCCTTTACGACCTCGCTTACCTAATTTTGTTGCCCGCAATATGATATCGCCCAACACCATACAACAGATTACGAGTAGAATAGACATCATAGATGTAGTAGGTGAATTTGTAAAACTCAAAAAAAGGGGCACCAATTATTTAGGACTCTGCCCTTTTCATGGTGAAAAATCACCCTCTTTTACGGTTTCCCCAGCAAAGGAAATTTATAAATGTTTTGGATGCGGCAAAAGTGGCAACACCATTACTTTCTTAATGGAGCACGAGAAATACAGTTATGTAGAAGCGCTCAAATGGTTGGCTACTCGATATAATATAGAAGTAGAAGAAACGCAGCAATCACCCGAACAATTGCAGCAGGTGCAAATGGCCGAGAGTTTACATGCGATTAATTCATTTGCTCAGAAGTTTTTTGCTGAACAGTTATTTGATTCAGAGGAAGGGAAGCTGATTGCCCACTCCTACTTAAAAGAAAGAGGCTTTAGAGAAGAAGTGTTGCGAAAATTTCAAGTTGGTTATAATCCCGAAGGAAAAGACGCATTAACTAAGGCTTTGGTGGCCAATCAATTCAATAAAGAGCTTTTACCCAAAACAGGATTGGTTGCTTTACGAAACGAAGAGTTGGTAGATAATTATAGGGGTAGAATTATTTTTCCGATCCATAATAATTCTGGCAAAATTATTGGCTTTGGCGCACGCGTGATTGGTAAAGCAGATAGAGCGCCTAAGTACATCAATACTCCTGAGAATGAAGTTTATAGTAAAAGTAAAATTTTATATGGATCTTATTTTGCAAGGCAAGCGATTGATAAAGCAGATGAATGTTTATTGGTAGAGGGTTATACCGATGTGGTGAGCTTACACCAAGCAGGCATCGAAAATGTGGTGGCCAGCGGGGGTACTTCATTAACCATGGATCAGTTAAGGTTGGTAAAAAAATATACCAATAATCTGACGATTATTTATGATGGTGATAGTGCAGGAATCAAAGCAGCACTGCGTGGATTAGACCTGGCTATTGAAGAAGGCCTCAACGTTCGGCTGGTATTGATTCCTGACGGAGAAGACCCCGATAGTTATGTAAATAAAGTGGGTACTACTGCATTCAATGAATTTATTGCACAATCTAAGAAAGACTTTATCCTCTTTCAATTAGAAGTGTTATTAAAAGAAGCGGGCAATGACGTTAATAAAAAGAGCAGCATTGTAAATCAAATTGCAGAAACGCTTAGTAAGATTAGTAAGGCCGAAGATTTTACTCGTCAACAAGATTATATAAAACAATGCGCTTCATTGTTGAAGGTTGATGAAGCTGGGTTTACCAACTTGGTCAATAAATTTAAACGCGATAAAATATCAAAGGAAGAGAAAAAATTACCTTTTGATGAAGCGGCGTTTATTCAACAAGATTCATTTCAAACAGATCAATCTTTTGATGAAGGGCAATTGCTTTTACAACAAGATGATCAGGTAGAAAAAAATGTGATTCGGGTATTGTTTGAGTATGGATTAAAAAACTACAACGAATCGCAAACCATTGCTGCATATATATTTGAGCAACTAGAAAATTATCCATTAGAAAATCCAGACTACGAAAAACTAATTGATTTATACAAGGATTGGTACAATAAAGGATTAGAGCCCACTACCAAGTCGATGCTGTATCATGAAGATGAACAGGTAAGACAATTGTTAATTAATATTTCGATGTTCCCCTTTGAATTGAGTAATCGTTGGGATGAAATATTGCCCAATATGAATATTGTAAATAAAGATATTTCTGTTGCAGATACAGAAATGAGTTTAAATTATTTTAAACTCCGTAAGATCAAAAAAATGTTTGAGCAAAATCAACGCGATATGGAGTTTGCTACTTATGAAGAGCAAATTAAATTAATACAATTGCACAAGCAATTAAAAGAATTTGAAATTGCAATAACACAACAATTAGGTACGGTGATTATACGATAAAAAAAGCCCTGAGTAAATAAATTCACTCAGGGCTTTTAGATTAATTATTCAGCTTATTTTACTTCTTCAAACTGAGCGTCTTCTACTGTATCAGACTTAGGCTGTTCAGCTCCACCCGCATCAGCACCTGGTTGACCACCAGCAGCTTGTTGCGCTTTGTAGATATCTTCGCTAGCTGCAGTCCAAGCAGTATTCATTTCTTCCATTGCAGCATCAACTGCAGGGATATCCTGATTTTTGTGCGCTTCTTTTAATTTAGCTAAAGCAGTTTCAATTGCACCTTTTTTATCAGCAGGAATCTTGTCTCCAAATTCTTTGAATTGCTTCTCTGTTTGGAAGATCAAGCTATCTGCTTGGTTTAATTTCTCTACACGAGCTCTAGCTTCATTATCTGCTGCTTCGTTGGCCTTAGCTTCAGCTTTCATTTTCTCTACTTCTTCTTTGCTTAAGCCACTACCCGCTTCAATTCTGATTTTTTGCTCTTTACCAGTTCCTTTGTCTTTTGCACTTACGTTTAATAAACCGTTTGCATCAATATCAAAAGTTACTTCAATTTGAGGTACGCCTCTTGGAGCTGGAGGAATTCCATCTAAGTTAAACATACCTAAGCTCTTATTCTGATTGGCCATTGGACGCTCACCTTGTAAAACATGGATTTGTACACCCGGTTGGTTATCGCTAGCAGTAGAATATACTTCTGTTTTCTTGGTAGGAATAGTCGTGTTTGAAGCAATCATTGTAGTCATTACTCCACCCATGGTTTCAATACCTAAGCTTAAAGGAGTAACATCTAATAACAATACATCTTTTACTTCACCAGTTAAAACCGCACCTTGAATAGCAGCACCTAAAGCAACTACTTCATCAGGGTTTACACTTCTGTTTGGTTTTTTGCCAAAGAAGGTTTCAACAATTTCTTGCACTTTAGGAATACGAGTAGAACCACCCACTAAAATCACTTCATCAATTTCAGATTTGCTGTAACCAGCATCTTTTAGTGCAGCTTCGCAAGGCTTTAAGCAACGAGCAAATAAGTTGTCTGCTAAAGCTTCAAACTTAGCTCTAGTTAATTTTAAAACTAAGTGCTTTGGAACACCGTCTACTGCAGTGATATAAGGCAAGTTGATTTCAGTTTCAGAAGAAGAACTCAACTCTACTTTTGCTTTTTCAGAAGCTTCTTTCAAACGCTGTAAAGCCATAGGGTCTTTACGTAAATCAATTGCTTCTTGAGATTTAAACTCATCAGCTAACCAATCCATGATCACTTTATCGAAATCATCACCCCCTAAGTGCGTATCGCCATTGGTAGATTTTACTTCAAATACGCCATCTCCTAGTTCAAGGATAGAAATATCGAAAGTACCACCCCCTAAGTCGAACACGGCAATCTTTTGGTCTGCATGTTTTTTATCTAAACCATAAGCCAAAGCCGCAGCAGTAGGCTCATTCACAATTCTTCTAACATTTAAGCCAGCAATTTCACCCGCTTCTTTGGTTGCTTGACGTTGTGCGTCATTAAAATAAGCAGGAACAGTAATCACTGCTTCGCTTACTTCATGACCTAAATAGTCTTCAGCAGTTTTTTTCATTTTCTGCAAAATCATCGCAGAAATTTCTTGTGGAGTGTACATACGGTCTTCAATTTGTACTCTCACTGTATTGTTATCGCCTTTGGCAACTTGATAGCTCCAATGGCTAATTTCTTCGGTTACTTCGTCAAAACGACGACCCATGAAACGCTTAACACTGGTAATAGTGTTCTGAGGGTTAGTGATAGCCTGTCTTTTAGCAGGATCTCCCACTTTTCTTTCTCCATTCTTTAAGAATGCTACTACCGATGGCGTAGTTCTACGTCCTTCGTCATTTGCAATGACTACAGGCTCATTACCTTCCATAACGGATACACAGCTGTTGGTGGTTCCGAGGTCTATTCCAATAATTTTTGCCATAATATTTGTTTTCTATTACAGCTTATTATTCAATGATTATGCCACGGGTAGTAAACGTGAAATATTGTCATACTATGGAGGAAATTGAACTGTTAGGGACATTTTAGCTACCAAAAAGTCTGTTTCAACCCAATTTTAAGGTCATTTTAGCGGTTGCAATGACATTATTTTATTGACTTTGCCTTGAAAGTAAAGTTCTTTTGAGAGAAATAGCTAAACATCACTACAAAAACAGTGGTTAACATTTTGGAGGGTGTTGGGTACCATCCAAAACTGTCTACAAAAATTTTGAGGAAGATATAATTCAGTAGAATGCAACCAAAAACCACTAAAAAATATTTACCCAATTGTTCTCTTTTAGCAACCGAAGTTTCCTGAAAAACGACATACCTACTTAAATAAAAACCGATTGGAAATGTGACAACAAAGCTCATCATGAAGGAAGCAATATGGGGGCTAATAATGAGTGATCCAAGGTTTATAGTGCTTTTATGAAGCACAAAATTATAAGCAACAAAAAAAAGACTTATGTCTAAAACCGTGTTGAAACCACCACAAGCCGCATAACGATAAGTTTGTTTGGGCATTAGCTTTTGGAACATTGGATAGAACCAATCCACCACCGAAAGGATGAAATGACGAATGTATTTGTGCAGCTTTTGCATAACTGGCGGCGAAGGTAGCTTATAAATAGTTAGTTTTGCATCCCGAAATTGTTAAGATTATGAGCGTGGTAAATAGGATTAAACAAGCAGCAGCAAGCAGTATCCATCAATTATATGGCACTTCGGTACAACCCGAACAAGTGTTGGTGAATCAAACCAAACCAGAATTTGAAGGCGATTACACGGTGGTCTTATTCGCATTTGTAAAAGAACTTAAAAAATCACCTGAACAATTAGGACAAGAATTGGGCACTGAAATGGTTGCGCGTTTTCCTGAATTGTTTACTTCTTATAATGTGGTAAAGGGATTTCTGAACTTAACGATTGATGGCGCATATTGGAAGGGGTTCTTAATGAATCATTTTAATGACTCTTTATTTGGCCACTCTGCTCCTACCGGTAATACGGTAATGGTAGAATATTCTTCTCCCAATACCAATAAGCCCTTGCATTTAGGGCATTTGAGAAATAATTTTTTGGGAAGAAGCATAGCCGAAATTTTAAAAGCGACTGGAAATGAAGTTGTGAAAACTTGTATAGTAAACGATCGCGGCATCCATATTTGCAAAAGCATGATTGCCTGGAAGCGATATGCGAATGGAGCAACCCCAGCTAGTACGCAAATGAAGGGCGATCATTTTGTGGGTGATTATTATGTAAAATTTAATGATGCGTATAAAGCAGAAATTGCTGATTTGACGGCCAAAGGATTAACAGCAGAACAAGCAGAAAAAGAAGCCCCCATTATGAAAGAAGCCCAGCAAATGTTGTTGGACTGGGAAGCTGGAGACCCCGAGGTAATGGAGTTGTGGAAGAATATGAATGGATGGGTGTATGAAGGATTTGATGCTACTTATAAACGAATCGGTACTGACTTCGATAAAATTTATTATGAAAGCAATACTTATTTGTTGGGTAAGGATTTAGTAGATAAAGGGTTAAATGAAAAAGTATTTTATCAGAAGGAAGACAATAGTGTTTGGATTGATTTGACAGGCGATGGACTAGACGAAAAATTGGTAAGAAGAAAAGACGGAACATCCGTTTACATCACACAAGACATTGGATTGGCAGAACAAAAGCAAAAAGAGTTCAATGCCAATCAAAGTATTTATGTGGTGGGCGATGAACAGAATTATCATTTTAAAGTATTGAAGTTAATCTGTCAAAAACTAAAACTTCCATCCGCAGATGGAATTGATCATTTGAGTTATGGAATGGTTGAATTGCCAACAGGTAAAATGAAGAGCAGAGAAGGAACGGTGGTAGATGCAGATGATTTAGTAGATGAAATGATCACCATTGCTCGAGCAAAAACAGAAGAATTGGGTAAAGTGAATGATTTTACGGAAGATGAAAGGGCTGAATTGTATGATACCATTGGTTTAGGCGCATTAAAATTTTTCTTGTTAAGGGTAGATCCAAAGAAAAAAATGGTGTTTAATCCAGCAGAGAGTATCGACTTTCATGGATTTACGGGGCCATTCATTCAATATACCTATGCAAGAATCAGCAGTATTTTAAGGAAGTTGAATTATCAAGCTTCTATGGAATTATCCGTTGATGCGAATGACACCTGGTTACGATTAGAGAAAGAATTAATTGTAACGTTGGAGCAGTTTCCAACCGTATTAAAAGATGCAGGAACGGAGCAAGATCCATCTAAAGTGGCTATATATATATATAATTTAGCAAAGACATTTAGTTCCTTTTATAATGAACATTCCATTGCTAATGCAGAAAGCAATACAAAGCAACAATTGCGCATTATGTTATCGGTATTTACTGCAACAGCCATTAAAAATGGAATGAAGGTATTGGGTATTCAAGTACCCGAGCGGATGTAAGAAAAATATTTTAATATTGCATCCTATCTATAGGCGCCCGGGTGTTGAAATTGGTAGACAAGCCACCTTGAGGTGGTGGTGCTGGAAACGGCGTGCTGGTTCGAATCCAGTCTCGGGCACAAAGACCCTGACACGAAGTGTCGGGGTTTTCTATTTGAGGGCGTCAAAAGCTTGCTTTTGAAAGCTCGAAAATGGGAAACCCCAGCAGCGCCGAAGGCGCGGCAGGGTCTTTGGGTAAGCCCCCCCCATCCAAGGAAGTCGGCGCAGCGAAGCAGAGCCGACAATCATGATTATTAAACCCAAATAATCAAAAATTCCGATTATTCGATTAGCATAAAAAAATTAAATTCAACAGCTACTATACTTTTTTTTTAATTTTTTTGTCGAATATAATTTTCTTTCTATTTTTATTATGTCATACATAATACATATAAAAATATTCTTGCACCTATGAAAGCATTCTCTAGTTTTTTATTGATCCTATTGTTATTCAATTCTTGCAAAAAAACAACAGCACCAGCAACTGTAACTCCAGTAACACCAGTAGCTCCTGTAACTCCTGTACAACCAACAGTAAAACCAGAATTAAAAACAGCCGATAGCACAGTAGAAATTAATGAAACAGTTTCTGGTACAAAAGAAGCTGAACGACTTGCTCAAAATTTTCGAGCTTCTGACTTTAGCACAACTGGATTTTATCTACCCGCATTTACCCCTATGGAAATTGAAGTAACCCAAATAAATGGGAACAGGCTGCCAACTTTATTAGTAGGCACTTACTCAAGGTATCAATCCAAATGGGACCCAACTTCACATACATTAAATAATGGAATAAACACCATAACGGATGCATCTGGTGGCATCATCTATTTGCGTTTCAACAATGACAATCCGTCGAGCAAAGTAAAAGTTAAGTTTATTAGAGGCATGAAGCCCATCCCCTATTTTCAATTAGGAAAAACTTTACAAGCTGATTGGGTTAAAATGATTGATAATATAACCGATGTACCAGATGTACAATTAGTAGGAAAGAAAACGATTATTACTTTTTCACTTGCCAATGCTAAAGTGTATAAAAATGATGATCAAGAAGCATTAATTAGAAAAGCAGATAGGGTAATTGCTATTGAGGATAGCATTAGTGGTTTAATAGGAACTGATCCGATTGATCAACCAAATGTTCATAAATATTTAATGACTGAATCTGATCATCCTGGATACTTTATGGCAGCAACTTTTTACAGAACTTGGTATGGAAGCACAACAGGTGGCGTTCCATCTATTTTAAAAGCAGACAATTTAACTTGGGGGCCATGGCATGAACTTGGCCATATGCACCAACAAGGTGCATGGACTTGGAGTGAATTAACTGAGGTAACGGTGAATATATATAGTATTGCAGTTGAAAAAGCATTTGGCATAACTCCTACAAGATTAACCAGTCAGAATGAATGGAACAATACTGCCACTTATTTAGCAAGTGCGGAAGGGGTGCGTAATTATAATGCATCAAGTACCAGTGTTTGGGTACGATTATGTATGTTTCAACAATTAAAATTGGCTTTTGGTGAAAATTTTTATCAAGAACTACATCGCCAAGCAAGAAGGGAAACCATAAAGCCTACCACTACAGATGCTAAAATGCGTTGGTTCATGCTAAAAGCTTGTAGTATAAGTGGTAAAAATCTATCTATCTTTTTTAAAAAATGGGGTATGAATTTATCTTCGCAATCGGCAACAGATGGTGTTCACACAGATATAGCTTCTTTAGGATTACCGGCACCTACACAAGATCTTACATTATTGAAGGATTAAAGAAAAGTGGCCAACAATCTTATTATAAAAAAAGTGAAAAAACGGCGCAGACTTATTATTAATTTCCGTAATTTAAATTTTTAATTGACAAAGTCTTAATCTTAGCTAGTGCATGGGACTTAGTTAGCTTTGCTTTTAGAAAAACAACAGTAACCCCACAAAAACCAAGCCCGTAAAATGGCTAACTGTTGTTATGCAATTAATAAGAATTAAAACCCTGCAATATAAAGGGCAAATTAGGATTGGTCTTTATTACGACCATAATAAAGGCTTGAATCTGTTTTTAAAAAATGAGTACAATGCATTATGGAGTCAATCTTTAAAATGTTGGCATATATATTATGATTCAATAATTAAAACCAAACTTAAAAGGAGTTTAGAAAATAAGCATTTTAAAGTAGAAGATCTTGATAAAGAAGAAGTGCTTCATTTGAATTCAAACAAAATAAGTACACTGCCGAAACAGCCCGTCATTGCGCATAGTACATTTCAACAGATAATAAACCCAATCAATCTTCATGTTATTGAATTAATGAGGGATCATTTAATACTCAAAGCTTATAGTAAGAGTACAATGAAAACTTATTTAAATGAAATGCATCAGTTTTTATATAGGCTAGGAAATATTTCGGCAGATGAATTGAAACCAGAACATTTAAAAAAATACTTAGTTTTCTGTTTTGAAAAACTGCGATTGTCTGAAAATACTTTACATAGCAGAATTAATGCACTTAAATTTTATTACGAGCAAGTATTAAATCGGGATCGATTTTTCTGGGAGATACCAAGACCCAAAAAACCATTGCAGTTACCCAAACTTTTAAATGAAAACGAATTAAGTAGACTATTTAATGCCTTGACTAATAAAAAACACAAGGCAATGTTATTTACAGCTTATAGTGCTGGTTTAAGAGTAAGCGAAATCGTTGCTTTAAAAATAGTTCATATTGATAGTCAGCGGATGCAAATTTTGGTAGAGAATGCAAAAGGAAAAAAAGACCGATATGTAAATTTAAGTCCAATATTACTAGACATATTAAGGGCATATATTAAACAATATTTTCCCAGACCAAGAGTTTATTTATTTGAGTCAGAACAAACTGGAGATGCCTACCCAACTAGAACAGCACAACAAATATTCTCTAATGCAAAAAATGCAGCTGGAATACAAAAGGATGTTGGAATACATAGTCTTAGGCATAGTTTTGCAACGCATCTATTAGACAGGGGTACAGATATACGTTATATAAAAGACCTTCTTGGACATTTTGATATTAGAACAACAGAAAGATACTTGCATGTATCAAAACATCAATTGGTAAATATCATTAGCCCCTTGGATGAGTTATTTAAAAGAAATCAAATTGACTGGTAATTTCAATCGACAATTCAAAATGTATAAGTGCATTGCCGCAACAACAATTCAAAAACTATAATGATAAACCACTCATTTATAACGCCACCATTTTTTGTTTTCAATGATTGAGTAGCGTATATTTAAGTGTTGAGGCGAAATTCGTCAGCTGATTAAAATGTAACGATAATTGTTTACTTTTTTAAATTCAAAGAGTTAAAACGAATAACGAGACGAACTATACCTGCAAGCCTTTAGGCGAAGGCGCCGCGAGCTTGCTAGTGAAGCGCCGAAGGCAAAAAGGCTTGCATGAAGCTACAAGATATATTTTTAGAATTCCGAAATTTTAGAATGGGAAAATACTTGCAGTTAATGTTTTTTCACCCAATGATATTCGATGTCACATATCTACTAAAGCAACAACGTAAACTTCTTTTACGTCATTGCTTTAGTAGTACTAGCAGAAACAGAACAGTAAATCAGCTGACGAACTCCGGTCGTCAGATAAGATGAACTAAATAAACAGCCGCAAACGACCTTCGCTCAACAATGCATTGATACTATCGGCGAAGCCTAAAGAAAACAATTAACTAATTTTAGCCGACAGCATCAATGCTCTACGTTAGCTGTAACGGGATTAAGCTTGATTTCAAAAAGATTTTGCAGTATATACAATTAGTATATACTTTTGTATAAATTTAAATGTATATGAAAACGCTTTCATTAAAACTTGATGACACAACATTT
>NZ_JBHYEI010000004.1:0-201741 GCF_051860225.1 Sediminibacterium sp.
AAACTACCAAACTTTTATTCGGAAAATTTAAAACTTTTTTTCTCCTAACCCCTCTCCTATAACCTTTAAAGAACATCCCCTTTTTGTTAAGCGGGATGCAAATATAGGACGGATATTTTACCTGACAAATGTTTTTTGAAACTAAATTATGCTTACTCGCTAAAACCTTTTATTTATAAGGCTTTCAAGCGCTAAAAAAAATTATGGATAAATCACTTTAGCTAAAAACAAACCTTGTGGAGGGGTGCTAAAGTCTGCTTTTGTACAATCTTTTGTAAGGATGATATTTTCAAAATCGCTTATAGATAGCTGTCCTCTACCTACTTTCAGCATAGTGCCTACTAATCCACGCACCATTCCGCGCAAAAATCGATTTGCCTGAACCTTATAAATGTATTGTTGAGCAGCTGCTTTGCTCCATTCGGAAACATATATAGTACAATTATGTGTAAACACTTGTGTATTGCGCTTGGCAAAGCTGGTGAAATCGGTATGATTTTTTAAAAGGGTAGCAGCTTGTTGTAAAAGAGAAAAATCTAATTCATACGGATAGAACCAACCTCGATCTTTCAAAAAAGGATTTTTATCCTGATATATATAGTATTCGTAAGACCTTGCAACTGCATCAAACCTACAATGTGCATCATCTGCAACTGTTTTAATAGACTTTACCGCAATGTCAGGGGGCAAAATGGCATTTAAATTATACTTGTGCCTATTGGTTATTTCCAAATTGGTATCAAAATGAAAATAATTCTGGAGCGCATGTACGCCTGCGTCTGTTCTAGAGGAACCGGTTAAATCAAACCTAGTTTTAAATAAAGTTTCTAATGCCTTCTCTATTTCCAACTGAATAGTAGGGGCATTATCTTGTATTTGAAAGCCATGATATGCAGTCCCCTTGTAAGCTAATTCCAAAAAATATCGAGCCATAATTATGGATTATTCTTTTTGGTAGCTTCTCTTAGGGTTGCTGATTTTGGAAAAGGGACTAAAATGACTAAATTTTCAAGCCTTCTTCCATTTTTAATTTTAAAAACCTGTTCAATTCCTGAGTCTGTGGTTCGTTCAGATATTTTTTGAACTTGTTTATCTGTAGGGGAAGCGGGTGTTGATGAAGGAACCGATTCTCCTCTAATCAATGCCATACTTACCATATCCATTAACATCCATTCACCTTCTTGATTAATTCGAAGAGAGAATCCTTTGGGCTTGCCGCTAACGGAAAACTTAAATAAGTATTCGCTATATGCACCTGCAGGAAATCCTAAAATAATCCCATAGTCTCCATCGGCCAAGCTAGGGACTAGTAAATATCCTTTCCCATTAGAAGAATGGATTTTATCTTTAATCTGTATATAATAAGGCTGATTATTATCAGATTGTATATATAGGAAGTTATTTTGTGCATCTGCAAAAAACGCAATGACTAAAAATCCAGTTAAAATGGATAGGCGGCGTACAATACAACGGACGAACATGTAATCTTGCTTTTTTCAAATTTACTATTTAATACCAATTATGAAGAAACTATTACTACTATTTGCCTTTTCACAGGTTGGCAATTTGATGGCTCAAGAGCAAAAGGAATTAGGTCAAAAAGTTTACAGAGCTGTTCCAGAAAAAATAAATAATCTGGTTCATACAAAGCTGAATGCAAGTTTTGATTACAAACAAGCTAGATTAAATGGGAATGTTTGGATTACATTAAAGCCTCATTTTTATGCAACAGACTCCCTACAATTAGATGCTAAAGGGATGGATATTAAACAAGTTGCATTAGTAAAAGCTGGCAAAAACATTCCATTGAAATATCAATATGATGGATGGTTATTAAAAATTAATCTAGACAAACTCTATACTCGTAATGAAAATTATACAGTATATATAGACTATGTTGCAAAACCAAATGAGTTAGAAGTTAAGGGGAGCGCAGCCATCACTGATGCAAAGGGTTTGTATTTTATCAACCCCACTGGAGAAGATAAAACCAAGCCAACACAAATATGGACACAAGGTGAAACGGAAGCCACTTCAGTTTGGGTTCCTACAATTGATAAGACAAATCAAAAAACTACACAAGAATTTAATTTGACCGTACCTGCGAAATATGTGACACTAAGTAACGGGAAACTTGTTAAGCAAACTAAAAACTCTAACGGAACTAGAACTGATAGTTGGAAAATGGATCTGCCACATGCACCCTATTTATTTTTTATGGGCGTTGGTGAATATGCAGTAATTAAAGACCAATACAAGGGAAAAGAAGTTAGCTATTATGTTGAGAAAGAATATGAAAAAGTTGCTAGAAAAATTTTCGGCAATACACCAGAAATGATGCAATATTTCTCTAATAAATTAGGCGTTGAATACCCATGGGTAAAATATAGTCAAATTACAGGCAGAGACTATGTAAGCGGTGCAATGGAAAATACCACAGCAACCTTACACCAAGAGTCTGCTCAACAAGACGCAAGAGAACTGACAGATAGGAATAACTGGGAGGGCACCATCGCACACGAATTATTTCATCACTGGTTTGGTGATTATGTTACTGCTGAAAGCTGGAGTAATTTAACTGTCAATGAAAGTTTTGCTGACTACAGTGAATATTTATGGGCAGAGTATAAATTTGGAAAAGATGAAGCAGCCTATACCAATTGGGTTGCAATGAATGGCTACTTAAATAGTAAAGCAGATGCTACAAAACACTTAGTACGTTTTTATTACGACTCGCAAGAAGATATGTTTGATGTAGTGAGCTATAGCAAAGGGGGAAGAATTTTAAATATGCTGCGAAATTATGTTGGCGATGATGCATTCTTTAAATCGTTAAATAAATATTTAACCGACAATAAATTTGGAACAGGAAGTGCGCATAAATTAAGATTAGCTTTTGAAGCTGTAACAGGTAAAGACCTCAACTGGTTTTTTAATCAATGGTATTTTAACAGTGGGCATCCTAGCTTAGTTATCAGTAATAGCTATGATGCAGCAGCACAAAAAGCAATGGTGGTGATTAAACAAACCCAAAACAACGGACCATTTCAATTGCCAGTTACGATTGACATCTATAATGGAGCAAATAAAAAGAGGCACATAGTATGGGCAAAAAACACTGCCGATACTTTCTATTTTTCGTCCACTACAAAGCCTGACTTAATTAATGTTGATGCGGATAAAGTTTTATTAGCAGAGAAGAAAGAAACAAAGACTATCGATGAATATGCACATCAATTTAAATATGGTGGACACTATTTAGACAGAAGAGAGGCC
The DNA here is from genome assembly GCF_051860225.1 of Sediminibacterium sp. Taxonomy (GTDB): domain Bacteria; phylum Bacteroidota; class Bacteroidia; order Chitinophagales; family Chitinophagaceae; genus Sediminibacterium. Next base: position 3,277 of record NZ_JBHYEI010000004.1, read on the forward strand.
ATTGATTTGGCATCAAAAAAAATAAACGAAACTGCTGCTTATGAAATAGTAAAAGCTGGATTAAACGATTCATATTTTAGGATAAGAATGAAAGCTTTGGGAAGTTTTGGAAATGCCAAATTAGACAATACAACTATTGCTATGATTGAAAAAATAGCAAAAGATGATGTTTCTAAATTAGTAAGGGCAGATGCAATCACTGTTTTAGGACAATTAAAAAATGCAGCATATGCAGCCCAATTTGAAGAGTATATCAATGATTCATCTTACTCTGTTGCTGGCGCTGCATTATTAGCATTGAATGATTTAGATGGCAAGAAAGCTTATGTGATTGCAAATAAGTTAGCAAAAGCTCCTGCAAAAGGAAGATTAAGTGCTGCAATCAATGCAGTAATTATTGCAAATGGGGATGAGACAGCTTATGATTATATCATAGGCAATTTTAAAAAAATGCCTTTGTCTCAAGAAAAATTTAGTGCTTTATCTTCTATTGTAGAATTTTTAGCTAAAGTAACAGATACAGAAAAGTTTAAAGCTGGTGTAGACGCAGTAGTAAACTTTAGAAATGAAATTCCTGATGGAGCTAGACCTCAAACAGATCCAGTGATTAACAACGTATTCCTAAAGGGATTGGCTAGCAAAAAAGAGGCTGCAGGTGCACAAGCATTAGCAGATTACGTAAAAGAGAAAATGAAAAATTAAGCATATTCAAATGGATTAAAAAGCGCCTCGATTTATTCGAGGCGTTTCTATTTAAAACTTACCAAACTATTCCCTTTTAACTCAATAGTGATAGGTACTATATCAGTACCATTATTACTACTGCCAGATAATTTTGTAGTTACGGATTCAGAAATCATTTTACCAATTAGTAAATCATATATTCTTTCGGCCCTTGCTAATCCCTTTAATTGCTGACGTATTGTTTGACCAGATTGTGTAAATGATGTTTTTATGAACAACTCAGAAAAAACTGAAATGGTTGCTTTATTGTCCTGTACTTTCAAAACAAGATATTCATGAATTGTTTTGCTACTATCAGCAAAAGAAGTATCGGACCAGGTTAAGCCCATTTTTATTATTGAGGGAGGGAAAGGTAAAAAATACTTACCAGCATCTTCTTGGTCTATGTCAAATAAAGAATTTGTTTGAACTGGCGATTGTTGAGCATGAAAATTTTTAATCTCAATAGCTTTGGGCTTATTAACTATTTCTTTTAACCAATTTAATTCGCTGCTATTCAATCCAGCAGTATCACTACTATTGAATATTTGCTCTTGACCAAATGCATATAACTTGCCTTTAACAGAAAGTACAGTAGCTAAGAGTTGAAAATTTTCATCTTGAGCTTGTAAAACATTAAACTGGGTAGTAGTTGTTTTATTTGATTGGAAAAAAAGTTCAGTACCGGGTACGTTTAATGTAGTATTGTTGATTAATGTATGGGAAACAACAAATGTGGATTTTGCAGTTTGAGCAACTACTTCTGCTTCTGGCAGTAAAAAGACCAATAAAAGCAAAGGGAACTTAATATAACGGAACTGCATAATTACTGATATTACCATGATCCTCCGGCTCCACCGCCACCACTACTACCACCGCCAAAACCTCCAAAACCACCACCACCGAAGCCTCCGCCACCAAAGCCTCCACCGCCGCGATTGTTACCTCCTAACAATGAAGACCAAAGTAAAGCTTCAGCAACGTTTGCAGCCCCTCTTCTACTCATCATTCCACCTCCTCTACCACCACCGCCTCGGCCTCCGCCTACTCCCAAAATCAGGAATACGACAATGATAATAAAAATAAAAGTCAGTATTGAACTGCCACTGTTTTCTCCATTGCTTTTCTTATTCCGCTTGGTTTTGTATTCGCCAACAGCAGCTTTAGACAATGCATTAATTGCATTATCTATACCACGATAATAGTTCTGTTGTTTAAATTCTGGTACAATTTCGTTCCTGTAAATACTGGAAGCAGTAATATCAGGAATTGCTCCTTCTAAGCCATACCCCACTTCAATCCAAACTTTTCTGTCATCAATAGAAGCTAGAATCAAAACCCCATTATTGGTTTTCTTATTCCCTATCCCCCAAGACCTGAATAGTTTATTGGCATAATCTTGAACGTCATACCCTTCAAGTGATTTTAAAATAACGACGGCAATTTGATTGGATGTGCTATCATCTAATGCAACCAATTTCTCTTCTAGAATAGCTACTTGCTCTTTACTGAGCACGCCTGCTAAGTCGTTCACTAATTTAGGCGGATTAGGCGGAGCAATAATATTCTGCGCAAAAGCACCCGTTAAATTAGCCAGCAACAGTAATATGAGTAGTAGTTTCTTCATTATTTTCCAAAAACAATATCGTCAGGTAATTCATTTTTATCAGTAGTGCCATCATATGGGAAGTGAGTAACCAAAGCTTCACCAATATCTTTAACAATATGAGCAATTCCTTCTACAAAATGCTTTTGTTTGAATTCTGCAAGCATCAGCTCCACTTCCTTATTCCAAAATGAATGGCCAACTTTATGGTGAATTCCTTCATCACCATAAACGGCCAATTGATGGTCGTCCATGGCTAAATATAACAGCACCCCATTACGAGATGCTGTTTGATCCATTTTTAATTGATAAAAGATTTCTTTGGCCCGATGAACAGGATTAACCATTTCACATTTTGACTCTATAAAAATTCTGATTTCGCCACTAGTTCTGCGCTCAGCTTCTTGTATAGCTGTAACGATGATGTCTTTTTCAGCAGGAGTAAAATATTCCCGTTGTTTCTTTTTGAATAATCCAAACATGCAAGGAATTTAGAATTTTACTTCAGGAGCTTTTTCAGAACCAGCATCGGCCTTAAATCCTTCTTTTACTTTAAAACCAGTAATGCTCGCCAAAATATTCATTGGGAAGGATCTTGCTTTAACATTATAAGCAGCAACTGCAGCATTGAAATCGTTTCTAGAAACCTTAATACGGTTTTCAGTACCTTCTAGCTGAGCTTGCAAACCACGAAAAGCTTCATTAGCTCTAAGATTTGGATAATTTTCGGTTACCATTAACAAACGACCCAACGCTTGAGACAATTGGCCTTGAGAAGCTTGGAATTCTTGCAACTTTTCAGGAGTTAAATCTTTAGCATCCACTTTCATTTGAGTTGCACTGGCTCTAGCTTTAACAACATTTTCTAATGTTGATTGCTCAAAATTGGCTTCCCCTTTAACGGTATTTACCAAATTGGGGATCAAATCTGCCCTACGCTGATAGTCACTTTGTACGTTATTCCAAGACTGGCTAACGGTTTCATCCAATTTAACCAGACCATTGTAACCACTCATACCGCATCCGCCGATTAATACAATTAATCCAATAATGACAATAAGGGTAATTCTCTTTGTGTTCATGTTTTAATATTTGAAGAAATGAATATACAAAACGAATGCCATATTTAATTTGTGGCAGAATGACATTTAGCTTTTTCCAAGGATTTTTTCACCTATTTTTGCCCCAAAATTTAAAAATCTCCGAAACGATAGGCTATGTCAGTATTAGTAAACAAACATTCTAAAATCATTGTTCAGGGTTTCACCGGAACAGAAGGAACGTTCCATGCAACTCAAATGATTGAATATGGAACCAATGTAGTAGGTGGTGTAACACCCAATAAAGGTGGAACAACCCATTTAGACAAACCCGTTTTTAATACAGTAGCCGATGCAGTAAAGCAAACTGGCGCTGATGTAAGTATCATTTTTGTACCGCCAGCATTTGCAGCAGACGCAATTATGGAAGCGGCAGAAGCAGGAATTGCCTTGGTAGTTTGTATCACAGAAGGCATACCAGTACAAGATATGGTGAAAGTAAAGAACTACTTACAAGGAAGCAATACCCGATTAATTGGGCCAAACTGTCCTGGAGTAATTACAGCAGAAGAAGCTAAAGTAGGCATTATGCCAGGCTTTATTTTCAAAGCTGGAAGAATAGGTATCGTTTCAAAAAGCGGAACTTTAACATACGAAGCAGCTGACCAAGTGGTAAAAGCTGGTTTAGGAATTAGCACTGCAATTGGCATAGGTGGAGATCCAATCATTGGAACACCTACTAAAGAAGCAGTTGAATTATTAATGAATGATCCCGAAACAGATGGCATCATCATGATAGGTGAAATTGGTGGAAGTATGGAAGCAGAAGCTGCATATTGGATAAAAGAAAACAAGACTAAACCAGTAGTAGGTTTTATTGCTGGTCAAACAGCCCCTCCCGGAAGAAGAATGGGACATGCTGGCGCAATCATTGGAGGAGCTGATGACACAGCTGCAGCTAAGATGAAAATTATGGCAGAGTGTGGTATTGAAGTAGTAGCAAGCCCCGCAGATATTGGTGTAACCATGGCTGCTGCACTAAAAAAATAAACAAGCAATTGTTAATATCAAACCCGAAGTATTCAAGCTTCGGGTTTTTTTATGCAAAATGCCGCATCTTGCATCTCTACAGAAGATTCCTAATAAAAAATTCATGCGCAGAATATTATCACTACTCATTTGCTTATCCTTTTTGATAGCAGAAGCACAAGAATCAAAAGAAACAGCTTACTCAAGCGCTTATAAAATAATTGATAGCCTTATTTTGAAAGAGCGATTAACTAAAACCGCAATAGATAAAGTAGAGCAACTCTACAAAAAAGCGGTTTTAGAAAATCAAGAAGCAGAACAAATTAAAGCTTTGGTATATAAGGCTGATCTAGAAAATGAAATAACCGAAGATGGATTCAATAATAGCATCAAAATTTTTAAAGGCGCATTAAAAAAAGCGCAATCACCAGTAATGCAATCGGTGATTCATACCATTCTTGCAAAAAAATATAACGATTATTATACCAAACAAAAATGGACATTACTAAATAGAAAGAATTGGAGTAGAAATGCGTTTACTGATAGCATTCAAATGCATTTTAAAGCAGCTATGATTCATGCAAAAACATTACAATCAGTATATATAGACCAATATTCAGCAGTGGTATTGGGTGGATCAGCGCCACTAAAAAATTACAGTTTATACCATTTATTAATAGCCGAGCAAATTCAGTATTACAGCAACGATTTAGGCAATGATGAAAGCAAGGAAAACAAAGAGAAGATTGCCGAACTCTACGACGCCATATTTCAGCTTCACCAACATGAACAATGGAATAATATAGTAGCAAGGTTTAAATTGGATTTTTTGGCTTGGAAAAAAGAAAACGGATTAATAAAAGAAGACGCTTTATTATTAGAACTGAATAAATACACCCAACCCCAATACCATTCATCTATCAAGGCAGCAGCTTGGTTTTTAATTGCCAATACTTATACTGTAAAAGGAAGACAATATCAAGCGCTGAGTGATACAGCCCATCAGTATGATTTAGTAAAAGCAATAGGTATTATTCAACAAGCGGCCAAAGATATAGACAATAAGGACTATAAAATAAGTGGCTTATTAGACTTAGCCAACGAAATCAAGAGTGAGCAAATTTTGATGGAGATAGAAAAAATTAATGAGACCCAGAAACCATTCAGAGCATACCTCAGTTACAAAAATACGGATACTATATTTTTGAAAGTGTTTAAAGTAAAGGCAAACTATAATCTCAAATCAGCATCTAGCACTGATCAACTAAAGGAATTAACCAATCAAGAATTGATACAAGAGCAGGCAATCCCCTTATTGCAGGCAAATGATTACCAAACACATTACACAGAAATAAAAATAGACCCATTACCACAAGGCAATTATATCCTTCTAAGCAGCACAGGAAAGGAATTCAATTTAGCGACTAATAAAATTGGATATGTACATTTTGCAGTAGCGGATTGGGTATATTTTAAAGATAACGAGCACTACTTCATTAGAGAATATGCTTCAGGAAAACCTGTTGACCAAGCACAAGTAAAAATATTTGAAACCAAATACGACTATAAAACATCAACTACAAGTAAGCAGTTATTCCACCAAACAGAAACCAATGAAAACGGTCAATTCATTATTCCTCAAAAACTAAATGGGAGCACTCAAATAGAAATTATTAAAAAGAAAAGCCAACTTGTTTTTAATGATTACGAATATCGTTATCAAGAATTCAGTAGCCAGCCTAATGAAAAAAGCAATTACGAAAAGAGCAATCGTAGAGTATATTTTTTCACCGACCGATCTATATATAGACCAGGACAGTTGGTACAATTTAAGGGAATTGCACTAACAAGAGATTATGACAGCAAGTTTAGTAAAATAGTTGAAGAAAAAACTCCAATAAAAATTTATTTAACGAATGCCAATAGACAGAAAATTGATTCTTTATTATTACCAATTAACCAATATGGATCAATAGTAGGCAATTTTATTTTACCGAAAAATGAACTAACAGGTAATTTTACTATAGAAGCTCAATCATTTAATTATTCTTATAAAACAATAAAGGTAGAAGAATACAAACGACCTACCATTCAAGTGATATTTGATCAACCAAAAACAGGTTATCGATTAAATGATAGTATACATTATGCAATAAAAGCCACTGCCTATGCAGGCAATATTCTAAATGGTGCCAAGGTAAAATACACGGTAAAACAATACGGCCGATATCCTTATCCAATCACAAGAAATCTTAACCCAATCTATCAATCAGGTACTGAAATTGCCAATGGAATAGGAGTCACCAACGAAAAAGGAATCTATACTGTATCTTTTAAAGCCATTTATGATTCTACTAAAGAACTCTCAAACGATTTTTCGGTTAACTATATTATTCATGTAGATATAACCGATTTAAATGGAGAAACCCAATCGGGAAATGTGAATGTAACAGCAACAAAAACTGCATGGCAATTGGTGATTAATCACCCGATTGCAATAAACAAACAATTTTTTCAAAAAATCAATGTGACAGCGATAGACCGATTAGGCAACGAAAAAAACACCCCTATTCAAACTGCACTATATAAAGTAATTCAACCAACAAAAATTGCTAGAAAAAAATATTGGGGCAAGTCTGACTTGCATTTGTTTAACGAAGCCACTTATAAAAAACATTTCCCCTTCGACGAGTACCAAAACGAAGCAGATCAAGCAACCTGGGCCACAGAAGAAATAGCAACTCCTATAAATAAAGTGGAGACGGGCATGTATAAAATAAAAGCGACAGCCATAGATAGTTTTGGGTTGCCAATAGCTGCAGAAAAAATAGTTACGATTTATGATAATGAGGGAACAAAAAGCAATCAGTCTTTTTACTATTATTCAAATAATTATACCAAACCAGGTGATAGCATTTTGATTGTAAACAACTACCCTATTGAAAAAACTTTTGTTACAAGAAAAGTAAAAAAAGCACAACTTAAAGAAGAATACCAGTTTCTTCAATTAAATAGATTGACGCAGCAGCAGATAACAATTTCCGATCAAGACCGAGGAGGAATCTCAATTAATGAAGCATATATCTGGATGGGAAGATTATTTACCCATCAACAAGCTATTGCAGTACCATTCAATAACAAAGAATTAAAAATACGTACAGGATCTTTTAGGAATATCAACGAACCAGGAGCCAAAGAAACTTGGACGATTGAAATAGAAGGAATCAATGGAAAAGAAAAAGCGGCTGAGTTATTAACTAGCATGTACGACGCAAGTTTAGATGCATTGTACCCTAACAGATGGGACCCTTTAAATTTATGGAACACCAACAACAGCAGCACCAATTTTAGCAGTGGCATATTTAGAACAGAAACCATCCGCCAATTTGACAATAACGAATGCTTTTGCGAAGCAAAACCCTATGAGCGACCAAGTCTATTAGCATCCATTAATCTGACTTGGAGAAGAATAGAACAAAAATTGTATGAAACCACTATGGCTTCAAAGAGTATGCAAGCCAGAGTTGAAGGAGTGCCCGTTACAATTAGAGGAAACAATTCTATTAAAGAAGAGAGTTACGACAAAGTTTATACTACAGTTGAAGTGGTAGACCCCATTACAGGAGATATTATTAGAAACGGAAGATTAATACCAGGTAATAAGCAAGGTCAAGATTTGGTTAAAATAAGAACCAACTTTAATGAAACTGCATTCTTTTTTCCGCAGTTATATGCAGACAGTTCTGGGAAATACCAATTCAGCTTTCAGTTTCCGGATGCAGTAACCCAATGGAAATGGATGAGCTTTGCACACACGAAAGATTTAGCAACAGGATATGCTGAAGAAAAATTGGTGACGCAAAAAAGCTTGATGGTACAACCCAATATTCCTCGTTTTTTAAGGGAGGGAGATCAAATGGAGTTGAGCGTTAAAGTTGCTAATCTCACCAATAAAGAATTAACAGGAACCATTACATTAGAATTAATAGACGCCACTACCAATACCTCCGTAGATGGATGGTTTCAAAATGTATTTCCGCAACAATACTTTACAACAGAAGCAGGACAATCAAGTATTGCACAGTTTCCGATACAAGTTCCTTTCAGTTATAATAAACCACTCACTTATAAAATAATAGCAAGAACAAATGAACTTAGTGATGGGGAACAAAAGACCCTACCAGTTTTAAGTAATAGGGCTTTGATAACTGAAACCTTACCCATCTATTTATCAAAAGATACTACCCAAGAATTTCGCTTTGAAAAACTATTGAATAATCAAAGTGAAGGAATCAGTACCCAAGGATTAACAGTAGAATACACTACACAACCAATATGGAATGCCATTCAGGGGCTGAGTTATTTAAAAACAGACCCAGAGATGTCGGCAATTCATCAATTCAATCGTATTTATGCGAATCTAATGTCGCTACATATTTTAGATAAATATCCAATAATTGCAAAAGTGTTGGAAGCTTGGAAAAAAGATAGTACCGCATTAAAAAATCCATTAGAAAATAATGTGGAATTGAAGCAAGTACTATTACAAGAAACCCCTTGGGTCATGGATGCCCAAAACGGAAATATTCTTTTAAAAGAATTGGCCAATCAAATGGATGTCCAACAAATTGCTAAAGAAAATGAAAACTTATTGATTCAATTAGAAAAACTACAACTAGCTGATGGAAGTTTCAGTTGGTATAAAGGAGGAAATGCTGACGAATATATTACTCAGTATATTTTAACGGGTCTTGGTAAATTAAAACGGATAGGCGCAATAACCCCGTCATTGGCAGCACAATTAAGAACCTTATTAAGGAAGGCTTTGACATTTACAGATGAAGCAATCAGTTTCGAATTCAAAAAGAGTAAACCAACACAAATTGGTAGTAGCCCATTAGCTTATTTGTTCATGAGAAGTTTCTACAAAGACCAGCTAATTCAAAATGATACGGCGTATAACGCTTATTGGAGGATGGCAAAAAATAGTTGGAATACAAAAAACCAATATACTCAGGCTATGATTGCAATCATTGCCATTAGAAATAATGAAACCGCTTGGGCAAATAAAATAATCAATGCACTTTTAGAAAATACTGTTGTTCATTCACAACAAGGAATGTATTGGAAAAATAGATTAACCAATCGCTGGTATGCAATGCCAGTAGTACATCAAAGTATGATGATTGATTGCTTTAGCGAAATCAATAACGAACTAGCATCCAAACCATACTTAAAGCAAATAAATGCAATGCTCACTTGGTTGATATTGAATAAGGAGACCAATCATTGGGGAGATGGAATTGCAACAGCAGATGCAGTTTACAGCTTGATAGCCAATGGACAAGAATGGATGAGCAATAAAAGAGCAGTAAAAATAGAATTGGGTAAAACAACCATAAGTACTGCAACAGAAAAAACCATGGAAGGGTCTGGCTATTTTAAAAAGAGAATTGAAGGAGAAAAAGTGAAACCAGAGATGGGGAATATTACCGTTACAACTGCCACGCAAAATAGGGTATCTGATCAACCCTCTTATGGAAGTATTTACTGGCAATATTTAGCCAATATGGATGAAATTACTGCTAGCTCAGGACCTATGCAGATTAATAAAAAAATATTAGTAGAACGAAATAAAAATTGGGTTGAATTGAATGAAAATGAGCCTGTAAAAGTTGGTGAGCTCATTACAGTAGAGTTAACAATCAAAGCAGACAGAGATATGGATTATGTGCACTTAAAAGATTTAAGACCAGCTGCTACCGAACCCAACAATGTATTAAGTGGATATCAATTTAAAGCTGGCTTGTTCTATTACCAAAGCACAAAAGACGTAAGCAATAATTATTACTTTAATTATTTACCAAAAGGAAATTATCAATTTACTTATACCATACGAGCTACGCATAAAGGATTGTATACTGCGGGTTTTGCAAGCATCCAGAGTATGTATGCCCCTGCATTCAAAGCCCATTCAAATGCAATTAAATTAAGAATTGAAGATTAATATGATACAGGCAGATACCATTATTGTAGGACAAGGATTATGTGGAACTTTTTTAAGCTGGAACTTGCTCAAAGCTGGCCAGCAAGTAATGGTAATAGATGAATCAATACCGAATAGTGCTACCAAAGTTGCAAGTGGTGTAATCAATCCTGTAACTGGAAGAAGAATTGTACGCACTTGGGAAATTGAACGATTCATGCCCTTTGCCGTAGAAGCTTATACTCAATTGGGAAAAGAATTAGGCCAAAACATAATTAGTCAATGCAATATTCTTGACTTTCATGCTACCTCACAAAACAAAATCGCCTTTACAGAAAGGTTAGTAAAAGAGACAGAATACCTAAGTGTAGTAGAAGATCAACAATGGGAAACCTTTTTTAATTTACTTTTTGGCGTTGGAGAAATTCACCCATGTTGGTTAATACAATTACAAGACATGCTCAGTGGTTGGAGAAATAAATTAAGTCAAGAAAATATACTAATTGAAGAAAAATTTGATTGGGATGATTGCAACGTAAATAGCATAGTTCAATGGAAAAATATACAAGCAAAACAGATTATATTTTGTGACGGAACTGGGGGATTAAACAATCCTTATTTTAAATTGCTCCCTTACGCGACCAACAAGGGAGAAGCGCTGATTGTAAAAATACCCGAATTACCCAGAAACAACATTTATAAACAAGGTATTAGTGTAGTGCCCTGGAAAGAGGATTATTTTTGGGTGGGATCAACCTATGAATGGGCCTATGAAAATCTAGCCCCTACTAAAACTTTTTTAGACAAGACAACCCAACAGTTGTCAAATTGGCTAAAGCTACCCTTTGAAATTGTAGATCATCTAGCATCCGAAAGACCAGCTAATGTAGAACGGAGACCTTTTGTTGGATTTCACCCGATTCATTCTAAGATTGGCGTTTTAAATGGGATGGGCACCAAGGGCTGTAGCTTAGCACCCTATTTTGCCCATCAACTAACCCAGCATATACTAAACGGTGAACCAATACATCCTTTGGCCAATGTGCAACGTTTCAAGAATATTTTAAGCCGTTAAATGGTTACAAAAATTTAATATTGTGCCTTAATTAAATGAAAGGCATGGAGCAAGCACCCTTGGTACACGATGATCGTTACGAAATTCCATTGAAGTATAGAAAAATGGAAAATCTACACATTGTGTTTTGGCTATTCAAAGATGTAGCCTGGTGCTTGGGACTGAAATGGCTGGGGACAATAATGATCATCCCTACTTTGATTATTTCGATTGTGATTGCATACAGAACGAGAAAGTACATTTCTGAATTATGCCACAATTTGGCTATCACTGTTTGGATATCTGCTAACTCATACTGGATGGTAAGCGAGTTCTTTGAATTTGATCATAAAACTTTGTGGGGGACATATACTTTTAAACACTTAGCCCTTATTCCGTTTATAGCAGGAATATTAATACTTGGGTATTATTATTTAATATGGAAGCCATTGCATACTAGAAAAACAGACTACTAAATAAATAGCCCCCAGTCATCTTCGTTACTATCTTTTTTGAATGTAGAAACCCACTGTTTAAACAATTGTTTAAATTGATTAATTGCGTTTTCTATTACTTGCCTATGCAATTCATCTGCCCATCCCATTAAAACCGCAAAGCCAATTTGTTCCATCATTTGCTTTGCGTTAGTCCTAATATTAGCGGCATTTTCCATCTTTAAAACATAGTGATCTACGCTAATAGCCCCCATGATTTTGGGCGCTACAATCAGTAGATTTTCATAAATCAATGCCTTAGTAGAAGCAGGTAAACTTTGATCCCCATCATCTGCCAAATTTTCTGCAAATGCCATTACCAAACCGAAAACCTCTCGCCATTGATTGTATAGGGCTCTAGCCAATAACTTTCCCGAATCATTATTGAAATCAGTAGAAGAATCAGCCTGACCAACTTTAAATCGGCCTTCGTCCCACTCTGGTAAAAAATTCAATTCGCTTAAATTCATTCAATAAATTTAATCCATTTCAATTTTCAAAAATCGTGCAGTATGACTTGATTTGTGCAATAGCATTTGCTCAGGAGTACCTTCAAATAAAATTTGGCCACCGCCATCACCACCTTCAGGACCTAAGTCAATCACATGATCGGCCATTTTAACTACATCTAAATTGTGTTCAATCACTAAGACAGAGTTACCTCTATCAACCAATTTATTTAAAACATCTAACAAATGGCTAATATCTTGAAAATGTAACCCTGTGGTAGGTTCATCCAAAATATAAAAGGTTTTACCTGTATCTTTTTTACCCAATTCAGTAGCCAGTTTCACCCGTTGCGCTTCACCCCCACTTAGTGTAACCGCAGATTGGCCCAATGTTACATAGCCCAATCCAACATCTTGTAATACTTTAATTTTTCGGAATAAAAAGGGCACTGCTTGAAAAAAATCACAAGCTTCATCAACCGTCATATTCAACACATCACTTATAGACTTTCCTTTATAGCGGATTTCCAATGTTTCCCGATTGTATCTTTTACCATTACATTTCTCGCAGTTCACATATACATCTGGAAGGAAATTCATTTCTATCACTTTCATACCCCCTCCTTCACAAACATCACAACGACCACCTTTTACATTAAAAGAAAAACGACCTGCCGCATAGCCCCTGATTTTTGCTTCAGGTACGGCAGCAAACAAGGTCCTGATTTCGGTGAAGAAACCACAGTAAGTTGCTGGATTGCTTCGGGGAGTTCTTCCAATGGGTGATTGATCTATTTCAATTACTTTATCAATATGTTCTAAGCCTTTGACAGAAACAAAAGGCATGGGATGAACTTTACTATTGTAACAATGCTTAGATAAAAGGGGGTATAGGGTTTCATTAATCAACGTGCTTTTACCACTACCACTCACCCCACTAACTACAATCAATTTCCCTAATGGGAAATGAACGGTCACATTTTTCAAATTATTTCCAGATGCACCTTTTAAAATTAATTCTTTGCCATTTCCCACTCTCCTTTCCGCAGGAACCGCAATGGACTTTTGGCCATTTAAATATTGCGCAGTATCGGAATTAGAAGCCAAGACTTCAGCAGGAGTTCCTTCCGCAACAATATTACCCCCATACTTACCAGCCCTTGGGCCAATGTCTACCAAATAATCAGCAGCCAACATAATATCTTTATCGTGCTCAACCACTAAAACACTATTCCCAATATCCCGCAGATTTTTTAATGCATAAATAAGTTGATGATTGTCGCGTTGATGCAAACCAATAGAAGGTTCATCTAAAATATACGTGATCCCTTGTAATTGAGATCCAATTTGCGTAGCCAGTCTAATCCGCTGAGACTCCCCCCCGCTAAGGGTTCTAGAAGACCTACTTAAAGAAAGATAAGTTAAGCCAACATCTAGTAGAAACTGTAATCGTTCTCTGATTTCTTTTAAAATATCTTTAGCAATCAGGTTTTGCTTTTTGCTCAACCGCTCTTCTATACCAATAAACCAATGATGAAGTTTATCTAAATTAAGTGCACTTAATTCAGCTATATTTTTTTCATCTACTTTAAACCAAAGGCTTTCTTTTTTTAATCGATCTCCATGGCAACTATTGCATATTTTCAATTCCATATATTGTTCTACCCATTCGCGCATCCCATCACTTTTGACGCCGCTAAACCATCTCTTGAGCATAGGAATAATTCCTTCAAAATCCCCACTATATGGATCAAAGCCAGCAACTTCTTCAGGATTATCAATTTCCAAACTATCCCCGTCTGGATTACCATATAATAAAATGTTTAACCCTGCAATGGGCAAGTCTTTGATGGGCTTATCTAAATTGATTTTATTTTTCTTAGCCAATTGTTCTACATTCCTGAACATATAAGCATCGCGTTGCACACCCAGCGGAGCAATTCCCCCTTCTTTAATACTTAGATTGCTATCGGGTATAACCGCTGACATATCGATAGAATAAACATTCCCAAGGCCTTTACAGGTTGGGCAAGCACCATAAGGAGAGTTAAAGGAGAATGCATTGGGTGAAGGTTCTTCATAACTGATACCCGTGTCTTCACACATTAACTGTTTAGAATATTGAATCGTTTTGTTGGTATCGTTTATTAAAAGAAATAATAAATCTTTACCCATCTTTAGTGCCTGCTGCACACTTTGACTTACACGAACACGCATTTCATCAGTAACAGGTAAGCGATCAATCACTACTTCAATGTCATGAATTTTATAACGATCCACTTGCAACTTAGGGGTAAGATCTAGAATCTCTCCATCTACCCTTACTTTTAAAAAACCTTTCTTACGAATTTCTTCGAATAGCTCTCGATAATGCCCTTTTCGACCTCTAATTAAAGGAGCCAGTAGACTCACTTTTTTATTTTTAAACCGAGCATAAATATTTTCTACAATTTCCTCTTCACTAAACTTCACCATTTTCTTACCCGTCTCATAACTATATGCTTCCCCAATTCTTGCATACAATAAACGAAGAAAATCGTATACTTCTGTTACGGTTCCAACAGTAGACCTAGGATTCTTATTAGTGGTTTTCTGTTCAATAGAAATCACTGGAGAAAGCCCCGTAATTTTATCTACATCAGGCCTTTCCATATCACCCATGAATTGTCTGGCATAAGCCCCAAAGCTTTCCATATATCGGCGTTGGCCTTCGTTATAAATAGTGTCAAAAGCCAAAGAAGATTTACCACTTCCACTCACCCCAGTAAAAACAACCAACTTGTTTTTTGGAATAGAGATATCGATATTTTTTAAATTATGTTCTTTGGCACCGAAAACCTGAATATAATCTTGGTCATTTTCAAGGATCGGTTGCTTGCCTGAATTGTTCTTTGCCATAATGGGAGTTAAAGATACAAACAAGCGAAGGGCTTCAATGTTTGCAATGCATTAAAAAAGAGAAATTTATACTATCCTATCAAAATAGTAGACTTTTAATTTGGTGGATTAAAACCACTACCCTATCTTTGCAGTAGTTCTTTAATAATCTTATCAAGAAAGGCGGAGGGTTTTGGCCCTATGAAGCCTTGGCAACCCATATTACATTAACTCTGTGATATGAAGGTGCCAATTCCATCCTGATGCACTAAAACTGCAACGGGGAAGATAAGTCAGAGTCAAGCTTTTATTATTACCGAAAGGAAAATTATATATGCCCATCTGATTTTATCAGGTGGGTTTTTTATTTGGTGGCTCTTCCACAGATGCAACCGAGCAAACTACTACACCTTGAGATTAACAAGAACGATATTTTTTAAACAAAAAAACATCGTATCATGCTCAGTGCAACAAAACTCATTCACAGTATTCCGGTAGACCCACTTACAGGAGCTATTTCAGTTCCCATTTATCAAACCAGCACATTTGTTCAAGAAGCCCCTGGCGTTCACAAGGGCTACGATTATTCAAGGTCTAATAATCCTACAAGAGCAGCATTGGAAGACTTGATTGCTAAATTAGAATTTGGAGCAACAGGATTAGCTTTTGCCAGTGGATTGGCTGCTATTGATGCAGTAGTAAAGCTCTTAAAATCAGGAGATGAAATTGTAGCGGTAGATGATATTTACGGAGGAGCTTATCGCTTATTTACTGCTGTATATGAGCAGTATGGCATCAAAGTACATTTTGTAGACACCAGCGATGCTTCAAAAGTAGCAGCAGCTATTACCCCCCATACCAAACTCATTTGGTTGGAAACACCTACCAACCCTACTTTAAAAATTTCTAATATTTCAGCCATTGCAAAAATTGCCAAAGCCAACAACTGTTTGCTTTGTGTAGATAATACTTTTGCCACCCCTGTATTGCAACAACCATTATTATTGGGGGCAGATATAGTGATACATAGCGCCACCAAATACTTGGGTGGACACAGTGATTTAATTGCAGGCATATTGGTAGCCAAAGATGAACAAGTTGGAGCGAGGCTGAAGTTTTTTCAAAATGCCTGTGGCGCAGTGCTGGCAACATTTGATAGTTGGTTGGTCATCAGAGGAATAGAAACCCTGCACTTACGCATGAAGCACCATAGCAGAACTGCTTTAAAAGTAGCGCAGTATTTATCTACACATCCAGCAATAGCCCATGTATATTATCCAGGCCTTTCAACCCATCCCAATCACGAATTGGCACTTACGCAATGTAAAACCGGAGGCGGAATTATTTCATTCACATTAGTGAGTGACACCAATGAAGCGGCTGTGGACTTGGTAAGCAATACGCAATTATTCAAGCTGGCGGAGAGTTTGGGAGGAATTAAAAGCCTGATTTCGCATCCTGCGAATATGACCCATAAATCTATACCCGCTGAAAAAAGAAAAGCAGCAGGTGTAAAAGACAGTTTGATTCGCTTATCAATTGGATTAGAAGAAGCAGAAGATTTAATAGCAGACTTAGCAAGCGGTTTAGATTCAATTGAGGTAAAAGAAAACAGCGATGTTTATGCAGTGAGCAAGGCTTACTAAGTACTAAAAAAATATAAAAAGTAACAAAAAATAACAAGCAACAACCCCTAAAAGAAAGTAACAAATGGAAACCCACAAACAGTTGACAATCGGATTATTTGGATTTGGTGTAGTAGGAGAAGGATTGTATAAAGTTTTACAACAAACACCTTCATTAAAAGCAAGTATTAAAAAAGTCTGCATTAAAAATGCAGCTAAAAAAAGAAATGCGCCGGAAACATTATTTACTTCCGATAAAAACGAATTATTACAAGACCCAACTATCAATGTAATTGTTGAAGTAATTGATGATGCAGTGGCGGCATTCGATATTGTATCCACCGCATTAAGAAATGGCAAATCTGTAGTAAGTGCTAGTAAAAAAATGATTGCAGATAATTTACCCGCGTTATTGGCTTTACAAAAAGAAACAGACCTACCTTTTTTATATGAAGCGGCAGCTTGCGCTTCTATTCCAGTAATAAGAAACTTAGAAGAATATTACGACAACGACTTATTACATTCAATAAAAGCGATTGTAAATGGGTCAACCAATTTTATTTTAACCAAAATGTTTGAAGAAAAACTGGATTTTTCAGAAGCGCTGTTGCTGGCACAGCAACTAGGGTTTGCTGAAAGCAACCCTAAGCTGGACGTAGAAGGTTATGATGCATTAAACAAATGGACCATTTTATTAAACCATGCCTATGGTATTGTAAGTACTCCATCTGAAATTTTATTTACGGGAATTCAAAACGTACAAGGGTCAGATGCAGGGGTGGCCAAAGAAAAAGGATTTGACATTAAGTTGATTGGACAAGCTAAAAAATTAAAAAATGGGAAAGTAGCTGCATTTGTGTTACCCCAATTTGTTCCATTAACAGACCCACTTTCCTTTGTAAAAAATGAATACAATGGGGTGGTCATTGAATCAGGATTTGCAGACAAACAATTTTTCTATGGAAAAGGAGCAGGAAGCTTTCCCACGGCGTCCGCTGTATTAAGTGATATTGCTGCATTACGATATAATTACAAATACGAGTATAAAAAATTATACCATCATCAACCACACGAGTTATCAAACGATTATTACTTAAAAGTATATGTCAGTTTTGATGATTGGAAATTCATTCCAAGAGAAGATTTTGAATGGATTGAAGAGTGGCATGCACAAGCAGAAAGGAAATATTTAATTGGTGTATTGCACTGCAATAAATTGATTAATAATAATTGGTGGAAGCAAAACAACACATCATTGGTTTTAACTCACGATGCCATCATTGATGACCTTGATATCGTTCATTTAAAAAAAAGAAGCCTTGAACTAGCAGGGGTTATTTAAAATTGTTACTTGTTTTAGGGTAGAACCCCGTTCTGTGGGGCGGGGTTCTTAATTACTCCCATGCTTACTTATATTTGTAGAAATAGACTGCATTGAATCCATTAAATCTTTCCGCATTTAAAACAGGTACTACTTTCAGTATTGCAATAGGAATCAGCTTGATTTTATTCTCATTTCTTGGAGGTAAAGAAGACTTGTTTTTATTATTAAACCACAATTTAGGATCAGCTGCCGATTTTTTCTTCCAGTATTTTACGCATGCAGGAGATGGAATTTTCTGGGTACCTGTAGCCCTCTACTTTATTTTTTATAAGAGAAGATTATTGCCACTAATCCTAAGTGCCATTATCCTATCAACTTTATTGGTGCAAACAGGAAAGAAAATCATTTACCCCAATGAAGCTAGACCCACTGCAGCAATAGTATCAACTGAACAAAATAATATACATACAGTAAAGGGCGTAACCGTACATACCAATAATAGCTTCCCTTCGGGACATACAACCACTGCATTTAGTTTATTCTTATTAGGCTGTTTGCTACTACCCTATCGTTATTTTTGGTTGATAGGATTTACTGCCGCATTATTAGCTGGTTATTCTCGAATTTATTTAGCACAGCACTTTCCATTAGATGTTGGCGCAGGAATGATTTGCGCCGTCATCAGCGTGTATTTGTCTTTGCAGATACAAAAAGCATTTAATAAGAAATGGGAAGCATAGTTATTTCCATCTCCACTCACCAGCAATTTCTAACGCTTCCTTCAAATTGTTTTTAATCATGAAGTCGCGCACTTCTATATCAGTAAATCTTCTTGACTTTAATTCTTTTGAATCAGCAATACCATACAATAACATAGCGCCATTGCGAACGGTGTTCTTTAAACCCTTTTCGTCTACCAATTTAAAATCATCACAGTCGGCATGGTAACAAGGACCTGCATTATTAGGTAATCTACCACCAGCACCACCCCCAGTAGGAATGCCTTGTAACATAAATGGTTGATGATCGCTGTGTAAACCAGCTCCATTGTTAAATAAATTTTTGAAGCTGGTATCAATGGCTTGAGCAATAGATCCAATACCTACAAAAAGTTCTTTACTTTCAGCTATAGTAGTAGAAAATCCTTTAGGATCATTGGTCATATCATAATTAAGCATATAACGCACTTGATCTAGTGTCTTATTCTTTATTGCTTGATCTACATAAGCCCTTGACCCCAATAAGCCTTCTTCTTCACCCATAAATAATACAAATTCAACCGTACGTTCAGGCTGCAATTTTAAAGCCATATAAGTTCTTGCCATATCTATGACTGCAAAGGAACCAATTCCATTATCAATTGCACCGGTTGCTAAATCCCAGCTATCTAAGTGTCCACCAACTATTACTTTTTCATTTGGCTTTGTTTTTCCTTTGATCGTTGCAATCACATTTCTCGCTTTGATTAAACCTGATTGATTGGTCATATCAATAGAAGCATAATGGGTTGCTTTCTTCATAGCTTCCTTCAACTTTAATCCATCTTCCTTGCCAATGCAAACGGCAGGATCAGGAATTAATTTACCTGTTACAGATGCAGTACCCGTCAATAAAATACCCCCATCAGCAGTATTGATGATGATAATTCCTTTTGCGCCATACTTAGTAGACAAAGCTGTTTTTTCAGAACGGTGGAGGTTTTTTAATCCAGCTTTAGAACCCGGTAAAATACCTAAATAGACCACTGCAATTTTTCCAGTTACCTTACCAGGATTATTGATATAGTCTTCTTCCAATCCATTTCCCATATCTACCAGTTCTAATTTCACATTCGCTTTTACTGGAGCATGTGCCAAAGAAACTGACTTCACAGTTTGTAAGTTATTGAGGTCAGTACCAATTTTTACTGAAAGGGTTCCCCTACTCCAGCTCTCTACTTCAAAGGGTTGGTATTTCACGTCTTTAAACCCGTAAGACTTTAATAAGTTGTATGCAAAAGTTTCTGCTTTTTTTCCGTTCTCAGATCCTGTTAATCGATGGCCAATAGTTTCAGTAGCAGTTTTTAAACTACTATAGGCTTTTGAATGTTGGTCTATTTCGGCATTCATTTTCTTAAAAACATCCGTCCATTCTTGCTTCACCTGCCCTTGAATAGCAGTACTAATTAAACCAACTAAGAGAAAACTTATAAAAAATTTCATATTGATAAATTGAGGATTGAGATGAATTATTTAGTCCAATTGATAGTGGCTTTTTTTACTGCTTGTGCATTAGTTCCAATCATGATTTCAAAATCACCTGCTTCCCAATCGTATTTCAAATCATAATTGTAGAATTTCAAATCTTCAGGGGTGATGGTGAAACTCACTTTAGTAGATTCACCGGGTTTCAAACTAATTTTTTGAAATCCTTTTAATTCACTAACTGGTCTAGTGATAGAACCAACTACGTCTCGAATATACAATTGCACCACTTCTTTTCCTTCGTAATCGCCAGTATTGGTAAGGGTTACAGAAGCAGTTACCGATTGATTGCCTTTTGCTTTTGTAGTACTTAAAACTACATCACTGTAACTGAAACTCGTATAACTTAAGCCATAACCAAATGGATACAAAGGATCGTTGCTTACGTCTAAGTAATTACTTTGAAACTTCTGGAACCAAGGCCCACGCAATGGACGGCCGGTGTTTTTATGATTATAAAACAACGGCACTTGTCCTACATTTTGAGGGAAAGTTGCAGACAATTTTCCAGAAGGATTCACATCACCAAACAATACATCAGCAATAGCATAAGGACCTTCAGAACCTGGGAACCAAACATTTAAAATAGCAGGAACATGTTCATTTTCCCAAGTAAGGGTTAAAGGTCTTCCAGTGAACAATACCAATACTACTGGCTTACCCGTTTTCAATAATGCTTTAATCAAATTCTTTTGAACACCTGGAATATCCAAGTTACTTCTACTGCTTGCTTCACCACTCATTTCGGCGCTTTCACCCGCAGCAACTACAATAACATCCGACTTTGCTGCAGCTTCCAATGCTTCATTCAATAATTGCTCATCGGATCTACCATCTCTTTTTAAAGACTTTCCGAACATCCCTGCACGCTCCTCAAATTTAGCATCGGCATCTAAGTTAGAGCCCTTTGCATAATGAATAGCTACCTTATCTCCAATGGTTTCTTTGAATGCTTGTAACAAAGAAGTTGCTTTACTTAAATTAGCGGCTACACTCCAAGTTCCACCCATATTTTCTTTATTATCAGCCAATGGTCCAATCAATGCAATAGCACCTGATTTTTTCAAAGGCAAAGTATTATGGGCATTCTTCAATAACACAAAACTTTGTGCAGCAATGGTTCTTGCTTCTTTTCTATTAGCAGCTGAAAACACTTCTGACTTTGCCCTATTTTCATCAATATATCTGAATGGGTCTTCAAATAATCCTAGTTTATATTTAGCTTCTAAAATTTTCCTACAAGCTTCATCAATACGAGCTTGTGTAACTTTCTTCTCTTTTAATGATGCGCCCAATGTGGTCAAAAATCCTTCCCCTACCATATCCATATCTAACCCCGCATTCATAGATAAAGCAGAAACTGTTTTTAAATCTCCTACACCATGAGCAATCATTTCATTTATACCAGTATAATCTGATACCACCATTCCTTTAAAACCCCACTGTTTTTTTAAAATATCGGTTAATAACCATTTATTTCCATGTGCAGGTAATCCATCAATTTCATTAAAAGAGGCCATCACAGAACCAACACCAGCGTCTACCGCAGCTTTATAAGGCAACATATATTCATTAAACATTCTAACACGGCTCATATCGGTAGTACCATAATCTCTTCCAGCTTCAGCAGCACCATACAAAGCATAATGCTTTACACAAGCAAGCAAAGTATTGTTCTTAGACAAATCGTTGCCTTGATATCCCTTCACCATTGCTTTGGCAATTTGCGCACCCAAATAAGGATCTTCTCCATTGCCTTCCGAAATTCTACCCCATCTTGGGTCTCTAGAAACATCTACCATTGGAGAGAAAGTCCAATTAATGCCATCAGAACTTGCTTCATTGGCAGCAATTCTAGCACTGCGTTCAATTAACGACATATCCCAAGTGGCACTCATTCCTAAAGGGATGGGAAACACTGTTTCATAACCGTGAATTACATCCATTCCAAACATCAAAGGAATTTTGAGACGGCTTTTCTCAACAGCTAACTTTTGTACTTCTCTGATTTTTGCAACAGACTTAATATTAAATAAGCCACCTACTTTACCCGCTTCAATTTTTTTTGCAATATCAGAACTAGCTGCAGCACCAGTAACAAAATCACCAGAGCTAGGTAAATTCAATTGACCTAATTTTTCTTCTAAAGTCATTTTAGCCATCAACTGATTAATGAATGCATTCATTTTAGCATCCTGGGCATTTATCACCACACAGATACAACAAAATACAACCAACCCGATCCATTTTTTCATCGTCGTTTATTTATGCAATTGTACAATTTATTTAAACACTATGGTAGCAACAGCCCCTGCTTTTAAAGTCAGGTTCGCCCATTGCTTATTATAGCCAATATAGAAGCTATCTTTAGCTGTTCCATTATTCAGCAATATAAGGATTGTACTCCCTTCTGGCGTCAAAAAAGCTACAGATTCAATGTTTTCGGTACTATTACTTTGAATACGAATCGATCCTGGAGGTACAAACTTAGCTGCATGGGCAATAATATAATAAGCGACATTTCTAGTTACAGTAGATCCATTGATGGTCAATGCCCCCTTGCATTCAGTACAACCACCAGGGGTATGGGGTCCATACGTTATATCATTTGCCAGATTCCACTCCAAGGCAATTTTACTATGATTTTGCAAAGAACCTAATAGAACATTTTTTATATGCCATTTTAAATCGCCATCAAAACTACCTTTACTACCTGTCCACTGTTCGGTGAAATAAATATTCTTATTGGGATGAACTTTTTTAACAGCAGATAATGCAGTAATATCACCAGCATACAAATGGAATGCTGTTCCATCAATATACTGATTGGCCGTTGCATCATTTAACACACGAATGGGAAATTCAGGATGATCGCAATTATGATCCCAAATAATAATTTTGGTTTTAATTTTTTGCTGAAAAAACATTGGTCCTAAATGCTCCTTAATAAACAGGGCTTGCTCATCAGCAGTCATTAACATACTTGGGTTGTTACCCCCATGTTGTGGTTCGTTTTGAATGGTAAGTGCATCAATAGAAATTCCATTTGCCTCCATAGCATGAATATATTTTACTAAATATCTTGCGTAAGCCCTATAATACTGAGGGAGCAAGTTCCCTCCCATGCTATTTTTATTCGTTTTCATCCACGTAGGTGGGCTCCAAGGAGTAGCCATGAATTTAATGGAAGGATTAATGGCTAATATTTGTTTTATTAGTGGAACTAAATGAATGGTATCTCTCGACAAACTAAAGTGCTGCATTAAAGTATCTATTGTTCCCTCTGCCAAATCATTATAACTAAAAACTGATTCACTTAAATCGGATGCACCCACACTTAAACGCAAATAACTGACTGAAATAGCATTGGTTGATTGTCCAAATAATTCTTGCAATAAAGCCCTTCTGGCTGTTGGTTCCATTTGTTGAATCAACAGCGCAGATCCACCCGTAAGGGTAAAACCAAACCCATCAATAGTTTGAAATTTTTCTCGAGTATCAATTAAGATAGAATGAATAGTAGTACTTGATTGAGTTTGACTTAAAGGCAATATTTGCTTTTGTAATAATTGCACTTGATCGCCACTTGTGATGTAAGCAGTTGCCGTATTTTTTTGTGCATAGCACAGATTGAAAAATGAACTTATTACAATACACAACTGCAAAATCGCTCTACTTTGATACATGTTAATATGATTTATATCATGAAATTAAAGCAGTTTTGGTACACTCGTTAATCCTGCCGTAAATTTGAAGATATCGATTAAATTATGAGCACTAAGCCAGCTATTCCCTTTGTAACAGCAACAGAAGCCATTCAACAAATTCAATCCAATTCAACCATTTTCTTACATGGAAGTGCAGCCACTCCAGTAAGATTAATCAATGAAATGGTTCAGCAAAAAGACCGATTACAAAACGTTGAATTAATCAGCATTACCCAACAAGGAGTCAACTTAAACGATCCTTCTTTGGCAGGTCATTTTTATATGAATTCACTATTTGTTTCGGATAGCAATCGAAAAGCCATTAGCCAAGGGATGGGAGATTATACGCCTGTTTTCTTGAGTGAGATTCCGTTACTATTTAATCGAAATATTCTAAAAGTAGATGTTGCCATTGTTTCCGTTTCACCACCAGACAAACATGGATATTGCTCGCTTGGCACTTCTGTAGATATTGTAAAATCTGCATTGCGCTCTGCTAAAATGATTATTGCACAAGTGAATCCCAATATGCCAAGAGTACATGGTGATGGATTTATTCCATTCTCCAAATTTGATATGGCTGTTTGGACAGACGATCCGTTGCCAGAAGTTAGTTATGCAAGTGGTGCAACTGAAGTACATCATCAAATTGGGAAGATTGTTGCAGAATTAGTAGAAGATGAAGCTACTTTACAATTAGGCATAGGAAGCATTCCAGATGCAGTTCTTAAAAACTTAACTAATCATAAAAACCTTGGGCTACACACAGAAATGTTTTCAGATGGAGTGATTCCATTGATTCAAAATGGCACTATCAATAATAGCAGAAAAAAAATAGTGAAAGGTTATTGCGTTACTTCTTTTATGTTGGGAACAAAACAACTATATGATTTTGCCGACGACAACCCCATCATCAAATCATTAGACATAGATTATGTGAATGACCCCAGGGTATTGAGTTTGAATAAAAAAGTAACTGCCATAAACAGCGCAATAGAAATAGATCTAACAGGGCAAGTATGTTCCGATTCAATTGGAATGTACCAATACTCAGGTATTGGTGGACAAATGGATTTTATAAGGGGAGCAGCACTGTCCGAAGGTGGCAAACCCATCATAGCCATTCCATCAGTCACCAATAAAGGCATCTCAAGGATTGTACCCTATTTAAAACAAGGGGCTGGTGTAGTAACAACTAGAGGACATATACACTGGGTGGTAACAGAATACGGCGCAGTCAATTTATTTGGGATGAATATGACCCAACGTGCAAAAGCATTAATCAGCATAGCCCACCCTGATCATAGAGAAGCATTAGAAAAAGCTACGGCAGAAAGATTTAAATGTTAGTTGGAAGAGTAAAGCGGACTTTGCATTAAATATATACAATAGTCAGTTACCCATGCACCTGCTGCATCTACATAAATAATATTGGGCTTGTTTTTATTGGTAATAGTTTTATTCAGGATCCATTCATTCATTTTAATAGGCAATTGTTGATTGGCAATTTTAGCATGGTCAATAATGCTCTTGTTTTTACGAATCATATTGGCCAAAAGAATGGCACCATTCACAATAGGATTTAATTTTTCATCTTGAAAATCATTGCATACAGCTGAAGCTTCGTCCGCACTTTGGGTAATTTGCCAGTCAAGTCTGATGATATCATTTTTTGATACGCCGGTTTGTAGCTTATTAAAAAAATCTTGCTCAGTCTGCATGAGTTTTTTCATATCATTCGTGCTGGCATACGCTCTTCTAAAATTAATAAAAGCGGTAGAAGTGTCGTTCATATCACAACGAGGAAAAAGCGAATGATTCCAATTGGGGATTTCAAAACTTAATATCACTTTACCTGATAAATGCTTAAGCGGAACATCCGCAATAGCAACTGCAGTATTTTTATAAATTTGATCTTCTCCTATCCAATTAATTAAACTGTCTTGCAACTGTTGTAGAGGTGCTTCTTTCTCACAAAAATGACTAAAAGAGATCAATACGATTTCTTTTGAATTTACTTGTAAGAATTTTTTTAGCCCCACTGCAACTGTCTTTAATCGTTCGCCATAGCCACCCCCAATAGCATCTTCCATACAATCTGATGCAGCATGTTTTGTATAAAGCATTTGATTGTACATACCTACTCGTAAATCAAACATTCTGATACCCTGATTTAATTGCTCATCAATTGATATTTGTTGGGTTAAGGTATTGCAGGCATTAATAGTACCCTTTTGCTGTCCACCCGTTGCCGTAAGTACACTCATACCAGCATCGTGTGAACCAGGGATTACAATATCTTTTAGCGACAGTTTACTTGATGGCGGGTCTAAAAACTGCTCCATCCATCTAGCAGCATTGTAAGCACTTACAGCACTTTGGTATATTTTTTCGTTTAAACCAACAAATTGCAACAACCAATTTTTAGGACTCAGTTGTTTAATTTGAACTGGTTGCTTAGTGTTAAAATGAATTGGCATAGAAACGAAATCCATTTCCTTCATTGGCTTATCCAAAAAAGAATAATACAACTGGTATTGTTTGATTTTCTTTATTGCAGATGATTTATCATTCACTAACAGAAAATTGCCATCTTTTGATTTCCAATAAAGTTGAAATGGGGGTTTACTTGAACTAAATGGAGATTCTACAAACGGCGAATTAGTCAACTCAGGTAGGCTGCTATTAAGGTTCTGAGCGTTTAGCGTGAAAATGATGGAAACAAAATAAAAAATAAAAAAGAAGTTTTTCATCACCAATATACGGGTCTAATTTTCATTATTGTTTTGTATAATAATATTATTTGTAGGTTTAGCAAAAGCAATTTTATTAGCACTAAAAACTTTATCTATATCTACAATCAATTTACTCATAACATGTCCGGCATCTCCATATTTCCTTACCCAAAAATAAATAGACAACTCCGCTGAAGCATTCACAATTTGATTAAATTCAATCACGTATTTAGGATATTTTAGAATTTCATTATTTTCAAGAATTATTTTCTCAACAATATCGTATACTTGATTTAAGTCAATTCCTAAAACAATATCTAATTTCAATTCTAATCTTCTAAATCCCTTATCCTGTGTCCAATTAATCAATTGCGCATTCATTAAATCACCATTGGAAATAATTAAATTAGCTCCATCCCAAGTTGTAATTACACTGCTTCTAAATCCAATCGATTTCATTGTACCTGATTTACCCATTACCTCTACAATATCCCCTACGTTTACTGGCTTCTCAAAAGCAATAATTAAACCGCTTACCAAATTATTTATCAAGGTTTGCAAACCAAACCCAATGCCTACACTAAGTGCTCCTAGAATGATAGTAATTTTATCAAGTGGAATTCCTGCAGCAGCAAATGCTAAAAATAATCCCATACCTATGATGACAATTCTAATTAATAATATCCAACTACCTATACCATTTGTTGATTTTTTATCAGCAAATTCGTTTGTATGATTTGGTTCTGAAGCAATAAATGAAACAACCCTAGAAATGAAAAAAGAAATAAAAATTATGACAATAAAATTGGCAACCCCTCTAATACTAAAAGTGTATTCACCAATTGTTCTTTCTTCAAACATCCAATTAGAAATTGGTTCAGCCAATTGATTATACAAATAAAAGTTCCTACTAACTAAGACAAACCACCCTATAACTAATAAAAAATAGAAGAATGAAGGCACTTTAGATCCAACTTTTTCAAAGTTGATATAAAAAAGTTTTCTATCGTGTGCATTATATGTTTCAGTTGCAAAAAATAAGACATCATTTATTAATCTAACAGTCCATAGCAACAAAATGCCTGTCAAGACACCAAAATAACCAGACACCATGATTGATTTTGACAAATTATAGCTGCCATAAAAATTGAACATGATTGATAAAATCTGCATACCCATTAAGAAATAAAGAAAGTACTTAATGTACCTTTCTTTAAGCTCATGACCATGCTTATTCCAATTGAAGAGAAAATAGAATCCGGAAAATAATCCTAAAAATGCTAATACAAATAAAACACCCCTTTCAATATTAGATGCTAGCAAAATTAAATTATCGGCAGCTACTAAAATAAATAACAATAAAATGGAAAGCCAAAATTTCATCCAAAACTTTGCAATATAATTCCAAAAAACAACAGTTAATGAAATACCTGGGATTAACCAAAACCATAAGTAAAACACAAAAGGGGGATCTAAAAACACAAATTGAAATAATCCAAATACAATAATCACAGCAGAAAGTAACGGGTACTTAAAAATCAAATGACTTTCGACTATTTTTTGCTTAAGTGTTTTAACAAAATAAAAAAGTAAAAACACTAGCACAAATAAGAAGAATATTTTTGCAATATTATCTTGGATATAAAATATAAATGCTAGCTGTTCCTTTAAAAAAGAAAATTTCAATACGTAACTAAATGGCAAATCATTCATCCTCCATCCTACTGTTTCAACAAACTCTTTATTTAAACTATTTTTAAAAAGTATTTTACGCTGCTCCTGCAATTCATCATTCTCGATACTGAGTTGATTTTTTTGAACTACTAATCTATTCTTTAAATTATCTAGACTTATTATAGCTTTTTGCAAACTTGAATCGATTGGTTTTAAAACACCTAATACAGATTTCAGCCTTAAATAATATTGAGTTAACCCAATTGTATCTTTTGGAAAGTTGTATAAACTGCTATCGCTCATTAAAGAATCCAAGTGATTCCTATTTGAAATCAATTCATTTAGGTATTCATCTAAGAGAATATTTTCCTGTTCTAGTTTAAAAATCAGTTCCCTATTAAGTTTACTAGAAATAGATAAATTTCTTTGTGTTTGAGTGGGGCCAATGTACCATTCAACCCCTTTTTGAACGATAGTATTCCACTCTTTAATCTTTTCAAGTTTAATCTTAATTCCATTGCTGTCAACACCCTGTTTCAAAAAAGATTTAGCCCTTTGCCCTATTTTAAGCAGATCTTCTAGCACTTTAGCCCGTTTAATCTCAGCACGATGTTGCTCTAACTCAGATAAACTGCTTTCGAATTCAATCTTCTCTGCCTTTTTTATTTTTTCTATGAATTGTCTACGGGAGGAATCAATGTCTTGGCAAAACGCAGAAATGCTAAAAAAACAGAGAAAGAAAAATAAAAGATTTTTAGGGCGCATAAGCTTACTTATATTACCAATTTATTCATTATTTTGATTCTGACCATAAATCAACAATATATGAGCAAGTTTTTAAGTCTTTTTGTTAGCCTACTGCTAGTATATTATGGATTTACACAAGATGCCAATTATTGGTCATCCGCTTATGGCCCAGGAGGCTTTTTTGTTCCAGGGGCAACAATCGCTAAAAATGGAGACAGTGGGGTGCTCTTTTATAATCCAGCATTGCTAGCATATAATACCAAAAACGCCTCAAATATTAGCGGTAGTGTATATAATTACAATTTACTTAGCATAAAAAATGGAACAGGTGAAGGTTTAGACTTAAGACATCAATTTACTAATATTATGCCGGTCATAGCATCGAATACGATTTATTTGAAATTAAAAAAGCCTATTACGTTTGCTTACGCCATTTTATATACGCCAGTTTTTCAATTTAATGCGTCTCAAAGAAGAGATGAGCAAATCAATGTATTATCGGATACATATAGCCCAGGTAAAGAGTTTTATATTGGTCAATACGTTCATAGTAATACCATTAATGAAACATCTGCAATCTTTTCTTTTGGCAAGAGTGTCAACAAAAAATTAGCCATAGGATTTTCAGGAATGTTTACCAATAGAAGACAATTATTTAGTCATAATATTACTGCTCGAGCTTTGATAAATGATAATTCAACATTATTTCAAAAATTAGTAACCGTTTCAGAATACTATGTAGTAAACAGTAGAAACTATAACTTACAATTTAAAGCAGGATTATCTTATAGTTTTAATGATAAAAATCATTTAGGGATAATGTTAACATTACCCACTTTAAAAATATTTGGTAAATCTGATATACTAGCGGAGTACGCAATTAATAATTTAAGAATCAGCAATACTGAGATTTTCTTACTTGGCAGCACAAGACAAACCAAATTAACCAGCTCTTATAAAAGACCATTAAGTATTGCTGCAGGATATACGCATTATTACAAAGGAGGCGAAATATATATAGCATCTGAATTTTTTAATAAAGTAAAACCATACAGCTTAGTGCAACCAAGAGACGAAGCGTTTATAAGACCTGATACAGGAACTGTAAAAGAGTTTAGTGCGTCTGAAATAAGCTTTAAAGATGCAGGGAAATCAATTTTAAATTTTTCAATAGGAATAAGCTTTCCATTGAAAAATGAAGTAAAGGGATTTATTTCAGCAAGAACAGATTTTACTTATTCTAATAAAGAACTATTTGAAAATAATAATGGATTTAGCGCCTCATCCATTAATTACGACCTTTATCATTTACAAGCAGGAGCAAATATTAAGAAAAGAAAATTTAACTTAAAGGCAGGGATACTATTAAGTTACGGTCGTAATAAATCACTTGAACAATTAGTCAATTTTGACGACCCTAATGAAATGAATTTTTTAGAAGGGAATAAAGATAATACACCAGCATCTAAGTTTTCTGCTGGATTTATGCTAGCTTATGTACACAATTTTTAAAGTCAATTCAAAAATTGGAAACCTAAAACAAATCTTAAAATAGAGCACAATGTATTAACTATCATGGCATAGTATAATACAATGTTACTGTTCCATTAATCGGAAAAGTTGATGCAGTAGACTGGTATTTCATAACTCCGCCATCCACCAAAAGATAAGCCTTATAAGAACCCGCATTGGTAATATTTGCCTTAAAGCCCACACTATCCCCCGATTTGAGGGCCCAATTACTTTCAGTGACTACCCAACTTGGGCTTGTAAGCATTGCAGTAGCTGATGTGGAAGTCTTTGAAATGTAACTAACTGTTCCTGCCACATTAGAATTTGCAGCATTAGTTAGCTCTAACTTATATTCAACCGAATAAGTCTTTACAGCAGGAGCAGGGGTTTCTTTTTTTGAGCAGGATGCAAGTACAGCAGTGAACAACAAAACGGAAAAGATTTTTTGCATTTAGATTTTTTAATAATTTAGGAATAAATTGTAGTGCATATAAAAAAGATGATGTTGCTAGAATAAATTATTGTTTTAAAAAACTATCAAACCAAGGTTTCACATGGTATAATGCAAAAGCGTATGTGCCTCTATGATCTGCATTCATCCCAGCAGTAAAAAGTTCGCCATTCTTTTTGCCTAATAAAGCTTGGTAATTAATGGCCAATTGGGCCAGATCTACCGGAAAAACTTCATCTCTATCACCATAATAAGACCGAAGTGGCGTTACACTTTTCCATCTATACCCTTCTGATGCTGTTAGTGCTTTACAAAGAGGACTTGAGCCAAGTTGTATTTCTTGGATAAACTCAGGAGTGAGGTAGTCTTTTACAGTTGGGGCAGTTCTTTTAAAGAAATCCGTAAAATTAATTTTGTGTTCATAAAATTCTTTGGCAGCTTGTAAGAATTCAGGACGAATTGCTTTAGCTGTTAATCCTTTAATATCATAATAGACTTCATAAGCAAATAAAAGATTAGAGAAGCATGCAGGAATCCACTCAGGATCTTCGGGTCTTGGGTTTAAAATACTTTGACTTATATAATAATTCAAGTCTGATGGTGTTGCCGCAGTAGCAGTAGCATTTACTTTAACTCCTTCTTGTTCTAGTCGGCGAAGATATGTCAGGGTATTATATGCTCCTTGTGACCAACCAAGTGTGAAAAAATGTGAAACATTAATATTTTTCTTTTCTAAAAATTCCTTTGCTGCAGTATATAAATCAAGACAAGCTTGCTCCGAACTTTTTTGAATTAAATAGGTATTTTTTTCATTAGATGCGCCTAGGCCATGATAGTCGGGCGCAATCACTATGTAACCATTTCCTCCAAATTGTGCTACTGCCAATTTGGTTTCCATCGACTCTTCAATAAATGTTGGCACTTCCGTTTTTCCAAAAACAGTTCCATGTTGGTAAGAAATCATGGGACTTCCAGAAGCAAATGCAGAAGGTATGGCAATTAAGCCCGTTGTAATTGCAGGCTTATTATTTTTTTCAGGAATACTGCTTTGGTAAGTTAACTTATATAAAGTAACCCCATTTTGGGGTGTTTGATATTTGCCCTTTACTTCTGAAAATGTTATAGTAGATCCACGCAAAAATTGTTGCAACTCCTCATTCAGAATTCGATTCAATTTGGAAGTATCAAAAGTTGTAATACTATCAACACGAATAAGTTTCCCATTATAAATTTCTGAATCATTTTTTTGATTAGGCTGATTGGAACAACTACACAATAAAAAAATAAAAAGACAGACAACTTGAGCCTTCAGAAATCGGATAATATAAAATTGATTAGACATAAAGCATTTGTTTGATTGTTATTTATTCCAATTACGTTCAACTGGTTTTTGCGCCGCAGGTGGCATAGTTGTGAGTACCTTTACATACTCAATAATTTCCATACGCTCTTCAGGGCTGAGTTTACGCCCAATTTTTCCCACTGTCTTTGTATCATTTGAAAATGCATGACCCGCATTTGAATTTCCAGGTAAACGCGTGTCAAACAAAAATGATTTATCCGACTGCATACTCATATAACCTAATTTAATAGGATCATATTCATAAGTACCCAACCAGAAAGTGGTAGATCTTTCTTCAGGTGGACTTAGCAATTCATATAAATTGGGAACAGAACCATTGTGTAGAAATGGAGGAGTACTCCATACACCATCCAAAGGTCTTGCTTTGTATCCGGCATATGCTCTCACTTTATTTGGTCGATCATCTCCATTTGCAGAAGCAATTTGTTCTGCTGTCCATCCTAATTTATTGTAGGCATATTTGGCCATTTCAGAAGTAAGTAGTTCAAGTCCTGTGGCTGCATCTATACGAGGAGATTTTTTACCCAAAAGCTTTGATGCATCATACCTTCTATTCACAAATCCTGCAGCCTCACTAGAATCTGTCCCTATTACACTATGGGGCAATGTAACAACTGCCCAATCAGGCTTAGCAGAATTTGAGCCATTAATGGGGCGAGGCGCATGACAACTTGCACAATTTGTCATAAATAGTTCTCTACCTTTTTTAGCCTTCTGCATATCTACTTTTCCTAACATTTCATCTGGCCATTGTGGCGCTTTTAAAGCAGAATAGCCTTCTTCGATCTCGAGCAAGCGCTCAATATTAAAATTGCTTTCCCATTTCTCAGGCCCCTTTTTTACATTTCCATTTTCATCCATGAAGTAGGTTTTACCACCGTTACCTAATACCTGTAAAATATTTCTTGATACGCGGTGATTAAACGATGCATTATAATGCACCCAATTTAAGCGAGCTATATCCCAGAGATAAGGAACACCAACTGGGGCATCACTAGCGTAATAATTAGATTGCTCTCTTAATCCAAGGCCAAAAACTTCATTGCCAATTCGATTAAATGGATCCATCCGTCCATGGCCTGCATTAACTGATTCTTTTTTTATTTTTGAATAGGCTTCTGCCTCCCATTGAGCAGACTTAATCAGCTCTTCTACCTCTTTTCGCAAAACCGATTCATCACCTAGCTCTTGCTTTAATACATTAGAAGAAAACTTTCTCCAAGCAGCACTATCCTGTATTGTTTTTCCTAGAGCAATTCCATAATCAACAAAAAATTGATAAATATTGAACCCAGCTGAGGCCCCATCAATTCGTAATGCTTTCCCTTTAAAATTGATTTGACCAGTGTGGCAAGAAGCACAGTTTAATCCAACCATTACTCGTCCATTTTTTTCTGCAGGCTTTATAGAAAAGCCAATGGGGAGACCCTCAGGATTATTTTCAGTAACAGATTTATCTAAAAAACCCAAACTCCTGAGGTATGCAGGATCTGTTAATGAAAGACTGGTATCTGGAGCTTGTAAGGATTTTAACCAACTGAGAGGAGCAAACTCCTGACCAGCGTTAAGATGGTGCCAGTAATCTCGTTCGCCTTCACTCCAGCCCTGTTCTGCAAATTGAACAGACTCGGATTTATAAAATCCTTGAAAATTTACTTTTGTGTTGCAGGCTATCACAAAGGTTATAGCTAGCACAATAATTAAAAATTTTTTCATACAGCATTTTTATTGATAAAATAGAATTTCTTGTTTATTTCAGAATGCATATCTAAGCCCAGTATTCCATCCATAGTCTAACTTGTTTGTTTCAATTTTTTGAACAGGGGCACTGTCATAATTATTAAAAATATATGTGGTTAAGGATAACTTTTTATTGAATAACAAATTCAATCGCAACTCACCGTCGTGTCTAATCCGCTTATTATTTCCAGTGCCAATAAAAAGAATCTGTGTATGATATAAGGACATATTTGAATTGCCAAGTCTAGATAACCTTACCTCGAGAAGAAAAGGAATTTCATATCTGTTATAGTTTTGATTATCAAATGTTCCTTCAGCCATTGCAGCAATGCCGGTAGAGAAATTTAAATGTAAAATTGATCTTCTAATTATCTTATAAAGTAGGCCTCCACCAGCCAGGTGTCTATATGCAAGACCGAGTTCTTTATTACGCTGATAGATGTATCTAGTAGCAAATTGCCATCGAGCGTTCACATTATGATCTATTTTAATATTCGCAGACTCTCGAATACGTTCTAATCCATTTGACTCTTTATGAATAAACATACTATTAGCCCCTATATCAAATACCCAATTTTCGGTTTTAAAGTTTACTCCGCCATCAATAGTAATTAATCCATAATTGGTAAATTTTGAATAATTGTATCCAAGCCCTATAAATCCATTAGTTAATACCCCTTTTTTAAGTGGACTTATCATTTCAATTTCCTTGAACTTAATTGAGATCGGGATACCATTTTCAATAAAAAGAAAATCACGAGGATTTATACATATAAGCTTGTTATAAAATATTTTTCCTGTATAAGTTTCAATATGATATTTATTCGAATTCGCATTCAACTTTCTTACTTTTTCATATTTGATAGCTACTATTCCCACATCTGGAATACAAAAACTAATTTCATTATTCAGCCATCCCAAAAATTCACCAACAAGTATTTTCCCATTTTCCATTTCAAGTGAGTCTGATACTTCCGCAGACACTTTCTCTGAACAACTTATCAAAACAATCAGCAAATAGAGGTATAAACGATTCTTCATTATTTGCTAGGTATACTTTGCGGATTGTAGAAAGTGTTATCAGGGTCTAATTGACGCTTTACAGCTTTTAAGCGATCCAAGTGATCACTGTAATAAGCATTCAGATGATTTTTTTGTCTCCTATCTGTAAAATTAACATAGCAATATGGTGAAGTATATTTTTCCATTTCATCATGGAAAGTATCCAACCATTTAAAATTCGCTTCTAAATCTCTATGGTCAGCTGGTAACCATTCCACATCAATTGAAGTAATCATGGTTGCTTGTCTGAATGGAAATGATGTGGCAGATTTTGGAATTTCTTTAATTTTACCTCCCATTAGAAAATACTTCCACATAGCATCAATCGATGTACCAGGCCATTTCCTCAAATTGCGAAAAATTGTATCTCGCCCATCCTGAGATATTTTACTAAAACAAAAACGTGAACGCTCATGTGCATATTCTGGATTGCCGTCTTCAGAAAGGAATTCTTGCGCATCCCAATAAGGTAAGTTTTGAATAATTTCAAGAGAAGGAGCTGCCAGTTGATAAAGTGGGTATAGTAAGGATCTTAATTGGTCTTGCTGACCTGCAAACTGACCTAAAATTTCTATGTAGAGATCATTACCTTTTTCATGATTACCATTTTGTGCGTTTATCATGAACTTTACACCCAGCTCAGGGGGTGCTTCCATTGCAATATCTTGAAACATATCAAATATTTGCTCAAGCGATGTTCTCCATTGAATTCGAAACCATGTTACAGTGGAAACTGGAAACATCTGCATTACAAATTGCGTATGAATCCCAAAATTGCCACCACCTGCACCTCGTATTGCCCAAAATACTTCAGGGTTTTCTGTGGCACTAGCAACAATAACTTCACCGTTTGCTAATACAATACGTGTTGAAATTAATTGATCGCATGTTAAACCATACTTACGCATATTGAAACCAATACCTCCACCCAAAACAAGTCCGGCAACGCCAACACCCTTGCAGCGACCATGAGAAACAGATACAGATGCCAGTCTTCCGCAGTTATAAACCTGCTGATTGTGAACCCCACCTTCTAGTGTAGCTAAATTGGTAGTGCCATCAAATTTGATATCAGTCATTTGAGAAAGATCAACAATCAAACCAGTATTACGAGAAAATGCAGCATAGGAGTGTCCTCCTGATCTAGGCACAATTGGAACCTTATGCTTACGAGCCCATTTTACACAAGCAATAACGTCTTTTTCAGAAGTGCAAAGTGCAATCGCCTCAGGTATTTCTGTCAAATAAGCAAGTGCGTATTGTGTATTGAACTTTGCAAAATCAAGATCACTAGCCATAATCAACGAGCCCTTTAACAACTTTGCAAGTTCCATCCATTTGCCAGTAGCACCTATTGGATTTTGAACCAGATTATTCTCTAAAAATGCTGCAAATGAAGGAGTAACGCTCAACCCACCTGTTGCAAGCATCACCTGAGAAATAAATGATCTTCTAGAAGTACTCATTTTGTCTGTATTTGTTTACTTGTATATCAATAGTATTTGCCATAGATTCGTTGCTAGTTAATTCGAACCATATTTTCCTTTACAGCATTGCTTACTTCATCTACAGATAAAATTTCCAAAGTTGGTTTACTCATTGCAGTTGGCCTTGATAAGGTAACGCTGATGGGTGGAGTATCTAATTTCCACATAGCACCTGTAGCGGGATCCACTATTAACATTCCAATTACACCCCCAAGCAGTAAATTGCCAAAATACCATCCATTCAATTTATAATTCACAGGTACAATGATTTCACTGTATCCATTTGATGATATCTTAACTTGGTATTCTGCTTTCACAAAAAAACCGCCTCCAGATTTTAATGTAACAGTAGAAGGACTCTGTCCTTTGTAGACTTCCTTTCCTTTTTTATCGGTAATACTAATATTAGCCCCATTAGGATTAGTATTGATTGAAACAGGATAGGAAGACTTTCCTAAAATAGATGCACAACTAATGATAAATACTGGAATAATCATTAAGAATAAACTCAATTTGTAGAATTTCTTTTTCATTGCTGTTTATTTTTGTAAAAAATAATTTTGATTTTGATCTGTCTTTAAGAGATTAAAAATTATAGATTGGTGGTCTAATTATAATAGGTAGTTAATAGCAAAAAGACTTTATTTGGAAACTTAAAAAAAGTATAATAATAAGTAGTCGAAGAAACATAATCCCCATGACATTGTAAATCTTATTTATATTACTTTTTAAGTGAATCGTAACAATAATTAATCTTATCCAATTTTGTTATAGGCAATACTAAAATAATTGAAGCATATTTTTTGGCAGCACAAGACAGACTAATTTAACCAGTACTTTTAAAAGGCCCTTAAGTATTGCAGCTGGATTGATGTTTTGGCTATTTTAACACCAGTATATAATCACCTTAATCCGCTTTCCTCAAATCTTAACAAAGCAGACTCATTTTGCATTTTAATAATCCAGATCAAGGGGATTGTTCTTTTTATACACTAAACAATGATTTGCCACTTTGCATACTTTTTTGGGAAGGAAATTTTCATGTTTCCTGTTTTTTAAAAGACAAGGAAAAGTTATTGGAAGCAACGGATAAAGCTAAATTGGTAATAAGCCATGATTTATAACTTAATAGTGCTTCGTCTTTTTTCAATGGCAAATTTAGTAAGATAATAAACGATGAAACTTGTTACTATACTAACCAGGGTAGCACCAACTAACAACACGTATCCAATTTGAGGAAGAGTGGTGTACCAATTACTCAACTCAAGTGTTTGATTTGTTGGTATGAAATATTGTCCAACTTTATAACTAAGAATCAATAAAAATGGACTAGTTAAGGGGTTAGAAATAAATGCCCCTGATATTGCAGCTAATAAATTGAAGCGAAGAAATTTATACATCAATAAAGACAAAACTGTACTCAACCCAAAAGTAGGAAACACGCCCCAGAAAGCCCCTATAGCCGCGCCTAATGCAATTTCATGCGCACTACCACGAGCGTGATAAATTTTTAGAAAGTTAATTCTAACTTTTCTTAAAATATTAATGAAGCAATTTCTTTTGGTAGGTTTCATAAATGCCAATCCATTGTTTAAGCAATTATATTAGAGATTACTTTCGCTGAAAGATTTGAATCGCCCTTTGTAATCTAGGACGATTGTAGCGCTGTAACAAAATTGGATAAAAGTTTAACACGAGATTTAGGAAAATCAGCCACGCTGATGCTGAAAAGCAATACCGGATAGCAACATAAATAGAAAATCCACCAACAATAAAAAAGATGATGAGGTGTCCTAGTTCAGATTGTTTTGTTCTATATTCTAAATGAACGAGGGCTGCCAAATTATTTTTAACTGGATTTTCCTTTTTATTTAGCTTCTCCCATCCAACTATAACTAATAATTTTCGAAAAAGGTGTATGCCAAGTTGCTCATAAATTTTACCTTTTTGCTCCCATTTTTTTTCCTTGAAATAATTTGAGGTACAGGCTGATTTTAATGTCTCGGTAAACATGAGCACAAACATCATTAACATGAAATTCAATACCCATGCAAATAAAAAGCCTTGAACACCCATATATTTTACAAGAAAATAAATAAACCCAATAGTACTCAGCATGATTACAAAAAGTAAAATTCCTTTTTTCATTCCTGCAATATTTTAAACAATATTACTAGAGTTACATTTGAAAAGTAAAATCTGGTACTAAAAATACGATATAGCTTATTTTTTAGCTCCTCTTTTGATGGGTTTACCATATTTTTTCTTCATGGCATCTTTGCGCCTCACTTTTACATTTCGCTTTTGATTTTTAGCTGATTTTTCATGAAATGCAGGCCCTGCGTCCGATTTCTTTTTGGGCTTAATATAAGGCACTTTCATGTAAACCTTGGGCTTCTCGTCTTCTGTAAGAACATCAGAAATACTTAAATGAATAGGTAATTCAACAACAGGTATTTCATATTTCATCAATTGCTCAATAGCAACAATAAAAGGCATTTCTTTCTCTGTGGTGAAACTAATGGCAATACCTTTTTTATCGAACCTTCCGGTTCTTCCTATTCGATGTATGTAGTTTTCAGGAATATCTGGGGTATCAAAATTGACCACATGCGTTACTTGGGCAATATCAATTCCTCTTGCAACAATATCTGTTGCAATGATAAATCGATAAATCCCATCCTTGAATTGTTTAACAGTATTAAAACGATGGTTTTGTTCTTTATTAGAGTGTATAATCCCTATTGTGCCTTCGAAACGTTTTTCTAAAGATTCATACAATTGATCCGCTAATTTTTTAGTTGCTGTAAATACCAATACTTTGGTCATTGAAGCATCCTGTTTTAAAAGCAGTTCAAGCAAATTTACCTTTGTATAAAAATTAGGAACATTAAAACGACTTTGTTCAATATTGTCTAGTGGCGTACCAGTTGGAGCAGCTTCTACTCGCACAGGAGCATTAAAATAAGTCTCCATTAATGATTCTACTTCTTCGGTGATGGTTGCAGAGAATAATAAGTTCTGTCTTTTTTTCGGTAACAAATCCATGATATTTCTCAACTGTGTTCTAAATCCAAGATTCATCATTTCATCTACTTCATCTATTACCAGCTTTTTAATATACTTTGTTTTAAAAGCACCATTCATAGCTAAATCAAACAAACGGCCAGGTGTTGCAACCAACACATCAACCCCTTTCTCCACTTCAATTTGCTGGGTATTAATATTTACACCACCATACACACCCACCACATCCAAACTCATATACGAAGACAATTTCTTAACTGTTTCTACTACTTGAACAACCAGCTCTCTGGTAGGTACCACAATTAAAATTTGAGGATCTTTATTTTTATCAAATTTCCATTGCTTTAAACAGGGCAATAAATAAGCGATTGTTTTACCGGTTCCTGTTTGGGCAATACCGCATACATCTTTACCAGACATGGCGATGGGAAATACCTTATGTTGAATGGTTGTAGGTGTTGTATATCCTAAATCATCTAAGGCTGAAAAAAGAGCGGTATTGAGGTTGAGTTGCTGAAACGTCATAGTATGTAATAATATACAAAGATAGCTTTAATTAAATAGTCGGCTTTTATGAGTGATTCGTAATGATTTCTAAGTAAATAACTTTTGTTTATTCATCCAGATTTCTTTGTACTTTATTTTCATATTATCATCTAAAAATGACCGATCAATCAGATTCATTACTTCATCATTTTTACTACTATAAAATTTAAATATTTTGTTGTAGACATTTTCATTAATACTTAACTTTTCTGCTAATACTTTAAAGTCTACTAATTTTATTCTAGCTTTTTTACCATTTATTGTAAGTGCCAATTCTTCTAAATCTTTTGGATTTAATAAGTTCACATTTAGCAAGTCGTAAGCTGGACTTAGTCTAATCCCATTTTCCTGATGCATTAAGGTAAAATTCTTCAAATGCATATCATTATTACCACATAGAAAACTAAATAAAATAATTTCAAAATAATATAGCGTGTCAAGACCTCTATTACAATAATTTGCAACAAGCTTACCTGCTTTTTCGTAAGAGCTTTTATATTTATTTTCTGTTAAAAATTCGGACACTTGGCACAAGTCTTCAACATGAATTTTTTTTCCATTAACTCTGTCAAACCGTTTTGCGATATATACCATGCTTCCATTACTTGCTTGTAGAAGAGCGTGTTCGCAAACAGGTATTTTAAACAATGTTGCTAAATGCATGGTCAAGTCTTCTGTTTCTGGCATCATCGGATAAGCGTAATGCTGTGGCTTTAAAATATACTCACCCCACAATCCAACAATTGTTAACCGACTTTGGTCATTTTCTTTTTGTAGCGTAAGTGATAATTTTGGTTGAACTCCCGTTACTGCAATCCGTTTATTAACGGTTTGTTTAGCCAATGCATCTATCAATGCATCATCCAATTGTAACGTTGGTACCTCCTTCGTACCAAAAAATTTTTTTGCACAGGAAGGATGATATTTTCCATCTTCTATTGCTTTATAACAAAACCAACAATTATTCATGGTGCAATTTTATTCAGATTCAACAGAAACTGCTCCAATAGTATCTCTGCAGGTAGCTAATAATAAATCAAAACGGTCATTGGCTTTTACTTTCCAATGAGTAACTGCTATATCTAGCAACCAGCCCTCAGGTATTAACCCATCAAAAAAGGGGAATAATACTTTGCTGACGTAAATTTCTTTACGTAATGGTAAAGTAAGACTGATGGGTTTACTTGTTGGATTTTGTAGATAATGCTCATCGTATTGTAAAACATAACCATCATCTGTTTCAGATAGCAAGGCAGCCAATGCCCCATCATAAAAAATTCTTGCAGTTTTAGCCATTTTTGTATTCTTTAAAGT
The DNA here is from genome assembly GCF_051860225.1 of Sediminibacterium sp. Taxonomy (GTDB): domain Bacteria; phylum Bacteroidota; class Bacteroidia; order Chitinophagales; family Chitinophagaceae; genus Sediminibacterium. The sequence continues at coordinate 45,092 of NZ_JBHYEI010000004.1, forward strand.
TGACAGTTAGTTCCGCACCAAATAAAGCCAGTATCTGGTTTACCTTATCCATTCGCATAGTCACTTTTCCTTGCTCAATTTCTCTAACGAGTCGAAGACCCACTCCAGATTTTACAGCAAGATCTTCCTGTGTAAGATTATTGTGCTTTCGTTGTTCTTTTAGAAAAGTAGAAAGATTCATTTTATACCTTTATGGGTATAAATGTAATAAATTTATTTTAATTATACCTTTTTAGGTATAAAATTTATTTTTAAACATAGATTATACCCTTTTAGGTATATTCAATCGAAGAGAACTCAACAGTTATTTATTTTCTGAATGGTATTCCAATTTCTGGTGGTGATATTTTTTCCAAAAAGCTTCTCTAAGTCTTCCATTCCTTTTGGGGTATTGCTTGTGGTGATGTCTAAAACGCTTATAATAATGTGGTTTTTTGTACCAATAATTTTAAACGAATTGTCTTTGGAAATATATGGGAGTGTTAATTTGATTGTTGAAGGTTCTTTTAAAAATGAGATGTAAAGCCGTATGTTTTTATGAACATCAATGCTAGCAAATGGATCATCATTTACCAATTCGTTTATTTGTTTATGGGGGATTAAAATCACTGGGATTAAAAAACCAAAATTCTCCGTAAAGGCAGATTCTATAATACGCTCCAAACCAGCAATATCTTTTTTTGTGGTTTCAAAAACAATATTTCCTGAGTTTAAAATAGTTGTTACATTTTCGCATCCTAAATGGGTCAGTATAGTCTTTAGCTCCGCCATTGGCACTTTATGATGGCCTCCAACATTGATGCCGCGGAGAAAGGCTACAAGTTTTAACATAAAGTAATTCTATTTAGTAGCCCATTATTTTAAATACTATTTCCTTATAATTGTCGCGTTCATACAACACTGCAATTTTCTTTTTCCCAACTTTAACTAAATCAGAATAAGCAGTAAAATCTCTTTTCGCTTCATCTGTACTCCTATCAACTAATATACTTTTATCCCATGTTTCTCCCTCATCATAACTGATGCGCAATGTCAGATTATTTCTTTTTTGAGAATCTGCTGCATTGCAAAACGCAAGTATATTTTTTCCTTTTTTCTTTCCGATATTCAGTATGCTTCCCTGACATACTGGATCAATTAAATTTTGATCAAAATAAGTGGTGTCCCAAGTTGCACCACCGGTACTGCTTATAGAAACAATCCTAGCCTTTATATCACCGCGTTGATTACGACTATTCATCATTAGTTGTCCATTGCTCAATTCTACAGCCATTGATTCATTACTACCATGTATACTTAGAGATTTGCCAACGTGAAAAGTTTTACCATGATCATCACTGTAATACCCATGAGCAACATAATGTCCGGCAGCTTTTTGTGGCTCTCCTTCACTATGATTTGCCGCAATAAAGATTCTGCCTTTATATTTCCCTTCTTGAAACTGCATAGCATGTCCAGGAGTGTTGGCATAATATCTCCAATCTTCAACGAAATTAAATTTGCTATTAATTGCTGGTTGATTGGGGCGATGAACCTGTTCGGTTATATCAATCGGTTCAGTCCAATTGATACCTCCATCTATCGATGTTTTATAAAAGCAATATTTAATTCCGTTTCCTTTTAAAATCTCCCTTTCATGATTATTACCAGTATTATAAAATAGAAAAATTCGACCTTGTGGGAAATTAGAATCTTTTAAATCAACCACTGGTGCAGGGTTACACAATTGCTCGTTTCCAAACTCTGCCACTACTTGTAAAGGTGACCAAGTGTTTCCTTTATCAGTACTGCGTTTCATTACAATATCAATATTTCCATAGTCGCCTGCACCATTTACCCTCCCTTCACAAAAAGCCAACAACTCACCATTTTTCAAAGCAATAATTGCAGGAATTCGAAAACTTTTATAACCATCGGTACCTGAAACAAAAACAGGAACTGTTTTCTCTTGAGCATAGAGGTTTAGAAAGCTAAAGACTATGGAAAGTAGAATAGTTAGTTTTTTCATTCAACTAAAATTATACATAAATAAAATACTAAACTGATTCCAAAGGATTCACGTCGCTGCGCTCCGTCAATTAGGATTGTATTTCTAAGAGCTTTAATAGCCAAACGTGAGCCGAAAATTTAATTATGAATATAATACATGTCATTTGCAGACTAGTAGGCAATTTTTAAAAAATTATTCAGGTTATCTCTGTTATTTAGATACACCTTTTGCGGCATTGGGAACTCCGTTGGATGAAATTGGGATTCCATTAAAAGCAACTGGAATTGGTTTAATTGTTTCTTTTACTAATTCTGGTAACTTTATTTTCTCCTTGATGGCCAAATTATCTTCGTAGATTTTAATCAAGCTTGGCAAATTAGGATCTATACTAAGTTTTTGATCTACATCTATACCTTCAATAATTTCTTTGATTTTATTTATGGTATTGGCATCTGGTACACTAATAATACAATCTAGATTGGTCATTTCATCGTTCTCAAAACGATAAGTATATATTCTTCCTGAAATTTGGCAGCCCTGTTTCACTTGTACTTTTCCAGTACAAAATATATTGCCACTAAATTTTCCAGATAATACCAATTCTGAGCAAATTAAATCGCCATTAAACACTGAATTGCATTCGAGTAGCACTTTTTGCTTTGACAAAAGCGTACCATTTATACTGCTTTCTATCTTTAATGAATGCTTGGTCTTAAAATGACCTTCCATAAAAACCCCATCGGGTAAAGTAATTAATACCTGGCTTTGATCTATCATATGCTAATTTTAAAAGTTTAAGGGCTAAAAATTTAATTTGTGTTTAATTGAAACTATATAAAGTCTTGATAACTTATTTTGTTTCTAAATAATGGGAGTATTACAGTTAAGCTTTATGGAATATTTAATAGAACCAACATTAATTTAAATATACTAGCCTTAGCTTCCTAATTCTTCTCTAGCTTTAGAAACCATGTCAATAATTACATTATCCAATCGATTTATTTCAGTTGATAAATAATCAATTAGTTGATTGGATTCTTCATATGACTTATCAATATAATTACACTTTAAAATTTCAATAATTCCTTTCATATTTGCAACAGGAGCTCTTAAAGTATGAGAACTTTTCCAAGCGAGTGAATCTAAACTTTGAACATACTGCTCTTGAAGTAAATTCATTTTTCTTTTTTCATCAATGTTATTTGCACCTATTGCAACACCAACCATTTTACCAATTTCATTGTAAAAGGGTCGAAAGTTAATTTCAAAATATGACATGTTTTTTGTATCATATTTGGTTAACACCATTTCACTATCTACCTCCTTACTATTTAATGCTTGTTTAATATTAGTTATGAATAAAGGTGCCAATGTTAAATCGATTACATTTCTTAAATCAACATTAAATTCAATCTTCTTATTAAAAATATTACATACGATTTTCTCTGCAGATTTATCGTAATACAAAACTTTAAAATTATTGTCAATCAATATATTAATATCATATTTACTAGACTCAAGCAAACTTAAATACATGGACTGGCTCAAAGCAATATCCATTAAACCTTCACGTTGGATATTTGAACCCTTTTGAACGGAATTCCCATAAATAAACTCAGGAAACTTGATAAATAATAATAGGACAACTATCAAATTAACCAAATTATTAAGGATCATAACAAAAAAGATGGAACTAGCAACAGTAATAAAAATGACAGCAATAACTGCAAGAATAAATCCAAAAATCTTTAAGGTTAAAAATAATCTTATGAACTTAAATTTAGATTCAAAATCTGTTATTAAGTTAGATTTGATTTGTCTCCTAAAACGAACATATATTAAACAACTAAAAACTGCATAAATTGCCCAACTAATAACTCTTAGCATAGTATGCCAAATTGTTCCCAATAGTCCTTCTCGATACAAATCATAATCAATTAACTTACCAGAAACAACCACCTGTAATGTTTTAATCTTAAACTCTGGAGAGCTTAAATAAAAAGGCATCAATTCTACTACATTCATTATAAATGGAAGAAAATGTAAGAAATCCCATCGCCTAAGCTTATGTTCATTATAGAAAAGAGTCCTAACAAATAAATAAATCAATGGGCCACCTAAATATAAAAAAGGCCCTGGTGCTCTTATTAAGTATGTAAATTTTAAATAATCATTCGTTTGATATAATATTAATGTAATGTTTTGAAGAAATAGTATTGAAGTAGAAGCAAATAAAAATATCATCGGCAACTTCCAATCACCTCTTAATAATACAATTAATAAACAAATTAAGGATAAGAAAAATGTAATGTAATTTATATAATTCGAAACTGCTAACATCTGTTTTATAAATAGGATAAGAGAAATTGGATTGAGAGGTAGATTTTGTTAATATTTTATTGGTTGGCTTTACTTTTTGTCATTTTCAGATTACTTCCCTTTTTTTAAGTGGGACCGATTTACTTATTTTTTTGGAATTGTTTAAATTGAAACCGTGAATTCCAAAGAAGATTTCAGGTATTGTCACATCCAAGCTTTTTGAGATTTTATAAATTTGGTAAATGCTTGTATTTATACGTCCCAGTTCTATGCGACTAACTTGGGTATATTCCATACCTGCCTCTAATGCTAATTTTTCAATACTTAGTTGCTTTTCTAATCTTAGCTTTCGGATTTGATAACCTACTCTAGCACAGAATTCTTCTTTCGACATTGACATAAGACAAATTTGTATTACAACGCCTCACCCGACAATGGCAGATATGCCATATTATTAGGGAGGAATTTACAATCAAATTTGTTGGACTTATAAACGAATAAAAAATATCTGCAACCTTGCAGAAACTATATATTTTTTGGAAAATGAATTAGTGAAGAATTAAGCTTAATACTTTTCAATTCATTTCTGCCACCAGTGATGTAGTAATTAATGGCAACTGAATCATCAATTTTTAATAGAAATGCCTCTTTGATTCTAGAGGATTTTTCATTCACTGAATTTGATCGTATGTCAGCAATATCGTTAATGCTCTGCTTGATTTTATCTAAATCATCACGATTAGCGATTCGTGAGTAAATTTCAAATAATTCACTTTTGTATTCTGAAAGATGTTTAAACAAAATGCCTTCTGGATGCTTTAACATGAATATATAAAACGCTTTAGGCAGAGGAGTCATTTCGATCTCAATATTATTAAAGTCTGGAAGCCATATCCTAAATTGCTCGTCAATGATTAACTTACTTGGCGCAATAGAATTTGTCTCTATCTTATTTAAAAGAACCTGAATGATACTTTCAAATACAACTGGATTGAGTTTTTTAAGTATTTGAATCAAAAAAAGCATTGAAGTGACAAGTAGTTTTTTGTTTTTTATACTTTTAATTTGATTAATAACTCTAATCACTTATGAAATAATTTTATCGTGCTCTAGTATAACTATTTGCTTTGCAACATAGTTATACTAGTCTTCCTTCAGTAAAAAATAAATTATTTTATCGGTGGGGAGCTTACCGGAATACCTGAACAAGTTAATTTGAATTCAATTTATTGGGTTAACATAGATTTGTTATGATTACTCAAATAAAAGCAAGAACATTGCCATTTTCTAGTATGATTTATTTTACGTTATAAAATCTACAGAGTGAATCAATTTTGGTGTTTGTTATGAATCAATTCCTAAAAACAAAATCCACCAGTTGAGAAATTGCTTATTCAGTCCCTTTTAAAATAAATCAATTTAGCTCACTGCGTTCGCTGATCCTTTTATCGATTAGCTCGTTTCACTCGCAGATCACCAAAGGATTCACGTCGCTGCGCTCCGTCAATTAGGATTAGCTCACTTCGTTCGCTGATCCTAATTGTGGGGTAGCCAAAACAAGTAAACCCTTCAGCGCTTCGCGCTTTGGGTTTTTTAATTTCTCGCCCTTACGCGAACAAGTTCGCGACGGCCTCAAACTAAAAAACCCCTCGACTTCGTCGAAGGGTTTTCTTGTTTCGTCGGGAAGACAGGATTCGAACCTGCGACCCCCTGGTCCCAAACCAGGTGCGCTACCGGCCTGCGCTACTTCCCGAGACTTTGTTATCCTGATTTTCGCCGGAGAAAATCATTCTTGAGTTTGCTAGCAGATTAGTGTTTAATTAATCTGCGGTGAGGGCGGGATTCGAACCCGCGGTACAGTTTAACCCGTACGGCAGTTTAGCAAACTACTGATTTCAGCCACTCATCCACCTCACCGTCCTTACTCCTTTTGGGAGAGGGCTGCAAAAATAAGTTTCCTAAGCTTAACTGCCAAAAAATGATGCAAAAATTCATAAAATAAAACATCCTGTCTACAAGAGACAGGATGCACAATATTTTGAGACCCAAAAAAAATCAAATTACATCGCAGCTAACTGTACTTTCTGCGTCAATTCCATTACGTTTTCTCTGAATATAGAATCCGTATCCATTAAGTCTTTAACGGTTTGACAAGAGTGAATCACCGTAGTATGATCTCTACCGCCAAAATGCTCTCCAATCGTTTTTAAAGAGTTCTTGGTAAAAGCTTTGGCCAAGTACATGGTAATTTGACGAGCCTGAACAATCTCTCTTTTTCGAGTTTTGTGCAATAAACGATCGTAAGGAACATCAAAATATTCGCAGACCATTTTTTGAATGGCATCAATGGTGATTTCTTTGCTACTTGTTTTTACAAAGTTTCTCAATACTTTCTTAGCCAACTCTACATCAATTTCTTTCTTATTTAAAGAAGATTGTGCCAATAAAGAAATTAATGCCCCTTCTAATTCACGCACATTCGTATTGATATTGTATGCAACGTACTTGATTACCTCTTTCGGCATATCAAGCCCATCATTCTTCATTTTCTTTTCTAAAATCTCAATTCTTGTTTCGTAGTCAGGTACTTGTAAGTCTGCACTTAATCCCCACCTGAACCTACTCAACAACCGTTCTTGCATTCCATCTAAGTCTTTAGGGGGTTTATCAGAAGTTAACACCAACTGTTTACCACTTTGGTGCAAGTGATTAAAGATGGCAAAGAAAGCATCCTGACTTTTTTCTGCCCTGCTAAAAAACTGTACATCATCTATTATCAATACGTCAATTAATTGATAGAAATGAATAAAGTCGTTGATTGCATTATTGCGACTATGATCAACAAATTGATTAATGAATTTCTCGCTACTCACATATAACACCACTTTAGAAGGGTGCATCCTTTTCACATCATTTCCGATGGCTTGGGCTAAGTGTGTTTTTCCCAATCCTACGCCACCATAAATAACCAATGGATTAAAAGAATTGGCACCTGGCTTTTCTGCTACGGTTTTACCAGCTCTGCGGGCAACCCTATTACAATCTCCTTCAATAAAAGAATCAAAAATATATCCATGATTCAATTGTGGGTCAATTTGCATTTTCTTTAACCCTGGAATAACAAAAGGATTTTTCACTGGATTATCAATCACCAAAGGAAAATTCATCTCATTGTTGTTGATTGATTTAGGACCACGAGCAGGAATGTCAACTGAACCATTTCTGCTATTGGTATTGCCACTATCTACCATAATACGGTACTCTAGTCTAGCATCTTTTCCTAATTCACGTTTCAGCGTTTTAGCCAATAAAGTAACATAATGCTCTTCTAAGTACTCATAAAAGAACTGTGAAGGAACTTGTATCATTAATACATTCCCTTTTAATTCAACAGGTGTAATTGGTTCAAACCATGTTTTAAAATGTTGCCATTCAACAATGTCTTTGATAATTTTCAAACAATTGACCCAAACATTTTCAGCGTTCTTAGCCATACAAAAAGGTGAACAATTTTATATAATCAGTTAAGTTAATCCTCTTGCTACAAGTTATCTTATTTTCCCCATATGTGGATATGTTTAGGAAATAAAATAGGGATGCGAATATGTAGACTTTATGTTGAAAAAAAAATTTTTTTATTCGCTAGGTTTTCTAATCATAACCACAGTATGGGCTTTCGGCGATTTTTTTCTTTTTGTTTCCGAAAAATTATAATCCAAACGACCCATTTGGATGCCTCCCCAGCCCATTTGGTTCACCAAAATATCCCCACCATCCTTGTTTTTATATTTTCTTGGCTGATCAAAAAAGCGGTGAGTATGCCCCCCAATGATCAAGTCGACGTTACGGCTCTCTTTCGCCAACACTTCATCACTCACTTTATTGTCTCCATATTTATCGCCTAAATGAGACAAACAAATGATTAAATCACATTTTTTTTGACGCAAAATTTCAGCAGTTTCATTTGCAGCAACAATTGGGTCTTTATATACCGTATTGCCATATAAATTTTTAGGGACTAATCCTTCTAATTCAATACCTACTCCTAAAATTCCTATTCGCTGTTTCCCTTTTTGAATAATCGTATAAGGTTTATAATTGTACTCCATAGGAGTGTTTGCAAAATCATAGTTACTGATCACCACAGGAAATCGAGCATGTTGCAATTGATTCGCAAAATTTTCGATACCTGCATCAAAGTCATGATTACCCATGGTAACGGCATCATAGCCCATTTTACTCATGGCTTTAATTTCAGGTTCGCCCTTATATAAATTGAAATAAGGAGTCCCTTGAAAAATATCGCCTGCGTCTACTAAAAGGGTATGGGGATTCTCCGCTCGAATAAGTTGAATTAGAGAAGCCCTAGCAGCAACACCACCCAATCCCTGATTCCTGCTTCCATCCATTGGAAATGGCTCTAACCTACTATGCACATCATTAGTATGCAAAATGGTTAATTGTGTCTCCTCAGGAATAGACTGTGTATTCAACACAGACGCTCCAACTACTGAGCTAGATAAAACAGCAGATCCTGCCAATGCTGTTTGCTTGATAAAATGTCTTCTATTCATTGCTGCTACTTGTTACTCTGTTTTCAATTTTTGCATCTACTGGTTTTCCGCTGGCGGTAATTAATTGGATATATTCCAATAAAGCGTCTCTAATCAGATACCCTTTGTTCTGAAAAGGAAATACTTTTAACATAGCGGCATCGCTCCCACCCTGTGCTATATAATCAGAATTAGCAGTGAGATACGTTGCATTCCGATCAAGTGGCTTACCATTGATGATAATATCCACTGCTTGCTTATTTTTAATTTTAAAAGAAGAACCCTTTGAAATAGGCCATCCACCATCTGCAGCAATATGATTGAGTAATGCTTCTAACACAGAACCTTTTAATTCTTGCACTACTAGTAAATTATCAAATGGCATTAATTCGTAAACATTGCCAATAGTAATATTTCCTTTATTGATACTCGCTCTAATACCTCCTTGATTCATAAATGCAATGTCGATTGGCATACCAAACTTTTTGGTGCCCATTTCTAACATACAATCTGCCATAAAATTTCCCAAACCACTTTCAGGTAATCGCTTCGTCATCGTAGCAGGTGTAAATCCAATCACTTTATTCATGGTCCTATTCACTTCAAGTGAGTAAGGCTGAACTAAATTTAGCAAAGCAGTATCTGCTGATACTTTAGGAGAAACAGGGTATCCAGTATAACTTACCGATTTCGGAACCTGAACTGTACTACATGATAGGAACAACAAGAAAATTCCGGAATAAACAAATGAAATCACTCTCATGAATAGATATTGAATGAACAGAAAGGTACAATAATAATTGGAAAATTAAAACCTACTTTTGTAATAAATAAATACGAGTATGAGTTACGAAATTACGGGCAAATTGGTTGCCAAATTTGATATAGTGCAACGCACAGAAAGCTTTAAAACAAGAGAATTTGTATTAGAAAAATCAGAAGATATCAACGGCAGAACTATTACCAATTATGTAAAGTTTCAATGTGTGCAAGATAAAACAGCCATGCCCGATCGCTTTAATTTAGGTGAGGAAGTAAAAGTGATGTTCAATATCAAAGGAACTAAATGGATGAAAGATGGTCGCGAAAATTATATCACCAATTTAGATGCTTGGAGAATGGAAACAGTGAAACTTGCTAATGATGGAGATATGCCGCCATCGGCTAATTACAACGATATGCCTCCTCCAGGAGAAGTGGTAGACGACTTACCATTCTAAATTATCTAACTACTTTTTAGGATCAACACCTGACAGTATGCAACAACAGATTACTTTAAAATTAAAGCCTGAAGAAGCTGCGGATGCACAACTAGTGCAAGAAATGATTGCGCAGTCTGCCGGCGTAAACCTAACTGCACTTACTGGATACAGAACGCTTAAGCAATCCATTGATGCCCGAAGCAGACAGCAAGTCTGGATCAACCTAACCCTTCAGGCTTTTATTAATGAGCCTTTTGTAGAGAGAGAAAAAATCAGCGTTCCATTATCGCCCATTAAAGCCAACGCCAAAAAAGTCATTATCATTGGTGCCGGACCAGCAGGCTTATTTGCGGCATTGGAATTAATTGAGTTGGGCATTAAACCCATCATACTAGAAAGAGGCAAAGATGTTAAAGCCAGAAGAAGAGATTTGGCGGTACTAAACAAAGAGGGCATCATTAATGCTGATAGCAATTATTGTTTTGGAGAAGGTGGTGCAGGCACTTATAGTGATGGAAAATTATATACACGCAGTAGTAAAAGAGGCAGCATAGATAAAGTGTTACAACTTTTTTATCAGTTTGGTGCCGAAGAAAAAATCTTATATCAATCGCATCCACATATTGGCACCAATAAATTACCACAGATTATTTCAGCCATGCGTGAGCAAATTATAGCTGCAGGTGGCGAAGTACATTTTGAAACCAAAGTAACCAATTTTGTTACAAAGCAAGATGCAATACAAGAGCTAATTGCCGCTAATGGCAATCGTTTTTCTGCAGATGCATATATATTGGCAACCGGACACTCTGCTCGAGATATTTTTAGGTTATTGCAAGAAAAAAACATCTTAATAGAAGCAAAACCATTTGCATTAGGTGTTAGAATAGAACATCCACAAAGCATTATTGATGCAGCCCAATACCACTGTGATTTTCGTGGTGATTACCTGCCACCTGCATCTTATAGTTTAGTAGAACAAGTAAAACAACGAGGCGTATTTAGTTTTTGTATGTGCCCGGGGGGGATCATAGCCACCGCGTCTACAGATCCTGGCGAATTAGTAGTAAACGGCTGGAGTCCTAGTAAAAGGAATAACCCATTTGCCAATAGCGGTATGGTAGTGCAAGTGGCAGAAACAGATGCGTTAAACTATTTTAAAAAGCAATCTGCTGATGCATTGTTATTAATGGATTTTCAACAATCGGTAGAACAAAAAGCATACAATGCAGGTGGTGGAAAATTTGTAGCACCTGCGCAGAGAATGGTAGATTTTTGCAACAACAAGCCATCTAGTAATTTACCAGCATGCAGCTATTTACCTGGACTAGCTTCTGCCAATTTAAAAGAAGTATTGCCCCATTTTATTCGAGAAAGTTTACAGGGTGCTTTAAAAATGTTTGGTGCAAAAATGAAAGGATATTATACCAATGAAGCTGTATTAGTGGCAACAGAAAGCAGAACCTCCTCTCCTATTCGCATTCCAAGAGATGCAACAACATTAACCCATCCACAACTCAATAATTTATACCCCTGTGGGGAAGGTGCAGGTTATGCAGGGGGAATTGTAAGCGCTGCGATGGACGGTCAAAGATTGGCAAGGCAAATTGCTGCTGTTTAATAAAAAACAGAATGATTATGTCAAAACTAAAAGCAATAAGAGAACAGCAAAACTTTACTCAAGAAGAAATTTCAGAGAAATCGGGTGTATCGGTTAGAACAATTCAACGTATTGAATCAGGCAAGGATCCCAAAGGATATACTTTGAGAATTTTAGCCCAAACATTGGGAATTGAAGAAAATGAATTAACTACTTCTATTAAAACTGAGACAGTTAATACGGTCAACATTAAAATTAAATTAATCAATCTTTCATCTCTACCATTTACAATAATACCTATTGCTAATATTATAGTACCTATAATATTGATATATGTTTGGAAAATTAGAAATCCACTTACAAAACAAATCGTCTCAATACAAATAGTGTGGACCATTATAGCTCCAATCATTTTTTTGTTAGGAGTGTTATTAAAATTAGGTAATCAGTTTACGCTACTGTTAATGGTGCTGTTGGCATTATCTAATGTAGTAATCATTTTAAGAAACGCATTTGAAATAGATAAAAATAAAAAACTATATTTCAAGCTTAATTTCAACCTTTTATAAAATTGACGGGGACTTGTCAGGTTTTTGTCAGGGTGTTTTTGATGAAACAATTAAGGTAGCCTTTCATCTTTGCAAAAAACACAGACATGATTAAATCAATACTTACCCTTGCATTTGGGCTGCTCTTAATACTAAAAGGGAATGCCCAATTAGATGATACTTCAGCACTATATAAAACCATTTTAAAACAAGACAGTATACTTTTCACTGTTGGATTTAATACTTGTGATTTAAAAACTTTTGAAAATACCTTGAGTCTTGATTTTGCTGATAATAAAAAGATAGAAGAATGGTTAAAAGAATTAAATATTCCTACTGTTGGTATAGGAGTTATTAAAGCCGGAAAACTGCAAGAAGTAAAAGTATATGGCGAACTAAAAAAAGGGATAGTTGCACCTTATAATACACTATTCAATGTAGCTTCTCTTACCAAACCAATAACTGCTACGGTTGCATTAATATTAGTTAGTCAAGGTAAATGGAATTTAGATGATCCAATTTACAAATATTGGATAGATCCAGATATAGCCATCGATTCAAATTTAAAAAAACTAACGACTAGACATATATTAACCCATCAAACAGGATTTACCAATTGGAGAGGTAATAGCAAAGACGGGAAACTTCATTTCGAGTTTGCACCTGGCACCAAATATCAATATTCGGGAGAGGGTTTTGAATATTTAAGAAAAGCTTTAGAGCAAAAATTTAAACAACCACTAAATCAATTAGCTACTGACTTAGTTTTCACAAAACTAGGTATGAGTGATACCAAATATTATTGGGATAATCACACAGATAGCTCAAGGTTTGCTATTGGCTATAATACTCAAGGAAGTCCTTATAAAACCATCAAGAATAAAACGGCCAATGGAGCAGACGACTTATTAACTACTATTGAAGATTATGGTAATTTTTTGGTCAGCATTCTAAAAGGCAACCATTTAACTAAGCAATTAATGGATGAGATGGTTTCTTTTCAAGTAAAAACAAAAAAGGACAAATTCTTTGGACTTGGCTTTGAAATTTATGATATGGGCAACAAAGAATATGCTATTTCACATGGAGGCTCAGATATGGGATGCAATACCATTTTCTTTATTCTCCCTAAAACAAAAGAAGGCCTAGTCATTTTTACAAATGTGGATGATGGTTACAAAATTTATGAAAAATTATTAACTCAATATTTACCCAAATACGCAAGTAAAATAATTGAAATTGAAACAAAGTAATTAACCAATTATTTATTTTTTCCTCGCTTCTAACAAATTACGTTTGATCAACTCATTGGCATTATAAGCTTCAAGTTCAGAAGCGTACTGGGCTTGCTTTTCATCAGACCAATTGGTAATACCGCTTAAATCAGGTTTGCCAGCATCAATCCAAGCAGTGTACCAAAAATTGGCAATCATATCTGCAGAATGCAACAACTGTTGATTAATAGTAGGCCTTAATTTTTCGGAATAAGCTTTTGCAAAAGCAGCGGTGTAAGACCTAGACTGTTTGCCATTGCGCATTTGATAGCGATACTTGGTAGAGTCGGTAAATGCTAAAGTGGTTTCAACTTCTTTAGCAAACATAGAAGGTAGTAATTCATGCGCACGTTTTATCGCTCGAAAAACGTCTTTAATTGGATTACGGAGATAACGCACTTTATGTCCACTATATAAATTGTATTGTTCAATTTCTAATTCAGGAATCATTGATTCCCATAAACTATGCAAGCCTTGTTGATTGGTTAATTGTCCATCGTAGTTAACGGTAGTATGCAAAGGAACATTTGCGTCGCCTATATAATGTCCCAAATCTGCTGCATAAAACAAAATGGAATCTTTGTTTTGCATTTTAAACGCATTGGTCAATTGATTTTTCAGAACAATTATTTGATAAGGGACATAGCCATATTTAGTTAAGGTATCCAAACTATATTTTGCAATTGCCTTATCAAAATCGTGCGGCAAATGATAGGCTGGTTTCTCATTAAATGGTTCAAGGTCTATAAAATGCTTGGGAGCTTCGGTACTATCTGTATTCCTTCTGGTATCAGGTCTTGGTGCGTCGTATACCAACTTAGGCATATTACTGTGAAAAAAACCAGCCATTTCTGCAGGAAGTTGATAAACGGCTAATTGGTGAATTGTTCTATGCACTAGAAAACCCCAACTACTTAATCCCACTAAAAAAACACTTAATAATACTACAACAACACCCTTAGAAATACCCTTCATTACAGATAATTTATAATTCAGCAACAAAATTAGCCAAATTGTAAGCCGTTGCTGTAATATTTTGATGAAAGGGTGTACTAATCATTACATTTAGTTCATATATAAACCATCATATGAGTGCAATTTTAGAATTAACCAATTTGAGAAAACATTATGCCACCCAAAAAGCGGTGGATGATATTAGTTTCTCCATTGAGCAAGGAAGTATTTTTGGATTACTAGGGCCTAACGGAGCGGGAAAAACCACTTTGTTAAGGATGATTACAGGAATTTTTTATCCGGATAGTGGTCATATTCAATTTGACGGCAAAACCTTTGATCCGCTCAACGACATTATCAAAATTGGATACATGCCAGAAGAAAGGGGCTTGTATAAAAAAATGAAAATTGGGGAACAAGCCATGTACTTAGCACAGCTAAAGGGCTTGAGCAAAGCAGAAGCTATGCAAAAAATCAAATTCTGGTTTAAAAAACTAGAAATGGAAACTTGGTGGAATAAAAAAGTGGAAGACCTCAGTAAAGGAATGAGTCAAAAATTACAATTTGTAACGACGGTGCTCCACGAACCCAAACTCATCATTCTTGACGAACCTTTTAGCGGATTAGACCCATTGAACGCCAATTTGATTAAAGAAGAAATTTATGGCTTGGCCAAAAGAGGAAGTACCGTCATATTCAGTACCCATAGAATGGAACAGGTTGAAGAAATTTGCGACCATATTGTATTGGTAAACTTAGGAAAAAAGATATTGGATGGAACGGTTCATAATATTAAACAACAGTTTAAGGAAAATAAATTCAGCATTAAATTAAGTGAGTTGCCTAGTACATTAAGTGCCCCAGCATTCAACATTGTAAATGTAAACAACAACGAATTGGTATTACAAATTAATGAGGGCTATAAAAGCAATGATATCTTAACTCATTTCTTAAACAATCAATGCACCATTGAATCTTTTCATGAAATTCTACCAACACTCAATGAAATTTTCATTAGTCAAGTAGAAGGAACACACGCAACAGCAAGAGCATTTCAAAAAATAGACAATTAATTATATGAACAAGATATTCATCATTATACAACGCGAATACCTCAGTAGAGTAATGAACAAGCGCTTTCTACTGACTACCATTCTTACGCCATTAATCATGGTTGGCTTTATTGCAGGAGCAGCATTTCTTGCCGCCACAGACAAAGAATTACATAAAATAGCAGTGATAGACCAGAATGGATTTTTCAAAGGAAATCTAAGAGATGCCAGTGATATCAAATTTGAGTTTCCAACAGATGTAGACACATCCAACTATTCTAAAAAAGGCTATACAGATATTATTATCATTCCAAAATTTGAAGGAACAGCCAAAGCAGAATATATTATACGTTCTAAAAAAAGAATTGGCTTAAGTCTTGAATCTAAAATTGAAGATCGTATCAACGATGCAATAGAAGACCAAATGTTGCAACAAGCAGGTATTGATAGAGCGCAGTTAGATTCAATTAAATCATCTTCTCAGTTTGCAGAAATGAAGTCATTAGAAGAGTCTGGAGATTCAGTAAAAGAAAGTAGTGCAGCACTCTCTTATGGAATTGGATTTGGATCAGGAATGCTCATCTATATAACTATGTTTATTTATGGCGCCATGGTGATGCGTGGGGTGATGGAAGAGAAAACCAATCGTATTGCCGAAGTGATGATCAGTAGTGCGAAGCCTTTTCAATTAATGATGGGAAAAATAATCGGAATTGGAGCAGTTGGTTTAACCCAGTTTTTTGTTTGGATACTCTTGATATTTGGAATTATTGCTGCTTCTCAATTTTTCATTCCTCAAGATGTGTTACAGCAAGTAGCAGAATTACAGAAAGCCAATGCACAAATGGGACCAGGTGGTGTAGCATCAATGGCACAAGCAGGTGAAACCGCACAAAATTTATATAAGTTTCAAAACACCATGAGTACTGCCAACTGGCCTTTGATTATTAGTTGCTTTATATTCTACTTCTTGGGCGGCTACTTATTCTATGCTTCTTTATTTGCAGCAGTAGGATCTGTTGTAAACGAAGACCCACAAGATGCACAAAGTTTAATGTTGCCCATTACTATGCCTATTATCTTCTCATTTATTATCATGAGTAGAGCAGTGGAAGATCCAAGCACTTCTATGGCAACTTGGGCTAGTATCATTCCGTTTAGTTCTCCGATGGTAATGATGGCTAGAATTGCCTATGGTGTTCCCGGCACAGTGCCTTATTGGCAATTGGCTGCAAGCATGCTCACCTTAGTAGGTAGTTTCTTATTAACTACTTGGTTAAGCGGAAAAGTTTATAGAACAGGCATATTAATGTACGGAAAGAAAGTAGGTTGGAAAGAAATAGGCAAATGGGCATTTAGGAAAAATTAACTCATTTAGATTAGCTCAAAAAACAAAAGGGTCAGCAGTTCAACACTGTCGACCCTTTTCATTTTATTTTCTAATAAGCTTAAGTGTAAAATTCTTTACAGCATCCACTTTGTTTAAATAGTCATCTATACTTTGTGATACAAAATAATCAGGTAGAATACCTACATTATCAGGCAACTTTGTGGCTGTAGATATATGTGTATTATTTGCCGAAGAGACTACAAATTTTGTATTACGCAAGCGAAACATCGTTAGCCCAGCGGTACAGAACTGATTAGATCCTAATTCTTCCCCGATGATGATACCTAAGTTGTGTACTTTAACTAAACTCATAAAATGCCCCGTGGTAGATTGTCCATTTCCATCCATCAGAAAATAGACTTTTCCCTTAAAACGATTTTTAACAGGATTAAATAATTCTACCCCGTAACTTATATCTTTTTTTCCTTCAGATTCAGCCTTAGAGTAATATACAAATGGTTTATCCATTAGGTATTGTAGCAAGTAAATACTTGGATGTTGAGAACCACCACCGTTATACCTCACATCAATTATTAAATTTTTAATTTCTCTATTGTTGATCACCTTCATACTGCTATCAAGAAAAGATTTAAAAACTGCATAATTGTTCCACTCATAATAATTGAAGGAAGCGATTGTTAAAATAGCTGTATTGCTTTCTACAATTTCTAAACACAAATCATTGTTACAACTATTAATAGAAGGATTATATAGTTCAGTTGCCATTTTTGTGGCTTTGTGTAATCGAATAGAACCATTCTTTTCTTTAACAACAATTTCAAATTTTTTTGGCAACCCTAATGCGTAGGGTATTTGTGCAGCAAAAAAGGTGTTGAACCGCTGTATTTTAGTAGTTTGTATATTAGCTTGCGATACAGTGTGGTCAAAAATAGTTGAGAGGAGTTTTGGGGTTTCAATACCATTGATACTCAAAATTTCGTCTTTTACTTTTACCTTATCGGTATTATTCATTGGATTTACCACAAATAATTGCTTATTTATCAATCTTACTTGCAATGGGAAACTGTTCTCTATAGGCAATATTGAAAACTCATTATAATCATTTTGCATAGTAGAAGAAGTTGTATGAGAACAACCAATGCTTGCAATAATTTCATTGCAATGCCAAGCAAATTCAGCATAGGTGGTTTTATCAGTAATCAATGATTTTTTATTTTCAATATTTTTAAGAAATTGGTCTTTAGAAATAAATTTCAGGGCATGAGGATGAACAGTCATTAGTTTTTGACCCAATTGGTCTAAATCTGCTAGATATCCGTTTTTGTCGTAGACTTTTGAAAATTTTTCTTTTGCAGTTAAAGGTTTATTATTTGGAAATTTAATTTTCTGAATCACATCTTCTGCATAAAAATTATCTGGGTTCATCTGTAATGATTTTGCATAAAACTGAAGTGCTTTAGTGCTATCTTTTGCCTGAAGATAGGCTTCCCCCATACTGTCATATGCATTAGCCGAATTGGGAAATTCAGCAATAATGAGCCCAAAAATGGAGATTGCATCCTTCAAATTATTTTCCCATAAAAATGAGTACCCATATAAGGTTAATTCGGTCTCATTCGCAAAATCGTATAATTCAAAATTTTTATTTTTGAGTTGATGATATAATGCAATCCTCTCCTCAATTGGTAGTTGAGCGTTTTCTTTAAGCTTAGCTACAATAGAAGTCTTTTTAGTTTGCGCTTCATTCGTTTGCAATTGATGAATTGATGTGGAAGCGAATGGTTTGTTGCTACAGGCGTGAAGTAAAAACTGACAAAACAGCGTCAAACAAATGGTATAAAATTTAGGTAGGTAATTCATTTTTAACATTTTTTATCTTTTCAAAATTGATTCGGCTAAAGTATACCACTACCTTTCATCAATGTTAGTTTGTATTGTAAATAAAATTGTAACCTTTGTAAATAATCAGTAAATAATATGTCTACATACCAAAAATTGCTAAATAGCAATGGTAAAAACCTACTTGGGATACTATCGTTAGTATTGGCTTCTGTAGCATTTGTGGCATTTAGTATTGATGGTGATGATGATTTTGAAAAAGCCAGAGTTGAAATATTGATTCGTAAAGTTGGACATGAACTCCTTTTGCGATCGGGTGACAGTGTATCAAGGGTACTTCCAGTGAATAAAATTTCAGTAAATGAATACCAGATAAATTTTGAGCATGAGTTTAGTTTTCTACCTGACTCTTTAATAAATATTACCCAACGTTTATTTGGAAAAGATCAGCAATTAGCTAATTACTTGATTAAAGTATTGAATTGCAGCAATTCTAGTATGGTTTATGGTTATGCAATTACCAATAATCAAAGAGATGATATAGTAGCTTGTATAGGAAGAAAGCTGCCAACTGACTGCTATACCCTTACTATTCAATTTAAATCTTCATCATTCATTGACTCAAAAAGAATTTACCTTCTAGGCGGTCTGCCAGTTTTAGCTTTTGCTGGGTTATTGTTTTTTAAATCTCGTAAACCTGCGAAGACTTTGCAGAAATTACCCACTCAAAATAATGACCTATTTTATTTAGGAGCATTTTTATTTGATTATAAGAATAGAAAGTTGATACTTAATGATAATACTATAGATCTGACAGGAACTGAATCGAAGGTGTTAAGGATTTTTGCTGTGTCACCAAATAAGGTAATTGAACGAAATAGAATTCAGAAAGAGATTTGGGAAGATGAGGGCGTGATTGTTGGAAGGAGTTTAGATATGTTTATTTCAAAACTAAGGAAGAAGTTAGAGCAGGATGAGCAGGTGAAGATTGTTGTCATCAGAGGGATTGGATATAAGTTAGAAGTAACATAAATCACCACTTAAAATATTTTACTGAGCAAGTGAAATCCGCACATTAACCCCAGCTCTTGTATTGGTAATTGGCGCTGAGGTAGAAATATAAGGCGTTACCCTACGTTGATCAAAGAAAAATTTCAGATTGATCCTGCTATTGATTACATAATCAATAGCAGGTGATATCGTGATTTCTTTTTGTCCTCCAGTACCATAGGCATTGGTTTGATCTAATCTGCTATTACTGATAGAAACGTCTCTTACGGAAATATCTAATTTTAGATTCAAATCATTTTGCAATCCTTTACCGGTGATATTAAACGGTAATTTAAATCCTCTTTTCCTCCAGTTCATTCCAACAATCCATTCTGAGCTTCGGCTTTCACTCAATTGATAATCAATTAAACTTAAGCTCAATTGTCGGCTCTTTCTATATTCTAAATTGAAATTGAACTGACTGATAGTTGTAAAATCAATTTTTAACAACGGTTCAAAACGTTCAGCCATACTGATATTAGGTACTAAAAAGAATGGTATGAAATTTCCACTAGTGGTATCAATAAATCCTGGCGCACTCAATCTAAATGGATCTTGGTATAATAATGCACTACTAAAACTATTCATACTTAATTGACCATTATACCCATGACTAATAGTGAAATTACTAAATACAGAAGCTAGTGCAGGAATTTTAGTAAGCCCTGTGTAAGTCAATTTCCAATTGGGTTTTGGAATGATTCCACTAAACGGGTTTGCGCTTATTCTACTTGCGCCTTCTCTCAAAAGTGCAATGGTATTCGGATCCTTACCTGTATAAGCAGCTAAGAAAGAAGGTATCAATACATCTTGCGCATATCTGCCATAACCTGTTGCATAACCATCTGAAGTAAATTTTTGGTTATTAGGTAATTGCTGCCAATAAGGATTTAAGGCAGCAACTCTCTTAGAAACAATCAATCGATTGGCTTCAAATTCTTTAAATGTAGCAGACAATTCATTAGGATTACTGCTTCCAAATAAAGTATTAAATGCGATATAAGAAACACTAAACCCACCATTGAACAATGGATTTAATTGTCCAAAATTATTCCCTGTTCCAGTAGTATCTTTTATCAGTGCAGAATAGTCTTTGGTAAAAGATTTATCCAAATTAATATCAATTAATAATTCTCTTATTGGCTCTACTTGTGCAGTAATACTAAGCCTTTGTTCAAAGCTTTGTCTGTATAAAAAGTTGAATGTGCTATCCTTACTTAATAACCCTTTTGATATTTTTTGATTAATCCAATTGGCATCGGGCTGCTTTCCAAAAACATAATCTAAACCTGGCGCCATACTCTTAAAATTCTGACCAATAAAATTGGTGCTATCCATATAACCAGGTAATCGACTTCTAAAATTCTCACTATAATTAATGGAGATATTTTTGAACATAGTCAGCAACTTTCCTGCAGATCTTTCTAGTCCCCCCAATTCAGGTACCGTTCCTTCGCGCAACATTTTTTCTGCATTCCGAATATCTCTTCTTTGTTGCCTCCAACGTTTTAATGCATCAGTTCTTTTTTGTCCGGTAAGACCAGCAATCACTTCTTCTTTACTAGGAAATGCAGAACCCAATGGATTCAATGAAGGCGGGGCATTCTTAGCAACTTTTGGATCATTCTTAGCGCGCGGGGGTGGAATATTGTCTAGGGCCCTCATCCACCGAGACTTGGCATATAAATTTCCAAAATTAAATTGTGCGTTTAAATTATTCTCTTGAGAATTTTCAATAGTATTCCCTAAGTCAACAGCAATTCTGCTAGCGCCAATCCAACTATAAGAAGTTCCATAACTATACCTTGCTGTAATCCAATCTGCAAACGGAAATTTATTTAAAGGAATATTATAATTCATTATGGCCTTTTGCTGATACAAGGTATTACGCCCCCCTTTAAAGAAATTATTCCTGACAGAGTCTTTCTCTATTTTCGTGTCAATTCTACCAAATGGCTCATCTACTCGAGCGTTGTTGGTAGCATTAAAGTCTACATTAACTGAGCGGGTTAAATCCCACCGTAAATTATAAAATCGATCAAACGTAAAATACTTATCATAGGTAGTATCTACTCTGTCAACTTTACTATTAATGGTATTTACAATTCGTGGAATAAACTCTCCAAACTGCCGATTGATATCTGCTCTAAAACTTAAAAAGGAAGGCTTCAAATTGACGTTCGCATCTCTTACAAATGCTAGCCAAGGACTCTTACCTTTAATTAATTTTTTTAATGGTTCTATAAATTTATTTTGACCAATATAGGTATAACCTAATCCACCTCTATGACGGGTCACTTTGTTTTGTGTAATTACCGGACTGGTATGTTCTGATTGAGTGAAAGAATAACTGAAATCAAAATTGCTTAAACTAAACAAACCTGCTCTCCCCTGCCCTGGCATTATTCGCACATTAGTAAAGTTTAGGGTTTTAATCGTAGTTATATCTGCAGCTGCTCGCTTGATTGAATCACGTTTATTTGGAGCAGCCGCATTTAGTTTTTCTTTATAATTCACATCCATATCATAAGGATCGAATTCTGGTGTTAAGGTAGATCGATTAATACTTGCATATATAGGTACAGATAGTCTTGCTTTTTTAGGAACTAATTTTCCTGCATCAATATTGGCTGCAACATCAAACTGCATTAAATTGTCTCTTGCTCTTTCATTAACTCTTTGCTCAATGGTTCCAAATCCTTGGGTATAGGTATTAGCAGAAACCGATAATGTTCCTAGATCTGCCAATACCAAATCAACTCTTCCCAATGCAGCAGCACCACCTTTTTCATCTAAACCTGAAAGCCTTAATTCGTTGGCCCATACTTCTGCATTTATTGCAACACCATTGGGTCTTGCGGGGTTTTCTACTGCAACCAAAAATCCACGAACCTCACCTAAATTGGGATTACCCATAATAGAAAAGGTTTTATTGCCAATTATTTTTCTATAGATATTACTTAAAGAGGCACCTGAATTATTTCGCTCTAATTTTAAATCAATTAAATCGCGCAACAAGAAATCAATATTGTTTTCTTCAGGCCAAACCCTTGCCTCTTGTCCTCGCGGATATATACCGGGAGGGGTAATTTTTAATGGCACTTTAACTTCATAATAGTTATTCAAAAAGTCTTGACCAATTCTAATCACTGCTCTAATCTCATTATCTACCACTGGTCTTAAACCAGTAATTGATTCTGCGTGTAAATACATCGATAACTTTGTGTAACGCCTAATATCTAAGTTGAGTGTTTTAAATATACCTCTTGCATCGCCCGGTTGGAGATTATTGACACGCATAGAAATGGCTTGTTCGTTTTGCTGAAGATTAACACCGTTATTACTCAATAATTGCACCCGCTCTACATTCGGAGGCATCAAATAATTAACTGGAGTTCTACTGCTATTCTCTTCTAAGTTGACCGCTAGGGTATTAAACTGAGTGCCAGTGGTAGTATTAATAGGCGTGTATGAACCCGTAGTGTCTAAATTATAAATGAACTGACGCCATTGATTCCTAACCAAATCTAATCTGGCCAATCTTACTACAACTGAATCGTCAAAATCGGTCATGTACAAGCGAACAAAACGTATCGATTTAAAGTCTGGAATATTCCCCACTTTGCGGGTAAAATTTTTGATTGGCACCCTAAATAAATACCAATCTTCTGTTCTAGTTACACCATCAGCAGAATTAACCGCCACTCGCTTTTTATCAGTAATATAGGGGGTTCTACCCACATCCATCCCAGGAACCAATGGAACTTCGTATTCGTAATAAGACTCTGTTTCATTGAGGGTATTGTCTCTGTTTAAATCTTCATTATCTGGAAATAAAGTGGCTGCAGAAGTAAACTGACCACCTGTTGTTGCAACGGGCGAATTACCTTGCGGATTATTAAAATTTTTATACCTCCCCAAAATACCAGTACCAACTGCATCGAAAGCTGGGTCTCTATACCATTGATAGTTGTCATTTGAAGGATCTTGAAAAGCGCGTTGATACACTGCAGAAGCAGGACCAAAATTATTGGCCAACTGATCTAGGATATAACTTTTCTTTCTACGTTCTGCTATATCATCTATCCCATCAAAACCTACATCTTGAAAAACTCGATCATTGGGATCGTTACTGAATGCTTGTGTAATCTGGATAGGGTTCACGGGTGTCTTACCCCAGGTATTACTGCTATCCACTGAAGCAGGAACAGTAGGCGTGTTCATTCCATTTTCATAAAAACGTCGTCCATCTTTTAAAATGTCTTCGCTGATATTTCCAAAATTCAAAAATAGTTTACCACCTCTACTATTTGGATTAGTGATAAATGGATTTTGCATCCAAAATTCAACAAACTCAATATTATTGGTTTCAAAATCAGTTTGATCTATCGCTCGCATAATTCCTCCCCATCTGGTGGATGGATTACTCAAACGGCCATTCGAATTAATTTGTCCGTTTCTAGTTTCAAAATTGTAGGGGCCTTTCTCAGTTGGATAAAAAGCCAAATCAAAAGTGGGTGCTTGAACATCCGTAATATTAGTGGTACGTTGTGGAAACAATTCATTGGTAAAAACCTGACGAACCCTTGGATCACTTAACTCAGCTAAATTTCTGCGCAAAGGATTGTTCGGACTATTCTTGTCTTGTAAATTCGGTTCAATATTGTACCAAGCTAGTTTGGCTCTATTAAAATTATAATTAATTGAGTCGGTTAAAGTAGATTCAGGAAAGCGTGGATTTCCTTGTGGTGTAGAAGCTAGTGCCCATGCAACAAATGGGAAACGCAAATCGATGGATGCCCGTGTACCTTCAAAATCATCAATAAAAATAAGCCCTTGATCGCCTCTTCCTATTTGTGGTGGATGCCCTGGTTTTAATACAGCCGCTTCTCCATATGCATTAATAGAAGACTTTGCTTTGGTAGTATAAAAAGGAAGTTTGTCCAATAAACGTGTTAGTCCTGGTAATTCTGAACGATAACTAAAATCTATCCCATACATGGTATTTCTTATTGGATCATCCCCGTAACCCATTTTAGTAAAGAAGGGACGCTCACCTAATCTAACCATTGATGCACCTACAGATAATTTTTTACTAGCTAAATAATCTACCCTTAATCCGGCAAATCCTCTTTGCTGCATGCCAAAACCAATATTATTTTCAAAGTTTACTTTTATAGGAATATTGGCACTTAAAATTCCTTGATTTAATATTTTAACAGTACCCAAATTATAATCTACAATAAAGTCTGCTCCTTCTCGTAAAATTTGCCCTCCTGCAGTAACAGAAACAGACCCTTGTGGAATATTAAAAGTATTTAAATAAATTTCAGAGCTACCTCCTGCACCTTTTACTTGGCCTTGCATAACAAACCGATTCACATTGGCATAGGTTTGTGCAATCGCTTTAATGGAATCATACAATTGATAGTAAACATATTTATCCTTAGTTGCTTGTGGCAAACCCGTAAATGCAAGCGTATCAAGGTCTTTACCAAAAGGTTCCAATACAGGAAATACCACCCTACCCATTTGCGGTAAAATGGTAAAGCCTTCAATGTAATCGAATACCCCATCTGGTTGAGGATCGTTTCGATTGTTGAGTCGATCTAAATTTAAAATACGCAGAAGGGGCTGTCCATCAACAACAGGAGCTGTTTCAGGTAAAAATCTTTTTAATCCACCACTTGGCTCTTCATATAATACATTTAATTTAAAATCGGTTCTTTCAATGCCTCCAAATAAATCTAGTGAATAAACATTCTTCATCATCCAACTCCAAATAGGCAAATTGGTTCTTTGTGAAGTGGCTTTTAATAATTTTAAGAACAATACTTTTTGCACTCCCTTATTGGAGTCTAAAGAAATATCTTGAGAAAATTCACCTACTTGAAATACCCTTCCATTATAGGTATATTGAAATGCAACCGCTAATACTTCGTCTGCTTGTAGCTGTGTATTAATTGAAATAAAGCCTGCTTGAGGATTAAAATAATATTCGTTTGTAGAAAGTTTTCTAGCGAATGTTTTTTCAAAATCATCTACCGGTCTTAAGCCTTTTCCTAATAATAAACTGTTTACTAATGCAGGATTTCTTGCATTGGGATCACCCGCTAAAGAAGCGAATAAATTATTGGCACCGTTTGCGGGTAATGGATTGTTCGTTAAAGATTGAATAGAAGGATTAAAAGGTGCGGGTTCTCCTAAATCCATCAAGCCTACTACATCTCTTGCATCCGTAGTAGCACCTGTTCTATTTGTCACCCAAACTTCCATCCGCTGAATTTGGACCTGAGAATTTACAACAGGTAAATTGCGCATGGTCTTATTAAAATTATCCCTGAAATATTTTCCTAATAAAAAGTGCCGATTTTCTTCGTACTCATCTAAACGCTTTTGAAAAGTTTGGGTAGCAGCGCCTCCTTGTAAATTTAAACTTTGCCTAGAAGAACGTTGATTAGCTAATGCTCCAGTTACAAATAATTTTCCAAATTGCAATTGCGCTTTAACGCCAAATAAGTTTTGCGCACTCGGAATTAATGTACCCTTCGATTGAAAGGAGATATTACCTGCCTCAATATTTTTAATGATTTCATCATCCATTCCCTTGTAATCTAATTTCAATTGGTTATCAAAACCGAGGTTAGTAAGGGTATTATAATTGATGGGAAATTTAAGCTTGTCACCAATATTGGCGTTCAAGTTTAAGTTAGCATTCATATCAAAATCGAAGCCCCCATTTTTTCTTGCACGCTCTGGCAATGTAGGATTCTTAATATTTTGGCCCTGGTATCCAGCCATCACATTCACTTCACCAGAAGGACGAATATCTACTTTTAAGTTTTGTCCTGTTAATCCAAAAATGCGATCAAATAATTTAGGATAGGTTTGTAAAGGAGGACGTTTGCTTTTTTGGTTTAATAAAAAGAGTGCATCGGCTCTTTTTTTAAAATAATCGTTTTCGGATTTTTTTGATTCCAATTTCCAAAAATCGGCAAAACTAATTGAGGCGGGTTTGCGGTACCAGGTAGATCCAATTTTTTCAGAAACAAAATAAGAATTGGATTTAGGATCGTATTCTGTTCTGCGTTTAACTAAACCGGTGTCTTTAATATCAAATGGATTTTTATTGGGTGCACTATATGCATCACCCCTTCTATCTTGTATTGGGAAACGCAAGCTGTCTTTCTGTTGTGCAATAGCAATATCACACCACAAAATGGTTAAAATAAAAAGTAGCAATGTACCGGTATACTTCAAGAACAGTCCCGCTTGGTTAAGTAAAGCTCAATTCGATGGTCAGAGGTTTTTGAGTGCTTGTTTAATAATGTCTTCTAATGAACTGTTTTCGGGGGTGTTTTGCATGGTTTTCTTAACAGCTTGTTCAGCCATTGCTCTACCAATACCTAATGAAATTAATGCATTTATGGCATCCGAATCCATTTGCGGGGTAACAAATCCGGGTAAAATGTTTTCATTATGCTGTTTGGCCAGTTTATCCCTTAATTCAACAATCAATCTTTCGGCCGATTTTTTCCCTATTCCCTTTATACCCTCTAACTGTTTGGTATTACCCTGCACGATTGCACGAGTAATTTCTTCAGGTTTCATACCCGACAACATCATCCTAGCAGTGGATGCTCCCACCCCAGAAACGCTGATTAATTGTAGAAACAGGTCTTTTTCGGATAGTTCAGCAAAGCCAAATAAAGTATGTGCATTCTCTGTAATATGCAAATAAGTAAACAATTGCCCGCTTTCTTTATTGCTAATTGCAGAAAAGGTATTCAGGCTAATTTGAAGATCATACCCTACTCCATTCACATCTACTACCACTCGGGCAGGCGTTTTAACGGCAAATTGACCACGAACGAATGCTATCATAAATGATACGAAAATAGCAAAAAGAAAGCAATAAGGCGTACCTTCAACCTTTTATATAATCTAGATAATAAATGAATAAAAGAAGCGCAGCTATTACGGCAGTTGGAGGCTTTGTTCCAGAAACAAAGTTGACCAATTTTGATTTAGAAAAAATGGTAGATACCAACGACGAGTGGATTAGAACCAGAACTGGTATTGAAGAAAGAAGAATACTCAAAGAACCAGGCAAAGCCAGCAGCGATATGGCAGTTCCTGCAATACTAGAAATACTTCGTAAAAAAAACCTAGCCCCTACAGATATTGATTGCATTATTTGTGCAACGGTAACACCAGACATGGTATTTCCGGCAACAGCCAATATCATAGCCGACAAATTGGGGGCAACCAATGCTTGGGGATTTGATATGAGTGCTGCCTGTAGTGGATTCTTATATGCAGTTACAACCGGCGCTATGTTCATAGAAAGTGGACGTTACAAAAATGTAATTGTAGTAGGGGTAGATAAAATGAGTTCCATTATTGATTATACAGATAGAGCAACTTGCATCATTTTTGGAGATGGAGCTGGAGCCATTTTATTACAGCCTACCGAAGAGGAAGAAGGTATTAAAGACAGCATCTTACGTAGCGATGGAAGTGGCAGACAATATTTACATATGAAAGCTGGAGGGTCCTTAAAGCCAGCAAGTGTAGAAACAGTAATGGCTAAGGAACACTATGCATATCAAGAAGGCCAAGCTGTTTTCAAATTTGCGGTAAAAGGAATGGCCGATGTGAGTGCAGAATTATTAGAGCGAAATAATTTAACTGCAGAGGATATCGCTTGGTTGGTGCCACATCAGGCCAACTTAAGAATCATTGATGCAACGGCTAATAGAATGGGGCTTCCCAAAGAAAAAGTCATGATCAATATTCAAAAATATGGTAACACAACAGCAGCAACATTACCTCTTTGTTTGTGGGATTGGGAAAAGCAATTAAAGAAAGGAGATAATATTGTTTTAGCAGCATTTGGGGGAGGATTCACTTGGGGTGCCACTTGGATTAAGTGGGCATACGACAGTGAATAATTGCCGACACTATTTTAAAAAAGAAAAGAAGGGTATGAATAAAAAGTTCAAAGGAATTGGAACCACTGCCATACATGCATCTGGTCATAGTAATGCAGAGCATGCACACCTAACACCCATCTATGCCAGTTCAACATTTACCTTTGATACAGCAACAGAAGGCAGTGAACGATTTGCAGGTGCAGATAAAACCAAAATATACAGCAGATGGGGCAATCCAAGTTTTACTGTTGCGGAAGAAATTATTGCAGCACTAGAAACATTTGGACTTACCAACGAAGAAGGTGAGCCGCTGAAAGTCAAAGCCCTATTGCATGCTAGTGGTCAAGCCGCTTTAAGTACCTTATTTTTAGGCACTTTAAGCAAAGGAGACACTGTATTAACGCATCAAGCATTGTATGGTGGCACACACGAGCTCTTGCACAAAGTATTAGCGGATACAGGTGTAGAGACAGTGATGATCAACCTAAATAATGAAGCTGCTATTGAAGCAGCACTTGTTCAATATCCTTCTATAAAATTGATTCATATTGAAACGCCCTCTAATCCTACATTACGTTGTATAGATATAGAAAAGGTATGCATCATTGCAAAAAGCAAAGGCATTTTAGTTTCAGTTGACAACACTGCAGCAACTCCATATTTGCAACAACCATTTAAGTGGGGTGCAGATTTTGTGATGCATAGTACCACTAAATTTTTAAATGGACATGGTACGGCAATTGGTGGAATCTTATTAGGAAAAGACCTTGCTTTAATGAATGGCCCCATTTGGAAATGGCATGTTTTATTGGGAGGCAATAGCAATGCATTCGATTCCTTTTTATTAACGAATGGATTAAAAACACTAGAATTAAGGATGGAGCGACACTGCAGCAATGCAATGCAGGTAGCCGAATATTTATTAAACCATACAGCAGTAGAAAAAGTAAATTATTGCGGACTACCCACTCACCCTGATTATACCATTGCTAAAAAACAAATGAAGCATGCAGGCGCACTAATGAGCTTTGAACTAAAAGGCGGCATTGAAGCAGGGAAAAAATTCATTGATGCATTGCAAATTGGCATTAGAGCCATTTCATTTGGAACACCAGATACTTTGTTATCACACCCTGCAAGCATGAGTCATATGGGATTATCAAAAGAAGAACGTTTGCAATTTGATATCACCGATGGATTAATTAGATTAAGTGTAGGAATAGAAAATATTGAAGACATTATTGCAGACTTTGAACAAGCGCTAAATACACTATGAATATTCAAATCAGAAGAGCAGAAAGCAAAGATTGTGCACGATTACTCGAATTAATAAAAGAGTTGGCTTTATACGAAAAAGCACCCAACGAAGTGACGGTAACCTTAGACCATTTTATTGAAAGTGGATTTGGCGAAAAACCCGTATGGTGGGCATTTGTAGCGGAAGAAACCAAA
This sequence comes from Sediminibacterium sp., assembly GCF_051860225.1. Classification (GTDB taxonomy): domain Bacteria; phylum Bacteroidota; class Bacteroidia; order Chitinophagales; family Chitinophagaceae; genus Sediminibacterium. The sequence continues at coordinate 75,212 of NZ_JBHYEI010000004.1, forward strand.
ACAGATGGGAGTACTGAAATACATGGTTTTGCTTTATACTATATTCGATATAGCACTTGGAAAGGACAAAGAATGTACTTAGAAGATATACTGGTAACTGAACAAATGAGGGGACAAAAAATTGGTAAATTATTATTTGACCAACTCATAGAAGAATGTAAGGAAAAAGGATTCAAAGGAATGGTATGGCAGGTATTGGAATGGAATGAACCTGCCATACGATTCTATAAAAAATACAATGCCGATTTTGACCCAGAATGGATTAATTGCAGCTTGAATAATTAGTTAACTCCATTTACGACAACAGCAGTACCTGCAATTTTACCAACCAATCCTTGTAATACTTTACCAGGACCACATTCGGTAAATTCAGTTGCACCGTCTGCAACCATTGCTTGAACAGATTGCGTCCATTTTACTGCACCCGTTAATTGATTAATTAAGTTTTGTTTTATTTCTTGTGGATCAGCAACTGCTTTTGCAACCGTATTTTGATAAACAGGACAAGAAGGTGTGTTAAAAACAGCTGCTTCAATTGCAGCAGCCAATTCAGTTTTGGCTGGAGCCATTAAAGGGGAATGGAAAGCGCCACCGACAGGTAATACCAAAGCACGCTTAGCACCAGCTTCTTTCATTTTTATACAAGCTATTTCAATTGCCTTAACAGAGCCACTTATAACGAGTTGGCCCGGACAATTGTAATTAGCTGCCACTACCACTTCACCAGTCTCAGCTTGAATAGCTGCGCAAATTTCTTCTACTTTTTCATCGGCTAAATTTAACACAGCAGCCATAGTTGAAGGATTTAATTCGCAGGCTTTTTGCATTGCTTTTGCACGAATGCTAACCAGCTCTAAAGCTTTATCAAAAGCCAACACACCATTGGCAACAAGGGCAGAAAACTCACCCAAAGAATGTCCTGCAACCATATCTGGTTTTGCTCCTTCAATTGTTTTAAAAGCAGCAACAGAATGAATAAAAATAGCGGGCTGAGTAATATTGGTTTGCTTGAGCGCTTCATCCGTTCCAGTAAACATGGTGTCGCTGATACGGAAACCAAGGATATCATTGGCTTGCTCAAACAATTCTTTTACAGAGGAATGCGCATCGTATAAATTTTTTCCCATGCCAGTAAACTGAGCACCCTGACCAGGAAAAACAAAAGCATGCTTTGCCATAAATATTTAATTTATGGCAAAGTAAATGATTTTTTAAAACTCAGTTTTTAATTCTAAGTATCTAAGGAATTCTTCCTTGCGTTTTTCTTCTTTAAACTTACCTCCATAGAATGAAGTGATTGTAGACGAAGTATCGTCTTCAACACCTCTACTTGCTACACAAAGGTGTTTTGCATCAATTACAATAGCTACATCTTCGGTCCCTAATTCGCGCTGTAATTCTTTAGCAATTTGCATAGTCAAACGCTCTTGCACTTGAGGACGTTTAGCATAAAACTCAACTAAACGGTTCAATTTGCTTAAGCCAATTACCCTGCCATTGCTAATGTAAGCCAAGTGTGCTTTACCAATGATTGGAACAAAATGGTGTTCACAATTACTGTAAAAAGAAATATTCTTTTCAACCAGCATTTCATTGTACTTGTATTTGTTGTCAAATAAAGCAACTGCGGGTTTATTAGCAGGATTAAGCCCACTAAAAATTTCTTTAACATACATTTTAGCCACACGCTTTGGTGTTCCCTTCAAACTATCATCCGTAAGATCAAGTCCTAGGGTTTCCATGATAGCTCTAAAATGGTCTTGAATAATCGCGATTTTCTCTTCATCCGATTTATCAAAAGCACCAGCTACCATTGGGGTATCCACAGAAGTACTAATATGGTTGTCTCCCATTTCGTCTACAAGGTCTTCATCTGTGAAAATAATCTTATCACCATTCAGTCGGATATTCGACAAAATTTCGTTCTGTTTCATACAATCTAATTTTTAAAGTAAACTTCTCTTCTAGTTTAGCCCTTATTAAGTCGTAAATAACTACTGCAATATTTTCAGCAGTCGGATTCAAGTCTTTAAATTCCTGCGTATCTAGATTCAAATTTTTATGATCAAACCGGTTTAACACCTGTTCCTTAATAATATCGCTCAATATTTTCAAATCAATCAAATAGCCTGTATCAGGATCAATTTCACCTGAAACCTGAACAATCAATTCATAGTTATGGCCATGAAAGTTTTCATTATTACATAATCCAAAAACCGCTTTATTGCGCTCGGCAGACCAAGCTGGGTTATTCAGTCGGTGTGCTGCATTAAAATGCTCCTTGCGGAATACAGTGATTCTTTTATTATTCATTTTTTTATAATCTAAAGTCAAATGCCAAGAGAACGTTGATTATTTGGTACTGTTTCAGAAGTGTGCTGATCAAGTGTCCAAACCAATTGTTCTATAAATCTATCCAAATACGTACCAGAAACCTAAAAAGAGCTTATTTGGCAGATTTTATATAACTATAACGCAAGAAAAAGGATATTGTTTAAAGTTGCTCCCCAAAATATTCCACATAAATGCGGGGTGTTTCATACAACTTTACACAATGCAGCTTCACGGGGCTAGGTAAATGAGGAGCCAATTGGTTCCAAATGGCCAAAGCTAAATTTTCTGTACTACACATTTTACCTGCCATAAAAGGCACATCCATATTCAAATTCTTATGATCTAAGTGGTCAATAACATGAATCTTAATGAGTTTACTGAGTGATTTAACGTCAAATAAGAATCCAGTTTCCGGGTCAGGTATACCTTTAATAGTAATATACAGATCATAATTATGCCCATGCCAGTTTTCATTGGCACAAACTCCAAAAACCTGTTCATTTCGTTCTTTAGACCAAGCAGGGTTGAATAATTTATGAGCTGCATTAAAATGTTCTTGTCTGGTCAGGTACACCATTCCGTTAAAAATTTTTGCAAAGGTACAAAATTGGAGAAAGTTGCGTGTTTTTCGTCAACTTTACAATATGAGGATCGTCATTACATCAGCCACAACAACAGAATGGATGCCTACATTTGTAGACATCAACGAGCTGTACACAGGTAAAAGCCAGCGATTAAAGTTGCAGTTTTATCAATCTGGTGTGGGAATATTGGCCTCAGCTGTTTCGATCACTCGCCTAGCCTTAGAAGAACGACCCGATTTAATTATACAAGCTGGAATAGCGGGAAGTTTCAGTAAAAAATGGGCACCCGGCCAAGTGGTAGTGATTAACAATGAAATGTTAGGAGATACCGGAGTAGAAGAAAAAGGCTACTGGAAAGACCTATTCGACATGAAGCTAGAAAAAAGCAGCTATCATCCTTTCGAGAAAAGAAAACTCCCCAATCCTTGGCTCAAGCAATACAATTTATTGAATTTGCCAGTAGTGGACGGTATAACAGTCAATCAAGTAACAACACAGCCAGATCGAATTATACAATTAAAGAAGAAATATGGAGCTGCCATAGAAAGCATGGAAGGAGCATCACTACATTATGTCGGTAGAGAAACTGGAATTCCTTTTATACAAATAAGAGCCATTTCTAATTATGTTGGCGAAAGAGATAAAAGTAAATGGTTGTTGAAAGAGAGCATTGAAGGACTCAACAAAGCATTGATCCAATATGTTGATAGATTGTATAATGTGAAATAAATCTGAAAAGAATGGCTTTTCAAACAATCTGTAATTATGAAATTTAGTCTGGCATTTTCCCCCTGCCCCAACGATACATTTATTTTTGATGCGCTGGTAAATCAAAAAATAAATACGCATGGCATTTCATTTGATGTGTATTTAGAAGACGTTCAAACCCTTAATGAGTGGGCGTTACAAGGCAAGATGGATTTTTCAAAAATCAGTTATGGGGTATGGAATAAAGTGCACCATCAGTATAACTTATTGAATAGCGGAGGTGCTTTAGGTAAAGGTGTAGGACCTTTATTGATTACCCAACCAGGCAAATTCAATTCAGTAGATGACATGACTATTGCCATACCAGGCGAAAATACCACCGCACATTTGTTATTTAGTTTGGCATATCCCAACGCAACAAAAAAAGTATTCAAGGTATTTCATGAAATAGAAAATGCGGTTCTGAATGGAGAAGTAGATGCCGGTGTAATCATACACGAGAACCGATTCACTTATGAAGCCAAGGGATTAGAAAAAATAATTGACCTCGGTGCATATTGGGAAGAGACGCAACAATTGCCCATTCCTTTAGGCGGAATCATTGCTAAGAAAACAATTGACCCCATAATCATACAACAAGTAGACGCTTTAATTAAGCAAAGTATTGAATATGCATTTGCAAACTATCCAACAGTTGCACCTTATGTAATTGAGCATGCGCAAGAAATGAGCGAAGAAGTAATGCGGCAGCATATTAACCTCTATGTAAATAATTTTTCGCTCGATCTCGGCATCGAAGGCTTACAAGCAGTTGAAAAACTTACACGCATTTAAGGTCTTAATATGTCTGGAAATTTTCATGCCTTCGCTACAATCCGTTAACACGTATTAAATGCTCGGCATGAATTTTCCAGACACAAGTAATCACTAAAGCATGCGTCAGGAAAATTTTTTCTGAGCATTTAAGACTTCGAAGAAGGATTGCAGCGAAGAAAAAATGTTTGCTGATGCATGCACTCATTTAAAACTTGGTACGAGAAATTTCAACTCCAGTAGGATAACTTAAGTCACTTTGATTTTCTACGGTAATAAACACTTCATCAAAGTCAAAAGCAGTAGTAGTCTTGAAACTAGCTTTATCTCCGTTGGTCACTAATAGCTGACCAACATTCTTGGTACCCTGCCCTTTTGATACTACCCAAATACTGTAATTGGTTCCAGCAGGAACTAAACGATCAGGACTTGCCAGATTACGTGCCGTAATCTCAAGCGTATTGTTTTTATTGTCATCCGTCTTTTTTTTCGCGGTAATTTCAGCAGCAGGAACTACAGAAGAAATAGGAAATTTGGCGGTGGTAGCACAAGATGCAAAGGCAACAAACGATGTCAATACAAAGAAGTAATTGAACAATTTCATAAATAAGATTTTAGATAAATGTGATTTGCTGTAATCAGAAAATATCTAAATCATACAGTAAGCTACAACTAATAATGCATGTAACCACAACACAAACTGTTAATAATTATCATTTTGCATTTTGAAAATCAAAGGAAACAGTTAAGTATTCCCAACTTAGCTCCACTTTAGCTTTATCATTTCCAGTTGGAATAATTTTATATTCAAGCGCTTCGGTTAAGCTTTTATTTTTCTTTGGCCTAGTTACAATCCGGATCAAATCATTTTCTTGGTTATACGCGTCCGCCAAATGCATATCCCAATCTTTACTCAATATTAGTGTCCATTGATTTTTATCGGGAATAGTAAAAAAACCATATTTACCCTTTGGAATCAATTTATTGTTGATTAGAACATCAGCAGAAAACTCAATCCATGTGGCTTTATGTGCACCAGTTGCCCAAACTTGACCATAAGCAACTAATCCGTTCCAAATACTCCTTCCTCTAACACTTGGAGAACCATAATCTATATGTACATGATTATCTCCAACCATTTCCATCACAGAAGTTCTAGGACTTTTAGCTTTCACAACAGTATCCTTAGGCATGGTATGGTTTTCATGCTGAGCAATACCCACCAATGAAAAAAATAAAGCAATAAAAAACAGAAAAGCACTACGCATAAAAAATCATTTAATATTCAACACTAAAAGTAACATTTAAAGTTAAGGCATGCTGCCGCTTTGAAGCCTAATTATATATGGTTGACTGTGGGAAAATTTTCACTGCGCATTTAAGACTTCTATATGCGCTACGTTGAAGTATAGATTCAATTGGTTCTCTGGGGAAAAATTCTTCACATTTAAGACCTTGAAAAGGGATTGTAGTGAAGAATTTTTCAACCCCAGAGAACCAAATAAAATTTAAACAGGCTTCAACGCAGCAGCATAGGTTTCAAGAACACGCTTCCGCGCAACTTCATGCACTACAATAGGCTGCGGATAATTGAACTCTTGAAACTCAGGTACCCATTGCTTAATATACTTTAGATCTTTATCAAATTTTTCCGTTTGTAAGTAAGGATTAAACACCCTGAAGTAAGGTGCTGCATCGCAACCACTACTGGCCGCCCATTGCCAACTACCATTATTTGCCGACAAATCGAAGTCTAATAATTTATTCGCAAAATAAGCTTCCCCCCAACGCCAATCGATGAGTAAATGCTTGGTCAAGAAAGAAGCCACAATCATTCTCACACGATTGTGCATAAAACCTGTAGCATTTAATTCACGCATTCCAGCATCCACAATAGGATAACCTGTTTTTCCTTCGCACCACTTTTGAAACTCGGCTTCATTATTGCGCCATTTAATTTTTTCGTATTCTGCTTTGAAAGCATGCCCCTTACCTACTTTAGGAAAATGCCATAGAATCATTTGATAAAAATCTCTCCAGATTAATTCATTCAAATAAGTTTCGTTTAATCCAGCGGCAATAGTAGCTAAAGCACGAACGCTTACTGTGCCAAAACGCAAGTGCACGCCCATTTTAGAAGTCCCTTTTTCCAATGCAGGAAAATCTCTGTTTTGACTGTATTTACGAACGATTTCCTCATCTAATTTTTTCGAAGGAAATTCAATTGGTACTTCTTGAAAATTCATGGAAGCAAGAGACGGAATATGAATAGGCGATTGCTTGTAAAAAGCAGTAAAATATTGTTCGGTTAAATAAGGCTTCAAATAATCAGCATTAAGTTTTGCCTTCCATTTTTTTGAATAAGGTGTAAATACGGTGTAGGGTTTACCATCATCTTTAGTTACTTCATCTTTTTCAAAAATCACTTGGTCCTTATATGTTTCAAACCCAACACCAGCCTGAGTAAGCAGATCAGCAATGGACTTATCTCGCTCTAAGGCATAAGGCTCATAATCGTGATTAGCAAATACAGTTTTTATGGTATACAACTGAACCAACTGCGCGAAAATATCCAATGGCTTTCCATGGAATACTTGCAAAGTGCTTCCCATTCCAACTAGTTCGGTTTGCATTTCAGTCAAGGCGGAATGTATAAATGCCACGCGCTTGTCTGACTTATCTTGCAATTGATCCAAAATAGTGGTATCAAAAATGAATATAGGCAAAACAGGAACTCCCGATTTCAATGCATGATACAAAGCAGCATTGTCTTTTAATCTCAGGTCTCTTCTAAACCAAATTATGTTTACTATAGGTTTCATTACAACTATTTTATCTTAAACAATAGAGAATCTAAAAAGTTTAAAAGGAAGGTTGTAAATCAATTGCAACAGTAAACATGCAAATGAACCTATATATTCTTAGGAAAAGGATCTGCAAAACCTATTGAGTCATTCATAAAACGCAGTTCATCTTCTAGCAATAAACATTTTTCTAGTGCTGCAGTCACAGTTGCTTGATCAATATCTTGTCCAATAAATACTAATTCATTCATACGATCGCCCCAGACTTTATGCCACTTTGATTCAATATAGGTTTGATTTTCAACAAAAGAGGGATACTTGATTCGTTCCGCATAAGGCATGCTCATCCACCAAACACCCGCTGTTTCTAATCTTGAAGATCCCCCAGCTTGACTAAAATTAATGGCTTCATTAGGTCTAGATGCCAACCAAAATAACCCCTTTGCACGTATGACACCCATTGGGTATTCATTATTTAAATACTGCCAAAATCGCAAAGGATGAAATGGTTTTTGATTTCTGAAAACGAAAGAGCTTATGCCGTATTCTTCCGTTTCTGGGGTGTGCACTCCCCCTTCTAATTCTTTTTGCCAACCAGCAGCATGTTGGGCTTCTTCAAAATCAAAAAGACCCGTATTCAGCAATTCATTGGGATCCACTTTTGAAAATGAAGTAGCAATGAGCTTAGCAGTTGGATTTAGTTTTTTGATTGCCGCATTTAATAAGCCAAGGGTTGGTGCATCAATTAAATCAGTTTTATTCAATACAATTACATTAGCAAATTCAATTTGATCGGTAAGTAAGTTTACAATAGTCCTGTAATCTCCATCGATATCTGTTAATTTTCGATCTATCAACAATTCATTGGTACCAAAATCTTTAAAGAAATTAAAGCAATCAACCACTGTAACCAATGTATCAATATAACTAAATTGAGAGAGATCAATTTTTCCATCCTCACTTACAAAACTAAAGGTTTGTGCAACCGGAACTGGCTCTCCAATACCAGTGTTCTCAATGAGCAAGTAATCAAATCGATTTTCGTTCGCTAATTTTTCAACTTCCACCATCAAGTCTTCTCTCAATGTGCAACAAATACATCCATTACTCATTTCAACTAACTTCTCCTCTGTTCGTGACAATACATTTTGGTTCTTAACCAAATTAGCATCTACGTTCACTTCACTCATATCATTTACAATAACAGCTACCTTCAAACCCACTTTGTTATGCAGAATATGATTGAGCAGCGTTGTTTTTCCAGAACCTAAAAATCCACTTAATAGTGTAACAGGTAATTTACGTTTATTCATTATGCAACTTTGTTGCAAAATAAAGCAATTGTTTCAATAATGCAACAATGTTGCAAGTAATTTCAAACTAAAACATACCTGCAATAATTTCTTTATACAAATGCGGCACTAACTGATGTGCATAGGAACGCTTGCCGCATTGCTTAACCCAACGCATTCCATAAATGGCATTGGTTAAAAATACTTCAGACGCATTGGCCAAATCAGCTACAGTAACTATCCCCTCTTTTACTTCATAGCCTTTAGCGTTTAATTGCTTTAAAACAAATCGACGCATCACCCCTGCTACTGGACCTTCAGATAAAGTGGGCGTTAAAATAGTTCCATTGGTAATTAGAAAAATATTTGCAATGGTTGCATCAGCAATATTGCCTTGTGGATTTAATAAAATCGCATCATTTAAATGATGTTCTTTAGCCCATATTGCAGCCATCGCATAGCCTAAATAATTATTCGATTTCAATAAAGAGAAATGATCAGCATGTTTTACCGCAGCAGCATAAATATCAATCTCTAAACCGTTTTCGTTTAATCGATTATTCATTGGGTTCAATGCCCATGTTTGTATGAGTAAGTGTGGAAAATGATTTTGTTCATCATAAATTCCACCATCCCCTCTATAAATAGTAACTCGAACCCGAGCTAATTGATGATGTTGATTTTTAGCAACTAATTGTTGAACAGCATCCACAATATAATCGGTGGTAAAATAAGCCGGCGGTTTAAAATGCAGGGTATTTAAAGTAGCAAATAAACGCTCCATATGCAACTGCTCAAGTAAAATCTTTCCCTTGTGCCATTTCATCGTTTCAAAAAAGCCGTCCCCATACCTAAATGACCGATTATTCGGTGAAATAAGCAGTTTATCTTGCTTTAAATATTTGCCATCACTAAAAAGAAATTGCGGAACTACCATAGAACAAAGATAGATTGAAGCTAAATTCGTAGTATGAAAATCTCCGAGATAACCAAAGCACTAGAAAACTTTGCCCCACTTGCGTATCAGGAGTCTTACGACAATGCAGGCCTAATTACAGGATCAGCCAATTGGGAATGTAATGGTGTCGTTTGCACCCTAGATGCCACCCTTGCAGTATTGCAAGAAGCCAAAGCTTCGGGGGCTAATTTGGTAGTAGCCCATCATCCAATTTTATTTAAAGGCATTACCAAAATCACAGGAAAAAACTATGTGGAAGAGGCCTTGATTTATGCAATCAAACATGATATAGCTATTTATGCAATCCATACTAATTTAGACAATGTATGGGGCGGGGTTAACAGTGTCATTGCTCAAAAATTAGGATTAACGCATTGCCAAATTTTGCAACCCAAGCAATCCATATTAACCAAACTGGTAACTTTTGTACCCACCCCACAATTAGCGCAAGTACAAGAAGCATTATTTGCTGCGGGTGCAGGCAATATTGGAGAGTATAGTGAAACCAGTTTTAGTTCTGGGGGGATTGGAAGCTTTCGCGGATCAGCACTGTCAAATCCTACCATTGGCACCCAAGGAGTGCGGGAACTAGTAGCAGAAAGCCGACTCGAAGTAATATTACCTAATTATTTGGAACATTCAGTGGTAGCAGCACTAATAGCGGCCCACCCATACGAAGAAGTGGCGTATGATTTAATTCCCCTGAACAATTTGAACCAAAAAGTAGGGTCTGGAGTGATTGGACAGTTGCAATCCCCCATGGAAGAAAATGCCTTTTTAAGCTTATTAAGGACTCAATTTGACCTAAAATTGATTAAACACACCCCATTATTAGGTAAAAAAGTAGAAAAAGTGGCCCTTTGTGGTGGAGCAGGCAGTTTCCTAATTAAAGAAGCTATAGTTGCAGGTGCAGACTTTTTTGTGACTGCAGACATTAAATACCATGAGTTTTTTGATGCTAATAACCAGCTGGTTGTAGCTGATATTGGTCACTGGGAAAGTGAACAATACACGATTGACTTGCTTTTTTCGCTAATAACCAGCAAATTCCCTAACTTTGCCGTCCTAAAAACAAGCGTTCAGACAAATCCTGTACGTTATTTTTTAGGATAAACTCTATAATTACCAACACGATATGGCATCTGCAAAAGATTTCTCCGTTGAAGAAAAATTAGTAAACCTGTTGCGTTTACAAAAGATTGACAGCAAACTAGACGAAATTCAAGTTTTAAAGGGAGAACTTCCAATGGAAGTGAGCGACCTAGAAGATGAAATACTAGGGTTATCTGCTCGTCAGACCCGCATTGAAGAAGAAATTAATGGTATTGGCGAATTCATTGAAGGAAAGAAAAACGCTATTAAAGAAAGCGAAGCATTAATTGCTAAATACGAAAAGCAAAGCGAGAACGTAAAAAACAATCGTGAATTCGAAGCCATCAATAAAGAGGTAGAAATGCAACAGCTTGAGGTTAAACTCTGCGAAAAGCATATTCGTGATGCAAACGAAGAATTAGCCGAAAAAGTAAAGCAATTGGAGAATGCCAAGAAAATGGTGGCAGTGAAAGAAGGGGTTTTAAACCACAAGAAAGGTGAATTAGAAAAAATCATTGCTGATACAGTAAAAGAAGAAACAGAATTAAACGGATACAGTGCAGACGCAAGAGCACATATTGATGAGCGTTTAATTTACAGCTACGATAGAATCAGAACCAGCTACAGAAACGGTTTAGCAGTTGTTGCTGTTGAGCGTGATGCTTGTGGCGGTTGCTTCAATTCTATTCCACCTCAACGTCAAAGTGAAATTCGTTTGCATAAAAAAATTATCGTTTGCGAAAACTGCGGACGTATTTTAGTAGATGCAGATTTGAATGATAGTGTGGATGTAAAATAAATTAGCAGCATTTAACATACTCAAGGGCAGTCAATTGGCTGCCCTTTCTTATTTTTAGGTTGTGAAGAAAAATCTATTCGCTTCAGTTATCTTATTGTGTATCTCTTTTACTGGATGGGCTCAAACAAAATTTGATTTTAATGCAGCCTGCTTTCAGGCTTATCAAGATATCACCAAACTAAAAACTAAAACAGGACAACTGCAAATTCAAAAACTGCAGTTACAGCAACCCGACAACTTGATTCCTGTTTTATTAGAAAACTATATTGACTTTTACACCCTATTTTTAAATGAAGACCCCTCCGATTATACCAGGCTTTTCCCTCAATTTCAAGAACGACTAGATCGAGTAGAAGCAGGCAACTCCAACTCCCCTTTTTATTTATATTCCCAAGCAGTTATTCGCATGCAGCGTGCGATGGTACAAGTTAAATTTGGAAATTTTTGGGATGCTGGTTGGGAATGCAGAAGAGCTTTTTTATTGCTGAAAGAAAACAGGAAAAAGTTTCCACAATTTAGCTTGAACGATTTATGGTTTGGGGCTTTAGAAGCAGTAATTGGAACCGTTCCAAAAGGGTTTAAATGGATTACCAATTTGTTTGGAATGAAAGGATCGCTCACAGAAGGAATGAGGAAAGTACGCAATTTCGCCAATAGCAATGATGCTACGGCAAAGCAATTCTTTAATGAATCTGCTTTTGTATATACCTATTTGCTATACTATTTCGAAAATAAGAAAGAAGAATCTCTTGGTTATATTATTCAAAAAAAACTAGACTTAGTTAATAATCATTTACATGCATTTATGGCAGCCAATCTTGCGCTAAATAATAAGGATGCAGAACGAACCAAATCAATCATACATCATTTAAATAAATCCCCAGAATATTTAAAATTGAGTGTTTGGGATTTTCAATTGGGTTATGCCCATTTATATCATTTAGAAACTACCGAAGCAATCCAATATTTTAGTGAATATACCAGTCAATTTAAAGGAAAATTTTATTTGAAAGATGTATACCAGAAAATGAGTTGGGCATATTATTTACAAGGCAACTTAAAAGAAGCAAATGCACACAAACAGTTGGCCATTTCAAAGGGATCTACTTTCTCAGATGCAGATAAAAAAGCCTTAAAAGATGCTAAATCAAAGAATTGGCCCAACAATATATTATTAAAAGCAAGGTTATTAAATGACGGAGGATATCATTTGGATGCTTTAAAACAATTTGCGGGAAAATCTTCCAACGATTTTAATAAAGAAGAAGAAAGATTAGAATTTGCCTATCGGCTTGCGAGAATATATGATGACCTCGGGAAAAAAGAGGATGCCATTAAAAACTATTTAATTGCGATAAGATTAGGCGAAAACAGAAGGGAATATTACGCAGCTAGAGCCGCATTACAGATCGGTCAAATATATGAAGAGAGAGGAGAAAAAGCTTTAGCGATAGAATACTACCAAAAATGTATTAATATGGAAGACCATGAGTACAAAGATTCATTAGATCAACGGGCCAAATCGGGCATTGCACGATGCACTGGTAATTAAGTAGTCATTTTTAGATAAAAGTCTAGTACCAAATTGAGTAAGCTTTGTTAACTTGCTGCTCTATTAAAAACAAATCCGTTGTTGCGTCAGCTAACCATACAGAATTATGCCATCATTGATGAATTGAGTATTGAGTTTGATGACAGACTCAATATTATTACCGGCGAAACAGGTGCTGGGAAAAGTATTTTGATGGGTGCTTTAAGTTTGATTTTAGGGGAACGGGCAGATACCAATGTATTGGTAAACAAAGACCGAAAATGTATTATAGAAGGTCATTTTACAGCAGGTAAAAAACAGGCAGTTCGTTCTTTTTTACAATTAAATGATTTTGAAGAACCTTCACTATCAGATGAGAGTGTAGTAATCAGAAGAGAAATAGGAAGTAATGGAAAATCAAGGGCATTTATCAATGATACTCCTGCAACCCTTCAACAATTAAAAGAGTTGGCGGGTCTATTGGTAGACTTACACCAACAGTTTGATACCCTCGAATTAGGCGATGCCGATTTTCAAAGAATGGTTATTGATGCCTTGGCGAATAATGAAAATTTATTGGCAACACACCAACAGTATTATAAAGAATGGTCTACTGTTTTAGCCAATTTTAACGATTTACAAGCACAAAAAGCGGCTTTACAAAAAGAAGCAGATTATAATCAATACCTCTGTAACGAATTAGAAGCATTAGACTTAAAAGAAAACGAATTAGAGCAATTAGAAGAAGAATTAAAATTGCTTTCGAACGCCGAAGAAATTAAAACGGTAATAGAAAAAGTAGCTTTTGAATTAGCTAGTGCAGATGAACCAATTGTTGCAAGAATAAAACAACTCAATAATAGTTTGCAATCTGTTCAAGGAATAGTAAGTGACGCTTCTATTTTATCTGATAGACTCAAAGCCAGTCAAATTGAGCTACAAGATATTGCCGATGAATTAGAACGAATCAACAATAGCATTCATTTTGATGCACAAAGAATTGAATGGGTCAATCAGCGATTAAGTGATGGATATAAACTCACCAAAAAACATGGGGTTACCACTACTGCTGAATTACTGTCCATTCAGGCTGAATTATCGAGTAAATTATTTGCAGTAATCACAATAGACGAAGCCATATTAGCCAAGCAAGTACAGGCGAACGATTTAATGCATCAGTTAAAACAAACTGCAAAACAAATTACCGCTGCACGAAACAAAGTGATTGCTCCATTTGAAGAATCGGTTAATTCACTTTTAAAGCAAGTGGGTATGCCCAATGCACAAATAAAAGTGAATATGCAAACAGTTGCATTAAACGCATATGGCGTAGAACAAATTGAGTTCTTATTTGATGCAAATAGAAGCAATAGATTCGAACCTATTCGTAAAGTTGCCAGTGGAGGAGAATTAAGCAGATTAATGCTTTGCATCAAATCTTTGGTGGCAGAATCGATTGACTTACCAACCCTTATTTTTGACGAAATAGATACCGGCATATCAGGTGAAGCTGCCAAACAAGTAGGCATTATCATGCAAGAGATGGCAGCTAAAAGACAGATTATCTGTATTACCCATCAACCGCAAATAGCTGGGAAAGCAAATGCACATTACTTTGTGTACAAAGAACAAAAAGGAGAACAGATAAAGACCAATATCAAAATATTAACAAACGACGAAAGAATCACTGTCATTGCCCAAATGCTTAGTGGGGAAAAACCTACTGCAGCAGCATTAGAGAATGCGAAAGAAATGATTCGTATATTCGGCACCTAAATCAACCCTTTATGGCTTATAATTTATTAAAAGGAAAACGTGGTATAATAACAGGCGCACTTGATGAAAACTCTATCGCTTGGAAAGTAGCAGAAAAAGCACACGAAGAAGGCGCCACATTTGTTTTAACTAATGCACCCATTGCAATGCGTATGGGTGAGATTAATAAACTTGCTGAAAAAACAGGATCTCAAATAATTCCAGCTGATGCAACCAGCACAGAAGAATTAACGAATCTATTTACCCAATCACAGGAAATCTTAGGAGGGAAAATTGATTTTGTTTTACATTCAATTGGAATGAGTGTAAATATTCGCAAAAAGATTCCCTATACAGAATCGAATTACGATTATTTCATGAAAGGCATTGATGTTTCAGCAATGTCTTTTCATAAAATGTTAGCAGTTGCCAAAAAATTGGATGCTATTAACGAATGGGGTTCGGTTGTTGCACTAACCTATATGGCCGCTCAGAGAACTTTCCCGTTCTATACAGATATGGCCGACATTAAAGCAATGTTAGAATCCATCGCAAGAAGTTTTGGATACCATTATGGATTAGAGAAAAAAGTAAGGATCAATACGGTCTCTCAGTCTCCTACTAAAACTACTGCAGGTACTGGCATTAAAGGTTTTGGAGACTTCTACGATTTTGCCAATGCAGTTGCCCCATTGGGGAATGCAAGTGCAGAAGATTGTGCTAATTATTGCATTACCTTGTTCTCTGACCTTACAAAAATGGTTACCATGCAAAATTTATTCCATGATGGTGGTTATTCAACTACAGGAGTAAGTATGGATGTTATGGAAAAACTAGGCATTGCCAATCAAGAATAATTCAACTCAATCTTAAAACAGCATTATGAATTTAGTAGACCTTTTAGGTTACTTTGGAGCATTCTTAAGCGCTATTACTTTTATGCCACAAGTATGGTTGGCATGGAAATCTAAAAGTGTAGGAGACTTAAGTATATGGATGATATTGATTGTAATTACAAGCTGTATAGTTTGGTTGATATACGCCGTTAATGTCAAGAGTGGACCTGTGTTGGCAGCCAATTTAATTGTACTGGCATTAGCACTACTACTCTTTTACTTTAAGATGACCTTTCCCCCTAAGAAATAAAGAGGCGCTTACGAATTTAGTCCGTAAGTGCTGCAGATAAAATTGGAAGAAGTAAAGAATGGCTAACTAAAACTCAGTTAGCCATTTTTATTTTAGTATTCGTCTTCGTTAAACATAAAGTCTTCCTGACTTGGATAATCAGGCCAAATGTCTTCGATGCTCTCATACACTTCCCCCTCGTCCTCTAATTCTTGAAGATTTTCTACCACTTCCAATGGCGCACCACTGCGGATAGAATAATCGATCAACTCATCCTTGGTAGCAGGCCAGGGAGCTTCTTCTAAATAACTTGCTAATTCTAATGTCCAAAACATAGTCTCGATTATTTTTGCAAAAGTAACCGTATAAATGATATATCCAAATGTGAGTTTTACCCATCTCTAAAGAAATGGTTAATTTGCTCAATAAATACTCCCTTTTCATGCTAAAAGCAACATCAATCACCAAAAAATTTGGCCCTCTATCTGTTTTAAAAGGGGTAGATATTTCAATTGAAAAGGGGGAAATCATTAGTATTGTTGGTTCATCTGGTGCAGGCAAAAGCACTTTATTACATATTTTAGGTACACTAGATAGACCAGATAGCGGTCAAATTGAAATAGCCGGGCATTTGTTAAACAGTTTATCAAGCAGTGAGTTGGCGCAGTTCAGAAACAAGCATATTGGATTTATTTTTCAATTTCACCACCTTCTGCCAGAATTTGATGCCCTAGAAAATGTATGTATTCCGGGTTGGATTGCTAATCGTTCCAGAGATCAAGTCAAACAAAAAGCAATTGAATTATTAAATTTATTAGGCCTTGGCGATCGTATACACCACAAACCCAATGAACTCTCCGGAGGAGAACAGCAGCGTGTGGCTGTTGCTAGGGCATTAATTAATGACCCCCTAATCGTATTTGCAGACGAACCTACCGGCAATTTGGATAGCACTAATGCAAGATCATTGCATGAGTTGTTTACCAAGATAAATGAAGATTTAGGAACTACCTTTTTGATTGTAACCCACAATGAAGAGCTGGCTGCATTAAGTAGCAGGGTATTACATATGCGTGACGGATTATTTGCTTAAAAAACCTAGCTAACTCTTGGCTTCCAAGGAATTTCATCAATCCCCATTTGATGCCCTAAATAACGAGAGAGCACAAATAAATAATCGCTGAGACGGTTCAAATATTTAATTACTAAGGGCTCTACAAAAATTTCTTGTTCTTGCATATTTACACAGCAACGCTCTGCCCTTCTACATACACAACGAGCAACATGGCATTGAGAAATAGCCAAATGTCCACCAGGTAATACAAAAAATTTCATCGCTGGCAACTCCTCATTCATTGCATCCATCTCCTTTTCTAAAAATACTATATCCGACTCTTTTAAATCAGGAATCTTCATCAAAGGTTCTTTATCAGGATCGCAAGCTAAGGATGATCCAACTGTAAATAAACGATCTTGAATTTCTTTCAACACCGCTTTTATATGCTCATCAGGGGTATAATCACTCACTACGCCAATCCATGAATTCAATTCATCTACGGTACCATAAGTATCAATCCTAATATGACTTTTGGGAACTTTCGTTCCACCAATTAATGAAGTCTTTCCTAAATCACCTGTTTTTGTGTAAATCTTAATAGCCATAGTCTATAACTGAGCAATGATTACAAAGCAATTGCTCAAATGTTCGGCAAATTAAGATTTTGTAGTATCGCTTTCAACTAAACCGTCACGCAATCTTACCACACGATGTGCATAAGCTGCAATATCTTCTTCATGGGTAACTAAAACCACCGTATTTCCGGCTTCTTGTAATTTTCCAAAAATCTGCATGACTTCTACTGAAGTTTTAGAATCTAAATTACCAGTAGGTTCATCGGCTAATAATATGGAGGGATTATTTACCAAGGCACGCGCAATTGCCACCCTTTGGATTTGACCACCACTCAGCTCATTTGATTTATGGTGTGATCTTTCTGCAAGACCTACCTTATCTAATGCTGCAAGGGCTCTCTCTAGTCGCTCTTTTTTAGAAACCCCTGCATAAATCAACGGAAGTGCTACGTTTTCTGCTGCACTTAATCTAGGAAGCAAATTAAATTGTTGGAATACAAATCCTATTTCTGTATTTCTTACTTCTGCTAAATCATCATCTAGCATCTTACTCACATCTTTGCCATTCAAAATATATCGGCCACCTGTTGGAGAATCTAAGCAACCTAAGATATTCATTAAAGTACTTTTACCACTACCGGAGGGCCCCATCAAAGCAACATATTCGTTCTTAAAAATATCTAGGTTAATCCCTTTTAATACAGGAATAGCCTGGTTACCCATGAAATAACTTTTCTCAATTCCTTCTAAATGTATAATTGCTTCTGTAGACATAATCCTTTATTTTTTGATAACCGTAGGTACTTTAAAGTAATGTTGGTCGTGTGACGGTGCATTTTTGAGTGCGTCCTTTGCCGTAAGGCTGTTTGTTATTTGGTCGGCTCTGAATGCGTTATTTGAATCTGCCATTATACGCAAAGGAGCTACCCCATTGGTATCTAGCGCTTGTAACTGCTGAATAAACGTCACCATTCGTTGCATATCTGCTTGATAATTGGCAACCTGCTCATCTGAAATTTCGAGCCGACTCAAATGTGCTAAGTGCTGAATCGTTTTTACACTAATTTCCATATTCCAAAAATAAGCTTAACCACTTTAAAGCGATGTGCTAAATTTTGAGTGGCAATTATTTCAAAACAGCGGTTAAAATATCGTTTGTAGATTTTTGTTTAATCTTTTTTACATCTAGCCGTAAAATATTTGTCATAAAATATTAAATTTTGGATTATTCACAAATGTTAACATAAAAATATTAGGCTAGATTAATTTTCTACTTAAATTAGTAAAACTAAATCCCCCCGAATATGCTAGTATATGTATTATTAGCAGTTTACCTTGTTTGCTTGTATTTTGCTTACAAGGGCGCTGCAGTGTCAGAGGAGTAAGATTCCCCCGAAAAACCAATGCATTCAATATCAAATTTTTCCCCTAGAAAGATTTGATATTTTTTTTGTCCATAAGGGAGTCACCGGAAAAAATTTAGCTTATCTTCGGAAAATAGTTGCATAACTAACTAATTTTGCCAAGCCATGCTTGGCGATACTTGACCATAAATAATTCAATAATGAAACGTTCAATTAAAAAAGTTGCGGTATTAGGAAGCGGTGTAATGGGTTCTAGAATTGCTTGTCATTTTGCAGGCATTGGGTTACCCGTTCTATTATTAGACATGGTTCCTGCTGCAGCAGCAGAAAGTACCAAACCTGCGGAACGCAATAAGCTAGTAAATGATGCATTAACTGCAGCAGTTAAAAGCAATCCCTCTCCTGTATTTACTAAATCTGTCATTAACAGAATCAAGACGGGAAACTTTGACGACAATATGAAAGATATTGCTGGTTGCGATTGGATCATTGAAGTGGTAGTAGAACGCTTAGATATTAAACAATTGATTTATGAGAAAGTAGAAAAATTTAGAAAGCCTGGTACATTAATCACTTCAAATACTTCAGGAATACCTATTCATATGATGGCAGAAGGTAGAAGTGATGATTTTAAAAAGCATTTCTGTGGTACTCACTTTTTTAATCCCCCACGCTATTTGCGTTTATTAGAAATTATTCCTACCCCATTTACCGATCCCGCTGTAGTAGATTTTTTAATGCATTATGGAGATGTGCATTTGGGTAAAACAACAGTACTTTGTAAAGACACACCTGCATTTATTGCCAATAGAATTGGGGTATTTAGCATCATGAGTATTTTCCATATAATGGACAAACAACAATTAAGTGTAGACGAAATAGACGCACTTACTGGTCCAATCATTGGAAGACCAAAATCAGCAACATTTAGAACAGCAGATGTGGTAGGTATTGATACATTAGTTAAAGTTGCCAAAGGAGTGGCAGATAATTGTCCTACCGATGAAGCTAAAACGATATTTACCATTCCAACATGGTTAGATACCATCACAGCAAATAACTGGCTAGGTGATAAAACAGGTCAGGGATTCTTCAAAAAAATAAAGACTGCTGCAGGTAAAGAAATTTTAACCTTGAATTTGCAAACCATGGAATATGGAGCAAGGGTTAAGCCAAAATTTGCCAGCCTCGAAGCAGCAAAACCAATTGAAGATTTAAAGCAAAGAATAAAAATGCTGAGTGCAGCCCCAGATAAAGCGGGTGAATTTTACAGAGCGTTTCATTTCTCTTTATTTTCATACATATCATTTAGAATTCCAGAAATTAGTGATGAGGTTTACCGTGTAGATGATGCAATGATGGCGGGCTTTGGATGGGAAATTGGCGCATTTGAATCATGGGATACTGTTGGTGTTGCCAAAACAGTGGAAGCCATGCAGGCGGCAGGATATGCAGTTGCACCTTGGGTAACAGAAATGATAGCAACAGGAGCTACCCATTTTTACAAAGTGGAGAATGGCAAAAGAATGTATTATGATATTGTTTCAAAATCATATAAAGCTATTCCTGGTGGAGAATCTTTCTTGATATTGAAAAATCATAGCGATAATTTAGTTTGGAAAAACAGTGCATGTAGAATGTATGATATTGGAGATGGCGTTGCAGGATTAGAATGGAGCACTAAAATGAACAGCATGGGTGGTGAGGTTTTAGAAGGTGTAAATAAAGCCATTACTAAAGCAGAAGAAAGTTTCAAAGGATTAGTTATAGCCAATGAAGGACCTAATTTTAGTGCAGGTGCTAATGTGGGTATGATCTTTATGCTTGCGATAGAGCAAGAATACGACGAATTGGATATGGCCATTCGCATGTTCCAAAACAGCATGATGCGGTTACGTTATTCTAGTGTTCCAGTTGTAACTGCACCACATGGTTTAACACTAGGAGGAGGATGCGAAATGAATTTACATGCAGACAAAGTTTGTGCAGCAGCTGAAACCTATATTGGTCTAGTTGAATTGGGCGTTGGATTAATTCCAGGTGGTGGTGGAACCAAAGAATTTGCCTTACGTGCCTCAGATGAATTGCACGAAGACGAACCAGAAACCAATACCCTTAAGAAAAGATTTTTTGCAATAGCAACCGCTAAAGTTGCTACTTCTGCACACGAAGCTTTTGATATGGGTATCTTAAGAGCTGGACAAGATGAAGTAGTTATGAATATTGGTAGAAGAATAGCAGAAGCGAAGAAATCTGTTTTAGAATTACATGAAGCAGGATACAACACACCTATTCAAAGAACAGACATAAAAGTATTAGGTCGTTCTGGGCTAGGAGCAATGCTAGCTGGAATTAATGGAATGTGGAGAGGTGGTTATGCAACAGATCATGATGCTTTAGTTGCACGCAAACTGGCTTATGTAATGTGTGGTGGAGATCTAAGTGAACAAACTTTGGTAAGTGAACAATACCTTTTAGATTTAGAAAGAGAAGCTTTTCTTAGCTTATGCGGCGAAAAGAAATCCTTAGAAAGAATACAAAGTGTACTAAAAAGTGGAAGACCAATTCGTAACTAACGAATTGAATAAACAATCCAGTTTTGTGTCTCAAAAACCCGGTTGGACTTCAGGTTCAACCGGTTTTGCATTTGTACCATATTGTAAGCATTCATTGCAGTGAAATTATGCCGAAGGTTATTTATTTTGGCAATTAAAATATACTGCACAGATAAAGACGGGTTTTCAATAACCGTAATGAAATTCTTTTGTAAAGGCATTACCAAATGATTGAGATTAGGTAAGTGCGCAATAATACCATAAGCTGCAGCGTCATCTATCAAAACTGGTCTATCTTCTGATTTGATGCTTGTAAGATACTCTGCTAAAATTTTATCCTCTGTCACCACTTTTTCTGCTGGCATTAACTTATTCTCAGTTACCATTTTCACAAAATGTTGCTCTTCAAAATCTGCAGTTTGAGAAAAATAATAAAACCCGCCAACCAATGTTAGCCCAGTGCCTGCAAGCAATATAACAGAAGTCATGAATCTATTCAGCTTTATCGTAGAAGAGAAACATAAACCAACAAAAGCAATAACTGGTATGATAATATAATACTCAGTTGTTAAGTAGTACTGAATATCAATTAAGGAAATAGATATAAAAATAAGTGGTGTTAATAGAGTCAATAATTTATACAATTTGCCTTTAAATAAAAAAAGTGCAGAAAAGAAGATAGGTGCTAGAAACAGCGTGAAAATGGGAAAAATAATTTGTGTTTGTTTATTCAAGTTATTTCCCGATCCACGCTCCATTATATTCGCTATAGAGGAAACACCAGTTACGCGCCAATTAGAATACTGACTACTTAAGAAATAAGTGGGATCTCCTGCATGCGACTGATTCAATGTTCTAAATAAAAAGATGGCAGCTAAAGGAAGCAGATATAAGATAAAATATAATGAAACAGTTCTGTTTACCAATTTACGACGCAAGGAGCGATTGTTTAGTGCCTGATAGTACTGTAAAGCCACCGGCTCTCCTTTAGCGGTTTTAATCCCCTCTAATGATACCAATACTACAAAGGGCAAGAACCCTAAAATCAACCATAAAAATTTGATTTCAGAAAAAATTAATGCGCCTAAATAAACGCTGGCAAGCGACAAATAATAAGTCGTTTGATTTTGATAATAAAAAAATAAGCTTCTGAATAATAAATAAGTAAATAAAACAATAGCAGCAATATTTCTACCACTTATTGCAGCATAAACAAATTGCGGATGAAAAAAGAATAGCACGAGTACACTAAAAAATAGGGTTCTAAAAGGCAATTCAGAATCATTGATGTCTTTCAACATAAAGAAAAATAGTGCCACCATTAATACAATAGAACCTGCAATCGGCGCAAATAAATATCCAAATGGAGTAAAAAGAATATTGATTAAATAGGAAGTGGTTGGGAAAGTAGTCCCTAAAGTCAATAAAGTATTTTCACTGTTTTCAAACAACAGCATAATTTTTTCTGCATAAAACAACCGCTCTGAATGCTCAAACCCAGCCCTATTAAAAATCCATGCCAATACCAGGTAATAAATTACCAATAGTAATGACAAAAATCTTATTCGCTGAACAGTTAACTTCATCGTGGTTCATTTACTTTGCCCGCTGCTGTAGCTGCTGCTGCGGAATGAGATACTTTAGTTAATCCATGATTGGTCTTTTCCCAATAAAATGGTTTATAAATTAACTGCCATAACCCTTTGTATGCTGCAATTGAATGCATTAACCAATAAAAAGGATTCATCAATGCAAATAAAATCAATTCATAGAATCTTCTTTTAAACACCGCAAGCATATTCACATAAATCATGAGTGTATTTCCTGCTATGAAATTGAAAATAGAGATATACAAGACCCAATCTGGAAAGAGTACTCGAACTGTTTGTAAATCAAAAACTAAATAGACTATATAAAAACCCAATAATAATGGATACAATAAAAAAGTGATCGGCGTAAACCCAACAAAGAAATTAAATCCAAAAAAACCTCTCCATCCAATTTTCTTAATCAAACGAGGAGGGTTACGCATATGTACCAGCACTGTTTGCATATACCCTTTAATCCAACGAGAACGTTGTCTAATCCAATTGAAAGGTTCATTATTGGCTTCTTCTAATGTGGTACTGTTCACCACCCCTACTTTATATCTTTTTTCAAAAACACGTACACCCAAATCGGCATCCTCTGTAACATTAAATGGATCCCATCCACCTAACTCAAGCAACTTGGCTAATTTAAAATGATTGGATGTTCCACCCAATGGAATAGGCACATCTAGTGATTGCAAACCTGGTAACATATAATCGAACCAATATGAATATTCTAATGTGAACATTCTTGTTAACAGGTTCTCATTCTTATTGAAATAATTTAAAGCCCCTTGGAGTACTACATAATCTTTTGGTAGTTTTCTAAACAAGCAAACTACTTTTTTAAGCTGATCAGAATCGGGCACGTCTTCTGCATCATAAATAGTTAGATACACACCCTTACAAAAGAATAGGCCGTAATTACAAGCTTTGGGCTTGGTTTTTGGCATATGAAACGGAACAACGATTGTTTCAAAATTGGCAGGAAAATCAAGGTCTTTAACTGCATTTAAGGTTTTATCATCGTCTTCCTCAATTAACAATTTAACATCAAGCTTACCCCGTGGATAATCTAAACTTCTTAGATTCCATATCAATTTACGAATCAGCTTATCTTCCTTATATACTGGAAGTAAGATAGTGTATACAGGTAAGGTATTATTTTGAACTGCTTTTACTTCTGCTTTCGTCACTACTTCCGTCAATTCAAATTTGGACCCTTTTAATGCAATGGATAACTTAAATACAATCGCGAACAAAAAGATAAAACTAAAGGTAAGATTGATGAAAATGAAGCTGTTTACAAAGCTAAATGTTAGAAAAAAGAAAGACAATCCAATTGCAATAAAAATAAATAGCAGTTGATAATCGGTGAAAGTGGTTAGTCCAGAGCTTTCAGGATCTTTACGCATCAAACTAAATACCGCCTCTTTAACGTAAAACTCTCCCCTTAATTTATGCACCATCCAGGTAATATCTAAGTCTGATGCAGCTACTAGTTGAATTTTAGTATTGAATTTGTTTTCTAGAATTCCCTGCAATTGTTCATCCATTGGATCTGCTACAGCTACTAATAAATTACCTCGACCATCTCGGCGCATGGGTAAATACAAGAAAGCATTTAAATGCAACAAATCACATTGCTCTACAAAAACTTCATCAATCACTTCGTTACGAACATCAACCAATGGAAATCCAGACCGTTCTAAAAATGCCACGTACGATTTTCTGGTTAAGTACCCAAAGTTGAGTGCTGCTTTTATAGGTGCATACCCAAACTCATCGGCAATCGTTTCAATTTCCGTGAGTTTGGCCGTAGTAAATAAGCCTACACTAATCATATTATTCAATACACAAACAGGCATAATTACTACGTTGGGTTAAAGCATCAATTAAATGATCTCCTGAGATTGTTTAACACGCTTTCTTACAAAGAAGAATCCTAATACCAACAATACAGCTAATCCAGCTAATAGGAAGTATTTATATTTATTCCAAAGCAATGCCATATTATTCTTATCCCCTTTATAGGTAACCAATCCGGCGTTGTCTGGAAGCTTAAAGAAGAAGTTACTTTTACCTTTACTATTAGCTATACAAACATTACTCTCAATGGCTGAATATTGGGATCCAAAACTTTTAATTACCCCTTCAAATGCATCACTGATACTAGAGTCTCCCAATGCACTGATAAGTAAAAAAGTGGAAGACCCCTGTCGAAATATTTGCGCTATTCCTGAGTTAGAAAAATCATTAATAGAATACGAAGTTTCCCCACTTATATCTTTATATAATTGGAAATCTCTATTGAATTGTACGGGCAAGTTTTTCTCAAAACTTTTAATCAATGGATCATTTCTATGCAATAAGGCAATACCATTCATATTGGTCATATCGCTCAAATTAGCCTTATCAGAAGATACTACTTGTGGAATAAATAAATAGTTTGCTGCTAAAGTAGCTGTATTCAATTGATAAATTAATTCTCCAAAAGAGGACGCTAAATAAGGAACTAAAGAAGGAGTAACAATACAACGCAATGCCTTCTTTCTAAATTCCCCTGGATAATTAAAGAAGTTATAAAACTCATTTACCTTTTCACCAGAGAAAACTAAATTAGAAGTTTTGGTATCAATGAATCCAAAGAAATTAGAAAACCCTTCCTTACAAATTCCACCCGCACCATGAAAACGCATTTCAACCACTAATGAGTTGTTCTTAGTAAGCAAATAAGGTTTCAATTCTATATCACCACTAAAACTAGTTTTATCATGTAAATCGGTACTAAATACTAAGTTGTCATTCAAATAAACGTTTAGAAATCCGCGATCTCCCTCTTTTAGCAAAGACAACATGGCTTCTAAGTGAAAAGTCAATTTCTTAGGGATCGCATTATAATCTGCCAAAGAAAATGCATAGTTGGTTTTAAGTGCTCCGATACCCTCCATGAGCTTAGGTGTACCACCTAATTCTTCTAAAGAGAACACAACTGGCAACTGATTTTTATCAAAATAAGAAGGAGCACCAGCATCCACTAACATGGTATAGGAGAAACTGGCATTGATAATCTTATAATTGGTTAAAGTATAAATGGCTTTTCTATACCCTTCCTGGTCCTTACCCGTAATGACTAAAACTTCTTGCCCATTGTCTAATAAAACATTTTTAATTAACCCCTGACCGTTTTTAAAATCAGGTAGTCTGCTTTTTATATATCCTGGTAGCTTATTGTAAGTTCCAGTGATAATCATATTACCCATAGAAGAATCAGAATCCCTAAAGTTGGTCGTAATAATTTCTTCTAAACTTCCTTTCTCTTTTAATAAAGCAAAAAGAATACCCCCACTGGTTAAATCATCTAAATCTGCATTGACAGGAGTTGCTACGGTATTGTATTCGGAAATAGTTTCTTTTAAACTATGGTTATATGTAGCCCTATCCTGTTTAACTACTTCTAAATAAGAGGAATTTCTTACAGTCACCCAAATTGCTGGATTATCCACGTCTTTACAATACTCATCAGACATAGCCATTTTAGCATCAACCCTTAACTTAATGAAACGTCCATCTTCCTGAACATATCTTTTATTTAAAGGGATTACAATTGTCATAACCGAATCAATTGCGTCCGCTACTAAACGGGTAGTATAAACAGGCTCATCTTTCAAAGAAACTGTTATTGTAGACATATCTTCCCTTAAAACCTGAGAAGGTCTAACTTGCAGAATCAAATTAGTACGATCTACATCATCTCTAGGTTGTAGTCTAATAAAGTAAGAAATGGCTCCATTAATTCCCATAATAGACTCATTTCTGTACCCCATTGCTTCCAGCGAGCGGGTTTTAAAATCCTGGGCAATAATACTTCCAGCTATTAGCAAGAAGAGTACAAGCAGGGTAGATTTTGTTTTCATGATTTCGGGTATTTAAACTAAGCCAGTTTGAATTTGAGTTTAAAATAGTTTCCAATAGTGACATTGCTTTCATAAGTTAAACTGCCGCCCATATCTTCGGTCAGCTGTTTTGCAATGGCAAATCCCAGTCCAGATTGGTTTATCGCCTCATCGGACTGATCAGGATTGGTTAACCTATTAAAATAATCATCCAATTTTTCCATTCCGATAGGGTTTTTTGTTTTATTGATTACTTCAATAATACACGCCCCATCTAGGTCATTTGCGTGAATACTAATAGATGAACCCTTTTGGATAAATCTAATAACGTTAGAAAGTAGCTTAAATAATATATGACGTAAAAATATTTTATCAATATTTACTAATATTTCGGATGGAGAAAGGTGAACTTGTATGCTTACTTGTTTAATGCTGGCAGCATCTACTAAAGCAATAGCTGCTTTTTCTACCTCTGGAATAATATCAAATTGCTCCATGAAATAGGTGATTTTACCTGTTTCATCTTCTGCAGATTCGGCCAATTTATGACTTAGGTAATGTAATTTTTCATTACCCATCGATATATAATTAAGGATATCTTTTTGGTCATTGGTAAGATTACTGCTTTTGCGATTGATTAGATCTAAAGAAATCTGATTCGCCCCAACAAAGTTTTTGAGGTCATGAATCATGATATTAATGGTATTTTGTCTATAGTCGTTCAGCTCTTTTAATCTCCTATTTGCCGCTTCAATTACGTGGTGCTGGTCGTTAATCTTTTCATTTTGCTCTAACATTCTTCTGTTAGATTCTTCAATAATGAGGTTTTTTTCTGTTTCCCTAGATACTATCTGGTAACGATTGTAGGCTATTAAAATAGAAAAAACAGAAACTAAGAAGTAAACCCCACCCCCATTAGATATTAAACTAGTATACCCTCCCGACTGATTATTGACAGAATACAGAAATATAATAATCGTAAAGGAAATGGCAGCATGCAACTGAGCAAATAAGGGTCTCCAGAATAAAATGGTATTTAAAAGGAGTACCATAACAGAAGAAAGCAAGAAATAGGGTAAAGCCCTGTAAATTGGTATAATGCCAGAAATAACAGAGACTAAAACGATATTAACCCCAACAACCAAGTTTAAAATTAGCTCATAATTCCACCTGCGCTTGGTTCCAAAAATGTAGAAAAAATAAGAAATGCTAAAAAAAATCAACCTTACCAATAATAAAAAGACCCAATCGTCCTTCATAAAAAGAACGTCTAATAGCATAAATAAAGGAAGCGAAAACATCAGCGTCCATACCGCTACATTAGAATAGTAAGCGCCCCGCTTAACTAATTCGTAAGATAGTTTTGTGCGGTCTATATTTACATAAGGAATCCGATGGTAATCGTTCATGGGTACTTATATAGAACTGGTAAAAAATTGTTTAATTTAAATAAAAACATCTTGCGAATCAACATTAAACCACTCATTTTACTCTTGGTATTGGGTTTTGGTATTAACAAAGCCCATACTCAAACCAATCAGTCAATCCGCAAAATCGCTCAATCACTGGGTCAAGGGGTAAATATCTCTTTATTAGAACAGCATTGGAACAGTCCAAGCCAACTATTAAATACTGATATTCTTCCCTTGTTAACAACAATTGCCAAGGCAGGATTTGAAACCGTTAGGCTGCCAGTGGCCTTTGATCACTTCGTGAAAGAGGGATCCAATCAATTAAACGAAGAAATATTACAAAAATTGCATGAAACGTATTTGAGTGCCAATCAACTCAACCTAAAAATGGTAATTGTATACCATTATGGTAAACTAACGAATGAAAACTATACTGCAGAAACAGAAAAAATAATCAAATTTTGGAAGCAGGTAATAGCTGATACTAGGCATTTTTCTACTGAGAACCTGTTTCTTGAATTATATAACGAGCCTACTACCGATATGGATATCTGGAAATCGACTGCCACTACATTGGTTAGGGAATTAAGAAAAGAGGACCCAGATCGAATTTTTATCATTGGGGGAGCTAATTACAACGGGATTAATGAATTACTAAATATGGGAAAACTGAGTACTGATGATGGCAAATTGCTCTATACTTTCCACTTTTACGAACCATATATCTTTACGCACCAAGGGGCCGATTGGACTCCAGAGAAAACGTATATGGTAGGAATTCCCTATCCGTATAAAAAAAGAAAAATGCCCAAACTAAAAGGGGTAGCCCCAGACGCTATAGTAAAAAAAGAGTTTGAACGTTTTCCAAGAGAAGCCAATTTTGCCTACTTGTACAATCGGATTAAAAGAATAAAAGGAGAAGCTGATAAGCTAAAAATACCGCTTATCTGTACAGAAACGGGCGTTATCAATTTGGCAGCAGATAAAGCAAAAAGCAAGTACCTTAGTGATATTACAGATATAATGAATTCATTTGACATCCCAGTTATGTTATGGGACTATAATGACAAGTTCAGTATTCTAAAAAATGGTAAAGTGATAAAACAGTTGAATGGCTGGTTAAAAGATTAATTTAAAAAAGCAATATGGAAACAGTTTTGCAATTAGATGGGGTAAGTAAAACTTACGGTAAGGTAAAAGCTTTAAAACAAGTTTCGCTCTCTATACCTAAAGGAAGCGTATTTGGTATTCTTGGACCTAATGGAAGTGGCAAAACCACCATGATGAGTATTGTACTTGATGTACTAAGTGCAGATACTGGAACCTATAGCTGGTTTAATCAACCCCCCAATGCAGAAGCAAGAAAAAGAATAGGGTCATTATTGGAAACCCCAAATTTTTATCATTATTTATCAGCAGTTGACAACTTAAAAATTACTTCTGCAATTAGTGGCAGAGGAAATAATCAAGCGATTGATGAAGTCCTAGAAATAGTGAAATTAACCGAACGCAAAAAGAGTAAGTTTAGCACCTATAGTTTAGGGATGAAGCAAAGATTAGCCATTGCAGGTGCCCTTTTAGGTAATCCAGAAGTGTTATTATTAGACGAGCCCACCAATGGATTAGATCCCGTTGGCATACTAGAAATTAGAGAGTTAATCAAAAAGCTGGCGGGGAGAGGTATTACCATAATAATTGCTAGCCACTTATTAGATGAGGTTGAAAAAATTTGTACGCATGTTGCCATCTTAAAGAAAGGGGATTTATTAACTAGTGGGCCAGTTGATGAAGTATTAAGTAACGAAGACATTGTTGAAATAGCTGCAGCAGATATGCAAGCACTAAGGGATTGTATTGGAGATATGCCCAATATATCGGCTATAAAAGAAGAAAACCAACGGATGCAGATTCATTTTCCTGCAGGTAGTGCCAATATGGAAGCAGTCAATCAATTCTGTTTTAATAGAGGGATAACATTGAATTTATTATTGAATAAAAAACAGCGACTAGAATCTAAGTTTTTTGAATTAACCAACGACTAAACTAAATTATATGGGTTTGCTTTTAAAAATAGAATGGTTGAAAATAAAAAAGTATCCAGCATTTTGGTGGATGCTGGTTATCGTAATGCTAACCTACCCTAGCATCAACTACATGTTTTATAATGTGTACACTAATTTTACAAAAGGAAAGGAAATGACTAATAATATTGCGAAAATGCTATTAGGCAATCCATTCGCTTTTCCAGAAACATTTCATACCGTTGCTTATTTTTCTTCCTTTTTTGTATTACTACCTGCCATACTGGTCATAATGCTTATTACGAATGAGTACAATTACCGTACCCACAAACAAAATATAATTGATGGTTGGAGCAGAAAAGAATTCATGGGCAGCAAACTCATTGATGTGGCAATTATTTCGTTTGTGGTAATGACAGTATATATGCTTGTAGCGCTTTCATTTGGTATATATGCCGATCCAGATAATATTGGTAGAATAGGGGAACAGTTACACTATATACCCATGTTTTTTTTACAAACATTTGCCCAATTATCAATTGCCTTTTTGTTAGGCTATTTAGTTAAAAAAGCCTTCATAGCATTAGGAATATTCTTATTTTATTATTTAGTGGTAGAAAATATATTGGTGGCTTATTTAAAATATAAAAAAATTCCGATTACCCGATTTTTACCATTTGAAGTCTCAGATAATATTTTAGTTACACCAGCATTTACTGGCAACTTTGGAAAAGATGCAAAAGAAGGATATGAATTAGCGCTAACATTGGTAGGAGAGCAAGTAATTTACACTTGCATTTACACCATCATCATCTGGGTTATTTGCTTTAAAGTTCACAGCAAAAGAGATTTAGCATAATTGTTCAAGCGCTGCATCAATGGTGGGATATTGAAAGTTATATCCCGCCTGCATAATCTTATTACTGCTAACGGTAGCACTTTTAAGTACTTCAATACTCATCTCGCCTAAAACGATTTTTAATACAAAGGCAGGAACATAAAATGGTATATAAAAAGAGCCACTTAACTTTTTAGCCAATGCAATTGTAAGTGTTTTATTACTTACAGGATTAGGAGCAACTGCGTTGTATACGCCATTCATGTTTTCATTTTCAATGGCATAAATGTATTGGTTGCACAAGTCGTCTTCATGAATCCAACTAATCATTTGATTGCCCGAACCCAAAATGGCCGCTGTTTTAAAAAGTAAAGGCTTTTTAAATTCTACTAGGGCTCCGCCTGCATTACTTAATACAATCCCTGTCCTTAAAATAACCAATCGCTTACCTAATGAAGCAACAGGAGCTATACTTTCTTCCCAAGATTTACAAGTATTTCCTAAAAAATCAGGGAAAGGATTGGCCTCTTCAGTAAATCCATGAGAAGGCAAATCTGCACTCTCATCTGGCCCATACCACCCAATGGCAGAGGCACTAACTACAGCTTTAACTTGATTAGGTATAGACGACAAGGCTTTTACAATAAGGGCACAACTATTAATTCTACTATTGGCTATTTCTTTTTTTCGTTCAGCAGACCAACGCTGATCTGCCACACCTGCTCCAGCCAAATGAATGATATAATCAGCAGCTTTAATGGCTGACTCATCAATGGTTTGCGCATCAATATCCCATTTTGCGTAACTAAGCTTTGCTTGATTTTTTGTAACCGATGTCCGATTGGAGGCTCCTCCCCTTCCCATAACAATAACTGAGTACCCTTTCTCTAATAACAATGTTGTTAAACGCCTTCCCACTGTACCTGTACCACCTGTAATCAGTATTGTTGCCATAGTATATGCTTTATATAATAACAAATGTAATGGCTAAAAGTTGCACCACTAAAAGAACCTATATAATATATAAATTAGTTAAATTAGGCAATGTCTACAACCAATCTATTACCAATTACGCTTAGCATAGCTAATGAATCAGATAGAGAAAAGATTTATCAAATTCGGCATGAAATTTATGCGAATGAACTGAATCAACATAGTGGTAATCACCAACAACAATTATGCGACTTTCTAGACAAAGAGAATTTTTATATAGTTGCAAAAGACCATGAACAAATAGTAGGATTTATTAGTATCACCACACCGAGTTCAACAAATTATTCAGTAGACAAATACTTTCCACGAACAGCAGTCCCATTTTCATTTGATGAATACCTGTATGAAATTCGATTATTGTCGGTGATTAAACAAAAACGATATGCGCCAATTGCTTTAGCATTAATGTATGCAGCATTCAGATGGGTTCAATCGCATGGAGGCAAATATATTGTTGCTATTTGTAGGGAAGACCTTTTAGCAATGTATCAAAAAGCAGGTTTACAACCATTGCAAGAAAAAGTTTTATCAGGTAAAGTAACTTATGTTTTATCAGTCGCAACTATCGCTTTTTTACAAGAAAAAATAAATACCCAAAAAAGCATTTATACCACTTTGCAAAAAAAAATAAATTGGAAACTACCTTATCTATTTTTTGCTCCATCTCCCTGTTATCATGGAGGTTCTTTTTTTGAAGCTATTGGAGAAGATTTACAAAGTATAGAAAAAGCCAAAGAAATTATTAATGCAGATGTTTTAGATGCATGGTTTACGCCTTCCCCAAAAATGTTACAAGCCCTACAATCACAGCTACCATTTTTGCTTCAAACTTCCCCGCCTACGCATGCAGAAGGATTAAAAAAAGTTATTGCAGAGACGAGGGGGGTTCAATCAACACAAATTTTACCTGGTGCGGGATCATCTGATTTGATTTTCCTTGCCCTCACAGGTTTATTGACAAAAGAGTCTAAAGTACTTATTATTGATCCCTGTTATGGAGAGTATATTCATGTGCTAGAAAAAGTAATACAATGTGAAGTAAATAGATTTAACCTTTACCGAGAAGAAGGATTTATTATTAACACCCATGCATTATTGAATGAGATAAACAATGGGTATGATATGGTGATTTTGGTAAACCCCAATAGCCCCACAGGAGTGTATTGCTCCAAACACAAAATGGAAGCAATGCTTTCACAAGTTTCAGCACAAACATTTGTATGGATAGATGAAACATACATTGAGTATGTAGGACAAAACGAATCCCTCGAACAATTTGCCTGTAAAACAAATAATGTAATTATTTGTAAATCTATGAGCAAGACCTATGCACTGAGCGGAGTAAGAGCTGCCTATTTATGCTGCGCATCCCCAATTATAGAGAATATTCAATAATACGCTCCACCATGGGCTGTTAGCTTACCAGCGCAAGCAGCTGCAATTGCTGCGCTACAAGACACTACCTATTATCAACAGAAATACCTAGAAACAAATGAACTAAGAGAATCATTAAAAAAAGGTTTAGAACAATTAGGTATCACACAAATTATTGATGGAGTTGCCAACTTTATCTTATTTTATTTGCCAACCAATACTTTATCAACATCGGAACTCATTGAAGTATGTAAAAGCAAAGGATTATATCTAAGAGACGTAAGTAATATGGGAAAAAATATTCAGCAAAATGCAATAAGAATTGCAGTTAAAGATCAGGCAAGTAATGAACGTATGTTATCAATTATTAAAGAATCATTGCATAAAAAAGCCCCACTCTTTTGAGCGGGGCATCCGAAATATAATGGTTGAGTTAGTCTACAAAAATTTAATCGGGTTTCTTTCCATCTAAGAAAGTATTCAATGTATTTATTTGCGTTTGGTTGTTTTCATCTTTACCCACAGTGTATTTACTATAAAAGTTTTCTACCGATGTAAGGGTATTTCCAAACAATTCCATATTTCGTCTAACATAAGCTGGAACAGCATCAAATTCTCCATTCATATCAGCAGTGTTATTTACATTAAAAGACAGATTGCGCAACTTCTGAATACGTTCTGCTGCCCTTCTTTTTTGATCTTCTACATCATCCATATAATCTCCTGCACCATTTAATTCAGGTGAAGTAGGTACTGATGAAACAGGCGTATTGTAGCCTTCTGGCTTTTCAACTAATTGCATGTCGAATATATTTTCTTCTTCAGCAATCGGTTCGGGCTGCACTGATTCTTTTGGTGTTTCAGAAACAGCGCCACTTGCGTAAATATTAGTTGGTTTATTTAAAACACTTGCAGAAATACTTGAATGAATAGCCGTAGGAATTGGTTCAATTTCTTCTTGCTCGTCAAACAAATGAACTTCAGGAGGACCTTGTAAAGTTGGCATCAATTCTAGTTCTGCCTCTGTAATAGCAGGAGTTTCCATATATACCCCCATTGGTGGAGTAGCTTCTACTATTGGCTCTAATTCAGCAATAACAGGCACTTCATCTTGTTGGCTAGGAGGAGCAATATCAAACACAATTGTTTGAGGTGCTGCTTGTGTTGCAGGTGCTGCGTTTGATGCGGATGCTGCTGGCGATTCGGTGGTTGCGGTAATAACACTTGAATTAATTGCAGGATGCTCAACTTTTAAAGTCATTACAATTTTTTCAGGCTTTGCTTCTTGCTTTTTTTCAGCAACTGGTTTGGCAAATGGGTCTTTATGTTCAAAACCAGTAGCAACTAAAGTAATACCGATTTTTTTATCTAAAGAAGCATCATAACCCATACCAACAATTACATCTGCGTCATCACCTGCTTGTAAACGCAAATGATTATTGATGATTTCCAATTCATCCATTGTACACTCGTGTTCACCTTCCGCACTATTAATATTGATTAAAATCCACTTAGCTCCTTTGATATCACTATCATTCAATAATGGAGAAGACAAAGCTTCTTCAATAGCTATTTGTGCTCTATTCTCACCTTCTACTTCTGCCTTACCTAAAATTGCTACACCACCGTTTTTCATTACGGTACATACATCGGCAAAGTCTACAATAATATGACCACGACTATTAATTACATCAGTAATACATTTTGCAGCAGTAGCCAATACATTATCCGCTTTTGCAAAGGCTTCTCTCATTTTAAGATTACCGTATTGCATACGCAACTTATCATTGCTTATAACCAATAAAGTATCTACATATGGCTCTAAAGCCTTAATACCTTCTTCTGCTTGCAACTGTCTGCGCGGACCTTCAAAACCAAAAGGAGTGGTTACAATCCCAACGGTTAAAATTCCTAAGTCTTTACAGATTTGAGCAATGATAGGAGCACCACCGGTTCCAGTTCCACCACCCATACCAACTGTAATGAATGCCATTTTGGTATTCACTTCTAGTATGCGTTTAATTTCATCTAATGACTCTTCGGTTGCGCGCTTACCCACTTCAGGATTTGCACCAGCACCCAAGCCTTGCGTTAAGTGTGGTCCTAACTGAATTTTATTCGGAACTTTACTTTGTTCAATTGCTTTTGCGTCGGTATTACAGATGATAAAGTCAACACCTTCAATATCTTGTTCGAACATGAAGTTTACAGCGTTGCTTCCACCTCCGCCAACACCCAATACTTTGATAATGGATGATTTTTGCTTAGGAAGATCAAAATGAATCATAGTGGACGGTTTGAGTTAGTAGGATTAATGGGTTTATCGGATAACTTGGTCTTCTTCTTCTTTAAATAAATCAATCAAATTATTTTTGAATTTATCCCAGAATTTAATTCTTGGAGCAATATTCACACCAGCTTTTTCACTATCAGAAATAGGTGTTACAGGACTAGGCGCAACAGCAACAGGAGCTTCAGGTGCAGTAGCCTGCTTCTTTAATGCAGATGGCACTTCCATCTTTATAAATTGCTCTTTAAATTCTTTGTACTGATGATCGTAGTCGTTGTAGCCTTTCAAGATTAAACCTATACAAGTAGCATACATAGGTTTCTTTAATTCATCAATATGATTAGCTGCTAAATGCTCATTCGGCAAGCCAATTCTAGCATTTAAACCAGTTGCATACTCTGTCAACTGAATCAAGTGCTTTAGTTGTGATCCACCCCCGGTTAAGATAATGCCCCCATTTAAATAGCGATGATCTAAACCAACTTGTTTTAAATGATAGGTTACAAAATCTAGGATTTCACTCATTCTTGCCTGAATAATTTGCGCTAAACTTTTTACGCTAATCTCTTTTGCAGGCATCCCTTTTAATCCAGGAATAGTAATAAATGCATTGGTTTTAGTTTCGTCGGCTAATGCAGATCCAAACTGCACTTTCATAGCTTCGGCTTGTGTTTTTAACACACCCAATCCCAAACGGATGTCGTTGGTAATATTTTCACCACCAAAAGGAATTACAGCAGTATGCTTTAAAATACCTTCATAAAATACAGCCAAATCAGAAGTACCTCCGCCAATATCTAAAATAGCAACACCTGCTTCCATGTCAATTTCACTCATCACAGCACTTGCAGAAGCCAATGGTTGTAAAACCAAATCTTTGGTTTGCAAACCACTTCTAGTAACTGCACGATTGATATTGCGAATGGCATTTCTATCTCCAGTGATAATATGAAAATTAGCCCCTACTTTAACTCCGTTATAACCAATTGGATCTTTAATATTTTGATTACTATCTACATGAAAATCTTGTGCAATCACATCAATAATCTGATCTCCGGCAGGAATAAATGTTTTGCGTTGGTTATTGATCAACTGTTCTACTTCTGCTCTGCTAATTTCGATATCAGCATCTTGACGCACGATGTCACCACGTGTTTGTAAGCTTTTGATATGGTGCCCAGCAATACCTACATATACTTCATTAATTTCAAGATCTGGGTTACTGAGTGCACAATTTTCTAACGCAGCCTGAATTGCTCTAATGGTTTGATCTATATTGAGTACTTGACCATGAGATACCCCATTGCTATTTGCGCGACCAAATCCAAGAATTTCTAATTTTCCAAATTCATTTTTACGGCCAGCGATTGCTGCAATTTTGGTAGTACCAATGTCAAGTCCTACAATGATAGGTGCGTCATTGTGATTCATAGAGTATTTCTTTTACTTGTTAACGGATTTTGAGTTGGGATATTGCTTTGAGGATCAACAATTTTTGCATTTTCTTTAATGCCAACAACCTGACCCTTGAATTTTAAACTAATAACTTTATACGTATTTAAACCATGCTGAAGCCATGCAGCTTGGTAGAATGCTTTTAAACGGTTGAGCTTATCCGCCGCATTAGCTGAATCACCAAAAGCAATTAAATGATCTCCAATTACAGGAATCATTTCGAATTCATGATTACCTACAATATCAATCTGTGCAATTTGAGCAGTCAAGAAAGAATCAAGGCTAATTAGTGTTGCAAGTTGTATAACAGATTGAACTAATGCAGTGTCTACTTTTTTAGTTGAGGGAAATCCAGTAAACACAGGAACTCTGGCAGATAACTTATTACTCAAAGGTAATTTGCTCATGGCCGAATCAATATAGTAAGATTGACCATTGGTTTCAAAAATACGAGCAATGGGTTCCTTTTCTACAATATTTACCTGTAATAAAAATTGATTATCAAAAAACATTTCAGCATTATGAACCCAAGGATTTTTCTCTACTAAGTTTTCCAATTTTCGAAGTTTTACACCGCGCATGGGTCTACCAGTTACAGGTGCTGGATCATTGATAATATGCAATACATCTTGCTCATCAATAAACATATGTTTTTCAGCACCGCTAATTTCAACGATTACTCCTTGGATTCTTTTATGGTTTTTCTGGCGGATGGATGCACCCAATAAAACCAATACCCCTACAAGGCTAAGCACCCAGGCGGTATTAATTAATATTTTTTTCCAGTTTAACTTTTTCATTGTACTTATAAAAGCGGATGATTCAGTAATAATTCTTTAGCAGGTTGAACTAAAGTATCTATATCTCCTGCGCCTGCCATTACCAATAAACCAGGTTTATTTACTTTGATCCAATCTAACAATTGAGTCTTTTCTAATACTTGTTTATTCGCTAATTGCATCTCCTTCAACAGCATTTCACTGTTTACCCCTTCCATCGGCAATTCTCTCGCAGGATATATTGGCAATAAAATCACTTCGTCTGCTAAATCAAGCGTAGCAGAAAAACCAGCAGCCTGGTCTTTGGTTCTGCTGAACAAATGTGGTTGAAAGACTAACGTGAGTTTTTGATCAGGAAAAATACTTCTAACACCAGATAATAAGGCTTTCAATTCATCAGGATGATGAGCGTAATCATCTATTAAAACATGCTCCGAATTTTTTAATGCATATTCAAATCTTCTACGAACCCCCTTATAATCTGCAACAGCAGCCACAATTTTATCATCTTCAATACCCAATTGCTTGGCAACAGCAATGGCAGCAATCATATTGTCAATATTATGCAAGCCCCCCATATGCAAAACCAAATTCGGAATGATCCAATTAGGACCTTGAACAGCAAAATGGTAGGATCCATCAATTACCTGCAACGAATTTATATGCACATCCGCCGCCTCATTTTGATGATCATAAAATAACAAGTTATCCGCTCGTAATTCGGCGGCTCTGCTCAACCCATACTTGGCAACGATTGTTCCGCCAGGTTTTAATTTTTGTGAGAATTGAACAAAAGCATTTTCAACTTCTTCAGCCGTACCATAAATATCTAGATGATCTGGATCCATAGAAGTAATGACTTCAATATTGGGAGATAACTTTAAAAAACTACGATCATATTCATCTGCTTCTACCACCACCACATTGCGCTCATGACTCCAAAAATTAGTATGATAATTAGCAGAAATTCCACCAAGGAAAGCGTTGCAACCATAACCAGTATGACGCAACAAATGCGCAACCATTGAAGTTACGGTGGTTTTACCATGCGTACCTGCAATGCATATATTGAAACTATTTTCGGTAATCCACTGCAGGATATCGCTGCGTTTCATTACCGTAAAGCCGTTGTTAATAAAATGATTTAATTCTGCATGATCCTTCGGAATGGCAGGCGTATACACAACTACATCAGGATGTTGAGGCGCCAAACTAATATCGTCGGTGTAATGAATTGAAATACCCTCTTTCTCTAATTGATTCGTTAAAACAGTTGGCGTTTTATCGTATCCACTCACAATAGCCCCCTTCGCTAAAAAGTAACGGGCAATGGCACTCATACCAATACCGCCAACACCAATAAAATAAATAGTATTAATTGTAGTTAACTTATTCATGATAAAGAGGCTAAAATTTGTTTGGCAATAAATTCAGCTGCATTACGCAAAGCCATTTTTCTAATTTGACCTTTCATATTTTCTTGTTCCATCGGATTATCAGATAGTTCAATAATGGTTTTTACTAATTCAGTTTGCGCATCTGAATCTTTAATGATTTTTGCAGCACCATTATTCACCAATAGCATAGCATTGGCCGTTTGATGGTCTTCTGCAGCATAAGGAAACGGAACCAACACAGCAGCTTTACCCAACACACATAATTCAGTAACAGCCATGGCGCCAGCTCTACTAATGATTATATCAGCAGCAGCATAACCATATTCCATTTGGGTAATAAACGAATCAATCCAAATATTTTTATACGAAGCAGCAGCGTTTTTATATAAATCGGCATTGGTTTTACCCGTTTGCCAAATCAATTGCAAATTATTTTTTTCGAACTCGCCTAAATGCTCCATTAAAGCATTGTTAATGCTAGCAGCACCTAGGCTACCACCCACTGCAAGAATAGTAGTTTTGCTATCATCTAACTTAAAATAAGCCAAGGCTTGTTTGCGAGAGAGATAATTGTTTTCGATGGCAGCCCTAACTGGATTACCAGAAACCAATAGATTTTCTTTTGGAAAAAATCGTTCCATACCAGGTGTTGCAACAAAAATCTTAGTGGCTTTTTTACCCAATAAAATATTGCTCTTACCCGCAAAAGAATTGGCTTCATGAATAAAAGTGGGAATACCCTTGCTTTGTGCATAACGCAAAACTGGAAAAGTAGAATAACCACCCACACCAATGACTGCAGTTGGTTTAAAAGAGGAGAAAATAGTTCTTACCTGAATGAAACTTTTGATGAGCTTCCAAGGAAGTGAAATATTTTTTAATAAAGAAGATCGATTAAATCCTGCAATATCCAATCCTTTGATCTCGTACCCTGCTTGAGGTACTTTTTCCATTTCCATTTTTCCCTTCGCGCCAATAAATAAAATTTCAGCGGTTGGCACTTTATCTTTAATGGCATTGGCAATTGCAATTGCAGGGAAGATATGACCTCCCGTACCGCCACCTGCTATGATAAAACGTTTAGGCATTTGGACGAGCATTTTTAAATGAAGAAATATTTGCACCTGCAGCCGAAGCGCCAGCGGTCGCGCCACCAACCTCATCCACAGGGTTCACCCCAGTTTCTAAAGGCGCTTTACCTTCTATTTGTTCAACGTTACGCGCCACACTTAAAACTATTCCAATGGCAGCACAAGTAAACAAGAAAGAAGATCCACCCATACTAACCAATGGAAGGGTAACCCCAGTAACAGGAACAAGATTTACATTCACAGCCATATTTGCAACAGCCTGGATTACTAAAGTAAAACTCAATCCGAGTGCCAAGAATGCACCGAATGCATAAGGGCATCGCCGGAAAATACTGATGCACCTAAACAAGAACACCAAATAAATAAATATCATGAATGCACCACCTAAGAGCCCATACTCTTCTATGATGATAGAATAAATAAAGTCGTTATAAGCCTGTGGTAAAAAATTTCTTTGTTGGCTATTGCCTGGTCCTAATCCAATTAACATACCCCCATTCGAAATAGCAATTTTAGCTTGCTGCACCTGATATGGCACTTCGCTGTCTTTGGCATACATAAAATCTTGCACTCGCTTCACCCAAGTACCAAAACGGCCAACCGATTTTAATTTCTCTGCAGCAACTGGCTTAGCAATATCCTCTGTTTTTTTTCCATCGTAGGTTAATACTGCAACAGAAACAATAAAAGCAACAGGAATCATTGCAATCACAATAGTTAGAAAAATATGCTTAAAACTTACCCTGCCAATAAACATCAGTA
This sequence comes from Sediminibacterium sp., assembly GCF_051860225.1. Taxonomy (GTDB): domain Bacteria; phylum Bacteroidota; class Bacteroidia; order Chitinophagales; family Chitinophagaceae; genus Sediminibacterium. The sequence goes on from NZ_JBHYEI010000004.1 coordinate 116,455, forward strand.
AAAGAGAGGTAGCACCCGTAAGTAATGCGTTCGATAAGTTGGCAGGCATAATTAATGCACAAATAATAATCACAGGGGTTACCACAGGGATGAAGCCCTTATGAAAATCTTTAATGCCTTCCTGTTTTTTACTCAACATTTTAGAGATGTACATAAACAGAGCCAACTTGGCAAAGTCACTTGTTTGAATGGTTAAATTGATAATGGGTAGTTTAATCCATCGACTGCCCTCATTAATTCTTGCACCAAAGAACAACGTATAAAGTAATAAAGGAATAGACACCAAGAATAAAATGGTAGCCACCCGCGAGAAAAATGTATAATTAACCCTATGCAAGAAGTACATAATGATTAATCCCAAAACGGTAAAAGACAACTGTTTGAACAAATAAATATTGGTATTGCCTTTGTACATTTTATATGCTAATGAACCAGTAGCGCTATATACTACCAAAATAGACACCAAGGACAAAATCAATACAATACCCCAAATGTATTTATCGCCCCTGGTACGGGTAAGCAGTTGCCTGCGCACACCATCTACAGAGGGTATTTGAGCAAATAGGGTATCTTTTATTTCAGACATTATAATTCCTTAACAGCTTCCTTAAATTGAGTTCCTCTGTCTTCATAATTTTTGAACAAATCAAAACTGGCGCATGCAGGACTTAGTAAAACCACATCATCTTTGCCCGCAACTTTAAAAGCAGCATTCACGGCCTTCTTTGCACTATCCGTTTCAACAATCATGGGTACCATATCTTTAAATGCAGCAATAATTTTGCTGTTGTCTGTTCCCATACAAACAATGGCTTTTACTTTTTCTTTTACTAAGTCGGCAATTAAAGAATAATCGTTTCCTTTATCAACACCACCCAAGATTAACACAGTAGGCTTATTCATGCTCTCTAAAGCATACCAGGTACTGTTTACATTGGTAGCTTTACTATCGTTGATGAATTCAACGCCGCGAACCATTGCAACAAATTCCATGCGATGCTCAAGGCTATGGAAATTTTTAACTGCATCACGAATTTTTTCCTTTCGAATACCAATCGTAGATGCTGCAATACCCGCTGCCATGGTGTTGTAATTGTTGTGTTTCCCTTTTAGGGCAAAATCGTAGATACTCATGCTTACTCTTTCTTCTTGGATGCGCAGCATCATTTGGTCGCCCTTGATGTAGCCGCCTTTTTTTACTTCTTGTTTCATAGAGAATGGTAGTGGGTTAGTATGGATAGTTATTAATGGGAATTTTTGCATGATCGTTTCATCGTCTAAACAATAGATGAAATAGTCCTCCATGGTTTGGTTTTCGATGATTCTAAATTTGCTATTGATATAGTTTTCAAATTGGTAGTTATACCGATCTAAATGATCTTCAGTAATATTCAAAAGAATACTTACGTTGGGTCTAAAAGTTTTGATATCATCTAATTGAAAAGAACTTACTTCAATGATGTATAAAGGCTTTGGATCTTCTGCTACTTGACGTGCAAATGAATACCCAATATTTCCTACCATAGCACAGTCTAGTTCCGCTGTTTTACAGATATGGTATAAAAGTGCAGTGGTAGTGCTCTTACCATTGCTACCAGTAATGGCAACTATAGTACTCTCTCCTTTGTAACGATAGGCCAATTCAATTTCACTGATCACAGGAATACCTTTTGCACGAATGGCTTTTACCATTTCATTCTTTTCTGGAATACCCGGACTCTTTACCACTTCATCAGCAGCTAAAATTCTTTCTATACTATGACCACCTTCTTCAAAATCAATTTCATTGGCACGCAATTCTGCCTTATAAATTTCTTTGAGCATACCACCGTCCGATAAGAACACGGGATGGCCCTTATGTTTTGCAAGCACAGCAGCACCAACACCGCTTTCGCCCCCACCTAATATGATGATATTACTTTTCAATTTCTTATCTAATTTTTAATGATACTACACTCATTACAACCAACATGATGGTGATGATCCAAAATCTTACTGCAATCTTACTTTCATGAAAACCCTTCTTTTGGTAGTGATGGTGCAAAGGACTCATTAAGAAAACCCTTTTACCTTCTCCGTATTTTTTCTTGGTGTATTTAAAATAGCCTACCTGAATCATCACGCTTAAATTTTCTACTAAGAACACTCCGCAGAAAATAGGAATCAACCATTCTTTTCGAACTATGATTGCCAAGGAGGCTATGATCCCACCTAATGCAAGACTACCCGTATCGCCCATGAAAACCTGAGCAGGGAAAGCGTTGTACCAAAGAAATCCAATACAAGCCCCCACAAATGCACCTACAAAAATGGTTAGCTCACCTAGATTAGGGATGTACATAATATTTAAGTAGTCTGCAAAAACGTAGTTAGAACTTACATAAATAAATACCAGCAAACCTGCACCAATAATAGCACTCACGCCTGCAGCCAATCCATCTAATCCATCTGTTAAATTGGCGCCATTACTTACTGCAGTAATGATTAAGGTTACAATGAGAATATACACAATCCAAGTATACTTTTCTGCACCATCACCCATCCAACTAATTAACTTACTGTAATTGAACTCATGGTTCTTCACAAACGGAATAGTAGTAATAGGTGTTTTTACTTTTACGAATTTTCTCTCGATACCATTCATTTGACGAACAATGATGGAAGAATCTTTTGCAAACTGATCCCCTTCTTGCAAAACAGAAATTTTTCTATCGGAGCCAATGATCTCTCTTTCTACTGTAACAGCATTGCTAAAGTAAAGTGTAGTACCAATGATAATACCCAATCCTATTTGACCGATAATCTTAGAAATACCAGCTAAGCCATCAGAATCCTTTTTCTTATAAGTTTCTCCTTTTTGTTGAGCTGCTTTTCTAGCACGAATTTTAAATAAGTCGTCTAAAAATCCAATCAACCCTAACCAAACAGTACACAAAATCATCAAACGCACATATACTTTATCTAGATTGGCAAACAATAAAGTAGGAATTAAAATGCTCAGCAAGATGATGATGCCACCCATGGTAGGGGTTCCTTTCTTTTGTTCTTGACCAGCTAAGCCCAAGTCTCTAACTGATTCGCCAATTTGTTTTTTCTGAAGGAATAAAATGATGCGCTTACCATAAACTGTTGCAATTACTAAGCTCAATACAATTGCCATAGCAATCCTAAAAGTCAGGAACTGAAAGAGTCCTGCTCCAGGGATATCGAAGCTTTGTTTTAGCCAGTTAAATAATTGGTATAACATATGGTTGTTTTAGGGGGTAACTTGGTTAAAAGCTTGTTGTAAAATTTGTTTATCATCAAAGGGATGCTTCACCCCATTAATGTCTTGGTATTTTTCATGTCCCTTTCCTGCCACTAAAATGATGTCTTCGGGCTTAGCTATTTTAACTGCTTCTTCAATAGCTTGCTTCCTATCTACGATGGTGATGTATTTTCTTTTTGCTGAACTAGATAATCCAGCTTCCATATCACGCAAAATGGCTTCTGGGTCTTCCGTACGGGGATTATCACTGGTTAATATCACTCGGTCACTCAAATCACAAGCAGATTGGGCCATGATAGGACGTTTGGTTTTATCTCTATCACCACCACAACCCACCACAGTAATAATTTGCTCATACCCCTTGCGCAATTTTTTAATAGTTGATAATACATTCTCTAATGCATCGGGCGTATGTGCATAATCAACAATCCCAATTATATGATTGGCACTGATGATATAATCGAAGCGACCTTCTGCACCAGTAATCATACTGAGTGCAGTTAGTACTTCCTGACTTTCTTTACCTAAACAAATAGCTGCACCATAAACAGCCAATAAGTTATAGGCATTAAAAGTTCCAATTAGACGAAAATGCACTTCCTGGTCGTTAATGGTCATCACTAAGCCGGTCAATGCATTTTCTAATATTTTACCCTTGAAGGCAGCCATTGTTTTAAGGCTGTACAAGTATTTAGTAGCTGCTGTATTTTGTAACATTACTTCGCCACGCTTGTCATCTGCATTAGAAATAGCAAATGCAGTTGCAGGCAAATCATCAAAGAATTTTTTCTTAACACGAATGTATTCGTCAAAAGTTTTATGATAGTCTAAATGATCGTGGGTGATATTGCTAAATAATGCCCCAGCAAAATGCAATCCAGTGATACGATGTTGATGAACGGCATGACTGCTGCACTCCATAAAAACATAACTGCAGCCTTCGTTCACCATTTGCTGCAACAATGCATTCAAGCTAATGGCATCAGGCGTAGTATGTGTTGCAGGAATGATGACATCATCAATTTGATTTTGAACCGTGCTAATTAAACCACATTTATATCCTAACTGACGAAACAATTTAAATAGTAATGTAGCAATAGTTGTTTTACCATTGGTACCAGTTACCCCAACTAATTTTATCTGCGAAGAAGGATGATCATAAAACGCAACAGCCATGCGCGCTGCAGCTTCTTGAGTGCTTGCTACTTTAACATAAGCAACCCCTTCAACTAAATCAGCAGGCATTGTTTCGCAAACAATTGCAACCGCACCTAACTCAATTGCTTTTTGAATAAACTGGTGACCATCACTTTGCACACCAGTGATGGCAATAAATGCAGTACCCGATTTCACTTTACGTGAATCAATCTCAATTGCACCAATACCCAATTCAAGCGAACCTGCAGTTTGCAGTGGCTTGAGTTGAACGAGTAGTTGATGAAGTGTTTTCATGGTATGCGTTTAGTTTAAGTTTATTTGAATCAATTGTCCCTTAGCAATGGGCTGACCAGGCAATATGGATTGATCTAACACTCTTCCTCTTCCTTTAATCTGTACCATCAATCCCATTTCCTCACAGAGATAAATAGCATCTTTTAAACCCAATCCTTTTAAAGGAGGCATTGAATTTTTATTAATAGTCATTTTCTGCATTACTGCTGCAGCACTATTTTTATTTAAGCTAGTCCATTCGTCTGCCCTACCAGTAGAATCAGAAATTTTCAATTGTAATTTTTCCGACAAATAAGCCAGGTCTGCCTTGTAGCCATTGTATTTAAAATAAGTACTGTCTTTTTTATTAGCCCCAGCAATCAATGTTTTATTGGTTTTGATATAAGTGCCATATAAGCGATCCGCAATTTCTTTAAACACCGGACCTGCAACAGAAGCCCCATAAAAATTAGCTGCAAAAGGCTTATTCTTGATCACCACCACACAGGTATATTGTGGATTATCTGCAGGAAAATAACCAGCAAAAGAACTTTGGTAAATTTTATTTGTGTAACCTCTATTTCCATCTGCAACTAAAGCGGTACCGGTTTTTCCCGCAACTTTATAAGGGGTACCTGCAAATAAAGATTTTGCAGTACCTGCTATACAAACGCCCTCTAAACTGGCTTTTAGCATAGCTAAAGTAGAAGGGCTACAAATTTGCGTATCAAGTATAGTCGGGGGAATTTCTTTTAATAAGACGCCTTCTTCTTTAATACTGCTTACTAAATAAGGACGCATCATTATCCCATTATTAGCAATAGCATTGTACAACATAGCAGTATGCAAAGGACTGATGGCTAAATTGTACCCAAAGCTCATCCAAGGAATAGTAGTAGGACCATACAACTTAGAACCAGGACGATGAATCACCGGCTTACGTTCACCAACTAAATCAATACCCGTAATAGTATCCATGCGCATTTTGCGCAAATGCTTTAGATATAGATTTGGATTATTAGCATAATGCGCAACGGCCATTTTAGCCATCGCCACATTTGAACTCAATTCAAAAGCTTGCTTAACGGTTACAATATTTTCAGCATGTCTTTCAGAATCATACACGGTTTGACCCGCAACACGCCAAACACCGTTTTCCAAATTAATGGTTTGATTAAGGCCTACTTTTTTGTCTTCTAACAAAGCCATTAAAGTAGCCAACTTAAACGTAGAACCGGGTTCACTTGGCGTGATGGCATAATTCAAATTTTCCCAATAAGACCCGTTAGCCATTCTGCCCAAATTGGCAATTGCTTTTATTTTACCTGTCTTAGTTTCTAATACAATTGCACATCCATTTTCCGCTTCATTCTGAACCATCATTTTCATGAGTGCAGACTCTGCAATATCTTGAATGAATACATCGATGGTACTCACAATATCTTTTCCAGTTTCAGGCTCAATTAGGTAAGTATCATCCACGGGAACTCCAATCCCACCGGCAATAGAACGAACAGTTTGTTTACCATTACGCCCTTTTAAAATTGCATCGTATGTTTTTTCTAAACCTACTTTATTAGAATCACGCGCTAAGCCAATTGTTCGGAAAGCCAACATCTGATAGGGGTTCAGCCGAATGGTTCTTTCGTTTGCAATCATTCCACTTTTGTAACGCCCCAATTTGAATAATGGGAATTTGCGCAAAGAATCATATTGCGTAAAGCTGATTTTTCTTTTTAATGGAAAGTAAGATTCCTGCGATTTATACGCTTGTTGAAGAATACGCTTGTACTCAATAGGACTCATGTCTTTAAATAATTGAGATAAATGAAAACTCAGTGAGTCTACATTTTCTCTAAAGCGCAAACCATTTTTCTCTCTCAATCCCGCTACGCGGAAATCAATAAAAATATCAAACTGCGGAATAGATGTGCTCAACATCTGACCATCTTCACTATAGATAGTACCGCGCTCAGCTTCAATTTCATCAATACGCTGATGCAAGCTGTCGCTCATGCTTCTCCACTTGGCACCCTCCACTTGTTGAATGTAAACCGCCTTGCTAAAAATAGCTATGCAAGCAATCACAATCAGTATAAAACTGAAATAGACCCTCCATAATATGTCGCGTTTTACTTCCATTATTGTTTGATGCGCTCAGGCATTTCTTTACTTATTTTTAAACCCATTGGTTCTACTAACTGAACAATTTGAGATTCCTCTGTTTTATACATCAACTCACTCTTGAGCGTTTTGTATTTAAACTGTAACTCTTTTAATTCGTTATTGATTGCGTTTATACGACGTATGGTTTTGTCTGCCATATGTCCGTTGGCTATATACAGTACTGCCAAAACAGAAAGGAAAAGGAAGAAACTAATATTCTTCACTATCCACTCATAGTTGAGCAACCCTCTAAGAGGGTTCTTGGGATTTGTTTTGTTTTCGGGCACGGTATATATATTAAACGCGCGCTGCTACACGTAGCTTTGCGCTCCTACTTCTTGTATTCCTTTTCAATTCAACTTCACTAGCCGTAATCGGCTTCTTATTCACTAGCTTAAACACTTCCACTTTTTCAACAGAAACAAATGGATTATCAACCACTTCATCAAAACTTCCTTGCTTAAAAAAGTTCTTTACCATCCTATCTTCAATAGAATGAAAAGTGATGATAGCCGCTCTGCCACCAGGTTTTAACACCGTAGGCAATTGCTGCAACATTTCTTTCAGAGCCCCCATCTCATCATTTACTTCCATTCTCAATGCCTGAAAAACCTGTGCTAAATATTTATTTGGATTTCCCTTTACAACGGAGCTAATCATTGCTTTAAACTGATCAATAGTAGCATAAGGCAAACGCGATCTTTGTTGAACAATATGCGCGGCCAATGTTTTTGCATTGGTTACTTCACCATACTGCTCAAACAATTTGTGTAATTGCAATTCGCTGAAATTTTTAATGACATCAGCAGCAGTTACCCCTTGCCTTCTATCCATGCGCATATCCATTGGACCTTCAAAACGAATAGAGAAACCACGCTCCCCTTCATTAAACTGATGAGAGCTCACTCCTAAATCGGCCAACACTCCATCTACTTGCATAATGCCATGCAAGCGAAGAAAGCGATGTAAATGGCGAAAGTTTTGCGGAACAAATAAAAGCCTAGACTCATTTTGAATATTCTGTTGAGCATCTGCATCTTGATCAAAAGCCACCAACTTTCCATTGGGACCTAATTTTTCCAAAATACCTTTGCTATGACCACCTCCACCAAAAGTGCAGTCTACATAAACCCCATCGGGTTGAATATTGAGTGCATCAATTGTTTCATGGTACAGAACGGGAACATGATAATCGCTGGCGGGTTGATTTTCCATACAGCTTATTTATCTTGTTTTTTATCTGCTTCCTGCATTACTTCCTGCGCAAGGCTACTGAAAGCCTCCGAAGAGAAATCCTCAAAGAGCTGTTTGTACTTGGCTGCATCCCAAATTTCAAAACGATCTAAGGCAGCAGCTAGTACTATGTCTTTAGAAAGGCCAGCGAATTCTTTTAGAGAAGCAGGAAGCAACATTCTACCCGCAGCGTCTAATTCAATCTCGGTAGCACCGCCTAAAAACTGACGTCTGAATTGACGTACTTTTGGATCAAAATCATTCAATTGGCTAATCTTAGAAACAATGAGTTCCCAACTTTTCATTGGATACAACGTGAGACATTTTTCGAAGCCACGACCCAGAATAAAGCGACTCTCTCCTTCAGGCAACTGTTTTCTCAGTCCGCCCGGAAGAAGGAAGCGCCCTTTGGCGTCTACCGTTGCTTCATATTCTCCGTGAAATCCGATCATAAGTGAATAAATATTTCCAAGATTACCACTTGTTGACACAAAATAACACTTTTTCCCACTTTTAACCCAAAAATGGGGGTCTTGTATTTATCCACAAGATTTGGTGGGCTGTAATCCTTTACTATCTTGCGTTTCAGACAAATCGAGGCTTATGGTACTGTATAACCTGTGAATAGCTGTGGATAAGCCGTGAATTACTAAAGAAAAACCATGAAACACCCGTCCTTACTGCATATTGAAGATTTTAATTATGAGCTGCCAGAAGAAAAAATAGCCCGTTATCCGCTTGAACAGCGGGATCAAAGCAAGTTGCTTATATGGGACACTGAGGATGAAATGGCAGTTTCGGGGGAGCCGTTCAATCCAATTAGAGAAAATATATATGCAAATATTGCTGACGAATTACCAGCCGGAAGCTTACTGGTATTCAACAACACTAAAGTAGTAGAAGCCCGGTTGCATTTTCAAAAACCAACAGGTGGACTAATTGAGCTTTTCTGCTTAGAGCCAGCGGATCACTATGGCGATATCACATCAGCCATGCTACAAAAAGGAAAAGTGCAATGGAAATGTCTGGTAGGGGGCGCCAAAAAATGGAAGGAGGGATCGGTACAGCTGAGCGTGTCAGCGCCTTCAGGCGATGGCGCGGCGGGCTTCAGTGTGTCGAGCAGTGGCGCGGGCTTGCGCGTGGAAGCAATAAAAATCGAGACCTTACCCGATTGTTTTTTAATTGAATTTAGTTGGGAACCAGCGGGTCTTAGCTTTGCAGAAGTCTTGCACTTAGCAGGGGATATTCCGCTCCCCCCCTATTTAAATAGAGCAACAGAAGAAACAGACAAAGAAAGATACCAAACCATTTATGCCAAACACGATGGATCGGTAGCAGCACCAACCGCAGGATTGCATTTTACCGAACAGGTGTTTTCAAAATTGTCTGAAAAAAATATACCCAAAACATATATCACATTGCATGTAGGAGCAGGCACATTCAAGCCCGTGAAAGCGGCGCAAATGAAAGACCACGAAATGCATGCAGAATTTATTGATGTATCATTTGAAGCAATTGAACAATTATTAGCGCATGTAGAAAAAGGGATTATTGCGGTGGGAACAACCTCGCTGCGTACACTGGAAAGCCTTTACTGGATTGGCTTGAAGACAATTAAAAACCCTGCTATTGCAAATGCAGATTTACAAGTAACACAATGGGAGCCTTATGAAAATATACCGAAAGAATATACTGCAAAAGCGTCGCTAGAATCTTTATTGCAATGGATGCAACGCAACAAAGCAGAAAGAATAATCACTAAAACGCAAATCATTATTGCACCTGGATACGAGTTTAAAATCATACGCGCATTAGTGACTAATTTTCATCAACCACAAAGCACATTATTGCTATTGATATCAGCCATTGTTGGAGATAATTGGAAAAAAATATACCAGTTTGCCTTGGCAAACGAGTATCGTTTTTTATCATACGGTGATGGATCAATTTTATTCGTGCATTAAAGGAACTTCAACAGTAAAGGAAGTTCCTTTTCCTAAAGTACTGTCAACTTTGATTTTGCCTTTATGTGCATCAATTACGGTTTTAACATAACTCATGCCTAACCCAAAACCTTTTACATTATGAAGGTTACCAGTATGAGCGCGATAGAATTTTTCGAATACCCGTTTAACAGATTCTTTAGACATTCCAATACCATTGTCTTCAATACGAATAACTAGATGGTTCTTAGTGCTATGGGTAGAAATTTTAACATAAACAGGATCTTTTGAATATTTGATAGCATTATCAATTAAGTTAGAAATCATATTACGGAAATGCGCTTCGTCACCACTAATGGAATCGTTACTAGCATTTAATAAAAAATCGATTTTTCCATTTTTATCATTCAATTGCAACTCAAAAGTGCCCGCTACTTCTTGAATCATTTCATGTGCATTGATTCTAGACAAGTTTAAATTGAGTTCCTGCTTTTCTAAAAATGCAGCCTGTAAAATGGTTTCCACATGTTTGTTCATGCGAATATTTTCCTCTTTGATGATATTGGTAAAGTAAGCCCCCTTCTCAGGATTAGCTTGCACTTTAGGAGTACGTAAGGCATCAACAGCTAAAGAAATGGTAGCTAAAGGCGTTTTGAATTCATGGGTCATATTGTTGATGAAATCACTCTTAATTTGAGATAATTTTTTCTGATTCAACAAAGTTTTCACTGTAACATAAAAAGCCGCGATAATAATGAGCATAAAAATAATCGCCCCAACTAAAATCCAGCGAAGCGAAGTCCATACTTGCTTCTCTACATCCGGAACAATAATGATTAATAATTCATTGGTTTCCGATAAAGCTAAATTATCCGTATCACGAAGAATAGGATAATAATTACGCTTATTGTTTACTGTATCCCAAAATTCTTGTTCATACCCCGGCGAATAAAATTCATAATCACCTTCAACATCGGAAATAGCAAATTCAAACTTTAGGTTTTTAAGTTGAACGCGTTCAAATTCTTTATCAATTTTATCTCGCACTTCCTCCATAGTAAAACGCTCTTCAACTGTGGGCTGGCGAAATAATTTAATCTGCAGATCGGAACCAAGTAATAACCCGCCCCTTCTATTTAATCGAAGTGGTTGAGAACTTCTGGTAGTTTTACCAATATCGGTGGCAACGCTCACCCCAACGGCATTAATTTTCTCTCTTAGTTGGTTTTTGGTTACTTCCATTAAGTTATCAAACCAAGAAGCCTGTAAAATGAAAAGCCCAAACAGCGAAAGCGAAATCAATACGACAATAGTGGGGAAAGTTTTCTTCATGCGCAACAAATATAGATTTATTTAGTCCTAGCCAGCCAGAGCAAAGCATCAGAGCACATTTTTTAACTAGATTTTTTAGAATTCGTCTGAAAAATAAATATTATTCTTATCTTTTTGAAAGATATGGAACTAAATAAAGGAATTTTATTATTGTCTGACCCTTTTTTAAAGGACCCCAATTTTATTAGAACCGCAGTGTTAATCTGCGATCACAATGAAGATGGCGATGTAGGATTTATCCTAAACAAGAAGACCGATCAGGTATTAGGAGATTTGGTAGAGATAGCAGATGGATTAAAGCTGCCGGTGTATGAAGGAGGTCCAGTAGAACAACACACCCTGCATTTTATCCACCGCAGACCAGATATTATCACAGACGGGGTAGAAATACACAAAGGAATTTATTGGGGAGGCGATTTTGACATAGCTGTAGCCGCCTTACACAACAAAGAAATATCCGAGGCCCAGATCAAATTTTTTGTGGGATATAGTGGATGGAGCGCAGGGCAATTGCAAGAGGAAGTAGACGAAAAAAGTTGGATAATCACAACACCCGATGCAGCCATCAGTTTTGCAGAAGAACCACAACAAATATGGAAACGCAGTATGCAACTGCTAGGGGGAGAATACGCACAAATGACCAACTACCCTATTGATCCGCAGTTGAATTAGAAGGATTTCTTTTTAAAAATCATGAGATAAAGCAAATGTAAAATCCAAGGATTTGGCATAGGAGTATCTTTTTCTTCAATGTCTTCCGGAAATTGTTTTTGTAAACGATAATAAACGATGGTGAAAAGTTGAGCGAAAACAAAAGCAAAAGCCCAAGAGTTATAGTGAATTTTAATGCTAAATATCCATTTTAATAATAGCGGTAAAATAAAATTAATCACTACGAAAGCTTGAAAAGCTATTTTAAAAAACTGCTTTCTTTTTTCAGGTGTATTCAGTTTAACTTTCAACCATTCATCAATTACATTAATTAAGGAGAATTTTTTTAACTCAACACTTAATGATTTTGGAGTAGGATAAGTCAACGTATTCTTGAAAGAATAATACAATGCCTGCCAAGCCAACAAATTAATGATTATAGAATAAGTACATTCATCAATAGTAATATAATCTACATTAAATATATAAGAATATAATACCCCTAAAGGAAAAATAATTGCATTAAAGCATATCCCAGTAAATAAAAGAAAAGCAACCCCTGAATCTTTCTTGTTCATTTTGTTATTTCGATTTTTGTAAAATTGTTAGTGATTAAATAATTGCACTGTGATAACCCCATAGCTTAGCATAATGCCCATTCGCATTTAATAGATGATGATGTGACCCCTGTTCAACCAACTGACCTTTATTCAAAACCAAGATTTGATCGCAGTTCTTAATTGTGGTTAATCTATGGGCGATAATGATGATGGTTTTAGCTTGTTGTTTAAACCATTCAAGTGCATGTTGGACTTTTTGTTCACTAGAAGGATCTAGGCTACTGGTAGCTTCATCTAAAATTAAAATATCAGGATTTCTATAAAGAGCTCGGGCAATAGCTATGCGCTGTTTTTGTCCACCAGAAAAATTTGCCCCTTGTTCATTCACTACACTATTATAAGAATTAGGCAACTGATCAATAAATTCATCTGTTCCCAAAAGCTTTGACAGAAATAGAATCTTTTGCATATCAGGCTCATAATCCCCAATTGCAATATTTTCGATTATAGTTGCATTAAACAAATCTATAGATTGAGGTACAACTCCAACTCTTTCTCGTAAACTACGATTACTAATATGCTGCAAGTCTAAACCACCAATTGTAATATTCCCTTTATTCAAAGGATAAAGATTTTGCAAAAGCGACAATAAAGTTGATTTACCACTTCCGCTTTCACCTACAATGGCAGTAGATTTTCCTTTTTCGATTCGGAGCGACAATTCTTCAAAAACGGTTGTTCTTGTACCGTAACGAAAATGAATATTATTGAGTTCAATATCACCAACTAAATGCGGCAATAATTCAACTTTTGTTTCACTGGTAGATTCCGTTTCTAAATCAATGATTTCAAATAAACGATCAGCTGCAATTAGAGCGTCTTGTATATTTCGATTGGTGCCAATTAATGAAGTAGCAGGACCTGTAAAATATCCTACAAGCGCGTAAAACGATAATAATTCACCAGGAGATAATTCTCTATTGATAACAAAATAGGATCCTACCCAAAGTAAAATGATGGTAAACAACCGAGTAAAAAATTCGGCACCAGTCCCTATGAACATTGAATAGATACTGGTTTTATAGATGGTTTTGAGCAAATGAATAAAACGGCTTTCCGTTTTATCATTAGTAAATTGTTCAAGACCGAATCTTTTAATAGTACCTACTGCATTTAAACTTTCTACCAATTGGCTCTCCAATTCAGCACTTTCTTCCATTAAACGCCTTTGCCATTTTTTATTTACACTATTACTAATCCAATAAATCAAGCAATAGATTGGAATAATAGCAAGCATAATCAAAGCCAACTTCCAATAATAAAAAAACATAATCAATATGCTAAAAAGCACAATCAATGTATTGACTATTAGATTTAATGCAACAGAATTAATGAATTCTCTAATTTTAACAGCATCGTTCACCCTGCTAATAATTTCACCGACCCGCATTGTATCAAAAAATTGCTGGGGCAGTTTGAGTAAATGTTTATAGTAGCCTAATATTAATCTAGCATCAATCATTTGACCTGTTTGAAAGCCAAAGACTGATTTAAAGCCACCAATAATTAATTGAAATACTAAAATGATGATCATACCAACGCTTAGCAGATTCAACAACCGAGTATTCCCTTCAACTAAAACAAAGTCTATAAGCTTCTGCATATAAATAGAAGTAGACAACCCTAAAACAGTATAGATTAGCGCCCCAACTAAAGCTTGAAACATAATTGCAGAATGAGGCTTAATCAATTGCCAAAAGCGAGTAGCATTCCTAATTTTTTGTTTACCAGTTACAAAATCATCGCCAGGCAAGAGCAATACAATAACACCTGACCAAAGAGATTGAAAATCTTCAGGAGCTATTTTTACAAATTCGCCATTACCTGGATCCATATAAGTAATTGATTTAGTAGAAACTTTATAAATTACCACATAATGATGTAATCCATTTTTCAATATTACATGAGCAATGGCAGGCAAAGGAATTTTTAGCAAACTATCTAAAGTGCCTCTTGCCCCTTTAGCCTGAAAACCTAATTTTTCAGCAGCTTCAATCAAACCCAATACATTAGTTCCACGCTTATCTGTTCCAGCATATTGCCTAATCCTACTAACGGGTAATTCTAATTTATAATGCATTGCCACCGAAACCAAACAAGCAGCTCCACAATCGGTAATATCTCGTTGTTTAATACAAACTTTATTACTCATGATGGTATTGATTTAGTGGGATTAAACCAATCGTCTACTTTATCAAACAATAGCTGCCAAAGGGTTCTTTCCGCAACAACGAATCTTGCTTGAAAACTTAACCCTTTCTTTAATTGTCCATTGTAACCATTTTTCAAAAAAAGCTGGGAACGGTCAAAACTACAATACACTTTAAATACTGGTTTATTATCAATAATTGAAAAATCATTGCCAATAGAAATAACTCTACCTGTAAGTAATCCAAAATAATTATAATCGAAAGCATCAATTTGAAATTGAGTTGCTTGTCCAATTTTCATCAGGCCAATATCTTTGGTTGATAAATAGCATTCAGCTAACAGTTGGCTCATCGGTGAAATGATACATAAGGATTCGCCAGCAGATAAAAAACTACCGACATACTTTGAATTTACATTCTGGATTACTCCAGCAACAGGTGCATGAATAAAATAATTTTTTTGTTCGATAGTTAATTGACTCTGCTGAATTTTAAATTGAGCAATATCTAACTCATACCGTTGGAGATCATTTTGCCATTGTGCAAGTTGCTCATTCTTAAACGCCATAAAACTATTTTCTAACCGCTCTAACTCAATTTCTTTATCAAAATGTTCTTTAGGCGCAATAACTTTATCTTTTAGTAAAGAAGTAAAGATCTGTAACTCGTTAGTTACTTTTTTAATAGCCGATTGGTGATCAGCAATCTGATGAATAAATTTATTCAACTGCTCTTTATACATTGGAGTCTGCAATTTCAAATTATTGTATTCATTGGCAGCAGCAAGTATTCTTAGATCAGCTACAAAAGCATTACGTTGTTGATGCTCAACCGAATTGAGGGTTAGCTTAGGAGCACTTAGATTATCTTTTATGGATGCAATTAGCTGCCCTTGCTTTACAGAATCTCCTTCTTTTACATAGAGTTGATCTATATAGCCAGTTTGTAAAGGTTTAACCTCAGTTCTTTCATTCGCAGGTCTTACAACACCGCTAGACCTAATGGCAATAGTTGTTTTAATGAAAGGCAAAGAAGCCATTGCGGAAATGACTAAAGCAATAATCATTAAATAAACCCAAGGTTTTGATTTAAAGAAAACGATATTTATTTCGGAATGGAACATGAAAATTTTATTAAGAAAAAAAATCAATACATAAACCAATAAAATTAAAAATTGAATGTGCAATTGCTACAGGCAAAAATGGGTAACTAATTTTTTTAAAAGCTACGAGGTATAAAGTACCATATAAAAAACCTGAAATAAAGGTTATTAATATGTACTCAATCGAATACCAATGAGATAATCCAAATAAGAGAGATGAAGTCAATGTAGCGATTAAAAAGGCTTTAGGAAATTTATTCAACACTGAATTGATAACCCAATTTTGAAAGAAGAATGTCTCAAATATTGGAGCAATGATAACAGCTAGAATAAAAGCTTCTAGTGGAGTGTTAAATTTTGGACCAGCAGTATGATTAGGAAATAATACTAAAGAAAATAAAAGAGTAATTAGAATATCAATAAATAGAATGAAAAACGTAAGTATGTAAATTTTCATTTTAGATAATAAAAATAACAATCTATAGTAAGACCTATTCAATTTCTTAAAGTATATACCCATTGTATATAATTAAATTTATTATATAACTACTATTGTATGATTTGTAACAATTTTAGGATAGGGGTTAGATATTATTACCTAACCCCTATTACTTTACTTTTTCAAACTTGGGGGTAAAGATTGCTGATATTCAACTGCATCTTTAGCAAAAGTGTATACCACCTTAGCTGCAACACCGATAGTAAAAGCAACTCTTTCCCAAAATTCACCACCGCCATCAATTGATTGCATTTGGTTAACATTTAATTCTTGAAGACCTTTAAAATTAGAAAGGTCAATAGTCTGATTTTTCATTTTTAAAAAGTTTAAATATTTACTTTAATGAGTTCCATCCTGATAAAAAGCTCTTTTTAATCGTGCTCCAGTTGTCGACAACTTCAATTGCCAAGCCAACAGCACCGCTCTTTAGCCATTTCGGTAATTCTCCACCATTAACCTCCTGGAAATCCTCCGTACTAAGGTTCACCAACCCTAGTTGTTCAAATGATACTTTTTTCATTTTATTTAAATTTAAAAGACCTGTCTATCGCCATGGTTATTTCAGCGTCACGCAGAAGTCCCGCTACCGTGAACTCGGGTTTTGTTTACTTGTTGCAACAAGGTTTTGTTCTGAACAGTACGAAGGAACAATTAAGTAGAAGGTACTTATAGGGCAGTTGTATCAATTTATATAGGTTATTTAACGGTGATATAAACACTTAATCATTACCCACACTAATAAATGGCATAATCGTTAAATATAATACCGTAGAAACACTTAATTCTACCGTTTTTTCACGGTTTTCTTACAATCAACGAGTGATACCTTTCACGCATTAGTCACTACTGTTTACTCAATGAGGTGGGTTAAACGCAAGGAAATTTGTAAATTAATAAGTAAATTCCCAATATGCTAAAGGCTTTACTGGTTGATGATGAACGGAATAATCTTGAAAACCTTGCTTTCATGATCGAAAATGATTGCGAAGGTATTTCTGTGATTGGCAAAGCAACTTCAGGCAGTATTGCAAGAGAGTTACTTTCTACCACAAATGTAGATGTCATTTTCTTAGATATTCAAATGCCCAATGAAGATGGATTTCAATTTTTGGCTAGTCTTGGGAAACACTCCTACAAAATCGTATTTGTTACTGCACACAATGAATATGCAATAAAAGCGATTAAAGCCAATGCATTGGACTATATTTTAAAACCAATTAATGTGGATGAATTGAATCATACCATCAACAAACTAACTCAACTAAGTATAAATGATGATTGGAAAAGAAAAGAGTATGAAACGCTTGAAATATTATTAGACCAAATTAAGCCCAACAAGTACTCAAAGCGATTAGCCCTGCATCAACTGGGCTCTATTTGTTATATTGATATTGATGAAATTGTGTCTTTACAAGCAGATAGTAACTATACCATCATTCACCTAAATAATCTTCAAAAAATGGTATTCAGCAAAACGCTCAAAGATTTTGAGGAAATGTTAGATCCCAAACAATTCGCTAGAATACACAAATCTTATATGGTCAATCTACACCACGTTAAAGAGTATAAATCTACTGATGGTGGAATGGTTAAAATGTCTGATGGTAATTTATGGAGTATAAGCAGAAGGCAATTAGATGATTTCTTAGCGAAAATGAAATAACAAATGCAATTACGCTATCGCCTTTTTACACTAATTACTTCAATCATATTGATATCGTCAATCAGTGCTCAAAATAAAGAATATACTGCATTCACTGTAAGAGATGGTCTTCCAAGCAACTATGTTTATAGAGCATTAGAAGGTAATGATGGCTATTTATGGGTAGCAACAGATGCTGGTATTGCAAGATATGATGGAAAATCATTTCAAGTATTTACTACAGATAATGGCCTGCCAGATAATGAAGTACTCTCTATTGCTAAAGAAATAAATGGTAGAATTTGGGTAAACTGTTTTAAACAAAAACCAGCATATTTTGATGAAATCAAAAATAGGTTCATCAATGCAAAGGAAAATCCTATTCTAAATCAAATTATTGAAGGCACTTCTGAAATGAATTTCTTCCCTTTAAAAAATGGCGGGATGATGTTTAGCAATGAAAAAGCAACCTCTATCATTAGAGAAGAAAACGGAAAACAAACTATTGAATTGAATAAAAGTGGCAAATCATATATACTTGAAGACAATCAAGGAAATCAATTTTTTCATGGCTATGAGCCATTAACCGCAAAGTCTAAGGGTAATCAAGTAAAAATCTTTGTAGCGCGTAACGGCAAACAAATAGATAGCAGCAATTTATTGATGTATCACTTTAACGAACATGTAACTAGAAACGTTCATGAAGGAAACTTGTATTATTTCATGTATCAACGTAAAAAAATGTTCAAAATTTCAGGATTTCAAGTAAACCCATTAAAGTTTACGATTGATTCAATTAGCATTCCTGAAAACTATAATAATTATCAATTTACCCCAACTAGCATTTCTCTATTGGGTAATTCAGGAAAAATTCATGTATTCAATAAACAAACCTTGCAATTCACTACTGTATTTAGTGGCAATTATATCCCGAATTCTATTTATGATGACAAATATGGAAATCATTGGGTAAGCTCAATAGATAAAGGCCTGTTGCTTTATAGAAATAGTAAAATAAAGAACATTCAGTTTCCTGCGAATTTTACTAACAAATATTTCATGAGCATTACTAAGGCATCTAAGAATACGATCCTTGCAGGAAATATTTATGGTGAAATAATTGAAGTATTACCCAACCAAATAAAACTGCACAAAACAGTCAATAATAGGCAAATAGCTAGAATTAGGAAAATTATAGCAACAAAAAAACAGGTCTTCACTTTTTCTGAAACAGGTGTTTTTAAAAATTATCAATATGCAATAAAAAATGATAAAAAAACCACCAATCAATTTAGCAAAACAGCTATTCACTTTAATGACAGCATTATTATTTCAGGCCATACCTCAAGTCTATCTGCTATTAACATCAATGATTTGACTGTTAAGTCATTAGATGGATTAAAAAAAAGGGTAACCGCCTTGGGGAAAGACAAAAAAAACGAAATTTATTTTGGTTCAACCGATGGATTATACAAATACAATTATAGTAAAAATCAAACAATCCCTTTAAATAGAAACAATGGTCTACTTAGTGAGCGTATAACGTCCATCAGCTTTACACAAGATCAATTAGGCTGGGTTTCTACTGGGGGTAGTGGTATTGCGGTAATACGCAAAGACAAAGTAATAGCAGTAATAAATGAGCGCAATGGCCTTGTCAGCAATGCAGTCAGATGTTTAGTTGATGCAATGCCAGGTCAAATTTGGATAGGCACTTCAAATGGAATAAGCAGATTGAGTTACACTTATCATAATGATAAACTACAATTCAAAATCAATAATATAACTGTACAGGACGGGTTAGCAAATAATATTATTAATGAGCTAGCATATAAAACAGATACAATATATGCTGCTACTAGTGATGGCATTTCCATCATACCGACTACTATTAAAGTTCCTGAAATGGATATACCCGTTCGAATTCAAAAAATAAGTATCAATCAACGGGATACTGCCATTTATAGTATTTATAACTTAGGCTATCAGCAGAGAAACATTCAGCTTAAACTAGCAGGCATTGATATAACTGGTCGAAACCATCATGTTGAATATAATTTAGACAATGCTAAAACCTGGAGAATATTATCTCAAAACAATCTAACATTAGAACTTAGTCATGGCAATCACCAATTAAAATTCAGAGCAGTTGATATTAATGGCTACAAGAGCAATCAGATTTCTAGTATTATATTTAATATCAACTCCCCTGTTTGGAAATCAATTTGGTTTTGGCTAGTGATTGCAATTGTAATTCAAAGTTTGTTTATGTTGTTCATTTATAAATTGAGAATAAAGAAAAGGAAACATAAAATCGCCTTGGAATATGCCAATTTACAAACAGCGGCACTGGAGCAACAGTCGTTTAGCAGTTTAATGAATCCACATTTTATATTTAATGCCCTCAATAGCATACAACACTATATCAATTTGCAAGACAGAAAAAACGCAAATAGATATTTGAGTGATTTTGCTTCTCTAATCAGAAAAAATTTTGAAGCGGTTCAACAATATTTCATTGTGTTAGATCAGGAAATAGAAAATTTAAAAATATACTTACGACTCGAAAAAATGCGATTTACTGAAAAGTTAGATTTTAAAATAGAAGTTGATGAAGCAATAGATATTGAACATATCATGATACCTACTATGATGCTTCAACCCTTATTAGAAAATGCAATTTTGCACGGGATTGTCCCTTCTTCATTACCAGGCAGCATCCTCATTAAGTTTAGCCATTCTCCTAACTATATTATAATTGAAATAAGTGACAATGGAATTGGAATAAAAAATAGTCAACAAATAAAGCCTTCCGAATTACATAAAAGTAGAGGAACAGAATTGATTAATAAACGTATTGCTGCTTTAAATCATTTTAGTGATCTACCAATTACAATTGAACAATCCCCCATTACCGAAAGCCTCAGCAATCCTGGGAATAGGACAACCATTAAAATTCCCATTGACCTTCATAAAAATTGGCTAACAAAACAAAATAAATTCAATCAATAATTAATTCTTTTTAACACCCATATTTAAATCCACTTTAAATATAAAAGGCTCACTCCTGCTCTCCCCATTGCCATCGGAAATTAATATAGGTGCCCCATTTGCATCCAATGTTTGAATAGTCCAGATAAATTGGGCAGTTGAATCAGTAGTGGGGAATGCTAATCTGGGTTGCCAAATATATTGGGTTACCCCTCTTAATGAAATATCTAGAATAGGTTGATTGGCTCTTAATGCCTGAACAGGTTGTTGATTAGACAAAATTTCAAAAACTTGTAAACGATAAGTTGGGGGTGCAATGGCCGATTGAGGTGTTACCGGTGTCCATCTAAATGTAATGGCATTTTGAGCTACTAACTTTGGAATGATTGATTGATTAACGGGCATCATTAAAAAAGGAAGTTGTACGCCAACCAAATTAAAAATTCTACATCTTTCTGCAGCTAAAACTTGAAATGTACCTGGCTGTAAAATAGAAACGCAAATTTGGTATTGCCCTGATGGTAATTTTCCAGTTCGTTCAATTGTATTTCTATATTGGCCTGTAAATATCAGGTACTCCATAGGCATCACGTCTTTACTAAAATAAACAGAAACCCCTCTATTTAAATTAATACTACGCAGTTTTTGAACATCAGTAGTAGCAACAATGGTACCATCCAACAACTTAATTTCAGTTTTAAAAATAATCGGCTGAGGATCAGGTCTACCATAATCAACTACAAAACTTAAAGCCGTATTTCTGCTAGCCCATTCACTTAAATTAGCAGGAGGTTGAGACTGAACAGTTAGTGTGGTATTGATTTGAGCAACTAACTGATTTAATAAACAAGTACAAACCAATAAAACAGTAAAATATTTTTTCATGACCAACCAATTAGTATTGATAAAATAGCACGCTTAAAATTTATACATTAACCCCGTTCTCAAATTAGACTCTAAATAATTAGCACCAATTAAAGGTATTGAACCTAACTCATTGCCGTACCTGAAATAATTGGTTGACAGAAAACTATTCCAAGTAAGTTTTTTATTGACTTTATAATCAAGATTACAAGAGAGAATAAAGTTATTGTTTGCAGAAAACTGATTCAACTTACCCATGGTATATTGCAACTGGCCCTTTAGCTGCAATTTATTATCGAGCAAAGGCATGCCAAGCCCAGTTGACAAGGTTAACAATTGATTCTTTACCGATGGAATTACATTATTAAAATACATCAAACTAAAATCGGGCGTGATAGTTCTATTCACATAAATAGGCATATACGTAACAACAAGGGTATGTGTATTATTACTAGTTGTTATTCCAGAAATCACATTTCGTTCATCATACTTACTGTAGTTATAATTCATCGACAAGGAATGAGTGACATTTTCGTTAGACCAAGTATACGTTGGGCTTACACCAAAATCGTTGCTTACATTTTTTATTCCAAAGGGATTGAGGCCGCTCACTGTTTGAAACCCAAAATTGTTATAATTGACATTTACAGATAAGCGATCATTCACTTGTGTAAACCAATTGATATTACCGAGAAACTGGGTTGCACGTAAACTAGTATTACTCAGGTTATTCACGCGTTGCCCAACACTTGCATTGATATTCATTTTACTTTTAAACAGGTTTAGTCGAGTATTGACTGTATTATCCCAATGATCAGCTTGCATAAAAGGATAACCCGTTGTTTGATAGCCAGCACCCACATATTTTGTAGCATAACTAATATCAAAATTGGTTGACTTTTTTCCAATGCTCAATTGACCTGCTTGATCCTTCACACTTGAGGTTCTAGCATTAATAAATGGTTTTATAGATACATTATCACTCAATAATAATAAAGGCATATTTAAGTCTTTAGTAAAGACACTTTGTGCCATTTCCATATTGAAGAACCATCCACTTTTAAAATATTTTTGTGCTAAAAAAGAAATCGTAAACCCTTCTTGCGGTAATACCGTTAGAGGTGGACTGGTAACAGATTGAATAATGTCTTTGGCTTTAGAAACAGTAAAAGCCACTTTATGCTCCCCTTCCACTTCTGTTCCTATTTGAAACATATAATGTTTCCTTCTAAAAGCACCTACAATCCCAGGAGGTGGTAACGCAACGCTATTGATTCCTTGTTGGGATATTCCAGTAAAATATTTAATCCTAAATTTTCCAGGACTTAAATTCACTCCTGCACCAAAAATGCCAATATCACCAGTACTTAAATCACTGTACTTTATATATTGCGTCCCCAATAGTAATTCTACCCATTTATATTTGGGATTCAAAGAAAAATTATTCGCCGGATTCGTTAAAAACTGACCAATGGTTTGATTTTTTAATCCAGCATATGGACCTGCAAAATTGGTTGCCATAGAAGCAAAATTCATACTTAAGGGAATGGAAATTTTACTACCGATATGCAAAGTGGGATTAAATAAAAAACGAACCTGATTCCAAGGTTTTCTAGCAGTATAAATATTGCTCCCTGTTGGTTTTACATTTAATCCATATCCTTCATAAGTAATACCCATGGTACCCGTTATCTTGACCAATGGCTTCTTCTTAGCGGTATCTTGTGCAATAAGTGATACACTAGACAACAAGAGAAAAAATAACATGATGAAAGGAGGAAAACGATTGGAAGTGTACATTATAAAACTAGTTTTAACGTTTCACTAAATACAGAGGATCTACCCTGGTTGTCTACCAGTACAATTGAAAAATATATTTCTTTATTATCAGACTGGGGCTTTACAATATGGCTGGCATTCTTTTTATAGGGGATCATTTCTAACTTATTCCAACTCGACTCTACCTTATTTTTAGCATAGATAATAACAGAAATATTATTTTCCTTTAGATTACTATTCACTAAAAAGTTTAACGTAATTTCTTTTTGTTCTTTTGAATAAGTACCCGTTACAACTGGTTTGGGAAGCCTAGTTTGTTTTGGACTCATGATAACAATAGGGGGAGATTGCTTTGAAAACAAACCTGCATCATCTTTGGCAATCATGGTGTATTCATATTGCTTACCAGAATTAAACGAATTATCCGAAAAATTTGATTTAGTAAGATCTGGCGATACCATTAAAGTATCTACCTTATTGGCACTGATATCTTTTCTAAACAGGTACTGCGTTATTACATCTTCGCTTTCAGAAGGAACGTATGTCAATTGAATAGCTGTATCAGCTATTCGATAATCTACAATCATTGGAGCAATAGGCGGAATAGTATCTGGTCTTTTTACTTCAATAATTTTAGAATCAATTGATTGATTAAAATGACTATCAAAAGCAATGGCTTTATAATAGATTTTTTTAGTCAGGGTATTTAAGGTAGTAGAGTCGTAGAGCACGAATACTTTCTCATCCGAACTATCATTGAATGACTGATAGACTATAGAAAAATCATGATCCGCGGCGTTTGCCTTCATTAATTGATAGCCCAGGAAATCCTTTTCAGTATTGGGTTTAAACTTGATTGTAATTTTACCTACAGAATCAATAATGGCTGATTGAATTATAGGAGCAGCGGGCGGGGTACTGTCTACCAGGGCAACCATTAATGGAAAAGAATAACTGGAATTACCAGCAGTATCAACAGCCTCAACAATATAATACAAGGATTCGTCTGTAGTAAACTTTGTATCCTTAAAAGTATTGGAACTTGCAGATAACAGTTGACTATTAATTTTTTTAAAACCATCTTTATCATTGTTGCTCCTACCAATATTAAATCCTTTGAAATCTGCAGGGAGTTTAGCCAACATATTCCATTGAAGCATGATTTCTTTAGGAGCCACATGTTTGGCGCTAGTTAAATTAGGAGAGGGAGGAGGAGTTAAATCTTTGGGCATTGCAGTGAATTCACCCAGCACCAATTCGTCCGCAAAAGGAGTGATAACGGTAATTTTATATTGATAGCGTTGATAATTGGTTAACCCTGAATCGAGGTATCCATAACGACCAGTTCCTTCATAGTCAACTGGTGTTAATTGCATGGATGGAGTAGGTGTTAATTTTTTAAAGGGCTTATTCACCCCTTCTTTTCTATAAATGAAATAAGCGAAATAATCAAGCGACTCTGGGAAACTAAATTGAATAGTTTGATCACCAGGCACCACTTTAACCAATGTATCATTTTTTAAATACAGTTGACTAAAGGGTTTGCACTGAACAGCAATATATACCCAATCATTTTTATTACCCGATGAAGTATTAACCCTAATTCTATACCAATAATTTTTCCCTACTTGTACTTCTTTGTCTTCTGCCCATAGCCCCAACCCTTCCGCAGCCAACTTGCTTTGCAAGGAAGCCATGATGGTAAAACTAAAATTATTACCCACTTTATTTCTGATCTCATTCAACGATTTTAAATTATCGCTGAGCATATCACCAGTTGCCATAAACGCGTTGCCTTCGGTTAGGCCCATGGCAAGACCAGCTAAATTGGTTTCATTGGAATCAGCAATGGTTTTTTGTTTAAATCCTGCTGTCCATTGATCTTCATTCCATCTTTTATAGGGGCTATTTTTTATGGGCGTATACGTTAATTGTTCTTTGGATTGATTCGAAACAGCCATTGCTTTTTCGATGATATAACCTGATTGATTGGCTACTTTAAATAGTTGTGGAGTAGTGGCAAAATACCTTAGTACAATGCGATCTTCATAAGACCTAGCGGTAATAACTATGGGTGGACCTTCCACTGCTTGTGCAAACAAAGAATGGCTACCAACTAGTAGTATCAATAGAAAAATAAGATTTCTTGCAGAAGGATTGCACATATATTTTTCTTTATTGAATGATTAATTTTTTAGGTGCAACCGAATTATTATTCGATTGATTGGTTGCAGTTGCGCTTACTGACTCCCCATTGGTTTTAAACGAAACTTGCTCTTGCTGCGTTACAGGAATAGTAGTACCCTTCTTTTTTACTGAAACCCAAACATTATTAACCTGCTCTTCTAATTTAGCATTCACCGTGAAACGGTAGCTGGTATTGGGTTTAAGGGGATTAGAAACTATTGGAGTATTACTTAGCTGAAACTTTCTAGCACCAAACATATCCGCTCCTTTAGCATACAAAGGAATCGCAGGAGTTGGAATACCCGTGGTATCCTGAACTAAGCTAGTAGTATAAGTTGCTTTAAATGTTCTTGTTTTAATGGTACCATTGGCCTGTTGCTCATCAATCGAAAATGATTGGTTAAAAGGATAATTCAACAACACTGCAAAATTGGTCGTCCGAGAAATATTTTCAGCACCGGGTGTCACAATTAATTTGATTAAGGAATAATCCAATGAATCCACCACGTTTTCTTGTTTATATACTGTATTGGCACCCCCCGATTGTTCCGTACCCGCGCATTGATTACCAATTGAAAAACTTCTATTGATAGTAGCATTGTAACCACCAATTGTTTTTGCAGCCCCTTCTACTTTTCCTGCTATGTATGTGGGATTGGGGAACTCCGCAATGGCGTAAGCTGCTCCTTTAGCACTAGCCAACCAACCTGAATTATCTCCAAAAGCAGGTAAACTATATGCATAGGTTATATTAGCTCCCGCATAAACAGCAATGGCCATTCTTGCTCTCCACCCTTTTCCAAATCCAGTACAACCATCGTACTGTAATAATGAAGCATTAATTTCTCCACCCGCTTGAATAGAGTAGTCA
Organism: Sediminibacterium sp.; assembly: GCF_051860225.1. Lineage (GTDB taxonomy): Bacteria > Bacteroidota > Bacteroidia > Chitinophagales > Chitinophagaceae > Sediminibacterium. The sequence goes on from NZ_JBHYEI010000004.1 coordinate 143,184, forward strand.
ATATCTACAAAACGTCTACAATTACACACTTTACCATGAAAGTCAATAATATTAAACTTAGCGGTAGTGGTATTATGAACCCCCAACCCAACAGCAAAACCCTTCGCTGATTGGTATTTATTATCGCCCGTTGCAGTTTCACTAAAAGTAGGTAAAGCATACCCTAAGTTGGCAAAACCATCTTTGGTTTTTTGCATAAATCCAGTGGGGATATCTGTACCCAAATCATTTCCAAACATTAAGTATGCTTGAATATCGGTATTATTGATTTTAACCCACATAGGAGCGGTTGGTGTACCGCTTTTAAAATACCATTTGTTGTTTTTGCCATCAATATACAAACGCATATTCGCAGGAGTAGGCGTAGAAATAGGATCCTTATCAATATTAATGGAAGCATTCATATTGAATACTTTCTGCGGAAAATCATATTCCACTGAAAGCGATCCATTCGCAAAGGATTTTTCTGGCTCAATAATTTTAGCACCGCAATAGAAGAGTCCGTCAAATTTGATGAAGTTCATACCACCACTGGCATTGAACTCAGTAGAAATTGAAGCACTTCCATTAAATGTTTCTTCTTTAGGAGTTGTGGCTAATATAACTTTCGCTTTAAATCCAAATTTGATAGAAGCATCCGGAGTAAAGATGGCCCCCCCAAAAGTACTCGCGGATGCTAATGTTGGATTAAATCTAGAAGGCAGCGTCATTTTCATTCTGCTATACACACCAGCGCCAAAACCCCTGAATGCAACACCCCCTAAAAAAGGAATACCTGGTGCAGGCAAATTAACCTGTGCTTCAACCATCCAATATTTAAACCCATTTCCACTATTCCCAGGAATATATTTAGTGTTACCAAAAACAGCACCTGCCTGAATAGCCATATTCATCGTGGTAAACTTAGCCTGCAATTCGCCCTTGAAACCATTCCCGTATTTCACATCTTTTTTAAAGAACTCAACGGATCCCTTAATCTTTACAGCAGCGGTACTAACATCAACATGAATGCTTTTAACTTCAACACCCAAGTATTTGGGTTTTAATTCCGTTAAAAATCCATACTGCTCAACAATCATTGTCTGTGCTTCAAATTCATTTGTTTGCAAAGGATTAAATCCCTTCGGAATGGAAGGCTTTAATTGATTCACGATAGTCTGAACACCAGTAGTATCAGTAGATGCAGAAGGAATGTATTTGGAAGAAATAATTGCCCCACGCAAAATCAACTTAGTATCTCCACTAACTGCGATATTACTGTTCTCACTACCAATATTAATTTTAGCTACCAACTCTACCCCACCCTTGAATAAATATTGTTTTTCCGCAACGGTTTCAACAGGATCAATTTTGGGCTTCACATCAGTGATCGTGAATGCAAAACCAGAAAACTTTTTCTGCGGACTAGCAAAAGACCATTGACCAGGATTAAAAGTAAAATTATCCGTAGTACCCGTTGTGTAAGTCATCCCGAGGTGCTGGAATTTACAAGAGAGATCTAGATCCAATGGAATATTACTTCCGGGGTCAATCATTTTTCCAGAAGGGTAATAGAGGCTTCCATTAATGTCAATCGCAAAACTTACTTTTCGTTTGTTGTTCACTTTAGAGAGTGTCAAATTCATGTTAGAGCTAGGACTAATCTTCAGCTTCCCATCCCCCAAAAATTTACTGGTAATATCAGCACCAGGTTTTAACATGAAAACAAAAGAAGCGTTACCTGCATTAAACAATGCAGAATAATTCAACGCATTAGACACACTACTAGAAGAACTTAAAGGCAACGTAATTTTACCTTTCATTTTACCCTCCATTAAAGCGCCATTCGCAAAACTCACACTCACGGTATCAATACTAGCGCCTAAATTTCCAATATTGGCTTTAGGAAAACTGATGATATTATTGGCTGAAATTTTTCCTGACAAACCATATTCATCAATAATTAAATTTTGTGCAAGCACTTCAATTCTTTTACTGGTATCGGCATAACTTCTAAGTTCATCGGGCAAAGTCATACTAAAACTTTTCAAATAAAAACCAGTGAAGAAAGCATTGGTATTGCCCGCATAACCAGTAGGGAAAACCATTCCCGTAGGATTAGCCACATAAGAATGATCATATGCAATCACCCCAGTTTTAATACCCAATCCATTGGTATTCGGAATTACACAAGCAGGCAGTGTGCCCTCCACCACATAGTCGGACCATTTTGCCGTATTGAGCTGAAAATTAAATGCAACATTTGTTTTAGATTGATCAACAGGAACTAAAAATTCTTTGGGCAATTGTATGTCTACATCCAAATTGTATTTCCAAAAAGAAGAATCATTAGCACTGAACACAATCCCATTTCCAATATGCCCAGAAGACTCTTTATTAAAAATCATTTTTAAATTTTCGGTGCCCGTATTGGCATAAGAAACCACTACTTCATCCACCAATTTTAAAGAACCCGAAATACCAGTAATTCCAGTATTCGTAAACCGAATGCCATACCCTCGTAAACCAATAACACCCGTGCCATTCATGGTATTGCTTGGATTTTTAAAAATCTTTTCTGTATTCAAAGCAGCAATGGCTTCAAACTCAGCAAAGTCGGGTCTAAAAATCATTTCAGTAAACCCAAAAGCATCAGAAGTATCTCCACTTTTAAAATAGCCCACAGGCATATTAATGGGTTGCACCGCCAAAGAGCTATCTACAAAAGGCGCAATCTCTGCAGGCACTAGCGGTTTTAAATGCTTGTTGGCTTTAACAAAATCAGCCACTTCTCCCAATTTGGAAAGCGTCCATGGACCACCCCAATTATTTACACTGGTAGCGTTGATTAAAAACTGAACAGGATAATCTAGATTAGGATCCGTTTTAGTATGGATTGAACCAGCACATAATTTATTCTGTGCATTAATTTTAATTCCTTTAAAGCGAACATTAAAAATACCCAACCATTTTACTCTAACAATACCCTCACCAGTTAATGAATCATTGGTACCAGTAGGAACCGCAGAAAATTTCATTTTGAAATCGTCGGACAAACTAATCTCATCCCCAATTGCAAAAACTTTAGTAGAAATACTGGCACAAGCACCAGTATTGGCATTCACATTAGTAGCATTGGTTTTAAAAACCGTATAATCGCTGATCCCATTATTGGCTCCATAAGAAATGCCGTTATTACCCAAGGCCTGCACCTGCCAAACAAATTCGCAACCACCCGTTAAACAACTAGGATCAATCAAATTAGGCACATTGGCTTGGGTTAACCCTGTGTATTCTTTTGTGAATAATGGTTCTGTAGAATTGATAATTTGAGCAGCAGGTTGACCAGCTGATTTCTTCCAAACCTTTAAAAGGTATTTTACTACTGTGCCAGGATTAGGGCTAACTGCAGACCACTTAAATAAAACAGGTGCAGACGCCATTTGCTGATTAAAAATAGATTCGTTAACCGGAATAATATTTAAGGGTTTATTAAACGCCTGTTCGGGATTCTTGACCGTAAACGACTTGCACTTTTCTTCACTTAGCGGCAAGTTATTAGGACCACCATAAAAACGAACACAAATTTGGTATTCGCCAGGAGGAAGCTTACACTCTTGACCCAATAAACTAACTGCAGCATTACCGCTCCAAATTTTTACGATGCTACTGAAACCCGCAGCAGGAGCCGAACTTGGAGTATATGATCCACAAATAATAGCTCCTCCTTTTTTAATTTGAACTAAAATTTTACTCCCCTCTAAAATAGGATCCAGTTTACCAGCAAGTGCTCTTGAAGAAACATTAATGCTTAGTAAAGAATTACCACTAGTCCAATTGGTAGTAAAAGCATCAGGATTTTGAGGCAGATTAATATTGATGCTATTGATGGGATATTGCTGAGCAAGCAAGCAAAAGGGAAGAATAAGTAAAAGAAGTAAGGGCGCTTTCTGCATAAGTAAAGCATTTATTAACCCTAATCTACTTAGATTCAAAAATTATAATCAAACAAATGAGTGAGCGACCAAACCGAGAATGTAAAAGTTCAATATGAATGAGTTAAAGGTATTGGAGATTATTTTAAAAGATTAACTAAATAAATCATCCATTTTGACTTCATTTTGAATTAACCCTACATAATTACTAATGTTTTTAACTCCATTAGTTGTGACCATAGTAAACAAAAGTGTTTTTCGTGATTTACTTTTTTGGCTAAAGACATTCATTTTTGATTGAAGTTCATTCGCGTATGACTTTGTTATCTCAAATTCATTAATTGAAAATTTCATTTCACATAAATTAACACACCTATCTTGTCTATCAATTATTAAATCAATTTGAGCGCCAACTTCTCCTTGCTTTGGGTTATAACGCCACATATACTGTTCAGTATGAACTCCCTCAATACCCAATGCAATTTTTAGTTGTTTAATATGCTTCATACAAATACTTTCAAATGCATATCCACTCCAACTAATCCAAGATGGTTTTTGAGAAAATTTCGCCCAACTACCAGGACCTTTTATCTTTCCTTGTTCAATAAATTTGGTATAAAAAAGTGTGTACTCATCAACTAACTTATAAATAGAATCCTTAGCCATTTTACCATAAGGTATAAATATTTCAATGAATCCAGACTCGGAAAGCTCTTCTAATATTTGAGAAGTTCCACCTCCAGATTTTAAATGACAAGTTGCAATGATCTCATTTCTTGAAAGTCCATTACGCTGTTTTGCTAATGCTTTAATAACTTTCATATGATTAACAGCACCATCAAATAAAGAATTAAATAAATTTTTGAACTCATCATTCAAGAACCCATCTTTCGTAAAACAAACTCTGTCAATCGCTTGCATAGCACTTTCACCCTTCTCTACCATTTTTAAATAGTGAGGCACACCACCCATCACCATATAGAGTTGAACTAATTGATATCGATCCAATTTAATTTTCCTTCCCTTTAAAAATTGTTCTGCTTCACCTAATGTGAAAGGCATAAGTCGTATTTTTCTTGTAACTCTATTATGTAAGCCGCCTTTATTATTAATCACATTTTTAATCATCCAGGCTGCAGCCGATCCACAAATGACTATTACTATATTCTTTTCCTTGGAGGCCCACATATTCCAAAAGTTTTCAAATGCTTGCATAAAACCTGATCTTGGAGTATGTAGCCATGGGAATTCATCTATAAATATTACTTTCTTTTCATTTTTTATAAGAGGCTTTATATATTCTATAAGCAAAGTAAAAGCTTGAGTCCAATTTGAGGGTGTAGTAATTGGGAAACCAGTTGCCCGAGACATTGCATTACCAAATACTTCTAATTGTTGATTTAATGTGGCATTATGTACACCAGATAATTCAAATAGTAATTGTTTCTCGTATGCATTTCGTATTAAATAAGTTTTACCGATTCTGCGGCGTCCATATATCGCAAGCAGCTCAGGATCGCTTGATTCAATTATTTTTTTCAGCTGTTTTTGCTCGAGTTCCCTACCTACTATTTTTTCCATTTTGGGAATTTAAAATTTTATCTATCGAATATATTCTGCCAAATCTATGAAATTTAATACGATTTGGCGAGATAAGAATAAGATATATTCTGCCAAATTAACAAAAAAAAGTAGGTTTTGGCGAAATATACTTTCAGTATATTTTTTCGACCATTTTTATTTTGCCATCCCTCGGGGCCCAGCGCATAAAAAAACAGTCCCGAAAAATTCGAGACTGTTCAAACTATTAAGAAAAATTCTTACAGCTGCACTGCGCCCTCTACCAACACGGTAGCTTTGTTGTTGATTACTTCAACAAAACCACTTTGAATAGAATAGCTTTCAACTTCTTTTTTATCCTTTAAAATCTTAAGGTTACCCTTACCCAAGGCACTCACCAATGGAGCGTGCTTATCAAGTATTTCGAATAAACCAGTTATACCAGGCAATTGTACACCGTACACTTCGCCACTGTATAATTTTTTCTCAGGAGTTAATATTTCTAAAATCATAAATTATCCTTTTGCAGCTTCCATCATTTTCTTACCCTTTTCCATTGCATCTTCTAGTGTACCCACTAAGTTAAATGCAGCTTCAGGATACTCATCCACTTCCCCGTCCATAATGGCATTGAAACCTTTAATGGTATCTTCGATGCTAACGAATACCCCCTTAAGACCAGTGAACTGTTCAGCAACGTGGAAAGGCTGAGATAAGAAACGTTGTACTTTACGAGCACGTTGTACAGTCATTTTATCTTCTTCGCTCAATTCATCCATACCAAGGATGGCAATGATATCTTGAAGTTCCTTGTAACGCTGTAAAATCAATTTTACACGGTTAGCAGTATCATAATGCGCATCACCTACGATAGCAGGAGTTAAGATACGAGAAGTAGAATCCAATGGATCCACCGCAGGGTAGATACCTAAGTCGGCAATCTTACGGCTTAATACAGTTGTAGCATCTAAGTGAGCGAAAGTAGTTGCAGGAGCAGGGTCAGTCAAGTCATCCGCAGGTACGTAAACCGCCTGAACAGAAGTGATAGAACCATTCTTAGTAGAAGTAATACGCTCTTGCATCAATCCCATTTCAGTAGCAAGGGTTGGTTGGTAACCTACCGCAGAAGGCATACGACCTAATAATGCAGATACCTCAGAACCAGCTTGTGTGAAACGGAAGATATTATCAACAAAGAACAAAATGTCCTTACCTTTTCCAGTACCATCTCCATCACGGAAATATTCCGCAATAGTTAAACCACTCAAAGCCACACGAGCACGTGCACCTGGAGGTTCGTTCATTTGACCAAATACGAAAGTAGCTTTAGAATCTTTTAATCCTTCCATATCTACTTTAGACAAATCCCATCCACCTTCTTCCATGCTATGTTTGAAGTCTTCACCATATTTCATGATACCCGCTTCAATCATCTCACGCAATAAGTCGTTACCCTCACGCGTACGCTCACCCACACCAGCAAATACAGAAAGACCACCGTGACCTTTCGCAATATTGTTGATCAATTCTTGGATCAATACGGTTTTACCTACACCCGCACCACCGAACAAACCAATCTTACCACCCTTTGCATAAGGCTCAATCAAGTCGATTACCTTAATACCAGTAAATAAGATTTCAGTTGCAGTACTTAAGTTTTCGAACAATGGTGGCTTATTGTGAATAGGACGACCATTTACTTTACTTAATTGAGGAAGACCATCAATAGCGTCACCAGTTACGTTAAACAAACGACCGTTGATACCTTCACCAATCGGCATTGCAATTGGAATACCAGTATCCACTACTGCCATGCCTCTTACTAGACCTTCGGTTCCGTCCATCGCAATGGTACGTACACTGTCTTCGCCTAAGTGCTGTTGCACTTCTAAAACGAGCTTATCGCCGTTTTCTTTGGTTATTTCTAAAGCATTGTAGATTTCAGGCAATGCGCTGTCCTGAAAATGAACGTCTACAACCGCACCAATAATTTGTTTAATCTTCCCTGTTGTTGCCATAAATGGTTGATTTGGCCGCAAAGGTAAGGGTAAGGAGCAAAAAAAGCGAGGGAACTAGCCCTTTTTTTTCTTGAATAGTGAAAACAAGGACTGGGCAACCGGAACCAGTTTTAAAATATTCCAAGCACCGCTAAGGGTAGCCGTATTTAAAATAGCAGGAACAATGGCGCCAGAAGCCTGTTTAAACAACTGTCCAGGAATTTTTCCCGCCATATCAGCCAATTCTTTTTCCTGATTGGCTACCTGCCCTTTCAGTTGTTCCATGGCCTGCAGCAGGTCGGCTTGGTTTTTAATAGGAGGTTGAATAAAACGGGGCATTATTTAAATAAATTTTTTATGAGGGAATCCACCACCAAGGCAGCCAGTTTTTTACGGAATAAGATCAGCACCAATAAAAGAACAAGAAAAAATGCAGCTACATACCCAAATCCCTTCACTAAGCTACCTGTGAGATCGGTTAAATAATAGGCAGCCATAATCCCCCCAAAAACCAATACAAAAGCAAAAATGGTCGCTAGCAGGACGATTATAACCGCCGAAGCCATTTTGTGGCTTAGTTTCTGCGTCACTTGCATTTTAGCCAGGAGGATTCGATTCTCGATATAAGCTTCCAATTCCGCTTTGGCATTACCAAAAAAATTGTCCGATTCAGGCATATTCCAATTCTTTAAGAGAGGCTTAAGCCTCCGCAATTTTTTGTTCTAATTCTTTTACCAAATTTTTGGCTTTAGCCAGCAGCTCATCCACCCCTTCTTTAGCATTATCATAGCCTTCGTGCATCTCTTCTTTTAAATGATCAGCATCAATATTTAAATCGGCTAAAAGTGCTTTCCCCTTTTCAGAATTCAAGTATAAAGCCAGTGCGGTTCCGGCCAGCGCACCCAGCAATAATCCCGAAATGAATTTACTGTTATCGCTCATAAATAATACATTTGATACAAGTTACGAAAAATGCATCAAGAACATAAAATAAACCGCTACATCTTCTTAGGAGTGATTCTCATTTTTGCAGGGTTCCTTTTTTACACTTTGCAACAATTTTTCACCGCTTTTTTAGCTGCAGTATTGTTTTATGTACTCAGCAAACCATCTGTAGAAATATTGGTGAAGAAAAAAAGATGGAAAAAATCTGCAGCAGCCGCATTGGTGATTGTAGTCTCCTTCTTTATCATACTATTACCATTTTCTTTATTGGCAGGAATGCTCTACAATAAAGCGTTATTAATAGCAGGCAATACAGACGCGTTTTTAGAGCCATTAAAAGCCTTGGATAAAAAACTACAAACCGACTATCATTTTCAATTATTGTCAGAAAAAAATCTTTCTGGATTAGAAGGATATTTCACCAATTTCATCAGCAACTTATTAAACCAAGGATTAAACCTGCTCAGTTCAATTGGTATGATGTATTTCATATTATTTTTCATGATTACCAACTTGAATAGAATGGAAGCAGCCATCGTATTTTACTTGCCGTTTAAGCGAGAAAAAATTATGTTGTTTGCCAATGAATTGCATGCACAAACAGTAAGCAATGCTGTGGGTGTTCCATTGATTGCGATTATACAAGGTGGCTTGGCATGGGTATATTTTTTATGGGTAGATTTAAGCCAACCCGGATTCTGGGCCGTTCTAACTGGCTTATCTTCTATCATTCCAATAGTAGGCGCAGGATTGATTTGGGTACCTATCAGTATTTATTTAATGGCAAATGTGGGTATTGCAGAAGGAGTAGGATTAATTGCCTGGGGTTCTTTATTAATGGGAGTAATGGACAATGTAGTTCGATTTGTACTCGCTAAAAAAATGGCCGATGTACATCCATTGGTAACCCTCTTAGGCGTAATCATGGGATTAAAATATTTTGGTATTACGGGTTTAATCTTTGGCCCGTTATTGATTTCCTATTTCTTAATTCTGTTGAAAATTTATTATCAAGAATTTCAGCATACACCTACCGTAATGAAGAAAAAACGCGTGATTAAAACGCAGTTTAAATTGCCGTTTTTAAAATAAAGCATTGCACCTAAGTGCTTGTTTACACGTTGCGCAATTTTACTGAATGAAATTATAGATGAAACCCGCAGCTAAAGCGCCTAAAATTGGTCCAGCTATTGGCACCCAAGCATAGCCCCAATCGGAAGAGGACTTATTGGTCATGGGCAAAATAAAGTGCATAATACGCGGACCCAAATCACGTGCTGGGTTGATGGCATATCCTGTGGGTCCGCCAAAACTCAAGCCAATTGCAAGCACTACTAATGCTACAGGCAATGCATCCAGCGAACCGAGGCTGCTATTAGATTTGGTAATAAATAAAATAGCCAACATAAAAATAAACGTAGCTAAAAATTCGGTCATGAAATTTTGAATAGGATTCCGAATAGCAGGATCGGTGCAAAAGCAAGCACGCTGTGTAAGCCCGTCAGCTGTTGTATTAAAATGATCTTTGTATATGATAAACACGGCTAATTGACCTAGCATAGCACCTAATAATTGCGCCAATAAATATTGTGGCACCAAGCTCCAATCAAATTTACCCATCGATGCTAAACCAATGGTAACTGCTGAATTTAAATGTGCCCCACTAACGCCCGCTGTAATGTACACCGCCATGAACACCGCCATGCTCCAACCAAACGTAATGGCAATTAGTCCACCATTGTTACCCTTGGTTTTGTGTAAGACCACATTGGCCACTACCCCATTACCAAAAGCAATGATGTAAGCAGTTCCTAATAATTCTGCGATAAATGCATTCATGGTTTGAATTTAATGAATAATGTATTGTTGTGCTAATTGAATAAATGATTGCAATTGTGCTTCTCTTTCTTCGTTGGTCCAATTTAATTCTTTTTGTAAAATAGCAGCCACAGAAGGCGCTAATGTAATAGCGGCTCGGGCATCTAGAAAGAGTAGCCTGTTGCGGCGCGCAAGAAAATCTTCCACGGTTCGGACATATTTGCAGCGCGCCGCAACCACCACGTCCACTACACGAATGGCGTAAGCAATATCGCGAAACGCGGCATATTCATGATTTAAATAATTCCCCAACAACGGTTCGTCAATGGTCAATTGCGCCGCTAAATCTCTAGCAGCCCCTAAATCGCCAATGTGCAAATCTTTGGTAATACATTTTTTCGCACCAGTTGTCGTTTCTGATTTCGAGTTCGATTTTGCGCTTCGAGGAGCCCCGTCTAGCTTAGCCACAAACACCGCATTATTCACCGCGTCTTCGGCCATCTTTCGATAAGTGGTCCACTTGCCACCAGTAATGGTAACCATGCGGCTTTGCGATACTACCAAAGTATGATCGCGAGACAACAAAGAAGAAATATTGGAACTAGCCGACTTAACTAAAGGACGAAGCCCCACAAAAACACTGAGCACATCTTCTTTAGTGATGGGCTCATTCGTATAACGATTAAAATGTTCTAAGATAAAATGAATTTCCTCCGCTAGAGGCAACGGCTCGGCATCAATATGATCCACATGCGTATCAGTAGTACCCACTACTACTTTATCTTGCCAAGGCACTGCAAAAAGTACACGACCATCATCTGTCTTCGGAATCATCATGGCATTCACCCCTCTGAAAAATTTAGACTCAACCACTAAGTGAATGCCCTGCGAAGGATAAACTAATGTATCTGCATTTGGATCATCCATTTGCAATACTGCATCCGTGAAAACGCCCGTTGCGTTAATGACAGATTTGCATGAAACTGTCCGTTTAGCCGCTGCCAGCGTATCTTCCAGCTCTACTCCCACAATAACACCGTTCTCTTTAATAAAACCAACCGCTTTGGTATAATTCAAAACAGTAGCCCCATAACACTCCGCAGTATTTGCTAAAGCAATACAGAGTTCCGCATCATTAAACTGCCCATCGTAGTATAAAATACCACCCACTACTTTTGTAGGATTGATATTGGGCAATAATTCCAAGGTTTTTTTGCGAGAAAGCAAACGTGTTTTACCCAATGATAATTTGCCCGATAATACATCGTACAACATTAAACCAGCACTATAATACAACTTTTCCCAAAGGCTAAAAACAGGTACTATAAAGGGTTGTACGCGAGTAAGATGCGGCGCATTTTTGAGTAACCTACCCCGCTCGGCTAACGCCTCGCGCACCAATTTAATATTCCCCTGTGCCAGGTACCGCACACCACCATGCACCAATTTAGTGGAACGACTAGAAGTGCCTTTCCCAAAATCATGCTGTTCAATAAGTAAAGTCTTGTACCCGCGCGAAGCCGCATCTACTGCGGAACCCAGGCCAGTAGCCCCGCCGCCAATGATTACAATGTCGTATGTATGATTATCCATTCTATTTTATCGCTCATAAACATATGATTTATCAATCAAAAGAGCACTTAAATGATTGATAAATTGAATGATAAAATCTACTTCAAGTATATTTTCTCGCCAATAATATAAATTCATACGCCTCGACAGAGAACTATTTAGCAAATGAGCTCCAATCTCAGATGCTTTGTCCCATTAGAGCAGGAGCCATTTTACCTACCAAAGGCTTACCTAAAAAATTGCAGCTCTTTTCGCAATTAAATCAATGTATGCTTTCTTAGCAACTTCCTGCAAGTAGGATTTCTCAATTAGATATGTTGCATTCACTAACCAAGGTTTTAATTTTATATAAACAGATCCAATCTGTTTTTCCTTAAGTTCTAAAACTTCACCCAATCGATCAAAATAAGCCTTATTAAAATTTTTCTTCTTACCGCCTAATTTCAAAGCAGTATCATCCTGATCTTTTGGTAGAATGATTTTAACATTGATTAAATCATATGCAGGTGATAAAGTCCAACCGTAATCACCTAAAATCATGGAAAAATTTTTTAAGTGCATATCGTTATTACCAATGATAAAATTAAAAACAGCTAGTTCAAAAAAAAGGAGTTTATCCATTAACGTGTTAACAGATAATTCGCCTACTTTTTTTCCCAACATTTCCAAAGTACCAAGGTATTTATGTTCTAATTCTAAGATCTGTAAAAAATCAAGCATATGAATTTTAACTCCATTCGCTTTTCGATCAATGCGTTTGGTTATATAACACAATTCGCCTGAAGCCAGTCGGATTAAACTAGAAGGAACAACATTTATCTTAAAAAGCGCTGCCAGTTTCATAGACAGATGCTCATTCTCCGGCATCTGACTATATAATGCATTTGGCGGCTTTAAAATATAATTTCCATCCAACGCATTCAAAATGGTCAACCGATTTACCTGATCATTTTGCAACTTCTCTTTTATCCAACCCAATGACAGTTTAGGCTGCACCCCTGGAACTGTAATGGATAAATCAACAATATTTTTTGCTAATTTTTCCATTTCATCTAATCGGTATGGAAGCTTAGGTGCAACAGTAATCCCAAAAAATTTTTTACTACAAGCGGCATGATAATCGGCAGCAACTGTAGCTTCTAATTCATCATAACAATAAAGACATTTACGCATCAATTGATTCTTTTATTGGATGAACACTCACTGCACCAATTGTATTTTGACAGCAAGCCAATAATAGTCCCATGCGATCCAACTTATTAATCTTCCAACTCTCCGATGCTATATTCAATAACCAACCCTCTGGAATGAGCCCATCAAAAAAGGGAAATAATCTTTTACTTACATAGGGTTGTTTACGAACAGGCATATTAAAACTGACAAACAAATCAGGATGATTTTTTACATGCATTTCACTATAGGTAAATTCGTATTCACCATTATCCAACTCTTTCAAAATACCGCATTCTACATGGTTGTATTTAATAATCGCTTGTCTCATGTATTTACTTTTCACTAACAGGACCTACAGTATGTCCAAACATTTTTAATACTTGGTTTACGCTAGATAAGTTTAGATTTTCCTTCCCTTGTTCAATTTTTCTAATGACCACCAATGCCACCCCTGCACTCAAGGCAAATTCTTCTTGGGTCAGCTTTAATTGCTTTCTTCTTTTCTTGACAAAATCGGCAATGGGATTCATTTTATATTCTTTTGAATATAAAAGTAGTTATTTTTATTAAATTATATGCTTTTAGATACAATTAAATAAATATCACCAGATTTATATCTAATTAAGTATAAAATACGCCCTAATAACTCATCGCAGCCCCCACCGCTTTGGCCCAACCAGCTGCTAACGCATCGCGTGATGCCAACGCCATCGAAGGTTCAAAAACACGATCTTTTTCCCAAATGCTTTGAATCTCGGAAACAGAGCTCCAAAAGCCAACGGCCAATCCCGCCAAATATGCTGCACCCAATGCAGTAGTCTCCACCGTAGTAGGACGCACCACTGAAGTTTGCAATAAATCAGCTTGAAATTGCATGAGCATATTGTTCACAGTTGCACCTCCATCTACGCGCAATTCTTTAATGGAAATACCTGAATCTGCTTCCATGGCTTTGAGTACATCCATGGTTTGAAAAGCAATACTCTCCACTGCAGCACGTGCAATATGTGCACTAGTAGTACCACGCGTAATACCTACAATCGTACCACGCGCGTGTTGATTCCAATAAGGCGCACCCAATCCTGCAAAAGCAGGCACCACATATACCCCATCGGCCGAAGACACTTCGCCAGCAAGGGTTTCAATCTCTGCAGAAGTCCGAATAATTTTCAAACCATCCCGCAACCATTGCACCACAGCACCTGCAATAAACACCGAACCTTCCAATGCATAATGCGTAACCCCATTCACTTGCCAAGCAATCGTAGTAAGCAATTGATTGGTAGACGAAACTGATTTTTCACCCGTGTTCATCAACATAAAACAACCTGTACCATAAGTGTTTTTCACCATCCCAGGCTGCGTACATTGTTGCCCAAATAAAGCCGCTTGTTGATCACCCGCAATACCTGCAATTGGCACAGGATGAGAAGTCAAAATACTTTGTGTAGTGCCATAAATTTCACTAGAACTTTTTACCAGAGGGAGCATAGCTGCCGGGATATCAAAAAGTTCGAGTAAATCTTGATCCCACTGTAAATCATGAATATTATACAACATCGTACGCGATGCATTCGACACATCGGTTACATGCACTTGCCCATTCGTTAATTTCCAAACCAACCAACTATCAATGGTGCCCATTAATAATTCACCCTTCACAGCACGCTCCCGCGCGCCCGCCACATTGTCTAATATCCATTTTACTTTGGTAGCAGAAAAATAAGCATCAACAATTAATCCTGTTTTTTCTTGAATCAATTTTGCATGACCCGCTGTTTTTAATTGATCACAATAATCAGCCGTTCTACGGTCTTGCCAAACAATGGCATTGTACACAGGGATGCCTGTTTTTTTATCCCATACAACAGTTGTTTCGCGTTGATTGGTAATGCCAATTGCAGCAATATTTTGAATGCTCAAACCCGCTTTGGTAATGGCTTCTGCGGCAACCCCTATTTGTGTACTCCAAATTTCATTGGCATCATGCTCAACCCAACCGGGCTGCGGAAATATTTGCGTGAATTCTTTTTGTGCAGTAGAAAAAATGGCACCGTTTTTATCAAATACAATCGCCCTACTACTCGTAGTACCCTGATCAAAAGATAGAATATATTGCTGCATAAATTGCTTTGCAACAAGATAATGAAATTAGTAAGATGAATTACTTAGATCTCAACCAAGGCGTAGGATTCTGTGCAACGCTTTTATCATTCATAATCATGAATAAAATGCCGCCTTCTCCATCAATAGAAGTACCCGACTTACCCAACACAGTACCCGCTTTCACTTTTTGATCACGAGAAACCGCAACAGAAGATAAATTTTTATAGCCCGTAAAATATTTACCATGTTTTACCAGCACAATATTTTCATCTGCTACTTCGCCCGCATAAACCACTTCCCCATCGGCTACGCAACGCACTGGAGAACCAACTGGAACAGCTATTTCTAACCCATCCGATTTTTGCATCAACTTGGTACCCGCATAACTTTGCGTGCCAAATCCCACCGTAACAATACCATTACTCACAGGCCAAGGCAAACGCCCTCGATTATTTTCAAAATTGATCGATAATTCCATGCCCTCAGGCGTAGATTCTAAAGGTGAATAGGTACGATCTTTAGAAGCCGAAGAAACCCCCGTAGCAGGGTCGTTTAAAGTAGGTTTGGGAGGATTAACACTGGCGCTATTATCAGCCCCTGCCCCATTTGCAGCCACCGTGTTACCCGCAGTAGTAGTGGGCTTTGTAGTGGTTGATCCAGCTGCAGGCTTAGTGGTTGTTCCCGCTGCGTTTTTCTTTTCTTGTGCCGCAGCAGCAGCCGCAGCATCTTGAGCTGCTTTTAATTTACGTGCATCTTCTAAAGCTTTCAAACGCTTGGCTTCATCACGTCTCTTTGCTTCTTCAATCTCTCTTCTAATAACCGCATTAATAGCAACCGCAACTTTTTGACGTTGGCTCTCTTTATCGCGAATTTGCTTATTCAATTCTTTCTCTTTACCCTTTAATTGAGCAACTACCTGATCCTGTTCTTTGCGGTCTTCTTCTAAATCAACCAATTGTTTATTCTGCACTTCAAGCGTACTCAAACGTTCTTTTTTATTGTTGCTTAATACACCAATTTTTTCTTGCAATAACTGCTCACTCTTAACAATGGTGCTGGCCTGGGTTTCCCGATTTTGACGGTAACTTTTTAAATAAGTTACCCGCTTCATTGCATCGTTAAAACTACCCGCAGAAAACAAAAAATTTAGATAAGCATAGCTGCTTCTATTTTTATAAGCAAACACAATGCTCTTGGCATATTTTACTTTAAGGGTATCTAGTTCTTTGCGCAAGCGATAAATATCCAACTCATTTAAATAAATGGTTTCATCTAATTGCTTTACTTCTCTATTAATGCTATTAATCAAAGATTCACGCGCATTAATTTTACGCTTGATAATGGCCAATTGTTTCACCGAAGTTTTGGTGTTTTTTTGGGTCTCGCGATACAATTGATTTAACTCGGCCAACTCTTTCTCGATACTCTGTTTTTGTTTTTGTAAATCTTCTCTGTTTTGCGCACTAGCCACCAAGCTACTCAATAGCAGCACTATAAAAAGAGAAAGAATTCGTTTAAACATTGCAGATTTTTAATAAAAAATTGAACTAATTGTTAACTCACTTCACATACATTCCACGCTCAAGATCGAACTAATAACGTTAAATGTTTCCCTAAATTACTTACGCTTGAAATTTTTAGGCACTTCAAAAGCATATTTTAACGGTTCATTTAGGCTGAACTCTTTAAAATCTAGGTTAATATCCAATTTGCTTTTCTCGGCCACCACAATTTTTCTTTGGGTAGCAAACTGGTAAGTACCCATGGGTTGATAGTTGCTAAAGCTGATGGCACAGGTTCTATTCCGCTGAATGTCTACATCATCTAACTTACTGTGCATTACCCTGAAATCGTCGGTAGACAAAGAAATCAAGTGTTTGAAAATATCCCCCACCATTAATACGGAAAAATTTTGCGGCCCATCACGATAAGACACAATATTGGGTGTAATGAAAATAGGATTACCAATCAACAGGTCTTGTAAAGTGTAAAAATCAAAGGGAATTTGAGTGGCTTCCTTCAAGTAGTCAATCGTACGATACTGCACATATTTTTCCCCCACTTTTTTGACCAAAACCACGGAATCTTTGGTAATCTTCACCTGTAAACCCTCCGCAGAAATACCCAAGAACGAACCTCGAATGCGGATATAAATCAAAGAATCTTTCACAATACTTAAATAGCCTGTGTAGTTCTCACTGTTCTCCGCACTCTCGTAATCAATTTTAATTTTGGCATTAAAGGTTTTGAAATTGATGGTATTGGTCACCACTTTCATCATAATACCCCGCACAATACTGGCAGAGTCTACCTTGGGGGTTTCAGTGATCACAACGGTTTGGGTCGTGTCTTTCTTTACAATGGCTTCTTCTATGCTGGCTACTTTCTTGACGGTTTTGCAGCTGGCAAGAATGGTAATTAGCAATACTATTTTAAATATTTTCATTTGTTCAGTTTTACGAGGTGGGATTTGGTAATCTTCGTTAGCTGCAATCTTTATGCGTGGTTTGAAAAATTTGCCTGCAATCTTTTTCTTCGAAAAATCTTAAATGTCAAATTTTTCAAACCACGCATATAAATTAAAATCTCCATCAATTTCCCCAAATCCTCCACATTATAATCTCATCAACTATTTTAAAAATTCATTTTTCAAATGTCCTTCTTACCAGTCAAAATACATGCCCACTTTATCAATTGCACACTCATGAGTCCATTTTGAGCCCATTGTGAGCCCATTGTGCAATTAATGTGCAATTAATGTGCAATATGCCCATATTTAAAGGCTGCAAAGATAACCAAAATCAAATCAGCGTTGTTCGGATGTTTGAGCAGTTTGGAAAGACAGAATTGATGCAGCAGTAGGGTATTTTTCAATAAATAAGTCAAAGAGTCACTGATAAATTAAGATGTCCACCTAATCCAACCTCTATAATTTTTTGGAGGGTTGAAATACGAACATCTTTAATGTCATTCTCAACCTTGGAAATATATGCCTTATTGGTACCGCATTTTTCGGCTAGCTGCTCTTGTGTCAATCCTTTTTCTAGTCTTGCTTCTTGAATCATAGCACCTAGTTTGAAGCTTTCGTAACCTTTATCAAATTTATCTCTTTTAGAAGTACCTTTTTTCCCATATTGCTCTTCAATTAAGAGCGCTAGAGTCTTTGTATTATTTTTTGTTTTCATAATATTCCTCCTTTATTTTTAAAGCTTTGACAATTTCTTGCTTTGGGGTCTTTTGGGTTTTCTTTTGGAACCCATTTACAATTACAACTAATTTACCTTCATCAAAAAAGCAAAAAATTCTAAATATATCATTTGCAAGTTGAACTCTAATTTCATAAAGCCCATCTGTTCCATCCAAATGTTTTAAATATGTCTCAGGAACTTGTTGGACATCCTCAATTAGCAAAAAAGTCCATAAAATTTTATCTTTAACTTTCTGTGATTGCTTCTTTAGGAAATCCTCAAAATAATTTTTAAAGGTTATTATTGTTCGGTATTTTCTTGATTGATACACAATACAAATATACAAAAGTAGCCCAATAAGACAACTTTTTTGACTTATAAATCATTCATTAGGAATGAACATCTTAAATTTAATAGCAAACATGACCAATAATCAACAACATATCATCAAAAAATTACAGTGGATTATCTATCCAATCATTGTGATAATGGTCATTGAATTTTTTACGAAATTTTATCATTACGACCCCTTAGGGGCAACGGAACAAAGCAATCCACTAATCGAGTTTGTTGAAACAGGGCTGATGGTATTGGTTTTGGTCATCGTATCAATAGGGGTGATGGCACTGATGCAACAATATTTCACCAAAGAATTATTCAAATCAAAAAATGCAGTTGACCAAATGGACGCTGTAGACAAGTCCAACGCAGCCAACGCAAAGCTGTTGATGAAAATTGAAGCACCAAAACAAGTAGGGGCAAGTCTTCTTTTGTTGGTGGTTGCCATTGGCTTTTCGGTATTATTGAATATTATACTTTTCTCCCCCCAAAGCATTTTTGATCTCACACAACTCACCCAATTAACCATCCTCGAAAAAATCTTTTTTGGCATCTTTTATATCATCGCCCATTTTTTAGTAATTGTTTTTGGCCAACGATTGTTCAAAGGCATGCCACCCCTATTTATCGCCACGGAAAAAGGATTTTACTATGAGCCCGCAGGAATAGGAAGTGGGTGGATTTTGTGGGAGGATATAGCCGAAGTGAGGGAAACCTCCATTTTGTATGGTTCAGGCACCACTAATGGGCCCGTTCAAATGCCAGTATTAGGCATCAAACTGAAATATCCAGAACAATACAGAGAATCATACGCACCCTTACTGCAACAAGTCGTGAAATTTGGCCAAAAATTCAACAACTACCAAACCGAAGGCGTCGGCGATATTTTACTCCGCCCCTCAGATTTTGGAGACGATTATGAAAAAGTACTGGGGCTTTTTAAATCGAAATGCAAGTTTACCATTGACTATCACAAAATGGCTTAACGCCATTATATTAAAAGTTTATTTACCGTATTTATTCTCTAAATACTTTCGATATTCCTTTTTCTCATCAAATTTTTTAGGCAATTTAACCACCCCTGATAAGCTTTTTACCTTTGGGCTTATTACATAAATGTCGGAAGTCTCAACAAGCTCTTTAAGATAGACTTCAACCAAGTGAGATAAAGATGTTTTATTCTCTTTGGCATAAAACTTTCCCTGTATTATTAACGAACTGTCAATTGATAAAGTCAGTTTCTTTTTCATAATAATATGAGTTGGAACAAATTAGGTTGATAAAGCAATCTGAGTGTAAAAGTAAATTTAAATTCAAGATAACAGATAGCGTTTAAATAATGGGAAAGGGATATTTCAAGGTACTTGCAGATAGATTTTTTGAAATAATCAGAGATTTAGTTTAAGAAATATGTATGGATATTTAAAAACGAGGCATTTAATTTTTGTGAAACAAAAATTAGCTAACGAGTTTTTGAATATCCATACATATATAAATTAGCTAACGAAAATTTGATTTTCCTGCCAAAGAAAAAAATTATACTATTATTCTTTCCCAGTACTCCCAAACCCACCACTACCTCTTGAAGTTTCCTCT
The DNA here is from genome assembly GCF_051860225.1 of Sediminibacterium sp. Classification (GTDB taxonomy): domain Bacteria; phylum Bacteroidota; class Bacteroidia; order Chitinophagales; family Chitinophagaceae; genus Sediminibacterium. Next base: position 163,392 of record NZ_JBHYEI010000004.1, read on the forward strand.
AATGAATTGACTTCAACCCACTGAATCAGTTCAACTTTTTGAAGAATCATTTGCGCAATCCGATCCCCAGGCATTATGGTTTGGGGCTCAGCAGATAAATTGATTAAAATCACTTTGATCTCCCCGCGGTAATCGGCATCAATGGTACCAGGGGTATTTAAACAGGTAATGCCTTGCTTAATGGCCAGTCCGCTGCGGGGGCGTATTTGAATTTCGTAACCGAGGGGAATTTCTACAAATAACCCCGTTGGTACTAAACTGCGCTCCATAGAAGCTAAAACCAGTGGTTGTGCCAAAAAAGCACGAATATCCATCCCTGAAGAACCTAGTGTAGCATAGGAAGGCAATTCATTATTCGACTGGTTGATGATCTTAACGTCAATTGGATTCATTGGCATATCCCAAAGGTAATGTATCAGCAAATTACTTAAATTTGCTCCTCTAATAGGCAATCAACATTAATAGGAGCGGATGAGCGGTAAAATATTTCAACAAATAGCAGACAATCAAGTTGAAAATTCGCTATCCCATCAAATGCGTTCTAAGCGCTTCACTTTTTTTAAAGCTTGTTTACAACAATTACCCAAGCCCATTACTATTCTGGATATTGGTGGAACTCACTCTTTTTGGCAATCGATGCAATTTAATGAAGCCGATGTATCCATCATTTTATTAAATTTGGAGGAAGCGCAACAACTGCCCCATCCATTTACATCGGTACAAGGAGATGCAACTGCTTTAACCCAGTTTGCAGACCAATCGATTGATATTGTTTTTTCCAATTCGGTAATAGAGCACTTATTTAATTGGGAAAACCAGCAGAAAATGGCAGCTGAAGTGCTTAGAGTAGGTAAACAACATTTTATACAAACGCCTAATTACTGGTTCCCAATAGAGCCGCATTGGGTGTTCCCCCTGTTTCAATTTCTTCCCCCCATTGTAAAACGTTGGATGACACAACACTTGTCATTGGGCCATATTGGTAAAATAAACAACCCCGAAATGGCCAAGAAACAAGTGGATGAAATCAAATTATTAACCAAGAATGAGCTGGTGCAGTTATTTCCTCAATCGCGCATTTACGAGGAAAAATTTGCAGGTTTTAACAAATCGTTTATTGCTCATTCTTTCAGCGTGTAAAAGGTATTGCCCTAGAATCAATATCTTCACGCCCGATATTATCTATGAAGAAGAGATTGAGTTATTTTCATATAACCCGCTATTTTGCAGACGCATTATCTATTTTTTTAGCTTATGCGGCTACTTTGTTCAGTTTATTCGGGGTTATTGGAGGATTTTTCAACCCACTATTTTTAGGCGTCTCTATTTTTTACTGGTATTTAATCTCCGCTTTTTCCAAACTATACGCCGATAGAAGGTCTAATAAATTTTCAGAGGAAATTGTATTTATCATTTACAATATCATTCTCTTTTTCATTTTAATTTCTGCCTCGCTCTATTTTGTTAAAAGCACTTCCATCTACAATGCAACCTTTTTTGGTATCTACTTAGGATATATGCTCCTATTTGTGTCTGCCACTAAATATTATTTGAGAAAAAATATTCATGCTGCCCTACATGAGGGAAAGTTGTACGACAAAATCTTATTGGTGGGCTCCACTCCATCTGCCAAAAACTATTACGAAACCATTAATAAATATTATTACTACGGCTATAAATGTGCAGGTATTATAGATGATAAACCCACCCAACTCAACGGCAGTAAATACTTTGGTAAAATAGATGCACTTCATCAAGTATTGAAGACAGAGCAGATAGACGAAGTGGTGATTGCATTACCCAATACCGAATACACCAAAATACAACGTTGTATAGAAGTATGCGATTTTCATAAAACCAAAGTGCGCATATTACCCGACTTACAACAGTTTGCCTCCTCAGCGGTAACAGTAGACAATATTGGATTACTTCCTACTATTAGCATCATAGAATTACCCCTAGATAAATGGCAGAATAAATTAATCAAACGCATTTTTGATATTGCTTTTTCCTTATTGGTTTTTTTAACTGTGGGGATTATACTCTTTCCTTTAATAGCACTCCTAATTAAACTAACCAGCCGAGGTTCGGTATTTTTTAAGCAGGAAAGATGGGGATTGAACAACGAAAAAATCATTTGCTATAAGTTCAGGACCATGGTAGCCGAAAGCAAAGACGTAGACCATAATGGCAAATACCAGCAAGCCACCAAAAATGATCCAAGGGTCACTTGGATTGGAAAAATACTGAGAAAGACCAACTTAGACGAACTACCACAGTTTTTAAATGTGCTATTAGGAAATATGTCGGTAGTAGGACCAAGACCCCATCCCACTCCATTGAATATAGAGAGCATGCATACAGTAGACAATTATATGTTACGACATATTGTATTACCGGGCATCAGTGGATGGGCACAAGTAAATGGCTGCAGGGGAGAAACCAAAACCACTAACGAAATGCAGCAAAGAGTCAACTTTGATTTGTATTATATCCATCGCTGGACATTCTGGTTAGATTGTCAAATTATTTTACAAACCATTATCAATATCTTAAGAGGAGACCAAAATGCGTATTAATAAAATTATCCGCAACAGCATTGTGTTGTTGTTTTTACTCGTTCAAATAAATGCACAAGCACAAACTGTTTTTGAAAGTCATCACAGTGAAGTGTATCCCTATTTATACCGAATGGCGCAAAAAGGGTTGATCAATTTTCAAGACATTATTCGGCCTATCAGTAGAATGCAAATCAGCAATGCATTAGACAGTTTAAATAGCAAGCAGGCACAATTGAGTAAGATTGAAAAAGACGAACTCGCATTTTACTTACAAGAATTTAGACCAATAGAAGGAGGGAATGATGATAAGTTTCAGTTCATGAAAAAAGATCCCAATCAGCGACCGCGCTTATTGTTCATCAACAATAAAAACTTTCAATTAAATGCCGATCCATTTGTCAGTTTCATGCAAGTGAGTGGCTCAGGAAAACAATTTAGACGCATCGGAAATGGGATTAATTTTTGGGGACAGAGCAAACGATTTGCCTTTCAATTTTCGTACAGAGATTTTGCCGAGCAAGGCAGAGGGATGGATACTTTTAGGAGTGAAAGCCCAGAGACAGGTATTATCCTCCTAAACAATACAGGCGTAAATAGTAGAACGTTTAATGTAATTAAAACCAATATCAGTTATACCTGGAAGAATGGTAGCATTAGTGTAGGAAACAATCATTTGCTATGGGGCTATGGAGAAAACGGAAGAATTGTATTGTCAGATAGAGCACCCATACAACCCTATATCCGCTTCGATTACAGCCCTTTCAAGTGGTTGCAATTTAACTATGCGCATACTTGGTTAAACTCGAATATAGTAGACAGCAATGCCAGTTACCGATACAATGGTGGCGGTGCAGCAGGTGATTTTAGGGTTCAATTTATTCCAAAATACATGGCTACCCATAGCCTAATTTTTACGCCATTAAAAGGATTAGATATTGCCGTAGGGGAATCCATCGTGTACAGCGATAAAATGGACATCGGGTTTTTAATCCCCATTAATTTTTTCAAAATTTATGACAACAATAGAAGTGTTTACAATATCAATGCGGGATCGAATGGACAATTTTTTGGACAAATCAGTTCAAGGAATCATTTAAAGAATACGCATTTGTATGGATCCATTTTTATTGATGAAATCAGGATCTCTTCTATATTCAATAGCCAAAAAAGTAGGAACCAATTGGGTTATACATTGGGTGCATCAGTAACCGATGCCTTTGTTCATTACTTAACACTTGGTGCAGAATATACCCGTGTAAATAAATTTGTGTATAACAATTTATTGCCTGCGCAAAACTATACCCAGTTTGATTATCCATTAGGTGATTGGATGGGAAATAACTTTGATCGATTAACGCTTACCGCAAAATATACCCCGCTTCCTAGATTAAGAACTTATTTAAGAATGCAGCATATCCGCAAGGGCGGACCAGGTACCGTTTTTGATCAATACAACGCAGAACCACAGCCAAGATTTTTATCTGATTTTCAGAAAACAAGAACCGATTATTTTTTCCAAGTATCATATGAGTGGATCAATAACCTCTACTTCACCGGATCTTATCAGTTCTTGAAACAGACCCTAGCCAATGGGGCAAAAGCCAATAACACAACCATCCAAATTGGAATGAGTTATGGGTTGAGGTAAGCGGTGGGAAGGAATATATTTATTTTTGGTGCAGATTGGTCTGTTATTAGTAAATGGGATGAAAATCTTAGATATTCAACTGGAACAAATAAGGCGGATGTTGAATCTTTTTTACTGTCAATAAAAAATATGATATCATGGTTACAACAATATCTATAAATGACTTAAAGAAAAAGCTCAAGGATATATTCTGTGCAGAAAATAAAGCAAATAGAAAATATTCAGAGATTTGGCTTTCCGATGTTGACTTTGGTGGACTATATCAAAGTGAAAAATTTGTTGTAAATGTCAAAGCCGAACATCAAATCGCCTCTTGCAATGAAGAAATTAAATATATTGTAACCAACTTATTCAAGCAATTGTCTAAAGAAGAATTATCTTTTATATGGCGAGTAGATGTTTACAACTCTGATGAAGAAATACACTGTCAAAGTGAAGATATTCTCATTTACACCACTTTTGATGCCTGTTAATTTTTTCAGCACTCTGTAAATCACATATATATATATTATTACACAAAATGAGAGTGATTAAAATAAATATTGAAAAAACTAAAGATCAGTACACCGCATATGCAGAAAATGTTACTGGAATTTATGGTGGCGGAGATACTGTTGTTGAAGCAAAGGAGTCTATTTTGAAATCAATTCATCTTTTAAAAAAATATAACAATAACAAGGTTCCTAAAATTTTATTATCGGATTACCAGTTTAGTTATAAACTCTTTAAAGTTCAACCAAATGAATTGGGGGATTACGGTGATATAGCGTTTAAATAAACGCTTGGGCTCCATGAGTAAGCGAAAGAACCACTCCATGCCTATTTGCTGCACCCAGCTTGGGGCTTGCCTCACACGATTCGTATGAAAATCGAATGCAGCACCTACTGCAATTAAAAATTTCGTTTGCGTATATTTTTTGAGCTCGTAAGCTAATTTTTCTTGCTTGGGACAACCAATCCCAATCCAAACCATATCGGCACCTGATTGTGTAATTGCATTTCCCAATTGTACCATTTCTGCTTCGGTCATGGGTCTGAACGGGGGACAGAAAGTGCCTACCACATTTTGATTTCCAAACTTCGTAGCAACTGCTTGTTGTAATTCATTGGCTACCCCTTCTCTCCCTCCACAAAAAAAATGTTTAATGGGGAGCGTAGCCGTCGCTTTCATGGTCTCTTTAAAAAAATCGGGCCCATAGCAACGGGCAATTTGTTTAGCCCCCTTCCATTTACCAATCCAAACAATGGGCATACCATCGGGTAAATTGAGCCAGTAGTTTTGCAATATATTTTTGAATGCGGGATCGTTGTGGGCTTCTACTAAACCGTGCGCACCCGAAGCACTGATGCAGTGATTCGGCTGAAGCGCAGCGCCGCTGAATGGTGAGCTAGCGGCTTGACCCGTATCCTCGCACACTTGTAACACTAACTTTACCGCAGCATCAATATCTTGATCAAAAAAGGGAATACCTAGAACTTGTACCAATTGCGCTTATTTTAGATGCTGCTTCAATTGTTGCCGCATAAAAACAAAGTTAAACCACCCACTCGTAAATAAAAAGGCAGTAATCAAAGAAATAATTGCACCAGTAATGCCATAAATAGGCAGGAAGAAATAAGTTAATGCGAGTCCAATCAACCCTTGAATGGTAGAAACCACAGAAGGCCACTTATTCTTTTTAAGAGCTGCTAAAAAAACATTAGGTACATTTTCGATCAGCAATAGTCCTAATAAAATACCATAGCAATTAAACGCCATGAGTGCATCGGCATCTTTCACATCACTCCACCATTTAAAAAAGTATTGCCCAATACTCATAGAAAAAAGCATTACCAAAATAGCCAATCCTACAAAACGCAACACCACTTTCTGATAGGTACGAGCAATTGCTGCCCAATCTTGATTGGCCTGGCTTTTAGATAAGGAAGGAAACATAACCCCTACAAAATTAGTGAGTCCAGCTCTTATCACATCATAAAAACGGGTAATCAATAAGTAATGGGTTACTTGGGTAGGTGGAGCAATGCTGCTGATTAATACAATTTGCGCATTAAATACAATGGCCCCCGCTAATGCAGACTGAAAATACCAAAAACTGTATTGGATATGTTCAACTATTAAGGACCATTTACAATTGGCCCAGGAAAGGTAGAAATCAAATTCTTTTTTAGCGTAGGCAAATAAAAAGAACAGATACACCGTATTTATTAGAGCAGTAGTGATAAACAAATACAAGATAGAACCCGTATGTGCTACCCACCATAGGGCAAGGGCTTCAATGCCTGTTCTAATCATTCTAATAATTCTGCCAACATAAATTTTATTGGCACTCTGAATGATATTATCGAAAAAAAGCGCGAGGAAATTTTGGATAACAATGATCGAAACAAAAAAACTGAGGTAATAAAAATTGGATTCCACTTTTACGAATCCAACCGAGAACAAGATCCAAAATAAAGGAGCGAGTAAGCATAAAGACCCAACGAAAAAGAAGAAAATGGTATTGATTAAAGCGAGGTTATTGGGATGATTGTGAATCAACTTACGCAATAACCCAATATTGAGACCTAAATCAAAAATGGCCGAAAACAAAATCATATTGACCAATACCCCATATTGACTATACTGGGTGGTACCCAATTGTTGCAATAGAATGGGCGTTAATAGCAAAATGGATAAAGCACTAACCGCCTGAGAAATAAAGGTGGTGCTTAAGTTAGAAAGGTATCGGGCATTTAATTGAATGAAATTTTTTATCACCGGCTTACCACAATTGCTTTAATTGAAAAAGCAAATTACGGCATTACGAATATCTAACAAGGATATCCATATTTTTTCTAGGAGTGGATTGGCGGAATGGCCAATAGTAGTAGTGCCTTTGCCCTGAGAAATAATTTCGGGGAGGATGGTTCCCCATCGTAAATCATGGGGATTCGCGTATCGCTTGAACTCATCAACGGGATAAGCTATTTTATTGGAACGCTTTAATAAATAAGCCGCAGCTTTTTTATTAAGGCTGTACCCGTATCCACTGCAAATGGTTTTATAAAACGGCGTGCCAATAGCGTAAGTATTGGGCGTATCCTTGGGAGATGGATGTTGTGTACTTAACTGAATCTTTTTTTTAGTGCTGCGCAAAATTTGTGCATGCCCTAACCAAGCACCCCAGAAGAATAAATCGTAGTCTTTTTCTACTGAAGAGTATTGTTGATGGAGCATGACCAGATCATTGACCACACTGTCCGATTCTAGAATTAAAAAATGCTCTGATTCATTGCGGGCTTCTCTTACAATGCGTTTCCAAATGGCTCGATTAGATAATAGCACGCCAATCTCTCCTTTGTTTAAAGCAGTTCCTGTTCTTTGTTGGGTTAATGCAATTAAACGCGATAAAAAGGGAACTTTTTGGCGAGTGGGATAAATGGCTTCCATTTGTTCTAGGCCAGGCAATTGTGCTGCTAATAATTGAATATGTGCAGCCCTTTCCGTTTCGTGTGCTGCTGCAATCACCCAAGCACGAATCATTGGTTGTTCGGAAGTAATTTCATTGGTGGGTTGCAGGGTCATTGCGAAAGCAAATTTTCATACAAATGTAATTGTTGTGCCATGATTAAATCAGGCGCAAAATTTTGTGCAAAAGCCCTTGCATTCATGACCATTGCATCATAATCCTCATCGGGATAATGAGCTGCCAATTGAATGGTTCTGATGAATTGATTAGGAGTACAAATAAATCCTGTTTTACCATGTTCAATTAATTCTGGGCGGGTACCAATATTGAAGCCAATAACCGGTGTTCCCTGTTGCATCGATTCTATAATGGTAAGCCCCATGGTTTCGTACCATAAGGAGGGTTGCAATGTGTATTGCGCTTTTTGCAAGTATTGATTCACTTGCTCAAAAGGCAATGCCCCTGTGAAAATTATATTGGGTTGATTGTATTGCCTTTTTAAAGCGGCTTCTAAACTGCCCGAACCAATTACGGTCAACTGGTATTGTTCGGATAGTTTAACCCATTCGGATAAAATATATTCAATGCCCTTTTCGGGATCAAGGCGGCCGATATAGAGGAAGCCGTTGCGCTGGTCTGCGGACTGCGTAGCGTGATATTCCGCCGCAGCGCCTGTAGCTAGTGAGGCAAAATTCGCAACGTCAAAATTAGCCGCGTCAAAAGTAGCAGGGTCAAGCATATTGGGCTTGAGCTGCAATTTGTTGGCAGGCACCCCCAATTTGATTAACTGTTGATATTGAAACTGCGTGAGCACCCAAAACTGATCAATCCATTCAAAGACTCCTATTTTTTTATAATAGGCATAAGCCAATTTGGCTACTAAACTTTGTAAGAATGAATTTCGATAACAACGGTGTTTGATGCCGTTCCAGAAATTTTTTTGGTCTACACATAATGTACAAATACCCACTGTTGGTCTATAGAAATTACCTGAAATGCACCACCAGCGATAATTGTGAACCGTATGCACCAGTTTGGCTCCTGCAGCTTTAGCTGCTTTAAACACACTGGCAGTTAGTACGGGAAAATAATTGTGTACGTGAACGATATCAATTTGGTGCTGCTTCACTAAATCATACACATTGCAGTATTGTGTGCGGGAATAAAAAATGGAACGCAATATTTGCCATTTAGAATAATCATTTACCGACACCGAGTATTCAAAAACATTCTCTTCTCCCAACCACTGTATCAACATTGCTTTTTCACGAGCTAAGGCTTGATCCTCGCCGCCCGTGGTTGAATATTGATTATGAACTAATAGAATTTTCATGGTCAAGAAATTGATTCGGCTTGCAACACCTCGGCTTGGGGCTCTTCGGCTTGCTCCATTAAGTATATGCCCATCAAGGACCAAAAAGGAAAAGCCATCATGGGGCCTTCTAAAGACACATCAAAACTGGCATTGATAAAAATGGCAGCTAATGCACACCCCAATAAGAGTTGATTGGCCTGCAAGTTTTTTTTCAGGAGGGGTTGAAAAACAAAAAACAAAAAAAGCAGCCAGACAAAAAAGATCGGCACTCCATACCTTGCTAAAATGGTCATCGAAAAATTATGCGGAGAACGCAGTTCCTCTCCTTCCACTTTGATATCATCGTCTACGGATAAGTTCACGCCCAAGCCCTTGCCTTGCCAAAAATAAGGACCAGCAAAAGTATAGTCTATAATATTGCCCCACCAGAGCAAACGCCAAGTGACATTGCCCTCTAAGCCAGCATTCGATTTGGCAGCATCTTTGGCCACAATACTCACGATATTATCCCTTAACTGAGAAAGCCCAATTTGCCTGCCGTATTCTTTGTCTTCTACTTTTATTTTAGTAGACAAATACAAAGGAATCGCAAGCGCAATGACTAAAGGGATATACTTGAAATAGGTTTTGATTTTATCGAACCATTCGGTACGCCTAGAGCGATATACAAAAAAACTAAGGGTCACTAAAAAAGCCAATGTGCCGCCTCGATTATAAGTGGCAGCAATCAAAAACAAATAGAATAATAAGATATAATTGAAGATGGCCACACGCGGATTTTCCCAGGTTAATTTACCCGTCAAAATCAACATTACCGCAATTAATAAATGCACAGCCATGTCTCCATTCTTGTACAATAAAAAAGGAATATCGCCCACGAGTTCCCATTGCATGATATCTGGGAATAGGGTTCTGATTAAATAAGTTGTTGCAAGAATAATGGGGAAATATCGATAGAGTTCTGTTATCTGCGCCAACAATTGATGGCGCTCTTTCCAAAATAAAAACACAATGAAAATAAAACAGCCATAATTTAAAATAAAGCTATCTCGTATTACATCCAACAAAGAAAAAGTAGCAGCGCCCCTAAGCATTTGAATAAAATTCACGAGCAATAAAAACATTAACACGCCCAGTACTTTACCCCATGCTATTTTTAGGGATTTAAAATGACGGAGAAACAACAAGATACCCACTGCCCAAGTAATCTCGGTTAAATAGGTATAGGCAATGCCTTTATTAAAGTAGAGATAACATCCATACACCAACACAAACCAATATCTATAAAGGGCTAGGCCTTCCATAAAATGGCTAGTTTGGTGAAGAATAAATTCCCTTCTTTATGATAGATGCTGCGCAATAAATCTTGCAGCATATCTAAAGGTTTCATGATGGCAGCAAAAAAAGCACCCTTGGTTTTTTTGTAAAACAATTGTCTGCTCTCTGCATATAATTGAAACGTGCGTTGATTAAAAACAGTATTGGTGCCTGCTTCGGTAGATCCCCCTTCGATATGAATAATTTTTACATCAGGAAAAATCATGGAGTAATAGCCTTTTTGTTGCAAACGATAAGCCCATTCGGTTTCTTCAAAATACAAAAAGAAAGCTTCATCAAAACCACCGTATATTTTAACGAGTTCGGCACGAACCATAAAAGCAGCACCAGAAACATAATCTACTTTTTTGGGTAATGGATCGTAATTGGCGACACCTAATGCTAGGTGTTTTCGAAAATAACTAACGTAAAAAAGCATTAACCCACATGCAGAAATACCACTGAATAAACTAGGAAAATTACCAAAACAATGATTGGGCTGTTGCGCTTGATTCAGTAATTCTCCAGAACAAAAAGCCATATTACTGTATGCAGAATCCTTCATTTTATTGACAAAAAAGGAAGCGGCATCCGACAATAAAAAAGCATCTGGATTTAAAAAGAAAAAATAATTTCCTTTGGCTTTTTGCATGGCCAAATTATTGGCCGCTCCAAAACCTTTATTGGCAGGCGATTGTATGAAAATGACTTGGGGAAATTGCTGTGCAAGTAAAGTTGCAGGGCTTTCTTTAGACGCGTTGTCTACTACCAACACTTCAAAAGACAGGGCAGCATCTGTGAATTGATAAATAGCTCCAATCGCTTTCAGTAATAAAGCATTGGTATTGTAATTCACTAAAATGAAGCTTACTTCCATACCTTCTATTAAGGGTTATTTTTTGGAAGGATAAAAGAAGAAAGCGATTACTACAGAAAAGAAAACGACCAGCGCAGAAGCGGCTGCTAAAATCAATACGATTGATTTCTTGCGATTCAAGAGTGGATACTTAGCCGTATCTAACATATTGATGATGGGCGTTTGAGAAGCCAGACTCATGCGAGAAGCTTCTAAGTTTTTAACTACTTCAGAATACAAAGCAAAGCTGATGGTTTTTTCGCGCTGCGATAATTCAACAGGCACTGCAGTAGACCTAAAAGCGGTATTGGCATCGAGTATTTGTAAGCTAGCAGATTGGTAAGACTTATTATTCAGGATGCGCAATAATGAATCGGCTCTTTTTTCTAAGCGGGCAATATTGCGATTACTTAAACTGGTTTTCTGATCTACGTATAATTGAATGGTTTCGTGTACCAAACGATCTGAAAATATTTTAGAAAATGTTTCCGACTCGGTTACTACCGTGGCTTTAATGATGGACCCTTTTTTATTTACACGATCTACCACTAAATTTTTCTGAACAATTTGATCGAAGATAAAATACAAAACAGAGTCTTGCAAGCGCGTCATGGGTTTAGGATAAACCACATTATTGTACGAAACGGCGGGAACTTTTTTACGCAATTGCGGAAGGTATAAATCGGCCAATGTTTCACTAGATACGCCCTTGCTGCTGTCTATTTTAGAGAGCAATACTTTTTCTACAATATGCCTAGAACGTAAAATGTCTAAAATATTATCGCCCGAAAAAATACTACCGCCCGCACCAAGACCGCCTAGGTCAATACCAAATTGAGAAGCTAGGCCCGATAAACTACCACCCCCACCAGCAGATTTTTCTTCTAGAATAAAACTTACTTCGGCCTCGTATTGTTGCTTTTGCAAAAAAGAATATAAAGCGGCCACGCCATTTACTAGCAATAATGCCAAGACGATTAGCTTACGCATATTCCACCAATATTGGCCCATTGCTTTTGCCTCTGCTAAAAACTGGCTTAATGCAACCGTGGTTGGTTGATTCTTCATCATCTTATTTCTGCGAATTAATCAATAAAACTAAAATACTCACCAAAGAAGTTAAGCTAGATACTACGCCAATCACTTCTCCAGTAGACAATTTACCCTTGGGTTTTTGTGCAGGCACATATATTTCGGTACCTGGTTTTATAGCAGGATAAAAACGTACAAATAAGAAATTGCGCGTTTTACGCACTTGTCCGTTGGGATAAATCACGTAGGAATTTTTGCGAGAAGCGTTCATACTAAAACGACCACTTTCGCGCAATGCATCTTTAAAACGAATACCCTCGTAGTACACAATTTGTTTGGGCACATTCACCGCACCAAAGGTTTGAATGGTTTGCAGTTGACGCGGAATTTTTAAGATATCGCCTTCTAATAAAAACAGGTCTTCTGCCGAACCAGGGTTGGCTAAAATTTCATCCAGCCTAATACCTACGGGCTTTTGCTCTTTATTAGCAGCGGCCAATGCCGTTGAGTCTGCTGCACCGTTAGAACCAGTGTTGATCCCGCTTTGGCGGTTAATTAAATTGGTTTTATTGCTGATTAGTGTAGCATCCGTTTCAGAAATATCGCGATACGTTTTTCTAATTAAGAGCGCGCCACCTGCAAATCCATTTTGCTTTAGCCCACCAGCTCTTTTTACTAAATCAGAAATTCTTTCGGTATTGCCCGACAAAGTATAATTACCCGGGAAAACAATTTCCCCTTCGATGCCTACATTAATTTGTTCTTTGTACAAAGGAGATTTACGAACCGACACCATATCGAATGGTTGCAATACAAAATCGAGGTCTTGGTTTTTGGCACTACTAAGATCAATCGTTTTAATTACCGAATACAAAGCAGAATCTTTACTAGCCCCTTGTTGTCTTATACGACGAGACACTTCAATGCGTTGCAAAGAAGCCCCATCTCTATACCCCCCTGCCATCAATACTAAATCTTGTACACGGGTATTTTCTGCAAAAGCAATGGTGCCGGGTTTATTTACTTCACCATTGATGGTGACATAAAATTTTTCGCGCAATTCATTGATGCGAAATAATTGCACCGAGTCTTCGCGTTGCAAATCAATATTATTTTTACCTGCTACAATATCATTTACGTTGAAGGAAATAATTTCAGGGGTAAAATCTTTTTTTAATCTCTTGATGATGCCTCTTTCCACAAAAACATCTTCCCGAGGTTTGGCAATTTCGAGTAATGCTTTTAAGGTAGGAATCTGCGCAATGCTGTATGCACCACCATAATAAACAGCCCCCCCAATCATCACTCGATTGGCATAGGTATTTGCCAAAGAATCGATTACTAAGGTATCACCCGAATTAAGTTTAAATTGATTTAATTGGGAATAAGGAACACTCACTATTTCTTTAGTGCGTTGCCCCATTCTATAGACCCTGATCCATTCTTTTAAAGCATGATCAGCAAAGCCGCCTGCATATTGAATAATATCGGCAGCGGTTTCATTGTCTTTTACATCAAATAAAGCCTGCTTTTTAACCGCACCCGTTAAAATAATCCTGCGCGTATAAGGGCTAATGCGGATCACATCCCCATCGGCCAATAATAGATTTTTGGTCAAGTCTGATTTTAATAAAAAATTATAGAGGTCAAAATGAGCAACTGTTTTACCATTACGTACCAATTCAATATCTCTAAAAGATCCTATTTTATTGGGACCACCCGAAGCATATAAAGCATTCATGATGGTAGATAAAGAAGATAATTCAAAATTACCGGGGCGATATACTTCCCCTATAAGGGTTACACGAATACTGCGAAGCTTAGTTAACGCTACTTGCACATTCACCGAACCACTTGCAATACCGGGATAAATTTTTGTAAGGGAGGCTTTAATTTTTGCCTTAGCATCTTCAATGTTGAGACCCGCCACTTTAATAGGACCATAATTGGGATAACGGATGACTCCATCTGCAGAAACCGTTAGTTTTTTGGTGTTATCAGAGATACCAAAAACGTCGATGCTTAATTGATCATTGGCCCCAATAATATAGTTCTGAGGGGTAGCAATATTGATATTGGGTTCGAAGCTGAGTTCTTCATTCTCAAAAATTTCGTAACCAAAGGGGAAATATTTCTGGGTCGTATCACGGTAATAGCTGGCAACAGAGCGGGTTTTAATGCGGTTACGCGGCATAAAGTTTTCTTCGTTCGATAAAGACTTGCCAGCGCCCATGCCCATTTCTTTTACCGTAGAAAAATCCATCAAAGCCATGCGCTTCTTGAGCTGATTAATCTGGTCCATGCTGAGGCCTTTTTCACGGGCTTTCATTTCTAGTTCCAATTCGGACAAACCCACCAACTGGTATTGCGTCATCAATCCCATAATCTGCTGATCGGTGAGGGTTTCAATATTAATGGGCAAATTTTGAGCCACTACCCTATATTGAAAAGCACCAAGTAATAGCATCAAACACAACAAAAATCTTTTCATCAAATAGGAAATTGTTTAAGGGGTAAAAGTAGGCTTTTTGAAAAAGTAAATCAAGGAAACTTGGGCGCGAATGCTGCTGCGATCAGAATCGGGGGAGCCCTGGGAGAATGTACCAGACAAATTAACCCAACGGTAATTCAATGCTTTGGTAGAAGTTACAGCGCCCGAAATTAACCAATTCCCAAAATTGGCTTGGGCGTTTAAAGAAAGATGGTGATTGATCCAATAGCGATCAGGCAACCCAAATCCAGGAGTGCCACTGTAATAATTATAAATGGCAAAATCGTTGTTGTTGGCAATGCGCTCAACCGATAGTCCAATTTTTTTGAGCCCATTAATCCAAGCCAATTCCACAAATAAGCTATTACTTCCTGGCCCCATTGCAGCCCCCATAGATTGCCCCCAATTAGTATAGCCTTGGGTAATATAGGGATGGGTATACCATGAATTGGTTTTGGGAGTAGAACTAGGACCAGATTCATCAAAAATCAAGGTCGCATCGGGTAATTGTAATTGGGTAATTTCGGCAGATAACCAGAGATGGCCTTTGCGGGTACTTTCAAATCCTTTTCTAAATCCAATGGTATAACCTGTTGGAATGGTATCTCCGATTAGGTTCCAGGGCATGGCTAAGCGATTGGCCCTACCATATTCTGCATATACTTCGGCTAGGGCTTTGGGCATTTTATAGCGAACAAACAAAGCACCCAAAGATGCATTGCTTAATTTATTTTCGTAAGAATGAACGATATCGCTAGATTGAATATTGGCAGAATCGGTGTAGAAATAACGTGCCCCCGTTATGCCAATAAAAAAGTTCTCCATTCCCTTGGGGCTAATGCTGAATTGGTAGCCAATCATTCGGCGCTCATTCGTTGATTTAACAGCCATCCCCCCCGTCCAAATATTTCGCATGATGGCATGGTCTTGGGGCTCAAAAGGGGTTTGCAATAAGCCCCCATACAACACTTGAAATTCAACATTTCCGAATGGCGTTTCAATGGGTTTTAGGGATTGCAAAGTGCCGTGTAAAAAACCTGGTGCATTATTGGTCATAACCAAACTATTTTTACGAGCCGGCCCCCACCAAAGAGTTTCGGTAGATACACCAATGCTTAGATTATGAGCATTGAATCTTATACTGGATTGACCTGGAAAAAATTTTGAAATAGGTGCTGTACCAAATTGCATGAGGTTGTCTATTTTATTCAAGTGGTACATATAGTACCTAGAAAAATAGTTGCCATCGAAGGGGTTGCCTGTAAAAGGTTGTGGGGCAGTATTGGCAGCTTGAATGAATTCTGGCTGCAATTGAATACTCAAGTTTTTAAAACGAAACAATGCTCCTACCGATAAACGGTGTTGCATACCCAATGCAGGAATAAATGAACCATCGTTTGCGCTGGTGGCTATTTTACTATTGTATTGCTGTTGGTAGGTAGTATGTAAAAAATGAAATTGAGGCTTTCTGCTATTTTTTATTTGGTAATCGGGATGATTGAGCCAGTATATGCTGGATTGTCGTTGGTTGTATGAGAAATTGTTTTGATTGCTCGAATCCGCAATTTGTGCAATTCGCTGATAGTCTAATAAGTCAATTTCTGATTGCACTATTTGCGCATTCAGGTTGAGCATCAACAAAAAAGAGCCAGCAATGAAAAATATTTTTTTACCCATGGTGCTATTTTCTTTTAAAGAAGTATTGACCATTTATTTGTGTAAATACATTAAACGCATTACCTTTTTCCCAACCGTAGTTTTTTCGATTGACCAATTGAATTTCGGCATTAATGCGCCATTGGTTGAATTGTTTGGAGCCGAGGAAGCCGATGGAGATATCGCTCCATTTAATGGAACGAGTTCCAATTGTATTCACAGCTGAAAGTGGTCTAATCACAGAATCAGCAGATGGATTTTGTTTAATATTTTGAAGCTTAATGCCAATAAAATTTTTACCAGAAATTCTCTTTAATTGTATCGTTTGTACATTATTCCCCATGCCACTACCTGCACCCATTATTTGATTTTGGTGTGTATATCCTTGAGTTATAAAGTAATGATCGTAAAAATTGCCTGCATCTCTTAACACATAACTACTGGTTTGAGCCATCTGAGTAAATTCACCTGTTACTAACCAATCAATATCATTTACTTCGTTACTAATAATTTTATTAAATCCCAAAATATAGGCTGATGCATGACTTGTATTTACTGAGAGATCTCTTAGATTTTTTTTGAAATCGTTGTAAGCAAATTCAGCATAAAATTCAACCTGGTGTTTAGGTAATAACCATCTGGTAAAAAAGCTAAATGCACCATCACTAGGAATCGAAGAAGTATTAAAATTATCAACTGGACTTGATGCAAGAAAAACGGGCAAGTACTTTGAAGCAAAACCCGATTTAAGTGCTTGGTTGGAAAAATAAATTTGTTCTGTACGGGTAACCCCTAAAAAAAATCCTGGTATCCATTTGGGTTGATAACTCGCCATTATTCCGTTAAAGTAACGTTGTTCATTTTTTGCAGCGGCTTGACGCATGAAATTATTTTCAAAAGCATTACTGGTATCTTCACTTAATCGGCCCATTACCAATTGGAATTCAATGTGACCGATAGGTGTTTTAATTGGTTTATTGCTGTTGATGGTAATATGATTAAAACCAGGCGCATTATTACTCATCATGATAGAGCTGAACTGGCCAGGACCCCACCAATTATTTTGAGAAGAAACTCCCACAGCAATTGGTCCTAAATTAAGTTTAATAGCAGATTGACCAAGGTAAGTTTTTTGAAATGATTTTCCGGTATTGTATCCATAACCAACGGTTGTTGGATAGGGCGAATTAGCAGCATAATAAAATTCAGGCTGTAATTGAATACTTAATGGCCCCCATTTTGCATAAACACCAGCCGATACCATGGTTTGCAACCCCTTGGCCATAATCATTCCTGCATCGTTCCATCCGTAAGGACTATGGCTATTAAATTTTCCTGTGACATTAACAGGCAAAACAGTTACTTTGAATATCTTGCTTGAATCTGATTGATTTAAGGATCTAACAGAATAAGAGATAGATGGGTTCGATTTACCTTTTAATTGTTGAATACGAAGCCATTGAGCTTGATCTAAAGGAACAGATTGAGCATCAGTGCTAAAACTGCAAAGTAAGAAAAAAAATAGGCTTTCTATCCTCATATTATTTCATGTTTACTACCGCAGCAGTTTTAGGTACATCCAGCTGTTCAAATTCTGAATTATTACTAATGAATTCAGGTACTAACTCTTTCATAGCTTTTACTAAATTAGTCACTGATTCTTGCCTCTTTGCTGGTCCAATCAACCTATCAATTTGAATAGATAAGCTTGAGTATTCAATGGTACGAGTTTTAGCAATTAGAATTTTCTCGTGGTAAGTGTTCAGTGTATTTTCTGCATTGTTTAACAACTCTTCATATAATTTCTCACCAGGACGTAAACCAGAATACTCAATCTTGATATCTTCTTCAGGCTCTAATCCAGAAAGCTTTATCATTTTCCTAGCTAGGTCTGCAATTTTAACTGGTTGCCCCATATCAAACACGAAAATTTCACCCCCATTGCCCATTGAACCTGCTTCTAACACCAATTGACAGGCTTCAGGAATAGTCATGAAATAACGGGTAATATCTGGGTGGGTTACAGTAACAGGGCCTCCAGCCTCAATTTGCTTTTTGAATCTAGGAATCACAGAACCATTAGAACCCAATACATTACCAAAACGGGTTGTAATAAATTTGGTTCTCTTAGTAGATAGATTATGTTGAAATTGAATCTCTTGATTTTGATAAAGTGATTGAACATACATTTCGGCAATACGCTTAGATGCCCCCATTACATTTGTCGGATTCACTGCTTTATCGGTAGAAATCATGACAAAACGCTCCACCCCATATTTGATGGATAAATCCGCTAATAGTTTTGTCCCCCCGACATTGGTACAAATCGCTTCTAATGGGCTATCCTCCATCATAGGAACATGCTTGTAGGCGGCGGCATGATAAACAAAATGTGGTTTAAATTCTTGAAATATTTTCTCGACAAATAATTCATTACGAACATCCCCCAAAGCCAATTTATATCGCTTACAGGAAAGTTCTTCCAATTCTAGTTTTAGGTCATGTAAAGGGGTTTCCGCTTGATCATTTAAAACAATACATTTAGGTTTATACTGTAATAACTGTCTCACAATTTCACTCCCGATAGAACCTGCGGCACCAGTTACAAAAACCGTCTTGTTATTTAGTTGTTTAAATAAGATTTCATTGTAAATTTTAATTTGCTCGCGTTCTAATAAATCTTCAATCTTTATATTTTGTAACTGCTTGGTACTTAATTGACCATTAATCCAATTCTTTAAAGGAGGTACCGTAAATACTTCAATCTTATTATCCAAACAAAAATCAACAATCACATTTTTTCGCCTAGATGGCAATTTGGTAGTTGCTATTATCAACTCATCAATTAAATATTGTTTCAATAAAATTTCTAATTGTGACGAAGAGCAAATTTTAATACCATCAATATTTTTACCAACCTTACGCTGATCATCTTCTAAAAAAAGCACCATCTGAATGTTAGCTGTCATATCATGCTCCAATGCACGTTTTGTTGAAATTCCAACATCACCTGCCCCAAATATTGCAACTCTCTTTTTGGTAACATTAATCGTTGTGATAAATGAAAAGAAATATTTTATAACAACTCTATAAGAACTTAGTGCAACAAAAGAAAGTAACGTATTGATTATTAATACAGATGCAGGTATTAACCTCAAATTCGACAACTCCAAAAGAAATAGACTTAATAAATAATATCCAACATTTGCAAAAAAAACAACTAAAAATATTCTAAGTGTATCTTGTAAACCAGTAAAACGTATAATTCCCGCATATACCTTAAATAGTGAAAAAAGTGAGATATTGAAAGCCAATAAAATCAATAAATTCTGGGCAATAAGTGTTTGACGAAAAATATTGAAATCAAAGTCACTTTTAATAAGATATGCTAGTAAAAAACAAAATGAACTTACAATCATATCGAGTATAAAAATAACCCATCTAGGTATAATCGATAAATTCTTGATTTTTCTGAGTTTATATGATTTAAGCATTTAATTCGAGTAGTTGAAAATTCAATAGATGTATAAAAGTACTATAGATTTAGTTACTAAAGTGTAGTAATTATAATAAGAATTATGATAATATAATAACTAATTTCGTTGGAGTAGACTCAACTAGCAATTATTTTCTACAAAAAAACTAGACAAAGAGAAAAATATTCTAATTGAAAAAAAGTTAATGACTCACTCCTTTACTAAACAATACATTAGTAAAAGTCTTTAAGATAATTTGAAAATCAAAAAGAGTTGTTTTTTTATTTAGATACTCCTTTTCAAGTTGAACTTTTTTTTCTAGAGAAATATCATCTCTTCCATTTATCTGCGCCCAGCCGGTTATTCCTGGCTTCAATTTATCAACACCTGCAGCAACTCTTAATGTCATCAAATCATCTTGATTGTATAAAGCTGGCCTCGGTCCAACAAACACCATTTCACCCTTTAAAATATTAATCAAATTAGGTAATTCATCTAAACTTAATTTCCGTAATATACCCCCAATTTTCAATAAATATTGTTCTGGGTTTTCCAACAAATGAGTGGCAATATTTGGAGTATTCTTTTTCATACTTCTAAATTTATAGATATTGAATAAGGTGTAATTTATCCCAACCCTTTTCTGAATGAAAAAAATTGGAATCCCATCCTCTAGAAAAATAGAGAGAGCAACAATTAAAAATAATGGCGAAAGGACTAATAAAAGAAATAGCGCAAAAAGTCTATTGAACATTTGTTTGAAAAGATCTAAATGTTTTTAATAACCCATATTTAATAGAAACTGGGAAGTCTTTACCTATGGCATGTTTTATCTTTCGATTACTAACCACATAGGATTCCGTTAGCTTATTAAGCCTTTCTGTTGTAAGTGGTAATCTAAATAAATCTCCCAATTTAGCAAGGAATTTGATTAACCCTTTAGGGGCTTTCCAGATTTTAGATTTTCTATTTTGTGATTCAGCCATTATCGAAATAATATCATTTGTAGAAATTGGTTCATCATCTGCTACATTATACACTCCTGATGGAATATCTTCACGTTCAATTAATTCTTTAATGATGAAAATAAGATTATCAATACTACACAAAGAACGTCTATTGTCAAAAGCACCCAACGGCCAAGGAAGACCTTTGGAAACGATACTATAGAGTAAATTCAAATTACCCTTATTACCAGGGCCATGTATCATACAAGGTCTTAAAATATAAACCCGTTTACCACTAGGAATTTCTTTTGATAAAATATACTTCTCTGCTAATAATTTACTCTTCCCGTAATGAGTAATTGGATTGGGTTTGTGTTCTTCTGTTAAAGTTCCCACTAAATCGTCAGCAACTGCCTTAACTGAGCTCAAAGTAATGAATATTTTAGCATCAGATTCAAGAAAGGCATCAAATACCTTTTTTGTTAATTCGGTATTAACTTTATAATATTGATCTGAATTTGATGTTTTTTTTAGGTCGTGTGCTTTTCCAGCTAAATGAATGATTGTTGATGCCATTTCAATATTTAAATCATCCCCCTTTTTAAGCTTTAATATACTCTCGGCACCAAAGAAACTTATAATTGAAGCCCCTACGAAACCTGTTGAACCAGTTAAAAAAATCATATGCAACTATTATATATCTCTAAATGAGTTTTAATAACGGAATTAACATCAAATTCTTTTTCTGCTTTTGCACGTGACGCTATTCCCATTTCAATAATTCTATTTGGATTTTCAACCAGGAATTGAATTGCATTTGCTAAGCTTTGAGAGTCCTTTATAGGTACTTTAAAACCATTAATACCCTCATCAACACATTCCCTACAACCTATTGCATCAGTTGTTATTAATGCTCTCCCCATGGCACACGCTTCAATAAGCGTTTTAGGCATTCCTTCTCTATATGATGGTAAAACTACAATATGAAAATTTTTGTACAGTGTAAAAATATCTTTTTGATGACCCACCCACTTAAAATAGCAACCGTCTTCCCATTGTTCTAATATACTTGCAGGCAAACCTGCTCTGTTATCTTCATCTGCCATGCCTGCCAAAACAAATTCAATTTTATCAAAATATTTTGCTCTTAATAAATTTGCTGCTTCATAGAATTCCTTTACTCCCTTATCCCAAAGCATTCTACTAGGTAGGACTATTTTTATTTTATCAAAACTAGGTAAGTAAGTTGTATAAAATTGTTGTAAATCAACCCCAGATCCTTTTATATAATAAATTCTGTTATTAGGAGATAATACTTGCAATTCCGATAATTCCTGAAAATCATTCTTATTTTGAAAAATAACATGTAACTTATTTCTAAAACCATATTTCATTAATTGCAACATGATTTTAGAAATTAAATTTATTCGCCCCTCAGTAAAATTATAACCTAGTCCACTAACTGCATTAATTACACTCTTAAGATTCAAAAGCTTTGCTATTATTGACCCATAAATTACTGGCTTTAAAGTAATGTGATGTACTATATCGGGCTTGAGTTTAGAATAAATTTTATAAAACTTAAGCAATGTATTGAATTCCTTAAATGGGTTTGTGCCTGAACGAGAAAAAGATAAATTAATGAAACGAATTCCCTTATTAATTATTTCCTGAGATCTACCTGTATCTTCTGCAGCAACAATTACTTCAAACCCATTTTTTCTGGCCTCTTCAGCTATAACTAATCTATGAGATATAAAAAACCAATCTACGTTGACAACATATAGAATAGATTTATTTTTCATTATTGAACAAATTCAAAATATGAATATATTTTAGGCGAAATATTTCTTTGACATATAAATAATCATACCCACTAAAACTTATCTTCTTTTTAAACTCGCCATAATTCTCAAGGTAATAATTATTGTCAGTTTTAGGATTAGGTGAGAAAACTGGACTTACTTCCAATACAATTGGTGTTGTTTTTAAGTCATCATCTTGCCAGGCAATGTCAAAAGCACCAATACTTAACCCTAATTTTTTTGAATAATTTTCAATTGTTTTGCGATGAAACTCAGGAAATGTATGGAAATCAACTGAATTTCCCTTACTAGTAGCAGTTGGCCTCCATTCATTAGAGTTATTGATTCTCCAATAAAAAAGTTCTATTCGATTATTAACGAAAATAACTCTAATATCCTTACGCATATTCAGAATCTCTTGAATTAAAAATTCTTCATTCACATTAAGCATGCTTGCTAGGAAATTATTTAAATCAATAGAACTTTTAATTTTAAATATGCCTTTAGATTCATACGAATGAATCAACTTAATTATAAACGGAAAATCAAAATCAATTTCATTAGTCTCTAAAAATCTTTTTGTGACAATTAAAGTTTTGGGAGTAGGTATACCAACTTCATCAAACTTCCTATGCATAAACGCTTTGTTTTCCCAAAATCTGGATTGTGACAAACTAGGAAACAATCTATTATCGTTTTCACTAATTTCTTTTAGGAGATATTCAAAAATTGAGACATAATTGTCAAAACCAAAAATATTATACTTTGAATGTAATGTATAATAAATATTCTTACCTCTAATGCCCCTTATATTTTTATTAATACATAATGAATATGTTTTACCAGATTTAATAAGCGCACAAATAGATGCCAAATCCCATAAAACAGAAGTAGTAAAAACATAACGAATACTAAATCCCATTATCCAGACCACATTCACAGAATTTTTTTCATACTTTTTAAAATAATCTGCAAATGGGGTTCTTGATAAAGCAATTATCAATCTATAAAATCTCTTAACCCCTTGTTTAATCATTTGAATTTAAATTAACAATATATGAATAATCAAAATATTTTAAATCAATTTTTTTTACCTTAGTAATGATATGATCATAAAACTCGACTTTCCCATTTTCATGATTATAACTGAGATCATCATAATAAAACACTTCTGAATTATTTCTTACTAACTTATTCAAATAATAAAGCTTTTGCTCAGGAAATGAAGTTAATATCAGCAAATCCTTTCCTTCGTCTATCAATTTATGTTTTAAAAGCCAATTAGAGGTTGCTGAGTAAGTAAAAATATTGCGGTTACTAAGAAAAATCTTAGGCATACCATCATACTTATCTTTTATTTCTCGAATGGTGCCATTTAAAGTTGGTATTAATTCGTAAGATTTATAACCTTTCAATTTATATAAGACTTTCCATGTATCAGCAATAGTGTTGTCAATATCTATAACAACATAAGACTTTATATTCCTTTTAATGAAAGAAGAAAAAATTAGCTTAAAATAAAGATTAGAAAAAAAAGAAAAAATTAGCTTAAATTTAATTCTCATACAATTCGTTTAAGCGCCTCTATAATTTTTAAATTCTCTTCAAATGTTCTAGAAGCAATTCTTACAAATTGTCCATCCAAACCAATTTTATCATTACAATCTCTAACATAAATACCATAATTCACAAGTAAATCCATTGTAAAATCGAAAGAACTTTGACCACTTAATATTTCTATCAATGCAAAATTTGCTTTCGATGGATAAACCTTTATGTTATTAATGTGCTTTAATTCAGATAAAAACATTAATGTGTTCATTATATATTTCTTTCTAACAATATTATACTTCAAAATAAAATCTGGATTTGAATAGACATTAAAAAAATAATTTGAAAGCCCAGAAATATTCCACAAAAAACCATTCTTTAATAGTATTTCAACTTTGGTTGCATCCAAAACGGCATATCCTGCACGAAGTCCTGCAATTCCAAAATCTTTTGACATACTTTTAATTATGATTAAATTTGGGAAATTATAAATAAGATCTTGGGATGTAATTTGTCCCAAATCTAAATCTTCGTAAGCAAAGTGAATAAAGCTTTCATCAACAATGATGTTTTTAACTTCCCTCAAGTTTTCAAGTATATAAACCAAATTATCTTTGCTTAAGTAACCTCCATTGGGATTATTTGGATTTATTATTACTACAGTATCTGGATTATTCTCATTTACAAAATCAACAAATTTTATAGCATCTAATTCAAAATCATTTTCTTTTAATAGCCTATAATAAACAACTTCAATTCCCTCCTTAACGAATTCATAATATGATGAAAACGTCGGTATTATAATACATATCTTTTTTAGAACAAAATTATGAATTAAAGCTTGAATAATTTCAATAGCACCATTACCAACAAAAATATTTGAAGAATCAACATTAATTGCTTTTGAAATTGTTTTTGCAATATCTCTGTTTTGAGGAGGATAATATTCCAAAACATCTCTTAATTTCCCTTTAGAAATCAAATCTTTTTCCATGTTTTGCATGAAAAGTTCAGTTGCATAAGGATTTGATAGAAAACAAGCATCAACATCAATTGTGAGTTCCTTACATTCATTTAGCAAAGTATCAATACTTGGTGAATGCGTTCCTGAAAGCGATTTCAAATGTTTAATTTTATCAATTACTGTTTGTTTCATATCTATATATTGAAATTATTAATATTATTTTCTAAATCAAAATCACTTTAAGTGCTAAAATATTTCTAGTATTCGCATAAAGAATTGATTAATAAAGTAAATAGAAATTAAAAGATTATTATGAGCATGATTAGTTAATGATCTAGAAAATATGGTTTCTAAAACTTAAAAAAATTACTGTTTGTTATAATAGTTAATACCTAAAACACTGTTTTGCTTATAAAATTGAGAAAAGAATCAATCACATAATTATAATTAATCTATTCATAATTTATTTTCTAAGTAGTATATATCTACCCCATCGTAAAGCAAAATAAAATATAGCTTTAAAACAGTCGAAATAAAAATTATTGATATATAATAAAGTAATGACTTTTTTTGTGCTCAAAAGTAAATTTATGAAATTATATTTTTTACTCAATGAATTATTTGATATTCGATAATAAATTAATGGTTCAGGCAAATAACCAAAGGGAACACTAGTTGAACAACGAAGTTTTAACCATGCAATCCAATCTTCCCCAACAAATAAATCAGAATCAAACAGGTTGTTAAATTCAGATATTTTAAAGTGAGACTTTCGAAATAAAACCGTGGATGTCATTATTTGATTTCTATAGACCAAATTATTAAGTGGTTCAATCTTTATATCACCTTTAAGAAATAATTTCAAACTATTATGTAATGTATTTTGAAAAATATACCCATTAGTGGACACTAAAGAAAAATTATGCTTTTTCAAAAAAAGTATTTGTGTAGTTAATTTTTTATTTAACCACAAATCATCATCATCGCAAAAAGCAATAAGATCAGCAGAAGATTTTACTAAGCCAAGATTCCTTGCTGCAGAGGGTGTCCCTGTCCACTTATCAGTATAAAAATAGTTTATCTTATTAAAAAATTCTTGCTTTAATAGAAAATCAAGATTCAAGTCGTACCCATCAGACACAACAATTATTTCAATATTTGAATAATCTTGATTTAAGACAGAAATTAAGCATTGTTTAAGTTCATTAATTCGATTATAGGTAGGTATAATTACTGAAACTTTTTCTTGAATCATCACGCAATGAATAAATTGTTTATCTTTTTTAAGTTTAACTCTATATTTTGATTGTTAAAATTTACTGCGTGTTCCCTTAATCTAGAATTAACATTACCAATATCACCTTTAATTTCATCATACATACAAGCTATTTGAAAAGCAAGATTAGTGAAATCTCTAAATTCAATATAATCGCAGAACTCACCCCCTATTTCTGTATAAGGTAATATTTTAGAGCATAAAATCCTTTTATTGGCTAATAAAGACTCAAGAACAGGAAATCCAAAGCCCTCAAACATACTTGTATTTATTACAAATAAACTTTTTTGATATGCCAAAGCAAGTTCTGACTTAGTTAATCTTTCATATAAAACAACAGAATCTAATTCATTTTTCGTAAATCCATATTGATTTAGAAGACTTTTTTTAAATGAATCTTTTTTACCAGTAAGCACAAATTTTAGTTTACGTCTTTTATTATAATGCTGGATAAAGAATTTTATTGATTTAATTAATAATTTTTCATCTTTCCTTTTTTCCCAACCACCTGAATATAAAACGAATTCATAATTGAATTTTTCAGTATTTCCATAGTATTGCGAAGTTAACATATTATAAAAATCACCACTTATTGTATTTTTAATGACTGTAATTCGATCTTCAATATTTGGGAAAATATTAAGTAATGAATGTTTTGTAAAATCAGAAACTGTTACAATTTTATGACCATTTGATATTGATTTTTTTGCTGCATTATTATAATATTTAACAAGCAATAAATCTTTCCCAGTATACAAATGAGACATTTCAAAGAAAAGTGTATCATGAATTGTACTTATAATATTAGTCCCCTTATAACAAGAAGGTAGCTGGAAATAGGGTGAAAATAAAAAATCGTTTTTTTTAAGCTTTAAAGATTGACGAAAAATATATTCATAATAAAGAATTCTATGAAAAAAAGGTATCTTAACCAGATAATGCAACTGTTTAATTTCAATTTGTAAGTTATTACCTTCGCTCAAAGTATCTAAATCATTAAAAATTTCAGGGGTAATTATTGTAATTATTTCATTAAATTTTTTAATACCATATAATTTTATAAAATTTATAAAAAAGTTTCTTATCCCAGCATTATATAAATAAGGTATTGTTGCATCAAAATAAATCATAATTTATCCCCATTTACTTAAAAAGTATTCTTTATTACGTTTGTCTAAATCCAGTGTATTTATATTCATACCCAAGTATGAGATATTGGTATTTTTTAGACTAATACCATGATGACCATGATGTTTAATACCAGTATTGGGGACAACTAAACATTTATAACCTAGTTGTCTTATTTTAAAAGACATGTCAATTTCCTCACAACCAGCTGGAGTGTATTCGATATCAAAACCACCTGATTTAATAAAAATAGCTTTTGTTAATATAAAAAAGAAACCGCTTATTTCATCAGCTTCTTCAATATGACTAAGTCCAACCCTTTTACCACTTGTGATACCTTCCCACATACCTCCCTCTGGTCCAACTTGACCAGCCATTTCATCATTAATTAAAATATTCAAAAGTTTGTCAAAAGAATTTTTTTCAAATTCAACATCATCATTACAAAAGCACAAAAATTGTCCAGTAGCCATCTGTGCACCAATATTCCAAGCTCTAGCAACACCAACATTTTCAGTTAAAATTGCGTAGCGAGTAACAGATTTATTTTCAGATATAAATTTAATTAATTCTGTATCGTTCCTGCCATTAATAACAACAACTATTTCAAAATCAATATTAGGTGGATTAACCGTTATGGAATTTATAGTTTCAACTATTCCAAAAATTGATTTATAAAAAAATCTAGTACTTTTCTGTTTTTTTAAACTTTGAACAGGAATGATTATACTTACTTTCATATTTAAATTAAATTAGAAATTGTTTTATAAAATTTTTCTATATTATTTACGTAATTATCGGAATTACTTAAATCAAAATCAAAAGAGGTTGCACCTACATTCTCATTCACAATTAAATTACAACCACAAAGGGCAGCTTCAAGAACAGTTCGAGCCATAGGCTCCTTCCATGTGGGTAAATGAACAAAGTTTTTTGCACGATTATAAATTAAAGGGAGTTCTTTGGTTGATTTTATACCTAAATAATTATTTGAAAATAATTTGAGGGATTTAGATTTGGGACCTACAAAATAAAAATCATCTCCAATATTCTCAAACTTATCTTTAATATTTTCATATCCTTTATACCCAGAAATAGTTCCTACATACAAATATTCAATATCTCTTTCTATATTTAAATTACAAAAGTTTTTTGTATCAATGAAAGGATCTACAATGTGCGATTTATTCAAATAAATATTTCCAAAATATTGATTAATAGTTTTCAAGTGCAGAGGAGAGAGGAAGAAATTTGCTAAAGAATTTTTATATAGAAGTTCTCTTGAAGGATTTTTTAAACAATTTTGGCATAAACTAGACCTTAAACCATTACAAGGCAAGGCCCCATTTGCACAGATATCAACATAAGCATTATCAAAATGTATAAATTTTTGATTTGTAATTATGTCCATCAAAAAATCTCGTTGAAAAGAAATTCTGTGTGTAGGTATATTGAATATGTCAGATAAAATCCACAAATCTGGATTTTTATGCAAATTCATACTTGGTGGTAAGATACGTGAAATTAAAGTATTCTCTCTGTAGCCATATTTAATATCTATTCCAAATAATCTTGCGTCATTAATAATTTGTCGATTGATAAGTTCACCCCCTCCAACGAAACCTTTTTTAAAAGGATTTAAAAATGATAAGAAATTTATTTTCATAATATTATACGGTATTTTATTTTTTTCGATTGTAAAATGAACCTTGTTCATTAATATTTTCAAGATAAGGGCAAACATTTTTTAACATATAATAAATACAATTTTTTTAATAATTGATAACGGTTATAAATTTGAATTCTCAGTTAATAAAGCTTATAGAATGTATTGTTTATTCCCAAAATAAGTATGATTAAAATATTAAATTCTTAGGCTAATCACGACTTCTAGAAATATCCTTTATATCAACAATAACTACTCTTTTTACTAATGGTTATATTTCAAGAAATCAAGTTTAAACATCGCCTTTAGGCCGGATATCATGAAAAGAATCAACAAACAACACATCAACACTTATTAATTGTTAAAATATAAAAGCCCAACATCCTCAATTACTTTTCTCAAACTATTAGAGCAATAGATTCTAAGCAACTTATTTCAAATGGCTTATTAAAATATGGGCATATTCATAATTTTTTTTAAGTATTTTTCATTTTCAATGAATGTATTTATTTGAAGGAATATTGTATAATCTGAACCGATTTCTAATATCTTTTAAAGCTTAAAATATCGTGTGAAAATATACCAAATTTCTATATCTCAGCGCGAAAAGTACCATTCTTAATGTATAAATTTTCGAAAATTAAAAACTCATTTTTAAAGTTAAAGCATTTTATTAAATTCAAATGGTTAGTAATATTCCATGAGAGGACTTGGTAAAAATGTTGAAGATTAAGAGACTGCTTTAAAAGTTTAGGACTAAAAAGTAGCTCATAATAGTATTCATTTAGAGGAAAAATTTCTTTAGTAATTAATCTTTTACTTAAAAGAGGCAACGAATGAGCACCAATTAGCCTAAAAGTTTTTAATACAAAGGCGAAAAATGACACTGGAAAAAAAAATATAATATCGAGTAATTTTAATGAGTTATGAAAAAAAAAATAAAGTATCTCATAAAGAAAATTTCCAAAAATGGAACTACCACTTGAAAAAACGATTAGAATAAATCTGGTGGTGAAATATTATTATTAAAGTTATTATAGAATAAATGATTTCACCTATTAATGATGAAATAAAAGGGAAATCCTTAAAATTAAGTGCCATAAAAACTATCAAAATAAAAAATTTAAGGACGAAGCCCAACATCAAGAATTTAGCAAGCATTCTCTGTTTATTATTAATTATTATCTCACAAGTTAGAAAAGCATTTAATAATAGAAAAATTGATTGAAAATTAAAATATATGTATTTATCTACATCTTTAGAATAATTATTATTAAAATAAAAATTAATAGTGATTTCTGAAAATAAAAAATAAATAAATAAAAATAAGGAAGATGCTAAAAAATAGAATACTGAAACTTTCTTTTTGAATAATTGGCGATCACTAATTGACAAAACTAAAGCAGATGGTATATAAATCCCTGTAAATATTGATGGTATAACTGTAATTATTTCATGTAATTTAAACATTCCAGAATAAACTAATGAAACATTATTCTCTTTCAAAATTGGGATAAGAATAACTTCGAGTCTATTATATATATATACTAAACTTCCAGATATAAAAAAAGGGAAACCCCAAGACCAAAAGGACTTTAGTCTTACAATTGTATAATGGAATATGGGTTTAAACAAAACAAAAATATTTGATCGAATACAAAACAAACTTAAAATAATAGACTGAGTTATGTTAAAATAAATGTAGCCTGCTAACCCAAAAAAATAAAATCCTAGAAAACTGCTAAATAATTTTGAATAATCAACAACTAATAAGAGCAAATTGTATTTGGCGTAATTTTGTTTGGCTTGTGTAAATGTGATATAAGAATTAGTAATAGTATCGAAAAAAACAGGAATAAAAAATAAAATGTAAAATATTTTAAACTCATAAATAAAAATTAAAACAAATATGAATAAGGGCAGTAAAATAAAATAATTAATGAATTTAATTTGCAGATAAGGAATTATGTTAATAATATCTAGAGTTTTGCTTCTTGCTACCCTTTTCATTAATAATTGTCCAATACCAAAATCTCCGATAGCATTAAATAAAAACACTACAATCGTCACGATAATAAATTCTGAAAATACTATTGAACCTACTTCTTTATTAAAAATGTAGATAAAAATAAAAATTCCAACTTTCCCTAAACCCTGTATCAAGAAAGCTTGTATTAGAGAGCTATTAAAAGACTTTATATTCAAGATAAAAAAGGTGTTTTTTTATTAGAGATGAACTTATTGGGAATTATTATAAATAAAACCAAATATGAGTATAAAAAAGCCCCAGAGAAGCTTGACAACTTATTATTTACAAATTCATTAAATAGTAAAAAAATAATTAGTATGATTTTAAGAGAGATTATTAAATAAAAATTACAATTATCAATATTTACCTTTCTCAGAAATACTATGAATAACAATATTAATCCAAAAATAAAAAATAAATAACCCGCTTTTAGGATAAACCATACATAATAATTATGAACATATAAATCTTGGCCATCTTCTTTAAAATTTCCTGGTGCATAAGTCATCTCAAAAGACGCTCCCATACCATTGCCTAAATAATTAGATTCAGAAGCTTTGTCTAAAGCAATTAAAGATTCTAATTGTCTCCATCCGATAGCAAGGTCTCCACCATCATCTTTTTTGTTTCGTTCTTGAAAAATAGCAGAATTGAAAAGTAATAATATTAAACCTGACACAATACCCAATGAAATAAATGATTTAACTCTTGTATAAAAACTTTCTTTTCTTATTTTGACTATAAACATGATAAAAATTATTATAATAGAAACTAAGAAACTTGTTCTAGTCAAAGAAAAAAACAGAATTAAAAAATTAAGAAAAAGAAAAAAATATAGATATCGTTTATGAAATATTGGAATTTTAAAAATTAGAGCAGCTGCTAAAAAATTAAAAACAAACAAGTT
This sequence comes from Sediminibacterium sp., assembly GCF_051860225.1. Lineage (GTDB taxonomy): Bacteria > Bacteroidota > Bacteroidia > Chitinophagales > Chitinophagaceae > Sediminibacterium. The sequence continues at coordinate 195,469 of NZ_JBHYEI010000004.1, forward strand.
GAAAAATTCTCCTCCTTTCAAAATTATTCGATGGAAATTGGGATAAATAAGTGATTTTGATGCTTGCCAAAAAGTATCACCACCCCAAATTGGTTCAATTGGTAAAAAATTTATCAATAGTACCTTAAAAGCGAGAAAGCTAGTTAAAATTGCAATGTATTTAGTTAAGCTGAGAAAATTTTTTAGAGAAATCGATTGGAAAAAATTAACAAATACAAACAAAACTACGAACGGAAAATAATCTTCTAATATGTAAGCAAACTTATAACCAACTAAGAAACCTTTTGTCACACTAAAAAACGATAACGCTAAAAAAAATATATTAAAAAGTATTATTCTTTTTGAAAAAAAAGATTTGAAGATTTTTGATAAATTGCTTACGAAAAATATTAAAAAGAAAAGTAATGATATGTTTATTCCATTTACCTTAAAAGATTCACCTCCGATGATAAAGAAAAATAAAAAAATATAGAGAAAAACCATACTGTTAAAATAAAAGCAAAAGACTATTCTGCCGTTTTGAATTGTTACACATCATGTATAAATAAAGGAAATAGTATTCTACATTTTCTAATGTTATAATACCTTTTTCAAAATTTAGGAAATAATAAATTAATTTCTTAATAATTGAGTTTTGTATTGAAATATATCTAAAGCTTTGCTATCAAACAACTCTTATAATTTATCTTTCTATCTCTTGATTACTGTATGACTTTTATATACCATTAAATTGATAAGTGCTTTATCACCTGTATAAAAAAGTCAGTGTTTTTATTTGCAGTTCCTTAAGAATTACTGTTATATTAATCTTACTTATTTTCCAGTGCAGGTATAAATTTTAATTTGCAGTTATGTCTACTCAAAGAGTTATAAACGGCTATTAGAATTTACATAATTTATTATTCATAGCTTCTTCCATCCTATCTGTAAATTTCAAATGCTCCTTTTACGCCACTTAAGTATTATTAATAAACCTGATTTCTTAATATTAGAGTGTTACACTCTTAGCTTTTTATTTTTTTTGTATCCAAAATAAATCTAAGTAATATTTTATTTCCCATTTTGAAAAAGTTGGAAACTATATGTATTATGATAATTACTCTTTTATCAATTTTTCTATTGTTGATCAATTGTATTTTAAAAATTATTAATTTTATACCAATTTAAGGTGATTGCTAAGCCATCTTTAAATTTAAATGCAGGAAAATAATCTAATTTTTTAATAATTTTTTTTATACATGCCTTAGAATGTTTTACATCTCCATTTCTTTCAGGAGCATAAATGGCATTAATCGCATTACCACTTTCAGATTGTAGTAATTTTACCAATTCATTAAGTGAAACTTGATCACCGCAAGCAACGTTCATTACTTCATGACTAGTAAGTGAAGAATATAACATCGCTTTAATGTTTGCTTGTACTGCATTTTCAATAAAAGTGAAATCCCTACTCGTATTTCCATCACCATTTATTGTTGGCCTAGTTTTATTTATAAAATTCTTACAGAAAATTGGTATTACAGCAGCATAGGGATTATTGGGGTTTTGCTTCGGACCGAAAATATTGAAGTAACGAAGTCCAATCGTGTGAAAAGAATAAACGCGGCTAAAAACGTCAGAATACAATTCATTTACTAACTTAGTTACAGCATATGGAGATAGGGGATTACCTTCATTTCCTTCCACCTTTGGTAAAATAGGACTATCACCATAGGTACTACTACTCGCAGCGTAAACCATCATTTTTAGTTCGGAGGAATCTCTAGCTGCAACAAGCATATTTAAAAAGCCGCTAATATTGACATCATTAGATGTAATTGGGTCAGAAATACTCCTAGGTACAGAACCTAAGGCAGCTTGATGTGAGATAAAATTAATCCCTTGTACTGCCTTTCTACATGTCTCTAAATTACGTATATCCCCTTCTATAAATTCAAAATTAGATAATCCAATAAATTCTTTAATATTATCAAAATATCCATTCGAAAGATTATCTAGAACTCTGACACGTCCAGCATTGTATTTCAATAAATATTCAACAATATTTGATCCAATAAAACCTGCTCCGCCTGTTATTAAAAAAGAATATTCTGATAAATCAATATCGTGGTAACGAGTATTGTACAATTGCTTATTAAACATAACTTATAATCTTGAATCAATTAAATTTTTGGGAAGTATACCCTTAACATCAAAAACTATTCCAGTTGGAGAAAATGATCGGATATCTAACTCTAAGAATTCTTTATGTGCAACTGCTAAAATAACTGCTGCGTATTGATTACTGGTTATATTACTAATTAAATTAATATCATATTCACTCTTCACTTCATTTGGATCAACCCATGGATCATATACATCTACTTTAATATCAAAGTTAATTAGTTCATTATAAATATCAATAACTCTTGTATTACGCACATCTGGACAGTCCTCCTTGAAGGTAAAGCCTAGTAACAATACCTTTGAATCAACGACCTTTAAATCCTTTCGCATCATTAATTTAACTACCTCAGTAGCCACATGTTTACCCATAGAATCATTTAGTCTTCTACCAGCCAGAATGATTTCTGGATGATAGCCTACTTCCTGAGCTTTTTGGGCCAAATAGTAAGGATCAACACCTATACAATGACCACCAACTAAACCTGGCTTGAATTTTAAGAAGTTCCATTTAGTACCAGCTGCTTCTAATACTTCATTCGTATCAATACCAATGAGATTGAATATTTTGCTTAATTCATTAACAAAAGCAATGTTAATGTCTCGTTGTGAGTTTTCAATAACCTTAGCAGCCTCGGCCACTCTAATACTAGGAGCCTTATGGGTTCCTGCCGTAATAACTGACTTATACAAATCATCAACTATCATTGCAATTTCAGGGGTTGAACCGCTTGTAACTTTTAGAATTTTAGTTACAGTATGTTCTTTGTCTCCAGGATTAATACGCTCAGGAGAATAGCCGCAATAAAAGTCTTTATTGTATTTTAATTTACTTCCACGTTCAAGTACTGGTACCATTTCCTCTTCAGTAACTCCTGGATAAACTGTTGACTCAAAGATTACAATATCACCCTGCTTAAGAAAATTGGCAATCGTTTCACTTGCTTTAATCAATGGAGTTAAAACAGGTCTATTATGCTTATCCGTTGGTGTAGGAACAGTAACGATGAAAATTCCACAACCTTTTAATTTGTTTTGATCTGATGTAATAAATAATCCTATTTTTTTCGAATTATCAATATCCAATACAGAGTTTAGCAGTTCATCTTCTATCTCAAGTGTTGTGTCATGTCCCTTATTTAACTTATCAACTCGTGCTTTATTTATATCAAAGCCAATTACTTTATATTTTCCCGCAAATGCTACCGCTAAAGGTAAGCCTACGTAACCTAATCCTATTATACCAATTTGAGCATCTTGTAATTTCATGATTTTCTTGTTTATGTAATTTCATTTAAATTAAAATTCCAAATTGAAGACAATAGTAAAATTGGCATATATTTTTTTTTTCTATTATCCCATATTACATGTTTGCTTGATTTAGGGGGCAATAACTTCCCTTGATTTACTATATTAATAATATCACTCTTTAAAATTCTATCATCAAAATATGCTTTAATGCTAGGCGAACTGTAATTTATGAATGTTACAGGAATTTTTTTTATTCCAAACTGTTTTAAAGCATGATATCTATGGTGCCCATCAATTATCATCATACTTTTAGAACAAACAATAATCGATGATATTAAAATATCCCCTTCAAGAGTTTGCAAATAATTAACGAACGAATTCAGTCTGTCCTCAACTACTTCCTCGTGACACTTTAAAGCATCAATGTTAACCTCTCCTATACTTGTTACAACATCATTTGAAAAATCTATGAAATACATATTTTTGTTACCTTTAATTAAGAATACCTTTTGATTGTTTTAAATGCTCAAATTTAAGTTTAACACATCAACTTCAAGAATACATCAATGGCTTACAGTTTTTTATCAGAAGACTCATTAGAAAAGTATAATGCAACTCGAATTTTTTTATCAATAATGGTTTCAGCCTTCTCTATTAGCTTATACAAATAAGTTTTATCTATATCGCTCAAAACAACTAAATCTACAAAAGGACAATTTTTAACCTTGAGCTAAATCACCTGTCAAATAAACTTTATATACTTTACCAAGCTTGATCAAAACATTCTTAACTACTTGATCCAGTCCTAAATATTGCATAATTAATCCCCTTAATGAATTAAATAGGGGGATGGTTAGTATTTACAGGATAAAAATTTGTTTTGGTAGAAGACTTAACTAAAAGAACATCAGACTCCTTGTTAATTAGACACATATCAGATAGTTTATTTAACTCTTCTCGAACTATATTGCTACTAACCCCTAAATATCTTTCTAATCCGCGCAAATAAACTGTATTCAATGGATTTAAAAGTAACTGGACTCTTATTTTCCCAGTTAATATTTTATCTAGGTACATTTGAAAGAAAAATCAGGGGGGAGATTAGGCGGGGGAGTATGGCAAAGCCCATGTCAGTCACAGAATTGAACTGACACTATAATGATTGTCAAAATTAATCTTTATTTGTATTTAAAAAAACATTTTTTACTATCTAAAAGGGACTAATTAGACATAACAATCGAGTACCCTTTTTTAAGAACTATATAAATAACAAAAATAAAAGAAAAGAGAAAAAATCCAATCACTGTTGCTTTTAACCTAGACATTTTCTCTTTCTGTAGAGGCAAGCTAGGGTTATCAACGATTTGAATTACAGGAGTTTCCTGACTCAAAGTAAACTTGGCCATTTCTAAATTCTGGGTGACACTTGCGAAAATTGTTGATAACAATGTTTTATCTCGTAGTGTGGTTTCGACGGCTACCGATGTTCCAGTTCGATACAGAGGATTAATATCCATTGTACTTGATGTATTTTGTAAAGATGCTCCAGAAATAGTCTTTTTTGTTAATAAACTTTCAATACTGTCAACTCGTGCTTGAAGCTTTTGGACTGTTGCGTTTTGTCTTTTTGTTTTAATATTAATATAACGCTCAACAACTTTTTCTACTATTCTTTCACAATAGACTTTAGCTAAAAGTTCATTTTGCATAGTACTGATAACATCTATAAACGCAGCCTTTTTATCCGTTCTTGAAACTGTGAATTGAGATTTACTAATTTTATTGATTATTATTTGTAAAAGACTATCCTGCAATCGAGTGTATTTATAAGTCTTTGATAAAATAGGGAAATTTATTAAGCCTATTTTTTTATCCTTACTCCATTTTTTGTCCAAGTCATACACTTTTACATACTGATCAGCAATTGATGTATTAGACGAACTATCAAAAACAGACAGAAGTACTTCTCTTGCCAAAGATGAACTTTTGAAATATAAAAGAATATTGTCACCAGATAGTAAACCACCGTCCGAACTACCCCCAACATCAACTCCAAATTGGCCAGCCAAGGAAGCAAGCCCGCCTAGACTTGACGATCCACTCTTTCCTTCTTCAACAACAAATGTAACTTTTGCAGTATAGATTGCTTTCTGACTATTTGCATAAAAAAAGCCAACCAAACCACCAATTATACCCATAATAACTATGAAAATCCATTGTTTTGTAATAAAATAGAACCATTCTTGGAATTTTAAAATAAGCTCCTTTAAAGATATTTCGTCGGAGTTATTTTCGATGCTTTCGGTCATGATGAATTTGAGAAGTTAAATTAGAATATTACTAAAGCAAATATATACCAGTTAAACTGTGAAAAAAAAATCTTCACATAAAAAAGGCTACAAATAGAAATAAACAGCAATATTTATTGTGTGTGAAATTAAACTATTTTAACCCAAAAGCCTTCTTCACTTTCGTTACATGGTCTAGCTTCTCCCAGGTAAACAATTCTACTTTTACTTTCTTCTCTTTACCGTCTGGGGTCTTGAAGGTTTTGGTAACTACTTCAGACTTGCGACCCATATGACCATAGGCTGCAGTTTCACTGTAGATAGGGTTTCTCAGCTTTAAACGCTGCTCTATAAAGTATGGACGCATATCAAATAAACCTTCTACAATCTTAGCAATCTGACCATCAGTCAATTCTACTTTAGCCGTACCGTAGGTGTTCACGTTGATTGATGTAGGTTGTGCCACCCCAATCGCATAAGACACTTGAACCAAAATTTCGTCCGCTACACCAGCAGCTACCAAGTTCTTCGCAATATGACGCGTAGCGTAAGCTGCAGAACGATCTACCTT
>NZ_JBHYEI010000005.1:0-178461 GCF_051860225.1 Sediminibacterium sp.
GATCCGCTACCTTGTCCGGATGTCCTTCAGAAACACTCTCAGATGTAAATAAATAAGGCATTGAATATAGTTTTTAAAAGTTTTGATGTTGATTAATTATAATCTAGAATAGACTAATCTCAAACGCATTCTGAATCTGCTATGCTTACCCCCGCCTAATCTGACTCTACCATTCGCAACTTCATTTCCGACCCCTGCATTTAAATAATACATTTGAGAGACCGTATTGTTAGGATATGGTGGAGTAAAGTTGAGAGAATCATTAGAAGGAGCATTTAATCTTAAAGTAAATGAAGTATCTCTTCTAGTGACAATCCCTTGTATATACCTGCTAATTACAAAATTATATGCCGCAACACGGTCGTACCCATTGATAGATTTAAAAGTTCTAAAACCACCAAAGTCTACCGTATTAGGACCTTGATTACTTACCAAGTAATCATTTGGAATATTTCTTTTTTGCTTTTTAACGGAATCATATGCGCTTAGCAACAATAAGCGAGGTGCTTGAAAATATCTATCTAAAGTCAATAAATTATTATCGTCGGGCACTTGTTCTGCGGTGAGTTCAGCTCTATGTATAATGCGATTACTTAAGTTTTGCAAATTAGGTATCCGAATGCGAACATAAGTACCCGGGAAACTTTGAATATAAACCAAAGAATCTGGTTTAGATGTTGTAGTAACATGATTACTTATTTCAGCACCTGTAGTATTTCTTGTGATATAGTTGGCAAAACCACCAAAAGCAGAATTGAACCTAAAATATCTTACCGCAGTATCTCTAACTGTTGCTCCAGTGCTACTCGTATTAAAATATAATGCCAACTTGGTATTGGTATCTAATAAATTCACATACAATAATGCATTGGCAGGACTGGTAGATTGTACTTTAAGGGAAAATCCTTTGAAAAAAGATTTGAAAGTGCTGTCATTTCTATACGCATTACTCGAGTCGTAGTCTCTAATAAATCTTCTGGCTACATCCATTCTAAGCGGAATTCTAATCTGATTTGTACTTGCTTCAAATCGGTTGATAACAGAATCAGCTAATGTTCTGATATCTACTGAAGTAGTATTTGCCAGAGCGCCGATTGTGTTAATCGGGTAAACGCTTGGGAAATTCACTGGATAACTTACAAAAGGATTTAATGGAGTTGTTGCACTTATTTCTTGCACAGAAACTTGGAGTGGTTTACTAGAATCTCCATAATACCCTTTGTAACTTAGAATTAAAACTGCTGAATCCACTACCAAACTATCCTTTGTTCCAGGAAAAGCAAAAGGAAATGAAGGCGGAGTTAGTTCGAAATTTAATTCGGCCGATGTAGTACCAAAAAGTGGATCATTAGTGATTGCACCAATAGCCATATTATCCGAATTATACACCCTAGTGGTATCGGTTTCATTAAAGGTATCGGTATCCAACTCCATGATGGTATCAAAAGTGTTCACCCCATCAACAACAGGAATTAATCCACTACCTAATTCGGTAGTTGTAATTCGAGTACATGCTGCTGTAACAAACAAAAAAAATAGTAGAAAAAGAGGCGATTTACGCAGTCTAAAATTAGCTAACATGTTCAAGTTTTACTTACCCGCAAGGTCGTTGTACAATTCTAAATACTCTGTTAAATCAGAATCCCAACCCTTAAAAGGAATTACTTTTTTTCCCTTTACTTTAGAGAATTCATCAGTCAACTTCTGATCAATTAGGTCAGACCCAAATGAAATGGCATCAGCAAAATGAGCACCGCCTTTAAACATGGCCGTATTATTACTGTCTTTAAACACATCTAGGTCTTTATCTTTTACATTAACATTGATAACAGCACGCTTTAAAAAATCGGCCCCAAGGCTTTCGTCAAAAGTATTTTGACCAATGGTAAAAACGACTTTACTATTTCCGAAAACTGGTTCCTTCTTGTAGGCTGTTTTAATATATGCTGGAATTAATCCACTCATCCAACCGCTGCAATGAATAATATCTGGAGGCCAACCGAATTTTTTGACGGTCTCTAATGCCCCTTTACAAAAAAATACGGTTCTTAAGTCGTTGTCTTCAAACCAGGTTTCATTGTCATCATGAAAAATTTGCTTTCGCTTAAAAAAGTCTTCATTTTCCAAGAAGTAAACTTGTAATCTAGCGTTTGGTAAAGAAGCAACTTTAATTTGCAAGGGATGGTCATCATTATCAACTGTTACATTGATGCCGGATAACCTTACAACTTCGTGCAAGCGATGTCTGCGTTCATTAATAACACCAAAGCGGGGCATAATGCATCTCACTTCTAAACCACTATCATTACTTTTGATAGCTAGCTTATTTATCACTTCTGCAAACTCCGTCAATTCCAAATACGGAGACATTTCAGTGGCAATAAATAATATCCTTTTCTTTGTAGACATGAACACTTCTTTTTTGAACCTGACCCTGAATAAGTTTGCAAAGTTACGAAATAAGCATGAAATACAATACTGTATTCAGTTAGGGTCTAATTTTCACCTTAAAAAAACCTTAATAACTTAAAATTGACAGCGCGAATGGCCAGAAAAACAAATATGGTATCTTTGAAAAATGAACAAAAAGTGGCTATCCATCCTTCAATACTTGTTTTTTCTTGGGTTAGGTCTTTTTTTGGTTTGGTGGAGTATGCAACAAATCCCTGCGGAAAAGTGGGATGATTTTAAAAAATCATTACAAAATGCCAATTATTGGCTTTTAATTCCGGTTTTCGTTATTCTTACAACTAGCCATGCAATTAGGGCACTTCGTTGGAAAATTTTGATGAAACCAATGGGTTATTCACCTAGGACCCCAAATGTTTTCTTTGCCGTAATGGTAGGTTATCTAGCCAATTTAGCGGTTCCCAGACTAGGTGAATTATTGAAATGTACCCTTTTAGCCAAATATGAAAAAGTGCCTGCCGAGAAACTGGTAGGGACTATTTTAGTGGAAAGGGCATTTGACGTAATTTCACTTGGAATTGTTTTTATAATCGCTTTAATAAGCCAGTTTGATGTGGTAGGAGAATATGCAGGTCAAATAGTAAGCCCCCTATTAAATGGCAATAAGTCTGAAACATCCTATTTAAAATTGCTCATTATCCTTTTATTGATGATTTTCATTGTTGTTGGAACCTGGATGATTCTCAAGAAGTTTCCTCATAATAAAATAGTTACCATTTTCAAAAATATCATTGCAGGTATTTGGGAAGGATTGAGTAGCATAAGGAAATTGGAGCAAAAAGGACTTTTTTTACTTTATAGTGTACTTATTTGGGGACTTTATATTTTAGGCACTTGGATTGGACTCTTTGCTACAGCAGGCACCAATAGCTTAGGACTTGCAGCTGCCGTTTCTGCGCTTGCTTTTGGAAGTATAGGGATGATAGTTACGCCTGGAGGAATTGGTGCATACGCCTATTTTATTGCTAAAGTATTAGAAAAAAATGGAATTGGATTCGAAATTGGCTTTGCCAATGGAACACTACAGTGGTTTGCCCAATTTATTATAGTCCTTATAGTTGGCTTTATGAGTTTAGGCTTACTTCCATGGTTTAATAAAAATCAACCCAACAATGAAAGCAACTAAAGCAATAGAACAAAAGATTTATACACTTGAGCAACTAAAAAAACAGATTGCCGCATGGAGAGTCAACAACAAAAAAATTGCTTTTAGTAATGGCTGTTTTGATATTTTACACGAAGGACATATTTTTTCATTAAATCAAGCTGCTGCTGAAGCGGACATGCTAATCATTGGTATCAACAGCGACGCAAGTGTAAAGAGATTAAAAGGACCTGAACGACCTATCAATAATCAAATTAGCAGAAGTATTTTATTAAGCAACTTGGCCGTTGTAGATGCGGTAGTAGTGTTTGAAGAGGATACGCCATTGAGATTAATTGAAGCCATCATGCCCGACGTAATTGTAAAGGGGGGGGACTATACAGTTGATCAAATTGTTGGAGCTAAGGAGATAATTGCCAATGGAGGAAGAGTTGTAATAAATAAAATTGTGAAAGGGTTTTCTACAACTGGCATAATTGAACAAATAAAAAAATCTTACTCCTAGTAAACAACAAATACTTAACACTGAATATTTGCTGTTAAACTTATATTTGAATATGTCTAAAAAGCATTTAATTCAAAGAGATATAAGCTGGCTAAGTTTTAATGCCAGGGTATTGCAGGAAGCTAATGACCCCACTGTTCCATTAAGGGAAAGAATCAAGTTTCTAGGAATATTTTCCAATAATACAGACGAATTTTTTAGAGTAAGGGTTGCTACCTTAAAACGCATGATTGAGTTTGCAGAGAAAAGAAAAAAGCTCAATATGTATATGGAAGATGATCCACAAAAAATTTTGGATCAAATACAAATGACTGTATTAAAGCAACAGAATGAATTCAATCGAATTTGGGATGGCATTTTAAAAGAATTGAAAAAAGAAAAAATAACGCTTGTTACAGAATCAACACTTAATAAATCGCAACAAATATTTGTAAGAAAATTTTTTGATGAAGAGGTTCGATCGAACATTATTCCTTTAATGATTGAGACCCTACCTCAACTACCCTATTTAAGAGATAAAAGTATTTTCCTTGGAGTGGTAATGCGAAAAAAAAATTCGGCTTATCAGCAAAAATATGCGCTTATCGAAATTCCAACAAAAGCTGTTGGAAGGTTTATTTTATTGCCATCAAAGAAAGATGAAAAAAATATTATTCTGTTAGAAGATGTAATTAGGTTCAACTTACCCTTTATATTTTCCTATTTTGGTTATGATATTTTTGAAGCACATGTTTTCAAGGTTACAAAAGATGCTGAAATTGATTTAGACAATGATATCAGTACCAGTTTTGCTGAAAAAATTGAAAAAGGTATTAAAAATAGAAGAAAAGGGAAACCTGTTCGTTTTGTTTATGATAAAGAAATGGATCCCGGCTTACTCGAATTTTTAATTAGAAAATTAAGTCTAAACAGAAAAAGTAATATAATCCCAGGAGGCAGAATACATAACTTCCGTCATTTCATGGATTTCCCAGATATTCTATCTCAAAAGAGTACGAGAAGAGCATCTTTTATACCAAAATCACTACAAACATCTTTGAGAGTAACGGATATCATTCTTAAGCAAGATGTAATGCTACATTTCCCTTATCATGCTTTTGATCCGATAATTGATTTATTAAGGGAAGCCGCAATGGATCCCGATGTCTTATCCATTAAAATAACTGCTTATCGATTGGCATCTAATTCAAAAGTGATTAACGCACTCATTAATGCAGCCCGAAATGGGAAACAAGTAGTTGTAATGTTAGAGTTAAAAGCTAGGTTTGACGAAGAAGCCAATTTGGAATGGAAGAAGATTTTAGAAGAAGAAGGTGTAAAAGTGTTGCTAGGTATCCCTAAAATGAAAGTACATGCTAAATTATGTATCATCACTAAAAAAAGCAAAACACGTACTCAACTATATGGATTTGTAAGCACCGGTAATTTGAATGAAAAAACAGCTCTTGTTTATGGAGACCACTGTTTACTCACTTCAAATAGAAATATCATGAATGATATCAACAAGGTATTTCGATATTTAGAAAACTGGAAAGAAGGACCTGTAGTATTAAAAAGCTGTAAAACGCTTATGGTATGCCCTACTAATATGCGCAATGAATTAAATCAATTGATTGATGCCGAAATAAGAAATGCGAAAGCAGGCAAACCAGCTGCAATTATTTTAAAAGTAAATTCTTTAAGTGACGCTAATTTAATAGAAAAACTCTACGCGGCTGGGGCAGCAGGTGTTAAAATCGATATGGTTGTAAGGGGGATTTTCTGTGCAGAAATAGATCGAAAGAAGTTCAAACAACCAGTAAAAGCCATTAGTATTGTAGATGAATATTTAGAGCATTCTAGGGTGATGATTTTTCATAATCTAGGAAAAGAGAAAGTATATATATCTAGTGCAGATTGGATGGTAAGAAACCTGAACCATCGAGTGGAAGCAGCTGTACCAATTACTGACCCGCTTATAAAACAAGAATTGATTGATATTATCCACATTCAGTTAAGAGATAATGTAAAAGCTCGTATTCTAAACAGTGAATTAGCAAACAACTATGTACCTTTCGCTGGAAAAAAGAAAATAAGGTCTCAAATTGAGACTTACCATTACTTGTTTAGAAAAAATAATATCATCAGTGAAACTAGCAGCAATTGATATAGGGAGTAACGCAGCAAGATTATTAATAGTTGAAGTAAGCAATGATAAATACGGTAAACCTCAATTCAATAAGCTGAATTTAGTTAGAGTCCCTCTGCGACTTGGGTTTGATGTGTTTGAAAGAGGAGAAATCTCAAAAGAAAAAAGAGGGATGATACTTCAAACAATGAAAGCGTACAGTCATTTGCTGAACGCATACAAAGTAAGTGAAGTTATTGCATGCGCAACTAGCGCTATGAGAGATGCCGCTAATTCTGCAGATATCATTAGAAAAGTAAAACTAGAAACAGGATTATCGATAGAAATAATTAGTGGCGATTTAGAAGCCTCCATTATATATGAAAACCATATTGCAGAAAATATGGATACGGCCAATAGCTATATGTATATTGATGTGGGGGGCGGAAGCACTGAACTAACTTTTTTTACAGACGGCAAATTAACTTTTAAGCGTTCATTTAATATTGGAACGATCAGATTATTGAAAGATATGGTTGACGATTATAAATGGGATGAAATGAAAGACTATATCAAAACTGCCACTAAAGGATACAAAAAGATTATTGCAATAGGTACTGGAGGAAATATTAATAAAGTCTTTTCATTAAGTAAGAAAAAGGATGGTAAACCACTACATATTGATTTACTAAAAGATTATTATAAAGAGATATCCAACTTTACTTTAGAGGACAGAATCAATATTTACAAGCTGAGAAACGATCGAGCAGATGTAATTGTACCTGCTTTACAAATCTACATTAATGTGATGCGCTGGGCTGATGCAGACGAAATTTACGTTCCTAAAATTGGCCTTGCAGATGGCCTAGTTCAGCATCTTTATGCCAAAATTCACCGATGATAAAGATAATTTCAGCCCATTTTTACCTAAATAAAGTGCTTACAACCTACATTTGAATATACCCAATTGGTATCCAATTTAAATGATTCAGACTATTTCAGATAAAAACCGTGCAATTCAGCTAATCGCCCATTTGGCAGCCTGGATTTGCTTTTTTTCTCTCCCCTATTTGGTATTCTTTCCCAGACTGAGAGATTTTAGTATGAGCAACCATATGCTCACGGTAATCATTCTGAATAATATCATGCTAGTGGTATTTTTCTATTTAAATACTCAAGTATTAATCCCAAAATTTTTAATCAAAGAGAAATGGCTTTTATATGTACTTAGTTTAGTAGGATGCTTGTTATTCTTTTTATATGTGCCCAGAACACTGGCCATGATGATTCATCCGCCAGAAATACCATTAACTGTTACTGAAAATACAAAAGGAATTAACCTCAGAAGTAATCGAATTGGAAGAATTAGAAGGAGACCATATGCTGATTTTTTTAATACAGTATTGTTTTTATTAGTCATCACTTTTGGAGCATGTATTGAAGTAGTCAGACGTTGGCTTCAAACAGAACAAAATAGAAAAGAAACAGAACACGAAAGAATCAATACAGAACTCTCCTTCTTAAAGTCTCAAGTAAATCCGCATTTTTTCTTTAATACCTTAAATAATATTTATTCTTTAGCAATTGTAAAAAGTGATAAAACAGCTCATGCAGTATTAAAGCTCTCTGCAATCATGCGATATATCCTCACAGAAACTGAAAGAAATTTAGTGCCGCTTGAAAACGAAGTGAGTTTCATACATAATTATATAGAATTACAGCAGGTCAGATTAACAGAAAAAGTTCAAGTAAATTTTACAATTGAAGGCAATTCAGCTCCATTATTAGTTGCCCCGCTTATTTTTATCCCATTTGTAGAGAATGCATTTAAATACGGAGTAAGTACAAAAGAAAATAGCAGTATAGATATTACCCTTAAAATAACTGATCACACGATTTACTTTTATGCAAAAAATTTTATAGTTCAATCTGAGAATAATTTAATGGAAAATACCGGCATTGGTATTAATAATGTAAAAAGAAGATTATCGCTTCTTTATCCCGAAAAATATACGCTCAGTAATATCACAGAAAATGGATATTATATTGTAAACTTATCTATCAATACCCTTTCATGATCAAATGTATAGCAATTGATGACGAGCCGTTGGCCTTACAAGTAGTACAAGAATATTGTAGTAGAATCTCTTTCTTATCATTAGAAAAAGTTTTTACAGATACAGATGAAGCAAGAGAATATTTACAGCACAATAAAGTAGATATTCTTTTTTTAGATATCCAAATGCCAGATATAAATGGTCTACAGTTCTATAAAAGTTTATCCGACAAACCAATTGTCGTTTTTACTACTGCATATAAAGACTTTGCAGTAGAGGGTTTCGCAGTTGATGCGGTAGACTATTTATTAAAACCATTTGAATATGATCGCTTTTTGAAAGCATGCTACAAAGCAAAAGAATATTTAGAATTTTTAAGTTCGCAAGAATTACAGCTTAATTCCATTTTTGTAAAAGTGAACTATGAAATAATGAAAATCAATCTAAAAGATATAGAGTTGATTGAAGCATTAGACGACTATATTAAAATTCACATAAAACCATCCCCTGTTTTAACTTTAATGACATTAAAAAGTATTAGCGACAAGTTGCCTTCAAGAG
Source organism: Sediminibacterium sp. (assembly GCF_051860225.1). Lineage (GTDB taxonomy): Bacteria > Bacteroidota > Bacteroidia > Chitinophagales > Chitinophagaceae > Sediminibacterium. Next base: position 8,805 of record NZ_JBHYEI010000005.1, read on the forward strand.
ACTTTTTAAGAGTTCATAGATCATTTATTGTTCCTGTTCATAAGATAGAAAAATTCAGTAAATCCAAAATTTGGATTTCTGGGAAAGAGGTTCCTATCGGTAGTAGTTATAATAATGTATATGATCATTTATTGGCTATTTCAAAGCTGGGTTAGTGCTATTAGCAATTAGGATGTACCTTTGCAGTAAATTTTCATATTATGGAATTCTTGCAGCAATTAGGATTACAATCACAAAATGAAGGTGTTTCAACAGGTACTAAATGGTTAAAAACGAATGGAGCTTCCATCGAGTCATTTTCTCCAGTTGATGGAAAATCCATTGGAAGCGTTACTACAGTTGATAAAGAAAGTTACGAGACGTTGATTTTAACCAGTCAATCTGCTGCAAAAGAATGGAGAAATTGGCCAGCTCCCAAAAGAGGCGAAGTGGTACGTCAAATAGGAGATGCACTTAGAACATATAAGGATCCATTAGGTAAATTAGTAAGCTATGAAATGGGTAAAAGTTTACAAGAAGGCTACGGAGAAGTGCAAGAAATGATTGATATCTGTGACTTTGCTGTTGGGTTATCTCGTCAATTATATGGCTTGACCATGCATAGCGAACGCCCTCAACATAGGATGTATGAACAATGGCATCCATTGGGTATAGTAGGTATTATTTCTGCGTTTAATTTCCCTGTTGCAGTATTTAGCTGGAACGCAGCACTTGCTTGGATTTGCGGGAATACCACCATTTGGAAACCAAGTGAAAAAACACCTTTATGTGGTGTGGCAGTACAAAATATTATTGCAAAAGTTTTTGAAGCAAACAACGTGCCTGAAGGTGTAAACTGTTTAATTCAAGGTGGAAGAGAAGTGGGTGAATGGATCAGCACCGACACACGTATTCCATTGGTATCGGCTACTGGTTCTACTAGAATGGGTAAAGCCCTAAGCGCAACCGTTGCTGCAAGGTTAGGTAAAAGTATTTTAGAATTAGGAGGAAATAATGCTATCATTATTTCTAAAGATGCAGATTTAGAAATGTCATTAGTAGGTGCTGTATTTGGAGCGGTAGGCACTGCTGGACAACGTTGTACCACAACAAGAAGACTCATTATACATGAGTCCGTTTATGATACATTTACCAATAAATTAGCCAAAGCATACGCGCAGTTAAAAATTGGTAATCCACTTGACGCACAAAATCATGTAGGACCATTAATAGATCAGGATGCAGTTAACATGTATTTAAATGCTATTGAACAATGTAGTGCACAAGGTGGTCATTTCTTAGTAGAAGGTGGTGTTGTAACAGGTGAAGGATACGAAAGTGGCTGTTATGTAAAACCATGTATTGCAGCAGTAACGAATGATTTACCAATTGTTCAACACGAAACTTTTGCGCCTATATTATATGTCATGAAGTATAGTAATTTAGAGGAAGCTATTACTATGCAGAACAATGTACCACAAGGTTTATCCTCAGCAATCATGACTTTGAATTTAAGAGAAGCTGAATTATTTTTATCCGCGAACGGCAGCGATTGCGGTATTGCAAATGTAAATATTGGAACAAGTGGAGCTGAAATTGGAGGCGCTTTTGGGGGTGAAAAAGAAACGGGCGGTGGCAGAGAAAGTGGTAGTGATGCTTGGAAAGCTTACATGCGTAGGCAAACCAATACAATTAATTATGGCAATACTTTGCCTTTAGCGCAAGGTATCAAATTTGATTTTTAATCACAATATTATTCATTAAGATTTTTACCTGCGAAATTAAAATTGAGGGTAAACTGATGAAACACTTTCTGCTGGTAAAAGCCTGTTGCATACCTGATATGCAGTTTTTTATGTAAGAAGCCTATACCAGCAGAAAGTCCATTTAATCCACTTGTAGCGTTAAAAATATTTAAATCTTGACGCCTTAAAAAATTATATCCTAAATTAATTTCTACCTTATCCGTAACAAAAAGCTGTGTTGCAAAAACAAGGTGTGCAAAAGCTTTTTGTAAAAACCCTGCTGTTCGTAAATCTCCCTCAGATGCATTAAAGGCAGTATCATTATAAAATATACTTAGCCGATGTAAATTGTGTGCAGTTAATGTAAATTGTATGGGTGCATTTTTTAGTCTTTTACTAATTCCTACTTGTACATCGAAAGGCAATTCCTCTTTAGGTGCTCCTCCATATGTACTTAATTGGGTTCCCATATTTTTAATAAGTACAGCTGCTTGAAATAGTTGATTGGTATCTATATAATTTAAACCAATATCCATAGCAATACCATCAGACCGATACAAGGAGTAATTACTTTGAATAAACTTAAAAGTTGTCCCGATATAAAAACGTTCATTGAACTGTTTACTTGCCATCACTTGAATAGCAAAGTCATTGGGTTTAAACGTTCCAAGAATATTACCTAAGACATCGGTTTGCGTAATATTACCATAATGTAAGTATTGTAGTCCAACGCCCCAATTCAGTTGATACTTACTATGATGAAAAGCATGGACAGCACTAAAATTACTTATGCCGGCTAAAAAACCATTAAAGGATGTTGCAATTTGTTGGTGCATACTCTTTCTCAACAAAGCAGGGTTACTCAAAGCCATCGAAACATCATTGCTTTGCCCACTAATATTAACTCCCCCAAGAGCAGCAACTTGTGCAGAACCTGGTTGACTAAGAAAGCTATAAACAGCATTACCACCGAGTGTTTGTGCAAAAGACTCAGTGGTAATTAAAAAAAATATAGCTATTAAAAGTTTATCAATTGTCATCCCATATTAAAACTACAACTATACCAGCGCATAATCAATTACCTGCTGCATGGTTTTCACATAATGAAAATGTAGTCCCTTAATAAAGCTACTATCAATCTCTGCAACATCCTTCTGATTTAAGTGGCAAAGAACAATTTCTTTTAATCCAGCTCTTTTTGCAGCCAGCACTTTTTCCTTTATACCACCCACTGGAAGTACTTGTCCGCGTAAGGTAATTTCGCCAGTCATTGCTAAAAAAGGTTTAACTTTTCTTGCGGTGAATGCCGATGTAATTGAGGTAAGCATAGTTATACCAGCACTTGGGCCATCTTTTGGCACAGCACCTTCTGGTACATGGATATGAATATTCTTGTTTTTAAATAATTCAGGGTCAATCCCCAACTTTTTATAATTAGCTTGGATATAACTTAAGGCAGTCGTTGCACTTTCCTTCATTACATTGCCCAAATTACCCGTCAATTTTAATTCCCCTTTCCCCTCACTCAAAATGGTTTCAATAAACAAAATATCTCCCCCAACATATGTCCAAGCCAGCCCTACAACTACTCCAGCCATATTTGCAGTCTTATAGATTTCATTGCTGTATCGTTGTTGTCCCAGAATTTTTTCTACATCTGCAGAAGTTAAATTCAATTTAACTTTCTCTTTTAATGCCATTTCCTTTGCTTGAAAACGCATAATAGAAGCAAGTTGACGGTCTAGCTCTCTTACCCCACTTTCTCTTGTATATTGTTCAATCACTTTTTCTAAAACCTTATCACTTATTTTAAAATTAACTTTAGCCAAACCATGCGCTTCTTTCTGCTTTGGCACCAAGTGACGTTTTGCTATTTCTACTTTTTCTTCAATTGCATATCCACTTAAATCTATGATTTCTAATCGGTCTCTTAGTGCAGGTTGAATATTCTGCAGGTTATTAGCAGTTGCAATAAATAATACTTTACTTAAATCATATTCTAATTCAAGGTAATTATCGTAGAATGTATGATTTTGCTCAGGATCTAACACTTCTAATAAAGCAGAAGAAGGATCTCCCCTATGGTCAGCCCCTATTTTATCAATCTCGTCTAAAATCATCACCGGGTTAGACGTTTTACACTTTCGAATATTTTGTAAGATTCTACCCGGCATAGCACCAATATAGGTTTTACGATGCCCTCTTATTTCACTTTCGTCGTGTAATCCGCCCAAACTCAAGCGAACATATTTTCTACCAATAGCATGAGCAATGGATTTACCTAAAGAGGTTTTACCAATGCCGGGAGGGCCTAAAAAACAAAGGATTGGACTCTTCATGTCGCCCTTTAATTTTAAAACAGCTAGGTATTCTAATATCCTACTTTTAATTTTAGTCATCCCATAATGGTCTACATCTAAAACCTTTTTGGCATTTTTTAAATCATAATTATCGTTGGTATATTCATCCCATGGAAGATCAAGCATTAAATCTAAATGATTGTAAACAACTGAATAATCAGGTGTAGATGCATGCATCCGCTCAAGTTTTTGTATACCCGTACTAAATGCATTCTTCGCAGCTTCAGGCCATTTTTTGGTTTCAGCCTTTTTCTTCATTTCTGCAATCTCTCTTTCATTGGTATCTCCTCCCAATTCTTCTTTGATACTTTTGAGTTGTTGCTGAAGAAAATAATCTCTTTGTTGCTTATCGAGTTCTGTTCTTGTTTTATTAGTAACCTTATCTTTTAATTCGGCAAATTGTAATTCTCTTTGTAATATATGAACCAATTTAATGGCACGTTCATTTACATCATTGATCTCTAATAATTGTTGCTTCTCTTGTATATCGCTGTTTAAATTACTGCTGACAAAATTGATTAGAAAAGCAGGGTTTTCTATATTCTTTAAAATAATCGAAGCCTCTGTTGGCAAATTGGGAGATAGCTGAATGATTTGTGCAGCTAAATCTTTAATTGTACTCACATAAGCTTTAAAATCCTCGGTTTCAGGGGATTCATCTTCATTACATAATCGTATGCTTGCTTTAAAATATGGATCATCACTAAGCATTTCTAACCACTCAAAGCGTTTCTTGCCTTGAATAATAATGGTTGTGCCTCCATCTGGCATTTTTATTAATTTCACAATTTTGGCTACAGTACCAATTTGGCAAAGATCTTTTGGAGCTGGTTCTTCAATATTGGAATCCTTTTGTGCAATTACCCCAATTAATTTATCTGCTTTATAAACGTCACTAACAGCTTTGATACTCTTATCTCTGCCAACGGTTATAGGTAGCACAACTCCAGGGAATAATACCGTATTTCTAAGAGGAAGAATAGGCAACTCATCGGGAATTACTAAGTTACTATCCAATTCACCATCCTGTTCTCCAATGGGAATTATTGGCATAAAATCGGTCTCATCTTCAGACTTAAAAATTAATTTACGCTTATCCATATGCTTCTCGGGTCAAATTGTCACAAAAATGAAATGGAAATAGTTCCATTAATAAAAGGTATAAATAAACAATATTAGTGCCATCTGTTCAGCAGATCATTATTTGGTACAAACTGGCACAAAAAAAAATCCTCTCGATTTTAATCGAGAGGACCTTCTTGCAAGAAGTAATATTAGTAACGAGTACTTGTATTAACTATTTCTTGGTTGTATCAACAGCAGGAGCAGCAGTTGTATCAACAGTTGCAGCAGTTGTGTCTACAGTTGCAGCAGCAGTGTCTACAGTTGCAGCAGCAGTATCTGCAGTTGCTTCAGTTGTTTCAGCGTTGTTACAAGCAGTCATTAAACCTGCTACAGCTAGAATTGCGAATACTTTTTTCATTGTACTTTTTTTTGGTTTTTTTTTATTTGGTCGCAAAAATAGGGCAATTTTGGTATGACAGCCAAAATTTTCTTAAAATTTCTACTTTTTTCTAAAGAAAATACGAATTGGAACCCCTTTAAAATCAAAATTTGCCCTTAATTGATTCTCTAAGTAGTTTTTATAAGGCATTTTGATGTCGTCTGGGAAATTGGTAAAAAAAGCGAACGATGGAACCGGTGTTGGTAATTGCGTGACAAATTTGATTTTAATAGAATGTCCACGAACAACTGGGGCATGATAACTTTCAACAGCTTTAAGCATTACTTCATTTAATGTAGAAGTAGCAATTTTTCTGCTACGGTTCTCAAAAACAGCTAAGCCTGTTTCAATTGCTTTGAAAATTCTTGTTTTTTCAGTTACTGAAATAAACAATATTGGAACATCGTTGAATGGTGCCATTTTTTGCTTGAGCACTTTCTCGTAGTCTCGTGCAGTATTAGTTTCCTTTTCAATTAAATCCCATTTATTCACTAGCATTACAATCCCCTTTCCTTTTCTTGCTGCTAAACTAAAGATGGTGATGTCTTGTGCAGTAATCCCTTTATACGCATCAATCACTAATAAACAAACATCTGCTTCATCCATTGCTTTAATAGCCCTGATAATGGAATAAAATTCAAGGTCGTCTTTCTCCTTGCTTTTTTTTCTAATACCAGCAGTATCAATTAGCATAAACTCTTTCTGAAAAAGTTTATAATGTGTATGAATAGTGTCTCTTGTAGTTCCTGCGATATTGCTTACAATTGTTCTCTCTTCCCCAACCAATGCATTCAACAAAGAAGATTTACCCACATTAGGCTGTCCAATTATTGCAAATTTTGGAAGCTCATTTTCAATTGTACTTTCTTGACCATCCTCTTCTGAAATATTCATAACAACAGCATCCAACAAATCACCTGTTCCGCTACCAGAAATACTACTAATAAAAAAAGTATTTTCGAATCCTAAGCTATAAAATTCAGTTGCCTCTAATTCCCGAGTTCCATTATCTACCTTATTTACTACAACAAAAACAGGCTTACTGCTTCTACGCAATAAATCTGCCATTGCTTCATCCAAATCAGTTATACCCGTAGCAACATCAACCATAAAAATGATTGCATTGGCTTCGTCAATGGCAATTTTAACTTGCTTACGAATTTCTATTTCAAAAATGTCTTCACTTTGTGGAACAAAGCCACCTGTATCAATAAGGTTAAAAGATTTCCCATTCCAGTCTGCAACACCATATTGACGATCTCTAGTAACTCCACTTATATCGTCTACAATGGCCTTACGTTGTTCTAATAAGCGATTAAAAAAAGTACTTTTTCCCACATTGGGTCTTCCAACAATTGCAACGGTGTAACTCATTTTATTTAATTCTAATTGAGGTAATCAGTTATCATTTATTGATAACCATATTCTTTTAATTGAAGATCATTATCACGCCATTTAGGCCGCACTTTTACAAATAACTCTAAAAATATTTTTTTCTGTACAAACGCCTCTATGTCTTGTCTAGCTTGAATACCAATCTGTCGAATCATAGTGCCTTTCTCTCCAATAATGATTGCCTTCTGCGTTTCCCTATGAACTATAATATCTGCTTGAATTTTTACAATATTGCCCTTGTCTTTGTATTCATTTACCAAAACAGCGGTATGATAAGGAATTTCATCAGCAAATAATTCGTAGATTTTTTCTCTAATCATTTCAGACACAAAAAAACGAGTAGGCAAATCACTTAAATCATCTTCATTATAAAATGGAACCCCTTCAGGTAACATACTAACAATAACTGTCAGTAATTTATTAAGGTGCAATTTTTGAAGTGCTCCAATTTTAACCAACTGCTTACAGTAAGGCTTATTGGCAAAAAAAGCTTCCGCTTCCGCAATCTTTCCATTTCCAGCAATATCAATTTTATTTAGAATTAATAAAGCAGGGACTTTTAATTTGAGTGCAGCAAAAATAGCATCACACTCTTCAAAATTATCATTGGCATCAACCATTAATAAGGCTAAGTCTGCATCTTCTAATGCCCCTTTTACCGAATCCATCATCTTTTGATGCAACTTGTATTTTGGATCAATTATGCCTGGAGTATCAGAAAAAATGATTTGGTATTCGCCCGGTTTATTTAAAAAAGCTTTAATTCGATGCCTAGTAGTTTGAACTTTCGGAGATACAATAGCCATTTTCTCTCCTATTAATGCATTTAGAAGGGTACTTTTACCCGCGTTGGGCTTACCAAAAATATTTACGAAACCTGCTTTCACCAATTCAATTTAATCATTATTAAGGCAATCTCCTACCTGACACAAAAGTCAGTTCACTAAATTCCATAAAAAAAGGCCCCATAAGGGCCTTTAAGCTGTTGCGAGAGGAGGGATCGAACCTCCGACCTTCGGGTTATGAGCCCGACGAGCTACCGCTGCTCTATCTCGCGATGTAATGGGTTGCAAAAGTACGTTCTAGAAGCTTAGCAACCAAATATTATTTAAATTTTAGTCCGCTTTTCGCTTTACAGAAGAAGCGCCACTACTATTAAAATCTTTAATTACAGCATCTCCTTTATATTGTATACTGCTTGCTCCACTTGCTTCTGCACTAATTTCTTTATTTGCAAAAACTCGAATAGAAGAAGCACCGCTGGCGTCAATTTTACAATAATTAGCCGCTAAATCAAACGCTTTAATACTACTTGCTCCACTTGCTAAATAGGTTGCTTTATCTGCAGTTCCTTTTACTGTTACCTGTGATGCACCGCTCAAATCTATGCGAATTGTTTCTGCTTCTATCTCACCATTAAAATCGCTTGCTCCAGATAATTCTAATTTTAAATCCGACAATCTCATTTTACCAGCCGATCTAATATTGCAAGCCCCAGATGCTTCTAACTTTTCTAAATCAGTAAAAGTAACATAGGCTTTAATTTGATTATTACCCCATTTTTTCCAACTCATTCCCTTGGTATCTAGCGATATATATAAAGTATTGTTTCTTACAACGGTCGTGATTTTACCTATCAATTCAGCCTCACTTGAACTCACCGCCACCGCTTCCTCTTTCCCTTGTGATAAATAAAGATTAATTGCCCCAGAAATCTCTATCCCTTTGAATGGCCCCACTTTGCGCTCTTGTGCGTTTGCATCAAATACTAATTTTTTTTCATCTTGGGCATATCCGACAACTAACAAAAAAATACTTAGAAAGAGTAATAAATGTTTTTTCATAACCGCATTTTGTATTGAAACGTTTAAACAATTCAAAAGTTACAATCTATTTAGAAAAGAAAAAACTAGTTTTGCGCTGTCCTCGGGGTGCTGAAAGCAATAAAAACTTTCGGCTGAGAAACACCCGTTGAACCTGAACAGGGTAATTCCTGCGAAGGGAAGGTGATACTTTTTTTTTGGATACCTCTCCTATTGCATTTCCCTGTTCCCATTATTTAATTTTTAAAACCATTTAAAAAATGAAAAAAATTATGGGAACAACTGTAATCATGCTTTTTAGCTCACTGATTACTGCACAAACAAGTTCCAACACATTCAAAGGTCAAGTAGTTGAACAAGGCAATCGCAATCCTATTGCTGGTGCTACCATCACAATTGGCAACAAGCAAATTAATGCAAACGAACAAGGTTTTTTTACGGTAAAACAGTCTAAATCAGGTACGGTAACCATCAGTAGTACTGGTTATGAAATCAGCAGTTTTCCTATTCCAACAAAATTTGATCAGGTGCATATCTTTGAATTGAAGCCTTTTCAACTATTTCTTCAACCCTTGGAAGTTAAAGCTATCAGAGCCAGCGACCGTTCTCCTTTTACTAAAACCAACCTAAATAAAGAAGCTATAACCAAAACTAATTTGGGTACTGATATCCCCTTTTTACTCAATCAAACACCTGGTGTAGTTATCAATGCAGATGCCGGAAATGGCGTTGGTTATACCGGATTGCGAATAAGAGGGACTGATGCTACTAGAATCAATGTCACTTTAAATGGAATACCCTATAATGATGCAGAAAGTATGGGAACATTTTTTGTAAACCTGCCAGACTTTGCATCTTCGGTTAATAGTATTCAAATTCAGCGAGGAGCCGGTACATCCTCCAATGGTGCTAGTTCATTTGGCGCAACACTCAATATGAGTACCAATGAATTTAATAGTAAAGCGTATGCGGAAATTAATAATAGTGTTGGATCGTTTAACACTTTTAAAAATACCATTAAAGCTGGAACTGGGTTAATTGGCAACCATTTTACCATAGATGCAAGAGTAAGCAGAATAACCAGTGATGGATTCATTGATAGAGCTTCTAGCGATTTGAAATCTTTCTATGTAAGTGCTGCGTATCTAAACAAAAAATCATCATTAAGATTGAATGTGTTTTCTGGTAAAGAAAAAACTTATCAAGCATGGTATGGAGTAGCAGAAAGTTTATTAAAAACAGACCGCACCAACAATCCAGCAGGTACTGAAAAAGCAGGTGACCCTTATGAAAATCAAACCGATAATTATACACAAACCCATTATCAGTTATTTTATAATACTGCAATTAATGACTATTGGTCATTTAATACTGCATTTTTTTTAACAAAAGGAAAAGGCTATTATGAGGAATATAAAGCAGATCAGCGTTTTTCTAGATATGGCTTACCTAATGCTGTAGTTGCTGGCAATATATTTACTAGAACCAATTTAGTTAGACAACGTTGGCTCGATAACGATTTCTATGGGCAAATTATCTCATTACAATACAAGAAAAATAAACATGAATTAACTATTGGAGGGGGTTGGTCAGTCTATAAGGGTATTCATTTTGGAACCATCCCTTATATCCAAATTGGAACAGTTCCGCCAGGCTATCGCTATTACGATTTACCTGCAACAAAAAATGATGCGAATATCTATGCAAAGTGGCAATACAGTTTTGCAAAAAATTTCTCCCTTTTTGCAGATTTGCAATTTAGAAGGGTAAAACATATCATGAATGGCTTTAGTGATAATCCTACTTTAAATGTAAACCGATCCTTTAACTTCTTTAACCCTAAGGCTGGAGTTGCTTACAACAAAAACAATTGGCAAGCATACCTAAGTTATGCCGTGGCACGTAAAGAGCCCAACAGAGATGATTTTCAAGCGAGTTTATTAAACCAACCAACTCATGAAACCTTACACGATTGGGAATTAGGAATTGAAAGAAAAACAACCACGTATTCTATAGGCGCTACAGCTTATTACATGAAATACAATAACCAATTGGTTTTAACAGGTGCAATTAACGATGTTGGAGCGTATACCAGAACTAATATACCAAATAGTTATAGAGCAGGGATAGAGTTACAGGCAGCTGCAGTAATAAAAAGCTGGTTCAATTTGAGTGGAAATATTAGCTTAAGCAGAAATAAAATTAAATCGTTCACAGAATATATTGATGATTACGACAATGGTGGACAAATAAGTTTTGATCACCGCAATAAAGATATTTCATTTTCACCCTCTGTTGTTTCTGCATTAACACTCAATTTTACACCCATACAAAATCTTGAACTAAGCCTTTTGAATAAATGGGTTAGTAAACAATACCTAGATAATACTCAAAATGAGCAAAGAAAACTAAACGGATTCTATACACAAGACTTTCGAGTAATTTATACAATGAAGAAAAAATTACTTAAAGAAACACAAGTGATTTTTCAATTAAATAATGTGTATGATAAAAAGTATGAACCCAACGGATATACTTTTAGCTATTTTGCTGGAGGATCAGTGGTTACTGAAAACTTCTTTTACCCAATGGCTGGTAGAAACTTCATGCTAGCACTAAATATTAGAATTTAAGAGAAGGTAATTCAATCAAAATAAAAAAGGGTTAAGGATGAAGCAACTATGCTTTCCTTAACCCTTTTAGTTTGACAACGATTATTTACCAGCTAAAAAAACAGCATTCGCAATGAGCAAGTAGCCATTTTCCCAGAAGTTTCTAAATAAAGGATCTTCCGAAATATACACAATGGTTCCTGCACCCATGTCTTGCACTCCAAACAACATTCCATCTTTTAAGTTGGGCTTCAATTTTGCGCCAGCAAAACCTGATACATAGGCATCTTTCTTAATTGTGCCCACGTTCCAACCATCTTTCATCATTTCATACACATTGCCATCTTGTTTGAGTGTATAATAAAATTCAGGGTATCCAAATGCTAGCGGGTGAGTATTGTCTAAATCCACTTTATAAATAGCCCCTGGAATAGAATTGGTGATATAATCCTTTTCCCTATCTGCGTATTTTTTAACTGAATCTTCAGCTTTATCTGCTTTAGCTTCTTTTAGTTTTATCCCCCAATCTGATCGACTCATTAAAGCCATTGCGTTTTCTAATGCGATTAGCTTTCCCCCTCCACGAACAAAGTCTTTTAATTTGTCTGCAGTTGCTTTCTCACTTAAATTTCTATAATTGCCATCAGGAATAATCACCACATCATAATTCTTTAAATTGTATCGAGCAATATCGACTGCATTTAATAAAGTGATTGGATATGCTAGAATTTTATCAAAATAATGCCAGACTTCTCCAGCTGCTAAAGAAGAACTTTGATCTCCAGTTAACATGGCAACTTTAGGTGTTGCAGCAATATTTTTAATATCAGGAGAACCAAAGTCTGAACCCTTATCCATAAAGCCAGTTTCTACAGCATCTGCTTGAACATTAAATTGTTTACAAGCATTGTTTAAAACGGTTAACCAATTTTGTTGATTGCTGGTTTTTAAAACAACCAAAGTACCCCTATCATAATTTTTGCTCTTATAGGTAAAAGGCTTTTCAACAAAACGTACTTTAACTCCATTTTTTAATAAATAAGCTAATACTTTAGCGCTATTAAACGAGGTATAAGGAATCAATGCACCATAGTTGCTGTTGATTGAATTAATTGAGGTACCAGCTGACTCTGGGTTCACAGAAAGTTTTTCTTTTACTGCATAGCCTTTAATTCCATAAGCGTAAGATGCAGCCCATGCAGTAATATCATAGGTATTTGAATCGGTCACCACTGTTCTAGGTTCTAACAACACTTTAGCCATTACAGCCCTTGGCTGAAAAGCACTTACTGCAATATGATTCCCTTCATCAGTAAAAGCATCATCCTTTCCTGTAAAATAATTAAAGCCCCTAAATGATTTGTTACTTAATACGCCGTATTCAATACCATTTTGACTTAACAATTTTTTTAGTGCTCCTATTTTATTTTCATCTTTTGCAGTGAAAACATAGGTTTTGTATTCACCAATTTTTCCTGATCTACTGTCATCAAAAAATTGCTTGAATTCAGTTAACAATTTGCCTTTGTTTTTTGAAGCAATCTCAATAGTAGATAAGCCGGTAGTAAAATGATGTGCTGCACGATCTACCAAGGTTAATGTATCATTGTCTTCATTTAAAATACCCAACCCAGCTCTTATACCACCCTGTTCATATGTCATACCAATAGCTCCATTATATACTGGATAGGTATCTCCATAAGAAGGGTATAATAAATCAAATCTTTCTTTCGTAAAAAACAACCAATTATTCTGGTCAAAATATTTTGCATGATTACGACCAATCATTACTTGAAAATCGCGCTGCCAAGGAGTAATCACTTCGTGGATGGGTTCCGCAGCTGGGGCAAAATAATATGGCTCATTAAAACCCTGTTCATGATAGTCTACATGAATTTGTGGCATCCATTCATGATACTTTTTGATACGTTGTTGGGTTTCAACCTGTGTTTGCCAAGCCCAATCTCTATTCAAATCAAAATTATAATGATTGCTTCTGCCTCCTGGCCAAGGCTCTGCATGCTCTCTAGAGGCTGGATCAGCATTGTAAGTATTGCCTACTACCGAATTATACCAATTGATATAGCGATCTCTTCCATCTGGGTTAATACAAGGATCTAATACTACCACTGTATTTTTTAACCATTCTTTAGTTTGCATATTCGATGGATCTGTTAACGCATGAATAGTCAATAAGAATGCTTCTGAAGAAGAAGCTTCATTACCATGTACATTATAACTCAACCAAACAATTGCTGGCGCATTATCCGTTTGAGGAGCAGCTTTATCTTTTGATAACCCAGCCATGCGCAAATTATTGATTCTAATTTGCTCCAGTTTTTGCATGTTTTCTGGTGTACTAACAAATGCTAACATCAATTCTCTCCCTTCATTTGTTTCACCATATTTCTCCACTTTAACCATATCTGGTCTAGCACCAGCTACCGCTTTTACATAATCAACAATTCGATGATGACGGGTAAAGCGGGTTCCTACTTTATAACCCAGAAATTGTTCTGGGCTGGGTACCGATTGAGCTATAGTAGCAACCGTAATCCCCATACAAAAAAGTCCAAATAAAAATTTTTTCATAAGTTCATTATTCAAACATGAAAGTAGGAATAAAGGGAAAGAAAACCCGATAAAAAATGTAAATTACCTTATGAGAAAACATTTATTAGTATTTGGATTTTGGGGGATATTACTTAATGCGAACGCACAATCAGTTGTTTCCATCGTAGGACCCAATAAAGAAATTGATCCATACCACTATTCAGTTGTAAAAAGAGCAGCATTTAAACAAGCTGCTGTAAGTAGTGCACATCCACTAGCAAGTATGGTAGGTGCTGCCATTATGAAAAAAGGGGGAAATGCATTTGATGCCGCAATTGCAACTCAATTGGTATTAGCAGTCGTTTTTCCGAACGCAGGTAATATTGGCGGAGGCGGATTTTTATTAGCAAGAAAAACAAATGGAGAGTTAATTGGAATTGATTACAGAGAAGCTGCCCCCGAAAAAAGTTCAAGAGATATGTATCTGGATAAAAGCGGTAATGCTCAATTAAACTTATCTCAACATGGTCATCTGGCATCAGGTATACCAGGGACTATTGCAGGATTATTTGCCACATATGCTTATGCCAAACTACCTTTCAGAGAATTAATTCAACCCGCAATTGATATTGCTGCAAAAGGATTTGTATTAACAGAAAAAGAGGCAGCCAGCATTAATGGGATAAAAGAATCGATTGCAAAAATTAGTACTCAACCTACTGCATTTTATAAATCGACCCGTTGGAGAGTGGGCGATACGCTTATTCAAAAAGACCTAGCAAATACTTTAGAACGCATTCAAAAAGAGGGTGCCTTAGGATTTTATGGTGGTAAAACAGCTGACTTAATTATAGCTGAAATGGAGAGAGGCAAAGGAATAATTTCGCATTCAGATTTAAAAAATTATACCGCTAAACTAAGAGAACCCATCGTATTTAATTATAGAAACCACGAAATAGTCAGTTTTGCTCCCCCCAGTAGTGGGGGTATTTTATTGGCACAGATGTTGAAAATGATTGAGAAATTTCCAGTTGGGAAAATGAAATTTCAAACACCTGAATCGGTACAATTAATGATTGAGGCAGAAAGAAGAGCATTTGCAGATAGAGCAGAACATATGGGTGATCCGGATTTTTGGAAAGTCCCTGTTAAAACGATGATTAGTGATGCTTATCTAGCACAAAGAATGAGTGATTATATACCAAACAAAGCAGGTAGTAGTAAAGAAATTAATGCGGGTAAAATCAGTGAGAGTGAAGAAACTACACATTTGAGTGTTGTGGATGGAGCAGGAAATATTGTATCCGTAACAACTACCCTAAACGGAAGCTATGGGTCTAAAGTAGTAGTAGGTGGAGCTGGATTTTTGTTGAACAATGAAATGGATGACTTTAGTGTCAAACCTGGCGTTCCGAATATGTTTGGGGCTGTTGGTGGAGAAGCCAATGCAATTGTTCCTGGGAAAAGAATGCTCAGTTCTATGACTCCTACACTTGTCCTAAAAAACAAAAAACCATATATCGTAATTGGGACTCCTGGTGGAACCACCATACCTACTTCAGTATACCAAGCATTGGTGAATATGATTGATTTTAATATGAATTTGGGAGATGCTATAGACTTACCAAAATTTCATCATCAATGGTTGCCAGATGAAGTAATGATTGAAACTAACTTCAATCCCAAAACCAAGGAAGCGTTACAAAAAATGGGGTATACTTTAAAAGATCGGTCTAGTATTGGAAGGACAGACGGCATTAGAATATTACCTAATAAAATTAGAGAAGCGGCTGCAGATAAACGTGGAGATGATTCTGTTGCTGGATTTTAAATTAAAAAAATAATATAGCTATTGGTTATATCATTGTTTTTAATGATAGATTTGGCTTCATTAATTTTACTAATGCACTATTTATTAAAGCAATTAATTCCACCGATTTTCAAAACCCTTTATTGGTATAGTTTTAAGTACGGATGGAAGGGTGATTATGAAAGTTTTGAAGCGGCAAATAAAATAGCTAAGGGTTATGACGATCAAGCAATTTTAGAAAAAATTAAAGAAACCACCCGTAAGGTTGTGAATGGCGAAGTGGCTTATGAACGAGATGGAATTGTTTACGATACCCCTAAAATGAATTTTAGTATGCTGGCTACGCTTTTAATGGTGGCTAGCAAAAACAATAACAAATTAACTGTACTTGATTTTGGCGGTTCATTGGGAACTACTTACAACCATAAAAAAAATCATCTTAAAGAATTGGATAGTTTGCACTGGTGCATCGTAGAACAACCCAATTATGTTGAAGCCGGAAGAAAAGAATTTGAACATGATAGACTTCATTTTTATTACTCTTTAGAAGAGTGTTTACAACACCATCAACCAGATATTATTATTTTTTCTGGGGTAATTCAATACATTGAAAAGACTTATGAATTGCTTGACCAAATTAGAATGAGTGGTGTAAAATATTTGTATATCGACTACATTGCGTTTAATGACGAAGACAGAGATAGAATAGCCATACAACATGTACCTCCTGAGTTTTATGGTGTACCAGCTTCTTATACTTGTTGGTTTTATAGCAAACCAAAGCTGTATCAATACATGAAACAACACTATCATTTAGTTTACGATTTTATCGCAGACCCAGATAAGTATTATATTCAATTGAAGCCTTGGAATTATGAGGGTCAATTATGGGAACTCAAGTAAAACCTGGCGTCTACAATAAGCCTAGTTTTACTTGCTCAGCAGCATAATTGGCTGCTCTCGCGGTTAATGCCATAAAAGTTAATGAGGGATTTTGATTTCCCGTAGAAGTCATGCAAGCCCCATCTGTTACAAAAACATTCTTGCATTGGTGTAATTGATTGAATTCATTCAATAAAGAGGTCTTTGGATCTTTACCCATTCTTACTCCACCCATTTCATGAATATCCAAACCCGGATCCTGCTTACTATCCCAAGTATTGATATTAGTGCAGCCTGCTTTTTCTAGCATAGCCTTCCCTTCATTAAAAAAATCTTGGAGTAATTTTTCGTCGTTTTCATCATAGCCTACCGACACAATTAATTGTGGAATACCCCAAGGATCTTGCTCATTTTTACTCAATGAAACATGATTGGTTTCTTTGGGAATTGTTTCGCCCTGCATCATCATATAGATGCTCCAATCACCAGGCTCTGTTATTGCTTCTTTAAATGCAGCACCTATCCCATCCACCTTTGGTCTTCCTGCGCGGGATGCACTAAAATGGACCATATATCCCCTTAAGAAATCGGTCTCTTGCTTTAGTACATTTCTAAAACTAGGCATCATTACTTGGGTAGGTCTTCTTCCATAATAATATTGATCTAAAGGACCTTTAAATGCAGCGGTTATATTTCCCCTGTAATTGTGGAAAGCAATGTATTTACCTAATAACCCATTGTCATTCCCTAAACCATTTGGGAAACGATCACTTTTAGAATTAAGTAAAATTAAATTGGTATTTAAACATGCTGCATCCACAAAAATGATTTTAGCAGTATATACCGTTATTTTTTTTGTTTCAGCATCTACTACTTGAACACCTGTTGCTTTCTCGGTTACTTTATCATACACTATAGATGCTACTACTGCGTTGGTAACTAAATGCATATTTCCTGTTTTCTCAGCAGCAGGAATGGTGGAACTATTTGAACTGAAATAAGCACCAAAAGGACATCCGCGCTCACATAATTTCCTAGCCATGCATTGCCCCCTTCCTTGCGCTAAATGTTCTTCAGTGGGCTCTGTTAAATGCGCACATCTACCTTGAATTACATGTCTATCAGGGTAGGCTTGCATAATTTTTTCTTGCATAATTTTCTCTACACAATTCATTTCCCAAGCAGGTAAAAATTCACCATCTGGCAAAACATCTAACCCATCTTTATTACCACTGATACCAGCAAATTTTTCAACATAACTGTACCATGCATCAATATCTTTATAACGTATTGGCCAGTCTACCGCAAAGCCATCTCTTAAGGGAGCTTCAAAATCATATTTACTCCAACGCTGCGTTTGCCTAGCCCATAACAATGACTTTCCACCAACCTGATACCCCCTAATCCAACTAAAAGGTTTCTCTTGGATGTATGGATGTTCCTTATCTTTTACGAAAAAATGTTTGGTGTCTTCTCTATATGCATAACATTTGCTAACGATGGGATTTAAGGCTACTTCAGAAGGAGGAATTTTTCCTCTGTGCGTCATGTCCCAAGGATTAAAGTTGGCCGTGGGATAATCTTTTTGATGCACTACATTTCTTCCTCTTTCGAGCACCAAAGTTTTTAATCCTTTTTCACATAATTCTTTTGCAGCCCATCCACCACTGATTCCGGATCCTATTACAATTGCATCAAATTGAGTATTCTGTTCAGGCATAAAATTTAATCATTAAACCAATCAGCAAATTTTTTTAAGTCTACATTCCCACCAGTTAAAATAATACCTATTTGTTTCCCTTTAAATAATTCTTTGTGTTTTAGAACTGCAGCCAAAGGAACTACACAGCTAGGTTCTACCACAATTTTCATCCGCTCATATACCAAGCGCAAAGCAGACTTTATCTCATCTTCAGTCACTAAAAAAATATCGGTAACATGTGCACGAATTATTGATAGGGTTCGCTCACTTAAAGTAGTTAATAAACCATCTGCAATAGTATTAACGTAAGGAGCTTTTTCTACTTTACCCGATTTAAAACTTAAAATGGCATCGGCTGCGCCTTCAGGTTCGCCAGCATATACTTTTACAGTAGGTTTAAAATAATGCGCACCCAATGCAGTGCCCGACAATAAACCGCCACCACCAACAGGTGTAAAAACAAAATCTAATGTTGGAACAGTTATCAATAGTTCTTTCACACAAGTTGCTTGCCCTGTAATCACTCGATCATCATCGTATGGATGAATAAATTCTGCACCGGTTTCCGCAACAATTTTATTAAGTGCTTCTTCGCGTGCAGCTTGATTAGCTGCACAAAAAATAACTTCTGCTCCATACCCCTTTACTGCATTCACTTTTACTGAAGGTGAATTTTCGGGCATAACAATAAAAGCCTTAGTGCCCAATGTTTTTGCAGCAAATGCAATAGCCTGTGCATGATTCCCAGAGGAATGCGTAGCCAACCCTTTAGCAATCTGTTCGGGGCTCAAACTAAGGGCAGCATTCATCCCACCCCTAATTTTAAAAGCGCCTATTTTTTGAAAATTTTCGCATTTGAAAAAAAGTTCAGCACCAGCCATTTCATTAATGCTGCTATTCGTTAATACAGGGGTCTGATGAATAAAGGGCTTTATTTTTTCGTGTGCGTTTTCAATGGATTCTTTGGTAATCATTTGTTGCTTTTTTCTCTAATCAATTTAAATTCAGAACCGTCTTTCCATTTTGGGAAACTCGTTTCAAAACCCATTTTGCGGCCAATGGTAAACAATAATTTCAAATCGTTGATAGCACCATCACCTGTCCAAGTTTTAGGATCATAATTGTCTGATGGCTGGTGGTAATTTTTACGGGTATATTCATTTTCCAAAGCTTCCCCATATTCTTTTCCTTTGCCCACAACATCTACCCCACTATTGGCAAATAGTGCAGGAATACCCACTTTAGCAAAATTGAAATGATCAGATCGATAATAATAACCCGCTTCGGTATGGGTATCAAAAGAAAGGTATCCACCATTTTTTTCAATGGCTTCTTTAAGATAATCTTCCAATTCCGATTGACCCTGCCCAACTACCACCATGTCTTTGGTTTTACCAAAACGATTAAGCCCATCCATATTGATATTGGCCACGGTTTTTTTAACAGGATAAATTGGATTCGCTGAATAATAAGCTGAGCCCAATAACCCTTGTTCTTCTGCTGTAACTGCTAAAAAAACAATGGTACGTTCTGGTTTTGTATTCATTTTTTTAAATGCCCTTGCCATTTCTAATAAACCTGCTGTACCTGATGCATTGTCTAGTGCGCCATTATATATAGAATCACCTGTTTGGTCTGGACGACCAACGCCTAAATGATCCCAATGCGCAGTGTAAATAATCACTTCATCAGGCCTTTTAGTTCCAGTAATTTTCGCAATAACATTGCTCGATTTATTGAAGCTTGCTTTTACCTTCATAGTCGTACTGAGTTGTAACCCTAGAGACATTGCTTTAAAACCAGGTTGATTCGCTTTCACTAATAAACTAGAATCATACCCTGCTGCTGCAAATAATTGGTGCGAAATTTTTTCTGGCATCCAACCTATCATATCACAATTGGGAATATTCTTTCCTCGATTGTCTAATTTCAACCGAGTTGTATTAAAACTATTTTGTTGTACACTAAACGGATAGCTTGCTGCGGCTGTATTATGAATGATTAAACAAGCTTTTGCTCCTTGCCTTGCAGCTTCTTCAAACTTATACGTCCAACGCCCATAGTAAGTCATAGCTTTCCCTTTAAAAAGGGTGGTATCACCAACCCAAAAACCTGGATCGTTCACCATTACCAATACTACTTTTCCTTTCACATCTAACCCTGCATAATCATTCCAATTATATTCAGGTGCAACAACGCCATATCCTGCAAATACCAACTCAGCATTATTTAAACTGATACTTGAATCGGTTTTATCGGTCCAAATTATATAATCATCAAAGGCTTTTAAATTAAAAATACCCTTAGCTGATTTCACTTGCATACTTGGAGCAGCAGTTGCCAAAATATTGGCCATGGGTACCTCTTGAATATAACTATCCCCATTGCCAGGTTCTAGCCCCATTTGCTTAAACTGTTCTTGTAGGTAGTTTACTGTTTTGGTTTCCCCTACTGTAAATGGCATTCGTCCCATAAATTCGTCAGAAGCCAAAATTGAGATATGCTTTTTAAGAGTGTCTGCATTAAATACATTGAGGCCGTCGTCTTCTGTGAATTTGGTTTTATTAGATTCACAAGAAATCAATGATAAAATTGTAATAAAGAGGAATAAAAACTTTTGCATAACGTTTGGTTGTAAGTAATCCTTAGACGCTAAATATAAGAAAATAAAAAAGCAACTGAAACTAATTAAAGTAACAGTTGCCTTTAAATTGCACTCTTGTGCTAAAGCTTATTTTTTAGTTGTTTTTATGATTGGGGCCCCAACGTATTTAGCCAAAGTTTCCCTAGTAGCTTTACTTGAGGGTCTTAATCCTGCACTCGAAATAATATTCCCCTGTGGATCAATTAACACATTACGAGGAATTAAACCAACATTTAAGAAACGCATGAAATCTGATTCAAGTCCTTTATCTGCAATTAATTGAATTCCTCCTAATTGCTTCTCAGTCACAAAAGAACGCCATTTTTGATAGTCGCCCTTGCTGTCAATTGAAATACAAACAAATTCAATTAGATCATTATTCTTATAGTCTTTAATCAATTCATCTAATTCAGGGAACTCTCTAATACAAGGGCCGCACCATGTTGCCCAAATATCAATATAAACATATTTTCCTTTTAAAGAGCTTAAACTCACTAAACCACCTTTGTGATTCTCGTAATTAAAATCTGGTAATTTACTGCCAGATTTATTAGACCTAGCTGTTGCCAATCGCATATCAATTTCTGCTAGTGTCTTTTCTACTCTAATTAATGGCTTAATTTTTAAAAAGTCCGATTCAAATGATGAATTTCTAGTATCAACTTTATTAAATAACATACGCACAATTTGATCACGTATTGGTTCATAAGTTATTTTATTGGCGAATTCCCTCGTAAAATCAATAATTGAAGCAGTTGAATCAACTTTTCTTCCATCCGCTTCTAATAACCTCCATTTATCCACAATAAGGTATCGATAATCCATTGAGTTATTATAAGCGTCTGCATCATTCATATTTAAGTCCCGAATAGGATCTAAATAATTACTAGGAATAAATGGTTCTGTTTTAGTATTGTACACATAAAATTTTCTATAGTTATTTCTTTTTAGCAAATAATCATATAAAATTAATTTTTGGGAGAGATCCGCATCTTCTTTCTCTAAATTAGCATCACGTAATTGTTGAAACATTTGACTACTATCAGCAGCAATTTTTTTCAAAAAATCTTCCACAGGCACCACAAAAAAGGTTTTAGTATCACCCACCAAGTCTCCATCTAATTTGCTTTTAGCTTTTAGATAATTATTAAACTTGGCCCCCTCTCCTTCAAATTTTATAGAATTTGGAAATGATTTAGTATCAATATTTACCGTCAGGTTATATCCATTTTTAAGGAATAAAGTGGTATAAGACTTTTCTTGTTTAATAAAGTAAGTACCTGGCTCTTTAATAGTAAATTGACTAGTAAAGTTTCCATTTTTTTCAACAGGGATAATTATTTCAAATGATTTATCAAACTTATAAATGATTAATTCATTGGAAATTGAATTTGTAATATTTCCATTAATTTTTACTAGCTTATCATTTTTCTGGCCAAAAAGGGAGAACGAAAAAATAAGTAAAAATATACTAAGTGTATTTTTCATGAGTTTTTAATTAAGTGCTAAAAAACAATCGTCGAAAGTAATTTAATAACCAGGATTTTGAGTTATTTGCCCATTGGTCAAATCAATTTCTCTTCTTGGAATTGGATATACCCATTTAGTTGGATTAGTTAAAAAACTATTAGGAGCAACTCCAGTTCTAATTTTATCAAACATATCATGTCCTTCAAAAGCCAATTCCCATCTTCTTTCTCTTAAGATAGCATTCAAGAGATCCGTAGCATTAGTAAAACTAGCAATTGTAAATGGTGCAGGTTTTAAGCCCACAGGAAAAGACCTTTGACGAATTGCATTTAACAGACTAATTGCTTCACCATTAATTGCATTAGTAGACCTTACTAAGGCCTCTGCTCTATTTAAATATATTTCACTTACCCTAATTATTGGTAAATGATCTCTACCAACAGGATTGGCAAATTTTGATGGGCAAACTAAATTGGCAGGACCTGCAGGATTACCTACCACCATCATTGATGCACTATTTCGAATATCATTTGGTGCATAAGTTGCTAAAAAAGCAGGCGCTGGCCAAATTGCTGTTTTTGAAAAATAGCCAGTAAGATTATTATCTGCTATATCAGAATTATAACTAACAGGAAAAGCAAAAATCAGTTCTGAACTTAATGGAATATTTGAAGTTGCAGTTGTTACTGGAAAAACTAAAGCGGGAGAGCTAGCGAGTGTATATTGGGTTGTATTGGTCAATGCTTTTGCAGAATAATCAATGGCCTTAGTATAATCTCGCTTATATAGTGCAACTCTTGAGGCTAGCGCAAAACAGGTTGTTTTTTGCGCTCTTCCGCGAAATACTTGAGGAGTGGCAGTTGAAAGGTCAGTTAAGATTTCAGCTGCTTCATCAAGGTCTTTAAAAATCTGATCATAAACCGCCGATGTTGTAGCACGAGCAATATTTTTAGTGGGATCATAATTGGAATAATTCAATAATTGAATCGGCAATCCTGCTCCAGATATATTTCCAGTAAGTGCACCATCCCCAAAATTTCTAAGTAAGAAAAAATAATTCAATGCTCGAACAAATTTTGCTTCTGCAATTAACCGATCCTTTACTGCATTACTGAAAGTAGCATTAGGAATCAAATTGATAATAACATTGGCTTCATTTATAGCGCTATAATGATTATTCCATAGGGTTTGTACTAACCCTGATGTAGGAGTTAATGTGCCATTCCACAAAGAAATAAAGCCATTTGTTGCTAATGTAACAGATATACCTGTTGCTACATCAGCACTCATGTAATAATAATTCCGAATGGCGGTATATGATTTAAAATAAGAGCTAGCTAATAAAGCTTGAGCGCTATTTACACTACCCACAACCTGAGATTCAATTAGAATATTTTCAGGAGGCAGATCTAATTGCTTACTGCAAGAGGTACTTGTAGCAGCTAGTAAAATGATAAAAAATAATTTATTAATAAATTTCATACAATTCATTTTTGTGATTTATAAACCGATTTTAAATCCAACTCGAAAAGTTCTAGGATTGGGCATGGTGATTTCATCATATCCGGATTGCAATACAGAAGAACCAAATGCACTTATTTCTGGATCAATCCCTGTGTACTTGGTAATTAGGAATAAATTATTGGCTTCTGCAAATAATTTGATACTCCCTCCTGAAATTCTTGCTCTTTTAAGTAGATTTTCGCCAAAATTATACGCAATCGTAAGATTTCTTAGTCTCAAAAATGACCCATCTTCTAAGAATCGTGAAGAATTTCTGCCGAGGGTAAAATCTTGAAATTGTGCAGTACTTCCACCAGGAGTAAAAGCAGTATTAGATCGATTGATTAAAGCAGGGATATCAGTATTATCACCCGGTCTTTTCCAATAATTAAGAATATCCTTTGAAAGATTTGGCGCGTCAACAGAACTAAAGGCATACATTGATGCTTTAGCACCGTTAAATATTTTATTACCGACAGCAAAAGTTAAAAAGAAGGAAAACTCAAAATTTTTATACCGGAACCGATTATCGAATCCACCAAAAAAGGTTGGAAGTGCATCGCCCATATTTCTTCGCTGACTATTATGATCTCTTGAAGTTCCCGCATACAAAATTTCAAATGGTACCATTGAAACAGTGTCATTAGAACCAATCCATAGCGGATTACCTGTTGCAGCATCTACTCCACCCCAAAACATTAAGTTAAAAGCAGTTGCAGAACCACCTTCAGTCCAAAAACGTCCACCACTTCGTTCAGCAGCTAGAGAAGCATCTAATTTATTGGCAAAATTCAGTCTGCTAATTATATTTTGATTTCGAGCAATATTGAAACTACTTGTCCAAGAAAAATCCTTTTTATCAATATTCTTTGTAGTGATCGTTAGTTCAAATCCCTTATTAACCATTTCACCAATATTCTGCTGTTGTGAAGTAAACCCAACAAATCCAGGCAAACCTCCATTCACTAGCAAATCTTTAGTAGTCCGTTTATAATATTCCGCACTTACTCTTACTCTATTTTGAAAAAAACTACCGTCTAAACCAACATCAATATTAGTAGTACGTTGCCATTTTAAATCTGGATTAGCTGGTCTAGTTGCACTAATTATAGTTGTACCAGCATAAGTTGTTCCCGTACTAGAAAAAGAATATTGACCTAAACTACCATAATAACCAGCACCACCATCTGTTCCTGTTAAACCCATACTACCACGAAGTTTTAATTCATTGATCCATCTTGCATTTTGTAAAAATTTCTCCTTAGACAAAACCCATCCTGCGGAAATAGAAGGGAAACTCACATACCGATTATTAATACTAAATCTTGAAGAACCATCTACTCGATTAGTAATACCCACTAAATATTTGTCTTTATACCCATAGTCAAGTCTAGCTAAAAAAGAAACCAGTGTCCATTCTTGTGTAAGCGCATTAGTTATAGAACGATTTGAAGCAGAAATGATGCTCAAAACTCTATCATCCATGAAATTGGTTGCAGTAATGGTTGTTGCACTCTCTTTTGACTTTTCGAAACTTTGTCCAATAACACCACTAATTGTATGGTCCCCAAAGCGCTTGTTAAAGTTCAAGAGATTATTAATAACAGTTTTAAAGTTGTTAATATTACTCTCTGTTGCAGAACCACGAAGTGTTCCTTGTTTATCAATTTCTCTGCTGTAAGCTTTTGTGTTGTACCAATCAACGCCAAAATCAAAACGATAATTTAACCAACTGTTTATTTTAATTTCTGCAAATACGTTGCTAATTGCGCGAAGATCATTTACATAATTCTTACCTGTATTTATTGTTCCAACAGGATTAAGATCCCGTAAGGGAGCACTTCCATTGATTATATTTGTAGGAGAAACTATAGCTCTCCACGCATATAAACCTAAAGAATCAAAAACAGGAATATTAGGTGCTTTTATTACTGCATCATAATAAGCTCTTTGTGCATTTAGAGAATTATTTAAAGTTGCACTGATGGCAGTAGAAACGCCAATTTTTATACTGTTTGATAAATTTGATTCTACATTGATTCTTCCTTGAAATCTTTCAAAATCATTATTAGCGATATAAGAAGATTCTTTATCATATCCCCCACTTATGAAATAACGTGTTTTATCTGTTCCACCACTAACCGAGGTAGACAAATTATAGCCAATTCCAGTTCTATTGATTAGGTCTAACCAATTTGTATTAAAACCCTTTTTAAAAGCCCGATTAGGAGGGGGCCAACCTGCTGTTGGTCTGCGCGCATTTAATGTATCAAAATAGTCACTATAGAATTGAGCATACTCATCCCCATTCATCAATGAAGGTAATTTAAAAGCATTTTGGGCAACTGTTGAAAAATTCACATTTACGCGAGCTTTTCCGAGCATTCCCTTCTTTGTCGTAATCAAAATAACTCCAGCAGCCCCTCTACTTCCATAGATAGAAGTAGCATAGGCATCCTTTAATACCTCCATGCTCTCTATATCATCTGGATTAATATTTGCTAAGGGATTTCTTTCAAATTGATTTCTGGGAGTATAATTGTTTGCGGTAATTGGTTGAGTAAAAGAAGCTGCAGAACCGCTTGCACTAAAATTAGTTGAATTAGTATTACGATCTTGACCATACATTGGTACACCATCAATAACAATCAAAGGAGCATTACCTGCATCACTTAATGTTGTAACACCACGAATAGTAATAGAAGAAGCAGCTCCGGGAGCACCTGAAGAAGGTTGAACAAAAACTCCTGCAATTCTTCCTTGTAATAGTTTATCCATGGAAATAGGATTATTCCCAACAAGATCAGGTTTTAGTGTTCCAACAGAACCCGTCAATTTACGTCTATCCACTTTACCATAACCAATCACAACAATATCCCCGATTGTAGCACTAGTTGGCTTTAATTGTATAAACTTTGGTACTTTATATTCTAATACAGCTACTTCTTTATCCTCATAACCTACTGAAGAAATTAATAAAATAAAATTAGTAGCAGATGTTTGCAGGCTGAAACCACCTTTCTCATCACTAATTGTTACAATATTAGTACCCTTTATACGAATAGTTGCACCTGCAATAGGTGACCCATCTATTTCTTGCTTTAGAATACCATTAACCGTTTTTAATTGAGCGTTTACTGTAAATGATACTAAGATCATCCAAACAAGGAGATGCCATTTTTTAAGTTTACTCATGCAGTCTACTTTTATTGATTTATGAATAAGCATATTAATCAATTTAGAGGCATGAGAATTTTGAAATATGTAAAACCGTATAATTTGATGGTAAAATAGCCTTATTTATACATGAAATTTATTATAGTACCTTATTGCTAAAAATTGAGATAAACCTTTACTTTAGGGGAAGAAATGATGAAAAAACATACCTATTTAAAAGTTGCTGAGATTAGTTTAGTAAGTGCTAGTTTCTTACTTTTTTGGCTATTATATTATAGTATACTTGGGAAAATATGGCCTAATGATAATATAGGAAAATACAGATTATTCTCGCACTTGACTCAATGCGCAATAATTTGCATTTCTGCTTTTGTAGTTTTTCCACGTTATGCGATTAAAAAACAAAAAATACAATTTATATTATTATCAATTTTTTCCATAATAGTATTTACAGAGCTTTTTAATATTGCACGACTATTTTTATCAAACCCGATTTTTCACCTATTAGGTCCAACAGTTAGACAAAAAACAAATAATCTTCAAGTACAAAATTATTATTATCAAAATTTCATTTCAGCACTTACTTATTATCTTCTAGGACTTGGTTACGCATTTGCAAGAGATTGGATTAATAAAGATCGTAAGTCACTAATACTTGAAAAGGAAATTGCGCAAGCGGAGTTAACACTACTAAGAAACCAACTTAATCCACATTTCTTATTTAATACTATTAATAATATTTACTACTTAGCACTTATTCAATCAACAAAGACAGCAGAGGCTTTATTGCAACTTTCAGATTTACTCAGATATGTACTATCAGAAAAAGAAAATTTAGTAACATTAGACAAAGAATATGAATGCTTAGAGAAATTCATACAATTACATAGACTTCGATTTCCTAACGACAATATAATTTTGGAAATTTCAGGAAAAGAGGAATTTTCTACTATTCAAATTCCTCCGATGGTATTGTTGACATTTGTTGAAAATGCCTTTAAGCACGGAGATGCAGGAGAGTCGGAAGAACCTATTGAAATCAATTTAAATATCCATGATAACCAATTGACCTATTCGGTAAAAAATAAAATCGGCAAAAATATATCCAAAAATACTACTAGTGGAATAGGAATACCCAATCTTAAAAAAAGACTTACATTGTTATATCCAGCAAAACATAAATTAGATTTTAATTTATCAAACACATACTATTTTGCCAAACTAGAAATTAATTTAAAAAATTGATACACGCAATCGCAATAGATGACGAAGAAAATGCCCTTGGCATTATACAAGAGTATAGTTTATCAATCCATGATTTTAAACTACATAAAACATTTGTAGACCCATTAAAAGGACTTGAATATATTCAACAAACCAAAGAAATAAATTGCGTCTTTTTAGATATTCAAATGAATAAAATGAATGGACTTGAACTTGCCAAAAAAATCAACCAAGA
The DNA here is from genome assembly GCF_051860225.1 of Sediminibacterium sp. Lineage (GTDB taxonomy): Bacteria > Bacteroidota > Bacteroidia > Chitinophagales > Chitinophagaceae > Sediminibacterium. The sequence goes on from NZ_JBHYEI010000005.1 coordinate 37,423, forward strand.
TCTAAAAATTGTCTTTACCACTGCTTACCCTGATTTTGCTTTACAAGGATTTGAACTTGATGTTGCAGATTATTTATTAAAACCTTTCTCATTAAATAGGTTTAATAGATCAATAGAAAAGATAAGGGTATTATTAAAAAGTGAATCTGCAAAAAATATAAAGTTAGTTCCAGATATTCACGATGTAATTTTTGTAAGAACTGATAATAAATCACAAAAAATTCGAATAATGGACATTTCCTACATTGAAGGTTCAGGTAATTATGTAACCATTCATGTTGGTAAGTCTAAATTCTTAGTTTTAAAAAATCTAAAAAGTTTTGAAGAGCAACTAATGCCATATCAGTTTATCCGAATTCATAAGTCTTTTATCATTTCATTAACCCATTTAGACAGTATAGAAAAGTCCTCAGTAAAAATTGGCGAAATAAATATTCCCATAAGCGAATCCTATAAGGACACCTTACACCAATTTCTTGATTTGAATTTTAAACAGTTTTAAAATAATTCAAAATATTACCTCGGTGGAATTGTGATAGTCTTTCTAGCGGTATCGGCACATCCATTGCCGGTTACAATTAATTGAACAGTATAAGTTCTGCTGGTAGCTTCTTTGTTATAAACCGTTTCAATAAAACTATAGAATTCATTGTTGGTATTACCATTACCAAAATTCCATTGATAAGAGTCAATTGTACTGGTTGGTATAGTTGAACGACTATTAAAAGACCAGCGCTGAGTGGTTGGATAATCCCAAACTAGAGTTTCTTCAAATTTAGCAGTAGGTTTAGGATTTTCTCCTTTTGCATTTACCAATTTATTGGTTCGATAAATTTCTCTACCATTCAATTTAACACTCATAATAACGTCATAGTCATTAGGAAACTTGTACTTATACATAATTGGATTTCCAGTTCTAGTTCCCGTTCCATCAGAAAAATCCCACTCATAAATAGCACCAGTAGGAACATTCTCTGCTTCAGCTGTAAACAATATTCTTTCATTGGTGCATGCATCAATTGTTTCTGTTCTAAATTTCCCTCTGATATTATATCTGCCAGGAATAGTAACCTGAACTGTTGTATCATCCGTGCAACCAAAATTGGACAAGATGGTTAATTTGACTGCGTAAGTTGTGTCAAAAATTTTATGAGGAAACTCATGTCGTACTAAGCCTACAGAACTAATGTATTCTGTTCCATCACCCCAATTATATTTAAACTGAATAATGTCTCCTTGGTTAACCGAAGATGCGCTATTAAAAGTCACATAATTTAAATTCTGAGGAAAATCAAACTTGGTTGAAAAAATGGCTTCTGGCTTAGTTTGTTGACCTAATGCTTTTACCCCAAAACTAACTTTAGCAAGCATATTACTAGCATTTGCCATCACCATTAAAGTAACTACAAATGACCCAGCTGCTTGATAATAATGAGTGACATTTGAACCATTAGCCTCGCTTCCATCTCCAAAGCTCCAACTGTAATAGCCTCCTGCAGGTAATGAAACACCAGATGCAGTAAATGTGAATACTTCTCTTGAAGGGAAACAAGTTGAAGTTTGACTAAACTTAGCTTCTACGTTTCCATAAGTAACAGTTGTTGTATCTCTTGAAACAGTAACTAATGCTCCTTGTGTTAATTGTGCGGAATCTACTTGTACTAATTTATTCAAGTCTACCACCTCCTCTTTTTTACATGAAAAAAGAGACAGCATCACAAAGCTTATGATATAAAATACTTTTAAACGCATCATAATAGGGCTTATTTAGCCGGGATAGTAATATTTGCGACAGTAGTATCCTTACAGCCAGTATTGCTAGTAACAATTAATCTAATAGTATGATTAACAGGCGTAGCTTCTCTAGTATATTCTTGCTCTACAATAGTATTAAAATTGTCGTCAACCCTGTTAAATGGCATTTCCCATCTGTATCCTGTTAAATAACCATGTGGAATATTAGATTGACTATAGAATGCCCAAATTACTTTTGTTGGAGTTGAGCTTACAACATTCTTAAGCATTAACGCTTTAGGTTTAATATTCTGTCCAAATGCCCTAACAGGTCTATGAGTTTGATAAATGATTTTACCTCTTAAGGTAATGGTCATTTTTACATCGTAATCATTTTGATACGTAAATTGCTTTTTTACTGGGTTACCAGTAACAACACCCGTAGCATCTGCAAAATCCCATGAATAAACAGCACCTGCTGGAACACCAGTGGCATTCGGAGTGAAAATGAAATACTCGTTTGTACAAGCATCAAATTGTTCAATATTAAAGTTGCCACTGATATTGTATGATGCGGGAACAAATACATTTATTGATGCAGTGTCCTTACATCCTGAGTTTGCCGACACTACTAATCTTACAGGGTAGGTTTTATCTTCTGGAACTTTAGGGAAATTTTTTGGCATGAAAGAATTAGAACTATTGCTTGTTGTACCGTCTGCCCAATCCCAAAAATGATCTACAATGGTTCCTGTAGGCACAGTTGACCTACTGGTAAATGTCATGTTATTTAGAAAATTGATATCAGGAAGTGCACTTGAAAAAATAGCAGTTGGAGTAACTTGTTGTCCGAGCGCTTTTACTGAAACAGAAGCTTTATGTATTAATGCATCAGCTGCAGTTTTGATTTGAAGTATGATGGTATAAGTTGCCGGATTTCTGTACATATTTCTTACAGTAGTTCCTGTAAGCGATTTCCCGTCCCCAAACTCCCATACAAACTTCGCTCCTGCAGGCAAACCAGCAGCAGATGCTGTAAAAGAAAAAATTTCATTGCTAGGAAAACAAGCATCGGACTTAGCATAAGTAATAGTTACTTGACCATCTTTTACAGAAACAGTGTCTTTAAACACTGCGGTGGCTCCACCAATGGGTGGACTATTGTCTTCAGTAGTTTGCGTTAAATTGGCCGGTTTGTCTGCCTCTTTTTTACATCCTGAAATCACGATAAACGTGAAAACGCAAAGAGACACGAAAATGTGCTTGGTTTTCATACACTAAAATTAAACTATTCTTTCGAGAACGCCGATAAATAGGCTATTTTATTGTAATATAAGCAAAAAACTATATTTTGCCAATATACCTGCCAAACTTACATTTGCACTCCTTGGGGGGTTAGCTCAGTTGGCTAGAGCGCTTGCATGGCATGCAAGAGGTCGTCGGTTCGACCCCGATACTCTCCACCACAATGCCCCTTTGAAAGGGGCTTTTTTATGCATTTAAGTCACTCATAATTGATTTTGTTAAAAAATAAAAATACCCAATGATTGGTATTCACTTTTTGTAATGAATTTGGCTTTTAACCTTACAATGGGTATCAAATGGGTATCAAAAAAATCAAAAGCAGAAAATATATTCACAGATGGTATTATATTTAATCGTTCGCACGATTTTTCCGCAATACTCATTTTGAAAACAACTCATTTTGAAAAATCTATCTTTTTATATCCCTAAAATATTGTGTTTATCCCTTTTCTTTATGCTTGTTATAAACGCGCAGGCACAAACAAGCTTTGAAACAGCTACCCTTCGTTTTGAGTTAGATGAAACGGGGCGAGTAAAAGCCCTGATAGATCGAAGCAGCGGCATTAACTACGTGCCTGATGGTCATGCGGGGTATTTGATCCGCCTAAAATTGACCAACAAGCAAGAACTGAGCCCGCAGCGGATGCAAAGAAAAGGCGACCAAATTTTGCTCAGTTTTGCAAATGGGCTTAAGCTAGAACTGCGCGTGAATGTACAACCAGCCTATTTGAGTTTTCAACTCCTGCGTTGCTCTGATACCCGACAAATCAGTACACTGCTTTGGGGGCCGTTGAACAGTTCCATTCGCGACACAATCGGAGAAGTGGTTGGGGTGGTGCGCAATGCCAATTTTGCCATTGGCATTCAGGCCTTGAATGCTAAAACCATTGGAGGTAAACAACAAGGCGAAGACGGCACTACAGCAAGCTCTGCGGGCATTACTGGATCCACTGCCACTTCAGAAATACATGGATCTTCACTACATGCATTTTGCTTGAATGCGGCTTTGCCACGTCAGGTAGATGTGTTGCATATGAAAGCCAATACCGTTCCTGCTATTCCCAACTATACCATTGAAGGTAGCGCAATTGCCCTTTTTGGTGTGCCGAATAATCAAGCTTTACAAACCATCGGCACCATCAGTCAAAAAGAAAAATTACCCTATCAAACCATTGATAGCCAGTGGATCCGTACTTCGCCAAAACGCAATAGGCCATACCTGATTACCAATTTTTCCGAGGCAAATTTTGATGAGCTGTTGGATCTGACCCGTCGCTTGGGCTTTTACTCTATTTATCATGAAGGGCCGTTTAATACATGGGGACATTTTGAATTGGAAAAAACGCAGTTTCCAAATGGTCGTACTGGCATGAAACGCAGTGTGGAGAAAGCCAGTGCGGCTGGTATTAAAGTAGGTGTGCATACACTTACCAATTTTATTTCAACCAATGATGCATTTGTATCGCCATCGCCTTCATCAGGTTTACTGGCTACTAATACCAGCATTATTAGTGAAGCCATCAGTGCTGAAACCAAAGAAATTCCCATTGCTGACTTGGCCTTATTTGATTTTAAATCTACTTTGAATTGTGTTCAAATTGGTACAGAATTGATTCGGTATCAGGAAATCAGTAAAGAAGGTGTACCACGTTTGCTCAATTGCCAACGAGGTGCATTTGGTACTGTTGCACAAACTTTTCCGCGCGGTGCTAAAATTAAAAGACTTGCCGATCATGGATATAAAACCCTTTTTCCGGATTGGCAATTACAAGAAAAAATGATTCAAAATCTTGCCAACTTTTTTAATGAAACTGGCGTGTCTCACTTAGATTTTGACGGGCATGAAGGTGCCCTGTATACTGGTTATGGCGATTATGGAACGAATTATTGGGTAGATCAATTCATGAAAAAAGTAGACCATCAGGTATTTAATGGGTCGAGTATTATGAACCATTACTACTGGCATCACAACAGTTATATCAATTGGGGTGAGCCTTGGTATGCCAGCTTTCGTGAGAGTCAAGCCGATCATCGCTTTCGCTTACAACCATTTTTTGAACGCAACTACATGCCCAATATGCTGGGATGGTTTTTAGTGACCCCTAACACTGCAGTGGAAGATGTGGAATGGATGATGTCGGTTTCAGCAGGTTACAATGCAGGCTTTGCGCTGGTGTTGCGTCATGAAGCGCTTAAGACAAATCCGAATATTGACAGCATCATTGCTACAATTGCCCGATGGGAAAAAGCAAAACAGTTAGGCATTTTTAATCCAACACAACGTGCATTACTGAAAAATACCAAAAACGATTTTCATTTAACGCTGGCAGCACCAGGTAATTGGCAGTTGCAGCATTATGACAAATTTCGCTTTGAACATCAAGCAAGAGCCATACAGCCGGGGGAGCCGCAACAATCTGTATTTACATTCAACAATAAGCAGTTGACACAGCCAATGCATTTGTATCTGCATGCAGATGGCAAAGAAGGTAATATTGTGAACCCTGTTCTTGAAATAGATGGATTTTTTGAAATCAAATTGCCAATAACATTACAATCCGGAGAAGCACTGCTTTGGGATGGCTCCGATACAATCAAATACTTCAATGCCAAAAGTGTTTTTGTCCGTAATTTAAATATTGGAAAATCATTACCCCTACTCAAACTAGGCCCACATCAGATAGTGGTGTCTGCCGAGCAAATGAATGGCGAACATACTTCATTAAAAGGTGTTGTTCGTTTAAAGGGAATCGTAGAAAAAATAAAGCACTAGAAAATAAATTGAAATATTAAGCAACTGGTATTTGAATATGCACTTTTGTACCTTTGGGTTGATTAGCGCTAAATGTAATTTGTCCCTTTAAATAATTTATTCGAACTGCAATATTTTTTAAGCCTAAACCGCCTTTGTTTTTTCCATCTTCGTAGTTAAATCCTATACCATTATCGGAAAGTACAACATTGATATAAGATGCAGAACGTTCCAATAATAAATACAACTCATTGGCATTTGCGTGTTTAATAACATTATTGATGAGTTCTTGAATAACCCGATAAAGAATAACTTCTTCGTTAAACTCTAACTGGTCTTTAAACCCTTTTGTTTCTAGTTTTATTTTTAGGGTATGTTCATCAATTTTTTCAATAAAACTTCTAATATCGCTAGCTATACCGCTCTTCAGTAAAAAGTTAGGCATCATTTTATGGCTAATTACCCTTACTTCTTTACAGCTTTCATCGACCAAGGCCATTGTTTTTTCAGCTAAAAAATGATCCTCCTGTTTAGGAATTTCGACTCTTTCGAATAGTGCTTGCAAATTCATTTTAACAGCGCTGAAGAGCTGACCAACGCCATCATGTAAATCTGCGGCAATTCGTTTTCGTTCTGTTTCTTCAGCTTCAATTACTGCTTCTGTAATAGCTTGTCGTTGTTTTACCCTTTCAGCAGTGAGCAACATTTTTTGTTCTAATTGTTTGCGTTTATACAAAGCATAAGCAATTACTACTAAAAGTAAGACACTGATTACTGTAATTATTAGCAGATTATTTTTTTGTTTGATTGCAGTTGATTGTTTTTGCAGCAATAGTTCCTTTGTAAGAGCTTGTTTGCTAAGAGAATTAATTTGATCTGACTTAAGTGCTGAATCAAGTTGATTTTTTAATATGGTTTGATTTTGTGCAAAAAGTAAAATACTGTCCTCTGCCAACTGTAATTTTGCACCAGACAAAGCCAATTGTTGATTACTAATTTTTAAACTTTTTATAGAATCTGATTGAGAAAGAAATACTATTTTATTTTCCTTTTGTTGTGTTTCGTATTTTGTTTGAAGTGAACTAAACGTCTTATAATTAACAGAGTCCATTATTCTTTTCTCTGCAGCAAATGACTTGTTACTAAACTCTAATGCCTTTTGAAAGTTTTTACCATTTAGATAGAATTCTTTTAAAAGATTTGCAGCCAATTGAATGTTATAATTATCAGAAATACTTTCAAAGTAATGCAAGGATTCTAATAAATTTTTCTCAGCATGATTATTCTTTAGTTGTATTTGTGCTTCTCCAATATTGAGTTTTGCAGTATTTTCAGAATGTAAATCATTTGCCCTAGCAGCCAATGATTTTGAAATTTCATAATATTTAATTGCTTCAATAAAATTATTTTTATAAAAATATATGGCTCCAATTAAGTTAGCATTTACAGCCTCTTCAACAGACATCTTCAACTTTTTAGTTAGTGAATCGGCTATTAATGCATGCATTAGGGCTTTATCTAAAGCATTATTTTGAATATAAAGATTGGTGAGATTGATATTTATTAATGCTTTAGTTTTTTCAAAATGATTTTTACTAGAGATAACTAATCCTTTATTAAAATACTCCATTGCCAGTTTAAACTGTTGTGTATTATTATAAATCATACCAATGTTATTATACATTGTAGCCAAGGATAGCATATTATTGGTTATTTCAAATAATTGAATTGCTTTTAGGTAGTTAGCAATAGCTTTATCAAATTTTCCAGTCAAGTTATATATGGAACCCATTATATTGAAAGCACTTGCTTCCAAAGCAATATTCTTTATGCTAACAGCTTTATTTAATAAATAGATGGTAGTAGCTAAGCTCTGATTTTCATTTTTCCCTCTAAAATTTTCAAACACATAATCTAGGTGATTTTTTATCTGCCCACTGTCTTTGTACCGCTCATTAACGAATTTTGTAGTATCAGTTGTAATTGAATATTGTGCTAAGGATCCAAGACTAATAAATAAGCATACTACAAGCAATTTATATTTCATACAAGCATATTGAGTAGGAATTAGTAATTTAATAAAATTATTTTTAATGTATAAAGATTATTCTAAATACAATTAGGCTGCCTCATTTTTAGAGACAGCCTAAGTATAGCATTACAATATTATTAGTGTACAAAATATTATGAAAGACTTATTTCAAATCATATCCCACAATAATATTCTTGTCTTTTTTGAAGTACAAAACGTCATAGTCCTCATCAACTTCGTATTCAGGCTTTTTATCGTCTAATATAATTTCTGCTTCAACTTTACCAGTATTTTTATTCATCTTGACCAAACCTACACCATCATTTAATTTAGTTAAGATATAGATATGATCTTTTGTACCTGAAGTTGCCCTGAATTTTTTATTCATTTCACTTAGCATTCCATTTGCAGCGCCTACCGTTTGGTTAGCTGATTTAGTTCTACCTGCATAGTTTTCACCGATACTTTGTCTTGCTAAAGCCACCGCCATTGCACCCATTGCCACTTTTCCTAATAAGCTTTGTCCAGGGGCTTTGAAGTAAGATTCATAAATCACTTTCCCATCATATGAAAACAGCGTATTACTTTGGGCTGATCCAACCAAAATACCCGATTCACGTAATTCAATTTTTGTAGGAGTTTCGTTTTCTTTAAAATCTACATCTGCAACTTTTTTAATATCCCCATCAGATTTTATGAAGAATAATTCAGTACCAGTACTTACTACTAAACGATTATTCTTTTCATCGTACATAGTAATCATATTGGTTACTTTTTTGAATTTAGTAGCTTCTTTGATTGGTTCCCCTGTTTTCAAGTTTACTACACCCATATCTTTGGTTGTTAAGTAAAATGCTTGATTATTCGGTAATATTTCAAAAACTTTAAAAGTAGGGCCTGTTTTGATATCTTTTTTTACTGCAGGGTTACCAGTTGCTATATCAATGGTATTTATTTCCCCCTTATGGGCCGCATAGATAATACCATAAGGCGTTATTGAGGCTTGGTGAATACTACCTCCCACTTCATATGCATCTTTCCATACTTTTTCGGCATTTGCTCGGTTGTACAGTTGGAAATAAGTTGTTTTTAAATCAGCAGTATGCGTAAATAAATAATTATCAATTAACTCAAACCTTTGGGGCATCCCTTCCAACTTCATTGGCTTTTTAGTGGTTAAAGCACCATTAGCATCTAATTTATGAAGATAATGATCCTTCCCATTGCTCTCGCCTATATAATACTCCCCCTTTTTGACATCTGCCACCACTTTAATTATGCTTGAAGTTCGCTCCAAATCGCTGTAAACCCAATTAATGGTTAAAGAGACTTTATCAATACAAACAATCCCTTTTTCAGTTCTCACAAAGATCTTACCATCAGACTCAAAGAAGTTTAAAGCATTAATATAAGCTCCCATTAGCTTTTTATCAGTGAAGTCTACGATGCCCTTTTGAGCAAAATTCACCAAATCATAAACTCCTAATGCATAACCCCCGGTCATTCTTGTACCCATGATGGTCATGGTATTGTTCTCTAAATCTGGGTATACGCTCATTATAGCTCCCCATCCATTATTTGCTTGAGTAAAAACTTCGTTACCATTAGTATAATCAATGATTACTTTACTGTAACCACGCGATAAAGCTAAATAGGGTGTATTTGGAATTAATTGTATTTCTTCAGGTTTGATCTTACCCATTTTAGTGTAAGTATATTTTACATTGCTGGTTTGTGCCTCAATACCACTTAACCCATCAGAAGAACCTACTAACAAATAACCACCTGGCGCTTTTTCGATCATTTCAATATTCCCTTTAATGGTATATTGATACTTTTGCTTAATTGTATTTTGTGCAAATACTCCTACTGTAGTTATAACAAAGGACAAGCTAAAAAATAACTTAGCATAAGCATATTTCGCTTTTTGTTGCTTTATAGTAGGCAACCAGCGAAAATTTAAGCCTAGAGCACTAATAAATCTTTTCATGGTATGTTTCATTTTATAAAACAAAACAACCATTTTAAGCTAAGTGCCACAATAACGCATTTGTAGTATTTTATTAAATATAACCCACTAGCGAACCACAATCTCATCAATAAACACCCAAGAACCACCACCTGCTGATGGATGCCAATTAAATAATTTTTGAGTTCCTTTTATATCAAGTTTTACATAACGAAAACTACCTAGGGATTTATCGAACAAAAAATGATGCGTTAAATTTTCTTTACGTTGCTCCCCATCAATGGTTTGGGTTTCAATCAACCGATATGATATACCATCTTCTGATACTAAACAGGTGACTGATTTGGGATGCATGATCCAACTTTTAGGGTCATACAAACTTGATACTTGAATGGATTGATAGGGCTTTGCTGTTTGAAGGTCTAATACAAGTTCAAAATCTTGCGCTTCCCAACCAAGCCAATGAGCTTTAAAATCATTTGCCCCTTGCACGCCATTGGTCAAAACAGATAAATCAGCTTGACTATATTTTATCGAAGGCATTGGTGTTGCATTTGCTCTTTTACGGAATGCATAATTGCCTTCCACCTGAACATCAATAAATCGTTTAGTTGCTTGATAATACTCCAAAGGTGAAAGACCAGCTTCATTCACATTCTTGACTTCGCTATGCTTTGATACTGTGTAAAAATCCTCAATCATTTGTTGCATGACGGGTTTTAAAATAAACTTCTCTTTATTTTCATTATAAAAACCCCTAGACCCAAACATATCGCTTTTACCGATTTCCATCATTGCATACTGAATGGGTAACCGACAAAGTTTTACACGTTGTAATAATTGGGTATCCTTTTTTACCGATTTTTCAGCAGTATCAAAATATTGGTTGTATTGAATTATGTTTTCATTCGATAAAAATGTTTTAGCGTGAGCTACAGGATGGCCGTATATATCCAACCATTCACCCGTTTTTTGAATTTCATTTGTCAACTGAGTAATATATTGTTGAATATATACACCTGCTGGGCCATAATAGCCATTCAAAAAATCAGTCATCACAGAATCTACATTAATTGATGGGTTCCACAACAATCGCGCAATCAAATAAGTTTTTAATTCAGAAAACTCATGCCCCAAGCTAGCATTGGTTTGTTGAAAATGCGCATTCACTTTGTTCTTCGTAAAAAATTGAATATTCTTTTGAAGTGTGTGCAGATTGGGGAATGGCGAAATATGATGCGAAAAATTAACTGTGTAATCCCATAAGTAAATGTTTTTACTGATTTTACCCCAATCGGTAATGTCTTTCAAAAAAGAAACGCTGAGGCTGTCGTTTTCAATAGCTCTACTCCTATTCAATTCAATGGTACAAAGCATGATTTGTACATTATCCGCAGGTTTAATTTTCTTGGGAGCTTTCCTCGAATATTGATACGCCAGCGTTGAAATCATTTTCTCGGGAAATTGAGCCGCTACCCTATTTACAAAATGTACGATTGGGCCAGCAGCCGACCCCTCTTCTGCAATTATTTTAGCGCATTGATTGCATTGACAATAAGAAAAATTATCCCCTTGACTTACCGACCATAACTTTCGGTCGGGCTGTATTGCCATTTCTTCTTTCAATTTGTTAATGGTTAACTCAAATACATCAGGATTGGTGAGGCATAATTGATCAATAATCCTTTTATTACCCATCAAAGCAAAATATTCGGGGTGCTTTTCAAAATAGGTTTCCCAAGGCACCAAACGATTAAACGTATGCACATAATACCCTTTCGCAAATTCTTCATTATGGTCGTTTAATCTATTCCAGTTTCTATAGTCTTCATGCTTTTGTGTTAAATCTCCATTTACAATGCGAATAGTATTCACTGGCTTATCTAATTCACATAAAACTGGCAATGTGATAGTCGTTTTTTTAGGTATTAATTCTACATTAGGCGCATACATTCTACAACCTAAATATTTTTCAAGCAGATGTACAACACCATAAATAGCTCCTTTTTTACCACCTGATAGAATCAATATATTGTCTTCTTGAGAAGAAATTAAAAAAGCATCTTCTTTTAATTGCAACTTTTTTGTTTCAAATTCAGCAGTAAAATGTTTGTTCAGATTGATTGGAAAACTTGAGGAATTAATATAAATAGCACGCTGAACATTTGGCTTATCCGTTTTTAAAATTTTCATTTCACAACCAGCAATTTTTTTAAAGGTTGATTGTAACAATACAGCAGCATATGCCTCTGCATCAGTAGGCTTTACTGATAATACAATTGAAAATTGAGGCACTCCATTTTTAACAATAGTGGGTTGTTTTTGTGCAAAAAGCTGAAGGGGTAAATTCAAAATGGATAAAAAAAGGAACAATTGAATAGACATGAAAAAAATTAAGGAATGAGTGCATTTTATGGTAACAAACCAAGCTGGTTATAAAACAAATTTAACAGGATTTATTAAACCAAAGATTTAAAAAAAAACATATCTTATGCTGAAATATTACAAGATTACATGCGACTTCGTTCTATTTTATTTACCCTTATAATCATTTGCTTTGCGTTGATTTCCAAAGCCCAAAAAGGAAATTTTTCTATTAATGATACTGCATTCATGCTCAACGGCAAACCAACTGTTATTCGTTGCGGTGAAATGCATTTTGCACGTATTCCCAAACAGTACTGGCGCCACAGACTTCAAATGGCCAAAGCCATGGGATTAAATACCGTATGTGCTTATATGTTTTGGAATATGCATGAAAAAGAGCCTGGCAAATTTACCTGGGATGAGCAATCAGATGTGGTTAGTTTTTGCAAAATAGCACAGGAAGAGGGATTATACATTATCCTAAGACCTGGTCCCTACTCCTGTGCAGAGTGGGAGTTTGGTGGATTCCCATGGTGGTTGCTTAAAGACAAATCCATTCAACTAAGAACACAGCACCCCTATTTCATGGAAAGAAGCCGGCAATATTTAATGGCCGTAGGAAAACAATTAGCACCCTTACAAATTAATCATGGCGGTCCAATTCTAATGGTACAAGTAGAAAATGAATATGGCAGTTTTGGAAATGACAAAGCCTATATTGGCAAACTAAGAGATTATATTCAAGAAGCTGGATTTACTGTACCGCTTTTTACCTGCGATGGACCAAGTCAATTGAAAAATGATTATAGGCCCGATATTTTTGCTGTGGTTAATTTTGGTAGCAATCCGCAATCGGCTTTTGAAGACCTTAAAAAAATTCAACCCAAAGGCCCATTGATGTGTGGCGAATACTATCCTGGTTGGTTTGATAGCTGGGGCAGAAAACACCATACAGGCACAACGGATCGTGTAGTAGCAGAACTTGAATGGATGTTAAAAAATAAAGCATCATTTAGTATTTATATGGCGCATGGAGGTACCACTTTTGGCACATATAGTGGTGCCAATTCTCCACCATTCTTACCTCAAACAAGCAGTTATGATTATGATGCTCCGATTAATGAAAGTGGAGAAGCTACAGAAAAATTTTATAAAATAAGAGAGCTGTTCAGCAAGTATTTACAAGAAGGAGAAACCTTGCCTAAAGTACCAGCACCAATCCCCACACAAAAAATAAAACCATTCATATTAACCAATGCAGCATCATTATTCAACAATTTACCTAAACCAGTAAAATCAGACTCAGCCATACTATTTGAAGACCTCAATTTAGGATATGGCTCCATGGTCTATCAAACGCAATTACCAGCTGGCAAATCAGCAACATTAATTGCTGAAGTACACGATTATGCAACAGTATATATGGCCGGTAAAATGATTGGCATTGGCGATAGAAGAAAAGGTAAATTATCCATTCATTTGCCTTCGAGAAAAAAAACAGAAACAATTACGATTGTTGTAGAAGCGATGGGGCGTATTAACTACGGTCAAAATATGCACGACAGAAAAGGCATTAACGGCAAAGTGATATTGGTAGATGATAAGGGGATTGAAACTGTTGTAAAGAACTGGCTGAACTATCCCATTCCAATGGGCGACAATACCATATCTGTTGATTTTTCAAAAGTATCGGCAAAGTCAATAGGGCCGAAGTTTTACAAAGGTTTTTTTGAGGCCACAGATCAAAGTGATACCTACCTTGATGTACGCGGATTGAATAAAGGTTTGGTTTGGATTAACGGCATTTGTTTGGGTCGATACTGGAATATAGGTCCAACACAAACCATGTTTTTACCAGGCAGTTGGTTGAAAAAAGGTCGCAACGAAATAATGGTTTATGATATTTTTGGATTGAACAATGCAACACTACAAGGGTTAACTGCACCAATTCTTGACTGCTTAACAGAACAAGCTGCAGCTGTTAAAACCAGACCAATCAAAGCCATTGACTTTAAAGGTGTAGAACCTATTTACAAAGGAGCATTTGACCATTCAGAAAAATGGCAAACAGCTAATTTTAGTTCGGTGAAAAATGGGCAATACTTTTGCATTGAAGCCTTAGATGCGCATGATGGCAATGCATTTACCACAATAGCAGAATTAGAATTAATAGACGCCAACGGCAAAGACATCCCACGTAATACTTGGAAAATCATTTATGCAGACAGCGAGGAAACCAGTGGTGACGATGGTAAAGCAGAAAATATTTTTGATCTTCAGTTTACTAGTATTTGGCATTCGCAATGGCAGGATCAACAACCCAAACATCCCCATCGATTAGTCATTGATTTGGGCAGTACTAAATCCATCAAAGGCATTAAATACTTGCCACGACAGGATTCCAAGAATGGTCGCATCAAAAATTATCAATTGTATTTTTTGCAAAAAGGGAATTTATCCAAACAATAAATATTACCCCCACCCTCCACCAAGTGCGCGATAAATATTTACTCTCGCACTCAATTGTTTCATACGAATTTCAATCAATTGCATTTTTGATTCCAAAGCTTCTCTTTGAGTTAATAATACTTCCATATAATCTGCTCGAGCAGAATTAAATAAATTATTAGAAATGGCAACAGACTGCAATAAAATATCGACTTCTTTTGATTTCATCTCATAACTGGCTTTAAAATTATTAGCTTTTGCCATTTGATTCAGCACTTCTGTATAAGCAGTTAAAATAGTCTGTTCATACATATAAACTGCTTGTATTTGTTGTGCATTGGCATTATAATAGGTTGCAATAATTGCGTTCTTATTAATTAATGGAGCCATCATATCACCAGCAAGATTATACAATATTGAAGCTGGCCTTACCAAATACAAAGGATTAAATGCTTGAAAACCAAGACCTGCTTGAATGCTAAATGACGGATAAAAATTAGTTCTAGCAACCTGCACATCCAACTTTGCAGCTGCGATGTTTAATTCTGCTTGTCGAATATCAGGTCTGTTGATCAATAATTGAGAAGGTATGCCAGTTTGCATTTCATCCATCGGAATATGACTAAACAAAGTAGAGTTTCTAGTAATGGTTGGCGAATACTTACCTGTTAGGAATCTGATTTTATTTTCTGTTTCAGTGATTTGTTGATTTATCTGATAGCGAAGATTCTGTGTATTTAGCAGTTGTGCTTCAAATCGATTTACGGCTAATTGAGTGACTTTTGCTGCTTCCTTTTGTTGCTTTATCACTTTCAATACGTTACTCTGTAACTCAATATTCTGTTGAATAATATCTAATTGATTATCGAGTGCCATCAACTCATAATATGACGCTGCTATTTCTGCAATAATATTGGTGACCATGAAGTTTTTCCCCTCAACTGCTGCGGAGTACTTAATAGCAGCAGACTTAGTAGCATTTCGCAATTTTTTCCAAACATCTAATTCCCAAGAAAAATAAGCTCCGACCATGAAATCACCTATATATTTCGGCCCTTTATCAGGATTGGCTTTTAAATCCTCTTCTGAAAAGCCATCCCATGTATATTTAGCTGCTCTATCAGGTCCTGCCCCTGCTTTTAAATTTACAAAAGGTTTATACTCACCTTTTCTTTGCAAAACTTCATTCTTACTCATTTCAATTTCTTGAACCATGATATTTAACTCCTGATTATTTTGGAGTGCAGTATCTATTAATGAAATGAGATTAGGGTCTGAAAAGTATTTTCGCCATTCCAATTTGACCATATTCATCGTATCCTGAATATTATTAAAAGTGGAGGGAATCGTTTTATTTTCTTCCTTACTTATAAGTGCAGGAACTTTACATGCTTGCAGCCAAACTATAGTGCAAAGAATTAAAATATAGTTAGTTATTTGTTTCATTATCTTTCTTGTTTCTAAATTTTAAAAAT
The DNA here is from genome assembly GCF_051860225.1 of Sediminibacterium sp. Lineage (GTDB taxonomy): Bacteria > Bacteroidota > Bacteroidia > Chitinophagales > Chitinophagaceae > Sediminibacterium. Next base: position 53,505 of record NZ_JBHYEI010000005.1, read on the forward strand.
ATTTTTTTGATTTTGTTGGTCATTGGCGTGTTGCTTTCAACAAAATCTTCACTTAGAGGGTTCTGATCTTCATCGCGGATTAAATATCTTCCTTCTTCGAGTGATCCAAAAATGTAGTAAAGCCCGGGTACAATGATTACACCAAACATGGTTCCAAATAACATCCCCCCTAAAGCAGACGACCCAATGGTATGATTTCCCACTGCACCAGGACCTGTTGCAATCACCAGCGGTATTAAACCAGCAATAAAAGCAAAAGATGTCATAAGAATAGGCCTAAATCGAGCTTTCGCTCCTTCAATTGCAGCATTTAAAACTGTTGCGCCCCGATTGTGTTTCTGCACTGCAAACTCCACAATCAAAACTGCATTCTTCCCCAACAATCCTACCAACATGATTAACCCTACTTGTGCATAGATATCATTGGATAACCCCATTAATTTTAATAAAAAAAACGAGCCAAAAATACCTGGAGGTAGTGACAACAACACTGCAAATGGCAATAAGAAACTTTCATATTGAGAGGCAAGAATTAAATAAACAAAAAAGATAACAATTAAAAACAGGTACAATGCTTCATTACCTCTTTTTGCTTCATCATATGACAAGCCTTCCCATGCTATATCATAACCACGAGGTAATGTTTGCGCAGCTACTTCCTTAATGGCATCAATGGCATCGCCTGATGAATAGCCTTTTGCAGGTGTACCATTAATCAAAGAAGAGATATACAAATTATAACGTGCTATTTCATTAGGCCCCTGTGTTTTCTTGATAGTCATGAAAGCAGAATAAGGTACCATTTCACCACGATCATTTTTAACAAACATATTTAGGATATCTGATGGCTGTTTTCGGAATTCAGGACCAGCCTGTGTATAAACTTTATAGTAATTATTAAATCGAATAAAACCCTGCTCATAAGTACTTCCAATCATCACATTTAAATTCTCCATAGCATTACCCAAAGAGACGCCTTTTTGCATGGCCAACGCATTGTCTACTGAAATTTCATACTGAGGATACTTGGCAGAATAAAAGGAAAAAAGTCCTGCTAGTTCTTTTCTTTTTTTAAGCGCATATAAAAACTCAGCATTCACTCGATCAAATTCCTGATAATCTACATCGCTTCCTTTGTCAAGCAATCTGAGAGAGAACCCATCGGATGTTCCATAACCTGGAACAGCAGGTGGTTCAAAATATTCAATATTGGCAGGCAAGTCTTTTGATTCTATTTCTAATTCTTCAATTACTTCTTTAACAGATTGCTTTCTTTCTGACCAATCTTTTAAGTTAATTAAACAAGTACCTGCGTTAGAGCCACGTCCTTCAGTCAATATTTCATAACCAGCCAAAGAAGTAACAGAAGATACCCCTTCAATTTTGCTTGCAATTAATTGTAATTTTCTTGAGATTTCATTAGTACGTTCAAGTGTTGTACCTGGACTTGTTTGAATAATGGCATATATCTGCCCTTGATCTTCACTTGGAATAAAGCCGGCCGGCAGAACTTTATTTACACTAAATATACCAAAGGCAAAGATCAATAATATCCCATAAGTAATCAATTTTCGATTTACTATGAGTGATAGAAATTTAGTATACTTTCCTGTTATGCGTTCAAAAGTCTTATTAAACCAATTGATGAATTGATTGATGGGCGATTTACTTTTGGGTTTACCATGTGTGTTTTTTAAAAGTATTGCACACAATACAGGTGTAAGCGTTAAAGCTACAAATCCAGAAATCACAATGGCACTTGCCATAGTCAATGAAAATTGCCTGTATAAAACACCTACTGGCCCTGTCATAAATGCAACAGGAACAAATACAGATGTCATTACCAATGTAATAGCGATAATTGCCCCACTAATTTCCCTAATTACTTTTTTAACTGCAGCAAAAGGCGACAAGTTTTCTTCTTCCATTTTAACATGCACTGCTTCTACTACAACAATAGCATCATCAACAACTACCCCAATTGCTAAAACCAATGCAAACAGGGTAATTAGGTTAATACTCAAACCAAAAAACTTCATTAAGGCAAACGCGCCAATTAATGATACTGGTACTGCTAAAATTGGAATAAAAGTAGAGCGCCAATCTCCTAGAAAAACGAACACAACAATCGCTACAAGAATAAATGCTTCAATTAATGTATGCAATACTTTTTCAATTGAAGCATCCACAAACTTTGATACATCATAGTTAATTTCATAATCAATACCCGGAGGAAAATCTTTTTTCAGCTCTGCTAATTTTGTTTTCACTTCAGCAATAACAGTATTAGCATTACTTCCAGGGTTTTGTTTAAGGACCAAAGAAGCCGAGGGATGTCCATCCTTGTTGGAATAAATATCTACAAACTCACTTCCAACTTCAACTTCTGCAATGTCTTTTAACTTCAAAATTTCACCTTTCGAATTGGCTTTTATGATGATATCCTGATATTGTTCAGGTTTATTGTACCATCCTTTATAAGTAAAAACATATTCTTGCGACTGAGCTGTTTTACCCGAACTTAATCCAACTCTACCAGGTCTTGCTAATACACTTTGTTCATCAATCGATTTTAAAACTTCTTCTGCAGAAATATTATACGCCCTCATTCGTTCAGGATCTAACCAAACGCGAATAGCAAAAGCACGACTACCAATAGCTTGAGCAAATCCCATTCCATTGATCCGTTGAAGTTCAGGCAAGATGTACGTATTTGCGTAGTTGAATAAATATTTTTCATCAACATCTTTGTCTTTACTAAACAGATTTAGGTACATCAACATACTCGGCTGTAGTGGGGATATAATTACCCCTTCTCTTTGTACGAGTGGAGGCAAATTGGTCATCACTTGATCAACTCTAGACTTTACCCTAACTGCAGCCAATGTAGGATCTGTACCAGGTTCAAAAATCACTTCAATGGTTGCTTCACTTGCACTTGTGGCATCTGAAATCATATATTGCATACCTTGTACTCCGTTAATGGCACGCTCTAATATGGTCAAGGTAGACTTTACTAATACATCGGCATTAGACCCTGGAAACTCTATAAAAATATTGACACGGGGTGGTGCTATTTCGGGAAACTGGGCAACAGGGGATGTTTTAATGGCTAATAATCCCATAAATACTATTACTACAGACAAGGCAATAGCAAGCACTGGCCTTTTAATAAACTTATTAAACATCTTTTAAAATTTTAGATTACCAGCGTTATTCTGCGTGTAAATTGTTTAGATCAGACAATTCTTTTTCAAAAGGCACAAATGAATATTTAATTCGCTCGTTATTCTTCACCTTTCCTAATCCTTCTGCAAGAATTTTGTCTTTTGCACTCAGCCCCGAAGACACCACATATAAGTGGGGCATTTCTTGTGAAACAGTAATCTGCTTTGCTTTTAATGTATTGTTGGCATCAACTATGTAAACAAATTTTTTATCTAGCACATCAAATGTGGCTCTTTGTGGAATTAAAATGGCTTTGTTTAGAATAATAGGCATCAGTATTTTACCCGTTTCTCCATGACGAAGTATACGCTTTGGATTAAAGAAAGTAGCTCTAAATGCGATATTCCCTGTTTCATTATTAAAGTCTGCCTCAATAGTTTCTACTACTCCTTTCTGGTCAAATAATTTATGATTTGCCATTTCTAAGTTTACAATGGCATTACCTGCTTTTTTCTCCAATGAAATATAATCTAAGTATTCTGCTTCAGGCACATTAAAGTACCCCCACATTTTACTATTGTCTGCTAAGGTAGTTAGCAACTCCCCTTCATCTAAAAGACTCCCAAGTCTCACGTTAAAACGATCAATAATTCCATTAAAAGGTGCGCGAATCTCTGTGAAAGAAAGATGGGCCTTCGATAGCGACAATTCTGCCTTAGCCTTATCCAGCTTAGCTTTTGCAAGTGCAAGTTCATTTTTTGAAACGATATTGCTGTCTGCTAATTGCTTCGTATTTTGATATTCAATTTTTGCAAAATTCACCTCTGCTTCAGACTTCTGTGTTTCAGCTTGATAAATCAACGGCATAATTTGGAACATTATCTGCCCTTTTTTAACAAACTGTCCTTCGTTAACATAAATATTTTGCAGATATCCTTTTTCAAGTGCCCTAATTTCTATGTGTTGTACAGACTGTAATTGGCATACATATTCCTTATTAATAGTAGTATCAACTTCAATTGGACTCGTCACTATAAATTGTATTTCTTCTTTTTTTTCTTCTTTATGCTCTTTGCAACCAGTAGTAAATAAAATGATTGCTGTTATTATAGAAATAAAAACCTGTTTCATATTTTTCGATTGACTAAGAAATGTAAAATGACTATGTCAAGTGAGGCATCACACAATAGAGATGTGGATGCATCAGTTGCATTAAATACTGATCAAATCAAAAAATTAAGCGAGGTTACTTTTCCAAGAATGATGGAGAACAAATAGTGGGATTGCAATTATTTGCTGTATTGCTTGCTCGTACTGAAAGGACTGAACGGATTGTGTTTCTATTGTTTGTTTAAACCCAAACAACTGCAGAGAAAAAATAGCTAATGCCAATTTCTTAGCTTCATCCAATTCATCATCCATGGAAGTACTCAATACTTCAGAGTCTTCTGGCAATTGTAGTGGACCAGAATCGTTAAATGGTAAATTGGCTTTATTACTTGAGGTTGCAACTGTTACTTTAGTTGCTTTGATTAATGATTCGTAAGGAACATTTCCTTTAACAGTACCTGCAAAAAAAATAAGTACCCATACCATCCATGCCATGAAACCAAACATAGATTTGACCATGTTGTAAGAGCTATTATACTTAGATTTTTGAATCAATGATACCATTTGATAAGGTAAAAGTAGTTATAATTTGACTGGCAAAAAGTGAAAAAATCATTAAATAGTTCAAATAATAAAAAAGTTATATTCACTTTTTTATGAGATACCAATACAAAATTCAAAAGCAATGAAATACATCATCACTGGTTTATTCATTTTTGTTTGTTCATTTGTAACCGCACAAACCAAATACGAAAAAGACTTTCTAGCGTTTTGGAATGACGTGAATGATAACTATGCATATCTAGACCAACAAAAAATAAATTGGCTCAAAGTAAAAGAGATCTATTCACCACTTGTGAAAAAAGTATCCAGTCAACAAGCATTCATTAAATTCATGGAAGGGGTCATTAACGAATGCTATAATGGCCATATTTCACTTTATACAAACCTCTCTACCTCAAACAGAATTATTCCAAGCGGTCAAGACATTTATGTTGAAAAGATTAATCGTCAATTCGTAATTACCGATTTAAGAAAAGGGTATAAAGCTGAAAAGTCAGGACTTAAAATTGGAGATGAAATACTCCTTTTTCAAGGCAATGCCATCGATAGCCAATTACAACAGTTCTTGCCCAAATATACCAATACCCATACCAATGATATGTATAAATATGCTATTAATATGCTCTTTGCAGGCACGCATAACACCAATCGGATATTAACCATAAACAGAAATGGAACAACAATTACTTTAAACGCAGACAGCATTAAATTAAGCTCAAAATCATCCCTTTTAGAAACAAAACAACTGAATCAAACAACTGCTTACATTAAAATCAACGATGCATTAGGCAACTTCAACTTGATTAATTTATTTGATCAAGCACTAGATAGCTTCCTATTATACAAGAATATTATCATTGATTTAACTGAAACACCTGGTGGAGGTAATACAACCGTTGCAAGAAGTATCATGGGTAGGTTCATTCATAAAGCACTGCCCTATCAACAACATGAATTTGATGAAACTGTATTTCAAACAAAAAGACAATGGGTTGAATATGTGACGCCTCGCAAAACCCAATATAAAGGCAATGTATATATCATGGTTGGTCATTGGACAGGCAGCATGGGAGAAGGAATGGCTATAGGATTTGATGGACTAAAAAGGGCTAAAATTGTAGGCACGTCTATGGCCAAACTGTTAGGCGCAGTACAAGGATTCACAATGACCGAAACCAATATTGGGTTTCAAATTCCCACAGAAAGACTTTATCATATCAATGGCATACCCAGAGAAAAATTTATCCCAACTATACCCACGAAAAACATAGAACACACTTGGAATAAAATCTTACAAATAAAGTGAATTCAACAGGAAGGGATAAAAACTAATTTCACAAAAAAGCCCGACCATTTTCATAGCCGGGCTGTATATTCAATCAGGAGAAAATTACTCCCAAATTTGCTCTTTCCCTTCTAACCAAAGCTTCACAGACTCAGTTGTTACTGACTTAGGACGCTCTAATGGTGAGCCTAGTGCTCTATCCCAACATAAGCTGGCCATTACACCCAATGCACGACTTACGGCAAATAAAACGGTATAGAATTCATATTCTACAAAACCATAGTGTACCAACAATGCTCCGCTATGCGCGTCTACATTTGGCCATGGATTTTTAATTTTACCCAATGATTGTAAAATTGGCGGAACGGTTTCATAAATATTCCAAACAGTGTTTACCAATTTATCATCTGGCATATGCTTCTTACCAAATTCCATTTGTGCGGAAAAGCGTGGATCAGTTTTGCGCAATACTGCATGGCCGTATCCAGGTACAACTTTACCAGCATTCAATGTGTCTTGCACATATTGGGCAATTTGTTCCTTACTAGGACTATCGGTACCTAATTGCTCTTGCATTTCAAATATCCACTTAATTACTTCTTGATTAGCCAATCCATGCAAAGGACCCGCTAATCCATTCATTCCTGCAGCATAACTTAAGAATGGATCGCTTAAAGCCGAACCTACTAAATGCGTAGTATGAGCAGATACGTTTCCACCTTCGTGATCTGCATGGATGGTCATATACAAACGCATCAACTCTTTAAAGCTTTCATCGTCGTATCCCATCATATGGGCAAAATTTCCTGCCCAATCTAATAAACCATTAGGCTGTATATGTTCGTTGTTGCGATATTTTCTTCTATAAATGTAAGCTGCAATCCTTGGCAAACGAGCAATCAAATCCATCGCATCATCGTAAGTAGCATCCCAATAATCCTTCTTATTCATGCCGTTAGCGTATTGCTTAGCAAAATTACTCTCGGTTTGTAATGCCATAACACCTACAACAAACATTGTCATAGGGTGCGTACTCAATGGTAATGCATCAATGGTAGCAAACACATGGTTAGGAACATGGCTTCTTCGTTGCCAAACACTGGTAATATGATTAGCTTGTTCCTCTGTTGGTAATTCATTCATCAACATTAAGTAGAACAAACCTTCTGGCAATGGTTCTCCACCATTAGGTGCTTTAGGCAATTTATCCTGTAATTCAGGGATTGAATACCCTCTGAATCGGATGCCTTCTTGAGCATCGAGTAAGCTGGTTTCAGTTACTAACCCAGTTATTCCACGCATTCCCTGATAGATTTGCGCAAGGGTTACTTCTCCAACTTTTTTGTTTCCGTGATCTTTTATGATTGATTTAATTTCTGCACTAGCTATATCAGCTTTTGCTTTGAACCTGTCTTTGATAATTCCCATGGCAATCTTTTGTTATATTATCTAATGCTTCAAAGGTAATTGAAGTTGTAAGTACAACAAAATCAATGCCAGTCTTGTTGCAAATTTTCACAAATAATTATTTGGGGGCTGTGCGATACAGATATACTACAACTATTAGGAATATCATATTCGGAATCCATGCTGCCATTAACGGGGGCAAATTTCCTTTGGTAGAAAATATGGTAGAGAATCGATCGGTAATAATAAACAATGCTGCTGTAACAAAGCCAACTGCTAAGTGCACACCACTACCACCCCTTACTTTACGTCCGGCAATAATGGCACCAATTAAAGTCAATAAAATAACTGTTACACAGGTAGCATCACGTCTATAACGTTCTACTTTTAAGCTATTCAACCCTTCCGACCCCCTTAACTCTTCTAAGGCAATAAATCGGGTTAATTCAGGTGTTGTTAACTTATCCTTCGTATATTTATCACGGGTTAAGTCGGATGGTTTAAAATTGAAATTCATTAATCGAGTAGCTTCTTGCAAAACCACTTCTTGCATGGGTTTTAACTTACGATCTAACAAAACATCTAATTTCCATTTTTTGCTAGCAGTATCCCAAATGATTGATTCAGCTCTTAAATTTTCTGTAACAATATTATCCTTGACAGTATATAAAAAAACAGGACCTCCTCTTTTTATTAGGGTATCATAATAATGTATACCCGCATATGTAAAAGAATCAATGCGTAAGTAAATATGATTCGACTGACCTAATAGTGCATTATAGCTTGAGTTTGCATCAATATATTTTGCCTCAAAATTTCCACGCAAAACATTCGCCTTTGGTACGATATACTGATTAGCAAACCATAATAAAGTAGCCATTAGAATCCCTCCTATCCAATAAGGTCTCAACCACCTTGAATACCCAGTACCACTGGCCAGTATAGCAATAATTTCGCTGTTCCCAGCCATTTTTGAAGTAAAAAAAATCACTGCAATAAAAACAAATAATGGAAATAAGAGGGCAATAATATGCGGGATGAAGCCAGCGTAATAGTCGGTTATAATCCGCCTAAAACCCAACTGAGATCGAACAAAATCATCGGTCTTTTCACTCACATCCACCACAACAGCAATTACTGCAAAAAGAAAAATAGCAAAGAAGAAAGTAGTGAGGAATTTTTTGAGTATGTACCAATCAAGCTTCTTCATTGTATCAAAGATAGAAAAATACATCCATGAAAATGGATGTATCAATTTTAGGGCTTCAGAGGTAACGGATTAGTAAGCACTACTAAAATAGTTACCTAATTTCAAAGATTGCCCATTTTATTATGAAAGTGAATAAATAAAAAATGCGCTTACGCTTATTCACACTTTATTTTCCTAACGGGATTATAATCGCCGCTTCACTATCTCTAACATTTCTTTTTTCCAACTGCGGAATGTGTTATCTAGAATATGTTTTCTTGCTTCCCCTACCAACCACAAATAAAAGCTAAGGTTGTGAATGCTGGCAATCTGCAATCCTAAAATCTCTTCCGCTACAAATAAGTGTCGTAGGTATGCTTTGGTGTAATATTGACTGGTTTCAGCAGGCAAGCCTGGATCAATTGGGCTAAAGTCTTTGTACCATTTTTTGTTCCGAATATTAATCACTCCTTGTGTGGTAAATAACATCCCATTTCGTCCGTTACGGGTGGGCATTACACAATCAAACATATCAATACCTAAATCAATACACTCCAATAAATTCCACGGTGTTCCCACTCCCATTAAATAACGAGGCTTATCCAAAGGAAGATGCTCGGTACACAATGCAGTAAATTCATACATCATGTCTTCAGGCTCACCCACACTTAATCCACCAATGGCATTTCCGACAGCACCACGTGAAGCAATAAACTCACAAGAAGCCTTACGCAAATCTTTGTAGGTACTGCCTTGCACTATGGGAAATAAGTTTTGCGTGTACCCATATTTATCAGGGGTTTCAGCTAATCGAGCAATGCATCTATTTAACCAACGATGGGTTAACTCCATACTTTTTTTGGCATAATCATAATCACTTGGATAAGGAGGGCACTCGTCAAATGCCATAATGATATCAGCCCCAATACTTCGCTGAATATCCATCACCGATTCGGGTGAAAACAAATGCTTACTTCCATCGATATGCGACTGAAATACAACCCCTTCTTCTTTAATTTTCCTATTTGCGGCCAAAGAAAAAACCTGATAACCGCCACTATCTGTAAGAATGGGTCTATCCCATCCGTTAAAGCGATGCAATCCCCCAGCTGCTTCTAGCACATCTGTTCCGGGTCTTAAATATAAATGATAGGTATTGCCTAATATTATTTGGGCTTGAACGTCTAATTTTAATTGTTGTTGCGTTACTGCTTTAACTGAACCAACTGTTCCCACTGGCATAAAAATGGGCGTTTGTATGGTACCATGGTCAGTTTCAATTATTCCCGCTCTTGCTGCGGATCCTTCTGCGGTATTGTTTAGTGTAAAACTTAGTGCGGCCATGCTGCAAAAGTAGTGGTCTTTGCCCTATTTTTGCTGCATGATCATACCCGCTATTGTCTGGACTATTTGTTTTGGACTTTTTTGTACTGTTATAGCTATACAGGTTTTTTATTACCTGTATTTCTTTAGAAGAATGGCATATTATAAAGCAACTGAAAAAGCAACTTCTGTTGAACATCCTGTTTCTGTAATTATATGCGCACGCGATGAAGCGCACAATTTGGTAAAAAATTTACCTGGCATTTTGGTTCAGGATTACGCAACAACACATGAAGTTGTTTTGGTAAACGACAACTCTACGGATGAAAGTAAATATGTTATTGATGAATTCAGGCGCTCGTTTAAAAACCTGAATATGATTGAACTAACTCAGGAAGCAAAAATGATTAGCGGAAAAAAGTTCCCATTGTCTATGGGGATTAAAAGCGCTAAGCATGAAATAGTCTTATTAACAGATGCAGACTGTGTTCCAGCATCAGAAAATTGGATTAAAAAAATGCAGGGGGCATACGACGATGAAACAGAAATCGTATTAGGTTATGGCGCTTACCATAAAAAACCAGGTTTGTTAAACAAACTGATTCGTTTCGAAACATTCCATACTGCGCTACAATATTTTTCTTATGCGTTAGCTGGTAAACCTTATATGGGTGTCGGTAGAAACCTAAGTTATAAAAAAGAAATTTTCTTTAAAAACAAGGGATTTTCTTCCATTAATCAAATACCTAGCGGAGACGATGATTTATTCATTAATCAGGTTGCAACTGCAGAAAATACATCCATATTACTAGATCACGATGCACATACCCTTAGTGATGCAAAAAATAGTTGGGGAGAATGGATGACCCAAAAATACCGACATTATTCTACTGGGAAATATTATAAACCCATTCATAAATTTTTATTGGGATTGTACTCTTTCTCTTTATTTTTTGTTTACCCACTATTTGTTTTAAGTATCCTTTTTTTCAATTGGCAATTAGCTTTAGGAGTATTTGCATTACGTTTTATTATACAAGCCATTGTATTATACAAGGGCATGATTCAACTGAATGAAAAAGACTTATATCCTTGGTTCTTATTTTTTGATATTTGGATGTTTTTTTATTACCTATTTACTGTACCTGCTATATGGAAAGCACCCCGCAAAAACTGGAACTAATTACCAAGTACTTTGATGACTTTACTCCTACTCAACTAGAGCAGTTTAGATTATTAGAAGAATTATACAAAGATTGGAATGCTAAGATAAATGTGGTCTCTAGAAAAGATATCGACAGCATTTACCTACACCATGTATTGCACTCATTAAGTATTGCTGCGATTGCAGACTTTTCGAAAGGAATGAATATCATTGATATTGGATGTGGGGGCGGATTCCCAGGAGTTCCCTTGGCCATTTTTTTTCCTGAGGTTACATTTCATTTAGTAGACAGTATTGCCAAAAAATTAAAAGTAGTTGATGCCGTTTGTGAAGGTGCGGGCATTAAAAATATTACCACCAAACATACTAGGGCAGAAGACATTACCAATCGAAAATTTGATTTTGCTGTTTCAAGAGCAGTAGCACCTCTAAAAGAATTATTAAAATGGAGTATGCCCCTCATTAAAAAACCTACCGCTCCTATAACTGAGGGTGGGCTTAGAAATGGACTGATTTGTTTAAAGGGCGGCGACTTAAACCAAGAAATTTTTGAGAGTGGTTCACGTCCTAAAATGATGCCAATTTTCAAAATATTTCCTGAAACATACTTTGAAGAAAAGTATATCATCCACGTAGCAAAATAAAAAACCGCCCCGAATAATCGAGGCGGTCCGTTCTATTTCAATTTAATATTTACTCAGGAATAACCAACTTATTGTTGGTTCTATTAATGTCAGCCAATCTTAAGCTTGGATCAATTTCTATAGACTTAATATCCCCAATTGCTCTGTTGGTTGTAAACGCATAATCAGGATGTGTCCATTTCCAAGGGGCATGCAAGGTAGTGGGCACTTTTGTTTCTGCTGCTTTAGCACCGTACATTAAATTCAAAGGCATATAATGCATTTCTTGTGTACCGTCTTTATAGGTTACTAATACATCAATTGGCATAGGCATTTTACCAATACGCTTAATTGTTATACTTGTTTTATTATCTACCATAGCAATATCACCAACTGCATAATCAATGGTCTTTGTGCTATAAATCCAATATTCTTTGTACCAATCCAATTCTACACCGCTAACTTTTTCTGCCACCCTAATAAAATCATTTGGATTAGGATGTTTGAATTTCCATGTATTAAAATAGTCACGTAAAATTTTATCTCTGGTATCTGCCCCCACTATATAACCCAATTGCTCTATAAAAACAGCACCCTTGCTGTATGCAGAAGAAGTAGATGCAAAATTGGTATTAAAATGATCGGCATGAGTACTAGCAGGTTCTTCGTATCCACTTCTTGCTAAACGATTATATCCTCCGTAAGAACCGCTATACCAAAAGCCTGGGCTATTTCTTAACATGGCCATTGCCCTTGTACTTGAATAATCGGTAAACCCTTCATCCATCCAAGCATACAATGCTTCATTACTTCCTAGAATCATTTGGTACCAGCTATGCATCCATTCATGTATTGCTGTTCCTATACTAGCAGTTTTTATCAAAGTAGCCATCGGATATTCCATACCACCATCTCCTCCTTGCACGAACGTGTAAGTTTTGTATGGATATGCCCCAAAGGTTTTAGCAATGATTGGATAAATTAGTGCACAAGTGTCGGCCATTTTCTGCCAACGATTTTCTAAAGAATCTACTTTCTTATATACCACACGCAACAATGGTCCTCCCTCTGTTGTACGTGTAATCATTTTGTAATCCGGATCGGCCGCCCACATGAAATCATGTACATTATTAGCTTGCCATTTCCAAGTCAAAGTCTTTCCAGTTGCAGGTTTTACTACTGTACCTTTAGACTCATAACCAAATCCTATCTCATTTGCATTTAATAAGTCTCCACCTGCTGTAACCATATAACTTTTATCGATGGTAATATTGACATCAAAGTCTCCCCATACACCATAAAACTCTCTAGCAATATACGGATTAGCGTGCCAGCCCTGGTAGTCGTATTCAACTACTTTGGGATACCATTGAGACATACTATATCTAATTCCTTCCGCATTATCTCTTCCACTTCTTCTTATTTGAACAGGTACTTGCGATTCAAATACCACATCTAGTGTAACTTTTGTTTTAGGTAAAATAGGTTTAGCTAATACTATTTCTAAAATTGTTTCATGTTCAATTAATTTTTGCGCTATGCCATTTACATGAACCGACTTTACATTTTGGTATCCAATTTCGTTAGGTGTTAATTTGCTAATTCTATCTTTTACTCTTGCATCCCAATCTAATCCATCATTGTTTCTTCTGGGATCGGCTAATTTTGTTTTTCCTAATTCTCTGCTCCGTACATCCATGCTACTATTGGGCTGAAAGGCATTCCAATATAAATGCATAAATATTTTATTGAGCGTATCTGGTGATTGATTAAAATAATCAATCTTTTGAGTTCCACTAAATCGATTGGTATTTACATCCATGTTTACATTCATGGTGTACTTAATCTTTTGTTGCCAGCGATCGGGCTGTGCAAATATACTTGTGCTAAAGAACAAGCATCCCACCAAAAAAGAAAGGGTTAATTTTCGCATATTCATTGTATTATCGTTAGGTAGTATTAGAGTATAAATATATTGCATAAAGTATTAGTCTGCACCAGCCACTACCAATACAATCTCCCCTTTCACCGATTTTGATTTAAAATATTCGGCAACTTCTTTAAGGGTTCCTCTTTTATTCTCTTCAAACATTTTGGTTAGCTCTCTTGCAACTGAACAGTTGCGATCCTCCCCAAAATATTGCCCCATATCTTCAAGCGTTTTAACTAATCGCATAGGACTCTCATAAAATATCATTGTTCGTTGTTCTAAGGCTAACTGTTTTAATAAAGTTTGTCTACCTTTTTTAATTGGAATAAATCCTTCAAAAACAAATCGATTAGTTGGTAGGCCACTATTTACTAATGCCGGCACAAATGCAGCTGCACCTGGCAAACACTCGACCCGAATATTTCTTTTGATGCATTCCCTAACTAACAAGAAAGCCGGATCAGAAATACCTGGTGTACCTGCATCGGTTATCAATGCCATGGTCTTCCCCGCTTCTAGTTGGTCGGCCAAATGTGATACAATCTTATGTTCGTTGTGCTGGTGATACGGAGAAAGTGGCTTTTGTATACTATAATGTTGCAATAACTTTGAAGAAGTACGCGTGTCTTCGCACAAAATCAAGTCCACTAAATTTAATACTTCTAGTGAACGCAAGGTGATGTCCTTTAGGTTGCCTAAAGGTGTAGGAACTAAATAAAGCAAATTAACCGTTTATGGTAATCTCAAAATACTCCATCACCTGATTAGCCAACAATTGTTTTGTGGCATTTTCTGCAATAGCTTTTGCTTCTTCTGCGGAAGCTGCTTCAACCGATAAAGTAATATGCTTTCCTACTCTTACATCTTTTACTTCGCTAATGCCTAAATTAGCCAGTCCACCCAACACTGCTTTTCCTTGTGGATCTAATAAATCTTTTAATGGCATTACATTAATAGCTACTTCAAACTTCATGATTCGGTTGGTTTAAACAACAAAGATAGAATTACATAAGCAATAAATCCTGCGGAAATTGCCAACCATCCAAAAAGAAAGGCAACTGTTACAGCAATGAATAGGATAATTAAAAATGGTAATATCTTTTTAAAGCTTAATCCGCTGAATTTGAGTGCTAGCATGGGTATAGTTGATACCATTCCAGCGCTCAACAATACAATTAAGCCATACCATAACCACTTGTTAAGTAAAAGATCTAATATCCATGCATCAGTTGCATACCAGTTTACCAAAGGAAATGATGCTATGAATATTCCTGCTGCAGGAATTGGAATACCCTTGAATCCCGTAGATTTAGATTGATCTAAATTAAATCGAGCTAATCGATAGGCACCAGCACAAGGAACTATTAATGCTGGCAAAACAAAAGCCATTGATATATCTAACCCCCCTTCGGTACTAGCATAAGAAAATCGCAAAAATTGAACAATCATTAATCCGGGTGCAACCCCAAAACTCACTACATCGGCTAAAGAGTCCAACTGTTTGCCCATTTCTGAACTACAATTCATCCAACGGGCTACAAATCCATCTAAAAAATCAATTATCGCAGCGCCAAAAATAAGCCAACTGGCTATCATCATTTTTTCTGGAATACTGACCAACCCCTCACCTGATGCATCATAGGTTAAACCGGGTTGAAGTATATATAGAATGGCTGTTGCTCCTAAAAATAAATTGACTAAAGTAAAAAGGTTTGGGATTTGCTGCTTCATATTTATCGCTTCATATAAGATTCAATCTCTTCTACTGTAATGGGAATATTTTTCATTAAGTCGGTGTTACCATTCTTGGTAATCCAAAAATTATTTTCAATTCGTACACCCATTTTTTCTTCTTCGATATAAATTCCTGGTTCAATCGTAAACAACATTCCCGCTTTTATAGGTTCAGTTCTGGTTCCCAAATCATGCACATCAATTCCGAGATGATGAGAAATACCATGGTATAAATACTTCCGATAAGCCCTATTTTCCTTGTCTTCATTTTTAACATCCGACTTATTCAATAACCCAATTTTAATGAACTCCTTAGTTGCTTCCTCGCCTACTTTATCGGTATAATCTAGAATACTAATGCCCGGTTTCAAAATAGACTTGGCATAATTATGCAAATGCAAACATGCATTGTAAACTATTTTTTGACGCTTCGTAAATTTTCCGTTCACAGGAATAGTACGAGTTAAGTCTGCGCAGTAGCCTCCATATTCTGCTCCAAAATCCATCAAAATTAAATCCCCGTCTTTACACTCTGCATTATTAGATACATAATGAAGTGTTCTTGCGTTATCCCCACTTGCAATAATGCTTCCATAAGCTGGTCCCGTTGCGCGCTGGCTTAAAAAGCTATGCCAGATTTCAGCTTCTATTTCGCACTCATTCACACCAGGCTTTATAAACTTCATCAAACGTCTAAAAGTAATGTCTGTAATATCAATTGCTTTTTGTACCACTACAATTTCCTCTTTTGATTTAATAGCACGCAATTCTTTCATAATTTTTGCAGCTCGCAAAAATTGATGCAATGGATATTGCGATTTCATTTCTTCAATAAATCGATACTCTCTGGTTTTAATAAAAGAAGCTT
This sequence comes from Sediminibacterium sp., assembly GCF_051860225.1. Classification (GTDB taxonomy): domain Bacteria; phylum Bacteroidota; class Bacteroidia; order Chitinophagales; family Chitinophagaceae; genus Sediminibacterium. The sequence continues at coordinate 69,871 of NZ_JBHYEI010000005.1, forward strand.
TTCGATCATTCTCGTTACTATCTAAATAAATATGATCGGCTAAATGAATCCAACCCTGTAAAAGTGCATCCAAGCTATCTAGCCATACAATTGTGTTTATTCCTGAAATCGCTTTAGCTTCTGCTATTCTTAATCTTTTACCATCCCATTTTTCTTTGAGTTCGTTAGGACGAACCAATACCAAAACTTCCCTGAATTTAGGATCTGGATTGTCAGGAAATAAAATTACCATGGAGTCTTCCTGTACAATACCACTTAACCAGTATAGATCACTATTTTGTTTAAAAGAATGCAAAGCGTCTCCATTACTAGGCCATTCATCGTTACTTACAAAAACAGCAATGCTGTTGGGCAACATATTCTTAACGAATCGTTTTCTATTATTAATGAATATAGCTGAATCTAAAGGATGATATTTCATACGCATCTAATTGAGATACGCAATATATAAAGTTTGCCGCACTTAAAACCTTACGGTAGGACATTTAACTGATCGGCCTAAAGAACTAGAGAAAATTCCATGTTTTATGATAGATAATTCATATGCGCCTCTAGAAGCATTAAACCTATTGACCGACGAGATAGTGGCATCATAATTAACCGTAATTTTAAGATCATTTATCTGATACCCAACCATAGGAATTATAGCATCCTTATTTCGATAATAAAGTCCAAGAATCATTTGTTGTTGTCCGTTCCCTCCCAAATTTCTATTGGCATTTAAACCCATTACTAACTCACTGGTATTACCTACCGTGCTAAAATAGATATTCGGATTGAGTATCCATAAATCCTGTACTTTTAAACTAGCATTAGCAAAAACATTATATCGGATTGGAACACGCGCATCACTAATATTAGATGCAAAAAAGCTTTCTTTAGGTCTATTCAAGTGCATTAAAGATACTCCAGCATTAAAATAAAAGTTTTCAGAAGCAAAATAGGCATAATTCAATCCCATATTTAAATCTAAATAGCCGACCTGACTAAATGCAAAAGGCTCATTAGAGGGAATAGAAACATCGAAAAATTGTCCATTCCATTGATTGTCAAAATTCAGCTTTGAAATATCAACCCGCTTAGCAGTGATTCCTGCGCTAAACCCAGCACTCAACAAACTGTTATACCCCAACATTTGATGCCATGCTATAGATAACGCTGCACCGGTTGCTGATAGCTGTCCAGCTCCTGCAACATCCTTATTAATGGTTGCTCCAACGCCCATCCAACCATTTTCAAAACGGTTGGCAAACAATTTTGAATCAGCCCAAACTCCCATTGTTTTGTATCCTGCACCAAAAGCAGACCAACTATTTCTATAATTTAGCCCTGCACGATAATCATAATCTGGATTAAATCCGGTGTTGGCTGGATTTACTAACAGAGGGGCATTGTAATATTGAGAATAGCTTAATGCTTGTGCATAGGATTTTTGATGACCAATAATAATTGCCATCATCATCAAACAACATTTTATCCATTTTCTTTTAGCCATTATCTCAATAGGGTTATATCACCTTTTTTAGTTGCCTTTTCTTTATCACTAAACTCTAATTCTAATGTATAATGATAAACTTCTTGTGGTTGCAGCTTGCCGTTATATTTACCATCCCATCCATCAGCAATACTGTTACTAACAAATATCAAGTTTCCCCAACGGTTATATATTTTCCAAGTCATTTTGGTGATGCCAAAACCTCGAACAAAAATTTTATCATTTACTCCATCGCCATTAGGCGTAAAAGCATTGGGCACATTAAAACCAGGTACAATCGTTATTGCAATTGGCGCACAACTGGTATCAACACAGCCTGCATCATTGTATGCAATTACACATGCATTATAGGTTCCAGTTGCATTGTATAAATGACGAACCAATGTATCCAACCTTATGGTATTTAATGTATCTCCGTCTCCAAACAACCACTTATACCGATTGGCCCCAAAACTATTATTTGTAAAAGTGACTGGTGTATTGGCTTCTGTTGGATCAGGACTAAATCGAAAACCAGCAGTTGGATTATCTCGAACACTTATTGGTACAACAATACTATCTGCTATATTACATGTAGAGGAATCAATTACTAGCAATTTTACATTATAGATTCCAATAGATGAATATAAATGTTGAGGCGAAGTAGCCGTTGAGGTATTACCGTCTCCAAAGTCCCAACGGAAGGTTCTACCAGCAAGTGAAGTATTGTTAAATACTGCAGTATAAGGAACACAGCCCAAAGAAGGCGTTTCAAATTGCGCTTTTACCAACGGAGAAATGCGTATTTGTAATGTTATGCTATCTAACTCATTACAGAAACTAGTATCAAGTAAAATTAATCGAACATTGTACGTACCTGCGGTTGCATAAGTATGTGTTACTGGACCAAATGATGCAACTCGTCTAGTTCCATCTCCAAAATCCCATCTGAAAGCATTTGCGCCAAAAGTTCTTGATGCAAAGGAATTATTATCGAATCGATACGTTAACGATTCACAGGGAAGTAATTTATTGGGAGTAAATGCCAAAGTTGCTTCGTCTGCTCTAACACGCATGGTTATAAAAGAAGTATCACTAATATTACATGAAGCAGAATCAATTGCAATTAATCTTACATTATAAACGCCTATATTATTAAATGTATGTGTTACACTATTATTGGTTGTAGTTACTTCTGGAGAACCATCATTAAAATTCCAACGATAGGTTTTGGCTAATTCTAAGGTATCAGAAAACACTACTGTTAATGGAACACAGCCAGAGGTATCGCGCGCTACACCATTGATGGTGGTTTTAATCCCCCCACCTACACCTGCTAAGTTAAACGCAATTTTGATGGCTAATAAATTACAAGAATTACTTCTGTTAGTTGTTGAATATGCGCCTCCTGTGCCAACAATTGGCCTGCTTGGATCACCCGTTCTTTTACATGAACAAATAGATTGATAAATCGTTCCGTTCGGATCAAATCGACTAGTACCCCCATCAACGTGATCTGCAAATCCACCAGTTTGTCCAAAATAAGAACCATAAATTTGGCGCTGTGCATCGCGCTCTAGTACAAAGAAATAAAAATCAGCCCCATCGGTAGCAGATTGATACGCATCACTTGTTGGAGTCGGTAAATTACTAAGCGGTGAAGTAATAAAATTATTGATAGTACTACCTCCCCATCCGGAAACATATACCCGACCACATCGATCAACTAAAAATGCAGAAATAGAAAGACTTGGAGAAGTGGCTGTACTTAACCCAAAATTCGTAAAATAGATAAAGCCTGAAAGATCAGGTTGCAATTTAGCGATGAAATGTTTACCCGAAGCTTGGTTGGGATTGGCTGTATTATAAGGTGAATTAATAGGAGTAAAGACACCTGTAGTAGTCCCTACTATATATGGGAAACCTTGTCGATCAAACTGAATACCAAAAATTACATCGTCTCGATTGGTACCTATATAATTTGTGCTAATAATACTAGAGCCATCAGAAGAAACAATGCTAATAAAGCCATCTACAAAACCATTGTTATTTTGAAAATTGGCTATTGCATTTGATCTAGCTGGCAAGTCGGTGCTAGCAGTTGCTCCTGCAACATAAATATTGTTATTAGCAGGATTAATAGCTAAAACAAAAGCAGCATCATCATTATTACCCCCTAAAAAACTAGAGAATAAAACCTGAGATAAACTAGCATTTAATTTAATCAGCACACCGTCTTGCATTCTTCTATCACTATTTGTTCTCGCTGCTCCAGGAGTTCGTTGAAAAGCGCCTGTTGAAGTAGGAAAATCAGCTGACTGTGTAACAGAAGCTAGAATAATATTTCCCTGATTATCAAAAATGACTTCACTTCTTGCATCATCGCCATAATTTCTTCTAGTTGTTTCTGGTCCTTGTGGATTATCGTAATTAGCTCTAATATTTATTCCATCTTTGCCTGTACCACCAATTCGAATAGAACCAATCAATGCGTTACCCCTACTATTAATTTTGGTTAATGCAATATCAAAGTCTCCACCAGGTCCATACAATGGCAATGAACCAGCTACAGTTGGATAACTTGTACCTGAGGAAGTCCTTCCAGCAATAACCAAGTTGCCAGCTGCATCAGCAACTAAACTATGAGGTTGTTCATTTCCAGTACCTCCTATATAAGTTGCATAAATTAAACTGGTTCCACCTGGTTCAAATTTTAGAATTCCCATATCATACCCATTGAGCCCAAATTCATTAACACCGCCTCTGTAAGTGGTTTGAACCGCTCCATTGTTTACAGGGAAACCTGCACTAAATACGATACCCCCTGCATAAAAATTACCAAGGTTATCATAAGTTGCAGTAAATCCCCAATTGTCTGCAGTACTTCCAGAATAACTGATGAATACAGGCTGTGGATCTATTACTAAAGTATTATTTCGGTTATATTGCTTGTCTAGCTTGAACTTTACTAAATTGCCTTTTACTTCATAACCACATTCAATCTCTTTTCTTTCCCCATTTATAATTTGATAAGTATATGGAACAGTCTCTTGTACTGTACCAACCGAAGTTTTAATTTGAAGTGCATCATTTTTTATCGTTAATCCATCTGAACCATCAATGAATAAAATCACTTTGTTCGGGTCTCCTCCAGGATGCACGATAATATCATATTTTAACACCCCATTATTGGTATAATAGCGTATGTCTATATTCGGATACATATTTTTATAGGTTACTGATTGAAAAATCTTACAATCAGTTGCCCATTTGGTAGGATCATTCCCGATAAAATAATTATTGACTCCCCCCAAGGGTTTATCCTTAATTATGGTTGGATTAGGATTGGCATTTAAAAACTTTACTTCATACGAATGGGAACGTAAGACTAAATCGCCTTCGCCATTTTCACCAAATTTGGGGGTAATATCCGATTTGTTTTCACCTAATGTATGACCTGTGTGAAAATGCCTAGAATTGGCTATGGCAGCGTAATCATCTACATTATGCTGTAATACTCTGTATCCATTTTTTGTTAATGCAAATGCACTAGAAGATAGTTCACTTTTAAACTGAATGGTATTAGGCCACTGCCCTTTATTTTCAATAAAATCGAGGTAGCCCTGTGCATTTAAGCCAAGCATTCCTATTAAAAAAACGACTATTAATCCTATTGGTTTCAATACCATCTATTTAAGTTACGAAATTTTACTCCACCCATGTTTCAATTGTTGAGCTGCTAAATAATCTTTTAACATTGCATTCTCAGTTGAATCTAGATACAAATCTTGTTCCACAATTTGTGCTGCTTTTTCTTTTGCCTTTTCTAGCAATGCTTTGTCATTAACAATACTAGCCAACTTAAAGTTCAAAGCACCACTTTGTCTGGTTCCTTCTATATCACCTGGACCTCGCATTTCTAAGTCCTTTTCTGCAATTTTAAAACCATCATTGGTGGCACACATAATATTGATACGTTCTTTGGCTTCTTTGCTTGCTTTGCTACCCGTTAATAAAATGCAAAAACTTTTTTCGCTTCCTCTTCCTACCCTTCCCCTAAGCTGGTGTAATTGAGACAATCCAAATTTTTCAGCGCTTTCAATTACCATAACCGATGCATTTGGTACGTTTACGCCAACTTCTATCACTGTGGTGCTCACCATTATTTGAGTATCGCCTTTTACAAAACGTTGCATATTAGCCTCTTTCTGTTCTGCTGGTTGTCTTCCATGCACCATACTAATTCGGTAATTGGGCTCCGGAAAAAAACTTTTTACTTGCTCATAGCCTTGCATTAAATCTTCATAGCTCAATTTCTCGCTCTCTTCAATTAGCGGATAAATAAAGTATGCCTGTCTTCCTTTTGCAATTTCTTCCTTTACAAAGCCCATTACACTGGCTCTAGCCATTTCATTTCTGTGGACTGTAGTAATGGGTATTCTTCCTGGGGGGAGTTCATCCATCACACTATATTCTAAATCTCCATAGGCTGTCATAGCCAATGTTCTAGGGATGGGCGTTGCGGTCATCACCAAAACATGAGGAGGAATCACCGCTTTTGTCCATAGTCTTGCACGTTGAGCAACACCAAACCGATGTTGTTCATCTACAATTACCAATCCCAAATTTTTGAACTGCACTTTATCTTCTATGATGGCATGTGTGCCTACCACAAAATGAATGGTATCTTCTTGTAAGCCTTTTAAAATTCTTCTTCGCTCTGCTATTTTTGTACTACCCGTTAACAGTGCTACTTCTACAGGCATTTCTTTAAGTAAACTGGTTAAACTTTGATAATGCTGCTGTGCTAAAATTTCAGTAGGAGCCATTAATGCGCTTTGATAACCATTGTCTGCAGCCAATAGCATACTCAACAATGCCACAATCGTTTTCCCACTCCCCACATCGCCTTGTAATAAACGATTCATTTGCCTCCCTCTAGCCGTATCTTGTCTGATTTCTTTGATCACTCTTTTTTGTGCCCCTGTTAAAGCAAATGGAAGATAATGTTGATAGAACTCATTAAAATTGTTCCCTACTTTTTCAAAAACAACCCCCTTACTAAAACTATTTCGTTGTAACCTTACCAATTGTAATCTTACTTGTGCAATAAAAAATTCTTCAAACTTCAAACGCTCCATTGCTTTTTTAAAGTGTAACTCAGAAGTAGGAAAATGGATCCCCGCAATAGCTTCATATCTACCTAATAACTTGAGCTCTTTCAACACATTTAAGGGAATATTTTCGGGTAAATCTTTGGGGCTCAATTGTTGAAGTAACGTGTAAGTAAATTTTGCTAATTGCCTGCCATTTAACCCTCTTGCCTTTAATTTTTCTGTCGAGGGGTAAACAGGCTCTAAAAAGGCTTTACCTCCCATTTTTGTGGCCACAAATACTTCAATTTCTGGATGCACCATTTGTGCTTTTCCATTAAAAAAAGTGGTTTTCCCAAAAACCAAATAATCCGAACCAATATATAGACTTTTCTGCACCCAATTAATTCCCTGAAACCAGGTTAATTCAAGAATTCCTGATGAATCTCTTATTTGTGCAACCAATCTTTTGGCTCTTTTTTCTCCAATTATATCAAATTGTAATAATCTTCCTGCAACTTGAATATACTCGGTTTGAAAATTAATTTCACTTATTTTGCTAACCTTTGTTTTGTCTATATGCCGAATAGGATAATGTTGCAATAAGTCGTTAAAAGTAAACAACTCCAACTCTTTTTTAAGCATATCTGCCCTAAGCGGTCCAACCCCCTTAAGGTATTCAATTGGCGAGGCAAGTATGGTATTTACAGCTGAAATAATGATAATAGTATGGTTCCGGCTACAATTTCCGAATTCTTTTGATGCCAACCATAAAAAACCAAACACTATATTTATCTTCGCCCACATGGAAAAAGAGGTTGTTGTAAGTGGAATTCGGCCCACCGGATTCCTTCACTTAGGTAATTATTTTGGTGCTATGCGTAATTATGTACGCATGCAAGACGATTTTAATTGTTATTTCTTTGTGGCCAATTGGCATAGTTTAACCACACACCCAGATACCAAAGAATTAAAAAATAGTGTATACAGGGTAATTGCAGAAAATATTGCATGTGGATTGGACCCACAAAAAGTGGCATTTTATGTGCAGAGCGATGTGCCTGAAATTGCGGAACTCTATTTGTACTTAAATATGCTTTCTTATAAAGGAGAGCTAGAAAAAACAGTCACTTTTAAAGAGAAAGTAAGAATGCAACCAGAAAACGTAAATGCTGGATTGCTAACCTACCCTGTACTACAGGCTGCTGATATCATTATTCAAAGAGCGGTGAAAGTTCCTGTTGGTAAAGACCAAGAGCAACATTTAGAAATGGCCCGAAATTTTGCAGATCGTTTTAACTATCGATATGGAGAAGTTTTTCCTTTACCCTATGCATTTAACTACGGGGACGAATTAATTAGGATTATGGGATTAGATGGGAATGGAAAAATGAGTAAGAGTGAAAATCAAAACGCAACAATTTACTTAGCAGACGATGACGAGTTGATTAGAAAAAAAATCATGAAGGCCAAAACCGATCAAGGACCATTAGAGCCCAACGCTATAAAACCTGATTATATTCAGAATTTATTTACCATGATGAAATTGGTAAGTAGTGCCGATACATTAGCCAAATTTGAAGCAGATTTCAATTCCAGTTCAAATGGAAATTGTATCATTCGATACGGTGACATGAAGAAGCAATTGGCGGAAGATATGGTGCTATTCATTAAACCAATCAGAGAAAAAGCTTCAGACCTTTTAGCAAATCCAGATGAATTACACAGAATCATCAAACAGGGAGCTGACAAGGGCAGAGCCAGAGCTGCTGAAACATTAAAAATGGTTAGAGATGCAGTTGGTTTAAATTATTAAATCATAAACCACCAAAATCAGATTAGTTTACTTAAGTTGCGACACTTTAATAGAATCTACCAATGGCAAAACCAAAAAAACCAAAGCACGTAGCAATAGCAGGAAATATTGGTGCGGGCAAAACAACTTTAACAGAAATGTTGAGTAAACATTATCGCTGGATACCTCAGTTCGAAAATGTTGACACCAACCCATATCTAATGGATTTTTATGAGGACATGCCACGTTGGAGTTTCAATTTGCAAATTTATTTTTTGAATAGCAGACTGAATCAACTTTTAGATATACAACATGGAACTGAAACAGTTATTCAAGATAGAACCATCTACGAGGACGCTAATATTTTTGCTCCCAACCTACATGAAATGGGATTAATGAGTAAAAGAGATTTTGATAATTATTATCAATTTTTCCAAACACTTAAAACAATGGTACAGCCCCCCGATTTATTAATTTATTTAAAAGCTTCTGTACCTACTTTGGTTTCTCAAATACAAAAACGAGGCAGAGAGTATGAAGAAAATATTCGTTTAGATTATTTGAAAAAGTTAAATGAGTATTACAATAAATGGATTGATGGCTATAAAGAAGGTCAATTGTTAATCATTGATTGCGATAAAAATAAATTTGCAGAAAACGAAGAACAATTTGGCGAAATTATTAGCAAAGTGGATGGAATGTTATTTGGACTTTTTTAATCGGTACTAGAAAAATATGAATTACGAAGAACTTGTAAAAAATCATTCAGGAGAGTTAATTGAAAAATTGGTAACCCATGTGGTTAGCCAAGACCCAGTTGAAGTATTGTTCAATTTTGAAGACAACGATCAATGGGCAATTGTAAGCATGCACCAATATGAGGAAGACTTAGAAATTTCACTTAGAATGCATTCCAATCAAACAATTGATTTATTCGTGGGATACTATGATGATGAAGATGAGTTTCATGAAATAGTTCATCTACTCACAGAGGCTGAATTAGAACAACTACCGGATGGATTAAAAAAAGTAATGCGCAAAGTGGTGGATGACGAAAAAGGAATGCGTTTACCTGGCAATTTTTTGTCAGCAAAATAATAAAGCCTCCCTCTTTTCAGAAGGAGGCTCGTTGGGCAAACAATCGCAAACAGTTAAGCAATCAATAGTTATACGATTGGAGCAGCCGCCAGAATCTCTGCCGAAACACCAGCTGCATATTTTTCAAAATTCTTAATGAATTGTTGTGCTAAATTTTTGGCTGTTGCGTCATATGCAGCACCATCTTTCCAAGTTGACTTAGGATTCAAAATTTCTGTAGGGGCACCTGGACAACTTGTTGGAATCATCATACCAAATACTGGATGCTGCTCATAACGAACATTGTCTAAACTACCATTTAAAGCTGCAGTAATCATAGCTCTTGTATAGCTTAATTTCATTCTACTGCCGGTTCCATAAGACCCTCCGCTCCAGCCAGTATTAATCATCCAAACATTCACTTCATTTTCTTTCATTTTAGCCCCTAACATTTCAGCGTACTTTCCGGGATGTAAGGGTAAAAATGGTGCGCCAAAACATGCACTAAAGGTAGACTTTGGTTCAGTCACACCAGCTTCAGTTCCAGCTACTTTAGCAGTGTAGCCACTAATGAACTGATACATTGCTTGACCAGGACTTAACTTACTAATAGGGGGTAAAACTCCATATGCATCGCAGGTTAAGAAAAATATATTTTTAGGTAACCCCCCAATACTTGGCTCCATTGCATTTGAAATAAAATGTAACGGATAGCTTACCCTTGTATTTTCTGTAATGCCTTTAAAACTGAAATCAATTTGATTGGTTCCATTTACAAACCCAACATTTTCAACTAATGCCCCAGGCTTGATTGCATGAAAAATTTCAGGCTCTTTATCTTCACTTAAATCAATGGTTTTTGCGTAACAACCGCCTTCGAAATTGAAGACACTATTACTTGTCCAACCATGCTCATCATCTCCAATTAATTTTCTATTAGGATCTGCACTTAAAGTTGTTTTTCCTGTACCACTTAACCCAAAAAATACCGCTACATCTCCTTCTTGTCCCATATTGGCGCTGCAATGCATGCTCAATACATTCTTTTGTTGCGGAAGAATGTAATTAAGAATTGTGAAAATTCCTTTCTTCATTTCACCAGTATACCCTGTTCCTCCAATTAATATGGTCTTATGAGTAAATGATACCACTGCAAAATTGTGCTGTCTGGTTCCATCTACTAAAGGATCTGCTTTAAAACCAGGAGCTTGAATAATATGCCACTCTGGTGTAAAGTTATCCAATTCAGCTTCTGTGGGTCTTAAAAACATATTGTAAGCAAATAAATTGCTCCATGGATTTTCGTTAATTACCCGAATATTTAAACGATAATTATCATCAGCGCAAGCGTATGCATCTCTTACCCACACTTCATCTTGCTGACCAAGGTAATCCAATACTTTTTTCTTTAATTGATGAAAGTATTTTTCATCAATTGGAATATTGAAATTATTCCAATGAACAGTATCTGCTGTTATATTATCTTTTACAATAAACTTGTCTTGTGGACTTCTTCCTGTAAATTCTCCAGTATTTATACAAAGTGCACCAGTGTCATTCAAAACACCTTGCCCTTTTGCTACTGCTTGTTCTACTAATGTTTCAGGAGATAATTGATAATGAACTCCGTGCTGATTGGTTAAACCCAATGCTAATAATTTTGATGCGTCTACAGTTAGTGTTGGTAATGACATATACAAACAATCGTTAGTTAGTATGCAAAAGTACATTGTTTAATTATTTGAATGCATTATTTGTGTATTATTTACACAATTTTTAAGGCCATTGCATCGTATTTTTACTAAAATTTAATATAAATAGGCAAAATGCAGCAAGGCTTAATTACTCCAGAAATAGTATCCCTTTTTCGTTCAATTGTAGGACCAAATCAGTTAATTGTTGATGGCACTGAATTAACACAATACGGACATGATGAAACTGAGAAATTAGTTTTTATACCAGAAATAGTATTAAAACCTGCTGATAGTTTTCAAATAGCTGAAATCCTAAAAATTTGCAACCAACACTATATACCTGTTACACCCAGGGGAGCAGGAACTGGCTTGAGTGGAGGCGCATTGCCACATTTAGGAGGTGTGCTATTGTCAACTGAAAAACTCAATAAAATTATTTCAATTGACGAAAGAAACCTTCAAGTTATAACAGAACCTGGTGTAATTACCGAAGTATTGCAAGATGCAGTAAAAGAAAAAGGTTTGTTCTATCCTCCAGATCCTAGTAGCAAAGGAAGCTGTTTCATAGGTGGAAATATTGCTGAAAATAGCGGAGGACCAAGAGCAGTAAAATATGGCGTAGTGAAAGACTACGTACTTAATTTAGAAGTGGTATTACCTTCCGGAGAAATAATGTGGACAGGCGCCAATGTATTAAAAAATGCTACCGGCTATAATTTAACACAGTTGATTGTTGGAAGTGAAGGTACATTGTGTATTGTCACTAAAATTGTTTTGAAAATAATTCCGCACCCTAAGTTCGACTTACTAATGTTGGTTCCATTTGGTTCACTGGAAAATGCAGGTGCAGCTGTAAGTGCAATTTTCAGGGCTGGATTTGCTCCAAGTGCATTAGAATTAATAGAAATTAATGCATTAAAAATTGTAAGTAAAATGGTGGATAGTTCTGCCGTTCCTGTAAACGACTCAATAGAAGGACATCTTATTATTGAAGTGGATGGCAATAATATGGATGTACTGATGCAAGAGATGGAATCCATTGCAGAATTAATGAATTTGTATGAAGCAGGAGATATTCTATTTGCAGATGATGCACAACAAAAAGCAGAATTATGGAAGTTAAGGAGAAGAGCCGCGGAAGCAGTTAAGTTAGAAGGGTATACCATTGAAGAAGATACTGTTGTTCCCAGAGCAGAACTACCCGCTTTAATTAAAGGGGTAAAGGAAATGGGTATACAGTATGGTTTTAAAGTGGTTTGTTATGGGCATGCTGGTGATGGCAACTTACATATTAGAATCAATCATCCAACAATCAAAAATAGTCATGGCAATCCTGAAATGACTGAAATTTTAAAATCTTTATTTAGGTTGGTAAAAAGCCTTGGAGGCACTATCAGTGCAGAACATGGTATCGGCTTGATTCAGAAACCTTATATGGAAACCGTTTTCAGTAAAACAGCCATCCAATTAATGAGGGACATTAAAAAAGCATTTGATCCTAACAATATTTTAAATGCCGGAAAAATATTTGACAGCAAGGATTGAGTATTTTTACTAAAATTGTGTGTATGAAAAAAAGAATTGGAGTATTCATTTTTATATTTTTTGGAATAACTAATTTAAGTGCGCAAATAGAAACACCAGAAAAGCCTTTAGGATTTGACCGATCAAGAGTGTTTATAGGTTCAAGCTTAAATCTTGGGCTTTCAAACCGTTTTTTCAATTTAGGACTTAACCCACAAATTGGATATAGTTTGAATAATTGGGTTGATGTTGGTGTAGCCATGAACTTAAATTATTACTCACAAAGTGCTACAGCTTTTGATCCTTTCAAATATAAAAACTTCAATTATGGAGGGGGTGCTTTTTTAAGGATATGGCCCATTAATTTTTTGCATTTACAAATTCAACCAGAGTATAATTGGATTAGTTCTTCTCAAACAGATGCAGCTACAGGACAATCCTATCGTTTAAAATTTCAAGCACCAAGTTTATTAGCAGGTATCGGATATGGATCAAGAGAAATAGGTAGTCGACTCTCCCATTTTACTATTATGATAGATTTAAATCAGGCGGTAAATTCCCCTTATCGTAATGGTATTGCTGGTGATCCGCAGCCCATTTTCAGGGGAGGTTTTGGATTTTATCTTAACCCAAAAAAGCGATAGCTTCATCTGCTGTTGAAGCAACCAATAGTCGCTCTTTCCAATCTTCATACAAGAATCCTTGTTGATACATTTTATCAATATGGGTAACTAAATAATCGTAATATCCGTTGCAGTTCAGCAATACAATTTTTTTATTGTGGATTTTCAACGTATTCCAGGTTAACATCTCAAACAGCTCATCCAGGGTTCCATTTCCACCAGGTAAAATGATGGCAGCATCACATAGTTCATAAAGCAGTTTTTTTCGGACATGCATGTCTGCTACTACCCGCAAATCAGTAATTCCCTTGTGTTGGTGTTCCCATTCTAATAATACTTCTGGAATAACCCCAATAACTTGACCGTTCCCTTCCATTACTGCATCAGCTACTGCTCCCATTAAACCTTTATTTCCACCACCGTAAACCAAAGTAATATTATTTTTAGCCATCAACTTCCCTAATTCAATGGTTTGAAATAAGTATTCCGGATCGTTTCCAGATTTAGAACCACAGAAAACTGCTATATTTTTAATTTTCATATTATACTATTAGGGCAGACAAAATACCTCAATTATTTTTACTACTTTACAAAATTCTTTTAACAAAATAAAAACCATATGTCTCCCCTTTTGCTGTTCTCCTTTGTTATTGGTTATTTCCTAATATTATTAGCGGTTGCTTGGTATACTGGTAAAAATAGTGATAATCATTCTTTCTTTATTGGGAATAAGAACAGCAACTGGATGTTAGTTGCTTTTGGTATGGTAGGTACGTCTTTAAGTGGAGTTACATTTGTAAGTGTACCTGGTGCCGTTGCAAACGAATCATTTGCATATATCCAAATTACAATAGGTTATCTATTTGGATATTTAATGATTGCATATATTCTCCTACCACTCTATTACAAATTAAATCTAACTTCTATTTACAATTATCTAAGTTCTAGAATGGGATTTAATTCATATAAAACAGGCTCCTCTTTTTTTATATTATCTAGAACACTAGGCGCAACTGCAAGATTATATTTAGTAGTAAATATTTTACAAGAAGCTATTTTAAACAGTTTTAATATTCCTTTTTGGGCTACTACTATTATCATTTTAATAATGATTTTATTATATACTTATGAGGGTGGAGTAAAAACAATTGTATATACCGATACTTTACAAACCACTTGTATGCTTGCTGGATTAGTGATTTGTGTATTCTATATTCTTAACCAAATGAATATGGGTTTTGGAGAAAGCTTAGCAGCAATGAATGAAAGAGGATATTCGAAAATATTTTTTACAGACCCCAATAGTAAATTTTTCTTCCTAAAACAAATTATCGCAGGTGCATTCATTACAGTTACCATGACTGGAATGGACCAAGAAATGATGCAAAAAAATATCTCTGTAAAAACATTAAAAGATTCGCAAAAGAATGTAATGTCTATGGCAATTACATTAGCTACCGTTATTGTCATATTCTTGTTCTTGGGCGGACTACTTTATTTGTATGCAGAAAGCTTGAATGTTTCTGCAACTGGAGATAAAATCTTCCCAGTTTTAGCCATGGAACATATGCCACCAGTTGTTTCTGTCATTTTCATCATTGCGTTAATTTCCGCACTTTTCCCAAGTGCAGATGGTGCAATCACTGCATTAACATCAACATTTTGCATTGATATTATTGGTATACAAAGGAGAGCTGATTTAAATGAAGCTGCTCAGAAAAAAATCAGACAACGTGTTCACTTAACTTTTGCAGCCATATTCCTAGTTTTTGTGTTAGTATTTAAATGGGTAAATGACCCTAGTATGATTGGACTTTTACTCAAAATTGCTGCATATACTTATGGCCCACTGCTTGGATTATTTACATTTGGAATTATTACAAAAAGAGTAGTAAATGATTCCTTAGTCCCTTACGTTTGTATTGCAGCACCGATTATTTGTTTTGTCATAGATAAATACCAAAAATCTTTATTGGGTTCTTATGAAGTTGGGCTCGAATTATTGATTATAAACGGAACAATCACTTTTTTAGGTCTATTGTTGATTTCAAAAAAAGGAAATGGGCAGACTGCTATTAACTAGTATTTGTTCATAATCAGCTTAAAATATGGAATTAATAAGTCACCTAGTTGAAACATATACAGCACAGTTTACCAGCCCTGAGCCTGAAGACTTAAAGCTAGTTAACCAAGCAACACAGGAAAAGCATCCACATGCACATATGATTAGTGGACATGTTCAGGGACAGTTTTTAACAATGGTTTGTGGAATGATAAAACCCAAATATGTACTTGAAATTGGAACATTTACTGGATATAGTGCTTTATGTCTGTTAAAAGGCTTACCGGAAGATGGTATAATCCATACTATAGAAATTAGGCCGGAAGATGCTGCCACAGCAGCTGAAAATTTTAGCAAATTGAATGCAAATAAGCAAATAACTTTGCATATTGGTGATGCCAGCAAAATCATTAATCAACTCCCTTACCAATGGGATCTTGTTTTTATTGATGCCGACAAAACAGGGTATATCAGCTATTATGAAATGATTGTACCCCTATTATCGGCGGAAGGAATTATCATAGTTGACAATGTGCTATTTCACGGGCAAGTTCTGGAAAATCCATTAAAAGGAAAAAATGCCAAAGCAGTTCATGCTTTTAATCAGCATGTTTTGCAGGATGCAAGAACAGAACAAGTGATGTTATCTATAAGAGATGGATTAACCATCATAAAAAAGAAAAAAGGATCATGAAACTTTTATTTTCCATATTGGGATTTATACTGATTTTTTCAGTCGATGCACAACAAAACAAAACCCTTGCCTATATTGAACAATACAAAGAAATTGCCATTGCTGAAATGATCCGTTCTGGTGTTCCCGCCTCTATCACACTGGCGCAAGGGGTATTAGAATCACAATCAGGTGAAAGCCCACTTGTAAAAAGATCAAATAACCATTTTGGTATAAAATGTAAACCTGAATGGACTGGTGCTAGAACTTTTCATGATGATGATGAAAAAGGAGAATGCTTTCGTGTATACGATAGCCCAATAGCTTCTTTTAAAGATCATTCTGATTTTTTGAAAAGTAGAGCTCATTATCAGTTTTTATTTAAACTGAGTCCAACCGATTCTGATGGATGGGCCAAAGGCTTAAAAAAAGCAGGATATGCAACGGCAAAGACCTATCCACAAAAGCTGATAAAAATTATTAAAGATTATAATCTAGATCAATATAACACAATTGCTTTAGCAAGAATCAATAATCAACCAACAGAGATAACTGTATCAGCAAATAGAATAGAGACTCCTATTGCTGTGATACCAGAACCAGAAAAAACAAAGGAAGAGAGGCAAGAAGATACAAAAGCAACAAATGATTCAGAGACTTTTATCCCGCTAGTAAATAAAAATAAAGAAGAAAAAGTAAGTAAATATGGCCACCTTAATTTCCCAGAAGGTTTATTTACTATTAATCAAACAGGTGTTTTATATGCAAAGGCTGGTACTTCTCTTTTGGCAATAGCTAATCAGCACAATATTTCACTTAGTAAATTGCTTTTGTATAATGATTTAGTTGATATAGATATACTTACAGAAGATCAATTAATTTATATCGAAAGAAAACAAAAAAAAGGAGAACAGGAATATTATGTAGCTAAGCAAGGGGAAACGCTGAATGATATTGCACAATTAACAGGCGTAAGACTAGAATACATTTTACAATATAATAAATTGGAAAAATCTATTTCACCAATACCTGGAACCAAAGTTTACCTTAAAAGTCCAATTATTACCAAAACAACCCCCTTCAAAAAATAAGTATGTCTAATATCAGTTTATTTAATAAAACTTTTGAACCTTATTTACCAGAATCATTGATTCAAGAAAAAATTAAAGAGTTAGGGGAAATTATTAGTAAGGAATATGAAGGCAAAAAGCCTTTATTCATTGGCGTTTTAAATGGTTCTTTTATGTTTGCAGCAGACTTGTTCAAACAAATTACCATAGAAGCAGAAATCTGTTTTATTAAATTAGCTTCTTATAAAGGAACCAAGTCTACAGGGAATGTAATTACGGCTATAGGACTTGATACAGATATTCGCGACCGTCATTTAATTTTATTAGAAGATATTATTGATACGGGTAAAACGATGAATGAGTTCATGCCACAATTATACCACCAACAACCTGCATCAGTTAAAATGGCTGTCTTATTACACAAACCTGATGCTACCATTTTCCCCGTTCAAATTGATTATTGTTGCTTTAGTATTCCAGATCGTTTTGTGTTAGGATATGGCTTAGATTATGATGGATTTGGCAGAAACTTAAGAGAAATTTACCAGCTAAAGGAAAGTGAATAAAACTTCTGGGCTTTTAAGAATCAAAAGGATTGCTTAAATTGTTGGGAATGAATCGCTTGCTTTTAATAGTACTATTTTTTGTTTATTTCTCTCCAATTAGTGCTCAGTACTATTTAAGAGGGGAAATAAATGACAATAGAGGTAAAAAATTAGAAGGCGTAACCATCCTTTTACAATCAAGGGGCAGTATCCCATTTTTAAGCGGTAAAGATGGAGACTTTGGCATCCCGTTAAGCAAATTATCAGATAGTATTTCACTATCGTTCCCAGGCTATGAAATGAAAAAAATAGCTGTTAATGCTGCTGTTTTTCAACGGATAACTTTAACAATGTTGCCCAATACTGCAAGACTTTATCAAAAAAATTTGTCTTCAGTTATTACTAATTTAAAGCCTACAGAAACAAGCCATGTTAATGGGATGGGAGAAAGTTATAGTGGAATAGTTGAAAATGGATTCATAAAAGCAGCCATGTATCCTGAAACAGGATTTTCACTGAATATAGATAAAGCCGCCTATAGCAATATTAGACGCTTTCTAAAGAATGAAATGAGAGTGCCTGCAGATGCAGTTAGAGCAGAAGAAATGCTAAACTATTTTTCATTTTTATCAAATAACAATGCCCATACTAGTCAATTCAATCTTACTTCTATTGTAACGAATTGTCCATGGAACATACAAAATCAATTATTATTAGTAAACCTAGCTGCGCCAAAGATTAATTTAGATCAAATTCCTCCTAGTAACTTGGTATTTCTAATTGATGTTTCTGGGTCTATGGATCACCCCAACCGGTTACCTCTATTGCAATCTGCTTTTAAATTATTAACCTCAAATTTGAGAAGTATAGATACAGTAAGTATAGTTACTTATGGAGGCAATGTAGCAATTGCATTATACCCAACCAGTGGTGCAGAAAAAAAGACCATCAATGAAGTAATCGATTCGCTTAGCGCAAATGGAGATACTCCAGGTGAAAATGCAATTAAAGTCGCTTATCAATTAGCAAAAGGAAGTTTTATTAAAGGGGGAAACAATAGAATCATTTTAGCTACAGATGGTGATTTTAATGTGGGGCAAAGGACAGAAAAAGAGTTAGAAGATATGATTACTAATTACAGAGAATCAGGGATTTTTTTAACTTGTTTAGGAGTAGGAATGGGTAATTATAAAGACAGCAAATTAGAAATTTTATCTAAAAAAGGAAATGGAAATTTTGCATATTTAGATCAGGTTGCTGAGGCAGAGAAAGTATTAGTAAAAGAATTCACTTCAACTCTTTTTGCAGTTGCCAAAGATGCAATTTTAAATGTTCAATTTAATAAAGAGGTAGTATCATCCTACAGACTCATGGGATTTGATAATAAAAAAGATGCCATAGCAGATAGTAGCGCTATTTTAAATGGAGGCGAAATTGGTAGTGGACATCATTCATTAGCATTATTTGAAATTGCCCCAGAAAATACGAATAGTGCAGGCACTATTGCATCCGTTTCACTTGAGTATTTTCCAATGAATGAGAATACTAAAAAAGTGGATCACTTTAAATTAAGTAATGAATTTATTCCAATCCACTCATTAGATTCTTCATATAGAAAAATGATTGCCGTTGCTGCTTTTGCAGGAACATTAAGAAAATCAGAATATATGAATGGATATCAATATGATCAAGTATATGAACTAGCTGCATCGGCTTGTAATCTCAATAACAAACTAGACATTGAACTTTTACAACTTATTCAAAAAGCAAATAAAATATATAATCCAATAAATAAAAAAAAGCCTCGCAAAAACCAATAGCTGGTAATTTACAAGGCTTAAATCAATAAGAAAGTATAGTTAACTAAATGCTTCTTTTACTCTATCAAAAAAACTTTTTTCTCCTTTTGCAGGATTGGGCTTAAAATTTCCACTATTTCCAAACTTTTCCAATGCTTGTTTTTCCTCCGCACTTACATGTTGAGGAGTCCAAACATTTACATTAATCAATTGATCCCCTCTATGATAACCTTGCACTTCAGGAAATCCCTTTCCTTTTAATCTAAATATTTTTCCACTTTGTGTACCTGCAGGAATCTTTATTTTAGCTCTTCCGTCAATTGTAGGTACTTCTACTTGGGTACCAAATACAGCATCAGGAAAAGAAATATATAAATCATACGCTACGTTCAACCCGTCTCTATGTAACTCTTCATGAGTTTCCTCTTCAATTTGAATAATCAAATCTCCAGGAGCACCGCCACGTTCGCCCGCATTACCTTTTCCACTCATGCTTAACTGCATACCTTCTTGAACACCAGCTGGTATTTCAATACTAATAGTCTCTTCGCCATATACACGCCCCTCGCCTTTACAAGAGCCGCATTTTGCAGTAATAGTAGTCCCTTCCCCATTACAACTTGGGCAAGTAGAAACAGTTTGCATTTGACCTAAGAAAGTACTAGTAACTTTTCTTACCTGACCAGAACCTCCACAAGTTGAACAAGACTGTGTACTATTTTTATCTTTCGCGCCACTTCCAGTGCAAGTTGTACAAACAACATGTTTTTTAACTTTCACATTTTTGGTAACCCCCTTCGCAATCTCTTCGTAGTTCAATTTGAGTTTGATACGTAAATTAGACCCTCTAGAACCGCGTTGTCTTCCCCCACCTCCGCGTTGTCTTCCTCCTCCTCCAAAGAAACTCCCAAACATATCATCTCCAAAAATATCCCCGAACTGGCTGAAAATATCATCCATATTCATGCCTGCACCACCACCATAATTCCCCCCCCCGGTTCCAGGACCAAACGCTGCATGACCATAACGATCGTACTTGGCTTTCTTATCTGCGTCACTTAATATTTCATAAGCTTCCGCAGCTTCTTTAAATTTTTCTTCAGCTGCTTTATCCCCTGGATTTCTATCAGGATGAAACTGCATAGCCGTTTTGCGGTATGCTTTTTTTATTTCATCAGCCGATGCAGATTTTGATACACCTAGTATTTCGTAAAAATCTCTTTTTGCCATAAATTTTAAATTGGATTATTTTCCTACAACCACTTTAGCAAAGCGAATCAGTTTATCATTTAAAAAATAACCCTTGGTTACTTCATCAATTACTTTACCTTTTAACTCTTCAGAAGGTGCAGGAATTTCTGTAATTGCTTCATGCTTTTCAACATCAAAGTCAGTTTGGATACTTTCCATCACTTTAACGCCCTTCTGCTGTAAATTGCTACGAAGTTTATTAAATACCAATAAAATCCCCTCTTTTTGAACCGCAATATCATCATTGCTATTCAACTGTTTTTCTGCTCTATCACAATCATCCAATACATCTAACAAAGAAACAATCACGTCTTTACCCGCAGTTTGAATCAATTCCAATCTTTCTTTTGCCGTTCTTCTTCTAAAATTGTCGAATTCAGCCATCAAACGGAGATATTTGTCCTTTTGCTCTGCCAATTCTTCTTCTAATTTGGCCATAGCTGTCTCCTCTGCTACTGGTTCATTTAAATGGGCAGTACCGGCTGCAGTTTCGTCAGCATTAATATTCATTTCTGCACTTTTTTCTGTTGTTTCGCTATTATTCGGTAATTCTTGCTCTTCCATAGTATAAATTATTAGATAGCCTATATAGGCAATAATTTTGCCACGCAAAGAAAAGGGAAAAATTGACAGTCCCTGCCACTTATATTTGCCAAATGATTAAGGTATATCTAAGAAAAAAAATTGCACCAAGAATAGCTAATGGACACCCTTGGATTTATGGAAATGAAGTAGACCGAGTGGCTGGCAGTCCAGAACCAGGGGAAATGGTAGAAGTTCGATTTGCCGATGGAAAACTGGCTGGGGTAGGATACTATAATCCTCAATCACAAATTTTAGTCCGCTTGCTGAGCAGAAAAATAGAAGAAATTAACGAAGCTTTTTTTTATAAACGAATACTTCAAGCATGGCATTACCGCCAAAAAATGGGCTATACCGAAAATTGTAGATTGGTATTTGGTGAAGCAGATCAATTACCCGCTTTAATTATAGATAAATTCAACGATTACTTTGTCATTCAAACATTAGCATTAGGAATTGATATATGGAAGCCAGCCATTGTTAAAGCGCTTGAAACTATATTTAAACCAAAAGGTATTTATGAGCGCAATGATGTACCCGTTAGAACCTTAGAAGGGTTAGAACAGCAGAAAGG
Organism: Sediminibacterium sp.; assembly: GCF_051860225.1. GTDB lineage: Bacteria > Bacteroidota > Bacteroidia > Chitinophagales > Chitinophagaceae > Sediminibacterium. The sequence goes on from NZ_JBHYEI010000005.1 coordinate 91,707, forward strand.
ATTTTTATCGGCTCCTTTTGATACCAATATCACTATTAACGAAAATGGATTGAAGTTTTATGTAGATATAGAAAATGGTCAAAAAACGGGCTATTTTTTAGACCAACAAGACAATAGAAGAGCTATTCAACATATAGTTAAGGGAGCAGAAGTAATGGGTGCGTTTACTTACACTGGAACCTTTGAAATTCATGCGGCTCATTATGGTGCTAAATCTGTTTTAGGAATTGATATTTCAGAACAAGCAGTTGCCCAAGCCAATAAAAATGCGGCCTTAAATGGATTGGAAAAAATAGTAGCATTTAAAGCAATGAATGCATTCGATGTTTTAAAAGATTGGGGGAAAGATGGCCCATTGTATGATGTGGTGATGTTAGATCCTCCCGCATTTACAAAGAATAGAGAGAACATTCAAAAAGCAGTTACTGGTTATAAAGAAATTAATTTAAGGGGAATGAAGCTGATACGCAATGGAGGCTTCCTAGTTACTTCTAGCTGCACTAATTTAGTGAATCCAGAGCTATTCTTACATACCATCAATGCTGCAGCAAAAGATGCACGAAAGCGAATTAAGCAGGTTACTTTTCAAGCGCAAGCTAGTGACCATCCAATCATTTGGGGAATGGAAAATACCAACTATTTAAAATTCTTAATTGTAGAAATAACTGATAGATAATTATCTGGAAACTTGAAATTTGCCCGATTCAATAATTCTACCTGATCGGTCTTTTAGTTGAAAGATATACAGTCCTCTGAAATAATTGTCATCAAAATAAATAGTCATTTTAGAACTTGTAATTCTTTGTGAATTCATTTTTCTACCAATAAAATTGAAGATCTCTAATGAATAGGTTTTATCAATTGATGGATCAAATTGAAAGTGAATGAACTGTGTTGCAGGGTTGGGATAGAATCGTTGAACCTTGCTGTCCGAAGAAGTAATTACAGAATAGTCTATAAGGGTCCCAGTGGCAGTAAAAGCACTGCTACAAAAAACAAACAAAACCCATAAACCTATTTTGTAAAGATTTGCCATCCATTTAAATGTACTATAAAGTTAAAGCCAATTTTGGATAGCTCCAAAAATACCTATGGCACTGCATTTCAACTAATTGAAAAACAATGCCATAGACTTATTTTAAAATTATAATGACGCCAAAGTGGCTTGGATAGCATTAAAATCTGGTAAATCACCAGGAGTAGGACATACTTCTGCATATTGCACCACACCATCCTTATCAACTACAAAAGCTGCACGCTTGCTTACACCCATCATTTCGAATGCAGGGAAGGTTTCATATAATACCCCGAAAGCAGTTGCTGCTTCCTTATTGAAATCGCTTAATAACTGAAAATTCAGGTTTTGCTCTTTGCTAAATTTATCTAAAGTAAAAAGGGAATCAACTGAAATTCCAAATACTTGTGCACTGGTATTGTTGTATAACGCTATATTGTCTCTTACGTTACATAGTTCAGCTGTACAGACACCGGTAAAAGCCAAAGGGAAAAATAATAACACAACAGGCTTTCCTTGCAATTCTTCTAAACTTACTTTTTGCTTTTCTGTATTAAATAGCGAGAACGCTGGAGCCTTTTGGCCAACTTGAATACTCATTATGATTTATTTTTATGGTTTATGATAATGTAAATATTAAACAGTTTATTCAACAAATAGTTTGGAAATAATTGTGCTATTAAATATCCATTTCAGGAACAAAGTCTGGAACAATTAGTTTACCAGCTGTTTTGGCAACGATTTCATCTACTGTTACACCCGGTGCACGCTCTAATAATTGAAACCCCTCCGGTGTAATTTCCAAGACTGCTAATTCAGTAACTACTTTTTTAACACAACCAACCCCGGTTAATGGTAAACTACATTTTGGCAATAGTTTGCTTTCCCCTTTTGGGTTTGTATGCATCATAGCAACGATAATATTTTTAGCACTGGCTACTAAATCCATTGCACCACCCATCCCCTTCACCATTTTACCCGGTATCTTCCAATTGGCAATATCTCCCTGCTCACTTACTTCCATTGCTCCAAGTACAGTCAAATCTATTTTGCCAGCTCTTATCATCCCAAAGCTTTCAGCACTATCAAAAAATGCCCCCCCAGGAATCACGGTCACGGTTTCTTTACCAGCATTAATTAAATCTGCATCAATAGCGGATTCTTCGGGATAAGGCCCCATTCCCAAAATGCCATTCTCGCTCTGAAATACAACCATAATATCATTGGGAATATAATTGGCAACTAATGTAGGTATACCAATTCCTAAATTCACATACATACCATCTCTTAATTCTTTTGCTATGCGCTTCGCAATTCCAAATTTATCTAATGCCATAAAATTGACTTAACTAAATATTTGTAATGATTTAGATTCTAGTGGTCCTTCTTTCAATTCTTTTTTCATAATTACTACCTTGAAAAATTCGGTGTACATATACACCTGCAACATCAACATCATCAGGATCAATTTCACCAGGTTCTACTAAATGCTCTACTTCTGCAATGGTAATATTCCCCGCTTTTGCCATGGAAGTTGAAAAATTTCTAGTCGCTTTTCTAAATACCAAATTACCAGCTTTGTCACCTTTCCATGCTTTTACAATTGCAAAATCTGCATAAATGGCTTTTTCCATTAAATACATTTTACCATTGAATTCTCTCACTTCCTTGCCTATCGCAATTTCTGTTCCATAACCTGCTGGTGTAAAGTAAGCTGGTATTCCCATAGCAGCCATTTGAATTCCCGTTGCAAGGGTGCCCTGTGGTACCAAGTCTACTTCTAATTCTCCGCTTAATAATTGCTTTTCAAACAAGGCATTCTCTCCAACATAGCTACTAATCATCTTCTTGATTTGTCTGGTTTGTAATAACAAGCCCAAACCAAAATCGTCAACTCCCGCATTGTTTGAAATACAAGTTAACCCCTGTACACTATGCGTTACTAATGCATTAATAGCATTTTCAGGGATTCCATTTAAACCAAATCCACCCAACATGATCGTTGCTCCATTGGGTATATCTGCCGTTGCTTCAATTGCGTCTGAATAAACTTTATTCATTTTTTAATAGGTTGAGTTTTTTGATAAAGCAATGATCTTTGCCTATTTGACAAGGCATCAATAGAATCAACTAAAACTTTGAACTGAGCTGGATGAGATTCATAGTAGGCATAACTATCGTAAAAAGTTTTTCGATTGATCCCATAGCTCCGAAATACTTGATCATATAATCGGATATTTTCCTTTGTTAACTTATTCAATGAATCTTTTGAAGTTAAACGAACATAATACTCATCCATTTTCATTATGTCCCACATGATTGGAGTCATTTCTTTAATTGGAATGACCTGCTTTGGTATTGTTTCTCCAGCACAAGCCATAGTAAGAACAATCAAGAAAAGAAATAATACATTTTTCACTTTAACTCCTCTTTATATTTATTAGAATTGGGAATATCTAACAAAGATAAAATCTCAACAACTTTTATCTTCTCTTCAGCGCTAGCCTTCTTAAAAATACCTATTAATTCATTAGATTTCCCTTGCATAAAAAACTGCAATATCATTGTATTGGGGTTCTCTTTATTAAATGCATTCAGTTGAATCAAAGCTTGCAAAATATTGCCTCTTGCTTCGCTTTCATTTTCAAACAATTTATCTAAGCCTGCACGATAGTAAGTATAAATTACATCGTGAATGATATTGAATTTTGTATTGATTACATTCTCATTTAACCAATAGCGGTTTCTCAATCCATCAAACATTCTCCAACCTGCAATCCGCTGCCCCTCAGGAGCATTATTGACTATATTCTGCGCTTTCCTAAAGTAGGGTTCACCTGTTTTAGGAGAAAACGAATCATAATCTAAACCAATAATCATGTAAGCATAATAAGCCAATACTGCAGTTAAATTTGCTACCCCTGCATCAACACCTTGAACCCTATTTTCATTAAATTCAATTGGTTGAAATTCGACATATTTAAACAATAATTCAGGATCAATAAAATTGACTAAAGCTGCCTGATATGAAGCATTGAAAACAGGCCTTGCTGCTTGAACTGTTAATGACGCTTTATAAACATTTGGCTCTACAGCAGATTCAATATTAACGATAAAACTGCACTCGATTTTTTCATTATCTCTAAATACATCCGCTGTCCACTTGCGGTTATTCATGAAATTATTCAACTGCGTTTGTAAAGTGGTGAAGATTTTTCTATCCACTGTTGTGGCTACTCTTGCTGCCATTACAGTTACTTTTGCTTTAAGTTCTTGTGCAACCAATTGCTTACTCAACAATGCAAAGCATATAAAAAGAAATAAACAAAATTGCTTACGCATAATGTAAAAGATTAGAAAAAACTAAAGTAACAAAAAACGACAGTAAAATACTGTCGTTCAAAATCATTTTAGAAAGATTTAGCTTATCGGAATAAATCTGTGTCTAAATTTCTTCTGTGATACACTTTACCTTCCATGAATTCTGTAGTAGCTAGAATTGCAGGATTAGGCATTTTCTCGTATGCACGGGAAATTTCAATTTGTTCTTTATTCTCATGAATTTCTTCTAAGCTATCAGTGTGGCTGGCAAACTCTTCTAACTTATTGTGCAATTCTTCGCGCAGAGAAATGTTAATCTGATTGGCTCTTCTTGCAATAATAGCAATAGATTCGTACAGATTACCTGTTTTCTCTTTTATAGAGATTAGGCTTTTGGTTTCTACCACACTAGCGGTGTTGGCACTCATCTGCCTTCTTAATTTACTCATTTTTTCCCGTTTTTTTAAGTATGTTAAGGGTTTGTGTTTTATACTTACTTACTTCTTCTAAAAATTTACTATCGGTAAACCGATCAGCAAATTCATTACATTCAGAAAGTACTTTTTCGTAACGCTCCTTTTGTTTCTCTTCGTAACTCATTTCAGCATACTTGAAGTATGACTTAATCATGAGTACCTTGTATTCATCTGATTTTTTCGAATCAGGAAAGTTGTCTGCAACATTACTAAAAGCAATAGCAGCAGCTTTATAAAAGCCCAAATTGTAATACAACTCAGCACTTAGAAATTCTTTACGCTCCAATTTTTCTCTACAAAGGTCAATAATATCGGTTGCATCTTTTACTCTAGGAGAATTTGGATGCGTGCTAATAAAAGCCTGCATCAATCCCATGGTTTTAGTAGTATTTGTTTGATCAAGTTCTACTTTGGGAGACTGCTTGAAAAAACAATAAGCTCGCATGTATTCGCAATCTTGGCTTCTAGTACTCGCAGGAAAATTCTCTACAAAGCTTTTAAACATATTTTCCGCATTGAGGTAATCTTTGATGTAATAATAGGAATATGCATATTTATAATACAAATCCTCATATCGTTGAGAACCTTTCAAATAAGGAAAAATGTCTTCAAAGAGCTTTAAAGCTTCCTGGTATTTTTTATTAGCATAAAACTGCTCAGCCATTTTATACTTATACTCATAATCTTTGCTCTTAAGAAGTTTAGCAAACTTAGTAGTACAAGAAGAACCCAAAAAAACGGTCAGCAATAAAATAGTTATAATTCTACCCATAGAAGTTGGCGAAATTACGTATAAAATAGCAATTTAAGAAGGGTTTTTCTCAAATCAAGTTTAAATGCCGTTAATTAATAGCTAAAAAGGCCGCCCAGCGTTTTACAACCGGACAGCCTTTTCTATTACAACTTCAGGTGATATTACTTGGTATCACCCTCTCCTTCCTGCAATTTAGCCTTGATTTCAGCAAGGGCTCCTAAATCACCCAGGGTAGCTTTTTCAACCTTAGCCTGGATATTTTTTACTGCCTTCTTAGTGTTGTCAGATTCAGCTTTCGCTTCCTTCTTCGCTGCTTCTTTTTCTTCAGCAATATGCTGCTCCCAAATACGAGCGTGGCTTAGAACAATACGCTTCTCGTTGCGATCAAATTCAATTACCACAAATTGAGCAGTTTCGTCGGCTTTAACCTGAGAACCGTCTTCTTTGTTGAGGTGACGGTTAGGAGCAAATCCTTCTAAACCATACTGTAATTGAACCAATGCACCTTTATCATCTTTACGAGTAACAGTACCTTCATGGATAGATCCAATAGCAAATGTTTCTTCTAAAGAATTCCAAGGATCTTCTTCTAGTTGTTTGTGACCTAACTGAAGCTTGCGGTTTTCTTTATCAATACTCAATATAATAATGTCGATTTGATCAGAAACTTTAGTGTAATCAGTTGGGTGATTAAAACGCTTCAACCAGCTTAAGTCACTGATATGGATCATACCACCAATTCCTGGCTCAAGCTCAACAAATACACCATAAGGAGTAATGTTCTTAACTAACCCTTTGTGCTTACTATTTTCAGGGAATTTATTCTCGATGGTATTCCAAGGATCCTGAGTCATTTGCTTAATGCTCAAGCTCATCTTACGAGCATCTTTATCTAGGGTAACCACTTTAGCTTCATGCTCATCTCCTAATTTGAAGAATTCTTTTGCATTGATTGGAGTGTTAGCCCAAGTAATTTCAGATACGTGCACCAATCCTTCAACACCTGGTTGAATTTCTAAGAATGCACCATAATCTTCAATATTTACTACTTTACCTTTTACAACAGAACCTTCAGCTAATCCCTCAGGTAATACATCCCATGGGTGTGGAGTCAATTGCTTAAGACCAAGGCTGATACGTTTCTTATCATCATCAAAGTCTAATACAACCACTTGAAGTTTCTGATCCATTTTAACCACTTCACTTGGGTGAGAAATTCTACCCCAAGAAATATCAGTGATGTATAATAAACCATCTAAACCACCTAAGTCCATGAATGCACCAAAGTCGGTAATGTTTTTAACGATACCTTCTAAAACTTGACCTTTTTCTAGCTTACTCATGATTTCAGCACGTTGTGCTTCAATATCACTTTCAATTAAGGCTTTATGAGATACAACAGCGTTCTTAATAGTTTCGTTAATCTTCACTACTTTAAACTCCATTGTTTTACCAACAAACTGATCGTAATCAGTTACAGGCTTCACATCAATTTGAGAACCTGGTAAGAAGGTTTCCATACCAAACACATCTACAATCAATCCACCTTTGGTTTTGCTAGTAACAGTACCTGTTACAACTTCACCAGTTTTGTGCACTTCCACAATTCTTTCCCAAGCACGGTAAATACGAGCAGACTTGCGGCTTAAATGAAGATTACCAGAGCGATCTTCTTTTTCTACCACCATCACTTCTACCTCATCCCCTACTGCCAATCCTGGCAAATCACGGAATTCGTTCAAAGAAACCAATCCGTCGCTCTTAAATCCAATGTTTACAACAACATCAGTTTTAGTTAAAGCAACAACACTACCGTTGATGATTTCACCATCTTCAATTTGAATAAACGTGTTATCGTACACTTTGTCATACTTTACACGCTCTGATTCTGCATAATGACTAACATTTCTTTTGTCAATACTCCAATCAAAATCATCGTGAGCGGTAACTACTTCAGGTGCATTTGTTGTCGCAGTAGGAACAGTAACGGCTTCTTCTGAAGCGGCAACGTTCTCCTGAGCATCTGCGTTTAGTTGTTTGTTAAATAAATTCATACAATAACCCGATGGTTTTAATCGGGGTGCAAAGCTAATCAATCTTGTGAAAATTAACAGTATTTAAGGCTTAAAATACTTGATAGAAACAGTATTTATATCATTTTTTCGCTATTTTAGTATTCCAATAACCATTTTCTAATGAAAATAAACCTGTTATCCCTAATTTTAGGATGTATAATCGGTGCCACATCCTTTGCACAATCCTATGACCCCAGGATAGAAAAAGCCATGCGTGCTCAAAAAAAGGCCATGGATGCTCAAATCATGGCCAACAAAGCGGAAAGAGCCAAAGCAAAGTCCATGGGAATAAAAGAAAAGAAAAAAAGCCCTTATTTAACAGATGCCGAAAAAGCAGCAAAGAACAAGGAGAATATGGATCGCATTCGAAGAAGAATGCAATTTTTAGAAAATCATGCCAGTAACTCAAACCCGGAAGCAAAATATAAAGCAGGACCGGGTGGTGCTGCAGAAAGAATAGGAACTCCAGGGTACAAAAGTCCAACTAATAATCTAGTTAGAAAAGAGGCAAGAGTAGCCCAAACATATCCTAAAAGATATTAACAATGAGAAAATATATTACATTCCTATTCATAGGATTAATCGCATTAATACAATTAAAAGCACAGCAAAAAAAATACCAGCCAAGTGAAGTAGAAAAAGTTCAAGCAATTCAAAAAGGCATCAAACCTAATGGCAAAAATGCTACGGTCATACACCCTACTAAATCGGATGGAACAATGGATATGCGTTATAAAGCTAATAAGGAAAAGTTTAAAGCAAATGCGCCAGGTCCAAGAAAATCTGACGGCACACCTGATATGCGTTATAAAGAAAATAAAAAAGCAATCAAAACAACTTCAGCGAAACCAACGAATTAATTCAACTTTATTTGTTTTTACTTTACATAAAAAATCCCGTCTAGAATAATCTGGACGGGATTTTGTTTAAGCATATTAATCTAATCTGCTTTCAGTGCTTTATCAAGCAAGAATAATAAATGTGTTCTATGTGCTTTGGTATCTTCATTAGGAGATACGGCAGCTGCCAATTTTGTTCTCAACTTTTTCAGCGTATATAATGCAGCTGATTTGGAAACATCGTCTAATGGGGCGGATGGATTCAATAAACTAGCAGCACCTTTTACAAAACTGATTTGCAAATAGCGGCGATATACATTTACATTGGCATTGATATCCGCATCAAAAATCCCTTTGACCAAGTCATTCATTACTTCTACAACACCATATTCATTTCCATATAAGCGAGTGTTATTTATTCTTTGCAAAGTGATTGGATTTAAAATATGTGCCAATGCACCATTCACTTGTAATCCTAAGAAATTATTCGTCACTTTAAAATCTTCTCCGTTTCCAGGTTGATTAAACCCTCTACGTTGCATTTGTAGGTAAGGAAATACTTGTGTATCTGCTTCAAATGCATTGGGTGCAAATACATATTTATTCAATACTTCCATTGCTTTTTTCTGAGTAGCCAATGGTGTAGGGGTGTAAGGTTTATTAGTTGAATTTTGCTCTGGGAAACTTCTATCAATATATACTCCGCCAATATAACGACTTACTGCATTAATTTGACCGCTTCTTTGTCCTTGCAACATTACATATCTAGATCTTAGCTCAGCATAAGATTGACCAGGCTTGGTATATTTCTGAATCAACTTACCCATGATATTATTCACCAACTTAAATCTTTCTTCAGCATATGCAACTGCATCATTACTCATATCATTTACATTGATACGAGGATCAATTGCTTTTCCAGGAGCACGCATATCATCTCCATCATTTCCAAATGCCAATTTAGGATCATTACTGCGAGATAATATTTTGGTGAGCATTGCTTCTTCCTCCGATTCATTAAATGGAGTATAACCAAATTCAATAGCCCAAATATCATAAGGACCAGCTTTCGTTGTATAGTAGTCTCCTTGCTTAGATCTATCTAATGAAACGTTGATTGCAGGATAATCCATTACCGAACCAATTAAACCAATCTTACGTGTAATAGCGGTATTGTGAACTTCTGCAGGTGATAACATTTGACTACTCTTCATATTATGATTCAACCCAAGTGTATGACCCATTTCGTGCATGATTAGATAAATTAAAAATTGCTGATGCATTTCATTTATTTCAGCAGTGCTGGCATCCATAGCTTCTAATGTAGTAAGACCTGCAGTGTATTGCATCTTTAATTCTGATCCAATATTGCAATTAAACTGATGTTGGTGTTCCATTCCTGGAAATACCAATTGTGGTATGGAAGGACCATTAAACAATTCATCACTTATAGGGGTTGAACTACCAGAGTACCATTCAACAGTGATATCTGAGCCCAATATTTGACCGGTTCTTGGATTCACAAAACTTGGTCCAATGGCACCATAAGAAGGTTGCGCAGAAGACACCCATCTGATTACATTATAACGAATATCAGCGGGATCCCACTTAGCATCATCTGGCATGATTTTCATTTGCACGGCGTTTTTAAACCCAGCTTTTTCAAAAGCTTCATTCCATTTCAACCCTGCATCAACTATTGTTTGACGGTACTCTAAAGGGGTGGTATTTTCTACCCAAAAAACAATGGGTTCTACAGGTTCACTTAAGGCAGCTGATGGATCTTTCTTTTTCAAAAACCAACGGTTAATCATGTCTTTGTATGGCGTTACACCAGTACTAGTCATGTCAGTTCGTTGTTGCATGAAATATCCCACCCTTGGATCATCTCTTCTTGCTTTAAAATCATTTTTAGGCATTTCCAAGAAGCTATGTTGCATTCTTACACGAACATATCTAGGATCAACTACATCTGGACCTCCAGATGCCATGGTTGAAGGATTATCATAAGACAAGTCTACTACTATATCTGTATTATTCGGATAAGAACGAATGTCTACATATTTAGATTTAGTAGGATTTAGACCGCCTAAATTAAACATAAACATAGCCATTGGGCTAGGAGCCATTTGTGGTTTAACTGGATCCATTTTTTCACTAAGAAAAAGTCCATCTACACTAACTAAATATCCGTTATCATCTTCAATACTAAACTTATCATTAAAGAAAACAGCTTCTGGTTTATCTACATTAGCTGATTTGCTTACTGGATTATTTTGATCATAATAGAAGTTGGTATTTACTTCAGAAAACTCCAGCTTATCAAATGCTTTTTTAATTTTATAAACCGCCGTATTTCTATGCATACTTTGATTTAAAAATAAAGTGGTAGGTCCGCTGATAGAAAAACTTTGATAAATAAATTCTTTGTCTAATTGATCTTTACGAATATACATTTGCAAGCTACCAGTTACCGTATCCTGATAAATAGTAAATAAGCCCTCCACTTTTTTATTGCCTTTGGTTTTATCTGCAACAGTTGGTTTTTTAGGGGCTGCTGGTTTGGATGTATCCGCAACAGATTTTGCTGCAGGTGTTGGTGGTTGTTGCGCATTAACCATGGTTGAAACGCCTACCAAGAGTAATGCAGTACTCAAAAAATATCTTTTCATATAATTAGTTTAGGTTATACAAAATATGTATTCTGTTGATACCATAGAATGAATTAACAGAATGTTTGATAATTGGCAAAAAAGGCTTTGCTAAAGTGAATTAGTAGGTACGAATGGGAGCTTAAGACTGGAGGTAATTCTCTAATTGAGTGATGGTCTCTTTTTGATTTAAGATGGTTTCTGTAACCACATCATTCATGCTAATAATACCTACTAATTTATTGTCTAACATGACCGGCAAATATCTAATATGTCTTGAACTCATTTGCTGCATACAATGTTCAATTGTATCATTCATCGTAACAGCTGGAAAATCGGCACTCATAATTTCACTTACTGGTGTTTTTGTAGAATTCCTTCCCATTAAAATGACTTTTCGAGAATAATCTCTTTCTGTAAGAATGCCTAAGAACTGATCGTTTTCAGCAACAACGACAGAGCCAATATTTTTCTCCGCCATCATCCGCAAAGCATCAATAACAGAAGTATTTGGATGGACACTGGCAACTTCATTGCCTTTTCTAGCTAGGATATTACTTACTTTACTCATAGGGTAATTTTCTAGCTATAAGTTAAGACTTTTCAATATAAAATACAATACTTGGTTAAAAAAAGGGGCTTATTGGGAAAAACTTACTGGGCTGATTCAGCTATTGCCTTAGCAGCATTGTAACCGCTGGTCCAAGCATGTTGAAAATTAAATCCACCTGTAATACCATCGATATCCATTACTTCACCAGCAAAATACAAGCCTGGAACCAATTTGCTTTCCATTGTTTGAGGATGAATAGTCGAAAGTTCCACTCCCCCACAAGTAACAAACTCTTCTTTAAATGTTGTTTTGCCATTGATTTCGAATACCTGACTCGTGAGTAGCTGAATCAATTTGTTTTGATTGGTTCCTTTCAGTTCTCCCCATCTGGTATCTGGTGAAATAGCTGCTTCTTCCAATAAAAATAGCCACAACCTAGAAGGCAATGCAAATGGATATTTACTACCCATTTTATTAGCAGAAAATTGCTCTCTGTAAAATGACCAATCCGCTCTTAGTAGCGCGTCCGTAGTTTCACCTAACCAATTTACTTGGATGGAAAATTGATACCCCCTATCAGCCAATTGTCTTGCTCCCCAAGCTGATAGCTTCAACACAACAGGTCCACTAAGACCCCAATGTGTAATCAATAAAGCACCTTGTTCTTTTAATTTAGTTCCACTTATTTTAATCACCGCGTTGCTAACGGACAAACCCATCAATGTTGTAATGGGGTGCTTGGGCATATTGAAAGTAAAAAGAGAGGGAACTGGAGATTGAATGGCATGTCCTAATTGCTTGATCCAATTAAACATGTCCATTTTTGGTAATCCACCACAGGCAATACAGATATAATCTGCTTTGATTAGCGCTGAATGATTAGTTTGAATTTCAAACACAGAATTATTCTTAATAATTTTCTTTACTTCAGTTTGCAAATGTATTTTGACCTTATACCGATCTGCTTCTTTTAGTAAACATTCAATAATAGTGGCAGAATTATTGGTGATAGGAAACATTCTTCCATCAGCTTCAGCATGTAATTCAACACTTCGTTCAGCAAACCATTCAATGGTGTCTAAGGTATTAAATTGGTAAAAAGCTTTTTTTAAAAACTGTTCTCCTCTTGGATATTTTTTAATCAATGATGGAATTTCAAAAAGTTCATGTGTAGTATTACACCTACCTCCCCCACTAATTTTCACTTTAGAAAGTAACTTATTAGACTTTTCAAAAATAGTTACTTCAAGGTTTGGATTTTTTCGTGCAGCATTCACTGCACAAAAAAAACCAGCTGCTCCTCCTCCAATCACAATAAGTTTTTTCATTCCTTATGAATAATAACTAGTATTCAAATTAGGATTAGCTTTTTCAGCAGCCTCAATGATACTATAATCAGATAGTATTAGTGCTTTATTACGCTTTACACATACATCATGTTCAAAATGAACAGATGGCTTACCATCTCTAGTTCTAACAGTCCACCCATCTTCATCTGTAAAGACTTCTCGAGAACCTAAATTAATCATAGGTTCTATAGCTAATACTAAATTTTCTTTCAGCTTTGGACCGGTCCCTCTTTTACCATAATTAGGCATTTGAGGATCTTCATGTAAACTTCTTCCAAGACCATGCCCTACTAATTCTCTGACTACACCATACCCGTTTTTTATTTCTGTATGTTCTTGAATAGCATGAGCAATATCCCCAATTCGATTATTAACAATGGCCTTTTCAATTCCCTTATACAAAGACTCTTTAGTTACTTTAACCAAATTAATAGCAGCAGGATCGGCTTCACCCATAATAAATGTATAAGCATGATCCCCGTGCCAGCCATTAAGTATAACCCCCATATCAATTGAAACAATATCACCGTTCTTTAGCGGAATATCATTCGGAAAACCATGCACTACTACATCATTTACTGAAGCACAAATGGTAAATGGATAACCTCTGTAATTTAAAAAAGAAGAAATAGCATTATGCTGTTTAATAAAATCTGAACAGAGTTTATCAATTTGCAAAGTTGTTATACCTGGCTTAAGTACTTTAGCAACCTCTGTTAGTGTTTTACTCACTAACATGGCAGCATCCTTCATTAGTGCAATTTCCGATTCCGTTTTATAAATAATCATTTCTTTATTCCTTCTAGTCATTTGTAATAAAAAAGTAAACCTGTTTAGCAAGGCCAAACAGGTTTACAAAGTTCGTTGTTTTATTTGATATTAGATGGTAGTACTCGTTACTCCTTGTCTTCCTTGCACTCTTCCACTATTCATTAATCCATCATATTGACGCATTAATAAATAAGTTTCAATTTGTTGCAAGGTATCTAGTACTACTCCAACCATGATTAATAGTGAAGTACCACCAAAGAATGTACTGAATCCTTGTGTAACACCTAATCTTTGAGCAAAACCAGGTAGGATACCTACCAATGCTAAGAAAATAGCACCAGGTAAAGTAATCTTATCCATGATCGCACCAATATAATCTGCAGTAGGTTGACCAGGTTTTACACCAGGTACAAATCCATTATTGCGTTTTAAATCTTCAGCAATTTGCTTTGGATTAAAAATAAGCGCTGTATAAAGGAAAGTAAATCCAATTACCATCACAGAGTAAATCAACATATACCATGCATTGCTGTGATCATTGAAGATTTTTACAATACCGGAAGCCGAATCTAAATTAGTGAATGATACCAATGTTGGTAAGAACATGATGGCTTGCGCAAAAATGATTGGCATAACCCCTGCACTATTTACTTTCACAGGTAAGAATTGACGCGCACCACCAAATTGTCTGCTACCAATTATTTGTTTAGCATAATTAACTGGGATCTTTCTAACTCCTTGAACCAAAATTATAAGTCCCATAATGATGGAAACTAAGATTGCTATTTCAATCAAGAAAATCAATAAACCACCACCACCACTAACACCTTTAGCACCAAACTCTTGTATAATGCTTTGTGGTAAACGAGCCAGAATACCTACCATGATGATGATTGAAGTTCCGTTACCTAATCCCTTGTCTTGGATTCTTTCACCCAACCACATTACAAATAAAGTACCCGCAGTTAAAGTAACAACAGTAGAAAACCAGAAGAATGGCTTGTATGCAGGTAAAATTGCTTCTGCATAACCAGGACTATTTAAATAAGCTACATAAGCCCCAGCTTGAAACAATGTAACAATAACTGTAAGGTAGCGAGTCCACTGATTAATTTTTTTACGTCCACTTTCCCCTTCTTTTTGTACTTTCTGCAACTGAGGTACTAAAATGGTCATCAGTTGCATAAAAATAGAAGCTGAGATATATGGCATAATACCCAAGGCAAGGATAGAAGCCTGTGAAAAAGCACCTCCAGCAAACATATCAAATATGCCTAGTAGGCCATTACTTTTTGCAGAATTGGCCGCAGCTTCAATTTTATTAGGATCAATTCCTGGTAAAACGATGTGCGTACCAAAACGGTAGGTTAATACCAATGCAAGGGTTACGATAATTTTATTTCGCAACTCTTCAATGGTCCAAATATTCCTAAAAGTTTGAACTAATTTTTTCACTTCACTAAATTAAATGGCGTTATAACTTAAAACCAAAAAGACGCACACAGGATGCGTCTGGCAAATTACGTTAAAATTATTTGATAATCTCAACTGTTCCGCCTGCAGCTTCAATAGCAGCTTTTGCTTTTTCGCTGATGGCGTTAATTTTGAAATTGAGTTTTGTTTTCAATTCGCCATTACCCAATACTTTAACATTATCTGTGCGGCTAATTAAACCGTTAATATATAAATTCTCTAAAGAGATTTCGGTAAAACCATACTTCTCTACTAGTTGGTCTAATTGACCAAGATTGAATACTTTGTACTCTACTCTATTGATATTCTTAAACCCACGTTTAGGAATTCTACGTTGAATTGGCATCTGACCGCCTTCATGAGCCATTTTACTTTTGTAACCAGCACGGCTTTGACCTCCCTTGTTACCTTTAGTTGATGTACCACCTTTACCAGATGCTTCACCACGGCCTAATCTTTTCTCTCTTTTTACTGAACCTTCTGCAGGTTTTAAATTGTGTAGTTTCATTTTACTGTTGATTTTGAACTTACGGGGTATCACCCCTCGCGTTGTTTATAATAAATAAAAAGTCAGGAGTAAAGATATCCGTACAATACGGTATATCCAAACTACTGACTTAAAAAATTTTAATTAAGCAATTTCTTCAACCTTCACAAGATGGCTAACTTTATTAACCATACCAAGTATTTGTGGAGTAGCAACTACTTCTTTAGAGGCATTCAACTTTTTTAAACCTAAAGCTAGAAGCGTTAACTTCTGGCGCTCAGATCTGTCGATACCACTTTTAATCTGGGTTATTTTAATCTTTTTCATAAATATTATCCGTTGAATACTTTGCTCAATTTAATGTTACGACCTTTTGCAACCTGTACTGGTTCTCTTAAAAGGCTTAACGCTTTAATAGTAGCTTTAACTACGTTATGAGGGTTTGCTGAACCAAGGCTCTTAGCAAGTACGTCGGTAATTCCTGCACTTTCCAACACAGAACGCATACTACCACCCGCAATAACTCCCGCTCCGTGTGCAGCTGGCTTAATTAATACCTTTGCAGCACCATCTTTAGCCAATTGTTCGTGAGGAATAGTACCATGCATTACGGGTACTTTAACCAAGTTCTTCTTTGCATCTTCAATACCCTTAGCAATTGCTTCTTGTACTTCTTTTGCTTTACCAAGACCTTGACCAACAATTCCATTTTCGTTTCCTACAACAACTAGTGCAGAGAAACTAAATGTACGGCCACCTTTAGTGGTTTTTACCACACGGTTTATAGCAACTACCTTATCTTTCAGTTCGATGTCGCCACCCGCTTTTACTTTATTTACGCTTACTTTAGACATTTATTGAGCGATTAAATTGATGTTAGTAATTAGAATACCAGACCACCTTCTCTTGCTCCATCTGCTACAGACTTCACACGGCCATGATATAGATTTCCACCCCTGTCAAATACACAATTTGTTAATCCTAGAGCTAAAGCTTTAGTTGCAACTGCAGCACCTACCATTTTAGCTTTTTCTATTTTGGTAACTTTCTGTGCAGCAATGTCTTTATCTCTAGATGATGCAGCGGCAATAGTTACTCCATTATCGTCATCAATCAATTGTGCATAGATTTCAGCATTGCTTCTGAATACAGAAAGGCGTGGCTTTACAGCAGTACCTGCAACCTTTTTACGGATGCGGTATCTAATTTTCTGCCTTTGAATTAATTTACCCATTGTTGTTTATTTTATACCTCCGATTCGGCCGGTGGATTGTTATTTTAATTATTTACCTGCAGACTTACCTGCTTTTCTTCTTAAGATTTCACCCGCATACTTAACACCTTTTCCTTTGTATGGCTCAGGCTTACGTAAGCTTCTCAATTTGGCGGCAACTTGGCCTATTAATTGCTTATCAATACCTTCTAAGAAAACTTTAGGGTTCTGACCTTTTTCAGTTGTTGTAGAAACTTTTAATTCACTAGGTATTTCAATGATGATGTTGTGAGAATACCCTAAGGCAAGATCTAACAAATTGCCAGTGTTTGCAGCTTTAAAACCTACCCCTACTAATTCTAACTCTTTTTTATATCCTTCAGTAACCCCTTTTACCATATTGCTTACTAAAGAACGATACAATCCATGCATTGCGCGGTGGCGTATTTGATCTGTTGGTCTGGTGAAAACAACTTCACCTTCTTTTATTTCTACATTAATATCTCTATCAATTTGCTGAGTTAATTCTCCTTTAGGACCTTTTACAGTTAGTATATTATCTGCACTAACAGTTAGTACTACTCCTGCAGGAACTACTACCGGTTGTTTACCAATTCTAGACATAGTCGATTTTAATTTATGATGAACATTGTTCCGTGTTCAGCCACGACTAAGAGGCTTAATTGTCGGAACGGTTTACTTTAAGAAATATAACACAACACTTCTCCACCAACATTCTGGGCCTTAGCCTGCTTATCTGTTAGAACACCTTTAGATGTACTTAGGATGGCAACGCCTAATCCATTGATTACTCTCTTGATTTCAGCAGGCTTTGCATACTGACGTAATCCTGGACGACTAACTCTTTCTAAAGAACGAATAGCAGGAACTTTTGTATTCGGATCATACTTTAACGCAATCTTTATAAGACCTTGTTTATTATCATCTTCAAATTTGTATTTCAAGATATAACCTTGATCGTACAAAATCTCTGTTAAACGCTTCTTCAAATTAGAAGCAGGAATTTCAACCAGTCTATGACCAGCCAACTGAGCATTACGAATTCTAGTTAAGAAGTCTGCTATAGGATCAGTTACCATATTATTTTAATTATACTAGTTCTAAATTTTGTTTATCAAACTGACTACTACCAGCTTGCTTTTTTAACACCTGGAATCATACCGTTTAAAGCCATGTCGCGGAACATAATCCTTGATAGACCGAAATAACGCATGTAACCCTTAGGTCTTCCTGTTAGCTGACAGCGGTTTTTTAAACGTACCGGAGAAGCGTTCTTTGGAAGTAGATCTAATCCTGCATAATCACCTGCTGCTTTAAGAGCTGCACGTTTTTCTGCGTATTGAGCTACCATTTTCTCGCGCTTTCTTTGTCTGGCCTTGATTGATTCTTTTGCCATAATGTTTTTGTTCTGTGTTTAATTAATCTTTCTTGGTTCCTTTAAACGGCATACCTAACTCTTTTAAAAGCTCATAAGCTTCTTCATTGGTATTTGCTGTTGTTACAAAAGTGATATCTAAACCGGTAATTTTATTTACTTTATCAATATCAATTTCAGGGAAAATGATTTGTTCAGTTACACCTAAAGTATAGTTACCTCTTCCGTCAAAAGCTTTATCACTGATTCCTTTAAAGTCACGTACACGTGGTAAAGCAACAGATACTAATCTGTCTAAGAATTCGTACATTTTTTCCCCTCTTAAAGTAACGCGTGCACCAATTGGCATACCCTTACGTAACTTAAAGTTAGAAATGTCTTTCTTAGACATAGTAGGAACTGCTTTTTGACCAGTGATCATATTCAATTCTTCAACAGCTATATCTACTAATTTTTTATCTGTAACCGCACCATTAACACCACGGTTAATACAGATTTTTTCTAACTTAGGTGCTTGCATTACAGTACTGTAAGCAAACTTCTTCATCAACGCAGGCACAACATCCTTGGTGTACTTCGTTGCTAATCTCGGTGTATATTTTACTGTACTCATTATTTGATTACCTCCCCAGATTTTTTAGATACACGTATTAATTTTCCATTTTCACGGGTACGCTTCACTTTGGTTGGCTCGCCCTTTTTCGCATCCCATAACATAACATTACTAATGTTAATTGGTGCTTCTACTTTTACAATACCACCTTTGGTATTTTGAGCAGAGGGTTTGGTGTGCTTTGTAACGATATTCACTCCTTCAACTACTACACGACCTTTATCTACAATCACTTCCAATACTGTGCGAGGCTTTTTCAAATCCTTGTCATCGCCAGCAATTACCACAACGGAATCACCTTTTTTGATGCTGAATTTGGCTTTAAATCTTGTACTCATTTTATTTAGCTTTTAGCTTTTTTTATAATACTTCAGGAGCAAGAGAAATAATTTTCATATATCCCTTATCACGCAATTCTCTTGCTACAGGTCCAAAGATACGTGTACCGCGAGGTTCATCTGAATTGTTTAACAACACAACGGCGTTGTCATCAAATCGGATGTATGAACCGTCTTTTCTGCGAAGTTTGTTTTTAGTACGAACAATAACTGCTTTAGAAACTGTTCCTTTTTTAACACCACCTGCAGGAATTGCGTCTTTAACCGTAACAACAATTTTATCGCCGATCTTAGCATAATCCTGACCACTATTACCTAGTACCTTAATACAAAGTACTTCTTTAGCGCCACTATTGTCAGCTACATTTAACCTGCTTTCTTGCTGAATCATTTTATTTAATTTGAAATTTTACATTTAAGTACTAAAGAACCATAGATGGAAATAAAGTAGCTTAAATCAATATTGTTATTTCGCTTTTTCTACAATTTCAACTAGTCTCCAACGCTTGGTTTTACTAAGCGGACGAGTTTCCATGATCTTTACCACATCACCGATGGTGCACTCTCCTTTCTCATCATGAGCATGGAACTTAGTAGTCTTCTTTACGAATTTACCGTAGATAGGGTGTTTTACTTTTCTTTCAACCGCAACAGTGATGGTTTTATCCATTTTATCGCTGGTAACGATCCCTGTCCTTGTTTTGCGCAAATTTCTTTCAGCCATTGTGTTTAATTTATGGTTTAAATACCCATTTCTTTTTTCTTCAATTCCGTTTTAATACGGGCGATGTCTCTACGAAGTCCACGAATAGTCATTGGATTTTCAAGTGGAGAGATAGCATGAGCAAACTCCAATTTTTTCAAACGTAGTTCGTCTTCTTGGATTTTTGCTCTAAGATCTGTAACACTTAGATCCTTTAGATTTTTGTTGAATTCGTATGTTTTTTTATTAGCCATTGCAATTTCTTTTTTTGGTTATGCTTGCAAATCTCTTCTTACGATGAACTTAGTTGCGATTGGTAATTTTTGTGCTGCAAGACCCATCGCTTCTTTTGCTACAGCTTCGGTAACACCATCGCATTCGAAGATGATACGTCCTGGCTCAACAACAGCAGCCCAGTATTCAGGGTTACCTTTACCCTTACCCATTCTCACTTCAGCTGGTTTATGAGTGATAATTTTATCAGGGAAAACTCTAATCCATACATTTCCTTCACGCTTCATTGCACGAGTCATGGACTGACGGGCAGATTCGATCTGGCGATTAGTTAACCAAATTGGTTCTAATGCCTTTAAGGCAAATGACCCAAATGATATAGCAGTACCACGCTTAGCTACTTCGCGAATGCGTCCCTTCTGCTGTTTCCTATGTTTGCTTCTTTTCGGCTGTAACATTTTTTAGTTTTTTGGTCCACGAATTATATTCGTAGTTATTTAAAACTTTAGTAATTCTGCATTACTAATTTCTACTATTAGTTTCTGCGTTCTCCTCTTCCACCACCTCTTCTATCATCCCTTCTATCTCCGCCACGGCTTCTTTCATCTCCACCAGATCTTTCTCTTCTGTCGCTCATATCATTCTTACCACCAACGAAGTTTGGATTTAATTCGCGTTTTCCTAGTACTTCACCTTTACAGATCCATACTTTGATACCAATTTTTCCGTAAACAGTTTGCGCAAAAACATTGGCATAATCAATATCCATACGGAAAGTATGCAAAGGAGTACGACCTTGTTTAAATTCTTCGCTACGAGCAATCTCAGCACCACCTAAACGACCACTTAATTTAACCTTGATACCTTCTGCACCCATTCGGAGTGTAGAGGCAATGGCCATTTTAGTTGCACGCTTAAAATTGATACGATTTTCGATTTGACGAGCGATGGTATCACCTACGATAGTTGCATCTAGTTCAGGACGACGAATCTCCAAGATATTAATTTGAACATCGTCTTTACCTGTTAACTTCTTCAACTCTTCTTTGATACGATCAACCTCATTACCACCTTTACCGATGATAATACCTGGCTTAGAAGTATGAATAGTTATGATCAATTTACCAAGCGTACGCTCAATAACGATCTTTGCGATTCCACCTTTGTTGATACGGGCACTCAGGTAGGTACGGATCTTATGATCTTCGATCAGCTTGGATGCGTAGTCTCTTTTACTACCATACCAGTTACTGTCCCATCCGCGGATGATGCCTAACCTGTTACCAATTGGATTTGCTTTCTGACCCATATAATGGTTTTACTAATTAGTTTTTAGAATCTACGATTAATGTTACATGGTTGCTGCGCTTGCGTACTTTGTAGCCACGGCCTTGTGGTGCAGGGCGCATACGCTTTAATACTCTACCGCCATCAACGAATACGGTCTTTACAATCAGACTGCTGTCTGCAGCATTTGATCCGCTGTTTTTCTGCTCCCAGTTACTGATAGCACTCTTCAACAGTTTTGCCAATGGAGTGGCATTGTGCTGAGGATGATGTTCCAGAATAGCCAGGGCTTTCTCCACTTCCATTCCACGGATCACATCGGCTAACAGGCGCATTTTACGCGGACCTGTTGGATAATTGTTCAGTTTAGCTACTGCTTCCATTTCTTTTTTTGTTTGATGTATGGGTGTTATCCCCTACAGTTATTTTTTAGTTCCTGCGTGTCCTCTGAAGTTTCTAGTAGGAGCAAATTCACCTAATTTGTGACCTACCATGAATTCTGTTACGTAAACAGGGATGAACTTATTTCCGTTGTGCACGGCAAAAGTGTGACCAACAAAATCTGGTGTGATTGTGCTGCGACGACTCCAAGTTTTGATAACGTTTCTCTTTACTTTTCCGTCGTTAATAGCAACTACTTTACCTTCTAAGTTAGCATCTACGTAAGGACCTTTTTTAATCGAACGACCCATAATTATTTGAGTTTACTGGTCTATTAGTTTATTTATTTATTTTGACTGGTTGGTTATTACTTAGCCAGTTTTTTACCGTTTCTGCGCTGGATGATTAGCTTATCGCTACCCTTTCCTTTGGTACGTGTTTTCTCTCCTTTAGCGTACTTACCAGTTCTGCTACGTGGATGACCACCAGAAGCTCTACCTTCACCACCACCCATCGGGTGATCTACTGGGTTCATGGCAACACCTCTTACACGTGGACGAACACCTTTCCAACGGTTTTTACCCGCTTTACCAGCTGTTTCAAGATTATGATCGCTGTTAGAAACAACACCAACGGTTGCATAACAGTTAATCAATACTTTTCTTAATTCACCAGAAGGCATTTTAAGTACTGCGTACTTTTCTTCCTTATTGGCTAATTGTGCAGATGCACCAGCACTTCTTACCATTTTACCACCTTGACCAGGTTGTAATTCAATGTTGTGAATGGTAGTACCCAATGGCATATTTTTCATAGCCAATGCATTACCTAATTCAGGAGCAACTGCGTCACCAGCAATTACTGTCTGACCAACCTGAATACCCTGAGGAGCAATAATGTAACGCTTCTCTCCATCTGTATACTGTACCAATGCAATAAATGCTGTACGGTTTGGATCGTATTCGATTGATACTACTGTTGCTGCAATATCTCTCTTATTACGTTTAAAATCAATAATACGATAATGTTGCTTATTACCGCCGCCCATGTAACGCATAACTCTACGTCCTTGGAAGTTACGACCAGCAGTATTTTTTTGAGGCTCTAATAAGCTCTTTTCTGGCTTATTAGTAGTGATCTCAGCATAAGCATTACCAATTCTCCAACGAGTTCCTGCTGTGATTGGTTTGTACTTTTTTAGTGCCATTGTTTATTTTTTTTGTGCGGATTTTTCAGCTCCGCTGCTATAAATTAAATATTTGCGTAAAGATCAATTGTTTCACCTTCTGCAACAGTAACAAATGCTTTCTTGTATGCAGACTTCATTCCCTGAATAAAACCAGCTTTTGTGTAACGGGCTTTATTTTTTCCTGGAGCAACTGCAGTATTTACATCCACTACATTTACACCATAGAAATCTTCAATTGCTTTCTTAATCTCTAACTTGTTTGCCTTACGATTTACTTTGAAAGCATATCTTCTCAACGTGTCTTGTTGCGCATTTGCTTTCTCAGTTAAGATTGGCTTTATTAAAATTTCTGACTGTCTCATTTTGTATGATTGAAACGTTACTTAAATTAAGCTACTGCTTCTTCTTCTTCGTTAAAGATATTCACAGTGTTTTCTGTTATTACTAATACATCTGCATTCATTATTTCGTAGGTATTAATATCAGCTAACAATGTGCTAGCAACATTAGGTACGTTACGAGTGCTTAAATACAAATTGTCGTTGTATTCTGGTAAAACGATAAGCGCTTTCTTATCAGCAACGTTAAGGTTACCCATAATATCAACCAATTGTTTGGTTTTTGGTGCGTCCATCTTAATCTCTTCTACTACGATGATTGCACTCTCTTTTGCTTTATGACTTAAAGCAGAAATTTTTGCCAAATCTTTTACTTTACGATTCAATTTGAAGTCGTAAGCATGTGGTTTTGGTCCAAAGATAGTACCACCACCCTTGTACAAAGGATTACGGATATTACCTTTACGAGAGCCACCAGTTCCTTTCTGCTTGTGCAACTTGCGACTAGCACCTTGTACTTCTGCGCGAGTTTTTACTTTGTGCGTTCCAGAACGACGTGCGGCTAAGTATTGCTTAACAGCTAGGTAGATAACGTGGTTGTTTGGTTCAATACCAAAGATTTCCTGTGGTAATTCAACCGTTCTACCGGTTTTCTGTCCTTTTATATCTAATACATCTACTTGCATGATCTTTCAATTAATCTGTCAATTAAACAGGGTGATTATTTCTGAATTAAAACGATAGAACCGTTATGACCTGGAACAGAACCGCTGATCAGGATATAGTTCTTTTCTGAAAATATTTTTACTACTTTCAAACCTTTCATTTTAACACGGTCTCCACCCATACGGCCGGCCATTCTCATTCCTTTAAATACTCTTGAAGGATAAGAAGATCCACCAATAGAACCTGGCGCACGTTGACGATCGTGCTGGCCATGGGAAGCTTCACCCACACCAGAGAATCCGTGGCGCTTAACAACACCCTGGAAACCTTTACCCTTGGTAGTTCCAACAACTTCAACACTATCTCCTTCAGAGAAGATGTCTAAGGTTACTGTTTCACCTAAATTTTTTTCTATTGAATAATTGCGGAATTCTTTAACGAATTTCTTGGCTGGAGTTTGAGCCTTTGCAAAGTGATTGATTTCGGCTTTTGTAGCGTGTTTTTCTTTCTTGTCGCCGATAGCTAATTGAACAGCAGAATAACCATCGGTTTCCTGTGTTTTGATCTGTGTTACGGTGTTTGGAGCAACTTCAACAATGGTACAAGCTGTTTGCTTACCATCGGCTGCGAAGATGCTGGTCATCCCGATTTTTTTTCCAATAATTCCTTTCATCGTTTTGCGGTTTATGCCCCGCTCGGTTATGAGGACATCCCACCGATGAAGCGGGATTCAATCCTAGTTTGCTACCGACCTTTTCCGTTGTTTCCAAAACTTACATTTTGAAGAGGAAGTACCGGTAGTAAACAAACCTCGAAGGGCCTGTTTATATGTTACTCATTTAATTCATTGTGAACTAAATGATTTATAATTTCTTTATCAGAGCTGCTTTTTCTGGCCTAAGCCGATTGGCAGATAATTGGGTATATAAGAACTACTTTCTCTCTTTCTAGAGAAATGGCTTTATCAAGCTTTGATTTCAACCTCAACACCAGACGGTAAGTCTAGCTTGCTCAACGCATCTACTGTTCTAGAAGAAGAAGTGTAGATATCCATTAGACGCTTATGCGTAGCTAATTGGAACTGCTCACGGCTTTTCTTATTAACGTGTGGTGAACGCAATACAGTAAAGATTTTCTTATGAGTAGGCAAAGGAATAGGTCCTGTTACTACTGCACCTGTACTACGTACTGTCTTAACGATCTTCTCTGCAGATTTATCTACTAGATTGTGATCGTATGATTGTAATTTGATTCTGATTCGCTGAGACATAGTCAAAAACCAATTTTTACGTTGGGGTTGCAAAGGTAAGGAGCTGTAATCGAACAGACAAGTTTTTTATCTTCTTTTTATATGTTTTTGTGGATTTATTTTTTATTTTTTTCAAAATTACCCTGTTTTTCCCCAAAAAGCAACATGATATACTATTTTATTTTAATACAAATGAACTACAACTCATTTTGTGATCCCAACTTTCAGACCGTTTAACTTCAAAGACAGCATCAATCCCACCTCAAAAAAAACGCCCCGAGTAAACTCGAGGCGCGTCATATAAATTGAATAGAGAACTAGTCATCAGATTTAACCTTTCCCTTGTTCTTTGCCATTACTTCTTCTGCAACGTTATTTGGAGCAGGATTATAATGAGAGAACTCCATAGTAGAAGTTGCACGACCAGAACTTAATGAACGAAGTTGAGTTACATAACCAAACATTTCGCTCAATGGAACTTTAGCTTTGATAACCTGTAGGTTAGCGCGACTATCCATTCCTTCTAGCATACCACGACGACGGTTCAAGTCTCCGGTAACATCTCCCATGTATTGATCTGGAGTTAATACTTCAACCTTCATGATTGGCTCTAATAAAGTAGGCTTAGCTTTACGACCCGCTTCGCGGAAACCAGCTTTCGCACACAATTCAAAACTCATAGCATCAGAATCCACATCATGGTAGCTACCATCAAATACACGAACTTTCATATTATTAACTGGGTATCCAGCTAAAACACCAGCTGTCATTGCGGTTTCAAACCCTTTAGTGATTGCAGGCACAAATTCTTTAGGAATAGATCCACCAAATAAATCGTTTACAAATTGGAAGCTCTTTCCTTCGTTTTCTTTTAACCACTCTGCATCAGCTGGTCCAATTTCAAATTGAATATCGGCAAACTTACCACGACCACCAGACTGTTTCTTCAACACTTCTCTATGGGTAATAGTAGTTCCAAATGATTCTTTATAAGCAACCTGAGGAGCACCTTGGTTTACTTCAACCTTAAACTCACGACGCATACGGTCAATGATGATTTCAAGGTGTAATTCACCCATTCCACGTAAAATGGTTTGGCCAGTATCTTCGTCAGTATTTACACGTAAAGTAGGATCTTCTTCTACTAACTTTGCAATAGCCATACCCATTTTATCAACGTCTGCTTGAGTTTTAGGCTCAACAGCAATCGCGATAACAGGCTCTGGAATGAACATATTCTCCAAAGTAATAGGATGGTTTTCATCGCAAAGTGTATCTCCAGTTTTGATTTCTTTGAAACCTACTGCAGCCGCAATATCTCCTGCTTCAATAAAATCAATTGGGTTTTGTTTGTTGGCAAACATCTTCATGATACGGCTGATACGCTCTTTCTTACCACTTCTCACGTTCAATACATAAGAACCTGCATCTAAACGACCAGAGTAACAACGGAAGAATGCCAAACGACCTACGAAAGGATCGGTCATAATTTTAAATGCCAATGCAGCAAAAGGTTCTTTAGCATTTGGCTTTCTAGTGATTGGCTCACCAGAATCAGGATCAGTACCTACTGTATCTTCAACGTCTACTGGAGAAGGTAAGTAACGACAAACCGCATCAAGTGCAGTTTGCACTCCTTTATTTTTGAATGAAGATCCACACATCATTGGAACAATGCTCAAATCGATACAAGCTTTACGGATTGCTTCGTGTACCTCATCTTCAGAAATTGAATCTGGGTTATCAAAGAATTTCTCCATCAACTTATCATCATATTCAGCAACAGCCTCAATCAAGTTTTGTCTCCAATGTAAAACGTCTTCCATCATATCTGCAGGCACAGGAATTTCGTCGAAAGTCATTCCCTCTGTTTCAGCATGCCATACAATACCTTTCATCTTAATCAGGTCTACAACGCCCTTGAAATTATCTTCTGCACCAATAGGTAATTGCAATGGAACTGCCTTCGCACCCAACATTTCTTTAACCTGTGTTACCACCATTAAGAAATCGGCACCAGCACGATCCATTTTATTTACGAATCCAATACGTGGAACTTTATAACGGTTAGCTTGACGCCAAACAGTTTCAGACTGAGGTTCTACACCATCTACTGCAGAAAACAACGCAATCAAACCATCCAATACACGCATAGAACGCTCTACCTCTACGGTAAAATCTACGTGTCCTGGAGTATCGATGATGTTGAAATAATAATTCTTGGTTTCAGGAGTGGCTTTACCCAATACAGTTGGGAAATTCCACTGACAGCTTACTGCCGCAGAAGTAATGGTAATACCTCTTTCCTTTTCTTGCTCCATCCAGTCGGTAGTAGCACCACCATCATGTACTTCACCAATCTTATGGATCATACCAGTGTAGCGCAAAATACGCTCGGTGGTAGTGGTTTTACCGGCATCAATGTGGGCGGCAATACCAAAGTTTCGTTGAAATTTCAAATCAGCCATATAGTATTCTTGTTTTTTTAGAGGCCGCAAAGGTACATATAATACCGAACCAACAAAGGGTTCGGACCGTTTTATTTAGAATGGGGAAAAATCGTTACCAAACTAACTTATTAAGTAATTGAAATGCAGGAGCTTGGCCCAAAAAAAAACCTCTCCATTTTTATGGAGAGGCCGTATAAATATCTGTGAAAAATTACACTTTGAAGTGAGAGAATGCTTTGTTAGCTTCTGCCATACGGTGTGTATCTTCTTTTTTCTTGAATGCAGCACCTTCGCCTTTTGCAGCAGACATGATTTCATTTGATAACTTATCTGCCATGGTACGTCCGTTTCTTTCGCGGCTGTAGCGGATTAACCACTTCATGCTCAAAGAAATTTTACGATCAGGGCGAACTTCAGCAGGAATCTGGAAAGTGGCTCCACCGATTCTACGGCTTCTTACTTCTACAGCAGGTGTTACATTAGCGATTGCTTTCTTCCACACTTCATAGCCATCTTCGCCAGTAATTTTTGTTATTTTGTCAACTGCATCATAGAAAATGTTGATTGCAGTACTTTTTTTACCATCCCACATCAAGTTGTTGATGAAACGAGTAACCAACTTGTCGTTAAAACGACCGTCTGGTGCTAAGGGTAATTTTTTCGCTTGTGCTTTACGCATGATTTAATTTTTAAGAGACTGATCTTCTTCAAGTATTAAAACTTTACTCAGTCACAGTTATGAATAGAACTATTTTTTAGCTTTTTCCTTCTTTGTACCATACTTAGAACGGCTCTGCTTACGGTCTTTAACACCGGCAGTATCTAAGCTACCACGTACAATATGGTAACGTACCCCTGGTAAGTCTTTTACACGACCACCACGGATTAATACGATTGAGTGCTCTTGTAAGTTGTGGCCTTCACCTGGAATATAGGCAATCACCTCAACTTTATTGGTCAAACGTACTTTCGCTACTTTACGCAAAGCAGAGTTTGGTTTTTTAGGAGTGGTAGTATATACACGGGTACATACGCCACGACGCTGAGGACAAGCATCCAAAGCTCTTGACTTACTCTTAGCCCTGATTATTTCGCGGCCTTTTCTAACTAATTGTTGTATTGTAGGCATTATAAACCATTTAAAATTTCGGACGGCAAAGGTAATGGCTCTTAACGAGAATCCAAAATGTTTTCAAAAAAAAGTATTTCTACGGACAAAAATAAAGGGATTTAACCCAATTTAATCCGCACTATTGTTGATTTCAATAGTTGTTTGTTGCTTTACAATGTAACCCCACAAACTCCCCCTTTCTGCCATGAGGCCATATATTTTCACTTTGCTGCTTTTTTTAGCAGCTACTGGCGCTGTATTTGGACAAGCCAGTAACGCAGTTATTTATTCAAACAAAAAAAACTTGTACCAGCAAAATTTCAATGATTTACCCTCAGGGGGATCTACAACGCTAACAGGTAAAGGACCATTTGCATTTTCACAAGCCCCATTTGCGCTGAGTGGCTTAGTAGGTTGGGAATTTTTGCAAAAATCTGGGACTTCCACCAATGCAGTATTCGCTATTGGAGCAGGCACTTCTACTTCAGCTGGTGTATACAGTGTTGGCGCAACTGGCAGCATCGACCGAGGACTGGGCATGCTTGCAGCAGGTACGGGGGTTTATGCAGTTGGACTAGTCATTACCAATCAAACTGGCGATTCTTTGAACACCATAACAGGCTCTTTTACAACAAAACAATGGAGAAAAGGTGGATCTGGAAACAGTAATACTTGGACTGGTAAATATGCTGTTGGTGCCATCAACAATATTGATCATCCTAACCCAATCAATCACGGACCATTGAACTTTACCTCTATTCAATTTAGTTCAGGAGTAGGAAGTTTAAATGGGAATTTGGTAGAAAACCAGCAAGTAATTCAGTTTACTATTACTGGCATACAATGGAAAAACGGTGAACAATTGATGCTAAGATGGGATGATTTAGATGAATCTGGCAGTGATGATCTAGTAGCAATTGATAATTTTAGCTTTAGTGCAGACAAGGTATCTACAACAAATAATGCCGTTACCGTGGATAGCCTTCACTCTTTAGCCTCTTCAATAACTAATACAGATACCATTCGATATGCATTTAAACCAGGTGGAGATATAACTGGATTGAGCACTTCCAATTTTGCGTTAATTACTGATGGATTAACCAATGCCACTATAACAGGCGTAAGTGGGACTGGATCAGATTATTTAATCAATGTTTATACAGGTTCAGGCGCCGGTAAAATGGTATTAGGAATCAACAACGATAATAATTTAATACCAGGACTAAGGGGACTCCCCTTTTTTAGCATAGATACGCAGCAAATCGATAAAATAAAACCTTTACAAATTAGCTTTAGTTCTCTAAATGATACGATTATAAAGTTGGGAGATACATTAAAACTACAGCTGACTTTTAATGAAACAGTTCATTTAGACAGCGCCTCTCCATTAAGGTCCATTCCCATTTTGATAGGGAATAAAAAAATCAACGTTCAATATGTAAGTGGAAATAATAGCAATCAACTTTTATTTCAGCATATTATTGAAGCAGGCGAAAAAGACAGGGACGGAATTACCCTTGCTGATGGGTTTAATAACGATCAGTTGATTGTAAAAGATATAGCTACTAATGCTAGTTTATTATCACTTACCTCATCCCCAATACAACATGTACAAGTTGATGCAAGTACCATAAAGTATCTTCTACCAAAAGACAGTACGATTACCCAATGTAATACTAGAGATAGCATTGACATTGTACCTCTATTAGTAATAGACAGTACAGATGCAGGCGATAAAATTAAATGGGAAGTAACTCAATTACCCAAACATTGGAGTACTTCTCAACAAAGCTTAGAAATACAAAGTGGAGGAGGCACGGTGCAACCCATTCAATGGAAAATGAGTTCAAATGGATCTGAAAAACTAGATAGCATTTCCATTAGAATTTTCAATGAATTTTCTAGCGCAGAAAAAACTATTTTTTTACAATCCAATAGTTGGATAGGGAATACAGACAGTAACTGGCATAATCCGCTAAACTGGTGTAATACCCTTATCCCTAATGACAGTGCTACAATAACTATTAGTCAATCAGCTTTATATCAGCCCGTATTAACAGGAACTCATGGAGTCAAAAATCTTTATCTTTCTAAAGGTGCAAGTCTCCGAATATCCGGTACTTTAAAAATGAGTGGAGTTATGCAAGCGGATAGCGCTTCAATAGCTGCTAATAATGCAACCATTGAATTAAATGGAAATAATCCACAAACAATCAATGGTCAACTATTTAAAGAAAATAAGATTGAACATTTAATAATAAAAAACAACACTAATACTCAAGTGAGCAATCAACTTATTGTTAGAGGAAATATGCAACTTGCCGCTGGTAGCTTAAGTACCAACAGCAATTTATTCTTGACAGAAACCGCTGCAATTACATCTTCTGCAGCAGGAACTAGCATCAATGGCATAGTGCATGCTGCCAACATTTTTTCAAAGAAAGCTGCTGGGACTTATTTAGCTGGACAACCGTTTGATCAATCTCTAACTTTTAATAATTGGGCCAACAAACCCACCATATTTTATAATCATGCTGCCTCAAACACTGATAGTTTCTCCATTGAAAGTAGTTGGAAGCCTTTTGACTTTGCAGGAGATACCACAACAAATAGTTGGAAGAAGTATCAAGGTATACAATGGCGTGTTTTGAGTAATCAAAATAGTGAGAATAACCCGACTTATTTAAGTGGCACCATTCAAATGGGTACACAACAAATCTTACTAAGTCAATTAGGAAATGGATTTAACGTAATAGCAAATCCTTACCTGAGCCCAGTCAATACAGGAACATTTACAAAAGCAAAAATGGTAAGTAACTATAAATATATATGGAATCCATTAATGGGCAACAAAGGTGGCTATATGGTACTCCCATTTGCACAACAATATATACTCAATCCATTTGAAGCATATATTGTTCAAACAGATAGTAGCATAGAAAATGAAATCACCGTTTCGGAAGCTTCAAAATCCATTGAATGGAACAAAGGAATCATTGATGATTACAAGGAAACAGTCGGATATTTTGCAACTATCAATTTACTCAATAATCAAATTTTGCAAGACCGATTTATCCTTAGAGAACACGCTGGCGCTAAAAATGGTAAAGACTCTCTGGATGCTGATAAATTATTGAATCCTGGAGTAAACCTATTTAGTAAATCTTCTGATGGCGCTAAATTGGCTGTTGACAGTAGGATTCTTCAAGCACAAACTATTGTACCTATTGAATTAAGCAATGTTGAACCTGGTAATTATACTTTCCAAATTCATGAAGCATTTATGCCATCTGAATTTAAGCTAGTATTATATGATACTTATACAAACAATAGTATGCCATTAA
Organism: Sediminibacterium sp.; assembly: GCF_051860225.1. Classification (GTDB taxonomy): domain Bacteria; phylum Bacteroidota; class Bacteroidia; order Chitinophagales; family Chitinophagaceae; genus Sediminibacterium. The sequence goes on from NZ_JBHYEI010000005.1 coordinate 123,983, forward strand.
TTAAAGACAGTATTTATCAGTTTAGTATTACAACAGACAGTTTAAGTAAAGCGTCGAGTAGATTTTATATTGGAAAATATATTCCAAAATCAACTAGTCCGCTCAGCAATTTATTGACCGTAAAACTATATCCTAATCCTGCAACAAGTGAAATTAAAGTTTCTATCAAAGCCAATAGCATTGCCAATAGCACAGTGAGACTATTTAATATGGCAGGTACTTTAATAAAAACAATTGAATTAGGAAATATACAACAAGGACTCATTAGCATTCCCATTACATCCATTAGCAATGGACAATACTTTATACAAGTAACTAGTGGTTCTCTTCAGCAGAATATACCTTTTATAAAACAATAGCTATTTTATTTACTATTATAAAATAAGCTAAATCCAAAAGCCCCGTCTCGGTTATTCGAGACGGGGCTTTACTATTAGGTATAAGATTTAAGTAGAGCAAATCGCTTTAAATTGCTAGCATCCAGCCATGTGTATCAGTGGTTTTACCCTGACGAATATCATTTAATCTTTTCTTTAATTCTGGGGCGATTGTCCAATTTTCAGTATCAAAAAACATAGACTCCTCTTTATATCTTAATTCTTTGATTAAAGATATAGTAGCAGCAGTTCCAGCACCAAAAACTTCGCGTAATTGACCAGCTTTATATGCATCCATTAATTCATTGATAGATATTTTTTTCTCAACAACTTCAAGACCCATTTCAGCTAAAATAGTTAAAGCACTCATTCTGGTAATCCCAGCCAAAATAGTTCCTTCTTCCAAAGAAGGGGTCACAGCTTGATTTCCAATAATAAAAAACACGTTCATCATTCCTACTTCCTGTAAATACTTATGTTCATAAGCATCGGTCCAAAGCACTTGGTCATAACCCATTTCTTTAGCCAACTGTGTTGGGTACATGCTAGAGCCATAGTTTCCAGCATTTTTAGAATATCCAACTCCACCTGCTACAGCACGGGTATATTTTTCTTCAACAAAAATGCGCATCGGAGTGCTGAAGTAAGGTCCTGTAGGACTTAGAATAATCATAAACTTATATGAATCAGATGGCTTAACACCTAATACCGCATCTGTTGCAAACATAAATGGTCTGATATACAGAGAATGATCTGGCAAAGTTGGTATCCAATTTTTGTCTAGATTAATTAGTTCACGCATTCCATTGATGAAAATCTCTTCTGGCACAGTGGGCATTTGCATTCTGGTAGCAGAAATATTGAAACGCTTAAAATTTTCGTATGGCCTAAAAATAGCTGCATAACCCTCATTATTTCTATACGCTTTAATCCCTTCAAAAATAGATTGCCCGTAGTGCAATGCTGCCAGTGAGGGGTCCATAGATAACGGTTCGTAAGGTCTAATCTCTACATTCTTCCAAACTCCATTACTGTAGTCAGCAACCAACATATGATCGGTAAACACACGCCCAAAAGGTATATTTTCTAAACTAATGGTATCTAGCTTAGACTTTTCGGCTCTCTTAATGTTTATGTCTAGTACTGCGTTCATAGTTTTATATTTGGCGCAAAGAAACAAAAAAAATAAAAAACTAACAACTGTTAATATTTAAAACAGAGAAACCATGCCTGATCAACTACCCGATTTTGTTTTAGCTGATTTATTTCCCAGCAATTTGGTAATTATTGAATCAGGTAAATCTTCCGTCCTAAATGCAGCCACACCAACAACTTCAGATAGTTTAACTGCTGTGGAAACTCCAATTCAAACTAATGCTCAAACAGTTGAAAAAATAATTGCTAAAGAAAAGATAAAAACGATATCACCGGAATCCTCCCCTTCGCATACAGAACAATCTGAAAAACCAGAGAAATGGTATTTGGGAAATAACGCTAAAAATTGCACCATCTTAGTTTATGAAACCAATGCAGCATTTCTTAATGAAGCAAGTTTAGAATTCTTAACTAAAATATTAGGGGCTTGTAAATTAAATATGGGAGATGTAGCCGTTATCAATATGGCCCGTTATCAAGCGCATTTTGCAGAAATAAAAAAAGAATTAAATCCATCCACCTGCTTATTATTCAATGTAACTACTGCTTCAATTAAATTGCCTTTCATAATTCCACCATACCAAGTGCAACAATTTGATCAATGCAAATTTTTAATCGCACCAGCATTGGCCAATTATTATGAAGAAAACGCAGAAGCCAAATTAGAAAAAACCAAACTTTGGGTAAGTCTTAAATCACTTTTCAACATATAACTATGGCAAATATCGATCTCATTTTTGCTACTAATAATGCCAATAAAGTAAAAGAAATAAAAGCTGTTACCGGTAATCATTTGAATATACTTTCACTTAAAGAGGCCGGAATTGAAATTGACATTCCAGAACCACACGACACACTGGAAGCCAACGCTAGTGAGAAGTCTAGGGTCATTCATGCAATAACAAAAAAGAATTGTTTTAGTGAAGATACTGGATTAGAAGTATTTGCATTAAATGGCGAGCCAGGTGTTAAAAGCGCTCGATATGCAGGCGATACTAGAGATTTTCAAGCCAATATTGACTTACTACTTCATAGGCTTTCCAATAAGGTAAATAAGACTGCACAATTCAGAACAGTAATATCGCTAATATGGAATAACCAAGAATATTTGTTTGAAGGAATCTGTAAAGGTCAAATTAATGCTGATCAGAAAGGATCAGAAGGCTTTGGTTATGATCCAATATTTATTCCTGACGGTTCATCAAAGCGTTTTGCGGAAATGACAATGGATGAAAAAAATAAGTTTAGTCACCGTAAAAAAGCTATGCAGCAATTAATGTCATTTTTAAACACAAAATGGTAGCGTATGAATAGAATCAAAATCAATTTACCGAATCAGTTCAATTTTGCCATTCAAATGCAAATTAGAGTGACCGATTTGAATTACGGAGGTCATGTAGGTAATGACACCATACTTTCTCTTTTACAAGAAGCACGTCAACAATTTTTACAATCTAAAGGATATGAAGAGTTAAAAGTTGCATCTTATGGATTAATCATGGCTGACGCTATGGTAGAATACAAAAGAGAATTAAACCATAAAGACAGCATTAAAATTGAAGTTACCGCTTCCGATTTTGATAAACTAGGTTTCGACCTGTACTATAAAGTCTTGATTGTAAATACTGAGGAAGAAGTTCTAGCCGTTAAAGCAAAAACGGGAATGATGCTTTATGATTACCATGCAAAAAAGAAGGTATCACTTTCAGATGAAATTATTGAAGCGTTAAGTTATTAAGCATTCCAAATACGCCAACTTTCCTCAGCCTGTATTACAAGCATTTCGTATCCATTTTGAACAGAAGCCCCTTGTGCTTTCCCGTTCAATAAAAACTGAGTTTCTGTTGGATTATAAATTAAATCGAACAAATGATGTTCGGATGTTAATACGTGATAAGGGATTGGCGGTGCTTCGGTTATCGCCGGGTATTGCCCAATGGGACTTGTATTGATAATTAAAGTATATTTTGAAAGTAACGATTCATTTAATGCTTCGTAACCAATACTTGATTCAGTAGGCGTTCTAGAAACTGATAAATAAGGTATTTGCAACTTATTTAAAACATAGGCAACAGCTGCTGCAGCCCCCCCAGTACCTAATATCAATGCTTTAGAATGATGGCTTTTCAAAAATGGTTTAAGAGATTGCTCAAAACCAACCACATCCGTATTGAAACCGAGTAATTTTTTTTCTTTAATTAAAACACAATTACTTGCCCCAATAGCAGCTACTTCAGGGCTTACTTGATGTAAAAATGGAATGATCTGTTTTTTGTATGGAATAGTGATATTAAAGCCATGCAGGCCCTTCTTTTGCAACAATAATAAAGGAAAATCATCAATCGATGGAATTGAAAAATTTTCATACTTATATTGATCCGACAAGTTTAATTGTGCAAATTTTTCTGTAAAATATTTTTGCGAAAAAGAATGCGTTAACGGATACCCAACTAAACCAAATAAACGCATATTATGCTTTGTCTAAATAAAGATGAAAAGTGTCCCCCCTTAAACCAATACGCATTGCTTCTAATGGTAAGACTTCGTTAGGCGCAATATTACCCAAATTAACATTACAACCAATTAATTCTAAGAAATATAGCTGCTGAGCTTTCTGAGGGGCTTCCCAAATAATTTTTTCAGCAGGAATTTGTGTTAAAATTTCTTGAACCAGCCCTTCCCTAACTTCTCCACTACCTCTGTAAATTCCCACATTTCCCGCTTCCCTAGCCTCTGCAATAACATAAGATGAACCCGCCTCTAATTCAGCCCTCATCAATTCTATCCACTTATATGGTGGAATAATATGTGCAGCATCTTTACTTCCCACTTCACTTAATACTGTGGCGTGCTTTGTTAATTTTTCTATGTAACCACATTTTTCAGCATGAGGAATGGTAATGGACCCATCTGAAACTTCAATATAACTAACTCCAAAGTCCCTACATACTTCAACGTAGTCATCAAATTGATTTCTAATTAAAAAGGCCTCGAAAAGTGTACCACCAAAATAAACTGGCATATTGGCTTCACGATAAACATCCAGCTTCTCCCTTAAATTAGGTGTAACAAATGAAGTACCAAATCCTAGCTTAACAATATCCACATGAGGACCAGCAACACTTAGAAAGTCTTTTGCTTGATTAATGCTCAATCCCTTATCCATGACCATAGTTAAGCCAGATAACCTTGGTTTTTGAGTACGCTCGGGTATTTGTGTAAGTCTGTAGTTCATTCTGTTGTTCTTATTTGAGCGCAAAAATACATATTTATATTTTCTTTCCTTTCTTATAACGTGCGATGATATCCACTACTTGGTTATTTTGTAAAATAGATGGATTGAGCTCTATGAATTTTTTAAGCAGCTTGGGTGCTTTATCCATTGCCGTTTCTAATCTCAAAAGCGCTTCCTTAGACTTCCCCATTCCAAACAATAGGGTACTCGCATAAAAGTAAAAAATAGGTTTTTGTCCTGTTGCAGAAAGTGCAACAATACATTGACTGTATGCTTCTTCTAATAAATCAGCTTTAATTAAACAACGTAATAATGCCTCCCAACCATTTACCGATTTAGGCTTATGCTTAACTACCGCTCCAAAATAAATAATCGCATCCTTGAATTTTTCAAGGTTCATCATACATTCACCCATTGCTAAATTATACTCAGGAACGCTTCTATTCATTCGCATTGCATTTTCTAATTGCTTGCAAGCAGCCTGCCATTGCTCTTCTAGCATATAAGTCACCGCAATTTTATAGTGCAACTTACTGTCAGTTGAATTTAGATGAACGGCTTTTTTATAATTAAACCTTGCTTGGGCATATTTTCCCATTCTATGATAACAATGTCCTATTGCTTCATATATCACATCCTCGGGCCTACTTAGTTCTAATACTTTTTCGAGCACTTCAATGGCTTCCTTGTATTTACGCAATCGTAAATAGGCATCCCCCATATTTCTATAGGCATAATCAAATTTCTCGTCAATTGCTACTGCATATTGATAAGCATCAATTGATTTTTCATAAAGTTTAAGGCCTTGAAAAGCAGCCGCTAAATTAAACCAAGCTAGCTCACTAAAAGGATGATCCTCAATGATAGCTTGATGTAATTTGATACTCTCTTCATTCCTTCCCGTAAAATCAGTCCAGAAACAAATTTTATATAATGCTTCTTCATTATTGGGATCTTCAGCTAAAATCAATTTTAAGCAATCAAAAACCTTATCAAACTCTTCATAATCATCATATACATCCGCTAGCTCAAACAATAAATCTAGCCTTTCTTCCCCTTCAAATTGAAGCAATGCTGCTTCCAATAAATCGACTGCTTTTGCTTGCTGATCCAATGCTAAGTATGCATCGGTCTTTAAAATAAACAAATTCAAGTCGGAACTATCAAACAGTTCTGCGGTTTCCAATAAATCAAGTGCTTCTTGGTATTTTCTGCTAGCTAGTAATAAATCTGCCTTCTTAATCATCAGATTAGCAGAGTATGGAAATTGCTCTAATGCCAAATTAGCCGCAAACATTGCTTCTGCCAAATCATCTTTTTCATCATAGTAGTCAATAATCCTTTCAAAAGCATCTTCTTCTAAAAAAGGATGACTCCTCCCATGCTTAAGGTGTTGATACTGAATAATCAACTCCCTTAATTCTTCTTTGTCTTCGCGATACGGATTTTGGCTCATGGGTTGACGTTTACCTAATTTAGGCAAATAATTAAACTTTTTTTTGCAAAAACCAAACTTTTTACCCCTTATTAACGTTTGTTAATAAAAATAAATCGTTAAAATATTTAGGATATATCCTACCTTTGCCATATGTTAATGCAAATTAAATCAGCAAAAAAAGCCCCTTGGGTGATGCTCCTTGTGAGTTTGCACATGACTATTGCTGCATTAGCATTCACTGGAATAGTAGACGATAAAGCCAAGAGCAGTAAGTTTACATTGAAAAGCCTTAACAGTTTTTCTAAAAAAGGACTATCCTTATCTGCAATTAAATCTACCCTACATTATAAAGGTTTATCACTTACAAGTGATGGACCGATGATGATGAATACAGATATGAATTCCATCCTTCAGTATAATAATGGTAATACCACTTACGTGTACCCTTACAAGATTAAAGTTAAAGTCCCAAAGTTTAAGACCCCACAAGAAAGTCGCAATTAGTTTATTAGATCCTAACTATTCATTTAGCAATCGATATCCTTGAGTAGGAATATCAAACTTTGTTGCTGAAACTGGGTTCAAACTAATCTTCGTAGCAGTATAGGTAATTTTTTGAGTATACCCATCTTTTGCTTCATATTCTAATACAAACCCAGGTATATCTTTAAATTGGTATTCAAATTCTCTTACAGAAGGAATGATAGTACTTGCATAAAATACAGAGAAAGTGCTTCCGTCTTTTAATAGTAATGTTGCACGCTTGCAATCATAGCCTAATATAGTTTTACGCTCATCTGAATATTGTATAAGCATGTCACTAAACTTATCGTTTTGCTTAATCCAATTGAGCGAATTCATTTTAGTGATAAACTTGTTTGCACCAATTTCTCTCAATATCACTGCATTCCCTGTTACTTTATTAAAAATTAAAGACTGAGAAAATGAAGGACTAATTAAATCGGACCTACTATTATTGCCCTTTATATAGATTACTTTACTACTTTGCTTTAAAAGAGCAACAGCATCTTTATCCACTTGATTTTCATTATTAACTGTTATTGCATAATTAACAGTGCATTCTGCTACTACTCGAGCTTGAGAAGTTGCGCTACTTATTATTAAGCAATAAAATATCAAACATAATAAGTAGCGCATCATTTTATTTTTTGGTGGTTTTGTTCTTCAATTCTTGAACTTTCTTTTGGCTCTCTAACATTTGCTCGTAACGTTCCTGCCATTTACTCTTGGTTTTAGGCGCTTTGCGTTTTGCTTCAATTTTTGCCAAAATTTTATCGTGGTTGATAATATAATTCTGAATTACAAATTGCAATAATAAAGTAATTACGTTCGATACCGTATAATACCATGTTAAAGCTGATGGCAAGCTGTTAAAGATAAACAGCAACATGAATGGAAATATATAAGGCATATACTTCAACGCGGGATTATCCTGGGTTGGAGTCATGCTCATATTATAAATAGAAATCAAAAAGCTGGTTATTACAGCAGTGATAGTAAATAAACTTACATGATTACCAAAAGCAGGTATACTAAAAGGAAGTGATGCAATAGAATCAAAACTAGATAAGTCTTCACTCCAAAGAAATGCCTGCCCTCTAAGCGCTATTTCAGAGTTGAAAAAACTATATAATGCAAAGAAGATAGGAATTTGCAGCAAAGCTGGAATACAACCTCCTAATGGGTTAACACCCGCTTCTCTAAACAATTTCATCTGCTCCATTGCAAAGCCCTGTTGATCTGCACCCATTTTTTTCTTCAATACATCTAATTCAGGACGCAAAGCCTTCATTTTTGCGCCACTTAAATAACTACTGTAAGTTAATGGTGCTGTTATTAAACGAATGAATAGGGTTAACAAGAAAATTACCCAACCATAATTCTTTACAAAAGAAGCAAAGAAGTCAAATACAGGCATGATAATGTACTTGTTAATAGGACGTACAAAAGAATACATATCTCTACCAAGATTCACAATCTTATCCATTTCTGGAGCTTGCTTAGCCAAAATTTCGTATTCATTAGGACCAACATAAAAATGAAAAGGAATATTAACGGATGCAGCAGCTGGAACTTTTAATTGTAAAGTACTGGTTGCAGATGCTAAGTCACGAGTAGAATCTGTTGCTCTAGCCCATTTTATACTTCCGCTATTAAATGAATTATCTGCAATTAAAGTACTATTAAAAAACTGCTGTACTACAGCAATCCACTGAGCTGGCTTTTCAAAACTATGATCTGTATTAGATGAGATATAATCGAACTCATTGTCTTCAGAAAAACAAATATTCGAAACCTGACGCTCATACTGAGAAGTCCTTTCCATTTGTGAAGTAGCAACAGTCCAATTAAGGTTTAAAGCGTTATTGGTTAGTAACTGACTAGCACCGTTCATTCCTAACTTCCAACCAACCTTATAACTATTAGGAACTAAAGTAAATTCATGAACTACAGACTGACCGTTTGCAGCAGTTAATGTGAATTTTAGCGTTTGTGATCCATCAGCATTTTTCACTACAGTTCCAGCTGTAAAGAAAAGATTATCAATTGTTGCAGATTGAGCAGGTGCAGTATTAATTGCATAAGAAATTGTGCTTTTATCAGAAAGAACAACTAATTGTTCATTAGCGTCTTTATAATTTTTTAAAGTAACCGACTTAATTTGCCCCCCTTTATTGGTAAACTTCACTTTAACTACTTCATTTTCAACAGTAATAAACTGTTCTTGACCCACAGCAGCATCCGTAAAATTGCCTGCAACAGTAACTCTTACTGCAGAATCTCTTTTAAGAGAATCCGTTTTTAATGCAACCGTATCAATCAGCTTCATTCTTGCTGCTGCTACTTTTGCAAGAGAATCTTCTTCTCTTTTCTTCATTTCAATAATTGCATTCTGTTGCTGGCTAGTGTACCAGAAATATAGGAACATCAAAATTCCCAACAACACAAAACCAATGACCGTATTTTTGTCCGTCTTCATACAAACTTTTATTGAGCGGCAAAGGTAACGTTTGCCTAACAAAAAAAACCTTTTCTTTGTCATTCAAACCAAGCGCCTTCAACCAACCAAATATAACCTGTGCCTGCCGTAACCATTAAAAAAAAGTGTTATGCAGGAAAATTACCTTCCCAGCCGCCGGGAGCAATTTTTATGGTGGCTTAGTACTGCCGAGACAGTACTTTTAAAAAATGCTGTAGTAGACAGAAATAGGCACTCCATTATAGGTATGCTTGTTTTAGCTACTTGGAGTTTTGCAACTCTAGCCTGGACTTATTTTTTCAGCACTATTGTAGATAAAGTTTGGATAGCATGTTTGCTAGGGCTTTTTATGGGTGGGATTATACTTTTTATAGATCGAGCCCTAATAAAAGGAATTAACCATTCAGGAAAGCAAGGTTGGAAACCACTGATTTTCAGAATGTTTTTAGCTTATACAATAGGCCTATTTATGGCACAACCAGCACTACTTTTCTTATTTGAAAAAGAGATTCTTGTTCAAACCTCTTTAGACAATGAGGTAAAGAAGAAAAATAAATATGTTGAACTTGAAAAATTATATGCTCCGCAAAAAAAACAACTGTTAGATGAAAAAAAACAATTAAACACAAATCTATCGCTACGGTATCAAGAAATGATCCAGACCAGCAATCAATTTATTAGGGAGAGCGATGGAACAGGAGGATCAAAAAAAATTGGTTTAAAATCAATTGCACTTGCTAAGAAAGCCGCAGCAGACAAAGCAGCAGCTGACTATTATGAAGCCGCTAAATTGATAAACCCATCAATAAAGAGCATTGATAGTAATATACAAATGATAGATCAAACAATTACAAAAGAACTAATTGCATTTAATCAATTATTGAACAATGGCTTTATTACTAGGATAGAAGCTTTAGACCATTTGGTTAATCAAAATAATGCTGTTAAGTTCAGGTATTATTTGCTTATAGTGCTGCTGATGTTAATTGAGTTAATGCCGGTGTTATCAAAATATTTGTTGCCTTCGGGAACCTATGCTTTGAATGCAGCACTTACAGAAAAGGTTGAAATGGAAAATCTGAGAAAAGTTAATCGTAACGAACCAATTGATAGTTTTTAATACCAACACTGGCCATCATATCAACCACTTTAATGACCTGCATATAATCTGTTCCTCTTGCAACTGCTAAACTGAGTTTTTTTTGATTTAGCACTAAAAGATTCGCTTTAAGAAAATCGGATAATGAATTGTATACTAAGGATTTTTCGTCCGCATTAACGTTAGCCACAACTTTATCACTTAATAAAATTAAACTATGCATTAATTCAATATCGCTTGCTATGGGCTGGTCTTCAACTGGAGAAATTACAGGAACAAAAGCCTTTGATTCTGTTGCTTCTAAATCAGGCTTTATGTAATAGCTTACGGAAGGCAATAACAAAAGAAGAAATAAAATGGCTTTTTTCATAAGATTTTAAGAAAAATAAATTTCTATATAAAATGGACATTAGATTCAAAAACTTTACTAATACCCCCATTTTTTTCATGAAAAGCAAAATCCCACACTTGAAAGTGTGGGATTAGACTGTTTAAATCAATTTAGTAGTTATATCACTGCATCTTTTTTACTCGAAGACTTTAGGTTACTCTTATTATCATTATACTTTTTGGCAGCATCAATAAAACCAACAAATAATGGAGCTGGTCTCTCTACAGTACTCTTTAATTCGGGATGATATTGAACCCCAATAAAAAATGGATGATTGGGTAATTCGATAATTTCTACCAGTCCGGTAGCTGGATTTTTACCACTTGCTCGCATCCCAGCAGCCTGGTATTGATCTAGGTAATCATTATTAAACTCATAACGATGTCTGTGTCGTTCAGTAAAACTCGTAGTTCCATAAATTTTATGTGCCAAAGAGCCATCTTCTACTTCACAAGGATATGCACCGAGTCTCATTGTTCCACCCATTAGTGTTATTTTCTTTTGTTCTTCCATCATATTGATGACCGGATGAGCCGAATTGGTATCCATCTCAACTGAATGTGCATCTTTTAGACCTAATACATTTCTTCCAAACTCAATAACAGCCATTTGCATTCCTAAGCAAATTCCAAAGAATGGCAAGCCCTTTTCCCGAGCATATTTAACCGCAATAATTTTACCTTCGATTCCCCTATTCCCAAATCCGGGGGCTACTAACAATCCATCTAAGCCATTCAATTTCTCAGCCACATTTTCATCCGTAATAAACTCAGAATGAACATTCACTACCTGCACTTTTACTTCATTAATTGCTCCAGCATGCACAAAGCTTTCTAAAATAGATTTATAGGCATCCTGAAGCTCAATATACTTGCCAATTAATCCAATAGTAACCTTACTCTTGGGATACTTCAATTTATCTAAAAACTCTTTCCAATTATTCAAATTAGGTTCAGCGAACCCTGTAATATTCAATTTTTTTAAACAGATCAAATCAAGCTTTTCCCTTAACATATGCAACGGCACTTCATATATTGTACTTGCATCCATTGCTTCAATCACTGCTTCTTGTTTTACATTACAAAAAAGTGCAATTTTCCTTTTGATATCATTATTTAATGGTTCTTCTGTTCTACAAACAATAATATCTGGATGAACGCCTGTTTCACTTAACATTTTCACACTATGCTGAGTAGGCTTGGTTTTTAATTCTTTAGCTGCCTTTAAATAAGGGATTAGCGTTAAGTGAACTACCATCACATCTTCTTCTGGCAATTCCCATTGCAATTGTCTTACAGCCTCTATAAATGGCAAACTCTCAATATCCCCAACTGTACCACCAATTTCTGTTAATACAATATCATACTGATCATCCTGACCCAATAAAAGCATGCGATGCTTAATCTCATCAGTAATATGCGGTACCACTTGAACTGTTTTACCTAAAAAATCTCCCGCTCTTTCTTTATTAATTACTGTCTGATAAATTCTTCCTGTTGTAACATTATTGGCTTGTGAAGTATATATATTCAAGAATCTTTCATAATGCCCAAGGTCTAAGTCTGTTTCAGCTCCATCTTCAGTAACATAACACTCCCCATGCTCATAGGGATTGAGCGTTCCTGGATCTACGTTGATATAGGGATCGAATTTTTGTATAGTTACTTTAAGCCCTCTGGCCTGTAATAATTTTGCCAATGAGGCGGCAATAATCCCTTTACCTAAACTGCTTGTTACACCACCGGTAACAAAAATATACTTGGCCATAAAATGAATACTTTATTGCAATAAATTAAAAAACAATCTTGGACCTGAAAAATTGAACTGAAATAGTTCGGAGGTCAAACAAAGCTAGCTTAAAAAATGAAACAAGAAAAATACCGACCTCATTTTCAACCAATCTGACAAAAAACTGTTAGTGAAAAGTGAACAAGTCTTTAAATTAACAACCTAGACATATGAAACAATTACGAATTTTTGCCTTATTTGTAACAGTAATGATAGCAATTCAGGGTTTCCGATATACTGAAACCAAACAAAGTATTCGCTCCGCTGAAGACTACCTTGCTTGCTATTCAGATATTCGTGATCAATTTAGAGATGAAGCAATGACACCTGAATTTGCTGCAATGCACGAAAATCCATTGCCTTTTACATTAACCAATGGTACGGGCGAAACAGTTTCCTTTGATGCTCCAGATGGCACCAAAGCTGCTGGTTATTTTATTAAAAGCAAGAAAAAAACCAATAACTGGATTTTTGTGATTCAAGAATGGTGGGGATTAAACGACCAAATAAAGCAAGAAGCTGAAAAATTAGCTGCTGAGCTGGGCAATGTAAATGTAATTGCACTAGATATGTACGATGGTAAAGTTGCTGCAACTCCAGACAGTGCTATGAAGCTGATGAGAGCTGCAACCAATACAAGATTGGAAGCAATAGTAAAAGGAGCGTTGGCTTATGCGGGTACAAAAGCAAAAATATTCACGATTGGTTGGTGCTTTGGGGGTATGTGGAGTTTACAAAGTAGCATTTTAGCAGGCAAGCAAGCTGCGGGAACAGTTATGTATTATGGCCGCCCTGAAAATAATTTAGAAAAATTAAAGACACTTCAGTCTGATGTGATTGGATTTTTTGGCAACCAAGATAGAAGCCCTTCTCCTGAAGTAGTGAATGCGTTCGAAAAAGACATGGCTACTGCTGGTAAAAAATTAACGCTCCACCGTTACGAAGCCAATCATGGTTTTGCAAACCCAAGCAATCCTTCCTTTAATAAAGAAGCAACGGAAGATGCGCACAAAAAGACGATTGAATTTTTGAAAGCTCGTTTATAAAATACAATCTTATCATAAAAAAAGAGGCGGCGTTAAATTGCTGCCTCTTTTTATTTCTACTAATAAGACTTTTCAATATTTAAATAATTTCTTACGTAATCGTCTACGCCCTCTTCTAATGAATAAAAGGGTTTTGAATAGCCTACTTTATTTAATTTAGTCATATTGGCTTCAGTAAAATATTGGTATTTGTCTCTAATATCTAGAGGCATATCTATAAACTCAATATTGGGTATAATATCCATCCCAGCAAAAGTGGCATTCACTAAATCAATGAAGGTTCTTGCTTTTCCGGTACCCAAATTGTATAATCCATTATTACTACTGGACCATTTGGATTGAACCATTTCTTCCATCATCCACTCAATTACTGAAACCACATCTTTTACATATACAAAATCTCGCAGTTGTTCTCCATCTTTAAATGAAGGGTGATGACTTTTAAATAATCTAACTAAACCGTTGTTCTTTATTTGATTAAAAGAGTGAAAAATAACAGAAGCCATTCTGTTCTTATGCGATTCATTAGGACCATATACATTGAAAAATTTTAAGCCTGTCCAATAGGGTGGTTGGGCGTTTTGTTGCAACGCCCATTTATCGAATTCATTTTTACTTACTCCGTAAGGATTTAAAGGGCTTAACTGATTCACCAATGCATGATCATCATTATATCCATACTCGCCGTTACCATAAGTTGCAGCACTGGACGCATATATCAATGGCACTTGATGAATGCAACAATAATTCCAAACATCTTTGGAATACGCTAGGTTCAATTCTTCGTGAATAGAATAATCAAATTCTGTTGTATCCGTTCTTGCACCTAAGTGAATAATGATATCTAACTTAGGCTTATGCTCATCTAACCAATCTAATAAATTATAGCGCTCAATAATGGTGATAAATTCTTTGTTTTGCCAATTATTTCTTTTTGACTCTACCCCAAAATCATCTACCAAATAAATATTCGAATAGCCTTGCTCATTTAAGTATTGAACCATACAACTGCCTATAAACCCGGCAGCTCCTGTAACCATGATATGCAAGTTGTTGCGCTTCATTATTGTATCAACTTTTCAATGGCAGTATCATATTTATTTTTCCATTCATCAATAGTTCCCCAGTTATTCCCTGCTATCACGACGTCATTTGAAGTAACTGACCCTAATTGAGTCACAGCAGTGCCTGCAGCAGTCGCAGCTGCAACCACATCAGCCAAATTACTTGAAGAAACAGATACAACTATACGACCCTGTGCTTCACCAAACCAATAAGCATCTTGCCTGATATCAACTGTTGGATTTACACTAAAACCTTTACCACCGCTGAACCCACTTTCTAATAAGGCGATCATTAATCCCCCTTCGCTTATATCATGGGCACTTTTAATTTTTTGAGATTTAATTAGTTGACTAATTAATTGCTGTGTGTTGTATTCCTCATCTAAATTGAAATAAGGAGCAGGAGAATATTGAACCCCTTTCAGTTTATGCAGGTATTCACTTGATGCAATATCATTGTGTTGTGCTCCAATTAAAAGAATGATATCTCCATCATCTTTGAAATGCATAGTCATTTTTTGGTCCACATTATCTAAAATTCCTACCATGCCAATCGTAGGGGTTGGATAAACGGGTCCATCAGGATTTTGGTTGTAAAAACTCACATTACCTCCAGTTACAGGCGTGTTGAATTTTTTACATGCATCTCCCATACCAGTAACTGCATGAACAAATTGAAAATATACTTCAGGATCATAGGGGTTACCAAAATTTAAACAATTGGTAACGCCAATGGGCTCTCCTCCACTACAAATAATATTTCTTGCAGCTTCTGCTACTGCAATCATTCCACCAATATAAGGATTAGCAAAAACATATTTACTGTTACAGTCAACGGTAATAGCCAACGCTTTACCTGTTCCTTTTGCCAATACAACAGAAGCATCGCTAGGACTATTTGTACTGGTATTAGCAGCCCCAACCATGCTATCATATTGAGTGTATACCCATCTTTTGCTGGCGATATTAGGTAGGGTGATCAAAGCCTCTGCCGTAGCTTTCAGGTCTTGAACATCCGCTAACGCCGTTGCATCAAATGCATTTATTTTTTCAAAGTATTTTGGCTCTGTATATTCTCTAGTATATTGAGGGGCTCCTCCACCTAGAACCAATTCATATGCAGGTATGCTGGCTTCCAAGGCCCCATCCATATAAAAATTCAACAACCCATCATCGGTTACATGCCCTATGGTACTAGCACTTAAATCCCACTTTTCAAAAACAGCAACCACTTCAGCTTCTCTTCCTTTTTCTACCACCATTAACATCCTTTCTTGACTCTCACTTAAAAGTAGCTCCCAAGCTTTCATATTTTGTTGACGGGTAGGTACTTTTTCTAAGTCAATATGCATCCCTACTTCACCTTTTGCACTCATTTCTGCTGTAGAACAAATAATACCTGCCGCACCCATATCTTGCATTCCTACTACAGCTCCTGTTTCAAGAACTTCTAAACAAGCTTCCAATAATTTCTTTTCTTGAAATGGATCACCTACTTGAACGGCAGGTAATTCCTGAACAGAATCGTGTGTGATATCGGCGCTTGCGAAGCTTGCGCCACCAATACCGTCCTTACCGGTAGCACTACCAACATAAATAACTGGATTACCAATTCCTTTTGCAGTAGCACTGACCATTTTATTGGCTTGCATGATCCCTACACTCATTGCATTTACTAGCGGATTGGTATGGTAGCAATCTTCAAAATAAACTTCGCCTCCAACTGTTGGCACGCCAAAGCAATTTCCATAATGACCAATCCCCTTTACAACTCCAGCTAATAAGTGTTGTGTTTTTTTATCTTTTAAATTACCAAACCGTAAGCTATTTAATGAAGCAATCGGTCTTGCTCCCATAGTGAAAATATCACGTTGAATTCCACCCACTCCAGTTGCAGCGCCTTGAAATGGCTCAATAGCACTAGGATGATTATGACTTTCAATTTTAAAAACTACTCCAAAACCATTACCCATATCCATAAGGCCGGCATTTTCTTCCCCTGCAGCAACCAACATTCTTCCGCCATCTCTAGGAAGCGTTTTTAACCACTTAATGGAATTTTTATAACTACAATGTTCGCTCCACATGCCACTAAAAGCACAGAGCTCAGTAAAATTAGGGGTGCGTCCCAATTTTTGCTTTATCAACTCAAATTCATCTGCAGTTAATCGTAACTGCTGGGCTGTTTTTACGGTGATTTCCATGATGTTGCGAAGGTACAAAACCAAGCCAATGTGTCCGAATGAAGTTTTCCCTATTTAATCCATACAAATTAGTAGGTATTTAATTCAGAAAATCTCGAAATCGACCCATTTAAACGATCAAATGCTTTGTAATACAGTATTTTTGTATTAAACCACTACACTATGAGCCGTAAAAACCTATTCATTACTATTGCAATATTTATTTTTGCAATAATCCATCAGGTTCAGGCACAGAACTATACCTATATGGGTAGCTATAATTCAAGAGGCCTCCCTAATTATTTACTTACGCCAAGAGATAGTATTAGTTCAAATTTTAGAAATTCAATTGAAGCTACTTTACCAGAATACAGACCTGTTCCAGTTTACAACCCACTCTTAATATCCAATAATCATGTTAAAACAATTGGCATCAACTGCCCATCAGATATTTGGATAAGTTTTATTGATGAGGGGGCTTCATATTTAAATACTTTGGGATATTATACTTATCCAAAAGGAAATCCACCAACTGTTGCTCCTAATAATCAAGATATCACAATCATTTTTCCCAATGCATCAAAGAGTGGTTTTGGCGGATCTTTAATTGCCGGAGATAAAGTCTTTCTCGGAAGATTTCCAGCAAATACAGAAATTGGATTTGTTTTAATTTCAGATGGTTGGGATGGCTCTAGAGTAAAAAATGGAAATTGGAAAGTTTATTCGAATTCTGAATTTAATCCAGAAAGAAATGACTCTCTAAAGCAACACACCGTAATTATACGTGACCCTGCAACCAACAGACTAGTAGTTGGATTTGAAGACATATTAAGAGATAGAAACGATTGTGACCAAGATTTTAATGACTTGTTATTTTATGCCACTATAGAGCCAATAACATGCGCAGAAAAACTTGATTCCATTCCCATTTTTTCTGAAGATGGAGGAGTATCTTTTTCTGGCAACACAGGTGGTTTAGAAAGTCAAAGTCTTGGCAATAAAATTGCCAAAAGAACAATGGCGAAAATAAAACAGGGCAAAAATGGACCTGTAGATTATTCTACCATGGAAAAATTAGACTTGAGCAATATTCAGCTAACCAATATGTCTACCAATAGCCCCCTTTCGCTTTCTGATATAATGCCAGATAGAATCCCTGAAGGATCTTATACTGCTTATTTAAGCACCCCTACTGATATTCCTGCAATTACTAATGCAATAGAAGTAAGGGCGGTTGACTTTATTGAAAATGATACCTGTAAAGCTGTTGCCTTTGCTACTAAAACTTTGGGCAAAGTATACGACCATACCAAACCTATTTGTGATCGTTTAAAAGGAGCAACGCTAATTAAAATGGATCAATTCAAACTTCGGAATTTAGTATTTACTCGATACGAATTGAAACAAGAAAATGGTAATATAGAATATTCAATGAGTTTCTCTGTTGGCAAAAAAGTTGGCCGAAACTCATTCTCTTTCCAAAGTAATTGGCTGAATGCAGATTTCATTGGAGAAGACACCATGTACAATTATCAAATATGGGGTGTAGCGCCTTACTTATGTATTGATCTTGCATTGAATATATTAGATAAACTGGAAGCTATGATGCCCCTAGAATCAATTGCGGCTTCAAAACCTTTACCGAACACATATATAAGATATGGAAACAGAGATGGACTAAATGTAAATTTACTTGTAGAAAATGAAACCAATATCAACAATGGTTATATAGAATTGATTGAGAAATACAATGAACTATCCCCACTAAATGTAAAACGAACTATTCCATTCACTTTAAATACTAAAGGGAAAACAATGGTATCGTTCCCCATGAATGATACACACGAAAGCTTGATTTCTTTGTTCATAAATGGCAAATTACAAGACGTAGTTTACATGAGTGATGGCAGTTGGGATATTGATTATGACTCTTCAAAAACAGTGATAGAGTCTTACACTATCTCTAATGATTCAGCTAGAAACTTTGCAGACACTTACCCTGTTTTTAGAGATGTTACTGTAAAAGCTAAAACTGATGGTTATGTAAGTGCCTATAAATTATTAAGGGGTGCAGCAGCAGAACAAGACTTGACAGCTTATAAAACAATGAGTTTTAAAGCCAAAGGAGAAGGAACCACCT
Source organism: Sediminibacterium sp. (assembly GCF_051860225.1). Classification (GTDB taxonomy): domain Bacteria; phylum Bacteroidota; class Bacteroidia; order Chitinophagales; family Chitinophagaceae; genus Sediminibacterium. The sequence continues at coordinate 142,900 of NZ_JBHYEI010000005.1, forward strand.
TGTTAATTACGTTGATTAAAAACTCAGTTAAAGATTTTACCAAACAACCACATTATAAATTACCGCTGACTAAAGGACTCTTAGATTATAATATTAACCTAGAGGATTTTGTAGGAGAAGATGAACTTGTTAAAGTAAAAACAAATGATTTAACAACAGTCGTATTTACTTTTGAAAACGCTTCAAAAGTTCAATCGACTATTGATGTTGCTGTAGCAGATATATTTTTCTCGAAGAAACCTAAGGAATTTGTTGAAAATTTAAATCAGCAAAAAATTCATATCTATCCAAATCCAAGTAAAAACGGAATTTTTAATGCAAGTTTTAGATCTGATATAAACGGGCCACTTTCAATTCGTATTATTAATGCGGCAACAGGCAAAGTGATTTATAACAAAGTATTTCAAGCCATAAAAGGAGATAATATAGTACCTATTCAACTGAGCAGCAAACCTGGAGCAGGCATGTATATGATCGCAATTGAAGGTAATGGGATAAAATATACTACTAACAGAATTATGCTGAATTAAAATCAGATATTAAACTCAACTAAAAACTTAACCAAAGCTGCAGGAGAATTCAACTGCAGCTTTTGCATTATATTTTTACGATGTGTTTCTACTGTATAAACACTTAAAAAAAGTTTATCTGCAATTTGTTGATTGGTATAAGTTTGTTTTAGATAAAGTAATATTTCCTTCTCGCGTTTAGTTAAATTATACTTGCGTAAAAAAATATCCATTTTCTTAAAAGCGTCATCTTGATTAGGCTCATTCTGTAAATCAAAATGTGTTTTCCCATTCACCACATCAACAATCGCTTTCATCAATTCGTCCTTACTACTATTCTTCAGGATATATCCATCTGCTCCTGCTTTCTTTGCCTGATCAACTACTTTTTCGTCGCTGTATGCAGAAATCATTAAAACTTTTGATCCGCCAAATGATTGTTTAATGTATTTAATGGTATCTAACCCATTTAAATGAGGCATATTAACATCTAATAAAATGAGGTCAATATTCGGCTGCTGTGTTAACAAGTATAATAATTGTTTTCCATCGTTGGCAATACCAGCAATTTGTAAAAGATTATTACTACTCAAAATCATCTTAAGCCCCTCTACAAAGAGCGGATGATCATCAGCAATCATTATTTGAATCTTTTTTTCCATATTAATATACTTCAATATAGGTTTTTTTGTGGAACAAACATCGGACCAGCAAAACAAGGATAGGCTTTAATTTTATAAACACCATTTTCATAATAGGTTTCAGCCCAACAATATTTTGAACCTTCCCTGTCATCGTTTTTCATTTGTGGAACATACCATAGTACTAAATCGGTATTCACTGTTTTTTCAGGATTTGAATCAATAAATTTTTCTGGCCCCTGACGAAAATCTGTATTACAACAAGGACCAATAGTTACCAAATCACTTTCCCCCTCATTTTTATCTAAATGATTTTTTGTTAAATAAACATACGCATTATCTCCCCTACCCCCATCTTTAAATTGCCCATTACCAGGTTCAATAAAATAACCAGTTTCAACTCCAGTGGTAATTTTATATTGGTAGCCTTTGGGATGATATAGTGTTGACGGCTTTTGTAATTGCCACCCTTCTGTTTCCCACTTTTTCCATCCCACTTGAGCATATTCATAAAAATTCTGTTCATTCCCAGAGAATGAAATTCGAAATACCGGTCTATAAGTACCATTGTTTCCACAACCTCTTCCAATACTTGCGCAGGTAATTCTAAATCGACCGTCTTTATAAAAAAAATAACGCTGAGAATAGCTATAATTACAAGGACCTGGCCATAATTCTGAAAAGAACTTTTGCTCTAACATAAATCCAACAACTGAATCCCCCTCTATCAATTCAGCCACTTTAGGTGGGTCTGTTGCAACAACAGCCGCTTGACTGTATATTGGACACCCAACTGCGTCACTATATCCAAATCCATCTGTTCCTGAATAACTTACATGCCAATCAACCAACTTAACACTATTAAGAATTTGCTTATCATTGAATTTTACATTACTAATTTGCAAACCATCAGAAGCAGTGAGTAAATAATCCATATTCCAACCATATTGATTGATGGTATTAACCTTTTCACAATAACAATCTGCAACATTTTCATTCTGCATTTTCCTTTCAGTCACTACTGCCGCATCTTTCCCAGTATTAGTCCATCTCAAACCCACCAATCGATTGTCTGTTAAATCTACAATGGCCCATAAAGCTCGATTGCCTTGTATAAAGGTTGGCGCTACACATAAGTGTTGTGAACGTTCGCACTTGGTTCTATTCAAGGCAGTCTTTGTGCTACTCATCACTGGCATATTTGCCACTGGCTTATATCCTAATGCTTTTTCAACTTCTGGGGAATGAATGGCAATTTTTTCCGCCAACTGAATCAATGAAGTTGGAATATCTGGCTGCATATCCGGGTAATGATCTGCACTTACTAATTTCATACTAAAAATATCTACCAAACCAATCGTAGTAAGATTGTTGGCATAATTATACATTTCTACACGCATTAATGCCCCCGGTAAAGCAGTAATCCCTTTTTTAATATCCCCGGGTCGAGCAGGATACACACCAAAGATTTCATTCCACAATGGCTTCTTTGTTTTTAAGTCAAATAAATAGCGTGTAAAAAAAGGATCTGCTAAAGCAATTTTTTGAGCCAATATCGCTTGTTCACCCCCTTTTTCTAAATACCATTTTACGGGCAAACTATCTTTTAAAATCTGTTCAATTTCTTTTTTCCTTGCAATAATAAAATTGGCTGTATCTAAAGCAGATGGAGTCATTAATCCTGCTCTATATTCATTTAAGAAAACTGCAGCAGACTGCTTAGGCTTTACTGTCTTTTTTGCTATAGTACTTTTTGGATTGTTGTTTAATTTCTTTTGCGTAAAGCCTTTAAACAAAAAACAATGCAATAGGGCTATTATTAAAAAGTATTTGAATTTAAGCATATCCTATTGGTATTGAAATGGATTTAAGAGTTCCTTATTGCTAAGATAACTAGTATCTGTCAAAGTATATAAGAAAGATATAATCTGTTTTTTCTCTTTATTTGTTAAATACAATGAATTCTTTTGGCTATAATATTCAAGCACTCCATTGATATTTTCAATTCTTCCGTCATGCATATAAGGAGCAGTTAATAATACATTTCTTAATGAAGGCACTCTAATCCCCTTACTGAATAGTGGATGATCTTTTTTAAAAGGTTGTTCCCACCGATGACAACCAGTACACCCAAGTCTATTGGAGGAAAATAGTGTTAATCCATTTCGCTCATCTTCACTAAACGAACTGAAATTTCCTTTTACATACCTATCATATTTTGCATTATAAGAAACCAATTGCTCTTCAAATGCAATGATAGCCGTTTGAACATTGGCTAATTGAAAAGGATTACTTTGAAGTGGAAATGCCTTTTTAAATAAACGTTGATATTGTGTATCATTTAAAAAACGCTTTAAAATAATTTGTTCATTTCCTTTCCATCCTAACTCTTTTGGATGCTCGTTAAAAAAAGGAAACTGTAATTGAGCCTTTAATGTAGTAACGCTTTGTTTAGTCCATGTAAAAACTGTTCTATATTTTACATTTAATAATGAAATGGCATTGTGCTTTAAATTATAGCCATCCGCTCCTGAAGAGGTTCTATACCCATCTGTAAATGCCATCACAGGATCATGGCAAGAGACACATGTTTTAGTTTGATTATAAGATAGTTTAGTATCGTAAAATAAATATTGCCCTAATTTTATCCTGGCTTTTTGTGTTGAAATATTTGCAGTAGCATCTATTCGAATTAATAGAAAACCTGCATATGCCGCAGCTGTAATCATCCCAATTATCAACCCTTTCCTATTCATAACTATTGGTAATCTATTAAACCCCATTTTTTTTGCTTAGGCAACCAAACAAATGAGTAAACTGTCTCAGGCTTTTCACTGGATGCTTGTAAATTATAATGAAAAGCTGTTCCACTAATAATCAATTGGTTTCCATTAAATTTTAATTTTCGCGCTTTATCATCACCTCTAGGACCATACCCCTCTAAACTCAATTCTTTTCGTAAAGATTGTTTAATCATTGTTCCTTTTGCTCCAATTATCACAGAATAAATGTCCCCAGTTCGAGTTTTTCCAAAGTATAATCTTTTTTTTCCAGCTTCGTCAATTGCAAATGTCAAACCCATTGCATCTATATCTTTTAATTTGTCTGTTATTTTTCTTGTAGCAACATCAATCAAATAGATTTCCCCCCTTTCATTGTATCGATCGGAACCAGCAACCGTTGCTGCTGCTAAGAAATTTGCACTACAATCGTAGCTGATACCCAATAAACCAAAGGGATTTTTATTACTAGGCTTTGCAGCAAATGGCAAAGATTTCCACTCAGCCATTTCGCCTGTATTGGCATCAATAGAATAAATGGTATTGAGCTTTTCAGTTTTGTTATATAATGTTGAAATTAGTGGGGCTGGTATTGTATAAATATTCCCTTTAAAATCGAATGTGATTGTAGACAGATATCCAGCCATTTTCCAACTAGGATGCTGGTAAACTGTTTGCTTAGGAGTTTGAGCCGTTGGAAGAGTTTTACCCAATTGCTTTTCAAAAACAATTAAACTAATTCCTATTGCGGTCTTTTCTGAAGTACTCATTCCCGTCCATAGAGGATCATACCCTAAAGTTCTAATGAATGCTGGTTCCTGCTGACAAGGTTTAATTTCTTGTTGTGCTTTTATTCCAGAAAGAGTTAGGAACAAAAAACAAAAAATAAATTTATAGTATAAATTATTCATCAAAAAGAATTGTTTTAGCTTCAAATAACCATTTTTTGCTACCAACAGATTGGTATTTTTTTCCTAAGACCCCTATCTATACTCAAAAATTTAAAAAAATCGTTATTTAATTGTAATTTTATTTAGATTTTAAATAACATAGGACATCCGAATTTCTAACTAGCACATTATTATATATGAAATATTTTTACTCATTAAAGTTACATACTATGAACGTCAATAAGCAGAGCGTGTTGCTTATTGCTTCCTTTTTATGTATAGGAACTTTATTACAAACAAATGTAAACGCTCAGGTTAGTGGTGTAGTATATAGAGACTTCAATGCAAATGGAGCAAAAAATAACACAGCCTCTTACAACGAACCAGGTGCTCCGGGAATCACGGTAAAAGCCTATAATAATGCAGGAATATTATTAGGAACAACTACCTCAGGTTCAAACGGTGCATATAGTTTTACTGCTGGCGTCATTCCTGCTTCAACCAAGGTAAGACTTGAATTTTCAGGTTGGCAATCAGCTGATTTTACTGCTCCATTTGGATCAAACAATAAAACAAGCGTTCAATTTGTTACTGCACCTTCTGCAACTGCAGATTTTGGTATTAACTATCCAGGCGATTATATAGACAATTTAAATGCGAGAATAATTGTTCCAACATATACCAATGGCGATAATCAAATTAACCCAAGTGCAGATTGGTTTAATGCAAAAAATGGAGACGCTAGCTATGCTTTTGATTATGATGATGGCGTAGCTCCTGCAAAGGTTGTTGCGGATATGGGACAAATTGGATCAGTTTGGGCTACAGCCTATAGCAGAAAAGCCAATAAATTATTTTATGCTGCATTTGTAAAGCGCCACGTTTCTATGGGTCCTCTAGGACTAAACGGAATATACGTTACCAATAACGCTAAGTCTACTACTAATAAATCGAATACTGCAAACTTTGTCAATTTAAATGCTGTAAATCCTTTATTTGATGCAGGTTCTATTCTAGGAAGAGATTTAATGCCAGGGGTTAGTGATATGAGATTGCCTAGTAACGATGCATTAGCATTTGATGCGGTAGGTAAAAAAGGAATTGGTGGTATGGCTATTTCAGATGATGGTAGATATTTGTATTTGATTAATTTGAATGACCGTAAGCTTTGGAGAGTTGATATTGGCGTAAATGGAACAGCTCCTACCAATTCATCACAAATTGTGTCATACAACTCCTTCCCAGTTACAGAAGGCAATAGTAGCTTTAGACCTTTTGCAGTTAAATTTTACAGAGGAGCTATATATGTGGGTGGAGTGTTAGATGGTGTTAAACCAGACAATTCTACTGTAAATAGAAATGAACTAAAAATGGTAGTTCTAAAAGTGAATGCTTCAGAAACACCAGGTTCAGCAACTTTTACCACTGTGCTTGATGCACCACTCACTTTTAATAGAAGGGCCAATTTAAATACTGGCTTCGCCATCAATAGTACAAGTGATTACAAAGATCCTAATGGAACAATTCCAGCAGCTACAATTAGTCATGGCTCATGGCATCCTTGGGCAAGAAATTTTGATGAACTAACTGTTGTAGGAAGTGCTGGTACTGCTGTTTATCCTCAGCCAATATTATCAAGTATTGAATTCAACCCAGCAGATGGAGCAATGATTTTAGGTATCATGGATCGTACCGGTCATCAAACTGGAAATCAAAACATGGGCACTTTTGTGAATACTTTATTTACAGGAAATGCTGCGGGCGATATTTTAAAAGCAAGTAATAATGGAAATTATTCAGGTTTTACGTTAGAAAATAATGGTAATGATGGTAATACTTCTTCCGCAGGTGCTGGAAACGGTGAAGGACCTGGTGGCGGTGAATTTTATTTTACCGATCGATACGAAAAAAATAGAGGCGGTTCATTAGGAATTGGCAATACTGCATTAGGAAAAGAGACCAATATTTCTCACGAAGAAAATAGCACGGGTTCTTTACTTAATTTTCCAGGGAAAGAGCTAATATCGACCGCATTTGACCCAATAACAGATTGGTATACCGGTGGAGTTCGATATTATAACAACAACAATGGTGTTGCCAAAAGTGGAAAGGTTTTGTATACAGGTGGTGATGTGAGTGTATTTGGTAAAGCAAATGGCTTGGGTGATTTAGAAATCATCAGTGCACCCGCTCCTATTGAAATAGGGAACAGGATATGGTTCGACGCAGACGGAGATGGAGTTCAAGACGCAGAAGAACTTGGAATTGCAGGAGTAACTGTTCAATTGGTTCAAGGAGGTACAGTTATTGCTACTGCTGTTACAGATGCAGAAGGTAACTATATTTTTTCTTCGGATCCTAATGGTGTAAATACCACTTCAGCCATTTATAATATCACTCAACTACAACCAACCGCCAATTTTATTATACGTATTCCTAATGCAATCGGTGGCAGCGTTCAAGCCCCATTAAGTACATATGAATTAACCGTGAGGGATAATGGCGGAATAGATGCTGATGCAGATTTAAGAGACAGTGATGCATTAATGAATAACAACGATGCAGAAATTTCTTTTACTTCAGGAATTGCTGGTGAAAACAACCACACTTATGACTTTGGCTTCGTAACCATCGGTGGTGTGGGTGGTGGTATCGGCGGCGGTGTAGAAAGCAAAAGCTTAGGAGATGCAATCGCATTCAGGGTATACAACAGAGCGGTTAAAAGTGAGCAAGGACCAGTGGATTATACCAAATCTCAACAGCCAGACCAATACAATCGCTATGCAGGAGCTTCAGTTGGAACTGGATTGAAATTGCAAGATATTCTACCTACCAGATTAGCAAATGGCTACCAATCATTTATATCTACACCAAATGATATCATTTCAATCACTAATGCTAAAGAGATTTTATCAATTGACTTTGTAAGAAATAATGTTTCAAAAGCTGTTGCATTTGGAACCAGAACAGTTGGTCAAGTTTATGATCACACCAAAGCAGTATGTGATAGGTTAAAAGGTTATGAACTGATTTCACTTGGCACCATCAATGTAAAAGGCTACGATTTAGTTCAATACAATCTTAAAAATAATAAAGGCGAGATTGAATATGCAACTAGCTTTATCATCGGTGCTCAATCAGGAAGAAATCTATATACTTTGCAATCAAACTGGCTTAATAGAGATTATACCCCTGAAGAAATGATGTTTAATATTCAGCTTTGGGCTGGATCTCCTAGCTTGGTAATTGAGATGGCTTCAGATATCATCAATCGCTTAAGCGCAGGACTTCCAATTGTTGCTGTTCCTAATACCGCAGGTCTTCCAAAAGTCTATGTAACCGAAGGAACTAGATTAGATGAAAACGTTATTCTTACATTTAAGAATAATACTAACGCAACCAGTGGTTATTTTGAAATAACAGATAGAGCTAATGAACAAGCAACTACTAAAGTAAAGAGAACTATACCATTTACTGCAACAGCCAACGGCATTACAAGTGTTTCAATTCCTACTGGTGATTTGTTTGAATCAAATATTAATTTATTCCTAAATGGAAAATTAGAAGATCAGGTATTTATGGCTGACGGCGCTTGGGGCGTAGATTACAATACTAATACCAGTAGCCTGAAAAAGTTTGGTGTAACAAACGATAACACAACTAGAGCAAAAGATGAGTTTAACTTATTTAGAAATGCAGAAATTGCTGGAATTACACCAGACTATTTAACTGTTTACAAGTTGCTAAGGGCCGGTGGAGTTTCAGAAGATTTAAGTGGATTCAAATCAATTAAATTCAAAGCTTTAGGTAATGCTCCATTAAAAATTACCCTTGTAAAGGAATCAATAAAACAATGGAACGATCAATACAGTTTGACCATGCCAATAAGTAGTGATTCTAAGGAGTATATGATTGGACTAGATGATTTCAAATCAATTGCTTCAAGTGCTAAAATTGATTTGAAAGATATTACTACTATTGTGTTTACAATTGTTCCTCCTAATGCTGGCAAGTCCACTGATATCCAATTGGGCTTATCTAATATTTCATTCAGCAAAGAAGACATCAATTATATCAATAGCTTAAAAGTCAAAAGTATTGATGTATTCCCTAACCCTGTAACAGGCAATCAATTTAATGTTCGCTTTAAAAGCGATGCCGATAAGTTACTACAATTAAAAATAAGTGATGCGGTAACAGGTAGAGTTGTATTTACTAAGCAAGTAAATGCAATGCGAGGAGAAAACATTGTACAAGTTGTAATGGACAATACTGGTTCGCAAAAAATAATGATAATTAATTTAGATGGTATTGGAGCAGATAATTCTAAATATAAAGCGACCAAAATCATATCAGGAAAATATTAAAAAAAATTACATGTAATATTTTTTGAGTTTTTTATTCACATTTTAAGCCTATTTGCTCCTAAGATTTAATTCTTAACGACAAATAGGCTTATTTTTGTAATAAATAAATCAAAAATTATGTCTTTAAGATTTAACGCAATTAGCAGTATTGCAAAAGATGCGGAAACTTCTATACCGCAATTCAGTTCTAAAATCACCGGAATTTTCGGGGAAAACGTATTTACTCAAAAAACTGCACGTGAATTCTTAAGCGATGAAGCATATAAAAGCTTAATTACCAGCATAAGGGGTGGTAAAAAAATTGATCGTAGTGTAGCCAGTCAAATTGCCAATGGAATAAGAGCTTGGGCAGAAAGCAAGGGAGTGACTCACTACACTCACTGGTTTCAGCCATTAACTGGAACTACTGCTGAAAAACACGACTCTTTCTTTACACTGAAGAGCGATGGTACTGCCATAGAAGAATTTGATGGAGCAGCTTTAATTCAACAAGAACCAGATGCTTCTTCTTTTCCAAGTGGTGGATTAAGAGCAACATTTGAAGCTCGTGGATATACAGCATGGGACCCATCTTCTCCAGCATTCATCATGGAGATTGGAAAAGGAAAAACTTTATGCATTCCTACCCTTTTTGTATCATATACAGGTGAGTCATTAGACTATAAAGCTCCTTTACTTAAAGCTACTGAAGCATTAAACAAAGCTGCTGTTGAAGTATGTAACTATTTTGATAAAAATGTCACGAAAGTGACTCCTACATTAGGCTGGGAACAAGAGTATTTTGTTATTGATGCTGGCCTCGCTACTGCCAGACCAGATCTTGTTCAGTGTGGCAGAACTGTTTTTGGTGCTGCACCTGCAAAAGGACAACAAATGGAAGACCATTACTTTGGGTCTATTCCAGAAAGAGTGTATGCTTTCATGAGAGACTACGAGCAAGAAGCTTACAAATTAGGTATCCCTTTACGTACACGCCATAATGAAGTTGCACCAGCTCAGTTTGAGTGTGCTCCTATTTTTGAAGATGTAAATATTGCAGTTGACCACAATATCCTTTTGATGGATGTAATGGAAAGAGTAGCAAAAAGACATAACCTTGTAGTACTTCAACACGAAAAACCATTTGCTGGTATTAATGGCAGTGGTAAGCATAATAACTGGAGCTTAGCAACTGACACAGGGGTTAATTTACTTGCTCCGGGTAAAACGCCTAAGACCAATTTAATGTTCTTGACTTTCTTTGTGAATACTATTAAAGCTGTTCACGATAATGCAGACATTATGAGAGCAGCAATTGCATCTGCATCCAATGATTATAGATTAGGAGCCAATGAAGCACCTCCTGCAATTATATCGGTTTTTGTTGGACAATACTTATCAAAAGTCTTGGCAGATGTTGAAACAAGAGTAGGTACTAAATTTGACGAGCAAGATGAAGCGATTTTGAAATTAGACTTACATCGCAGTATACCTGAATTAATGCTTGACAACACCGATCGAAACAGAACTTCTCCGTTTGCATTTACTGGGAATAAATTTGAATTCCGTGCAGTAGGTTCTTCTGCAAATTGTGCTAATGCCATGACCGTTATGAACACCATTATGGCTGATACTTTAAAGAAATTTAAAGTTGAAGTAGATGGTTTAATTGAAAAAGGAGAGAAAAAAGAAATTGCAATTATGCATGTGATTCAGCAATACATTGTTGCAAGTAAAAAAGTATTATTCGAAGGAGATGGATATAGCGAAGAATGGCATCAGGAGGCAGAAAGAAGAGGATTACCTAATTTAAAAACAACCCCAGTAGCATTAGATGCTATGGTAACAGAAAAAGCAATGAAGCTTTATCAAACAAATGGTATTTACTCCCATTCTGAATTAGAAGCTAGGTATGAAATTGAATTGGAAAAATACATCAAGACAGTTCAAATTGAAGCAAGAGTAATGGGTGATTTAGCCATTAATCATATTTTACCTGCAGCAATTAAATACCAAAACGATTTAATTAAGAATGTAACTGGATTAAAAGAAGCAGGCTTAGATGAATCCTCTTACACGAGTCAATTAACTATTTTGAAGTTTATAAGCAACCATATTTCTGTTATTCATACAAAAGTGTATGAAATGGTTGAAGCTAGAAAAGTAGCCAATAATATTGTTCATAGTCGTGATAAAGCAATCGCGTACGAAAATATCAAGAGCACGTATTTTGAGGAAATAAGATACCATGTAGATAAATTAGAGCATTTAGTAGATGACGAATATTGGACTTTACCTAAATACAGAGAAATGTTGTTCTTACGTTAATTAGGACTGCCGACCGACATAAGCTTTTGACCGATAAACGAATAGTGGATTTAAAAAAATCCACTATTTTGTTTACATAAACAATCAATAAAATGAAAAAAATAATCACATTAGCCGTTTTTGCGCTTTTCTGCACATTTAACAACGTGCAAGCACAAGGTGGTGGACAAATGGATCCAGCACAAATGCTTGAAATGATGAAACAACGTGTTAAACCAGGACTTATTGAAAAAACAAAATTAACAGATGCTCAAGCTGATAAGGTTTTGGAAATTCAATTATGGAGTCAAGGAGAAATGCGTGGCATGCGCGATCTTAGCGAAGAAGAAAGAGCAGCCAAAATGAAAACAGTGAATGAAGAAAAAACAAAAAAGTTTAAAGCCATTCCATTAACTGATGATCAAATTAAATCAGTTAATGATTTTTATGAAGAGATGAGAAAAAATCGTCCGCAAAGAGGCGGTGGTGGATCTAAGTAAATACTATTAAAAAAGCCCCAACTAATTATTGGGGCTTTTTTGTAATAGCAACTGTTCTACATTAAAATAGCATTACAGTCTACCAATCAATTATTTCATGGTAAATGATTCTAAAAACTTTGTAGTAAAGTTCCCTTTTCTAAAATCTTCATTTTGCATCAATTGTAAGTGAAATGGAATAGTAGTTTTTACTCCTTCAATTACATATTCACTTAAGGCACGATACATGGTGTCAATAGCTTCTTCACGAGTTTGAGCAACTGTAATTAATTTCCCAATCATTGAATCATAGTAAGGAGGAATTACATACCCTGCATACACATGACTATCCACTCTTACACCATGGCCACCAGGAGTGAAAAGGTTAGTAATTTTACCAGGTGATGGCCTAAAATCATTGTATGGATCTTCTGCGTTAATTCTACATTCAATTGCATGCATGGTTGGTTCATAATTTCTTCCGGAAATTTTTTCACCCATTGCAATCTTGATTTGTTCTTTAATTAAATCGAAGCTTACTACTTCCTCTGTTACACAATGTTCTACTTGAATACGGGTATTCATCTCCATGAAGTAGAAATTACGATGCTTATCAACTAAGAACTCTATAGTTCCAACGCTTTCATAATTAATTGCAGATGCTGCTTTTATAGCTGCTTCTCCCATTTTAGCACGCAAATCTGCAGTCATGAATGGAGAGGGAGATTCTTCAACCAGCTTTTGGTGACGACGCTGAATTGAACAGTCGCGCTCACTTAAATGACAAACATTACCATACTGATCTCCGGCAACTTGAATCTCTATATGACGAGGTTCCTCTACGAACTTCTCCATATAAATTCCATCATTTTTAAATGAGGCAGCTGCTTCCATCTTGGCAGTCGTGTATGCTTTCTCTATCTCTTCCTCGCTCCAAACAACACGCATCCCTTTACCACCACCACCAGCCGTAGCTTTTAAAATTACAGGGTAGCCAACTTCTTTTGCTAAAGATTTGGTTTGTTCGATACTTTCCAACAACCCTTCTCCACCTGGAACAACAGGAACCCCTGCTCTTATCATAGTTTCTTTTGCCGTAATCTTATCCCCCATTTTATTGATCATATCAGGAGTTGGACCAATAAACTTGATGCCGTGATCAGCACAAATTTGAGAGAAACGAGCATTTTCTGCTAAAAATCCATATCCAGGATGAATGGCATCTGCGTTAGTTATCTCCGCTGCCGCCATTATATGAGCAATATTTAAATAAGAATCACTGCTTTGAGGTTTCCCAATACAAACAGCTTCATCAGCAAACTTTACGTGTAAGCTTTCTCTGTCTGCAGTTGAGTAAACAGCAACAGTTTTAATGCCCATTTCACGACAGGTCCTGATTACACGCAATGCAATCTCTCCCCTATTAGCAATTAATATTTTTTTAAACATGTACAATTTTTTTGGTAAAGAATTGATTAAGCCGGTTCTACTAAGAATAAAGGCTGATCGTATTCTACGGGACTGGCATCTTCAACCAACACCTTTACAATAGTGCCTTTCACTTCACTCTCTATTTCATTGAATAATTTCATTGCTTCAATGATGCAAAGCACTTTACCCGGAGCTATTTCAGTTCCTACATCAGCAAGAATAGGTTTGTCTGGAGAAGGTCTACGGTAAAAAGTACCAATCATAGGACTCTTCACCGTAATCAAATTGTCGGCTTTAGGAGTTACAGCAGCAGGGGCTGGAGCTGCATCAACAGCTACTGGAGCTGGTGTAACAGCGGGAGCTGCAGTAGTATATACTTGATGAGCTGGTGCAGAAGTAACATTCACCACTGGCTCTTCCTTTTGCTTAATGGTTACTTTACCATCCTTGTCTTCAATACTAATTTCTCCGATATTGCTTTTGTTAATGATCTTGATTAATTCGTGGATTTGTTTTAAGTCCATAAATGGCAGTTTTAAGGGTAAAATCAGTTAGTTTATGCGAAAATGTGGGGCAAAATAGCCTTTTTTTACTAAAAAACAGGTATTTTCTCATTCTAAACAAAATGACCTGAAACGAATAGAATCAGGTCATTGATTTCCGGATGAACCGGTAAAAATTATTCTTTAACGCGTTCTACATAATCACCTGTCTTGGTGTTTACGCGTATCAACTCATCTTGATCAACAAATAGGGGCACCATCACTGTTGCGCCAGTCTCAATTGTTGCTGCTTTTAAAGCTCTTGTTGCTGTATCGCCTTTTAAACCTGGTTCGCAATAAGTAATTCTTACAACAATTTTTTCAGGCAACTCAGCACCTATTGGCAATTCGGTTTCAGTATTAATAAAAACAAATACTTCTGAACCATCCATTAAAAACTGAGGAGCATCAATCATTTCCTCAGAAAGGGCAATCTGTTCAAAGGTTTCATTATTCATTAAATTATATCCAGTTTCATCTTTATAGAGATACTGAAAGGTCTTCTTTTCTACTCTTACTGGATAAATATTTTCACCACTATTCCAAGTCTTTTCAATGGAGCGCTTATTATCTACGCCCTTCAATTTGGCCCAAACTTTAGCTGCGGCTCTTGCAGTTTTATTTTCGCCAAACTCAACAACAGAGTAAAGGTTACCATCCAATTTAAGAATCATGCCACGACTAATGTCGGAAGTAGTTGCCATAAATAATTTTTTAAATATAAAGTCTAAATAAGACGGCTGCAAAAGTAGGAAATAGCAGTGAAACAACAAACAAGGTATAAAAATGCATTATTGTTGTCATTTGAACAGATAGGCGTATTGACGCAGCAGTCTAAAACCAATTTGAACATGAACAATGGCCGTTATGCTGATAAAGAACATGATTAATGCAACTGTTTTGAACAGTTGAATCATTGTATCCATAGAAATTTTGTCTGCTAATTCAGGCTGTTGCTCCATCACTTCAGATAACATTTGTTCTAATTGAATATTATCAAGAAAAAACACTCCAGTTGAATTTAGAAAAAACATACCAGCAATAAATAAGGTACCATAGGCATTAACCTTAATCCAATCCCTTAAAGAAGATTTACAAGGACGCTCATTTCCTATTCCGTGCAAAAGGAATCTAAGTGAGGCAAATACATAAATGACTAGGCAAGCCATCACAAAAGCGATAAATAACATAGCAGGGTTGCCCGACAATCCCATTATTAGAACGAAGAGATCTAAAAATCCAATGATTAAAGCAATAGGAACCAAAATAAAGGAGAGTATTCTGTAAATGGTTAGTTGTTTCATAAATATGTTGAGTAAATGCATGTAAAGGTAAAGAATAATCAATAGGGGTTCAGATTCAACCGGGACTTGATAGAATACTTTATTTTTTATGCATAATTTTCTTATGTATTTTAAAATGATGTATTTTTGAAAAGCAAAACAGTGTATATGAAGAAATCATCCCTCTATAAAGGTTGCCTAGAACCTATCTTGTTAAGGCTACTAAAAGACAATGGCAGAATGTATGGCTATCAGATGACCCAAATGGTCAAAGAGATTACCAAGGGCGAATTGGCTATTACAGAGGGCGCACTTTACCCACTATTGCATAAACTAGAGGAACAGGGTATTGTAGAAACAGAAACAGAAATGAATGGCAATAGAATGCGCAAGTACTACAGTTTAACCAAAGCAGGTAAAAAACAAACATCGCTTGCAATGGAAGAAATGAAAGCTTTTATGCAAAGCCTAGAATTCATTGTTAATCCTAAAACAGCCATAGGATGATTACAGATGCTCAATTCGAGAGTCTCTTTGCTTTTTGTAGAAAACACTATGTTCACTACTATGATGTACAAGTTGAGCTAGTAGATCATTTAGCAGAAGCTATCGAAGAAAAAATGAACATGAACCCTAAGCTGAGTTTTGATCAAGGGCTAGATCAAGTGTACGCAGGTTTTGGCATCAAGGGATTTGCTGATATAGTTGCCACAAGAATAGAAATGGTAAGTAAGAAAAGTAGAAGACAAAAATGGAAATTATTTTTTTCCTATTTCACTGTACCAAAAATTGCAATGACTGTTTGTATATATGCATTTCTATTATTATTGGGTCGATTTTTAACGCAAGATTATTTTAGAGGAGTTTTTCTCGCTGTTTTAGGTGTTTCACTTTTTGTTTTTGAAATTATTTATTCATTTCATCTAAATAGACTTTTCAAAAAGCAAATAAAAGAAATGATTTTTACTAATGAGCGACTATCTGGAATCATAGACACAGTATTTTTTGTACAAATACTCTTTACTAGTAGTGTTTTTGATTTCGCAGAAGCAAAACAAATGCACTTCCTTGCTTATTCCATGATTTCCTTGTTCATGTTAGTCATTTTTATTTCAATTCTAGCACATCGAGATTTTGTAAAGGAACTACACAGTAATGCCCTCAAACTTTATCCCAAAGCATTTGCCTAAATAAATATGTATGGAACTTTCAAAAGAACAATATTCACTTGTTAGCGATTACTGTAGAAAAACTGGAAAACAGTTTTATGATGTTGAACTAGAGTTAACAGATCATATGGTTAATTACATTGAAGAAAGATTAACTGAACCCAGCCTATTCCCTACATTATTTGATGCAATAAAAAAGAAATTTAACTCATCCGTTTTTGAAAGTATTATCAAAGAAAAATCAAACGCTATCAAAAGCAATATAAAACAACAACTACAAGCAGAATTGTTGCAATTTCTGACTCTACCTAAAATTGCTGTGACATTCTTATTGGCAGCAGCTGTTATTTGGTTAGACCAAAATCATTCTATTGATAAAATAGCTACTTCCTTTATTCATTTAATCAATCTCTTAAATATCACCTACAGTTTTGGAAAAGGGAAACAAGCCAATGCTAATATCAGAGAAAAAAAGCGAACACTACTCAGCATGACTATTATTCGTATTTATCATGTAGCATTTATTGTACCCACTATTTTCTATTTATTCATTTCTTTCGGAGTGATTTTTGAAATTACTGGCAACTATTATCAATTCATTTATAAAATGGCCCTTTACTTGCTGCCATTTGTCATTTTACTCAACTTGGCATGGCAACAGGTATATATCCGGGCACAATTCAAAATCAGGAAACAATACCCCAACGCATTCGCCTAATAAAATTAAGCATAAAAAAGCCGCTCTAATTAAATGGAGCGGCTCTATTTGCATGATTTAATTTTCTTAGCGTTTGCCTGCTTAAGAAATAAATAGAAACATTTTATTTCAAATTCAACTTAATCTGCAATTCATCAAACTGTTTATCATCTATAGTGCTTGGTGCATCTAGCATGACGTCTCTACCACTATTATTTTTAGGGAAGGCAATGAAGTCTCTAATACTTTCGCTACCGCCTAAAATTGAACATAATCGATCAAATCCAAATGCAATACCTCCATGTGGTGGAGCCCCATATTCAAATGCACCCAATAAAAATCCAAATTTATGTTGGGCTTCTTCTTCGGTCATTCCTAATGCTGCAAACATTTTTTCTTGTAATGGTCGTTGATAAATTCTAATTGAACCTCCGCCAATTTCGTTCCCGTTTAAAACCATATCATAAGCATTGGCTTTAATATTGGAATAAGGATGTTCTAAATATTTATCTGCATTTTCAATAACTGGATTGTTATTGATCATCACTTCAATATGATCTGGCTTAGGAGAAGTGAATGGATGGTGTCTAGCTACCCAACGGTTTTCTTCTTCGGCATATTCAAACAATGGGAAATCCATTACCCATAATAATTTGAATTCATCGTCTTTGCGCATACCCAAACGCTTACCCATTTCTAAACGCAAATCAGATATGGCTTTACGTGTACGCTCTTCCCTTCCTGCAAGAATCAATACCAAATCCCCAGCTTGTGCTCCAGCAGAATCTGCAATGGCTTTCAACTTTTCTTCTGAATAAAATTTATCTACACTACTCTTGTAAGTGCCGTCAACATTGCATTTGATATACACCATCCCTTGCATGCCAACTTGTGGGCGCTTAACCCACTCTGTTAATTCATCCGTTTGCTTCCGTGTATATTCGGAACAACCAGGTACCGCAATAGCCAATACTGTTTCCGCATTATCAAACACCCCAAAACCAGCACCATTAATCAGTGCTCCAGTTGCTTGAATTTGTCCATCCTTCAAAAAGGCGGATTTTAAATTAGACAGCTTCATACCAAAACGAATATCGGGTTTGTCATTACCATAATTCCACATGGCATCTTCCCAAGACATTCTCTCTACTTGCTCGGTATAATCAATATTTTTAACGTCTTTAAATATCCGTTTCACCAAACCCTCAAACATTTGCAAAATATCTTCTTGTTCTACAAATGCCATTTCACAGTCGATCTGTGTGAACTCAGGTTGACGATCGGCTCGTAAATCTTCATCTCTAAAACATTTTACGATTTGATAGTATCGATCATAACCACTCACCATCAACAACTGTTTGAAAGTTTGTGGACTTTGAGGCAATGCATAAAACTGTCCAGGATTCATTCTTGAAGGAACTACAAAATCTCTTGCACCTTCAGGAGTAGATTTAATCAAAAAAGGCGTTTCAATATCCATGAAACTATTTTCATGCAAATAATTTCTTGCAGATCTATTTACCGCATAACGCAATTCCAAATTCTTTTTAACCGCATTTCGTCTTAAATCTAAAAAGCGATACTTCATTCTCAAATCATCTCCACCATCTGTATCATCTTGTATGGTAAAAGGAGGAACCGCTGATTTATTCAATACTTTAAATTCTGTAACAGCTATTTCAATTTCTCCAGTTGGAATATTAGCATTCTTACTACTTCTTTCTTGTACAATTCCTTTCACTTGCAAAACATATTCACGGCCTAAAGGCTGCTGATCTAACAAAGCGGTTAAAGCTTCCCCAAATAATAATTGAGTAATTCCATAACGGTCTCTCAAATCAACAAAAGTGATAGCACCAAACTTTCGAACAGTTTGAACCCAGCCAGCCAAAGTAGTTTCTTGACCCGCATTTGCTAATCTTAATTCTCCACAGGTATTAGTACGATACATACGCAAAAAATAATTTATACAAGTGGCCAAATAGCCATTTAAAAGCGCAAATATAACCTAAATGGGTCAAGTAGTCTTATTGAGGTATTTTTGCCCTTGAATTAAAGTTATGAACGTAAATACCCTTTCTCGAAGAACCCATCGTTGGTCTATTGGGAGTTACTTTTTTATTGCAGGAATTACTTTTGCTAGTTGGGCTAGTCGAATTCCAGACATTAAACTAAAACTGCAATTAAATGATGCGGAATTAGGGGGAATACTATTTGCATTACCTGCTGGTTCTATGGTCAGTTTACCCATATCTGGATGGTTAGTGGCTAAATTAGGTAGCCGAACGGTCATGTTAATTGCTGCATTGATTTATCCTCTAATACTTTTATTATTGGGCAATGCTTCTACCACAGTTGTCCTAACTACTTTACTTTTCGTCTTTGGATTAATTGGGAATATGATGAATATTGCTGTAAACACACAAGCAGTTGCAGTAGAAGAATTATATGGGCGTTCTATCATGGCTTCTTTCCATGGAATCTGGAGTATGGCTGGTTTTACGGGCGCAGCTGTAGGAACGCTAATGATTTCTTTGGGCTTAGATCCACTAAAACATTTCATAATAATTGCTACACTAATGATTTTACTGGCCTTTCTCATGAAGTTTGGAAGAATGCCAAAAGATGCTGTTGTTGGCAATCAGCCCTTATTCGTAAAGCCAGATACAGTATTATTAAAACTCGGATTGATTTCTTTTTGTTGCATGGCGGCAGAAGGAACCATGTTCGACTGGAGTGGAATTTATTTTCAAAAAATTGTTGAAGCACCCCCAGGTTTAGTTACGCTAGGTTACGCAGCATTTATGGGCACTATGGCATTGGGTAGATTTTTAGGCGATGGACTGGTATTGCGTTTTGGTAGAAAAGAAATTCTACAAGGCAGCGGAATTTTGATTGCCCTTGGATTACTCCTAGCTGTATTTATTCCAACCCTTGTTTTTGCTACTATTGGTTTTTTATTGGTAGGTTTTGGGGTTTCCTCCGTAGTGCCAATTGTATATAGTCAAGCAGGTAAATCAGAAAAAATGAGTGCTGGCATGGCTTTGGCAGCCGTTTCAAGTATCGGATTTTTTGGATTTTTTATTGGTCCCCCATTAATTGGATTTATTGCAGAAGCATTTGGATTACAATGGTCTTTCGGGATGATTGCTTTACTGGGATTTGGCACGACTATATTAGCTAGTTTTCTCAAAAATGAATAAGCCCAGCAACGGTATTTAAAGTTACGGGGTCAATTAAAATTGCCCTTCCTGTTTCCTTATTCATTTCAAAAGGTTCTATAAAACACAATTCAGTTGAATTAAAAAAGACTTCATTTAGTTGGTTAACATAAATTTGAGCATTGCATTCTGTACTAAATTGAACCTCGAATTTTCTAGAACCCATTTGCATCCAATATACTTTATGGGGAATCCCAGGTTCCTCATCCATCCAAAATATGAGTGATTTCCAATTATTACGCAAAAACGGTACAGTTTCCGAAAAAGGAACAAGAATATCACCCTCTAAATTAACTATACTGCCTTTAATAATGAGACTAGCTTTATCCCCAGCAAACAGTTGACTATATTCTTGATCTCCTTGGTAAATATGTGAAATCTCAACTAGAGATCCTGTATAAACAGACTTATATATCGTTGATTTATTCAATTCGCCATTTAGTACTGAGCAACGCAAAATGGTTTTGCCATTATGTTGTTCTAAACCAATAACGCATATTCGATTCACTAAATCCTGACGATTATCCTCTACAATGTCTTTATGAAGCAAATCTAATAGCGATTCATCTTTGTACCATTCCATGCTTTTACTTCTGGTTAAAACATTATCCCCGTTTAATGCACTTATTGGAATAAAGTTTATAATGGGCTTATAGTTAACATTGGTAAGAAAGCTTTGAATAAGGGTAACAATTGAATTATAATTAGATTCTTGAAAATTAAAAGCATCCATCTTATTGATCACTAAAATCCACTGAGGAATGCGAAGTTTGGAGGAAAGCCTCATGTGCATTTCGGACTGCGAACTGATTCCTTTTGTAATGTCTATTAAAATAATGACTATATCGCATTTAGTAGCCCCTGTAAAAAAAAATTTAGTGTATTCGGAGTGACCTGGTGCATCAATTAGAGTAAACTTAATATCGTTATTATAAAAATATCGATAAGCAATATCCATGGTAATATTCCCATCCTTTTCTTTTTTTAATCCGTCAGTGAGCTTAGAAAGATCTGTTGATCCATTAGAGTGAACTTTTAAGTTTTCTAATATGTCCTGCTTAATATTATTTGTATCGTACAAGATTCTGCCAACCAATGTACTTTTACCATCATCAACATTTCCGGCAACTGTTATCGTTTTTGATTTCATATTAAAAATATCCTTTTTTCTTTCGATCTTCCATTGCAGTGTCTGAAATTTGGTCATCTAGTCTAGTCGCACCTCTTTCACTGATTGGTGAAGTTTCTATTTCATGAATAATATCTTTTAAAGAAGTAGCATTTGACTCAAGTGCCGCGGTGCAAGTCATATCCCCAATTGTTCTAAACCGAACTTTTTTTGAAGCAATAATGTCATCATTAGAGAGATTTAAATAAGGTGAAAAAGCAACCCATTTATTGTCAACTTGCACAACCTTACGCAAATGAGCAAAATATAAAGATGGCAACGCGATTCCTTCCCTTTCAATGTATTTCCAAATATCAAGTTCTGTAAAATTTGAAATAGGGAAAGCCCGAATCTGTTCGCTGTAATTTATGCATATATTATACTCATTCCAGGGTTCAGGTCGTTGCATATAAGGATTCCATTCTCCGGTATAAGATCGCAGAGAGAAGATTCTTTCTTTAGCTCTTGCTTTTTCTTCATCCCTTCTCCCTCCCCCAATACAACAATTAACTTTTAATTCATGTATAGCATCCATTAATGTAATTGACTGAAGCATATTCCTACTAGGCGTCTTTCCTTCGGGTTCCAAAATACCATTTTTCTTAATTGTATCTGCTACGTACTTAACTTCAAGCGAGAGCCCATACTTTTTGATAAGTTGGTCTCTGAATAATAAAGTTTCAGGAAAATTGTGTCCAGTATCAATGTGCAAAAGCTTAAATGGAATTTTAGCTGGGAAAAAAGCTTTGATAGATAATTGCAGTAAAACAATCGAATCTTTCCCTCCACTAAAAAGAATATATGGGTTATTGAATTTAGCACATTTCCACAATATTTCAATTGCTTCTTGCTCAAGAAAATATAAATAATCTCTTTTCACGTACCGCAAATTAAATTTAACAAAAACATAAATTTTAATAACTTAGTCACACAATGATAATAGATATATTATTAAATTCTGTAAAAAAAGATCCAACTCTAAAACGTCATTTTGTTAAGGCTGTTTCATGGCGAATTCTTGGATCAATAGACACAGCTATTCTTGGATTCTTGATAACCGGGAAACCTTCCGTTGGAATAAAAATTGGGATGCTGGAATTGGCTACTAAAATCTTTTTGTATTTCATTCATGAGCGACTTTGGGCTAGAATTCCATTTGGACAGTTGGAAATCATTAAACAACAAAATAAAAATATAGATATTCAAAATAATATTTATAAAACAACCCCTACAATTCAAAAAGAGAAAAGAGAAGAACTAAATGGTCATAAGGCATTTACTATTTGGCTAACAGGTTTATCTGGGTCAGGCAAGAGTAGCATTGCAAACTTATTTAATACTTGGCTTATTGATAATGGATATCAATCTTTTATATTGGATGGCGACAATACAAGAGGAGGCATAAATAGAGATCTTAGTTTTACTCCCGAGGGAAGAAAAGAAAATACCAGAAGAATAGCAGAAATTGCAAAACTTTTTAATGAATCTGGAAGTATCGTAATTGCTGCACTTATCTCACCTTTTGAAAAAGACAGAAAAGCAGTAACGGAAATAATAGGAAAAGATTCATATATTGAAGTCTACTTAAATGCTTCACTTGATACATGTATTGAAAGAGATAAAAAAGGTCTATATAAAAGAGCTATATCAGGAGAAATTAAGGATTTTACAGGCGTAAACAGCCCTTATGAAATACCAAAGAATTCTTCAATAGTATTAGACGCTGATAAAAAAACGGTTGAAACATTAATGAATGATTTAATTGATTATTTAAGAAAAGAAAATAAACTAAAATGACACAAATAATTTTTCAAGAAAATACTACTCTCAAAAGAAAAGATGAACATCTTTTAATCAGCAATTTGGGAGATGATATGGTTATGATGGACATAGAAGATGGCACGTATTTTTCATTGAATAAAATCGGAATGGTGATTTGGGATAAACTCGAAAAAAACATCAGCTTCAGTGAATTAATTCAACATTTAATAGACACTTATGAAGTTGAAAGAGCAGTTTGTGAAGTAGAAACAAAAAAATTACTTGATAGCTTGTACGAAAAGAAAATGCTTGAAATAGTAACCATTTAATGGATAGTTCCTAATAATGTTTAAACTATGAAGCTCTATCCAATTGTACTATTTCTAGAAGCGGTAATGATAAGCCTTTTTATGAAAACAGGAACCATTTTATTACAACAAAAGTTTTCGAATAAGTTCAGAGGCAAATGTATTTCTAGCAAAGAAATACCATATTACGAAGTTGATTTAAAAACACTTTATTTACTAAAACAAATAAGAGCAGCAATAAAAAGGATGAACCATTACACTTTTTGGGAAACCAATTGCCTCAATCAATCACTTACTGGTAAGCAAATGCTCAACAGACGAGGTTTAAAGCCAACGTTGTATATTGGTTTCAGAAAAAAAGAACTATTAATCGAAGGCCATGCTTGGCTAAAGTATAATAATATTGTTCTTACTGGTGCTGAATCAGAGAATAATACATACACAATCAATGGAACGTTTAATTAATTAACATTCTTAAAATTAATCATGAGCACTATTTTAGGACTTGTTTCTAGAAAAAACAAACCCATTGATTCAATTGCATTTGACGCTATTTATAAAGCGATGCACCATTGGCAAGCGGATGATGCTCAAAAGTGGTTTAACGAAACTAAAAATGTTGCATTTGGTCATTTTATGCTATGGAATACACCTGAATCAAAAAAGGAAAAACTTCCTTTTAGTAATCCCGAAAACAGGTTTACAATAACAGCGGACGCAAGAATTGATAACAGAGAGGAACTATTTGAACTACTTAGTCTCCATCAAGATCAAAATAACCCCCTACCTGATAGTTATCTTATTCTGAAATTATTTGAGAGATTTAAAGAACAATGTGTAGCGCATTTAATTGGTGATTTTGCCTTTGCAATTTGGGATCATATTCAAGAAGAGCTGTTCTGTGCACGCGATCAAATGGGGATTAAACCTTTTTTTTATTACCATGATAGAGATAAATTGATATTCGCATCCGAAAAGAAGGGAATCATGTCATATCCTGGATTTGTTTCGAAATACGACTTAAGAATTTTATTTAGAAATGCGTTTTATTTTGAATATGACTGTACAAGAACAACCACAAAAAAAATATTTCGACTTGCACCAGCTCATTGCTTAAGTCTAAAAAAAGGCAAGTTAAAATTATGGCGTTATTGGGATTTGAAAGTTACGAAGAGTCTTACAATTACTGAAGATGAAGCAGCTGAACAGTTAAAAGAATTATTAAAAAATGCAGTTAAGTGCAGATTAAGATCAGACTACCCAATTGGTGCCGAATTAAGTGGGGGAGTTGATTCTAGTGCAATTACGGGATTAGCGGCACCAATATTAGTTGCCCAAAATAAGTCATTATTTACCTTTTCAAATGTATTCTCTAAAGAATCAAAACAAAAGTATCCTGAATTAAAGGATGAATATGAGTATATAAAATCTGCAAACGACTTCAATCAAATTAAACATGCATTTTATATAGACCAACCCTATCACCAAGATCCAAGTGAACAACTAAAAAAAATAACTGAAATTCATGATGGTTTAGAACAATGGTCAGGTGATTGGTTATTATCATCCAAAAAAGAAATACAGAAACATAAAATTAGAACAGTATTATCTGGGTTTGGAGGGGATGAAATGGTGTCACACAAAGGGCAATTCCATTTCTTACATTTTTTAGAACAAAAAAAACTAATAAAATACTTGAAAGCTGATCAACATCCTTCAGATAAAGGGTTTAATCGTCTGATTCCTCTTATACCTATTCTATTATTTATACCATTATCACTGCTAAAAGGAATTATTATACCTACAAAAAAAAGAAATAATAACGAAATTTTTAAGCTCCCATGGTGGATTGAAAGGATACCATTAATAATTGTTTACAAGGAATTAGCATATTTCCGTCCATTCCGTTCTTATAAATATTTCTTACGGTATAATGTTCTTAAATCCCAAAAAAGCATACGTAGCGAGGCAGAAACAAAAATGGGTATTTATTTTAATCATGAAGTCAGATATCCCTTGCTAGATATTCGACTTCTACAGTTTTTTATAAGTTTACCAGATGAATATAAATATAAATATCCATATAAGGGAAGGCCACTATTTTTAAATGCGACAAAGGCCTTTTTGCCAAATAAAATTATAACAAGAGCAGAAAAATCCATTGAAACTGGTTTCAATGGAGGTGTTGCCCCCTTTGAATTGACTCCAGAAAGAAAAGGGCGCCCCAAAAAAGCAATAGAAGAAATGTTAAGATATATTATAAAATCCTGAAAAAAATTATTATAATTTTCTAAAATAAGAATAAATTCATAACTTGTATTTGGAAACACTTTAATATAAAATCTACAATATGGAAACAAAAATTGAAAAAAACAATGAGGCGAAATTAGAATGGATAACTCCGAAGCTAGAAATTATATCTGAGAATCAAATTAAATCTGGTGCTATTCCGGGGCCACCCGAAGGTGGTGATACTCTTTATGCAGGGGTTTCATAAATGTTAAATAAAATAAATTAGACCATGCTAATAGGTATAATCAAACAATGACATTGTTTTAGCATGTTGCTTTATTATACATTCAGCTTGCTCATTTGTTAATTCTATTTTCCATCTACCAGCTTTACCAAATCTAAAAAAAGGATTTCCATTTTTACTACTTTCACTAAATCCTTTTTCAGCTTCTTTTTTACGAAGATTGTTGAAATGAGTTTCTTGGATTGCTTTTGAAATATCATGTGGAGAAACCCTAATTCCGATAAAATCGACAATTTCGGTAAATGTGGATAAAGGATTTTTTACCATATCCTCATATTTGATCACTTTCACAGGAAAGGGTAATTGAGCAAAAGCCCATGATTCTACATGATAGCTCCAATTGCCTATAAAAAGCGGGAAATAATTGTGATCGTTTTCATTATTATTTTGTTTCACAAGCCAAGCATTATCATCAATCATAAAATTGATGATTTGTTGGATATTTTTATTCAAATGATTTGCAAAAGAAGCAACGATGTCTAATGGATTTCTAACGAGGTAAATAGCACACTTTGTATTACCTGATGGAATAGTATTAAAAGAATATGCATCATGAATTTTTAAGAAAATATTCCTATGTTCATTTTCTTTTGATAATTGTTGATATACATGAGGTATCATCCTATTTACCTCATCAAATGTTAAGTAGGTTGAATCAAGATCGGTAAATGAAGAAAAAATACTTCTCGAAGAAAAAATACCATCTGATTTAAACTCATTCAATTTTAATTGATCATTATTCATCAAAGCAGATAGAAATAACCTAAGCCAGGTATTACCACTTTTCGGATAAGAAGCCAACCATACTATATTTTTCATTGTAAAACTTAAATTTTATTAATTGTTTCTTTAACTAGAGACATACTATCTTTTAATGAGTTTTCCAGCTTATTTCTACTTAATAAATAAGTGGGAACTGATTGGCTTAAGACGGTCAATAATTCAAAAAACGTCTTCTTTTCTCCCATAGTTGAAAATTGCAAGGGCCTATACAGGTTGTCCATGATTTTTTTTAGCGAACTAAGTTCAGTTAACTTTTTAACTTCAACTTTTCCCTCATTAATAGCATGAAATTCAAGTAAAAAAATAGCCTTAATTGGCATAATTTCGTTAATGAATTCATTGATTGTATCAATATAATATTTAGGTAATTCTTTTCGAATACGGAAAGCTGAATCTGGCAATTCCCAATCAAATTGTCTAAAACTTTGTTGCCAGAGTTTTATTCTTGGAAAAGATGAAGCAACTATCGGAATACTATTTTCAACAGATTTTTGTAATACGCAAACATCATCAGATAGAATCTTTTTTCCGCTCCGCCTGAATGCTTCCAATAATGAAGATTTACCTGCTCCAGAAGGCCCCATAAATAATACAGCCTTCCCATCATCAATAAATGCGGATGCATGTAAAGGGAATACCCCTCGCTGATACAATATTGCAGAAAATGCATTGTTAATCAGAAATAACCGGACACAATCCATTTCAGCATTAGGGTAAATGTATACGATGATTTGCTTACCTCCAAATACATAGTAAGTAGCAATATCTTTTATATCTAAGAGATATTCAGTACGAGTAATACTTAGATTTACATGACGTACTACGTTTTCACCCGATAGCTCCGTTGGTACATTACCAATTGTAATTTGAACATTATGCACTTTGGATAAACTCGGAATAAACTCAGGAAAAAAGATTTCTGAATTGATTGATAAGCCATATGCGTTGTAGAAAAATTCCATATTGTATTCACTTGTATAAAAAAGAGTATTAAATACTATATTTAATCGTTATAATTGATTGACGAATAATATTGCATTTTATCCAATCTCCAAAAAGGTTAAATTAACTAAAATATCTAAAAATGTCGTTAGAAATTATTGATATTGAAAAAAAATACAATGCAGAAATAGCGCTAATCATTTTACTGCTACGTAATTACTTTAAAACAACAGACCAAAATCAAGTTGTAGAATTCATTGATGAGAGAAAAAATAAAATAAATTGGTCTAAGTT
Organism: Sediminibacterium sp.; assembly: GCF_051860225.1. Classification (GTDB taxonomy): domain Bacteria; phylum Bacteroidota; class Bacteroidia; order Chitinophagales; family Chitinophagaceae; genus Sediminibacterium. Next base: position 170,987 of record NZ_JBHYEI010000005.1, read on the forward strand.
AAAATCACTTGCAGCATATCATCGAATACGCCCTCTCCTATTTAAAGAACTAGTTAAATTAGAATGCTTAGATTATGAACTTAAAAAGGCACTTAAAAATGATATTCGTCAATTTACGATAAGAAATTTTCAATTGGTTTATGAAGCCCAAAGAGTGATTCATTTATTTGAAAAAAATGGAATCAAGGCCATTCCGTATAAAGGCCCATTTTTTTCAAAGGAATTTTTTGGAGATTACGCTTCTAGAGAGTCCTCTGATATTGATATATTAATTGAATGGAAAGACTTAAAAACTTGTATTGCAATATTAGAAAAAGAAGGGTACATATCAGTAGTAGACTTTATTAAATTTTACGGTGAAACCACAAAAGTCAGAGAAAATGAATACAATATGGATTTTTATGAAAATGGCCACAGAATATTTCATATTGAATTACATTGGAATATTGGGAATCCACATAGCCATCCACTTAATTGCAATAGTGCTTTACTTCAAATAGAAAAAAATGATGGTAAAATTACCAATATTCAATATTCAATGTCAAGTGCGGCATTATTGTTTTCCACACTAGTTCATCATTCAGTTAAAGACACATTCGGTATATTAAGAAATGTGACAGATTTAGCAAAAGCATTTGTTTCACTTGATGAAAAAAATCGAGCTGAGTTGTTTTTTTATATTGAAAATAATTCATTCGAAAGTCAGGCCCAGATGGCAATACAATTATCAAATAGTCTTTTAAATTTATCTATCCCAATAGGTAATTGCAATTTTAAAATGAATACTCACTTATTTACACATCATTTGCTAGATTCTAAATATCAAAAATCGCCGATGAAGCACTTATTCTATCCGTACATAAGAAAAATTATACTAGAAAAATCATGGAAAAATAAGATGTACATATTTATTTATATGATTAAGCTATTGTTTTACCCTAATTACGAGGATTACCAATGGATTTCCCTACCAAGAGGTTTAAAATGGGCTTATTTCCTGCTTAAACCAATAAGATTCATAAAAGATCATTCCTTTGATGCACAAAAAAAGTAACACATGCATGAATTTTCTTTCATCAAAAACTATAAAAGAGCAGCTTTACTTATAACCGATGCTTCACCTATTTATGCTGCAAAATTATTGAGTATACAAGTTGTGCTTGCAATAATTCCTTCAGCATTAATATTTGTTGTGAAAAAATTGGTTGATATAATAACACAACCAAGCCTATTTAAGATTACTGAACTTACTAATTTAATAATCGTTTATATTGGGATTCAACTCATAAGTGCCTTACTTACGCAATGGTCTTCACAATTACTTCAGATATATCAGGAAAAATTGACCAATACTGTTTCATCAACGGTACTTTTAAAAGCTACCCAAGTTGACTACATGTATTATGAACAATCAAAATATCACGACACCTTACATATTGCTCAACAACAGGCATTGCATAAATCCGGTGCACTTTTAACCAATTTAACTACATTTATACAACAATTTCTTACTTTATTAGCAATTAGCATTTTTCTCTTTACGATTCACTGGGGTTACGCATTATTTTTTATCTCCATTCCAATCCCACTAAGTATTGTGAAGGCATATTTTACTAGAGAGAGTTTTATAAAAGAAAAAGATCTTGCAGAAAAAGATAGGCAATCAATTTACTTTCAACATTTAGCCACGTCGCCACTTTATGCCAAAGAAATTCGCATTTTTTCACTTGGTGATTTTCTCATAAATAAATACAATAAATTAAGAACATATATTTTTGCTGAAAAAAGAAAATTACTTACTATTAGATCTAAGTACATAGTCATGATTGAGTTTATTGAAATCATTACTATTGGTTTTCTCCTTTTTAATTTAGCAAAAAATGCCTGGGAGCAAACTATTACTGCAGGCTTATTTATACTCTACCTGCAAACTTTCCAACGTATTCAAGTTTCTGCAAAATCTTGGATGCAAGCATTGATTGGCTTATATCAACAAAGGCTTTTTCTTAATCACTTATTTCAGTTTCTTGATCTTGCACCAATCAGTAAAAAGGAACAACAATCTATGCCAAGTGAACTGGAAAAATTAGTCATTAATAATCTTTTTTTTAGTTACCCAGAATCAGACAAAGAAATTCTGCATGGCATATCCCTTGAAGCAAGAAAAGGTGAACTGATTGCCATTGTTGGTGAAAATGGTTCTGGAAAATCAACGTTAATTAAAATACTCGCTGATCTATATCCAATATATACTGGTAATATTTTACTGAACCAAACTAGGTTATCAGAAATTGATCCAATTTCTTTTCGCACAAAAGCTGCTATTCTCTTTCAAGATTTTGAAAAATACTATTTCAGTGTAGCAGATAATATTACGATGGGGCAATCAAATGCTGATAAAGAGAAAATAGAAACAGCTGCTCGTAAGGCTGGTGCCGATTTTATACATTCTCTACCTCAAGGTTTTTCAACTCAATTAGGGAGAAGTTTTGGTGCTGGAACTCAATTAAGCGGAGGGCAATGGCAGAAATTAGGCCTATCCAGAATTTTCTACAAAGATGCTCCACTCATTATTCTAGATGAACCAGGCAGTACATTAGATGCAGCAGCAGAAATGCGCTTGTTTGAAGAGCTACATGAACAAGCAAAAGATAAGATCATAGTAGTGGTTACCCACAGGTTGTATAGCTTAGTAAATGCAAATCGTATTTATGTATTGCAAAATGGTTCAATAGTTGAACAAGGAAATTTTAAAGACCTTATGACAACAAATGGTGTTTTTAAAGCTATGTTTGAACTCCAATCCATAACTCAAATATGACAAATATCCCCTTAGCCGAAAGAATGCGCCCCACTAATTTAGATGAGGTATTGGGTCAAGAACATATCACTGGCCAAGGAAGCATTTTAAGAACAGCTTTAGAAAAAGGCGTTGTGCCTTCTATGATCTTATGGGGGCCTCCAGGGGTGGGCAAAACCACATTGGCGAATGTTATCACACAAACGCTTAAAGTGCCTTATTTTCAGCTCTCTGCTATCAGCAGTGGTGTTAAAGAGGTAAGAGAAGTAATAGAACAAGCCAAACACTTATCTGGAGCAGTATTATTTATAGATGAGATTCATCGTTTCAATAAAAGCCAACAAGATGCATTATTAGGTGCAGTAGAAAAAGGAATTATTAGACTAATTGGTGCTACTACAGAAAACCCTTCTTTTGAAGTGAATGCTGCATTGTTGAGCAGGTGTCAGGTTTATGTTTTAAAAGCTTTAGAAAAGCAGCAATTAATTCAGCTGATGCAAGACGCCCTTAATAGAGATGAGCTGCTGAAACTAAAAAATATTCAGTTAGCAGAAACGGAGGCTTTAATCAACCTAAGCGGTGGAGATGGAAGAAAATTATTAAACCTATTAGATCTTGTTGTTCAAACTGGTGCCACTATCATTACTGATGATATTGTTTTAAAAGTGGCTCAACAAAAAATTGCTTTGTATGATAAATCTGGTGAGCAACATTATGATATTGTTTCTGCATTTATCAAAAGTATGAGGGGCTCCGATCCTAATGGTGCAGTGTATTGGTTAGCAAGAATGATTGAAGGTGGAGAAGATGTAAAATTTATTGCAAGAAGAATGCTCATTTTCGCAAGCGAGGATATTGGAAATGCTAATCCAAACGCTTTGTTATTAGCCAATGGAACTTTTGATGCAGTAGCTAAAATTGGATATCCTGAAAGCAGAATTATACTTTCGCAATGTGCTACTTATTTAGCTTCTTCTCCAAAAAGTAATGCTTCTTACGAAGCCATTGCTAAAGCGCAACATGCTGTTTCACAACATGGTGATTTATCGGTGCCGCTACATTTGAGAAATGCCCCTACCGAATTGATGAAGCAAATGGACTACGGTAAAAATTACCAGTATTCGCATTTGGGAGAAAATAATTTCATTGAACAAGAGTACTTGCCCGACCAATTAAGAAACACCCCATTTTACATACCTGGAAACAACGCTAGAGAAAATGAAATAAAGAAATTTTTAAAAGATCGTTGGAAAGGTAAATACGGGTATTAAGGGTTTATTTTTTGTGGAACAAGACGCTCTGCAACTTTCTCAACTTCTGCCCCTCTTTCCCCGCCTTCATGGTATTCAGCATCTTCATTCACATCCCATAAATCATATAACTCTTTGCCCGCTACAATGTTTTTAGCCGCCAACATGGCTGTCATCATACTATGATCTTGGTTGTTGTATTTATGCATACCATTCCTACCAACCAAATATAGACCTGGATAATCCTTTAGTGCTTCTCTTACTTCATTTACTCGTTCTTTATACATATGATCATAAACCGGATATGCTTTAGGTTGTCGTACTACATATCCATCAACTACTGCAGAAGGCTTTGTTAATCCGATTTGTGCAATTTCTTTAGTAGCCAACTCAATCAACTCTTTATCACTACTAGTCCATAATCCATCTCCTTCAAAACAAAAATACTCTAACCCATAACAAGCCATATCAGGATCTGGAACCATATATGGACTCCATGATTTAAAGTTTTGAATACGCCCTACTTTTACACTTGGGTCATGAATATAAATCCAGTTGTCATTAAATGCATCTTCATCTTTACAAATTAAGACAACCGTTAAAAAGTCTCTGTACCCTAAATTGGATGCACCTTCAAATGCTTTAGTAGGAAATGTAGGAGTAACCGATTTTATCAATTCCCGCATGGGAGCCGAAGAAAGCACATAATCAAAATCAGTAAATGTTCTGCCATCATTGGTGTTTACTGTCCACTTGCCATTTTCTGTTGCAATATCTTGAACTCCACAATTCATTTCAACTTGAACTCCCATTGCTTTACATTTCTCTGTACAACGTTCCCACATTAAACCAGGTCCTTGCTTAGGATATCTAAAAGAATCAATTAGTGTTTTAATTACATCTCCTTTCGATGAAGGCTTTGGCTTGAAAAGTGCATTCCAAATTGCACTACTTAAGGAGAGGCCTTTAATTCTTTGTGCAGCCCAATCTGCAGAAATTTCTTTACAAGGGATTCCCCATACTTTCTCAGTATATGTTCTGAAAAAAATATTGAAAAGCCTTTGTCCAAATTGATTTACTACCCAGTCTTCAAAATTGGTGGGATTTTTAACTGGAAATATTTTAGCTTTCAAATAACTCAATACACAAAGAGTACTTTCAATAATTCCTAATTTTTTTAATGCTTCCATTGCAACCAAAGGATAAGAAAAGAATTTCTTATTATAATAGATTCTAGAACTTCTTGGCCTTTCAAGCATTTCATCGCCTAAAATTTCCGTCCAGAAATCTTCCACTTCTTTAGACTTAGAAAAGAAACGGTGTCCGCCAATATCAAAATGATAACCTTTGTAACTCTCCGTTCTAGAGATGCCACCAACATATGTAGGATCTTTTTCAAATACTATTACATTCTGTTTTTCTTTCCCTAATAAATAAGCTGCAGTTAATCCTGCTGGCCCTGCTCCTATAATTGCTACTCTTTTTGACATGATTAATACTGGTATGCTTATTTTTACAGCATTGCAAAGATGCGGGATTATTTGCAAAACAATTAAATGAAACCAATGGAAACAGCTACTGCTTATTTTTTACTTAAACAATTCGAGAATCTAACACCTTATGAATTGTATGCAATTCTACAATTGAGAAATGAAGTTTTTGTAGTTGAACAAAACTGTATATTTCAAGATGCAGACAATAAAGACCAATCAAGTATGCATTTAATGTATTGGAAAAATAATGAATTGGTAGCTTATTGTAGATTAGTTCCTCCAGGGATCGCATATAAAGAAATGAGTATTGGCAGAGTAGTAAGCTCCCCTTATCATAGAAAGTCTGGAGCAGGTAGACATTTGATTGCAGAAGCAATTCAATTAATTCAAAAACAATTTGGCGATGCCCCAATACGAATTGGAGCACAATGCTATTTGATTAAATTCTATGCTTCATTTGGATTTGTTGAAGAAGGAGAAATGTATTTGGAAGATGGAATAGAACATATTGAAATGGTTAGGCATTAAGCGGAAGCTGAACATTGATTGAAGTTCCTTTACCAACTTTACTCTCAATTGTTATTTTACCGTTATGTACATCAATGATTTTTTTACAAATTGCTAACCCTAATCCGTAACTTTTTTCACCTGCAGTACCTTTTCGCTTTGCTGTAGTAAATAAATCAAAAATCTTACCTTGTAAATATTCGGGAATTCCAATACCATTATCTTTTACCGTTAATTCAGCAAAAGAATCAGACTTAATCAATGAAACATTGATTATAGAGCCATTATTACTGAATTTTACTGCATTAGTGACTAAGTTAGAAATAACCCTTTCTATTTTATCCTTATCAACTTTAATAAAAATTGGTTGTTTTGTAATATTAGCCTCCAAATTAATTTGTTTTTCTTTAGCGGTAAATACAAGTATTTGCAAAGAGTGCTGAATTAATTTGTTCAATTCAATTTCTTCAAATTGATACTGATCAACAGAACTAATATTTGTTTGCATCAAATCATTGATTAACCTCAAAGTAGATGAAGCATTCTGTTCAATTAAACTAAACATTTCTTTACTGTTTTCTGAAATGTTATCGTCAGATATCATCATTTTACTTATTCCAGCAATTCCACTTAATGGACTTCTCAAGTCGTGTGCTACTACATTTAAAATCCGGTCTCGTTCCTCTTTATTTTTACTTAATTCAGCATATGCTGTTTCTAGCTTGTATTGATTTCTAAAATAAATTTCTTTAAAATAATAGAGGCAAATTGAGAAAAAAGCAAGTGGGAAAAGGAACTTAACTGTTTTTTCAACAATTTGAATATTAGCCATTGAATATAGTGGCAATTCATCTAATCGTATCGCTACGAAACTTATAGACACAAAAAGAACAAATAGAATATATTGCCAATTCTTTTCACACAAAACAACAGCAGCAACAATCATTATAAGAAAACGGTACTCATTTCCATTCTTAAATACATAAGCTGTATAAGAACCAATTGCCGCACCAATAAACAATAAAAGGGCTCTATATGCTAGAAACTTTTGGGTATATGAAATATAATAACCGAATAAGAAAATGCAAACATGAAGAAAATTAAAAACAACTAGAACATATTCTCCAATATAAAAATTGATACACATTACCAATAAGGCAAAAGGTGTTGCCATCAATAGGAACAGATTGAACATATAGTTCTTGTACGCAACTTTAAATGGCGTAGACTCCTGATTACCTAACGAAAGAATTTGATATAATATATTGGATTTCGGTTTAGCCATAAAACCGAGTTGAAGATACAATAATTAGATCAATTGAGTTTTAATCATTTACAACAATGAGTTAAGAGCAAAAAAAAACCTCGATCAATAAAGATCGAGGTTCAATAAATATGGCAGCTACCTACTCTCCCAGCTAGATG
>NZ_JBHYEI010000006.1:0-15387 GCF_051860225.1 Sediminibacterium sp.
ACCAGTTAGAAAATTTAATTACTTAACCCCTAATCAAGTGCTACAACAAAAAATTGCACTTATTACTTGAACTTAGAATTTTTGTTCATTAGTGCTTCAGCAAATGCTAATTACTAAATCCCAATCTTATTTTATAACGGTATGCTCGGCCGCCAATTTCCTGCTCTAACTTTAAAACTTCTTTTGTTTTCTTACTAATCCAAAATACCTCTTTATTTCCTTTTGATTCGTGTACCAAAAGCCAGCAATCAATTTTTTTATCGTCATAACCGATCAATTCTGCAGAACCAGTAACGGTATAAGCTACTTTTTGAAAATTAGAGGCAGTGCCTGGATCATAAAACGGAACTACAAAAGTTGCCCCTTTTCTATACGGCAATAAAGGAAAAGTTTCTAAATCTAAATGCCAGTTTAAGTAATACTTATCAAGAGATGATTTATATCCATCCCAAATTCTCTTCGACTGAATAGCTGTATCTGCATTACTCAAAATTTTACCATTATGATCAACTGTTTTGCTTAAAAAATCTACTATAGTAGAATTGATAGATTTAGTAGTAGATGTTCTAGATGTTTGCACATTCCACCAGGTTTTATGATACAAAGGCTGCATGGTTGTTGCATCAGAAATAGATTTTACGATATGCATGATACTGTCTTTGTCTTCCCATTCCTGGGTTATTTCAATAGCAGGTTTGCCGTTATAATCAGTACGTTTTATTGTTCTCGTCCAAAATTGTGTTTGAGTACGCACCGAATCCTTTTTCATTTTAAAATAAACCAGATAACGATTCGTCCCTTCCCTTAATACTTTGGTATTAATGTTTTCTGAAGTAATTTGAAGAGTATCGCTCTTCTGGGCAAGTAATGTTGAAGCACAAAATAATAGTGCAGTTAATAATCTCGTCTTCATAATATTTGTTATTTAAATGTTGTTAACTTTTTAGTTTTTTTCAGCGTGTTTGACCACTAATTTTTCCAAATCGGGATTTTAATAAAACTATCATTATACCACTTAATTATTAAAGGATCTCCTGCATCTTTAATTGTTTCTTCATTTACATCCTTGCCTGTACCATAATTAATTTGCTCAGATGAACTTTTATTTACATTAACTATTAATACAAGTTTACTTCCCTTGCTAAGTTTTCTACTGGTAAAATAGCTGTTAGAAAATGGCAATGCTGTTTTTTTATCGGGAGTTAACAATGCTCTTTGTTTATTGTCTTTAGCATAACTGGCCCTTCCCATAAAATAAGTGAGATAATAGTATTTACCATCAGCTTTTTGTTCGAACAATACAGCGCTATAATCTAGATCTCTCTTATTAATTGAAACATTCATTTGCCCTGTAAAACAACCTGTAAATTCTACCTCTTTCTTTAAAGCAGCCGTTTTATACATTATACCGCCTCCGGCATTTAAGCCTTCCCAAATAAGCCTGAAAGCATAATAATAGCTATTCATAGAACTTCTATCCTTATAATCTACTTTCATTTTGGCAAAATCAATTTTACTTGCTTTCTGTGGATTTAGAAGATGCTTATTTGAATTATCTAAGAAAAAAGTAAGGCTATCATTACTTACATTAGCCAATGATTTTGCATGTTTCCAGCTATTAGTGCCCATCACCTGATAATTAATTCGGTCTTGCAGGAAACCAGGTTTGGTTTTATTTTTAAGAATGTAATCGAACCATTGAAAAATAATATTCGTAATAGAAATATTGGCTACCGAATCAATTTTATATCCATTATAAACACTATCGGGAGACCCTTGTGATCCGAAGTGTCCGTAAGGGCCAATAATCAGGTATTGATTGGCATTAGGATTATACCTGTCTAATTCTCTCATATAATGCAGCGCACCTACTTGACCACCATCAAAATAACCTGTTGTGGTAAGTACAGGAATATTAATTTTAGCATACTGATCTTTGTTTGGAATCATTCTTTGCCAATAGTTATCATAAGTAGGATGATCAAGCCATTTATTGAATATTTTGTTTTTAGGCCTCCCCAACAAGCTATCGAATGTACGATATGAACTACCTGTTTCAAACCACTTCTGTTCCATATCACTCCACTGTTTTCGATTATTGTAATCATCATTGTCTAAGTACTTATTATTAGAAACATAATAAGTCCATGAGAATTGAAAGTTCATTACTACATTGTTCATCATCGGCGCATCAAGGCCAGGTGCAGCAGAAGCTGAGGGTACAATTGTTTTTAAGGCCGGGTGTAAATTTTTGGTGGAAGCCCATTGTGAAAAACCATTATAACTACCTCCGTACATTCCCACACTCCCATTGCACCATTCTTGTTTACTTATCCAATCAATTACATCATAAGCGTCATCTCCATCGTGCTCATAAGGAATCACTTCATCGGGGCTGTTTTTTTTACCTCTCGTATATGCATACACACCAACATAACCTTTGTCAGCAGCTTGCTTGGCTTTGTTTACATCTGTTTTTCTGGCATAAATAGTAAACCCAAAAATCACAGGCAAAGGTTTTTCCTCCCCTTTTTTCCGAACTACTAAAACAGAAATACTTGCTCCATCTCGAGCTTTAATGAGTATACTATCTTGAATGGTGTAAAAGCTATCAGGCAGGTTTGTTTGCTGTGCTTGAACTATTGTGCATGCTATAAGCAACACAAAAAGCAATTTGACTAATTTATCTTTCATATTTTTTGATTGTATTTTACTTTAAAATCATTTATATATACCAAATAGTATTCTCGAATATTTATTCCTTTTTATTAATTCATAGCTAAGCATACTTCCAGCAAATGTTCCTAACAATACACAGCAAAACTTAAGCTTTACATTCATTTCCAATGGTAATATCAAGCTGCAAGAAATTCCAATAAATATCATGTGAAGGATATAAATAGGGTATGCAGCTTTTGAGAGATAAGAAAGTGATTTGTTGGAGAAATTTAGATACTGCTTACCAAATGCAAAAATCGTAAAAACCCAAATACAGGTTTCAGCAGGTAAATTTATATTATTAGGAAATGATGCACTATTAGTGATTCTTATTGCAAATAATGAAATGGCAAGAATCAGAAAAATCCATCTATATTTTGACAAGTTATTCCAAAAAACATCTCCGGAAAAAGCAAATAAACATCCGAAGATAAAGGCTAACCATCCTAAAAAGAAACCATGAGTAGTTAAAGCATACATTTCATAAATAGGCGGTTTGGCAATAATTGTTTCTATTACAAAGCAAACAATTACTATTAAAAAAATGATCGGACTGCTAAATAGTTTTCGAAGCTTAAGTGCAAATAAGCTATTTGATTCCTTCTTCAAAAAATATAGTGGAGCAATAGTTAAAATAACATAGCATAAAATATTTCCCAAAAACCAAAGGTGTGAACTATTTGGAATGTATTGAAGTTTCCATTCATAATATTTTTGTAGTAAGAGCAGATATAATGGGGCAATAAATACAAACCCAAATGCAAATGGTATACCTATTCGTAAAGCTCTTTCTTTTAATAACTGATGCCAGTTTCTATTTTGGAAAGAGTAGAAAACACCAATACCTGCTATGAAAAACAAAATAGGTATTCGCCAAATGTTCAGCATGGTCATAGGAATCCATAATGTCACCCATGGTTCTGTATTTACTATAAACCCAATCATAAGGCCCCATGGTTGGAAAGCAATTGCCACATGATAAACCAACAATAAAACAATGGCAATTACTCGTATCCAATCAATAAAGTGTTTTCTATCTTTCATTGTTTTCTATTTTAACATTGCAGCTATTTGCGGCCTGGTTTTTTTCAAATATTCATAATCGAATTTCACTCCTAAAGGTGCCAATGAGCTACCCATAATATCATAAATTGGCTTTGCATCTTGAAAGGGAGCAGAAACAGTTTCAAGAGCTGTATTGCCATATTTATTTTTAATTGTTTTATCCGCTTTTTTAGCAAGCAACATTTTCACTATTTCAGGTTTGCAAAAAAAGGCAGCAGTAATAAGTGCTGTAGAGCCTTCATTATTTTGAATATTGAGCTTTGCGCCAGCGTCAATCAGCAATTTTGCGATTTCAGTTTTGCCAAATAGTGAAGCACTTATCAATGGGGTACTACCGCCAAATTTTTCCTTTTCATTGATATCCGACTTTGCAGCTATATGTTGTTTTACTGCAGCTATATTATCTTTCATAACCGCTGTATGAATATCAACAGAAGGTACTGTTTGACTTGCAGTTACTTTTTTGCTTTGATTATTTTGCCCAAAAGCTGGAAATGAAAGGACTGAGGTTATCATTAAAATGAATGATAATTGTTTGATTCGAGTAATTGTTTGTGAAGTCATTGTTTTTTTTTTTGTTTTTAAAATTGGTTTCTAAAAAAGAAAAGATTTTATCAAAATGCTTTGTTGGTTCTTCGTGTGCACCTTCAAGGATTACATGTTCGTAGGGATGTTTAAAACCGCTATTGCTTAATCTTAAGATCATTTTTTCACCCATTTGAACAGCAGGTATCATTTCGTCTTTAGTAGCAGACATCAAGAGTATCGACCCGTTAGTATTTTCTACTTTTATCAATGCTTTTTGTTCAGCAATAGTGTCTTTTAGCATCACTTCAAATGTTTTTCTCAAATCCCTTTTCATCATAAATGGGACTGCTTCATCATTTACTGGTATAAATGGCAAATCTTTTCCTTCAAAAGTCCAACAGGGAGTAGTAAAATCCATTGTATGACCAGGAAAAACAGCATGGCTCGAAGACATGGCTACCACGCATTTAATGTCTTTATAATAGCTCCCCAACAATAATGCTAGATCTGCTCCTCTTGACCCTCCTATTACCGCAATTTTTTTATTGTTTATTTTTTTTCTTTTTTTTGCCATCGCAATTGCATTGTATACATCATCAATGGCAATCCTATTTAAGATCTTGGGTGTTCCTTCACAACCAAAATATCCAATGGCTAAAAAAGCATACCCTTTCTCTAAAAAAGCATCTCTTGTTTTTTTCCAACGATTCCTTTCCCATGCATTACCACCTTCTGAACCACCCAAGCCAACTATTAAAGGTTGGTCTTTACTCTCGCCTGTATATAAGATTGCTTCAATATTGGCAGCTTTTAAAGTGTCTTTTTGAATACTTGTATTTTGTCCAAGAGCAGGTAATGCAAAAACAGAAATAAGCATTACATGGAAAGCATTTTTTTTGATATTTGATATTATTTTTAAAATCATATTTTTAATGTTTTTGTTTATTATAGGCACATAGGTGTACTGTATCACAGTTTGTGAAATTTAATTTGACTAAAAAATTGGATGATTTATTTTATTGTACTATGGGCTTCCTTCATTAACATATTCTAAAATATCAGCAGGCTGACAATCGAGTACCTTACATATAGCTTCTAAAGTGCTAAAACGAATCGCTTTAGCTTTTCCTGTTTTTAAAATTGATAAATTAGAAAGTGTCAACTCCACTCTTTCTGATAGCTCATTAAGCGACATCTTTCTCTTTGCCATCATAACATCTAAGTTCACAATGATTGGCATAGCTTATACAGTTAAATCATTTTCATTTTGAATTTCAATCCCTTTCTTGAAAATAAGTGCAATAACATAGACAATCGCAGCCATCAAAATAAAAGCTTCACTATCCACCCAAAATTGATTGAGTTTGTCAATTTCGAAATGATGAGACAAGTACTTAGCTATTTGCTTTGCTATATGACTAAATATTCCAATAGTAAAAGTAAAGTAGCTGATCTGTAAAATTTTTTTGGAAACAAAACTACTAAATGGCTTTGCTAAATCTATTTTGTGAAGTAGATCTATAACGCTATAAAAAAGCATTGCTTTAAAAACAGCAATAAATAATACAAAACTATACATTCCGTAAAAAGCCCAGACGTTTTGCTGATACATTAAAGTTAAATCCAGCTTTTGGTACAGATTACCAACAAATTCTGGTTTGAATATGCTAAAAACGAAGTTCACAATCAATCCGCCGGCTTCTATACTCAAGCCTACAAAAATTATCCAGGCTATAATGTACAAGACCATAAATACCAGGTTGTCAAACTTTTTCATCTATTCAAATTTTAAATTGATACAGCAAAGATAATATATATTTATTGATAAACAACAAATTTACATTTTTTGTCAAAAAATATTTATTATTTACTGCATGAACGGCAAATTTGTGGATTTGACGGTATTTTAGTCGCCTTTTTTATTTCACACGACTCATAGGGAAGATTTGTTTTCGCTCCTTGCCGTTTTTAGTACCAGCAATTTCAGCAACTAAAGCATTAGCATTGATTTTTGAGTAAGCTATAATTTGAGGAAAATCATGGTTAGGATTTTCAAAGATCAACTCATTGTTGGATGCAGTTTTCGCTTTAAAGCGAACAGGCATATTATCATTTTGGTTTTTAACTTTCGGCATATAGAATAAGTTGTTATTCTCCTGAATCAGGCGAATTGTCTCAAAAACGATTGTATCTTTTTCTTTAAGCATGTAGCTTTTTCCTGAAAGTTCTACATCACTTACTTTAGCCCATGTTTCATATATACTTCCATTTGGAGTTTTGTTTTCCCAAGTGCCTATAAGCCATTCCGCATTTTTAATTTCGTTTTTTGGTTGCAATGACCAGCTGCAAAAAATAATGACACTAAAAATTGCCAATACTGTTTTCTTATACATAATGATGAGTTTTTATTTATGCTGACGAAGTTGAGTTCAGTTTCAAACATAAAATTGTAAGAATGCGACAAGACTAATCTGTTCCATAAAATAGAGAAGACATTTTAAGGTTGTTACCGTAAAATTCCTTTGGAGTATGTCCTGTAAACTCTCTGAAATCTTTTATAAAATGTGCCTGATCATAGAAATCTCCTTCATAAGCCAAAGCTGTAAGACTTGTAAACTTTTTATTGATTAATAATTTAAGTGTATTCTGTAGTCTTATTGTTTTGGAGAGTTGTTTCGGGCTTAAGCCAATAGCAGAAGAGAATTTACGCTCCAATTGCCTACGGTTTATATTAATTTGTTTAGAAAGCTCGGCAACAGAGAGCTGACCGTTAGCAGTTAAAATAGTGTCGATCGTAGATTTGATGATACGATCAATGGTTTCCAATGATACTAAACGACTCAATAAAAAGTTTTCAATATGATTGATTCTTTCAGCAGTTGAAATGGCATTTACTATCAGTTGTTCGATCTTGAGCCCTTCAGTCCCAAATAATTGTTCTAATGAAATGGCTTTATTCTCCATTTCTTTAATAGGTACTGTTGCAAAAGGCAAAAACCCTTCAGGATAAAAGCGAACCGAAAAAATTCCAGTCTCCCCTATTGGCTCAATTTCAAGTGGACGGGTTAGTTGTCCTATTACAAAACATTTAGGTTGAAATATGTGGTTTCCATTTTCAACATACTGTTTGTATAAATCTCCATAATGAAAAATCATTTCCATACAACCGTCAGGAACAATGGTCTGTCTTTCAGGATTATCTTCTTTTGGGCTTTCTAATGTCCAATAGCATTATACAAGTGTAGAAAGATCCTGGCAAGGATCAAAAACTTGATAATTCATTATTCACTCATTTTGGTCAGTAGTAAAACTGATCTATTTACAAATCGAAGATAAAAAAAATATTTTGATAATTATTGTTTTACGATAATTATTTATACATTTGCAGTAATTAATCAAGTTTTTAGCATGAAAAACGTAAAAATCACTTCCACGATATTATTTTATATCACCAGGATTGTTGCAGTACTATATTTAGCAACAACTTTTTATTCATTGTTAACGCTCCTCACAGAATGGAGTGTAATTATCAGAGAAAACGGCCAATATTATTCTATATGTTTTCCATTTTCAGAAAAACATTTTCTAAATGGAGAAAACAATTGGGCATATAAAATTTTCAACTTTTTAATTCCAATTGGATTTTACGGGATTTTCTTTTTGTTGCTAAGCAATGTTTTTAATGCATTTCGTAAACCTAAATTATTTACAAAGTATGGTGTCAATCAATTAAGAAATTTTTACTTGGCAAATATTACGCTCCCTTTTCTTGAGATTTTATTAGCGTCAATTTTTGCTGGAAAAATTGAAGAAGGATTAGAGTTTGTTGCTGTAATTCATTTTTTTCTTGGTGTTTTTGCCTATTTCATGGCTGCCATTTTCAAACAAGGATTACAAATACAAAACGAACAAGACTTATTTATTTAATTATGCCAATCATTGTAAACATAGATGTGATGCTTGCAAAACGCAAAATGCAAAGCAAAGAATTGGCAGATATTTTGGATATCACTCCAGCAAATTTGTCTATTCTAAAAACAGGTAAAGCCAAAGGTATCCGATTTGATACACTAGAAGCAATTTGTAAAGCATTGAAATGCCAACCTGGCGATATTATTGAGTATGTAACAGAATAAATCCATTCACATATTATCCAACGTAACAATAGCTTCATTGCTATTGACAGATAATCATTTGCCTAAGGCGAACTTTTAAAAACATTAAAATATTCAGTAAATGAACAGTTTATCCATCAAAAATCTCACAAAGACTTACGCAAATGGCGTACAAGCTTTGAATAATATTTCATTAGAAATCAATAATGGGATGTTTGGTTTATTAGGCCCGAACGGAGCAGGAAAATCATCATTAATGCGAACAATAGTAGGCTTACAACCAGCTGATGCAGGAGAGATACTACTAAACGGAATGAATATTCTGGAAAACCCCCAGTTTATTAAACAGCAACTGGGTTTTCTACCACAAGATTTTGGGGTTTACCCTAAAATATCAGCACAAGACTTGTTGAATCATATTGCTATAATAAAGGGAGTTGCCAACAAAAAGGAACGCAAAGAACAAATTGATTCATTACTAGAAAAAGTAAATCTGTCTTCTCATAAAAACAAAGAAGTATATACTTTTTCGGGTGGAATGCGTCAGCGTTTTGGTGTTGCGCAAGCTTTATTAGGCAATCCAAAAATCATCATTGTAGACGAACCTACAGCTGGTTTAGATCCAGAAGAACGTAATCGTTTTAATGGATTGCTTTCAGAAATTGGTGTAGAAAGGATAGTAATTCTATCTACTCATTTGGTAGAAGATGTTAGAAATCTTTGTTCTAAAATGGCCATTATAAAAAATGGAAAAGTTGTGCTACAAGGCAACCCCAATGATTTTGTAGCAGAACTAAAAGGCAAAATCTGGCAAAAACAAATTCAAAAAGCAGAACTGGAACAATATAAAACCAATTCAAATGTGATTTCGTCTCATTATGTTGGCGGGAAGTTGAATATTCAAGTGTATTCCGAAAAAACATTACTTGAATTTGAAGCAGTAAATCCAACATTGGAAGAAGTGTATTTCAATAATTTAAATCAACTCTAATGATGAAAAAACTTATTTTATTCGATATAAAATCGTACTGCAAAAACTGGAGATTTCTTCTTTTACTCGTTACAATAATTGCACTAGGCATATTTGGCGGCGAAAATGCTCGTTTTACCATTTCCGAAAATCTGGGGTATAATTCTCCCTATCAAGTAGCATTTATTACCGCATTTTTAAGTTTAACAAGCATTTTTTTTGCAACAATATTATCAGCACAAACAGCATTAAAGGAAATAGATTACAATCTGAATCTCATTTATTTTGCTTTGCCTATTTCAAAAAAACAATTTCTTTGGAGTCGCTTTGTATCCATTTTTTTACTGAGCTTCAGTTTTACATTAATGCTTACTATCAGCTTTTTCATAGGTAGATCATTTTCTTCAGCAGGAATGATAAATATACCTTTCAATATTTTCTTTTATATTTTTCCAATAATAATTTTCACGGCAATCAATACCCTTTTTGTAGTGGCTATTACTGCATCGGCGGGTTGGGTAACAAAAAATAAACTATTTATTTATGTGAGTGGCTTGTTACTGTATATACTTTATATGGTGAGTATGGTATTTTCAAGCTCACCATTTATGGCCAATAATTTACCACAATCCAAGCAAGCACAATTTATTTCGGCTATTCTTGATCCTTTTGGTATGTCGGCATACTTTAATCAAACAGCACATTTATCGGTTCAAGAAAGAAATACCGAGTTTGTATCATTAATCGGAATCCTATTAGCCAACAGAGTTGGCATTTTACTGCTTTCTGTTTTAATACTGGTAATCATTAGCAATCAATTTTCAATTATCAAAAAAGTAAAATCAGCTAAAGTAAAACATGCTCCCAACCAAGCTGCTACTCTCCCATTTGCATTTGTATCTACTGAAAATTCAGCTAAAGTAAAAATTCAATCTCTTTTCTCTTTTACGAAAATGAATTGGTTATATATAGTAAAAAGCATCCCATTTGTGTTGATTGTATTGAGTTTACTTTTTGCCGTTGGAATGGAAATATATGCAGAAATAGAAAAAGGAATTCGTATACCACAAAAATATGCTTCATCTGGCTTGATGGTTTCTACCATTATTCAAAATTTCTATGTTATTGGTGCATTGGTTTTGGTTTTTTATGGAAACGATTTGTTTTGGCGCAGTAAAGCTTCAAACTTTAATTATATAGAAGAAAGTACCACTAATTACAGAGTTAAATTTTGTTCTATTTGGCTTACTGTAATTGGATTGAGTATTGGATTAACAACGATTTTAATTTTGGAAGGAATTGCTTTTCAGATAATTTACAAGTACCCAAATATCGAATGGAATGTGTATGCAAAAATCTTTTTATTCAATACTTTACCTTTAGTGCTAGTTGCTGGGTTTACTTTAATCTTTCAAAAACTCATTAAAAACAAGTATTTAGCATTAGCTATTTCCGGGCTTTTTGTTTTGCTGATGACCACATCATTAGGCAAGTCTGTTGTGCAATATCCTTTGTTGAAGTTCTTACAAACCATCTCATTTGAATATAGTGATATGAATGGATTTGGAAGTTATGAAAATGCATTTGTACAAAGACTATTATTCGGGTTTATGATCTTTATAGTGCTTTTGTATTGCATACACCAAAATAGACAATCGATTAAGAAGGTTTCATTTTGGCTAGTACTATTTTGCAGTATTGGTTTGGTATCTTATGTAGGTAAGAATATGGTTACCGGATATGTTTCAAAGGATAGCAACATAATTGAAATGGAGCAAATAAATTACGAAAAGCAATTCCGGGCATTTCAAAATAAACCTCAACCTACCATTACAAAAGTAACCACGAGAGTAGATTTATTTCCTTCTAAAAATGCCTATAGTATAAAGGGGAATTATATTTTAGAAAACAAAACAGAACAACCAATTAGTGAAATCCTGGTAAACTTCTCAAATGGGTTTGAAATTAAAAAAGCTTTCTTACGCACTGAAAATGAGGAAATTTCAATCAACAATCAATACCAAATTATTCAACTAAAACAAGCAATTACTCCTAACCAAAAAATCGGTTTCGATTATGAACTATTCTATCAATGGAAACCCATAAACGGACATCGATCGTTTAATGCAATTGTTGAAAATGGAAGTTTTATGCGCATAAGTCGATATTATCCTCAGATTGGATATGATGCTTCTAATGAAACTGAAGATGAAAATAGTAGAACACAGTATCAATTGGGAAAACGAACCCAAATTACTTCTTTGGAAGCTCCAAAGGTATTGAAAGATGATTTTATATCATTAGATATGACCGTTTCTACAGAAGCCAAACAAACAGTAATTGGAGTTGGTGAATTAACGAAGCAGTGGAATGAAAAAGATAGGCCAGTATCTCAGTTTAAAGTTGATGCTATCCCTTTTAGATTTGCCATTTCTTCGGCCAATTATGCAGTTACAAAAGAAAACTATAAAGGAAAAAGCTTTGAAGTATATTATCATCCAGCACATGCTGAGAATGTAGCTTATTTAATGAAGAATGCAAAAATCACTATGGATTATTGCGAAAGCAATTTTGGCAACTATCCATTTAAAACCATCCGTTTTGCTGAGATCTCAGGTTTTACAAAAGGATTTAATGCAACTGCCTATCCTGCAACTATTTACATGAACGAGAATATGGCGTTCCATAGTAATATTCTGGCAGATAAACAACAAGATGTAATTAACGAATTGGCCGGACACGAATTGGCGCATTTATGGTGGGGGAATAGTCAAATAGATCCAGATCAGCGAGAAGGTCATGCTATGCTAACTGAAACATTGGCAATGTATACCGAGTTGATGTTACTCAAAAAAATGTATGGCAAACCAAAAGTTGAAGAAAGTATAGCCATGCACCAAGATATTTTTAATAGTGAAAAAGGATTTTTAGGTGACGCTCCCCTTATTAAAGTATTGGGTAATCAATCACATATTAGTTATTCCAAGGGGGTAGTGGCAATGTATAAATTAAGTGAGTTAATAAGTGAGGATAAAGTTAATTCAGCATTGAAGAACTTTCTTGCTATACATAAATACCCAGCTTCAAAACCTATCTCTACTGATTTCCTAGAGGAAGTTTATAAAGTTTCAGATAAGAAACATCATGAAATAATTAAAAAACTCTTCGAAGAATAGGTGAATAATAGACTACCCTTCTTTTGCCCAAAGGAATCTAGCCCTAATCCATGATTTCCTATCTATCACACCATCACATTCCCAATACGGATATATATCCTATCTGGATTAGGGTTGTTTTCATCTAGGATACGCATTTGTATCGCACTCCTTCCTTTATAAGTAGTCCATCGTATGGGTAGATGGGTTGGTAATGGAATTCAAGGGTTAAGGAGGTGAACAGATTTGCGAATAGTGTGTCGAGGATGGTAACGAGACCTGCTTCTACTAAGATTAATTGATTGGTAACAATCATTGTTTGGTCATACAACGCTGGCATATCCAGTTTCGAGAGTCGGTTGGTGTTAGGGAAGGGAAGGGTGTTTATGGGGGGAGTGGTATGGTTGGGGGGATTGGGGTCGGGTGACTCGTCCTAAATAAAGTTTACATATTTATTAATTAGTCCTGTAATAGATTGTCATTTACATTTTTAATCCTACGACTGGTTTACAAACGTAGTTTGTTTCCTGTAATAATTCTTCCATAATTTCTTTGCCTCTATTAATTCAGAAGTTTGATGAACCTGATTAGGCATTAGATTGCCAATACTCATGTGTGGACGTTCATTATTATATAAATCAATAACATTATCCAATAAAGACCTGGCTTCTTTTATGTTACTTACCTCATAAGCATATAAATATTCTTCTTTAATGATTCCATTAACTCTTTCAGCAAGAGCATTTTCTAATGGGTCACTATTCTCTGTCATACTAATACCAATCTTATTAGCCAATAAAAGATTAACATAATCTGGATTACAATATTGAAAACCTCTATCACTATGATGAACCAATTGAATAGGACGCTTTGGCCCTAAAGCTAAAAGCGCATTATTCAATGCTTTTATAGTTTCAATTACCGCCAAGGTTTCAGCTACGTGGTAGCCAACAATTTTGTGCGAATAAACATCCGTTATTAAACTAATGTAAACGTGCTTAGTTCCGTTTATTTTCCAATAAGTAATATCGCTTACCCAAAGCTGATTTATTGCGGTTGCAACAAATCCACGAATTAAATTTGGATACTTCTTAAAACGGTGATATGAGTTGGTTGTTTTAATTTACCTTTTTCTTTTTCGAACTAGCAAAAAATTTGCTGAGAGCATTGTAAATAGCGCATCTCTGCCCATTCTAATATTATGTTCTTGCAAAAATGGTTGAAGCATAAAATAAAGCTTGCGACCACCAATTCTTTTATGCTTTTCTCTAATTTGTTGTACCTCTCTCACAACTAGTGTAGATTCTAATGCAAATAGCGCATCACTATTATTTTGCTGGTAATAAGCCTGCCTAGAAATACCAAACCAACCACATAACTTGGCTAAACCTATGTGTGGAAAATTCCTTTTCGTTTCTTCTATTGTTTGGTATTGAACTTTTTTCGAATGGAGATTTTAAATTCTTTTTCGGCTATATCAACCATTGTAGAAAAAGCAATTGCCTTCAGTTCTGCATCTTTAAGTTTCTTTTCTAAATCAGCAATCCGATTCTTTAATTGTAAATTCTCATACTCATCTTCAGGATTCGTAAACTCATACTTCTTTTTGGCCATGTCATAACCATTTAAAGCAAGTTTAGGCATTATTTGCTGAGAAGTGGTTAAATATCCTAAATCTCTCATCCAGCTTAGTAAACGGCCATGGTCGGCTGAACCAGTATACTTTCGCCAAATCTCGTCTTTTGATTTACCCCCTTTTAAGAAATCTTGAATAATTACATGCTTTTCATTGTCACTGAAGGATCCTGTAGATCTTTTGAATGCTGGTTTGCTCATTTTTACACCTTTTTTAGTGTAAACTCATTTCAGGACAAGTCATTTAAGAATGTCGCTAAACTTAATGGTGCTTTCTACAAACCTGAATTCTTTGTACCATTTCCACAATAGTCCAATATTCGGAATCAATAGTATGGACCCTACAACTAAATAGTATGTTTCTCGGGCAATAAACCATTTGTAAATGATACTTAAGGATAGCATGATAGTTATCATGGCGGTTACCAATAATAATAGTCTATCATTCTTTGCTTTGTCTGTTATGATTAATTTTTCATCAGATACTTCTATGATACCATCGGAAAGCGAAAAGGATAAATTTTGATTACTTGTAGTCATAAGTTGCTGATTTCTTATATGGGTTTTATGTCCTTAGGTTAAAGGGTGCGTTTATTGAGTATGCTTTGGGTGTATTTTTTTTTGGGGGGGGGATTGGGGTTGGGGTGTTTTGATTGGAATGGTTGATAATTGAAGTAGTACTCAAAATTTAAACTTGTTAATCAGCGGTTTATTAAAATATCTTTTTTACAAACACTGAATTTATCTTCTCCTATATAATAGGTATCCCAGAGATGTTTACAAATTGAACAATTACCAAATTCTATTTTTATTGATGATTTAATTTCAAGAAGTCCTTTATAAAAGAAATTGTTATTGATTCTTTCCTCGTATGAAACAATTGAATCAATAGGTGGATAAACTATAATTTTTTCACTATTCATGAAAATATATTTACCATTTGGATACTTACCATAAAAAGAATAATTCCAAAATGCTCCGTCAATAATTTTCTTTAGCATTGGATGTGAAATATACTTTGAGAATTTGAATTGATAAAGTGTATTTTTTATTAAAGGACAAACAAGAACATAACCAGTCCAATTAGTTTTGAAACTATTAAAATAAATCGACTTTTTATATTTGCTGAGTTCAACTGATAAGTGCAATTTTTAAACAAAAGGCAAAAAAGCTTTTGAGGGCTTTTTGCCTTTTGACCAAG
>NZ_JBHYEI010000007.1:0-8953 GCF_051860225.1 Sediminibacterium sp.
CCATCAGCTTAGGTATTTCAAATGTGCTTCAGTAATTTGGCTTTAGCTAATCGAGTCTATAGTGGCCAAGCCAGCAGTAGGAACACAGATTATCCAACCAGCGTAAAGCCACGGACGTTGGGCGTCATTTAGGACAACTTTACTCTATTTAAAAAGTATGATGGACAATCCTGTTGATATTTGGTACTTAAGTGACGAAAGACTTAAAAAAATAATTGATACACTAAGCCTTTCTGAGAAATCTCCATTTGAACAGGCTAAAGAAGCATTTTATCAAATCTCTGAACTATATAATCTTCACAAATATCCAGACGACATTACAGAAGATGATTATAGAAAATATGAAGATGAAGGTCTCGACAATCCAAGGACTGTTTTTGAAGAAGTAGGAATAATAAGATATTTAGAACCAGAAGACGATCCTCGTGGAGTTGTATTATTTGCTTTATATAACATCAAAAACAGAACTTATATAGATATTAGTTTTTGTGCAGAGAAACACTTTGGTAGTAGAAAGAAAGTCCCAGATAACTACGTAGTTTATTTTACAGGACAAGACGCAGACAGCAAACTAAATTTTTTAAATGCTGGTGAATCGTGGACTAAAGAAGGTGTAAAATATGCTTCAAAAATTTTACATAGGGTATGAAAAAACGAACGCCCAACAAAAGGCTTTGCGCAATTTGGGCTTCCACCTTTGGCCATTCATCTTTTGGTATTGCTAATCAACTGTAGTAATTTGGCTTTAGCTAATCGCGTCTTTAGTGGCCAAGCCAGCAGTAGGATCACAGATTATCCAAACTGCGCAAAGCCTATGACGTTGGCTGCAAGGCTAAAGGACATGACGGTTATAAATAATAAGTATTTTTTTGAACCCCTTAATTGAATTACTATAATAAAATGAACTACTTATTATTCGGAGCAAT
Source organism: Sediminibacterium sp. (assembly GCF_051860225.1). Classification (GTDB taxonomy): domain Bacteria; phylum Bacteroidota; class Bacteroidia; order Chitinophagales; family Chitinophagaceae; genus Sediminibacterium. The sequence continues at coordinate 927 of NZ_JBHYEI010000007.1, forward strand.
TCTTACCTTATTGACATTTATCTTTATTTACCTTATAAATAAAGGGAAGTCCAGAAAACAAATTGACCAAATTCGAGCAGCATGGGGTAACTCTAAAACAGAATTTTTCAATTTTGATGGAATTAAAAATTATTCTGTAGAAGTAAAAGGTAAAAACTTTCACCATCTGACTGAACAGACAATTGATGATATAGATTTTTATGGACTTTTTGAATTTATAGACCGTACCACAAGTAAAGTGGGACAGCAGTTTCTTTATAAAAAAGTAATAGAACCAACGAATCTTAAATCTGACCCTACGCAAAACCTAATTGAATTATTTACCAGTAACGCTAAAATACGTGAGGAAATACAATTAGACCTCTTAAAACTAAACGAAACAGACGCATATTACATCCCATCATTGTTAAAGGACAATTTATTACAAAAACCAAAATGGTTTAAGTTTTTAGGAATAGATATAGCTATTGTCTTTTGCCTAATCATACTCTCATTGAAATACCAGGTTTTTATAATTTTTCTTTTGATTCCATTTGCCTTAAACATGTTTTTACATTACTGGAACAAAAACAAGGCGTTTCAATTTGTTAGATCAATCCCCCAATTAAATTTGCTTATTAAAGTATCAAAGTCTTTATCACGGCGAAACGGGATTTTCTACGATAAGTCTGTCGAAGAAAGTATATCTGACCTTAAATCATTTCAACGAAAATCAAGCATAATAAACTTCGACAACGGAAGTGGAATTCAATCAGAATTAAGCCAAATAGGAACATATTTACTGGAATTAATTAAAGCCCTTTTTTTGATAGAAGTTTTTACGCTTTTTAAAGTTATTAAGGAACTTGAAACCAAACGGACTTCAATAATAACATTATTCGACTATGTAGGAAATATTGATTCTTCAATTTCAATTGCCTCATTGAGAGCAGATAATTTAAAAACCTGTCAGCCAGTTTTTAATTCAGCGGGGAAAAAAGTGTCTTTTAAAAACATATATCATCCGCTTATTGAAAATTGCGTTGAAAATGACTTGTCAATAAGTAATAAAAGCATTTTAATTACGGGCTCTAATATGTCTGGCAAATCGACATTTTTACGAACCTTTATGATGAATTCGATATTAGCCCAAACTATTTATACATGCTTTGCCGAAGAATTTACCTCGCCAATTTTAAAACAATATTCATCAATTCGAATTGACGACAACTTATTCGAAGGAAAAAGCTATTATTTACAGGAGGTTAATACAATGGCAAGTTTAATAGCAGAAGTTAATTCACCCAATCAAAATTTATTTGTTTTAGATGAAGTTTTTAAAGGTACTAATACAATAGAAAGAATTTCTGCTGCAAAAGCGATACTTTCCTATTTGAATCGGGGTGACAATATTGTAATCATATCCACTCATGATATTGAGTTATCTGATATATTAAAAACTGAATACGACTTATATCATTTTACTGAGACAATTGAAGATGGCGAACTTTATTTTGACCATAAAATTAAATATGGACAACTAAAAACACGAAATGCAATAAAGTTATTGGAATTATCAAATTACCCTACTGAAATAATCAGCGAGGCACGACAAATTAGTATGACATTAGGAATGACTACAAAAGCATTTGATTAACAGCCCAGCAGCCAACAAAAGGTTTTGTGCAATTGGGGCTTGACGTTGCAGCAATCATCAGCAGTGCATATCTAAGCTTTATATTCGGCAGACGTAATTCTGTAGGGCAGTAGTTCTAAACTTCGGATTTTAGTTATAAATTTAGCTTCGGTTCCGGGCAGACAATTGCTCAATTCCCCAACTGCACAAAGCCTCGAACGTTACCTGCTATTTTTTATCGAACACCAAAACACATTGTAGCTCCTTATGGCGAGACAAGACACTCAAGAGGTTTGTTTAAATGGACATCAGACGACAGACAGGTATTATAGTTCTCCGCAATTCCGTAAAAACTTCTGTACGACCTGTGGTGAAAAAACAATTTACCAATGCCCTTCTTGCGGTAAAGACATTAAGGGTGACATGATTTACGAAAATTTCATCGATTTATCAGGCACGACAACTCCTGTACCTGACATTTGTGACAATTGCGGAGCAGACTTTCCTTGGAGAGAGAAGAAGCGTAAAATAAAAGAGCTATCTAAGCCAACAAACGTTGAAAAAGATGCAGTTTTCCTAATTGGCTTACTCTGTGACAGGTTTCATTTAATAGCTAAGCAACTAAGACAAAGGCATGCTGATAGACCGACTTTAGACATAGAGGATGAATACGATGTTCAAGACCTATTACACTCACTTTTAAAAATATATTTCGACGATATTAGACCAGAAGAATGGAACCCCAGCTATGCAGGTAGTTCTACACGTTCAGACTTCCTTCTAAAAGATGAACAAGTTATTATTGAGGTCAAAAAAACAAGAGCAGGTTTAAAGGCGAAACAACTTGGTGAACAACTTATTATTGACATCGCTCATTACAAAAAGCATCCAGATTGCAAATCATTGTATTGCTTTGTTTATGACCCTGAAGGCTACATAAGCAATCCTAAGGGAATTCAAAATGACCTCTCGAGAAAAGACAAGGATTTCAAAGTAATTGTAAACATTATACCGAAAGGGCATTAAACCTGAAGGCAACAACTCCTTATTTCTATTATGGACATTAATACTATCATCGAACATTTAAAGAGTTTGGATTTGTCCACTTATCCTAAAGACGAGATTTTATCGCTATTCAAACAAGTAGGAAAGATTGGACACGTGGTTGTAACATTCCACAGAGGCAAATCTGTCATGAGGGCAAGACCTAATTATAATGGAGAACGCTTTGAAAAGAAAAGTGACTACTCATTTAAGCCACAAGAATATAACACGACATACCAAAGAGCAAGTACGCCAAATCAGACAATGTTTTATGCGACTGCAATTCCAGAGACTTTGCAACCAGGCGAACTAGACAACATGAGAGTTATTGGTGTTGCAGAAACCATTCCTATGCTTAGAGACAAAACAAAATCTGGATATCAAAAAGTATCATTCGGCAGATGGTATGTTCATGAGGATATTCATTTACTTGCGATTGTTCAAAAGGACAAATATGCAGAAGAAAGTAGTTACACGAAAGAGTTGTCAGACGCCTATAAAGAATTTATCGCAGGAACTCCTAAAGACATTTTGGAGGGTTCACTTGCTTATATAACTTTTCTTGCTGACGAATTCTCAAAAGAGGATATTAGAGGCGACTATGACTACATGATTTCTGCATTATTCTCAGAATTAGTCACACAACGAGGACTTGATGGCATCTTTTATCCAAGTGTAAGGGTTGGAGGCAAAGGTTTTAATATAGCCATCACTCCCGAAGCGACTAAAAAATTAGGATTATATGTAGCCGGTGAATGTTCAATGTATAAATTGAAAGACCACACGGTAGTAGGTAATGACGCAATAGTTGAGCTGAAAGGAACAGAAGAAGAATTTAAGCTCGTTGACATAGAACGCCACGAAAAAGAATGTCTTGCTCAACTCGGAGTGACATCAATTGATGACCTGAAATAAAACAGCAGGTAACATTGCATTGGCAATATGGCGGGGGACGAATATATCTTCAGCTTTTGTTTCGCTATTCAGCTTCAGTTTAGGCAGACGAATAATGCCGAGCACAGAATGAACAATGAACTTTTGTATTTTTAATCAGCATTAGTTCAGGCTGGACGTTCAATGAATACCGCCACATCGCCAATGCTTTAACGTTGTAAGCAACCCTAGGGCAGGTTCTAATAAATTCGAGTGACAAAAAGCGAAAACTTAAACGGACATGAAACCAACGAAACACAGACAAATTAATAATAATAGCCTACCAACTAATATCTATCCCAATATTTTAAAACTAAAATAATCTATTATGAAAAGACTTTTTGTTTCTTACTTTTTCATCTCTTTCTTTTTTACTGCAAACAGTCAAATCACAAGAGGAAACTGGCTTGTAGGAGGTAATGCTAATTTTTCTTCTTCTAAACAAAATCTTACCAATAGCACAGATAAAAACAGTTCTACATTGTTTTCAATATTGCCGAATATAGGATATTTTGTGGTAGACAAATTGGCTTTCGGAATAAGTACAGGTGTATCTTTCACGCAGTCTAAAAGTAATAATACAAAAAGCAATGTAACATCCTACAAGATTGGTCCATTTGCCAAATACTATTTTTTGGAACCAGATAACACTACAAATTTATTTATTCAAGGAGCCTTTGGTTATGGGGTAAATCGATTTAATAATTTCGGAAATAGTATAACTACAGCTAAAAACATTTCCTATCAAGTAGCTGGCGGCCCAGTAATCTATTTTAATAATAGTGTTGGTTTAGAATTTATACTAGGCTGGAGTTTTGAAAAAGCTATTGAAGATAAATCCAATGTCAGTTCCTTAATATTAGGAATTGGCTTCCAAATTCATTTAGAAAAATAATTAACTATGAACAAGGTATCAATTTTAATTATGCTGTTGTAATTAACCAGCATAAAATCTATTTCCCAAAATGCGACTGTTGTTTATCAAGGCAGTAATTTAAGTAACATTAACAATTGCCCTCAATGTTGCAATGTCTTTAACCAAAGCGGAAATAACCCGACTGTTGGAGGTTTAAATCATTTTCCTGTTTCAGGTGGGGCAATATTTGATGGAACAAGCATAAAAATGCAAACCCAAGTCAATTCGCAATCAAACATCAATAATGGTACTGCATATGCTTTAGGTTATACATTCAAGACTGGCTATAATTATACAATGACAGTAGATATGGGTTACACTGCTAATCCCAGTACTGCTTTTCCAAAACTTACAATGTCGGTTAGAACTTCTTTGCCAAACCCTAATGATTCAGACCCAATTTCTTGCGGCCCTGTAAGTTCAAGCAAGTATTTAAGCTCAATAGGTGATATTGTGCAAATAGTTTATCCATCACAGACAAGTATACAGACTTATAATATTCCTCAATTTTCTGTTCCATCTCAAAGAAACTATCTAGTACTTACTATTTCAGACGGTGGTTTAAATGGAACAACAGCCTTGATAAATAAAATAACAATAACTGAATCAATTGCAATTTCATTTACTTTATCGCCTTCCACACTTCAAATTCCGTGTGGTTCAGCTACGACCCAAACTTTTACGGTCAATAATGTCAATAATACACCAGGAACAATAATTTATAATTGGAATTTAGGTTCATCAAATAATGGCTGGATATACAATGGAAACCCTGCTCCGCAGTCTTTCCCAACGACATCCAATTCAATAAACTTAACACCTTCGTCTGGCAGTACCCCACTGTCAAATGTCTCTGTGACAGTAAATTTAAATGGGTCTAATAATACAACTTTGACAAGTACAATATCTCGTTCATCTGGTGCGACACAAGGAAGCTATTTACCAATGACAGGTAGTAGTATCGTATGTGGAAGTTCTGAGAATTATTCATTAACTGGTGTTCCTGCAGGTACCACAGTATCATGGTCGTTAAGCGGGGTTTATACAAATGGAAGTTATTTGCCTTTACAAAACGTTTGTACTTTATCATCTAGTGGGACACAAGCTACATTAACAAAAATTAATAACGGAACTGTAACGCTTCTTGCAACAATTACCAACTGTGACGGAATTCAGCAGTATTCTTCAAAATCTGTAACTTTTGGTGTTCCAGAATTATACGGAAACGCAGGTTATTATATTGATAATATTTATTTGACTCAACCAATAGAAGGAACTGCTACCTTTTTAAGTTCATCATCTTTTTATATCACATTGGAATCATCTGGAACAAATACTTACGTTTGGGAATCATCATCATCAAGTAATGCAAATTATTACTTTGGTTATACTGGTAATAACTTTGCGACTTGTTGGTGGAGTACCCCTTTAAACCCGTATGATTATTTTGGTTTTACAGTCCACACAACAAATGCTTGCGGCACAAGAAGAGACCCTATGTACTTCTATTATGATGGGCCATATCAATATTACAGAGTAGCACCTAATCCAGTTAAATCAACATTTAATATTACACAGGTTGACTTTAAACGAAACCCCATACCAAAAGGTAAAAAGCAAATAAATGTTGACCTTTTGAAAATGCAAATAGTAGACAAGATGGGTAACGTTGTATTAGAACAAATTTATCCGTCAGATACAAAATCAACAACAGTAAATACTTTAAGTCTTAAATCAGACATATACACAGTTCGTCTTTTTACACAGGACAAAAAGGTTGAATCACATAGAATTATTGTTCAACATTAGAATAGGATAATTAAATAAACGGGGTGACAATTTTGTCGCTCCGTTTTTCACACCCCGGACGAAGGGTATGCTTACAACAATCGGTTTGCTGCTATGCTGGCTGACGTAGTAACAATCGGCTCTAAGTCGCTATCAGCTTCAGTCTAGGCTCGACGTTCAATTTTGAGCTTTAGTTCTTAACTTCAACTTCAGTTTTTCAAATCGGCTTTTGTTCCGGGCTAGACCAGCAATGAATTCCAGCACAGCAGCAAGCCGTCGCCGTTAGGCGAGATTTATTCTGGCGATCCGATTTTTGGAATGAACAATTTTAGTACCTAATTATGACCAAACACCGACCATTCACGATAGAAATTGACAAGCTTACTCGCTCAATAGAAAATGCTATTTCTGGTGACAGTTTTAAAACGGAAGTGCTAGAACTGACTTCAGCAGATTTTAAAAAATTAAGAAAGAAAGATTGGTTATTTAATTGGGAGTCAGAAGCCAAGTTGAAAGACCGAAAGGTATACAAGCTTGTAATTATCGATAATCCTACTATTATTCAAGGGCTCATAAGTTTGCAGGATCGTAAAGACCACATTTTTATGACACTTATCGAAAGCAATAAATTCAATCGTGGAAATAAAAAGATTTACTTAGGTGTTCCAGGCAATCTTGTAGCTTTTGCATGTAAGATTTCTTTTGACAAAGGTTATAGCGGCTATGTTTCATTTGAGAGTAAGACTAATTTAATAGCGCACTATAAAAAAGAGCTTAAGGCGCACTTGCTTTTCGGAAATTTTATGGCAATTGATTCTAAATCTGCAGCAAAACTTATAGAACTTTATTTCCCTAAATAAATGTAACTTTAATGTATGATAAAAGAGCCAAAAAATATTGACTTTTATACTACCGGCAAACAACCTACAGAGCGAGATTTTACTCGCATAAGTGAGTGGATTAAGAAGGATAAAATCAGAAAAGGAACAAAGCCATCAAAGAAACAAACCGTAAAGCAAAAAGACCTCGCCTAACAAAAGGCTTTACGCAAGTTGGGCTTTCAGCAATGGCCCATCAGCTTTGGTAATACTAATCAACTTCAGTAATTTGGCTTTAACTAATCGCGTCAGTAGTGGCCAAGCCAACAGCGGGAATTATCCTTCCCCACCCTGCGTAAAGCCTCGGACGTTGTGCGTCATGTTAGAAAAAGCAGATTGTTTTTCAATTTAATTTATAATGAAAGTATTGTTGTTTATACCTCTATTCTTTTTTTTAAGCTGGCAAAATAAAAGCGGAGATCAAATTAGTATAGATGTTATCAAAGCTGATAAATCATTTATTCATTATATGGAACTTATGAATGCTCACCAAAAAGCTATTATACGCGACGAGTGGGGTTTGAGGACTGAGAAGGTAAAAAATGAGTTGGAAGAGGCAAAGCGAAAAAAGAATATAATTGATTTTTATAAGAAATTAAAAAATGCAAAAGGTATTTCTTATCATGCGGCAACAAATGAACTGATGAGTTATTATATAAGGCTTTCAATAAAGTATTCGCTAAAGGTTGAAGTAAATAAGAAGGTTTTTAATGAGGCGATGAAACAGTATAGTAGCGAACATAAACCATATTTTACTAATTGAATCACGAACGCACAACAGAAGGCTTTACGCTAGTTGGAGATTCAGCAATGGCCCATCAGCTTAGGTATTTCAAATGTGCTTCAGTAATTT
>NZ_JBHYEI010000008.1:0-3879 GCF_051860225.1 Sediminibacterium sp.
AGGAAACTTTACGGTAACGGCCAGCCAAACACCCAATGGCCAGCAAGGCGCAAAATTAGTAGGCACAGGTAGTAGTGGTTCATCACAACAAGGATATTCACTTGCTTTAAGTGCGGATGGTAATACAGCAATAGTAGGAGCACCAGCTGATAACAGTAATGCTGGAGCTGCATGGGTATATACCCGTAGTGGTGGAGTGTGGACACAGCAAGGAAATAAATTAGTAGGTACTGGTAGTACTGGTGCATCGCAGCAAGGTTTTTCTGTTGCAATAAGTGCAGATGGTAATACAGCAATAGTAGGAGCACCAGTTGATAACAGTAATGCGGGAGCTGCATGGGTGTTTACGCGTAGTGGTGGAGTTTGGTCACAACAAGGGACTAAATTAATTGGATCAGGAGCTTTAGGATCAGCAAGTCAGGGTTGGTCAGTTGGGTTAAGTGCGGATGGTAATACAGCAATGGTTGGTGGACAGAGTGACAATAGTAGTGTAGGGGCTGTGTGGGTTTATACCCGCAGTGGCGGAGTGTGGAACCAACAAGGCGCAAAATTAGTAGGTACAGGAAATATAGGGATGTCAAGCCAAGGTACTTCAGTTAGATTGAGTGCGGATGGTAATATTGCGATTGTTGGGGGTTATAATGATAATAGTAAAGCAGGAGCTGCTTGGATGTATAGTCGCAATAATGGCGTTTGGACACAAAGTGGAGTTAAATTAATCGGTAGCGGAGCTGCAGGTTCTTCACAATTTGGTTTTTCAGCAGCAATAAGTGCAGATGGGAATACAGCGATAATTGGTGGGAACATTGATAACAGTGCTGCAGGAGCTGCATGGGTGTATAGCTATGTAACACCTCTCACACCTCCAACAATAACTTCATTTAATCCCATTACTGCAAAACCTGGTGATGTAGTCACTATAACTGGAACTAATTTCAATACTACAACTACAAATAATATTGTATTCTTCGGTGCAACAAGGGCTACGGTAACTGCTGCAACAACAACTAGTTTAACGGTTACAGTGCCTTCTGGTGCTACTTATGCGCCTATTACAGTATTAAATATAGGAACAAGTTTAGCAGCATATAGTTTGCGTAATTTTACGCCTGTTTACAGTCCTGCTAAAACAAATATTACTGCTACTGATTTTCAAGCCAAGCAGGATTTTGCAACAGGAACAAATGCGTATTCAGTTGCTATTGGAGATTTGGACGGAGATGGTAAGTCTGATTTAGCAGTAACAAATAGAGGCTCAAATACTGTATCCATTTTTCGTAGTACCACTACTAGTGGAAGTATTGGGTCTGGCAGTTTTGCTGATAAGGTAGATTTTACAACAGGAACAACTCCTTATGCAGTTTCGATAGGCGATTTGGACGGAGATGGCAAGCCTGATTTGGCCGTAACTAATTTTGGTTCAAGTTCAGTTTCAGTTTTTCGCAATACATCAACTAGTGGAAGTATTAGCTCTGGTAGTTTTGCTGCCAAGGTGGATTTTACAACTGGGCTTCGACCTTTTTCAGTTGCGATAGGAGATTTAGACGGAGATGGCAAGCCTGATTTGGCTGTAGCGAATCAAAACTCAAACACTGTATCGGTTTTTCGCAATATATCAACAAATGGAAGTATTGAATCTGGTAGTTTTGCAGCAAAAGTAGATTTTGCAACCGGAGATAATCCTCGTGAAGTTGCGATAGGAGATTTGGACGGAGATAGTAAACCCGATTTGGCGGTAGCAAATTTTACTTCAAGTACTGTATCAGTATTTCGAAATACAGCTACAACTGGAAGTATTAATACAAGCAGTTTTGCTAATAAGGTAGACTTTACAACGGGAACTAATCCTAGGTCTGTTGCTATAGGAGATTTGGATGGAGATGGAAAGCCTGATTTGGTGGTGGCAAACCAATCTTCAAGTAATATATCTGTTTTTCACAATACATCAACTGGTGGAAGCATTGAAGCTGGTAGTTTTGCAGCTAAAGTTGATTTCACAATTGGAACTACTCCTGGGCATGTTTCGATAGGAGATTTTGACGGAGATGGAAAGGCTGATTTGGCGGTAGTTTGGGCTTCAAATACTGTATCTGTTTTTCGCAATACTGCATCTAGTGGAAGTATTGGGTCTGGAAGTTTTGCAGATAAGATAGATTTTACAACGGGTACAGGACCTGCTTCAGTTGCGATAGGAGATTTAGACGGAGATGGAAAGGCTGATTTGGCGGTAGCAAATTTTAGCTCAAATAATGTATCTGTATTACGTAACGCAGAGATACAGTTACCTCCAATCATCACTTCATTCAGCCCCATAAATGCAAAGCCAGGTGATGTGGTCACTATTACTGGAACTAATTTCAATACCACAACTACAAATAATACTGTATTCTTCGGTGCAACAAGAGCTACGGTAACTGCTGCAACAGCAACGAGTTTAACGGTTACAATTCCATCTGGTGCTACTTATGCACCCATTACTGTTTTAAATACTGGAACTAGTTTAGCAGCATATAGTTTGCGTAATTTTACGCCTGTTTACAGTCCTACTAAGACAAATATTACCGCTGCCGATTTTCAAGCTAAGGTTGATTTTGCAACGGAAGCAAGTCCTCGTTCATTTGCTGTAGGCGATTTAGATGGAGATGGTAAGCCAGATTTAGTTGTCGCAAATTTAATTTCAAATATTGTCTCTGTCTATCGTAGTACAGCTAGTAGTGGAAGTATCGGTTCTGGTAGTTTTGCGACAAAAGTAGATTTTGCTACTGGTGATGCTAGTCCTGTTTCAGTTGCAATAGGCGATATAGATGGAGACGGCAAGCCTGATTTGGTAGTAGCAAATAGCGCTTCAAATACGGTATCAGTTTTTCGCAATACATCAACTAGTGGAAGTATTGGTTCTGGTAGTTTTGCTGCTAAGGTAGATTTTACTACCGGAGATAGACCTCAATCACTTGCGATAGGCGATTTGGATGGAGATGGCAAACCTGATTTGGTTATAGCAAATTTAAATTCAAATACTGTATCAGTTTTTCGTAATACAGCTTCTAGTGGAAGTATAAACACAAATAGTTTTGCTGCTAAGGTAGATTTTACAACAGGTGTAGGGTCGCGTTCAGTTGCGATAGGCGATTTAGATGGAGATGGGAAGCCAGATTTGGCAGTAGCAAATGTGTCTTCAAACACTGTCTCTGTTTTTCGTAATACAGCTACTAGTGGAAGTATAAACACAAATAGTTTTGCTGCTAAGGTAGATTTTATAACTGGCTCAAGTCCTCAATCAGTTGCGATAGGCGATTTGGATGGAGATGGAAAGCATGATTTAGCAGTAATTAATTCTTCTTCAAATACTGTATCTATTTTTCGCAATACAGCTACAAGTGGAAGTATTGAGGCCGGTAGCTTTACTGCAAAAGTAGACTTCACAACTGGATCAGCTCCTCATTCAGTTACGTTAGGAGATATAAATGGGGATAGTAAGCTCGATTTGACTGTAACTAATTTTGGTTCAAATACAATATCAGTTTTTCGTAATACAGCTTCTAGTGGAAGTATAAGCACAAATAGTTTTGCTGCTAAGATAGATTTTACAAGTGGAACAGGCCCTGTTGCAGTAGCTATAGGCGATATCGATGGAGACAGTAAGCCTGATTTAGTAGTAGCAAATAATAATTCAAGGACATTATCTATTTTTCAAAATATAGAGCTGCCACCACCACCAACAATTACTTCATTTGTCTCAACAAGTGGCCCAGTTGGAACCTTGGTAACTATAACTGGAACTAATTTAGGTAATCCAACATCGATAACAATAGGCGGAGTAGCAGCGATACCAATTAGCAATACAGGAACTAGTTTAGTTGCGATGGTAATGCCGGGAGC
>NZ_JBHYEI010000009.1:0-1262 GCF_051860225.1 Sediminibacterium sp.
CAACTTCATTAATTTGTATTTAACTAATCGAGTTTTAAGTGGCCAAGCCAGCAGCGGGAACAATCCTTCCCCACCCTGCGTAAAGCCTCGGCCGTTGCCTGCAATTTTTTTAGACTGTGTAAATGGTTAAATCAAAAATCGACGAAATACTATTTATGGACAGAACTCTAATCGCTAATTTTGGACAGCGGCTTATGGCGGCGTTATTTGACTTACTCCTTTTGACAGTGTTCATATTCCTGCTAAGGTTTTTATTTCCTCATTTTAGCAATTTTTGGTTTTTCAAAAAAGCAGACCCTTTTCAAATTAAAAATACCACTCATTGGATATTAAGCAGAAGCAGTCTAATAGGGTTATGGATTATCTACTCAATTTTTTTGGAGAGCAGTTCAATGCAAGGAACAATTGGGAAGCAGCTTATGCGAATAAAGGTTATCAATAATGACGGACAAAGAATGAGCATTTTGCAATCGGTTGGACGAAACCTTTTTAAAACTATTTCCTATGCAATATTAGCTTTAGGCTTTTTTTATGCACTGGTTGACAAACACTGTAGAGGGTGGCATGATATTATTGCACGGACTCTAGTTGTGAAACAAAGGTTGTAATAGAAAATTTGAGGAGATGTTTTCTCCTCATAAAAAGACTAACACATTAAGCTTAAAGAAATAAAACAGCAGGCAACAAAAGGCTTTACGCAAGTTGGGCTTTCAGCAATGGCCCATCGAGTTTTAAGTGGCCAAGCCAGCAGCGGGAACAATCCTTCCCCACCCTGCGTAAAGCCTCGAACGTTAGCCGCTATTTTTAAATAAATGTTTCTACGAAAAATAGTAACTTTATCAGACAAGTAATATATAATGTCTAAAGAAGAAATAAAATATGAAATCAGCAAGGTCCTAGATCATTTCTCAGACAAAGCTTTGACGGAACTTCTAGTATTTCTAAAAGAATTAGATTCAAAGCATAATTCCTCGGTCTCAACTGATGCTTTATTGAGCAGGATTCTCACTGAAGACAAAGAACTATTAGCGAAACTGGCCCAATGATTTCATTACATGAAGTTGAAAAAATACATCAAATCCTTATTTCTGAATTTGGTGGTGCCAACGGTATCAGAGATAAAGAGTCTCTAAACTCAGCTTTATCTAGACCTTTTCAAACATTTGACGGAAAGCATCTCTATCCTACACCTTTAGATAAAGCTGCCTCATTAATCGAAAGTATTCTTATTAATCACCCATTCGTGGATGGTAATAAAAGAA
>NZ_JBHYEI010000010.1:0-930 GCF_051860225.1 Sediminibacterium sp.
ATTTCGTCCGCTACACCAGCAGCTACCAAGTTCTTCGCAATATGACGCGTAGCGTAAGCTGCAGAACGATCTACCTTACTTGGATCTTTACCACTGAATGCACCGCCACCATGGGCTCCTTTACCACCATAAGTATCTACGATGATTTTACGGCCAGTTAAACCAGTGTCTCCATGAGGACCACCAATTACAAACTTACCCGTAGGGTTGATATGGTATTTAATGTCTTTATTAAACAACTTCGCGTACTTCTTGTACTTCGCTTTTACCCTTGGAATTAAGATATTGATGATATCAGCTTTAATCTTCGCCAACATCTTCGCTTCTGTATCAAAATCATCATGCTGCGTAGAAACTACAATCGCGTCAATTCTTACAGGTTGATTATTGTCGTCGTATTCCAAAGTAACCTGACTCTTGGCATCAGGTCTAAGGTATTTGATGGCTTTATTCTCTCTTCTTAATGCAGCCAATTCAATTAAAATCTTGTGTGCCAAGTCTAAAGCCAATGGCATATAGTCTTCTGTTTCATTGCTGGCATAACCAAACATCATCCCCTGGTCGCCTGCTCCCTGCTCTTCTTTCTTCTTCTTATCTACCCCCTGGTTGATATCGGCACTCTGCTCATGAATAGCAGATAATATACCACAACTATTTGCCTCAAACATATACTCGCTCTTGGTATAACCAATCTTGCGAATTACCCCACGTGCAATCTCTTGAACATCTAAGTATGCTTTAGACTTTACTTCTCCCGCTAATACCACTTGACCAGTAGTAACTAAGGTTTCGCAAGCCACTTTACTCTGTGGATCAAACGCTAAAAAATGGTCAATCAGCGCATCAGATATCTGATCCGCTACCTTGTCCGGATGTCCTTCAGAAACACTCTCAGATGTAAATAAATAAGGCATTGAATATAGTTTTTAA
>NZ_JBHYEI010000011.1:0-858 GCF_051860225.1 Sediminibacterium sp.
GGATGTGCGTGGTTTGGACCCAACCACCGTGCAGCGATGTCGGCGTGATTGCGCAAGCGATCGAATCGCGTGAGGACACAACCGAAATGGAAATGGAAAAGTCATTGTTCATTGGCCCGATGGTGGAATCGGCAGACACACCGCGTTCAGGGATCTTCGCGGGGGCGATGAAGACGAAGGGGCATAGCCAAGCGGTCCACGGCACCTGGCTTTGATCCAGGCATCCGCAGGTTCGAATCCTGCTGCCCTTGCCATCACCACTTTCACTCGAAGTTCCTTTAGCTCAGAGGTAGAGCAACCCCTCGATAAGGGGTCGGTCGGAGACTCGAAATCTTCAAGGGACACCAGTCATTCTTCCGAGTTTGGCGCAGTCTGGCAGCGCACCTGGTTTGGGACCAGGGGGTCGCAGGTTCGAACCCTGCAACTCGGACCATCCAAAGAGCGGGACAGGGCGGCTCAGGTCGATCTCCCGCGGAAACCGGTCGCAAAAATTGGGCGACACCGGAACCCGTCACCGGAAATATTCAGGATCGTTGGCCGAGTGGTCCAAGGCAGCGGCTTGCTAAGCCGTGGTTGCGAAAGCGGCCCGCTGGTTCGAATCCAGCACGATCCACAAGTACACATGGGGATGTAGCTCAACTGGGAGAGCAGCTGCCCTGCAAGCAGTCCGTTGCCGGTTCGACTCCGGCCTTCTCCACCACGTTTTTCCCTGGTAGCTCAGTTGGTAGAGCGCTCGGCTGTTAACCGAGTGGTCGCACGTTCGAAGCGTGCCCGGGGAGCCAGTTTTTTGGGGGATGGTGCGAGTGGTCCATGCCGCCTGGTTCTGAGCCAGGATTTCGTCGGTTCGAATCCGACTCC
>NZ_JBHYEI010000012.1:0-673 GCF_051860225.1 Sediminibacterium sp.
CTTTATCAACCTAATTACTGTTCAACTTTACATTAAAAAGGTAGTTTTTTATTTGTTTTTATGCACAGTTCATGTTATGCGTTCGGTTTTCTGTCTTCATACAATTATTTCTGCTTGCCAATATTCAAAAGTATTTGTTTGTCCGTTGTCCAATTTAATGTCGTAAGAAATTTTAGTTGTGTCAGAAATTTGAAATTCAACCTCTTTCTTAAATAAACCACCTGCGTAAGACAAAGAATGATATTCTCCGTTTTCTCCGCAGACATCCACATTGTTTGGCAATGAGTTTATTAAAGCTATGTCCAATTCTTTCCCAATAAATGTGTTGTCTAATTTGTCTGCCTGCGTAACAATAATTTTCGTTTTTATTCCTGACTTTAGAAAGTCGTCTATGATTTCGGTAGATGATTTGTCCCAAAGCGGTTCTACCACTTCAATTCCTAAGGGGTTGAGTTTACTTTCTCTGAATGTTTTAACATCTGCCAAAAAAATGTCACCAAAAATGAAATGAGTAACGCCTTGCTTTTTAAAATGGTCAACTGTTTCACGCATTTTGCTGTCATAGTTTGACAGGTCTTTAGCAAATAATACGGTATGAAGCGGAATACCTATACTGTCCGCTTGTCTTTATAATACTTCTAAGGGAACAGAATGAATAGATGATTTCAATGTT
>NZ_JBHYEI010000013.1:0-581 GCF_051860225.1 Sediminibacterium sp.
TTTATTTAGTTAGTTTTTAGTGCTAGTATTACTTCAATTTAATATGATTTAAATAGTTGAATGGAACAATAAACTTCATCCAATAATTTGGTACTAGCATTAATAAAAATAATATGATACTGCTTTCTCCTGGATCACCTAAAACAAGTACTACAGTCCTAATATTATATTACACAACCATTAATCTATAGCACTATTCAGTTTATTATTTTTAATTGAATTATCAATAGCCGTGATCTTTTGTGCTAAATTTTTTATTAGTTTTTTTGCATTAGCATCAAAATGATCAGGACATTAGGCAAAGATTTTAACCTTGTTTTCTTTAAACGAATATATAAAACCGCCATTATTATCATGGTTTTTGTTATACTGATTTGAAGAATAAACCATATCTACTCAAATTATTCAATTGTTTTTTAAAAATATTTTCTATCCAAATCCTTTGTTAATGCACATCCTGTGCATATTGTAATTTTATTTTGAAAATAATCAACATTTTGATTTGTCATTTAAAATAAACTCCCTACATTTGCATCCCGCTTAACAAAAAGGGGATGTTCTTTAAAGGTTATAGGAGAGGG
>NZ_JBHYEI010000014.1:0-557 GCF_051860225.1 Sediminibacterium sp.
AAAGTTCCGCCTGTTGCAGCACTTGGGGTTACACTACCTGTGTATGTTCCAATAGCAGCAGTAGGTGCAGCACCTGTGCCGTATGCGATTGTTACACTTCCAATAGTTTCACCAGTGGCAAGACCTGTTGTTGTAAACGCTGTTGAACCCGCAGCACCAGTTAAAGTTGAACCGTAAGCCTTGTTTACATTCGTTGCTGTTATCGTAAGATTTGCTTTGCCTACTATTATATTACCTGCAGTATAAGTAATCGTATAATTATTCGCATCAAAAGTTCCACCCGTTGCAGCACTTGGGGTTACACTACCTGTGTATGTTCCAATAGCGGCAGTAGCAGAAGCACCTGTGCCGTATGCAATAGTAACTGTTCCGATAGTTTCTCCTGTGGCAAGACCTGTACTCGTAAACGCTGTAGAACCCGCAGCACCTGTTAAAGTTGAACCATACGCCTTGTTTACATTCGTTGCAGTAATCGTAAGATTTGCTTTGCCTACTATAATATTACCAGCAGTATAAGTGATGGTATAATTATTCGCATCAAAAGTTCCGCCTGTTGC
>NZ_JBHYEI010000015.1:0-512 GCF_051860225.1 Sediminibacterium sp.
GTCAAAATGTCCAGCCCTGCTTTTGCAAATACTTTTGTTGGCAGTAGTTTTTGTCAACTAACCCATTAATAAATCCTAAACCACATTATCCAATTACCATTTTCTCGTTTGTATATTGCAAATACTCCTTCTCCACAAAGTCTGCCACAACTATTGTCATAATAAAAAGCACATAGTTCATTATTTCTAAAAAAAATCGGAATTGTAAAGCTATTAAAACTACGTCCATAAGTCTTATAGAAATAATTCCACCCCCTTGTTCTATCTTTAAAAATGGCTGTAATTGTGTCTTGTGAAATTGTCAACGAGTTGGGAATATTTATTTCATTCCATAAACTTGTGTCAGTTTGTCTTCCCAATTCGTCAATGATATATTGCTTTTCATTCTTTGTCAAAATAAGAGAGTCTATAACTACTAGCTTATTGTCAATTCTGCTCCATTTTTTTAGTGTGTCGTTTCGTTCAAAAGCCTTGGCAAGCTCTTTCTTTTCGTATTGATTTATTCCCTTTGT